>JAQWMR010000016.1 GCA_029246685.1 Acidimicrobiales bacterium | reverse complement strand
CAGGTCAACCGAGTCCTGGGCGGGTCGCTGCCGCTCACTTCGTCTTTTCTCGCGTGCCCCTGTAGTGCCCCTGCACGAATCCGAGGTCGCCTACTTCGAGTCAGAAGCAGGCAAAAATCAGCTCTGACCAGAGGTTTTGTTTGTGGAGCTGATGGGAATCGAACCCACGACATCCTGCTTGCAAAGCAGGTGCTCTAGCCAACTGAGCTACAGCCCCGGAACGTCCAACGATAGCGCCGCAGAGCCGGTCACCGATCCTTCTTTCAGAGCGTCGCCCGAACGCGATCCAGCAGCGCTTGGTTCGACAGGAGATGCTCCAGATCCGGGGGCTCGATCGCCGATCGGTGCTCCTCGCTCCAATCGCTCAACGCCGCCGCAGTGATGTCGGACCATTCGTCCACCACCACGACGGGTAGACCGGTGAACGCAGCGGGCGTCGTGGATCGCTTCACGATCGGGATCGTGCCGACGTGCATGCCCTCCCACGCTCTCGGGCTCGGGCCCAGGCCGCCACGGTGGGGGCACGAGACGAACGCATGAGTCCGAAGTTCGGCGAGGAACTGCTGACGAGAGAGACCCGGTTCGACCCACGTGAAGAAGGGTTCCGGCGCGAGCTGGGCCCGGCAGAGCGAACGCTCGTCGGCTCCGACCGGGCTCGTACCACTGACATGACCTGACCGGTCATGCCAACAGCCGAAGATTGAATCGCCTCGCGGCGCGCGCCACCAGTCCCGCTCGGCCTCGAACATGGCCGCGTCCCATGTCGATTCGTCGTCCACGCAGTCGATCCACGATCCGACATCTGGGCACGGAATGCCAAGGGAGAACGGATGGATCCTCGGGTCGGCGACATTCCGGTTCTCGGTGAACCAGCCCGCGAGGTTGGGGTGGTCGAGAATTTGCTGCCAGTCGAAGCCGATCTTTGCCGCCCAACCCATCGGCATCGGCCGATCATGCGAACCGGTCACTAGCGCAAACGGCGATGACAGCCGGGGCGAGACTTCATCGACGAACCACCTGAGGCTGTCCTCTTCGCTGCGGACGTATAGGGTTTCCGGCGGTTCATCGGCCCCGAGGACTGTTCCGGCGTCCCATACCGTCCAGTCGCAGAGCAGGGCGAAGTTCGGCGGATGGGCCCGTGGTCTCCGGGTCCGCGTCTGCAGGCAGTCGAGGTCACGGGTGTAGCTCGGAGGGGGGGATGACCGGGAACATCAGAGGCCTCTGGTTCGAACCGCCAGCTTTGTCATCGCCAGCACGCTAGACGGGTCGTCGGCGCTCACGATGGCGGGTGTCGTTCGACGTATCGCTGCGAGCTGTTTCTCAGCTGATCCCGACGGGTCGCTGGCCCGAGACGATCACCCGATGGCCCATCCGGGGATAGTCGCCGTAGTCGTAGACGGCGTAGTGCTGGGTACTGCGGTTGTCCCACGCGGCCACGTCGCCGGGTGTCCACGTCCACCGGATCGTCCATTCGGGCTGCTCGACGAAGTCGCACAGCATCTCCAGGAGCTTGGTGGAGTAGGTGTACTTCATTCCCTTGACCCGGTTCGTCCACGCCCGGTTGACGTAGAGCACCCGTCGACCGGAGTCAGGGTGTACGGCGACGACTGGGTGGTCCGATGTGCCGGTGAGCGGCGGGCGGCCGTGTTCGGCGGTCAGCTCCCCGACCATCTCCCGAATGGGCTCGGGCAGCGCGTCGTAGGCAGCCGCTGTGCTGAGCCACATGGTGTCGCCTCCAGTGGGCGGCACATCGACGAGGGCGAGGATCGAGCCGGCCGGCGGCTCCTCGCGAAATGTGGCATCGGTGTGCCAGAAGTCCGCGCGGTTGACCGGCCGGTTCGCGACCTCGATGAGCTCCCGGTGACCGCTGACTCGTTCGTACTCGCGGGTGTCGTCACCGAAATCGCCGTGGGACTCGGGGACGCCGAGGGCACGGGCGAGTGCCATTTGCTGGTCGGGAGTCGGATGGAGCTGTGGGAAGAAGACCACGCCGTGCTCGATCCACGCGGCACGGATTTCGGCAGCGTCGCCCACGGTGTCGCCGTCGAACTCGACGCCCTCGATCGTCGCGCCGACCGCAGGGCCGATGGGAGTGATGGTGAGCATCCGCCGATGATGCCAGCTCGAACCCCAATGGGCCGGTTCAGCGAGAAAGTGGCAGTATCGCTGCCATGGACTCCCTTGAATCCCGTGCCCTCAAGACCGCGTCGATGGACGACTTCGACCTTCGCATGTCGGAGGAGAGCCGACCGTTCTTCAACCAGGTTGTCGAATTCCTCGAGACGGTCGTCGCGCCGATGCAGGCGGAGTTCTCGAAGGCCGGCGAGGGTCGCGCTGACCGCTGGTCCTACACCGATCGCCAGCTCGAGCTGCTCGAGCGAGCGAAGGACGAAGCCAAGGCACGCGGACTGTGGAACTTCTTCCTGCCCGAGACCGGCCAGGGTCTGTCCAACCTGGACTACGCCTACCTCGCGGTCGAGCTCGGCAAGTATCCGCTCGGGTCGGAATCGCTGAACTGCTCGGCGCCCGACACCGGCAACATGGAAGTGATCGAGCGCGTGGGCACGCCCGAGCAGAAGGAGCAGTGGCTTGAGCCACTGCTGAACGGCGAGATCCGCAGCTGCTTCGGTATGACCGAGCCGGGTGTGGCCTCGTCCGATGCGAAGAACGTCCGCTGCCAGGCCATCAAGGACGGCGACGAGTACGTCATCAACGGCGAGAAGTACTACATCTCCGGCGCCGGCGACCCTCGCTGCAAGATCATGATCCTGATGTGTCAGACCTCGCCCGACGGTCCGCCGCATCGCCGCCAGTCGCAGATCCTCGTCCCGATGGACACGCCCGGTCTCGAGATCCTCGGCCCGATGCATGTCTTCGGTGGAGACGACGCCCCTCACGGTCACATGCACCTCCGTCTCACCGACGTCCGGGTGCCGGCCACCAACATGCTGTGGGACGAAGGCGAAGGCTTCGCGATCTCACAGCTGCGCCTCGGCCCGGGCCGGATCCATCACTGCATGCGCGGCATCGGCGCCGCGGAGAAGGCGCTCGACCTGATGTGTCGCCGAGGGATGACCCGCGAGGCCTTCGGCAAGCCGATCGCCCGGCTCGGCGGCAACACCGAGCTGATCGGCAAGGCCCGTGCCGAGATCGAGGCGATGCGGATGATGGTCCTGCGTGCCGCGAAGGCGATGGACACGCTCGGCAACCAGGAAGCCCGTGTGTGGATCTCCGCCGTGAAGGCCATGGTGCCCGAGCGCGTCTGCTCGATCATCGATCAAGCGATCCAGATGCACGGCGCGACCGGCGTGTCGCAATGGACGCCGCTCGCCGGCATGTACGCGAGCCAGCGGACGTTGCGTCTCGCCGACGGCCCCGACGAAGTCCACTGGATGGTCGTCGGCCGCTCCGAGCTCGCGAGCTACGACGGCCTCGAGATCCCGCTTACGCCGACGTCCGCCGCCGACCCAGCGCTCACCGAGGCGTGGGACGACGACAACAGCTTCAACTTCTCCGGCCCCTCGTGAGTTGAAAGAGGGGTCAGACCCCTCTTTCAACTTGGGGGCCAGAGTCTTGGGTTGCGACGGCCGGCGGCGACGGTGCCAGGGGTGCCATTGTCGAGCCAGGTGGCGAGGTCGAACTCCTGCTGCGGTGAGTTCGGCTCGGTGATGCGGGCGCCGTCGGCGAACCAGATGATGGTCATGACGGGGCGCGTCGCGTCGGTCGGATTCGGGCCCGCGGAATGGATCGTCCAGCCTTTGTGGAACGTGGCGTCGCCAGCGGCCAGCGCGCCGTGGGTCGTGGTCGATCTGTTGCCGACTGCGATCGATCGTTCGATCGCAGCGTCGCTGGAGTCGGAGATCTCACCAGCGCCGACATCGCCGTCGAGGTGGGAGGCGTCGAGGAACGTCATCGAGCCGACTGCGGGGTCGAGGTCGACGAGCGGCATCCACATCGTGACGATGTCATCGGTGTCGAGGGGCCAGTAGTTCTGGTCCTGGTGCCATGGAGTCCTTCCGCCGCCGGCCTCCTTGAAGAGGGCCTGGTCGTGGTACAGCCGGACACCTTCGACGCCGAGTAGTTCGGCTGCGACCCCCGCGAACCGGGGCGAGTCCACGAAGCCTCGTGTCTGCTTGTGCACCGACCGCAGCGCCATCGCCTGGAGGAACGCCTTGCCGTACGTGTCCCGGTCGGCCAGTGGGGATGGCTCCGGATGCCATCGGTCGACGCCATCCTGGATCTCCGGCAGATATGACGCGCACTCCTCGGCGGTCGCGAGGCCACGGACGACGCAATGGCCTCGCTCGCGAACCGACTCGATCGCGGCCGGATCAAGGTCATGGGTTGCGTCGAGGATAGGGAGCGCCACGGCACGCATGGTAGACGTGGGCGATGCAGCAGCTCGATCTGACGGGCGGACCCGCGGAGTGGGAAGGCATCGCCGAGGTTCGGCCCGCCCGCGACGAGGGCGTGATGATCTCCCGCGTCCCTCGCCGTCACAAGCACCTGTTCGGCGACATGATGGGGATGATGGTGCGGACACCGTCGGGCGTGCGGCTCCGGTTCCGAACCGACTCCGCGAACATGGTTGTGCGACACGAGGCCTCACGCATCACGTTTCCGGGCCGCGAGGTCCAGCCCCCCGTGCTCGACGCGAGTGTCGACGGAGCGGCGCCGTCGAGCTACGAGGGTGAGGGCGGGACAGTCGTCCGCATCGACATGTCGGTCGAGCCTCCGATCATGGCGACGCTCGGGTCGGGTCCCGCCCGCTTCGAGATCCCTCTTCCCGGCGACCTGGTCGACGTCGAGATTTGGCTTCCCCACAATGCGACCGGTGCGTTGATCGCCGTGGAGCTGGATGACGATGCGGTCATCGAGGCGCCGACGCCCGACGATCGCCCGAAGTGGGTCCACTACGGCAGCTCGATCAGTCAGTGTTCCGAGGCGCACAGCCCGAGTCGGGTCTGGCCGGCCGTCGCCGCCGGTCTCGGTGGATGGAATCTCTACAACCTCGGCCTGGGTGGCTCCTGTCATCTCGACCAGTTCATCGCCCAGCAGATGCGCGACCTGCCGGCTGACCGGATCAGCTGCAAGATCGGCATCAATATCGTCGGCGGGGGCTCGTTGACCGAACGAACGTTCCGGCCGGCGCTACATGCGTTCCTCGACACCGTCCGCGACGGACATCCCGAGACACCGATCATCCTGGCGTCGCCGATCTGGTGCCCGTACCTCGAGACCGACCCGGGACCCCGGAGCAACGTGGACGGCCTCTTCCAAGATGGCGCACCCAACCCGATCGCGGATGCGCTGACGCTCACCTGGGTGCGGGACTACCTGGCGGAGGCAGTCGCATTCCGCACCGAGGCCGGCGATGCGAACATCACCTACCTGGACGGATTCGACCTGTTCTCGTCAGCCGACGCGGCCGACCTCCCGGACAACCTCCACCCCAACGGTGACGGCTATGTCCGCATGGGCGAACGCTGGCACGCCCTCGTCGACTAACTGTTGGCCTTCTGTAACGGGGGGTCAGACCCCCCGTTACAGAACGCTCAGCGTTATTGATCGAAAGCGCCGAGGAACGGATCGCCGGTTGCGACGTACTGGCCGAGTTCGGTGTCGTAGACGTAGCGGATCAGCTCGGAACCGGCGGAGTGCTTGTCCGGCGTGACCGAACCCTCGGGCATCGCCGGAAGCACGATCGGACCGAGGCTCTCGCCGCCGGTGATGAACGTCTCCGGCGTGAGCTCCGGCCCGGCGGCCTCGAGGATCGCGACGGTGAGGCGGAAGATGCGGCACCAGTTGACGATGCCGTTCACGAAGTCGTCATTGTCCATCTCGAGCTCGTCCATGGCGCCGCCCCATGCCTCGTACTCATCGAGGCACTGGATGACGCCCGGGTCAGCCAGCCCCACCTCGGCGGACGGCTTGTAGGTGGTGACGGCGAACGAGTTCTCCCGCACGTAGTCAGGTGACGTGCTCTGCGAAACCACGGTCGTGCCGTCGGCCGCTTGACCGTTGGTGAACGCGAGGGTGATGTCGCGCTCCTCAGCACGGCCCATCGCATCGAGTGGCCCGGTGATGCCGGAGAGATGGAGGAGCACCTCGGTGCCTTCGGACTTTGCTCGCTCGATCGCGATGTCCCAGTCGGCGTCATTCGCTACCTGGTCCTCGGAGGTCTCGCCGACTTCGATCTCGACGACGATGTTCACCCCCGCTGCTTCGAGGATCGGTCGCACGCCCTCCGCGTAGACGCGGTCCGCTTGGTTCTGCCATGAGAGGGCGACCGCCTTTCCGTCAAGGTCACCGTCTTCGATCATGCGGGTGACGCCGCCGATTCGCTGAGGCATCTGGCTGATCTCGGTCGCGAAGAACCGGCCTTCGGATCGCTCCTGGCGTTCGGGTGTCTCCCCGAAGTGGCCGACATAGGGGTGGCCGTACTGCTCGGTGATGCACAACGGGTTGTTGGCGAGGAACTGCCCAATCACGACGAAGACTTCTTCGTCCTCCATCTGGCGCAGGCAGATCTCCTGGGATGGCAAGTCACCGATCGGCAGGAAGATGTCGATCTCGAACTCGATGCTGCGGCCAAGCACGCCACCGTTCTCGTTCAGCGTGTCGGCCCAGGACTGCAGCAGCGGCTCGAGCGGCACGTTGCCGAGGTCGTAGCCGAAGTCGAGGAGTGCCTCGGTATCGATTGCTGCGATGCCGATCGTGATGCTGTCCTCGGTGACGCCGCGGAACGATGCCGTGAGCTCGTCGACCGGTTCGTCGAGGGGATCGTCGAGGGGATCGTCGCCTCCGTCGTCCGTCGGTTCGTCACCGTCGTCCGTTGGGGTCTCGTCGGTGGTGTCGACGTCGGCTCCGTCGGCCGGCGAGTCGCCATCGTCGCCACAGGCCGCGGCGAATATTGCAAACGCGAGCAGGAACGCGAGCAGCTTCTTCATAAATCCCCCAGATTAGGTTCGTGGCGAACCCTAGTTCTGCGCTTCTGGTGCACCAAATGTGTCCGCCTGACACTCCTGGTGCACCAGAACAGAGTTCAGGGGGCGAGGGGACGGCCGAACGGCAGGTCGTCCTGCCAGCTCGACAGGAACGACTCGGCTTCGAGGCACGCTGCGAGAAACGGGCCGTCGTCGTGGGCCTTGAACTCGGCGGTCATGTCGCCGATGTCTTCATTGATCCCAGCGAGAATCTCGGCTTCGGTTCGGTTCGCGTCGCCCCACAGGGCGAGCGTCGAGCCGGCCAGCGCGACGAAGTCGGCTGGCGTGGCGACGTCGTTGCGGCGCAACACGGCGAGCGCTCGCGCTGTGAGCGGAATGCGGCCACAGGCGATGACGGCGGATGCCTCCCCGATCTGCGCGGCGACATCGTGATTCACGACACCCATCTTCGAGCCGACGAACCAGACGTCGGCTCCGCTCCCGAAGATCGACATCGGATGGCCGGCCTTGCCGAGGTCGTTGACGAGATCGGGGCCGGAAGCGGCCCATCCGTCCGCCAGCGCAGTTGGGTCGAACCCCGCGTCGCTACTGATCGTGCCGGTGCTGGTGGCGACGGCGGTGATGGTCGCTCCCCGTTCGACCGCGGCGGCCGCGAGCGCTGGCCCGTTCGCGCCGAACCCTTCGATCGCCACGGTCTTGCCCGCGAGACCCGAGGCCGCGTGATGTGCGCAGACCGCTGCGCTCAAGCCGTCACAACGATCGACGAACGACGAACGGTCACCAGCCAGACGAGAGGTGTCGCGTTCGTCGGCGTCTCGCAGCGGGGCGAGATCCGGCTCGCTCACGCCCTTCGCCGCATCGGGGAGATACGTGCTGTCGGACACGATGTCGGCCATCTCGGCGACGAACGCTTGGATCGCGCTGTCGCGATCTGGGCCTTCGGCGCTGATGCCCGCCGACGCGCCGCCTCGCTTCATGCCGAGAGCGGCGTAGGTGTAGGTCTGCGAGCGGGCGAGATCCTTCGCTCCGCCCTGGAGCACTTTGCGGGCCCAGCGGACAGGGCCGGACGAGGCCTCAGCATCGGCGAGGTCGATCGCGATGAATGCTTCGGTTGTCGAGAATTTCTGGATGCGCACGGCTCGGAGCGTATGCGATCAGTGCGGCGGCTTACTCCTCGACGATCTCGATTGCGAACTCGGGGCAGTTGTCCGCGGCGAGCCGGGCTTTCTCCTCGAGTTCGTCGGGGATCTCGCCGTCGACGAGCAGAATTGCGTATCCCTCGTCGTCTGTGTCGAACAGCTCGGGCGCGAGCATGTAGCAGCGGTTGTGGCCCTGGCAGGCCTCGCGGTCGTACGTGATCTTCATCGGCTCCGACCCTATTCGACGGCCGTGCCGGAGATGGCGGTGGCCGGAACCTGCACCCGGATCGGCATCGACCGAGGGCCGCGGACCTGACCGGTCGACCATGTGACAGCGGCGGGATCGGCCAGCTCGAAGTCGGGGAAGGCGTCCATCCATTCTTCGAGGGCGACGGCCATCTCCATCCGGGCGAGGTTCGAGCCGACGCAGCGATGGATGCCGAGGCCGAACGCGCTGTGACGGTTGCGCTGCCGGTCGATGATGAACTCGTCGGCCTGCTCGAACGCCTCGGGGTCGCGGTTGGCTGCCGGGAACGACAGCAGGGTCCAGTCGTCCGTCTTCATCGGGCAGCCGCCGACCTCCACGTCTTCGGCGACGAGCCGAGCCATCGTGACGGGGGCGTAGAACCGCAAGAACTCCTCGATCGCGAACGGCCGGACGTCGGGATCGTCGACCCACCGCTTCCGGTCGTCCGGGTGCTGGGCCATGTGCCAGATGCTCGAGCCGATGCCGGACCACGTCGTGTCGATGCCGGCGATGATGAGCAGCCCGATCGTGCCGCGGACGTGGTCGTCGAGCAGCGCCATCCCGTCGATGTCGGCCTGACAGAGATAGCTGATCAAGTCGTCCCCCAGGTTCTCGCGGCGCTCCTTGACCTTCGCGTTGAGGTAGTAGTCGAGGGTGTCTTCCTCGGAGATGATCGAGTTCTGGCCGGGTTCTTCCAGGATGCGGTGGATCCAGACCCGGAACTTGTCGCCGTCTTCACGCGGAAGACCGAGCATGTCGGCGATCACCCGCACCGGGATGTGCTGTGCGTACTCCGTCGCGGCGTCGATCTCGTCGACGCCAGAGGCCTTGATCTCGGCGATCAACTCCCGGCACGTCTCGCGGGCGGTGGTTTCCCAGCCATCGATCGCCTTCGGTGAGAAGAACTCGAGCAGGAACTTCCGGGCAACCGCGTGGAACGGTGGATCCGAGGTGATCGGCGGGGCGTAGCCCATTGGCCGGGGAATGTCGGGCCGCCAGTCGGTGACGATCACGCCCTGCGATGTGAAGTTGTCCGTGTCCTTCGCGATGCGGGCGACGTCCTCGTGTTTCGTCGGGAGCCAGGCTCCGCCGAACCGTTCGGTGTGGGCAACGGGGCAGCGGTGCCGCAGGTCGTCCCAGATCTCTGGCGCGTTCGCCGCGTAGTCGGGGTGCGTGTGGTCGAAGTCGGTGGCCCAATCCTCGACGGGTGGGCGGGGGACATCAGGCATCAGAACCTCTTCGCAGTGTTCGGCACGTGCCCGTACACCGTAAGTTCGTACGCTGTAAGTCTACGCCTACCTCATCGGCCGAAGTCCAGCCTTTGTGACCGATTGCACGCCACCGCACCCTTGATCTCTGGTCGCTGAGTCGCGCCATGCGCGACTCAGACGACACAGATCGAGGGGCTCTTGGGCTAGCCGATGAGGCCGTCGTAGGGGTCGGTCGGGTTGCGCCCGGCGTGGAGATCGTCGTAGCGCCGGGAGGCGGCGGGGAGCGTGACCTCGTGGGTGAGGACCCAGAACTCGTCGCCGACGATGGCGTCGTGCACTCGATCCGCGACGGTGCTCGTCGGAATGCCGGCGAGGCCGATCATCTCTCGCAGCGGTGCCAGGGTCGCCGCCGAGGTCGCCGTCAGTTCCGCGCCGTCCGTGCGATTGCGTTCGCTCTCGAAGATCTTCGTGTCGACGAGATTCGGGCAGAGGACGGACACACCGATGCCCTGCGGGTGCAGCTCCCGCCAAAGCGACTCGCTCATCCCCAGCACGGCGTGCTTCGTCGTGCAATACAGACCGAGCTGCGGGTTCGTCACCAAGCCGGCTTCGCTTGCGGTGTTGACGATGTGCCCTTCGCCCTGATCGATGAAGTGCTGGGCGAACGCCGTCACGCCGTAGGCAACGCCGAGGACGTTCACCCCGACGGTCCACTCCCAGTCCGACGGCGTTGTGTCGGCCATCGGCCCGGCGGGGGCCACGCCGGCGTTGTTGCACAGGACGTGGACCGATCCGTAGACCGACAACGCCTGGTCGCGCAGCCCCTCCACGGCGGCGGCGTCGCGGACATCGGTCAGTACGCCGAACACCGACGCGCCGTCGGACTCCAGCCGAGCTGACTCGCGGGAGAGCGTCTCCTCTTCCACGTCGGCCATCACGACCGACATGCCCGCCGCCACGAAGCGTTCGGTGAGAGCCAACCCGATGCCACCGGCAGCTCCGGTCACCACCGCGGTTCTTCCTGCCAAGTCCCTCATGTCGCCAATCCCTCGATCTGTGAGCTCCCACCGTCGCATACGGCGCATTCGGCGTCACAAAAGCATCGGGAGTCAGGCGACAGTTCGGCCCTTGCGGTTTAGCCAAGCGACGAGGCCGATCACGAAGGCGAACACGCCGATGAAGATGAAGGCCTCGGGGAAAAGGGACGGACGGACGCTGCCGAGGTGACGTTGGATCGCACCGTCGGAGATGTCGCCGGTGTCGAGTGGCGGGGATGGCTCGCCTTCGATTCCGACCGGCTCGGCCGACAGCCGGCGCGTGCCCGAGCAGAGGCCGACGTCGTACCAGCCGTCTTCGAGCGTGTGGAAGCCTGACTCGGCTCGACCGAAGACGAGGTACTCGACGCCGACTGCGAAGTCGTAGCCGCACGACGCGCCCGAAGGACTGGTCACCACGCCCACCTGATTGCCGACCTCGCCGGCGTAGACAGCGGTGACGTCGAGCACGATGACATCGGGATGATCGGTGCTCAGCGCGCCAGTACGGGCATCGTGCAACTCGACGACCGTTCCTTCGAACGCGGCGTCGTTGGTCGAGAGGGCTTCGCTGTCGCTGACAGGCCCCGCACAGCTGCAGGCCAGCGCCGGGCTTGCGCTGCCGAGCACAACCGTCGTGGCGATGACGGCCGCGAGCATCAGCAGCCGAGCGGACTTCACCATTCCTCCGCGTCCCGGCGCTTGTACGCGAGTCGGGCCGCGATGACCGCGCCGATGATGCCGACGATCAGGAAGCCGACGGCAAGAGTGGTTCCGCCGGAAGCCGGGTCGACGGGGTCGAGTTCGTTCGGATCGTCGGCCGCCGGAACGATGGTGGCTGGCGCGGCGGTGGTGCTCGTCGTCGTGGTCGACTCGGGCACCGGTTCCGTGGCCGTGATCTTCGGCTCGTTCTCGAGCGCACCGGTACCCACCGCGCGCGTGCCCCCGCAGAGGCTGGCCTGCAAGCGACCGGCTTCGAACTCGAGCCAATCGTTCGGATCCGTGTGGTTGGCGAAGACGTGGAACGTGCCGGTCTTCGGGATCTCGAGCCCGCAGCTTGCGCCGGAAACGGGGGACAGGACCGGCTGCGTCGTGAACGCCTCGCCCTTCCACACCTCGCTGACGGTGAACGTCCAGACGGCGGGGTCGGCAGATGACAAGATTCCGTCACCGTCCGGATCCTCGTCGAAGGAGTAGTCGACCAGCTCGCCGGTGAAGACGACGTCGGCCCAGCCGTAGAACTCGGCGTCGGTGGCCTCGCCGCAGCTGCACGCCGCGGCCGGTGAAGCGCCGAGCACGACCGAGCCCGACACGATCGCGAGCACCAACGCGACGCGGCCGACGCGGCTCACGTGCCCTCGGCGATGAGCTTGTCGAGGCGAAGCTCCGGCTGGTCCGCTTCGAGTCGCTGGAGCCAATAGGGGCTCTCGAACAGCGCGAGCATCTCGCCGTCGCTGCGGTGGGTGACGGTCACGCCGCTCATGCCCCGGAGCTTGTCGGACGATTCCTCGTCCGTCACGCGGGCGACGGTCCACGAGCACGGCACCATCTCGATCGGCGCGCCGAACTCGTTCTCGAGCCGATGCTGGGCGACCTCGAACTGGAGCGGGCCGACGGCGGCGAGGATCGGGGCTTGATCACCGACGTCGGGTTCACGCAGGACTTGGATGACGCCCTCTTCGTCGAGCTGGTTGATCCCGCTACGGAACTGCTTCGACTTGGACGTGTCGAGCGTGCGAACCACTCGGAAGTGGGCGGGTGCGAAGGCGGGCATGTCGGGCCAGAGCACTTTGTCGTCGACCCAGATGGCGTCGCCGACGCGGAAGTCGTTGGCATTGACGAGGCCGACGACGTCACCGGGGTACGCCTCTTCGACGGTCTCGCGGTCCTGGCCGGCAACGGACTGTGCATACTTGGTGGCGAACGGCTTACCGGTGGGTCCGTGTGTGACGACCATGCCCCGCTCGAAGCGGCCGGAACACACGCGCATGAACGCCACGCGGTCGCGGTGGTTCTTGTCGGTGTTCGCTTGCACCTTGAAAACGAGACCGGAGAACGGCGACTCGAGAGCACGAGGGTTGCTGTCGCGATCCTTCTGCGGGCTGGGCGACGGTACGAGGTCCACCATCGCATCGAGGATGAGGCGCACGCCGAAGTTGGTAAGCGCAGAACCGAAGAAGACGGGCGAGAGTTCGCCGGCTTCGAACCGCTTCTGATCGAACTCGCGACCAACCGTGTCGAGCAGCTCGATGCCTTCCTCGGCTTCGATCCAGAGGTCGCCCTCTTCCTCGGCGGCGCGGTCGCGGTCGACGACTTCCTCCGGGGCCTCCGTGGCGCCGCGGGCTGTTCGGGCATAGCGAATGAACTCGTTCTTGTGCCGGTCGATCACGCCGCGGAACCGCTCGCCGTCACCCACCGGCCACGAGACCGGCACCGGCTCGAGCACGAGCTGTTCCTCGATCTCATCGAGCAGCGCGAGCGGGTCGAGGCTCGGCCGATCCCACTTGTTGATGAAGGTCACGATCGGGATCTCGCGGTCGCGACAGACCTCGAAGAGCTTGCGGGTCTGGGCCTCGATGCCCTTCGATCCATCCAGCACCATGATCGCTGCATCGGTCGCGGCGAGCACGCGGTAGGTGTCCTCGGAGAAGTCGCGGTGACCCGGGGTGTCGAGGAGGTTCAGCACCCGGTCGCGGTAGGGGAACTGCAGCACCGTGGACGTGATGGAGATACCGCGCTGTTGTTCGAGCTCCATCCAATCGGAGGTGGCGGACCGTCGGTCGCCCTTCGCCTTCACGGACCCGGCACCGCTGGAGAGCGCGCCGCCGTAGAGCAGGAACTTCTCGGTGAGCGTGGTCTTGCCCGCGTCAGGGTGCGAGATGATCGCGAACGTACGGCGTCGCTCGGCCTCGGTGCGGGGGTCGGACATCGCTTCAGGCTATGGGGCCGCGATCAACGTCGTGACGGTCTCGCTTTCGATCGGCTCCATGATCCTGGCGTCGGCGGTCGGAACGGTGACGAGGTCGAGGCCCACGACGAGTGGTACAAGAAGTTCGTTCTCCAGGAGGGGTTGCTCGCGACGGCAGCCAAGGAGCGCAACGAGGCGTAGGTGGCGCTCGACGCGGCCAGAGCCGCCCTCGCTCGTTGTGAGAAGAACCCGCCGTCGCCGAAGGAGGGTGTGCCCGACATCGACACGTGGACGCCCACCGGAGCCGTGGCGCTGCCGGCTCCCGTCGGCCAGTGCAATTTCAAAATCCGCATGGTGCGCGGCGCCGAAGGAGGGTTCTTTCTCGGCGGTGGTGCGTACAAGTTCGAGATCCAGGACGCGGATGGCAAGTCCAAGAGGTTCACGTCCCTCGGCGGTGGGGGTGCTGCCGGACCGAAGGCAGGGGTCGATGGCCCTGACGAGTGGACGGACTTCACCACCACCTACGACATGGAACTCGACGACTTCGTCGGATGGGGCCAGATCTGGGCCGCGGGGCGCAGACCCCCGTCGGCGGGCTTGGTCTCGCCGATATCTACTTCTTCCCGAACAATCCCGAGATCACGACTCAGAACGCCACCGGTGTCGGCGGCGGAGTCGGCTTGGCAGCCGGAGCGAGTGCACTCCGTTGCTACTGGTGGGCCGACTGAGGTCAGCTGTCGCGCTCGACCACGTAGTCGGCGAGGACCCGGAGCGCGTCGCGGCTGCCGTTGTGATCGGGGAGTGCGCCGATGGCGGTGAGGGCTTCCTCGAGCAGCTGCTCCGTCTCGGCCTCGCTGGCGGCGACGGCGCCGGTGTCGACCATCACCTGCTGGATCGCGGCGATGTCGTCGGCGCCGATGCGCCCGCCGACCTTGTCGAGAATCTCCAGCTGGGTGGCGTCGGCGCGTTCGCGGGCCAGCGCCAGCAGCACTGTCGGCTTGCCTTCGGTGAGGTCGTCGCCGACCGGTTTGCCGGTGCGTTCGCTGTCGCCAAAGGCCCCCAGCATGTCGTCGCGCAACTGGAAGGCGATGCCGAGCGGCATGCCGTGGGCGGCGAGGTCGTCGGCCAGTTCTGGCTGCCCGGCCAGCGCGGCGCCGAGCTGGAGTGGGCGAACGATCGTGTAGCCCGCTGTCTTGTTGCGCATGATCGTGCGGGCCCCGTCGGCCGTGACTTCGCCGGTGACGGTGCCGAGTACGTCGAGGTACTGGCCCATGTTGAGCTCGGTCCGCAGCGCATCCCAGACCGCTCGAACCGGCGGCGCGGCGTTTCCGATGCAGCGGTCCGCCATCACCATCGCTATGTCGCCGACCAGGATGGCGGCGGCCTCGCCGAAGCGGCGATCCTCGCCGGCCCAGCGGCCGGCTTCGTGGCGCTGGATGAACCGGGCCCAGACCGTCGCCGATCCTCGCCGAGTGGGGGAGCCGTCCATCACGTCGTCGTGGACGAGCGCGAAGGCGTGGAGCAGTTCGAGCGCGCACGCGCCCATGAGGGTACCGTCGCCGTCGGGCGCACCGCCGGCGGTGACCCAGCCCCAGTGGCAGTACGCCGGTCGGATTCGCTTGCCGCCGCCGCCCACGAAGTCCTCCAGGTCGCCGAGGGGGGTGTCGAGCGCCGGGTCGAGCTCGCGCCACGTCGCCCGCTCCGCCGCGAACACCTCGGCCAAGGCGCCGTCAACGAGCGACGCAACCTCGGTGAGTTGAGCCGGGACGGTACTCATCAGGCGGGTCAGTCGGCGTCGAGGTCTAGGGTGCCGCGGTCGTCATCGTCGGCCTCGGAGGCGTCGTCCTCGTCGCTCTCGACATCGGCATCCAACGAGGTCACGATCTTCTCGACCTGGACGCGGGCGGCGCCGATTCGGTCCCGGCACAGCGTGATCAGGGTGGACGCTCGCTCGACTCGTGAAGCGAGCACGTCGACGTCGAGGTCGTCGTCCTCCAGGTCGTCGAGGATCGACTCCAGCTCGGCCATGGCGTCGGCGTAGCCGACCTCGGTGTCGCTCGCGGAGCTGTCGCTCACGGTGTCTCCTCGGTGGATGCGGTGTCGACCGCGGTGTCGATGATCGTACTCGTGGCGCTGCCGTCGGCGACCTGGGTGGTGACCGTGGCGCCCGTCGCGAGATCGCCGACAGAGCGCACCACGCGGCCCTGTTGGTCTCGGGTGATCGACCATCCCCGGGCGAGTGCGATCGCGGGGTCGAGCGCCCGTATCTTTGCCTCCACGAGGCCGACGCGATCCTCCGCCCGGCGCAGCGCGTGGCGGCGGGCGACGTCGATGCGGGCGACGGCGAGGTCCAGCTGGGCCCGGGCCCGCGTGTCGGCGTGGCGCGCAGACCGGGCGAGCCGGTGGGACTGACTGGCCAGCCGTTGGTCGGCGCGAGCGATCGCGCCCCGGCTGGCACCGACCACCGCTCGTTCGGCCCCGTGCACCCGGCTCTCGGCTCGGTCCATCGCTCGGCGCCCGCCGGCGACGACCTCACGCTCGACCTCGCCCAAGCGGCCGAGCCATTCGCCGACGCGGGCGACGACCAGCTGGGCCGCCGCTGTCGGTGTGGTGGTGGCGGTGTGAGCGACTTCATCGGCCACGCTGCGGTCGATGTCGTGACCCACGCCCGTGATCACCGGCGCAGTTGCAGCGGCGATCGCGCGGGCCACGGCCTCATGGTCGAAGGTGGCGAGATCGGTCTTCGAGCCGCCGCCCCGGGCGACGATGACGACGTCGACGTCGGCTTCGCATGCGGCGCGCACCGCGGCGGCCACGCCGTTCTCGGCGCCGATTCCCTGCACCGCGGTGTCGACCTCAACGAGCGTGAACGCTATCTCGCTCCGCTCGAAGACGGTGGTGATGTCGGCGTGAGCGGCGCTGCCGATCGACGTGACGACGCCGACCCGCAGCGGCACTGCCGGCACGGGTCGGCCGGCGTTGGCCCGCAAGAGCCCGTCTGCGGAGAGAGCGGCCATCAGCGCGTCGCGCTCTGCGGCCAACCGGCCGAGCGTGTACGTGGGGTCGATCGCGGACATCCGGAGCTGAATGCGCCCCTGCGGCGGATAGAAGTCGACCATCCCCTGAATACGAATGCGGACGCCGTCGCTCATCCGAATGGGATCGCCGTGGCGCTTCAGGAGGCGGTTGACCCGATCGCGGTTCTCCCGAAAGAGGACGACGGGGACCGTCGCCAGCGGTGCTTCGCCCGGCGTGTCGGCTGGCTCGATTAGGTCGAAGTAGACGTGGCCGCTACGGGATCGGGTGATACCGCTGATCTCGCCCTCGACCCAGACGCCATAGGGCATCGCCTGCTCGAGCGCGGTGCGCACCAGGGCGCCGAGTTCGCTGACGGTCAGCGTTGTGTCGTCCACGCAGCGCACCGTAGTGCCCCGCGCTGACAGCCAGATCAGCCTGCGGCGACCGGCGCAGCTCGCTCCGCCCGGCCGGCGACCAGACCAGCGAGGACGAACACGGCTACCGCAAAGAAGAAGGCGGTCGACACGCTCGTCGCGGTCGCCAGGATCCCGAGAGTGACCCCGCCGATGATCTCGCCGGCGGCGTGGGCCTGGCTCATGAACGAGAGCACCGTCGCCCGGGCATCGGACTCGTCGTGCCGGTTGGCGATCAGGGTCTCCAACGGGTCGATGCCGTAGCGGAGACCCTCCTGGACCACGAACGCCACGAGCACCAGCCCGAGGCGACCGCTCCCCGCGGCGACCGCGACCGCTGCTGCCGCGCCGAGGTAGAAGAGCGTCATCCAGCGGGCCGCGCCGTACGACACGATGCGCCGCTCGACGAGGCGAAGCACCGCGATCGCGGCAACGGCCTTGGCGAGCATGAGGAGCGACACGAGGACGACCTCGTCCATGTCATCCGGGATGCCGACCTCGAAGAGCCGGGCGACATCGAGCCGGTCGATCACCTCGGATGCGAAGCCGCCGAGCAGCGTGGAGATGGCGATGATCCGCAACGAAGGCGTCCGCAGGGTCAGCCTCCCGCCGAGGGAAAGCACCCGCTTGAACTCGGCGAACGCCGCCCCTTCGTGGCGAGTGAAGCCCCTCTCCGGCATCACGACCATCAGCACGAGCCCCCACACGAACAGGCTCATGCTCGCGACCGCGATGGCGCCGCTCCGGGTCAGCAGAAGGTTGAGTATCAACGCGATCGGCACGCCGGCGGCGTTGGCGGCCACCTCCACCCTCGAGCGGGTAAGAACGAGTTTCTCGACTCGCTCCGGGTCGCGGAGTTCGTCGGTGAGCCAGGCGACATTGGCGCCGGACTGCATCGTCCAGCCGATGCCCCACGCGATCTGACTCAGGGCGAGTAGCCAAAACGCCTCGAAGACACCGGCCAGCGCCATGGCCGACCCCATCATGAGGAAGGCGAGGATGATCGAGAAACGTCGGCTGATCACGTCCGCGATCACACCGGTCGGTACCTCGCTGGCGAGGACACCCATCTCGAGCGCCGTGCCGAGCAGCGCGAGCTAATACGGCTCGAGTCGGAGGTCGCCCACCAACCGGACGCCGAGCACGGTCCACTTGGCGGAAGTGCCGGCAGCCATGACCGCTGTGGCCGCGAGAAAGATCGTCGCCGGATCGGCCTGCCGGCGCATGGAGAGGTTCAGTCGATGCCGTCGACTTCGTCCGCTGCTTCGACGTCCTCGCGGCGGATGCCGAGGACGAAGAGAATCGCGTCGAGATAGGGCACCGTGAGCGCGGTGTCGGCAGCGTTCTCAACGATCGGCTTCGCGTTGAAGGCGATGCCCAGGCCGGCGATATTGAGCATGTCGAGATCGTTGGCGCCGTCGCCGACGGCAACCGTCTGTTCGAGCGGCACGTGGGCGTCGGCTGCGATCGTCTGGAGCAGCGCGGCCTTGCGGGCCCGGTCGACGATGTCGCCGGTCAGTTCGCCGGTGAGGTGGCCGTCCACGATCTCCAACTCGTTGGCGTGTGAGTGGGGAATGCGGAGGTCGGCCGCGAGTCGGTCGGTGAACGCGGTGAACCCGCCCGACACGATTGCGGTGGTGAACCCGAGTCGGCCGAGCGTGCGGACGAAGGTGCGCGCGCCAGGCGTGTAGCGCAGATTCGCCCACGCCCGTTCGATCGCGTCTTCCTCGAGACCACCGAGCAGCCGCACCCGCATACGCAGCGAGGACTCGAAATCGATCCCGCCTTCCATGGCGTCTTGCGTGATCTTGCGAACCTCATCGAGGCACCCGGCTTCGGCGGCGAGCAGCTCGATCACCTCGTCCTGGATCAAGGTCGAATCCACATCGAGCACGACGAGGCGTTTGGCACGACGCCCGAGCCCCTCACGCTGGATCGCGATGTCGACGCCAGGGTTCGCGGCGGCCGCATGGAGCAGGTTCGAGCGGAGCTTCGCGTCGTCGCCGTCGCGGACCAGCAGCTCGTAGCTCATCACCGGATACTTCGAGAGGCGGACAATGCGGTCGATATTGGCGCCGGCGTCGGCGATCGCAGTGGTGGCGTCGCCGATCTCGCCCGGCGTGAGCTCCGGTCCGAGCAGTGTGACGACATGGCCGCTGGTCTTCGGCGCAGACTCGGAGGGCACGACATCGAAGTCGACCTCCATGCCCTGATCCCAGCCGAACAAGAGAACATCGCGTAGAAGATCCCGGCCCTCCGGGACGATCACGGCGACGCCGAGGGTCAGCTGGTCGCGGATCACGATCTGCTCGATGTCCTGCACCTGCGCACCCGCGTCGGCGAGCACAGCCATCAATCCGGCGGTGATGCCAGCGTGATCGGGGCCCGTCACGCGGATGAGGACGGATTGGTGGTCGGTCGGCGGTTCCGTACTCACGTATCCAGGGTAGGTGGTTGATTCATGGCTGATTCCGCTGTTCCGAAATTTGGGGTGGTTTTCTACCTCTGACGGAGAAGTTCGTCATCGTCGACATAGAGCACCGAGAACTCCGGTGACTCGGTCACGGCCATGCGTTTCGTCGTCACCTACGACGAGACCGGCACAGAGATCGAGGATGTCGAGCGGCAGAATCTGTGTCAGCCCGGTCGGGGGCCCGACGATTTCACGACGGAGCTGTGCCTGTGAGCCGGGCACGCCGGATGCGCTTCGAACTGGCCGCCATGGTGGTCGTTGTGACCCTCGCGGTGGCGTCGATCTTCGCGACCTTCGGCTCGGCCAGCGAAGCCTATCTGGTGTTCTGCCACCTCGTAGACGGGACGGTCGTCGTGGGCGCAACCACCGACTGCTCGGACGCGTTCGTCGGCGAGTCGTCCACCGATGTGACCAGTTCCCCCTCCAGGGTGTCGGTGGTCGGCTCGTCGCACATCCCGCTCAACGTGGAGCTCACCGGCTGAGGCGAGGGTTCGTTCAGCTCGCTGGACTGGCGACGAAGACCGGGATGGTCCGGCCGTGGCCGGTCGCCGAGACGCGGTAGTCCGCGTAGTCGGGATAGACGTCGATTCCCCGCTGGTACCAGGCGTCGCGTTCGTCACCCTCGATCTCGCGGATCGTGTAGTCGCCCGGCGCGGGGCCGTCCTGGAGCTGGATGCGGTCGGTGGCCACGAGGTTGTAGTACCAGCCCGGGTGCTCGGGCATACCGGCCTTCGACGCGATGAGCGCGTACTCGCCCTCATGCTCCACCCGCATGAGCGGCACCTTGCGGATCTTTCCGCTCTTGTGGCCCGTCATCGTGGTCACGATGATCGGGATTCCGGTGTCCATCAGGGTGTTGGCTTCGGCGCCACCAGAGGCCTCGTAGGCGGCAACCTGATCGGCCACCCATTCCCACGTGCTCGGTTCGTATTCGGCGTCGGACATCGGTGCTCCTCGGGATCGTTCGGGCTGTGCGAGATCGTCGCACATCGACGTCATCTAGGTCATCCCGACCATTGATCCTGGGTGGGAGAGCGGTACCTTCGCGTGGATGATGTCTGGTCCTCGTCTTCGCACACTTGTCGGCGCGATCGCCGTGCCGGCGCTCCTTCTCGGCGCCTGTGGTGAGGACGACAGCCTCGGTCAGCGGATCGAGGTCACCGATGAGCTGCTGATGCCTTCGTTCGTGCTCACCGAGTTCGACATCGAGGGCGACCTTGTCGTTCCGGAGGGCGCGCTGATCGCGTCGGTCGTCAATGGTGGGTTCGTGGAGCACAACGTCGGCCTCGAAGACGGGCTGCTGAGCGACACGCTCTGGACGTTCGGGGAGACCACCACGCTCGATCTCGGCACGCTCGCGCCGGGCGAGTACGTCCTCTACTGCGACACCGATGGCCACCGCACGTCCGGTATGGAAGCGACTCTCACCGTGCTGCCCGTCATCGACGGCGTGATGACGATCGCAGACGCTGAATAGCGCCTGCGATCACGCCGCAACGAGCTTGCGGATGAACCCGTCGCTCGTGATCACGTAGAACTCGCCATCACGGTCGCGGCCCCATGAGGTGACGGCCGACAGGTCGTCGGCGATCTGGACCTCGTTGGTTGCCTCGCCATCGGCGTAGAGGAAGCTGCGCACGAAGCCCGCGTAGAAGTAGCGACCGTCGAGCTCCGGGATTGCCTCGCCGCGGTAGACGTGGCCACCGGTGAACGAGCACGCCTCGGGATGCAGCACCTCGACGGTGGGCAGCAAGAGGTCTGTGGTGTCACAGTTCGTCGGGGCCGGGTCCTCCTCCTCGATGCGGAAGCACTGCGAGCCTTCGATGGTGGCCCAGCCGTAGTTGAGGGCTGGCTCGTCGAATGCCTGGACGTTGATCTCCTCGGCGATGTTGCGGCCGACGTCGCCGATGTAGATGAGGTTCGTCTCGGTGTCGTAGCTCCAGCGCCACGGGTTTCGCAGACCGATCGCCCAGAGGTCTTCCGAGGCATCCTCGATGCCGACGTAGGGGTTGTCCGGGGCGGGCAACGCTGTACCCGCGGTGGAGACATCCAGCCGGATCATGCCGCCACGCGGCTCCACGATCTTCTGCGCATTGGTCCGGTGGCCACCATCGCCAAGGCCCATCCAGAGGTAGCCGTCGGGGCCGAACTGCAAGCCGCCGCCGAAGTGGTCGCGCGAGACCTCTTACTAGCGCAGGATCGTCGCGCTGTCCGCGTCGGCGACGTCAGGATCGTCGGACACCGTGTACTCGACGAGTTCGGCGATGCCGCTGGCGTCGGTGTACCAGATGAAGAAGCGGCCGTTGTTCTCTTAGTCAGGGTGGAAGGCGAGAGACAGCAAGCCCCGTTCGCCGCGACCTCGTTCTTCGCCTTCGCTACTGGCGGCGAGCCACTCGCTGATGTCGAGGAACGGTGTGTCGAGAATCTCGCCGTCATCGACAATGACGATCGTGCCGTCGCGCACCTGGAGGACGAAGAAGCGGTCGTCGCCCGGGGCCTGCTTCATGTCGACCGGTCCCTTGAGGCCGTCGACGACCGTGAGGAATGCCAGCTGGGGCAGGCCCTCGACGCTGTTCGCAAGAACGTCGCCGGCCTCCTCGTCGATCTCGATCGTGGGCCGATCGGGTTCGTCGGGCGTGCCGTCGCCATGAGCCTCGCTGGTGGTGGGGGTGACATCGGGTTCGCTGTCGTCACCGCAGGACGCAGCGACCATCGAGAGAGCGACGAGAGAGAGAAGAATCCGTCTGGTCATGACCGACCACCGGTACCGGTCCGCCATCGGTGAACAAGGGCTCATCGGCCATGTCGGCGAGCCGGATCAGCTGTGATCGGCTCGAACGAGCGTCTCGTAGAGTTCTTCGTAGAGGCCGGACGCGTTGCGCAGCTCCTCATGGGTTCCCGTCTCCACGATTCGACCGTCGTCGAGCACGACGATGACATCGGCGTCGGTGATGGTGGAGAGCCGGTGGGCGATCACGAGCGACGTCCGGCCCCGCAGAGCGTGGGCCAGCGCTTCTTGCACATGCGCCTCGTTCTCGGTGTCGAGATGACTCGTCGCCTCGTCGAGCACAACGATCGCCGGATCTTTGAGGAGCATGCGGGCGATCGCGAGTCGCTGCTTCTCGCCGCCGGACAGGCGGTACCCACGCTCCCCGACGGTTGTTTCGTAGCCCTCGGGAAGCGCAGCGATCACGTGATGGATTCGGGCGGCTTCGCACGCTGCCTCGATCTCTTCCTGCGTGGCTTCCGGTCGGGCATAACGGAGATTCGCGAGGACCGTGTCGTGGAACAGGTGTGGGTCCTGACTGACCACACCGATGGCTCGACGCAGCGAGTCCTGGGTGACGGCGCGCACGTCGTGACCGTCCACCTCGATGGCGCCGACGGTGACGTCGTAGAGCCGAGGCACGAGCGAGGTGAGGGTGGTCTTGCCGGCGCCGGACGGTCCGACCACGGCGACCATCTGCCCCGGTTCGATCGTGAGGTCGATGTCGCGCAGTACGTCGTCGGCCGACGCCGTGGCTTCGCCACCGCCGAGCGACTCGGGCGTGCCCGCAGCCGGATCCGGATAGCGGAAGGTGACGTGGTCGAAGCGCAGGGCACCGCTCGGGTTGGTCAGCTCGGTCGCATCCGGCGAGTCGGTGATCGCGTTGGGGGCATCGAGCACCTCGAAGACCCTCTCGAAGCTGACGAAGGCCGTCATGATGTCGATGCGGGCGTTGGAAAGGCTCGTCAACGGCATGTAGATCCGCACGGTGTAGAGACCGAGCGCGACGAGGGTGCCGGCGGAGATGTCGGAGTCGATGACCAGGTGGCCGCCGAGCCAGTAGACGATCGCCGTGCCGATGGCACCGACGAGCGTCAGGGCGACAACGAACACCCGGCTGTACATGGCGCTACGGACACCGATGTCGCGGACTCGCCCGGCGCTGTCGCCGAAGTCTTCCGCCTCGTGGTCGTGGCGGCCGAACAGCTTCACGAGCAGTGCTCCGGCGACGTTGAAGCGCTCCGTCATCGTGTTGTTCATGGACGCGTTGACGTTCATCCCCTCGCGGGTGATGTCCTGCAGGTTGGACCCGACGCGGCGGGCCGGGAGCACGAAGACGGGCAGGATCACGATTGCGATCAAGGTCAGCCGCCACTCGAGCAGCAGCATCGCGATGAGCGTGCCGCCGAGCGTGATGACGTTGCCCACGACGGTGCCGAGCGTGCCGGTGAACGCGCGCTGGGCGCCGATCACGTCGTTGTTCAGCCGGCTGATCAAGGTGCCGGTCTGCGTTCGCGTGAAAAAGGCGAGCGGCATGCGCTGCACGTGGTCGAAGAGCCTCACCCGTAGGTCGAAGATCAGGCCCTCGCCGATGTGGCTCGAGAGCCAACGCTCCACGAGCGACAGGAGCGCCTCGCCCACAGCGGCGACGACCATGATGATGAAGAGGGTGTTGAGGTAGCTGCCGTCGTTGTCGACGATCGCCACATCGAAGATCTGGCGGATGATCAGCGGTGGCAACAGCCCGAGAAACGTCGCAGCGACGATCGTCGCGACGAACAGCGTGATGTGGCGGCGGTAGGGCTGCGCGAAGCCGTAGACCCTTCGACGGGTGGCCTTGTTGATGGACGCGCCTTCGACGGCAGACCGATCGGCCGACATCGAGTGCATGATCTGGAACGGGCTCGGGCCGGTCATGCCCGGAGCCTACGAGCGGGGGTTCGCTGCGCCGCGTGCCCGATCGTCCCCCCATTCGACACTGATCTATTAGGCGCTGCCCCAACATCACTGATAGTGGTATTCCTATGCGTGGGCGGTGGTTTTGGGCGTTCTTCTTGTCGCGGCGATGGTTGCGACCCTGCCGGCGGTACGAGGTGACGCAGACGGCTCGGCTGCGGCGTCGTCTCCCAATCCGTGGTTGATCGCGCCGAATTTCGAGGTTCGCGGCGGCCTCGAACAGCTGTTCATCACGGACGCGAATCCCGGCGACCCGCTGTACGCCTGGCAGCGGATCGACGATGGCAGGTCGCTCGGCGTCCGCGTGCTTCCGTCCACAGTCGTGGACGATCTCGGCAGCGGCATGTACCGCGAGCTCGAGCCGGGTTTCTACGGCGTCGCGACAGGCTCGACGGTCCACTGGATCGCGACGATCGAGTACGAGGGGTCGCCCGCGTCCCCCGGAGCGGTCGAGTTGTTCGAGCGCCATGCCGATTTCCTCGGCTGCGACGCCGGCGCAGCAGTGGCGGGGCCGGATCTGGATCTCGAGGCCGTCCTGGCGGGAACGGACACCAACACCCAGTCGATCTCCGCCGGGTGTGCGTCCGGCGCGGAGGTCGAGCTGTGGACCATCGAGGGTGGTATCCACATCCCGTTCTTCACCGCCGACTACGCCGCCGGCGTGCTCGACTGGTTCTTCAGCACGTCGTAGCTGCGGGCCAACCGCTTCGTTGGCTGGCGGGTGGTCCCGCTAGCGTGAACACAAATGGACCGGCCCACGAGCGCTCTGCTCACCGATCACTACGAGCTCACCATGGTGGCCTCGGCGCTGCAGAGTGGCATCGCCGAGCGCCGCTCCGTGTTCGAGGTTTTCGCTCGCCGACTCCCGGCCGGACGCGCGTATGGCGTGATGGCCGGCATCGACCGGCTCCTCGATGCCGTCGAACGGTTCCGTTTCAACGACGCCACGATCGCGCATCTCGTTGCGGCTGGCGTGGTCGACGAGGGGCCGATGACGGCGTGGCTGCAGGCCTACCGGTTCCGGGGCGACATCACCGGTTACGCCGAAGGGGAGCTGTTCTTCCCCTACAGCCCCGTCCTGACGGTCGCCGGCACGTTCGCCGAATGCGTTGTCCTCGAGACGGTCATGCTCTCGGTGTTGAACCACGACTGCGCGGTGGCGTCCGCCGCCGCCCGGATGGCCGACGCGGCCGGCGGTCGATTGCTGATCGAGGGCGGCTCCCGCCGTACCGATCCTGAGTCCGCCGTCGCCGCGGCCCGCGCCTCGCATGTCGGCGGGTTCGACACTACCTCCAACCTCGAGGCCGGTCGTCGCCACGGCATCCCCACCGGCGGCACCACAGCCCACGCCTTCGTCCTCGCCCACGAGAGTGAGGAAGCGGCGTTCGCCGCGCAGCGCGACGCGCTCGGCGTCGCGAGCACCTACCTCGTCGACACCTTCGATGTGATGGAGGGCATCCGCCGAGCGGTGGCCACCGTCGGCCCCGACATCGGCGGAGTGCGAATCGACTCCGGCGAACTGCTGGCCGACTCTCGCGCTGCCCGGGCCCTGCTCGATGAACTCGGTGCAACGGACTGCCGGATCATCGTTTCGAGCGACCTGGACGAGTTCCGGGTGGCAGAGCTCGAGTCGGCCGGCGCTCCGATCGACGCCTATCTCGTCGGCACGTCGCTGGTGACCGGTAGCGGCCACCCGACTGCGCAGATGGTCTACAAGCTCGTATCCGTCGCGGAGGACGATGATCCGATCTCGCCGTTGCGTGCGGTCGGCAAGTTGTCACCCGGAAAGCGAACACTCGGTGGTCGGAAGTCCGTCCACCGCACAGTCGACTTCGAGGGACGCTACGCGAGCGAGGTCCTCTCGGTGCTTCCGGTCGAGCTGCCCGACGACTCCATTTCGCCTCAAGTCCCTCTCGTTCTCGACGGGGAGGTCATCGCCGACCTCACCGATCCGGGCGAGGCGCGAATCCGGTGTTTCGAACGCCGCAGTCATCTCAGGCCGCAGGATCGCACGCCGTGGCCCACCACCACGCCCGCGATCCCCACGATCTGGGAGGGCGTCGAGGAACCCCTGTCGGCCGCGGTGTCCCGAGAAGGAGACGTCCCCACATGAGCCGTGCGCTGATCGTCGTCGACGTCCAGAACGACTTCTGCGAAGGCGGATCACTCGCCGTCGACGGCGGTGGTGCCGTGGCGCAGTCGATCACCGATCTCGTCGGCGCCAACCGTGCATCCGGCGACTACGACGTCGTCGTTGCCACCAAGGACTGGCACGTCGACCCCGGTGAGCACTTTGCGGATCCGGACGTCGGCCCGAACTTCGTCGACACATGGCCGGTCCACTGTGTGGCCGACACCGACGGGGCCGCCTTTCATCCCGCGCTACAGATTGCGATCGACGAACTCTTCCTGAAGGGTCGGCACACGGCGAGCTACACCGGGTTCGATGGCGGCTCGATTGCAGACGAAACCGTGCGCCTCGGCGAGTGGTTGAGCGAGCGGGGCGTGACAGAGGTGGACGTCGTCGGTCTCGCCATCGACCACTGCGTCCGCGCGACCGCCCTCGACGCGGTCGAGGCCGGCTTCGCCACCACGGTGCTCGTCGATCTCTGCGCAGGAGTCGCGCCTGACACCACGGAAGCCGCGCTCGAGGAGATGGCCGCAGCCGGAATCAGCCTGGCGTGAACGACTCGCTCGACCCCGGCTGGAGGCGGGCGATTCTCGGCGGGCTCTTCGGCCTGATTCCGTTCGTGGGCCCCCGCATCGTTCGAGGGTCCAAGAACGCGCTGCTTCTCGGTCGCCAACTCTGGATCGCCTTCGTCGTCGCGCTCGTCGCTGTCGGAATTGTCGTCCTCGTACTGCGTTCTGAACTGGACGGCGGAGGTATCAACGCCCAAGTCGTGGCGGGGGTCGTCGCCGTGGTCGGCGTTCTCACGCAGGTCGTTGCCCCCCGCTTCATTCCGCCGATCGAGGGACGCAACAACGAAGAGGCTCGCCAGTCAGCAGCGCGCAGCATGCTGTTGCGGATCGCGCTGGCGGAGTCCGTCGCCCTTCTGTCTTTCATGGGCGTGCTGCTCACTGGCAACGCTGCGATCTATCTGCTCGGGTTCGCGCTCGGCATGACCGGTATGGCCGATGCCGCGCCCACGGCTTCGTGGGTCGACAAGGGGCAGCAGCAGCTGCGCGAGTCCGGCTCCACCATGAACCTGTTGCGGGCGCTCACATCCGGCGGGCCGGACTGAACGACCCAGCAGAGCATGAGAGATCCGTGAAAAGTAAGTGACCTCTCATGTATATGCGCTATGGTGACTCGTCATGGACCCCACCTCGAACGCCGACCAGGCCCTCGTGCTCGCGATCGCCACCAGCTGGGATCGCATCCTCGCGCGGATGGAAGGTGGGCTGAATCACATCGCCGGCATCTCCTTCGCCGAGTATCGCCTGCTCCGAGCGATCGCGGAGTCACCCGGCGGAAGGGGCAGCCGCGTCGATCTGGCGGATCAGGTCGGCCTTTCATCGTCTGGCGTCACCCGAGCCCTCCGCCCGCTCGAGAAGCTGGGCTTCGTCGAGAATCACAGGGCCGACCGCGACGCGCGCCTGGCGCTGGCCTCGCTCACGGCCCACGGCGAAGAGCTGCTCGCGAACGCGTCCGGCGTGATCGATGATGTCTCCGCCTCCCTGTTCGCGCAGACGCCGGAATCGGCCAGACGCCAGCTCGCCGGTCTCCTTGGCGGAATCGGCGACTAGTTCATCAGGGCGATGGTGCGGGTGACCAGATCGTCCAGCGCGAGTTCGCCGACGCCGGCGAGGGTTGTCTCGATTCGTCCCTGCCACGGTGCGGACCAGGCGTCGGGAACCGGCAGGCCGGTCAGCCCCCACAACGCGCCGACCGTCGCGCCGTTGCAGTCGGTGTCGAGCCCGGCGGCCACGGTGTCGCCGATCGCCACGGAGAAGTCATCGGCGCCGTTCAGGAGCCCCCACACGACGAGGGCCAGATTGTTGACCGTGTGGACCGGAGGCATCCCGTCGTAGCGCGTGTGGATTGGCATCGGGCCGGTGTTCTCCGCCGCGCAGCGGATGCCGAGCTCGATCGCCTCGGCGCACTCGCTGTCGCTCGGGATGAGCGCGGCAGCCTCGGCGATCGCAGCATGCAATGAGGCCGCGGATGGAATCGCCGCACCGAGCGCAGCGATGACCTGGGCGCCGTGGACGCCCGTGCCTCGATGAGAGAGCGCCGCGTCGCGTCCGGCGAGTTCGGCTGCGAGCGCGGGTTCGCCAGGAGCAATCCAGCCGTAGAGATCTGCCCGGATCTGGGCACCGATCCAATCGTTGAACTCGTTGTCGCTGCACTGCTCGAGATCGAACTCCGGCGGAGCACCGAAGGTGAAGCCCACACCCGCGTTCTCGAGCAGCACGACGTAGGCGGCCCGCTCGGCGGTGAACGTCATCCCGCCGGGGAGCAGCCGTAACCAGGCTCGGGCGACATCAGCGGTGGTGAAGTCCATCCCGTTCTGTTCGAGGACCATGAGGGCGAGGACGGTGTAGTTGATGTCGTCGTCGGGGACCGAGCGGTCGATGTTGCCCCGGCACATCTGGGAGAACATGTCGCCGATCATCGTGTCCGGCACCGCGGGGACGTAGTCGCGCAGGGGGAGGGCATCACCGCGGGTCAGGTAGTCCGTGAGTTCGTCGAGCCCGGACATCATCGACATCATCTCGACCGGCTTGCCGAGCATGCATCCGCTCACTCGGCCGAGCCATGCGTTGCGGACTCTGGCCTCAGTCTCTGCGTCCATTCCGATCCTCTTTCCGTTCCCCTTTTCCTGGCCATCGTGGCCTGCGAAGCTCGGAGGCGTCGAAAGGAAGCGACATGGGTGAGACCCGCGTGAGCCGATCGATCGCTGCGCCGGTTCACACTGTGTTCGAGGTGGTCGCCCACATCGACCGGTTTCGCGAGGCGATTCCGCACATCGTCGATGTGGCGTACCTGTCGGACGAGACCCGAGGCGTCGGTACCCGGTTCCGGGAGACGAGGCTGATGGGGAAGCGCCGAGCGACCACAGAGCTCGAGTGCACGGAGTACGAGCCGCCTAACCGCGTCCGTATGGTCAGCGATGCCGGCGGCGCCGTCTGGGACACGGTCTTCACGGTGACCGAAGAGGATGAGGGCTGCCGGCTGGAGATGGTGATGGACGCCCGGCCCCACTCCCTGTTCGCCAAGATCACGGTGCCGTTGTTCGGCCGGATGGTGACGAAGGCGGTGGAGGCCGACATGGACGCGGTCAAAGCGCACTGCGAGGCAGCGGCTGACTAGCGGGCCTCAGCCCAGGAAGAGTTGCACCATTGCGTCGGCGTGAGCTTCGACCGTGGCCGGGTCGCTCGCCTTCATGCCGGTGAGGAGCTCCGCTTCGGGCGCATTGGCGTGGAGCAGCGAGGACGCTCCGATCATCAGGTAGTACGCCAGCCCGGTCGGGATCTTCGCGACGCCGCCCTTGGCCTGGAGCGCGGTCCACGCCATGTCGTATCGCTCGTAGCGGGGCCGGACATGCGTGTCGACCAACCAGGTCAGGCGGGGGCTGGGAGCAGATGCCTCGTTGATCATGATCCGATTCAGCTCCGGCCGGGCCGCGGCGAAGCGGACCAGGCCCCGAATCGTCTGCTCGACGCCGGTGCGAAGGTCCGTTTCGTCGTCAGGCATGAACTCGTCGATCTCGGCCATGAACGCGTCCATCACGGCGTACCAGAGCGCTTCCTTCGATTCGAAGTGGTAGTTGATCTGGGGCTGGTGCGCGCTGGCGCGGCGGGCGATGGCGCGGGTGCTGGCGCCCTCGAACCCGTGGATGGCGAACTCGGTTCGCGCGGCGTCGAGCAACCGTGCTCGGACCTGCGCGGATGACTTGTATGAGCCCCGCTTCCGGGTGTCGCCTGCGGCCATGGCAGAAAACGTATCAGCCGATAGAAGTTCGGGATCCGCCGGGCAGGATCTGCGAGGCTGCACCGGTGACATTCACGATCCGACCGTTCGATGACGCCGACCGCGAGGCATGCGCGGCGATTCTGGATGCCCTTCCCCAGTGGTTCGGAATCGCTGAGGTGAACGCGGGCTACGTCGCCGACCTCGAGCCGTCGTCGGCGGTCGTCGTGTTCGATGACGACTCGACAACACAGGCGGTGATCGACGCGGTGCAGGCCGACGGCCGAATCTGGGCCGGCGGCACGACGTGGAAGGGTCGCACCGCGATGCGGATCAGCTGCTCGGACACGATGGCCACCGTCGCGGACATCGATGAGGCTGCCGCGGTCGTGATCGAACTCTGGAGGTCGCTCGATGCCCCGTGATGTTTTCGTCCACGAGACGATCGAGGTCGTCGGCCAGGGTCAGTACGAATACATGGAGCACCTGTGGCGGGACCCGGTGCAGCGCATGCCGGAGATGACCAGCCTGCAGGGATCGTTCTACGTGCTCGGGTTCGGCGGCGGCCGGTGGCCCCAGGTGATCAACATCTGGGACTGCGGCGACGACGGGTGGGACGGCTGGCGCCGCAACCTCGATCGGTTGAACCTCAAGCGACGCTCGGCCTTCTACGGCGACTGGTGGGACACCGCCGCCGAGTGGCGCAGCGGCGGTTTCGACCGCGTCTGTGCAGGAGTTCCCGGGAGTCCGTCGACGACCGAGATCGCCGAGAAGGGGATTCGCGGAACGCTCTTCGTTAACGAGGTGCTCACGGTGCGGCCCGGATCAGCGCTCGAGTTCCTCGCTGCGGTGGTGGAGGAGCGGGTGCCGGCGGTCGCGGACCACGGCATGGTTCCGACCGGCCTCTACGAGGTGATCAACAATCAGCACGAAGTGGTGATGGTGTGGGCGACATCCGTCGACGCGTGGGTGGACCAGCGCCAGTCGCGCGATGCGGCCCGTGGACTCGACGACTCGAGCGAGCCTGATGAACGCCTCGTCGCGTGGGAGCAGCGATCGGCCGAGTACGTCACGGGCGGCGACACGCATGTCATGACGCCACTTCCCCGGACGGTCTACGGCCCGCCCGACTGGGAGTCGGCTGACCTGTCGGACTGGATCGAGGAGTGACAGTGCACAACGAGCCGACGGGCATTCTCGAGGCGATTTACCCGACGCGCTCGCTGGACAGTCACGACGTCAATGATCGCAGTCCATCCGGGCGGTATGTCTTCAGTTGTCAAGGAACGGGCGACCGGCCGGAGTCGGGTAGTGCTCAGGCTGTGGGCGTGAGGTGCCCGGGCTCCGGTCTGGCGGGGAAGTCACTGTTTGGGAAGCTCGGTGGTGCTGGCGGCGCGCCGGGTGGACGGATGGTCCATCGTCCTGCTTTCAGGCGCAGTGTGTGGCCCCGGTCGTGGATGTTGTGGTGACACCTCGAGCAGACGAGCACCAGATTGTCGATGTCGGTCAGACCGAAGCTCTCCCAGTACGTGATGTGGTGGGCTTCGCAGCGGTCCGGCGATGCGCCACAGCCGACGCAGCCGTCGTCGCGGGCGATGAGAGCGCGCCACTGGCTGAGGATCGCGTGGCGGTGGTCGCGTCCGACCCAGATCGGCTTGGCGGGCCCGTCGAACAGAACAGCGGTGATGGTGGAGGTGCAGAGGAGTTGGTCGAGCACGGCTGGAGCCAGCGGTGCGCCATCCTGAATCAGCGACGCCAAGGGCGCGCCGTGGTGGGTGGTCATCCCCGCGATGTCGAGCACGGCGGTGACATTGGACTTGGGGTGTGGTGGCCGGTCGTCTGACCGGCGAGCTCCACAGATGAGTTCGACCGTGGCATCGGCGAGTCGTTGGTCGAGCGTGCGCGCCGTCGTGGGATCCGCCTTGCGGCCCCCGTCGTCGTTCCAGAGTTGGCGTTCGAGGCGATCGATCTCGGCGTCCGCGAGCTTGCCGGTGGTCTGGTCGACGCCGAGCAGGAACATGCGTAGCCCGGTGTCATCGTCGTTCCAGCGCTTGAGCAACCGGGCCCGTCGCTGGGCGGCGTGGTCCGGCTGCGGGTCGGTCGTCTTCTTAGTAGTGATCCACTCGGTGGTGCGCTTGGCGAAGATGTCGGCAGGACCGGATTCAGCGATGTCCACCAGCTCGTCGTCGGCGGCGACTGGGTCGATCTTGCGGCCGGCGCGAGCGAGCGCGTGAGCGTGTTCGATGGTGATGCGCCCACACTGCAGCGCGGCCTCAGTCCGTGGCATCTGCGCGATTCCATGGGCGGTGCGGGCAATCCGGTGAGCGGTCTTGCCTGCGACCCTGCAGTGGGACCGGAGCACGCCGCGTCCGTCGAGGCCGTTGTCGTCGAGGTCGTCGATCGCGCGGATCAGTCGGGCCTCGTAGGCGGACTTGGCGGCGTCGAGTCACCGCTGCGAACATGCTTCGAGCGGATCGAACATATGTTCGGTTTTGCAACCCTGAGCAGGGATTTCTTCCCGTGCCGACCCGCCCCCGTGCCGCCGTTTTCACTCGTCGACGATGCCCGCCGTAGATTCAGCGCCGATGCCCGTTCTTTCCCCGCAGCAGGTCGCCGACTTCCAGCGCGACGGCTACCTTCTCAGCTCCGGTCTGTTGTCCGCCGACGAGCTGGCGACGTTCGGGCCGGCGGTCGACGCGGCCGTCGCGTCTCGCACCGTCGACGACACCCGGTCCCTTGCCGACAAGGGGTTGTACGAGCAGTCGTTCGTCCAGTGCATGCGCCTGTGGGAGACTGATTCCGCGGTGGCACCGCTCACATTTCATCCCGCTCTCGCGGAATCTGCCGCGCAACTCCTCGGCGCGGAACGGGTTCGCTTGTGGCAGGACCAGGCGCTCTACAAGGAGCCGGGCGGCCGCGAGACCGACGCCCATCAGGACGCCACGTTCTGGCCGATCGGTGACACGCCGCTGGTGTCGGTATGGATTCCGCTGGCCGGGTCGACGTTCGCGAGCGGCGCGATGGGCTACGTCCCCGGATCGCACAAGGCCGGACGACTCCACCCGGTGGACCTGACGTACACCACCGAGCCCTACGACATCCTCTCGGATCCGGCGCTCGGCGGATCGACCACCACCTACGTGGAAGCCCCGACGGGGTCCGTGATCTGGCATCACGGCCTGACCGTTCACCAGGCGATGGCCAACACCACCGATGCGCCGCGCCGGGTGTTCACCATCGTCTACATCGCCGATGGCTACCCCCGCGACGCTGCCTGGCCGGTGTTCCCGCTCGACCGCGATGGCGTCGAGGCGGGCGAGCCGATGGAGGGCCCCGGCATGCCGATCGTCTGGCCCCGCGAGCCGGGCGACATTCCGCCCGTGCCCGAGGTGACCGGCGAGCAGACAGGCCCTCAGTTCGAGGTGCCTCAGTGAGTCGACGGCCCAACGTCGTCGTGCTCTTCCCGGATCAGCTCCGCGCCGCGTCCCTTCCCCTCTACGGCGAGCAGCACATCGAGACGCCGCATATCGATCGCCTGGCGGCAGGCGGTGTCACCCTCGCCAACGCGATCTCGAACGCGCCGGTCTGCACGCCGGCTCGAGCGATGCTGGTGACCGGCCGCCACCCGCAGACCACCGGGCATCTGATCAACACGACGAAGACGCGTCATGACGAGATCTCCATCGCCGACGCCTTTGCCAACCAGGGGTATCGCACCGGCTGGATCGGAAAGTGGCACCTCCACACGGGGGCATGGCCGGCCCTGGATCGCATGCCGATGCAGCCCGACTGGGTACCTGAAGGGCGTGACCGCCTCGGGTTCGACTACTGGCGGGCCTACAACCAGCACATGGTCTTCTTCGACGGGTTCGTCCACAAAGGGGACTGGAACTACGAGCGCTGGGACGGCTACGAGACCGAGGGCTTGGTCGACTATGCGGTCGAGTTCATGGACGAAGCTGGCGACGATCCGTTCCTTCTCTTCCTGTCGCCGCATCCCCCGCACTACACGCCGGAGAAGTTCGCGCCCGACGAGTACTACGAGGGCATTCCGGACGAGTTCGAGTTCGCGGCCAATGTGGACGACACGTGGGGCGCCGACACCCCGGAGATGTACCGCCACTACCTCGCGATGATCCGGGCGGTGGACGTGATGGTCGGCCGGATGCTCGACGAGCTGGACGAGCGAGGGCTGACCGACGACACGATCGTCGTGTTCGCCTCCGACCACGGCACGCAGGGCGGCGCCCATGGCGTGCACCCGTGGCTGAAGAAGCACCCGTACGAGGAGTCGATCCACATCCCTGGGGTCGTCCGCTACCCCGGCGCGATCGAGCCGGGGACGGACACGGACGCGTTGTTCGGGATGCCCGACTGGTTCCCGTCGCTGTGCGGGCTCGCTGGCGTTCCGGTGCCGCAGACGGTCGAGGGTCGCGACCAGTCGGCTGCGTGGCGGGGCGAGCCGGTCTCCGAGCAGGACGGCCTGCTCCTGATGAACTTCTCGAAGTACTACGACTGGCTCGGTGACGGGCAGGAGTGGCGCGGTGTGCGCACCGCGTCGTCGACGTATTCGGAGTGGCTCGACGGCACCCGCGAGCTGTACGACCTCCGCGAGGATCCGCTGCAGATGCGCAACCTTGCCGGCGACGCGTCGGCCGCCGGGATCGAGGCTGACCATGTCGCGCTGCTGCGTGAGCTGCAGGCGCAGCGGGGCGACGAGCTCGTCGCCTCGACCACGTGGAAGGACTGGCTCGATCCCCAGCGCAGAGTCGTCCGCAACGCGTTCGGTGACCTTCCCCATCCTGAGTCGGAACCGGACTGGTCGCTGCTGTAGTGACTCGGTTCGGTCGCTGACCGACGCTCGACCTAGCGTGCCCGCCATGGAACCAGACGTCGAAGTCTCACGAGAGATCGCCGCGTCGCCCGAGGCCGTCTTCGCCGCAATCACCGACATCACCCGGATGGGTCAGTGGTCCACCGAGACGATCAGTGCCGAGTGGAACGAGGGGTTCGGCAACGCCGCTGTCGGTGCGCAGTTCACCGGTCACAACAAGGCCGGCGACGCCGAGTGGAGCACTCGAGCCACCATCACGGAACTCGTCGACAACGAGCGCTTTTTCTTCGACTGCGACATGAACGACTTCGTGTTCTCGAAGTGGGGCTACGTCATCACGGCGACCGACGGAGGTTGTTCGGTCACCGAGGTGAGCCAGAACCTGATCCCCGAGGAGATGCGATCCGCCAGCTCCGGCATCTCGGGTGTTGAGGATCGGGACGCGCGCAACCGTCAGACAATGACGGCCACGCTCGCCAACCTGGCTGCCGCGCTGGAGTAGCCGTCAGTCGCGGGTGCGGCTCGGCGGCGCGAAGTCGGGCGTGCGCTTCTCGACGAACGACGCGATGCCCTCTTGGCCGTCGGGGGCGGCGACGCCTTCTGACATGAAGCGGGTGGCGAGTTCGTAGGCCCCGTCCTGCGCCAGGTCCATCTGGGCGTAGTACGACTGCTTGCCTGCGGCCTTGCTCGCCGCGCTTCCGCGGGTGGCCCGGAACACGAGATCGTCGACTGCGGCGTCGAGTTCGTCGTCGGGCACGACGCGGTTGACGAGACCCCACTCGCAGGCAGTCTGGGCGGAGATAGGATCACCGGTGAGAGCCATCTCGAGGCCCTTCTTGCGGCCGACGGCGCGCCCGATCGCGACCATCGGGGTGTGACAGAACAGCCCGCCCTTGCCGCCGGGCGCCGCGAACGACGATGACTCGGTGGCCACGGCCAGGTCGCACGACGCAACGAGTTGACAGCCCGCGGCGGTTGCCAGCGCATGCACCTTGGCGACCACGACCTGCGGCAACCGTTGGACGAGCGTCATCATGTTGGTGCACACATCGAACAGCTCGCGGGCCTCCGCTTCGGAGGAGCCGAGTATGTCGCCGAAGTTGTGACCGGCAGAGAAGACCGGCCCCTCGGCCGCGATGACGACTGCCAGGGCATCGCTCTCCCCGGCCTCGTCGAGTGCCGCGGTGAGCTCCTGCATCGTGGGGAGGGCCAGCACGTTGCGCTTCGCCGCGTTGGCGAGCGTGATGGTGACGACCTCGTCAGCCCGATCGACGCCGATGAACTCGTAGTCCGACATGGGGTCGAGCGTACGCGGTCATGCGATGCTGGGCCGCATGACTGCCGGAGCAGGGAACATCGTGAAGATTGACGGTATCGATCTGGTCGTGTCCGACATGGCGGCGTCGGTCGCCTTCTTCGAGCTGCTCGGACTCGACGTGCAGGACACGATGCCCGAGTTCATGGATCACCATCGCACCGTCGTGGTCGAGGACGGCTTCGACTTCGATCTCGACAGCGAGCACTTCGCATCGATGTGGAACCGGGTTGGCCGGGGGGAGCGGGAGGCCCGATGGGAGTCCTCGGATTTCGGGTTGACACCCGCGAGGAGGTGGACGAGGTTGCCGCCCGCATGGCGGCGGCCGGCCATCCTCTGCAACTCGAGCCGACCGATGCCTTCTGGGGATCGCGCTACGCGATCATCCAGGACCCGGACGGCAACGCGATCGGCGTGAAGAGCACGCCCGACGACGCCTTCCGCACCGCCCCACCAATGCCCTGAAAAGGGGTCAGGCGGCGGCTTCGGCGATGGCTTTGATGCCCTTGATGGTGGCCACCATGCTGGCCTCCCACTCGCCGAGCCGACGGGCGACGATCTCTTCTTCGCGGTCCGGCATCGCCTCGATGGCGGGGGTCAGGCCGCTCGGGCCGAAGCCCATCTGGGCCCAGAAGGTGAGCGTTGTGGTGTCGCCGTTCGCCTCGGTGCGGAGTCGCCAACGGGTCCACGCCGCGTCAGGTCCGCCTGGGTCCCACCCGAACTCCTTCTCCGGCTCGCAGACGGCGACGTAGTTCGGCACCTTCCACTCGCCGATCGCCGGGTGCTGGTTGGTTCCCTCGAACACCGCGCCCTCGACCGGGCCGGTGTGCGGCGGCATCCACTCCGCCGCGGCAAGTTCTTCCGAGAACGCAACCGGCGTCGCGGGATCGCTGATGATCGGCCACAGGGCGGCGGGTGACGCGGCCACCTCGACGCTGACAGACACGGTGGGAAGGTCGGAGTACTTCGGCATGGCGAGATCCTGCCAGCTGGGTCGGGCACTCACACGCGGTCGATGAGGTCCACGATGTGGCCGGGCCCGTCGGGCCAGCCTGCCGCGAGATCGATTCCGACGACTGGAATCGTGGTCAACGCGGCGAGGTGATCACAGAGCGCGTGGTATCGGACCCAGAACTCGACGTGAGGCTCGTCGGCCTCCTCGACGAGGTGTTGTCCGACGGGCGTCGAGCGGACATGGGTGGCGATCTTGTCCCAGACGTCCGAGCGCACCTCGATGGTGTGATCGCGGATGAACGAGCGTGCGTCCGGATGCCGAAGGTGAACGAGGACCGGTCGATACGGCGTCACGACCGCCTCGAACAACCGCCAATACCGCTTGATCTCGGCGGTCGGTGCGTCCTGCTCGAAGAGGAATCGCACCGTCGACTGCCAGGCGACCCCGTCGAGTGCCCACGAGGCGGTGTCGAGGTCGGCAACGACGTCATGCCATGCGTCGACCGCACGTTCGACGAAGCCGGGCTCGCGATGCGATGCCCGGGACGCGGCGCCGAACCACGGATGGTCCCTCGCTTCCTCCAGAGCCCAACGAGACGGCCGGCCGTGCGATTCGAGGTAGTGCGCGACGTCGCGCGAACACGTCGTCTTGCCCGATCCCGGGAGCCCTTCGAACAGCAGTGGGCGATGCACCCGCTACTCGAGGATGGCGTCGGTGGGCAGGGCGACGATGCCGGTCGCACCCAATTCGCGTAGATCGCTCAGGTTCGCCCAGAGGCGTTCTCGTTTCACGACGAGATGGACAGCCACCAGGTCGTTGCGGCCGGCGAGGGGCAGCAGGGTCGGTGCGGCAAGGCCGGGGAAGATGCTCTCGAGATCATCGACCCGGTCAGGCGGGATGTGCATCATCAGGTACTGGCGAGAGCGGGCTGCCTGGGCCGCGTCCATGCGCAGGAGCAGCCCGGCGACTTCGTCGGTCTCGCCGTCGGGACGGTAGGCGAAGATCGCCTGGCAGGCCGGGCCCTCCTCGATGACGTGAAGCGCGTTGCGTCGGAGACTGTTGCCCGTTTCGCGCATATCCACGATCGCCTCGGCCAGGCCGCGGGCGCAGATGCCCTCGAGCGAGCCGCCCATGGACACGACGTTGACGTCGATGCCCTTCTCCTCGAACCAGCGATGCGTCCAGTTCGGGAGATGGGTCGCCACGGTCTTGCCGGCGAGATCCGCGGCCGAGGCGTAGGGCGCATCGGTGCGACACGCGAGAACGAGGTCCGAGCGGGAGAAGCCGAGGTCGATGGCCGGCCACTCTTCGATGCCCTGCTCGAGCGCGGTGTCGGTGGAGATGAAGGCAGCGTCGAGGCGACCGGCGCGGAGCCATGCCGCCGCGTCACGAGGCCGCATCTCGATGAACTCGATGTCTTCGATGAGGAGCGCTGCGTTCTCCGTGCCGAGCTGACGAAGGTTGTAGCCGGCGTGGCGGAGGAGGTCGAAGACGCGGTCGCGCAGTCGACCCTTGGACGGGACGGCGATCCGAGCGCTCACGATCGCCGACTTTCCAGCACAGCGAGGACATCGGCGAGAGGCACGTCGACCGACACCAGCCCGACGAGCAGGTGGTAGATCACGTCGGCCGCCTCCTCGGCGGTGAGTGCGGCGTCGTTGTCCGCCCGGCCGAGTTCCTGGCACACCTCGAATGCCTCCTCCATGATCTTGCGCTGGACCAGATCGGGGTCGGCGAGGAGTGCGGCGGTGTAGGACTGCGCGGGATCGGCGCTCCGTCGCTCGCGCAACAGAGCTTCGAGTTCGTCGAGAATCACCCCTCCACGCTACGGGCATGGGTCTCCTAGGATGCGGCCATGACGGACATCCGTACCCTCGCCACAGGCCTCTTGTTCCCGGAAGGCCCCATCGCCATGGCCGACGGAAGTGTCGTTCTCGTCGAGATCGAGCGAGGCACGCTCACCCGAGTCACCGCCGACGGTGCGGTCGAGGTGATCGCTGATCTGGGCGGCGGGCCGAACGGCGCCGCGATCGGTCCGGACGGGAAGTGCTACATCGCCAACAACGGCGGCTGTTTCGCGTTCGACAACTCGATGGGCATCAACCTCCCTGGCCCAGTTCCGGACACCTGGACCGGCGGCTCGATACAGCGGGTCGATCTGGCCACCGGCGAGTCCGAGGTGCTCTATACCGAGAGCTCCGGGCGACCGTTGCGAGCGCCGAACGACCTCGTGTTCGACCACCACGGCGGCTTCTGGTTCACCGATCACGGCGTCCGACTCGAGCGCACCAGCGATCGCACTGGGCTGCACTACGCGAAGGCGGACGGGTCCTCGTGCACCGAAGCGGTCTTCCCGCTCGATGCGCCCAACGGCATCGGGCTCTCGCCCGACGGAACCGCGCTCTACGCCGCAGAGACCCACACCGGGCGGGTCTGGTCCTGGGCCGTGACCGGCCCCGGCGAAGTGAACGCCGCCAACCCGATCAACCCGGGGGGCGGCGAGCTCCTGCACGGCGCGTCCGGCGCCGTGCTGTTCGACTCTCTCGCCGTCGACGGTGACGGGTGGGTGTGCGTGGGCACCCTTGGCGACGGTGGCATCACGTCCATCTCACCGGATGGCAGCGTGGTGGAGCACACACCGCTCGAAGATCTGCTCGTCACGAACATCTGCTTCGTGGGTACCGAACCACGCGCGATCTGCACCATGTCCGGGACTGGGCAGCTCGTCGAGATCCCCTGGCCTCGCCCAGGTTTGGCGCTCGCGCACTCTGCCTGACCCGAGGCAGGGAGGGGTCGCCCTCCTCGCCGCTGGGCGTTGGTGACTACGGTGGCGCGGCCCTGACCCGCGAGCTGGAGATCACCGTGAACCACATCCCTGCGAGCTTTTCGACCGACCCGGGAGTGGTGTCCACGGCGCCCGGCGGGCAGCGCGGCCACCGCGCACACATCGATCACACCGGACAGTTCGAACGAGCGGTCCACAGGGTGCGTGACGGCGTGTGGTCCGTGGTCGGCAACGGCCTGTCCAACCAGAACTTCGTCGAAGGTCCCGAGGGGCTGATCGCGATCGACACCGGCGAGTCGACCCAGGAGATGCAGTGGTCGCTCGACGCCTTGCGTGAGGAGACGAATGCCCGGGTGGTGGCAGTCATCTACACGCACTCCCACTACGTCGGCGGCACGACGGCGATTCCCGGCGCGGGCGACACCGTGCCGGTCTGGGGGCACGAACGCATCGTCGTGAACCGCGAGCGTACGGGCGTGGAGCTGTCGGCATCAGCGTCGCGGGGCGCCATTCACCAGTTCGGCCTGTTGCTCGGCGAGGACGGTGAGGACGGCCTCATCAACGTCGGTCTCGGCCAGAGCTTCCGGCGCGCTGATCATGCGCCCCACACCGTCGGATTCCTTCCGCCCACCGAGGTGGTGCAGGGTTCGGTCAGCACGACGATCGCCGGACTCCAGGTGGAGATGACGTTGGCACCCTCGGATGCGGACGACTCGATCACGATCTGGTTCCCCGAGCTCGCCACGTGCGTGCACAACATCGCGTGGCCGGCGCTGTTCAACGTCTTCGCCATTCGGGGCGAGGAGTACCGAGATCCCCGCATCCTGCTGGACGGTCTGGATCACCTGATAGGCCTCCAGGCCGAGCACCTCGTCGGCGCTCACGGTGTGCCGCTCAGTGGGCGCGACGAGATCGAACGTGAGGTGACGCTCGATCGAGACTCGATCCAGTTCCTCTGGGATCAGACGGTGCGTGGGGTGAACAAGGACCTGACCAGTGCCGAGCTCGGGGAGTTCGCGCAGCTGCCGGCGCTCTACGAAGGCGGTGCGCTCACCCGGCAGCGCTATGGCTTGGCGGAGCATCACGTGCGCCAGATCCACCACGGCGTCGTCGGTTGGTTCGACGGCGACGAGACCCAGCTCTTCCCACTCCCTCCCGCCGAGCGGTCTGACCGGTTGATCGACGGGTTCGGCGGTGCCGATGCCGTTCGCTCGAAGGTTCGCGCAGCGATCGACGGCGACGATCTGCGCTGGGCCTTGGAGCTCGGCGGCTGGTTGGCACGCCGGACCGATACGGACGAGGCTGACCGGGCGCTTCTCGCCGAGGCGTTGCGGACGGTCGGCCAACGGAGCACCGCGGCGAACATCCGCAACTGGTGCCTCACCCGAGCGCTGGATCTCGAAGGCACCGTGCCGCTCGACCGTATGCGCACGCACGTCTTCGGCCGCGGTGCCGTCCTCGCGGCGCAGCCGTCCATCACGGTGCACGCGCTGCGGGTGCTGGTCGACCCGGCCGCCGCCGCCGGTGTGGACGACCACCTGCGCTGGCGGTTCGTCGACGGAGCCACGGCGGGGTTGCACGTTCGCCACCACGTCGCCGTTCCCACGGATGGAACTGGGGCCGAGCTCGAGCTGAGCCTCGATCTCGACACGTGGGCCACGATCTGTTCGGACCGCACGACGATGGCGAGCGCAATCGACGACGAACAGGTGACCACGACGGGCGACCGATCCCGTATTGACGCCGTCCTGGCCTGCTTCGACCACCCCAGCTTCGGAGGCTGACATGGACCAACCACCGCCGAGCACCGTCCTCCCGCCGCCTGCGCACGAGTTCGGGGGCGTCATCGGTGCCACGCTGGCCGAGTCCACGTCCAATTGGCCTCAGCCGGCTCGTCCTCCCGAGGGCGCACCGAACATCGTCGTCATCATGCTGGACGACCTCGGTTTCGGGCAGCTGTCCTGCTACGGCGGGTCGATCGACGCGCCGCACACCGCCGCACTCGCCGCGAACGGGCTGCGATACAACAACTTCCACACGACGGCGCTGTGCTCGCCCACTCGCGCCGCGCTGCTGACGGGCCGGAACCATCACTCTGTCGGGTTCGCGGTGATCGCGGAGATGGCCACCGGCTTCCCGGGGTCCAACGCCTTTCTCCCGAAGTCGGCTGCTTCGATCGCCGAGGTGCTGAAGCAGTCCGGGTACTCCACTTATGTCGCTGGCAAGTGGCATCTCACTCCCACCTCCGAGGCGACGTCGGCCGGCCCATTCGAGCGATGGCCGCTCGGTCAGGGGTTCGAGCGGTTCTACGGCTTCCTCCCGGGCGAGGTCGACCAGTGGCACCCGATGCTCACCGAGGACAACCACCGGATCCCCACCCCGGAGGTCACCCAGCGGGGTACGCCGTATCACGTGAGTGAGGACATCGTGGACAAGGCGATCACCATGCTGCGCGACCAACAGCAGGTGGCGTCGGGGCGACCGTTCTTCCTCTATCTCCCGTTCGGCGCGCCGCACTGCCCGTTCCACGCGCCACCGGAATTCATCGAGCACTACCGCGGGAAGTTCGATCACGGCTGGGACGAAGAACGCCAGATCATCTTCGATCGGCAGAAGGCGATGGGGATCATCCCCGACGATTGCGATCTCCCGCCCCGCAACGAGATGGTCCAGGCATGGGATGACCTCGATGAGGATTCGCAGCGGCTCTTCCGACGCCAGATGGAGGTCTACGCCGGATTCGTCGATCACACCGATGCCCAGATCGGCCGGCTGGTGGACGCGATGCGCGATCTCGAGGTGTTCGACGACACCCTCGTCGTCTTCTTGTCCGACAACGGCGCGAGTTCTGAAGGCGGCCCGCGAGGCGCGACGAACACCGAACGGTTCCGCAACACGATGAACCAGTCGATCGAGGAGATGCTCGGCGACATCGATGAACTCGGCGGCCCCGGTACCGACCCGCATTACGCGATGGGCTGGTCCCAGGCAGGCAACACGCCGTTCAAGCGCTGGAAGCGCGACACCCATCGGGGCGCCAACACCGACCCGATGATCGTCCACTGGCCCAAGGGCATCGACGACGCCGGCGCGATCCGCAGCCAGTACCACCACGTCACCGACGTCTATCCGACCCTGCTGGAGATCGCCGGGCTGCCGGTGCCGGAGAGGGTCAACGGCGTGGACCAGATGCCGCTCGAGGGTCACAGCTTCGCGTCCACGATTCGGCAGCCGGACGCTGGCGAGGTTCGCGACACGCAGTACTACGAGATGCTCGGGAGTCGTGCGATCTGGCACGACGGCTGGACCGCGGTCACCTGGCACCGAGCGGGCACGGACTGGGACGATGATCAGTGGGAGCTCTACCACCAGGACGTCGACTACTCGCAGGCCCACGATGTCGCCGACGAGCACCCGGAGAAGCTCGCCGAGCTCATCGATCTGTGGTGGGACGAGGCCCGCAGCCACAACGTGTTGCCGCTCGACGATCGTGGCCGCGACCGCTTCATCGACCCGAAGCGGCCGGCGGCCAGCGAGGACCGCGACGTCTACCGGTACTACCCGGGCACGAAACCGATTCCGAACCCGTCGCTGCCGCGGATCCTCAACGCCCGGCATGCGATCACCGCCCATGTGACGCTCCAGTCGGCGGACGACGAGGGTGTGCTGGCGTCGCAGGGAGCGGAGCTCGGAGGGTGGGTGCTGTTCCTCCAGAACGGTCGGCCCCGCTACGTAAACAACGTGCTGCGCATGGAGTTCACGGAAGTCGCCGGTGCCGAGCCGCTACCGGTCGGCCGTGAGGTTGCGGTCCGCGTCGAGTACGAGCCGATCGAGCAAGGGTGGGGGACCGCCCGCCTCCTCGTGGACGGCGAAGAGGTCGGACGCAACGAGCGGATGCGGATCGCCCCGATGGGCTTCTCGATGGTACAGGAAGGGTTCTGTGTCGGCGAGAGCTGGGGCCCGCCGGTCGCCTACGAGGACTATGAGGGGGCGTTCCCCTTTACCGGCAGCCTTCGCTGCGTGGAGCTCGAGACCGACCCGGACTCGCAGGTGTGGACTCCTCGGCGGGAGTGGAAGAAGGTCTGAAGCGGTGCCGGCCAAGGTCCGAATCGCGGCGGTCCTCGCGGCTGTCCTCGTTGCGGGTCTCGCCTCGCGACGGATCGACTCGCTTCCAGACGTCGTCGCCGATCACGCGGGCGACACGTTGTGGGCGACGGCGGTCGTGCTCGGTTTGGCGTTCGTCTGGCCGGATCGGCCCAGCCGGGTTCTCGCGGCCGCTGGTCTTGCGATCGCGATCGCGGTCGAGCTGTCTCAGCTCTGGACGCCGGAGTGGCTCGAGGATCTACGGGAGAACGACCTGGCCGCACTCGTGCTCGGCCGGGGATGGCTCTGGGGCGATCTCGTCCGCTACGCCGTCGGCGCCGCGTTCGGCTGGTTGTTACTCGACAGGCTTCGCTACGCCGACGATCCCGACGATCCCGACGGCGCGGTCGTCGCGCCGAGGCCGTCGGCCGATCGCTCCAGCGGCGAACGCGTAGAGCCCGTCGGTCGCCCGCCCACGGGGTGGCGTGAGGGAATGCGCCGTCTCGTCGAGGAGCGAGCGATCTAGGAATCGAATGGCGCGGTGGCGGTGGTTTCCGAGGTGAGCCCGGGCTGGTCCGCGCCGGCGCCGGCGAAGTCGGCCTGGCGCCAGGCCTCGTAGACCACGACGGAGACGGCGTTGGCCAGATTCATGCTGCGGTTGCCGGCCAGCATCGGGATCGTCAGCAACTGCTCTGCCGGAAAGCGTTCCTTCTGTTCGGGCGTGAGGCCAGCGCGCTCCGTCCCGAAGACGAGGACGTCGTCGTCCTCGTAGGCGATGTCCGTGTAGCGCCGTGTCGAGCGGGCGGAGAAGCCGAACCATCGTCCCGTCAGGGTGGCCGCGACCGCGTCGAGGTCGGCGTGGACGTGCATGTCGGCGTACTCGTGATAGTCCAGCCCGCCGCGGCGGAGGAGACGGTCACCGAGTTCGAAGCCGAGCGGTTCGACGAGGTGCAGCGTTGCGCCGGTGTTAGCGCAGAGGCGGATGATCGCGCCGGTGTTGGGAGCAATCTCCGGCTGGACGAGGACGACGTGCACGGACGTCATCGTAAGCAGATGTGTAGACAGGTGGACATAGACCAACCCGTGAATCTGACTGAGGCCCTCGCCTCGTTCGACGAGCTCTACAGCCCACGTATCGTCACGACGATGAACGACTACGACGTCCGCATCGCCCACACGCTCGGCGACTACGTGTGGCATGCCCACGACGACACCGACGAGTTCTTCCTCGTTCTCGACGGCCGCTTCGACATCGTTCTTCGCGACGGGGCCGGCGAGGAGCGCACCGTCGTCTTGGAACGCGGCGATGTTTTTGCGCTGCGCGAGCACGAGTGGGTGCTGATCGACCGGGCCAGCGGCGGCATGCGGCCGGAACCCGAGTGGTTCCGCGCCGAACGAGGCTACGAGTCGCACGACTCCGAGAGCGAGCTGTTCGAGCTGACGCACGATCTCGCCCAGCGAAACAACCGCTATGCCGACGAACCCGCCCGTGCCGAGCGAATGCGACGTCGCCTCCACGACATCCAAGCCGCCCACCCCTGATCCCCCTGCTTTTCTGAAGCTTGAGTCGCGCATAGCGCGACTGGATCGACACAGGAGCTGGTCAGGCGTGAAGGGCGACGACGACGGCTTCTGCGTCGCGCCGGTGCACTTTGGCGGCGCCGAAGCCGACCTCGGCTCCTGTATCGAGCGTGATGACGACCTCCGCCATCGTCTGGCCGAAGAGTTTCGCTTCTCCGAGGGCGACCGACCTGATCCTGGTTCGGTCGACAGCGGTGGTGAGTTCCTTCGGCTTGCCGAACGCGGAGACAGCGAAGAGGACGACGCGGCGGTCGGTGACAGCCAGAAGAACCTGCTGGGCACCGCCGACATCCATGCCGGCTTCGGTTCGTTCATCGCGCCCGGCGTCACCGACGCCTTGACCGGCAGCGCTGCCGAGCACGGCACCGACTCCTGCGGCCGCGGGTGCGACCGTTCCGCCTGCCACCGCTCCTGCTGCGCTGAGGATCATCTCCTGTGTTGCGCCGCGAGGCATGACCTTGGCCGCTGCCACGATCGTCTCGCTGGTGTCGAGCATCGCTGCGCACTTCTGCGTCATCTTCTCGGTGTTCACCCTGATCCAGTCGGCCGGAGACCGCAGATCTTACTGATTTGAGCCCGATTCCACTGAACGGCGTACATGGGACAGTCGTCAGGCGACGTGCCACGATGGGCGCCATGACCGACCTCGAAGTCAACACCTGGGACACGCCACACCTGCAAGGGCTCATGGCGCCGACGCGTGACGAGCGCCACGACCCCGACCTCGAGGTGATCGGCGAGATCCCGGCCGGGCTTCGCGGCCTGTTCGTTCGCACCGGTCCCAATCCGCAGTTCGCCCCGCTTGGCGACTACCACCCGTTCGACGGCGACGGCATGCTCCACGGCGTCTCGCTCGCTGACGGCAAGGCGAGCTACCGAAACCGCTGGATCGAGTCGGCCGGTCTGCTCGCCGAACGCGAGCGCGGCCGCGCGTGTTACGGCGGCATGAGCAACTTTGTGATCCCCGAGCCGGACGTGCTCGAGCAGGCGGGGATGATGAAGAACACCGCCAACACCGCCACCGTGCGCCATGCCGGAAAGTACTTCAGCCTGCTCGAGGCAGGTCCTCCCACCGAGTTCAGCCGAGAGCTCGAAACGCTCGGCACGTGGGACTTCGGCGGTGCGCTCCAAGGCCCGATGACCGCACACCCCAAGGTGGATCCTGTCTCCGGCGAGATGGCGTTCTTCGGCTACAGCGCCCAGGCGCCGTTCCTCCGCTACCACGAGGTCGACGCGTCCGGCGCGCTGGTCAACTCCGTCGAGATCGACATTCCGCGCCCGATCATGATGCACGACTTCGCGGTGACCGAGCACTACGCGCTCTTCTTCGACTCGCCGGCGGTCTTTGACCTCGACGCGCTGCTGAGCGGCGGGAGCCCGCTCGGGTGGAAGCCCGAGCACAGCACCCGCATCGGTGTCCTGCCCCGGGGTGGAAGCGCCGAGGATCTGCGCTGGTACGAGACGGACAACTGCTATGTCGTTCACATCGCCAACGCGTGGGACCACGGCAACACGATCGAGATCCACGCTCCCCGCATGCCCGACATGCCCGGCGGGTTCGAGTTCGTCGATCCGGGCGCGGCTCGCGAGCCCTACCCCTGGAAGTGGACGATCGATCTCGACACTGGCGTCGTCAACCACGAGCAGTTCGACGACCGGGCGGGCGAGTTCCCGCGGATCAACGACACACTCGCCACCCGCAAGACCCGCTACAGCTACTACTGCCCGCAGCGGAGCTGGGAGTTCGAGTTCGACTTCCACGGCGTGGTCAAGAACGACCACGAGACGGGCAACGTCGAGACGCACTACTACAGCGACACCTCCACGAGCGGTGAGCATGCGTTCGCCCCGGACCCCGACGGCTCGGCCGAGGACGACGGGTGGCTGATGTCGTTCGTCACCGACAAGGTGACCGAGCAGTCAGAGCTCGTGATCCTCGACGCCCGTGATCTCAGCGCCGAACCGGTCGCCCGCGTGCAGATGAAGGCTCGGGTGCCGCTCGGCTTCCACGCCAACTGGTTCGCCGACTGAGTCCTATCCGGCGTTGCGATCGCCCGTGTCGGCCGGAGTGAGTCGGAACCGATCGAACACCGCGGTGCCACCGCTCGCGTATACGCCGATGACGCGGCCGATAAACCCCGTGGTCACCTCGGTCGACAGATAGCGCCCGTCCGGGCGTGCCAGCTCTACGAGGTCGCCGGCCTCGTTCGTGAAGCCGAGGCGCACCTGGTCCGGGCCCAGGGCGCCGGCCGTCGTCTCGATCACGAGTTCCGTCGGGCTCGGCGGGCGCGGCGCGCGGCCGAGGACCTGCTCGACCGGCCCGATCCGAACGATCGCGGAGATCTGCTCCGCGTCGACCTCCACGCGGTAGTGAGTGTGATCGTCCATGACGACGGCCAGCCCGGCGCGGCCGCTCGTCAGCTCCGTCAACGTGTCCGCCCGGGTGAGGTGGTGCTGCTGGCGGCATCCCACGAAGGACGGGGACGGGTCGTCGAGCGTCGTGCCAGTGGACGGGCGACTCGGATCGGAGCCGGTCGAGCCAGTCGTGGGGGGCCGCCTGCTCCCACACGGACGCATCCGTGAGGTCGATCTCGGCGAGGGTTGACGAATCGGAATCGATGGACATTGCGTCCTAGGGTGCCCTCCATCATGTCCAGCGAACGAGACGACCTCATTCTCATCGACAAACCCCGTCCGCACACGGCGGTGATCACGATGAATCGGCCGGAGCGGATGAACTCGATGGCCTTCGAGTTGATGGTCCCGCTGCACGAGGCGTTCGAGGAGGTCGGTGCCGACAACGACACCCACACCGTCGTCCTGACCGGCACCGGTCGGGGGTTCTGCTCCGGAGCGGACACCAGTAGTGAGGGCGGGCCGCCTCCCAACATCGAGGGGATGACGCTCACGCGGATCGCGACGAAGGCGATGTCCGTTCTCGCCGATCTCGTCCCGGCGATGCAGCGGATGCCCCAGCCGGTGATCTGCGCGATCAACGGAGCAGCCATCGGTGGCGGCATGTGCCTCACGCTCGGTGCCGACATTCGCTTGGCGGGCGAGTCGGCGTACTTCCGCGCTGCCGGTATCAACAACGGCCTGACAGCCACCGAGCTCGGCCTCAGCTTCCTGCTGCCTCGGGCCATCGGCTCCTCGCGGGCGATGGAGATCATGCTGTCCGGCCGCGACGTCGACGCTCACGAGGCGGCCGCCATCGGCCTCGTCTCACGGGTCGTCCCCGACGATCAGCTGCTCACCGAGGCGCTCGATCTCGCCGGCCAGATCAACGGTTGGAGCACGCAGGGCACGGCGCTCACCAAGCGCACCATGTGGGCCGGTCTCGAGATGGGCAGCCTCCGGGCCGCCATCGAGATGGAGACCCACACCCAGCTCTTCGTGCGCATGACCACCAAGAACTTCGAAGAGGGCGTGCGTGCCCGCAAAGAAGGCCGCCCGCCGGTCTTCGAGGACTGAGGAGGGCAGCGTGTCCGACGGACCGATGCATGGGATCAAGGTCCTGGACATCTCGATTGCGCTGACCGGCCCATATGCGGCGGCGCTCCTCGCCGATCAGGGTGCCGAGGTCGTGAAGGTCGAGCGACCGGGCATCGGCGACATCGCCCGCTATGTGGGCGTGATGGTCAACGGCATGAGCGCGCTCTACCTCGTGTGCAATCGCGGCAAGCGTTCGATCGCCGTGGACATCCAGACGGAGGAGGGGCTCGCGATCGTCCGTCGTCTGGCCGCTGATGCCGACGTGGTCATCGAGAATTTCAGGCCCGGGGTGATGGAGCGGCTCGGTCTCGGCTACGAGGACGTGAAGGCCGACAACGCGGACGTGATCTACGCGTCGCTCTCTGGATTCGGCGATGAGGGTCCGTACCGCGATCGCAGTGCCTACGACACGGTGATGCAGGCGTACGGCGGCGTCGCCGCGAACCAGGCCGACCCGGACGATGGCGTGCCCACGTTCCTTCGCCAGACCGTGGCTGACAAGGTGACTGCTCTCTACGCGTCGCAGGCCGTCACCGCAGCGTTGTTCGCTCGGGCCCAGGGGCGCGGCGGACAGCACGTGAAGATGTCGATGGCAGACGCCATCGTGTCGTTCCTCTGGGCCGATGCCGCGGGCAACGAAGTCATGCTCGACTCCGATGGGTCCCAGGCCTCGAGCTTCGTGGCCGGATTCCAGCCGATGCGGTTCCTGGACGGCTGGGGCATCGTCACCCCGACCTCGGACCACGACTTCGCTGGCATGTGCAAGGCGCTCGATGTCGAGGGTTGGGACGATCCCCGCGTCGCCACAGTTGGCGAACGGATCAAGAACCGGGAGGTGCTGTCGCCGATCATGGACATGGTCTACGCGATGGCGGCGAACGTCACGATGGAGCAGGCGACCGAGCGCTTCGAACGCGAGCGGGTGCCGTTCTCGATGATTCTCACGCCCGACCAACTGACCCGCGACGAGCACGCCGTCGCGATCGGCATGTTCGAGGAGGTCGACCATCATCTGGTGGGCCGAACCCGCATGCCTCGCCACCCGGCGAACTTCACCCAGACCCCCGCCGCGCTGACAGGCGGGTCGCCGGCCCTCGGCGAACACACCGACGAGATCCTCACGGAGTTGGGAATGGGTGACGAGATCGCCGCGCTGCGCGAGAGCGCCGTCGTCACCTGATCCTCTGCGCCCTGACCCGGTCAGTCGACGAGCGTGGCCACCAAGCGCATCTCGACTGACCGGCGGATGACGTCGTCCATCGCGTCGCGCGCTTTGGCGGCCCAGGTCGCTGCGCTGTCGGACGACTCCGTCAGCATGATTGTTGCCTCCGCGAGGAGATCGGCCATCCGCTCTCCTGAGCGTCGCACGCTTGCGGAGGCGTCGACCGGTGGCGCCGGCGTTTGCGCGACGACTGCCCGGAGTGCATCGGCGTCGCCGTTTTCCATCGCGTCGCAGGCGCGGCCCAGCGCCAGGTACAGCGCCTCGACAGCGTTCTCTCCGGGGAGAACCGCGGCGCCGTGCGGTGTCCCCAGGGTGTCGAACACGTAGGCCTGATCCGGCCCCATGTCGGTTCGGATGTACCACTGCTGGCCCTCGTCGTGGAGGAACGACCAGATGTCGTTGACGGTCGCGTCCTCGTCGCGTTCGAGGAACCCGTCGACCACGAGGCCGTATCGAAGCTGATGACGCTCGACGTCGAGGCTGCGGCGATCCATGAGCGCCAGAGGCTGGACCGGCGCGTGGAGAGGAATCCAGATGTTGAGCAGAAAGGTGTCGGCATGGTCGTTGCGCCCGTCCGGCGTGGCATGGCGGAACATGTCGGGCGCGGCCCCGCCAAGGAGTTGGCGAAGCGGGGTGCCGAAGACGTCCTGATCGCCGTGGACATGTTGCGCGCCGCTGTGTCCGTTGGTCCCGGTGATGCCGCCCGGGTTCACATCGAGCCAGTTCGGGCCGGACCGACGGTGAAACAGGCCGTCGTCCACGACGACGTCGATACGCAGCGTCTTGCCGTTCGCCAAACCGAATTCGACGCCCGTGAGACTGTCGCGTAGCGCCGCGGCCGAAGCCTCCGAGATCTGGTCCTCGTCGCGGACGACGGCGAGCACCTGCTGCAGCGCAGCGTTGTCGGAAAGGTCGACGGTCTCAAACCCAGCGGCCTCCAGCCCGGGCTCGGTCGTCTCAGGATCAGTGAGGTCGTTCAGCTCGCAGACGTGCTCGTCGCCCTCCGCGCCGTCCTCCCAGTTCGGCTGCGCCCGACGCAGGCCCGGGCGTTCCTCGTCGGGGACGACATCAGCGGGCGTCGTGAAGGTCAAGGTGCCGTGCACATCAGCACGGTAGATGTTGCAGCTCTGCTACGACAGGCACCGCCCGTCAGAGCAAACGCGGCACCGCCGCCTCCGCGACGGGCGGGAGACGGCGGTGATCGCGTTGGTACGTGAGGCGGGCTGTCTCAGCCGACCGTCGCGAGCACCCTTTCGGGCTCGCGAGCCGGGACAGGGTCCTCTGAAGTCAGTGCAGGACTGGCATCCGAATGTTGCCAAGGTGACCGTGCGGTCCGAGCACGACAGCGGTGTCGGCGCCTCACGCCGAGTCGAATTCCACGACGGCAACGGGGCCGTTGAAACTGTCACCGCCCAGGAGGACCGCGAATCCGTCACCATGGAGATGACCGAAGCCCAGATGATGAAGGAGGCAGTCATCACTATCAGCATGAACGAACGGACTGCTGATACCACCGAAGTCACGTTCTCCGTCGACTACAAGATGATGTACGGCCCTCTCGGAGCCCTCATCGGGGCATTGATGATCAAGCGCGTGCTCACGAAAGCATTCGGTATGGCGCTCGACGGCCTCTCCTACCATCTCCAAACCGGGCAGGTGGTCCACGACTCAGTGCCCGAGCTCGCCTGACACCGCGCGTCGTTCCTGACCTGGCTGAACGATGACTCCCGCGACGCGGATGATGACGTTGCAGCTAGAGCAGGCCAGTACTTTGGAGTTGACCCGGTTTGCGGGTACGGGTTTCTGTGATTCAGGCGCGTCGGCGGAGGCGGTGTAGGTCTTAGACCACGCGAAAACCGCCGCCTGCCGGGATCCGGCAGGCGGCGGTTCGCTGCGGAAGCGATGGGATGTCTTTCGAACCCCAATGCAGCTCGCTGACCAGGTGAGAGAGGAGGAGTCTGTACCTCGTGGCGGCCCAATCCGCCGGGCATCGCAGCACACAGAGTGCTACTTCAGCCCAGACCATTTGTGCCCAAGGTTGAAACCGGCGTCGCTCTACTCGCCGCTGCTCTCGGCTTCGAATGCGTCGTTGCAGTCTGGGGTGCCTTCGGCGCAGATCGAGGCTGGGCCTTCAGCGTCGGCATCGAGTACGTCGTTGCAGTCTGGCGTGCCCTCTTCGCAAATTGAGAGTGGGCCTTCAGTGTCAGTGTCAGCGTCGGGGTCGAGCGCGTCGTTGCAGTCGGGCGTGCCCTCGGCACAGATCGACGCGGGAGCTTCAGCACCTGAGTCCTCGGCGGGCTTCTCCGGTGTGTCGTCGCACTCGGGGGTGACCGCGACGCAAATCTCGGACGGCTCCTCGTTCAATTCTGAATCTCCGTCGCCGCACGCGGCAGCGAAGAGGACGACGGCCAGGCCAATGAGCATTGCTGCGGGCCAAGAGTTACGGACGCGGAGCATCTTGAGTTTTTGAATCATGTCGGTATGACGCACGAGGATCCCGTCCGATTCCACGAAAAGTGCGATATCTCACTTCAGACTTGAGATGGCCACGGGAGTTCGAACGAGCGCCGATCTCTCCGTCTCTCCGAAGACACGCAAAAACCGCCGTCTACCAGGGGTTATCCCGGCAGACGGCGGCCGCAGCGGAAGGTATGGGATTCGAACCCATGGTGACCCGGAGGCCACAACGGCTTTCGAGGCCGCCCCATTCGTCCGCTCTGGCAACCTTCCGTCGACGAGGTTAGCGGCGGGCATCCGCACGGCCCACCTATTCGAAGCCGCTCACTCCTCGGCCGCACCCGTCGTCTCACTGATCGCTTACTGCCCGGGTCCTACCCTGGGGGCATGGCCCATCGCCGCCGGATCGTCCTGCTGCTCGCTGCCGTCGCGTTGTTCGCGGCGGCATGCGGCGACGACGGCTCGGTCGTGGCGCCGGGCGACTCCTCGACGTCGGCTGCCGACGAGATTCCCGAGAGTGCCGTCGACCCGGATGACGTGGTCGCGCCGGGCGACCAGACCGGTGTGGCCAACGAGTGCGCGGCCGACGATGGCGGCACCGACGCGGCCTAAACGTTCGACGAGGCGGGCCTGGCACCCGACCCGGACGGCATACGGCGCTTCGAGCCGCTGAACGATCCCGTCATGGTGACGGCCGACGAGGTCACTTGGCTCGAGCACGACGACATCGTGATGGGCATCCTCCTCGACTCCGGCGAGGCGCAAGCGTTCCCGATCTCACAGATGACCTACCACCACGTCGCCAACACGACGCTGGCGGGGGAGCCCTACCTCGTCACCTATTGAGTGGTGTGTTCCTCAGGGGTCGGGTTCGATCCCCTCATCGAAGGCACCAGACACACGTTCTACGCGTCCGGTCTCTACAACGGCCTGTTCGTCATGACCGATGATCAGACCGGCGCCCTCTGGACGCACTTCGATGGCACGGTCCTGCAGGGTCCGCTCGCCGGCGGCGAGATCGAACTCGAGCTGCAACCGATCGTTCACATGCCATGGGGCGACTGGCGTGAGGCTCACCCGGACACGCTCGTGCCGATTTCGGAGACCGGCTACGAGAATCGCTACCGAGACGTGTCGCCCGGCGGCGGTGGGCTCAGTGACTTCTTCGAATCGATGCTCATCCACGAGGACGATCGGCTCGGCGTGGGCGAGCTCGTCCTCGGGGTCAACGTCGGGCCCGGCTTTCGGGCCTACGTGCTGGCCAGCGTTGCCTACGACGGGCCGGTGGCGATCGCTGACAGCAGGGCGGCGCGGGTCAGTTTCCTCGGCGGGCGGCGAAGAAGTCGGTGAGAAGTGCCGCGCACTCCTCTTCGCGCACGCAGTGGGTCGTCTCGAACTCGTGGTTCAGTCGAGGGTCACTGCCGAGCGAGTAGAGCGATCCACACGCGCCCGCCTTCATGTCGGCCGCTCCGTAGACAACGCGGGCCACTCGTGCCTGCTGCAGCGCGCCGGCGCACATCGGGCACGGCTCGAGCGTCACCACGACGGTTGCGTCTTCGAGCCGCCACGATTCGGCGGCCGCCGCTGCGTCACGGACGGCGAGCAGCTCAGCATGCGCCGTCGGGTCGTTCGACGCCTCGCGCTCGTTGTGACGGCGAGCCACGATCCGTCCGTCGACGACCACCAGGGCGCCGACCGGCACGTCGCCGTGCGCCTCCGCGAGGCGGGCTTCCTCGATCGCGATGCCCATGAGTGCGTCGTCGGACGGGTACTGCTGCTCTGCCACTCCGCCACCGTAGCGGGACGTGCGGTCCACTCAGGCGGCGACGGGCTGTGGGCTGCGGTCCGCCCGAAGGGCTTTCGGCCGGAACACGAACTGCGCCGTGCCGAAGTCCGCGACCGCCAGACCGACGACGATCGCGACGACGTTGCCGGTCGTCGAGAGCACGCCGGAGGCGACGACCACGACGGTGCCAAGCACCCATGCGGCGTCGCCCAGTGAAACAAGCAGCGCCTCGCTGAGAAGGCGAGGCTCGCTCGCCCGGGCGATCCGGCGGTGTTCGACGAGCCGGCTGACGACCACACCGACGGCCACCCATCGAACGTGCTGTTCGACCAGACGGAGTTCCCGGGCGTTCTATCGCCTGACGACTCGACCGGGTGGTGGCGTGCGTACGGGTCCGGCGGCCGCGTGCTCTACGTCAGTGAAACGGGAGCTGCGCTCCCCACCGTCGGCACGGGCGACCAGTGGAACTGGGTAGATAGCAGCGGGTGCCAACTCAGCCGCGCCGACCCGTTCGGGATGGTGATGCTGTCCTGGCAGCTCGATGGCAGTGTGGACTCCGCCGCCGCGACGATCGACGTCGTGGTGCTCGCTTCAGCCTGTCCCGATACGACGACAGCGGATGTAGCTGTGGCCTTAGAGGAGTCCATTGAGACAATCGCGATCACCGCGCTGCGCCGCCCATTCGGGCCGCAGGCGCTCGACTGCAACCTCGCCCCGACCCCGCCACTCGAGTTTCCGATGACCGTCGAACTCGACGCTCCGATTGGTGATCGCGAGTTGCTCGACGGGCGCCCCTACCCAGCGGAGCCGATCGACTGATCGTCAGGTCGCGGGATCGGCGCCCGCAGTTTGTGCCTCAGCGAGATCCCTTGTGGAACGGTGCACAAGGACCTCGTCGAGCACGAAGGCGATGCAGCCGCAGACGACGAAGATGTCGGCGACGTTGAATACGGCGTACCAACTGACGTCGATGAAGTCGATCACTTCACCCGACAGGAACCCATCGTCGGCCCGGAAGATCCGGTCGAGGAGGTTACCGAGCGCGCCGCCGAGGATCACCGCGTAGAGCGCACACCTGCGCCACCGCGCCTCTCTGATGATCTGCACGAAGAGGAAAACGCACAGGGCGATCACGATGAGTCCGACGAGGTTGCCCTGACCACTGCCGGTCGAAAAGGAGAACCCACTGTTGTAGGCGAGGTCGAACTCGAGCGTGGGAAGCACGTCAATGGTGCGGTTCTCGCTCAGACGATTGAGCGCCCACTCCTTCGTCAGCTGGTCGAGGCCGAGGCCGCCGACGACGATCAACGCGGCGTACGTGAGCCGTCGTCCTCCGGTCATGGCGGCCACGGTACCGGGCGAACCTGGCTCAGCCGTGGTCGGTCTCGTTGCGCAGAGCGCAGGTGCGAGCGCCCTGCTCGATGCGCCCGAGCAGCTCGACGAGCGTGTCGACCTCGGCCTCGGAGAGTTGATCGAGGATGCTCCGCTGGATCACCGCATCCAGGGCCGGCAAGAACGCGTCGACGGCCTTCTCGCCGGCTGGCTGGAGCACCACCTGCTGGGCGCGTCGATTGTCGGGATCCGGCTCGCGGAGGACGGGCCCAGCTACCTCCGCGCGGTCGATCATCCGAGAGATGTGGGACGGGCTCTTCATGAGCTGCTCGCACAGCTCGACCGCCCGCATGCGGTTGTCGTTCTCCAACTGGAGCCGGAGGAGGAGGTCGGCAGTGGTCTGGTCGAGCTCGGAATGGATCGACGGGGACCGAGCCGATGCCATCCGGACGATTGCCGATGAAGCCGACACGCCGGTGAGCGAGCCGGTCGCTCCGACAACGACGCTCGCGCCGACCACGACGGTGCCGCCCGCAGAGCCGGTTGACGAGGACGGGTCGTCCTCTCCCTGGCCATGGATCAGCGGCGCTGTCGTCGCCATCGCTGCCGTCGGCGTTGGTCTGCTGATCGCCCGCCGCCGCTGACCGCGTCTCGCCCCCCTCTTCGTTCTGGCAGTACATACCAATCAACGTGACTCGTATGTACCGCCAGAACGAGGGGTGTGTGGCGGAGGGTGTGGGATTTGAACCCACGGAGACTTGCGCCTCACACGCTTTCCAAGCGTGCCCATTCGGCCGCTCTGGCAACCCTCCCGGCCCCGCGTGAGCGGGTATGTGCGGAGCCCGCGGTGCGGGTTCCAGGGCGGAAGGGTAGCGTGATTCTTGCAACGCCCGTTCCGGGGTGTGGCGGTCGGGTCCTGTGCAACGGGCGCCTGTGAACCGAGTCAGGGCCGGAAGGCAGCAGCTCTCAGCGGAGCCGCTTGTGTGCCGCAGATCGCCTGGCCGCCACTCCCGGGAACGGGCGTCGTCGCGTGACGATGCCCGTCCTGGAAGCGGGCGATGCCCGTCAGCTCGGGGTCCCTGCTTCGGTCCGCCAGAAGCGGGCCATGAAGGCGGCCATCTGTTCGCGGGTGACGAAGTCGTCGGGTGAGTAGAGCGTGGGCGAGGTGCCTGTGGTGATGCCGACCCCGAAGATGCACGGGATGTCGTCCTTGGCGAACGAGCCCGCGTCGATGTCGGTGAACGGGTGGGCGCCGCCGGAACAACCGGCATCCGTCACGAGGCGGTACAGGCGGGCGACGAAGGCGGCCATCTGTTCGCGGGTGACGAAGTCGTCGGGTGAGTAGAGCGTGGGCGAGGTGCCTGTGGTCATGCCGAGCCCGAAGATGCACGGGATGTCGTCCTTGGCGAACGAGCCCGCGTCGATGTCGGTGAACGGGTGGGCACCGCCCGAACATTCCTCGCCCGTCAGCTTGCGGTAGAGGCGGGCCATGAAGGCGGCCATCTGTTCGCGGGTGACGAAGTCGTCCGGCGAGTACTCGGCGGGTGACGTACCCGTTGTGACCGCGAGGCCGTAGATACACGGGATGTCGTCCTTGGCGAAAGAACCCGGGTCGACATCGGTGAACGGCGTCGCATCGTCGGGACAGACCCGGAATCGATCCTCGACCCACCAGAGCGAATCCGTTTCGGCATCATAGGCGGTCCGGCCGATGCGGCCGTCGGGCATGAGCAGCGTGTCGAAATCGGCCGCGCTGTGATCGATGACCCCGTCGTGGTCCTTCGGGTCGGAGAGGTGAGGTACACCGATCTCCTCGACCCACTCCCCGTCGCGCCACGTGGACACGCCGACTTGGTAGCTGGAGTTGTCGTCCTGCCAGTGGACGACCGGGTCGCCGGCGCCGTCGTAGTCGAGCTTGACGGTCCCCTCCCAGCCGATCTCCGCGAGCAGCCGGTTCGACAGGATGTGCTGCATGTCCCAGGTGGCGCCGGTCATGACGCCGTAGTGCGTGTGCCCGATTTCATTGTCCTGGATGACGATGGCGAGCTTGCCGTCCGGCCGCACGACGAGGTCCGGTTGGGAGTCCGCGCCATTGGTTACATCGCCTTCGGGAAGGGTCTCGGGGCCGAGGATCAGGCTCTCGCTCCAAGTCCCAGCTGAGCGGGTCGCCAGGCGCTTCTCACTGTTCGTCGAGTCGGAGTAGGCGATCGCCGGTTCGCCATCGTAGAGCGCCATGGCGAGGTCGTCGCCGACGTTGGTGCTGGTGCCGTCGCCGTCATCGTCGACGAGGACGTCGCTCCACACGCCGCCGCTTCGCTCGGCGTAGCGCAGCGATCTCTCGGTCCTGTCCTGATAGGCGATCGCGGGTTCGCCGTTGGCGAGCACGATCATCGCGAGGTCGTAGCCGACGTTGGTGCTGGTGCCGTCGCCGTCTGCGTCGACGAGGACGTCGCTCCAGACGCCATCGGCGCTGCGCTCCGCGTAGCGCAACTCGTCGTCATCGCTGTCGTAGAAGGCGATCGCGGGGCGGCCGTCTGCCAGCACGACCATATCTATCTCCCTGCCGACGTTGGTGCTGGTGCCGCCGCCGTCTGCGTCGACGAGGACGTCGCTCCAGACGCCATCGGCGCTGCGCTCCGCGTAGCGCAACTCGTCGTCATCGCTGTCGTAGAAGGCGATGGCGGGATGTCCGTCGACAAGGGCGACCGACGACGTCACGCCGACGACGCCGTCGTCGCTGACCAGCTGGGCCATGCCGCGCATGCGGCCGGCGTACTCGGCCCGCACGACGGCGGGCTTGTTGTTATCGGCGTGGAGCTGGATCGCGTAGCTGGTGCCGGCTTCGAGCTCGATGCCGAGCGCGTTGCGATACCCGACCGTGCAGGCAAGGAGGTCGAGGCTCGCGAGTGACGTGCCGGTGTAGATGGCGAGGTCGACTTCGGTGCGGGACTTCACCTCGATCATCCACGCGCCGGTGGTCGGCGGGGTGAACGACATCCAGGCGGATCCGTTGAAGGCTTCGGTGCCGCAGGCGACGGGCTCGCCTGCCTCGACGGTCTCGGTTCCGGTGAGGTCGACGCCGCGGACTGCGCTGGGTGCGCCGGCGCGGAAGGTGAGCGCCGAGCGGTCCGCGAACGCGTCGTCGGCGGCGTGGAGACGGGCGACACCCACGCCACCGCTGCCCCGCGACTCGCCGGCGTAGGGTCCGAGCTGGACGTACTCCTGCTCGCCGTTGGCAAGGGAGAGAGCGGCTTCGATGGCGTCGTAGCTGTCGGAGGCGTCGTCGGGGCAGACACCGGACGTCGTCGTCAGGTCCGCCGACCAGCCCACCGCAGTGTCGAAGTTGGCGCCCGTTGCATACGACACGTAGTCGCCGGCGGCCGGTGCGGTGAAGCTCCACCATGCGGTGGGTCCGTCTTCGCAGAGATCCTCACCGACCTCGGTGGTGGCGTCCGTCAGGTCGGCCCACCGCTCGACACCTTCCACGAGCGCTAACGCATCGGCAATGTCGTCGTTGTCCGGCGCCGCTGCCATCACCGGCGCGACCAGCGCCAACGCTGTGAGCGTCACCACGATCGTTGCTACGAGTCCATGCTTCGTCCACATGTATTTCTCCCGTCTGTCCGCCGACCCCGCTGGTCGCTTCCGGCCCATCTGGTCACTCTAGCGTTCGGTCGACCGTTCGTCATCGAGGATGGGTCCTCCTCGCTAGAGTCGGAGACGCATGGCCTATCAGTCGCTCTACCGGCGGTACCGACCGCAGCGGTTCTCAGAGATCCGCGGTCAGCACCACATCGTCAGCGCCCTGCGGAACGCTCTGGCGAAGGGTGAGGTCGGCCACGCGTATCTCTTCCACGGGCCCCGCGGTACGGGCAAGACCACGTCGGCTCGCGTTCTCGCGAAGGCGCTGAACTGCACCGAGCGTGGCGACGACGTCGAGCCGTGCGGCACATGCGAGAGCTGTGTTGCGATTGAGGAGGGTCGCTCGTTCGATCTGCACGAGCTCGACGCCGCGTCCAACAACGGCGTCGAGGACATGCGGGACCTGCTGGCCAAGGTGAACCTGGGCACGCCGGGCAACGTGAAGGTCTACATCCTCGATGAGGTCCACATGCTCACGAGGGGCGCGGAGAACGCGCTGCTGAAGACGCTCGAGGAGCCGCCCGACCACGTCATCTGGGTGCTCGCCACCACCGAGCCCCACAAGGTGGTGCAGACGATCCGAAGCCGGTGTCAGGTATTCGAGCTCGGTCTGCTCGGCGCCGAGGAGATGGCGGACCACGTCCGGTACGTGATCGACGACGCAGGGCTCGATGTCGACGAGGCCGCGGTCGATCATGTGGTGTCGGTGGGCGGTGGGTCCGCTCGCGACACGCTGAGCGCTCTCGATCGTGTGGTCGCTGCGGGTGGCGTGGTCGCTATCGATGAGTCGACGGACCTGTTGCTCTCGTCGCTCGCGGATCGTGACGCCACGATCGCCCTTGCGTCGGTCGGCGATGCGATGGGGCGGGGTAAGGATCCCCGCACGATCGGTGAGGCGGTGCTCGCCGGGCTCCGTGATGCGTTCCTCATGTCGATGGGATCACCGCCCGGACGTCTCACCCCGAGCGAGACGCTCCGAGCCGAGGAGATCTCAAGCCGAATGTCGCCGGCCGCGATGACCCGCGCTCTCGAGGTGATCGGGACCGCACTGGTCGACATGCGCGCAGCACCGGACCCGCGAGTGGACCTGGAGGTCGCACTCGTCCGGCTGTGCCGGGCCGATGCCGACCGATCGCTCGACTCCCTGATCGAGCGGGTCGACCAGCTGGAGTCGCGCCTTGCTGGGGGAGCGCCAGCGGCGCCCGCCATCCAGGCCGCCGCGCCGGCCCCACCGCCTGCTCCGGAGCCAGCGCCTCCTCCGCCCCTCACCGCGGTAGAGGTCGCGGCGGACGATCCGCCGCCCGCGCCACCTCCGATCGACGAGCCGCCGCCCGAGCCAGGCCCACCGCCCTCGGTCGACACACTTCCCCCGCCGCCCACCGTCGCCCCGGTGGAGAGTGCGGAGCCCACTGCATCGAAGGCGAACGGTCCGGCCGCGGCCGCACGCGCCGCGCTGGCGGAGAAGATCGGTCGGCCTGCTCCGGAGATCGAGTCCGTCACGGAGCCCGACGAACCTGCGCCACCACCGGCTCCTGCCGCCGAGCAGCCCGCTGCCCCGCCGGCAGCACCAGCGCCGCCCGCTGCCCCGCCGGCAGCACCCGCGCCGCCCGCCGCACCCGCGGATGACCTGCTCGCTCACCGGCCGGAGTCGCCCCGCGAGGTGGTGCAGCTCGCGGGTGAGCATCTGGGCATCGGCAAGGACGTCGTCATCGCTCGTGCCAACGAGCTACTCGGTCCGGCGGACGGCCCGCGTTCCGCCGGCGAGCTGGCCGGGTTGTGGCATGCACTCGTCGGCGAGTTCGAGGCGTCCGGCACCACTGATGCGCCGCCGCCTCCGCTCGCTGCGGTCCCGGATCCGCCCGAGTCAGCGCCGCTGGTCGCGGTCCCGGACGAGCCGGAGGACGAGATCGACCTCAACGACCTCGTCGACGCGCCGGCTCACGCAGAACAGATCATTGAGAAGGTCACCGAGGCGTTCCCCGGTGCCGAACTCCAAGCCCCCGAGGAGCCGATCCATGAGTGACACCCCTGACACCCCCGACGCCGACAACCCGTTCGGCGGTGGCGGCATGCCCGATCTGGGTGGGCTTCTCGAGTCCGCCCAACAGATGATGGCGAACGCGCAGGCCGCGGCCGCCGAGGTGGTCGAGGGTGCGGCCGGTGGTGGACTGATCAAGGTCGAGGTCGACGGGCATTTCGATTTCCACTCGGTCTCCATCGATCGGTCGGCGATCGATCCTGATGACCCACAGCTCCTCGAGGACCTGATCCTCGCGGCGCTGCGCGACGCATCCGCCCAACTGCAGGCGGGCCAGCAGGGCGCACTCGGCGGTATGGATCTGGGCAGTCTTGGCGGCGGCGACCTCGGTGGGCTGGGCGGGTTGCTCGGCGGCGGGGATCAGTGAGCTACTCGGCCACCGTTCAGGAACTGATCGACCAGCTCGGCCGGCTCCCCGGCATCGGCCCCAAGTCGGCCCAGCGGGTCGCGTTCTATCTGTTGAAGGCTCCTCCGGAGGAGGCGATGCGCCTCTCGCGGGCGATCGTCGAGGCGAAGGAACGTGTGTCGTTCTGCGCCCGCTGCTTCAACCTGTCCGAGGGCGGCGATGAGTGTGCGATCTGTCGCGACCCGCGACGCGAGGAGCGCATGGTCTGCGTGGTCGAGGACAGCCAGGACATCGTCGCCGTCGAGCGGACGCAGGAGTTCCGAGGTCGCTACCACGTACTCCAGGGCGCGTTCAGTCCGATCGATGGGGTCGGCGTGGAGCAGCTCCGCGTGAAGGAGTTGATGTCTCGCGTTGCCGACGAGGACATCGAGGAGATCATCGTCGCCACGAACCCGAACCTCGAAGGTGAGGCGACTGCGGCGTTGCTCGTGAAGTACCTGAAGCCGATGGGCGTGCGGGTCACCCGCATCGCGAGTGGTCTCCCGGTCGGCGGTGATCTCGAATACGCCGACGAGCTGACACTCAGCCGCGCCCTCGAAGGCCGCCAAGTCCTCGACGACGGCGAGCAAAACTAGCGAGGCGCCGTCTCGTGCCTGCCGGGCGCGGGCGGTATGGATTGACCGGCAGATCCGAGACGACGCCTCGATATTCCACGGCAGTCGGGGGGGAGGATGGGATTGGGTTGAGTAATCCGCACCAATCCGGCCGCTGTGTTGCGGTTACGTTACGATAATGACAGCCGAATGACAAGTGCTTCTTGTAGGTTTCTTTTCGACATCAGCGAGACTGGTCTGGCGCGTACCAACGATCGTGCATCGGCGCACGTCGTCTCCTTCTCGGGCGCTCCGCTCAGGCGGACTTGCGCGCGGTGACCTCGTCGAGATCTTCCGCCCACGCAACCTCGCCGTCGGGGTCTTCGACCGTGAGTGCCAGTTCGTCGGTCTGGCTGACGCCGACCTGCGACACCGATGCGTGGATGTCGGCCATCGCCGCCTGAGGGCGGTCGTGGACGTCGCGCTTGGCGGCAAGCAGACGGTCGAGTCGCTGCTGGGCTTCGTGGATCACTTTGGTCGAGCGCTCGCGGGCGTCCTTCTCGGCGGCCGTCATGATCGCGTCGACCTTGCCCTGGGCATCCTCGACGAGCCCGGCGGCCGTCTTCTCGCCCTGGGCGACGGACTTCGCTGCGACGCCGGCGGCGTTTGCCGCGATGCGTTCGGCATCGGAATCTGCCGCCGCGCGAACTGCGTCGGGCGTCTTTGGTGGCGGATGACACGAGGTCCTCGCCGGGCTTCACCGCCTGCTCGAGCACCGCGCTGACGGAATCGGAGACGCTCTTGACGCCCTCCCGTTCGAGCTCGCGGATGCGCTCCGCGGTCTTGCGCAGCAGCTCGCGTGCGGCGTCGTGGTCGTAACCCTCGTCGGCGCTGCCGAACTCGGCGCTTTCGAGATCTTCAGGGGAAAATTCCACACTTCGAGTATTTCACCACGACTGCGCCGGGTGCTGGCACGACCTCACGGCGCGTGCTCGGCCGGTTGTCGTCGCGGGTCCGAGCCGTCATACGATACGGGCTGTGCAGCTCACCGAGATCGACCACATCGCCATCGCCGTTCATGACCTGGAGGCCGCCATCGCGTACTACGGCGAGGCATTCGGTGCAGAGGTTCACCATCGGGAGATCGTCGACTCCGACGGTGTGGAGGAAGCACTCATCAAAGTCGCCGACAGCTTCATCCAGCTCACCGCGGCGACGACTGAGGAGTCGCCGATCGCGAAGTACCTCGAGAAGCGCGGTGAGGGGCTTCATCACGTCGGCTACCGGGTCGACGACTGTGCGGCGGCGCTCGCCCAGATGGTCGAGGCCGGCGCCACGCCGATCGATCAGGCGCCCCGGTCGGGTTCGCGCGGGACGACCGTCGCGTTCGTGCATCCGAAGGGCAGCTTCGGCACGCTGATCGAACTCGTCCAGGAGTAGCCCTCGGCGCCGGTGCTTCAGCCGGCCAAGGTCACCATGCCGGCAGGCGTGATGAGCGACGCCGTGAGCCCGGCATCTCCACGCTGAATCTCTACGGGGACTGCGTACTCGCGCAGCCGCGAGCCGATCGCGGGGTCCGGATGGCGCAGCTCGAGCGACATCAGTGAGCAGCCTGTGGCCGAGGTTGCCGCAGGTGTGGCTCCCGGCCATTCGATGAGGAAGGGCAGGACACCCGCGCCGTCCGCCGACGGAGTCGTGAGCCGCCACTCGAGGGTGGCGCCCTGCGGAGTTGTGCGGCTCATGGAGAACGCGTCTCCCGGGTCGAGCCCGCGTCCGCGTGCCCACTCGATCCAGACATCGATCGCCGGCACTCCCGCTGCCCACGTCACGAGCGTCGGTTCAGTCAGATCGTCGAGACCGAACGGGCGGGGGCCGGACGGATCCGGCTGCGCGGGATCCGGCCCGATGACCTCGAGGTAGGTCGCGCCGCCGAGTGCGAGCAGGACGTTGCGGGAGCCGCGCCCGTCGTGGCTGCCACCATCGGTGGGATCCACCCCCCACGACTCGCGAATCTCCCGTACCGTGGCATCGAGGTCCGGCGTCGCGAAGACGAGATGGTCGATCGTGGCCTCCAAACGCGCCGCGCGGTTGACGACGGGCTCCTTCGGTCGGCCGCCGAGGTCGACAGCGACAATGCCTCGTGCATCGGCGAGAGGATCCGATCGGTCGATCTTGGCGGACCGTCCGTCGATCAGATGAAGGCGGCCCCGCACGCCAGCCTTCGGTCGGGCCACCCGGTCAGGGAATCCCGCGGCGAGGACAGCTCCCATCGCGTTGGGATCGAGCGAATCGGGCTCGATGTCGCGTGTGGCGACGCCCTGTCGGCGGGCGAGATCTGCGGCGCGGTCGCGAACCTGACGTAACGCCCGACCGTCGGCTGCCGGATGGTGCCGGTCGGGGTCGAGCACGAGGGCCAGCCGCTCATGCAGATCGGACGGGAGCTCCGTCGGCCGACCTCGGAGTACGTCGCGGTCCTCGAGGAGCGCGGCGAGCAGGCAGGCAAGCCACGGGTCCCGCGACTCGACCACCATGCGCGCCAACCGTGGGTGGGCGGGCACGCGAGCCATCCAGAGGCCGCGCTCGGTCGGGATACCGGCGTCGTCCAGCGCACCCAGCCGTTGCAGAAGCGCGACGCCGTCTGCCCAGGCCTCCGCCGGCGGCGAGTCCAAGAACGGAACCGTCGCCGGATCCGTGATGCCTCGTTGGGCGAGGTCCAGGACGAGGTCCGACAGCTCGACCTCGGTGATCGCCGGGGGTAGGAACGGCAACCGGCCGCCGTTCTCGACCTTCGACCAGAGTCGGTAGGCGATCCCAGGACCCGTTCGCCCCGCTCGCCCTGCCCGCTGTTCGGCTGAGGCGCGCGATGTCGTGACCGTGTGGAGCGCGGTCATCCCGGTCCGGCTGTCGTGTCGCGGGCGTCGGGCCAGCCCGCTGTCCACGATCGACCCGATGCCTTCGACGGTGAGGCTCGTCTCCGCGAGGTCGGTGGCAAGGACGACACGCCGGCTTGCTCGCGGGATCAAGGCGGCGTCTTGTTCGGCTGCCGGCAGGGATCCGTGCAGCGGGAGGACGACCGGGCCGTCGGGGCCGAGAACCCCGGACAGCTCGCGTTCCGCGCCGCGAATCTCGCCGACGCCCGGGAGAAAGACCAGTACGTCGTCGGGGCCCCGCAGCGCTTCTTGCACGGTGCGGACCACTGCTGGAACGAGCGGGTCGCGACGCTTGCGAGGCCGCCACTGGATCTCAACGGGGAATGTGCGGCCGGTGGACGTCACGACGGGGGCGGGTCCGTCATCGCCACCGAGGAGTGCGGCGACCGCGTCGCTGTCGAGCGTGGCGGACATGACGAGCAGCCGGGCGGCGAGTCCGTGGTGCTCTCGGCTATGGAGCGCGAGCGCGAGGCCGGTGTCGCCGGGCAGCGAGCGTTCGTGGAACTCGTCGAAGATCACCAAGCCGACGCCGGTCAGCGCCGGGTCGTTCACCAGCCGGGCGGTCAGCACGCCCTCGGTCACGACCTCGATTCGAGTCTCTGGCCCGACCCGTCGGTCGTCGCGTGTCACCCACCCCACGGTCTGCCCGGGCTCCTCACCGAGCAGACTCGCCATCCGTCGCGCCGCGGCGCGGGCGGCGACGCGCCGAGGTTCGAGAACGACGACGCGGTCCTGGCCGAGCCACGATTCGTCGAGCAGCCGCAGTGGGATCACGGTGCTCTTTCCGGCCCCCGGCTCCGCCTGCAGGACTGCGTGACCACTGGCCTGCAGCGCCTCGCGAACGTCGGCAATCACCTCTTCCACGGGCAGGTCGGTGGGCGGAAGCGGCATCGCCGCCATCTTGCCGCGTCCTGACGGAAGGTGTGCGAGGCTCCGATGATGAAGGACGCCGCCTCATGAATGTGCACCTGGTCGACGGCACCTACGAGCTCTTCCGGTTTCACTACGGTCCGTCCAACAAGGACACCCGGCTCGGGGCGCAGCGAGGCGTGCTCAACACGGTGTTGGACCTCGTCGACGGTGGGGCCACCCACATCGGGATCGCCACCGACCATGTGATCGAGTCATTCCGTAACGACATGTACGACGGGTACAAGGACGGGAGCGACATCGAGCCCGACCTGTTCGCCCAGTTCCCCGAGGTCGAGGAGCTGCTCGAGCTCGCCGGGTTCACGGTGTGGCCGCAGATCACCCACGAGGCCGACGACGGAATGGCTGCGGCTGCAGCAATGGCCGCCGCCGACGATCGAGTGGAGCAGGTCATCATCTGCACGCCGGACAAGGACCTCGCCCAATGTGTCACGCCTGATGATCGCGTCGTCCAGCTCGATCGACGACGAGAGATCATCTACGACTGGGCCGGTGTCATCGAGAAGTTCGGCGTGCCGCCGGACTCGATCCCCGACTACCTCGGCGTGGTGGGCGATACGGCCGACGGCTTTCCGGGGCTGCAGGGCTGGGGCGCGAAGTCCGCGGCCAAGGTCCTGTCCAAGTTCGGCCACATCGACCAAGTCCCACTCGACGTCGCCGAGTGGGAGGGCCTCGACGTCCGTGGCGCAGCCAAGCTCGCCTTGACCCTTCGAGAGAACTTCGAGGACGCATTGCTCTTCCGACGTATCGCGACCGTCGACCTCGATGCCCCCGTCAGTGCGACGGTGGACGAGATGGTCTGGCAGGGGCCCGGCGCCGGGTTCGACGAGCGCTGCGCCGAGATCGGCGCCGACCGCGTCGCCAAGCGCGCCCACGAGCTGTTCTGGAACTACGGCTGATGGACCAGGCGGAAGCCGTCGCGCTCGCTGCGACATTCGACCAGGGGCTCGCCGATCGTCTCTCGTTCATCTACGAACTCGACAAGCTCAAGACAGAACTCCGACAGACGCTCCTCGTCGACGAGAGCCGGCGCGAGAACTCCGCCGAACACTCGTGGCACCTCGCGATGATCGCGATGGTCATGGCTCCCCACGCCAAGGAACCCATCGACCTCGAACGGGCGATACGCATTCTTCTCATCCACGACATCGTCGAGATCGACGCCGGTGACGTCGACATCTACGACTACGAGGCTCGCAAGAGCAAGGAGGCGGAGGAGATTGCGGCTGCTGATCGGATCTTCGCGCTGCTTCCCGAGCCCGAGGCCTCCGAGCTGCGAGCACTCTGGGACGAGTACGAAGCGCGAGAGACGCCAGAGGCGCGCTTCGCCTACAGCTGCGACCGGCTCCAGCCGTTCCTCATGAACCTTGCCATCGGCGGCAAGTCGTGGACTCGCCGCGGCGTGAACGCGGCGGAGGTGAAGGCGGTCAACTCCAAGATGGCTGACGGCCTCGACGGCGTCTGGGGGATCGTCGAGCAGTTGATCGATAGGGCGGTCGTCGAGGGCACGATCGTCGACGGCTGACCAGTCGCCGGATCAGCCGAGCGGGCGGTCCGCCACGAGGACCCCGTCGAGATCGGCACAGATCCAATCGCCCGGCCGGATCGTCGCGCCGCAGAAGGTCACGTCGACGTCGCGGTCGCCGAGATTGCGCTTCTTGGTCTTGCGGGGGTTGGTGCCGAGCGCGTGGATGGCGAGATCGGTCTTCGCGAGGATCGCGCTGTCTCGCACGGCGCCGTAGACGAGGATGCCTGACCAGCCGTTGTCGCTCGCCGTCGCCGCGAGCTGATCGCCTACGACCGCCCGACGCCGGGACCCGCCGGCATCCACCACGAGCACCTTGCCCACTCCGTCCTCCGCGACGGCCTCACGGACGAGGGAGTTGTCTTCGAAGAGCTTCAGCGTCACGGCGGTCCCCGCCATCTGGTCGCGCCCGCCGAGAGACCGGAAGACGTTGTCGAGAATGGCGACCTCGTCGTCGTGGTCATCGCACAGATCGGCGGTGGCGGGGAGATCGGATGCAGCCATGCCCGGGAGTCTGCCAGGCGGGGTTGCTCCCTCGCCCACTGTGCGACCATGTCGGGCGATGAGGTGTCGGGTGTGGACCGTGGTGTTCGTCGCCCTTGTGCCGCTGGCAGCCGGGTGTGCCGACGACGACAGCACCGACGCGGCTGATCCGCCGGAGACCAACACGACCACGACTGCGACCACGACGACGTCGGCCCCCGCGACGACGACCTCTGAGCCAGACGAGGATTGCTCGATGATCGCCTGCGCCTGTCCGCGGCCGATCTCTATACGCATTCGTGGGATATCGGCGCCGCGCTCGGCGTGGACCCGCATCTCGATCCCGGCGTTACCGCGGCTATCCTGCCGGGCCTCCAGGCAGCGGGCGATGCCCTCCGGTCGCCCGGCCTGATGGGCGCCGAAGTGTCCGTCGCCGACGATGCCTCGATCGTCGACCGCTTCCTCGCCTACTGCGGCCGCACCCCCTCCGCTTCTGTATCGAGGGGTCAGACCCCCCGATACAGAAGCCGTCTCGGTCCGCTCATCCCTCGACGCCGAGGACCTCGCTGATCCCTACCGGGGCGGCGACCTCCAGCTGCGCGTAGGCGCAGGAGTCGGCGTCGCGATCCGGGCGCCATCGGACGAACCGCGTTGTGCCGCGGAACCGGCCTTTGAGGACTGCCTCGTGCTTCACCTCGGCCACGAGTTGGCTGGTGAGTGGCACCCACATAGCGGTGTCGCGACCCTGGCTCCACCGGTTCGGGCCGCCGGGCATGAGCCCCTCGGTGTGGGCTTCGGGGTTCATCCACTCGGACCACGGATGGTCGGCCGGGCCCTCGACGATGAACGGTGCGAGCGTCTCGATCAGTTCCTGGCGCAGGCTCGTCTTGAACGAGGAGGCGACGCCCATGTGCTGGAGTCGACCGTCTTCGTCGTGGAGACCAACGAGCATCGAACCGACGCCCTCGCCGTCCTTGTGGAGTCGGTAGCCGGCGATGACCACATCGGCGGTGCGGGTGTGCTTCACCTTGTACTGGACGCGCTTGTTCGGCAGGTAGGTGCCGTCGCGGGGCTTGGCGATCAAGCCGTCCAGGCCGGCACCCTCGAATCGGACGTACCAGTCGTGGGCGATCTCGCGATCGAGCGTGGACGGCACGAGGTGGATCGGGGCTTCGAACGTGGCGCCGATGGCCTCGTGAATCTGACGGCGGTCGCGGAACGGCTCATCGGTGAGGTCCGTGTCGTTGACCGCGAGGACATCGAGGGCGACGAACTCGGCGGGGGTCTCCACGGAAAGCTTGGTGACGCTCGACTCGGCCGGGTGGATGCGCTGCTGCAGCGAGTCGAAGCCCAGATGGTCGTCGACGGTCACGATGATCTCGCCGTCCACCACGCACCGGTCTGGGAGAGACGCGAGGAGCGGCTCGATCAGCTCAGGGAAGTAGCGGGTCAGGGGCTTCTCGTTGCGGGAGCCGAGGTGGACCTCGTCGCCGTCGCGAAACACGATGCAGCGGAAGCCGTCCCACTTCGGCTCGAACGCCAGATCACCGATCTCGGGGATGCCGTCGACTGCCTTCGCCAACATCGGCTTCACGGGCCGAGTGACCGGCAGATCCATGCCCGGATCCTAAACGCTGCACTTGGGGTCAGACCCCCGCTGCACTTTCGCCGCACTTGCCCCGGTCCGCCTGGTGCGGCGAGGCTGCGGGGATGAGCGACGAGATCCGCCCCTTCATCATCGACGTCCCCGACGCCGCCATCGACGACCTCCGTGACCGGCTCGCCCGGGCTCGTTGGCCGGAGAAGGAGGCCGTGGACGACTGGAGCCAGGGCATCCCGCTCGCCTACACCCAGGAGCTCTGCGACTACTGGGCCACGGACTACGACTGGCGCCGGTTCGAGTCGGCGATCAACGCGTACGACAACTTCATCACGGAGATCGACGGCGTCGACATCCACTTCATCCACATCCGCTCGCCCCACGAGGACGCGACACCGATGGTGCTCACCCACGGTTGGCCCGGCTCGGTCGCCGAGTTCATGGGGGTCATCGAGCCCCTCACGAACCCGACCGCGCACGGCGGCTCGGCCGACGATGCGTTCCACCTCGTCATCCCCTCGCTGCCGGGCTACGGCTGGAGCGGCAAGCCCAGTTCGTCGGGCTGCGGTGTGGCCTGGATCGCGACGGCGTGGAACACACTGATGGTCCGCCTCGGCTACGACCCCTATGTCGCCCAGGGCGGTGACTGGGGCGGAGCCGTCACCACCTACATCGGGATGCAGAACCTGAACGTCCGGGCCATCCACACGAACATGCCTGTCGCTGGACCCACGCCGGAGTCACTCGCTGACCCGACGCCGCAAGAGGCCGACGCGCTCGCCGCTCTCGGCCACTACGACAAATGGGATTCGGGCTACTCGAAGCAGCAGTCCACCCGTCCCCAATCGCTCGGCTACGGCTTGGTGGATTCGGCGTCCGGTCAGTGCGCCTGGATCGCCGAGAAGATGTGGGCCTGGACCGACAACGACGGTCACCCCGAGTCGGCGCTGTCCAAGGACCAGATGCTCGACAACATCTCGATCTACTGGTTCACGGCAACCGGGGCGTCGTCTGCCCGTCTCTACTGGGAGAGCTTCGCCGACTTCGGCGGCGGTGCAGTCGTGGTGCCGACCGGCTGCTCGATCTTCCCCAAGGAGATCATTCGCTGCTCGCGCCGGTGGGCCGACCAGCGCTACGAGAACATCCAGTACTGGAACGAGCTCGACAAGGGCGGCCACTTCGCCGCCTGGGAACAGCCCGCCACTTTCGTGCAGGAGATGCGCGCCTGCTTCGCCGTCTTGTAGCTCAGAGAACCGTGCCGTCGAGGGCGGTGTAGGCGTCGGGGACTGGGTTGGTGCCGGTGAGGTCAGCGGCGGCGTAGGGCCGGTCGATTCGCGTCTCGACCGGGATCACGCCGGCCCACCAGGGGCCGGCCATGTCGTCCTCTTCGTCGATCGGGTCGCCGGCGCGCACCTTGGCCGATGCCTCGGCAAGCGGCATCTCGAGCACGAGCGTCTTCTTCTCGTCGACGTCGCTCACCGGACGACCGAGGTCCCAGTTCTCCACGACGTGGTTCGTGATGATCCTGAGCGCGGCGAGCTTGGCGTCCTTCTCCTCGATCTTCGTGGCGAGACCCCGCACGACGACGGATCGGTAGTTCATCGAGTTGTGGAAGGGGGTGCGGGCCATCACGAGCCCGTCCACATGAGTGACGGTCGCGTAGATGGCCCATCTCGGTCTCCGGTCGATCGATTTGTTGAAACTACGCAGCACGATTCGCCATGAAGGTGTCTGGATGTTCCTGGGTGTGTCAGGTCTGTGGCTGTCTGCGTGGCTGTCTTCTTCTTTCCTGAACGCCCATGGCAGTCAATGTCGTGTCTAGCGAAACTGCTGGGGCAGGCTTTTCAAGAACCTCAGCCTTGAGCTGAGCGAACTCTTGTTCCGTGAGCACGCCCGAAGCCCGGGGTTCTCCCAACTTGGCGAGCCGCTCAAGATCAGCGTCAAACAAACCCATTCGTGCTCCTTCACGCGCCCAAAGGCGTCAATCCCAGTGGCCAACAAACTCAATTTTTAGAGGCCCACCACAACCCGGACACTCGCCCGCGAGCGAAGAGGAAACGCTCTCCCTTCGGTCTTCGTGAGCAGCAAGTCCAGGAACGTCAGGGATAACGATCACTTCGACTTCTTCCCTGATCGTCGGTGTAACGCTCGCTCCGCACTCTGTACAGGCAAGAAGACGTTCGTTTCGCCGATGTTCAGGCGTCACGAGCTTTCTGCAAACCATGCACGAGCACAGCGTTACGCCCGGACCCAACATCCCGATCCCATCAAAGACCTCAAAGCCAACGGCGCACTCGCCGCACGCGAAATGGAAAATTTCACCCATACCCGGGACGCTCCCACACTTCGCGTGGCCCCCACGTCAGTCGGTGCACCTAGTGGCGACCCTGAGCAGCGCCTCCCGGGGTGGGAGCCGCAGCACGCCTAGAGCGGCCCGCAGGTCACCAGCGACGACATGCTCCTCGACGACCTCGAGCGAACATGTCGTGAGCGCACCGACACGGTCAGTTGGCGGGTCCGCCCCAGTCGGACGGAGTGCCTTCCTGGCCGGTTGCGGAGATCCCGGTGCCATCGGCGTTCATCACGAAGATTTCAAGCTCACCCCATCTGCTGCTGCTCCATCAGGTTGGTCTGCTGTCGCATTTGCTCGGTCTGACTTTCCAGTTCGAAAGACTGTCGATCAATCTGAATCGAATTCAGTTGGTCAATATGGATCTGCTCTTCCAGTAGGTCGGTCTGCTGGGCGGACTCGTCGGCCATGATGAGCACACCCAGCGCCAAGGCGAATGCGGCGACCACGGCAGACACAGTGCGTGCCCACTGATGCCCCCGACCTGGTCGGTACTCGGTTGATTCACCCACGTCGTCACTCACCCCTGCACTCCCGGAATCTCTTGCGAAGGTTGTTCAGTTCGGGCACGCTGAGGTCGAGCGCGAAACCGAATAAGGCATTCGTTAGGACTTCGAAGTCAACTTCTTGCTCAGAGTAGCAAGCAAGGATCGTGTTCTGCTGCTCGACCAGCTCGGTCTGGTCTCTCATCAGGTCGGTCTGTTTCGTGGACTCATCCCCGAGCGACAACACCCCCCACACGATTGCCGAGCAGGTGGTTCGCCGCCGCACCGTGGAGGTACAAGGTGTCGTCATCTCGCCCGTAGGCCATCGGCAGCACGAGCGGGCCGTCGGGGGTCTGCACCCCGACGTGGGCGATCATGCCGGCGTCGAGAATCTCGCTGACGGGATCGGCCTCGTAGATCGCCCGGTTCGCGCCACCGTGGACCGTGGTTCGAGACGACGGGGCGCTGGAAGCGGTGGACTCGGTCGTGACGGGAACGGCGAAGGTCCCGTTGTCAGGCGAAGAGGCTCGGCATGCGGGTCATCGTCGGCAGGACGAGGCCAGGGTCGGCCTCGACAACCAGCGGTATTGCGTTGATGGCTTTCGTGCCGGTGGAGCGCGTCCGCACGATCTTCTCGGCCTCGAGCATCTCGTGAAAGAACCGATGCTGCGGGGTGCCGTTGATCTTCACTTCGATCCAGCCGGTGGACGGCGCGGCGGCGAGGAACTCCTCACTGACCCAGCCGGTTCCGATCAGGAACCGCACTTCCACCGTCGCCTTCGGAACGCCCTGGTAGAGGCTCTGCGCCTTGATCACCAGGCCGGCCATCGTCCCTTCCTCGATGAGGAACTTCTCGTCGTACCGCTTCGTTGCCGGCTCGTACTCGAAGGAGATCTTGGCATCGTCGTGGGGCAGGCCGACCTCCTCGCAGATGAGATTCGTGATCTGGAGCAGGTTCTCGAAGATCTCGGCGGCGCCGTCCTCACCCGCTCGGAGGTCCTCCTCCGTTCGGCCGAAGCCGAACTTCTCGATGAAGACCGGACTCATCGTGGACTGGCGCTCGCACGTCTTCACCTCGATCGATTCCACCTCGTGGCAGACCGACGAGCCGAGGATCGCGAGTTCGTAGGACAGCCCCGGGTTGAGGCCGGTGCCGTGCAGCGAGGATCCGCCCGCTTCCATCGCCGCCTTCAGCTCGGGCCACACCTCGTAGCGCTTCGGGTTCCAGGCGCCCATGATCGAGATGACCGACTTCCCGCTGGCGAGGATCTTGACGACCTCGTCGTAGCGCTCGCGGGGCGGGTTGTAGAGGACGACGTCGGCATCGACCGCGAGGATCTCGTCGATGTCGTTGGTGGCGATCACGCCGAGCGGGTCGATGCCGGCGATCTCGCCCGCGTCGCGCCCCACCTTCTCGTCGTGCCAGACGAACGCGCCGACGAGTTCGAGGTTCGGGTGGTCGGCGATGAGGCGGATCTGGTGGCAGGCGATGTCGCCGGTGAACCACTGGATGACGCGATATGGCTGGTCACGCATGGCGTAACCGTAGACCTAGCTCTCGGTAGCGACCCAGTTTCCGTGGAAGCCGTAGGGCACTCGCTGGGGCAGGTGGACGGTCGCCTGCGGCTCACCGCTGAAGTCCTGCGCGTTGAGGATCACCACGTCGGCGGTGTCGGTGTTGGCGTCGTGGACGTAGCTCAGGCACCAGCCGTCGTCCTCCGCCGCATCGGGCGAGCGCGGCACGAACACCATCTCCTGGCTGGAGCGACCCGGGCCGAAATCGTGCAACTCGACGTCGTTCGTTTCGAGATCGCGCTTGAAGGCGGGGCCCTCTTCGCCCACGAAACCGACGGTGTAGCCGTAGCGGGCTTCCTTGCCGATCATCCGCTCGTCGATTCGGGGGAACTCCTGGTTTCGGTCGTCGAGCTGCTCCTCGGTGACCGTGCCCTTCGCCGGGTCGAGGATCCAGCGATACAGCTGCGGCGGGCCCTCGGCGGGGCCATTGGTGACCGTGTTGAACATGCTGCCGTGGCGGGCGATGTCCAGCTGGATGCGGCCGTCGGCCATGTCGAACGAGTTCAGCGGGTGGAACGCGAAACACGGGTCGAGTTCGCACCACTGGACAGCGTCGCCGGGGGCATCGAACGGCAGCACGCCGATCCGGCACACCTCATCGGGCTGCCATCGGTACGGCAGGCTCGAGCCTTCCATCGCGGCGTCCAGGTCGAAGTGGACGGGGAAGTCGAGGATCAGAACGGCCGACTCGGTGATCGAGCAGTCGTGGATCATCGGGCTGTGATCAGTGGGGACGTCGACCTCGCGCCGGATCCGGCCGTCGGCTCCGACGACGATATAGCGGACGTGGTCCTCCCAGCCGAAGAAGTAGTTCACGGCGTGGAGCTCACCCGTGCCGGGGTGGCGCTTGGGGTGGGCAGTGAACGAGCCGTTGAGCGTGCCGTCGAAGGTGGAGGGCGCGATCGACTCGAGCTCGTCGGTCAACTCCACGGGCCAGTTGAAACCCTCGACCAGGGCGTAGGTCTTCCCGGCATGGCCGATGATGTTCGTGTTGGCGCCGCCGTCGCCATCCATGTGGCGATCGCCCGGCATGCGAGGCCGTCCGAGCGCGTCGGCCACACGGTCGCCGTTGATGTAGCGGTTCCGGTACCACTCTGCCGTGCCGTCACGAAGCCGGAGGCCGTGGGCCATGCCGCTGTCGGTGAACCAGTGATCGGTGGGTTCGGGGTCGACGACCGGGTTCGGGCCGATCCGGAGCAGTCGCCCGTCCAACTCCGTGGGGATGGTTCCGGTGACGTCGAGATCGAGCGACGTGAGCTCCTCGCGCACCGGTGCGTAGTTGTCCTGGAAGAAGTCAACCGTCGTCATGGCGCCAGTCTGGCCCTTCGGCGCACTCCCCGACATCCCCCGCAAGGACGATTCCCATCCCCAGCAAGATTCACCCCCGCTACAACTGGTGTCAGACACCAGTTGTAGCGGGGGTCAGACGGAGTCTTCGCCGATCCATTTGGGGACGTAGGTGAGGTCCTGCGCCTGGAGTGCGTCAAGGAGACCGGCAGGCGACTTATCCGCGAGGAGGACCTCGCGGTTCGCCGGCTTGAGGATGGTCTTGTCCACCATCGAATCGAAGAGGGCCAGAAGCGGTTGCCAGAACCCGCCGACGTCGAGGACGCCGACCGGCTTGGTGAGCAGCCCGATCTGGTTCCACGTGAGGGTCTCGGCCAGTTCCTCGAGCGTGCCGTAGCCGCCTGGCAGCGCGATGAAAGCATCGGCCAGTTCGTACATGCGTGCTTTGCGCACGTGCATCGAGTCGACCTCTTCGAGACGCGTCAACGCCCGGTGACCGACCTCGCGTGTGAAGAGATTCTTCGGGATCACTCCCGTCACCGATCCGCCGCGGTCGAGAACGGTGTCGGCGATCAGCCCCATCAGCCCGACCGCGCCACCGCCGTAGACGAGCTCGATGTCGCGGGAGACAAGCTCGCGCCCGAGCTCGACGGTGGCGTCGGTGATGGCCGGATCTGATCCGGGTGACGATGCGCAGAAGACGCACACTCGGGCGAAGGACATCCGAGTGACTCTAGGACGCCGAGTTCGTCACGCCGTCGAGAATCGGTCGCGCCGAAACGGCGACAGGTCGACGGTCGGCTCTTCGCCCGCGGCCCCCTGGGCGAGCGCTTCGCCGATCGCGGCGCTGTGCTTGAACCCGTGCCCGCTGCACGGGCTGACGATCGCGATCCGGTCGGATCGTGGATCGGTATCGATCAGAAAGTCCTCGGTGGGGGTCGTTGTGTAGAGGCACACCGTCGCGTGATGGCAGCGGTCGGTCACGCCGCGAAGCCGCGGTGCGACGAGCCGCTCGTGGAAGTCGGCGATCTCCTCTGGGGATACAGAGCGGTCGACGGTGTCGGCAGCGGTCGTCTCCGAGAACTGCTCCCCCAGGACCTTGAGAGCGGGTCTGGTGCCCGGCGCGATCGGGAAGACACCGAGGTAGTCCTCGATACGGTCCCCGGCCCAGATTGCGGTCGGAAGATTATCCGTGGTGAAGGGTTCGAGATCGTCGAGCTCGAACCAGAACACCACCTGACGCGTGACCGAGAGCACCCGCTCATCCTCAAGCGGAGCGAAGTCGAGCCAGGGGCCCATCGTGACCACCACGCGGGGAGCTCGTACCGAACGCGTTGCGGTTCGCACCGTCACGCCGGTGTCGTCCGGCTCGACATCGATCACGGGCTCGAACGTGTGCGTGACTGCGCCGAGCTCCCGGGCAAGTTCGAGCTGCACGGAGACGGCGCGCTCGACCATCACCACGCCCCCGCTCGGTTCGAGCCCGAAGACCTCTCCTTCTCGCGGCAGCAGAACGGGAAACCGGGATTGGATCTCGGCGGTCGAAAGGCGGTGGAACGGCACCCCGGCCGGCCCGGCGACGGCCTCGGTCGCGGTCACGAAGTCGGTCCAGCGTCCGTCCGTTCCGCTCCCGCTCGACGGCGACACGATCAGGCTGCCGCACTGGTGGAGAAGTTCGACGCCGGTCGCGGCCTCCAGATCCCGCCAGATCTCGTGGCTGCGGGCGACCGGCGCCACGTACTCGGGGCCTTCGCCGACCGACAGACGAGTGATGCGCGACTCGGCGTGACTCGATCCCTGGTCGTGAGGCGGCGCGTAGCGGTCGAAACCGATGACGGAGAGTCCCCGCCGCGCCGCCTGGTACGCCGTCGCCGCACCCATGGCCCCGAGGCCGACGACGATGAGGTCCGCGTCCATCGCTTCCTACTCGCCCTGCGCCGAGGCCTGGCTCTGGCGGTAACTCACCGGCGCGTAGCGAGCGGGGTTGGCCGCACTGACGCAGGTCGGGACCGGATGCATCACGTGGTCGGCGTTGGCGTTGAAGAAGAACGGCAACGAATGGCGCGGCTCGGTCGACGGGTTGTCGGCGAAGTGGCGCACGCTGAGGAACCGGTCGTTCGACCACTGCCTCAGCAGTTCGCCGGTGTTGACGACGAACGCCTCTTCGATCACCGGGGCGGTCATCCACGCATCCCGAGCGGTGCTGTAGATCGTGAGCCCCGGGCCGTCCTGGCGCAACAAGGTGAAGAATGTGGTGTCAACGTGTGGCGCGATGCCGAACGCGCCGGCGGGTCGCGTGGTTCGGACGCCGGGGTATCGAGTCAGTCGCAGGCGCCAGAAGGGGTCGACGAACGCACCGTCGAAGAACGTGGATGGAAGCTCCAGGGCAAGGGCGTAGAGCGGAACAAGGCGCTGAGCGAGCCCGCTGATCGCAATGGCGTAGGCCTCGATCGCCTGGCGGAAACCCGGTACCGCCGCGGGGTCGGGCCAGGCGTTGTCCTCGAACCCGACTCCTGCCTCGCCCTTGATAAGGAACGCCTCGTTCAGGTTGCCGACCGACCGTCGGGGGAGCAGTCGTTCTCCGATCCGCAGATACCCGACCCCGGGCAACGTCGCGCCAGGGCGGTCCATCGCTATGGCTTCCTTGGATGCGTCGTTGAGGTCGTGGAACGAACGCGCCGCAGCGAACGCGTCGTTCACGAGCTGTTTGTCGACGCCGTGGCCGATCAGTTGGAAGAAGCCGACCTCCTCACAGGCCGATCGGACGGCGGCGGCGGTGGTGGTGGCGCGTCCCGGCCCCTCGGGTGCGGCCAGAAACGAGCGCACGTCGATGACCGGAATGTCGCCCGGCTCGGCGGGCACCGGCGCGCCGGTGTCCCAGCTTTCCGCCTCGTCGCGTAGCTCGCGTTCGCGGGCATCGGCGTCGAAGGAGTCACTCACCGTCGGGATCCTAGGGTCGACCGCCGAGCGGACGCGGCCCGTACCGACCTACGATCGGCTCGTGAAGTACGGCGTCTTCGTTGCTCCCTTCGGGCAGCTGTCCGATCCCCACAAGCTCGTGGATCTGGCTGCCACTGCGGAGGAGTCGGGCTGGGACGGGGTGTTTCTGTGGGACCACGTGCTGCGGCCCGAGAGCAACGAGATCCTCGACACGTGGGTCGCGCTGGGCGTGATGGCTGCCGCAACCACGAAAGTCCGGCTCGGACCCATGGTCACGCCGGTGCCGCGCCTGCGGCCGATCAAGCTCGCCCGGGAGATCCTCACAGTGGACCTGATGAGCGACGGCCGCATGACGGTGGGCGTTGGTTCCGGCACCGATTCCGGCGGGGAACTCTCCCGTTTCGACGAGATCGTCGACGGCCGAGCCCGTGGCGCCCGACTCGAGGAGGGCCTCGACGTGATCGCCCGGCTCCTGGAGGGCGAAACGCTCGCGCACGTCGGTGAGCATTTCCGGGTGGACGGCGTTTCGCTCGAACCTCGACCGGCCCAGCAGCCGCGTCCGCCGATCTGGTGCGCCGCGCGCCGCACCGCGTAGAAACCGGTCCGGCGGGCCGCCCGCTACGAAGGCATGTTCCCGATTGACGTGGACGAGGCGTCGTTCCATCAGATGCTGGAGACCGTCGTCGGGGAGCGAGGTTCGCTCGACGGCTTCGACGTCGCCCTGCGCACGGATTACGACGGCGTCGCCCCGACATTCGCAGATCAGGGGGCAACGTGGCTCCTGCGCGCCTTCCGCCCGGTGGCCGAGCACAAGAAGGTGTTCGCAGCCGTGGTTCACGGTCCACCGGACTGACCGACGCCCGTTTCGGGGCGAATGGGGCCGGACCTGTAGATTGCTCCCCGTGGTTGATCAGTCAATGAAGGCCAAGCTCGAAGATCTGCGGGAACGCAAGGAACAGGCGCTGCATGCGGGGTCGGACCGCTCGGTCCAACGCCAGCACGACAAGGGCAAGATGCTCGCCCGCGAGCGGATCGAGTACCTGCTCGACGAGGGCTCCTTCAACGAGCTCGACATGCTCGCCCGCCACCGGGCCGCCGAGGGTGTCCTCGACGAGCGTCCCTACACCGATGGTGTGATCACCGGTTGGGGCACGGTCGACGGTCGCAAGGTCTTCGTCTTCAGCCAGGACTTCACAGTCATGGGCGGCGCACTCGGCGAGGTATTCGCCGAGAAGCTTCACAAGGTCATGGATCTCGCGCTCGCCACCGGTGCGCCGATGATCGGCCTGAACGACGGCGCCGGCGCCCGCATCCAGGAAGGCGTGGTCAGCCTCGACGGCTATGGCGGGATCTTCTACCGCAACGTCCAGGCGTCCGGTGTCATCCCACAGATCTCGGTGATTCTCGGCCCGTGCGCCGGTGGTGCGGTCTACAGCCCGGCGATGACGGACTTCATCTTCATGGTGCGCGAGAAGTCCCATATGTTCATCACGGGTCCCGACGTCGTGAAGACGGTGACCGGCGAAGAGGTCACACTCGAAGAGCTCGGTGGAGCCGGCTCCCACAGCTCGAAGTCCGGTGTCGCCACGTTCGTCGCGGACTCCGAAGAGGACGTCCTCGACGAGGTTAAGTACCTGCTCGGCTTCCTGCCGTCGAACAATCTCGAGCAGACGCCGGCGCAGCCGTCCACGGACGACCCCGACCGCCTGTGCCCGGAGCTCGACGAGATCCTGCCCGAGAGCCCGAACGTGCCCTACGACATGAAGCAGGTCATCGCGTCGGTCGTCGACGACGGCGACTTCATGGAGTACCACTCGGCGTGGGGCAAGAGCATCACCTGCGGCTTCGCTCGAGTCGAAGGCCGTGCCGTTGGCGTCGTCGGCAATCAGCCGATGATGCTGGCCGGCGTGCTCGACATCGAGTCGGCGGAGAAGGCTGCTCGGTTCGTGCGCACCTGCGATGCGTTCAACATCCCGCTGCTCACGTTCGTCGACGTCCCCGGGTTCCTCCCGGGCGTTGATCAGGAGTACGGCGGCATCATCCGCCACGGCGCGAAGCTGCTCTACGCCTACTGCGAGGCCACGGTGCCGCGGATCCAGATCATCACCCGCAAGGCATACGGCGGCGCCTACGTGGTCATGGACTCCAAGTCGGTCGGCTCGGACCTAGCCTTCGCGTGGCCCACGGCCGAGCTGGCAGTGATGGGTTCGCAGGGCGCGGTTGAGATCATCCACCGCCGCGAGCTCGCCGATGCTGCCGATCCCGAGGCGCGGCGAGCCGAGCTCATCGAGGACTACACCGACCGGCTCGCGAATCCCTACATCGCGGCCGAGCGGGGCTACGTCGACGACGTCATCGAGCCGAGCGAGACCCGCCGCAAGGTTGTCGCCGGTCTGCGCCTCCTCGAGTCCAAGCGCGAGGAGATGCCGCAGCGGAAGCACGGGAACGTGCCGCTGTGAGCGACGGCGTGGAGATCACTCCCGCCCCGACGGATGCCGAGATGGCGGCGATTCTCGCCGCTTACGAAGTGCTGTGGCCCCGTCCATCTGACGCAACGGACCCGGATGGTCTTCCCCGCTGGCGCTTCGCCGGTCGATGGTGGTCGGCTCGCCCGCGCTACGGCGGCTGGACCTGACCGTGGTGGACTCGGACGAGTTCCGGGTCCAGCTCGAATGGGGACCGATGGGCCTGCGCACGCTCGCTCCGCTGGTCGACGTCGTCGTGATCGTCGACGTTCTCTCCTTCACCACGTGCGTCGATGTGGCGCTCGGTCGAGAGGCGACGGTGTTCCCCTACAAGTGGCACGACGGCTCGGAGATCGCGTTCGCCGAGTCGGTCGGGGCCGAGCCCGCCGGCCCGCGCGATGGTGACCAGTCCTACTCCCTCGCCCCGTCGTCGCTCGCTGAGGTACCGGCGGGAACGAGTCTCGTCCTGCCGTCGCCCAACGGCTCTGCCCTTGCGTTCGGCGCTGCAGACGCCGGAGCGACGGAGGTGGTCGCCGCGTGTGTGCGCAACGGTGCTGCGGTCGGCAGCGCCTACGCCGACGAGGACCTACGCATCGGCGTTGTTGCCGCGGGCGAGCGGTGGCGGGGGGACACCGGGCCGATGCGTGTCGCGGTCGAGGATCTCCTGGGCGCCGGTGCGGTGCTCTCGATGTTCGATCGACTCGACATGAGCCCCGACGCCCGCGCCGCGGCCGCAGCGTGGCACGACGCTGAGCCCGAGATCGTCGAACGGCTCCGCGCCTGTCGGTCCGGTCGGGAACTCATCGAACGGGGCTGGGGTGAGGACGTCGAGATCGCGGCCCAGGCCCACGTGTCGGATCTCGTACCGGTTCTCGTGGGAGACCGGTTCGAGGATCGGGCCTGACCCGCCTCAGGTGCGGCGCAGCACGTAGACCCAGCCGTTCACACCGGACTCGGGCATGTGATCGCCGTAGCCGGACTCGGCCACCTCGGCTGTGCCGGCGGCAGCCAGACCATCGATCTTCGGGGTGAGGGTGCCTTCGTTCACGAAGACCTCGTTCACACCGATGATGAGCACCCCGCCGGGCCGCAGGATCCGCATCATCTCGTCGAGGGCGTCGGCGTAGACGTGGCCGAAGCTGAAGACGCCCATGGCGGCGACGCCCGCGTACGTGCCGTTGGGGATGTCGAGCGCCTCGTTCAGGTCCGCAGACCAGAGGCGCCGGTAGAGCCCGGTCGCGCGGGCAAGGGCGAGCATCTCTGGCGAGTAGTCGACGCCGTCGAGGGTGGTGTAGCCCCGCTCGGAGAGCGTGCGGCCGAGGAGGCCGGTTCCACATCCGAGATCGGCGATCGGCTCGCCGCCCGGGGCGAGGTGGCGCTCGAATGCGTCTGCGCATCGGGCGGGCTGCGCGTAGTCGCGGCCGTCGACGAGTTCCTTGTCGTAGGTGGCCGCCCAGTCCGCGTAGAACTGCTTGGTCCGTTCCTCCGTGATGTCGTACGCCTGGTGGTAGAAGCCCTCGTCACCGCTGATGGCGCCGTCCGATGTCAACGGATCTGGTCTCGGAGGTCGGCAAGCCAGGTGTCGGCGTCGGTCACGCCGGCTCGATTCGATTCCTGTTCCTCGGCGGTGCCGTACGCAGACGGGTACGAGCCCAGGAACTTCACCCTGCCGTGCTTCATCTGGATGTTGCGCAGCGCGTCGCCGAGAACTTCGTCGGCGATGTGGCCTTCGGCGTCGATCAGGAAGCAGTAGTCGCCGAGCCCGGTGCGGGTGGGGCGGCTCTCCAGCTTGGTCAGGTTGATGTTGCGGGCCGCGAACTCTTGCAGGATCGCGACGAGTGACCCGGGCTCGTCCTCGCGCTGGTAGATCACGATGGACGTCTTGTCGTGTCCGGACGGAGGGGTGATGCCATCGCGTCCGACGAGGACGAACCGTGTCTGATTCTCGGGGTGATCCTCGACGTCCGCCTGGAGGATCTCGAGTCCGTAGACCTCTGCGGACCGCTGCGGCGCGATGGCGGCCGTGTCGGTGCGACCGGACTCGGCGAGCTCCCGAGCGGCGTCGGCCGTGGAGTTGGTCGCTTCGATCGTGGCCTTCGGAAGATTGTCGGCCAGGTAGGTGCGGCACTGTGCGTACGCCACGGGGATCGACCGCACGTGCTCGATGTCATCGAGGGTGACGCCGGCGTGCACCAGCAGATTGAGGTTGACGTTCATGACGACCTCGCGCTGGATCAGCAGCTGCGCGTCGAACGCCAATGTGTCGATCGTGGCGTTGACCGCGCCTTCGATCATGTTCTCGATCGCGGCGAACCCGAGGTCGACCGCCTTGTTCTCCACAGCCCGCAGCACCTCGACGATGCTCGGAAAGCGGACCAGCTCCATTGCCGCGAGGTCCGGCTGGGTGAGCACGGCCTGTTCGGTGAACGTCCCGACCGGGCCCAGGTAGGCGAGGGTCGGGAGGGTGGGCGCAGAGTCGGTCACGAACCGCGAGGATAGGGCCCTCCACCAGTCCTCGTGTTCGGATTCGCTCTAAGACGTCCGCCCGGATCATCCGCAACTATCAGATGCTCGCCGGCCTCTACACGCTGGCGGCGTCGCTGATCTGGGGCGTCAACACGCTCTTCCTGCTCGATGCCGGCCTGTCCATCGGCGAGGTCTTTGTCGCCAACGCGGTGTTCTCGGCCGGAATGGCGCTGTTCGAGATTCCGACAGGGGTTGTTGCGGACAGGGTCGGTGGGCGAGCGTCCTACCTGCTCTCCATCGTCGTGCTCGCAGGCACGACAGTGCTCTATCTCATCGCGGCGCAGGCCGAAGCGGGCGTCGGCGCGTTCGCCGCGGTCTCGCTCGTGATGGGCCTCGGATTCACGTTTTACTCGGGCGCGTTGGAGCCGTGGCTGGTCGATGCCCTGCACTCGGTGGGCATGGAGGGCGACCTCGATCGCGTTTTCGCCCGCTCCCAGTAGATCACCGGCGTGGCGATGCTCGTCGGCACGACGGGAGGGGGGTTCCTCGGCCAGATCGACCTCGGTGTTCCCTTCGGCGTTCGCGCCGTCTTGCTGGTCGCTCTGTTCTTCTTCTCGTACCGAGTCATGCACGACCTCGGCTTCACGCCCCGACCGCTCGAGATCAGCAACATCGGCGCGGAGCTGCGTGAACAGACGCGGGCGTGGTCCGTGGCGCCTTCCTCGGCTGGGCGTTCTACTCGGCGCAGCCGTACCTGCTCGGCCTTCTCGAGGACGACCAGATCTGGGTGGTCGGCGTGATCACCGCGTTCATGTCGCTCTCCACGATCGCGGGCAACCAGCTCGTCGAGTGGCTGACCCGTCGCTGCGGGAAGCGGAGCACCATCATTCTCGGCGGCTTGGTCGTCACGTCGCTCGGGTCGATCTCGATGGGGGTGACCGACTCGTTCTGGATCGCGGTGCCGTCGTTCCTGCTCGTGACGGGTTCGCTCGGCGTGATCACGCCGGTACGTCAGGCATACGTCCATCACGTGGCGCCGAGTGAGCATCGAGCGACCGTGATCAGCTTCGACGCGATGCTCGGCTCGATGGGTGGTGTCGGCGGCCAGCCCGGGCTCGGCCGCCTGAGCGGCGCGGCCGACGATCTGACCGTCGGCCTCGGTCGCGGCTACGTGGTCGGTGGTCTGACGACGATCCTCGCGTGGCCCTTGGTTTGGGCGGTGCGCAAGCGCGGCGACGAAGCCGACGTCATCGTCGACAGCCGCGCCCGGGCCGGGACGTGTGCGGCACAAGGACTTCCACGCGACACCCACGTGGCTGCGCACCCCAGAGAGGTCGTGTCGACGCGGTAGCTCGTCCGTTACCTATGTGTGGACAACTGTCTACGAATCTGTAATATGGATCCCATGACGCAGACGATGACTCATGACGAGGCTGTCGCGGCCTACACCGGTGGCCTTGCGCCGGCGGCTGCCGCACCCTTCGCCGGGTCCGATCGGCTGCGCCCGGACGGTCGCCCCAAGCCCGAGTTCCGGGCCGAGCTCCGCCGGATTCCCAACCTGCAGAACGCGGCCTTGTCAGTGATCGTGGTCGTGTACCCGTTCGTCGTGATCGGTGCCGCGGTTCGACTCAGCCATGTCGCCGGGTGGATCGTCGCCTTCTTTCTCATGGGGGCCTGGTTCCAGCGTGCCGCCACGCTGTTCCACGAGGCTGCTCACCGACTCCTCTTCAGCAATCGAACCGCGAACGACTGGGTGGGTGAGAAATTCATCGGCTGGCTGACGTTCGGGACGGGCGAGGACGTCTATCGCACGTCGCACTCTCAGCATCACCGCGACGAGTTCGGGGAGAAGGAGCCGGACTTCCTCCTCTACGCCAACTACCCGATCGCCCGCGACTCGTTGCGCCGCAAGCTCGTGCGCGACGCCGTGGGCATCTCGGGCTGGAAGAACCTGAAGCCGACGCTCGTCGGATTCACGAAGCCAGGCCGACGCACGAAGGCGCTGCGGTTCTGGGTCGGGCAGGCTCTCGTCTTCTCGATCTTCCTCGCCTTCGGTCACCCGTGGCTCTATCTCCTGCTCTACATGGCGCCGTGGATGACGTACTGGCGGGTGGCCAATCGGCTCCGGGCGCTTGCGGAGCACGCGGGCATGACCCGCTCGCCGGACCGTCGTCTCACCACCCACCACATCCGACAGGGCTTCCTCTCCAAGCACGTGTTCCTCTCGCAATCGATCGGCTTTCACCTCGCGCACCACGTCGACTCCGGCGTCCCGATGGCGAACCTGCCCACGTTGCAGCGCGCCCTCGAAGAGGACGGCTACGTAACGGACGCGATCACTCACGACGGGTACTGGTCGTTCTGGCGGACACTCGCCCGCTCGGCTGAACCGTCGGCGTGACCTCGCTGTCCGCCCGCAGCGTGGTCGCCTCCACGCTGCTCGGCACCCTTCCCCCGCGCCTTCCGAGCCGGCTGCTCGTCGCGTTCGCCGAGGAATTCGGCATCAATGCCGGCACGACGCGCGTTGCGCTCAGCCGGATGTTGGATCGAGGCGAACTCACCCGTGATAACGACCACGTCTACGCGCTCGCCGGACCGTTGCTTGATCGCCAGGGTCGTCAGGAGGCTGGACTCGCCCCTGTGCTCACGCCCTGGACGGGTGACTGGGAGATGCACGTCGTCCAGGCCGGCGGTCGCGAGGCAGGGGACCGGGCGGCACTGCGCGCGGCAGCAACGCATCTCGGGCTCGGTGAGCTTCGCGACGGCGTCTGGATGCGGCCGGCCAATCTCGATCCCGGTCGGCTGCCGGGTGCCCGTGACGTGCTCGACCAGCAGGCCGACCGATTCGTCGCCACACCGGACGGGGATCCCAGCGAGCTCGCCGCCTCGCTGTTCGATCTCACCGGATGGGGCGTCGAGGCACGACGAGTTGCCGCAGCCATGGCCGAGTCTTGCGTCGTCCTGGAAGGCGACGGCCAGGCGTCGCTCGCGGAAGGCTTCGAGCTTGCCGCTCTCGGCTTGCGACATCTCGTCGCCGATCCGTTGCTCCCCGCCGAGATTCACCCGCCGGATTGGCCGGCCAGCGCTCTGCGCAACACCTACGAGCGCTACAACCGGGCCTACCGGGCGCGATTGTCGGCCTTCTTTCGGTCCCGCTCTAGGGTGGCCGGATGAGCGACCGCTTCTACTTCCGCCAGCTCCTGTCAGGCCGCGACTTCGCGACCTCGGACCCGATGGCCGCCCAGATGGTCAACTTCGTCTACGCGATCGGGGACCGGGAAACGGGCGACGCGGTGCTCGTCGATCCCGCTTACGACGTCAACGGACTCGTCGACGTGCTCGAAGCCGACGGCATGCGCTGCTCCGGCGTGCTGGCCACGCACTACCACCCGGATCATGTGGGCGGCCCCATGATGGGGATGAAGCTCGAGGGGGTGGCCGAGCTGATGGAGCGCGTCGAAGTCCCCGTCCACGTCCAGGCCGCAGAGGCGGAGTTCGTCGAGAAGGTGACCGGTCTCACCGGCGCCTCACTCGTGCAGCACCAGTCAGGCGACACCGTGTCGGTCGGCGCAGTCGAGATCGAGCTCATTCACACGCCGGGCCACACCCCGGGAAGCCAGTGCTTCCTTGTCGACGGCCGCCTCGTCGCCGGCGACACGCTGTTCCTCGATGGGTGCGGGCGCACCGACTTCCCCGGATCGAGTCCGGAGGAGATGTACGAGAGCCTCACCGGTCGGCTCGCGAAGGTGCCGGACGATGCAGTGCTCTATCCCGGCCACCAGTACTCGGTCGAGAGCTCGGCAACGATGGGAATCACCCGCGAGCGCAACGTCGTGTTCCGGCCACAGAGCCGTGAGCAGTGGCTCGCGGTCTTCGGCAGCTGAGTCAGTCGCTCAGATCCTGCTGCCACATGTGGAGGCAGTTGTCGCAGCTGTAGAACTCGATCCGACTGAACCGGTCGAACAGGTCGCGGCAGCCGATGCCGGCGCATTTCGGACAGTCCGACAGGGGACGGCCCCCGTCGCGTAGATCGATCTCGGGATCGATGGCATCGGCGAGAGACCCTGAGCTGTACACGCCGGTGTCCTCGGCTTCGTCCATCTCCGACGAGAGCGGCACGACGGAGATCCGTGACAGCGGGCGCAGCGGGCCCGCAATCGGTGAGAGTGGCTCAGCGGCCGGTTCAGGCGGCTCGGCGCTGGGCACCTGGCCGCCGTAGGCATGACGGGCCCGGAGTCCGAGCCGCCACTTCGGCGCCGGCTCGTCGGTCTCGTCGTAGAGATCGCCGACGTTCCCGGCGTCGCCGAACTGGCTGCGCATGCTCGAAAGGATCGGGGCCGGGTCGGCAACGGAGGCGCCGCCGCGCTCTCGTTCGACGTCGAGCGCCCGGAGATCGATGACGCCGTCGGCGTCGAGCATGACATCGTCGACGCGCTCGCTCTCTCCACGCGTCCGTTCGATCGCTGCGGTTTGCAACCGCCAAGCCAACGGTTCCTTCGACGAGTTCATCGCAGCCACCACTCTCCTCCACCAAGGTTCAACGCAGGAGGGCCACTCCCACATCTCCCAACGTAGGTATCAATCGACTCATCGGGTATGAGTCGAATGACCCAAATCAGACGAGTGCGGCGATCTCCTCGACCGTCCATCCGAGCGAGATGCCGGGACTGTCGAAGACCGCGCCGGCAAGGTCCTCGATTGCGAGTGGATGAACCTCGGCGAGGCCACGGATGATCGCCCCGAGGTATGCCGCCGACGGTGGATTCGGGGGCAGCGTGATCTCGGCGTGCGGAGAGGTGAACGTGACGACTGGGACGCCGTCGACTGCGGGGAGGCGCAGCAGGCCGTCGTAGAAGCCAGAGCCGATCGGATGCACGGTGCCGATCGGCAGTTCGTGGATCGGCAGCGACGTGGTCGGTCGGCGACTCTCCTGTGCCGCGACATCGTCGAACTGGCCCTTGGTGATCAGGTAGCGCCGGCCGGGAGTCGATCCGTTCCCGTTGTGATCGAGGAACGCAACCCCGCCGCCACCCCACTTGGCGCTGTCGCCGACGAATCGGGACGGCGTGGAAAACCAATGCGCGGCGGACGCTGCCGGCTCCGTGCGGTCGCGAGCCCCGCGTTCGTCGCGTGCCGCGCCGGGTGCGCGACCGCCGGTCAGATAGACGATGAAGCGAGCGGCCAGGCAGTTCGATCCGTACGAGGCGTACCAGATCGGGTCGTTGTCGGTCAGCGGCGTGACATCACGTGGCACACAACGACAGTACTGGTGGGGCCTGGGGCTCAAGACCCACGGATTCACGCCGATTGTCAGGCTTAGCCACCACCCCCATGAGGACGAGTTCATGACGGAGCACCACCAGACGAGTACCGCACGTGAGCGGGAGCTCGAAATCGAGGTCGCCCGGCTCACGGCCGAGCTCGAAACGCTTCAGGGTGAGGACGCGACAGCGGCGACCTCGCGGTTCCTTGCGATGGCGGCTGCGACGGTTGATCAGGCCGTCGAAGATGCACGTCGCGAGGCCGACGAGATCGTCGAAGAGGTCAGCGCGCAGGCCGAGGCCATGGCCGAGCAGCTGCTCGCCGACACGGATCGGGCCCAGGAAACGATCGACGAAGCGAATGCAGAAGCCGAGGAGATCAAGGCGGCCGCGGCAAGCGACGCGGAGAACCTCGTTCAGATCGAGCGGGAGAAGGTCGCCGGAGAGATCGAGGCGCTGGCCGAGGTGCGAGGCGCACTCGAGGATGAGCGCGACTCGCTCGAGACGTATCACGAGGAGCTACGACGCAGGGTCCAGGAACTCGCCGAGTCCATGGTGTCGTTCATGACCACGGAGCCTCCGCTCGGCGCCGCCGCGGCGATCGACAACCTTGTCGCTCCCCAGCTCGAAGCCGTGCTCGAACTGACCCGAGTCGTCGGCTGGGTCGAATCGCTCCTCGGCTACACGCCCACGGAATGGCGAGACCTTCCTGTTTCTCGCCGTGTCCACCCGGACGACCTGGCGGCTTACCGACTCGACGCCGCGTCGGTGGGAGAGGCCGACGTGCGTGAGGTGCGGCTGCGCTGTGCCGACGGCTCCAATCTTCGTGTCCGCGAAGTGGTGCGCCAGATGGCCGTCGGCGATCGACGCTATTTCCGCGGCGTCATCCTCGACATCGCCGAGGAAGCTGCGGTCCGCGAGGAGGTCGATCGGCTCGCTGCGGTGGTGGCGAACCAGTCCGAGCCCCTGCTCGTCGTGGCCGGTCGCGAAGCGGCCGCCATCGAACCTCGCGTTCTCCAGATGAATCCCGCATTCGCGGCCTTGGCTGGAATCGACGCGGCGGAAGGTGGCGGGCGTCTGCTCGCCGACGTGGCTCCCTGGTTGCCCGCATCAGTCCGCGCCGACCTCGATGACGTTCTCGACAGCGGTCGCGTGGCGGATCGCGACGATGTGGAGATCGCCACCCCCACCGGCGTTCGGACCTTCGACTACGAACTCGTGGTGCTTCCTGACGGTGCAGTCGGCGTGCAGTTCGCGGATGTCACGGACCGCAAGCATGCGACGGAACTCATCCGGCATCAGGCGTTCCACGACCCGCTCACGTCGCTGCCCAACCGGTCGCTGTTGTTCGATCGCCTCACTCAAGCGCTCGCCGGTCTTCGGCGTGACGGCACCACGGTCGGCTTGTTGCCCCTCGACCTGAACCAGTTCAAAGAGATCAACGACACGCGCGGTCATGGCTACGGCGATGAGCTGCTGACCACCGTGGGCGTCCGGCTGAGCGACATGATGCGTGAAGTCGACACGGTCGCCCGGCTGGGTGGTGACGAGTTCGCGATCGTGTTGAACGGTGCGTCCGAAGCCGACCTGCAGGAGATCTCCGGCCGAGTCGCCGACGCCGTCAAGGCGCCCGTGCGCCTCGAGGGCATCGAGGTCGAGGTGACGGCGTCGATCGGTGGCGCGGTCGCTCCGACGCACGGCACCGACGCCCACACGCTGCTCCAGCGTTCTGACATCGCGATGTATGACGCCAAGCGATCAGGGACGCCGTACCGGCTCTACGTCCCCGACGACGATCGTCACTCCCTCGACCGGCTGACCCTCATGGGAGAGCTCCGGCACCTTCTCGATGGGGGCCTCCGGGTCTGGTTCCAGCCGAAGGTGGACCTGCGTACCGGACGGGTCCACGAGATGGAGGCGCTCGCCCGATGGCAACACAAGCGCCTCGGCCTCGTCGGGCCGGGTCAGTTCATCGGACTCTGTGAGGTCTCCGGCCTCGTCGCGGATCTCACGTTCGCCGTTCTCGATCAGGCGCTCGACACGATCAAGGACTGGCCGGACCAGCGAGTGGCCGTCAACGTGCCGGTTCGCAACCTCTACGACCGTCGCCTCCCTGACGCGGTGATGGACAAGCTGAACGCCGCCGGAATCGCTCCGGACCGGCTCATCCTCGAGATCACCGAGCGAGAGATCATGGAGGACCATCGAGCGATCGTGGATGTGCTCGGGGCACTCCATGAACAAGGCGTGCGGATATCCATCGATGACTTCGGAACCGGCTTCTCGTCACTGACGCATCTGCGCCGGCTGCCGCTGCACGAGATCAAGATCGACCAATCGTTCATCTCCGGCATGCTCGATCGCGAGAACGACTACATCATCGCCCGCTCGATCATCGACCTCGCTTACAACCTCGGCCACCGCGTCGTCGCCGAAGGCGTGGAGGACACGGCGACGCTCGCGTTGCTGCGCGGACTCGGCTGCGATATCGCGCAGGGCTTCCTGTTCGCGCGCCCCGGTCCGTCGGAACGCATTCGGCGCCAGATCGAGTCGGGTCCAGCGCTCGACGACGAGGGCATCCTTGCCCGGGGCAACGCATAGCGTTGCCGAACGAGTGGGAGTTCTAGACTCGGCTCCCTGATGGGCGCCGTCATCACACCTGCAGCGTCACTCGACGCGGATCGGGTGCGGGGGCTCGACGGACTCCGGGCGATCGCGGCGTTTGCCATCGTCTTTCACCACGTCGGCTTCCGATCGGGAGTCATCACGGGCGGTGATGGTGGCCCGAGCACGTGGGGCTACTACCTCGGTCGTCTCGACATCGGGGTCCCCGTCTTCTTCGCCCTCTCGGGGTTTCTGCTCTTCCGCCCGATCGTGGTGTCGATACTCGATGACCGTCCGCTGCGGCCGGCTCTCGTTCACCTGTGGCGGCGGGCCCTGCGGATCTACCCGGCGTTCTGGGTCGCGCTGTTCCTGATCGTCGCGTTGACGTCAGAGGAGTTCAAAGACGTCGTCGGCACGATCACCAACGCTCTCCTGATCCAGATCCACTGGCCGACCCACGCCATCGGCCCGATCCCGCAGGCATGGAGCCTCGCGACCGAGGTCAGTTTCTACGCGGTGTTGCCGCTCATGGCACGGTTTCTCCGTCCGTGGCTGAAGGGCCGCGAGCGGGACGTACGTCGCAACGGCCTTTTCGTCTTCATCGCGCTCTGCTACCTGCTCTCGGTCTTCTTCCGGATCTGGGTCCTCACCCTCGACACTCGATGGACGCCGGCCCAGGTGCTCTGGTTGCCAGGAACACTCGACTACTTCGCGATCGGCATGGCGCTCGCGGTCGCGTGGGTCGCGTTCCGCAATGGCCCGATCCGCGAGCGTCTCGATCGCCTGGCCGGGCCCGCGGGGTTGTGGTGGATCGCCGCCGCGATCACGTTCCACATCGTCTCTCAGCACCTCGGTCTCGCGGTCGGGACCGCCACCGCGAGCTGGCCACGGGAGATGGCTCGCCAGCTGCTCTACGGCCTCATCGGGCTCTTCTTGCTGTTCCCGCTTATCTTTGGCGGCGACCGGCGATCGCTCGTTCGGTCCTTCGCTCGAACCCGGACGATGGAGTGGCTGGGGCTGATCTCCTACTCGATCTATCTGTGGCACATGGTCTTCGTGGTGCACTCATGGGAGCCGCTTGCCGACCTGCTCGGCGCGCAACGCGAGTCTCTGTTCTGGGACTACAACGGCACGAACTTCTGGGTGTTCATGGTGATGGCACTGGTGCCGACGCTGGTCGTCTCGGTGATCAGCTACTACGCAATCGAGAGAACGTTCCAGCGGATGCAGTCGTGGCTCCACCGTCCGACGCTCGATCCGTCCGGTGGTGAGCGGCGTGTCCAGGTCGTGCGCGACCGCTGGGTCGCGGCGTCGTTTCGGGCGCAGCTCGGCGTGATCGCGGCGGTCGGATTCGTCGGTCGAGTGCTCTATGTCATCTTCGCTAAACACGATCAGACGCTTGAGAGCCTCGACATCTTCCCCGGCGACCAGTTCTTCTACACGCGCGCCGCCGATGCGTTGGCCGAGGGCGAGGGTTTCGTCACGCCGTGGCACGACATCGCGATCCGCGTCGGGCTCGCGGAGCCAGGGTCAGCCGCCGCGCATGCCGCCGACCATCCGCCGCTCACGGCGATCGTTGCCGCTCCCGCGTCGTTCCTGCCGGGCGGGCGGGGCGATCATCTCTTCGAACAACGCTTCATCATGTGCGCCGTGGGCGCCGCCGTCATCGTGATGGTCGGGTTGCTCGCCCGGGAGGTCGCCGGACGCGCGGTTGGTGTGACGGCGGCGGTGATCGCTGCGCTCTATCCGGGGCTGTGGATCAACGACGGCGTCGTGATGGCCGAGTCGCTCACCGTGCTGATGATCACCGGAGCCTTGTGGGCTACCGCTCGATATCGCCGAGCGCTGACAGCGCGCCTCGCCGCTGAGCTGGGTGTGTGGCTCGCCCTCGCGGGGCTTGCCCGTGCCGAGTCGCTCCTGCTGTGTCTGGTCATCGTGGTGCCCCTGTTCCTGAGCACGCATTGGGACGAGATCGAACGGGCGATCACCAGCCTTGTCGTGACCGCGGCCGCGGTCATCCTCGTCATCGCGCCGTGGGCCGGCGCCAACCTCGTGCGGTTCGAGGAGCCGGTGTACATGTCGCATGGCGAGGGACTCGTCCTCGTCGGCTCCTACAACGACGCGGTCTTCTCCGGCGGCGGCCTCGGGTCCTGGAACGCACCGTTCGAGTACATCGACGCCGTGGGCCGCTTCGACGACACCGACCCATCGGTGGACTCGGCGGCTGCCGTTGACGAGGCGCTGACCTACGCAGGGGACCATGTCCGCGAGCTGCCCAAGGTGATGATCGCGCGTGTTGGCCGGCTGTGGAGCGTCTTCCGACCATTGGAGACGGCGCAGCTGAACACCCAGGAGGGACGCGAGACGTGGGCCTCGCACCTCGCAATCGCCGGGCTGTATGTGTTGGCCCCGTTGGCTGCGATCGGATGGTGGCGGGTCCGGGACGGATGGTCCCGCTGGATGCTGGGCGTGATGGTCTTCCACGTGACCCTGCTCGGCGCGCTGTTCTATGGAACGCCACGATTCCGGGCGCCGGCAGAGACAGTCATCGTGGTGATGGCGGCGATCGGCATCCATTGGCTGGCTAGCCTCGGTGCATGTCGACAACCGCGCACATCGTCTTCTCCGCCGTCCTGATTCTGACGGTCGTGTTCATCTACTCGCTCGTTCGTCAGCGGGTTCTGAAGAGCAAGTACGCGTTGTTGTGGTCGCTCGTCGCGGTCGTGTTGCTGCCGGTCGCGGCGGTGCCGAGCCTCGTGGAGAATGTGTCGGATCTGCTCGGGATCGAGACGCCGTCCAACACGATCCTGCTCGCCGCCGTCTCGCTGCTCTTCATGACGACCGTCCACCTCACCTACGAGCTGTCCCGCGTCGAGGCTCGCACCCAGGACCTCGCCGAGGAGTTCGCCCTCCTTCGCGCCCGACTCGACCTCGCCGAGCCGGCCCCCTAGCCCTCACCGGGAGCTATCGGGGAGGGCGTTTGGCAGTGACGATGAGGCCGTCGGCAGAGTAGGGGCGGCCGAGCTTGCCGAGGAGGCGCTCGGTGCCGGCGACCAGCTTCACGGCCGCGATGTCGAGCCGGGACCGGTCGCCACGCTCGCGCACCTGGGGGACGTAGGTGACGACGTCCTCGGGGGCCCAGCCTTCTCGGGCCATTAGCTGGGTGAGCGTGCGCCAGGTGAACATGACGACGTGGTCGGGATGGTTCACCTCGATGCGACGGGTGATGTTGGCGACGACGTTGACGAGGCCGTAGGCGTTGGGTGTGGTGACGATCAGGGTGCCGCCGGGAGCGATGAGGCGGGCCATCGCCTCGAGGAACGGCCCCGGAGCGCCGAGGTGTTCGATCACTTCCCCGGCCAGGACGATGTCCGCCGGTTCGAGGTCGAGCGCTTCCACTGCCGCCACGTCGGTGCAGTCGACGAGGTGCGCGTCGTAGTCCGTATCCTGGGCGGCGGCCACGCCTGGGCCGTCGAAGTCGAGGCCGACGAGGCTGGTGGCGACGTCGTCGAGGTGCCCGTGGAGCCACCTTCCGGCTCGTGTCTGCTCGTCGCGGAACCCGGCATCGGCGAAGCCGACGTGGATGACTCGTTTGCCGCGGCACTGCTCGACGAGCCATGGGATGCGGTCCACGATCTTCGTCTTCGGGAGCGGATGCGCCATCTCGTCCTGGCCGTACTCCGGGATCTCGGTGCTCATGCTGCCGCCAGTTCGAACACCGGAAGATCGTCGCACAACTCGTTGACGACATCGATCATCCGCCGCTCGGTATTGGCCACGAGTGACGCCACGCGGTCCTTCATGCCCTTGCGGCCCCACCACATCACGCGGCTGCCGAGGCGGCCCACCTCGGGAAGCAACCAGCGTTCCTCGCCGGGGTCGAAGTCGTACGGGTGGGAGTAGAGCCAGGCGTGCTCGGGTGCCCGCCTGGCCGCCCAGCGGATGAGTGGCATCGGGGCAACCCGCAGGTAGACGCCGCCGAGGAGTGGGACGGTCGCCAGCCCGGCACCGAAGATCGGCGACGGGATCTCGATCAGTCCGCTCGGCCAGCGGAACGGTTCGTCTGGCGCGCCAGGCCAGCCGTAGAGCGGATTGCGGGCGGGCAGAACAGACGAGCTGTAGGTGAAGCCGAGATCGGTGAGGATCTCGGGGGCCCATGCGGAGTCCGGCACGAGCGAGAAGATCGGCGCCCGGAAGCCGTGGACCGGCGCCTGGATCGTCTGCGCGAGCCGATCCATCGCCTCGGCGGTGACCGTGCGGAAGGTGTCGGGTCCGACGTCGGGCAGCGGCGTGTGGGTGGCGCCGTGAAGCCCGAGCTCGTGGCCGCGGGCCGCTACCCGGGCGACGAGGTCCGGCTGATCGCGGACGACGTCGCCGACCACGAAGACCGTGCCGACGACGCCCCACTCTTCGAGATCGTCGAGAAGCGCGTCGGTGACCGCCGGGAAGCGCAGCTCGGCCGACTCGTCGGGACGGTGGTCCTCCAGGTCCAGGGTGAAGACGACGGCGTTCATTGTCGCATCACCTCGCGCAGCACTCCCTCGGACTTGAGACGGTGGACGATCCAACTCAGTGCGACCGCGGCCAGGATGATCATGGCGATGTCGATCGGCACTCGATAGCGGGTGAGCCCGAACGTCATCGCGGAAGCGAGCATGATCATGGGCCACATCGACAGCAGCGGTGTCAGGCGGATCTTCCGACGGCGCAGCAGCAGCGCGCCGATGACGGTGAACGGGATGAGCGCGTAGTACACGCCGAGGCCGACCGTGGACGGCTCTTCCCATCGCCCCTCGACGCCGTACTGCATCCGGAGCGTGTGACTCACCCGGTACAGCTCGAGCGATCGGCCGATGCGGGCGGCCGCGACCTTTGGGTAGCGGCGCCAGTTGTCGAGGTAGTACTCGATGGCGTGGTCGCGGTTGAACTCGTCGATCACGGACTCGTCGTAGTGCACGCGATCGGCTTCGTCGTCCGGCCAGGAGCCCGGCAGCTCCTCGCGCAGCTTCGCGATCAGATCGTCGTCGAAGCAGTTGACCCAGTAGCCGAGTGACTCGCCCGTCCACGCGCCGTCGCAGGCACCGGCGACCATCACGGTTCCGGAGACCGCGCTGACGGTCACCGGCTTCTCGAAGCGCACGTTGTTGTAGACGAGCCAGGGCGACATCAGGATCAGTCCGGCGAGCCCGCACAGAATGGTCTGGCGGACCTTCTCCTTGGTGTCGAGCGCTTTCACGCCCCACCAGATCAGCGGCAGCACCATGAATCCGTAGAGGCTGAGCGCCTCGGCCCGGATCATGGTGGCGGCGGCGATCGCGACGCCGAGGATCGCGATGTTGCGACGACTCGGCTCCGTGATCCACTCGTAGGCCGCCCAGAACATCAAGACGATGAAGGGCTGATACATGCCCTCGCTGAGCAGCATGATGTCGTTGATCCACATCAGCGGATGCACTGCCGCGAGGATGGCGGCGATCACTCCGGCGACGTTGCCGGCGAGGCGACGGGCGAACAGCCCGACCGCGAGCACGAGCACGAAGCCCCAGAGACTCGCGGCGACGCGGTGGTCGGTCACGCCGTCGAACCCGATCTTCGACCATGCGGCGAGGTATGCCGCGAACAGCGGCGGGTCGCCAGCGGAGTCGACCAGCTCGCCCGTCGCGAGGTGGATGTTCGGGTTGAGGTACTCGCCATGATCGGCGAGGAGGTTGGCCTGGCCGTGGTGATAGAACGCGTCGCCGGCGACCTTGTAGCAGTCGTCCGACGCGATGTCGCAGGTCGGCCGCCACGAGAGGATCGCCCACATCCGCAAGAGCCAGCCCGCGAACGCGATCCCGACGATGGTCGGCACCGGGCGCAGACGGCCAACGAGCTGCAGGATGCGGGTCATGACTCGGCGGGCTCCGGGTCGGCTTCGGCGGGCGCGAACCTCTGTGGAAGGTAGTGGTCGAGAACCCACCCGGCGGCGACAGCGGCAAGCACGATGAACACCACGTCGGCTCCAACGCGGTATCTGGTCACGCCGAAGGTGATGACCGCGGTCAGGAGCGATGTGCCGGCGACGGCGACCACGGGCAACAGCGACGTTCGTTTCCGCCATACGGCCGCGCCGAAGAGCGCGGCAGTCATGACGGCGTAGTGCGCCCAGTGGCCGGCCACAACATGGCTCCGGACTCGCCGTTCGAAGAAGACGTCGAAATCGATGCCCTGGCTCGGTCGATAGAGGCCGACGATGCGACCGAAGCGAGCGGCCGCCACTTTGGGCACCTCGGTCCAGTGCTCGCGGATGTACGTCTGCGCCTTCTCGTACTTGGCCGCAGCGATGCCGGCTTCGTCCGCCCCCTCGGGCCATGTCGTACCGTCGTCGCAGTCCGCGTGCCAGTAGCCGAGGAAGTCGCCGTCATAGGTGAGATCGCAGTTGCCGAGTTCGAGGACGTAGCCAGGCCCGACGGCGAGGTACGTGGGCTCGTCGAAGCTCGTGACGTTGCGACTGACCCACGGCGCGAGGATCAGCATCGCAAGTCCGGCGGCCATCGCCGTGCGCTTCACCCGATCGCGCCACTCGAGCTTCTTGTGCAGCATCACGAGCGGCGTGAGCAGCAGGAAGAACATCAGGAACGGTTCGCTGCGGGTGAGCGCGCCGATCGACAACACGACGGTGAGTTCCAGGATTCGGCGGATCGACGGGTTCTCGTACGCCCGCTCCGCGAACACCAACGCCCAGGCCGCGATCGGGATCCACATCGACTCCGACAGGATCAGTGCGTCGTTCATCCACAGCGGCGGGTAGAGCGCGACACCGAGCATGCCGATCACCGCGGTGCGCACGCCGAAGAGCTTGTTGAGCAGGATGCCGACGGGGATCACCGCGCTGGCCGACATCACTGCTCCGGCGGTGCGATGCCAGTCGACGGTGTCGAGCCCGAAGAACGACCAGATGCCGAGATAGATCGTGTAGCCCGGCGGGTGCGCCGCGGTTGGAACGATGATGTCGTTGACGTGGTACTCGAAGGGGTTGGCGAAGCCGTGTCCGTCGGCGAGCAGGTTCGCCGACACGTGGTAGTAGAGGTTGTCGTTGATCGTCTCGGGCTCGACGAGAGGTACGTCGGCGTACCAGCGATCCACGATCCAGCGCCTGAATCGAGCTGCGCCGAGGAAGATCCCGAGCGTCCACAAGACCTTCGGGTACTTCCGCGCGAAGCGGATGACGATCGCGACGAGCCGGGGCACCGGGGAATCGTACTTGTGGCGTACCGTGACGACCCATGCGCGTGACGGTGATCGGTCATTCCTGTCTGCAGGTGGCGACGCGCGCCGGAACGATCCTCGTGGATCCGTGGTTGTTCGGTTCCTGCTACTGGCGATCCTGGTGGCACTTCCCGCCGAGCCAGGAACCGACAGACGAAATGCTCGCGCCGGACTGGATCTACCTCACCCATCATCACTTCGATCACTTCCACTACCCGTCGATGCGGCGGATGGACCGCTCGGCCAAGGTGCTGATTCCTCGGTTCGGCGTGGACGTCATGGCCGACGAGGTGGTGTCGCTCGGGTTCGACCGCCCCGAAGAGCTTCGCCACGGCCGGGTCTTCGATCTCGGCGACGGCGTGCGGGTTGCGTCCTATCAGTACGGCTTCGACGACACCGCGTTCGTGGTCGCTGAGGACGACAACGTGATCGTCGATGTGAACGACTGCAAGATCCGCGGTCGGGCGATCGCACCGATCGTCAAGGAGTTCGGCCCGATCGCGCTAGCGTTCAAGAGCCACTCATTCGCGCAGTCGTACCCGGTGCTCTACGAGAGTGAGGATCCCGGCCAGCTCTCGCTCGTCTCGACCCAGACGTACCTCGACGACTTTCACGACGTGATGTCGGCGCTTCGACCTCGCCACGCGATCCCGTTCGGATCGATGGTCGGCTTCCTGCATCCGGACAGCGCCCCGCTCAACGAGCATCTCGTCACCCCGGAGATGGTCGTCGACGGGATGGCGGCGAAGGGTGGCATCGAAGGCGCCGACGTCGTCACGATGGCGCCGGGTGACGTGTGGGACAGCGAGGCAGGCTTCGACCGGTCCGACGTCGACTGGTACACCGATCGGGAGCGCCACCTCACAGAGCTGACGGGGCGGAATCAGCCGAAGATCGACGCGCAGGCTGAATCCGAGGTGGGCGTGGTGGTGGAGTGGCGCGACTTCGAGGCGCACCTCAGCCGACTGGTGCGAGACGTTCCGCGCGTGTTCGCCCGTCGGCTCGCACCGAAGCCGTTCGTGTTCCACGTGCCGTCAGACGAGGAGGCCCCCTACTGGTGGGTGTCGTTCCGGAGCCGATCGGTGGGCCGGTCAGCAACTGTCCCCGAGGGTGCGTCTGGTGTCACCACGGTGCCCGAGGCCGTGCTCGCCGAGGCGATCCAGAATCGGATCGTCCACTTTCTCCACGGTGCCATGCGGATCCGCACCTCGCTCGCGCCGGGGGGCGTGCAGAGCGATCTCGGATGGTGGGGCGTCGTGATGATGTGGGAGCTCGGCTACCTGCCGCTGCGCCGCAGCGCCCGTCACCCCCGCCTCTGGCGGTCGCTGGGCCGCCGCTGGCGCGAGTTCGTCGACCAGGCGCCGTCGGTGATCGCCCGCAACCCGGTCGATCATCTGGCCGAGCGCTTCGGGGCCGACGTCTGAGAAGCTGCCGTCATGACGACGACGTTGGATTGGTACGGGTGCGCGACGTTTCGGATGCGCACGGCAGGGCTGACCGTGTTTCTCGACGCCTGCATCGATCGAGCCGAGATCGCCGACGGCCCTGGCCTGACGGCGGACGAGATCGACGAGTGCGACTGGATCGTGATCGGTCACTCGCACTTCGACCACCTCTACGGGGCGGAGCGGGTCGCGGCGAACACTGGCGCCACGATCATCGGGAGCTACGAGACCGTCCGGGTGATGGAGCAGGCGGGCGTCCCACTGGATCAGATGATCTGCGTGGCGAACGGGTCGATCTCGGCAACGACGTGTTCGTCGACGTTTACCCGAGCCAGCACAGCTGCGTCTGGTCGCACGGCCAGATGGATCAGCCCGGCGAGGTCTGCATCGGCGAACTCGGCGTGACCTGGCAGGAGCAGCAGACGCGCTTCGCCGAACTCGTGGAGTACTTGTCCACCGAGTTGGACCCGGTTGCCATCGAGCACCTGCTGGCATAGCAGCAGGGCGATCGTGGCGACGGCGGTGCGCTGATCTTTCGCTTCACCGCGCCCGACGGCACGGTGCTCTTCCAGGACACCAGCGGTCACTGGAGCGGGGTTCTCCAGGACCTGCACAGCGACGTCGCCATGCTGGCCGCGGCGGGCCGCGGCAACATCGACGGCGAGCCGATCCAGAGATCGCTCGCAGACTTCGTCGCGCTGCAGGCTTCGATCGTCGAGCCGTCCACGCTGATCTTCAACCACCACGACAACTGGCTGCCGGGATTCTCCATCGACACCGACCTCACGCCCATTCGCGAGGCGCTCGCCGCAGCTGCCCCGAACGTGACGCTGCGCGAACTCGGCTACGTCGACGGCACGGTGCTGTTCCCCTAGTACGCGTCCATGTCGAGGAACTCGAAGGTGTCGAGCACGATTGCGTCCTGATCGATCGACGGGTCAAGGTGGCGGATGATCAGGTTGAGCGGTGATGGCTGGAGTCGACGGGGCGGCGCGATGCCGCGGACCCGAACCGACCCGTTGAACCCGGCGTAGACGGCGAACGCGGCTCGATGGAAGCGCATCGCTGCGCGGATCGCGCGGGTCGCGTCGATCGCGGCGTGTCCGGTGCTCGTCGGGAAGATCTTCAGGACGACGCACGCGGGGAGGGGGCCGGCAGAGCTGCGGGTGGTGATGAGGACGACGTCCTCGCTCTGATGGACGAAGTAGCCGGTCTCCGGACAGGCGAGCCGCCACCGGAGCACGTCCGCTGTGTAGTCCGTTACCCAGCCGTCAACCGGGTGGCGGTCGACGGTGGCCGCGAGCTCGTCGAAGGCCGGCGAGTCCAGCCATGTCGGCGTGATCTCGGCGTGGGTCATCCCTCGACGCCCTCGCCCGATCGGCCCGACGACCTTCACCGGGAGCGGACCGATGAGGCGCCAGCCCATGTACTTGATAACCGCCCCAGTGGATTTCTCATTCGTGACTCCGACGACGAACGAGCGTCCGCGCGAGGAGGCCTCGTCGTAGATCTCCACCCCGATGCGGCTGAAGTGGCGGGCCCGTTGGTGATCGCGGTCGACCACCGCGTTGAGCGACCACGCCCCGTCGGATGCGGCGCCGCCCGGCCCTCGGAAGCGACGGGGCTTGATCGCGTAGTGCGCGGCCAGCTTCGTCCCATCGCCGACGGGCACCAGTTGGTGGCGCTCCCACGCCCGGCCCAGCGGGTTCTCCCGGTATGCCCAGTGGAGGTAGCCGGTGGAAACGAATCGGGGGTCGGGGAGTTCCTGGTCGAGCAGCGCCGTCGCATCGATGAGGATCTGCGGGTCGTTCGACGAGCCGTCGATCGTCCATCCCTCGACACCGTTGTGGACGACGGCGCGCTCCGGCGGTTGCGAACTCATGGCGGGACCGTACCGCGCCCGCACCGCAGGTAGGTTCGGCACCGAACCGGGGGAGTGCCCATGACGATCGAGAGTCAGGTAGACGAGCTTCTCGGCCGGATGACGGTCAAGGAGAAGGTCGGGCTGATGTTCCACACGGCCGTGATCATCAACCGCAAGGGCGCCGTCGACACCCGGTTGAAGTTCGGCACCGCGGGCGTGCGGGAGATGATCACCGAGCGCCACATGACCCACTTCAACCTCATGTTGACGCCGGGCCCGGCGCGAGCGGCTCGTTGGCACAACGATGTACAGCGGATCGCCGCCGAAACGCGGCTCGGGATCCCGGTGACCATCAGCTCGGACCCGCGACACGCGGCGAGCGTCAATCCCGGGTCGGGGATCTTGCAGAAGGGGTTCAGTCAATGGCCGAGTCAGCTCGGCCTCGCCGCACTTCGCGACGAATCGGTTGTCGAGCGCTTCGGCGCCGTCGCCCGCGCCGAGTTCATGGCGATGGGCATTCGCACGGTGCTGAACCCGATGGCCGACCTCGCGACCGAGCCGCGATGGGGCCGCGTCGGCGGCACCCTCGGGGAAGATCCCGAGCTGGCCGGTCGTCTCACGGCGGCATACATCGCCGGGTTCCAGGGTGGCCGCGACGGCCTCGACGAGAACAGCGTGTCGTGCATGGTCAAGCACTTCCCGGGATGCGGCCCGGTCGTCGACGGCCTCGAACCGCACTTCTCGTTCGGCGCGAACCAGGCGTATCCAGGTGACCGGCTCGAGGACCACGTCGCTCCATTCCGAGCGGCTGCCGCGGCGGGCGTTCGCCAGATGATGCTGTCGTACGGGATCCCCGTCGGGCAGACGAGCGAGGACGTCGCGATGGCGTTCAACAAGGAGATCATCACCGATCTCCTGCGAGAGGATCTCGGTTTCGACGGCGTCGTGTGCACCGACTGGATGACGCACGAGACCGAGAAGCTGCTGGGCGTGATCACGATGAAGCACGCCTCGGCGTGGGGGGTCGAGGGTCTCAGCGTCGAGGACCGGTATGTGAAGTCGCTCGACGCAGGCGTCGACCAGTTCGGCGGCCAGTCAGACCCGTCAACGGTGATCGAGCTCGTGCGCTCAGGCCGGGTGAGTGAGTCGCGGATCGACGAATCGGCCGGACGACTCCTCCGTACGAAGTTCGAACTCGGCTTATTCGATGACCCCTACGTCGATGCGGACGCGGCTGCCACCACGGCGGGCACGGACGAGTTCGTCGCGGAGGGCCTTGACGCTCAGCGGCGATCGACCGTCGTAGTGACGAACGACGGCGTGCTGCCGCACGGCGACCGAGCGAGGATCTACGTGAAGGGCGTCGACAAGAAGACAGCCCAGAAGTACGGCGAGGTGGTCTCGTCGGCGGGCGACGCGGACATCGCGATCGTTCGAGTGGCGGCGCCAAGCCGACGCAAACTGCGCCGAGAGGTGCTCGCGCTGTTCTTCCCACAGGGGGATCTCACGTTCACGGATCGCAAGCTTCGAGGCCTCCTGAAGACCTGCGAGGCCGTGCCGACCGTGGTCGACATCCGCATCGATCGTCCGCCGGTCATTCCGGAGGTCGCGGAGAAGGCGGCAGCGGTGTTGGCGACGTTCGGCGTCGCGGACGACGTTGTGCTCGACACCGTCTTCGGTACGGCGACGCCCGAGGGCCGGCTGCCGGTCGAGTTCCCTCGGTCGATGGAGGCCATCCGGGCGAGCAAGACCGACGTGGCCGGCTCCGAGGATCCTTTGTTCCCGCGGGGCCACGGGCTGGAGCTCTAGCCGAGGACGGTCCCGTCGGACTCGAGGTCCTCGATGTCTTCGTTCCACTCGTAGAGATAGATCGGGGCGTCACCGTCGGGGCTGTCGGGTCCGTAGTTGCCCATGCCGAGCCCCGGGATGTGGAACTCACCGAGCGACTCGCCGGCAGCGCCGAACGTGTCGTTGGTGAGATCGCCACCGGCGGCCTCGGCGATCGCCGCGAACAGTCGGACGTTTCGACACGCACTCGCGACGGAGACGATGTTCTCGGGCTCCTGGGGCCCTCGGGTGTTGGGGTCGAGGATCGTCTCGCCCGTCGCGGCCTCGACGAGTGCGATGCATTCTTGAATCGCATTGTCGGCCCACCAGCCGAGCTGCTCCGCGGTGTTGCCCGCCGCCGAGTCGGCCAGCACCGAGAAGTCCCGGCCGCCGCGGTCGCGGATGTACCCCCGGAGCGAGCCCAGGCTTGTCGTGACGATTCGGGGCCGGTAGCCGAGTTCCTCGATGCCGCCGGCATAGCGGGGCCCGGCCCCGCCGATTGTGAGGATCGTGTCGGCGTTCTCGAGTTCCTGTCGCTCGGCCATCAGACCGACCTCGGCGTCGGTGGCTGTGTCATCGATCAGCACCGCTTCGATGAAGTCCACATCGACCACGTTGACACCCAGGTCGTCGAGCAACGGCAGAGCGACGTCCTCGACCAGAGCCACGTCGCCGACCTCGGCGACGACCGCGACGGCCGCCCCGTCGAAGAAGCCGCGTTCATGGAACCCGTTGATGATGACGCGAGCCGACTCGTCGGCGTTGCGGAGGCCGGTGAACCAGGGCGCGGTGGCGCGTGCCATTCGGGAGTCGTTCTGACCGCTCCCGACGAAAATGGTGTCGTTCAGCTCCGTGTAGCAGAGCGGTGTGTCGCCGAGCAGTCCGCCGATGACCGCGAACACTTGTTCATCGTCGACGAACCGGGAGCAGATCTCGTCGGCCGACTCGGTTCCGATGGGGAGGTAGGTCTCGACGACGACTTCGATCTGGCGACCGAGGATGCCGCCGTTGGCGTTCACGTCCGCGATGACCGCCCGATAGGCCGCTTCGTAGGATCCGTGATCGAGGTCGACGAGACCCCGCAGTGACTCGAGGTCCGGGGCGACCACGCCGATCTTGATCGTCTCTGCCGTGACGCCGCGGAACGAGTCGGTGAGCACGATCGGCTTGGTCGTCGTCGTGGTCGTCTCGTCACCACCGTCGTCGCTCGGCGCTGTCGTGGTGGTGCTGGTCGTCGTCGTGGGCTCGTCGGCGTCGGCGCTGTCGCCCGAATCATCGCCGCACGCCGTCGCGAGGAGCGCCGCGGCGAGGAGCAGCGTGAGTAGACGGAGAATTGGACGAGACATCGGCGTGGCCATCTGGCGGACGATAGTTTTCCGGTGCGCCAGCTGCGGGGGAAACCATGGCCGACCTGCTCGAACTGTCAGCTCGAATCATCGACACGGGCGACCTCACGATTCCACCGAATCGGGTCACCCAGGAGTTGTCAGAGCTCGGTGAGGGTCTCGCGATCGTGGAATCGTTCTCCCACATCTGGGCCGTCGACACCGGTGACGGGCTGGTCTTCGTCGACACGAGCCATGTGAATTCCGGCCAGGCTGCGCTCGACGCGATCCGAGCGTGGCGGACGGACCGTGTCCACTCGATCGTCTACACGCACGGCCACATCGATCACGTGGGCGGGAGCGGCGCGATCATGGCCGAGGCCGCCGCCAACGAGCACGACGCACCAGCAGTGATCGCGCACGAGGCCGTGCACGACCGGTTCGCTCGCTACCGCGAGACCACCGGATGGAACCTCACGATCAATGCCCGCCAGTTCGGCGGAAACGTGAAGCGCACCGACGTGGTCGGCGCCACGCCGAACGCGTTCCTGCCCGACGATGTCGCGGCGCCGACCGTGACCCACGAGGACGGGATGACGGCGGTGGTGGGCGACACCACGTTCGAGATGCATAACGCAACCGGCGAGACGGACGACCACACCTGGATCTGGGACGCCGATCGCAAAGCGATCTATGTCGGCGATCTCTTCATGTGGAACTTCCCGAATGCGGGCAACCCCCAGAAGGTCCAGCGGTTCGCAGGCGATTGGGCGACGGCGCTCCGCGACATGATCGCGAAGGAGCCGGAGCTGATGCTGCCGGCGCACGGCCTGCCCGTCGGCGGAAACGCGCGCATCGCCGAGGCGCTCGACACCTCGGCGTCGGCGCTCGAGTACCTCGTGCGCGAGACGGTTACGCTCATGAACGAGGGGGCGACGCTCGACACGATCCTCCACACCGTGAAGCTGCCCGACACCTATGAGGGCATCCCGTACCTCGTACCGAACTACGACGAGCCGGCGTTTGTCGTCCGCAACATCTACCGGCTGTACGGCGGTTGGTGGGACGGCGATCCGGCCAACCTCCACCCGGCACCCAAGTCCGCGCTTGGGGCCGAGGTCGCGTCGCTGGCCGGTGGTGCTTCAGCACTCGCCCAACGGGCCCTCGAGCTGGTCGCGGCCGGTGATCTCGCGCTGGCCGGGCACCTCGCACAGATGGCAGTCGACGCCGAGCCGGCGAACCCGGCCGTGCACGAGGCGCGCATCGAGGTGTTCGCCGCCCGCCGTGCGGTAGCGACGTCGCTCATGTCGAAGGGGATCTACAAGAGCGTGATCAACGCGTCGAAGGACGTGCTCGCAGACGACTGATCCATCCCTCGTGCCGCCGGAGTTGACACAAGGAGCCTGACCCCGTGTTTCAACTCAGGCGCGGAGGGACTCGGCCGGGTCCTTCGTGGGACGGAAGTCGCCTCCGTCGCGACCGACCTGCTCGACTCGCTGCCAGGCACCGCCACGGTGGATCCAGTTGCCGACGCGCACGAGCTCGGGTGGCAGCACCGCGGCGGGACGAACCTGAACCGGCTTGCCGAGCGGGGTGCTTCGGAGGAGACGGATCGCGGGCAGAAGGATCGCCAACGACCCCAAGGCGCACATGATCGCGACCAACATGACGGTGTCGCCGCCCTCGCCGAGTGCGCCGTTGGCCGCGAGACCCAACCCGGCGCCGAGCGCGAGCGCCGCGATGACCACGAGCGCGATCGCGCTGCGCTGGTCGTCGCGAGACTGGCGCGAACACTCCGGCACCGCCATCACCATGCTCATCGCCAACCGCAACATCGCAACCGCCACAGGCGAGCTCATCCGACAACTCGACCTCGACCCCACCCGCACCTACCAACCCACCGGAAAACCCAAAAACCCCCGAACCTGAGGGTTCGAGAGTTTCCGATGTCTCGCGACATCACAGTAGTGCGCGAGGGGGGACTTGAACCCCCACACCCTTTCGGGCACAGGCACCTGAAGCCTGCGCGTCTGCCAATTCCGCCACTCGCGCGTGGCCGCTCACCGAGGTGAACGTGTGAGCCGAGGCTAGCGGTTGTGACCCGCTATTGCCCCAGCGATTCGCCCCACAGAATCGGGCTGCCCGGACGGGGCTAGCCTCTGCACTGTGGGCCTGCGATCCGTAGAACGCCGTCTCGAACGCTTCGTCGAGGGCACCGTTGGCCGCCTTTTTCGTGGCGGCGTGCGACCGGTCGAGATCGGCCATCGGATCGCTCGAGAAATGGCGGACTCCCGCAGCGTCGGGGTCAAGGGGCAGCCGGTCGTGGCGAACCACTTCGCCGTTCGCGTCGCGCCCGACGATCTCGACCGTTTCGCCGAGGTCAAAGACTCGCTCGTACGCGAGCTGTGCGACGCCACTCGCGACCACGCCCGCGAAGAGGGCTGGACGTTCATGGGTCCGGTCCAGGTCGAACTCGATGCGGACAGTCGGCTTCGGGGCGGCACCATCGAGGTCGATGCCCGCATGAAGGAGGCAGACGGCGGCGTCGGCGTCCTCCACCTGCCGAGCGGCCAACAGGTGGTGCTCGGCGAGTTCGTGGCCACCATCGGCCGGTTGTCGGAGTGCACGATCTCATTCGACGATCCGAACATCAGCCGCGAACACGCCTCGATCAGACCGGACGGTGACGGCTTTGTCCTCAGCGACAATGGCTCGACGAACGGGACGCTCGTGAACGGCGCCGCAATCTCGGCGCACCGGCTGAACGACGGTGACCGCATCGAGTTCGGCGCAACCGTGATTGAGTTCCGCGCCGGCTAGTCCGTCCGCTCGGCGATCAGCTGCGCGAGGAGCGGGAGGGTCTGGCGCCACCCGCTGACGACGTCCTGTCGCGGGCCGTCGTCGGTTGCCGTCTCGACCATGGTGATGAGTCGCGCCGAGTGCAAGACGATGAACCAGTCGAGATCCGCTTGCTCGATCTGGTGGCGGGTCTGGTATGCGGCAAGGAAACGGTCGGCCCCGCGGCGGCCGATCCGCTGGACGACTCGGCGAACGAGCCCGGGCATCTCCCTCGGCACCGCGCGCATGAGAGCACCGTGCGGGCGACGTCTGAGACCGGGTGGCCGACCGATGCGAGCTCCCAATCGATCACCTGCGGGCCTTGGTCGGTCGCCAGGACGTTGAGCGCATGGAGATCGTTGTGGCACACGACGCGGCGCCGCGTCGCAGGCCGGTTGGCATGCAACCAGTCGGTGGCGCTGCCTGGATCGAGCTCGGCGAGGATGGCGTCGACCGGATCGGGGGCGTCCGGGAGGGCCGCGTCGACCGGGCCCGGGTCGAGCTGGTGGAAATCGGCCATCAGCCCGGCGAGCTGGACGGGGATGCGCCGCATCGCGCCGGCGCGGTCGGCGTCGAAGAGGGTCTTCCCCTCGGCGAAGTCCATGACGCCCCAGGCATGGCCTTCGACCTCACCGAATCGATGAACGGTGGGCGTCGGGTAGCCGGCCCGCCCCACCTCGCGCTGGATGACTGCCTCTGTCGACGATGCCGGCGGTTCCTGCACCCGCAACACGAGGTCGCGCCCGGTGAGTTCGTCCGGGCCGGCAGCGAGCGAGAAGCGGTGGATCGACGCCGACTGACCACCCGTGAGCGGCACTGGCGGCGCCTCCATGAGCACGTCGTCGGCGAGCGCCGCGATGACGCGTTCGGGATCCATGGCTATCGGAAGTGGGGGATGACGTGCTCCCCGATGTTGCGCAGCGTCTCGAGCTGCGGTTCCTGCGGAATCGTGCCCATCTGGCAGAGGAAGAGGATCTCGTCGGCGCCCGCGTTGATCAGTCGGGTGACGTAGGCGATGCAGTCGTCCACTGTGCCGTAGCCGTCGCTCGTGTTGCGCAATGCCTTCGCCGCGTCGGAGAGATCCATCTCGACAGTCTCCGAGCCGATCGTCGCCTCGACCACGCCGACTTTCTCCTCGCCGTCAACCCAGGTTGACGGGTCGGGCAGCGGCGTCTTCCCGGCGCTGCCCCAATGGCCGATGGATTCCATGAAGAATCGCTGGCCGCGGATGCCGAGCCGCCTGGCTTCGTCACCGTCATCCAACACAATCGCGGGGCAGAGGGCCGCAAGGTGCTCGGTCGGTCGTGAGCCCACCTGAAGCGCCGGATCCCGATCCCGGAATGCCGCGCGGTACACGGCGTTCTTCTCGGCGATCTCCTCGGGCCCGCCGAAGCCGAGCACAAGTGCGCCGATCCCGCGTCCACCGGCATCGGCGAGCGTCGCCGTCTGCGTGCAGGCCTGGTAGAGCGGCGGGTGCGGATCCTGCAGCGGCTTCGGGTGGATCGGCCGAGGCGGCACCGTGATGAACTCGCCGTCGTGCTCCACCACGTCCTCGACCCAGAACCGAGGCACGAGCCGCATGGCTTCGTCGATCATCGGGGGCAGGTCGGCCTTGCGATAGCCGAACGTGCCCGCCTCCTGCTCGGTGCCGCCCTTCCCGAAGCCGACATGAAGTCGACCGCCGGAGAGGATGTCGAGGGTGGCGCACCGCTCGGCCACCTTCACGGGATGGTTCATCTTGGGTGGCAGGCAGATCACGCCATGGCCGATCCCGATCCGTGAGGTCGCGCCGGCGACGTAGGCGAGGAACGTCTCGGGCGCCGACATGTGGGCGTACATCGTGAGCGCCGTGTGCTCCACGGCCCACACCATGTCGAAGCCGAGCTCCTCCGCGAGCAGGACCTGCTCTAGCGTCTCCGCGAAGATCTGGTGGTCGCCGGCCCGCGTGGGGGTAGCGGTCTGGCATTCGTAGATCAGCGAGAACTTCACGTTGGCCACGCTATGCGTGGACGGCCGGCTCAGTCGACGTTGACGATGGCCTGCATGTCGGGATGGAGCGCACAGAAGAGCGCATACTCGCCAGGCTCGTCGAAGCTCAGCTCGTAGGACTGACCGGTACCGAGCACACCGGAGTCGAACGCACTGTTCGGCAACAACGCGGAACCGGCGGTCACGGTGTGCGGGACGGCGTCGGAGTTCGAGAAGACGATCGGTTCCCCGACCTCGGCGTTGATGTCGCCGTAGTCGAAGTTGAGGATCTGGGCGTTGACTGCGCCCTCGATCACCTGGTCCGACTGGGCCCGCATCTGCTCAGCGGTGACGACCGGCCAGACGGCCGGGTTGAACATCGAGAAGACGCCGGTCTGCGCCTCGAACCCGTCAGCCACATAGGCGTGCATCATCCAGCTCGAGATGAAGGGCACAAACGCGCCGCCGGCCTCCGCACAGTCTGCCGCCGTACCGACCGTGTCGGTGCCGGAGCTAGGGCGGAGGCAGGTGTTGTAGTGGATGTGCCAGTTGTCGATGTCGCCGGCAAAGCCCTCGGGGTGGGTTGGGCTCAGGCCCAGGTTGAAGACCGCGCCCACTGCTGTGTACTCGTCGGCGTTGTCGTCGTTGACGAACTCGCCGCCCGAGCAATAGCCGATGTCCGATCCGGCCTCGGTGCCGCCTGGCCGGGCGAAGAGCACCATCTTCGGATCGCTCGGGTCGAACGCGTTGGTGAGCCCGCCCTTGAGCATGTGGATGCCCATGTTGGCGGTCTGGTTGGTGGTCGGCCCGTAGCCGCGGGCGCACGCCTCGTGGATCGAGTCGAAGCTGCTGACGAAGTCGTTCACGTCGTCCAGCTGGCCGACCAGCTCACCGAGCGTGTCGCGGTCCATTGCGAGATGTTCGGGGACCTCATCGCCGCTCTCGTAGAGCGCCTTCAGCTCCTGATACGAGCAATCCTGTTCGAAGTTCTGGCAACGCACCTGGCGACCAGGCGGGCCTTCGACGAACGTCGGCACGACATCGCCGCTCGGGGTTTGGGTGTAGACGAACCGGCTGAATCCGATCGCCCCGATCGGGCCGTCAGGTGTCTCGTCCGGGATCGCGAAGTCGGTGCCGGTGAAGCCGGCCGCCAGCGCTTCTTCGCTGTAGTCGGGCATTTCGTAGGGAAGCTCCGTCGCGGTCGGTGCCTCGGTTGTCGTCGGTGCCTCGGTCGTGGTCGTTCCCTCCGTGGTGGTCGGCGCCGCCGTGGTCGGCGGGAGGGTCGTCGAAGCCGTCGTCGGCGCTGCCGTCGTCGGTGCCATCGTCGTTGTCGTTGTCGTCGTTGTTGGCGCCGTGTCGCCGGTATCGTCGGACGCCTCTGGGTCGTTGTCGGCGGCGTCTGGCGCAGCCTCGTCCGCCCCATCCGAACCGCAGGCAGCGGCGACGAGAGCGAGAATCAGGACGATGGAAGCGAGCATGCGGCGGTACATGGCGGCGGTTCTCCAAGGGAAGGGGGATTTCCACACAACGTTAGCGACTGTTGCCCCACAGTCGGAATCGGGAATTGCGTGTCCGCGCAGAGAATCGGCCCCGCAGCACGGCTGATCGTGTGGGCAGCGTTAATCTGCCATCACCGTGTCGGACCAGTTGTTCATCGTCCTTCGGGTGTGCCTCCTGGCCCTCGTGTACCTCGTGTTCCTTCGCGTGCTCCGCGCCGTGTGGGTCGAGCTGCGCGCGGAGGGTGCCGTGGCCGCCGTGCCGGCGCCCGTCGCCGCGATGCCTCGACCCCGTCCCGCTCCGGCGCCCGTCCACTCGCCCGAGCCTGCACCTGAGTCCGCGCCACCGACCGCGGCCGCGCTCACCACCGTCGGTGCTCGCGTCGCTCGGCTCGTCATCGTGGCGCCGCCCGCGCTCGCCGGTCAGACCTACAGAGTGGAGGGCGAGACCACGATCGGTCGCGGGGTCGGATGTGCGATCTCGATCGACGACGCTCACGTGTCCAAGGTCCACGCCAGGGTGTTCGCCGACGAGGGCGCCTGGCTCATCGAGGATCTCGGTTCGACGAACGGCACCACGCTCGACGGCGCCGCGGTCGTCGCTCCGAGCCCGATTGGTCCGGGCGCTCGCATCGGCATCGGCGAACACGTCTTGGAGTTCGCATGATCGAGTTCGCATGGGGCACTGCCACCGATGTCGGGCAGGTGCGACAGAACAATCAGGACCAGATGCTCACGGCGCCGCCGGTGTTCGTGGTCGCCGACGGCATGGGCGGACACAACGGCGGTGAGGTGGCTTCTGCCATCGCCGTCGATGAGATGGCGAAGGCCCAGGGCGTGGCGTCGGTCGATGATCTGATCGACGCCGTTCAGATGGCCAACCGCGAGATCGTCGACCGGTCGAAGATCGAGCCCGAGCTGCGGGGCATGGGCACCACGCTCGTCGCTCTCGTCGGGATGATGGTCGGCGATCGCCAGCGCATCGGCGTGGCCAATGTGGGAGACAGTCGCCTCTACCGGGCGACTGACGAGGAGCTCGTCCAACTCACCGAGGACCACACGCTCGTCGAGACGCTCGTGCGCGACGGGCGACTGACGGCCGAGGAGGCCCTCACCCATCCACAGCGCAACATCGTCACCCGCGCCCTCGGCATCGACGAGAAGGTCCTGGTCGACACATGGGAACTCGCGCCGGTCCCCGGCGATCGGTTCGTGCTCTGCAGCGATGGGCTGTTCGACGAGCTGCGCGAGCCAGAGATTCTGGAGATTCTGCAGCGGGAGGAGGACCCCTCCGATGCGGCGCTCGAGTTGGTCCGCGGCGCCGTCCAGGCCGGGGGGCGTGACAACGTGACCGCGCTGGTCGTCGACGTCACCGCTGCCGATTCCGTGGACGACGAGATCCCCGACGACCGGATCGTGTCGATCCACAAGGCCGTGCCCGACAGCGTGCTTCGCCTCGATCCGCCGCCGGAGACCGGCCCGAACGACCCGCATCCCGACGAGATCCTCGTCGACCGCACGATCGAGAAGCCGCCGTTCGTCACGTGGCGCCTCGGCCTGTTCGTGGCCGCGGTGCTGCTGGTGCTCGGTGTGCTGCTGTCGTCGGTCGTGGCCTACGCCAGGTCCGCGTACTTCGTCGGCATCGACGGGGAAGAGGTCGTCATCTATCGCGGCCGGCCCGATGGGGTGCTCTGGTTCGATCCGACCGTCGAGGAGCAAGTCGTGCTGACGGTGTCGGAGCTCGACCCCGAGGATCTGCCTGACGTGATCGAGGGCGTGGAGTTCGACGAACTCGACGACGCCCGGGACTATGCCGCGGCGCTGACCGAGCGGTCGCTCATCGACGACCCGTGACCGCTGCCGAACGGTGGAGGTCGGTTTCACCCGTGATCGCCGCGCTCCGTCCCCGCCGGGTCGAACTGGGGCTGATCGTCCTCATCGCGGTCGTCGTGGTGGCTGCCTACGGGCTCGCCAGCCTCGGCCAGTCGGCTTCGCTCCCTGCCAACATCGGCCCCTTCCTGGCGTGGATGCTCGGACTCTTCTTCTTCGTGCATCTCGTGGTGCGCCGCTTTGCAGCCGCAGCCGACCCCGTGATGTTGCCGATGGCATTGCTCCTCAACGGCCTCGGCTACGTGATGATCGCCCGCCTCAGCGGCGACATCGACGACGCCGGCAATCTCGCCGGCCTCCAGTCGGTCTGGAGCGCGGTCGGCATCGGCCTGTTCGTGGCGACGCTCATCGCCATTCCCCGAGTGCGCGTCCTCGCCCAGTACCGGTACCTGCTCGGCGCGGTCGGCATCGGCCTTCTCGCGCTCCCGCTGGTGCCCGGGATCGGGGTGGAGATCCGAGGCGCGCGGATCTGGGCAAGTGTCGGCCCGGTCAACTTCCAGCCCGGTGAGTTCGCCAAGATCGCCTTGGCCATCTTCTTCGCGTCCTATCTCGTCGATGCCGGCGAGCTGATCAAGAACCGGCTGGAACTGCGCGACCTCGCGCCCATCGGCGCCGCGTGGGTTGCCTCCCTGGGCGTGATGGTGTTCGAACGCGACCTCGGTTCGTCGCTTCTGTTGTTCGCCCTCTTCGTCGTCCTGATGTGGGTCGCGAGCGGACGGACACTCTTCCTGGGCCTCGGCGCTGGCATGTTCGCGGCCGGTGGCCTTCTCGCTTTCCGCACGTTCGCCCACGTCGAGCGACGGATCGATGCGTGGCTCGATCCGTGGGCCGACTCGGGCGACAGCGGCTTCCAGATCATCCAGGCCACCTATTCGATGGCCGAGGGTGGCCTGACCGGCACCGGCCTCGGACGAGGCGAGCCGGACCGGGTGCCGATCGCCGAGTCGGACTTTATCTTCGCCGCGATCGGTGAGGAGCTCGGGCTTGCCGGCACCACCGCAGTGCTGATGGCCTTCCTGATCCTGATCGGGTCCGGACTGCGGATCGCGATCCGGGCGACGAGGCCATTCGAAACGCTGCTCGCCGTCGGGCTCACCACGCTCCTCGCCGTACAAGCGTTCATCATCATGGGCGGTGTGGTGCGGCTGATTCCGTTGACCGGCATCACGCTGCCGTTCGTCAGCTACGGCGGCTCGGCCCTCGTCTCGAACTACATCGTGCTCGCGCTGCTGATCCGCATGTCGCACGAGCAGCGAGTCGCGCGGGCGGAGGTTCCCGCATGACCGCGCGGATCGGGCGGCTCGGCATCGCGTTCATCCTCATGTATGCGGTGCTGTTCGTGCAGCTCAACCGCGTGCAGTTCGTGGACGCCGAGGAGTACCGCGAACACGTCGGCAACATCCGGCCCCAGCTTCGAGAGTTCGGTCAGGAGCGGGGCGACATCGTCACCGCCGACGGCGTGGTGGCCGCCTTCTCCATCCCCGTGGAGGGCGGCGAGATCGACTTCCGACGCTCGTATCCCACAGGCGACCGCTACGCCCACATCGTCGGTTTCCAGTCGTTCAACCAAGGGGCCTTCGGGCTGGAGCGGGAGTACAACACCGAGCTCGCCGGCCAGGAACTCGATCAGCAATTCGAGTCGATCAGAGACATCTTCGTAGACCGCGACACAACGGGCACGGTCGTCATGACGCTGCGAGACGACATGCAGAAGGCGGCCGCCGAGGCCCTCGGCGAGCGCAAGGGTTCCGTCGTCGCTCTCGATCCTCGAACCGGCGAGATCATCGCGATGTGGACGTACCCGAGCTTTGATCCCAACGTGTTGTCGGGCCTGGACGGCGAGGCCGTCAACGCCGCCTACTCGGCGCTGCTCGCCGACCCGGACGATCCGCTGCTCGCCAAGGCGTACCGCGAGGTGTTCTTCCCTGGCTCCACCTTCAAGCTCGTGACTGCGGCGGCGGCGATCGACACCGCCGACATCGGACTCCTGGGTCCGGTGTGGCCGGACTCCTCGCTCTATGAGCCGATTCCTGCCGGTGCGGATCTCCGCAACTTCGGCGGAAGCACCTGTGGCGGAAATCTGCTCGAGGCGCTGCGGGTCTCCTGCAACACGACGTTCGCCGAGATCGGCGCCGAGTGGGTCGGCCCCGAGCTGATGTCGCGGACAGCCGAGAACTTCGGGTTCAACTCGCCCGTTCCCATCGATCTCCCCAACGCGACCCAGTCGAACTTCCCGACGGACTACGGCGCGTATCTCGCCGACGTCGACCACTACCGGGCTCCTGAGCCGGACCCGGATACGGACGAGCCGACGGACGGGCCAATCCTGCCCAATGGCGACACGCCCGTTCACGAGAACACCGCGATCCTCGCGCAGACGTCGATCGGGCAGAACGACGTCAAGGCCACGCCGCTGCAAATGGCGATGGTGGCTGCTGCGATCGCCAACGACGGAATCATCATGGCGCCGTACGCGGTGGCTGAGGTCCGGTCCGCCGATGGCGACGCCTACGAGCGGTACGAGCCATCGGCATGGCGGGTGGCGACGTCGCCGTTCGCGGCCGAGCTGCTCCAGGAGGCGATGATCAACGTCGCCGAGAACGGCACGGCGCGAAACATGGCGATCGACGGACTCGTCGTCGGCGGCAAGACCGGTACGGCGCAGCTCGGTACCGATCCGCCCAATTCCCATGCGTGGGTTGTGGGCTTCGCCGGTCAGGCGGGCGGTCCGGCCGAGATCGCCGTTGCCGTGATCGTGGAGGCGCAACCTGGCGCCAGCGAGCAGACCGGCGGCGCCGTCGCCGCCCCGATCGCCCGAGCCGTCATCGAGGCCGCTCTGTCCTAAAACCTGTCTGGCGCAGGGATTCGGACGAAGTCGGAACACGAAGTGTTGCCTGCATCGGTCCGCACGCGCGGCACAGTTAGACTCTGCGGCCATGTCCGATCAGGGCCCCACCGTCTTCAACGGACGTTACGAATTGCTGCGCCACATCGCTCGTGGCGGCATGGCGGACGTCTATCTCGCGCGCGATGACCTGCTCGGTCGTGAGGTCGCGCTCAAGGTCTTGTTCCCCGAGTTCGCCAACGATCCGAACTTCGTCGAGCGCTTCCGTCGCGAGGCGCAGGCCGCAGCCAACCTCAACCACCCCAACATCGTGGGCATCTACGACTGGGGTCAGGAGCGGGGCACCTACTACATCGTGATGGAGCACGTCTCCGGGCGGAGCATGTCCGATGTGCTGCGCTCCACCGGTCCGCTCAACCCGGACCGCGCTGCGGAGATCGCGGCCGACGTCGCCGCCGCACTGGCGACGGCGCACCAGGCCGGCCTCGTGCACCGTGACGTCAAGCTCGGCAACATCCTCGTGTCGGATGCGGGCGACGTGAAGGTCGCCGACTTCGGCATCGCCACCGCTCTCGCCGGCGGCACCGACGCTGGGCTGACCCAGCACGGATCGGTCATGGGCACCGCCACCTACTTCTCGCCGGAGCAGGCGCAGGGCAAGCAGGTCGACGGCCGATCCGATCTCTACTCCCTCGGCGTCGTCCTCTACGAGATGCTCGCCGGCGTGCCGCCGCTGCAGGCCGAGACACCCGTTGCTGTCGCTTACAAGCACGTGCAGGAGAAGCCGGAGACGCTTCTCGAGCGGGGCGTCAACGTGGCCCCGTCGCTCAATGCGATCACGATGAAGCTGCTGGCCAAGAACCCGGTCAACCGCTATCCCACCGCCGAGGACCTCCGCAACGATCTTCGCCGCTATCTCGCCGGCGCTCACCAGGTCCCGCGCGGTGCAGCAGCCGCCGGTGCCGCGGTTGCCGGCACAGCCGGCACAGCCGGCGCCTCCGCGGCCGATGCCGAGACGCCCGATGTCCCGGCGACGCCGGATCCTGCGGCCGCCGACGCGACCACGGCGATCCCGGCCACCCCCGGAACCGCGCTTCCCGCCTCGCAGCAGCCCGCCGGGCAGGGCGCTCCTGCGGGGCTCGACCCCAACGCGCTCGCCGCGCAATACGCCGCCGGCGGCTACTACTACGACGACGGGCCGCCTCAGCGCGACGACTGGAAGCGCACGGTCGCCCTCCTCCTCGGCCTCGGCGTCCTCATCTTCGTCCTCGGCTATCTCACCATCGCCTTCGGCCGCGAGCTGAACCTCTTCGGTGACGATGGTGGCGGCGACACGGACGATCCCGCAGCAGAGTTGGTCGAGGTGCCCGACGTCGTCGATCAGCAGATCGATGAGGCGGCCGCCACGTTGCGGGCGCTCGGGCTCGTGGTGATCGAGATGCCGACGCAGAACGCGACGGTCCCGATCAACGAAGTGTTCCAGCAGCTCCCGGTCGCGGGTGAGAAGGTCGAGTCAGGCACTGACGTCGAGCTTTTCGTCAGTACAGGCCAGGCACTCGTCGTCCCGACGCTGACCGGCATGACGCAGCAAGAAGCGACCGACGCCCTGAACACGCTCGGCTACATCGTTGAACCCGTGCCGGAGGCGAATGCGCAAGAGGTCGGCCGGGTGTTCCGTCAGGATCCGGTCCCCGGCACCGAGCAACCGCTGGAAGTGCCGGTCCAGATCTTCGTCTCCACAGGACCGGATCGGGTTGCCGTGCCGGACCTCGAGGGCAAGACGCTGACCCAGGCGCTCCAGTTGCTCGCCGAGGCCGGACTCGAGATCGAAGGCGAACCGGTGCAGGAGTCCTCGGACGAGATCGAGGAGACGCTCATCACCCGCACCGAACCAGCGCTGCAGATGCTCGTCGACGTCGGGTCTCGCGTGATCGTCTTCCAGTCCTCGGGCAAGCCCACGGTGCCGGTGCCGACGGTGATCGGGCTCTTCTACGACACGGCCGAGGCAACGTTGCGCAACGTCGGCCTCGAACCGGTCATCGAGTTCCGGCTCGTGCCGTTCGGTGATCCGCAGGTTGGTCTGGTCCTCGACCAGACGCCGCCCAACTTCGAAGAGGTCGAGGTCGGAACCGAGGTGGTCGTCGTCGTTGGCGAGGCCGGCCCGGAGCCGACCACCACAACCACAACCACAACAACCACGACGACTGAGCCGCCCGACGAATAGTCGTTAGCCGTCAGGCTGCGCAGCGAGCGAGGAAGTTCTTCAGCAGGTCGTGACCCGCATTGGTGAGCACCGACTCCGGGTGGAACTGCACCCCTTCGACGTCGATCTCGCGGTGGCGAACGCCCATCACGACACCGTCGTCCGTCTCCGCGGTGATCTCGAGCACGTCGGGCATCGTCTCGCGGTCGACGACGAGCGAGTGGTAGCGGGTCGCCTCGACCGGGTTCGGTAGCCCGGCGAACACGCCGACATTGGTGTGGCGCACGAACGACGTCTTGCCGTGCATCACCTGCGGCGCCCGCACGACCTCGCCGCCGAACGCCTGTCCCATGCACTGCATTCCCAGGCACACACCGAAGATCGGTGTGTGCCCGGCGAGCTCGTCGAGGACCGCCATCGAGATGCCCGAGTCGTCCGGCGTGCCGGGACCGGGCGAGATCAGAATGCCGTCCGGATCGAGCGCCCGGATCCCGTCGACGTCGATCTCGTCGTTGCGATGCACGATCGGCGTCGCGCCCAGCTCCCCGAGGTACTGCACGAGGATGTAGACGAATGAGTCGTAGTTGTCGATGACGAGAATCGTCGGCGAATCGTCGGTGCCTGCCATTGCGCCCCGACGCTACCGCCGTTCTGGCTGGCCAATTGTTCGGTTATCGAACGAATAGTCAGCCAGAACGCCGAGGGTGCCGGGTTTTTGGGGTGGGGGTCAGTCGTCGTCGGGGCGGCTCTGGAGGGCGACCGTGCTGGCGATCTCGGTCTGGTGCTCGAGTTCGTCGCCAGTCACCTTGGCCTCGCCGTTCTCGATGGCTTCGAGGACATGCATGGCGATGTCGGCAACGCGGACTTCGTCCTGTTCCTTGCCGGCTGCCTTCACGCCGTCGTCCATCATGACGTAGCAGAACGGGCAGGCAGTGGCGACGCGATCGGCGCCGGTCTCGACGAGCTCACGAGCTCGGACGTCGTTGACCTTCTCGCCGATGTCCTCTTCCATCCACATGCGGGCGCCGCCGGCACCACAGCACATGCCCTTCGTGCCGTTGCGTTCGGCTTCGACGATCTCGATGCCGCCGAGCTTGCCGAGCACCTTGCGGGGTGCCATGTAGACGTCGTTGTGGCGGCCGAGATAGCAGCTGTCGTGGTACACGACCCGCTCCTCGAGCTCTGCCCCGTCGAGGTCCAGCCGGCCCTGGTCGACGAGCCATTCGAGGAACTGTGAGTGGTGCACGACCTCGTAGTGGCCGCCCAGCTGCGGGTACTCGTTGGCGAGCGTGTTGAAGCAGTGCGGGCACTGGGTGACGATCTTCTTCACGCCCATGGCGTTGAGCGTTTCGATGTTCTGGCTGGCGAGCATCTGGAACAGGTACTCGTTGCCGGAACGACGAGCGGAGTCGCCGGTGCAGTTCTCGGACGGGCCGAGGATCGCGAAGTCGACGTCGGCGCGCTGCATCAGCTTGGCCATCGCCTGGGTGACCTTCTTGTTCTTGTCGTCGAACGATCCGGCACAGCCCACCCAGTAGAGGTACTCGGCCTCGAGCGGATCGCTGCCGTCGATGACGTTGATGCCTTCGACGCCGGCCGTCCAGTCGGCTCGCTCGCTCTGGGACATGCCCCACGGATTTGACGAATTCTCCATCGAGCGGAACGCCTGGCCGAGCTCCGTCGGGAAATCGGACTCCATGAGCGTCAGGTAGCGACGCATGTCGAGGATCTTGTCGAGGATCTCGATGTTGACCGGGCAGATCTCGTCGCACGCCTTGCACGAGGTGCAGGCCCACAGCTCGTCCTGCGTGATCCGGTCGAACATCCAATTGGCGGGGACGGTGATCTCGTCGTCCACGCCGATGGGCGGCGACACGGCCGGGTCGCCGGTGCGGGCCATGATCTCGCCCGTCTTGAGGACGATCTCGCGGGGGTCGAGCGGCTTGCCGGTGGCGTGGGCCGGGCAGACGGAGGTGCAGCGGCCGCACATGGTGCAGGCGTCGGTGTCGAGGAGCTGCTTCCAGGTGAAGTCCTCGATGACCGAGGCACCGAAGGTCTCGAGCTCGGTGTCGCCCTCAACCAGGTTCGGCATGGGCTTCATCGCTCCCTTGGGCCGGTCCTTGTCCGACAGGTACATGTTCAGCGGTGACGTGAACATGTGGCGCAGCATCGTGGTGGGAAGGATGATCAGGAACGCCATGAAGCTGGCGACGTGGGCGATCCACCAGGCCTGATGCCAGCCGGCCACGTTGTCCCAGCCGTCCACCGCGTCGGCCAGCGGGTAGCCGATGAAGCTCCACTTCTCGAACTCCGGCAGTTCGCCGATGGCCTGACCCTGCGAAGCGATGCGGAAGATCTCGGCGCCGAAGCCGGTGATCGCGATGGCGAAGAAGACACTGAGGATGACCATGTGCTCGGGCTTGCTCTTGATGCGGATCCGGTACGGACGCCAGTTCCACGGGCCGTAGCGGCGGCCGATCGCCCAGAGGATGCCGATGAGGAAGATGAGGCCGGCGGCGTCGCCGACGAAGGCGTAGGCCCGGTAGATGTCGCCGTGCAGGAACTTGGCGCTCTCCGGCAGCTGGTGGTTGACCTCGAGAACCGTGGTGACGGCCAGCAGGATCAGGAACCCGAAGTAGATCATCGAGTGCATGATCCCGGCGCCCGGCTCGCGCAGGAGCGTCTGCATGTAGACACCCGCCTGGAAGTCGCCGGCGCGGCGCTTGGCGTTCTTCAGCGTGGTGCGCCGGTTGTCCGGACGCCCCCGCTGCCAGTTCTTCACCCGGTTGGCGAACATGACCGCGCCGTACATGAGGAGGAGCGGAATGACCGTGTAGAACGCGACCTTGAAGGCGGTTGGAACGCCGCCGAACACCTCTCGCTGCACCTCGCTGTCGTCGTGCCAATCCACGATGACGGACGAGAAGACGCCAGACGCAATGGTGAAGAGAGCGATCCCGACGCCGAGTGCGATGACGAGCTGATGGGGCTTGATACGCGATTTCATGGCGCCGCAAAGATACCTCTCTCCCCGGAGCGGCGGCGTATCCGGATCGCCGTGCGCCGATGAGGTCGAGGGCGTGGGTTCACATCGACGAAACATTCGTGAAATCGACGGCTGCCACGGTGATCGCCATGGACATCACCCTGATCCGGTGGCCGGGCGAAGCCGAGCGACTTCCTGAGCTGCGAGACGCCGCGATCCCACGGCTTCTTCTTGTCGACGGTGACGGCGCACCACCGGTCGTCGACGACGATCTCGAGGACTGGATCCGGATGCCGGCCCCGGAGCAGGACCTGCGGGCCCGAGTCGAGGGGCTCAGCCGTCGAGCAACCGCAGCGGGCCGCTGTGTTCCGGAGATCGACGATCACGGCGTGGTGCGGTTCCGCACCGACCACACCGCGGTGCCACCGGTCGAGGCGCGCCTCGCGGAGGTGCTGATCCGCGAGTACGGCGCCGTCGTGAGTCGCGAGGACCTCAGCGAGGCCGGCTGGCCCGGGGGCCACGCCAACCGCAACGCGCTCGACGTGCATGTCCTACGGCTGCGTCGTCGACTCACCGAGGCAGGCCTGTCGATCCGCACCGTTCGTTCACGGGGCTACCTGCTCGAACCGGCGGCCTGACAGACCGGCGTCAGGCGCCCGTCTCGCGGGCGATACGCGACGGTGCGCAACGGGTAACACCCGGCGAACAGTCCAGAAATCCGGCCTCCGTAGGTTCCTTTCCGACCGCTGTCAGAAAGGGAACAGACCAATGCGGATGGAGTACAGAAAACGCATGATCGTGGGAGGGGCCATCGGCGCCGCCACGCTGATGTGGGCCGGACCGGTGGGTGCACAGGGCGAGGTGACCCTCGACGGTGTTCAAGAATCCTCGGCGTTGACCCAAGCCGTGATGGACAACATGTGGCTGGTGATCGCCGGCTGCCTGGTGTTCCTCATGCAGGCCGGGTTCGCCTTCGTGGAGGCCGGCCTGACCCGGGCTAAGAACATCGCCAACATCATGGCGAAGAACCTCGCCGACATGGCGGTCGGTGCGGTGGCGTTCTTCATCATCGGCTGGACGATCGCCTACGGCACGAGCGGCAACAACTGGTGGGGCGGTCTGAACGACTTCTTCTTCCTGGACTCGGGCGACCCGGCGGTGCTGTTCGACATGTCGGCCGGGCTGACTCCGGCGACAAACTTCTTCTTCCAGGTGGTGTTCGCCGCCACCGCTGTCACGATCGCCTCGGGAGCGATGGCCGAGCGGACGAAGTTCTCCGCCTACCTGCTGTTCTCTGCGGTCATGACCGCGATCATCTATCCGGTCGTCGTGCACTGGACCTGGGGCAGCGGCCTCATCGCCCAGATCGACATCGGCGGACGCGTGTACTCCGACTTCGCAGGCTCGACGATCGTGCACCTGACCGGTGGCGTCGCCGCCCTCGTCGGTGCCTGGAAGCTCGGCCCTCGCCTCGGCAAGTACGGCGCCAACGGTGAATCTCGTGCACTGCCCGGTCACAACATCGGCTTCGCCGTGATCGGCGTGTTCATCCTGTGGTTCGGCTGGTTCGGATTCAACGCCGGCTCGGAGCTCGCGGCCGACGGCTTGCTCTCGTTCCTCGCCATGAACACCCTGATGGCGGCAGCCGCAGGTGTCATCGGAGCGGCGCTCGTCGTGTATTGGAAGACGGGCGTCGCGGATGTGGCGATGGCCGGCAACGGTGCACTCGCCGGGCTCGTGTCCATCACCGCTCCCGTCGGCACCGTCGAGCCATGGGCGGCGCTCGTGATCGGCTTCATCGGCGGTGTGATCGTCGTGTTCGCGGTTCTCGGGTTCGACCGGATCCGCATCGACGATCCGGTTGGTGCCATCGCCGTTCACGGTGTCTGCGGCATCTGGGGCACGCTCTCGATCGGCATCTTCGGCCGCTACGACGATGCCTTCCTCGGGGCTGAGAAGGTCGGTCTGATCTACGGCGGCGGGTTCGAGCAGCTGGTCGTGCAGGCCCTGATGGTCGTGATCGTCGTCGCCTGGGTCGGCATCACCTCGTTCTTGGCCTTCACCGCGATCGACAAGCTCGTTGGCCTCCGTGTCGACGAGGAGGAAGAGGTCGCCGGGCTCGACGTCGCCGAGCACGGCTCGTCCGGCTACGGCCTGGAGACCATCGGGCTCAGCTGAGCCTCACGTGACGGCGAAGCGGCTCCTGGCAGATCTGCCGGGAGCCGTTCGTCGTGTTCGGCGTGGGTCGCCCGCTACCCGACACCGACGATCACTCGGTTTCGGCCCTGCTCCTTGGCCTCGTAGAGCGCCTGGTCGGCCAGCTCCAACGCTTCGTGCAGCGGCCGGTTGGCCGGGACGGACGTAACCCCGATGCTCACCGTGAACCCCGGGGTCGATCCGTCGATGAGTCGTAGGGCGAGCGCTTCCTGGAGTTGCTCGGCCAGTCGTGCCCCGTCCTCGATACCCGCTCCGGCGGAAACGATCACGAACTCCTCGCCACCCCAGCGGGCGGCGACAACGGAGTCGTCGGCGGAGACGTCGGCAGCGGCATCGGCGAACACCCGGAGGGCACGATCACCGGTCTCGTGACCGTGCGTGTCGTTGAGTTCCTTGAAGTGGTCGAGGTCGATCATCAGGATTGCGAACTGGTCGGTCCGCTCCCGCATGCTGTGGACCGCGGCCTCGAGCGAGCGCCGATTGGCGAGCCCGGTGAGTGGATCCGTGGATGCCTGATGTGCGGCCATCTCCTGGTTTCTCAGCACGCTCAGCTGGATGCCGGTGTGGTTCGCGATGGCCGTGCGGGTCGCCTGCTCACGCTCGTCGAACGGTTCGTCAACCCGGCGGGTCGCGTGGAGGGCGCCGGATGCGCGGCCGTTGATGCTCACTGGCATGCACACCGCGGTGCGGCATTCGTCATCGCGCCCCGACAGGTGCGGACAGGCGTCAAGCGCCTCGGAATCGGCGAAAATCTGAACCGAACCGGTCGCCACCGCTCGGCACGCCGAGGGCCCCGAGACACCGCAACCGGGCGCGCCGCTCGGCGAGTGACGGATCATGGAGCGGAGATGCGATCGACTCGAGTTGCTGAGGAGCAGCTCACTCGTTTCGACTCGATCCAGACCATGTTCGGTCGCTCGTGCGACGAGGGCAAGTGCCGCCGTCTCGGACTGAGCCATCTCGAGTCCACGTCGGAGCACGGTCTCGAACGACTGGCGACGCGTGTTGTCGAGGAGTTCCGTCTCACGTCGTGAGTGCTCTCTGGCCTGGCGGCGCAGAGCGGCGATGTTGGTGATCGTCAGCGCGACGGTGAAGGACGCCACGACGATGACGGTGACGACCACGGCGATCGCGACGGTCCGCATGTCGTCCGTGGTCGCCGCGCCGAGCATGCCGATCTGCGGCTCCCGGTACTCCTCTTCGAGGACGTCGATTTGGTCGTGGGCGATGTCGAACTCGATCTTGGCCTGGGCTAGCCGCGTGTCGCGGGCCGGGCCGGGTTGGGTGTCGAGCACCTCTCTCGCGGTCTCGAGCCAGATGTCGCGGTCGATTTCCAGCATCTCGCAGTGTTCCGCCTCGCCCGGGAGTGATGCTTCGAGCCGGTCGGCGATCTCGACAAACCGGATCCACCGCTCGCCGAGGAGCTGGAACGTGTTCTCGGCATGTGCCTCACGGTCGGCGGTGGCGTCGAGTCCGGCGGATTCCCGAGTGACGACGCGTTCGAGGTAGAGCTCGGCTTGATAGGCGTCCCGATCGAGGTTGAGTAGCAGGAGTGATGCCGGCGCCGCGCCCTCAGCGAGGTCCTCTGTCGTGTCGCGGCTCTGTGACGTCAAGCTCACGACGACGGTCCCCGCACCGAGAACTGTCACGAGCAACATCAATGCGAGGAGCAATCTCAGGCGGTTTCCTGAGGACGACTCCATGTGTTCCGGAATCGACAGTCGCCGGCGCGAGATGAGTCGCTCAGAGAGGTAAACGCGATTCGATTCCGCTGAACCCGAGTTAGTCCGGCATTCGTGAGGAAAGTCCTGGGTCGGACGACCTAGTGACCTCCGGTCTGGGCGGCCACCTCGGCGGCTCCAGCCGAAGCGGCCTCCGGGTCCATCGCTCGCTCCAGAGGGTGCTTCGCCTCGATCGGGCGCATGTCGGCACCGAGGACGTAGTGGAGAGGCATGCCCGTGGAGATGTTGAGCTCGGAGATGTCGTCGTCGGGGATCGAGTCGAGGTGTTTGACGAGGGCTCGCAGGGAGTTGCCGTGGGCGACGACGAGCACCGTTCGACCGGCTCGGAGGTCCGGGACGATGCCGTCGAACCAGTACGGCAGCATGCGGTCCACGACGTCCTTCAGGCACTCGGCTTTCGGGAGCAGTTCGGGCGCGAGGTCGGCGTAGGCGGCCGAGGAGTTTGGGTTGTACTCGTTGTCGTCGCTGATCGGCGGGGGCGGCGTGTCGTAGGAGCGACGCCAGGTGTGGAGTTGTTCGTCGCCGTGCTTCTCGCGGGTGGCCGCCTTGTCCAGGCCGGTCAGGTCGCCGTAGTGCCGTTCGTTGAGCCGCCAGTGGCGACGAACGGGGATCCAGCGCCGATCACAGCCGGCGAGCATGAGCTCCGCCGTCTCGATCGCGCGCTGCTGCAGCGATGTGTGGACGACGTCGGGGAGCAGGCCGGCCTCGACGAGCATCGGCCCCGCGGCGCGTGCCTCCTCGCGCCCCTTCTCGATCAGCGGACAGTCGTACCAGCCAGTGAAGAGGTTGAGTTCGTTCCATTCGCTGCGCCCGTGGCGCACCAGAATCAGGTCGTACATGGCTTCGACGGTAGCGTCGCCGTCCATGAAGAACTTCACCGACAAGATTGTTGTCATCACCGGAGCGGGCTCCGGCATGGGCCGGGCCTACGCCCAGGAGTTCGAGAAGGTCGGAGCGAAGCTCTCGCTGTGCGACATCGACGCCGTCGGCTTGGAGGAGACGGTCGAGACCCTGCAGCGCCACGGTGAGGACCGGGTGTTCGCACTAGCAGTCGACGTTGCCGACGAAGAGGCGATGAACGAGTACGCCGACGCTTCCCGAGGCGCGCTTGGCAACGCACACATCGTCATCAACAACGCAGGCATCGCGGGCGGGATGGTCCCGGGCGCGGAGATGCCCGTGAAGGACCACGAGCGGGTCTTCGCCGTGAACTACTACGGCGTCGTCCACGGCACCCTCGCCTTCATGCCCCAACTCGAAGCGGTTGACGAGGCTGCTCTCGTGAACGTCTCGAGCATCTTCGGCATGATCGGTGCGCCCGGCAACGCCGACTACTGCGCGACGAAATTCGCGGTGCGGGGCTATACCCAAGTGCTGATGGCGGAGATGGTGAAGTCCCACATACAGGTTCATCTCGTGCACCCCGGGGGCATCGACACCAACATCGTCAAGGGCACGACGGCAGAGGACGACGCAAAGGATCTCCTCGTGACGCCGCCCAACGACATCGCCAAGAAGGTGATCGAGGGCGTGCGCAAGAACAAGCGCCGCATCGTCTACGGCAAGGCGTCGCGGCCGGCCCAGGTGATGTCGAACTTCGCGCCACTGAAGGTCGTGGCGAAGGCGCTGCACCGCGGCGTCGAGCGGGGTCAGGGCCTCGGCGCAAGCCCGTCGTCCTGACGCACTGCCGTCGTTCGCGTCTTGCGAGACTCTCGCGATGCGCTCGGCAGTTCCGGTCGTGTTCCTCGCTCTCGTAGCGGGGTCCTGCAGCGATTCCGTTTCGCCTGAGCCGTCGGCCCTGCCAGACGACGAGGCCGAGCACACCTCCCCGACGTCAATCGAGATTCCCGACGAGCCTGAGTTCAGCCCTCCGCCTGGATCGCCGCTGGATCTCGGTGGCCCTCCGCCGGGTATGGCGTGGCTCGACCCGGTCGCTGTGCCAGGCACAATCTCGCCACTTGTCGCCGATCGAGCGACCTTGCCGGTATGCCCGTCGAACGGACTCGATGAGTGGGTTCGGGGCCGCTTCGACGGGATCCGTGACCTCCCGCCGGAGCCGATGGAGATCGTCGATCTGCTGGATGTCGCCACGTGTACGCCGGTGCTCGTGGCGGCGGGCGACCCCCCGGTGTGCGTGACAGCGCGGCGTTCCGATGGTCTCGGCGGATGGGAGATGCAGGCGGCGGACGGTTCGCTCATCGCACGTGCCGCGTCGATCGAGAGTGAGTTCCGCGAGCCCGACCGTCCGAAGTTCGAAGGCTTCAACTTCGGATCCTCCGCGTTCGGGTCCGGGCAGTGGGGAAGCGGCGTGTCGCTTCTCTCGGCATTCGCATCGTCGGTTCGACCGCAGGACGGTGGCCCGGAGCGCCTCCTGATCGCCGAGACGCCGTTCGCCGTGCTGACCGACGTCTTCTCGGTGACGGCAGAGCGGCAGACCGGTTGGTTCTCGGCGGCGCAGCTCCTGCCCGCGTTCCACAGCTATGGCTCGCAGCTACCGCGGCACGTCGGTCAGGGCACGGCCCGTCGTCTCGGCCCGGTGTCGGGCCCCGATGAGCTGCACTCGGAACGCCAGCTTCTGTGCGATGACCGCGGTGTCGTCCTCGAGGTCCTGCGATTCAACCGTCGGCCGGACCGCCTGCCGGCAGAGTCCTACGACCGGACGATCACGTGGGACGAGTCCGCTGACGGCTTGGTCGCGACGGTGCGAGTCCCGAACGACCGGCTCGAGTACCGGTTCGCCGCCGGCATCGACCGGGACACAGCCGAGGCGATGCTCCTGAGCGTGCCGACGCTCGATGAGGCGGTCTGGCGCCCGACTCAGACCGCCACCCGTCCGGCAGCGCAGCTGAACCCGGCCCAGATCGCGACGATCCTCGAGGCTGCCGGGGCGCACGACGTCGCGGCAGCATGGCAGCCGGTGATGATGTTCTGTCAGCTGGAATGCTTCGATACGTTGCCGGAGCAGATCGTCGAAGCGACAGGATCGGTTGTCGCGGTCGGCGAGCTAGAGGTGGCCGTCACCAAGGTCGACCCCGGTGAGCCCGTGTGGTTCGCCGACACGATGCTGATCCGCCACGTCGGCGGCATCGAGGTTTTCGGCTCCACCACGCCGCGGCTGACGAGCGACACCCACAGTCGCTGCGGGGATGTCGGTATTCGGGTGCTGGTCCGCCGTGAGACAGGCGAGGCGGGTGTCCACCTGCTCGATCCGGTGATGGACATCCACGCGATCCTCGCCGACCAACTCGGCTGCTGAGTTCGTCGGCGACCACCGCCCAGACGTCCGCAATCAAAGTTGATACACTCACACTCAAGTTTTCGGTGTCGATGGGAATTTCCCCCGGTATCGTCCGGTTCTGACACCCGTACGAATTCGTACAGGTTCCCCCACATCCCCAACGGCTGCCGCATCTGCGGCGCCGTCCGCAGAAAGAAAGAGCCTCTCCTATGCCTAAGGCCGTCGGTATCGATCTCGGCACCACCAACTCCGTCGTCTCCGTCCTGGAGGGCGGTGACCCCGTCGTGATCCCCAACGCCGAGGGGTCGCGCACGACTCCGTCCGTGGTCGCTTTCGCCAAGGACGGCGAGGTCCTCGTCGGAGAGGTCGCCAAGCGTCAGGCGATCACCAACCCCGAGCGCACGATCCGCTCCGTGAAGCGCCACGTCGGCACCAGCTGGAGTGTCGACATCGACGGCAAGGCCTACACCGCGCAGGAGATCTCGGCCCGCACGCTGATGAAGCTCAAGCGCGATGCCGAGGAGTACCTGGGCGACACCGTCACCCAGGCCGTCATCACCGTGCCCGCCTACTTCGACGACGCCCAGCGCACCGCCACGCAGGAAGCCGGACAGATTGCCGGCCTCGAAGTACTGCGCATCATCAACGAGCCCACGGCCGCGGCGCTCGCCTACGGCCTCGACAAGGAAGACGAGGATCAGACGATCCTCGTCTTCGACCTCGGCGGCGGCACCTTCGATGTGTCCGTGCTCGAACTCGGCGACGGCGTCTTCGAAGTGAAGTCCACCGCCGGTGACACCAAGCTCGGCGGCGACGACTGGGACGACGCCGTCATCGACTGGCTCGCCGAGTCGTTCAAGAACGACCACGGCGTGGATCTGCGCAACGACGCCATGGCCGCCCAGCGCCTCAAGGAGGCTGCGGAGAAGGCCAAGATCGAGCTGAGCCAGACGCAGTCCACGCAGGTGAACCTGCCGTTCATCACGGCCACCGATGCCGGTCCGCTGCACCTCGACTACGAGCTGAGCCGGGCCAAGTTCCAGGAGCTCACCACCGACCTGCTCGCTCGTTGCAAGAAGCCGTTCGAGCAAGCGCTGAAGGACGCCGGGTTCAGCAAGGGCGAGATCGACCACGTCGTGCTCGTGGGTGGCTCCACCCGCATGCCGGCCGTCGCCGACCTCGTGCAGGAGATCGCCGGCAAGGAGCCGAACAAGACGGTGAACCCGGACGAGGTCGTCGCCATCGGTGCGTCGGTCCAGGCCGGCGTGCTCAAGGGCGAGGTCACCGACGTGCTCCTGCTCGACGTCACTCCGCTCTCCCTCGGCATCGAGACCAAGGGCGGCGTCATGACCACCCTGATCGAGCGCAACACCACCATCCCCACTCGCAAGAGCGAGACGTTCACCACAGCCGAGGACAACCAGCCCTCGGTGGAGATCCACGTGATCCAGGGCGAGCGCGAGATGGCGCAGTACAACAAGACGCTCGGCAAGTTCCAGCTCGTCGACCTACCGCCCGCACCGCGCGGTGTGCCCCAGATCGAGGTCGTGTTCGACATCGACGCCAACGGCATCGTTCACGTGAGCGCCAAGGACACGGCGACCAACAAGGAGCAGTCCATGACCATCACCGGTCAGAGCTCCCTGTCGGACGACGTCATCGACCAGATGGTGAAGGACGCCGAGGCGCACGCCGAGGAAGACCGCAAGCGCAAGGAGGAAGCGGAGATCCGCAACACCGCCGACGCGCTCGTCTACCAGACCGAGAAGCTGCTCAAGGACCAGGCCGACAACGTCAACGAGGATGAGAAGTCCACCATCGAGGCGAAGCTCGAAGAGGTGAAGACGGCGCTCGAAGGCACCGACCTCGAGGCGATCAAGGACGCCACGGAGGGCCTCATGTCAGCCAGCCAGGAGTTCGGCCAGCGCCTCTACGAGGCTGCTGCAGCCGAAGAACAGGCAGCCGATGCCGAGGCGAGCACCCCGAACGACGATGAAGTCGTCGATGCGGAGATCATCGAAGACGACGCCGAAGAGGCGTCGTGACGGATCACACCGAGACTCCTGCGGAGTCCTCGAACGTCTTTGCCGAATCGGATGACTCGGCAGAGACGGGGGGCGACCCCGCTGCCGCGGATCCGGCGAATGCCGAAGTCAGCATCGAGGACTTGATGGCAGCGCTCGAGACCGTGACGGGCGAGCGGGATCAGCATTTCGGTGACCTCCAGCGGGTGAGCGCCGACTTCGCGAACTTCCGCAAGCAGACCGAGAAGCGCAACGCCGAGTTCGCGGCCCATGCCGGGTCCCGGGTCGCGGAGGCGCTCCTGCCGGTTCTCGATGCGTGCGACGCCGCAGCCCAGCAGGGCGTTGAGGGCGTCGAGCCGATCAGTGCCCAGTTGCAAGGCATTCTGCAGAACTCGGGGCTCGAGGTGATCAGCGACGAGGACGAGCCGTTCGACCCAAATCGCCACGAAGCGGCCATGACCGAGCCGGGCGACGAAGGCCAGGAGGTCGCAACCGTCGCGCAGGTCCTGCGCACGGGCTATGCCTGGAACGGGCGAGTGCTCCGAGCCGCGATGGTGAAGGTGAAGGGCTAGTCGAGAGGAGGTGACCAGTGTCAACTGAACCGCAGAAGGAATGGTTCGAGAAGGACTACTACAAGGCGCTCGGCGTCTCCGACAAGGCTTCGGCCAAGGACATCACCAAGGCGTATCGCAAGCTCGCCCGCGACTTTCACCCCGACGCGAACCCGGGCGACGAAAAGGCCGAGGAGCGCTTCAAGGAGATCTCCTCCGCGTACGACGTGATCGGCGACGAGGAGAAGCGCAAGAGCTACGACGAGGTGCGCCGCATGGGCCCGATGGCCGGCGGCTTCGGCGGCGGGCCCGGCCCGGGCGGCTTCAACGTCGGCTTCGACGACATCGGCGACCTGCTCGGTGGCCTGTTCGGTCGTGGCGGACGCGGCGGCCGTGGTGGCCCGCAGGAACAGACCCGAGGCCAGCCGGGATCCGATCTCGAGGCAGAGCTGACGCTCGATTTCGACGACGCGGTCACCGGTCTCGAGACCACCATCACCCTCACCAGCGAGGCGACGTGTTCGACCTGCTCGGGTGGCGGCTCGAAGCCCGGTTCGACCCCCGAGCCGTGCGGTGTCTGCCACGGCAAGGGAGTCCAGGACGAGAACCAGGGACTGTTCAGCTTCAGTCGGCCATGTGCGGCGTGCAGCGGACGGGGCTCGATCATCACCGACCCCTGCCGTAGTTGCGGTGGCATCGGTGTCGAGGTGCGGCCACGCGACGTGAAGGTCCGCATTCCCGCGGGCGTGAAGACCGGTCAGAAGATCCGGCTCAACGGCCGCGGTGGCCCCGGACGCCTCGGCGGTCCTCCCGGCGATCTGTTCGTCCGCATCAATGTCGCCGATCATCCGCTTTTCGGTCGCAACGGCAAGGACCTCACCATCGACGTGCCGATCACGTTCAGCGAGGCGGCTCTCGGAGCGAAGGTGAAGGTGCCCACGCTCGAGGGTGAACCTGTCACGATCAAGATCCCGCCGGGGACGTCCACCGGCAAGACGTTCCGGCTTCGCGGCAAGGGTGGCGGAGGCGACGTGCTCGCCACCGTCGTCGTCGCCGTGCCCTCCAATCTGACCGCCGAACAGCGGGCCGCCGTCGAGGCGTTGGCGCAAGCCACGCACGAGTCGCCCCGTGCCCACTTGGGAGTCTGACCATGGAACCCGACCGTTTCCATCGAGCCGTCTACGTGATCTCCGTTGCCGCGGAGCTGGCCGGCGTGCACCCCCAGACCTTGCGAATCTACGAACGCAAGGGGCTCGTGGATCCGGCGCGCACCGGGGGCAACAGCCGTCGCTACAGCGACGCCGACATCGCCCTGCTGCAGCGCATCCAGGACTTGACCAACGACGGCCTCAACCTCGCCGGCGTGAAGCGCGTGCTCGAGCTGGAGCAGAGGGTGGCAGAGCTCGAAGCCCATGTCGCCCAGACTGAACAGCAGACAAGCGAAGCGGTCGACCAGGTCCACCGGCAGTACCGCCGAGACCTCGTGCCGGTCCCTCGCACGAGCGTCACGCTGTACAAACGAGAGCGCCGTAGCTGAACCATCGGTGACGTTTCGTTGACGGCAGCGCGAGACTCTCTGTCGTATGGAATTCTCCGGTCCTGAGAGCCTTCTCCTTCTCGGCTTCCGCTTGATCATCGCGGGCGCCCTGATCGACCACGCCTACCGCTCTGTCCGGGTGGACGAATGCGGCGAACCCGTCATTCGGGAGATGGGCGACAACGGCCGGTGGGCGCGACCGCTCACCCTGTTCACCGAGGGCGGCGCCGCGGTCCTGTTGGGCCTCGGTCTCTTCACGCCGGTGGGTGCCGCGCTGCTCCTGGCGATCGCCATCGGCACCAACGTCACGATGCACGGGCGCACGGGCCCATGGCTGGGGTTCCCCCGCTGGGAGTGCCTCATCGCGATCCTCGCCCTGGGTGGGCTCGCCCTCGCCTACGCCGGGCCCGGCGAGTACGCGCTCGACTACCAGTTCGATGCAGTCGACGACCTGTACCGAGGCACGGGCCTGCTGATAGCGATCCTGCTCGGCGTCGTCGCCGAGGCGATGTTCCTCGGTCTTGGCTGGTACCCGAGCGCCGCCAGGACAACGCCGCACTCGGCTGGCTGGCCTTCCCTGTGCCGGGGCGACCGTCGGGCTGTCGTTCGCGCTGATCGACGGTGACGAATCGGAGGAGCTTCTCGATGAGCTCCTCACCGACGACCTCACGGAGGTTGAGGCGGAGGACCTGATCCACGACATCGAAGACGAGATCATCGACGACGATCTCGAGGCTCTCACTGCCCTTGAGGACGAGTTCGACAAGACGCACCCGGAAGACCAGTGGGCCGTCATCCAGATGCTGCGAGCCGGTGTGCGGCCGAGCGACGTGGCGGATTCCGTCTACTTCGGAGATCCGGTTCTGGACTACATCTTCAGCGCCCGGATGTACGCGGCGGGACGGATGTCGGGCTTCGTGGATCAGATCCGGCTCTATCCGCGCGTGATTCGGCTGCGCGGTGATGCCCACAACGAACTCGTTCGGAACACCGTCTTCGAGTGCGGTGCGACAGTGGGGCCGATGACGACGGCGTGTGCCGACTCGCCCTTGCCTGTGCCGGAGGGCGAGGTGCTGTTCGCCACGATGCAGCTCGCCGAGCCGATCACTGCGCTGACCGATGGCAGCGCCGATCAACTCGTCTACGCCTTCGTCGCCGACACCGACGGGGATCCCTCCAACGACTGGGTCGCCAACGAGCCGTTCGACTGGGACTACTTCATCGGTACGGATAACTGGTGGGAGCTCCGTACCGACGCGACCGCAGGTCGTGCCTGGGTGACGAGGACTGATGCGGCGACGCTCAGCCAGGTGCCCACCGCCGCTCGGGTCGCGATCTCCGGCTCGGCGATCACCTTCATCATCCCGGCCGATGAGTTGGGCGACGATCTCGCTGCCATCTCGTTCCGGACGTCGTCGTTCGTCCACGACGGCACCTTCCAACCAGAGGTGTCGGGCGGCGACGTGATCGGCGCAAACCCGACCGAACCGCTGCTGACCATCCCAGCCGGCACCGAGGTGGTCGAGACCACGCTCGAGGACATCATCGAGGGCAAACCGACTGGCTGATGAGATCGAAGCCGGCACACTCGTGGTCGGCGGCGCTGCCGGGTGGGGATCTCCGGATTCGGGAATACAACCGAGGTCGCCAAAGTTGAGTGTATTACACTCAGGTTTTCTGCGCTTCGCAGATATCCTGCGCTACGCTTGTCGACTGGAGGTTCCCCCAAATGGCGCTCGATCCGAACCGTTGGACGCTCAAGACCACCGAGGCGTTCTCGGCGGCCACCGAGGCCGCCCGCGCGGCCTCTCATCCCGAGGTCGTGCCGGCCCACATGCTCACCGCGCTGCTCGGCCAGGAAGAGGGCATCGTCCTGCCGATGCTCCACAAGGTTGGCGTCGACGTTCCCGCCGCTCGCAACAACGCAGCCGACGCTCTCGACAAGCTCTCCAACGCCTACGGGTCCGACCCGCAGCTCTCCAAGGAGTTGCGCGAGGTCATGGACGAGGCGGATCAGGTCCGCGAGGACCTTGCCGACGAGTACCTCTCGACCGAGCACCTGCTCCTCGCCCTCGCCAACTCCATCGGGGTCGAGCGAGAGACGTTGCTTGCCGCGCTTCGTGATGTGCGCGGGTCCCACCGCGTCACGAGCCAGACGCCGGAGAACCAATACCAGGCCCTCGAACGGTTCGGTCGCGACCTCACCGAGGCCGCGGCGATGGGCGAACTCGATCCCGTGATCGGCCGCGACGAGGAGATCCGACGGGTGATCCGAGTCCTGTCGCGCCGCACCAAGAACAACCCGGTCCTCATCGGCGAGCCGGGCGTGGGCAAGACGGCGATCGTCGAAGGCCTCGCCGCCAGAATCGTCGAGGGCGACGTCCCGGACTCGCTGAAGAACAAGAAGCTCATCAGCCTCGACATCTCCTCGATGGTCGCCGGCGCCAAGTCCCGCGGTGAGTTCGAAGAGCGTCTCCAGTCCGTGCTCAAGGAGATCGAGGACGCCGACGGCGAGATCGTCACCTTTGTCGACGAGATGCACGCCGTTGTCGGTGCCGGCGGCGGGGCCGACGGCGCCATGGACGCCGGCAACATGCTCAAGCCGATGCTGGCTCGCGGTCGGCTCCGCATGGTCGGCGCCACCACGCTCGACGAATATCGCAAATACGTGGAGAAGGATCCGGCTCTCGAGCGTCGGTTCCAGCAGGTGCTCGTGGAGCCGCCGTCCGTCGAGGCCGCGATCGCGATCTTGCGCGGCTTGAAGGAGCGCTACGAAGTGCACCACGGCGTGCGGATCCAGGATTCTGCGCTGGTGGCCGCTGCCTTGCTCAGCGACCGCTACCTGACCGGTCGATTCCTACCGGACAAGGCGATTGACCTGATCGACGAGGCCGGCGCGTCGCTCCGGATCGAGATCGATTCGGTTCCCACGGAGATCGACGTCGTCGAACGTCGCACTCGTCAGCTCGAGATCGAGCGGGTCGCACTGGCCAAGGAGACCGACACGGCGTCCGCCGAGCGGCTCGAGGATCTGGACCGCGAACTCGCGGATCTCACGGAGGAGCTGAGCGGCCTCACCGCCACCTGGCAGGCCGAGAAGGATGCGATCAGCGACCTGCGCGATCTCAACGAAGAGCTCGACATCGTGCGCGGTGAGGTGGAGCGCGAGACCGACCTCGAGAAGGCCGCCGAGCTCCGCTACGGCCGCATTCCGGAGCTCGAGCGACGTTTCGACACCGCCCGCGAGGAGCTGGACAAGATCCAAGCAGAGACCTCGATGCTCAAAGAAGAGGTCGACGAGGAGGACATCGCCGAAGTGGTCAGCCGGTGGACGGGCGTGCCTGTATCCCGCCTGATGGAAGGCGAGGTGCAGAAGCTCGTACGCCTCGAAGACCACCTCCACGAGCGTGTTGTCGGGCAGGACGCCGCCGTTTCGGTGGTCGCCAACGCGATTCGTCGGAGCCGGGCAGGTCTTAGCGACCCGCATCGTCCGATCGGCAGCTTCCTCTTCCTCGGACCCACGGGCGTCGGCAAGACCGAGCTCGCCCGCAGCCTCGCCCAGTTCCTGTTCGACGACGAGCGGGCGATGGTCCGCATCGACATGTCGGAATACATGGAGAAGCACAGCGTCAGTCGCCTGATCGGGGCGCCTCCCGGCTACGTCGGCTACGACGAAGGCGGGCAGCTCACCGAAGTCGTCCGCCGTCGGCCGTACTCGGTGGTTCTGCTCGACGAGGTGGAGAAGGCCCACGGCGACGTTTTCAACGTGCTGCTGCAGCTTCTGGACGACGGTCGGCTCACTGACGGCCAGGGCCGCACGGTCGACTTCTCGAACGTGGTCCTGATCATGACGTCGAATCTGCCAGGCGAACCGCAGGACTTCTTCCGACCCGAGTTCGTGAACCGCATCGATGACATCGTCCGATTCCGTTCGCTCACCGAAGCGGACCTCGTCCACATCGTCGACATCCAGCTCGCCGCGCTCGCCGGCCGCCTCGCCGAGCGCCGGCTGGGTCTCGACGTGACCGACGAGGCAAAGCTGTTCATGGCGGCCACCGGCTTCGACCCGGCCTTCGGCGCTCGGCCCCTGAAGCGGCTCATCCAGCGCTCGATCGGCGATCCGTTGGCGATTGCGCTGCTGGAGGGCCGATACGTCGAGGGCGACACCGTGAGCGTCGCTGTGGATGGGCCTATGGACAACCAGGAACTCACCCTGCACTGATCGCCGGGATCGGGCGCCCGGAGCACCCGGGGTATCACCCTCCGTGGGCGGCATGACGACTACCGCCCACAGCAGGAGTACGGGAGAGCAATGTGACGTCACGACAGCTATGGAAACTGCTGTCCGGCGCCGCCTTGCTCGTCTTTGGTCTGCTGTTCGGTGCACCAACGCAGGCGGGGGCCTCGACGAGCGGGTGCGCCGGCGATGTCGTCGTCGCGCTCGACGTCGCGGTGTGGTCCTGGCCCGGGCACGACACCTACGGCTTCACGCTGAGCGATCCGCTCGAGCCCGGTGAGTGGTCTGTGCAGGCCAGTTCGTACGATGCCTACGCGGGCGGTCGGCCAGCCATCAGGACCACGAGCAATGGCTCCTCGACATCACCGATCACACGGTGCTCGGCCCCACGTCGAATCTCGCCGACGGTGTCGAGTCGGCCGGGGCCGTCGATGCGCTCGGCACGTTCGTGAGCGACGGGGGAGTCAGCCACTTCACCGTTCGACACGCCGCGGAGTCCACGCCGATGGGTACGAACTCGGTCACCGCGGTGTGCATCGCGTTCAGCGTCGTCGACCCGCCACCGCCGACCACGACGACGACCTCGACGACGTCCACCACCAGTACGACGAGCACCACGATCATCCTTCCGCCGCCGCCGCCGCCGATGCCGCCCCCGGACCCTGAGCCGAACCCTCGGACTTTCACGGGCTGAGACAACCCCTCGTCGGCCCCGTCAACCGGCGAGATGTTCAACGCACCCTGGACAACAAGAACGAGGCCTCCGGGCCTCGTTCTTTGTCTTTGGCTCGCCTCCTGGCCGCCGAACTCGAAGCAAGGCCAATGCGTTGCCGATAGCCTCGTCCGGTAACGCAATTCCTCGAGAGGAGAGCGCCGTGCCCGCGACCGTTGTCGTCGGTACTCAGTGGGGTGACGAAGGTAAGGGGAAGTTCACCGACCTCGTTGCCAAAGAGATGGAGATGGTCGTCCGCTACCAGGGCGGCCACAACGCCGGGCACACCCTGGTGGTCGACGGCGAGACATTCGCCCTCCAGCTCGTACCGAGTGGAATCCTGTATGACCACATCACGCCAGTGATCGGCAACGGTGTCGTCGTCGACCCTCGTGTGCTGCTTGCCGAGATGGACACGCTCGAAGCCAAAGGCGTGGACTGCAGCAGCCTCAAGGTGTCCGGCAACGCCCACCTCATCATGCCGTACCACCAGGAGCTCGATGCCCTGCATGAGCGCCACCTCGGTGACGGCAAGCTCGGCACCACCAAGCGCGGAATCGGCCCGGCCTACGCCGACAAGGCGATGCGGCTTGGCCTGAGGGTGCAGGACCTCCAGGACGCCAAGATCTTCCGCAAGAAGCTCGATGTCGTGCTCGGCCACACCAACCAGGTGCTCACCAAGGTGTTCAACCGCCTACCGGTCGACGCCGATGAGATCGCCGCGCAGTACCTCGACGAGTGCGCACCGCGGATCCTGCCCCACATCGACGACGCGATCGCCCTCGTGCACAACGCGCTCGAGACCGGCCAGGGCGTGCTCCTCGAGGGTGCCCAGGCCACGTTCCTCGATCTCGACCACGGCACGTACCCGTTCGTCACCTCGTCCAACCCGGTCGCCGGCGGCGCCTGTACCGGTGCGGGCGTGGGGCCCCGCGACATCGGCCGAATCATCGGCATCGCGAAGGCCTACATCACCCGCGTGGGTAGCGGTCCGTTCCCGACCGAGCTGTTCGACGACATCGGCGACCACCTCGTCGACGTGGGACACGAGTACGGCACCAACACGGGCCGGCGGCGACGGCCCGGCTGGTTCGACGCCGTCATGATGCGTCAGGCCGTGCGGGTCAACTCGCTCTCCGAGATCGCGTTGACGAAGCTCGATGTGCTCGACGCCCTCGAGTCGCTGAAGGTCTGCGTCGCTTACGACGTGGACGGAACACGTCATGAGCAGATGCCGTACCACCAGACCGAGCTGCACGCCGCCACGCCGATCTACGAGGAGCTACCCGGCTGGCAGACCGACATCTCGAAGATCACCAACCCGAACGACCTCCCCGCGAACGCCGCGAACTACATCGCGTTCCTCGAGGACCAGGTTGGCATCCCGATTCGGTTGGTCGGAGTCGGTCCCGGCCGCGAGCAATTCCTCGACCGAGCTGCGTGAGTCGGGTTCAATGAACGCCGAAGGCGTTCAACCGAAGGGTTGGTTCCAGTCGATGGGCGGAGCGACGCCGTCGACCGACGGTGACGGTGGCGGAGGCGGCGTTGCGTTGAACACGTCCGCGAGGTCGGCTGCCACCCCGGCCCCGTCGTCGGGCACAGGAGCGGGGATGCGTTCGAGATCCTCGGGCGTGGGCGCGAGTGGATCGTGTAGAATCGGATTGACCACCTTGGGCGCCTCCGGGGTCGGGGCCATGGGGATGCCGTTGCGCCGGTCCTTGAACGCCTTCACCATGCGCTTCACGTCCCGTATGGGCATCTCGGCGCGGCTTGCGTGGTTGCGGGCCCCGCCGGCGGCCATCGCGCATTGCTTGCAGAGCGGCTTGGCGTTCCCGAAGGGGAATAGCAAGCACATCTCACAGAACTCACCGCCGCAGCGACGGCAGATCTCCTGCGCGGTCTCGAACGTATGGGACAGGCACAGGCCGCTGGTCTCGACACTCACGATCTCGAATCCTCCGATCCAACCTCTCCCGTCGGCAGCCGACCATCGGTTCTTGATGAGTCGAATGAGCAGTGAAAGGGTCAACTCGTGAGCGACGCCATGCCCAACCTCCTCTCTGAACGCTACGCGAGCGCCGCGATGAACGAAATCTGGTCGCCCGAGCGCAAGATCGTGCAGGAGCGCCGCCTCTGGCTTGCAGTGCTGCGAGCGCAGGCGCAACTGGGTGTCGACGTGCCGGCCGGTGTCGTGGACGACTACGAGCGGGTGGTTGATCAGGTCGATCTTGCTTCCATCGCGGAGCGCGAAGCCGTGACGCGTCATGACGTGAAGGCGCGCATCGAAGAGTTCTGTGCTCTCGCCGGGCACGAGCACATCCATCGTGGCATGACGTCGCGCGATCTCACGGAGAACGTCGAGCAGCTCCAGGTGCGTGAGGCGCTCGAGCTGGTCCGAGACCGTATGGTCGCCGTCCTTGCCCGGGTGGGCGGACTGGCCGCAACCCACGTCGATCGGGTCATGGTCGCGCGCACCCACAACGTTTCCGCCCAGGCAACCACCCTCGGCAAGCGGTTCGCCGATGTTGCCGAGGAGCTGATGATCGGGCTCGAACGGGTCGAGGGGCTGCTCGGCCGCTATCCGCTCCGTGGCATCAAGGGGCCGGTGGGCACTCGCCTCGATCAGCTGGACCTCCTCGGCGATCCGGCCAAGGTTGACCGGCTCGAGCAGGTGGTCGCCGACCATCTGGGGTTTGCCCGAGTCGTCGACAGCGTCGGACAGGTCTATCCCCGTTCACTCGATCTGGATGTCGTCTCCGCGTTGGTTCAGGCGGTCTCGGCGCCGGCCAGCGCCACCACCACGCTGCGGCTGATGGCGGGTCAAGAGCTCGCGACCGAAGGGTTCCGGCCCGGTCAGGTCGGCTCCACCGCTATGCCGCACAAAATGAACGCCCGCAGCGCCGAACGGGTGGGCGCACTACGCACGATCCTCGACGGGCACCTCACGATGGCCGCCAGCCTGGCGGGGCGGCAGTGGAACGAAGGCGACGTCAGCTGTTCGGCCGTTCGCCGCATCATGCTGCCCGATGCGTTCCTCGCGACCGACGGCTTGCTCCAGACGGCGCTCGTGGTCTTCGAGGAGCTCGGCGTTTTCCCTGCTGTGATCGAAGCGGAACTGGCGCGGGATCTCCCGTTCCTCGCCACCACTCGCGTTCTGACAGCGGCTGTCGACGCCGGTCTCGGTCGTGAAGAGGCGCACGAGTTGGTCAAGGAGCACGCCGTGTCCGCGGCCCTCGATCGTCGGGAGACCACGGGCGCCGCGTCACTCGTGGACCGGTTGGCGGACGACGACCGACTTCCGCTCGACCGATCGGCGATCGAAGCGCTGCTCGCGGACCCGGCATCGTTCACGGGAACCGCAATCGATCAGGTGAACCGAATCGTGGCGCGCGTCGACAAGATCGTCGCGCAACACCCCGAGGCAGCTGTGGCCGCTTCGGAGGTTCGTCTCTGAGACTCAGGCGCCTCGGCTGATGCCCGCTCGCTTGAGAATCGCGGCCGGCACCCCGACCTCACGCCACGCCGCATAGGAGATGCCCTTGCGGGAGCCGTAGGCGCTCGACGCCTCGACAAAGCCGTCCTCGAGGGCGGACAAGTCGACCGTTGTCTCGGACGCAGCGATCGCCGACGCCAGGTCGAGTCGCTCCTGCACCATTTGTAGGCGACTCATCGGGTCTGCGGCGTCGATGGTGGAATCGATCGCCGCCAGCTGGGCCCGCATGGACTCTGGGGTGCGCTTGCGGCCGCGCTTTGGTTTGTGGGCCTCGAGCGCCTCGAGGTATCCACGAACGGCTCGGCCTTGTGCCCGCCCTTCCGCCAACGCAGCCTTGTGCTCATCGGTCATCTCTTTGCGGGGTGCCATCGGGAGTCCTTCTCGTCCGTCTCGGAGTGGTTTCCAGGTTTGTCGCCTGTCTTGGCAAGATGTTATCGCTGATTCGCTGCAGCTGCTTATCTATAAATCTTTCGGACGGCATAGGTCAAAAACCGCGTCGTTTCATTTGCTGAGATCTCCGGGAACGCCGGTCGACGCCCCGGCTATGGTCGGCCTCATGGCATTCGAAGCACTCGTCGCTCACCTCCTGAAGCACTCCGTCCGCGAAGGCGACTTCACGCTCAAGTCCGGCAAGAAGAGCCGCTGGTTCATCGATTCGAAGCAGACGGCGTGCCGCCCCGACGGCATCATCGCCGTCGCCGACGCGGCGCTCGACGTGATCCCCGACGATGCGACGGCGATCGGCGGCCTGACCATGGGGGCCGATCCAGTGGCCTACGGCATCGCCGCCGTCGCAGCGACCCGCGGTCGAGACCTGCGCTCCTTCTCCATCCGCAAGGAGGCGAAGGGCCATGGCGTCACTGGTCGCCTTGCGGGCGCGCTGCTGGAGGGCGACAAGGTGGTCATCACCGAGGACACGGTCACTCGCGGCGTCAGTCCGCTCGAGGCCGTCGAGGCGGTTCGAGAACTCGGCGCGGACCCGATCCTCATCATTTCCATCGTGGACCGGGGCGGCACCTGTGAGGCCATGGCCGCCGAAGCCGGAGTCCCCTTCACCGCCCTCGTCACCGCGATGGACCTCGGCTTCAGCTACGGCGACTGAGAATGGACAGGCGTCAGACCCCTGTCCATTCTCGGTAGAACCCGTTTCGGGAAATTCCGCCACCACCGATAGCGTTTGCCCCGTGCAGAACGCCCCGACCGCCGCGTATTCGATCACCCTCAAGATCTCGCTCGACAACGTGCCGGGTACGCTCGGGCGATTCGCTGCCGCCATCGGCGAAGCGGGCGGCAACATCGCCGCCATTCCAGGGTTCGAAGCGAAGGGCCCGACGGTCGTGCGGGCGATCGACGTCCACTGCCGCTCCGAGGAGCATGCCGAGGCTGTGGCGGCCGCGGTCGATGCGCTCGACGGGGTGACGGTCATCGAGTGGTACGACCGCACCTACAAGCTCCACGAGGGCGGCAAGATCGAGGTGCTGCCGCTGTGTTCGGTCGGCGACGCCGACGATCTCGCGATGGCGTACACACCGGGTGTCGCCCGCGTGTGCATGAGCATCCACGAGGACGAGTCGCTGGCGCACCGCTACACGATCCGTAAGAACACCGTGGCCATCGTGAGTGATGGCAGCGCGGTGCTCGGGCTCGGCAACATCGGCCCCAAGGCGGCCATGCCGGTTATGGAAGGCAAGGCGTTGCTCTTCAAGGAGTTCGCCGGTGTCGACGGTTTCCCGATCTGTCTCGACACGCAGGACACCGAGGAGATCATCGACACGGTGATCCGCATCGCCCCGACGTTCGGTGGCATCAATCTCGAAGACATCGCCGCGCCGGCGTGTTTCGAGATTGAGGAACGACTGAAGGCGGCGCTCGACATTCCCGTCTTCCACGACGATCAGCACGGCACCGCAGTGGTTGCGCTCGCCGCGCTCAACAACTCGCTGAAGCTGGTGGACAAGAAGATGGGCGACATCAGCGTCGTCATCTCGGGCATGGGCGCGGCGGGCGTGGCCTGCGGCAAGATCCTGCTCGACGCGGGTGTCGGCGAAGTCGTCGGCGTCGACAGCATCGGTTCCGTGTACTCCGGGCGTGACCGCCTCAACGATGCGAAGCAGTGGTTCGCCGACAACACGAACAAGGACCGCAAGGCCGGCACGCTCCAAGAGGTGCTGGAAGGCGCCGACGTGTTCATGGGCGTGAGCGCGCCGAACCTGATCAACGCCTCCGACGTCCGCAAGATGGCCACCGACCCGATCGTTTTCGCCATGGCGAACCCGGACCCGGAGATCCGGCCCGAGGAGGCCGATGGACTGGCCGCGGTCATGGCGACCGGCCGTTCGGACTTCCCGAACCAGATCAACAACGTGCTCGCGTTCCCCGGCATCTTCCGGGGGGCGCTCGACGCCAACGCCCACAGCGTCACCGAGAACATGAAGGTGCGGGCCGCCGCGGCCATCGCCGAGTGCGTCTCGGAGACGGAGCTGAACCCGAACTACGTGGTGCCGTCGGTGTTCGATCGTTCGGTCGCACCGGCCGTCGCGACGGCTGTGGCCGACGCTGCGATTGCCGACGGCGTCATCCGCAGCTGACGGTTCGTCACGCGATCGGGCCCGGCCGTAGGGTCGGGCGTATGAACGCGCCTGCGCCCGTCTATCGCCATCTGCTGTCGCCGGTCTCGATCGGCACGATGGATCTGCGCAACCGGATCGTGATGGCCCCGATGGGCGTCGAGATCGTTGACAGCGACGGCAGGGCGAACGACGCCATTGCCGCCTATTACGAGGAACGGGCGCGCGGCGGGGTCGGCCTGATCATCACGGAGGTCGCGGCGATCGCATATCCGCTGGGCGCGAATTCGATTCATCAGCTCGGCGTCTCTGACGACGCATTCGTTGCGCCGTTCCGCGAGCTCACCGCGCGAGTGCATGCGCACGGCGCAAAGATCGCCCTGCAGCTGGTCCACCACGGAAAGATCTCTCGGGTCGACACCATCGAGGGTCGCGACGTGCTGGTTCCCTCCGAGCCGGCGTTCCGCGGCTCGATGACGATGGCGAGCGATCTGACAGTCGACGAGATGATGAAGATGGCCAAGGCGAGCGGCGGGCGGGCTCCCGCCTACCGATCGATGGATCACGACGACATCGCGCGGGTGACAGACGAGTTCGCAAGCGCCGCGGTGCGGGCCCGAGACGGTGGATTCGACGGCGTGGAGATCCACGGTGCGCATGGCTACCTTCTCTCCGGCTTCCTCTCCAAGGCGTACAACACGCGCGACGACGAGTACGGCGGGTCCGTGGAGAACCGTTCGCGGTTCCTCTGCGAGGTGATCACCGAGGTGAAGGAGCGGTGCGGCGCCGAGTTCCCGGTCATGGTCCGTCTCGACGCGCTCGAGTACCGAACGCCCGACGGAATCGTGTTCGAGGACACCGAGGTGACCGCTCGCCTCGCCGTCGAAGCGGGTGCGGATGCGATCCACGTGAGCGCTTACGGCGACATGACCGACGCGTCCGCGTTCACCGAAGGAACGCTGCCCCACACGGAGGCGAAGCACAGCGCGCTCAGCGGCCGACTCAAGACGGTTGTCGACGTGCCCGTCATCGGCGTCGGGCGGATCCGTCCCGAGGTGGGCGACGACATGATCGCCTGCGGCAAAGCGGACCTGATCGCGATGGGCCGCCAGATGCTCGCCGACGCGGAGACGGCCAAGAAGCTGGTGGAGGGGCGAGAGGCCGACATCCGGCCGTGCATCAACTGCTACACGTGCGTCGCCCGTCCGTTCTTCGACGAGCGAGTGCGATGCGCAGTCAATCCCGTACTCGCCAATGAGTTGGAGCTCAGCGAGGTCGAGCGGTCGACGGCAGCGGTGTCCAAACGCGTGGTCGTCGTCGGGGGCGGACCAGCCGGAATGGAGGCCGCCCGCGTGGCCGCGCTTCGGGGCCACGACGTGACGGTGTTCGAGGCGAGCGCCCAACTCGGCGGGGCGCTGCGGTTCGCTGCCCTCGTCTATGAGCCCAACCACCGACTGCTCACGTGGCTGACGCGACAGATGAGCGAGCTCGAGGTCGACGTCCGGCTCGAGACGCCGGCCACGCCGGACGCGGTGAGAGCGCTCTCGCCGGACGCCGTCATCGTGGCGACCGGAGCGGCTCGGCAACGATCGAACATCCCTGGCGCCACGCAGAATCTCGTCGTCGACGGAGATGACCTCCGCGCGATGTTGACCGGAAGCGGCGACGTGTCCGCCGCCCTCAAGAAGCTGCCGTTCGTCGGTCGTGTCGCCGCGAAGGTCGGTCGCTGGCTCGGCCTACTCAAGGACCCGGATCGGCTCGCCAAGCTCACCGAGTACTACATGCCGATCGGCAAACGCGTCGCGATCATCGGTGGCGGACTCGTCGGGATCGAACTCGCCGAGTTCCTCGTCGATCGGGGCCGAAGCGTGACCGTGCTCGACGACAACGACGTACTCGCCACAGAGATGGCGCACCCGCGGCGTTGGCGGGTCCTCACCGACCTGCGTGACCACGGCGTAGACCTCATCACGGAAGCCACTGTCAACGAGATCGGTGCCGGTGTCGTCCACTACACGATCGGTGATGGCGACGAAGGCGTCGCTTCGACGATCGAGGTCGACTCCGTGGTGATCGCCATCGGGCTTGTCGCTGACGAACGGGTTCCCAACCAGTTCCGGGCCGCGGGCTTCGACCCCGTCGTCATTGGCGATTGCACTGGTGTCGGGTACCTCGAAGGCGCCATGAGCGAGGGCTTCCACGCGGCCCGCGCCCTCGGCTGAGCGCATGGACTTCGACGACTACCTGGCTGGTCTGCCATTGCTGCACTCCTGGGATGGCGGCGCGACCCGGGGGGACGGGCGGGTTCAAACCGGAGCACCTCAGGATGATCGCCGAGCACATCCGGCGGGATCACCCCGACGGCGGTGCCCGAATCATCGAAACAGGCGCCGGGAACTCAACCCTGACGTTTCTCCATCTCGACCCCGCCCGCGTGGTCTCGGTCGCGTACGACGATGAGCTCGAACGGCGGATTCGAGACGCCGGAAGCGACCTGGGCGCCCCGGTCGATCGGCTCGAGTACCACAGCGGCCGGTCTGAGCTCGTGTTGCCGACCGTCACCGATGGAGACGCTCGGTACGACGTCGCCCTGATCGACGGCGGCCATGGCTGGCCGACCGTCTTCGTCGATTTCTGCTACCTCAACTCGGTCCTGGCAAAGGGTGCGCTACTTCTGATCGACGACGTGTCGATCTACGCGATCGCCGAGCTGACCCGGCTCCTCGACGCCGAACCCGACTTCGAGCGCATCGATTCGTTCGGCAAGCTCGAGGTCTGGCGCAAGACAAGTGGCCGCCGGTTCCTGCCTGGACATTCCGAGCAGCCCTACGTCATGGAGCGCACCCGGCGCGATCGCTGGCGTCGTCGCCTTCGACTCCGCTAGTAGGATAAAACACTGGCGACCCGGCACGAGGCCGGGTCGCTGTGGGTGGTGGTCGGGCGGGGCGTCGATCCCCGGACCTACCGCTTTTCAGGCGGTCGCTCTGCCGACTGAGCTACCCGACCCCACAAACGGCCAGCCCGGAGGCTGGCCGTGTGGCGGTCCTGACGGGATTTGAACCCGCGGCCTCCACCTTGACAGGGTGGCGATCACTCCAAACTGATCTACAGGACCCCCCGCTCGGCGAACCGAGCGAAGATTCCACGAGCGTGACGTGAGATCACCCACGTGGAGAGTCAAAAGGTACGGCAGGAACCCCGCGATCACAACCCGGTTCCGCACTGGCGCGTCTAGCGTCTCGCGCCATGTCACTAACGCTGGAGCCGTGGGCGATCGCTGCCGTCAACCTGGCCGAACACGCCGACAATCCGGTCCACACCGAGGCCGGGGGACTGGCGGCGGGCTACGACGGCGCCGTGGTGGCCGGTACCACGATCTACGCCTACCTCTCGCGGCCCGCCGCTGCCGCCTGGGGCGAGGACTGGGTCCTCGGCGGAACGGCGACAGTGCGCTTTCGCTGCCCGGTGCTGGCCGACGAACAGGTCAACGTCGAACCGATCGATGCGACGGACGGCTGGACGATCGAAGCTCGCGTCGGTGACGCGGTCGCGGCCACTTGCGAGGTCGAGGGCGGGCATGAGGAACCAGGTGAACCGACTGGCAAGCGCCTCGAACCGTTGGTCGCCGAACTGGACGATCGGTGGGCCGGCTACGCCGCTCGGGCAGGGGAGGACCTCCCGCTCTATGCCGAGCGCAACCTCGTCCATCCAGTGGTCTGGCCGAGCCTCGCCAATCGAGTCTTCTCGACGCAGCTGGTGGACGGAGCGTGGGTGCACACCCGCAGCATCATCCGCCATCTCGGTCTTGCTCGCCCCGGCGAGACCGCCGTCGTGGAGGCATTCGAGATCGATCGCTTCGAGACTCGCAGCGGTGAACGGGCCGTCGTCGACGTCCGGATCTCCATCGACGGAACGCCGGTGGCTGCCGTGGAGCACGAAGCGATCGTCCGGCTCCCTCGCTGACGGCTAGCGCGCCGACGGAATAGGCGGGGCGGGGGATGGATACGCGGTCTCCAGCAGGTCCATCCACTCCGTGTCGTGAAGCGGGTCGTCTGGTGCGACGGCGTTGATGCCCATGGCCTCGAGGTCAGCGAGGAATCGGTCGACGATCATGCCGACCGGGAGATCGTCACCGTCGGTTCGCACCGCGTCACGTTCGGTCTCATCAGCGAACACCTCCGCCTTCCACGAGATGGTGACGCGGATGTCGTCGGCGGGGTGGGTGGCGACCGGAGCGGGGTCGAGGATCGTCCACACACCGTCGTCGTGAACCATCTCGGCATCGAAGGTGAGGCTCTCGCGGTGCGCCTTGGCCCGGTCACCAACCGATGCAACTCCGTGGAAGACGCGCTCGTTGTCCGCGACGACGGCGACGTTGCCGAACGGTGGCCCCTCGACGTGGGACTCCCCTTCGATGCCATCGGGCCAGTAGTGAAACTCGCCCCCCACGCCGTCGTAGAACCACGCCACCGCGGTGGCGAGCCTGATCCGTTCCTTTTCGAAGAGTCCGGATCGCAGCATCTTGCCGAGGAGCCAGACCGGGCAGTTCCAGCGGTTCGCTCGCCGAAAAACCGGGATGTCGCGATGGGAGACGAACGGGAACGGTGTGGGTGCCATCACGTTCACATAGACCGTGGTCGGCTCGGCGATCGTCGATCCCGGGTAGACCCCGAGCGCGGCGCCGAGGAATACCGGGTTGTGAAGGATCAGTTCGGCACCGTCGACCCGTACTACTCCCTCGGTCGCGAGGTCCCGACGGAACCACGGGGGCACGTAGTCGACCGCCGCGCGACCGGACTCCTTCTCCTCGTCCTCGGTCTGCGCCGTGCGGGCGAGCGGGACGAACGGCCCGGCCCCCACGATGAGGTCGTGCACGGCGGCGCGGTCCGGGAACGCCGGCTCGAGCCGGATCGCGTTGTCGGAGACGCCCAGGAGCATGCGGACGATCGTAGATCGCCGAGCTAGCCGACGACGCGCCGAACCGCAGCCTCGAGATCTCGGTGCCCCGGCTGATGGGCACCGATCAGCGGTGCGGCATGTGGGACCGGCGTGAACGCTGCGGCAACGCGAGCGACCGGCGCGTCGAGCTGGCCGAACCGGTGCTCGTTGATCTGCGCGGCAATCTCCGCTCCTGCGCCCGCAAAGCCGACGGATCCTTGCGCGACGACGGCCCGGCGGGTCTTGGACACCGACTCGAGGACGGTCGGCAGGTCGAGTGGGAGCAATGTGCGAAGATCGACGACCTCGACCGAGACTCCGTCTTCCGCGAGGTCATCGGCGACTCGGAGCGCCGTTCCGACCATCGGCCCCCACGCGATCACGCTGACGTCGGTGCCCTCCCGCGGAACGCTCGCGACGCCGAGAGGAAGCGAATAGGCCTCGTCGGGCACCGGCATCTTTGCGTAGAGAAGCGGCATGCCCTCGATGAAGACGCACGGGTCGGGGTCCTCGATGCAGGCCATCAGCAGGCCCTTCGCGTCGGCTGCGTTCGCCGGATAGACGACCTTCAGGCCCGGCACGTGCATCGCCCAGGCCTCGAACGACTGCGAGTGCTGCGGACCGTTGCCGGTGCCGACAACCGTTCGCAGGGTGAGCGGCGCGGTGACGTTGCCACCGGTCATGTAGCGCATCTTGGCCGCGTGGTTCGCGAGCTGATCCATGCAGACGCCGAGGAAGTCACAGAACATGATCTCGGCGACCGGACGCATTCCCGCCGCGGACGCGCCGATGGCGGCGCCGACGATCGCCGTCTCCGCGATGGGCGTGGACCGGACCCGATCGCCGAACTCGGTTGAAAGGCCGGCGGTCGCTTTGAAGAGGCCGCCCATCGGGTCGGCGATGTCCTCGCCGAGTATGACCACACGTGGGTCGGCGGCGAGCGCCTGGCGCATCGCCGCGTTGACGGCGCTGGCCAGTCCCATGTCGGTCGTCGGGCCGCTCGGAATCGCAGCCGGCATCGGGGCCGTGTGGACGACGTCGCCGGGCCCGGTGGCCCCGGCGTAGACGTGCTCGAACACCGTGTCCGGCTCCGCCACGGGTGCGGCCTTCGCCCGTTCAACCGCGGCGTCGACGGCTGCGGTCTCCTCGGCGTCGATCGCCATCAGCGTCGCCTCGTCGACGCCCTGGCCGAGAAGCCGAGTTCGCAGCGCGCCCACAGGCTCGTTCTCCTTGGCAGTCGCCAGACGATCCTGGTCGACATACACGCCGGGGTCCCCGAAGTAGTGCCCGTTCAGCCGGTGGGCGACCGCTTCGACCATGCTCGGGCCGTCGCCGGCCCGAGCCCGTGCCGCCGCGTCGGCCATTGCCATTCGCACCGCGACCGGATCGGTGCCGTCGACGGTCACGCCGGGCATCCCGTAGCCGGCGGCTCGATCAGAGAAGCGCTCGGTGGCGGTGTAGTCGGCGACTGGTGTCGCCTCGCCGTAGAGGTTGTTCTGACACAGGAAGATGACGGGCAGCTTCCAGGCCGCGGCCAGATTCATCGCCTCGTGGACGAATCCGATGCTCGTCGCACCGTCGCCGAAGCTGACGATGGTGACCCGGTCGTCGCCGGCGAGCTGGCTCGCCCAAGCGAATCCGTTTGCGATCGGCGGGCCCGCGCCGACGATCCCGGTGGTCGCCATGAGGCCGACGTCGGGCGCGTTGATCCCCATCGGGCCGCCCCGCCCTCCGGAGGTGCCTGCCGTCGTGCCGAGGAACTCGCCGACGAGCGCTTCGACGGACACGCCCTTGGCGACGGCGTCGCCGATGCACCGGTAGGTGGTGACCCACTGGTCGTCAGGTCGGAGAGCGGCAGCGGCGCCCGCCGAGATCGCCTCTTGCCCCTCGGGTGGCCAGACGCTGAACGCGAACTCGCCGGCTTGGAGTCCGCTACGGCAGCGTTCGTCAGTCGCCCGAATCCGGCGCATCACGCGGTAGATCTCGAGAAGGTCGTCGGTCTCGGTCATGGAGTTCCTCGATGGCGCATCGGTCTACATCTCGAACGGTGGTGGTTCGCCGTGGTCCACGCCGAACAGGAACCGGTCGGCGATCCGGTGGTGGTTGATGACCGAGCCCTCCTGCTTGGTGTTGATCCACAGGCCGTCGAACCCATGGCTGTACATCCCCTTCTGGATGTCGCCGAGGTTCTTCAGGTCCTGGGTGATCAGCTGGCCCCAGTCGTGGTCGCGCCAGGTGGGGTAGTGCTCCCAGGTGGTGTGCGGGACCTCGTCCTCGCGCATGTGCTCCAGCGAGAAGACGTCCCACAGACAGGAGTCCGGATCGTCGCCGTTCGGACGCATCCGGTAGCCGAGGACACACGACTGCTCGACCAGGAACACCATCGTCGGGGTGACGTGCCAGTCGCCGTTCCCGGCGACGTACTCGTCCATCGACATGTTCGGATAGCTCTCGACCCCCTCGGCCCGCGCCAGTTCCTTGCAGGCCTGGATGTATGCCGGGAAGACCGGACCGTCGAGATCGGCGTCGACCAGCGAACGAGCGGCTCGGACGTCGCGGGCGGTGGCCAGCGAGCCGATGTGTGTGTTCTGGTACGCCATCATCGTGGCGAAGTACTCGGGCCGGGCGACGCGTTCGGCCCTCGCCGGGTCGACCACGCCGGTGAACGGCCGCGGCGTGTAGATGAAACGCGAGTGATTCCGGTACATGATGCTCGGGCTCCACGCGCCATGGGCGAACTCCTCGACGGTCGCGGGTCGAGCGGACGGAGGGTCGCCCTCGTCGACGCGCAACATCTGCGGGTGGGTGCCGGTGCTGTGCCAGCCCTCGACGAACGCGTCGACCAGGGTCTTCCAGTTCGACGGAACGATGGTGCTCTTGCGCCACGCGTAGCGCATGCCTTCGAGGTTGAACGGCGCCAGCAGCGTGGGGAGCGGGTCGAGCCATTCCAGGAGCGGGGGCGGATCGTCGCCCATGTGGACGAAGACCCATCCTCCCCACGAGTCCACATGGACCTGGCTGAGGTTGTTGCAGTGCGCGGGCCGTTCCGCGAACTCCTCCTCCATGAATCGGAAGGTGCTGGTGCCGTCGACGTCGTAGCGCCAGCCGTGGAAGCGGCAGCGGAACTCGTCGACCTTGCCGGAGCCTCCGATGATCTTCATCCCTCGGTGGGCGCACGAGTTGTGCATTGCGCGGAGCGATCCGTCGTCCTGGCGCACGACCAGGATCGACTGTCGGCCGATCGTGTACTCGTAGAAGCTCCCGGGCTCGGGCAACTCCTCCTGGCGGCACGCCATCTGCCACACGTTGGGGAAGAGGCGCTCGTTCTCGAGGGCGAGGAACTCCGGGTCGAGGTAGCGACCCTTCGGGATCGTCCACTCGCCGAGCGCCCACTGCTCGGGGACCGTGCTCATCGGGGAACCGGGTGGCCGTGCATCATCGTTCGATTCTCTCATCGGAGGCCCAGCCGCATCAGGTCCTGCACGTCCTCGGAGCCGATGACCTCGCTCACGCGGCGGCTGATGAGCCACTCGCCGTCTTCACGGACACATTCGTAGTGGTTCACCGAGAGTCGGAACAGGACGAACTCCTCGTCGCCGCGGCGGTGGTAGATCCGCGTGTAGCCGGTCGCTGTCGCGTGATCGCCGTCGACGTCGACGACCACGGGTCCGGCGGTGTGAGCCGCATCGGGGAGGAGTGCCTGGTGGGCGTCGGAGCGAACCATTCTGCCCACGGCCTCTCGGCCGGGCATCACGAGCCGACGCGTCGTCTCGCCGTCCATGCCGGTGCCGACATTGCCGACCTCGTAGACCGTGTCCTCGGTGAACAGTGCCATTGCCGCTTCGGCCTCGCCGGCGTCGACGGCGAGGGCATAGCGAACGATCAGGCGGTGAATCGCGAGCTCGTCTTCGACCCGGGTGACACGCTCGGTCAGCGCGGTGAGTTGCTGCTCCACGGACTCGGTCATGGCGTGTCCTGCTTTCCTGTCGCGGCCTGCATCGGCGCGATCACCTCAGCCCCGAACCGGGCGTAGCTGTCGAGTGCGTGGTCCAGGCTCTTCGCAGCGACGCCCACGGTCGTCCACGTGACGCCTTCGGCCACGAGTTCGTGAAGCGCCTCGACGTAGGTCGCCCCATCGAAGCGCGAGGTGCCGGGCACGCCACCGGCAAACGGCGAGCACATCACGTCGACGCTGTCGGTTCGCCCTGCCTTCTCCATCTCCTCCTCGAGGTGCCCGAGCATGGTGCGGAGGTCGGGCAGGTCCTCGAGGTGAGCGGAGCGGCGACGGTTGCCGAGCGTGCGTGGATTGGGCATCGGCATCCAGCCCTGCCCCCACGCCGCGACGCGGCGACGGGTCAGCCTCGAGTTGCCGCCGAGCCACAGCGGCGGATGCGGTTGTTGGACGGGCGTCGGCACACTTCGGATTCCCGCGGCGCGGAAGTGGCGTCCGTCATGATCGACGGGTTCGCCGGTCCAGGCCTTGCGCATCACCTCGAACGACTCGTCGAAGCGGTCGTTGCGCTCTGCGAAGTCCACACCGATCGCGTCGTACTCTGCCTCGAGATAGCCCGTCCCCGCGCCGAGGGTGAGGCGCCCGCCGGACAGCGCGTCGAGGCTCGCCACCGTCTTTGCCAGCAGGAAGGGATTCCGGTACGGCACAACGGTGAGGTTGGTGAGAAGGCGGAGTCGAGTCGTGACTGTCGCAGCCACGGTGAGGCCCACGAACGGATCGATCGCGTCGTGGCCACCACTCGTTCGCCACTCCTCACTCGGGGCCGGGTGCTCGGTGAGCCAGATGGCCGAGAAGCCGGCGTCCTCCGCGGCCACGGCGAGCCGGGCGATCGCATCGACCGTCAGGAGTTCGGGATTCGGCGGCGCGGTGTTGAGCGGAACGCCGACGGCAAATCGCAGGGGTGCGTCCCCGGATGTCATGCTCCGCTCCGTTCACACCCGAACCATCCGGGCAGATGACACAGAGTAACGATATTTGTCAGTCTGTGCCATCGGGCTTCTTCGCCATCCGCTCACGGGGCTTGCCGCCCCGCTCCATGAGCTCCTTGAGAAAGTCGCGGAACTCCGGCGTGTGGGACACGAGCGCCTGCATGTCGTTGGTCGACTGCTGGTGGGTGCGGAATCCCATCGTCTCCCACGCCCGGGTGAGGTTCATCTTCGCGGCCTGGAGGGTGACGGTCGGTGCCTGCGCGATCGTCGCCGCCATCTCTTCCACCGTTGATTCCAGCTCGTCCGCTGGGACCACGCGGTTGATCAGGCCGTGATCGAGCGCTTCGGCGGCGTCCACCCTCTTCGCGGTGTAGAGGTACTCCGCGGCGCGCTTGTAGTTCATGTAGACCCACGGCTCGAAGACCGTCTCCATGCCCGGCAGCCCGAACCCGGGGACGAGCGGCATCTGGAACCACGCGTCGTCGGAGCAGATCGTGATGTCCGGCAGCAGTCCCCAGGTCGTGCCACCGCCGACGCAGTAGCCGTGCACCTGGGCGATCGTCGGCTTGGGGAATTCCCAGAGCTTCAGGACCGGCCACAGGAACAGCTGCGCCGGTCCGCGCCACGTGGTGCCGCTCGCTTCACGCTCGGCGATGAACGAGGGGTATTGACCGCTCGGGTCGTGCCCCGAACAGAACCCCTTGCCGTTCGCCTTGAGGATGACGACCTTGATGTCGTAGTCGTACTGCGCGTCGTCGAGGCACTCGTTGACGCTCCAGACCATGTCCTCGGTCTGCATGTTGGCCTTGTCGGCGTTGTCGAGGATGATCCGGGCGATCGGACCGTCCTTTTCGTAGATGACGTCGGCCAGTTCTCGGCGTTCCATGGTCAGGTCCGTTGTCGTGCGGAGTGGGCGTTCATTCGATCGTGCCGATCACGGTGCCGACCGGGAGTTCCTCACCGGGGTCGGCCTCGATGCGGAGGATCCCGGCGGCCGGGCTCTCGATCTCCATCTCGGTCTTCTCGGTCTCGAGCACGTACAGCACCTGGCCGACGCTGACGGTGTCGCCGTCGGCGACGCGCCACTCGATGATCGTGCCGGCTTCGATGGCGTCGCCGGGCTTCGGGATTCGCAGGTCGATCATCGGTCTCCCGTTCCTCCAGATGAGACAAAGAAGCAGATTGTGTTCTATCGTACTCCAGATCGACAGAACGTGCGAAAGGGTAGGGTCCGACAGTGTCTGAGAGAGCAGTGTCTGACATCGGTTCACCAGTGGCGATTGCGGCCGAGTTCCGCCAATGGCTGCAGGACAACGCCGACGACCTCGCCGAGTTCCGCGAACTGCTCCCCGATGCCGACGAGCGTGTCGACAATCTCCGCGCCCTTCAGGCTCGGTTGTACGACTCGGGTTGGGCCGGTGTCGGATGGCCTGAGGAGTACGGCGGGCGAGGGGGGTCGATCCTGCACCGCGCCGCGATGTATGAGGAGTTGGCCAACGCCGGGTACCCGCCCCGCTTTGTGTACGAACACTTCGAGGTGCTGTTCCCGTCGCTCGTGAAGTACGGCGACCCCGAATTGATGGCCGAGCTCCTTCCCCGGATGCTGCGCGGCGAGGAGACCTGGAGCCAGGGCTTCTCCGAGCCCGGGGCAGGGAGCGACTTTGCCGCCCTGCGCACCCGCGCCACGGCGGACGGCGATCGGTGGATCATCGACGGCCACAAGATCTGGACGAGCTGGTCTCGCTGGGCCAAACGCTGTCTCGTGGTCGCCCGCACCGGCACGACCGAATCGCGACACCGCGAGCTGTCGGCGTTCATCGTCGACCTCGAAGCACCGGGCGTCACCGTCGGCACGATCAATCAATCGAACGGGTCGCCCGAGCTCGCCGAGGTGTTCTTCGACGGCGTCGAGGTGGACGCCAACGCGCTGGTTGGCGAGGTGAACGGGGGCTGGCCCGTGGCCATGTATCTGCTGTCCTGTGAGCGGGGCTCGTTCGCCTGGCAGCGCAACGCCACCCTCTTCGCCCGACTCGCCGAGTTCGCAGCGGGTGCGACCGAGGCCACCGACATCGAGCGCCTCGGCGACAGCGCCGCTGACGTCTTCGCGATGCGGGTCCGCTCGTGGTCGACGATGCGTGAACTGGCCGCCGATGGCGCGCCGGGGCCGCAGTCTGCGGTCAACAAGGCCTTCCTCGCCGACACGGAGCAGTATCTCTACGACACGGCGGACCGCATCGATCCCGCGGGCTACATGTGGTCCCAGACCACCCGTCATGAGGTGCTCCAGGAGGAGCTCCTGTTCGCGCACGCCATCTCGATCTACGGCGGCACCCGCCAGATCCAGAACGTGACCGTCTACCGCCAGCTGGTCTCCGGTCACACGACGACGCCGACCGACGACTATCTCGATGCGGCACTGGCGGCGATCGACGACGCCGCCGGTCCGACCCAGGGGCTCGTGACACTCGGCTACTCCGATGTGCTCGGCGATCTCGATGATCCGGACAATCTCCGCGCGGTGTGCGCCGTCTTCGAGGCGGCGGGTCGGCGTGCTGCGGCGACCCCGGCGCTCGGTCAGCTGCTCGAAGCAGTACTGGGGGACGGCGCCACGATGGCACTCAATGTGGCGCCGACAGACGACGGCCGTTGCACCGTCAGTGTCGCGGCCGGCGCCGAGGCGAGTTCGATCGTCGTGGAACACGACGCAGGTTGGGTGCAGGTTGGCGCTGACGCAGTCGAGTGGCACGACGACATGCACTATCTCGTGAAGGATCGGCTCCGGACCGGAACGGTCGATCTGAGCGGAGCAGCGACCGTCGACACCGCCGGGCCGGAGCGGGCGACGATGCTCGCTCGGCTCGCACTGGCGCACGAGGTGCTCGGTGCCGTCGATGCGATGTTCGACGTCGCGGCGGAGTACTCGGGTCAGCGCGAACAGTTCGGGGCGACGCTCAACACCTTCCAAGCGGTCCAGTTCATGCTGGCCGAATCGCACATCGCCCGAACCGCGCTTCGGGAAGTCTGCGAGGCGACCCGGGTGACGCCCAACGCCGATGCGGCGACGCTCACCAAGGTCTTGGCGGGTCGGCTCGGGCGGCGAGTGGGCCGTGAGACACTCCAGTCGCTGGGTGCCATTGGCTTCACCGAGGAGCACCCGCACCACAACTGGTTCCATCTCGTGCTCACGATCGACGCGCTCGTCGGTCGGTCACCGGCACTGGCCCGGCAACTCGGCGCCCGCGCAGTCAGCGGCGACCTGCCCGTCGGCATCGCGCTCGAAGACCTCCCGGAGGCGACGGCATGAGCTCGCTCGACACGGGGTGGGTGGGCCTTGCTGCTCGCTACTGCCCCGCGTGTTCGAGGAGCTCGATCACGTGCCCGTCGGGATCCTTGATCATCGAATAGGTCACCGGGTAGTCGTCCAGGTTCTCGGGTTCATGCACTGACGTCGCGCCCGCGTCCAGGGCCCGCTGATGCGCCGCGGCGCAATCGTCCACGTTGAAGTAGATCTTGCGCACTGCGGTCCCATGCTCGATCGGCACCGGCATTTCGGCCTGGTACGCCAGCTGGAATCGCGAGCCGCGCCCTTCTCCCTGAAGAACGACCTCGTGGAGCCCGTTGAAGTCGACTTGGCGGACGAGGGTCAGACCGATCCCCGCCGTGTAGAAGCGCAGCGATCGATCGAGGTCGGCGACGTTGATGCAGGTCTGCCCGATGGTGACCATCAGCTCACCAGTCGCTGAGGGCGGCGGCTCGGGTTCGTTGTTCGCTCGGACCGCCGAGGAATGCACGGTCGAACATGATGCGCTTGTACCAGACGTGCACGGTCGACTCCCACGTGTAGCCCATGGCGCCATGGAGGTCGACGCACTGTCTGGCGATCTCGGTCGACCGGTCGGCGATGTGCGCTTTCGTGATCGCGGCGACGCGCGATGCGTCGTCCGGGACATGGTCGATGGCGTGAGCGGCGTACCACCACAGGGCCCTCGTGGGCTCGAGGCCGGTGATCAGGTTCGCCAGTTCGTGCTTGATCCCCTGGAACTGGGTCAGCTTCGTCTCGAACTGCTCGCGCTCGTTGAGATAGTCGACGGTCTCCCGCACGAGCGTGTGGGCGCAGCCGAAGGCATCGGCCGCGAGGAGCACGAGTGCGGCGTCCCGAACGACGGGGACGGCGACGTCGCTTGCGCCGAGCATCTCAGCAGGGGAGCCGTCGAACACGACGGTGTCGATTCGGCGCGTGCGGTCGACGCCGTCGAAGGGCTCGATCTGAAAGCCCGATGCGGTTGCTTCGACAACCGCGAGCCCCCCGCCGGCAATCCCGACCACGATCACATCGGCAATCGATGCATGGGGCACGTGGGCCTTCGTGCCGGACACGGCGCCGTCGACGAGCGTGCAAGCCCAGCTGTCCGGGTTCCACACGTCACCGGGCTCAGCCCATGCGATCGTGCCGATCGATTCACCGCTCGCCAGAGCAGGAAGCCACCGCGCCCGTTGCGCCTCGTCGCCGCCGCGGAGGACGGCGAGCGTGGCGAGCTGGTGGCCGAAGAGGGGCCCGGGAAGGGCACCTTCGCCGGCGACCTCGGCGAGCAGGGCCGCGTCGAGCAGCTCGAACCCGGATCCGCCGTACTCCTCGGGCACGATCAGCCCGGTGAGCCCCATCTCGGCGAGCATCGACCAGAGAGCAGGGTCGTGATGCGTGTCGGCGTCGAGCCCTTCGCGTACGTCGGCGACCGGGCACTCGTTCTCGAGCAGGGATCGCACAGCGTCCTGCATCATCAGCTGTTCGTCGCTCAGCCCGAAGTCCATCAGGTTGGGAAGTCCTCGAGACCCGCGGCCTTGCGGGCCAGGTCCTTGGCGTGATTCATGTCGTAGTGCTTCGAGGTGACGATCTTCTGGGCGTAGAGCCCGCCGCCGGAGATCGACACGGCCACCTGCCACCAGCCACCGAAGTCGCTGGCGGTGATGTCGCGCACGGCGTGGAACAGGCGCGTGCGGTACTCGCCGGACACGCCCTCCATGGTCCGCATGTACTTCTCGACGAGCGGACGGGTCTCGGGGTTCGCGAGGTCGCCCGGATGAGGAACGGTCGCGATCGAGCCGCCGCCGATGTCGTGGATGATGGCGAGCATGCGACTGAACTCACGGGCGCCGAAGAACTTGGCCGCGTTGGTGTAGAGCTCGCTCGGCGTGACCCACCCCTCGGGCGTGGTCGACACGTTGGCGATCGCCGCCTCGAGCCCGGCCCGAACCAGCGTGGCGTGAATCACCATCTCGGCGATCTTGTCCCTGACGTGCGGGATGCGTTCGGTGCCGTTCGCTTCGGCGAGCAGGCGAGCGAGCCCGACGAGCATGTCGTAGTTCTTCGCCATGTGGGAGATGCCGCCCACGCGCTGCCACAGGCCGAGCGAATGGGCGAAGGTGGCCGAGTGCTCGACTTCGCCGTTGAGGAAGACTCGCTCGTTGGGCACGAACACGTTCTCGAAGACGACGAAGCCCTCGGGCATCGAACGCGTCTTGCTGTAGGGATGCTCCTCGATTTCGTGCTCGAGCGGGGCGATCGACGAGTTCAGGATGGTGACGCCCGGGGCATTGACCGGCACTGCGCAGGCGACGGCGTATGCCTCTTCGCCCGGTCGCATCATTTTCGTCGGCATCAGCACCATCTCGTGGGTGATCGCGGCGGCAGAGATGTGGAGCTTGGCGCCGGTGATGACGATGCCGTCCGGCCGCTCCTCGACGACGTGGACGAACACGTCCGGGTCGTCCTGGTCGGCGATCTTGCGGTCGCGGTGCCCCTTCGCATCGGAGATGGTTTGCACCGAGCGGACATCGTTCTCCTGGCACCACGCGATGTAGTCCTCCAGGCGGTGCCGGTAGGGGACGTCGGTCTCGCCCATCCGCTGACCGGCGGTCCGCAACGCGGCCAGGCTCTCGAGCGTCGTCACCAGGGAGGTATCCCACTTGGTGAGCATCTGGAGCCGGTTGCGAAGGTCCTCAGAGGACCGCGGAGGCTCGTAGGCCTCGTTGAATGCTTGGGCGCCTTGCTCGTAGTAGGCGTCGTAGCCGGCCGCGATGAGATCGACTGACCTCCTCATCTTCGGATGTGTTGTGACGTCCTCGACGCGTTCGCCGTTGAGGAAGATGCGTCGCCCGTCGCGCAGGGACGCGCGGTACTCGTCGCCGGTCATCATGTCGATGGGGTGCTTTCTTTCGGGGTGCGAAGGTCGCGAGGGAGGCCGAGGCCGCGCTCGCCGATGATGTTGCGTTGGATGTTCGGAGCGCCCCCGCCGATCGCGGAGGAATGCGTGAACAAGTAGTTGGCGGTCCATCCGCCGGGTTCGTTGGCGCGACCCAGGTCGACGCTGGCGTCGCCTTGGGCACGAAGGCCTTCGTCGGCGCCGGCGAGGTCGAGGCCGAGCTGCGTGAGCTTCTTGGCCATCGTTGAGGCGTGGAGCTTCTTCACCACGCCGGCGAGAGCGGCGTTGGGGTCGGGGTTGCCCCGCGCCGAGTTGGTGAGTGAGCGATACCGGCTGTACTTCGCGGCCAGGAGCTCGCCCTCGATCTCGATCAGCGAGCGGCGGACGCCGGCGTCCTCGATGGCCGGCGCGCCGTTCATCTGCCTCGTGCGGGCGAGCTCGAGCATGCTCTCGAACAGCTGCTGGGTGCGGAAGCCCATCAGGTTGCGCTCGTGCACGAGGAGGTTGCGAGAGACGCCCCAGCCGCCGCCGCGTTCGCCGACCTGACAGTCGATCGATGTTCGCGCGTCGGTGAGGAACACCTCGCAGAACTCCGTCTCGCCGGTCATCGACTGGATCGGCGTCACCTCGATGCCCGGCTGATCCATCGGGATCAGCAGGAAGGTGATGCCGTGATGGCGGGGCTGGTCGGGCTCGGTACGGAACAGGCCGAACATCCAGTCGGACGTGTCGGCGTCGGACGTCCAGATCTTGTGGCCGTTGACGACCCATTCGTCACCATCGAGCTCGGCCTTGCTGCGCAGCGACGCCAGGTCGCTGCCCGCGGTCGGCTCGCTGTAGCCCTGGCACCAGGAGATGTCGCCAAGCAGGGTGGGCTCGATGAAGCGCTCGCGCTGCGCATCGTTGCCGCTCATCAGCAGCGTCGGCACCACCATGTCGGGGCCCTGGCCGATGATCCCCTGTGGGGCTCGCGCGGCCGTGAACGCGCTCTCGATGATGTCGTCCGCCATCGGATCGGCGGGCTGCTCGGATCCGCCGTAGACCGCCGGAAAGTGGCGGTAGAGATAGCCGACGTCGATGGCCTTCCGGCGGAAGGCTCGGACGTCATCGCTCGGCCAGTTCGCGGTGAGAAACGCCTCGACCTCGTCTCGGAGGCGAGCGTGGTGCTCACCGAACTCCAGATCCATACGACGAGCGTAGCGATCTCGGCAAAATGAAACAAGTAGACTGAGATCGTTCTATTGTCTCAGACTCTCGCCAGCGGCTACGGTGCGGACATGGTTCTCACCAGCGGCATCATCGACACGCTGATCGGCTTCCCGGCCAAGGACTTCTCGGGCTACGACCGCCTCCGGGTGCAGTTGAAGGACGAACAGAGCCGTGACGACTTCGACTTTCCCGTCGAGTACATGTTCAAGCACGTCCCGAAGGAGTTGTACGGCACCGAGAACCCCATCGACGTGACGCTCCACGAGATGGATCGATGGGGCGTCGAATGGGGACTGGTCGGCTGCCGCGACGAGGTCGGTCAGAAGGCGCTCAAGGACCATCCCGACCGGTTCATCGCGACGGGCGGCGTCTACCCCCATGAGATCGTGGACGGACTCGAGAAGATGAACCAGCAGTACGAGGAGTACGGCGTTCGGTCCTTCGACGCGTTCCCGTCGGGCTTCAGCCCACAGGTCCCGATCGATGATCCGAAGATGTACCCGATCTACGCCCGTTGCGTGGAGCTCGACGTGCCGATCTTCGTCTGCGCCGGCATCCCGGGGCCCCGGTTCCCGTTCTCGCCGCAGAAGGTCGAACGCATCGACCAGGTGATGTACGACTTTCCCGAGCTTGTGTTCATCACCCGCCACGGCTGTGAGCCCTGGGACGAGCTCGCGGTGAAGCTCATGCTCAAGTGGCCGGGCCTGCACTATTCGACATCGGCCTTCTCCCCCCGGCACTACCCCGAGAGCGTCGTCCACTACGCCAACACGCGGGGGTCCGACAAGATCCTCTACGGCGGCTACTTCCCTATGGGGCTCTCGCTCGAGCGGCTCATCGGCGACATGGAGCACGTCGGATTCCGCGACGAGGTGTGGCCGAAGTTCCTCCGCGGCAATGCGGCGCGGCTGCTGCGGATCGATGACTGAGGTCGCCTCGTCAGGCTGGTGAGCACCCGAGGGCGGTGGCGGCGAGCAGGCCGCCCCGGAAATCGGCGGCGGGATCGTCGGCCATCTTGTTCATGACGTAGGCGACCGACATCCGGGCATCCAGGTCGATCACCGCGAACGATCCGCCCCACCCGGCCCAGAAGAGCGCTCGCTCGTTCGGGCTGATCGGAGTGATGTCGCTGTTGAGGGCGAATCCGTTGCCCCACACAAGCTCGACGCCGTTGACGCGGTCGAGGCCACGGGCCTGCTCCTCGTTGGCCGCATCGACGCCCGCGGAACTCATGATCATCACGCCGTCGAGCGTGCCGCCGCACGCCATCATGGCGTGCACGCGGGCGACGGATCGGGCGTTGCCGATGCCGCCGATCGCCGGAAGCTCTGCAGCTCGCCACGGATGGGTGTTGGCTTCGTGGCCGGTCAAAGGAGAGCTTGCTGACGTTCTCGCAGCGATCGATCCTGGCTCGCTGCCCTCGCCGAGTGCGGCCGATGGTGGGAGTAGCGCGGCAACCCGGTGGTCGTCCGACTCGGGCAGTCCGATGTGGAAGTCGGCGCCGAGCGGCTCGGCGATCTCCTCACGGAAGAAGCTGCCGATCGTGTGGCCGGTGACCCGGCGGACGATCTCGCCCTGCAGGTAGCCCTGGGTGAGTGCGTGGTAGCCCGAGCCGTCACCGGGAGTCCACCACGGAGTCTGGCCGGCCAGTCGTTCGCAGCACGCGTCCCAGTCGTAGAGGAACTCGGGATCCGGAATCGCGGGGTCGAACCCGGAGACGCCGGAGGTGTGGCTCATCACATGACTGACCGTGATCGCGTCCTTGCCGTTCGACCCGAACTCCGGCCAGTAGTTCGCGACCGGTGCGGCGAGGTCGACCTCGCCCCGGTCGGCGAGTACGAGCACGCAGATCGACGACATGGTCTTGGTGACCGAGAACGTGTTGGCGATCGTGTCGCGTTCCCACGGGCGACCCTGCTCGTCCGCCGCGCCACCCCAGATGTCGACAACGAACTCGCCGTCGAGGGTCACGGCGCAGCTCGCGCCGATCTCGAGCCCCTGCTCGAAGTTGGCGGTGAACGCGTCGCGGACCGGTTCGAACCCCGGCCGGACGTCGCCGTTGATCGTCGCGTCGCTCACGCTGGCCCCGTCACTTCCGGTAGATGTCGTAGTCGTCCCGACCCTTGAGGAAGTTGTTGAGGTGGATGTCGGCGAACCAACGGATGGCCCGCTTCTTCGGAATGAAGCGCTTGACGAAGGTCTGCTGTAGTGAGTTCTTTCTTCCCGGAGCCACCTGGGGCCGCTTGCCGAGTTGGGCCAGGATGAGCTCGACCGCGACATCCGCCTCCATGGCGGGGACTTCAGGGAAGTCCTTGAGGGCGGTGGTGCGGGTCATGCCCAGGGGCGCCGCAATCGCGTCCACACCGTGCGGTCTGAGCTCGAACCACAGTCCCTCGCCGAGCAAGGTCATATACGACTTGGTCGCGCCGTAGTTGGCCACGAACGGGGAGCCCATGCCGTCAGCCCCCGACGAGATGAGCACCAAGCCGCCCCGGCCGCGTTCTTTCATCAGGCCGCCGAAGTGATGCGCGAAGTCGTTGGGGCCCGTGACATTGACCGCGATGATCGTGTGGTGGCCCTCGATGCTGCCGTCGTGAAAGAGGTGTGGCGTCATGATCGACGGGTCGACCTCCACCGCGGCGCTGTAGACCATCATCCCGATCTCGAGGTCGTCGGTCTGTTCGCGCACGATTCGCATCAGGTCGGGATCGCTGAGGTCAGCGTGGAGTGGTCTGACCTCGATGTCGTGGCGCGCCTCGAGCGTGGCCTTCTGCTTCTCGAGCGCGTCCAGATCGCGGTCGAGCGAGACGATGTTGAGCCCGCGCGCCGAGAGCGCGTCGGCCCAGGCTTCGCCGAGCCCGAGTGCGCCGCCGGCGATGATCGCCCACGGCCCGTACTTCTGGTTGAAATCCTGACTCATGACGTGAACCGTCCTCCGTTGATGCCAATGGTCTGTCCGGTGGTGAATCCGGCTTCCTCGCTCGCCAGGTAGACGCACATGGCACCGATCTCGCGCGGCTGGCCGAGTCGACCGACGGGAATGCTTCGCTCCAGCTTTTCGGTGATGTCCTGGCCACCGGCGTTGCGCATGATGCTCAAAGCCAGGCTGTTGCAGGTGATGCCCTGACCCGCGACTTCGAGGGCGAGACTGCGCATGAACCCAGCGCTGCCGCCCTTGCCTGCGGAGTAGGGGGTCACCCCGATGTTGACGCCGACGGTTCCGGCCCCGGACCCGATCGTGATGATCCGTCCCCACCCGCGGTCGATCATGCCGTTGATCACGACGTGGCAGCAGTTCATGACGCCGTAGAGGTTGACGTCGACCGGGCCGGCCCAGGCGGCGGGATCGAGTTGGGCAAACGGCGTGGGGACCATGCCTCCGACGCCGCCGTTGCCGGCGTTGTTGACGAGGATGTCGATGTCGTGGTCAGCCGTGGCGGCTCGCACCGCGTCGAGATCGGTCACGTCGAAGATCAGCGCTTCGGCCCCGCAACCCTGCTCGGTGATGGACGCAACGGTCTTGGCGGCGGATATCTCGTCGACGTCGTTCACGAGGACCTGTGCGCCCTGCTCGGCGAGACACTGCGCGACGCCGCGGCCGACCGAGCGCCCTGCGCCGGTCACCAGTGCGGTCTTGCCCGTGAGGTCGAACATGGTACGACAGTAGTACAACTTCCGTAGCTTTGTTCAATAGCGAACGCTGGCCTATGGTCGCGGCTGTGTCCAACGCTCCCGGCATCGTCCGTCACATCGGCACGCGGATTCTGCTGCGCGACGACGGCTCCGTCGCCGGGTGGATCGATACCCGTGATGATCTGTGTGACGAGTCCGGAGCACTCCAGATCAGTGCCCTCGGGTGCCTCGCCGACGTCATCGGCGGCTTTGCCTGCAATCGGGCAACGCCTGACGAGAAGTGGGTGATGACCGGCGATCTCTCGCTCACGCTGCCGGTGGCACTGGTCGCCGGCCCGGCCCGGATCGAGGCGTCGGTCGACTCGGTCGGCTCCTCGTCCGTCGTGGCCGGCGTGACGGTGATCGACGAGTCCGTCGACCGGATCGTCGGCAGCGGGTCCGTGTCGTGTCGCATTCGGACGGCACCTGAATCTCGTCCGGACCTGACGCCGGTCGGGGTGGTGGTCGACCACGCTGTCGCGGTCGAGACGTCATCGTTGGCGGAGCATCTCCGACTTCGTGAACATGAGAACGGTGTGGCGCTCGATCTCCGTGACGAGCTCACAAATCCATGGGGGATCCTCCACGGGGGAGTCACCATCATGGGCGCGGTCGAAGCGGCCTCTCGGGCGCACGGAGGACCCGGCCGACCGGCCTCGATCCTGATCCGCTATCTCTCGCCCGGCAGAGGTGGGCCCATCGTGTTCAGCGTTTCGACGATGGTCCCGGGTGACCTCGCGCTTGTTCGGGTCGACGTGGTCGATGCCGGAGATGCCGACCGGCTGGTCGCCCAGGTCGACGTGCACTTCGCTCGGCGGGAACAGGGAGCAGGCCGATGAACAGCACCGACGTCGCCGATCTGGTCGCCCAGATGACCCTCGAGGAGAAGTGCACGATGGTGCGCGGCGAGACACCGTGGAGCATCGCCGGCTGCGAGCGTCTCGGCATCCCCGAGTGGTGCGTGAGCGATGGGCCGGTCGGTGTCCGCGGTCGGACGATGGGCCCCGGCCTGCTCATGCCCGGCCCCTCCGCCATAGCGGCGACGTGGAACGCCTCATTGGTCGAGGAGGTCGGTTCCGCCCTGGGCACCGAGTGCATCGACCGCAAAGTCGACATGCTGCTGGCTCCCACCGTCAACCTCCACCGTTCGCCGAGAGGTGGGCGCCACTTCGAGTCCTACAGCGAGGATCCCGAGCTCAGCTCGCGTGTTGCCGTCGCGTTCATCACCGGAGTGCAGAGTCAGGGTGTGGGCGCCTGCGTGAAGCATTTCGTCGCCAACGATCAGGAGTTCGAGCGGCACACCATCGACGTGCGCGTCGACGAGCGGAGCCTGCGCGAAATCTACCTGCCACCGTTCGAAGCGGCGGTCAAGGAAGCCGGTGTGCGGGCGGTCATGGCGGCCTACAACTTCGTCAACGGTCATCACGCGTGTGCTCAGCCCGACCTGCTCGTCGACATTCTCAAGGCGGAATGGGGCTTCGAGGGGTTCGTCGTTTCGGACTGGGGAGCGATCAAGGAGACGGTCGCGCCGGCGCGTCATGGTCTCGACCTTGAGATGGCCGGACCCGGGCGACATTGGGGCAATGGTCAGCTGCAGGCCGCGGTCGAAGCCGGCGACGTCGACGAGGCGATGGTCGACGACAAAGTGCGTCGGATCGTCGAGTTCCTCGAGTGGGCGGGGCGTCTCGGCACGCCCACCGATCACGACGAGGCGAGCATCGAACGCCCGGAGCACCGCGCCCTGGCGCGTCGTTCGGCGGCGGAATCGATGGTGCTCATCCGTAACGAGCGTTCGGTCCTCCCGATCGCGGAGGGGCGATCCGTTGCCCTGATCGGGCCGGGAGTGGCCCAGACGACCCTGACCGGTGGTGGATCGGCCAGCCTCATCCCGCACCGGGAGAGCTCCGTGGTCGATTCGATGACCGAGCGGCTGGGCGAGCGACTGGTCGGCACAGCCCGCGGTATCGACATGCGCCGCAAGGCCCCGGCGGTTCCGCCGGAGTGGATCGGCGCCGACGGCGTCACCTGCGAGCTGTTCGACGGCGTCGGATTCGACGGCGAGTGCTTCGAGACGGTGACCCGTCCTGGCGCGTTCAACGTGTGGTTCGGTGACACGTTCCCAGCCGACCGCGACGCGATCTCGGTTCGAATGTCGTTCGACATCGCGCCGCCGCGGACCGGCCGGTATCGGATGTGCGCCCTCGGCTACGGGCACGCCGTAGTGTTCGTCGACGACGAAGCGGTCGCCGACAACTCGGTTGGAAGATTCTCGGGCGGGCTCGGGCTCTTCGGTGGAGTCGGCTACGCCCGACTCGAAGCCGGGCGTACGCACCGGATCCGCGTCGAGCACGTTGCTCGGGACACCACCGAGTGGATCTCGATGGTCGACATGGGCATCGAACTCGCCAACGTGACCCGCGAAGACGACCTGCTCGACGCGGAGCGTCTTGCCGCCAGAGCAGACGTCGCCGTCCTGGTCGTCGGATCCAACGCCGAGTGGGAGTCGGAAGGCGCCGATCGCGAGTCGATTGAGCTGCCGAATGGGCAAGACGAGCTGGTGGAGCGGGTCGCGGCGGCCAACCCGAACACGGTCGTGGTGCTCAATTGTGGTGCACCCATGACGCTTCCCTGGCTCGACGACGTGGCGGCCGCGGTGCTGGCCTGGTATCCCGGCCAGGAAGGAGGCCACGCAATCGCTGACGTGCTTCTCGGCGACGCAGATCCGGGCGGGCGCATGCCGACGACTTGGGCCCGAGATGAGCGCGACACGCCGTCGTTTCTGAACTACCCGGGCGAAGCCGGGGTCGTCCGCTACGGCGAGGGCGTGTTCGTGGGCTACCGCGGCTACGACGCCCGCGGTCGGAAGCCGCTGATCCCGTTCGGCCACGGCGGGTCATACACGACGTTCGAGTGGGGCTCGCCAACCGTTTCCGGGTCAGGCACCGACCTCGTCGTGGAGGTGCCGATCACGAACACCGGTGGCCGACCTGGCAGCGAGGTCGTGCAGATCTACATCGCACCGCACGACCACGCCGCGCCCCGACCAGTGAAGGAACTGGCCGGCTTCGCCAAAGTCTCCGTCGAGCCGGGAGCCACGGAGATCGCCCGCGTCACGCTGAAGGATCGCTCATTCGCGCGCTGGGGCCCGGGAGTCGGCCGTTGGATCGTCGACCCCGGCACGTACTCGGTAGTCGTGTCTGCCTCCGCAATGGACGAACGAGCCAGGGTCGAAGTCGCCGTTCGCTGAGGAAGCTCAGGTGCGGCCGACGGGGGTGGCCGTCTCGGTCAGGAAGCGGAGCCACTTCGGCACGGGCGACGGAGCGAGCTCGTCGATCTCGGCGAGTTCCTCGGCGGTGAGCTTCCACCCAGCGGCGGCGAGGCTCCCGTCGAGCTGCTCCGGCGACATCGCGCCGACCACGATCGAGCTCACGCCCGGGCGGGGGAGGATCGCCGCGAGGGCGAGCTCGGTCAGAGTGTGGTCTCGCTCGGTCGCGAACTCGTAGAGCGCCTCGATCTTGGCGAAGCTCTCGTCGCTCATGTCGCCGAAGAAGAACTGCGGGAACTTGGCGGCTCGGGCATCCGCTGGGATCTCGGCGCCGGCGCGGTACTTGCCGGTGAGGAGGCCGGACTCCAGCGAGAAGAACGGCAGCACCCCGATGCCGTACCTATCGCAGACCGGGAGGAGATGGTGCTCGACGTCACGGGTGAGCAGGCTGTAGTGGCACTGCGTGGAGACGAATCGTTCGGTTCCGAGCGACCTGGCTACGAGCTCGGCTTCTGCCACCTGCCACGCCTCGAAGCACGAGCTGCCGATGTAGCGCACCTTGCCCTGGCGGACGAGGTCGTCGAGCGCTCGCAGCGTCTCCTCGATCGGCACCAGCGGATCGGGAATGTGCATCTGGTAGAGATCGAGGTGGTCGGTCTGGAGCCGGCGCAGGCTGTCCTCGACGGCGGTCATGATGTGACGGCGGGACCCGCCCGACATCATGGGTGCGTCGCCGGTTCGCTGCCCGAACTTGGAGGTGAGGACGACCTGGTCGCGCTTGCCGACGAGTGCCTTCCCGATGGCCTCCTCGGACTTGCCCGCGCTGTAGATGTTGGCCGTGTCGATCAGGTTGATCCCGCGGTCGATCGCTGAATCGATGATCGTTGCGGCGAGCGCGTCATCGGCGCGGGTGCCGAAGTTCGTCCCTCCGAGGCCGATCACCGAGATCTCGAGTCCGGACGTTCCGAGTTGGCAGTACTGCATGTCTGTCTCCATATCTGCGTCAGTCGTCGCCGGGATAGAACTGCCGGGCCCAGCGGCGGTACGGCATGATCGGGCCGTCGCCGGACGTGAGCATGGGCTTGTCGCGGTAGATCTTCGCTTCCCAGATCGGGATGTCCTGCTCGAGCTGGCTCACGACGTTGCGCAGGATGGCGGCGGCGACACCGCCCTCGGGGTTCTTGCCGTCGACGCGCTCCTGGGTGAACGACTTGCGGATCACCACGGTCTCGTCGTCGATCGGCGTGACCGACCCGACCTGGAGCGTCTCGCAGATGCCCTTGTACCGAACGGTGACGAGCCCGAGGCCGAACGCGCTCGAGACGACTTCGCCGTCAACCGGTCCCTTGGGCGTGTCGAGGTTGACCGGGTTTCGACTGTGGCGGAAGGGGCCCTCGAAGACCGCCTCGGTGCTGGGAACGTTCTTCGTGCCGTGGACGTAGCGGAAGTGGGCGCTGTCGGCGACGTTTTCCGCGATCTCCTGCGGATGCGTTCGCACCGTCCACTCGAAGCGCTGGGGGTCGGACCACTCGGGGCTCGTCGCCTCGGGTATCTCGGGGACGTCCCAGGTGGGGGCGCCGCCGTCGGGGTCGTGCCAGGCCATGATCAAACCGTTGCGTTCGCAGGTGGGCCATGACGGCACGGCCGCATTCGGCGGTGTGTGCCCGTAGGGCACCTCGACGCACTGGCCGGTGCCGTCGTACTTCCACGCGTGGAACGGGCAGGTGATGCAGCCCTCGTCGACCTCGCCGCCGACGCCGAGGTGTGCACCGAGATGGGCGCAGTAGGCATCGAGCACGCGAGGTGCGCCGTCGGCGTCGCGAAACAGCACCAACTCGCTGTTGAGCGCCGTGACCGTCTGGACCTCATCCGTCTTCAGTTCGTCCGAGTACGCGAGCGCGAACCAGCCGACCGGCAGCGGGTGCGGGAAGGTCGAGGCCATGGAGGCGACACTACACAATCGGGCGACTACTGTTCAATTGTTCTGTTGTGACCTACGGCAAGTGAGTGAAGGATCGAGATCATGAATGAAGTCCAGCGGTTGTTCTCCATCGAGGGGAAGTCGGCGATCGTCACAGGCGGCTCTGTCGGCATTGGCCGCATGATCGCCGAGGCGTACGTTCGGGCCGGCGCCGACGTCACCATCGTCTCCCGCAAGCAGGAGTCGCTCGACGAGGTCGTCGCGGAGCTGTCCACCGGCGGGTCCATCAGGGCGATCGCGGCGGACCTGTCCACCCAGGAAGGCTGTGCCCATGTGGCCGCCACGTATGCCGAGCGCGCGGACTCGCTCGACATCCTCGTCAACAACGCGGGCGCGACATGGGGCGCCCCGTTCGACGAGTTTCCCGACTCGGCGTGGAGTCGCGTTCTCGACCTCAACGTGCGCGGCGTCTTCAATCTCACGCAGGCCCTCGCGCCGGCGCTGCGCAACGCGGGAACGGCGGAGGATCCGTCACGGGTGATCAACATCGGTTCGGTCGATGGCATTCGCCCGCCTGATCTCGAGGGCTACTCCTATGGCGCGAGCAAGGCGGCGGTACACCAGCTGACCCGTCACCTGGCGAAGAAGCTCGGTCCCGAACACATCACTGTGAACGCGATCGCTCCGGGCCCGTTCCCCTCGAGAATGATGCGGGCGACGATCGAGAACATGGGCGACGAGTTGCCGGCCATGACCGCGCTCGGCCGTATCGGCGAGCCGGACGACGCCGGGGCAGCGGCGATCTATCTCGCCTCGCCCGGTGCGCGGTGGGTGACCGGCAACATCCTGCAGGTCGACGGCGGCGTCGTCATCAACGCCTGATCGGGCACCTACGTCAACGTGTAGCGGATCGGTTGGTGCGCGGGGCCGCTCACCATCGGCGAGGCGAGATGGACGCAAGGTCCCGTCGCCTCGACGTGCGCGAGCCGGGGCACGAGCAGTTCGTAGAACCGGGTGACCTCCATCCGGGCGAGGTGCGCGCCGAGGCAGAAGTGTCGACCGAAGCCGAAGGCGACCTGCCGATCTGCATCCGCACGGGTGACGTCGAACCGGAGCGGATCCTCGAAGTACGTCTCGTCGCGATTGGCCGACGGGTAGGAGAGGAGGAGCCTGTCACCGGCGCTGACCTCCGCCCCCGCCAGCGTGTAGTCCGCGGTCGCGGTCCGCATGAAGTGCTTCACGGGGCTGACCCAGCGGATGATCTCCTCCGTCGCGCCCTCGATCAGGCCCGGATCGGCGCGGAGCTTGTCCAGCTCGTCCGGATGGTCGATCAACGCTTCGAGCCCCCCGGCGACCGCGCCGCTCGTCGTGTCGTGTCCTGCGGTGGCGACGACGAGGTAGAGCCCGAACACGCCGAGGTCACCGACGGGTTCGCCGTCGATCTCGGCATTCGCGATCAGGCTAGCGAGGTCGTCGGTGGGCTTCGCCCGACGCTGCGCCGCGAGGTCGTTGAAGTACGTGAAGAACTCGAGCATCGCTGCCTGGGCCTGCGGGCCCGCCTCGGGCTCCTGTGCCTCCATGAGTGCCTGGGTGAGGCCGAGCATGAGGCCGACGTCCTCGTCGGGGACGCCGAAGAGCGTCATGATCACCTTGAGCGGGTAGTGCAAGGCGACGTCCTGAGCGAAGTCGCACTCGCCACCGTGCGACTCCATGATCGAGATCGCCTCCTGCGCCCGCGCCGTGATCGCATCGTCGAGACGGCGGATGCTCCCCGGCAGGAACCACTTGTTGACCACGAGTCGGTGGCCCTGGTGCTCGGCGCCGTCCATCTCGACGAGCGTCTTCATCGGGGCGCCCGCGTAGCCTGGTGACGACATCGCCAGCGCCTGCGCCGTATTGCAGCCCTCACCGCTGATGAACAGCTCGGACTGGCGCTCCACTTCGAGAAGCTCCTCGGCCCGCAGGACGGCCCAGAGCCGATCGATTCCTGTGCCCGTGATCTCGACGACGGGCGCCTCCTGGCGCAGCGACGTGACCTCCTCGTGCCAGCGCTTCGGGTCGGCGTAGCCGGCGGACGCGGTGAAGATGTCGGTGTCAGTTCTGGAATGTGGCACGTGCGCTCCCTTCGTCATGTCGTGCTCCGCGTGTCCCTCGCTCGCGCAGCGGCTGCACGCTCGCGGAGCGCGAACCGTTGCACCTTCCCTGATGCGGTCGTAGGGAGTTCGTCCACGATCTCGACGGTGCGGGGCACCTTGTAGTTGGCCATCGCCTCCCGGCACCACGCGATGATCGTCTCCGGGGTCGGATCGGATCCGGGGACCGCCACGACGTACGCGTGGCCGACCTCTCCCATCCGCTCGTCGGGAACACCGACGACGGCGACCTGGCCGATCTCGGGCATCTCGAACATGAGCTGCTCGATCTCGGCGGGGTAGCAGTTGAACCCACCCATGATGAACATGTCCTTCAGGCGATCCGTGATGTGGATGTTGCCGTCGGCGTCGAAGAAGCCGACATCGCCGGTGTGGAGCCAGCCGTCGGCGTCGATGGTCTCGGCGGTGGCCTCAGCGTCGTCGAGATAGCCCCGCATGACGTTCGGCCCCCGGACAACGATCTCTCCGGCCTCGCCGGCGGGGAGCTCGCGTCCGGCGTCGTCCACCGCTCGCACCTCCACGTCCGGCAGCGGTGGACCCGACGTGAGGGCGACGGTCTCCGGGTCGGTCCCCGCCCGGTTCTGGGTCGCCAGGCCGGCCGTCTCGGTCAAGCCGTAGCCGGTCACGATCGTCTCGAAGCCGATCTCGTCGCGCACACGCCGGATGAGTTCCGGAGCGATCGTGGCCGCACCGGTCATGGCGAGACGCAACGACGAGAGGTCGTGGTCCCCTCGGTCGGGGTGCATGAGAATCGACTCGTACAGCGTGGGTGGTCCCGGGAGGACGGTCACGTTCTCCGCGCCCACGCGAGCGAGCACACGATCCACGTCGAAGACGGGTTCGGGCAGGATCGTGCAGCCGCGCATGATGCACGACATCCACCCCGCCTTGTAGCCGAACGCGTGGAAGAACGGATTGACGATCAGGTAGCGATCGCCCACCTGGAGCCCGACGGCCGCCGTCCAGCGCTCGTAGCCGAAGGCGTTCTGGCCGTGGGAGATCATCACGCCCTTGGGCCGGCCGGTCGTGCCCGAGGTGAACATGATGTCGGCGAGATCGTCGGGGCCGACGGCGGCGATCCGTGCGGCGACCTCCTGGTCGTCGGCTGCGGCGCCGGCGGCCACGAAGTCGTCCCAGGCGGTGGCCCGCGGGTCCGAGCCGGCGAGCAGGAGGATGTGCTCGAGGCTGGGGAGGTCCTCATCAGCGAGGAGGCCGATGTAGTCCGTGTCCAGGAATCCTTGGACGGTGACGAGGACCCGGGCGTCGGTCCGGCGCAGGATGTCACTGGCCTCCACCCCCTTGAACCGAGTGTTCAGCGGTACGAGGGTCGCCCCGATCGACTGCGCGCCGGCCGCAGCGAACACCCAGGTGGCCGAGTTCGGGGCCCAGACGGCGACGCGATCACCGTGGCCGATCCCGGCGGCGACGAAGGCCGCGGCCGACGACCGGATCCCTGCGGCGAGTTCGGCGAATGTCCACGCTGCGCCGCGTTCCTCCATCGCCGTGCGATCCGCGTAACGAACAGCGGCATCGGCGACAAGCTCGGGAAGGGTGGGCGCGACCATCAGCTCGCGTTGCTGGGCTTCGCCATGCGGATCTCGCGACGGGCGAACCGCCAGCCGTCGCCGTCACGCACGACGGTGTCCGCATACGTGCCGATGCTGCCGAGCTCGTTCTCCAACGTGAAGAAGGCGAAGTTCGAGAGCACCTCGGCGCTGTCGCCGTCGAGGTCGATGCGCACCGCGCTGTTGATGTGGATTCCCTCGGGCGCGTTGCTGATGAAGCCCACGAGCGTGTCGTGGCCCACCCAGTCGCGGCGGAAGGCGCGCATCACGCCGTCCTCGCCGAAGAGAGAGGCGAAGTCGTCGAAACGGCACTCGTCACAGGCGAGGCAGTATTCGGCGAGCAGTCGCCGGATCTTCTCGTGATCGGATGTCTCAGACCCTGCTTGTTCAGACATGTGTCTCCTTCAGGTGATGGCGCCGGCGGCCTTGAGTTCGGTGATGCGGTCCCAGTCGAGGCCGGCCTCGAGCAGGAGCAGTTCGGTGTGTTCGGCGAACTCGGGTGCGCGGGTGAGCTCGGCGGCCTCGCGGCCGAAACGCACCGGGCTGGCGACGAGCTCGCGATCCTCGCCCGCCGAGTCGACGATGGGAACGATGTAGCCGTTCGGCCGCGCTTGGGGATCCGCGGCGAGTTGGACCGTGTCCTGCACGATCGCCCACTGACCGTCGAGTCCTTCGAGACGGTCGACCCAGTGAGCGAGGGGCTGCGTCGCGATCTCCTCACGAATGATCGCTCGCGCCTCCTTGGCGTTGGCCATCAGCTTCTCGACGCTGTCGAAGCGTTCGTCGGCGATGAGGTGGTCGAGGCCCAGGTGCCGGCACGCTTCCTCCCAGTACTTGCCTGGCTGGAGCATGAAGAGGGTCAGTCGGCGGCCGTCGCTGGTCTTGAAGATGCCGGCTAACGGATTTGGCGTCGCCTCCATGAGTTCGTGGGTGGCCGAGACGGGCCACGGATCGCCGGACATGAGTGCGATGTCGGTGGCAACGCCGTTGGCCCACATACCGACTCCGAGCAGTGAGACGTCGACTTCCGTGGCCTCGCCCGTCCGCTCCCGCTGGAGGAGCGCCGCGGCGACTCCTCCTGCGATCGACATGCCGCCGATGCTGTCGCCGTAGGCCGCTCCGGGCTGGCCGACGATCGCGTCGAGATCGGAGGGCGTACAGGTGGTCGCACCGCCGCCGCGGCACCAGAACGCCGTGAAGTCGTATCCGCCGAGTGCCGCGTCGGGGCCCTCGTTGCCGAAGGCGGAACCTCGGACATAGATGATCGACGGATTGACGGCACGGATGTCGTCCACGTCGATACCGAGGCGCTCGCGGGCATCGGGAAGGAAGTTGGTGAGGAAGACGTCGCAATCGCGGGCGAGTTCGAGCAGGACCTCGCGGCCGGCGTCGTTCTCCACGTCGAGACCGATGCTCCGCTTGCCGCGGTTGGCGTGCTCCATCAGCGGGTTGAAGGTCTCGGGGATCTTCGTCGCGCCGAGTTGGCGGATCCCGCGTTGGCCGTCGCCGGTCCTCGCATGCTCGACCTTGATGACGTCAGCGCCCCAATCAGCGAGCACCGCGCCGGCCGCCGGCACGAAGGTGTACTGGGCGACTTCGAGGACGCGAATGCCCTCCATCGGCCTGGTCTGCATCGAACCCCCTCCGGCTACGTGACTGTACAATAGTGCACGAGACGTTCTATCGTCTCACCTGCGGGCCCGGCAAGTGAGCCCGACATCCCGGCTCCGCCACGGGCACGGGCTGTACCCTCCGATGAATGGCAGAAACCTCGACTGTGACCAACACAAGCACCGGCGCTGTCGACGAAATGCGGACCCGGATCGTCGATGCCGGCTACCGCATGCTGCTCCAGTTCGGAGAGAACAAGACGAGCATGGGCGACATCGCCGAAGCGGCCGACGTCTCCCGGGGCACGCTCTACCGCTACTTCGGCGACCGCGATCAGCTGATGGAGGCGGTGATGGATCACACCGTCACCTCCTACTGGGACGCCATCGACGCCCGCATATCCGACGACATGACCCTCGGCGACAAGATCGAGTCGCGGGTCCGCACCGCTGCGGTCTTCTCCCGTGGTCTGGTCGACCAACTCCAGAGCGGATCTGTGGGCATGTACCAGCGGATGATGACGGATGACCTCGCCCGCACGTCGGCGATCTCGGTCGAGCGCACGATTCCCATGCTCGAAGTGGCACGTGACTGCGGCGAGCTTCGGCCAGACCTCGACGTGGCGTTGGCCGCGGACTGGATCAGCCGCGTGATGCTCAGCCTGATCTGGCTGCCGGTTTCGACGGTCGTCGATCTCTCCGACGAGAAGGCCGCCGCCAAGTACGCCCGCGAAATGATCATGCAGGGCGTGGGCGCCCCCGGCACTATTTGATCAACACTGCCTGATCAGGACTTCTTCTGGGCGAACTTCTCGAGGTTGGCCTGTAGCTCCGGCGTGTCGAACGAGCGGTATTCCGCGCTGACGCAGAACTCCACGAGGCCGGTTGCGGCTCGGGCGAGGTGCTGGTTGAGCGCCCGCTTGGTGTCCTGCACCGCCTGAGGGGGCAGCTTTGCCATCCGATGCGCCATGGCGAGCGCGGACTCCAGGCTTGTGCCGTCGGGGACGACCTTGTTCGCGAGTCCGAGGCGGTGGGCCTCCTCGGCCGGGATGCGGTCGCCGGTGAGGATGTACTCCTTGGCGGAGAGCAGGCTCATGGCGAGCGGCCAGGTGATGGCGCCGCCGTCGCCGGCCACGAGGCCGACCGGCACATGCGGGTCGGCCAGGTAGGCGCTCTCCTCCATGTGCACGATGTCGCTCAGCATGGCGAGACTGCAGCCGAGGCCGACCGCCGGTCCGTTGACCGCGGCGATCAGCGGGAGCCGGAAGCCGATCATGTCGCGCATGATGCGGCGCGACTCGTCGAGCACCCGCTCGCGGCAAACCGTGTCATCCGCCATCTTCTGCAGAAGCCCCATGTCGCCGCCGGCGGTGAAGGCGCGGCCCTCGCCGGTGATGACCACGGCACGAGTCTTCGGATCAGAGTCCAGCTCCGCCCAGATGTAGGTGAGCGCTTCGTGGAGTTCCTCGTCGACGGCGTTGAGCGCGTCGGGCCGGTTGAGGCGGACGATGCGGACGGGTCCGTCGGTTTCGGTCGTCAGTACGTCGGTCATGTCTGTCCCTCATGGGTGGTTGATGGAGTCTGAGTGGGTGATGCGCTGCGAATCTCGGCTCGCAGTTGATTCTTGCGGATCTTGCCGCTGGGAGTACGGGGGAACTCGTCGACGACCCGAACCGACTCCGGCCACTTCTGCTTTGGAACGTCTCGGGATTGCAGATGGTCTCGGAGTTCGAGGAGAGTCGGCGCCGTTTCGCCGGGATGGAGTCGGATGATCGCACATGCGGTTTCACCGAGACGAGCGTCGGGGGCGGCGACGACCGCGGTCTCGGCGATCGACGTGTGCTCCAACAGATGCGACTCGATCTCCGTGCCACTCACGTTGCGGCCACCGCGGATGATGAGGTCTCCGAGGCGGTCGGTGATGGTCAGATTGCCGTCGCCGTCCAGCACACCGATGTCGCCGGTGTGGTACCAGCCGTGTTCATCCACCGCGGCGGCGGTCAACTCGGGGTCGGTGTAGCCGCAGAAGAGGTCGGGGCCGCGGCTCAGGATCTCTCCCGGCTCGCCCGGGGAGGCCTGGCTTCCGTCCTCCTGGACCAGCCGCACCTCGACACCCGGTCGTGGCTTGCCGGTCGTGCGCGTGCGCACGTATGCGGAATCGTCCGGCGAGGCCTGGGTGATCGACGGATGCTCCGTTGATCCGTATACGGCCCACGGCCGGATGCCGTTCGCCTCGGCCCGCTCAGCGACGGACGCGGGGATGGGAGCGCCGCCCATCCCGAAGACCGTCATGTGGGATCGGTGGACGTCGCCGAACGACGGGTGGTCGAGCAGGCTCGTGATGTAGATCGGCGGACCGCCGCCCGGGCGAAGTCCGGCCGACTCGACGATGCCGAGTACCCGGCCCGGGTCCCAGCGATCGAGCTGGTGGATCTCCTCGCGGCGGAAGAGCGGCTGCAGCGCGCCGCCGAGCATCCCCGCCATGTGCGCCAGTGGCGACGCGTTGAGCATCGGCTCGGAGCGGGCGAATGAGGCACCGGCCTGTTGTCGGAGCTCCGCCATCATCCCGCGGTGCGAGTGCATGACACCCTTCGGATCGGCGGTCGTGCCGGAGGTGTAGGCGATGATCGCCGGATGGTCGGGATCGACGTCGGCAGGCGCAGTCAGCTCGACGCCGTCGAGAAGGTCGGCGAAGCGAATGTCGCCGTCGCCGCCGCGCTCCGCCGACGGAACGACCACGACATACTCGAGGTCGGGAAGTCCATCTCGAATCGCCGCGACCTGGGCGGCCTGTTCGACGCCTCCCCATCGGTCGACGGTGATGAGCGCCCGGGCGCCGGACTGGCGAAGGATGAAGTCGACCTCGCGGGGCCCGTAGAAGTGCACGATGGGGACGAGAACGACGCCGGCCAGCATCCCGCCGAACATGACGGTCAGGGTCTCGCGCCAGTTGGGCAGCTGGTACGCGACGACGTCCCCCGGTCGAATGCCGAGCCGGTCGAGACCGCCGGCGAACCGGCGGGCGTCGTCCGCGAGCTCGCCGAGTGTCAGGTCTGCCGGGTGATCGTCGGACCAGACCCGCACCGGAAGAGCGGGGGAGGCCATCGCCCGATCGAGCACCAGTTCGCCGAGCGTCTGATCGTCCCAGTAGCCCGCCTCGAGGTAGGCCGCGGCCAACTCGTCGCTGGTCTCTCGGGCGATGGACGCGAGGTCGACGGCCATCGAAGTTGTCAGCTCCGGCTCCGCGGCATGCCGAGAGCGACCTCGGCGATGATGCTGCGCATGATCTCGCTCGACCCGCCGTAGATGCTTGTCGCGGCGGAGAGCCGGTAGCCGAACTCGAGTTCGCCGTCGTGGATCGACGCGGGATCCGCCGCCGTGAGGAGGGACTCCGGCGCCGCGAGATCGACGAGATCCGCGGCGTCCTCGATGTAGGCCTCGGCGCTGAAGAGCTTCGACATCGGGCCCTCCGCGCGGTTGGGGTGACCTTCGGCGCCGCGCCACAGGGATCGCAGGTTGAACAGTGCGGAGATCCGGGCGCGAGCGGTGACGCGGGCGAGGCGGACGCGCACGAGGGGATCGTCGAGCGCTGTCCCGTCGCCGAGCGGAGCCGTCGTCGCCCAGTCGACCGCTGCCTCGAGCGCGTCGAGATGGGCCCGGGCGAAAAGGCCGACACCGCCGCCGCCGTGCTCGATCTCGAGGGCGTAGCCCACGACCGACATGCCCTTGTCGACATCGCCGACGCGATAGCGATCGGGGACTCGAACGTTGGTGTAGAAGGTGGCGTTCGTCTTCTCGTCGCTCAGCGTCTGGAGAGGCTGGATCTCGATGCCCGGCGAGTCGAGGGGGACGAGGAACATCGTGAGCCCACGGTGCTTCGGCACGTCGGGATCGGTGCGGGTGAGCAGGAAGACGTAGTCGCAGATGTCGGCGCCGCTCGTGAACATCTTCTGACCGTTGATCAACCACTCGTCGCCGTCTCGTACGGCCTTCGTCTGGGCGGCGGCGACGTCGGACCCCGACTCGGGCTCGGAGTAGCCGAGACAGGTGATCACGTCACCCGCACACAGGCGGGGCATGACCTCGTCGAGTAGCTCCGTGGCGGCGAACTTCAGGAGCGCCTCGCCGACCATGCGGGCGTTGGCGATCGGATGGAGTGAGACACCGGCCGAATAAAGCTCCTGGAGCATGGCCGTCATCTCGTAGGGGTCGCGACCCGAGCCGCCGTACTCCGTCGGCCAGCCGGCGAAGGCGAAGCCCGCCTGCGCGAGTGCTGCATGGAACGCTGGGCGATGGCCGTCCCATCCGTCGCGGATGTCGCAGCCGTGAGCGGAGGGCGGGTCGGATGCGAGGAACTCCTGAACCGAGGCGCGAAATGTCTCGGCCTTCGGGCCGAGCTCGAAGCTGACCGGGGCGGGATCGCCTGATGGCGCCGGCTTTGGCTCGTCGTCCCAGAGACCGCGGGCGGCATCGAGATAGGCGGCCCGTGGGTCGCCCGCGAGCGCGGACCATGCCTTGGCCCGCCGCTGGTAGAGCTGCAGGTCGTACTCGAGCGCGAGGCCGTAGCCCCCGAGCGTGTGCAGGGCAGTCCCCGTCGCGCGCGCTGCCGCTTCGGCCGCCCAACCGAACGCCAACGCCGCGGTCGGGTGCGCTCCTCGACCGCCTTCGCCGCACTGGATCAACGCGTCCCAGAGAAGGAGGCGCGCGCCCTCGATCTCGGTGACGCCGTTGGCCAGCGGGTGGGCGATGCCTTGAAACTCGCCGATGCGACGGTCGAACTGGACGCGTTCGGAGGCGTACGCGGCGCCGAGCTCGAGCGCTTTGCGGGAGAGCCCGACGAGCGCGGCGGCGGCGAGGATCCGCCATTGCGTGAGCGTCGTGGAGAACAGCCGATGCGCGTCAGCACCGGTGGCGAGCACGTCGGCGGGGCCGGTGGTGTCCCACCGGGCGAGGCCGCTGTTGCCGAGATCGTCTGTCGGCGCGGGTGCTTGCGGCCGCGACAGCAGGACGAGGTCGTCGCCGCGCAGTCCGACGATCGCGTCGGCGAACACGCCGCCGCGAACGAGCTCCGAGGGGCCGTGCAGCGGGCGGGGAGCAAACAGCACCGAGGTCGATCCGTCGACGAGTGCCCGCAGATGATCAGCCCGAGAATCGATCTGTTCGAGCAGCTGGCCCGCGAGCATCGCTTCGGCCAGCGGGACCGAAGCGGTGTAGGCGCCGGCGCGGTCGAGGATCAGGGCCGCGTCGAAGAGGGACCCGCCGCCGCCTCCCGCCTCGGGCGTGACCAGCATCGAGACGGCGCCGACCTCGGTGAGGGAGTTCCACAGCTCCGCATCGAAGCCGGTCTGCTCGGCGGCCCGCACGCGCGAGCTGCTCGACTCGGTGCTGAACAGCTCGTCGAATGAGGTCAGCAGGAGTCCGTGGTGGTCGTCGAGATCGAGTTTCACCGTGCGATCATCCCCCGGCGGTCGGCATTGTACAAAGAGGCAGACTTTGTACTATCGTCCTCAGAGGCACTCTAGTCATAGGACCGTGGTCAGCGCACGGGGAGAAACGCGATGAGCCAAGAGCCCTCCCGGGGGACGCCCTACTGGGATCCGTACGACGACGATCTTCGCCGGTCGCCGTACGCCGCCTGGCAGGGGCTCCGCGACGACGCGCCGCTCTATTACAACGAGCGCTACGACTTCTTCGCCCTCAGCCGCTTCGAGGACGTGATGGAGGCCTCGCTCGACGCGTCGACCTTCAGTTCGGCGAAGGGGGTCACGCTCGACACGATCGGGACCGAGCGTGAGCTGGCGTCGATGATCGAACTCGACCCGCCGCATCACGATGTGTTGCGCAGGGTGGTCGGCCGGTGGTTCACACCTCGGGCGATCGGTCACCTCGAGCAACGCATCCGCACGCTCTGCGCCGGCTACCTCGATCCGCTCGTCGGCCGCGAGCGATTCGACATTGTCGGCGAGTTCACTGCCCGGCTTCCGGTGATGGTGATCAGCTCACTCCTCGGCTTCCCCGAGGAGGACCACGACAACCTGCGCATCTGGAGCGACGCGCAGGTTCACCGCGAGGACGGCGAAGAGGAACGGAGCGCCGAAGCGCTCGCCGACAGCGACAAGCTGCACGGCTACTACTGGAACACCATCGTCGAGCGCCGGGCCAATCCCCAGAACGACATGGTCTCCGAGCTCATCGCCGCCGAGATGGAAGATCTCGATGGCACTGTGCGCGGACTCAGCGACATCGAGACGATGGCGATGATCATGCTGATCAGCATCGCCGGGAACGAGACGGTCGCCAGGCTGCTCGGATCGTCGGCCGTCGTCCTGTCGAACTGGCCCGACGAGCGTCGTCGGCTCGTCGAGGATCCGTCGTTGTGCGACAACGCGGTCGACGAGATGCTGCGCTTCGAGGCACCGTCGCCCACGCAGGGTCGCTACGTCGCCCGCGCTGTGGAGCTGCACGGACAAGTTGTGCCCGAAGGATCGAAGATGTTGCTGCTCACCGGGGCGGCCGGCCGCGACGAGCGTCACTATGAGCGGGCCCATGAGTTCGACGCCGGTCGCCGGATCGACCGGCACCTGAGCCTCGGATACGGCGCCCACTACTGCCTGGGTGCTGCCCTCGCCCGTCTCGAAGGGCGCATCGGCCTCGAGGAGATGCTCGCTCGATTCCCCGAGTTCCACGTCGAACCCGACGACGTCGAATACGTCAAGACCAACACCGTGCGGGGCCCGGCCATGTGCCCTGTCACGGTCTGAAGGAGTCCAGATGAGCCTTACGACCATTCCGAAACTCTCGGCTGACTGCCATGTCGACGAGCCCCACGACCTCTGGTTCGATCGCCTGCCCGAGGGTCTCCGCGAACGTGCCCCGCGCCGGATCGAAGCCGGCGGCGACGGCGGCTGGTCCCTCGTGCTCGACGGCAGTGACCTCGGCTGGGGGAACCTGAACCCTGCTGCCGCCGAGGAGCAGGAGCAGCGGCGCTGGTCCGCCGCGACAGTCGATCACCGGCTCGACATGATGCGAGAGGACGGCATCCGGGGCGAGATCATCTTCCCGACGATCGGCCTCTACATCTGGCGCCTGGACGACGGCGACCTCGGGCGCCGGTGTTGTCACATCTACAACGACTGGGTCCGTGAACGGCTCGTCGGCCAGTCCGATCGGGTGAAGTGCGCGGCGATGATGTCCATCTGGGACGTCGACGAGTGCATCGAGGATGCGGAGCTGGCCGCAGCCCAGGGCTTCGGCGCGATCATGCTGCCGCTCGTCGGCACACCCGAGTGGAACATGCCCGAGTGGGAGCGCCTCTGGGACGCGCTCGACGATCTCGGCCTCCCGATCGCGATGCATCAGGGGAGTGGCCACGACATGGTCGCCTACCGTGGCTGGGGCTCATCGACCGCGAACCTCCTGACGACGCAGAGCATGGGGCCGCGCGCGGCCGCCCTGCTGTCGTGCTCCGGCATCCTCGAGCGCCATCCGAACCTGCATTTCGTGTTCGTGGAGGTCAACGGCGGCTGGGTCGCCTGGGCGATGCACACACTCGACGAGTACTACCGAGATCACGCCGGGTGGGCGAAGCCCAAGCTCGCCGAGCCGCCGAGCTTCTACATCCGACGCCAGATCCACGTGACGTTCCAGAACGACCCGATCGCGCTCAACAATGTCCAGTTCACGGGGTCGAGCCCGCTCATGTGGGGCAACGACTACCCACACCCGGAGAGCACCTTCCCGCACTCGCAGGAGATCATCGCGGGTTCCTTCGGTCATCTGTCCACGGAGGACGCATCGGCGATTCTCGGCGGCAACGCGGCGCGGGTCTTCGGCTTCGAAGACTCGGTGGTGGCGACCGCACCGTGAACGTCGCTGAGCTCGTGCTCGCTCGAGCTGAAGACGACAACGTCGGTCTCCGGATCGACGACGAGACGTGGACGTTCCGCTCGTACGTAGAGGAGTCGGTCGCTCGCGCGCATCTGCTGCTGGCCCACAAGCCTGCCGACGCACCGTTCCACGTCGGCGTATTGCTCGAGAACGTGGCCGACTACGTGTTCCTCCTCGGGGGTGCCGCGATCGCCGGCGCGACCGTGGTGGGGATCAACCCCACACGCCGAGGGGCCGAACTCGAACGCGACATACGCCACACGGATTGCGCGGTCCTGATCACCGAGATGAAGCTTCTTCCCCTGCTCGAGGGGGTCGACACCGGCGTGGGGGCCGACGCGACCTACGTCGTCGACTCGCCGCGTTGGAGCGAGGCGGTCGAGTCACATCGTGGATCACCCGCCCCGGATGTCGACATCGACGAGGCGGCGCCGTTCCTCCTGATCTTCACCTCGGGGACGAGCGGCGACCCGAAGGCGTCGATCTGCTCGCAACGCCGGATCGCCGAGATCGGTCCGCTCATCGCGGAGCGTCGCGGCATCGCGCCCGGCGACACGCTCTACTGCTCGATGCCGCTCTTCCACGGCAACGGGATGATGTCGGGCTGGATCGCTGCGCTCGGAGGCGGGGCGACCCTTGCGTTACGCCGGAAGTTCTCGGCCTCGTCCTTCCTGCCGGACGTGCGTCGCTACGGCGCCACCCACGCCAACTACGTCGGCAAGGTGCTGGCGTACGTCCTCGCCACTGTCGAGGCTCCGGACGACGCGGACAACACGCTGCGGTTCGTCTACGGCAACGAGGGCGCTGCGGCTGACCTCGAACGCTTCGCGGCCCGATTCGATTGCCAGGTGTCGGATGCATACGGGTCGTCCGAGGGTGGCGTGACCATCTTTCGCGTTTCCGGGATGCCGGAGACGGCGTTGGGCATCGGCGGACCCGGCACGACGATTCTCGATGCCGAGACCGGCGAGGAGTGTCCGCGCGCCCGCTTCGACGAGGCCGGTGCGCTCGTGAACGTGGAAGACGCAGTCGGCGAGATCGCCCGAGTGAGCGATGACCTCGAGTTCGAGGGCTACTGGAACAACCCCGATGCCCAAGCCGACAAGACCCGCGACGGGATTTTCTGGACCGGTGACCTCGGCTACCGAGATGACGACGACTTCATCTATTTCGTCGGCCGTGACGCGGACTGGATGCGCGTCGACGGGGAGAACATCGCCGCCGTGACGATCGAACGGATCGTGTCGCGGCATCCACGCGTCGGCGTTGTTGCTGCCTACGCCGTGCCCGATCCGATCGTGGGCGATCAGGTCATGCTCGCCCTGCGCATGGCTGACGGAGAAGGATTCGATCCGTCCGAGTTCGCTTCGTTCCTCGCCGACCAGGCCGACCTCGGAACGAAAGCAACGCCGCAATTTGTGCGGGTCGCCGACGAGCTCCCGATGACGGCGACCAACAAGGTGCTCAGCCGCGCGCTGCGGCGCGAGTTCTGGGAGTGCGCCGACCCGGTCTGGGTCCGGCGGGGCAGCGGCTATGAGCCGCTCACGGACGCGGCCGCCACGGCGCTACGCGCGGAGTTCGCAACTCGTGGACGGCTCGACGTCCTTGGCGTCGGCTGAAGGCAAGCGCTTCAAAGGGCAAAGGGTCCGCTCTGGAGAGCGGACCCTGCTACCGACATGCGGTACCCCGTACGGGATTCGAACCCGTGTTACCGGCGTGAAAGGCCAGCGTCCTAGGCCACTGGACGAACGGGGCCCTGATCGGCGAACCGACCGAGCCACAAGGATAGGGGATCGACGTCGAGAGTCGGCACGGGAATACCGATCTGTCTCTGCCGGTTCCCGCGTCGTGACTCTCTCCTCGATAGCTGGCCCCGGCTCGCTACGGTCGCGTCCGTGACATCTCCCGTTCGTGTCCTGCTGGCAGGTGTGGTCGGCTACGCCCTCGGCACGCTGCCATCCGCCCACGCGGTCGCACGGCTGAATGGTGTCGACCTTGGTACGGAGGGAACGGGCAACCCCGGCGCCATGAACGTGAAGAACCTGCTCGGGCGGACCTGGGGCGGGGTGGTCGCTGCGGGGGACGTGGGCAAGGGCGTCGCCGCGGCGCGGGCCGGCGCCGCGATCGCGGGGCCGGCCGGTGCGAACGTCGCGTCGACCGCTGCCGTCGCCGGGCACTGCTTCCCACCCGGTCGGCCCGGTGGCAAGGGCGTGGCGACATCCATCGGGCAGGTGATCGGCACCTACCCGGCCTATCTCCCGCTCGACATCGCCGTCGGTTACGGCACGACTCGGCTGCCGTGGTTCCGGTCTCGCACTCGGGCGGCGACCACGGTGGCCTCGATGACACCCGTTCTCGCCTGCACCCTGGCCTGGCGTCGCGGCTGGAAAGGTCCGGGTGGTGTGCGCCAGACCGTGGCCCTGCCACTCGGAGCGGTCGCGTCATCGGTCGTCATTGCTGCTCGGTTCGCGGCGGAGGCGGAAAACGTCGACGCCTACAACCTGTCGCTCGTCCCGGACGAGGAGGCCGCATGATCGGCCTGGTCACCGACTCGGCGTCCCAGATGCCGCCGGATCTCGCGTCGCGCCTCGGGGTCGAGGTCGTGCCGGTGATCGTCACCCTCGATGGCGAACGCTTCCTGGAGGGCGTGGATCTGACGCCGTCCGACTTCTGGTCCCGATTCGCTGCGTATGGGACCGCCGACGGAGACGCGCCGGAGGTGTCGACGTCGCAGCCGAGTCCCGGCGAGATCGCAACCGCGTATCGCCGACTCGCCGAGCGAGGCGCGACGGAGATCGTCTCGGTCCATGTCGGCGCCGATCACTCCGGGACTCTCAACGCGGCGCGCCTCGCCGCCGAACTCGTCGACCTGCCCGTGCACCTCGTCGACTCCGGTACCGCCTCGTTCGGGGTCTCGTGCTGCGTCTGGGAGGCCGCTGAGGTGCTCGCCCGAGACGGCTCCGCCGCGGAGGCTGCGACCAGAGCGAAGGAGGCTGCCGCCTCGGTCGGCACGACCTTCCTCATCCAGGCGCTCGAGTTCGCCCGAGCGGGCGGACGTTGGGACGACCGGCTCCCCGACGATCACGATGGTGTGATGGTCCTCGGCGGCCTCGGCGGTGCCGCCGATCTTCTGGCCACCGGCCACACCGTCGATGAGCTCTGCGACCACATGGTCGAGCCCATGCTGCGCGATGGCGTGCCGATTCGGGCCGGCGTCTCGCTTGCCGATCCGGCCACGATCGTGTTCACCGAGGGCATCGAGTCTCGCCTGCGCGAGAGTGCCGTCGATGTCGATCTCGTTCGCTACGAGGTCGGCGCGTCGATCGGCGCCCACACGGGCCCCGGCACCGCCGGCGGATTCTGGTACCCGGTGGGTTAGCCGCTCTGCCCACCCCAAGCCGGAACCTTGTTGCAGTCTCACGTCGTGCGACAGGCGACAAGCCGCGCTCGCGCGATGTTGTCGCTTGTCGCAGAACGTGAGACGACTCCGCGCCCTCGGCTCGCCGCGCTAGCTCGAGCCATCGGCGGGAAGTGAGCCGGTGGCGGCGCGCACGAGCCACTCGAGCAGCTCGCCGGTCCAGCCATAGATCGCGGCGGTCGGGCTGTCCGGCATGTCGTGGGACTCGAGATCGACGCCCTCGAGCGAAAGTCGTTCGCCGAGGATGAGGCGGAGGTTGTTGAGCGCTTGCATCCAGGCGCCGACCTGGCTCTCGTCGAGGACACCACCGTCCATCGTCTCTTCGAGGACATCGAGGCCGTCGAGTCGGCCCTTCAGCAGCTCGTCGTCGACCATCTCTCGATAACTCGCCTCGGCCTCGTCGTCGCCGGGGTGCGCGGGAGGCTTCAGCCGGCGAAGCATCTCGTGCTCCTCGCCCATGAGGAGATAGCGCAGATCGGTGATGAGGTTGGCGAGCGTCTCGACCTCGTAGTCCGCGAGGTTGACCTGGACGCCCTCGTCGGTCCGAACGAACGGCAGCTGACTCATGAGTCCTGCTCCAGTGTTGCCCAGAGCCCGTGCTCCTGAAGACGGAAGACATCCATCTCGGCCTTCTCCTTCGGCCCGGAGTTCACGACGGCCTTGCCTTCCGTGTGGACCTGCATCATGAGGCGATTCGCCTTCTCCTCGGAGTAGCCGAAGAGCTTGCGGAACACGAAGGCGACGTAGGACATCAGGTTGATCGGGTCGTCCCAGACGAGCACTTTCCATGGCCGATCGAAGTCGATGGCCTCACCGACCTCTGGCTCGAGGGTGGTGGACGGGGCAGTCACGTCGAAGCCTCGAGGTCGAGGCGCACGATCGCGATCCAGGCGACCGTCGCCAGCACGATGTGCAGGAAGACGAGCTGCTCCGGCACTCCGGCGAAGTACTGCCAGTAGCCGAGCGCGATCTGCGCAGCGAGGAGTGAGGTGACCGTCTGCGCGGCCCGACGGACGGACAACAGCCCGCGGGTGTGGGCGACCCACAGCACTCCGGCGACGGCGGCGATGAGGATGATCGCGGTGATCGAGTGGATCCGGGTGACCTCACGGAGATCGAACGGCAGACGGTTCGCGACCGACTCGTCCTCACTGCCGCTGTGGGGGCCGGAGCCCGTGACGATCGTGCCCATGACAAGGACGACGGCACCGCTGGCCATCACCGCGCGGGTGAGTCGTCGGATCGTCGGGTCGCCGGATCCCGAGGGTGCGTCGTCGAGCCCCGCTCGGTGATGGAGCACCGCGGCGTTCCACAGCAGCACCATCGAGAGAAGGAAGTGTCCCATTGTGAACCGTGGGTCCAGGTCGGTCCGGACGAGCAGCCCGCCGAGGATGATCTGGGCGAGAACGCCGGCCACCAGGCCCGAGGAGTAGCGAGTCAGATCCGCCCGTTGCGGCTGGCGGCGCAGCGAACCGAGGACGGCAGCGATCACGGCGAGGGCCACGACGCCCGTGAACATGCGGTTCCCGAACTCGATCCAGCCGTGATAGTCGGCGGCCGGGACGAGCTCGTCCTCATTGCAGTTCGGCCAATCGTGACAGCCGAGACCCGACCCGGTGAGGCGAACCGCGGCCCCGGTGTAGACGATGATCGCGAGCGACCAGAGTGCGGCGCGGGTGAGCTTGAGATAGCGGGCCGGACTCACACAGGAAAGGCTACGGCCCCGTTGGGCGGTCCTGCCCCGTCGGCCGTAGCCTTGCCACTCGTGACCACAAGCGCCCCCACCCGTCAGCGCCCGCGCGTTCTCGCGTTCATCGCGCTGACGAAGCCGCGGATCATCGAGCTCCTCCTCATCACCACGGTTCCGACGATGGTGGTCGCCGAGGGCGGCGTGCCCTCGATCTGGCTCATGGTGGCCACCGTGATCGGCGGCACCCTCGCCGCCGGCGGTGCCAACGCGTTCAACATGTACATCGATCGCGACATCGACCGTCTCATGGAACGCACGAAGAACCGGCCTCTTCCGGCCGGCGAGATCACCCCGAAGGCGGCGCTGATCTTCGCCTTCGCGATCGAGATCGCCGCGTTTTCGTGGCTCTGGGGATTCGTGAACCTGCTTTCGGCAGTGCTCGCCGTGTCGGCCACGCTCTTCTACGTCTTCGTCTACACGATGTGGTTGAAGCGCACCTCCACCCACAACATCGTCATTGGCGGCGCGGCGGGCGCGGTGCCCGTGCTCGTCGGCTGGTCCTCGGTCACCAACGAGTTGGACTGGCCGCCGGTCGTCCTCTTCGCCATCATCTTCTATTGGACGCCGCCCCACTTCTGGGCGCTGGCCATCCGCTACAAGGACGACTATCAGGCGGCCGACGTGCCGATGCTCCCCGCCGTGGCGTCGCTCAAGACCACCGCCACCCGCATCGTCTGGTACACGGTTCTGCTGTGGGGCCTCACGATCCTGTTCGGCCCGGTCGCCGACATGGGGATCACCTACTACGTCGCGGCGATCGTGCTCGGTGGCGTGTTCCTGGGCCTCGCCGTGCAGGTCTTCCGGCGGCCCGAACCGGCACTCGCGATGCGTCTGTTCGGCTGGTCGATCACCTACGTCACGCTGCTGTTCGGTGCGATGGCTGCGGATGAGATCGTCCGCAACGGCTTCTGACGGTTTCGGGCTCGCGTCATTCGACCGAAAATCCCCGAAAATGAGGTGCCGCCCGGTTTCCATCCGAGCCCGCGCGGCCCTGTAGGCTCCCCTCTCGGTACTGCACCTCGGGTGTTGCCGCGCCGCGGCATCGTCGAGATGCGCCCACGAACGAAGCAACAGTTGTGCCCCGCTGTCCGGTGCAACTGTCGGAGGAAACCTGCCACCATGACGATGACCGACTCACCGCCGGCGACCGACACTGCACCGGCGGTTTCCTCCCCCGCGGTGGCTGGGCTGTACGACGCGCTCACCACCACGGACCACCGGCGCATCGGCCGCCTCTGGCTCCGCACCGGCCTCGTCGGACTTCTCGGCGCCGTCGTGATCGGCGTGCTGCTCGGTATCGAGTCCACCGACGCTGCGAGCACCGACGTCTTCGGCGGCGACAACGCCTACTTCCAGATGTGGGCCCTCTACCGCATCGGCCTCGCGCTGCTCGTCGCCGCGCCGCTGTTCATCGGTCTTGCGATGGTGGTCGTCCCGATGCAGGTTGGCTCCACCAACATCGCCTTCCCCCGGGCGGCGCTCGGCGCTGCATGGGGGTTCATGATCGGCGCCGGGATCATGGTCGTCTCGGTTCTCGCCGCCGGCGGCTGGGGCGCCACCGATCGCGCCACCGGCGATGAGCGCGACGCCGTCGCTCTCACCCTCGTCGGCATGGGGCTCGTGATCATCTCGATCCTGCTGGCCTCGATGTGCATCGCCACCACAGTGATCTCCTTGCGGGTCAAGGGCATGACCCTCATGCACGCACCGTTGTTCGCATGGTCGATGCTCGTCACCGCAGCCGTCTGGCTGCTGACCCTGCCGGTGCTGCTCGCCAACCTCGTCATCGCCTACGTGGACCTCCACAACGGTCCGGGCACGTTCGGCGGCGGGCTCAACGGCAGCGTCGACATCTACCACCAGATCGCCTGGCTGGTCGAACAGCCGCAGGTCTATGCCTTCGCCATTCCGGCGCTCGGTGTTCTCGGTTCGGTCGTTCCCGTCGCCGCCGGTGTGCGAGCCGCTCGCCACGCCGTCTCCCTCGGCCTGATCGGCCTGTTCGGCCTTCTCGCCATCGGCGCGTGGAGCCAACCGTTCTTCCAGAACGACGGCGCGATCCCCCACGACGAGCAATTCCTCTTCATCGCCTTCGGCCTCGCTGCCGTGCTTCCCGTCCTCGGCGCCATGGGCGGCGCGGGCGACACGATGGCGAAGGGCAAGGACGCCATCGTCGGCCTCCCGGCTGCGCACCTCATGGGCGCCCTCGGTGGTGGCCTGCTTCTTCTCGCCGGCGTGGCCGCCGGCGCGGTACGCGTCATCGAGCCGCTCGAGTTGGGCGGTTCCGCCGACGCGGTCGAGGGCATCGGCACGCTCGCCGTCTCGGGCGTCGGCAACCTTGTCCTCTTCGGCGCGATCACTGCGGCCGTCGGCGGCTTCTGGTTCTGGGCCTCCAAGATCGGTGGCCACGAACTCTCTCCGATGATGGGCCGCCTGGCCATCGCCGACCTCCTTCTCGGCGGCGTCCTCTTGGGCGGTGCACAGGTGGTCAGCGGATTCTTCGACACGGTGAACGACCCCCGCTTCGTTCCCACCGCCGAGGCGGCCGACGCGCTCGCATGGATTTCGACCGCCGGCGCCGTCCTCGTTGCCCTCGGCGCACTCGGTGTCGTTGCTGCGATCGCCGGCGCGGTCCGCCGCGGCCCGGCCGGTGGCGACGATCCATGGGGCGGCCAGACCCTCGAGTGGTCCACCGTCGATGGCGTGTTCACCGAACCGCCTGCGCTCGTCACCTCAGAAGCCCCGCTACTCGACCGCACGGAACTCGAGCCGGAAGTCGACAGCACGGAAGGGGAGGAGTCCTAGATGACAGCCACCACCACTGGCCTGCCGTCCGCGGAGGCCACCCGCCCCCGCACGGTCCTCGTCGCCACGATGTTCGGCTCTTCAGCTGCCTTCATCACGTTCGCCGGCGTCCTGCTCGTCTACGTGCGAGCACGAGCCACCGCAATCGAGTGGTTCGATGCCAGCTCCGTGGAGCTCGGCCCGGCCGGCTTCATCTTCGCCACGCTGATCCTCTCGATCTTCACGGTGCAGTGGGCGGTACAGGCGATCAACGCCGATGATCGGATGAACGCCTTCGTCGCCCTCGGCCTCACCGGGCTGTTCGGTGCGGCGGTGTTCAACCAGCTCTGGTTCATCATCAACGACACGGGGTTCACCCTCAACGGCAGCACCGCGGAATTCCTCTTCTTCGTCGTGAACGGCACCTTCATCGCCTTCCTGATCGCTGCCGTCGCTTTCCTGGCACTCACCTTCCTGCGGGCCCTGGTGGGCCAGTACGGCCCCCGCAAGGCCGATGGTGTTGCCGCCGCCGCGTTCTTCTGGAACACAGTCGTCGCCATGTGGGCGATCGCCTGGTACGTCGTCTACGTCACGAAGTAGGGATCAGATGTTCACAACGGGCTTCAAGTTCTTCTTCGGTATCGGGGTAGCCCTCGTCACCGCTGCCGTTCTCTACGGCTACACCACCGGCGGCAACTGGGTCGGTCCCATCTCGTGGGGCTGGAAGGAAGGTGTCGGCGAACACATCGGCTACGGCGTGCTGATGTTCCTCGGCCTCGCGGCGATGGGCATCGCCTGCACCCTGATCTTCTTCCGCGACGCTGATCCGGCCGACCAAGCCGACTACGTCGGGGTCGAGGACATCGAGCCCACCATGCCGGTCACCGGCAGCTTCTGGCCGGTCATCGGTGCCTTTGGCGCCGGCACCATGGCCGTCGGCCTCGTGCTCAACACTGCGATCTTCATCACCGGCCTCGTGATCGTCTCGCTCGTGGCAGTCGAGTGGATGATGGACGCCTGGGCGGACCGCGCCACCGGCGACCCCGAAGCCAATCGGGCGCTGCGCAACCGCATCATGGCGCCGATCGAGATCCCTGCGCTCGGCGGTGCGATCATCGCCGTCGGCGTGTTGGCCTCCTCACGAATCCTGCTCAACGCCTCCAAGCTCGGTGCGGTGGTGATTGCCGGCGTCGTCGCTGTCATCATCCTTGCCATCGGCGCGATGGCGGCCAACTCGATCGAGTTCAAGATCAACCGCAACCTCATCTCCGGCCTCGCGGTCGTTCTGGGCGTCGCGATTCTCGGCGGTGGCGTGTGGGCCACGGTCGAAGGCGAGCGTGAGTTCCACGAGCACGAAGTCCATGGCTCCGACAGCCACGAAGGCGACGAGAGCCACGAAGGTGAAGACACCGATGGCGAGCATGACGGAGAAGCTGAAGAGTGAGTGATCTGTTCAACGTTCGCCGCCGGGGGACCGGCACGGGGCTGCTGCTCGCGCTACTTCTGGCTGGTTGTGCGAGCGATGCCGAGCTCGACACTCTCGAACCCCAGAGCCCTGTCGCCGACGAGATCTGGGGCCTCGCGCTTCCGGTCTTCATCATCGCCGGTGTCGTGCTCGTGCTCGTCTGTGGCGCAGTCCTCTGGCTGAGCCTCAAGAATCGGGTCGCCACCTACGAAGGTGACGACGAGTTCCCGGCCCAGACGGCCCACAACAACCCGCTCGAACTCGGCTGGACGATCGGTCCGGCGATCCTGATGGCGATCATTGCTGTCGCCACTTCGGTGGTGCACTTCAGCATCAACAGCGTCGACGAAGAGAACGCGATGCCACTCACCGTCCACGGTGAGACCGTCGATTGGGAGCCCACGGTCGTCGTCGTCGGCCAGCAGTGGTGGTGGGAGTACCGCTACTACCTCGACGGCCAGCAGATCACCACGGAGCAGCTCGCCGACCAGCGCAACCTGCCGCCGGCCGACATCGTCACCTCCGGCCAGTTCGCCATTCCGACCGGTCAGGAAGTGGAGCTGATCATCACCTCGCGTGACGTCATCCACTCCCACTGGATCCCGGCCCTCAACGGCAAGAGGGATGCGGTCCCCGGTCGCTTCGCGCCCTGGAAGATCGAGGCGTACGATCCCGGGGTCTACTTCGGTCAGTGCACCGAGTTCTGTGGTCTGTCCCACAGCCGCATGCGGATGCAGACGATCGCCCTCGACCCGCCCGACTTCCAGGCATGGATCGACGAGCAGATGGCGCCCGCCACCTTCGACGCCGAACTCCAGGCCTACGTCGACGCCTACCGCGCCGGCGAGCCGGCCGCCGTCGACGACGAAGCCAGCGCCGAGCTGCGCGGCCTCGACGTCTTCGCCGCCCAGTGCGCCTCGTGCCACCTGGTCAACGGCTTCAATGACATGGTCAACGGCGAGCCCTACGACGGTGCCGACGTGGTCTCGGGATCCGCTCCGGACCTGACGCATCTCATGGGCCGCACCACCTTCGCCGGTGGCATCCTCAACCTCTACAACGAGGACGGTACGGTCAACGTTGATGATCTGGCTCGCTGGATCCGCGACCCGAACGGCATCAAAGAGAACTTCGCGGACGGGCTTGCCGACGGCGAACTGCCCCGGGGTATGCCGGACCGCAACCTGACCGAACGACAGATCGATGACGTGATCGCCTTCCTCATCACACTCGGCCCCGATGCCGATGGCTGGATGATCGACGCGACGGAGGTGGAGTGAGATGGCCGTCACTGACGAACCACTAGCCCTGACGACCGGTGAAGACCTTGTCGTCGACCGCCCGCTCGGCGTGTTCACCCGCCCCCAGGGAGGCAAGGGTTGGCGCGACTGGTTGAGCACCGTCGACCACAAGAAGATCGGCATCATGTACGGCGTCGCCGCGATGTTCTTCTTCGTCGTGGGCGGCATCGAGGCACTGCTGATCCGCTTGCAGCTCGCGGCGCCGGACGGACAGATCCTGTCCGCCGACGTGTACAACCAGGTCTTCACGATGCACGGCGTGACGATGGTGTTCCTCTTCATCATGCCGCTGGCTGCGGCCTTCGCGAACTACCTGATCCCGCTCCAGATCGGCGCTCGCGACGTGGCGTTCCCCCGTCTCAACGCCCTGTCGTTCTGGGTGTGGCTCTCCGGTGCGATCTTCCTGAACACCTCGTGGATCGTGGGTGGCGGTGGCGCCGACTGTGGCTGGTTCTGTTACTCGCCCAACTCGGGTCTCGCGTTCTCGCCGAGTCACGGCGTGGACTTCTACGCCCTCGGCCTGCAGATCGCCGGTATCGCGTCGCTGGTGTCGGCGATCAACCTGATCGTCACCTGTCTCAACATGCGGGCGCCGGGCATGAGTCTGTTCCGTATGCCGGTGCTCACCTGGATGCTCCTGGTGACGCAGTTCCTGTTGCTCTTCGCCATCCCGGTCATCACGGTGGCGCTGTTCCTGCTGATGTTCGACCGGCTGTTCGACGCTCAATTCTTCAATCCGGAGGCGGGCGCGGACCCGTTGCTGTGGCAACACTTATTCTGGATATTCGGGCATCCAGAGGTGTACATCATCATCCTGCCTGCGTTCGGGGTGGTCTCCGAGATCATCCCGACGTTCAGCCGCAAGCCCATCTTCGGTTACTCGTTCATGGTGTTCTCGGGCATCGCCATCGGCTTCATGGGCTGGGGCGTGTGGGCACACCACATGTTCGTGTCGGGCATCGGCCCGCTCTCCGTGTGGGCCTTCTCGATGTCCACGATGTTCATCGCGGTACCAACGGGTGTGAAGATCCTCAACTGGCTCGCCACGATGTGGGGCGGCAAGTTGCGCTTCACCACCGCGATGCTCTTCGCGGTCGGCACCGTTGCGATGTTCACCATCGGCGGCCTTTCGGGCGTCACCCACGCCCTGGCGCCCGCCGACACCCAGCAGACCGACACCTACTACATCGTCGCTCACTTCCACTACGTGATCTTCGGTGGTGGCGTGCTCGGACTCATGGGCGGTCTCTACTTCTGGTGGCCGAAGGTCTTCGGTTTCATGCTCAATGAGACGTGGGGCAAGGTCCACTTCTGGACGATGCTCATCGGCTTCAACCTCACGTTCGGACCGATGCACGTACTCGGCCTCCAGGGCATGAGTCGCCGTATCGACACCTACTCTCCGGGCTTCGGCTTCGCGTTCTGGAACCTGATCGCCACCATCGGGGCGTTCATCATCGCCCTGTCGGTCGTGGTCTTCTTCCTCAACGTGTGGAAGTCACGCCGGGATGCACCGCACCTGCCGGCGCCCGGTCCCGACCCGTGGGACGCCCGCAGCCTCGAGTGGATGATCCAATCGCCGGCGCCGGAGCACAACTTCGACGAGGTCCCGATCGTCGAGAGCGACGATGAGTGGTGGCACCGCAAGTACGGCTACGACGAGAACAAGAATGTTGTGCGCATCGCGACGATCGAGGAAGCCACCCAGAAGGGCGACGCCGTCGGCGTGCACCTGCCGGCGCCCTCGTTCTGGCCGCTCGTGGTGGCCCTCGGGCTACCGATCATCGGCTACGGCCTGATCTTCAATCTGTGGTTGTGCGTCCTCGGTGGCGCGCTTGTCGGCCTCGGCATCTACAGCTGGGCGCTCGAGCCAGTCGATGATCCCGACGCCGACCACGACCACGGTCACGACGACCATGACGATGACGATGACGATGACGACGGCGAGGGTGCGGAGGCCGAAATGGCCGATGCCACCGCCGGTGCAGAAGAAGGAGCTGACTGATGGCGACGGCAACCGTCGACGCAGCCGTCGACAGCCACGATGAGGGCGGACATGACGATCACGGGACGACCACGGGCATTTCCAACACCAAGTTGGCGATGTGGGTCTTCCTCGGGTCGGAGTGCCTGCTCTTCGGTGGTCTGATCTCGACCTACCTGCTGTACAAGACGAACCGAGGCCCGGGGCCGGAGAACACGGTGATCCCCACCGATGTGTTCGACATCCCGTTCACCTCGGTCAGCTCGTTCGTGCTGCTGATGTCATCGCTCACGATGGTGCTCGCCCTCTCGGCGCTCACCCGCGGCGACAACCCCGCGACCCGGGCCTGGTTGCTCACCACCGCCATGCTCGGCGGAGTCTTCATCGGCGGCCAGGTCTACGAGTTCACCTCGTTCATCCGTGAGGGCGTGGGCTTCACCCACAACCCGGCGAGCTCCGCCTTCTACACGCTGACCGGCTTCCACGGCGTCCACGTCAGTCTCGGCATCGTGATGCTGATGTCGCTGTACGTCGCCTCGAAGCAGGGAAAGCTCCAGCCGAAACACACGGAGACCGTCGAGATCGTCGGTTTGTACTGGCACTTCGTGGACGTGGTGTGGATATTCATCTTCACCGTCATCTATCTGATCCCGGTCGACTGAGGGGTACGTGAACATGACCGAAACCGTCACCGAGACCGCAACCCACGAAGAATCCCACGACCATCCGTCGGACTGGGACTACGTCAAGATCGCCCTGCTGCTCGGCGCCATCACCGCGGTGGAGGTGCTGACCTACTTCGAGTCGGCGATCACCGTCTTCGAGAACAACGCGTTCACCATCGCCAGCCTCATCGTGATGATGGTCGTGAAGTTCTATTTGGTCGCGATGTATTTCATGCACCTGAAGCACGACAACTCGATCTTCACGAAGCTGTTCGGCGGCGGGCTCGCCCTCGCGACGATCGTCTACATCATCGCGTTGTCGGCGTTCGAGTTCTGGGCCTGATCCCATGACGGCGAACATGCTCGCCGTCAACGCGTGGGCCTTCGAGGCCCACCCAGAGGTGTGGCTGCTCGTCGGCGGCATCGTCGGTCTCGGCGTCTACGCCACGCGTGCCATCGGGCCGCTGGTCGTGCCCGAGGGTCAGGTCGTCGTCACCCGCGCACAGAAGCGGTTCTTCCTGGCCAGCGTCGTCCTTCTCTGGATCGCGGCAGACTACCCGATGCACGACATCGCCGAGCAGTACCTCTACTCCGTGCACATGTTCCAGCATCTGCTGATCGCGTTCATCGTTCCGCCGCTGTTGCTGTTGGCGATGCCCGAATGGCTAGCCCGTTTGCTCGTCCTGGACGGTGGCGCGACCGCCAGGGTGCTGCGGGTGCTCACCAAGCCCGTGGTCGCCGGCGTGATCTTCAACGCCTTGCAGGTGCTGTCGCACTGGGACGGCGTCGTGAACCTCAGCAGCGAGAATGGGCCGTTCCACTACATGATCCACCTGGCGGTCTTCTTCTCCGCGCTGCTCATGTGGTTCCCGGTCCTCGGCCCGCTCAAGGAAGTTCACCTCAGCGAGCCGGCCAAGCTCATCTATCTCTTCCTCATGTCGATCGTCCCTACCGTCCCGGCGGGTTGGCTCACGTTCGCCGAGGGCGTCGTCTACGACGCGTACGACCACGACCACAATCTCTGGGGCATCAACCCCACGAACGACCAGCAGATCGCCGGCGCGATCATGAAGGTCGTCGGCGGATTCTACCTCTGGACGCTCATCGCCATTCGATTCTTCAAGCACGTCGCCGCGGTCCGACGAGTGGACGAGGCCGCAAAGTACGCGCGCGGCCGGCTCACCTACGACGAGGTCGAGGCTGCTTTCGATGCCGCCGGTGATCCGTCGCGGGAAAGCCAAACGCACTAGACGGCCAGGACTCCCAGCGCCGCTGCACGACCACGGAGAATCACCGCCGTACCGTTGGCCCCAGGCGGTACCGTCTTCGCATGCTCGACATCAAGCTGATCCGCAACGACCCGGAGGCAGTGAAAGCGGCTCTCGCTCGTCGGGGCGAACCCACGTCCTCTATCGACGAGGTGCTCGAGCTCGACACCCGTATGCGAGCGATCAGCACGGAGCGCGACGACATCCGAGCTGAGGTGAAGCAGATCTCCGAGCAGGTCGGCGCGCTCCACAAGGACGGCAAAGCCGACGACGCCGCCGCGCTCCAGACGACCAGCCGCGAGCTGGGCGACAAGGAGAAGGCCCTCACGGAAGAGGCTAACGAACTGCAGGCCGCCATCCGGTCGCTGCTCCTCAATGTCTCCAACATGCCCGCGCCCGAGGCGCCGGACGGTCTGACCGAAGACGACAACGTCGAGTTGCGCGTCGAGGACTTCGACCTGGCGAGCTACGCAGAACACCAGCGCGTGCCGCACTGGGGCATCGGCGAGGATCTCGGCATCCTCGATGTGGACCGCGCGGTGCGTATGTCTGGCTCGATGTTCGCGATGTACCGCGGTGCTGGTGCGCGCCTGCTCCGAGCGCTCATCAACTACGGCCTCGACCGCAACCGCGACGCGTTCGAAGAAGTCCGCCCCCCGACCATGGTGAAGACCGACACCATGGTCGGCACCGGCCATCTGCCCAAGTTCGCGGACGACGCGTACCACCTCGAGCGCGACGACCTCTGGGCGATCCCCACCGCGGAGGTCCCTCTCACGTCGATGGTCGCCGGCGAGATTCTCGATGAAGGCGACCTGCCGCTTCGGCTCATGGCCCACACATCGTGTTACCGGCGCGAGGCGGGCTCCGCCGGCAAGGACACTCGTGGACTCTTGCGCGTCCACGAGTTCGACAAGGTGGAGCTCTATGCGTTCTGTACGCCGGATCAGGCCCAGGCGATGCACATGGAGATCCTGGAGCGCGCCGAGAACGCAATCCGCGACCTCGGCCTCGCCCATCGGGTCCTGGATCTCGCCTGCGGCGACATCAGCGGCGCAGGGGCCCGCACCTACGACATCGAGGTCTTCGCGCCTGGCGTCGACCGCTGGCTCGAGGTCAGCTCCGTCAGCTGGTGTACCGACTTCCAGGCCCGTCGGGCCAACGTTCGCTATCGGCCGAGCGAGGGCAAGGGCACGGAATTCGTGCACAGCCTCAACGGGTCCGGCCTCGCCGTGCCCCGAGTGTGGGCGGCCATCGTGGAGACCTACCGCCGGCCGGACGGGTCCATCTGCATGCCCGAGGCGCTGCACCCGTATCTCGGCGGCATGACCGAGATACCGGCGGTCTGACATGGCTGGCTCCGTCGACTGGTTGGCGGACGCCCCCGACACCGACCGGAATATCCGGGTCTTCGGTTCCGAGCACCCGATGCGCGAGGTCACCCGCACGGTGGCGTTCGGCGGCGAATGGAACGAGGAGACGCGTGACTTCGTCGCCGGCATCTTCGATTCGATGGCGCCCGAGCCCCACGTGTAGAACGCGAGGCTCGAGATCAGGAGAACCGCGTTCCGGGCCCTGCGCGGCGTCAGCCAGTACGCGAGAACGACGATCGGCAAGAAGAAGAATAGGGATGTGACGCTGCTGAAGACCATGTGCCCCGGGGCTGTCCGCGAGTAGCCGCGTCCGGCGCGGTCACCCGCCCGCGGAGGGTACCGAAGCTTCTGGCCAGGATGAAGTTCGGGCCGCTAGCCGAGTTGGAGCCCGAGCCAGCCGGCGAACACGCCAACGACTAGCGAGGCCAAGCCGTAGCGAACGGCACGGGTCCGGTCGACGGCCGCGAGCTCAGCGAGCTCAGCGATCAGCGTGGACCAGGTAGTGAGCGCGCCGAGCCCCGCGACGCCCACGATGGTGTGTGTCGTAGATGTCTGGCCGAAGAGGAGACCGAGGACGAACGACCCGAGGGTGTTAGCGGCAAAGGTGCCGGCGAGACGACCGAGCTCGTCCGAGAGCCGCCATCGGAAGACGGCGCCGGCGCCAGCGGCGACGATGAAGCCGATCGCGATCATGAGGCGAACCTCCGGCTCGCCATCCCCAACGCGAATGCGGCGCCGCCGAGAACCAAGGAGGCGAGCGTGAGCCCAAGGCCATCGATCGGTCGCCCGTCATCGAGGCGGACGGCCACTTCCACGGCGAAGGTAGAGAATGTGGTCAGACCGCCGCAGAAACCAACGCCGACCAGCAGGTTCCGCGTGGCGTGGCTCTGCAGGATCCCGTGAAGCACCGCGCCGAGCAGCGCCGTCCCCGCCGTATTCACGATGAGGAGCGCGGTCACGCTGTCCGACACGACCTCACCGACGATCCAGCGGGCACATGCGCCCACGATTCCGCCGACGGCAACGGCGACCAACGCTCGTCGTTCCACAGTTGCACCGTAGACTGCGGCCATGGATCTCGCGGCGATGCGCGAACAATACGGGCTGGCGGGTCTCGACGAATCAGACCTCGCCGCAACGCCGATGGCGCAGTTTGCGGCGTGGTTCGACGCATGGGCATCGACGAATCCGTTCGACGCGAATCTGGCCACAGTGGCCACTGTCGGCGCCGACGGCTGGCCACAATCTCGAGCGGTTCTCGTCAAGGGCGCCGACCAGCGGGGCTTCGTCTTCCACACCAACCGAAACTCGGCAAAGGGCGTGGCGATGGAGACGAGCGGGCGGGCAGCGCTCACCTTCGTCTGGCGGGAGATCGAGCGGCAGATCCGGGTGGTGGGCGACGTGGAGCATCTTCCCGACGACGAAAGCGATGACTACTTCGCGTCGCGGCCGCGAGGCGCACAGATCGGGGCTTGGGCAAGCGATCAGTCGGCGGTGCTCGCATCGCGCGGCGAACTCGAGCAGCACTGGGATGCCGCTGAGGAACGGTTTCCCGAAGACATTCCCCGGCCCGCCCATTGGGGCGGCTACCTCATTCGGCCTCGTTCGGTGGAGTTCTGGCAGGGACGCCCCAACCGCCTGCACGATCGCCTCCGATATCGCCGGGTCGACGACGGGTGGGTCGTGGAGCGCCTGGCGCCCTGAGGCGGCGGTTCCTCACAGTCGGACGCTCGATGTCGATGGTTCAGCATCGAACGGCGGACTCGGAGGTCCCCCATGCGTCGCATCCTGACTATTCTCTCACTGGCTGTGGGCCTCTCGCTGATTGCCGCCGGCTGCTTCGGCGATGACGGCGGAGACGACGTCTCGACCGTCCCCTCGGTCGACGATCAGAGCGTCGCGAGCGACGACGGCGTGGATGACTGCGGGCAGGGGAAAGCGTGGCCCGATGATCCGGACTTCCGCGAGGCGGTCTGCCGGCCCTGCAAGGCAATGCTCGACCTGATCGGTGGCGATGCCGACGGAATCCCCGCGTGGAGCGAGCGCCTCACCGTCGCGGTTCTCAGCTACGAGGATGACCGCGCCGGCGCGATCTCCGAGCTGAACGCCGTCACCGCGGAAATTCAAGCGGCTGGCTGATCCCAGCGGCTCACCGCAGCGCTGAGCACGTCGATCAATTGGTCGACCTGCGGTGCGCGTCCGGTGCCCTGCCAATCGGACCACTCGGCTTCCTCACGGTTCCAGCGGGTGGTGGGAGGGAGCTCGATCTGCACGCCGCCCAGTAGCGGGAGATTCACGGGGTTGTCTGGGTGTTGCCCCCGCAAGCCGTTGGGGATCTCGTCGAGGTCATCGATGATCCCGAAACGCTCATCGATGCCGTCCCGCAGATGGCTGCTGACATGGGTGGCCAGCGCGCGGTTCCGGCCGCCGAGCAGGAGATCCCAGAAGCGGTCCTCTCGCCCGTAGCCGTGGATCGCAATGACGACGTCGACGTGGTCGATGAACGAGCGCAGCGCGGCAGAGTGGTCGGGGTCGAACGCCGTGGACGGGACGTGTTCGCGAAGCGGCGGCGCCTGCACCACTGCGTAGAGCGAGGAGTCGGTGCGGGTCGCGACCTCGGTTGCGATCACGTCGGTGCAGCGCTCGAGGTTGCCGCCGTGGAACGCCATGATCCCGAACGATCCACGGAGTTCGCAGATCTCGGTGACCTCAGGTCGCGCCAACAACTCCCGGAGCATGCTGAGGACGATAGCGATTCACCCGCCGCCACCCGATCCAGCCGATGAACGCAGCGAACAGAACCTCGAAGAGCACGCCAGCTCGGCCGGGGTCGGTGAACCAATGTCCGATGCGTTCCGGCCATCCGGTGACGAAGCGCCAGAGGGGCAGAAGGATGAAGCCGCCCCGGTTCCAAGCCTCGACCAACGCGTACACGGCCGCGAAGCCGAGGCCAACCCCGAGGCGGCGCGTGGGGTCCACGATGTCGTCACGCCACGCGACCACGAGTGCGCCCAGGATGCCGAGTAGCGAGAGCACGCCGATGCGTTCGGTCGTTGTGCGCTCGATCCACTGGGTGGCTGCAATCTGGGCTTCGCCGACCTCGTCGACCAGGAGATTCCCCGCACTGAAATCGCTCGCGATCACGACTCGGTAGTCCCAGATGCCGTAGTCGATCATGTAGATGCCGGCGACGACGAGAAGGATGCCGGAGATGCGTCCGATGTACGGGAGCAGCTTGCGCATGTTCACCGCGACATTCGACTTCGCCAGAGCCAGGCTCATGGTGAGGAACGTGATCACCAGCCCCATGCCGACCGCGTACGCGAGGAAGTTGCCGCTGCCTCTGGCGATGCCGTCCTTCGTGAACGTGTCACTGATGTTCAGTATGAAGATGCCGATCGTGCACGACAGCGAGACGACCGCATAGCTGACACCGAACATGAAAACGGACCCGAGGTCGCGGCTGCCGGTTCCCTTGTTCATCTTCGGGAGCCGAAGCACGATGTCCTTGCCCATCATCATGGCGATGCCGAGCGGAATCATGAGCACGCCGATCGCGACGATCACATACGGGACGTACTCGAGGACGGTGCCTTGCGAGAGGACCGTGGCGAACAGGACGCCGAACGTGCCGAATACGGCGACGAACCCGAGCGACATGATACCGCCGACTGCGAGGCCCCGGACGACGGTGGCCAGGCGCGACTGGTCGTGGTTCTTGCTCTCGATACCGAGGAAGTACGAGAGGTATGCCGGCAGCATCGCGAAACCGCACGGATTGAACGCGGCGAGCACGCCGAGCCCGAAGGGCCACGCGAACTCGCCCACTAGAGAAGTTCCTCGTTGATCCGATCGCGAAGGGTGTCTTCATCGAGCACCCCGGACCACACGCGGGCCACGTTGCCCTCCGCGTCCACGAACACCGTGGTGGGATAGCTGAACCCTCGGAAGTGCACGAAGAGCTCTTCAGCCGGATCCCAACCGATGTCGTAGGTGACGCCGGTGGCTTTGATGAGGTCGATCGCCTCCTCGGGACGTTGGTCCAGGGAGATACCGATGAAGTTGATCTCATCGCGGACGTCCTGGAAGACGGTCTCGAACTCCGGCATCTCCTCGACGCAGTTCGGGCACCACTGCGCGAAGAAGTTGATCACGAGCGGCGTGCCCAGGTACTGCTCGAACGACGCGGGGTCGTTGTCGAGCGTGGCGAAGGTGAGCCCGAGAGCGCTGCCCTCGGCGACGCCCTGGATGTCGTCGATGCCCGGGGTCAGCCCGCTTTCGCCCAGATTGATGGTGTTGTCGCCATCACCGTCGTCGCTGCAGGCAGCGGCGAGCAGGGTCAGGCAAAGGACGGCAGCGATGAGTCGGGGGTAGCGCATCGGAAGCTCCACGGGGAAACGGTACCCGCGTCGTGCGGGTCGACAGTGGTCGGTGGAGAAACCCGCCGACATCGTGTGTGCTTCCAATGATCGTCCTCCCACGAACATTCCCGAGATGTAGCGGGTGTCAGACACCCGCTACATCTCGGTCGTCGTGTCGGTGACGTAGGCCGGGGCTCGCATAAGCCGTTGCCCGGGCCCGGGGGAGTCACCGAGGATTGGGGGAGGACGCCGTCCCCTTCGGGGCCGATCAGGCGGTCAGCCGCTCCGCCTGGGCAACCAGGTGGGCCGGGACCGGGACGACCGGCATCTGGTTTTCGGGACGAGCCACCTTCGGCGGCCGGCCACGACGACGCTTGACGGTCAGCATCTTGCCGTTCATGAACAGCTGACCACCCCAGACGCCCCACGGCTCCCCACGATCCAGAGCTCCCTCGAGGCACGGCGCGAGCACCGGGCAGTCAGCGCAAACGCGCTTGGCTGCGGCGATCTCGCCGATGTCCTCGCTGAAGAACAGATCAGCGGCGTTGTCGACCGAACGGCAGGCCGCGAAGGCCTCCCAACCGGTGTTGTCATGTCGCATGTGTCCCATGGCGAGGTCCTCTTCAGTGAGGCTGGCGGTGTTGACGGTGGTCGTGATGTCGACGAGGGGTCCCATGACCTCGTCTCCTTCCCTTTTGGTTGCTGGTGCTGGTTGGTGGATACGGATGGTGGATCGGGCTGGATTGCTGAATTCGTGCCGGAAAAGCAGAAAGACCGCCAGTTTCCTGGCGGCCTCGGAGCGTTCTCCCTATGTGGGTGGAATTTCACCCGGGGGGAGCGCCTGAGAGCCGCTTGTAGCCATACGGCTTCGTGGCAAAGGTCCACGACGTCGCAATGGCGAGACCCGTCGACACGTGCGCACGCATGCGCGCATCAACGGGCTGGCCGTTAGAATGCTCGTTGCACATGAGTGTCTTCATGTCGACTCCTGGTCGCGGCCGGTCTTTCCGGCAGGTGCCACGGTCGCGGACTATTCCACGGCCGTCAACTGATTTATCGGCGATTTCTTCCGCGTTCTCAAGATTCCGGGTTCGACGAGTACGGTGCCTGGCCATGGCCGAACCCGGGGCAGCGGAAATCACGCCTCGTCCGGACAACGGTCGGTTGTTCGAATCGGGCCGCCGGATCCGGCTGGCCGATGTAGACCCGACGAGCCGTTGTCGCCTCGATGCGCTCGTGCGGCACCTGCAAGACATCGCCCGCGACGACGCCGCCGACAGCACGATGGCGAACCCCAACAACTGGGTGGTCCGCCGCACGCTCGTGGAGATCCGTCAGGCGCCCGTGTTCGAGGAATGGGTCGACCTGACGACGTGGTGCAGCGGGTACGGCGGTCGGTGGGCCGAACGCCGCACGCAGTTGCGGGGCGATCAAGGTGCACAGGTCGAAGGCTGCACGATCTGGGTGTATGTCGACCGCACGACTGGGCGACCGATGAAGCTGCCGGAGGAGTTCTTCAGCACCTGGGGCGTGTCCGCCGGCGAACGTCAGGTCTCCGCTCGGACCACGTTGCCCACGAAGTGGCCCGGCGACGTCAACGACGATCCGTGGCCGGTGCGATTCGGTGATCTCGACGTGCTCGGCCACGTCAACAACGCAGCGCAGTGGATTGCCGTCGAGGAAGCACTCGACCGCGCCGGCGCGAGCCGAGAGCCGGCGCGAGCCGAGCTCGAACATGGTCCAGGCGTCGAACGAGGCACCGACGTACGCCTGCGCTGGGCCGCCGTCGACGGCGGTGTCGACACCTGGCTCACTACCGACGGCATCGCCGGCAGCGTCGCCCGCGTCCGCCCCCTCTAACCCCAAACCCGCGTTCTGCTTTGAGAAGCGCGGTAATAGCCCGCGCAACTTGGTTAAGAAGCGGTGGGGAGGGTGAAGCGTAGGAGGCCGTCGTCGTCGTGGCGGGTGCTGGCCTCGCCGATGACGCGGAGGTGTTCGAGGTGGGCGTAGGTCTCCGACGCTGCCATCTCGCCCCATGACCGTTCCTTGAACAGCACCTTCATCCATGCATCGACGGGGGCGTCGTGGTTGTCGTCGGCGGCGTCGCGCAGGAGTTGGAGGCGCTCGTCGTGGTGGACGCGGATGTGGTCGCAGCGGCCGGCCAAGTCCTCGAACGGGTGACCATGCGCCGGGAGCGCGCAGGTGAGGCCTGGTAGCGCGGCGACCTTGTCGAGCGACGCGAAGAACGTGGCCAGTGGGTCCTCGATCTCGCTGGAGCCGGCGATGTGGGGCGTGATGGTGGGCAGCACATGGTCGCCGGCCAGAAGCACGCCGTTCTCGGGGTCGTAGAGGCACAGGTGGTCGATGGTGTGGCCCGGGGTGTGGACGGCGAACCAGTCGCGCCCCGCGAGGCGGACCGCTTCGTCGTCGGCCACCCGGATCGTGGGCTCCGGGCCGCGGAACCGTTTGTGGCCGCCCTCGCCCATGACGATCCAACGGCGGATGGCCTCGTCTGGCGGCGGCTCCCGCCGCGTGCCCCACGGCGTGGGCTCGAACTGTTGGAAGCGGCGCTTCCAGATCTCGAGCAGCTCGTCCTCCGATGCATCGAGGAGATCCATGTCGATGTCGTCGTTCGTCTCGGAGACCATGGAGCGGAACGACTCGTGGGTGAGGACCTCTGCGCCGGCCTCCTCGTGGAGCTGGTCGGCGCCGCCGAAGTGGTCGGGATGCGAGTGGGTGACGATCGCCGTGTGAACGCGCTCGAGCGGGATGCCGGCGGTCTTGATGCGACCCATCAGCGCATCCCAGGACTCCGGACCGGGCAGGCCTGGGTCCACGAGCGCAAACCCGTTCTCGTCCTCAAGGGCGTAGGTGTTGACGTGGCCGAGGCCTGGCATCGAGATCGGGAGCTGCATCCGGAGAATGCCCGGCGCCACCTCGATCACTTCGTCGGAGGCCGGCTCCTGCTCTTGTTTCCGATAGACGGGTTCAGTCACCCGGGCACCCTATTGGGGCGGCGGCGAACTCACGAAGAGCGTGGCCCGATAGTGACGAAGTTCATCGAGGCTCTCTCGGATGTCGTCCATGGCACGGTGCCCGGCGGCCTTGTCCGGCGCGGACGCCAGCGCCTCGGGATGCCATCGGCGGGCGAGTTCCTTGAGCGTGGACACGTCGATCGATCGGTAATGGAGGAACTCCTCGATCTCCGGGAGGTACGTGGCGAGAAAGCGTCGATCCGTGCCGATCGAGTTTCCGCACAGGGGAACGGTGCGTTCCTCGGCGATGTGCTCGCGCAGGAACGCCATGGTCTGCTTGCCCGCTTCCTCGAGGCTGATCGTGGAGGCGGTGATCTCGTCGAGAAGGCCACTCTTTGTGTGCATGTTGGTGACGAAGTCGTCCATCTCCGCGAGCTCGGCAGCTGTCGCATGCACGATCAGGTCCGGCCCCTCGGCGATGAGTTCCAGGTTGTCGTCGGTCAGCAACGTGGCGATCTCGACGATCGTGTGTTGGTCGGGGTCGAGCCCCGTCATCTCCAGGTCCATCCATGCCAGCATCGGGCCAGGGTAGACGGCCGGTGCTGGCATGGATGGACCTCGGTAGGGTGCGGCCGTGATCGATCTTCCCGTGCTCCGTCTCGACCCTGACCTTCCGCTGCCGGCGTATGCGAAGGACGGCGATGCGGGCGTGGACCTCGTGGCTCGCGAGAACGTCACGCTCGCGCCGGGCGGCGGACGGGCCATCGTGCCCACTGGTGTCGCTACCGCGCTGCCCGACGGCTATGCCGGCTTCGTGCAGCCCCGCAGCGGCCTCGCCTCGAAGCACGGCGTCACCGTGCTCAACACGCCCGGGCTCGTCGACAGTGGGTACCGCGGGGAGCTGAGAGTGTGCATGGTGAATCTCGATCCTCACACGGCGTTCGAGATCACCCGAGGCGAGCGCATCGCCCAGCTGGTCGTCCAAGCCGTCGCCCAGGTGCGGTTCGTCGAGGTCGACGTGCTCGACGCGACGGAGCGGGGCGACACGGGATTCGGGTCCAGCGGTCGCTGAGGGCTTGCTGACAACGCGGCGTGGTGCGAAACCGTGTTCGCACGCTTGGTCTGTTTTTCGCCTAGTCGTCTTCGTCGGCTGCCGGGGTCTTGCGAAGTCGGACCCAGCCGTGCTCGGGGTCGACGTCATAGTCATCCACGAGTCCGCCGGCGATCGCGTCGAAGCGGTGGACCGCGGCCGCACTGACCGTTCCCGCTGCGCCTCGTGCCGCCTCCAACTCGAAGCGGCCGTCGGCCACGCGGAAGACGACGGCGATGTCGACTTCCACGTCGTCTTCCAGGCCGTCCAGCAGGACGATCATCGCCTCATCGATTGCGAGCCGGAGGTCGTCGATCTCCCCGAAGCCCATGCCCTGACGCAACGCGAGCGCCGCGGCGCCGACCCGCACGAGCCGGGCATAGGGCGCGCAGGCGGGTATTCGCAGCAAGATCTCGCTCGTGTCCGCATCGACCACGGGGTGAGTCTGTCACGGACCTGACGGCCGGCGGCGCCGGTACGGTGCGGGCGTGACGATCCTGGTGGACGAGGCGCGATGGGAGTGGCGGGGCGCTCGGTGGGCCCATCTGGTCAGCGACGAGTCACACGATGAGCTCCATGCGTTCGCGCTCCGACTGGGGATGCGCCGGCTGGGTTTTCAGGGCGACCACTACGACATCGACGACGTCGATCGCACTCGAGCGCTCGCACTCGGCGCGTCGGCTGTCGGCAGCCGTGAGCTGGTTCGCTGCCTGCGGGCGGCCGGGCTCCGTGACCGGACATCAAAGCCGCAATGGGCTCGGGTCGGCTCCTGGCCGGGTGGCCACCAGCCGACGGTGGAACCCCTGTTCGCCGCGCGTCTGGCTGGTGTGGACGTCGATCTCGCAGCTGCGACCGTTGCGTCCTTCGAGGACGACACGCACCGCGTGCTGCTGATCGATGTTCCCCCGGGGCTGACGCTGGCCGTCGATCCGGACGTGGCAGTGATCGTCGGGGCGCCGCGGGCTGACGGATGGCGCAGCATCGAGATCTTCGTTTCTCGCTAAGTCGCGGGGGCGAGCCGCGGCCGCCGGTAGCCTTTTCCCGTGGCTCTTCTCGTCCAGAAGTTCGGCGGCACTTCCGTCGGCGACCCGGATCGCATCCGCGAGGTCGCCGATCACGTCGCGCGCTGCCGCAAACGAGGCGACGAGGTTGTGCTTGTCGTTTCCGCGATGGGCAAGGAAACCGACGAGCTCATGGCGTTGGCACAGCGGGTCTCCACGTCCCAGCCCGGCCGTGAAATGGACATGTTGATCACGGGCGGTGAACGAAAAGCGTGCGCTCTCGTCTCAATGGCGTTGCACGACCGCGGCATCGAGAGTGACTCCTTCACCGGCAGCCAGGCCGGCTTCAAGACGGACACCACGCATCGCAACGCCAAGATTCTCGACGTCAACCCGTATCGCATCCGTGAAGCGCTCGACGCCGGCAAGGTGCCGGTGATCGGCGGCTCGCAAGGTGTGTCGGACGACAACGACGTCACGTTCTTCGGGCGAGGCGGCTCCGACACGACAGCCGTAGCACTCGCCCATGCACTCGGCGCCGACGCGTGCGAGCTCTACACCGACGTCCCTGGCGTCTTCACCACCGATCCGCGACTCGTCCCCGACGCTCGCAAGATGGATCACATCTCATTCGACGAATTGCTCGAGATGACCGCGACCGGTTGTCCGAAGCCGGCCATGCGGTCGGTCGAGTTGGCCCGCTCCCACGGCGTGACGCTGCATGTCCGCAGCGCCTTCTCGTGGGTTCCGGGCACTTGGGTCACCGAGGAGGCTCCCATGGAACGCGCCATTATTTCGGCGGTCACCCACGACACGTCGGAGGCGAAGATGACCGTCTCCGGGGTGAGTGACCGTCCCGGCGTCGCAGCGACGATGTTCCGGACGCTGGCCGATGCGGAGGTCAACGTCGACATGATCGTGCAGAACGTGTCGGCCGAAGGCCGAACCGACATCAGCTTCACGCTGCCCCATGAGCAGGTGACCATCGCCGAAGCCGCCGTGGCGATCATTACCGCTGAGCTCGGCGCCGACGCCGTGGTGACCGATGGCGACATCGCCCGCGTCAGCCTCATCGGCGCGGGCATGCAGACCAACCCGGGTGTCGCCGCCACGATGTTCGAGACGCTCTCGGCGAATGACGTCAACATCGAGATGATCTCCACCTCGGCGATTCGGATCTCGTGCGTGGTTCGTGAAGATCGGGCCGAGGCGGCGGTCGCCGCGTTGCACGAGGCGTACCAACTCGATCGTGCACCGGAGGATCGCACCGACGTCTGAGGATCGCCTAGCGTCTCGTCGATGACGCGACCGACCGCATTCGTCACGGGCGCCAGCCGAGGTCTCGGCAAAGGTTGCGCGATCGCGCTCGCGGGAGCAGGATTCGACGTCGCAATCAGCGCCCGCACCATGGTGGACGGTGAGCGGCGGCTCGAAGGAGACGACTCGATCGTCGTCCCGGGAGGGCTCGACACCACGGCCGCGGCGATCGAAGCGGCCGGTGGACGAGCAGTGCCGATCTACATGGATCTCCTCGATCGCTCGTCGGTTGTAGCAGCGGCCGCGACTGCACTCGAGGAGCTCGGGTCCGTCGACGTCCTGGTGAACAACGCCGTGTATCAGGGGCCCGGAGCGATGGTGGAGTTCCTCGATCTCGACGACGAGATGCTCGGGAATCTCTTCGAAGGGAACCTTTTCGCCCAGCTGGGCGTCTTGCGGGAGGTGCTGCCGTCGATGATCGCCAACGGCCGCGGCACCGTCGTCAACATGATCTCCGCCACCGCCCACGCCACGCCCAAGAACCGGATCGGAAAGGGTGGCTGGGGCATGGGCTACGCGATGACGAAGGCTGCACTCGAGCGCGTCGCCCCCCTCCTCGAAGTGGAGCACCGCGACGACGGTGTCCGTGCCTTCAGCATCGACCCCGGCCACGTGCCCACTGAACGACAGATCGCATCTGGCCGGGCGAAGCAGTACGAGAACAACTTTACGGCGGGAACCGCTGAGGCAGTCGGAGCGGCGGTGGCGTGGATCTGCACAGCGCCCGAGGCTGAGGACTTCCGGGGCCGCATCGTGCACGCGCAGGAACTCGCCCGCGACCGTGGACTGCTTTGAGGACGGTTTCTCCTCTGCTGGTGATCGTGCTTGTCGCGGTGGGCTGTAGCGACGACGCCGATTCGGCGGAACTCAGCGAGCCTTCGCAGGAGACGACGTCCACCGGCGGACCGATCACCACGGAGACGCCGCCCGACACGGAGCCACCACCCGTCAGCGCGCCCGTGGACGCAACGACGGTGCTGCCGTGCCCGTACGAAGTGATTCCGGACGACACGAGTTCCGACGAGAACGGGATCCGTCCGTTCCCCACCTACGTCCCGCAGTACCACTTCGAGGGAGCCATGCTCGACGAGGTCCAGTGCATCGCGGATCGCCGTGAAGGTTCGGTGCGGGTCTGGATGATCGATGGGGAAGAGGTCGCTCCTGAGGCGGCTGAGGGTGCGGTCATCAATCTGACCTTCGCCGACGGTGTCGTTACGGTGGCCGGATTCTCCCCCTCGCCCGACAATTGAGGAGCATCTGATGACCGAGGTCCACGGACACTGCGACCCGGCCTGGGAAGGCGTGCGCGAGGGCTTCGCTGCCAACTTCGCGGAGGGAGACCTCGGCGCATCGGCGTGCGTGATCCATCGCGACGAGATGGTCGTGGACCTGTGGGGTGGACATCGCGATGTCGCCGCGACCGCGCCGTGGGAACAGGACACGATCGTCAACGTCTGGTCGACCACGAAGATGATGGCGGCGCTCTGCGTTCTGCGGCTGCACGACCACGGCCGCCTCTCCGTCGACGACCGGATCGCCACGCACTGGCCCGAGTTCGCAGCCAACGGCAAGGAAGGCGTACTGGTCAAGCACGCGCTGAGCCACTCGGTGGGGCTTCCCGGCTACGACGTCCCGATCACCGAGGACGAGATGTACAACACAGCGTTGTGCGTCGAGCGCCTGGCTGCGCAGGCGCCCTGGTGGGAGCCCGGCTCCGCGTCGGGCTACCACGCGTCGACCCAAGGGATGCTGCTGGGCGAGATCGTTCGCCGCGTCGACGGCCGAACCCTCGGCACGTACTACCGCGAGGAGATCGCCGAGCCCCTGGGTGCGGACTTCCACATCGGGACACCGGAGGAGCACTTTCCGCGGATCGCCGAGATGCGCACCGATGAGATCGATCCTGACGCGGTGTTCGCCGGTGAGGGCGACAGCATCGCCGCACGGGCCGGCCGCAGTGAGCCGTCACACGCGGACATGGTCAACTCCGCCGAGTGGCGGCAGTTCGAGCAGCCGGCGGGCAACGGCCATGGCAACGCGCGATCGGTCGCGAGGGTGGTGTCGTGCCTGTCGCGCGGCGGTGCCGTCGATGGATACCAGGTTCTTTCGCCGGAGACCATCGAGCGCTGTTTTGAAGTGCAGACGGACGGCACCGATCTCGTGCTGGGGATGCCGACGAAGTTCGGGATCGGCTTCGGGATGCCGTCCGAAGGGATGCCCATGGGAGTCAACGACCGGACGCTCTTCTGGGCGGGGTGGGGCGGCTCATTCTGCGTCGCAGACGTCGACAACGAGATGACCGTCAGCTATGTGATGAACCGAATGCAGGACGGCACCGTCGGCGGCATGCGTTCCGCCCGGGTGATCTTCGCTGCCCACGCGGCTGGTCAAGCCCTGCGGGGGTAGTGCCGGAGCCGACGGTTCTCAGATGTTTGTCAGCGGATGGTTGACGTCGACGAGGCCACGGGCGGCGATGTCGAGCGTCGGCCGGTGTTCCGGCTCCCACAGCTCCGGTTCGTCGTAGCCCAGCGCGGCTGCGGCGCCTTCGTCGGCGACGCGACGCTTCTTACGGTGCTTCAGGACGGCCGCGAATGACACGAGGCCGGTGCCGATGATGCCCGCCAGGGCTGCCGGAGCGAGCAGTCTGACAGTGATGCTACGGACGGCGATCTCAGCGGTGCTGAAACCGGTGATGCTCCCGACCAGGTACGGCAGGCCAATGGCAGCGAGTGCGACGACCAGGCCGAGGGCCCAACGGCCGATCCAGGCTGCAGCACGGTGGCGCCGGGGGTGGATTGCGACTCCAAGTGGAACAAGGAGGCCGGCTGCGAGGAGGCCGAGTTGCAGACGATCCACGATGTCCACGAGGCCCGACACGCTCGGCATCGTTTCGGTGTCGATGGTCCAGAGCGTGGCATCGACCGGGATGATCTCCGCGAGCTGCGGCGACTCCTGCTCGATCACGGCGAGAACGGCATTGCTCAGCGGTGCGAGGTCGAGTTCGCCTGAGCCGCCGTCCGTCAGAAGCTGGCCGTGGGTCTCTTCGACCAGGTTGCGGAACTCGTCTCGCACGGTCGGGTCGTCCACCACCAACAGCGCCACCCGCTGGGATTCTTCGGGAACATCGAGGCCGTAGATCCCAACGACCTCTGAGAGTTCGATGCCAACGAGGCCTTCCTCGATGGCGAGGGCGAACTCACGCTCGAGTTCTGCCCGGGCGATCGGGTCGTCGAGCGTTGTCTCGACGGCGTCCAGAACCGGATCCGGATCCAGAACGAGGGCTTTCACCCCGGCGACGGCACCGGCCGCCGAGAGGCACATGAGGCCGATGACGAGACAGATCGACGCGAGAGCAGAGCGGCTGAACCGGTGCTTCTTGACCGGCCGACGGGTTCGCTGCACAGGCCGGTCGAGGTAGACGCTGCCAGTGCGCTGTCGCTCCATGACGTCATGCATTCGATCCACCTCCGATCGCTTCCCGCGCCGGTCGCCCGGATAGCGACTCTCATTGGCCTCCACTTCTTCGGGATCGAAGGGCCGTGAGTGCAGTGGAAGGTGGCCGCGGGCAGGGGGCCAAACGACCCAACTTCCCGGATGGCCTGGGTCGGACGGCCCACTTGCAATGCGCGAGACTCCCGAGATCGAACCAAGGAGCCGCATATGACCGCTGAGAACCGAGCTGTCGTCCAGTCCCTCGCCGATGCCTGGGGTGCCCAGGACATCGACGCGATCATGGGGCACTTCACGGACGACGTCGTGTACCACAACATCCCGATGGACCCCGCCGAGGGCGCCGATGCCGTGCGTGCGGTCATCGAAGGATTCCTCGCGATTGCCGAGTCGATCGTCTTCGAGACCCTCAACGAAGTGTCGGAGGGCGACCTCGTGATGAACGAACGCGTCGACACCTTCGTGATCGGTGGCAACGACAGGCCGATCAAGGTGATGGGCACCTTCGAGTTGCGAGACGGCAAGATCGCCCGTTGGCGTGACTACTTCGACATGGCCGGATTGACCGGAGGCTGACCGGACGCCCCGTCGACCCCACTACATCTGGTGTCAGACACCCGCTACATCTCGAGTTAGAAGAACTGGTCGAACATGATCAGGTTGCCGTCGGGGTCGCGCAGGAGGACGTGCGCCGGCCCCTCGGCGGAATCGGTCTCGGCCTCCAAGGCCACTCCGCCGTCTTTCAAGCGCTGCTCGATCACGCGCACGTCGGTGTACTCGGCCAACGGCTCGGGTACGGCCTCGCCGCCGGAGTCGATCGACTTCTGGGCGAAGTCCTGACCGAGCCCCGGATTGAACGTGAGCATCGTCTCGTCGAGATCCTTGACCGCCAGGGAGACGGAGAAACAGCCGAGGTCGAGTGGTTCGCTCATCGCGCGAACCTAGCGGTCAGCTGGCGGTGACGGTTTCGGTGTCGACGCCGGAGCGGAGGACCTTGCCGGGGATGGCACCGGTGGCTTCGCCGTCGGCGACGGCGACGACGCCGTTCACGAGAACTCGGCTGATGCCCTTGGCGGTGCTCCACAGACGCTTCGAGTCACCGGGGAGGTCGAACACGAGCTCGACATCGGTGGCGCCGACGGTCTCCGGATCGAAGACGACGATGTCGGCGTGCCAGCCTTCTGCGATGCGACCCCGCTCGGTGAAGCCGAACAGGCGGGCCGGAACCTCCGTCATGTGGCGGATGGCGTTCTCCATCGTGGTGAGCTGACGCCCCCGCAGGCAGTCTTCGAGCCACGCTGCCGTGTACGGCGCGCCGGCCATGCGGTCGAGGTGAGCGCCGGCGTCGGATCCGCCGATCATCACGGCCTCGTGTTCCCACGCCTTCGCCCGAAGGCGCCAGGACTCGGCATCGTCGTCGGTCGGTAGCGGCCACCAGATAGTCTTGAGCTCGTCGTTGAGCGAGATCTCCACCATCGTGTGGAACGCCCGCTGGCCCCGCTCCCGAGCGACATCGCCCACAGTGCGGCCCTGGAGGCCCTCGTTGGCCTCCGAATAGGTGTCGCCGATCATGTAGTTGTCCCACCCGGTGAGGCGGGAGAAGACGCCGGCCTCGGGGAGCGCGGCCTGGTTCTCGAGCCAGGTGACCACGTCATGGTCACGCAGCTTCTCCATGCGCTCCGAGTACTCGAGGTTGAAGATCGTCTTCCACTCAGGGAGCTGGTGCAGCGCACAGAACGTGCCGAGGCTCATGTTCATCCCGACGAGGATCGGCATTGTGAGAGCGACGACCTTGGCGCCGGCCTCGTTGGCCTTCTCGCAGGCATCGATCTGGTTCTTGTAGGCGTCGGGGCGGGCCGAGTCGATCGTGAGGACGTTCCAGTTGATCGGCCGGTTGGCGGTGACCGACATCTTGGTCATCAGCTCGACTTCGCTGTCCTCGAAGCCGTTGAGGCACCCGTCGGCGACCCATTCGAGCGTGGTGCCCTCGTGCTGGGAGGTCTCGTCGCAGAGCTCGAGCACCTCGTCCCAGGCGGCCCACCGGCTCGGGACCGGCTGACCGTCGGCGTCCGAGTGGGTGAACGACCGGCCGGTCGAGAAGCCGAAGCCGCCGGCCTCGATGGACTCCTTCAGGAGGCTGCGCATCTCGGCGACCTGCTCAGCACTCGCCTCATTGCCGACGGAGTCGTCCTTCATCACCATGCGGCGCAGCGCGCAGTGGCCGACCATGAACGCCACGTTGATCGCGGTGCCGCTGTCGGCCACTCGGTCGAGGTACTCGCCGAAGCTGTTCCAGTTCCACGGAACGCCGATCTCGAGCGCTTCGAGAGCCATGCCCTCGACTCGCGTCATCATGTGCTTCAGGTACTCGCCGTCGCTCTCGTCGCCCAGCGGGGCGAGCGAGAAGCCGCAGTTGCCAGCCACCATCGACGTGACCCCGAAGAGGTTCGACGGCGTGGAGTGCGGGTCCCAGAAGAGCTGGGCGTCGTAGTGGGTGTGGGGATCGACGAAACCGGGACAGACGATCATGCCGGTCGCGTCGATCGTCTCATTCGCGTCCTCGGTGACATCGCCGATCGCGACGATACGGCCGTCCCGGATACCGACGTCGGCCGAGACGCCGTCGGCGCCGGTGCCGTCGACCACGGTGCCGCCCTTGATGATGACGTCGAGCATTGAGTCGTTCCTCCGTTGCAGAACTGCCGGTCATCGTATGGCCCCCGAGGCGTTTCTGACGAGTCGTCAGATGCCGGCCGACGCAGTCGCCAGGTCGGGTGGGATTAGTGTCTCGGACGTGGTGGTCTTCCGGCTCGGCGCCCTCCTCCTGAAGTTCGGTCTTCTTGTCGCGTCCTGCGCCGACGATGCCGCTGCTCGGCGAGCCGACCGGTCGTGAGCCGTACGAGACGTGCTGGGGGACGGACGACTCCCTGTCTTGGGAATCCGGCGAGGAGGCCATCTACATCCTGTTCCGTGATGACGAGTTCTACCAGTGGATCTCGAGTGATCGACGTCTGGCAGCGACGTACCTGCACGTCTCTCCGGGAACGAGCGTGGCGTGGCTCGAACAGCTCATCGGCGAGGAGTTCGAGACGTACGTCAGCGAGATCGGTGGTCGGACGACGGTCACGAATCTGCCGTTCGTGAACGCCACGACCGACGCAGCAGCCACCGTGATCCAGACGGTCGAGTACCTGTGGCACGCCGAGCGCGAGCGGCTCTTCACTGTTGTTCACGATCCATTCGAGAACCCCGATCTCTGGTGCGGCGACTGAGCTAGCGGCGCGGCCGCGATCCTGCGAAGCTTGGCGGCTATGAGCGAACGCATCGAAGCCCTCCTTGCCGACATGGGTCTCGACGACAAGGTCGCCACAGTCACCGGCGGGGACATGTGGCACACCCGCGAGAACGAGAAGCTGGGTATCCCGAAGATGAAGGTTACGGACGGGCCCAACGGCGCCCGCGGCGACGGTCTGATGGGGACGGGGGCCAAGACGGCCTGCATTCCGTCGGGCGCGGCCCTTGGCTCGACGTGGGACCCGGATCTGATCGAGCAGCTCGGCTCGGTCCTCGGTGCGGAGGCTCGGGCGAAGAATGCCCACGTGCTCCTCGCCCCCACGATCAACCTTCACCGGTCGCCGAAGGGTGGCCGCAACTTCGAGTGCTACAGCGAGGACCCGGTGCTCACCGGCAAGCTGGCGGCCGCGTTCGTGCGCGGCGTGCAATCGCATGGGGTGGCCACGACGGCGAAGCACTACGTCGCCAACGATTCGGAGTTCGAGCGCAACTCGATCGACACGCTCGTCGACGAGCGCACGCTGCGCGAGATGTATCTGGTTCCCTTCGAGCACGTCGTCAAGGACGGCGGCGGCTGGGGAATCATGAGCGCCTACAACCGGCTGAACGGCACGTTCTGCTCGGAGCACGAGTGGCTGCTCACAACGGTGCTCCGCGACGACTGGGGCTTCGATGGCTTCGTCGTCACCGACTGGTTCGCCGCTCGCTCGACCGCGGCGACGGTGAATGCCGGTCTGAGCCTCGAGATGCCGGGCGAGGGCCGGTTCTACGGGCCCGCGCTCAAGGAGTCCGTCCAGTCCGGCACGGTCACCGAAGCGGCGCTCGACAAGATCGTCCTCGACGTCCTCAGGGTCATGGAGCGCACGGGAGCGCTCGACGGAGACGGCGACTTCACGGAGGGCACACTCGATCGCCCGGAGGACCGCTCGTTGATCCGCGCTGCGGCGGCCGCCGGCTCGGTGCTCCTCCGCAACGACGGCATCCTCCCGCTCGACGGTTCCACGCTCACCAAGATCGCCATGATCGGTCCGAACGCGCTCAACGCGAAGGTGATGGGCGGCGGGTCGGCGAAGGTGAACTCGTACCGGGCGACCTCGCCCCTCGACGCCCTCGCGGAGCGGCTCCCCGGTGCCGAGGTCGTGTGGGAGAAGGGCAGCGACATCGATCGGACCACTCCGTCGCTCACCCGCCCGCTCGTGGACGGACGAGTGACGACGGAGTACTTCAATGGCCACGATCACGAGGGCGGCGCGGCTGCCACGAACGATCGGTCCGAGATGGAAGTGATGGCGTTCGGCGCTCCGGCCCCGGGGGTGTCTGCCGATGCGTACTCGACCCGGTCGAGTTGCACCGTCGTCCCGGCCGTGAGCGGCCTGCACGAGTTCCGGCTGATCCAGAGCGGGCGCTCCCGGGTGCTCGTCGACGGCGAGGTCGTCCTCGACGCCACCGAGGGCGAGTACGCACGTGGCGGCTCCTTCTTCGGCATGGGCAGCGTCGAGATCCCGAGTCAGGTCGAGCTGACCGCCGGGACTCCGGTCGAGGTGGTCGTCGAGTACTCCAACCGCGATGCGATCCTGCTCACCGGATTCAAGGTCGGCCTCGTCGCCCTCATCGAGGAGGACCTTCTGGGCCGCGCCGAGGCACTCGCCGCGGAGAGCGACATAGCGGTCGTCGTCGTCGGCACGAACGACGACTGGGAGACCGAGGGCCGCGACCGCGAGCTCTGGGAACTGCCGGGTGACCAGCCGGAGCTGATCCGCCGCGTGTGCGTTGCGAACCCGAAGACGATCGTGGTGCTCAACGTGGGTGCGCCCCACGACATGACGTGGCTCGACGAGCCGGCCGCGGTGCTGAGCGTCGGCTTCGGTGGGCAGGAGCTCGGCGACGCGGTGGTGGACATGCTTCTGGGCGATGCCGAGCCGTCCGGACGGGCGCCCACCACGGTCGGCGCGCAGTACGAGCACTTCGGTGCCTATCCGAACTACCCCGGTGACAACAGCGTCGTCCGCTATGGCGAAGGGGTGTTCAGCGGCCATCGTTTCCACGATGTGATGGCCCTCGAACCGGCGGTGCCGTTCGGCTACGGGCTCGGCTACACGACGTTCTCCATCGGCGCTCCCCGGGCGGCGACCCACGCAGCCCCGGGCGACACCATCTCGGTTGCCGTCGACGTCACCAACACTGGCGATCGCGTCGGGTCCGAGGTCGTGCAGGTCTACGTCGAGCCGGTCGATCCCGTGATGCTACGCCCGGTGCGTGAGCTGAAGGGCTTCCAGAAGGTCACCCTCGAGCCGGGCGCCACGGAGACGGTCACAATCGAGCTCGATGCGCGCTCGTTCGCGTACTTCGACATCAGCGATCCGATCTGGGACGAGTTGCAGGCCGGCATGCCGGTACCCGCCGACGGCGACGGCCTGCACCGCCAGGAGTGGGGCTGGTGGGTCGACCCAGGCGAATACGTCCTACGAGTCGGGCGGTCGTCGCGGGAGTTCACCGGTGAGGTCACCGTCACCCTCGACGGCGACGCGGCGCACTTGCCGATCTGACGTTCAGATCGCGTCGAAGCCGATGAGGTTGTGAGTGACCACGGCGTCGTCCGCGCCCCTGTCCAGGATCCGGACTGCTGCGGCGTTCGGTCCGATCGGATCGACGACTGCTTCGAACGGGCCGACGCGGCCCATGGTCACGTAGCGAACGTCGAAGCTGGTCGCGACGAGCCGCCGGCCGTCCTGTTCGAGTTCGTCGAGCGCAGCCAGCTCCGCGAGGAGCGCACTCACGCCGCCCTGGAGGATGCTGGCCGGGTTCAACAGCTCGGGCCGATGGTCCACTCCGAGCCCTCGCTCGGTCGGGTGAGCGTCGAGTAGCTCCCGGAGCGGCCCGTCGGGCTGCATCGCCCAGGACATCGAGTCGATCGGGAAGTCCGGACGGGCTGGATCCTGGTCGCGACGGGGGAGCCGGATGAACGTGGAGACAGCGGTGGCCGCCGGTTTCGACGCGTCGTCGAGCAGCGGCAGGTCGATCGAAATGGTTCGTCCGGCTCGCTGGACCACGGGCGTGCCTCGGAGTTCGCCGACCTCGGTGGGCGTCCGGCGCACGCCGATGTCGACCGTGAAGCCCCAGTCGTCGCCGGACGCAACCTCTGCTGCGTACCCGCCGCCCACGTCGACGAGCATCACGATGCACGAGCCGAGCGGCATGCCGTGGTGGCAGTTCTCGGAATAGATCTGCAGCCAGCACTCCGGTTCGCCATCGACGAGGCGCAGGTGCGCGCCCATCTGTGAGGGGAGTGAGCGGGGGCCGGCCGGGAGATCGGTCACGGCGACGAAAGCTAGCGGCGCGTGGCCGCAGCGGCGAAGTCGCTCGGATCGTCTGCCAGCGTTCCGCGCCGCGGAACGCCATGCCGAGACCGATGAGCCCGGCGCCGATCATCGCGGCGAGCATGACCTCACGAGGCCCGGTATCGGCGAGATCTTCCTCGACGACGCTGGTGCCGAGTACCGCGACGTCCGGGTCGTCGCTCTCGCCGGTGAGCACCTTCGGGGTGAGAACTCGGGAGACATCGTTCTCACGAGTTTCGTCGCCGACGTGCACCGTGATGCCATCGGCTGGGATGTCCCAGTTGACGACGATGGTCGCGTTCCCGTCGCCGTCCGTGGTGGTCGTCTCGACCTGGCTGATGTCGCACTCGTCGGCCGTGATGTCGACCGCCACATCTGTCGCGGGCGTCTCACACGGGATGGCATAGATCGGGGTATCCGGCGCGAAGTCCGTCACATCGATCGTCAACTCCGCGCGGCCGACGTCCGGCTCGCTGGGGGTGATCTCGAGATCTGCGGCGAGGGCCATGCCCGCACCGACGGTGACCACACCGGTGGCCGCAATTGCTACGGTTGCCAGGAAACGTCCCATTTCCCACTCCTCCGCAGTCCGTCTGCACGGATCGCCTGATTCCCACTCGCCTCGCGGGAACACCAAGAAGACGCAAGAAAGTCACGTGAAGTGGTCGGGAACGAACGGGCTGTGGTCGGAGTTTCCGTGGGTGTAAGGTCATCTCTTACCGCCGAGGACTCACGAAATGTTGTTCGGACAAGATAAGCAGGCCATGCCCGAGCCGGCTGATGCCCTGCCGGGATGCCCCGATCCGGTGCCCGTCCAGGATGCCCATCTGGTGCTCGGAACGCCGCTCGTGGGGCCCTACCCCGACGGCATGAAGAACGCGATGTTCGGCCTCGGATGCTTCTGGGGCGCGGAGCGGTTTTTCTGGCAACTCGACGGCGTCTACACGACGGCGGTCGGCTACGCCGGCGGCTACACACCGAATCCGCTCTACGAAGAGGTGTGCAGTGGCCGCACCGGGCACAACGAGGTTGCCCTCGTCGTCTACGACCCTGCCGTTGTCAGCTACGACGAGCTGCTGAAGGTCTTCTGGGAGGTCCACGACCCTACGCAGTTCATGCGCCAGGGCAACGACATCGGCACCCAGTACCGCAGCGAGATCTACGTGTACGACGAGGATCAGCGAGCGGCTGCCGAAGCCAGCCACGGCAAGTACCAGGACGCGCTAAACGGTGCCGGCTTCGGCGAGATCGAGACGACCGTGGTGGACGCCCCGACCTTCTACTTCGCCGAGGAATATCACCAGCAGTACCTCCACCGAAACCCTGGCGGCTACTGCAACCACGGAAAATGCCAGGTGGCGTATTCGGTCTGAACGGAATCCGTTCAGACCGACTGTGACGGGTAGCCCGGGCCCTCGTGGTCGGTGCCGTTCATGTTGGCGTTGAGGCGCGCAGCGCTCATCAGCTTGTCCATGACCGGGCCCATGTCCTGGGGGTCGTCGGTCTGGGTCTCGACGGGGCCGAGGTGCCAGCCCTCGGCGATGCCGAGCTTCGGACCGCGAACGTCGAAGACGCGCGCGGTCACGTTGGCCGCCTCGGGCGACGCAAGCCAGGTTGTGATGACGGAGATCCACCGCGGCGACATCGCTTCCATTAGCTCATCGCTGAGGTTCTCTTCGCCGCCCATCAACGGGATGGTGAGGCGGGAGACGGCAGTCGGGGCGAGGCAGTTGACGGTCACGCCGTACTTGACGAGCTCCTGTGCGGCGATGATGGAGAAGGCGGCGATGCCGGCCTTGGCCGCGCCGTAGTTGGTCTGGCCGACGTTGCCGTAGATGCCGGAGGGCGACGCGGTGTTGATGATCCGGCCATAGACCTCTTCGCCAGCCTTGGCCTGGGCCCGCCAGTGCGCCGCCGCGTGGTGGGCGGGGCCGAATGTGCCCTTGAGGTGGACAGCCATGATGGCGTCCCAGTCGTCTTCGCTCATCGAGAAGAGCATGCGGTCGCGCAGGATGCCGGCGTTGTTGACGACGATGTTGATGTCGCCGTACGTGTCGACGGCCTGGTCGATCATGGCCTTGGCCTCGTCGAACTTGGCAACGTTGCCGCCGTTGACGACAGCCTTGCCGCCCATGGCCTCGATTTCGGCAACCACTTCCTGGGCCGGGGTGGCGTCGCCGCCCTCGCCGTGCTCGTCGCCGCCGAGGTCGTTGACAACGATGGATGCGCCGTGCTCGGCCATCATCAGGGCGTGCTCGCGGCCGATGCCACGACCGGCGCCGGTGATCAGGGCGACCTTGCCCTCGAGAAGCTTGCTCATGTGGAACCCCTCCTGGGGCGATCGCTGCCCGGCAACACGCCGGGACGTAAGAAGTAAACGATCGTTAGCGTGCCACGACAGATCGCGAACGGCTACTTCGAGGCCAGGTCTCACACGCCGGTGAGCACCCATCCGTTGGGCTCGCAGCCGTCAAGCCCCTTGGTCTGCTGCATCATGATCGGCGCAGGTTCGCCGACGGCGGGGCACGCGGCGTGACCCGCTCCCACGATGTAGTGGCCGACCTCGTGGTTGACGACGTAGCGACGGTAGGTATCGAGATCGCCGGGCCATGTGTCGGTCGCTCCGAACCATCGCAGCGAGTTGATGGCGATCCACCCGTTGCGCGCACACGAGAACCGCCCGTTGGTCTGCAGCGGCGCGCACATCTGGTCGACGTCCGCAGGGAGGGCGACGATGATCGTGAACTCGCCGCCGTCGTCGAGAAGCTCGAACCCGGCGCCGCGGCCGATCCAGCTGCGCCCGTCGCCAAGCGTGTCCACGACGAAGCGGGCCAATTCGTCGCGGGTCAACCCGTCGACGCCCTCGCCGACCTGCACGGAGAACTCGACCATCGGTGATCCCTCGTGGAACAGCTCAGGGAGCGGTAGCGAGGTTGTCGTCGTCGTCGTTGTTGTCGTTGTTGTCGTTGTCGTGATGGGCGAGGTGGTCGAACTCGTGGTTGTCGACGACGCCGGCGCGGTCGTCGTCGGCGCGGCCGTTCGGGAGTCGCCTCCTGCGCATGAGGCTGTCAGCAACACAAGGACGACGAGGGCTCGGCTCATACCCGAGTGAGAGCCATCGTGAGGCCACCCGCATGGCACGTGTGCTTTCGGCCGGCCGCGATGAGCCCCGGCATGATCGCGGCAGAGATGCTCACAGCCTCGGACAGTTCGATGCCAGCGATCTCGTAGATCGTCAGGTGATTGACGGACCCGTCCCGGAGGTCGGCGCGGTGCCAACGGGTTCCGCCGGCGAACGCGTCGCACTCCATCATGTCGGGCAGGTGGACCGCGTCGTACCACTCGTCCCACTCATCGAGGCGGGCCGGGTCGGTCGTCAGGACCTCGGCGACGATCAACGCGGAGACATCGGCGTCGGGCTGCGGGGTCACAGTCGAACCGTGACGCAGCCAACGGTCGGTTCGGATGTCGGCCTGCGTCGAGGAGCGAGGTGGTCGGGTACTTCCGGGGACGGCCATCACATGGCTGTGGCCCGCACCCGGCCGACCGGCTGGCGCTGGAGGGTCGAGCCGAAACAGCCCGCCACCGACGTTCGCGACCTCGGTGGCGGTCCGGTCCTCCCACGTGGCCGCGTCGACGGTGCCCGTCGGCTTGGTGGCGACGAGTGTCAGCGCCTCGAGACGGTGGAGCCTGTGCATCTGTCGATTCTCGCGCTCTGGCGGGGTACGCCGAAGGAACGTGTGCGGGAACGGTCGGTCAGTCGACCTTGAGCAGCATCGCGTCGCCCTGGCCGCCACCGCCGCACAGTGCTGCCGCTCCCACGCCGCCGCCCCGACGCTTGAGCTCGTAGGCGAGGGTGATCGCCAGGCGCGTCCCGCTCATGCCGATCGGGTGGCCGAGGGCGATCGCGCCGCCGTTGACGTTGACGACGTCTTCCGGCAATCCGAGCTCTGCCATCGACGCCACGGAGACAGCGGCGAACGCCTCGTTGAACTCGAAGAGGTCGACGTCGGACAACTGCATGCCTGCCCGGTCGAGTGCCTTCGTGGTGGAGCGGCTCGGCTGGGTGAGCAGCGACGTGTCGGGACCGGCGACTTCGGCGTAGTCGATGATCTCGGCGAGCGGCTCCACGCCGAGCTTCTCGGCGATGGCCTTTGTCGTGACGACAACGGCCGCGCCGCCGTCGGAGAGCTGTGAGGCATTGCCGGCGGTGACGTTGCCGTCGTCCGCGAACGCGGCGCGGAGGCCACCGAGCGACTCGGTAGTGGTGCCGACCCGGATGCCCTCGTCGTCCTTGAGCACGATCGGGTCACCCTTGCGTTGGGGAATCTCGACCGGAACGATCTCGTCCTCGAACAGCCCGTCCTTCTGGGCGCGCGCTGCTCGATCGTGTGACATCGCGGAGATGCGGTCCATCTCCTCGCGGCCGATCCCGGCAGCAGCGGCATGGCGTTCGGTGCCGGCGCCCATCAGCTCAGACTCGAAGGAGCACGACAAGCCGTCGTAGGTGAGTGCGTCCGGGAGTTTCGCGTCGCCGTAGCCGTAGCCCTTGCGGCCGTCGAGCAGGAGATACGGCGCTTGTGTCATTGACTCCATGCCGCCGGCAACCACGATCTCGGCTTCCCCCAGGGCGATCATGCGGTGTGCCTGCTGGATCGCGTTGAGGCCGGACGGGCACGCTTTGTTGAGGCCAGTTGACGGCACCGTCATCGGGATGCCGCCTGCGAAGGCCGCCTGGCGAGCCGGCACCTGGCCGGCGCCGGCCATCACCACCTGGCCCATGTAGGCGTAGTCGACCTGATCGCCACTAATGCCGACCCGGGCGAGCGCCTCCGCGATCGCGAGGCCGCCGAGTGCCGTTCCGCTGAAGCCGGCGAGCCCGCCGTTGAACCTGCCGATGGGTGTGCGGGCGCCGGTGAGAATGACGGTGTCGGACACGGGGACTCCTGGGATCGTCGTTGCTCCCGAGGGTATCGGCGCCCCGAGACGCGAAGAAGCCCGCCCCGAAGGGCGGGCTGTACGCGACGATTCCCACCCCGAGGGGCGGGCATCGTCGTGAGGGACGGGTGGACTCTCCGTGCAGATCAGGCGGCGGCCGGCACCCGAAGCAGAAGCTTCATGATGTCGTTGGCGAAGTCGGTGGCTCGGTGGTCCGACGGAAGGTCGAACTGGGCGACGGACCAGTCGGCGAAGGTGAAGCGCATCTTGGCGAGCGCGATCCGAGCCGAAACGATCTCGACCTTGTGAACGGCGCCGAGCGAGTCGGAACCACCGACCACGATCTCGTTGCCGATGCGGGCCTTGTGGCACCAGAGCACTCGGCGGTCGGTGACGACGACCAGGTTGGTCCGGGTGGGCATGGAGCCCTCGCCGGTCATCGAGCCGTTCGCAGCCTGACTGAACACCGACGGGCCGAGCAGAGCGAGCGTCGTCTCGTAGGCGCGGTCCTCGACCTTGCCCGCAACGACCGGGCGAAGTGCCTCGACCCGTTCGCCGGGCTCGAGAACCATGCTCAGTGCGTCCTGGATCTGTTCGGTCGTGCTCATCGTTTGCTCCTGGTGTCCGAGGTCCCCGTCTGGACCCTGGTACTTGTACTCTCGGCCCTAGAGGCATGGGTCTTCGCGGGAAGGGGCCGAACGGTCCAGCAAACTGGATCGCCCGGCCCACTTCCGTTGCTAGGACGGGACAGGGAGAAAGGCGCCGAGCAGGGCCCAGTCACTGATGCCGCAACCGTTGGCGCGGTCGAATGATGTGTCCACCGCTTCTCCCTCAAGCGTCCCGGTGACCGACGCGATCTGCGGGCCGCCGTGCTGCTCGGTGCATGCCTGGTCGGTGGGTGCTCCGTTGACAACCCTGTCGCGGATCGGCAGCTCATTGAGAGCGATGCACATGGCTGCCGCTGCCCCGGGAGCACCGTCCCCCGTGACCGATTCCGTGTCGCCGAGGCAGGCGAGGCGGTACGTGACTGCCTCGCTGAGCTGGTCGAGCTGATACGTGATCGTCAGGTCGGCGATCGGGTACGGGCCGGTGCCGAGCGGCTCATCATCGACGGGGGAGTCATCGACCGGGGAGTCGTCGGCTGGCCGGTCGTTCGGCGCATCGGCGCCGGTGCCGTCGCCACACGCGCTGGCGACTAGCGTCAGGATCACGGTGAGTGTCAGCAAGAATCGTTTCATCGGGGGATCTCCTTGGGATCGTTCGTACGTCTCTGACGCTTTGACCTCTGGGGTGGTTCCCGCAGGAGCACGGCCGTCCTCAGCGGGCTCTCAGGTTCGTGCGACCATGGCGCCGTGCGGATCAACTGTTGGCATGAGGTCGGGCGCAAGAACGCACCGAAGGACTCCCTGCGGTGCCCTGGAACCGATGCCAAAGAGCTCCGCGCCGCGATCCGCGATGCGCGGGCGGGCGGCGCTGGTCCGCCCGATGAAAGGCTCTTTGAGCGGGACCGTGGATTCTCTGCCCGGGCACGGATGATCGCCCGGCTGCTCGTCGGAGTGCCGACGGTCGTGCTGATCGTGGCGCTCGTCGGAGCGGTCTTCGCGCCTGCGCTCCTTCTGGCCGCGGCGGCGGCCGCGCTCGTTGGAGGCGTCACTTTCGCCCTGGCGCTGGACGCCGACCGCTCGGTCGTCGTCCGGGCTGACGGCGTGCTCCGCACAGAGGGTTGGGACGGCGTCCGCGAGGTGCAGCTGCGCAACTACCCGAGAGTGACGGTGCAGGAACGAAAGCCGCTTGATCTCGGTTCGGCGCCGTTGGAGTAGCTGTCAGCGGTCGCGGCGCAGCGGCTTCTCGAGCGCAGTGGCACGAGCAGCGGCCGAAATTAGGTCCTGGCCGTCGTCGCCCGGCTCGGCGGTCGCGGGGCCCATCGACACATCGATGGTCGACATTGTGTCGTCGTCGAGCGCGAGGCGGATCGACTCGACTGACTCGAAGAGCGTGGCCATGTCGACTGCATCCATCAGAACGGCGAACTCGTCACCGCCGGTGCGAGCGATGAGTGCTCCGGAAGGAGCTGAGTGGCGAAGGCGTGCGGCGGTCGCGGTGAGAGCCGCATCTCCGGCGCCATCGCCATGGTGCTCGTTGATTCCGGCGAGTCCGTCGATGTCGACGTGAATCGCAGCGCGAAGTTGGCCGGTGGTCTGCATCTGCATCCAGCGGTCGGCCGCGATCATGCTCGAGACGCCGGTCAGCGCATCGAGGGCGCCCCACTCGAGGCGAACGGCGGCGAAGTTCTCGCCCGCCTGTCGGGCAACGATCTCGAGGGCGCGCCGCTCATCGGCGAACAGGGATCGAGGGCGGGAGTCGAGCACACAGAGCGTGCCTACGGCGAGGCCGTCGTCGACGATGATGGGCACACCCGCGTAGAAGCGGACCTCGGCGTCGCCGGTGAGGAACGGGTTCTCGCGAAAGCGGGGTCGAGCGTCGTGTCGGGGACGACCAGCGTCTGCTCGACATCGGCGATCGTGTGCGCACAGATCGCGATGTCGCGCGGCGAGTCCGGGACATCCAGCCCAACGGATGCCTTGAACCACTGACGGTCCGCGTCGACCAGCGAGATGGCTGCGATCGGCGCGTGGCACGTCCATGCGGCGAGTTCGACGAGTTCGTCAAACGCACTCTCGGCAGGGGTGTCGAGCACTCGAAGCGACTGGACAGATGCCAGTCGGGCTTCCTCGTTCTCGATGACGGGCGGGGACATCATCCATACCCTCATCGGCGTGTCAGATACGGAATTGAGAACGTTCCCGAACCTACCGGCGAGTCACCAACCGCGGTCGGCCCATTCGTCGAGACTCGGTGCTTCGCTGCCGATCGTCGTGTCGGCACCGTGGCCCGGCAGGACAATCGTTTCAGCGTCGAAGACGCGGAACATCCGGTCCTCGATACTGGTGAGAATTGTGGCGAAATCGCCACTCTCGAATTGAGTCGCGCCGGGCCCTCCGGGGAAAAGTGTGTCGCCGGTGAACAACAGGGGCGTGTCCTCCACGCTGAACGACATCGAGCCTGGCGTGTGCCCGGGAGTGTGGTGCGTGTGGATCCGGAGCTGGCCGATCTCGATCACCGACTCGTCCTCGAGGAGGTAGTCGTAACTCGGCAGCATCTCCGCGTCCTGAGCCGTGACACCGACCCGGTACCCGGCCTCTCGCACTGCGGGCACGGCCTGGATGTGGTCCCAATGGCCGTGCGTCTCCAACACCGTTCTCACGTCGAGCGCCTCGCACAGCTCGAGGAGCCGTTCGTGTTCGTTTGCCGCGTCGAGGAGGACGCCCTCGCCGCTTTCGCGGCAGCGCACGACGAAGACGTTGTTGTCCATGGGACCGACCACCAATCGGTGGACTTCGACCCTGCTGTCTTCCCAGTGGAGCGTCACCGTCCCAACATAGGACAGGGAGGGTCGCCGAATCGAGATCGCGCCGCTGACATACTCGCCGCGGATCCGTCGAAGGTAGGGGAGCGATGCGGCAGGGCATCACGGCGGGCGCGGCGCTGGCCGGCGCCATCACCGTCGCGCGTTGGCTGGTGCTTCCGGGCGCGAACTCGATCGACAACGCTGCCCCGCCGGCCGCGGTCGAGGCTCGACGCTCCGTCGCAGCCGTCGCAGCCGTCGCAGCCGTCGACTCCCCGGTGATCGCCACCACGACGGTCGCGCCCGTTGCCCGGAACACGGAGGCGGTTGACGACGAACCAGCTGATCTGGGGAGCGAGTTCCTCGTCGCGCTCAACGACGTTCGGGTGGGCGTGGGCGCGCGGCCCCTTGTCCGTGACGCTGCACTCGATGAACTCGCGGCTCAGTGGGCCCGGCGGATGGCCGTCGAGGATCACCTGCGCCACACCGAGTTGATCTACACCGTGGTGGCCGCTGACGAATGGCGCGCCGCCGGCGAGAACATCGGATTCGGGCCCACCGTCGAACGGGTTGTTGCTGCCTTCGTGGCCAGCCCCGGCCACCGAACCAACATCGTGGACGAGAACTACTCGGCGCTCGGGGTGGGTGTCGTGGTCGTGGATGAGGTCATCTGGACGGCCCACCTGTTCGCTGGCTAGGCAACGCGCTGGCTAGGCAACGCGCTGGGTAAGCAACGCGCTGGGTAGGCAGCGCGCTGGCTAGGCGGCGTCTTCGTCCTCGACGATGCGCACTTCACCGCGAGGCACGCCGGGGTCGCCGCAGACCCAGCACTCGTCGCCCGCAACGCCGCGCCAGGCGACATCGCAGCGGCCGCAACGCAGCGGGTGATCGGCGACGACCGTGGGGGTGTTCGGCGCGCTCATCTCCTGCACGCGAAGCACCCTATGCACGCTGCGCGGGCTCGCTGGGTGATGCTGCCGCTCACGCTGACCGGTCGTGGTCGAAGCCATGGGAGTGGCGCGCCGCTGCCGTAGCCTCGACGGGGCCCGTCGCGAGTGTCGACGGCCCACGAGAGGATCATCCATGGCTACCCCGTGCCCGAACGCCGACGGTTCGAGCCCGCAGACACGCGAGTTCGATTCGGCCCCCGAGATGTGCATCGACCCCGCCAAGCGTTACACGGCGACCATGACCACCTCGCTCGGCGAAATGGTGATCGCGCTCGACGCGGCCGCGGCCCCGAAGACCGTGAACAACTTCGTGACCCTCGCCCGCTACCACTACTACGATGGCATCATCTTCCATCGCATCATCAACGGCTTCATGTGCCAGGGCGGCGACCCCACCGGTACCGGCCGTGGTGGCCCCGGTTACCGCTTCGCGGACGAACTGCCGGCGCCTGGCCGGTACGAGATCGGCTCCCTCGCCATGGCGAACGCCGGCCCTGACACGAACGGCAGCCAGTTCTTCATCGTCTCGGGAGCGAGCGGGGTCGGCCTGCCGCCCCAGTACTCGCTGTTCGGCAAGGTCGTGAAGGGCATCGAAGTCGTCGAGGCCATGCAGCAGGTCGACACCGACCGCAGCGATCGCCCGGCCACGGACATCGTCATCGAGTCCGTCACCATCGAGGAAGCCGACTGAGATGAGCGGGTCCGCGATCGGCACGGTCGGCGTGGTGGGCGCCGGAGCCATGGGCTCCGGCATCATCGAAGTCATCGCCACGTCCGGCGTGTCGGTCGTGGCCCGCGACATCAACGCAGCGGCGGTGGAAGCAGGTCAGCTACGCGTCGAGGGCTCGCTCGACAAGGCGGTGGAGCGGGGCAAGCTCGAAGCCGACGACCGCGACGCGGCGGCCGGCTCGATCAGCTGGACCACAGAGATCGCGGATCTCGCTGGATGCGATCTGATCATCGAAGCGGCGCCGGAAATTCGGGAGCTGAAGCTGTCGATCTTCCAGGAGCTCGACGGTGTGGTTCGCGACAACGCGATTCTGGCCACGAACACCTCATCGATCCCGATCATCGACATCGCCATGGCGACCGGGCGACCGGAGCAGGTGTGCGGTATGCACTTCTTCAACCCGGCGCCCGTGATGAAGCTCGTCGAGGTGATCGAGACGCAGCGGACCGACCCGGTCGTACTGCAGGCCGTCTCGGATTTCGCCACTGAGCAACTCGAGAAGCGGGTGGTCGTGTGCAAGGACCGGTCTGGCTTCGTCGTGAACGCCTTGCTCATCCCGTACCTGTGTCAGGCGATTGCGATGTTCGAAGCCGGCCACGCGACCGCCGAAGACATCGATGAGGCGATGCAGCTCGGTGCCGGCCACCCGATGGGCCCGCTCACGCTCTCGGATCTCGTCGGCCTCGACGTCCTTCTCATGGCCGCCGAATCGCTCCACGAGGAATACGCCGAACGCTTCCTCGCGGCGCCGCCGCTTCTGCGCCGCATGGTGAGCGCCGGCCAACTCGGCCGCAAATCCGGCCAAGGCTTCTACCCCTACTGATTGTGTAACGGGGGGTCAGACCCCGCGTTACACAAGACGTCGCTTAGCGCTCGATCGTGGCGGAGTAGGGGGCTGTCGGGGATGGGGTCGGCTTGGGGGTCGCGAGGTCGCGGGTGAAGCGGATCGCGCCTGCGGTGCCGATGGCGACCAGCGCCACTGCCGCGGCGATCACGAAGACCACCCGGAAACGGTTGGGCGTGCTCTCGTCCGTGACGAGAGCAGAAAGCAGGCTGATACCGGCTGCGGCCCCGATCTGACCGGCCATGTTGAGCATGCCGGTGCCGACACCGAGGTCCCGGTCTCCGACCGCGTCGGTGAGCGCGGCGATGATCGGCGGACGGGCGACGCCGCTGCCCGCACCAGCAAGCCCGACACCCGCGATGACGAAGCCGATCTGTGTCGTGACCGCGCCGACGCCCACCAGGAAGAGTCCGCCGGCGATGCCGGTGCATCCGAGGACGACGACCGGGCGCGCGCCGAACCGCTCGACGAACCAGCCGGCGATCCAAGCGCCGAGCGCGAACATGATCGGCCGGGGAAGGATGAGGAGCGAGATCGCCGTCGTCGTGTAGGCGAACGTCGAATCGGCGCCGAGCATCAGCGACGTGATAACGAGCCCGGCCATATAGGGCCCGTTTAGGAACAGCTGGCTGACGAGCGGGAGGGCGACGTTGCGTTCCCGGAGGACGGCGAGCTCGATGAGTGGATGCGGCGTTCGTCGCTCCCACCACGCGAACGCGATGAGGAGCGCGGGCGCGCTGAGAAGCCCGCCGACGCCGAGCGGGTGGGTCCAGCCGAGCGACGTCGCCCGATTGAGGGGAATGAGGATCGCGGCGATGCCAGCCGCGAGGAACAGCCCACCGAGAAGGTCGAACGTGAGATCGTCGCGACGCTCGCTGTCCGGCAGCACTCGTGACGCGGCGATGACCGCCACCGCCATGCCGGTGCCCTGAAGGATGAAGAGTGTCCGCCAGCTTGTCGCGTCGATCAGCGGGCCGCCGATGACCACACCGAGCGCCGGCGACGCGGCCAGCACGGCGCTCCAGACACCGGCGACTGAGGTGCGCTTGGCGTCGGGGAACGCCTGCATCATCAGCGCGAGGGCGGAGGGGCCCGTCGAGGACGAGAACGCTTGTGCCACGATGCGTGCCCCGATCAGGAAGCCTGCGTTGGGTGCTGCCGCGGTGACGAATGACATGACGGCGGCACCGGCGAAGCCGAGCAGGTACATCCGGCGATGGCCGTAGAGGTCCCCGAGTTTGCCGGCCATCGGAGTGAAGACCGCGAACGCGAGCAGCGGCCCGGCGATGACCCAGGTGACCGTGCCGGTCGAGGAGTTCAGGTCATCGGCGATGTCCGGAAGCGCCGCCGACAGGACCGTGATGGTGAACGAGCTCGCCGCGACGCCGATGAGAGCGACGACCTGGACCACCCTCGGCGAGTACTGCCGAGCGGGTGGGTCGAGGAGGAGCACCCGTTGGAGGGTAGGACGGGATCGCTCAGCCGCGGCGCAGTATGACGAGCGTCACGAGCGGGCGGCCCAGGCCTCCGCCTCGGCGCGCGCCTCGGCCTCGGCGGGGATCGCCAGATAGGCGGCGCGATGGTTGCGGAGGCGCCTCAGCGCGCCGACGTAGTCGCGGAGATACCCGAGCAGGAACCGGATCGTTCCGGCTTCCGCGTACTGGCGGACGTGCACGAGCTCGTGGGCTAGCAACTCTCTCCCGCCGCCCCGTTCGTGGTCGCGGCGCAGAAAGACGAAGCGGCCGATTGTCATTCCCGACGCGCCGGGGGCCAGGAAGGGAACCGTCAGGATGCGGGCTCGAGCAGCGATGTCCGGATCGACGAGGTCGTATCGAGCCAACTCCGGACCTTCGAGGCGCCTCATTGGCCAGGAGGGGGAAACGTCAGCATAAAGTTGAACGCGTCCCGGCTGGGGCCGTCGGACGCGATCATCGCCAGCCGCCCCTCCGCCTCCTCGATCGTGGGCTCATGGCCGGCGGGTACCCACCACATGACGAAGTAGACGTCCACATGCGCCTCGAACCACGCACGACGCCGACGCATGAACGCCACGTGACGCTCGTCGTAGGTGAATGCCCGCAGATCCTCCACCGTCTCCCACACGGACAGGTTTAGGATTCGCAACGGGTCGTCGCGCGGTTGAACGAGGTGGCGTTCCCGGCTTCGTCCTGCAGCCGCCACACGTAGCCGGGGCTCGACTCGGCGATCGCGTTGACGGGTTCGAGGTTGTCGGCGAACTCCGCGCTGTCCGCGTGTTCGATCGGCATCCGGAGCGTGGCCACGTTCAGTTGGGCGAGCTGCCATCCACTCATGACCAGGACTCCAGAAGTTCGGGAAGGTCGGCAAGCCGTTCGAGCGTGGGGAACTCTTGGCCGTGGTCGTCCTCGGCCGTTTCGAGCGTCCATGTGACGTGGTACGGCACATGCACGGACCGTCCGCCCAGCTCCAGAACCGGCAGCACATCGGACTTGACCGAGTTGCCGACCATCACGAATCGTTCGATGGGGACATCGTGACGCTCGAGTACCTCGGCGTAGGTCGCCGCGTCCTTGTGGGCGACGACGTCGATCCGCCAGAAGTGATCCGCGAGTCCACTCTTCTCGATGCTCGACAGCTGAGCATAGAGATCGCCCTTGGTGATCATCATCAGGGTGAAGTTACTGAGCGATGCAAGCACCTCCGGTACGCCCTCGAGCAACTGCGTCGGGCGATCGAGGATGGCCTGACCGAGCCGGATGATCTCTCGCAGCGTCTCCGGCGGTGCCTCATGGTCGGAGATGTCGAGCGCCGTCTCCATCATCGACAACATGAACGACTTCGCCCCGAAGCCGTAGCGCGGCAGGTTCGTTCGCTGCACCGACGTGAGTTGCTCCTCGACCGCAGCCGCTTCCGCCCACGGAGCGAGCAGCGCTTCGAACTCTCGATGCGTCTCCTGGAACTTGTCCTCGTTGTGCCACAGCGTGTCATCGGCGTCGAAGGCAACGATCATGGGAGCGAATCGTACTCAGCTGCCTGTCCACCGGTTGGGCCCGACGCGCCGGTACGGTCGCCGCATGGCCTCGTGCGCTCGCCCTGGATGCTCTCGTCCTCGGGCCGGCGTGCTGCTGCTGCACCGCACCGAGCGTCGAACGGAGCTCGTCTCGCTCGACGATCCCACTGGCGAACGCTACGGAACGCCGCTGTGCGATGAGCATCTCGCTCGATCGAAGCCGCCCTCTGGATGGACGTTGGTCGATCGCCGCTCGGCGCGCAGCGACGCTGCGCCGGACTGGGTGCCGCGCCGCGAACTAGCGGAGCTGCCAGACGCCGTCAGCTCCGTCCGGTCACCCTTGTTGCGTCGAGCGTTCCTCGGATCCACCGACGGCCTCGTCGGGCCCGAGCGGCTTCATGGTGAGATCGATGGCGACCCACAGCGTCTTGGCGGTGACGTGGAAGAGCACCGGGACGAAGATCGCAACCGGCAACGTGACCGCGATGAGGGGGACGAACTCCGGCGTCGGCCACATGACGATCACGCCGCCCACGACGGAGGCGAGCAAGAGCCCGAACGTGACGATGGTGTTCATGCCGACCGCACCGATGAAGTGCCCCGGCTTGCGCTCGAACTCGAAGCCGCACCGCGGGCACTGGGCCGTCAGCGTCACCCATCGGCTGGTCAGCCCGCGTCGACCACACACCGCGCACGCCCGCGTCAGCCCGCGCCAAAGCAGGACTCTCGTCGGCGGGGTGGGGCGAACAGTCACCCGGCGGAGCCTACGGTTCGGCAACTTCGACTGGTGGTGTGAGCCCCATCGTCCGGCGGCTCAACATCTTCCTTGCAGCGGTGACGGCGCTGCTGTTGCTCATGCTCATCTGGCCGAGCCCAACCGACGACCCCGCGGTCGATACCGGGCCGGACACGACGACAACGATCTCGACCACCACGACCACCACGACCACCACAACGACGACGACCACGACGACCGAGCCCCCGTACGATGGCTGGGTCGATCCGGAGTCGTCCGGGATGCCATGGGGTGAGGCCGTCGAGGGGCTCCTCACCTTCCGGGGCAACCCGACTCGGACCTTCTACGGCGCGGGCCCGGTCCCCACGGACCCGGAGGTCGTGTGGCAGTTCCCCGAGGGTTCCGCGATGTGTTCGAACTCGTCGGTCGGGAGCGAGGTGATCAACTGGTGTGGCTCGGGCTGGACCGGTCAGCCGGCGATCTTCGAGCGCGACGGCACGACCTGGGTCGCCGTCGGCGCATACAGCCGCAACGTTCATTTCCTCGACGCGGATGACGGCGCCCGCCTCCTTCCGGACTTTCCGACCGGTGACATCATCAAGGGGTCGGTGACGATCGATCCCGATGGGTTCCCCCTCCTCTACACGGGGAGCCGCGACAACTTCTACCGAGTGGTCGCGTTCGATCGGGACGAACCAGAGGGGCTGTGGGCACTCAACGCGTCCGATGTGTCGCCCACCCGATGGAACAACGACTGGGACGGCGCCGGTCTGATCGTCGACGACTTCCTCTTCATCGGGGGCGAGAACTCACAGTTCCACATCGTGAAGCTGAACCGTGGCTACGACGAGGCCGGTTTCGTCACTGCTGACCCGGAGCTCGTGTTCAACACACCGGGGTGGGACGACGAACTGCTCCGGGTCGTGGGTGGCAATGTCTCGATCGAGAGCTCGGTCGCGATCTCCGGCAACACCGTCTACTTCGCGAACTCGGGTGGGTTGATCCAGGGTTGGGACATCACCGACCTCGCCGCGGGGGTCGAGCCCACGCAGGTCTTCCGCTACTGGGCCGGCGACGACATCGACGCCACGCTGGTAATCGACGAACTCGGCATGATCTATGCCGGCATCGAGTACGAGCGGGGAAACGCCCGCAGCCAAGAGGTCGGACAGATCATCAAGCTCGACCCGTCGCAGCCCGACAATCCGCTGGTCTGGGGAGTCGACGAGCGGCCCCGCCTCGACTCGGGCGTCTGGGCGACCCCTGGCCTGCATCGCGACCTGCTCATCGTCCCCACCGATACCGGGAAGATCCTCGGCCTCGACCGCGACACCGGCGAGGAGCGCTGGACCATGCAGCTCGGCGGGCCGACGTGGGCGTCGCCGGTGATCGTCGACGACGTCTGGATCCAAGGCGACTGTGCCGGTGTTCTCCGCGCCTTCGATGTCAGCGACACGACCGTCGAGCCACCACTTCTCTGGGAGATCTCGCTCGGCGGCTGCATCGAATCCACCCCCGCGGTGTGGGATGGCCGCGTCGTCGTCGGCACAAGGGCGGGCTGGATCTTCGCCGTCGGCGACGTCGGAACGTGAGATCAGTTCAGGTAGCCGCGGGCCGGGTGACGCGTCGTGTCGAACGCGAGCCAAACGTCGTCCTCGGAGTCGTCGGGAACGACGATTCCCAACGCCACCCATGACCTTGCATCGATGAGCTCGTCGATCGCGGGCATGGTCACGGTGAGCAGGCCGAAGTCCTCACCGAAGTCGTTCTGCTCGAACGATTGCCGCTGCTTCGACAGTGTCGTGCAGTTCAGCGCGCCGTCGCACCCGGCGAGATGTAACCCGATGATGCTCGTGGAGTCGTGATCGAAGTCCTCGGCGGCGACCCAGATGTCGAGTTTTGGTGTTCCAGTCATCTGCCAGGGAGCCGCGAAGTAGAGCGCCCAGATCTGTACGTCCTCGATGTCCGGCTCGTTGAGCCCTTCGTCGGAGCGTTCGATCGTGCGGCCCGGGTCGGTTCCTCGACGGGCGCCTCGCCGGCCACGATCACCTCACCGATGGTGTCCAGAATCTCGAGGCCATCGGGGATATCGCCGCCTCGAGTCATCGTGCTAACTCCGGTGCCAGACCGGTCCGGTTGGAGTGTCCTCGACAACGATGCCGCGGGCCGTCAGTTCATCTCGGAGCCTGTCAGCCTCGGCGAAGTCCTTCGCCGCTCTCGCGTCCGTTCGTGCGGTGACGAGCCCGTCGATCTCGCCGTCGTCGTCGCCGGCCGGTTCGTCCTCGCCGACTCGGACGCCGAGTGCCCCGGCGAGGTCGATGACTGTGATAACCAGCGCGGCGGCGTCTTCGCCTGCATCGAGAGCGACGTTGGCCCGCCGCACAGTCTCGAAAATCGTGGCCACGGCCTCCGGAGTGCCCATGTCGTCGTCCATTGCCGCGCGAAACGACGCCACAGCGGCCTCGTCGGGCTCCGCTTCGGACAGCTCCGTCCCCGCGGCATCCGCCTTTCGCGCCATCGCGTCGAGTCGCTCGATCGCGCCGCGGGCCTGCGCCATCACGTCGGCATTGATCTCCATCGTCTTGCGGTAGTGCGTCTGGAGCAGCAGCAGCCGCAGCGCTCGCCCGTTGAGGGGGTGCTCATCGAGAAGGTCCTGGATCGTGCGGAAGTTGTTCAGCGACTTCGACATCTTCTCGCCGTCGATGTTGAGCATCGCGTTGTGCATCCAATGGCGGGCGAAGTGCCGTCCGGCCGCGATCGCCTCGGCCCGCTCGTTGGTGTGGTGCGGGAACACGAGGTCGGTGCCTCCGCCGTGCAGGTCGAAGCCGTCACCGAGGACATCGAGGCTCATCGCGACGCACTCGATGTGCCAGCCGGGCCGTCCGTCGCCCCACGGGGAGGGCCACGTCGGTTCGCCCGGTTTGGCGGCCTTCCAGAGGGCGAAGTCGAGCGGGTCTTCCTTGTTCTCGTCCACCTCGACGCGGGCTCCAACGCCCTCCCGCAGGTCGTCGAGCGAGCGATGGACGAGCGCGCCGTAGCCGTCCACCTGTGCGACCCGAAGGTAGACGCCGGAGTCGTTCGCGTAGGCCGAATCGTTGTCGACGAGTGTCTCGACGAACGACACCATCTGCTCGACGTACTCGGTCGCGTGGGGCCGTACGTGGGGCCGCAGGATGTCGAGGCCGTCGAAGATCGCGGCGTCGTAGATGTCTTTCCAGGTCGCGGCGATCTCGGGCTCGGTCGATCCTTCGCTGGTGGCCCTGTTGATGATGTTGTCGTCGATGTCCGTGACGTTCGCGGCGTGGAGCACCTCGATGCCGGTCCACTCGAGGTAGCGCCGGATGATGTCGTAGGTCATCGCTTGGCGGGCGTGGCCGAGGTGCGGGTGATCGTAGACAGTCGGCCCGCACGCGTAGAGGCTCAGGTGGCCCTCGTCGCGCAGTTCGAGCGGACGGATCTCGTCGGTGAGCGTGTCGTAGAGGCGCATGGTGGTCGGTGGAGTCAGACGAGCGGAGCGACCGGACGGTCCAAGCGGACGCCGCAGAGCGCACCCAACTCGGCCAACATGGTAGGCGCCGACGCATCGTCGCCACCCATGGATATCGCGTCGGCCAGCTCCGCCAAGACGGAGCGCGCCGCTGGTGCGTCCAGATCGTCGTCCAACGCGGCCCGCAACCGATCGGCATAGGGGGCAGGGTCGGGGCCGGCCGGCGCATCCGCGGCGGCCACGAGACGTTCGAGAAGGGCGGTCGCCGCGTCGATGTCGCTGTCGAACCACTCCCAGTCCTCGCGATAGTGGTGACCCATCAGCGCCAGCCGGATCGCACGCGGGTCGGCGGTCTTGGAGAGCTCGCTCACGAAGACGAGGTTGCCGAGCGACTTCGACATCTTCGTGCCTTCGTAGGCCACCATGCCGCAGTGCATCCAGTGCCCGACGAACGTCTCGCCGGTGGCCGCTTCGCTCTGGGCCCGTTCACATTCGTGATGCGGGAAGATCAGGTCGCTGCCGCCGCCATGGAGGTCGATGGTCGGGCCGAGAATCCCCATGGACATCGCGCTGCACTCGATGTGCCAGCCGGGCCGGCCTGCGCCCCATGGCGAGTCCCAGCTCGGCTCGTCGTCGAGCGAGGGCTGCCACAGGATGAAATCCAGCGGGTTGCGCTGGCGCGGGTCGTCCGGGTGGCCACCGCGCTCGGCTGCGAGCTCGACCATCGTCGCCTCGTCGTATCCCGAGACTGCGCCGAAGGACGGGAAGGTCGACACGTCGAAGAAGACGGTGCCGTCCACCTGATACGTGTGGCCTCGATCGTCGAGCGTGGCGATGAGATCCACCATCTGCGTCACCCACTTCGTCGCGTGGGGTTCCCGCTCCACCGGCCGGGTGTCGAGCGCCTCCATGTCGCCGTGGAACCGCGCGGTTTCGGCGGCGGCGAGCTCGAGGAAGTCGATGCCGAGCTCGCGGGCCTTCGGCAGGATCGAGTCGTCCACGTCGGTGACGTTGCGGATCAGGCGAACGCGATGCCCGAGATCCTCGAGGCGCCGGATCAGGAGGTCATAGGTGAGGTAGGTGTTGGCGTGGCCGAGGTGGGTCGAGTCGTAGGGCGTGATGCCGCAGACATAGAAGGAGACTTCCTCGCCCGGCTCGAACAGCACGATCTCGCCGCGAGCGGTGTCGAACAGACGCACGGCGTCACCGTATCGCCAAGACCCCCGCCATCAGGCTTCCGGAGTCGGCAAGGTGACGGTGAAGCGAGCACCGCCGAGCGGCGCGCCGCCGCCGACGACGGTGCCGCCGTGGCGCTCGGCCGTCTTGCGAACGATCGCGAGGCCGAGGCCTGTGCCGCCGTCGTCTCGGCCCCGCGCCGCGTCGACGCGGGCGAAGCGTTTGAAGATCTGCTCGCGGGTGGACGCGGGGACGCCAGGCCCGTCGTCGTCGACGTGTAGGACGGCCCGGCTGTCAACGGTCGACAGTTCGATAGCCACGGTCGTGGCGGCGTGGCGGGTCGCGTTGTCCACAAGGTTGCGGACGAGGCGACGGAGTTGGTTCGCATGGCCGCGTACTCGGGTGGGGGTGACGCCATCGATGTCGATCCGGATGTCGTGGCCCGGCGCCGTGGCCGCGAGCGCGTCGAAGACCGCGTGCAGACCTTCGCGCTCATCCAGCGGACCGAGGACCCGAAGGTGATCGCCCAGCTCGCACGCCAACAAGAACGAGAGATTCGCCGCCGGCTGTGCGCGGACTCAGACGACCCATCGGCGACGACGCTGAAGAACCGCGTGGAGCGCATGACGGGAATCGTGGAAGATCGATTCGACATCACTGTCGAAACGGTGGTCGTCGGCGATCTCCCGATGGACACCGCACTCGAGGCCCTGATCGGCGCGATGGGCGAGGCGACGACGAACGCCGCGAAGTGGAGTGGGCAAGATCAGGTCTCCGTGTTCGCGGAGGTCGAGGACGATGGGGTCCGGATCTTCGTGCGCGACACCGGCGACGGGTTCGACCCGGACGACGTGGCCGAGGACCGGCTCGGTGTTCGCGAGTCGATCGTCGGCCGGATGGAGCGGGTCGGCGGGACGGCCATCATCTCCTCGTCTCCCGGCGGCGGCACGGAGGTCGAGCTCTTCGCTCCCGCGGCCGTGGCGAGCCGCAGGGATACGGTCTGACCATGGCCACCCCGTCACCGCGCGTCGTTCTCGTTGATGACCATCAGATGTTCCGGGCCGGTGTGGCGTCCGAGATCGGCGACCGAGTGACCCGTCGTGGCGGAGGCCGAGGACATCGCCGATGCGGTCGCCGTGATCGAACAGTGGTCGCCCGACGTCGTGCTGCTCGATGTCCATCTTCCGTCCGGCACCGGCCGTGAAGTGATCGAGGCGATCGACGCCGCCGGGGTCGACACGGCCTTCCTCGCTCTCTCGGTCAGCGATACCGCGGAAGACGTGATCGACGTCGTGCGGGCCGGCGCCCGTGGCTACGTCACCAAGTCCATCTCGGCCGACGATCTGGTCGACGCGATCATCCGCGTCAGCGAGGGCGACGCCGTCTTCTCGCCCCGGCTCGCCGGGTTCGTTCTCAACGCCTTCGCCGGCGCGGCGCCCGCGCCTGAGATCACCGATGCTGACGACGATCTCGACCAGCTGACGAAGCGGGAGAAGGAAGTCCTGCGCCATCTGGCTCGGGGCTACACCTACAAGGAGATTGCGAGTCAGCTCACGATCTCGGTGAAGACGGTCGAGACCCACGCGTCAGCAGTGCTACGCAAGCTCCAACTGTCGAACCGCAACGAACTCAGCCGCTGGGCCGCCGCCCGCCGCATCTGGTAACCGCTACATCTGGTGTCAGACACCCGCTACATCTGCTGGGAACTGCCACTCAGAGCCGCGAAGATCAGCTCGAAAGCCTTGCTCACGCCGCTGCCGGGAGGGACCGTGACGGTGAGCACGAGCGGATCGGTGTCCTCGATCTGCCAATGGACGCCGTCGACTCGGCAACAGTCCCGTTCCGCCTCGACCAGCCCTCGCAGTCGCGATGCGATGCCGTTCTTGCGTCGATACGTGATGATGGCGAGGTCGTCCGCCTGGTCGGCGTGAATCAGCGCGTCCTTCGCGAGCGCCTTCCACTCGTCAGCGCGCTCGACCCGCGCGGCGAGAGTGAGGCTTCAAACGTCGTGGATTGGGTGCTCGTTCGGCGTGTCGTCCATGCCGACGACGATACGAACTCGACCACGGTTGAGGTCAAGTGCGCTTTTCCGAAACGCTGACGCGCCCCCGGCAGGAGTCGAACCTGCGCTCACGGTTTAGGAAACCGATGCTCTATCCACTGAGCTACGGGGGCGGGGCCGGGAGAATTCGCGGCGCGAAACTTCCGGCGGGTGAAGTGTAGAGCGAGGCTTTGGCCGGTCAGTCGCCGGTAGGGCTGCGTTGAGGGCAAATCGATGCGGGTTTCAGCGAGAGGTTGGGTGCGCAGACGCGACGGTGCGACTCGGGGTGCTGCGAGGCGTTCAGGCGGCGATGGCGGTGTCGCGTCGTCGCCGGTGTTCGTGAACGGCGATGCTGTTGACGCTGATCGCGAAGCCGAGCAGGTTGACGTGTTGGCGGGCGTGGCCAACGGAGTGGGCCCGGCCGAGCCACATGGTGTCGTCGAGGTGCCGGTTGATGGACTCGGCATCGTTCCGACGCGCGTACAGCCGAGCGAAGTCGGGGTCGTCGGCGGCGATGGGCCGCACGTTCTCGGTCCGGTTGAGGCTCCGTTTGTCGTCCTGGGCGTTGCCGTGAAGTCGAACAATGCAACAGTGCCATTTGACCCGACCTGCCAATGCAACAATGCCGTCCGGCGGCCTCCGGTTCGGTGCAGCCGGCAGTTCGCGACGTCTGATATCTAAGGTATGGTGACGAGAAACTTGGCGATGAGACTAGAGATAGGGGCGTTCCGATGGTAGCAGTGCCAGGGTTGGAACCGATCAAGTCGGTGCATTTGAAGGACGCGGCCTACGACGTCCTTCGTGCGGCGATCACCAGCCTACAACTCGCCCCCGGGCAAGCGATCTCCGAAAATATGCTTGTCGAGCAGCTCGGCGTGTCGAAAACACCGGTCCGAGCGGCGCTGACTCGTCTCGAGGCGGAGGGCATGGTCGAGACCGTTCCGTTCAAGGGCACTTTCGTGTCGCTGGTTGACCCCGACGATGCCCGCGATGTGATCGAGTTGCGGGTCGTGCTCGAGGTGGCTGCGGCCCGCATGGCATGTGAGCGCGCGACGCAGGATGAACTGAACCATCTCGGTGAGCTCGCGAGGGTAGCGAGCGTCGATGGAGCGGACGCAGAACACCGGTCGGCGTTACGCGACATCGGGCTGTTCCATGAGTATCTCGTCGGGCTCTCCGGAAACCGCCGCATGGTGATGTCGTTTCGCTCGCTTCAGGGTCCCTTGATGCGAATCCGAGCGCTGTCGGGATCGAGGTCGGAGAGCATCGAGGATTCGTCACTGGAGCATGCGCAGATCGCAGAGGCGATCGCGGCCCGAGACGCTAATGCCGCCGAATCTCTGCTCTCCGCTCACCTCGTTCGGGTCCTCGACCTCTATCTCGCGACACGCGATCAGGGCGAAAGTGATCAGACCGCGCTACCTGCCTAGTTCGGCGAGGCCGTCCGGCGCGGGCGCTGAGTAACCCCGGCAATTCTTGAGGAGCTGACATGTCCCGAGTACTGGTACGCGGTGACCCAGTTGTCGCGATGGGAGATACCGGCACGATTACCGACGGCGCCGTGATCGTTGAGGGTTCGCGGATTGCCGAAGTCGGGCCGGCGGCCGATCTTCTCCGCCGTGGAGAGTTCGACTCAGTCGTAGGAGGACCTGACCACATTGTGCTGCCGGGTTTCGTCAACGCGCACTACCACTCAGAATGTTGGACCGCGCCGGGACTAATCGACATCATCTTCGAACTCGGAAATCTCCATGTCGGCTCCGGACTGATCGACACGACCGAGGAGATCATCGAACTTCTGGCCACCTACGGGCTCGCCCATGCAGCTAAAGGGGGCCAGACCACGTTGGTCGATGCGTTCTACGGGCGTCCCTGGCTGCCCCGGCATGGTGCCGAAGCCGTACTTCGCGCCTACGAACGCGTCGGGCTTCGGGTCGGTCTCGGTGTCACGATGCGGGATCGGAATCGTTACACCCACGAGGACGACGACGTGTTCCTCTCGCGATTCCCCCAAGAGATCGCCGATGAGATCCGTGCCAGCCCACTCGGCTATGCGTGGCCCATCGATGGGCAATTCGCCCTGTTCGAGGAGTTGTTGAGCGAACGAGACGATGCGCGTGGCGGCGTGAGAATTCTCCTCGCCCCCGATTGGTCGCCTACGTGTTCCGACGAACTCTATGTGCGTTGCCGCGAGGCGGCGGACCGCTATCGCGCTCCGATGACAACACACATGCTGGAAACCCGTGCAGAATTCGCGTGGAGCAACGAACACGTCGGTTCGTCGCCCGTCCGAAGACTTGCCGACCTCGGTGTGCTGAGCGACGACGTATCCTTTTCGCACTTCGTGTGGGCCACCGACGACGACATCGCCCTCTTGGCCGAGTCAGGGGTCGCGGCGATCCATTGCCCAGGTTCGAACCTGCGCTCGGCCGCCGGCATCAGTCGGCTCAGCGACATCCTGAAAGCAGGCGGTCGCGTCGCCTACGGGACCGACGGAGTGTCGGTCGGCGACCGAGAGGACTTTCTCGAGGAGCTGCGCCTCGCCTGCTACCTCCAGCGACAACCCGATCGATTCTCCGATCACCGGCTCGACTCGGAGACGGTTCTTCGTGGCGCCACCGAGGTCGGTGCGGATGTCGCCGGGTTCGGGGAGATCACCGGGCGGCTCGAGGCCGGTTACGAGGCCGACCTGCTTTGTGTCTCGAAACAGCGAATCCTGTTCCCCAAGTCGCGCTATGCCAACTGCAACGTGTTGGATGTGTTGTTGGACCGCGCCGATGCGTCCGACATCGATCTGGTGATGGTGGCGGGCCGGATCGTGGTGCAGGACGGAGAGCTGACCAGGATCGATGAAGCGGCCCTCGTCGCCCGAATCGCAGAGCTCACCGATGAGCTGTACCGCCCGACAGCCGAGGCCGCTCGGCGACGTGAACTTGCCGCGATCATGACCCCGGCCATCGAATCGCTTTGCGCGCAGTGGTATTCGATCCCGGTCGACCGACCCGGCGCGGTGTTCAACACCCGGGCGCCGCTGGCGGGCGCCGGTGGCCCCAATTTCGATGGTTCGAACGTAGCAACATCTAAGATACTAGACAGCAGGTCTCATCTCGCCTAGGCTTAGCCGGGTTGGACTCGTGAATGGGGTGCTCTATGCGCCGAATAGCTCTCATCCTGGTGTGTTTCTCGCTTCTCGCCGCGTCGTGTAGCGACGACGACGACCAGACGACAAACACAACTCCCGATGATCCCGTGGAAACCGACGATCCCGTGGAAACGGACGATCCCGTGGAAACCGACGACCCGGCACCATCCGACGTGACGCTCACGCTCGTCTCGAACGATGCCTTCTCGTCGGTCGCTTACCTTCTCGACGCGTTCACGACCGATACCGGAATCGGCATCGAGCTTCTCGCCGGCGGCGACGCCGGCTCGATGGTGAATCAGGCAATTCTCACCAAGGGCAACCCACTCGGCGACGTGATCTACGGGTTCGACAACAGCTTCCTGAGCCGGGTGCTCGACGCCGAAATCACGATCCCCTACGAGTCGCCGGGCGCGTCCGTCATTCCGCCCGAGATGCAGCTCGACGCCGACTACAACGTCACCGCCGTTGATTTCGGTGACGTCTGCATCAACTACGACAAGAGCTGGTTCGAGGACAACGGCGTCGCCGTTCCCGAAACGCTCGCGCAGCTCATCGAGCCCGAATACGACGGCCTGTTGGTAGTCGAAAACCCGGCAACCTCCTCGCCGGGACTCGCGTTCGTGCTTGCCACGATCAGCCAGTTCGGGGAGGACGGCTGGCTCGACTACTGGCAGGGCCTGGTCGACAACGACGTCGAGGTCGTGAGTGGCTGGGACGAGGCCTACTACACATCCTTCTCATGGGCGGGCGGCGGGCCACGACCCCTGGTGGTGTCCTACGCCTCGAGCCCACCGGCCGAAGTGATCTACGCCGATCCGCCGCGCGACGACGCTCCCACTGGCGTGTTGGTCGAGAGCTGCTTCCGTCAGGTCGAGTACATCGGGATCCTCGATGGCACAGAGCATGAGGCCGAGGCCCAGCAACTCATCGACTGGTGGCTCTCGGATGCGCTCCAGGCAGAACTTCCGCTCAACTACTTCGTGTTTCCGATCAACCCCGACACCGCGCTGCCGCAGGAGTTCATCGACTTCACGGTCGTGCCCGACGACCCGCACACTGTCGATCCGGCTCTGATCGCGGAGAATCGCGAGGCGTGGCTTGATGACTGGACCACTACCGTCCTGAGGTAATGGCCAACCGAACCCAGCTACGGAGTAACCGATGGCGCAAGCGGGTGGGAGTGGCGGCCATAGCCGCCCTCCCCGTCGGCTTTATCACCATTTTCTTCCTCTACCCAGTTGCTTCCATTTTGTGGCGCGGCATGGTGCCGGATGGGAGCTTCGACCCCGCTCCTCTGAAGCGAGTGCTCACCCAACCGGAGCTGCGTCGGATCGCCTGGTTCACGTTGTGGCAGGCGGCCGCGTCGACGCTGGCGACACTCGTGGTCGCCATGCCCGGCGCTTACGTGCTGTCCCACTACAAGTTTCGTGGACGCTCTCTTCTCCGGGCGGCGGTGACGATCCCGTTGATCCTGCCGACCGTGGTGGTCGGTATCGCGTTCCTGGCGTTGGCTGGACCCGGCGGTTCGCTCGGGGTTGATCTCAAGGGCTCGATCTGGCTCATTCTTCTCGCCCATGTCTTCTACAACTATGCGGTCGTCATCCGCACCGTCGGTGGGCTGTGGGGACATCTCGATCCCCGAATCGAGCAGGCCGCGCGGGTGCTTGGCGCCGGCCGCATACAGGCGTTTCGCCAGGTGACCCTGCCGCTCCTGCGGCCTGCGATCGGTGCCGCTGCTTCAATCGTCTTTCTTTTCTCGTTCACATCATTCGGCGTCGTGTTGCTCCTGGGGGGCGCGGGTCGCGAGACGCTGGAGGTTGAGATCTTCCGCCAGACCGCACAGCTGCTCAACCTTCCGGTCGCGGCGTCTCTGGCTATAGTGCAACTCGCCGGCGTGTTCGTCGTTCTTACGATCTACTCGCGGTATCAGGAACGCCGAACCGTCGAGCTGAACCTGCGGCCCAGCAGCGAGGTGGAGCGAAAGCCGTCCACTCCGGGAGAAAAGCGTCTCGTGCTCGCCAACGTGGTGTTCATGGCCGCGTTGCTCTTCGTGCCTCTAGGCGTCCTGGTCAAGCGATCGCTCACCACGTCCGACGGCATCGGCCTTGCTCACTACCGGGCGCTGAACAACCCCGGATCCAATTCGATCTTGGCGGTGTCACCGACAGAGGCCCTGACCAACTCCCTCAAGTTCGCGTTGATCGCCGCCTTGCTCGCTCTTTTGATCGGAGGGCTGGCGGCGTCGCTGGTGGGCTACGGCCGGTCGCGAGCCACACAATGGTTCGACTCGTTGCTGATGCTTCCGCTCGGCACCTCGGCGGTCACCGTCGGATTCGGGTTCCTCATCTCCCTGGATCGTGGGATCCTCGACCTGCGAAGCAAGGAGATCATCATCCCGCTGGCCCACACACTGGTGGCTCTGCCGTTCGTCATTCGGGTCATGGTGCCGATCATTCGATCTATCGATCCCCGCCTGCGGGAGGCGGCAGCCACGCTCGGCGCCGGTCCCGTACGCGTCTGGCGCGAGATCGACCTGCCCATCGTCGCCAAAGCCGGCCTGGTGGGTGCTGGATTCGCCGCCGCGGTGTCGCTGGGAGAGTTCGGAGCGACGACGTTTATCGTGCGACCGAACGTCGCCACCCTCCCGGTCACAATCTTTCGGCTCCTGTCCAGACCGGGGGCAGCGAACTTCGGAATGGCAATGGCCATGAGTGTCGTCTTGATGGCGGTGACCGGTCTCATCATGTTGTTCGTTGAGCACTTCCGAGCCGGCGACGTCGGAAGCTTCTGAGGGGAGCTGGCATGCTCGAAATCAAGGGACTAACGGTCGCCTACGGCGATATTGTCGCCATCAAGGGCCTCGACCTGACCATTGAACGAGGTGAAATCGTCTGTCTTCTGGGTCCGAGCGGATGCGGCAAAAGCACGCTTCTACGAGTGATTGCCGGTCTCGAACCGCCCCGAAGTGGAACGGTGACCTGGGACGGCCAGGATCTCGCCAGTCTGCCTGTGCACCGCCGCGGATTCGGGCTCATGTTCCAGGACTACGCGTTGTTCCCCCATCGCACGGTTGCGCGCAATGTGGCGTTCGGTTTGGAGATGATGAAGCAGAGCAAAACGCAGATCGCCGAACGAGTCGAGGAAGTGCTCGCGCTCGTCGGCCTCGACGGCTACGGCGACAGGACGATCGGTCAGTTGTCGGGTGGTCAACTGCAACGAGTGGCGCTGGCCCGCTCGATCGCCCCGTCTCCGCATCTCCTGATGTTCGATGAGCCGCTCGGTTCTTTGGATCGGAGCCTGCGCGACCGTCTGGTTGTGGAGCTGCACGACATTCTCAACGAGATCGGCGCCACTTCTGTCTATGTCACCCATGATCAGGAAGAAGCGTTCGCGCTCGCGGACCGGGTCTTGTTGTTGCGCGATGGCGAGATCGAACAAATCGGCTCCCCCGAAGAGCTCTGGTCACGGCCCCGCACTCCATTCACCGCTCACTTTCTCGGCTTTCGCAACTTCGTGACCACCGACAACGCGCTTCGGCTGGGATGGCCCGTGCCGGACATCCCGGGGAACCATGTGGTGTATCGGCCCGACGGGTTCTCCCTCGACGACGACGGGGCCTTCGAGGTCACGACGAAGAGTCGCACCTACCGGGGCGACCATTTTCTCGTCGTCGTTGTCGCGGCCGACGGAACCGAGTTGGAAGTCGTCGTCCGCTGGCAACCGGTGCCGCAGGCCGGAGAGCAGCTGCGACTCGCCATGGAGCCATCGGCCATCGTCCCTGTGGACGAGTAGTGGAGCTCCGACGTATCCACCACGTGGCGTTCGCGCACGAGAGCGCGAACGAGGCCCATGCTATTCTCTCGTCGGTGTTGGGGCTGGAGATCACCGCTACAGAGGCCGGTGCCGGACTACTCGAACGGATCCTGCCGGTGGGCGACGGGTCCGTGCAGACCCTCGAGGCCGTCGGGCCAGGCATCATCGAACGCTTCACGAGCCGCCGCGGCGATGCGCTGCATCACATCGCCTTCGAGGTCGATGATGTCACCGACGCCGTACGCGAACTACATGATCGAGGCGTCGAGATGATCGATTCAGAGCCTCGGCCCGGTGGCGATGGAACGCTCGTTGCGTTCATCAATCCCTCGTCGACGGCCGGACTGTTGATCGAGCTCGTCCAGGTGCCGCCGCGCTGACCGAGTGATCAGTCGCTGATGCTCATACGGCGCCAACAGTCCTCGAACGCGTCGATCGTTCTCACCCGATCGTCGCCGAGCGGAAAGATGTTGATCGAATCGATCCCGGTCGCGGCGAGTTCCGAGAGTTGACCAGTGATCCTGGCCCTATCCCCGGCGACGGCCATCTTCTGCACGAATTCGACGGGGAGCAGCTCGGCGGCTGCCGCGGCCTCCTGGAACTCGCCGCCGGAGTACTGGTCACGTACGGCCTGAGCAATCTTCAGGTCGAGGCCGGCCAGTTCGCAGTAGAGCGGCGATGTCTGAGGGAACCACGCGGCGATGGAACGGGCCGACGCGATCGCGACGTCCTCGTCCTCGTCGATGACGCCGTAGACGAAGATCGCCACCTCGGGCCTCGGTCTCCCGCGCCGGTCGGCCCCGGCAGAGATCCGTTCAAGCGCCCACTCGACGATGACGGGGTCCAGACCACACAGCAAGATGACCCCATCGGCAATCTCGCCAGCGAGTTCCAGAGTGCGGGGCCCACTGGCCGAGACGAAGATCGGGATCTTTGTCTCGACGGGAAAACGAAGGTGGGCATCGACAAGATCGAACGAGGGACTCTCGACGTCGACGTGTTCGCCGGCCAGCAGCCGACGGATCGCGTCCACCGCGAGTTCCAGCTGTGCGAGTCGTGCCGGCTTTGTTCCCAACGCCACGAGAGGGCGATCGCCAGCCCCGATGCCAAGAATCGAGCGCCCTTCAGTCGCCTCAGCGAGGGTCGCGGCAGCCACCGCGGTAAGCGCCGGATGCCGGGTAACCGGATTCGTGACGGCGGTGCCAAGCCGAAGCGTGCTGGTGTGCATTCCCGCCAGTGCAAGCAACTGATACGGGTCGCGGGCATGAAGCGACGATTCGGTGAGCCAAAGATGATCGAAGCCCTGTTCCTCGAATCGTTTCGCCAGGTTGACGAACTCGTGCGGCGTGTCGACCCCTTGCAGTACGACGCCACGCCTCAAGGACTTCATCGGATACTCCTCAGATAGGTCATCACCGTCGCCGCCAGAACGTCGAGCCCGGCACCGATCGGTTCCAACTCGATCCACTCACGGATGGTGTGTTCCTCGCTGCCGACGGTGATGCCGATGGCGAGCGCGGGAATCCCGGCGGCGTGAGCGGCATTGGCGTCCGTACTCGCCTCGGTGACCTCCATGTCAAGGCCGGCATCGGTTAGCGCCGAGAACGCAGCGAGGGCCAGCGGGTGGGCAGGGTCAAGCCCACCGGCGGGGCGATCGCCGAGGCTCGCCCAGCTCGCCACGAGATCTGCCTTCTGGTCGCGAACGGCCATTTCGGCCGTCGCTGTCAGCGCGTCGAGCGCCTCTTGTGTAATGGCCCGCAAGTCGATCTCGAACCACGCGCAATCGGCTCTCGCGTTGATCGCTGTGCCGCCTCCGACCCTTCCGACGTTGACCGCAGTCCGGCTGTTCTCGGGACGGGGCGCGGCGTCGATTGCGGCAATGATCCGAGCAACGCCGTGGACGGCGCTGTCGACCTCGGATGCCTCCCATGCATGCCCACCGGGCCCATCGAGAGTTACACGAAAACGTCTGGACCCGACTCCGGTCAGGCAGACACGTCCCAACCAGTTGCCTTCGATCGCGATCACGGCCCCGATGTCGGTACGCGGGTTCGAAATGGCGTGACGGATACCCGTGAGGTTGCCGAGACCCTCCTCGCCCACTGTCGCAACCACCCACACCGGACCACCGGGGTCGTCGGGCAGTAGGGCATCCAGGGCGGCCAAGGACGCGACCGCCACAGAGTCGTCGCCAACCGACGGTCCGTACAGCCGTCCCCCACGATGTTCGGTCCCGTGATGCACATCGACCCCGAAGACGGTGTCGAGATGAGCGGCAACGACCAGAGCCGGCCCGCGACCACCGCGCACCCTGCCCCAGACGTTTCCGACCTCGTCGATCGAGACCTCGTGCAGCTCAGTCGACCACCACTCCTCGACGACGGCGGCGCGATCGTGTTCTTCCAGCGGCGGGGCGGGAATCGAAGCCAAGCGCTCGGTTCGCCTGACGACCTGCTCTATCAGCCCGGCCTTCGTCATCGCGGATCCGGGTTCGATGTCGCGTCGCACAGGCGCGCCGTCAGATCATCCGCGACTCCCATCTCCCGGAGCACCTCGCGAGTGTGCGCCCCGAGCTCAGGCGCGGCGTTCAGTGCCGGCCGCACGGCTCCGAGGCGAAACGGCAGGTCGACCGCGGACAGGCTCCTGGGCGCGCTGTCGACGGGTGGTCGGAGGATTCCGAGCGCGTCGACCTGAGCTGATCGAGCCACTTCGTCCATGGTCCGGACGATCCCCGCCGGGACACCCGCCGACTCCAATCTCGAGATCCAGACGTGGACGTCGTCGTGGGCGAGTACGGATTCGATCTCCCTCGTGAGTTCCTCTCGATGGCGCAACCTGGCGGCATTGTCCACGAAGCGCAGATCGTCGATGAGATCTCTCCGGCCGAGCACGTCACAGAGCCTCATCCAGAGGTCCTCGTCGCCGGCACCGGCGAGAACGAAATAGCCGTCGCGGGCACGCACGGTGCCGTAGGGGGCAAACGATGGCGAATGACTTCCGAGAAGGGGTGGCGATTCGCCGGAGGTCAGCACGTCGCCGATGATTGTGGTGAACGCGCCCAGGGCAAACTCGAGGAGCGAAGACGTCACGCTTGTCCCAACCCCGGTCTCCGCCCGGTCCATATGGGCGGCCATGATTCCCACGACTGTGGCGAGACCAGCGCCGATGTCGAGAACCGGTGCTCCTACCTTGACGGGGCCGGACTCCGCCGTCCCAGTGACTCCCATGAGACCGCTTTCGGCCTGGACGATCAGATCGAAACCGCCTCGCCCGGCCTCGGGGCCGACGTCACCAAATGCCGATATTGCGGCATGGATGATCCACGGGTGGCGTTCGTGGACTGCCTCGAAACCCAGGCCGCGACGCTCCATCGCACCCGGCCGGGCGTTGTGAACAACGAAGTCCGAACCCGCGAGCAACGCTTCGAGTGCTTCGGCGCCGTCGCGGTCGCGGAAGTCGATCGCCACGCTCCGCTTCCCGCGATTGATGGACGCGAAGAGCGGGGACGGGCCATCGCCTGCCGCCGAGCCCTGGGACCGATACGGGTCGCCGTGCGTTGGGGCCTCGATTTTCATCACGTCGGCTCCCAGCGCCGCCAGCAACATTGTCGCGTAGGACCCCGAGACGAACCGGGTCAGATCCACCACCTTCGTGCCCGCGAGCGGTCCGGTCACCATGGCGATGGCTCGGTATAGGCGCCAAAGGCGGCCTCGAAGACCGCGGCCATCTCGCCCAAAGTCGCGCCGGCGCGGGCGGCGTCGATCAACGGTGGCATCACGTTCACGTCCGCGGCCGCCGCAGACTCCAGCATCGAGAGCGCAGCGTCGACGTCGTGCTGCCGGCGGCCCGCGACGTGTCGCTCGAGACGGTCGACCTGGGCGCCGAACCCCGTTTCGTCGAACTCGAAGAGTGGAAGCACCTCGGTAGCCGAATCCTCTTGGTAGGAGTTCACGCCGACCTTCACCCGGATCCCGTGAGCAATCTCAGACTCGGTTCGATATGCGTTCTCGGCGATCCAGCGTTGGGGTTCACCGGTCTCGACGGCACGAACCGCGCCACCGAGTTCGTCGATGGTCTCGATCATCTCCGTGGCCGACCGTTCGAGCGAGTCGGTCAAGGACTCGACATAGAAAGAGCCGGCGAGCGGATCGACCGTGCGGGTGATGCCGGACTCGTGAGCAACGATCTGCTGAGTTCTCAGGGCCAGAGTGACGGCGTCGTCGGACGGGATCGCGAGTGCCTCGTCGTATCCCATCACGTGGATAGACTGCGCTCCACCAAGCACCGCCCCAAGGCACTGAATCGTCGAGCGCACCACATTGTTCATGGGCTGCTGTGCAGTGAGGGTGGCACCGGAACAACCAGAGAAGAAGCGGAGCCGCATTGCCTCCGGCACGGTGGCGCCGAACCGCTCCCGGGCAATCGTGGCCCAGAGCCGGCGAGCGGCGCGGAGCTTCGCCGCCTCCTCAAAAAGGTCGATCGTCGTCGCGAAGTGGAATGACAGCCGAGGCGCGAACTCGTCGAACGAAAGCCCTCGGTTACACAGAAGTGACGAGTACGCGATCGCGTCCGCCATGGTGAACGCCAGCTCCTGCACCGCGTCGCAACCGGCCTCGCGGGCGTGGTACCCGGTGACGGAAATGCTGTTGAAGCGGGGGAGCTCTTCAGTGCAGAACTCGACGACGTCGCCGACCAGCCGCATCGACGGTTCGGGTGGGTAGATGAACGTCTTGCGGGCGAGAAACTCCTTCAGGATGTCGTTTTGCAGTGTGCCGGTGAGGTCGGCTCGCGCGACTCCTTGGCGCTCGGCGGCGACGAGGTAGAAGGCGAGGATGATCGATGCAGTGGCGTTGATCGTGAAGTTCACCGAAAGGTCGTCGAGGGGCAGTCCGTCGAAGACGTCCACCATGTCATCCGCGGTGTCGATGGCCACGCCGACTCGGCCGACCTCGGCCCGGGCCCGCGGGTCGGTGGAATCCAGTCCGAGTTGGGTGGGCAGGTCGAAGGCAACCGACAGTGCGGTCTGGCCGCGGTCGAGAAGGTAACGGAAACGGCTGTTCGTGTCTGCCGGTGATCCGTAGCCGGCGTATTGACGCATGGTCCACAGCTGCTGCCGGTACATGTCTGGGTACGGTCCGCGGGTGAACGGCGGTTCTCCGGCCACGCCGAGGCGGCGCTCGAACTCGACCAGGTCGCCGAGGTCGGCCGCGGTGTACGACGTGTGAACGGGAATGCCGGAGTCGGTTGTGACGCCCCTGTCGTCTTCGGTTTTCAACGGTCGTCACCGCCCGGAGCGGACACGGAGTTGCGGGCGATGCCGATGACTCGGCCGACCACATCGTCGATGGGTGTTCCGGCCGGGAAGACGTCGGCCACCCCCAGCTGGCGAAGCCGTTCGGCGTCGTCGGGAGTGATGATCCCTCCAACAACGACGGGGAGGCCGTCCATCCCCTGAGCCGTTCTTTCTTCGATCAGTTCCGCAGCCAGCGGGACGTGGGCTCCCGACAGAACCGATATGCCGACCACGTCGACGTCTTCCTCGGCGGCGGCGGCCAGAATTCTCTCGGCCGAACATCTGAGGCCCAGGTAGATCACTTCGCATCCTGCATCGCGAAGTGCGAAGGCGACGACCTTTGCCCCTCTGTCGTGGCCGTCGAGGCCCGGCTTGGCGACCAGCACACGTGGAGGCCGGGCCCCGCTCACTTGTTTGCGACCAGTGCCAGCGCGGAGAACACCGCGTACACCTTTGTTGCTTCCTCGATATCGGCTACCGGTAGACTCTCGTTGGCGCAATAGACCGGCTCGCCGCCCGGCCCGAAGATGACCGTCGGGATGTCGCCTCCGAAGCTCGCAGTGTCGCCCAACCAGCCGGCGGCCATCAGCTCGGGTTCGCGGCCTCGGACCTGACGGACCGCCTCAATCATCGTCTGCACCACGACGGCCTCGGGATTAGCCAGATAGGGTGATTTCACATCGACGAGTTCGACGCGGGCCTTGAAGCGGTCGTCGAGGGCCTTCGCCGAGGCGAGGCACCGGTCGATCTCGTTACTCACCGTCTCCACAGACACCCCTGGTTGGGGCCGGCAGTCGACACGAATCACACACTCGTCAGGGATCATCGACGGCCCTCCCGGCGGAAGTCCTCCGTAGACTCGGCCCGGCACGATCATGGTCTCGGCCCCGAACAGGTCGGCCGTGTCAGAGTCCAGCTTCGGTTCCAGCCGAGACTCTTCGAGCTCGAGGATCGCCCGGGCGGCAAGAGCGTTTGCATTGACCGCTTGGTGCTTATGGCACGTGTGGGCGGAGCGACCTTCGGCGGTGATATCGAAGTAGTAGCGACCGCGGTGACCGAGGAAGATCTGGTTGTCGCTGAGTTCGCCGAGCACGCAGAGATCGGCGCGATGGTCCTCGAAGTAGCGGATACTGCCGAGCTGGTCGCCCATGTGATCGCTCACGGCTGCCATCGCGAGCGTCCCCTTCAGGGGGAGCCCACTGCGTCGCACCGCTTCCATCGCCACGATCTGGCAGGCCAAGGCGGCCTTCATATCCATGATCCCGTGCCCGTAGACGCGACCGTCGATCAACGCGCCCGAGTACGGCTCGGCCAATGTCCAACCAATGGATTCCGGCTTCGTGTCCATGTGTCCGGTCAACACGACCCGGGGCCCGGCCCCGAAGTGCATCTCACCAATCGAATTCGGCCGGTTCGGCAGGACCGGCTGCAACTCGACGTTCTCGAACTGGGATCGACGCATGGTGTCGGCGAGCAACTCGGCCAGGGCGAGTTCTTCTCCCAGCACGCTTGGCACTCGGCAGACCGCCTGCGTGAGCTCGACTGCCCTCTCGACGTCTACGGCGGCCAATACAGATGCAGCAATCGCGGCAGCGTCCACGCCGAGCCTTCTTCCCTTGTTGCGGGCCCCGATGGTGGGCTGGGCCTCCGTCCCGATGTCTGGTATCTTAGATGCTGATTGGAGCTTGTCAAACCGCACTACCTCAGGGAAGGTGGCACGGCGCTGACCTGATGCAGGAGGAACGTGGATGCAAACAACGACCGCAGCAGTGGTGCGAGAATCCGGAGGGCAGGTGCACCTCGAGGAGCTTCAACTTGATGACCCTCGACCTCATGAAGTCGTTGTGCGCGTCGTGGGTACCGGTGTGTGCCACACCGATATCATCTGCCGCGACCAGTGGTTTCCGGTACCTCTCCCACTGGTGCTCGGTCACGAGGGATCGGGCGTCGTGGAACGTGTCGGCGCCGATGTAACCCTGGTCGAACCAGGCGACCACGTCGTCATGAGCCTGCACTCCTGTGGCACTTGTGAGTTCTGCCGCACCGCGCCGCCCGGGTACTGTTCAAGCCACTACGACCTGAACTTCAGCGGTCGGCGGCCCGACGGGAGCGCCACCCTCCATCGTGGTGACGAGGAGATCAACGGCCACTTCTTCGCGCAGTCCTCGTTCGCTACCCACGCGTTGGTCACGGAATACAACGTCGTCAAGGTGACCAAGGATGCCCCGCTCGAGATCCTCGGTCCGCTCGGATGCGGAATCCAGACCGGAGCCGGTTCGGTGATGAACTCACTCGCCGTGGAGCCGGGCAAGTCCATCGCGGTGTTCGGCACCGGCGCGGTCGGGCTCAGTGCGGTGATGGCTGCCGTCGTTTCGGGCAGCACCCGAATCATCGGCATCGATGTCCACGAGGACCGACTGAACCTTGCCTCGGAGCTCGGCGCCACCGACGTGATCAACGGACGCGACACTGACGCGGTCGAGGCAATCATGGAGCTGACCAGTGGTCGCGGGGTCGACTACACGCTGGAGACGACCGCCGTTGCTGCCGTGGCCCGCCAGGCTGTCGAGAGCCTCGCTCTCCTCGGCACATGTGGGCTCGTCGGTGTGCCACCGGCGGGCACCGACCTCACTTTGGACTTTCACAGCGTGTTGTTCGGCCGTTTCGTCCGCGGAATCATCGGCGGTGACGCACGGGCGCAGCTGTTCATCCCGACCCTCATCGAGTTGTGGTCGCAAGGGAGGTTCCCGTTTGACCGCCTCGTCAAGGCCTACCCGCTGTCGGCGATCAACGAGGCGATCGAGGACGCTGAGTCCGGGGCGACGATCAAGCCCGTGATCGAGATGCCGGCCGCCTGAGGTGGCTCATGGGGTGACGATGGGGAAGTAGCGATCAACCGATTCGAGCAACGACCCGAATCGTCGCAGGACGATGAGGTCGCCGCTCACGGAGAACTCGCTGCCCGCCGTCTCCTCATCGATCGTCGACACGCCGGCGGCGATCCGGTCGAGAGCCGAACGGGTGAGGTCCACCGTGACAAAAGAGGACTCGTCGATGCCAGTGCGGTAGTGCAGGGCGCCGTTCTCGACTCTTAGGGTCCACTCCTCTCCGGAATCGCGGAAGCGCCATGCCATGCTCAGCTTGGATATGGCGGCGCGGAGACCGTCGAGGCGGACGCCGAACGAGTCGAAGATGTTCGGCACGGTCATGGCCGCGACCACATCGATCGGATAGGCCGATCGGGCGCCCTCGATCATCTGGATCCCGTCGCGGAGTTCCATGGCCCCCATCAGATACACGTTTCGCCACGTCGCCGATTCGGCCTGGTAACCGAGCTGCTCGAACGCGTCGGCCTGAAGTTGGCGCGCCGCGGTGTTGTCCGGCTCGGAGAAGACGACGTGGCCGACCACCTCGGCCACCCACCGGTATTCACCGGCTTCGTACTCGGCGCTCGCCCGTCGCAGCACGGCCGCGGCGCCTCCCATCGCCTCCACGTAGCGTTGCGCGGCCTTCTCCGGAGGAAGCCGATCGAGATTGGCCGGATTCCCGTCGAACCAACCCAGGTAGCGCTGATACACGGCCTTGGCATTGTGTTGGAGCGTCCCGTAGTAGCCGCGATTGGCGAACTCGCGGTCGAGGTTCGGCGGCAGTCGGAGCTGCTCGGCGATCTCATCCATGGTCATGCCACGATTCGCCATTCGAATCGTCTGGTCGTGGATGAAGCGGTAGAGGTCGCGTTGCTTCTCGAGATAGTCGCGCACGTCGTCGGCCCCGAACCGAGGCCAGTTGTGGGTCGAGAAGACGACGTCGGACTCCGCCGCGAACAGTTCGATGGACTCGTCGATGTACTTGCTCCATGCCAGTCCGTCGCGGATCTCGGCGCCACGGAGGGTGTAGAGGTTGTGCATGACGCTGGTGCAGTTCTCCGCCATGCACAGGGCCCGCATCTCGGGGATGAAGAAGTTCATCTCCGCGGGCGCCTCGGTGCCCGGGGTCATCTGGAACGTGATCGTGACGCCGTCGAGGGTGCGCTGCTCGCCCGTGTGTCGTATCAGGTCGGTGGGGGCCACGAGCGCAACCGAGCCTTCCGGGTCGCCTTTGCCGATGCCCGCATCAACCTGGCCCCGGGGGCCCCTTGGGAGTTCAGTGCCGTACATGTACCCAGAGCGGCGGATCATCGCGTTGCCGGCGATCACGTTCTCGACGACGGCTGCCTCCAGGAAGCCGTCGGGAGCGATCACCGGGATATGACCCTCGGCGACATCGGCACGCGACGCCACCCCCAGAACCCCCGCGAAGTGGTCGCCGTGACTGTGGGTGTAGATCACCGCGCGTACGGGGCGAATGCCGAGGTGATTATCGACGAGCGTCTTGGCGGCCCGGGCCGTTTCGGTGGCACTCAGCGGATCGATGACGATCCAGCCAGTCGTGCCTCGCACGAAGGTGATGTTGGCAATGTCGTATCCCCGGACTTGGTAGACGTCGTCCGCGACCTTGAAGAGTCCTTGGTTCATGTTCAGACGAGCCTGGCGCCACAGGCTGGGGTTCACGGTCGCTGGCACTTCCCCGTCGAGAAAGCGGTATTGCGTCATGTCCCACACGGGACGGTCGTGATCCTCGTGAGGTATGACCGGAAGGTCGCGATTATCGATTCGGCCCCGAGCGGCACGCTCGAAATCTGCCTTGTCCTCAAGCGGGAGCAAGGAGGCAACTGCACTCTGCGCGGCCCGAGTGATCGCCGTTGCGTCGCCGGGGGGGACGCTCGACATCAGCTCACGTCTCCGGCGTGCGACATGATCTCGACTGCGGGAACGGGAACCGCGTCGAGCGTCAGCGTGGCATCACGCATTACGCAGTCGAGATGGGCGACTGCCGAAACGATGCCCCCGTAGGCGATCGAGTTGCCAAGCGCTATGTGGGCCGTTCCCAGCGTGGACTCGGTCTCCATGGCAACCGCACAGACGTGCCCGGCCGGGTTCAGTCCGAGCGACACCTCGGCGAGGTTGGTCATACGTTCGTCGTTGCATCTCTCGATCATGGCGGTCAGACGGTCACTCTCGGGCCCTTCCACCTTCAGCAACCGACCCTCTTCGAAGGTGAGCGCGACCGGATCCGTCAGCGGCCCGACGCCCATGAACAGCAGGTCGGCGTCGATGACGGCTATCCCATGCGTACTGCCTTCGATCGGCGCGGTGCCGGCCTCGATGTCGGGCGGCGCCATGTAGGAGCCAGGGGCGCGACAGATGCCGTGGAGGACTCGCCCCGGTCGACCCACGACCGAGCCGTGAAGATCGGTACCTGCGGGAGTCGTGAGGTGAAATGTCGATGCCCCAGTCCAGAGTTCTCCAACCTGGTCGGCCGCGACTCGCAGCTCGTCGAAGTCGACGCCGAGGGGTCCGTCGGCGCGGAAAGTGTCGAGTTGGACGCCCGGCATTGCCAGGTACCGGACGCCTTCGGCGTTGGCGTCGCGACGTGCCTGGTTTGAGCCGATGAAGATCGACGTCAGCTCGATCACGGCATCGCACTGGCGCATAGTCGCGGCGACGGCTGGGGATACCTCGGAGCCGGGGATCACGAAGGGCGCCATCTCCACAACAACCGGAGTGCACCCACGGCTCGTGAGACCGCCGCGCAAAAGGTTCAGCACACGGGTATCGGTGTCGGAGTCGACGAGGATGACCACACTCTCGCCCGGCCGCACCGCCAGGCACCGCACCAACACATTCTCCAGCGCGGCCTGCACCTCGAGCCGAGGCGACCGCGGTTGTTCGGCTGATTCGTCGGCCTCCGGGGTGGTATTCAGCGGGGTCACCCTGTTCTCTTCCATGTGGGTTCTCGGTACGACCCGTTGATGGAACTCCGTCATCCAGGATCTCAGATCTCAGACGATACCGTGTTCGTCATCGCTACGCTGCGGGCCTCTAGATCGCGTGCTTGCCACGGCCGAGGATGACCACTAAAATCCAAGATCTGAGATCTTGGCAGCGGATGGGGACGCTCGTGGGATACAACAAGGCACCGATCGGTACCGGGCGGCCACACGGCGTGCTCGACATCGCCGACCAGCATTTCCCGCTCACACTCGACGAGGGGGTCCCGGAGATCCGGGATCTGTACCGTAAAGCTAAGCGGTCCGAGTGGAATCCGGCCACCGACATCGCCTGGGAGAAACTGGATCTTTCGCGCTACACCACAGAGGAGCTGTTTGCGGCGCGTCAATATTGGTCGCGTCGAGCATGGAGCGAGTACGGCGCAATTGCGGAGAGCCCGGCGATGCTCCTGCGTTTCACTAAGGAGCGCCGCGAGGTGGACCTCTCGCTCTTCTGGACGATCCGCACCCAGGAGGAGGTTCGCCACGCCGACGTCTGTCGCCGCATGGCCGACGCCCTCGGGGGCTACATGTCTGAGCCGGTCAGCCAGGATCTCGCCGGCTCCGTGGCGACGCATGGTGTCCGGGGCATGAGCTTCGATGCCGACACTCCGCTCGAAGCCCTCATTGCCTCGCTCATCTGTTGCGCAGAAGTCATCGCATTCGATGTGTTTCGGGCGCTGATCAAGACGACAACCGATCCGGTCGCAAAGCAGATCTTGCAGCTGATCTTTCGGGACGAGGTCCGGCACTGTGATTTCGGGTGGTACTACATGGACTATCGAGCCCCGCACATGTCCGCGGCCGAGCTCGTCGTGGTTCGCGACAAGGTTGTGTGGATGATCGAGGACGTCGAGCTGAAGGGCTATCACTCGACCTGGCTCTCACCGTTCCCCGACGTCTCGGAGATCGAGTCTGATCGACTCGTCTACGAGGCCGGACTTGGTGCCACGGTCGAGGAAGTCGAGATGCCAGTACTGGTCAAGTCCGTGGCCGGTATCCGTGCGCGGATGAGGTCCTGGGGCGTCGAATTGCCAGAGTTCGAACACACCGGCATGGGACGTTTCTGATCGTGTACCCACGAGTACTGGAGCCACGATGCTAAGCAAGAGCGACGCTCAGTCCCTCGATCGCGAACAGCCATTTCAACTGGGCACGGAGCACCGCTTCCCGCTGGACCTCACCGCGAGCCAAGCGCCGATCTGGGACGCCTATGAACTAGCGCTGCGAGAGACCTGGGATCCCGAAGACGACGCCCTCTGGGACGGATTCGAACCTGGCGCACACAGTGAGACGGATCGTCGCGCCGGCGGGCTCGTATGGAGCCACCGGGCTTGGGTCGACTTCACCGCAATCGCGGAGTCCGAGGCTGTCCTGGTCCGAGTCTGCCTCGAGCCGGGGATCAGCGCCGACATGAAGTACTGCCTGAGCATGCGCGCTGTCGAACGCGCCCGCTCCACCGATCTCGCTCATCTGCTCGCAACTCGACTGGGCAACTATCGGTCATCACCGTCGACGCCGGAGCTCGCGGCGCTACTCGACAATGAGTTGGTTCGGCGGGCATTGCACGAGTATTCCGATATCGACACCTACATTGCCGCGCATCTGATTGCGCAGGCGCGGGTGGATTTCGGGATGTGGCAGGCCGCGGCGTCGTCAGCCAGTCCGGCGCTCGCCTCGCTGATCGGGTTCGTCGTCCGCGACAAGTCTCGAATGCTCGCCGTCGCCTGGCAATACTTCGCCGATGTCGTGCCCGACATGACCGATGTCCAACGAGCAGCCATCGCTGAGGGTGTCTCGTCGGTGCTCTCCGAAGAGGAATCGCGAGGTAGGCAGGTCCCGACCCAACTCCCTGAGGGAACTGACCGACGCGAGCTACTCGAGGCGCATACGGCGGCCGCGAGCGCAGGACTCGGCGGAGTGCTGCCAGACGATCAGGTGGCAGTCTTCGAGTCGGCCCTCTCGGAGATCCGCCAACGCTTCGCCGTTCTCGGGGTCGCCATCGAGTTGCCCCAGACTGATCCGTCGTGAACCGAGTCTCGACGCAGCTCGCGGAGCTGACTTGGCCGGAAGTTGCCGCGCTGGCGGCGGAGGATCCGGTCGTCATCGTCCCCGTAGGCACGATCGAACAACATGGGCCTCACCTGCCCCTCGATACCGACAACCGCATTGCCGAGGGATTCGTGTCAGCGGCGGTCGGATGCTGCGAGCCAGGTACCGCGATCGTCGCGCCGACCGTGGCCTTCGGGTTGAGCCAGCATCTGGCCGACTTCCCGGGCGCCATCTACCACACGACAAAAGTCTTCATAGACGTCCTGACCGAGGTCTACGCCTCACTCGCTCGATCAGGTTTTCGCCGAATCCTCGCTGTGAACGCGCACGGATCGAACGGTGCACCACTCGACCTCGCGTCGCGAGAGGCACTCTTTCGTCACCCGGGCCACTTGTTCGCTTATGTCTCCTGGTGGGAGCTCGGCGACGTGTGCAAGGTTGCTGTCGATCAGGGGCCCGAATCGGTCGCCAGTCATGCGTGCGCGTTCGAGACCTCGCTCATGCTCGCCGCTGCGCCGGAGCTGATCCGTATGGATCGGCTCGTGACCGGCGACGAGTTTCCTACATCACCTCACGTCTGGCGCGACCTTCTGGGCCGCGCTCCCAGGGCCGAATACAAGAAGCCAATCCGGGTCACCGAACCGTGGAGTGGCTGGTCGCGCAACGGTGTGCGAGGCGACCCCAGGGAGGCGACCGTCGAACTCGGTCGCGCCATGTTCGAGGCCGGTGGCGCTGAGATCGCCGAGATCGTCGCGGAACTTCGGGATCGTCCGCTGATGAGCGCCCAGTCGATATCGGTCGGCGATCTCGCCGAAGAAGCACCAGGAGAATGATCAGATGAAGGCCGCAGTGTTGCGCTCCATTCCTGGAGAACTCACGATCGAAGACGTCCAGATCGACAACCCAGGACCGCGCGAGGTGTTGGTGAGAACTGTTGCGGCTGGCGTGTGCCACAGCGACCTCCACTATCTGACCGGCGCCTACGACACACTGATCCCAACAGTCATGGGCCATGAGTCGGCCGGCGTGGTCGAAGCGGTCGGCGAGGCCGTCTCGTATGTCTCGCCAGGCGACCATGTCATCAGCTCGCTGTCGGTGTTCTGTGGCCATTGCGAGTACTGCCTCAGCGGCCGAATGGCGTTGTGCCCCCACGAGGACACGATGCGGCCAGCCGGCGCGCCGCCGCGCCTTTCCCAGGACGGCGAGACTGTCCACCAATACGCCGACGTCTCCTCGTTCGCCGAGCAGTTGTTGGTGCACGAGCACGCGTTGGTGAAGGTGAACCCGGAGATGCCGCTCGATCGGGCCGCGCTGGTCGGCTGCGCGGTGACCACCGGGCTCGGCGCGGTGTTTCGTACTGCGGCGGTCGCTCCGGGCGAGACCGTGGCGGTCATCGGTTGTGGCGGTGTGGGCCTCAGCGCGATCCAAGGGGCTCGAATCGCCGGGGCAGGTCGGATCATCGCGATCGATGTGGTGGCGTCGAAGTTGGAATTGGCGAAATTCATGGGCGCAACCGACGCGATCGACGCATCAGATGTCGATCCGGTCGAAATAGTCCTCGAGCTCACGTCCGGCGGAGTTCACCACGCGTTCGACGCGATCGGGCGAGCGACGACCCCGTCACAGGCCTTCGGAATGCTGCGGGCTGGTGGCACCGCGACAATCATCGGCATGATCGCTCTGGGCGAGACCGTCGAACTTCCGGGAGTCGATTTCTTGGCCGAGAAGCGGATCCAGGGATCCTGCATGGGAAGCAATCAGTTCCGAATCGACGCGCCTCGGTTCGTGGACTTCTATTTTGACGGTCGACTCGATCTTGATTCCTTGATCACGGAGCGAATCGAGTTGGACCGGGTCGGCGAAGCGATGGAGGCGCTGAAGAAGGGCGAAGCCGCCCGCAGCGTGATCATGTTCGACTAGAGATGATGCGACGGGGAAGACAGTGATGAGTACCAGCTTGACGGAGCGGCTACGGGCCTCGAGCCAACCCACCTGGGATGCCCTGATCTCGAATCCGTTTGTCACAGAGATGGCAGACGGGAGTCTTTCGGTCGAGAAGTTCCGTTTCTACGTGGAACAAAATCTCTTCTACCTCCCTCAGTACGCGAAGGTGCTCGGTTTCGGGCTGGCCCGTTCGAACAGTCCGGCCGAAGTCACCCGCTTTGCCCGTTCGGTTCATCAGATCGTTGATGTCGAGATCGAGACGAACCGTCGGCTGCTCGATCGCATCGTCGCTCTCGGAGCGGAGGACCAGTCGGGGTCGGTGGAACCATCGCCGACCTGCTTTGCCTACACGAATTATCTCCTCGCGGTCGCAGCCACCGGCAGCAGCGCCGAGACAATGGCGGCGATGCTGCCGTGCGCATGGAGCTATGGAGACATGGCGACGCGCCACCAGAATTGTGCCCCCCACCCCGTCTACTCCGAATGGCTGTCGTTCTTTGGCGATGAGGACTACATCGAGTATGTCGATTCTCTTCTCGCGGAGTTCGACGGGATCATCGGCGAGGTGACGAACACCGAAGCGGCCCGTCTCGAGCGACGATTCCTCGCCGGGGCTCGCTATGAGAGCGCCTTCTGGAACATGGCTTACACATTCGAGCAGTGGCCAGACGACTAGCAGGCACGATCCCAGCGGTCGAGCTACTCTTAAATCTTAGACGTGAGATCTCAGATATCTCTCGACGATCCATGAAAGACAGGACCCGGCCATGGAAATTCTTGAGCAGGTGCGCGGATTCATCGATCGCGACCACTTCAATCTGATCGGGGGTGAGTGGACCGCGAGCCGTTCGGGCGCGCGGATCAGTGTCGAAAACCCTGCGACCGGGGAAATCCTCACCGAGATCCCTTCGTCGACGAGCGACGATGTCGATGAGGCAGTGGCCTCGGCACGGGACGCACTCGACGGCTGGCGGGCCCTCATGCCCGCCGAGCGAGCGAGGCTCATGTGGCGCGTCGGCGACCTCATCGAGCAGCACGCCGACGAGCTCGCCCAGCTCGATGTGCTGGACAACGGCAAGACCCTCGGCGACGCGATGGCCGTCGACATCCCTCTCACTGCCGAGATATTTCGTTACTACGCCGGTTGGGTCACGAAGATCGAAGGGCGGGAGCTTCCCGTGTCGATACCCGACTTCCACGCCTACACCCGGCGTGAACCGCTCGGCGTCGTCGGCGCGATCGTCCCTTGGAACTTCCCGCTTCTTATGTGTGGCTACAAGCTCGGGCCGGCACTTGCCGCGGGCAACACCATCGTGCTCAAGCCTGCCGAGCAGACTCCTCTCTCCGCTCTTCGGCTGGGAGAACTCATCGGCGAAGCGGGCTTCCCTCCCGGCGTGGTCAACATTGTGACCGGCGATGGGCCCGGAGCAGGCGCGCCTTTGTCGGCCCACACCGGTGTCGACAAGGTCTCGTTCACGGGTGACTACGAAACCGGGCGCAAGATCCTCGATGCCTCGCGGGGCAACCTGAAGCGAGTGACGCTCGAACTCGGGGGCAAGTCGCCGAACATCGTATTTGCCGATGCAGATCTCGAGGCTGCGGTCGAGGGGTCCTTTGCCGCCGTGTTCTTCAACCAGGGGCAGTGCTGCATCGCCGGTGCGCGTCTCTTCGCTCACCGTGACATCGCAGACGAACTCACCGCCCGACTCGTGGAGAAAGCCCGGGCGGTCACGCTGGGGAGCGGCCTCGACGAAGCCACCGAGATGGGCCCGCTCGTGTCGGGGGTCCAACTCGCTCGAGTGCTCGGCCATGTCGACGCGGCGCGTTCGCAGGGCGCCGAGATCCTCGTGGGCGGCGAGCGAGCCGACGGGGAGCTCGCCAACGGCCACTTCATGCGACCCACCGTCATGAACAACGTCAATCCGGCGATGAACGTGATGCAAGACGAGGTGTTTGGACCTGTGCTCGCCATCTCGACGTTCACGGATGAGGACGAGGCTGTGTCATTGGCGAACGACGTTCGGTTCGGTCTCGCGGCCGGTGTTTGGACCACCGATGTGCGCCGTGCCCACCGGGTGGCCGCTGGCCTACAAGCCGGCACCGTATGGCTGAACACCTACGGAATGTTCGACGTCGCCGCGCCATACGGCGGATTCAAGATGAGCGGATACGGCCGTGAACTCGGTGAGGAGTCGCTCGACTCCTACCTGCAAACGAAGACTGTCTGGGCCAACCTGGGCTAGCGGAGCGGAAGGCCGACGCGACATGGGCCAAGCGCGCCAAGCAACTACCTTCCCGCCCGACAACACCGTCACCCGCGGGAAATGGCGGCGTTCCTGCATCGCCTGGCCACCAACGGCACTGTTGCGTTGACGGATCGCGGTGGTAGTCGGCGAGGGTCGTGCAATGAATTCTTCTCGTGTGGATCGTCGAGTGCCCGCCAGTTCGTTTGTGGGTTGCCGGTTTCCGCCAGTAGTGATCCTGCTGGCTGTGCTCTGGTACCTGCGCTACGGGATATCCCTGCTCGCGGAGTCGGTGGCCGAGCGTCGGAATCGAGAACGAGAGCTGCGTGCTCTCCGGACCAGTGGAGTTCTCATTCACACCGTGGCCCGCTGCGTAGCGACCCGTGAACAACGACGCTCGTGATGGCGAGCAGGGCGACGTGTTCGTGTAGTGCCGCTCGAACGAAGTTCCGCCAGCGATGAGTCGCTCGCGATTCGGGAGATCGACATCGGTGGGGAGCCAGGAACGATGGCGTTCCTGGTCACTCACGATCAACAAGATGTTCGGTCTGCTCACGGTGCCTCGATGCCCAGGTTCGACGCTGCTAGTCGTGCAACAGTGGGAGAAGTCAGATGGGTGTTCCTGACCCCGCGCCGCCCGACAGCGAGCAGCGGCTCGCCGCCTCCGCCCAGCGCTCTGATGTCCCCGCTTGGTGATGAACCGACCGATGTTGTTCTGGACGGCGGGGCGGGCGACGGTTGCGCACAGGTACAGGATTGGAACTGGTCGAAAATTCTTTTTCAGTTTCTGTTAGGTCTGGGCGTTGTCGGGACTCTTACCCGTGACCGAGTCACGAAGGAGACCGAAAATGAAGAATCACAACAAAAAACTAACGCAAGGCATTCTTGTCGTGAGTGGAGTTGTCGGCGGCCTCGCCGTAGCAACGATACTTGTTTCATTCAACGGGGGTAGGACCGACTCCGCTGAAACGTCATCTGCCGCTCTGGCCGACCAGTCCCAGGATCAGCAGGACACAGCTGCTCCCGAGCAACCACCGACGACTGTGGTGGTGCACGTCAACGAGGACGGCACCGTCATAACCGATCCGGAAAGCACCGGCAACACTGCAGGCCCCTCGGAGTCCGAGGATGTTCCGGCTGATCCGGAGTCCGAGGATGTTCCGGTTTACACAGAGGTACCGACCGACGAAGAGGATGATGGCCCCTTTGTCTTGGTGGAAGTCGACACATGGATCGAGGACATCGCGGAGATCACGCCTTGGGAACCGATCGATATCTGCGAGCTGTTCCCGTGGCTCTGCGGCGACGATGGTCTTCTCGTAGAGGAACTTCCTGAGCCCTGTGATCCTGATGAAGGAACTTGCCCGGGTTGGGTCATCGACGAGATCATCGACGAGATCATCGAAACGATACCGGAGCCCTGCGGCCCCGGCGGCTGCCCGGCTTGGGTTGTCGAGGACCTGATCGAAACAATCGGCGGCTTCGGTTTCGAGTACAGCCCTGTCGGTCTGATCGACGCAATCGGGATGGGTGGAGCGCAGCCTCCGGCCATCGGGGGATGGATGCCTATCGGCTTCTAGTCCACGCACCCCGGACCTACGTTAAAGCCTCTTGCCCGGAACGTTTCCGCCCTGGCAAGGGGCTTTAACGTTCGCTGGTGCTCGCCGTGCCGAGTCCATTACGGATGCATTCCCGACCACGAACCGCCTCAAGGAACCGGGTCATGGACCACGTGATCAACTCAGACCGTCAGAACTACTGTGAAGATGAGACTCTCAAGACTATGCAGACCGACCGCCAACTGGCAGAACGCCTTGCTGAAGGGAGCAATGACGCCCTCGGCGAGATCTTTGCGCGATATGGAGATCGGCTTCACGATTACTGCCACTCAGTCGTTCGCTCACCACATGATGCGTCCGATGCGGTTCAGGAAACCTTCCTGCTCGCCGCTGAACGGGTCGGCCAACTCCGCGACCCGGCGAAGCTCCGTCCGTGGCTCTACGCCATTGCGCGCAACGAATGCCTGCGTCGCGTGAGGAACCAGCCCATACCCGTGGATGACTTCTCCGGCGTCGTTGAAGACATCGATCTGGGGGTAAGTGCTGAGGACGAGGAGTTGTCCTCGTTGATCGCTGACGCTGCCGCCGGCCTCGATCCTCGCGATCGTGCCGTTCTCGACCTGCAACTAAGACACGACCTCGAGGGCGGAGAGCTCGCCGATGCCCTCGGTGTGAAACTCTCCCACTCCTACGTCCTCGTTGGCAGGGTGAGGGAGCGGGTCGAGCGAAGCTTGGCCGCTCTTTTGGTTGCGCGACGCGGACGACGCGATTGTGATGAACTCCATGCCGTTCTCGGCAATTGGGATGGGACACTGTCGCCCCGTCTGCGGAAGCGACTGGCTCGACACATCGATGATTGTGAGATTTGCGAGAGAACTCGAGCCAGGACGGCAAGCCCGCTTGCACTGCTCGCCTCCTTGCCCCTCATCCCGGCGCCGCGAGAATTGCACGCGCATTTCGAGGGCTCCGGGAATACTCCGCAGCCGCGTTCCTCAAAATCAGCCTCCAGGGCGCGTTCCTCAAAATCAGCCTCCAGGGGGCGTTCCTCAAAATCAGCCTCCAGGGCTTTGCAGCTTGATACCCAAGGCTTTCCCCAAGTTCCTCAAGGGCGGTCGTTTTGGATGCGGGGTTTCATGGTGTCTCTCCTCGCCGCAGTCCTCGTGGCCGCCGCGATGTTGATGGTTCTTCGATTGGCAACAGATTCCCCACAGACTGGTGCAACAAGCGCGCTCCAACTCGAGACCCCCAGCACAGTTGCGATGAGCGAACGGCCAACGAATTCTGAACCGGCACCGACTTCGACCGTGGCGGAAGAGACCACCACCACGGTGACTACGTCCGAGGCGCCGCTCGACACGTCGGCGGCAGATGAACCGGATGTACCAACGACAGATGAGCCAGGGTCTGATCCCGACACTGTGAGCCCCTTGCTCCAGGATCCGAGATTGTCTTCCGGCACTCTTCTGGAAGACGCAAATCAGGGATGCAGGCCTACAACGGCGACACTGTGGGTCTATGCCTCTGATGCTGGGACGGGTATCGAAGAGGTGGTGGCCCTCGTCACCGCTGGCACATATGAGTCAACGATTCAGCTCGAAGCCGTCGAGGCGAACGACGACGCCTTTTACCAGGGAACGATCGGGCCGTTTCCTGCCGGCATCGTCATCCGCGCAAGCGCAGGCATCAACATCGAGATAACGGCGTTTGACTACGCCCGCAATGAAGCCAGCACCGGGCTCGTTGCGAAGTTGGTGCCTTGCTGACCTAAACAAACGCCGACCCGACGCCTCCGTTCGCCAGGGATCGATCATCACAGCTAGACGTCGAGGGCGCGGGATTCAGAAGGGGCCTTCGGAACGCCTCGGACGACTCGTTCTCACGTCTGAGACTCCGCGGGCTCGTCACCCCTGTTGGTCTCGAGATGCCGCACGAGCCAGCGGAGTTGGCCGACCGCTGGTGTGGTGCCGGGCTGGGAGCGCGAAGAGAACGATCACGTTGCAACCGGTTTCTTCGCGCTGAGGACGTCCGTGGATGGCCCAACGTGATCGACGGGGTGCGGTGCTCAGATCACAGTGGCGTCATGGCCGACCTCAGCTCCACTGCTGCGGTCGGCCACACCACCACGGGGGGCGACGTGTGGTGCCAGCTCGTCGAATCGACCGACATCCCGGCCAGCGTCTTCGCCCCCGACGAATCGGTCCAGTGGCACGAGACAGCGGTCTCAGCGAATGAGGGGTACCCGCACCTTCGCCATCGCTGCCAGCGCCACGATCGATTACGTCCTCGCCTGCAACGAGGGAACGGACGGTGGCAACATCCGTGGCCGGAACCTGACCGCCATCTTTGCCCCGGCACCCTGAGGGATACCTGTGTGCCCATCGTGGACTCCTTCCCGGAAACATTCTCCCAGGCTCAGATGTCTCACGTAGCGGGGGAACTCCACTGGCTGCGTCAGGAGATTTTGGGTTGGGCCAGTAGACGGGCATAGGAGACGGCTTGACAGCGGCACGGCCACTGTTGTGTCCAACCCCGGAAGTCGTCGCCCGAAAAACCGGCGCGTTCGATAGGTGGTCCCAGAGTTCAGGCGAGCGTTTGTGGCTGAGCTAAGTCCCCGCGTCCGGATGTCGTCAGCCGATCCCAGGCCGCCGGAACTACCCTCGTGGAGTGATGCAAATCGAGGCTCGACTGATCGATGCGGTGAAGGAACTTGGCTCCGTGGTCGTCGCGTTCTCCGGTGGTGTCGACTCGGCCCTGGTTGCCGTTGCTGCTCATCGATCACTGCCCCGCGAACAGGTTCTTCTCGCCACCGCAGACTCCACTTCGCTCGCTCAAGGCGAACTTGCGCAATGCGAGAACTTTGCGGAGTCGTGGGGAATCGAGTGGCTAGCGGTGTCCACCGATGAGATGAGCGATTCCCGCTACCGGATGAATGAGGGCGATCGCTGCTTCTGGTGCAAAACCGCGCTGATGGATCAACTCGAACCGGTCGCCGCCGCCCGGTCCGCAGAGATTGCGTTAGGTGTGAACCTTGATGACCTCGGTGATCACCGGCCCGGTCAAGAAGCAGCGCGCGAACGGGGCGCTCGATTCCCGCTTGTCGAAGCCGGATTTCAAAAAGCCGATATTCGCGCCCTGGCGAAGGAATGGGGGATATCCGTATGGGATCGACCGGCGATGCCCTGCCTTTCGTCTCGGGTTCCTTATGGCACCGAGATTTCCGTTGCCCTGCTTTCGCAGGTCGATCGAGCTGAGGCGAAGTTGCGAACGCTCGGCTTTCGTGATGTTCGTGTGCGCCACTACGGCGACACCGCCCGAATCGAAGTTCCGGGCGATGAGGTGGTTCACGCCGCCGAGCTCGCCCAAGAGGTCGACGCCGCGGTCCGAGCGGTGGGCTACCGGTATGTCACGCTCGACCTCGCCGGTCTCCGATCGGGCAACCTGAACGGAGCGTTGAAGCGATGACGCCGGCCGCGCCGGCCGACGGACACGAGCACCAGCTCGATCTTGATCGCACGCGTCGTGTGGGCATGCCCGAGGCGATCTACTGCCAAGGCAAGACCTCCGACCAATGTGTGGCGATCGTGTCGGAACTCCTCACCGATGGCCGCAGCAACGACGCGATTGTCGCTACCCGCGTACAAGCTGATCAGCTCGATGGCTTGGTCGCGCTGCGCCCAAGCGTAATCGCCGGGACCACGCTCACCTGGCGGCCGAGGCCAGCGTCTGGGACGACAGTTGCCATTGTGTGTGCAGGCGTTTCCGACATTACTGTCGCCGATGAAGCTCGAGCCACGCTCGAAGCGCTCGGCCACACCGTGATCAGTCGAACCGATGTCGGCGTCGCCGGTCTTCATCGGCTCACGGACGCGCTCCCCGACCTTGAACAGGCCGACATTGTCATCGCCGTCGCCGGTATGGAAGGTGCGCTCGCCACGGTCCTGGCCGGACTTATTCCGCAGCCCATTGTGGCGGTGCCGACCTCCGCCGGTTACGGCACCTCGTTCGAGGGAATGACAGCGCTGCTCTCGATGGCTGCTTCTTGTGCGCCAGGAATCGCGCTTGTCGGGATCGACAACGGCTACGGCGCAGCGTGCGTCGCACACCGCATGGCAACCCTCCGAGAGAGAACGACATGACGACTTCCGTCTGGATCGACCCCGCCTTCGGGGCGTCGGGTGACATGCTTCTTGGCGCGTTCGCGGGCCTGCTCGACGACCCCACGTCGGCGCTTGCTCCACTCGATGATCTTGGCCTTGACGGTTGGTCGATCGAGATTGGGACAACGATTCGCAACGGGCTCGCTGCGCACCGGGTTGTGGTCGACGCCCAAGTTCGCGCTCACGGTCGCCACTGGAGCTCGATCGACCGAATGCTCGCTGAATCCGACTTACCGGAGCGCGTCGCCGCAGGCGCTCGAGACACCTTCCGGCGGCTCGGCGAGGTGGAGGCGGCGCAGCACGGTGTCGATATCGACGAAGTGCACTTTCATGAGGTCGGCGCTGTTGATGCAATCGTCGACATTGTTGGGGTCTGGCTTCTGGTTCATGCCCTTGAGGGATCACGCCATGGCCTGGATGCGATCATCGTTGCGCCGGTAGGTCTTGGCTACGGCACGGTCTCCGCTGCTCACGGCACGTTGCCCCTTCCCGCCCCGGCAACACTCGCGCTTCTTGAGGGCGTTGATGTCTTCGGCCTCGACTTCGAGGGTGAGACGTGTACTCCTACCGGGGCCGCGCTCTTGGTCACCCTTGCGACCGCGTGGGGTCGTGTCCCGGCAGGGCGACCGCATCGAATCGCTCGTGGCGCGGGCGGGCGAGACCCTGACGGCCACCCCAACGTGGTGACAGCGGTCCTAGTCGAGAACGAGGTGGTCAAGAGCGGGGCGAGCTCTGGCCCCGGCTTTGTTGCGTCGAGCTTGATCGAAACCAATATCGACGACGCGAGCCCAGAGGTGCTGGCTCATGTGATCACCCGTCTTCTCGCTGAAGGCGCTGATGATGCATGGGTGGTGCCCATCGTGATGAAGAAGGGTCGGCCCGCGCACGAAGTGCATGTTCTCTGCCGAAACGAGCTCGCGGCATCGCTGCGCTCCGTGCTTGCCACAGAGACAGGATCGCTTGGCTCGCGCACTCTTGGGGTGCAGAAGCAGGAGCTTCAGCGCAGGACCGAAAACGTGATGGTCCGAGGAGTCGCGGTATCTATGAAGGTGGGTCCACACGGAGCAAAACCCGAACACGACCAGCTCGTGGCGCTTTCGGCGGAGACCGGCGTATCGCTGCGAGATCTGGCCTTTGAAGCGCAAGCGGCCTATCGCCAACGCTGAGAGCTCCGGTGTCGTCGGAACGGGTTAACGCTTCTAGGTCTTCGATGTGTGCGTATCGAGTGGATCAGTCGATGCGATTGCGACGCTGAAAGTCCAAGGTCGGTCGGGTGCAAGGGGCGGTATCTCGTTTCGGAGCACATCAGGGAACTATTGGTCAGCTCCTCGACTCCTGCCGCCGTTCCGCCTGCGGTCCTGCGGCGAGTTCCCTCCGCCCCTATCGACGACGTGACTGCTTCCGCTTCTTGGGGGTGGCCTTCTTGGCTGCGTCCTATTTCTTGGGTTCGGCGAACTCATCGGCAAGTTCTTCCTCGAGATCTCGCGCGATCTGTTCCGGGCTCTGTCCGGTGTCGAATAGACCGTCACCGAGCATCTTGTTCTGCGCGGCTCGTTAACGAGCAACGACCTCGTCGGCGATTATCTCGTCGGGGTCCGTCGGCCCGCCGCTTATCTCAATCGGGTTGATCTTTCTCATGCGCAGCCGCTTCATCGCGGCATCGGGATCACCGGTTTCCACTTGGGCAGCGACCGTTCTTAGTGCCGCCGCATCCAGTTCGAGAGCAGCTTCATCCAGTTCGCGAAGTCGCGCCGTGCGTTGTGCTCGTAGTTCCCCGCAGCGACGATTGACCTCGGCCATGAATCCTGGGTGTCGACGCGCCCAGTTCGAGACCGCCACTCGATGAACGCCGGCAGCAGCAGCTGCTTCCTGGTGGGTGCTCCCTGCAACCAATGCGTCTATCGCCAAGACTTGGCGGTCGGTTACTTCGCGTAGCCAGCTGTAGTCATTTGTAGTGGTCATAGGGCGGCCCTAGAGACGGCCTGTGACATCGAAGATCGGCAATCGGCGTTCCCAAATCGACGAAATCCGTTCCCAACCCTGATCGCGCACCTCATCTGAGCTGGGGGTTCGGGGTTTTCTGCCGGCCCGACGGGGGCTGGACCAGTCGAGCGTAGTGTCGGGGTCATGGGAACAATCGCGATCACGGGTGCCGCCAGCGGCATCGGCGCGGCGACGCGCGCTCGACTTGAATCTGACGGGAACACGGTGGTCGGCATTGACCTGCGCGACACCGAGGTCATTGCCGATCTCGGGACACCGGCCGGCCGGCAGTCGATGGTTGATGATGTTGCCGCGGCCTGCGGCGGCACGCTGGATGGCGTGGTCGCCTGTGCCGGCGTCGGCGGGGAGCACGCCGAATTGGTCACACGGATCAACTTCTTCGGTGCGCAGGCGACGTTGGCCGGGCTCCGACCGCTACTCGCGGTGAACGGCGGCGCGGCGGTGGCGCTGAGCTCGAACTCGGCGACGACGGTGCCGGGCGTCGATCCGGCGTTCGTGGCGGCATGCCTCGACGGCGAAGAGGATCGCGCCGTGGAGATCGCGGCAGCGATGGACGGCTTCACCGTCTACCCGGGCACGAAGATTGCGCTGGCTCACTGGGTGCGGCGCAACGCCGTCACCGACGATTGGGTCGGCGCTGGCGTGCGGCTCAACGCGATCAACCCGGGCTTGATCGACACGCCGTTGAACGATGGCCGGATCGAGCAGTACCTCTCGCTCGGCGAGCTCTATCCGATCCCGGCCAAGCGAGCCGCGGCACCGGAGGAAGTCGCGAGTTTGATCGCGTGGATGCTCTCGGACGACGCCGCGTTCCTCGTCGGCTCGTGCTTCTTCCTCGACGGGGGCACCGACGCCGCCATGAACCCCGACCGGGTGCCCTGACTTCTGGTCCGAAACGTCCAGAAACGGCAACCGAGTAAGCGGCTCGGTCGCCGTTCTGGGTTTGTGGAGCCACCGTGTCCTGGACAGTCGGTCACGGTGGTTGGAGTCGAGGTGATGCCTCGCCCCACGAACAACGACAGACCGAGACCGGCTCCGTAGAGGCTCTCGGATCAACCACGCGCCGAAAAGGTCCCTGTCCGACTGGGGTACTTCCGCTCGTGGTCCGGCCCTAGAGCGCACGGCTAGGATCAGCCGCTATGACGGAATTCGCTGATCAATACGGGCCGTGGGCGGTTGTAACCGGTGCGGCACAGGGCGTTGGCCTCGCCTACGTCGAGGAGTGCCTCTCTCGTGGGCTCGGCGTCTTGATGGTCGATGTCAACGAGGCGGTCCACGAGGTCGCTGCCGGCCTCGACGGCGACACCCGAGCGGTGCAGGTTGACGTGACCGCTCCGGACTGGACCGACGCGGTCGACGAGGTCGTGGGCGATCTGGAAGTCGGGCTGGCCGTCGCCAACGCCGGCGTCAGCTTCGTGAAGAACTTCCTCGATATGACCGCTCAGGAACGAGCGTTGACCGTGGGCGTCAACGCTCAGGCGGTCGTGGACATGGCGGCCTGGTCGATCCCGCCGATGGTCGAGCGGGGCCGTGGTGGCTTCGTCGTCACGAGCAGCGGTTCCGCGCTCTGTGGAGTCGGCGGTGTCGGCCTCTACAGCGCCACCAAGGCGTTCACCGTGAATCTGGCCGAGGCGATCGGTTGGGAGATTCGTGACTCAGGCGTGCAGACTCTGGCCGTCGTCGCGCCGAGTATGGAGACGCCGGCGTTCGTGGGCCACAGCCCGAGCGAGGACGCTCTGGCGGGCATGGTCGACCCTCGAGATGTCGTCAGCCGAGCGCTCGACGACCTGCCCGAAGGCGGCCGCTGGCTCCCCGACGAAACGCTGGAGTTCGTGCTCACCGTGCCTCGCGCTGATCGCGTGGACATGATGAGCACGGTGACCAACTCGATGTACCCCCAGATCTTCGGGAGCTGAGCGCTCGCGCCGTCGGGATGTAGCGGGTGTCTGACCCCAGATGTAGCGGGTGAGGGTCAGCCGCCGCGGTCGGCCATGGCATCGGTGTTGCGGCGGCCGCGAGCTGGGTAGTCAGTTGTTCGGTCTGGTCGCCGGTCAGTATTCGAGCCCAGGCCCCACCCGAAAGGGCGAGCACCGTGTGCCGCTCGCCGGTTGTCGTCGTGATGACCGGCGCACGGATCAGCTTCGTCTTGGCGACCCCGATGCTGACGATTTCGTGGCGCGGGATCTCGACGACCGTTCCCTTCAGATCGAGAAGGCGAAGGGACACGGCAGCGCTGTCGACCGTCACGTACACGCGGGACCACATCACGGCGAGGACGGTTATTCCCGCCGTGGCCGCGGCCGGGCGCAGGCGGTCAATGGGGTCCAGCGGGACGAGTTGGAGGAGCAAGGTCATCGCCGCGGCGACGAAGAGACCCAGCCGGATCGACCGTCCGTGCGGAACACCCTGCTGAATCGGTCCCTGTCGATTGATACCGAACACGGCGCGGCTAGCGGCCCTTCCACTGGGGATCGCGCTTCTCGGCCCAGGCGAGCCCGCCCTCTATGGAGTCCTCGCTCTGGCCGACGACTCGGCGCATCGCTTCGCCCATGCGGACTGCGTCGGTCCACGGGAGGTCCTGACCGCGGTGGGCCATCTCGCTTGTGGCTCGGACGGCGAGCGGCGCGCCCTGGCAGAGGCGGTCCCCCAGGCGACGAGCTTCGGCCATCAGCTCATCGTGCTCGTGGACTCGCCAGGCCAGACCGATCTCCTTCGCGTGCTCCGCGTCGATCGGATCGCCGGTGAGGAGCAGATCGAGCGCGTCGGCCATGGCGACGTGCTTCGGGAGGCGCAGCGCCCCGACGATCGTGGACACGCCGATCTTGACTTCAGGATAGGCGAACGTCGCCCGCTCGCTGGCGAGGACGAAATCACAGGCGAGCACCGCCGTGAGCCCGTAGCCGATGCACGGGCCGTTGACGGCCGCGATGGTCGGCTTCCAGATCTCCATGCCGCTCTCGAACGTGGTGATCGTGGGCCACTCCCAGAAGGAGCCGGGCCACGTGCCGACGGATCCCTTGCCGTCTCGGAGATCTGCGCCGGCGCAGAACGTGCGGCCGGTGCCGGTGACGATGCCGACCCAGGCCTCGTCGTCCTCGCGGAACTGTGTCCACGCGGCGTCGAGCGCTTCGCGCATAGCGCCGTTGACGGCGTTCATCGCCTCCGGTCGGTTGTACGTGATCGTGGCGACGTGACCGTCGCGCTCGTAGGTGGCGGCCGGTTCCCCGGCGGCGTTCAGCGTCGTCGCATCAGAAGACATAGGGATGAAGCTTTCCCTACGCTGCGCCTCATGGCCACAATCACCGCTGATCTCACATCCGGATTTGCCGTCGAGCTTCGTGCCGGCGACCACGTCTGGTGTGCCGACGAGCCGACCGATCTCGGCGGCACCGACACCGGACCCAATCCCTACGAGCTGCTGATCTCGGCGGTCGCGGCATGCACGTGCATCACGCTGTCGATGTTCTGTCAGCGCAAGGGCTGGGATCTCCACTCCGTCTCGGCCCGCTACGAGATCGACAAGGTGCACGCCGACGACTGCGCCGACTGTGAGGACGACGCCAAGGGCTACATCGAGAGGGTCCGCAGCGAGATCTTCATCGAGGGCCAGTTCGATGACGAGCAGCGCAAGCGGCTCGCCGATGTCGCCCAGCGCTGTCCCGTGCACAAGACGCTCGACCACGGCGTCAGCTTCACGACCGAGACGGTCTTCGTCGGTTGAACGCGAAAGTGGGACGGGGGTCAGACCCCCGTCCCACTTTCGACCTAGATCGGAATCGTGATCAGCGGTTGCTCAGGGAGTCGCGGATCTCGGTGAGAAGGTCGACCTCGCTCGGGCCCGCCTCTTCCTCTTCCTCGTCCTTCTGGGTGGAGTTGTAGGCTTTGACGACCATGAACACGACGAAGGCGACGATGACGAAGTTCAGGGCGGTGGTGAGGAACCGTCCGTAGTAGATCTGGCCCTCGTAGAGCGCCTGGCCGGTGTCGGGGTCGACGCCGATCGCGTCACCCCGGTGGATGGTCATCCCGCTGAAGTCAGGCTGGCCGAAGATGGCCGCCACGATCTGCATAAGGATGTCGTTGACGAACGAGCCGACGACGAGACCGAACGCGGCCGCGAGCACGACTGCGGCCGTGAGATCGAGCACGTTGCCCTTGCTGATGAAGTCCTTGAATTCCTGAATCACTGAAGAGTTCTCCCTGCCAGGGGCCACGAGTGCAACCCGCCAGTCGATTCCGACGTCTGAACGACGCCGAAAGTCGCGGTGACGTCAGAACATCTTCCGCGCGCGACCGTCGAAGGGAGGTTCGTCGGAGGGTTGGCTAAGGTTCCGACGCCAGACGAGACGGGGAGAAGCGCCAATGGCCGACGGGTCGATCGAGATCTACGAGAGCGAGGATCGGCGCTTCCCACCGTCTTCGGAATTCGTCGCGCAGGCGAACGCGAACGATCGCTCGATGTACGACGAAGCCGAGGCGGACTACGAGGCTTTCTGGGCCCGGCAGGCCCGTGAGCTACTGACATGGTCGAAGGACTTCGACACCGTCCTCGAGTGGGAACTCCCGTTCTCGAAGTGGTTCGTCGGCGGCGAACTCAACCTCTCGTACAACTGTCTCGATCGGCACGTGGAGGCGGGACTCGGCGACAAGGTCGCGTTTCATTGGGAGGGCGAGCCCGGCGACACGCTGACGCTCACCTACGACGCCCTGCTCACCGAGGTGAAGAAGTTCGCGAACGTTCTGAAGGGTCTCGGCCTCGAGCGCGGCGACCGCGTGGCGGTCTACATGCCGATGGTGATCGAGCTGCCGATCGCGATGCTCGCCTGCACCCGCATCGGCGTCGCTCATTCCGTGATCTTTGGTGGGTTCTCGCCCGACTCGATCACCGATCGTTGCGAGGACGCCGAGGCAAAGCTCGTGATCACGGCCGACGCCGGCTATCGCCGCGGCGAGCCGTCCGCGCTGAAGCCCAACGTGGACGCCGCCCTCGAGGCCGGTGCGCCGTCCGTCGAGAACGTCGTCGTCGTGAACCGGTGCGACACCGGTCCGACGATGGTGGACGGTCGTGACCATTGGTGGCACGACCTCATGGCCGGCGCTTCGGGCGACTGCCCCGCCGAGCCGATGGACAGCGAACAGCTGCTCTACATCCTCTACACCTCCGGCACCACGGCGAAGCCGAAGGGGATCATGCACACCACGGGTGGCTACCTGACCCAGGTGGCCTTCACCCACAAGTACGTCTTCGATCTCAAGTCGGACACGGACGTCTACTGGTGTGCCGCCGACATCGGCTGGGTCACCGGCCACAGCTACATCGTCTACGGCCCACTCGCGAACGGGTGCACCTCGGTGATGTACGAGGGCACGCCTGACACGCCTCGCCCGGAGGAGCGCGATGGGGATCGGGCAGGATGGAAGAAGGACCGGCTCTGGGACATCATCGAGCGCTACGGCGTCACCCAGCTCTATACCGCGCCCACCGCCATCCGGACGTTCATGAAATGGGGTCCGGAGTGGCCGCAGGGCTGTGATCTGTCGTCGCTGCGAGTCCTCGGAACGGTCGGCGAGCCGATCAATCCGGAGGCGTGGATGTGGTACCACGAGCACATCGGCGGCGAGAGTTGCCCGATTGTCGACACGTGGTGGCAGACCGAGACCGGGGGCAACATGATCACGCCGCTCCCGGGTGTCACCACGACGAAACCCGGCTCCGCGACGCAGCCGATCCCGGGTGTGTTCGCCGAGGTGGTCGACGACGGCGGCAACCCGGTCACCGAAGGCGGCGGCTATCTCACGCTCACTCGGCCCTGGCCGGGCATGCTGCGCGGCATCTGGGGTGATCCTGACCGCTACCAGGAGACGTACTGGTCCACCTACGAGGGCAAGTACTTCGCCGGAGATGGGGCGCGCCTCGACGTAGACGGCTACCTCTGGTTGCTGGGCCGGGTCGACGACGTGATGAACATCTCGGGTCACCGCATCTCCACGGCTGAGGTCGAGTCCGCCCTCGTCGATCATCCGGCTGTCGCTGAGGCTGCCGTGGTCGGCGCCACCGACCACGTCACCGGCCAGGCGATCGTCGGCTACGTGATCCTCATCGGTACGGCCGAGGCGAGCGACGAGTTGCGCGAGGAGGTCCGCCAACACGTCTCGAAGAAGCTGGGGCCGACCGCGCGACCGAAGGCCGTGTTCATCGTGCCGGACCTGCCCAAGACCCGATCGGGCAAGATCATGCGTCGGCTGCTCCGCGACGTCGCCGACGGCCGCGACCTGGGCGACACCACCACGCTCGCCGATCCTGGGGTGGTGTCCGCGATCGCCGAAGGCGCCGCGAACAGCGACGAGGAGTGAACGACGGAGTCGATCGCCGATGAGACAAGTGAATTTCCCGCATTGGGTTCGAGTGACCGAGCGAGGCTTCGAGCTGCCGGTCGCGATCTTCGACATGGATGGCGTGTTGTCGGACGCGACGCATCGACAGGGGTACCTGCGGGCGAGCCCGCCGGACTGGGTCGCCTTCGGCGACCTGGCTCATCTCGACGAACCACTGGAATTCGGGCAGCGCGAGATGGCCCGCTATCGCGACGATCACTGCATCGTCTTGGTGACCGCGCGCCCCATCGAACGGAGCGAAGGGTCGTTGGAGTGGCTGGCCCGCCACGGCTTCGCCATCGATCTGGCGATCTTTCGGCCATCCGCCGACCAGCGACCTTCCCACGAACTGAAGGGCCATGAGCTCGACCGGATTCGCTCACTCGGCGGTGATGTGAAGGTGGCCCACGAAGACGAGATCAAGAACCTCGTGATGTACGGAAAGGCGGGCGTGAATGCGGTCTACGTGCACTCGGGCTACTACGAGGATGGCGAGGTGTGACGGGCGTCAACGCCGGTTTTGACGCGGAATTTCGCGCGTGTCACTTAGCGTTGAGTCACCCAGGAGGTATCTGACCGCATGGTCAACACAGCCAAGACATTCACGCTTCTCGCCGCTCTCGGTGGCCTCATCATCGTCGGCGGCGGTGCGCTCGGCGGCAGCGGTGGGCTCGTCATCGGCCTCGTCATCGCCCTCGTGATGGTCGGCGGTTCCTACTGGTTCTCCGACAAGCTCGCGATCAAGTCCGCCAAGGCGCAGCCTGTCACCCGCGAACAGATGCCGCAGTACTACGAGATCATGGAAGAGCTGACGGCCAAGGCCGAGATGCCGATGCCCAAGCTCTACGTTTCACCGAACCCGCAGCCGAACGCGTTCGCGACGGGCCGCAATCCGAAGAACGCGGCCGTCGCCGTCACCGTGGGGCTCCTCGATGCCATGAGCTGGGATGAGGTCCGCGGCGTGCTCGCCCACGAACTGGCCCACATCCGCAACCGCGACATCCTGATCGGATCCGTCGCCGCCGCCATCGGCATGGCGATCACCTTCGCCGCCCGCATGGCCATGTGGGGCGCGATGTTCGGCGGACGGGGCGGCCGAGACCGCAACCCCATCGGCGAGATCGCGTTTGCGATTCTCGCGCCGATCGCCGCGATGCTCATCCAGGCCGCCGTCAGCCGAAGCCGAGAGTTCCAGGCCGACGAGTCCGCAGCGAAGCTCATCGGAAGCGGTGCGCCACTCGCCCAGGCGCTCGAAAAGCTCGATGCCTACGCCCACCAGATCCCGGTCAACATCGACCCAAACCAGGCCAGCAACTACATCATCAACCCGCTGAGCGCTCAGGCTCGCGGCCGAGGCGGCATGGGCAAGCTCTTCAGCACCCACCCTCCGACCGAAGAGCGCATCGCTCGTCTCCGGTCGTTCTGACAGAACTGCAGCGGGGGTCTGACCCCAACTGCAGCGGTCAGTCGCGGAAGTTGTTGAACTGGATGGGGAGGCCGAAGTCTTCGGCTTTCAGCGCGGCGATGATCTCTTGCAGGTGGTCCCGCTTCTTGCCGGACACACGCAGCTGATCGCCCTGTGTTGAGGACTGGACGCCCTTCACCCCGAGGGCCTTGATGAACTTGTTCAGTTCCTTGGCCTTCTCCTGATTGATCCCCGCCTGCAGCGTGGCTGTCTGTCGCACCGTCGCGCCGGACGCACTCTCGACCGTGCCGTAGTCGAGGACCTTCAGGCTGACCTTGCGCTTGACGAGCTTCTCCTCGAGGACCTGGCGCAGCGCGGTCAGCCGATCCTCCGACAGCGAGGCCATGTTGATCACGCCCTCGCCCAACTCGAACGTGGAGTTGGTGTTCTTGAAGTCGAAGCGCTGAGCGACTTCACGGGCGGCTTGGTCGACGGCGTTGCGCACTTCCTGCTCGTCGACTTCGGAGACAACATCGAACGTCGGCATGCGCCGAACGTACCAAATCAGCCCGCCAGCCCGTCGACGCTCGCGCTCGAGACCGGGTTCGTGCTGCCGACCTGCGAAGCATGTCTGCTCTTCGGATAACCGCGCTCGCGACCGGAGTCGTCTACCTCACGTGGCGGCTCGCGTTCACCAGCGATGGCGCGAACCCGGTGATGTTCTTCCTGCTGCTCGCAGCCGAGGCGTTCGGCCTGCTTCGTCTGCAGATGGAGACGTCGCTGCTCGGCGACATCCGCCCCGACAATCGGACGCCGGAGAAGACGATGGCGCCGGACGCCGATGTGATCGTCGTTGTCACCGATGAGCCCGCGAGTGAGGTTCGTGCCGCGGTGCTCTCTGCTCGACTCATTCAGGGCTACACCAACCTGCGCATCGTGGACCGTGACGACCGGACGGACGTCGCAGATCTGGCGTCGCGACTCGGGCTACTGCGAGTCGTCGGTGGGTTCGAGGCGGACCTCGGTGGTCTCATCGACAAGGCCGTCGAACAGTGCACCTCGCTCTACGCGCTGATCATGCCGGCGGACGTCGTCGTGATGCCCGACATTCTCGAGGTCAGCGCCGGCGCGTTCGATGACTCCGAGGTGGGCGTGGTCGTCAGCCGAATCGAGAATGCGAACGCGATGAACGCCGTCGACTACGGCGAACACCGTCGCTGCGACGAACTCATGGTCGCGAAGTTGGACGAGGCCGGCGCGCTCCCGTGGTGGCCGGGTATGGCCGTCATCCGGCGCAGCGCCATTCGGGAGATCGGCGGCATGTCGGCCGGCCGCGAAGGCGTCACCATGGCGACCGGCGTTCGGCTACAGGCCGCCGGATGGCGCACGACCGATGTGCCCGTCGTCGCTCGCCGGCTCGCGCCGTGGAACGACGACCGACACCTTCACCGCTGGGCCCGTGATCTCCACGAGCGTCTAGCGGTCTTGGTCGACAAAGACGCACCCCTTCGCAACGACAACGCCACTCGGCTCAGTCGTCGTGTCTATCGAGTCGCCGACCTCCACGTTGGCCGCAGCATCCAGCGGCTGGTGCTGATCGGCATCTTGTTCTCGGTGATGTTCACGTCGTCGCTGCCGATGACTGCGAACCCGGGTCTCCTCATCCTGCTCTGGGGCGCCTGGCAGGGTTCGTCGCTCGCGTATCGCCGCTCGGCCCAGGCCCCTGTCGGCTTCCAATCGTGGATGAGCAACGACCTTCGTCTCCTGACCACTGATCTCGTCGTCGCTCGACGGGCTCTACCCGCTCGGCATCGAGCTGGTGGACCCCGCCCCGGGCGCGCTGTCGAGACGGATCTTCCTGTTCGTGTTGAAGTTTGCGCTCGCGTTCAGCATCGCGGTGTTCGGCACCGGCCTGCTGCGGCCCTCGCATGGCGACTTCGCCACCCTTGCCTTCTTGGGCATCGCCTGCTGGCTGTGGATCATGGCTATCCAGGCCCGCTCCGTCCTCAAGTTGCGTCAGGTTCGGTAGAACTTCCGAGCATCCGATGAGCTGAAGGTGCTGGCGAGCGATGGCCGGATGGGCGTGATCGGGGTGTCGCCTTTCGGTTTCGACGTCGTCTCGAGCAAGCCGATGAAGGTCGGCGACACGGTCCGGATCGCTTTCGAGCTCCCGCAGGTGGATGGATCGAGTGTGCGGTTCGACTGTCCGACCGCGGTGAGGCGCTCCTCGCGCGACGGCAAACACCACGTGTCCTACCTCCGCTTCGCCCAGATGAGCGATGCCGAGGTGGATCGGGTCACCGAGTACTGCTCGGTGGTGGCCGGCCACCATGCGCTGCGCGACAGCGCGGCGGACGAGGCCCCCGTGGCGCCGCTCGCCGAAGTCGTCGTCCAGCCCCGGGCCTGATCGTCGCCGTCGAATTCCGAGTCGCACGGGTGCTGGAGCCCGGTATTCTCTCTGAGTCCTGGGTCGGTGCCCGAGCGGCCAAAGGGAACGGGCTGTAAACCCGTCGGTTTTCACCTACGAAGGTTCGAATCCTTCCCGGCCCACCAGAGACGCGTGAGAATCCGGTGCTTCGGCACCGGATTCTTCGCGTCTCAGGCGAGCATGCGCTGCATCACCACGAGATCGAGCCAGGCGCCCATCTTGCGCCCGACCTCGCGCTGCGTACCCACGATCTCGAATCCTGCGGCGTGATGCAGGGCGATGCTCGCCTCATGGCCGCCGGCGATGTTCGCGACGATCGTGTGGAAGCCGCGCTTCGTTGCCACGTCCACGAGTCCCACCATGAGCTCACGTCCCACGCCGGCACCCCGGGCGGACTCGGCGACGTAGACGCTGCTCTCCACCGTCGTTCGATATGCAGGGCGGGGCCGGAACTCGGACAGCGACGCGAACCCGGCGACTGCTCCGTCGATCTCGGCGACGAGCACGCCGAGCGCACCCTCGCGTTCCGCGATCCAGGCCTTCTGCTCGGCGAGCGATCGCGGCTCGATGTCGAACGTGTTGGTGGTCTCGGTGACCTCGCGGTTGTAGATCTCTCGGATCGCCTCGGCATCGGCGCCGGTGGCATGTCGGAGTTCCATCAGTCGGAGTCCAGGTCGATCGAGCCGGCCTTGCGGACGAGGATGCGCGGGGCATGAGTGAACAGGAAGACGCCGATCTTGTTGAGGGCGCCCGGTACCGCGCGCGCCTTGCCCTTCTCGGTTGCGTCGAGCGCGTGCCGAGCGACGGCCTCTGCGCTCTGCCAGAACACCTTGGGCACGCTGGACGCGTCGAAGCCGGCCCGCTCGGCGAACTCTGTGCGCGTGAAGCCGGGGCAGGACGCGGTGACCGTGACTCCCACGGACGACAGGTCCATGTGAAGCGACTCGCTGAAACTCGTGACGAACGCCTTCGTGGCGGCGTAGGTCGCGTTGCTGCCGCTCGGGATGAACGCGGCCACGCTCGCGACGTTCAGGATCGCGCCGGAGCCAGCGTCGGTCATCGATCCCGCGGCCGCGTGGCACAGGTGATGCAGCGCGCCGGCGTTCACATCGACGACCCGCTGCTCAGCCTCGTAGTCGAGCGACGCATAGGGGCCCTGGAAGCCAAAACCGGCATTGTTCACCAGCAGGTCGACGGGTCGCTCGACTTCGGTCAGACGGTCGGCCACCGCGGTGACGCCGTCAGCGGTGGAGAGGTCGGCGGTGAGTACCTCGATGTCACCACCCAACTCGGCGGCGAGCGCATCGAGCCGGCGGGTGTCGCGGGCCACGATGACGAGCGCGGTGCCTTCGCTGGCGAGCTGACGGGTGATGGCAGCACCGATGCCACTGGATGCGCCTGTGACGAGCGCTCGTCTCCATCTGGTCATGCCCCGAATCTACTGCCGTGCTTTGATGGCTCATGACCAAGAACGTCCTCGGCGGCGAGCTCGCGGATTGTGGCACCGACCCGGTGACCGGGTTCTTCCGCGACGGCTGCTGTAACACGGCTGAGGAGGACGTCGGCTCGCACACGGTCTGCACCACGGTCACGGCGCGGTTTCTCGAGTTCTCCAAGGACGCCGGTAATGACTTGTCCACCCCGCGGCCCGAGTGGGGCTTCGCCGGACTTCAGCCGGGCGATGGGTGGTGTGTCTGCGCCGCGCGGTGGCTCGAGGCTGCCCTTGCAGGCGCGGCGGCGCCGGTTCGCCTCAGTGCGACGCATGAGCGTGCGCTGGACGTCGTCCCGCTCCAGACGTTGCGCGCCCACGCCATCGACGCCGACAACTGACCTCAGGCGGCGGCGACGTCTCGGGCCACTTGGGCCCACCGGTCGAGGATGTCCGGGTGCTTCCGCAGCTGACCGGAGGCGGTGTAGGTCATCAGACGTGTGCTCGGGGCTACCTCCTTGTAACGATCGACGAGGTTCGCGCCGAGCGTCGACCATGAACCGGAGACGGTGTAGTGGTCGAGGACATCGTCCGTGATGAGGCTGACCATGCCGGCGAGATCGCCCTCGCGCTGCTTCGCATGGAGTTGGTCGGAGAGGCCGTCATACCCGTGCGTCTCGAATACGGGGGAGTAGGTCCGGGTGGATCCGTAGAAGGCGATCATCTGTCGTGCGTGTTCGCGGGTCTCGGCGAGTTCCTCGTCCGTGTCGCCGACCGGTGTCATCACCGGGATCTCGAAGATGACATCGCTGAGGTTGCGGCCGCCGCGGGAAACGCCCTCTTCCACATGGGGACGCTGCACGTCTGAGACGTAGGCAGCCGAGTTGAACGGATGGATGTGAATGCCGTCGCAGACTTCGCCGGCCATGCGGCTCATCCATGGCAGGACGGCGCTGACGAAGATCTTTGGGTCCGGAGCACCGATCGGACCGGGTGACCATTGCGCAGGGAGGAGTGAGAACGAGTAGTACTCGCCGTCGAAGTCGAGCTTCTCGTCGCCGCGAAAGGCGCGGAAGATCGCCTGCAGCGACTGGACGTACTCCTTCATTCGCGGTCCGGGAGGGGCGTATGCGGCGGAGTAGCGGCGCTCGATATGGGCCTTGATCTGGGTGCCGAGGCCGAGCGTGAAGCGCCCTCCGGTTGCATCGGACAGCTCCCAGGCGACCGATGCGGTGATCATCGGGCTGCGGGGGAAGGCGACTGCCACGGCAGTCCCGATGCCGAGCCGTTCCGTCGCAAGGCCGGCGGCCGCAGCGGACAAATAAGCCGTACGGCCGGACTCTGTGAGCCACATCGTGGAGAACCCGGCGTCCTCTACTGCTCTGGCGTGCCCCTGCATCTCGTGCAGCTCCATCGCCCCGGACATGATGTCGAGTTCCATGTGGCCTCCCCTCGTGGTGCGGTCAACGTACCGAAACCGCTGGTGCGAGCCCTAATAACAGCGTTCACCGGGCCGATTCTTCAGGTAACCCCGCCTGTGAAGAGTTTTCGTGCCCCGCACCCCTGAATAATCGAGCGAACTCGCCAAGCAGATCGCCGAAGCGCTCGACACCTTCTCGATTCCCGCCGATCTTCTCTGCGTGGAGATCACCGAGCGGTCACTCATGCTCGATCCCGAGACGGCGATCGACGCACTCGGTGCCGTGCGTGACCTCGGCGTGGAAGTGGCCGTCGACGACTTCGGCACGGGTTTCAGTTCGCTGGCCCGCCTGAAGCACCTACCGGTCGACACGCTCAAGATCGACCGCTCGTTCGTGAGTGGCATTGTCACAAGCGCAACCGATCGCGAGATCGTTCGCACCATCGTCTGGCTGAGCCGCGGGCTCGGCCTCGATGTCGTGGCCGAGGGCGTGGAGGAGCAGGAGCAGGTGGAGATGCTGCTCGAGTTGGGCTGTCGCCGGGCACAGGGCTGGCTCTGGTCCCCGGCGGTGCCTGCTGACGAGGTGCCCCGCCTCGCTCGTGTCTGACTGGCCTACGGTGTACGTTCAGGCACGCTGACAGCTGCCGCATCGAGGAGGCCGCCATGGAACCGACCGACGTCCAGGAAGAGACCGTCAACGACTCCGCCGACGCCGTCGAACTCGTCGAGGAAGAGTTGCTCGTCGAGGAGATCTCCATCGACGGGATGTGTGGCGTCTACTAAGTCGGTGACGTTCGACGCGACCACCGCCTACCGGTTGCACGACCGCGTCGCGCTGCGGCCCGAGCCGTTCGGCGCGCTCGCCTACCACTACGGCAATCGGCGGCTGAATTTCCTTCGTGCGCCCGAACTCGTCGCGCTCGTCGAGTCGCTCGACGGTCACGACAGCGTGCGCGCGGCGTTCGACGCGGCTGAGATCGATCAGCGGCGCTGGCCTTCCTTCGAAAAGGCGCTTGCTTCGCTTGCCGCCTCCGACTTCTTGGTGACCGCATGACCGACATGGGTATCCGCGAATCCCGACCCGACAATCTCGTCTTGTCGCCGGTGAAGCAGAGCGGCCTTGGCGACCAGATGAAGCGCGGGCTCGACGCGCCGATCTGTCTCACCTGGGAGCTGACCTACGCCTGCAATCTCCAGTGCGTGCACTGTCTCTCGTCGAGCGGGCGCCGCGATCCGCGCGAGCTCTCGACTGCGGAAGCGGAAGCCGTCATCGACGAGCTTCAACGGATGCAGGTCTTCTACATCAACATCGGCGGAGGCGAGCCCACGATCCGACCCGACTTCTGGCACCTCGTCGAGTACGCGGTGGACCACGACGTGGGCGTGAAATTCTCGACCAACGGCTCGCGGATCGATGCCGACGTCGCGGCCAAGTTGGCTGAGATGGACTACGTCGACGTCCAGATCTCGATCGACGGTTCCGATGCCGAGACGAACGACCACGTGCGCGGCGAGGGCTCTTTCGCGACCGCGGTGCAGGCGATGGAGCACCTGCACGACGCCGGTTTCGGCGAGTTCAAGATCTCGGTCGTCATGACCCGCCACAACATCCCGCAGGTCGACGAGTTCAAGGCGATGGCCGATCACTACGGCGCCCAGCTTCGGCTCACTCGGTTCCGCCCGTCCGGCCGAGGCGCGGACAGCTGGCACGAACTCCACCCCACCGATCAGCAGCAGCGCGAGCTCTACCAATGGCTGCTCGACCGGCCCGACGTGCTCACCGGCGACTCCTTCTTTCACCTCTCGGCACTGGGCGAAGCGTTGCCGGGTCTCAACCTGTGCGGCGCCGGCCGGGTGGTCTGCCTGATCGATCCGCTCGGCGACGTCTACGCCTGCCCGTTCGTCCTCCACGACGAGTTTCTGGCTGGCTCCGTACGCGACGAGGGTGGGTTTCAGAAGGTATGGCAGGAGAGTGATCTGTTCCTCGAGCTCCGGGAGCCGCAGTCGGCCGGCGCGTGCGCGTCGTGCGGCCACTTCGATGCGTGCCAGGGCGGTTGCATGGCCGCGAAGTTCTTCACCGGTATCCCGCTCGATGGCCCGGATCCCGAGTGTGTGCTCGGCCATGGTGAGCCCCTCGTCGAGGCCGCGGATCGTCAAGCTCGGCCGGTTGGCGCCGATCACTCACGATCCGCGCCGGTCGCGTTCCTTGGTCGGAAGTGATCCGCCGCCTGGTTGCTGTTGGCGTCGCGCTGAGCCTCCTCGCGGGGGCCTGTAGCGACGACGGCATGCAGGAGTCGGGCTAGATCGCGCTCAGCTTCCTGCGGGCGAATGCCGACCGCCTCGGTGTAGAACTTCCGGACGACCGGCGCTTCCATGTGCATTTCCCGGCCGGCGCGACGCTGAAGGACGGACCGTCGGCGGGCGTCGCGATGACCGTGGCGCTGGTCAGCCTCCTCTGCGATCAGCGCGTGCGGGGCGACGTCGCGATGACCGGTGAGGTCACACTGCGCGGCCGAGTGCTGCCGATCGGCGGCGTGAAGGAGAAGGTTCTCGCCGCCCACCGAGCCGGCGTGACCGACGTGATCCTGCCGATCGCCAACGGACGGGACGTCGACGACATCTCGGACGAGGTCCGCGACGTGGTCACCATCCACCTGGTGTCGACGGTCGATGAGGCGCTTGACGTGGCGCTGGCCGTGTAGGCGGCTGCTCCGCTAGTTGCGGAGCTGGCCGAGGAGGCGCAGCACGTACCAGAACAGGGTCATCACCGACATGAACAACGCCAGCGAGCCGGCCACGTAGGCCTGCGACGGGTACTGGCGGATGATCGTCTGTGTCTGGTAGAGGATCGAGCCGCCGGCGAACGCGATCATCGCAACCGAGAACCAGATCCCGAGCTCGAAGCCGAAGATGACGGCGCCGCCGATCAAGACCAGCGCGCAGACGCCACCGAACATCAGCATCGGCCGCATGAACGAGAGGTCCTTGCGGGTGACGAAGCCGATGACCGTGAGGGCGGCGAACGCGACTCCCGTGAGGAGTGCTGCGGCGGCTACCGTGGTGCCGCCACCCTCGACGTTGAAGAAGTAGTAGAGCATCGGGGCGAAGATGAATGCCTCGAGCACCACGGCACCGAGGAGGGCGCCGTACTGCTTCTGCGGGTTGAGCAGATCAGAGGCCGCGTTGGCGGCCATCGTCTGGCCGACCATGAACGCGCCGAGAATCACCAGCCAGCGCACTCCGCCGCCGGAAACGAAGTTGTAGATGCCCTCCGCCAGGCCGGTCGCGAAGAACAGCGCTTCGACACCGATGAAGGCGACGATGGCCGCCATCAGGTGTTGGTACACCTTCACGACGAAATCGCCGCGCGCCTCGTCGTCGAGCTGGACTACTGGCCGGAGATCAAGTTCTGGATTCGCCATACGGGCCAGGGTACCAATCAGGTGGGCGGAGTCTTGATCACGCCCGCTTCGAGCAGTGCGGCCTTCTGTTCCGCGGTGATGCCGATCTCGTCGAGGACCTCGTCGACATGCTCGTTGAGCAGCGGCGCCGACGCCTTGAAGGGTGCGGGCGTGCCGCCGAAGACGGCCGACATACGGGGGCTACGGATCCGCCCCGCCGTCTCGTGCTCCCACTCGACGAACGTGCCGCTGTGGACGATCTGCGGATCCGTCGGCAGGTCCTCCATCTGGTTGACGTGGCCGCAGGGAACCGAGTTCTCGTGCATGCGCGGGAGGAGGTCATCGACTGGCCATTCGAGGAAGGCGTTGCCGATCAGCCCGCCGAGTTCCTCCTGTTTCCCGGAGCGGGCATCCGCCGACCCGTAGGTCTCCATCCACTCGGGATGGCCTAGCGCGGTGAACAGGCCTTCGAACTGTTGGTCAGAGATCACGAAGTAGACGACGTGTCCATCTGCGCATTGGCTCAAGGTGTAGATCTCGCTGAGCCGAAAGCCCCGGGGAATCTCCGGGCTGAGCATGGTGTCGGCCATGCCACCGTCGGGCCACAGGAACTGCACGGCGATGTCGAGCATCGACAGCTCGATGTGCTGGCCGCCGTTGCCTTCGTTGCGGGCGTGCAGCGCGGCCGTGATCGCGAGGGCGGCCATCCACGCGGCGGCCTTGTCGACCACGCCGTTGCGAACGAGATCCGGGATCGGGACCTGCGGGTTCACCTGCAGCGCCACGTAACCGGCCATTGCCTGGATGATGGGGTCGTAGACGGGGCGATCCGCGTAGGGGCCCGACGGGCCGTAGCCGGACATCGAGCAGTAGATGACCTCCGGGTTCACCGCCGAGCTGCCCTCCCAGCCCACGCCGAGGCGCTCCATCACGCCGGGCCGCATGTTCTGCACGACGACGTCGGCGTCCTTGATGAGACCCAGGACGATGTCACGGCCGGCGGCCTGCTGGATGTCGACCTGGATCGCCCGCTTGCCGCGGTTGTTGTTGACGAAGCTGCTGTTCAGTCCACCCTTCGCGAACTGGGCGAGCCGGGTCATGTCGCCGTACTCCGGCGGTTCGACCTTGATCACGTCGGCACCCAGATCGCTCAGCAACATGCAGGCGATCGGCCCCGCCACGACCTGGGTCATGTCGATCACTCGGATTCCTTCGAGGGGGCCAGACATGGGTGATGCTCCTGAGATCGGTCCGTTCCGCGGCGGGAGCGACCTTACCCGTGTATTGTGCGGCGGCACTTCAGACCACCCTGGTCGGTGCAAACGAACGCAGGAGCCCGACCTATGGGAATTCTCGACAAGCTGAAGGGCCTGATCGGTGGCAACACCGACAAGGTCGAAGATACAATCGACAAGGCCGCTGACGTGGCCAAGGACAAGATCCCGGACGAGCACGACGACAAGGTCGACATGGCCGCCGACAAGGCCGAGGACGTCGTCGACGGCCTGGACGGCGACTGACCAGATTGGTGGAGGACCGCCCCTTTCGAGGGGCGGTTCTTTGCGTTTTGGCCGAGTAACGCGATCTCGGTGGGCGCCGGTACCGTCTTCACGTGGCTAATCCCTGGTTCGAAACCGTCGCAATCGCTCAGGAACGGGCGAAGAAGCGAGTCCCGAAGTCCGTCTACGGGGCACTGATCGCCGGCGCGGAAGCCGGCGTCACCGCGAGCGACAATGTCTCCGCGTTCGATTGCATCGGGTTCCGCCCTGTCACTGCCGGCCAGGGTGCCGAGCGACAGATGGACGTCACGATCATGGGCCAGTCGGCCTCGATGCCGGTGATGATCTCGCCCACAGGCGTGCAGGCCGTGCATCCGGACGGCGAGGTGGCTGTCGGCCGGGCCGCCGCGAATCGGGGTATCCCGATGGGCCTGTCTTCGTTCGGCAGTAAGCCGATCGAACAGGTCACCGAGGTCAACAGCCAGATCATGTTCCAGCTGTACTGGGCCGGCGATCGTGACTCGATGCTCGCTCGGATGGAGCGGGCCAGGGCGGCCGGCGCGGTCGGCCTGATCCTCACCCTGGACTGGTCGTTCTCCCACGGGCGCGACTGGGGCAGCCCCCACATCCCGCAGTCGTTCAAGCCCCGCGAGATCCTTCCCCACGCGCCTGAAGTCCTCGCCCGTCCGGGCTACTGCTGGTCCTGGATCAAGTCCCGGCAGATCCCGAGGCTGCGAGTGCCCAATTTCGTGACCGGTGACGACGCACCTCCATTGTTCTTCGAGGCCTACGGCACCTGGATGGGCACGCCGCCTCCGAGCTGGGACGACGTCGCGTGGCTGCGCTCCCAATGGGACGGGCCGTTCATGGTCAAGGGCGTCGTGCGCGTCGACGAGGCTCGACGCGCCGTCGACGCGGGTGCCGATGCCATCTCCGTCTCGAACCACGGCGGCAACAACGTCGACTCCGCGCCCGCTCCGATCCGAGTGCTCCCGGAGATCGCCGATGCAGTCGGCAACGACATCCGGGTCCTGATGGACGGCGGCATTCGCCGCGGATCCGATGTGGTGAAGGCGCTCGCGCTAGGAGCCGACGCAGTGCTGATCGGCCGCGCCTATCTCTGGGGCCTCGCCGCCAACGGTCAGGCCGGCGTGGAGAACGTGCTCGACATCCTCCGCGGTGGCATCGATGCCACCATGCGCGGCATCGGTGTCGACAAGGTGACCGACCTCTCGCCGGACGACGTCATCGTGCCCGACGGGTTCAGCCCGCCACCGCTCCGCTGACGACGATCAGCCCACGTCGGCGTAGGTGACCACGCCGTCGAGGATCGTGAGGTTCACACGCTCGGTACGGAAGTCCATCGTGATGGCGAAGGCTTCGCCGTCGCGCTCAACGACGCGAGAGGTGAGGTCCGCAGCGGCGATCGCCGCGACGGCGTCTTCCTCGCTCGACCCGATTACGGCAGCGGCGACGGCCTCCGCGCCTTCGGCCGGAGCGTCGTCGAGCACTGTGGAGATGACCTCGACATCCACGGTCTGCGCACCGTCCGCCACCGGGTGCACCGTGTCGGAGATGAAGACCAGCTCGTCGCCCTCATAGATGCTGACGGAGACGCTGATGTCGGGGCCGGAGTCGTCGAGCGGCGTCCACTCGGCCTCGTAGGTAAGGGGCAGGTTCGCGACGTTCTCGTAGACGCGCTCGCTGAGTACGACCGAGGCGACATCCTGCAGCGAGATGTCTTCCACACGGACGACGACACGAGAGCTCTCGGGGATATGGGAGAGCTCGAACGAGCCGCCGATGGTGATGTCGCCGGTGAGTGTCCGGCTGGCGGGGTTGGTGGTGGGATCGATGGCCACGGTCGTCGTGGTGGTTGGTGCGTTGGTGCCCGTCTCGGTATCAGCGGTGTCGTCGCCGCAGGCTGCCGCAAGCGTGAGTACCGCAGCGATCGTGGCGATGAGTCGGGGGAAGCGGACGGGCATGGCAGGGAACTCCTGGTTCGGGCGCCTGGGGGGGTCGGTGCTTACAAGACGATGCCGGACATCGTCTGGTTCCCAGAGAATCGGCTGGTTCTCAGCCGATCTTCAGGGAGTTGGGACAAGAGCCTGACCCCATGTGTCAACTCAGGCGGGGGTGGCGGGGAGTTCCTCGGTCGCCAACGCGGCGCCGATTGTGCGGAGTTGTTGGTTGCCGGCGCCGAGTGTCACTTCGAGGTGTTTGTTCCACAGCGTGAACCGGTGCAACGGGTAGTCGACGTCCACGCCGATGCCGCCGTGCATGTGCTGGGCGCCGTGGGCGACGAAGTGCGCCCCCTCGGACCCGAACCACTTGGCGATGCGGAGGTCTTCCCACGGGTCGGCTTCGTTGGCGATACGCCAGAGCGCGGATTGCGTCTGGAGGCGAAGGCCTTCGATCTGGATGAAGCAGTCGGCGAGCCGCTGGGTGACTGCCTGGAAGGTGGCGATCGGTCGGCCGAACTGTTCACGCTCGCTCGCGTATGACGCGGTGAGTCGAAGTTGTCCTTCGACCACGCCGAGCTGTGTGGCGCAGACGAGGCCGAGGTATCGAGCCTCGAGCCAACGGACCGGGCCCTCGCCGGTCGCGAGGAGGGTCGCCGGGGCGTCGGTGAAGGCGAGCTCGGCGACCGGCTCCTTGCGGGTGGACACGCCCATCTCGATGCTGACGCCATCGCCGCCGAGTTCGACGAGGTAAAGCCCGACACCATCGGGCCCGATCGCGTTCACGACAGCGTGCGTCGCCTGCTGAGCGAACTCCACGACCGACTTGGTGCCGGTGAGGGCACCGTCGTCGCCAGCGACGAGCCCGGGCTTGGCCAGGTCCTCGCGGAGATGCTCGATCATCGCGACGGTGAGGACCCGCGAACCGTCGCAGACGCCAGGCAGCAGCTCAGCGGCGGTCGCGGCGTCGCCGAACTCCGCCACGGCGAGCGCGGCCACGGTGGTCGGCAGCATGGGAACGGGTGCGACGTGGTGGCCGACGGCTTCGCATACGAGCCCGGCTTCGATGATGCCCAGACCGCCACCGCCGTGCGCCTCGGGCAGCGCGATTCCGGTGAGGCCCGCGTCGGCGAGGAGTGTCCACTCCGTTGCGGCGAACCAGTCGTCTCCGGCCTCGATCTCCTTGAGGCGGTCGTGATCGACCTTGTCGCCGAGAATCTGATTCGCCAGATCGCTGACCGCTTGTTCTCGTTCGTTCAGGTTGAAGTCCATGGCGTTCTCACTTCCTCCGCTTCTCGCGGGGGAGGGCCATGCCCGCCCAGCCGATGATGTCTCGCTGCAGCTCGTTAGTGCCGCCGCCGAACGTCAGGATCCAGACGCCGCGGTAGAGCTCGTCGATCCGGCCGGCGAGGATCGCGCCGGGCGATCCCGGGCGAAGGGCCCCGAGCGCACCGAACAGCTCGGTCGCCTCCTTGTAGATGATGTGCATCGATTCCGAGCCCCACACCTTCACCGACGACGCGACCGCCGGATTGAGCGCACCGGTCGTCTGGTTGTAGGCGACCTTCCAGTTGAGGAGGTCGAGGAAACGCACTCGAGCCCGCATCTCCGCAAGCTTGACCTGCACCCACTGCTGGTCGATCACGCGACCACCTTCGGGATGTTCCGTGTCCCGACACCAGTCGATGATCTGGTTGACCGTGTTGGTGATGCCGCCGGCCGCGCACAACGACACGCGTTCCTGGTTGAGCTGGTTGGTGATCAGGTTCCAACCGGCGTTGACCTCACCGACGACGGCCGTCTCGGGCACACGCACGTCGTCGTAGAACGTCGCCGTGGTGTTGGTAGTGCCCATCGTGATGAACGGCGTGATCGAGAAGCCGGGGTCATCGGTGGGCACGAGGAAGATCGTGATGCCCTTGTGGGCCGGAGCCTCCGGATCCGTTCGGGCTGCGAGCCAGACGTAGTCAGCGTCCCACGCGAGAGAGGTGTAGAGCTTCTGGCCGTTGATGACCCACTCGTCGCCGTCCTTCACGGCCTTGGTCTGCAGCGACGCGAGATCCGAACCGGCGCCCGGTTCGGAATAGCCGATCGAGAAGAAGAGGTCGCCGGCGAGGATCTTCGGCAACATCTCGTTCTTCTGCTCGTCGGTGCCGAAGTTGCGCAGCGTCGGACCGACCGTGTTCGTGGTCAGGAACGGGATCGGGCAACCGGCCTTCTGGGCCTCGTTGAAGAAGATGTAGTTCTCGACGGGGGTGTATCCCTTTCCGCCGTACTCCTCCGGCCAGGCCACACCGAGCCATCCGTCGGCGCCGATCGTGCGGATGAGTTCGCGGTAGGGCACGTTCTTGCTGAGCTCGTCTCCCTTGATCGACGCCTTCACCTCATCGGTCATGAGGTTCGTGAAGTAGTCGCGGAGCTCGCCCTGCAGTGCCTTCTGGTCAGTCGTCAGGTCGACATGCATCCCGCGAATCTTTCACACCGGGTCGCCCACGGCGACCCGGGCCATCTCCCGTCGCGCGGGGTAGTGGCCGGCGGTCGCGAAGTGCTGTGTCGCGCGCTCGTCCCACACACAAAGCTCCCCGACCGTCCACGAGTGGCGCAGGCAGTAGTTCGGATGAACGGCGTGGTCCACAAGGAAACCGAGGAGCGCCTCGGACTCGTTGGGCTCGAGTTCGACGATGCTGCGGGTGAACTGCCGGTTGACGTTCAGGTAGCGGCGACCCGTGACCGGGTGGACCGGCGCGACCGGGTGGCGGGTGTCGAGCAGGAGCTCCTTCGCCATCTCGAAGATCGCCTCGCCGCCCTTCGACTTGAAGGCCTCGCCGTCGCCGAGATCGTGGTGGGCGGTCAGCCCCTCCAATTGTTCCTGCAGGCGGGGGGAGAGCGAGTCGTATGCCGCGTACATCGAGGCCCAGAGGGTGTCGCCGCCACTCGCGGGCATCTCGATCGGGCGCAGAGAACCGATGCGGGGCGGCTCGAGATCCCACGTCACGTCGGTGTGCCAGCGATCCTGGAACGGCGGGTGGTCAGCGTCGTCGATGATGTGCTCGACGATCGGGTCGGTCTTGCCGGCCACGTGCGCGAGGGGGTGCACATACGGCGCGCCGATCCGGAGCATGAACGCGAGGTGACCGTCGTCGTCCAGCTTCTCCTGGTCGGTGACGAACACGACCTTGTGCTCGTGCACGGCGGCCATCAGTTCCGCGAGGGTCGCGTCGTCGATGGTGTCGACGCGAGGCAGCCCGGTGATCTCGGCGCCGAGGACCGAGGTGAGCGGTCGCACGTGGAAGGTCGTCATGGCCGGACCGTAGCGGCCGGCGGGCGCCGGGTCGTCGCCCGGATCTCCTGGGCGACGAACACGAGAAAGAACTGAAGCACCGACAGGCCGGCGATCGTCGCCCCGCCGGCCGTGTCGTAGTGGAAGCTGATCGTGAGACCGGCGACCACCGCCAGGGCACCGAACGCAATGGAGGTCGCCATGATCGCCGGGATTCGGCGCACCAGGATTGTCGCAGTGGCGGGAGGTCCGACGAGCAGGCCGAACACCAGAAGCGTGCCGATGGCCTGGAAGCTCGCGACGATGCTCAGCGCCAGGAGGGCGAGCAGCGCGGCCTGGGCGAGTGCGGGACGCATGCCCAGGGTCTGGGCCTTCGCCCGGTTGAAGGTGAGCGCGAGGAACGGGCGATAGAGCACGACCGACGCCACGAGCACGATTGCCGTCGCGACGGCCTGACCCTGGATGTCCTCAGTCGTCACACCGAGGACGTCGCCGAACAGGAGGGCGGTCACCTCGGTCGTGAACGACCGCGCTCGCGACACGATGACGATACCGAGCGCGAGCATGCCGACGAAGAGCAGTCCGATGGCGGTGTCCTCGCGGACGGTCGTTCGGCTCGACACGACCGTCACCAGCCCGCTCATCACGATCGCGGCGACGAACGCGCCGATGATCGGGCTGAATCCCCACAACACCGCGAGGGCGATTCCCGGGATGACGCCGTGGGCGAGGGCGTCACCGAGGAACGCGAGGCCCCGCAGCACCACCCAGGTGCCGACGAGCGACGTGGCGACGACCGCGATCAGGCCGCCGATCAGCGCTCGTTGCATGAACGCGGGCTCGAACGGCTCGGTGAGGAACTCGATCATGGTGGGTGGTCGGCCTCCCGGCTGATCAGCCCCCGAGGGCGGCGGAGATGCGCTCCGCGTTGCTGCGGATCATCGAAACATAGGTCGCGCCGTCGGATCCGGCGTCACCGAGCGATTCGGTGTACAGCTCGACGACCGCGATATCGCCGACCTCGTCGGCCAATGTCTGGGCGAGCTGATCCGACGCGGACGTGTCCGAGAAGATCGCGGCGACGCCTTCGGCCTCGATCGTCCCCGCCAACTCGGCCAGTCCGCCGGCGCTCGTGCCGTCGAGCGTCGATCCGCTGGGGATGACCGTCCCGACGACCTCGAAGCCGTACCGGTCGGCGAAGTAGCCGAAGACCTCGTGGTTGGTGATCAGCACTCGGCTCTCCGCCGGGATCGCGTCCATCACGGCTGCGACCTCGGTGTCGAGGTCGGCGAGCTCCTGGGCGTAGGCGGCCGCCGCAGCTTCGACCGCTGCGATGTCGAGCCCGTCGACGTTGTCGATCAGGAAGTCGGCGATGGCCGGTACCGCGAGCGCCATCCGAGCGGGGTCGGTGAAGAAGTGTGGATCCGCGCCCTCGTGGTCATGCCCGTCGTGGTCTTCGTCGTGGTCTTCGTCGCTGTCGTGGTCTTCGTCGTGGTCTTCGTCGTGGTCGTGGCCACCGGCACCGAACTCGATCGTCGAGACCGCACTGATCGCCTCGAAGATCGCGACACCGTCGGACTCGGCGCCCCGGATGACGTCGATGAGGCCCTCCTCGAAGTCCGCCCCGTTCACGATCAGCGCGTCGGCGGTGCGCATCGTGGTGGCCTGCTGGGCCGACGCCTGGAAGTCGTGGGGGTCCGCGCCCACCGGCATGATCGTGAGCACGTCGACGGCGTCGCCGGTGAGGTTGGTCACGACGTCGCCGAGGATGTTGGTCGTCACCACCACGGTGGGCCGGCCATCGGCGCTGGCGCTGGTGTCGTCGTCGCCGCCGCACCCGGCTGCGACGAGGGCGAGAGCAGCAAATGTCATGAGGATTCGGGGAATCGGACGCACGGGGTCTCTCCTAAATGAGAATGGCTATCAATGTCAGCCGGCACTCTACCCACGAGTCGCGGCGATATACAATCAGAATGAGAATCGTTTCCAGGGAGTACGCTCGAACCTGATGTCCACTGCACTCGGGATCCGGGGCCTCGAGGTCCGCTATGGCGACACGATCGCGTTGCGTGACGTCGACGTGGACCTCCCGGCCGGGTCGTCGCTCGCCGTCATCGGGCCCAACGGCTCGGGGAAGTCCACGCTGCTCAACGCGATCGCGGGGATCGTCGCGCCCGTCGCGGGCACGATCCACTACGCGGGAGCGGCACCGGCGCTCGTGCTGCAGTCGACGGAGGTCGACCGCAGCCTGCCGATCACGGTGGCCGACACGGTCGGCCTCGCCCGCTACCCGTCGCTCGGCCTACTTCGCCGATTCCGGTCACCGGACCGGGAGGCGGTGTCCGAATCGATGCGTCGTCTCGACATCGCGGAACTCGCCGATCACCACCTGCACGATCTCTCGGGCGGGCAGCGCCAGCGGGTGCTCGTCGCCCAGGGTCTGGCCCAACATTCCGACATGCTCCTCCTCGACGAGCCGGTCACCGGGCTCGACGTCACCTCCCGCGGCCTGATTCTCGATGTGATCCGCGACGAGCTCGCGGCCGAGCGGTCCGTCATCGTCACCACCCACGATCTCGACGACGCCCGCATCTGCGACCAGGTGCTCCTCGTCGACAAACACGCCATCGCCGTGGGCACGCCGGACGAGGTACTCACGGAGGACAACCTCATCCACGCCTTCGGCGGCCGGTTCATCCGGGTCGGCGATCGGTTGATCCTCGACGACCCTCACCACCATCATCAGCACTAGGACAATGACCGGCGACGAACTCGACGACGAAATAGCGGCCCTGCTGCAGCGGGCGGACCAGCGCTATACGAAAGGCCGGCGCGCCCTCGTCGCCGCCTTGCGCGCAGCCGGACAGCCGGTGACCATCCTGCAGATTCTCGACGCGGCCGACGGCCTCGCCCAGTCGAGCGTGTACCGCAATCTCGCGGCGCTCGAGGAGGCCGGTGTGGTCACCCGGGTCATCACCAACGACGAGTTCGCCCGCTACGAGCTCGCCGAACGTCTCACCGAGCACCACCACCATCTGATCTGTTCGATGTGCGGTGATGTGTTCGACTTCTCGCTCGGCGCCCGCACCGAGGCCAGTCTCGACAAGGCGCTTCACCGCGTCGCTGACGACGCCGGCTTCACCGTCGAAGCGCATCGGCTCGACCTCGTCGGCACCTGTCCCCGCTGTGACTGAGGCCGCGGTGCGCCACGGCGTTCGACCGTCGGCCTGCGCCCGGTTCGGGGCGCTCGTCGTCGTCGTGCTGCTTGCAGCCGCGTGTGGCGACGACGACGCGGCGGCGCCCACGACCAACTCGACGTCAACGACAACGACCACCGCCGCCCCCACCACGTCCGCGGCGCCGACGACCGTGCCGCCCGTGACCGAGCCCGCGGTCGACCCTGGCGAGGTTCGGCTCGACACCATCGAGGTCGACGACTTCGTGTTCGACGCCCGCCTGTCTGGTCCCGCCGAGGGCGAACCGGTGTTCCTCCTCCACGGCTTTCCCTCGACCTCCGATCAGTGGCGGCACCAGATCGTCGCTCTCGGCGAGGCGGGGTACCGGGTGATCGCGCCGGACCAGCGGGGCTACTCCGCCGGCGCTCGGCCGCCGGACGTGGAGGACTATTCGATCGATCTGATCGCCGGCGACGTCGTCGGTATGGCCGATGCGCTCGGCATCGACGACTTCCATGTCGTCGGCCACGACTTCGGCGGTGCCGCGGCATGGGCCGTCGCCTCCCTGTTCTCCGACCGATTGCTGTCGGTCACCTCGATCTCCACGCCCCACCCCGCTGCCCTGGTCCAGACGATCGAGTCCGACGACAGCGACCAGGCCGGGCGCTCCTCCTACGTCGACACGTTCGTCCAGCCGGAATCCGAGCTCATCTTCGTCGCCAACGACGCCGCCACGCTCCGGTCGCTGTATGCGAGCCAGGGCCTCTCGGAGGAGGAGATGGAACCCCAGCTCTCGGTGCTCAACGATGCCGACGCGATGCGTTCCGCCCTCAACTGGTACCGCGCGTCGTTCAACGCGTCCGGCCTCGAGGTCGACCGGATCGATGTGCCCACGATGTTCATCTGGAGCACGGGCGACCAGTTCCTCGGCCCCGACCCGGCCCACATCACCGGCGACTTCGTCGATGCCGGCTACCGGTTCGAGATCATCCACGACGTCAATCACTGGGTGCCGGAGATGGCGGCCGACGTGGTGAACCCGTTGCTGCTCGACTTCCTCGCCGACCCGAGCGCGCTGGCGCCCGGCGAGCAGACCACCGGCGAGCACGGCGCGGAGTGAGCGGGCGACTGGGCGACGAGGTCTCCCGGGACCTGGCCGATCGGTCGCTCACCCTGCTGATCCCGCTCGGCGCCACCGAGCAGCACGGGCCGCATCTACCGCTCGACACCGACACCCGCATCGCCGAGGCGGTCGCGACGGCGGTCGCCGCCGATCTGGACGACGCTGTCGTCGCGCCTCCCATCGCGATCGGCGCCTCGGGCGAGCACGCCGGCTTCGCGGGCACGCTCTCGGTCGGCACCAAGGTGCTGTCGGACACGCTGATCGAGATCGTCCGTACCGCTGGCCCGGAGTTCGACCGGATAGTCGCGGTGAACGGGCACGGCGGCAACGCCTACGCCCTGCGGGTCGCCGCGGCGACCTGTGAAGCCGAGGGCCGCACGCTCGACGTCTGGTCCATCCGGTTGCCCGGAGCCGACGCTCATGCCGGCCGAACAGAGACGTCGCTGATGCTGCACCTTGCGCCGGACGCGGTCCGCGAGGAGGACGCGGAAGCCGGCAACCCCGAACCGCTCGAGGAGTTGCTGCCGAAGATGATGGAGACCGGCGTTCGGGACGTGTCGCCGAACGGCGTGCTCGGTGACCCCGCGGGGGCCTCCGCCGACGAGGGCGCGGCGTTGTTCGCCGCCCTCGTCGCCGACGCGACGACGCAGATCCTCGGCGGGTAGTCGCATGCGGTCGCCGCGCCTGCGACGCTGGTCGCCGTGAGCCGTCCTGTCGCCCTCGTCACCGGAGCCGCCCGCGGCATGGGGGCCGCCATCGTGGCCCGCCTCGTCGACGACGGCTGGGACGTCATCGCGACCGACATCTGTGCGGACGTGCCGGCGGTTCCGTACGCGATGGGCACGCAGGCCGAACTCGACGCCGTCGCGGCGGCGCACGGCGACCACGTCCGGGCCATCGCGGCCGACGTCCGGGATCAGGCCGCGATGCGCGCGGCCGTGCAGGCCTCGGTCGATCTGCATGGCCGCCTCGACGCCGCCGTCGCGTGTGCCGGCGTCTTCGCCGCCGGGCGGCGTCTCTGGGAGGTGGACGACGCGGAGTGGGACGCGATCGTCGACATCGACCTCCGCGGCGTCTTCCACACCGCCCGCGCCGCGATTCCCGCGATTCTCGAGTCGCCGGAGCCCTGGCGCGGCCGCTTCGTGGGGGTGGCCAGCACGGCGTCGCTCGTCGGACTGCAGAACATGGCGCCCTACGTCGCTGCGAAGCACGGCGTCGTCGGGCTCGTTCGTTCGCTCGCTGTCGATCTCGCCGGCACCGGGGTCACAGCGAATGCGGTCGCGCCCGGATCGACTCGCACAGCGATCCTCGAGGCGTCCGCCGCGGCGTACGGCACCGACATCCACGAGTTCTCGGAACACCAACGACCGATCGGCCGCCTGGTCGAGCCGGCTGAGATCGCCGGCGCGGTCGCGTACTTCCTCTCGGAGTCCGCCGCCGCGGTGACGGGAACCGTGCTGCCGGTCGACGGCGGCATGACCTCCACGATCTGAACCTCACCCAAACCTCCGAAATTTGGGGTTGTTTTCTGCGTGACACGTGCAAAACCACCCCAAATTCCGGAAAGGGGGGTGGGGGACTACGGTCGTGCTTCGGTCAGGACAGAGGACAATCAGGGGGAATCATGAAGACACGCGCAGCAGTGATCTACGGAGTGAACGAAGAGTGGCAGATCAAGGACGTCGAGCTCGATGGTCCCAAGGCTGGCGAGGTGCTGGTGAAGTCCCACGCCGCCGGGCTCTGCCATTCGGACGAGCACATCGTCACGGGTGATCTCGGGTCGGCCGATCCGGAGAACTCGATCTTTCCGTGCATCGGCGGTCACGAAGGGTCCGGCGTCGTCATGGAAGTCGGGGACGGGGTGACGGACTTCGAGGTCGGGGATCACGTTGCCGTGTCATTCGTTCCGGCGTGCGGCAAGTGCCGCTGGTGCGCCTCCGGCATGCAGAACCTCTGCGACCAGGGTGCGGGCACGATGGGCCGCGGCATGATCACCGACGGCCGGAGCGCGCACACCGGCCCGGACGGTGAGGAGATCTACTGCATGGCCAAGCTAGGAACGTTCGCCGAGCACATGCTGGTCGGTGAGGATTCACTGGTGAAGGTCGACAAGGACCTGCCGCTCGTTCCCGTCGCGCTGGTGAGCTGTGGCGTCGCCACCGGGTACGGATCCGCCGTCAACCGGGCCGAGGTGAAGGCGGGCGACACGGTCGTCGTCGTCGGCTGCGGTGGCATCGGCAGCAATGCGCTGCAGGGCGCCAGGGTGGCCGGGGCGAAGAACATCGTCGCCGTCGACCTGGCGGAGTTCAAGCGAGAGAAGGCCGTCGAGTTCGGCGCGACCCACACCGCCGCCTCGATGGAGGAAGCGATGGAACTCGTCGGTGGCCTGACCGAAGGCGTGATGGCCGACAAAGTTATCCTGGCGCCCGGCGTGGTGACGGGCGACCTGATTGCGCCGGCGCAGTTCTTGACCCGCAAGGGTGGGACGATCGTGGTCACCGGCCTCGCACCGATGATGCAGATGGACGTCCAGCTCAACCTCTTCGAGTTCGCCATGATGAACAAGGAGATCAAGGGCACGATCTTCGGCTCCGACTCGCCCCGTCGAGCGGTGCCACGGCTGCTGTCGATGTATCAGGCCGGCCAGCTGAAGCTCGACGAGCTCGTCACCGAGACGTACACGCTCGACGAGATCAACCAGGGCTACCAGGACATGCGCGACGACAAGAACATCCGCGGCGTCATCGTCTTCGACTGACCGAGGGACTCACACGGTGTAGATGCCGGCAACGGCGCGACTGACAGGTGCTTCGAGCTCCCAGTCTTTGTAGTTGTCGAGCACGCTGCCATGTCCGAGGTTGGTACTACTGACGAGCCGCGGGTCGTCGATGGTCATCGTGGCCGGCCCGTAGGTGGAAAGGGGCTCCACAAGGTGCTCCCAGTCGGACCGTTGCCCGGCGTCTTTCACCGCATTTACATCGCAGAGCCATGCCGGAAAGTCGTGGTCGAGAACGACGTCGACAGGAAAGGTTCGGCCCGAGGCGGGCAGCATGTAGTGCTGGACGGCGAGCGCCGTGTCGAGCGCGCTGTCGTCGGGAACGCCCACCTCGTCGACGACGAACCGTCGGATCTCGTCGGTGAACAGCGCCCACGTCGGCGGAGGAGAAAGTGTGTCGGGAACGACCGATGCGACATAGGCCAGCCATGGCCACTCGGCCGGAGCGCTGGTCGCGGCATCGCGGACCCGCTCGTAGAAGTCGGTCGTGCTGCACAACTGGGCCGTCATCGAGGTGGGGCAGATCCGCGTCGTCTCGTGACTGTCGCTGCCACGGGATCCGCTGGTACGTTCTTGCGCGTTCACCCACGTTCTCCTCCCCCTCAATCCCCGAAGGAATCGTCATGAAGACCAGGGCAGCCATCCTCCGAGAAGTCGGCCAGGGCTGGAGCGTCGAAGAGATCGAGCTCGACGACCCCAAGGAGCACGAGATCCTCGTCAAGACACTCGCTGCAGGCATGTGTCACTCCGACGAGCACGCCCACGACGGCACGATGCCCGTGCCTCTTCCCATCGTCGGTGGCCACGAAGGCGCCGGTGAAGTGATCGCTCTCGGCCCCGGTGTGACCGAGTTCGAGGTGGGCGACCACATCTCCTGCTCGTTCATCCCGTCCTGCGGCAAGTGCCGCTGGTGTGCGGAGGGCATGCAGAACCTGTGCGATCTCGGCATGCATCTGATGGAGCCCGGCATGATCGACGGCACCGTCCGTCATCACGACAGCGACGGCAACGATCTCACCCCGCTGCTCAAGCTCGGAACCTTCTCCGAGCACATGGTTCTCAGCGTCGACTCGGCTATCAAGATCCAGAAGGACGTTCCGGCCGGACCGGCTGCGCTCGTCAGCTGTGGCGTCACCACGGGCTACGGCTCGGCCGTCAACCGGGCCGAGGTCGGCGCCGGTGACACCGTCGTGATCGTCGGTTGCGGCGGTCTCGGCCATGCGGCGATCCAAGGTGCGAAGGTCGCCGGAGCGAAAAACGTGATTGCCGTCGACCCGTCGGAATTCAAGCGCGAAAGCGCGGAGAGCTTCGGTGCCACCCATTCGTCCGCCTCGATGGAAGAGGCGATGGAGCTCGTCGGCGGCATCACCGAGGGCGTGATGGCAGACAGCGTCATCCTCACCCCGGGTGTTCTCACCGGCGACATGATCGCTCCGGCCCAGTTCCTCACCCGCAAAGGCGGCACGATCGTCGCCACCGCGGTGGCCAACGCCATGGACATGGACGTGCAGCTCAACCTCTTCGAGTTCGCCATGATGAACAAGGAGCTCAAGGGCTGCCTGTTCGGATCGACGGCGCCCCGCAAGGAGATCCCGCACCTTCTGTCGATGTACCAGGCCGGTCAGCTCAAGCTCGACGAGATGATCACCAACACGTACACCCTCGACCAGGTCAACGAGGGCTACGCCGACATGCTCGCGAACAAGAATGTTCGCGGCGTCATCACCTTTGACTGAATAGTCTCGACCGTCCCATGACCGAACTCGACGACACTGGAGTGCTGGCCGCGCTCGACGACGCTCTCGTCGGCCGCCGCCGTGAACTCGAGCTGTTGGTCGCTGCCCTCTCGGCGGACCGCCACGTGCTGCTGGAGGGGCCGCCGGGCACGGGCAAGTCCACGATGCTGCGCGAGGTTGCCGAGGCGGCAGGAACCGGGTTCGTCTTCGTCGAGGGCAACGCGGAGCTCACGCCGGCGCGGCTCGCCGGACAGTTCGATCCGTCACGAGTCCTCGAGGAGGGTTACGCCCCCGACGTCTTCGTCGACGGTCCGCTCGTCGAGGCTCTCCGGGGCGGCGCACTGCTCTACGTCGAGGAGCTCAACCGGGTTCCGGAGGAGACCGTCAACCTTCTCATCAGTGTGATGTCGGAGGGCGAGATCCATCTTCCCCGGGTGGGTCGTGTCCCGGCAGCCGACGGGTTCCGCCTCGTCGCGGCGATGAACCCGTTCGATAACGTGGGCACCGCCCGGGTGTCCGGCGCGGTCTACGACCGGATGTGTCGCATCGCGATGGGGTATCAGTCCCGCGACGACGAATCCGCGATCGTCCAGAAGCGGACGTCGGCCGACGACGAACTGCTACGGCGTCGCGCCGTGCTCGTCACCCGTGGCACGCGAAACCACAGCGAGTGCCGCGTGGGCTCCTCGGTGCGTGGCGCGATCGATCTCGTCGAGGTCGCCCATCGGCTCGCCGGCATCCGCGGTGTCTCGATCACCGAGCCCGAACTGGGCTTGGATGCGGCGCTCGTCGCGCTGTCAGGGCGTATCCGTCTGCACGAGGGTGGCGACACGCAGGCGGAGGACGTGATCCGCGACCTGTGGAGTCAGGTGCTCGCGGCGGAGAACCCGACGGACGCGGCCGACGACGAGGGAAAAGTCTCCGCCCCGTAGGGGGCGACTCGGGTGCGCCACTGACACTCGAGGGCGACGACGCGCAGCAAGCCCTCGCGGACGAGAACCGTCGCACCACGCCTCGCGAGCAGCTTCGCCGCGATGAGTCGTTCGACGAGATCTCCCCCGAGGTCGGAATGCTCGACGAGGGGGCGCTCGCCGACCTGCTCGAAGAGGACGCCGACCACGCGATGGCGTTGCTGGCCGCGATGACAGCGGCGACCGACCCTGTCCTGGCCGCACTCGCTCGTCGCCTCGCCGGACGACTCATGCTCGATCTGGCTCGCGTCGGACCGTCGAAGATTCGGGGTATCGGCCGAATCGTCACGTCGCCCGCGGATCGAGCCGACGGCGACATCGACCTCGACGGCAGCCTCGACGCGCTCGTTCAGGCGCGAGCAGGTGGCGGGCTCGCCCCGGCGGATGAGATTCGCGTTCGTCACTGGACGAAGCCGACGATGGCGCTCGCGCTTCTCGTCGATCGAAGCGGTTCGATGAGCGGGGACCGGCTCGCGGTCGCCGCGGTCGCTGCGGCGGCGTGCTCGTGGCGAGCGCCCGCCGATTGGTCGGTGCTCGCCTTTGCGGATCAGCGCCTGGCGCTCAAGTCCCAGGACGACGGTCGCGCCTCCGCTTCTGTGGTTGCCGATCTGCTGCGCCTCCGAGGCCAGGGCACGACCGATCTCGAACAGGCACTCCAGGGCGCAGCCCGGCAGTTGGAGCGGTCCCGGGCCAAGCGACGGGTGACCGTTCTGCTGTCCGACTGTCGCGCCACTGCTGGTGTCGATCCGATCGCGACTGCACAGCGGCTCGACGAGCTCTGCGTCCTCGCGCCGGCTGACGACGCGGCCGACGCGGAGGATTTCGCTCGCCGGGTCGGGGCCCGGTTTGCGACGATCGACGGGCCGTCGGCGATCCCGACAGCGCTCGCCCGCGTGCTCTGATGCGGGTCGTGCGCCGCCGTATAGTCCCCTCGGTTCATCACTTTCCGTTCTGTTCAATCACGGAGAGTGATGAACTACTGTTGGTGCGATATCAGTAGAGGAGACGTCGGCACCTCCTGCCGCCGCGCCGGTCGGGCGACAGGTTCGAGCATTCGGCTCGTACCAGCACGGCCTCGACGGCATGCGCGGCTACCTCATCTTCTGCGTTTTCTTCTACCACGCCCGGCTCGGCCCGTACGACGGCATGTACCTGATGCTGCCGCTGTTCTTCGTGCTCTCCGGCTTTCTCATCACCGCGCTGTTGCTCGATGATCGCGACCGGGCCGGCCGCATCGACTACCGCCGTTTCATCGTGCGACGGGTGCGCCGACTCGCACCGGCAGCGTTCGGCGGTGTGCTGCTCGCGGTGATCTACGGCGCAACGGTCGCGACCAAGAGCCAGGCCTTCCGTAGGTCGCCGCCGCGGAACTCACGCCCGACCCCATCTCTGCCGCGCTGGCGCACCGTGGTGCACTCTTCGTTCGTGGCCTCGTCGATCCGTCCCGCGCCGAGAGCATGCGTTCGGTCATCGACACGGCGTTCGTCGGCGCAGCCCGCCTCCGCGACGACTGGGAAGCTGACGTCGAGCCCGAGCTGAGCCCTTTCCAGCCGGCCGAGCAGTACCCGTTCGGGGTCTACGAACGCGCCTTCGCCTACCACGGCAATGGCGTGCTCGGTGTGGACAGCCCGCGGGCGATGTTCGAGATGACCGAGGCGCTCGACGCCGCCGGGATGCGCACGATCATGACGGACTACTTCGGCGAGCGACCCGCGTTCTCCGTCAAGAAGACCACGTTGCGCCGCACCGAACCCGGGTCCCTTGCGGGCTGGCACCAGGACGGCGCCTTCCTCGGTGTCGACACCCGGGCGCTCAACATCTGGACGGCGCTCTCGCCCTGTGGCATCGATGCGCCGAGCCTCGACATTTTCGCCGAGGGTTCGACCATCTCGTGCCCATGGGTGGTCCGGAAATCGTCGACTGGGCGGTCCACGACGACACTGCCGCCACCTACGGCACTGAGAAGTTGGAGCGGCGGGTCTTCGACACCGGCGATGCGCTGCTGTTCGACCACATGACCCTTCACCGGACCGACATGTACCCGGCGATGACCCAGACCCGGTACGCGGTCGAGATGTGGTTCTTCGCCTAGTCGACGTACCCGATCGAGCAGATCCCGATTCTGTTCTGAGCGTCAGGCCCGGTCGGCCTGGGGCCCGCGGACGAGGCGGCCTGGCCGCTCACCCGTGAACTCGTCGTCGACGACGGTGACCGCACCGCGACACACGGTGGCGCCGTAGCCCTGCGCTCGTTGGACGTACCGGTTGGCTCCTGTGGGTAGATCGCCGACGAGATACGGCAGTTCGACGCCGAGTTCGTCCATGTCGATCACGTTCACGTCGGCCCGATAGCCCGGTGCGAGCAGGCCCCGGTCTCGAAGCCCGTACAGCTCCGCGGTCTGGCGGGTCTGACGATGCACAAGCCATTCGAGTGGCATGAGCTCACCTCGCTCTCGGTCACGAGCCCAGAACTGCAGCATGAAGGTGGGCATGCCGCCGTCGGCGATCGTGCCGCAGTGGGCGCCTGCATCGGCCAGCCCCATGCGGGTGTGGGCGTGCTGGTGCAGCTCCCAGAGATGGTCGAGGTTGTGGTTCGAGTAGTTGAACAGCGGGAAGTAGAGGAGGCCCCGCCCGTTCTCCGTCATCAAGTGGTCGTAGGCGATCTCCTCGGGTGAGCGAGGATCGGTGGTGGCGAGCGCGGCGCAGGTCGCTCCGGGGTCGGGCTCGTAGTCCGCCTCGCCGGCGAAGGGGTAGAGCTTGTCCCAGGTGCGGGTGACGCTCGTGATGAAGTCGCTCCACACGGCCGGGACTTCGGTGGTGAGTGCGGCGCGGACATCGTCGCGTCGAAGTTCGGCCAGGCGTTCCGCTTCGGGCAGCTGGCCGATCAAGCCCCACGTCGGGCAGAGCATGAACGGGTTCACGGTGGCCGACCACGACTCGAGAATGCCAACCGGCCGCCCCGAGACCTGAGCCAGGACGTTGAGGCCGTCGCCCTGCGCCTCGTCGAGCAGACGCAGATCCTCGCGCCAGAGATCCGGCGCGTAGTCCGGCTGGTTGAGGTTGAAGATCACGGGTTCACCGGTGACAGCAGCGACGGCGCGCATCCACTCGAAGGACTCCGGCACGTCGGCGTGATGCGTCGCGGTCTGGAAGACGCCGTGACCGGCCCGGCTGATCGCGCCGGCAATCGCCAGAAGTTCGTCCGGGCTCGCGAACGTGCCGGGGACCAACTCGCCGTCCACGGACTTGTGCAGGGGCGTTCGGGAGGTCGAGAAGCCGAGGGCACCGACGCCGAGCGCCTCTTCGACGAGCCCGGCCATCTTCTCGATGTCGGTGGTCGTCGCGTCGGCCAATGCCCGCTCGCCCATCACGTAGGCGCGGAGCGCGCCGTGAGGGATCTGGGTGGCGAGGTCGAGCCCCCAGGACCGGCCCTGGAGGTCGTCAAGATACTCGGGGAAGGTCTCCCAGCCCCACTCGATGCCGTCGGTGAGCGCAGCACCAGGGATGTCCTCCACGCCCTCCATCAGTTCGATCAGCCAGTCGCGGCGGTCGACCATCACCGGCGCGAAACCGACGCCACAGTTGCCCATCACGACCGATGTGACGCCGTGCCACCCGGACGGCGTCAGCTCGGGATCCCACGTTGCCTGCGCGTCATAGTGCGTGTGGGTGTCGACGAACCCGGGGGTGACGACTCGGCCGTCTGCGTCGATCTCTCGTCGACCCGCGCCCGCGTCACCGATGTCGACGATCTGCTCGCCGTCGATCGCAACATCGCCCTGCCGCGCCGGTGCGCCAGAACCGTCGATGAGCGTGCCGTTGCGGATCACTAGGTCGTGCATCACGAGAGCGTAGGCCGCGGGCACGGCTACCGTCCTGGGCATGTCGTCCGTGGTCGACCGGCTCCGCGCGGTGTGCCTTGCTTTTCCCGAAGCTCGGGAGAAGGACACCTGGGGGCATCCGACGTTTCGTATCCGGTCGCGAATCTTCGCGAGCCTCGCAATCGTCGAGGACCCGGATTGGGCGACCATCCATGCGCTCACGGTGAAGGCTGAACCGGGCGAGCAGGAGTCACTCGTCGCTGAGGGCCACCCGTTCTTCCTTCCTCGCGCCGCGGCGTCCAAGGGCTGGGTCGGCGTGTTGCTCGACGACACCACCGATTTCGTCGAGATCGCGGAACTCGTCGAGGACTCCTATCGCCAGCTCGCTCCGAAGGGGCTCGTCGCCCAACTCGACGAGCAATCGTGACCGACCGGCTCCCGCCCGGCGGAGTGCACCTCACTGCCGACGTCGGGCTCCGTCGTATCGGTGACGGCCGGATCCTCATCGGCGGTTCCCCGTTGCGGATCATTCGGCTCTCGGCTGCCGGCGCAGCCGTTGTGGACGCGTGGCTCGATGGCGCGGTCCTGGCCGACGTGAAGTCCGCCCGGGGCCTTGCGGGTCGTCTCCTCGACGCCGGGATGCTGCACCCCCACTTCGATCCGGCAATGGCACCCGCCGTGACGATCATCGTCCCCGTTCACGACGACGTGGCACGACTCGACGAACTCCTTGGAACCATCGACCTGCCGGTTGTGGTGGTCGATGATGCGTCGACGGATCGAGACGGCGTTGCGGCGGTCGTGAAGGCGTACGGGGCCACCCTGGTGCGCCGCGACGAGAACGGCGGGCCTGGTCAGGCACGTATGAGCGGACTCGCGGCCGTCGAGACGGAGCTGGTGTGCTTCGTCGACTCGGATGTGGTCCTCCCCGAAAGCTGGTGGCCGGCACTCGGCGCTCACTTCGCCGACGAACGCGTCGTGGCGGCCGCGCCCCGGGTGCGCAGCGTCGACGGCCCCACGCTGCGGGAGCGTTACGAGCGCGTCCAGTCGTCCCTCGATCTCGGCGACCACCCGGCGAATGTCGGCCCTCGCCGTCAGGTCGCCTACGTGCCCAGCGCCGTCCTGGCGATTCGGGCGGCCGCGTTGGTGGCCGTCGACGGGTTCGACCCGGCCCTGCGGGTCGGGGAAGACGTTGATCTCGTGTGGCGTCTGGTCGAAGCGGGCGGAACGGTCCGGTACGCGCCGGAGATCGAAGTCGAGCATCATCCGCGGTCGACATGGCTCGGCATGGCTCGACAACGAATCCACTACGGCTCGTCCGCCGTCTCCCTCTCGGAACGGCACGGCGCGGTCGTCGCGCCGGCCCGATGTTCGCGCTGGAGCGCCGCCGCATGGGGTGCGATCGCGCTGGGTCGGCCCGCCGCCGGCATCGCCATCGGCGCCGCCTCCGGCGTGGCCCTCGCCCGGAAGTTCGAGCGGCTGTCCGATGCTCCTCGAGAGGCGGCCCGCATCGCGGGCTGGGGCAACCTCCACGCAGGTCTCGGCCTCGCCCGAGCGACGTCGCGGGTGTGGTGGCCGATCGCGGTGCCGTTGGCTGCACTCTCGCGTCGCCTTCGACGGGCCCTCGCGGTCGCCCTCGTCGCGCCTGCGGCCTACGAGTGGTGGCGAGGCCGACGCCCCGCTGACTTGCCGCGTTCGGTGGCCCTGCGGCTCGCGGACGACATGGCGTACGGCGTCGGCGTGTGGGCGGCGGTGCTTCGAGCCCGCGACGCGCGAGCGCTGCGGCCGGAGTTGGTGGAGTGGCCCGGCAGGCGGCCGGCGGTGCAGGACGATACGGTCCCGGCGTCATGAGCACTCTTGTCCCGGAACGCGTCACCAAACTGCTCGACCGCTGTCGTCGCGAGGTCGACGAGGGCCGAATCCCCGGCTGTCAGGTCGCGGTCGGCTTCGAGGGCGAAGTGGCGGTCTTCGAGGCCTTCGGCGATCTGACCACCGACGCTCGCCTCCACACCTACTCGGCCATCAAGCCAACGGTGAGCCTGACGGTCATGGAACTCGCCGCCGAGGGTCTGCTGGATCTCGACGCGCCGGTGAGCTCCGTGCTCGACTCGTTCTCCACGAACGGCAAGCAGGCGATCACCTTGTCGCAGGTGCTGCTGCACGCCGGCGGCTTCCCCCACGCGCCGATCGGACCCGAGGAGTTCGTCGACCGCGACGCGCGCCTCGGCCGCTACGCGAGCTGGCGGACGACGTGGGAGCCGGGTACGGCGTTCGAGTACCACGCATCCGCGGCGCACTGGGTGCTCGCCGACTGCATCACCGAGGTGACGGGACGCCACCATGCCGACGTCATCACCGAGCGGGTCATGGCACCTGCCGGGTGTTCGCGTTGGCTCGCGATCCCGGAAGATGAACAGGGCAACATCGCCGACGTCGTCAGCGTTGGTGACCCACCGGACCTGGAGGCAATGGCTAGCCGGTTCGGTATCGAGACGATGCCGGTCACGGAAGTGACCGACGACGCCCTGCTGCGTTTCAATGTCGCGGAGGTGCGCGCCGTCGGCCATCCCGGTGGCGGTGGCATCGCCAGCGCGGCCGAGATGGCGCTCTGGTATCAGGCGGTCATGCACGACGAGGGTGAGATGCTGCGGCACGAGGTGAAGACGGATGCGTTGGAGGTGGTGCGTCAGCGTCACCCGGACTGGATGGGAACGGCGGCGAACCGGACGCACGCGTTCACCCTGTCGGGCGACGATGGTCAGGCGCTCATGCGGGGGTATGGCCACGGCGTCGGTCCTGTCGCATTCGGACACGGGGGAGCGAAGGGCCAGCGCGCCTACGCCGATCCGTCCACGGGAATCTCCCTGGGCTTCATGACGCACGGGCTGGATCGAGACGAGCTCGTGCACGCCAAGCGCTGTGCCGGCGTGGCGTCCGCCGCCGGTCTGCTCACGACCCCGCTGGACTAGCGCCCGAGTTCAGAAGTCGGCCGCCTTCCTTCCTCGACATCACGCTGACGTCGAGCTGAGTCCCCCCATGGTGGCTGGCCGCACCGTGCGCTCCAGGGCGTACCAGGCTGCGGCCAGCCCGCCGAGGGCAAGGAGAAAGACCGGGGCACTGACGCCGACGCCGTGGCGATCGGCCAACACGCCGATGAGCGCGGGGAGCAACGTGAAGCCGATGGTGGTGCCGCCGATCTGATACCCGACTGCACGGGCGGCGCGGGCTTCGCCGACATAGACAGCAGTGCGACCCATCGCGACCGGGAACATCACGGAACACGCGGCGCCGAGAACCGGAAGCATGAGGCCGCCGTGACCGCCGGGATCTGCCCAGAGGAGCGCGGCAGCGACGATCGCGATGACGGTCATGTGGCGAATCGTGCGTTCCGGATGGAGGCGATGGCCGACGACCGCGAGCACGAAGCGGCCGGCCATCAGCCCGCCCCAGTACGCGGCCGTGAGCGCGCCCGCGTACTCCTCCGACCGGCCTCGTCCCTCGACGAGCAGTGTGTAGGCCCAGGAACCGATCGCGACTTCGATCCCGACGTAGATCGCGAACCAGACGATCAGCAGGATCAACGCTCGCCGGGCGGTTGCCGGTTCGCCGCTCCCGGCGATCTCCGGGCGTGTCTCCGCCGCCCCGAACCCCCTCCGGGTGGCGATCAGCGCCAGGACGGTCGCCCCGGTGAACAGCGCACACGCCACGAGCGGCCCCCGCCACGCCATGCCGTCCGCCACGAACAGTGTTGCGAGCAAGGGCCCGGCGAACGCGCCGATGCCGTACGAGCCGTGGAGCATTCCCATGGTGCGGGGGCCCGCCGTGAGCGCGACCCACGCGTTCAGTGCGGCATCGGCGAATCCCCATCCGGCGCCGAGCAGTGTGTAGCCGACCATGACCACCGCGAACTCCGGCGCCGCCGCGATGATCGACAGAGCGGCGGTTGCAGCGGCCATCGCGGTGGTCAGCACCCGGTGCAGTCCGACCAGCTCGGTCACGCGGCTCGACGCAAGGCTTCCGAGCCCGTAGCCGATCGCGATCGCGAGGCTCAGCAGGCCGAGGCTGCTGTCACTTCGTCCGAAGTCATTACGGAGATTCGGCCAGATCGGTCCGAACACGCCGTCGGGAAGGCCGAACACGACGTAGACAAGAAACGCCGCGACGACGGCGCGACGCACGACCTTCGGCTTAGACACGCGTGCAGTCTGGCCCGGTCCGCTAGCGGCCGCGTTCGGCGAGATAGCGAGCGGCGACGTCGCGACTCTCCGGGTCGCGCATCGCGGTGATCCATTGGTCCGCATCGCTCCAGGCGCCGTTGGTCGGAACGAGCGCCTCTGCCGCGGCATCCACCGCGTCGAGCGTGGCGTGGAGTGTGTAGGCGGACTTCCCGGCGAGCAGCGCGGCGAGCGTCTCCACCTCGGCGTTGAGGTCTTCGTCGGCCACCATGCGGTTGGCGATCCCTCGCTCGTGAGCCTCGGTCGCGGTGAAGGGTCGACACGAGAGGACGAGGTCACGGGTCGCCGGGGCTCCGATCTCGCGGACGAGCCGGGGAATGCCACCCCAGGTGAGCGGGATGCCGAGGTCCACCTCGGGGATGACGAAGTTGGTGGACTCGGCGGCAACGCGAAGATCGCAAGCCATGGCCAGCAGGACACCACCCCCGATGCAGTGGCCGTGGATAGCGGCGATCGTGACTGCCCGCATGCGTTCGATCGACTCGACCATCACACGCCCGGCATCCACGGCGTCACGCGGCGAGCGGGTCTCGCTGCCCGCGCTACCTCCCTGCCCCCCGCCGCCGTGTCCACCAAAGCCGGCGAGATCGGCGCCGGCGGAGAAGGCCCGGCCCGCGCCGGTCACGATGACTACGCGGACGTCAGGCTGGTCGTCGAACCATCCGGCGGCGGCCGCGAGCTCGTCGAGGCACTGGGTGGACAACGGGTTGAGCTTGTCCGGCCGGTTGAGCGTCAGGCGGCCGATGGGTCCGTCGACGGAGGTCGTGAGGGTGTCTGCGTCCATACGCGACGATGCCACGCTCGTTGAGGGGGCGTGGCACCGAAGCATGCGACTGGCGAGTCGCGGCTCGCCACCACTGACCCCCGGCTGAGGGTCAGAGAGGAAGGGGGATCAGGCGACGTTGATGGTGGCTTCGTGCGCAGCGACGTCCAGTTCGCCTTCGGTGTCGACGTCGCCGGCTGTCGGCTCGAGGATCGAGAGGTCGCCGGTGATGGCTTCGACTCGGGCCCACTCGGTGACGTCGACGTCCTCGGTCACGAAGACGATCTGCTGCGACTCGCTTGCTCGTACGAGCATCTCCAGGAGCGGAGCCTTGAGCTCGGCGTCGAGGCCATTGAGCGAGTCGTCGAGCACGAGCGGGAGGTTCTCACCGGCCGGGCCGATCCCGCGGACCTGCTCGAGGCGCTGGATGAGGGCGTGAGCGTGAGCTGCGACTTCGTCGTTCTCGGTGTCGATCGGGAGGGGGCCGGTGTTCATCGCGTCGACGTCCTTCGAGCGACGTGCGGCTTCCTCGATCTCCTCGCGATGCTCCTCGGCCCACTCGACGACGATGTCGCCGGCGGTCGCGAACCAGGCACTCATCGCGGTCTCGTGTTCGGCACTGGCCTCGACCAGGCGCTGCCGTGAGGCCTGGCTGTCGAGAAGCCCGTTGACCCGCTGCAGATGGAACCCGAGGTACGACTGCGCTCCGGCTTCGGCGAGCGCTGCCTCTTCAGCCTTGCGAGCCCATTCCATGCGCTGGTTCTGCATGAAGGAGAGGGCGGTGACGAGTGCGGCGATGATGACGAGCGCCATCGCGATGGTCTGGCTGATCCACATCACGGACGGAATGGCCAAGATCGCGGCGGCGCCCCCGAAGAACGAGACCTTGCGGAACCTCTCCGCGCGGGACTGGGCCTCCTCGAAACGAGCATGGCGTTCCTCGATGCGGGCGACGACGGCAGCGTCCTCCGGGGCGGAGCCGGTGGCGTCAGCCTCTTCGTCGAGCACGGCCTGCGCAGCCTTGACGCGATTGGCGAGCCCCCAGAGTTCCTCGGCGTCGACGCAGGCGAGCCGGCGAATGATCTGGTCGTGGTGCGTGCTGGTCGTGAGATCCGTGGACGTGAGCCGCAGCTGTCGCTTGGCAGCCCGTGTGTCCATTCCGGCGACAGAGAGAAGGTCGATCTGACCGTCGTCGTCCGCGAAACGGGCGCTCACATCGGCCGACGCCTCGACGTCGATGACGCGGGCCTGCGCCCCGAAGGGACGGAGCACGGCTAAGCGGTTGCCGTTGTCCGCCACGATCTCGGCATGGACGCCGGCACGGCTCGAACTCAGCGAACCGACGAGCTCAGTGATGAGCCCCTCTCGCTCGAGCCGTCCGACGCCGCCGATGACGGTCAGACGGGGATGGAATTCCAACGAGAACGTATTCTCGTCAGCCTCAATGACAAGCCGGTCGAATCGCATGTGGTCCCTACGGCTCATTTCCGCGGGAACTTGAGCCAAAGGACCCACATTGATGGGACAACGGGACCATGGTCCTCTTTCCCCGCTACATCTGGGGTCAGACACCCGCTGCATCTGACAAAGCGGGTTGGTGACGGTTCGGCGCCGTGGCATCATTGCCGACGCCTCTCGCGTGCGGGAGGGCTGCTCCCTTAGCTCAGTCGGCAGAGCGTCTCCATGGTAAGGAGAAGGTCGTCAGTTCAATTCTGACAGGGAGCTCGTTGGATCGGTTCGCCGGTCCGCAGGCGGCGACGTAGCTCAGTTGGTGAGAGCGCTCGACTCATAATCGAGAGGCCGACAGTTCGAATCTGTCCGTCGCTACTGTATTTCGCCGCCATGCGGCGGACTCCTCTGAATCCGTCCCTTGCGACGGTCTCAGCGGCCATCCGGCGGAACGGCCGTGGCCTCGTCGGATTTTCGCCGCTGGAGCGTCCGCCCGAGCATCCACGCCATCGCGAGCGTGGCCGCGACGTACAGGACGGCCGAGTTGATCCACTCGTGCTGGCCCCACGCCAACGAGCCCAGCGCGACGTCGGTGCTGTCGGCTCGCGTGACTGCCATCCACCCGATCAGTCCGCCGATGGCCAACGCCACCGCATCGTTGTCGAGAACGCGCCGGGTGGACTGCCACCGCGGCGTCGTCGCTGGAGTTCGGCTCGCCGGGATGAAGCCTCCCCAGCGGACGAACGCACCGTAGGCAACGACCTGGGCGGCGAAATCGATGTCGAGCAGCGCATGAATGCTGGTGTGGAACGCGGTGGCGAAGGCAAGGCCGGCCATCCACCATCGACGCCGCAAGACGAGAACGACGAGTCCGAGTTCGAGCGAGATGGTCGCCCAGTCGATGATCTCCCAGAGCAGGCCGCTGATGATGTTGTCCAGCATCCACTCCGCCGTTGGGGAGGCCCGCTCGCGCAGGAAGACGCGGTCGATGAAGATGCGCCGCACAGCCGGCGCGTCGGTGTTGAGCCAGCCGGCTTCGATCTTGGGGCGGGCTGCCGTGAAGAGCATCAGCGCGACGGTCGTGGCCAACAAGGCGAGGGGCCAGGCCCGAACTGGTCCCGAGCGATCCCGCCGTGCATCGACGGAGAGCCGGTTTCCCCACCCGGCGGGGCCCAGGAACAGTGGGATCAGTGTGAACACGGCGTGTGCGTGGGCGATCTTGCCCGTCGAGAAGAGCACGCTCAACGCGGCCAGCCAGGCGACCGTGGTGAGTGGAGAGACCCAACTCGTGCGCCAGCCGATCAGAAGCAGCCCCAGACCGACTGCGAGCACCAGTTCCAGGACGGTCATCACGTTGGATGTCGGCCACGTCTCGAGCAGCCGCATTGGCCCCGGCGGCGGGCGGAAGTCGACGTCACCGAAGTCTGCCACTCGGTCGAGATTGGGGAGGGCGATGAGCAGCCCGTAGGCGGCATAGATGATGCGAAAGATGGCGAGGTCGAGTTCTCGCGGGGCGTACTCCTCGAACGCCCATCGAGCAAAGCGCCCCGTCGTCTCAGAACCCGACACGGACGACCCGGATCAGTTCAGGGGAAGACGCGTGCCGTCGGGCTCGACACTCTCTCGGGTCCAGGTGACCCGGAGCTCGACGACGATTCGGCCGGGAAACAGGCGAGGCATTCGAGCACGCGCGAGCTCGATCGTCTCCTCGCTCGCCGGCACGAACTCCTGCGACCCGACTCGCTCGATGTCGTGCCAGTAGCGGGACTGCACGACATCGGTGGGCCGGGCGTCGCCATGGCCGACCAGGTTTCGTTCGGTGATTGCCGCCGTTTCGCCGTTGACGAACTCCACTTCGATGGTCGCAATCCGGCGTGTGATGGGGTCGCCGGTCGGGCCGGTGAATGATGGCATCACGAGTCCGGGATAGGGCTCGCCCCACGTCGTCGTCACCCATTCCTGAACGCCGAACAAGGCGATGACTGCAACGAGGAGAATGGCGATCGCCGCGGTCGGGTTGTGCGAAGCGGTCTGAGGGGCCGCCGGGTCTTGGCTCTGATCGTCTTCTGTCACGCGGCCCGTCCCGCTCGGGAGATTGGATTCCCGTAACAGAATGCCCTCGTCAATCGGTCGCGTGCCGCGTCTTTGGGCAGGAGCGGGCAGAATGGAGGCCATGGTCGAACCTCGCCGTCTTCGGATCGTCACCGATCCGTCACGTAACCCTGGCGGTTCTGGCGGGTCCAACCTGCACGACGCCGCGATGGACGAACTCGTCCAACGGGCAGTCGACGGCGAACGCGAAGCGTTCGACGAGTTGGTGCGCCGGACCCATCGAGATGCGTTTGGTCTGGCGTTGCGATTGACGAGCGACGAGGAGGATGCGAGAGACGTGGTGCAAGACGCCTACCTCCGTGCGTACCGCAATCTCGATCGTTTCCGGGGCGACGCGCAGTTCAGCACGTGGCTGTATCGGATCGTCGCGAACTGTGCGTCGACCACCACCACGAAGCGCAAACGGCACCGCCATGAGGAACTTCCCGACGAGTCCTCCGTCGCCGAACTCCGACCCGACTTCGATCCCGCGATCCAGGCAGACGTCGCGGGGCTGCGCGACGAACTCGATCAGGCGATCAGCGACCTTCCGCCGCGATTGCGCGCCGTCGTCGTCCTTCGAGACGTCTACGACCTCCCGCATGAGGCCATCGCCGAGGAACTCGGCATCTCGGTGAGCGCCGCGAAAGTCCGTCTGCACCGCGCCCGCCGCCGACTACGTGAACGGGTGTTCCCGCTTCCCGGGGAGGAACTCCATGCGATCTGACTCCACAATCACCGACTGCCACGGACTCACCGAGGACCTTGGCGCGGGCGACGATGCCGTGCTGTCCGGGCCGGCTCGGGCCCACGTCGCCGAGTGTCTCCGGTGCCAGGCTGAGCTGGCCAACTTTCGACGTCTTCGCCGCTCGATGCGAGCACTCGCCTCGGCCCCTGCCCTCGTCGACGTCACGCTCGAACACGAGATTCTGGTTGCGCTCGACGATGCCGACGGCCGCAGCGCTCGGCGAGTGCCGGGCTACGCAGCCGCAGCCGCAGCCGTGGGCGGCCTGGCCGCCGCAGCCGGTGTCATCGCGCTCGCCACGCGAGGCCGTCGCAACACTCGTCTCGCGGTCTGAATTCCGCCGAAACCCGGGGGGCGATATTCCAGGGGCCAGTGGTAACCTTGGCCCGCGCCGAGGGGCGTGGCTCAATTGGTAGAGCATCGGTCTCCAAAACCGAAGGTTGCAGGTTCAAGTCCTGTCGCCCCTGCAAGACCAACCAAGGATCTTCCTAATGTCGATGAACCGACAGCAGAAGCGAATGCTTCAGAAGCAGGGCGAAGTCGACGCGGACGGCGAGCCCGTACGCTCTCGTCGCCAGCCGCAACAGGCCGCGTCACAGGAGCGGACAGGCCCGCTGCAGTTCCTGCGCGAGGTGCGCGGCGAGCTACGCAAGGTCGCATGGCCGTCTCGATCGGAGACCGTCAACTATTCGATCGTCGTGCTCGTCACCATCGTGGTGCTCGGCGCGATCATCTACGGACTCGACTGGGTCTTTTCCACCCTCATCCTCGATCTGTTCGAGAACTGAGCAACCATGACTGACGAAAACGAAGAGATGACCGACGATACCGAAGCGACCGACGCAGCCGACGACGACACCGCCGAGGAAGTGGCGGCCGAGGTAGCCGACGACGCGGATGCCGAGGAGGCGTCTGCCGACGCCCCGCCAGCGTCCACGCCCATCGGTGCCGGTCTCGCCAACGAGTGGACGGGTGCATCCGCCCAGCCCAACGCCGCCGCGACAGAAGCCGACGTGCTGCTCGACGAGGACGAGCTCCTCGCCGAAGAAGAGGTCGAGGCCTACGTCTCCCCCTACGACCGTCCTGGTCGTTGGTTCGTGCTCCACACACAGTCGGGCTACGAGAAGAAGGTCAAGCAGAACCTCGAAGCTCGCATCGCGTCCATGAACATGGAGGAGCGCATCTACGAGGTGGTCATCCCCACCCGTGAGATCCCCGAGTTCAAGAACGGCAAGAAGGTGATGACGGAGAAGAAGCTCTTCCCCGGCTACCTCCTGTGCCGCACCTCGCTCGACGACGATGCCTGGTACGTCATCCGCAACACGCCTGGCGTCACCGGCTTCGTGAACCAGGGGGGCAAGCCCTCGCCGATGCGCCGCAAGGACGTCGAGAACTTCCTCGGCGTCGAGGCGGATCTCACGCAAGAGCAGACCAAGCGCGCCAAGCCGATGTTCGAGTTCGACATGGGCGAAACCGTCCGGGTCAAGGAAGGCCCGTTCGCCGATTTCTCCGGCGAGATCATCGAGATCAACGAGGACCAGCTCAAGGTCAAGGTGCTCGTCAACATCTTCGGCCGCGAGACCCCGGTGGAGCTCGAGTTCGCCCAGGTCGCTCGGCTGTAATTTCGTTCGAAGCGCAGAGCGCTTCGAACTGATTGGAATGTCCACCCACGCAGGTTGTCGCGCGGGGGTTACCGCTCCAGACTTATCTGTCCGCATTTCTTCGTAGGAACTCTTATGGCCAAGAAGCAGGTCACTGCTGTCGTCAAGATCCAGATCCCGGCCGGTCAGGCTTCGCCTGCGCCGCCAGTCGGCACTGCGCTCGGTCCGCACGGTGTCGCGATCATGGATTTCTGCAAGGACTACAACGCTCGGACCGAAGACCAGCGCGGCCAGGTCGTGCCGGCCGAGATCACGATCTACGAAGATCGTTCGTTCTCGTTCATCCTCAAGACCCCGCCGACCGCCTTCCTGATCAAGAAGGCCGCCGGCCTCGATCTCGCCGCCAACAACCCCGGTCGCGAGACCGCCGGTTCGATCAGCGACGCACAGGTCACGGAGATCGCCGAGATCAAGATGCCCGACCTGAACGCCAACGACATGGACGCCGCCAAGCTTCAGGTCGCCGGCACCGCCCGTTCGATGGGCATCGAAGTCAACTAGTTGTTCGAGGTTGAAAGGGGGGTCGGACCCCATCTTTCAACTGGGGTGAAGTTCACCCACCTGCTCGACCCGGAGGACCTCGCCGGGCGGCAGTAACCAGAGGGAGCCAACATGGCGCAGAGCAAGCAGTACAAGGACAACGCACAGAAGTACGACCGGGATGCGTTGCACTCCGATGAGGACGCTGTCGCCATCCTCAAGTCGTTCGGCACGAAGAAGTTCGACGAGACCGTCGACATCGTGATCCGCCTCGGGGTCGACCCTCGCAAGGCCGATCAGATGATTCGGTCCACCGTCGCGCTCCCGTCCGGCACCGGCAAGGACGTGCGCATCGCCGTCTTCGCCCAGGGCGAAGCCGCACAGGCTGCCCGTGACGCCGGCGCCGATCATGTCGGTGGCGACGATCTCGCCGCCGAAGTCGAGAAGGGCATGACGGACTTCGATCTCGCGATCGCGACGCCCGACATGATGCCCACCGTCGGCAAGCTCGGTCGTGTGCTCGGCCCCCGCGGTCTGATGCCGAACCCGAAGACCGGCACCGTCACCCCCGACGTTGCCAAGGCCATCGGTGAGTTCAAGGGCGGCATGGTGGAGTACCGCACCGACCGCTTTGCCAACGTCCACGTGCCGATCGGCAAGGCGTCGTTCGACGAAGCAGCCCTGCTGCTCAATCTGCGGGCGCTCATGAGCGAGATCGAGCGAGCCCGGCCCGCCTCGGCCAAGGGAAACTACGTCCGCAAGGTCGTCATCAGCACCACGATGGGCCCCGGCGTGCGCGTCGACCCGTTCCAGATCGACACCGCGGTCGGCAGCTGAGTATTCTCAGCCGCGGTCGCATACCCTTATTCCATACAATTGACTAGGGCAACGCCGAAGGCGTTGCCGTTCACCGAAGACATCCGGTGCGCTTCACGGGAAGCACCAATGAGCCAGCAGGCTCGCCGGACGAGGAGAACCTCCTGATTCCCACAGCGATGCTGTGCGATGTCCGGGCGTTCACCGATTCGGTGGGCGCCCGCTTCTATTTCAACGAGATTCATTCAGGAGGTGACAAACATGGGAGACCCGAGACCAGAGAAGGTTGCGGTAGTCGACGAGGTGAAGAAGAAGTTCACCGAAGCCGACGGCGCGATGCTGACCGAGTACCGAGGCCTCGACGTGCGCTCCATTGCCGAGTTGCGGCGAGCGCTTCGTGATGCAGGTGGCGAGTACAAGATCTACAAGAACACGCTCGTGCGTCTTGCTGCACAGGACGTGGGGCTCGACATCGATGATCTGCTCACTGGCCCGACTGCGATCGCATTCGTGGGCGAGAAGGCCGACGGGACTGCCGGTGACGTCGCGGCCGTGGCGAAGGCCCTCAAGGACTTCGCCAAGACCAACGACGCACTGGTGATCAAGGGTGGTCTGCTCGATGACCAGCTGCTCAGCGCCGAGGACCTGAAGGCCCTGGCCGAACTGCCGTCTCGCGACGTGCTGCTCGCTCAGCTGGCTGGTGCGTTCCAGGCCCCCATGGCCAAGTTCGCCGGACTGCTCGCTGCGGTCCCTCGCGACTTCGCATACGGGCTGCAGGCGCTCATCGAGCAGGGTGGCGGCGGCGATGCGCCGGCCCCCGTCGCCGACGAGGCTCCCGCAGAAGCCGAGGCACCTGCCGACGAATCTGCCGAGGCCGAAGAGGCTGACGCACCCGCAGAGGCCGAGGCCGCTGCAGAAGACACAGACACAGAATCTGGTGAGGCCGATCAGGCCGAAGCCACAGAAGAGGCAGCCACCGAGGCTGCTGATGACACAGAGGAGGCCTGATCATGGCAACCAAGGAAGAGATTCTCGACTCGATCGGCGCCATGAGCGTCCTTGAGCTGAGTGAACTGCTGTCGGACTTCGAAGAGAAGTTCGGCGTCACCGCTGCAGCCCCCGTGGCCGCTGCTGCCCCCGCTGGCGGCGGTGGCGATGCTGCCGTTGAGGAAGAGAAGGACTCGTTCGACGTCGTTCTCACCAGCGCTGGCGACAAGAAGATCCAGGTCATCAAGGAGGTGCGCGGTCTGACGTCTCTCGGTCTCAAGGAGGCCAAGGAGCTTGTCGACGGCGCCCCGAAGCCGATCCTGGAAGGCGCTTCGAAGGACGACGCGAACAAGGCTAAGGAGGCCCTCGAGGCCGCCGGCGGTTCCGTCGAACTCCAGTAGTTCATTCCCCGCACGGGGTCTGAAGTCGAAACCGCACCGGCCTTCGGGCCGGTGCGGTTTCGCGTTTGCCCTGAAACGCCGCCGATCGAGAGCGTTGGCCCCCGTTATGGTGCGTCCGTGGCCGACCCGATATCCCATGTACATGTCCTTGAAGTCGACGGCGAGCTGCACATCTCCTGGCGGGGCGGGTCCGCTGAGATGTCGGTCTTCGTCTCCGACTCACCTGATGATCCTGGGACCGATGTCTCGGCGCCGGACGCTCCCGGCCGCCACAGGTCGTCGGCCGAAGAGCGGCCGCGCTATATCCACCTTTTCGAGCCCGGCCAGGGCTTCGTCGTCGCCTCCGAACGTCGGCTGAGGCTCGACGGGCCGTCGAACCTCCGCGACATCGGCGGCTATCCGACGGCCGACGGGTCATGGACCCGCTGGGGAAGGGTGTTTCGAAGCGACGGACTCCACGGTCTCACGGACGCGGATCACGCCGTGATCGAGCAGCTCGGGATCACGACGGTGTTCGATCTTCGCAGCGACGGTGAGGTCGAACACCAGCCGGATCGTCTTCCCGTTGGGGTCGCGCACGTGCACCTGCCGATGTCGAGCGATGTGGCCCAGCAGCGATCGATGCTCGAGCGGATCATCGACGGTGAGCTGCCCAAGTTCGACGAGGACGACATGGCCGCTGGGTACCTGCGGATGCTCGAGGGGTTCCCCGAGTACCTGGCAACGATGATCGGCACAGTCGCTGCCGGTGAGACGATCCTGTTCCACTGCACCGCGGGGAAGGACCGCACCGGGATCACCGCCATGGCGATGCTCGCGCTGGCGGGCGTCGCGGACGCCCACATCCTCGACGACTACGAAATCTCGGCGCAGTACCGCGCCCATGCCAGCGACGGCACGAGCTGGTTCGCGGAGCAGATCCGCAAGGCCGGCTTCGACCCCGACGACTTCCACGCGATGTGGGGATCCCCGAGGCCAGCGATGCGCAAGACGCTCGACGGCATGAAGGATCGCTGGGGCAACCACGAGACGTACCTGCGCAGCATCGGTGTGGGCGACGACACCGCAAGCCGCGCCCGGCTTGCCCTCCGAGTGGACTGACGCCCGTCCGCCGACGGTACCGCACAGCTCGGCGACTGCACCCCACACGACGCACGTCTGACGGCCGGGTTGCAGAGCGATCACGGGCCTGACTCCTCGCCCGGGCCGCTCCCGAGGGCGTGACGATCGGGTTGCGCTTCGCCAACGTTCCTTGACCTGGCGTCCAGGTTCCTTTACCGTTCGCGCAATCCCGACCGGCTCGTCCGGCCCGGAGTCGCACCGCCCCGATTTGGGCAGGTGTTGCTTCTGGTTGCCTGGAAGTTGCCGCAGTAGTGCGGAACCACTAGCGTGCAAGGCAACGTGGTCGTCCTCGCGCCTGTTCCGGATCCCTGGGTTTCGGTTCATCGCGCCCGGACGGCCGGTTGTCGTCCTCTTCCACGGCCAACTTTGGAGCCAAGGTGACTACACGCGCCGCACATCGCGAACGCTATTCGTTCGGAAATCTCCCAGAGGTTCTCGAACTCCCCGACCTCATCGCTGTACAGCGTGAGTCTTTCAAGTGGCTGCTCGACGAAGGTCTTGCCCAGACCTTCCGAGACATCAGCCCGATCAAGGACTTCACCGAGACACTGCAGCTCGAGCTCGAATTCGACCCGAACGACGAGGACTTGCGTCCGCCGCCGAAGTTCACGGTCGAGGAGTGCAAAGAGAAGGACATGACGTACAGCGCGCCGATCTTCGTGCGCGCTCGCTTCATGAACGCCAACACCGGCGAGATCAAGGAGCAGACGGTCTTCATGGGGGATTTCCCGATGATGACCGACAAGGGCACCTTCATCATCAACGGCACCGAGCGCGTCGTCGTGTCCCAGCTCGTCCGTTCGCCGGGCGTCATCTTCCAGCCGGGTGAGCGCTTCCGTCTTCGTAACCTGAGCAAGCACCAGCTCGTCACCGGCACTGTCCACCCCTACCGCGGTGAGTGGATCGAGTTCGACGTCGAGCAGAAGCCGGGCAAGGACGTCACCGCCGGCGCCCGCGTCGCTCGCAAGCGTCGCATCTCGCTGTTCACCCTTCTCCGCGCCCTCGGCTACGACGAGGAGAACGAGCCGGGGTTCCTCGACAAGTTCGTCAACTACTTCGACTTCCTCGAGGGGCAGTGGGAGAAGGACAAGGAAACAGCACCGACGCAGGAAGAGTCCCTGCTCGAGATCTACAAGCGGGCCCGTCCGGGCGAGCCGCCCACGGTCGAATCCGCTCGTGTGTACTTCCGCAACGCGTTCTTCGAGCCGCGCCGCTATGACCTCAGCCGGGTCGGTCGCTACAAGCTCAACCGCAAGCTCGGCCCCGAGCTCGACTTCCTGCAGAAGCAGTTCAAGCTCGACCTCGAGCGTCCCGAAGAGGATCAGTCGGTGCTGGCACAGGCCGAGATGCTCGCTGCCATCACCTATCTGCTCAACCTCGCGAAGGGTGAGCCGGGCTACCGCCTCGACGATCAGGACCACTTCGCCAACCGCCGCATCCGCAGCGTCGGCGAGCTGATCCAGAACCAGGTGCGTATCGGTCTCAGCCGTATGGAGCGGGTCGTGCGGGAGCGCATGACCACCCAGGACGTCGAGGCCATCACCCCGCAGACGCTGATCAACATCCGTCCCGTGGTTGCGGCCATCAAGGAGTTCTTCGGAACTTCCCAGCTGTCGCAGTTCATGGATCAGGTCAACCCGCTGTCGGGTCTCACCCACCGTCGTCGCCTCTCGGCGCTCGGCCCGGGTGGTCTGTCCCGTGAGCGGGCCGGCTTCGAAGTGCGCGACGTCCACTTCTCGCACTACGGCCGCATGTGCCCGATCGAGACGCCTGAGGGTCCGAACATCGGCTTGATCGGTGGCCTGGCGTCGTTCGCCCGGGTCAACCCGTTCGGCTTCATCGAGACGCCGTACCGCGTCGTCAAGAAGGGTCGCGTCTCCGACGAGATCGTCTACCTGACGGCGGATGAGGAAGAGGACTACGTCGTCGCCCAGGCCAACGCGCCGATCGACGCGAAGGGCAACTTCCTCAACGACCGTGTGCTCGTCCGTCGCTCGCCGCAGGCAGCGTCGCTCCAGGACCTGCGCCTTCAGCTCGAGCAGGAAGTGTTCTTCGGCGCCACCACCGAGATCTCCTCGGTGCCGCCGGAGGAAGTCCAGATGATGGACGTCTCGCCGAAGCAGATCATCTCGGTCGCGACGGCGCTGATTCCGTTCCTCGAGCACGACGATGCCAACCGTGCGCTCATGGGCGCCAACATGCAGCGCCAGGCTGTGCCGCTGGTGCGGGCCGAGGCCCCCTACATCGGTACGGGCATCGAGCGCCGCTGCGCCACCGACGCCGCCGACATGGTGCTCGCCGAGGACGCCGGCACCGTGGTCGAACTCGACGGTGACCACATGGTCATGGACTACAACAAGCTGGGTCAGCAGACCATCCGGCTGAAGCGCTTCGAGCGGTCCAACCAGGATTCCTGCATCTCCCAGAAGCCCCGCGTTGCCGTGGGCGACAAGGTCAAGAAGGGTCAGCTGCTCGCCGACGGTCCGTCCACGGACAACGGCGAGCTGGCACTCGGCAAGAACCTGCTCGTCGCCTTCATGCCGTGGGAGGGCTACAACTTCGAGGACGCGATCATCCTCTCCGAGCGCTTGGTGAAGGACGACGTGCTCACGTCGGTCCACATCCATGAGCACGAGATCGATGCCCGCGACACGAAGCTCGGCCCCGAAGAGATCACCGGAGACATTCCGAACCTCAGCGAGGAAATCCTCGCCGACCTCGACGAGCGCGGCATCATCCGCGTCGGCGCCGAAGTCGGTCCGGGCGATGTCCTCGTCGGCAAGGTCACGCCGAAGGGCGAGACCGAGCTGACCCCCGAAGAGCGCCTCCTGCGCGCCATCTTCGGCGAGAAGGCCCGTGAGGTGCGCGACACCTCGCTGAAGGTTCCGCACGGCGAGACCGGCAAGGTCATCGACGTCAAGGTCTTCAACCGCGACGACTCCCACGAGCTGCCCCCTGGGGTCAACCAGCTCGTCCGGGTCTACGTCGCTCAGAAGCGCAAGATCAGCGTGGGCGACAAGCTCGCCGGCCGCCACGGCAACAAGGGCGTCATCTCCAAGATCCTTCCGATCGAGGACATGCCGTTCAACGCCGACGGCCAGCAGGTCGACATCATCCTGAACCCGTTGGGCGTTCCGTCCCGTATGAACGTCGGCCAGGTGCTCGAAGCGCACCTCGGTTACGCCGCTCGCTGGGGCTGGAACATCGACGGCGAACAGGTGGGCGACGACCCGGTGCGAGGCACCGAGCGCAAGACCCGCCCGACCACCAAGCCGTCTGCGTTCATCGCGACGCCGGTGTTCGACGGTGCGAAGTGGGACGAGAAGGAGCTCGCCGGTGACAAGCCCGTCATCGTCGACATCCTCGAGAACCTCAACGCGGAGAGCCACGACGGCGAGACCCGCCTGATCGGTACCGACGGCAAGCAGATGCTCTACAACGGGCGGACCGGCGAGCCGTACGACAACCCGATCATGACGGGCTACGTCTACATCTTGAAGCTGGCCCACCTGGTCGACGACAAGATCCACGCCCGTTCGACCGGTCCGTACAGCATGATCACCCAGCAGCCGCTCGGTGGTAAGGCCCAGTTCGGCGGTCAGCGTTTCGGCGAGATGGAGGTGTGGGCCCTCGAGGCCTACGGCGCGGCGTACTGCTTGCAGGAGCTGCTCACCATCAAGTCCGACGACGTCCTCGGCCGAGTGAAGGTCTACGAGGCGATCGTCAAGGGCGAGAACATTCCGGAGCCCGGCATTCCCGAGTCCTTTAAGGTGCTCATCAAGGAAATGCAGGCGTTGTGCATCAACGTCGAGGTGCTCTCGAAGGACGGTCAGGAAATCGAGATGCGTGAACTCGATGAAGAGACCTTCCGCACGGTCGAGGAGCTGGGGATCGATCTCCAGCGACCTGAGCGTGGATCAGATGAAGAAGACGCAGCCCGTGCCGCCGCTCGTGCGGCGCGCGGCTGAGCCCGGGAAGACGAGGGAGTAACAACATGCTCGACGTCAATGATTTCTCCAACCTGAAGATCGGTCTCGCCACTGCGGATTCCATCCGCATGTGGTCGAACGGCGAGGTCAAGAAGCCGGAGACCATCAACTACCGCACACTCAAGCCCGAGAAGGACGGACTCTTCTGCGAGAAGATCTTCGGTCCGACGAAGGACTGGGAGTGCGCCTGTGGCAAGTACAAGCGTGTCCGGTTCAAGGGCATCATCTGCGAGCGCTGTGGTGTGGAAGTCACGCGCTCGAAGGTGCGCCGTGAGCGGATGGGCCACATCGAGCTCGCCGCCCCGGCCGTCCACATCTGGTACCTGCGCGGCACCCGCTCGTGGCTGGCCTACCTCCTCATGGGCACCGAGCCCAAGGAGGAGCTCAAGGCGAAGCAGCTCGAGAAGGTCATCTACTTCGCGGCCAACCTGGTCGTGTCCGTCGACGAAGAGCGCCGCGACGGCGATCTCGCCTCCCTGGAGGCCGAGGTCGTCGGTGAGCGCGAAGCGATCGACAAGGACATGGAGCTCGACCTCGAGCGTCGCACCGAGGACCTCGAGAAGGAACTCGCCGCGCTCGAAAAGGACAAGGCCAAGGAGACCGAGCTGAAGGCGGCTCGCCGCCAGGCCGACAAGGACCTGGCCGAGATCCGCGAGCAGTTCGAGTTCGAGACCGAGATCCTCGATCGGGCCTGGGACGAGTTCAAGAGCCTGTTCGGTCGTCAGATCATCGAAGACGAGATGCTGTGGCGCGAGCTCGTCGACCGCTGGGGCGACTACTTCGTCGGCGGCATGGGTGCCGACGCGATCGCCCGTCTGGTCGAGCACCTCGACTTCGACGACGAAGAGGTTCGCCTGCGGGCGCAGATCGATCCGCCGGAAGGCGTGAAGGGTCTGTCCGCGCAGCGCAAGCAGAAGGCCATCAAGCGGCTCAAGATCGTCGCGGCCTTCAACCGACGCGACGAGCACGGCCGTCGGATCAACGATCCTCGCGCCATGATCCTCGACGTCGTCCCGGTGATCCCGCCGGAACTGCGCCCGATGGTCCAGCTCGACGGTGGCCGCTTCGCGACCTCCGACCTCAACGACCTCTACCGTCGTGTGATCAACCGCAACAACCGGCTCAAGCGCCTGCTTGATCTGGGTGCGCCGGAGATCATCGTCAACAACGAGAAGCGGATGCTCCAGGAGGCCGTCGACGCGCTGTTCGACAACGGGCGTCGTGGTCGCCCGGTCACCGGTCCCGGTAACCGCCCGCTCAAGTCGCTGTCCGACATGCTCAAGGGCAAGCAGGGCCGGTTCCGTCAGAACCTGCTCGGCAAGCGCGTCGACTACTCGGGCCGTTCGGTCATCGTGGTCGGCCCGACCCTGAAGTTCCACCAGTGCGGTCTCCCGAAGATCATGGCGCTCGAGCTGTTCAAGCCGTTCGTCATGAAGCGTCTCGTCGATGCCGAGCTGGCCCAGAACATCAAGTCGGCCAAGCGCATGGTCGAGCGTCGTCGCCCCCAGGTGTGGGACGTCCTCGAGGACGTCATCAAGGAGCACCCGGTGATGCTGAACCGTGCGCCGACGCTGCACCGTCTCGGCATCCAGGCGTTCGAGCCCGTCCTCGTCGAGGGCAAGGCCATCCGTCTGCACCCGCTGGTGTGCACCGCCTTCAACGCCGACTTCGACGGTGACCAGATGGCAGTCCACCTGCCGCTGTCCGCCGAGGCCCAGGCCGAGGCGCGCGTGCTCATGCTCAGCGCCAACAACGTGCTCAGCCCGGCCAACGGCCGACCGCTGGTCACGCCCACCCAGGACATGATCATCGGTGCGTACTACCTCACCGACCTCGTCGAGAAGGGCAAGGGCGCCGGTCGAGTCTTCCGCGACACGCAGGAGCTCCACGCCGCCTACGAGCGAGGCGACGTCGCCATTCACTCGCCGATCCAGTTCCGCACCCCGGATCTGATGATCAGCCCGGCCAACGGCGAAGCCGCCCAGTACGAGCCGACCACCGTCGGCCGTGTCTTCTTCAACGAGACCCTCCCGGAGGCGTACCCCTACGTCAACGAGAAGATCAGCAAGAAGCAGATGGGTGCCATCGTCGACACGCTTGCCCGCGGCTACGCGAAGCAGGACGTCGCGATGAGCCTCGACGCGATCAAGGACCTGTGCTTCGCCTTCGCGATGCAGTCGGGCCTCACCGTCTCGATCGACGACGTTGCGACGCCGTCCGAGAAGGCCGAGATCCTCGACCGTCACGAGAAGCAGGCCGACAAGATCGAGCAGCAGTTCCGTCGCGGCATCATCACCGATGGTGAGCGCCGCCAGATGGAGGTCGAGGTCTGGTCGGAAGCCACCGAAGAGGTCACTAACCGGATGAAGGACGGGCTCGAGAGCCAGCAGTTCAACCCGGTCAACATGATGGTGGACTCGGGTGCTCGAGGAAACATGATGCAGGTGCGTCAGATCGCCGGCATGCGTGGCCTCGTGGCCAACCCTCGTGGCGACATGATCCCTCGTCCGATCAAGAGCAACTTCCGTGAGGGCCTGAAGATGCTGGAGTACTTCATTGCTACTCCTGGCGCCCGTAAGGGTCTCGTGGACACGGCGCTTCGTACCGCCGACTCCGGCTACCTCACGCGTCGTCTTGTCGACGTCGCCCAGGAGCTCATCATCAACGACGAGGACCCCTTCGAGCGCCCCGGTCCGATCCGTGGCATCTGGCTCGAAGACATCGGTCCGGACTCGCCCAACAAGCGGACGCACCTGGAGACCCGTCTCTTCGGTCGTGTGCTCGCCGAGGACGTCGAGCTGTCCGACGGTTCGAAGATCACCGCCGACACCATGGTGGGCGACGACGAACTCGAGGCGCTGCGCGAAGACGAAGCGGTCACCCGTGTCCGTGTCCTCTCGCCGCTGACCGACGACTCGGCCTTCGGTATCTCCGCCAAGAGCTACGGCATGTCGCTCGCCACCGGCGGACGCATCGAGCTCGGCGAAGCGGTCGGCGTCATCGCCGCCCAGTCCATCGGCGAGCCGGGTACCCAGCTCACCATGCGTACGTTCCACACCGGTGGTGTGGCGGGTGCGCAGGACATCGCCGGCGGTCTGCCCCGCGTCGTGGAGCTCTTCGAGGCTCGCACGCCGAAGGGCAAGGCGACCCTCGCCCGTACCTCCGGTGTGGTCCGCGTGGGTGAAGACGACGGCCGTGGCCGTGAGGTGCTCATCGTCGCCGACGACGGTGAGGAAGACGCCTACACGATCCCGTCCGGCGCTCGTCTCGAGGTCACCGACGGCCAGGAGCTGCGGGCCGGCGATGCCATCGTCGAAGGTGCTCGTGATCCCAAGGAACTCTTAGAGATCAAGGGTGTGCGTGAGACCCAGCAGTACCTCGTCACCGAGGTCCAGAAGGTGTACCGCGACCAGGGCGTGTCGATTCACGACAAGCACATCGAGCTGATCGTGCGTCAGATGACCAAGCGCATCCTGATCAACGAGCCCGGCGACACGGAGTTCCTCCCCGGCTACCAGATCGACCAGAAGACCTTCGCCGACACCAACCGGCGTGTGGTCGAGGAGGGCGGCAAGCCCGCCGAGGGTCGTCCCCAGCTGATGGGCATCACGAAGGCGTCGCTCGCGACGGAGTCGTGGCTGTCGGCCGCGTCGTTCCAGGAGACCACCCGTGTCCTCACCGAGGCCGCGATCGAGTCCAAGAGCGACAGCCTGCAGGGCCTCAAGGAGAACATCATCATCGGCAAGCTCATCCCCGCCGGCACCGGCATGGGTGAGTACCGGAACATCAAGACGAACGCTCCGGACTACGAGCCGATGGACTACTACACGAGTGACACCGAGGAACAGGATCTCGCCGAGTGGCTCGCCGGCCGCTCCGAGGCAGGCGCCGACGTGATCACGATGCCCACCGCCGAAGGCTGAAGACTGCAGCGGGGGTCTGACCCCTGTCGCAACGTCAGGTGAATGCCCAGCGATCCGGCTGGGGTTTGCCGGCGCGTTCGAAGCACTGCAGGTCGAACCAGATCGGGAGCAGGAAGCGCACGTAGAACGCGTGCGTGACGTGGTCGCGGTTCACGAGATCGTCGTACTCCTTGATCTCGACGCGGTCGTCGACGGTTTGGCGCGCCTTGGCCACCGTGAGGTAGCCGTCCACCTCGGCGCGGGTGTCGCAGAGAAGACCGAGGTGGTCATAGCCGGGTGAGTCGATATGGTCCCGTTGCTCGGTCACCAGGATGAACTGGCTCGTGGCCTCGTCGGTCCGGATGAGGAGGCCGGACTGCCCGAGGATCGTAACGTCGCTCGTCGCCCAACCGAACATGTGGCCGTAGAACTCGCTGATCTCCTCTCGGGTCTCGGTGAGCTGACCGGGTGGGAGTGTCAGCTCCATATGGTTGAAGCGCAGTGGCATCTCAGGCCTTTCGATCATGGAGTGGGCCGTTGGGAAGTGAGCCGTCGAGGTCGGTGAACCCGTACTCGTCGGCGAGGGTGCGCGACGGGATCGCGGTGCCGCTGAAGCGGGCGACGTCCGGGTCAGCAGCGAGGTGGGCCGCGGCGCGGCCGGTGAAGCGGAACGACTCGGCGGTCGACGTGTCGAGGCTGTCGGGGAGCATGCCGGCCTGTTCGGCCAGCTCGATGCGCTCGTTCTTCACGAAGCCGGGCCAGAGCGAGACGACGCTAACGCCATGGGACCCGAGCTCGTGCGCCGTGTCCTTCGTGACGCGGTCGAGGGCGCACTTGCCCACGCCGTAGACCACATGCCAGGCGTACTCCTGCGCGCCGGACGAACTGATGTTGACGATGAGACCGCGGCCGGCCGGCACCATGAAGCGCTGCGCAGCCATGGCGCTCGCGGCGTAGGCGGAGCGGGTACCGACATCGATCATGTCGTCCCAGTCCGACAGCGGGACCTCCCAGAAGGGTTTCCCCGAGGTGAGGTGGTCGGTGACGATGAAAGCGTTGTTCACGAGGATGTCGAGGCGGCCGTGGTCCGCGTGGATACGATCCAGCACGGCCGCGACTGCATCGTCGTCGCGGTGATCGCAGACGACGCCGATCGCCGTGCCGCCGGCGTCGTTCACCTCGGCGGCGGTGGCGCCGACCGTGCCGGGCAGCGCGTTGTCGGCCTCGGTCGCCGAGCGGCCGGTGATGTAGACAGTCGCTCCGGCTTCGCCGAGTTCGAGCGCACACCCGCGGCCGATGCTGCGGCTGCCGCCGGTGACGAGGGCGACCTGCCCGTCGAGCGTTCCCATCTCAGTCCTCTCCGAGCCACGCCCGACGACGGTCGCCGTCCGGGTCGTGGTCGACGGTGATCTCGGCCCCGAGGCGAACGGTCGGCCGATCGGTCGCGTTGTGTCGGGGCCAGCGCCCGAGCGGGTCGCAGGTCGGCTCGCGGGTGTGGCAGAAAGCCGCCCATGCCGCTCGCATGCGCGCGGAGAGCCGGTCGGCGGCCTCATCGCCGGCCACGAAGTCGCGCCAACCGTCGACATCGAGCGTGCCGAAGTGGAACGGCAGATCGACGGCGTGCGCCGCACCGATCGTGGGCGCCTGCCAGTCGAACCGGTAGCGCCAGGTGCGGTTGCCGGCCAGGGCGTGGGCATCGGCGAGGAGGACGGCCGGGAGGTGGAGATCCGTGTCGGCGATGGCCTCGACCAGGTCACCGGCGGCGCCGAGGCCGGCTCTGACCTGCTCCTCGGAGGGTTCGGTGCCGGTGGCCGCCGCCACCTTCGGTCCCAACCAGGCCGCGGCGAACTCGGCCGGGAGCTCGGGAACGGCGTCGCGGAAGAGCTCCATCTCCTGGTTCGTCGTGCCGATCACGATCGGCACCTCGGCCAGCTGCCCTCGGCGGGCGGCCTCGAGCGGGGCCAGCGGGAGGACGTCACCGTCGACCCACGGGTGGAACGGCATCATGCCGACGGTGGCGAGCAGCTCGGCATCCGCCGCGGTCTGCACGTCGAGGAGCTCATCGACGGAGAGCGAGCGCAGCTCGTCGGTCGACTCCGAGTTCGCAGCCGCGAACACGGCGCCGGCGACGGTTGACGCGGCGTCCGCCGTGAGCGTCGCGCCGGGCGCGCCGCTCGCGATGATCGCGCCGCTGAACAGTTGGTCGATCCCCGGGACCGCGAGGAGATGAGCGATCGCACCGGCCCCCGCGGACTCGCCCATGACGACCACCCGATCGGGGTCGCCACCGAAGGCGCCGATCTCGTGGCGGATCCACGCGAGCGCCGTGATGAGATCCCGCAGCCCGAGGTTGGAGGGCACCCCATCCGCGGCAAGAAATCCGCAGATGCCGAGCCGATAGTTCAGCGCCACGGTCAGGAGGTCGCCCTCGGCGGCCAGCCGGCTCATGTCGTAGGTGGCAAGCGCGTTGCCGCCGGTCTTGTAGGCCCCGCCGGGAATCCAGACAAGCACCGGTCGGGACCCGTCGAGCGACGGGGTCCGGATCTCGGCGGTCAGGCAGTCATCGCCGACTGCGTCGACGGTCATGCCGGGTACGGGAGCGTCGTCGGAGATCACCTGCACAGGTGCGGGGCTCGGCTCGACCGCGGGCCGCACGCCGTCCCAAGCCGGAACGATCTGCGCCGCCTCGAAGCGCTCGGCGGTCGCGTAGGGCACGCCGCGGAAGGCGAGCACGTCGCCGTCGAGTCCTCGGAGCACCCCGCCGGAGATGGTCACCTCGACGGTCATGTCAGTAGGCGTCCGGGTCCTGTTGCACGGCCTCGGGCACGGGGTGCTCGAACAGCTCGCTGGCGTTGCGCCAGGTGACAGCGGCGATCTCGTCGTCGGAGAGCCCGGCGATCTGGGCGGCGATCTTCTCCTGCGTGATCGGCCAGGTGGAGTCGGCGTGCGGGTAGTCGCTCTCGAGGAGGATGTTCTCGATGCCGATCACGTCGCGCTGCAGGAACGCCGACGGATCATCGATCGCACACACCGAGAAGTTGCGTCGGAACGTGTCGGCCGGGCTGATCGAGAGGTCGTTCCAGGTGCCGTACATCGAGTCGTACTTGCGGACGTGCTCGAGCCGGTCGAGCAGCCCCGCGACCCAGCCGATCCCGCCCTCCGAGAGACAGATCTTGATCTCGGGGAAGCGAATCGGGATCCGCGAGTACAGCCAGTCGACGGCGGCGAACATCGCGTAGCCGAAGAAGAGCACACCGATCGTGTCGCTCGGCGCGTCGGGGGACGTGGCCGGGGACGTACCGGACGAGCCGACATGGAGGCACACGACGGTGCCCGTCTCCTCACACGCGGCCATGAGCGGATCCCAGTGCCCGGAGTGCAGCGAGGGGAGACCGAGCAGGTGTGGCGCCTCGGAGAACGTCATCGCCTTGAATCCCCGGTCCGCGTTGCGGCGCACCTCGTCGGCGGCCAGCTCGGGGTCGAGCAGGTAGGGGAGTTGCAGCGGGATCATCCGTGTGGGGTCGTGACCGGACCACGCCTCGATGTTCCAGTCGTTCCATGCGCGGACCGAGGCGAGCGCGAGCGCGGGGTCGTCGGTGAGTTGCTGGAGGCGCTGACCGGCGAACCCGGGAAGGAACGACGGGAAGCACACCGAGGCGTAGACGCCGTTGAGATCCATGTCCGCGAGTCGCGCCTCGATGTCCCATGCCCCCGTGCGCATCTGATCGAACCGCGTGGGCTCGAAGCTGTACTCGTTGACGGGACGACCGACCACGGCGTTGAAGCCGACGTTGGGCATCACCTCGCCCTCATAGAGCCACGCCTCGGATCCGTCGTCCTGCTCGATCACGCGGGGGGCTCGGTCGACGAGCGCCTTCGGGAATCGACCCTCGAATGCATCGCGGGGTTCGACGATGTGGTCGTCCACCGAGATCACGGTGAAGTGGCGGTCGGCCCGCTCCGGCTCGTCGAGCCAGGTGACCTTGCCCTTCTCGGCCGTGGTGAAGCCTTCGCTGTTCTGGAGGTCGTCGAGGGAGATGCCCATGTGAGTCCTCTCGTCAGTCGAGTACGTCGGGTTCGGTGGCCACGAGCTGGCGGATAGCGCCATCCCAGTAGACGTCGGCGGCCCGTTCGATGAGCGATGCCTTGAGTTGGTTCTGGAACACCGGCGCGATCGGGGTGGCCTTCTGGCCGAACGCCCGAAGCCGCCAGTGCATCTCGCACGTGCGCTCGAAGAGCACACTCTTGTAAACGGCCTCCTGCATCGTGGGCGCGGTGACGATCACGCCATGGCTGACGAGCAGCGCAACAGACCTGTCGCCGATCGCGTCGGCGAGAGCGCCGCCGGCCAGTGGTGTGTCGACTTCGCCGTCGTAGTCATCGACCAGCACCATCTCGTCGGAAAGGATGCTCGAGTTCTGGTGGACGATCTCCGGCAGCTCGGGCACCGCAGCGAGCACCGCGGCATTCATGGGGTGGCTGTGCACGACGACCCGTGCGTCGGGCCGCCGGCGGTGCAGTTCGGTGTGGATGTGGATCGCGGGGGTGACGTCCCAGTCGCCTGAGACGACAGCGCCGTCGAGATCGACCTCGAGGATGCTGCTACCCGTCGCCTCCCGCCACCAGAAGCCCCACGGATTCACGAGGAGAGTGTCATTGCCCGGCTGCTGCCAGCTGACATGGCCGGTCATGTTCTCGGAGAACCCGACGATGTCCAGATGTCGCACCGCGCACGCGAGCTCCTGGGCGGGCGAGAGCTCCACGCCCCGAGGCGGGAGATGGCTCGGCGCCCAGGCCGCGGTGCCGCCGACCCGTTCGCTCTCGCTACCACCGTGGTCACGTACCATCGCCGGATACTACGACGCGGGTCCGCCCTCGTCAGATGGAGCTACGGTCGTCGGCCGTGAGCTTGTGGGTGGCGGTCGACGCCGAGCGGGAGGCGGAGTACCTGTACCGCGGCTGGTGGGAGACAGCCACCCTGCGGGAGCGGATCGCCGCCCATGCAGCGGCGCGGCCGGGCGACACGGCCTACGTGTGGGACGACACCCGGATCACCTGGGCGGACTACGACGCGCTGATCGACGCGATCGCCGCGCGGCTCGCGGGGATCGGTCTCGACCGGGGTGACCGGGTACTCGTCCTGCTGCCGGACGGCGCCGCTGTGCATGCGGCGTTCGTCGCCTGCGAGGCGGCGGGAGCGATCGCGGTCGGTGTGGGCTGGCGGGCCGGCGAGCGCGAGATCACCCATCTCGTCGCAAAGACCAACGCTCGGTCTGCGATCACGACGCACGACACCCGGCTGGGTTCGGGCGTGGAGCTCGCCGCGCGGCTCGGTCTCGGCGATCCGCTGATCATCGGGTCGCTCGACGCAGCGCCGACGGTGGTCGACGGTCCGGTCGGGTCGCTCGCGCACGATCCGATCGGCGCGTCCGAACCGTGGTTGCTCAATTCCACGTCCGGTACGACCGGCCTTCCGAAGTGCGTCGTGCAGACCCAGAACCGTTGGGTCTACTTCCACCAACTCGCCATGCGGTTCGGAGCGCTCCGTAGCGGTGCCGACGAGGTCTGGATGAGCGTCGTCCCCGCGCCGTTCGGCTTCGGCCTCTGGACCTCGCACGTCAGCCCCGCCATCGAGGGCGCGACCTGCGTTGTGCAGTCGGTGTTCGACCCGGTCGCGGCCCTTGCCGCGATCGAGCGGGAGCATGTGAGCGTGCTCGCTGCGGTCTCGTCTCAGTTCGTGATGCTCCTGGACACCCACGACGGCGAGGACCTGTCGTCGCTCCGGGTCATGTTCACGGGGGGTGAGGCCATATCGTCGTCGCGGGCCCGGGACTTCGAGGAGACCACCGGCTGCACGATCCTCAACTTCTACGGGTCGAACGAGACCGGTCTGCTCTCCGGCACCATGGTGCAGGACCCGCCGGAGCGCCGTTTCACGACAGGGGGACGCGTGGTCGAGGAGATGCAGGTTCGCCTCTATGACAGCGGCGAGCGGGTGGCAGGGGATCGCGGCCGGGGGCGTCCCGCCTGCCGGGGGCCGTCACTCGCACTCGGGTACTGGAACGATCCCGATGCCAACACCGAGCTCTACACCGGCGATGGCTGGATGTTGATGGGCGACATCGTCGAGATCGATGACGACGGCTATCTCACGGTCGTCGGGCGGACGTCGGACTTCATCATCCGCGGCGGGAAGAACATCTCGGCGGCCGCGGTGGAGGAGGAGGTCACGTCGCATCCGCGGGTGCGTCTCGCCGCGGCCGTGGCGGTCGCGGACGATCGCCTCGGTGAACGGGTCGGCGTCTACGTCGAGCTGACCGAGGGTGACCTCACGCTGGCGGCACTCACCGACCACCTCGACGCGCGTGGCGTCTCCAAGGAATGGTGGCCCGAGCATCTCACCGTGCTGGACGAACTCCCTCGGTCATCGGGCGGCAAGGTCGCGAAGGGCGAGCTCCGCGGGCGTTCCCGCTAGTCCTGCTCGACCGTGCCGCCGTCCGGCAGGACCCAGCTGGTGCTGACCTCGACGGGCGTGCCTTCGACCGTCGCGTCCTCGACCTCACGGTAGTCCGCCCGCCATTCGCTCGGAGTCACTTCGTGGCGGGTCCACCCTCGCTTTGCCGCCTGGGCCCACTCGATGTGTGGGTTCACCCGGAGCATCGCGGGGATCACCGGGTCGAGGAGACCGCCATCCGAGGAGATCGAGGTGCCGACGAACTCCGTGCCGACCACTTCGGAGGCCTCGCCGACGGGTCCGTCTCGCGCCGGGTCGACAGTTCGCAGAGGTGATGCGCGGGAAACCGTCGCGCGGGTTGAGGTTCCCCTACCTCGGTCGTATGCTTTCTCGTCGGCCCGAGCGCGCTCTCACGGCGCAGCCGGCCGGATACTCGATCGATCGCTCATTGCGACATTATCTCGACAAGCAAGGTAGTTCTGTGCCAACCATTCAGCAGCTGGTCCGCAAGGGTCGCCAGTCGAAGCGTCGCAAGGAAGCGACACCCGCGCTCAAGGGAGCGCCCCAGCGTCGTGGCGTGTGCACCCGCGTTTACACCGCCACCCCGAAGAAGCCGAACTCCGCGCTGCGTAAGGTCGCCCGTGTTCGTCTGACCAGTGGCATCGAAGTCACCGCCTACATCCCCGGTGAGGGCCACAACCTCCAGGAGCACTCGATCGTGCTCGTCCGTGGTGGTCGTGTGAAGGACCTCCCTGGTGTTCGCTACAAGATCGTTCGCGGCACGCTCGACACCTCGGGCGTGCGCGACCGCAAGCAGGCCCGTAGTCGTTACGGCGTGAAGAAGGATAGCTGACGATGCCACGTAAGGGTCCGGCTCCGCGCCGCGAAATTCACCCCGATCCGATCTATGACTCGGTGCTCGTCACCCAGTTCATCAACAAGGTCCTCCAGCGCGGCAAGCGCAACCTGGCCGAGAAGATCGTCTACGACGCACTTGCCACGGTCGAAGAGAAGACTGGCGCCGAGCCGGTCGGCACCCTCAAGCGCGCGGTGGACAACGTCCGTCCGCAGCTCGAGGTGAAGAGCCGCCGCGTCGGTGGCGCCACGTACCAGGTGCCGATCGAGGTTCGTCCTCGTCGTGCCACCACCCTTGCCATCCGCTGGATGGTCGGGTTCTCCCGCGATCGCCGTGAGCGCACCATGGCCGAGCGTCTCGCCAACGAGATCCTCGATGCCAGCAACGGCATCGGTGCTTCCTGCAAGCGCCGTGAAGACGTCCAGAAGATGGCCGACGCCAACAAGGCATTCGCCCACTACCGCTGGTAACTCAGCGGTTCCTTACCGCAATCCCAATACACTTTTCCATCGACCGGGCCCTCTCAGATCAGAGAAGCCCGGTCGCTGTGCGTGCAAAGCAGATTCGTGCGCACACCCCCGTTTGACTTGAGGAATAGCAATGGCTGAGAAGCGCACACCGCTCGACATGACCCGAAACATCGGCATCATGGCGCACATCGACGCGGGCAAGACCACGACGACGGAGCGCATCCTCTACTACACCGGCCGGTCCTACAAGATCGGCGAGGTCCACGACGGTGCCGCCACCATGGACTGGATGGAGCAGGAGCAGGAGCGTGGCATCACGATCACCTCTGCCGCCACCCACTGCATCTGGAACGACCACCGCATCAACATCATCGACACGCCTGGCCACGTGGACTTTACCGTCGAGGTGGAGCGTTCGTTGCGCGTGCTCGACGGCGCGGTGGCGGTGTTCGACGGTGTTGCCGGCGTTGAGCCCCAGACCGAGACGGTCTGGCGCCAGGCCGATCGCTACAACGTGCCCCGCATGTGCTTCGTCAACAAGATGGACCGAACCGGCGCGGACTTCTTCTTCTGCCTCGACACCATCAAGGATCGGCTGACTCCCAACGTTGCCGTCCTTCAGCTGCCGATCGGCGCCGAGGGCGACTACGCCGGCGTGATCGATCTCGTGAAGATGAAGGCCCTCGTGTGGCCCGCAGCCACCGACGAGAAGGACCTTGGCGCGACCTATGAGGCCGTCGAGATCCCCGCCGAGCTTCAGGAGCAGGCGGACGAGTACCGCGCCATGTTGCTCGAAGCGGCGGCGGATCAAGACGAAGACATCATGATGAAGGTCCTCGAGGACGAGGAAGTCGGCGAAGAAGAGCTGATGGCCGCGATCCGCAAGGGCACCCTGGAGAACGGGCTCGTTCCCGTCCTCAACGGCACCGCCTTCAAGAACAAGGGCGTGCAGCCCCTGCTCGATGCCGTCATCGACTACCTGCCCTCGCCGCTCGACGTCCCGCCGATCACCGGTGAGGACAAGCAGGGCAACGAGGCAAGCCGTTCCGCCAGCGACGATGAGCCGTTCTCCGCGCTCGCGTTCAAGATCATGACCGATCCCCATGTCGGCCGTCTCACCTACTTCCGGGTCTACTCCGGCACCTTCGAGAAGGGCGACGTGGTCCTCAACACCCGCACGTCCAACAAGGAGCGCGTCGGCCGTATTCTCGAGATGCACGCCAACGACCGCGTGGACAAGGACGCCGTCGCCACCGGCGACATCGCCGCCGGCATCGGCATCAAGAACACTCGCACCGGCGACACGCTCTGCGATCCGTCGAACCCGATCACGCTGGAAAACCTCGACTTCCCGGCGCCGGTGATCGAGGTCGCCGTGGAGCCGAAGTCCAAGGCCGATCAGGAGAAGATGGGCCGGGCCCTCCAGGCGCTCGCCGAAGAGGACCCCACCTTCCAGGTCACCACCAACGAAGAGACCGCGCAGACGATCATCGCCGGCATGGGCGAGCTGCACCTCGAGGTGCTGGTCGACCGCATGAAGCGCGAGTTCAAAGTGGAGGCTGCCGTCGGCAAGCCGCAGGTCGCGTACCGCGAGACGATCACCCAGGAAATCGTCGAGTACACCTACACGCACAAGAAGCAAACCGGTGGTACCGGCCAGTTCGCCGTCATCTCCGCCACGCTCTCGCCGAACCCGGGTAGCGAATACGAGTTCGAGTCGAACGTCACCGGCGGCAACATTCCGAAGGAATACATCAAGCCGGTCGATCAGGGCATCCAGGAAGCCATGAGTAACGGCGTCCTGGCGGGGTTTCCCACCGTCGACATCAAGGTCACGCTCGAAGACGGCAAGACGCACGACGTCGACTCATCCGAAATGGCGTTCAAGATCGCCGGCAACGCGTGGTTCCGCGAGGTTGCCCGTCAAGCGAAGCCCACGCTCCTCGAGCCGGTCTTCGCCGTCGAAGTCGTCACCCCCGACGACTATCTCGGCGATGTCGTCGGCGACATCAATTCTCGACGCGGTCAGGTGCAGGGCACCGAGCAGCGCGGGATCAACCAGGTCGTGAATGCACTCGTGCCGCTCTCCGAGATGTTCGGATACAGTACGGATCTGCGTTCACGCACGCAGGGGCGGGCTACGTACACGATGCAATTTGATTCGTACCAGCCAACACCTGCATCCGTTCAGGAAGAGATCGTCGCCCGCGTTCGCGGCGAATGATCGTCTCCTAAGCACACCAAGAAGCCACAGAGAAAATCACAAGGAAAAACAGTTATGGCCAAGGAGACGTTCGAGCGGAACAAGCCTCACGTCAACGTGGGCACGATGGGACACATCGACCACGGCAAGACGACGCTCACCGCTGCGATCACAAAGGTTCTTTCGGACAACGTCGAAGGCTCGTCCTTCACCGAGTTCGCGAACATCGACAACGCTCCTGAAGAGCGCGAACGCGGTATCACGATCAACGTGTCGCACGTGGAGTACGAGACGGACAACCGTCACTACGCCCACGTCGACATGCCTGGTCACGCTGACTACATCAAGAACATGATCACCGGTGCGGCTCAGGTCGACGGTGCCATCCTTGTCGTGTCCGCCGCCGACGGCCCGATGCCCCAGACCCGTGAGCACGTGCTGCTGGCTCGTCAGGTCGGCGTGCCGAAGATCATCGTTGCCCTGAACAAGGTCGACATGGTCGACGACGACGAGCTCATCGAGCTCGTCGAGATGGAAGTCCGCGAACTCCTCAACGAGTACGACTTCCCGGGCGACGACACCCCGATCGTTCAGGTCTCTGCCCTCAAGGCCCTCGAGGGCGACGCCGACGCCGGCGCCGCCATCCTGGATCTCATGGCGCAGGTGGACGAGTACATCCCCACGCCCGAGCGCGACCTCGACAAGCCCTTCCTCATGCCGATCGAGGACGTGTTCTCGATCACCGGCCGCGGCACCGTCGTGACCGGCAAGGTGGAGCAGGGCAAGGTCAACACCGGCGACGAGCTCGAGATCGTGGGCATCAAGGACACGGGCAAGACCACTTGCACCGGCGTCGAGATGTTCCGCAAGCTCCTCGACTCGGGTCAGGCCGGCGACAACATCGGTGCGCTTCTGCGTGGTATCGACAAGGACGAGGTCCAGCGTGGCCAGGTCCTCGCCGCTCCCGGCAGCATCACCCCGCACACCGACTTCGAGGCGCAGGTCTACATTCTGAGCAAGGCTGAGGGTGGCCGCGAGAAGCCGTTCTTCTCGAACTACCGCCCGCAGTTCTACTTCCGGACGACCGACATCACCGGCATCATCACGCTGCACGAGGGCACCGAGATGTGCATGCCTGGTGACAACACCGAGATGACTGTCGAGCTGATCAACCCGATCGCCATGGACGAGGGTCTTCGGTTCGCTATCCGTGAGGGTGGCCGCACCGTCGGCGCCGGCTCGGTCACCAAGGTCCTCAAGTGAGCATCTGATGGCTGCAGGACAGAAGATTCGAATCCGGCTCAAGGCCTACGACCACGAGATCTTCGATCAGTCGACGAAGAAGATCGTCGAGACGGTGAAGCGGACGCAGGCCCACCTGTCGGGTCCGATTCCCCTGCCGACCGAGAAGCACCGCTTCACGGTCATCAAGGGTCCGTTCAAGGACAAGGATTCCCGGGAGCACTTCGAGATGCGCATTCACAAGCGCCTCATCGATATCCTGGAGCCCTCGCCCAAGACGGTGGACTCGCTGCAGCGTCTCGACCTCCCCGCCGGGGTCGACATCGAGATCAAGATCCAGCAGGCCTAGCCGCAGGATCATCGAACGAACGAAAGAGCCCCGGGCGTCAGGCCCGGGGCTCTTTCCGTTCTCATGGTCGGACTAGGAGAAGAACGTCACGGTGAAGCCGCGTGGCGCCCACACGCCGTCAATGAGCGTCGCGATCTCGAGCTCGGCGTCCAAGTCGTCACAGTCCCCCATATCGATTGTGTCGGGGTAGCCCACTTCCGTTGTGGTGATGTCCTCGTTGCCCTCATAGATCGGAGAGACCTGAACCGTCGTGAACTCGAATTCGAGATCCTGGAAGCAGAAGGCCGACGTAGAGTCGAGCGACACGTTGGCGCCCGTGATGCCGAACGAACGAGTGGCGACGACGCTGCCGTCAGCTAGAACCGTTGCGTGCGCGACGGGGCCAAAGGCCTCGTGGTACCGCTTGAGGAACGTCACGGCCTCGCCACGCGTCACGCTGTCGTCCGGCGCGAAGGTGGTGGATGTCTTGCCGGTGGTGATGCCGTTGTCAAATGCCCACTCCACCGGTTCGGCGAAGAACTTGCCGTCGGGGACGTCGTCGAAGACGTGGAACGCCATTGCTGCGCCCGGTATGAGCATTGCCACAGCCACGACAGCGAGCGCGAACTTGGACTTTGTGATCGTGATGGTCACGAGGTGCCGCCTTTCAGTTGGTACCCACAAACCTAAACAGGCGCGTCCTCGGCATCCAAGCCCTCCGCGGAAAGGACCGGCCGACCGCTTCGGTCGAGCTACTGACCGTCGGGGTTGTGGTTGCGGCCGTCGTCGCCGACACCGAGCGGAATGATGATGATCTCGTTGTTCGCGTCGAACGGGACGAACAGCACGTTGAGGTTCTCGCTGTAGACGTAGAGAAGGTCGGTCGCTGCGCCATTGTGTGACAGCGTGACATCGACGTCGTTGTCGCCCGCACTCGCCTCGAGGACATGGGTGAACGACAGTGAGTGTTCGTCGACGTTGAACAACGTGGCGTCGAGATCGAATCGTTGGCGGAAGGTGTCGATGTAATCGCCTTCGTGCTTGAAATCCGCGGCGACGGTCAGACCGCCGGTGCCGGTCTCGTCGAAGTCCTTGCCGATGTTCGCGCTGTAGTTGGCGATCAGGAAGCCGTCCGTCGGAATGTTGATCGTGACATCGGTCTTGAGGTCGTTGCCGTCCCAGTTGTCCTCGTCGGTGCTCTGCTCGTATGCGAGCCGGCCGACCTCGTCATCGTGGGCGTCGCTGATCTCGCTGATGTCGTCAGCGAGGTCCTGGCGGGCGGGTGCAGCGACGTTCTCGTCGTAGCGCTGTTGGAAGGTCACCGCTCCGTAGCGGGTGACGCCGGCGTCGCCGTTGAACGTGGTGGGGGTATTGCCCGTGGTGATGTCGTTGTTGTGCGCCCAGTCGACGGCGTCGGAGTACCACTTGCCGTCTTCGACATCGGTGAACGGGTGCGCTGCATACGCCACTGTCGAGCCCAAGAGGACGATGACCGCGATGATCGCCGCCATCCGTCCCTTCGTGATGCTGATTGTGATGTTGATCGGATTCCACCAATCGGAGTTGTTGGGCGCTCGTCGCGCGCCGTAATCCGCATCGGCCTGCGAACGCTCGACATGAGCAGTGCCACAGTCCGTGGCATTAACGTCGCCCGCGATGACGACGATCCTCACCGCCCAAGCCGTGCACACGATCGACGCGGGGACGTCCGGCGATGCCATCGCGATCGACGACGGTCAGATCCTCGCCGTCGGGTCAGCCGCCGACCTCGCCGAGGCGCACCCCGGCGCGACGGTCGACGATCGCTACGGCGATCAGGTGATCCTGCCGGGGTTCGTGGAGGCGCACGCCCATTCGATGGCGGGCGGGATCTGGCAGCACCTCTACGTCGGCTACTTCGACAGTCGCGGCCCCGACGGGAAGGTGTGGTCCGGGTGCCGGACGCTCGACGCCGTGATCGAACGGCTTGCAGAGGCCGAAGCTACGCTCGACGATCCATACGAGCCGCTCCTCGCGTGGGGGCTCGATCCGATCTACTTCCCCGGCGAACGGTTCGTCGCAGCGCATCTCGACGAGGTGTCGACCACCCGTCCGATCCTCGTCGCCCATGCCTCGATGCATCTCCTGACGGTCAACACGGCCGTCATGGAAAAGGAGGGGATCGATGCCGACACCCTCGCGGACGGTGTGCCGAAGGACGGCGCCGGTGACCCGATCGGCGAGCTACAGGAACCGGCTGCCATGCGGCTCGCGGGCGACTCGTTCGTTCGGTTCTTCGTGTCTCTCATGGCCGAGGAGGGGCTTCGTAACTACGGACGCCTCGCCGGCAATGCCGGTGTCACGACGATCGTCGATCTCGGCGGGACCCCGATCGACAACGACCGGTTGGTCGCCTCGTGGAAGTCGCTCACTGCCGAGTCGTCCTTTCCTGCCCGTGTCGTCATCTTCCACAACCCGGGGATGGGAGGTGTCACGCCCGACCTGAATGAAATCGCCGAGATCGCGGTGGCGCGCCAGGGCGAGTCCACCGACAAGCTCCGGTTCGGCCCGATCAAGTTCGTCCTCGACGGCAGCATTCAGGGCTACACGGCACGGGTCACCGAGCCGTATGTGACGGGCAAGGACAACGGTCTCTGGCTGATCCCGCCCGCCCAACTCGCCGACTGGATTCGCCCGGTCGTCGCCAACGAAATGCTCCTCCACGTCCATTGCAACGGCGATCAGGCGGTCGATGTCATGCTCGACGCCTTCACCGAGGCGACCGGCGGCTCGCCGTACGCGGACCACCGCACGACGATCCAGCACTGCCAGCTCACTCGGCCCGACCAATATCAGCGGATGGCCGAACTCGGGATGTGCGCCAACCTGTTCTCGAACCACTTCTGGTATTGGGGCGACCAGCACCACGACCTCACCGTCGGCCCCGACCGGGCAGTGGGAATGAACGCCGCGGCATCGGTGCTCGGTCTCGACATCCCGCTCTCCATCCACAGCGATGCGCCTGTCACTCCGCTCGGCCCGCTCCACGTTGCCTGGTGTGCAGCCAACCGCCAGACGGCCAACGGCCGGGTGCTCGGCGAAGACGAGCGGTTGTCGGTCGACCAGGCGCTGCACGCCATCACGCTTGGTGCCGCCCACCAGCTGCGGATGGAGCACGAGGTCGGCTCGATCACTCCTGGCAAGCGGGCGGATCTCGTCGTACTCGACGCCGACCCGCACGACGTCGGCGCGAGCGGCCTGCGCGGCCTCGGTGTCGTGGCGACGGTGCTCGGCGGCGAGCACCACCCGGTCGGGTGACCGTCGCCGTTCCGCTGACGGTTCTCGGTGGCTATCTCGGCGCGGGAAAGACCACGCTGCTCAACCGCGTCCTGACGGCAGACCACGGCCTTCGCATCGCTGTGATCGTCAACGATTTCGGCGACATCGCCGTCGACGAGGCTCTTGTGGAGCCCGAGGACGGCAACGTGTTGGCGCTCGCCAACGGCTGTGTGTGCTGCCAGGCGGTGGACGGTCTCGGGTCGGCCCTCGACGACCTCTCCGCCCTCGAGACCCGGCCGGACCATGTGATCATCGAAGTGAGCGGCGTCGGGGACCCGTGGGCCGTGGCCCAGTGGGGACGCACGCCCGGATACGCCCTCGACGGCGTGCTCGTCGTCGTCGACCCCGAGTCGCTCGGCACGTGGCTCGCCGACCAGTACGTGGGCGACACCGTCGCCGACCAGATCCGTGCGGCCGACGTGCTGATCGTCAGCCGAACCGACATCGCTGCTGCCAACGAGGTCGCCGCGGCGCGAGAGATGCTGCGAGCGCTCTCGGACGCTCCGATCGCCGACGGGCCCACGGCCGGACCCGAGCTGCTTCTGCCAGTCGAACGACTCGGCCGACAGCCCGGTACGGACCACCCGCTGCACGTCGCCCATTCGTTCGTGCCCCGGTCAATGGACCGAGCACAACTCCGCGCCTGGCTCGATGGCACGCCGGTTGAGGTGGTGCGCATCAAAGGACTCGTGGACGACGGAGAACACGGCCTCATCGGCCAACTGAGCGGCCGACGCGTCGAGGTCTCCCGGCGGCGTGACCCCCGGCCGATCGACCCCGTGATGACCATGATCGGACGACCCGGGACTGATCCCGGCGTGTTGATCGCCTGGGCAGCCGGCATCGTCGCCTGAGCGTGCAGCGGGCGACTGCCGCGTGATTCCACGACTCGTGGGCCGAGCGACCCAGCCGGTCCCGGGACCAGAGTCATCGACCCCGGTGGGTCGATGAGCGATTCCGAAGTGACCACCGACGGGTCCTCGTCAAGAACCGGGTCATCAGCCCCCGAAATACAGAGCAGGTGACCGTGAGGGATCCGACGGACAGGAAACAAAGGACCTGCAATGACGATTCGAGTGGTTCTCCTAGACGACCATGAACTCGTGCGAGAAGACCTTCGGGCTGTCCTCGAGCGGGAGACCGGCATCGAGGTCGTCGGCGAGGCCGGAACCGCTGCTGAGGGTCTCCGCCAGATCGAGGCCACCCGACCCGACGTGGCGCTCGTCGACCTGATGCTCCCGGACGGCGACGGCCTCGACGTATGCCGTGGGGTCAAGGAGCGCATCCCCCAGGTGGCCTGCCTCATTCTCACGTCGTACTCGAATGACGACGTCCTGCTCTCGGCCATTCGCGCCGAAGCCGCCGGCTTCCTCCTGAAGCGCACTGCGGGAACCGAACTCGTTCGCTCGATCCGTGTGGTCGCCGACGGCGGCTCGCTGATCGACCCAACGCTGACCGGCCGGCTGCTGGAGTGCCTTCGGACCGGACGAATCGACGACGGTGACGCTTCGATGCTCAACGATCTGAGCCCGCAGGAACGTCGACTGCTCGACTATCTCTCCGAAGGTCTCACCAACCGGCAGATCGCCGAGCGGATGAACCTCGCCGAGAAGACGGTCAAGAACTACGTGTCGAACCTGTTGCGCAAGCTCAACATGAGCAGCCGCACGGAAGCCGCGGTGTTCGTGACGAACCTGCGAGCCGAGAAGGAGCGCCGCAGCCGACTCGTCGACGACGCCGCGACCATCGCGTGAGCGCTCGCGCGTTGCGCTGACTCAGTGGCGCAGTGCTGCGACCGAGTCCATCAGGTGATCGCGTAGCCGGAAGCCGGCGCCGAGCTCCTCAGGCCCACGCGTGACTTCGACCCACCCGGTCTGGGCAAGGTTGTCGTAGCGAAGGACGGCGTCGCCGATCCGAACCGTCGTGGCGTCGATGAACTCGAGTTCCGGACTCACGCGCCGGCGCGACCGCGACGTTGGGCGCTGCGCTCGAGCGCTTCCTCTTCGATGTCGTGGCGTTGGCGGTAGCCGGAGATGAATGCTTGTGCCGTCGCTGCGAAGGGAAGCGCAAGGAGAGCACCGACGACGCCGAGCAGCGCGGCGCCGGCGAGCACTGAGCCGAAGGCGACGGCCACGTGGATCTCCATCGTCTGCGCAGTGACCTTCGGCGCGAAGAGATAGTTCTCGACCTGTTGGTAGACGACGATGACGATCAGGACGATGAGGCCTTTCTTCGGATCGTCGAGCAGCCCGATGACGATCGGTAGCGCCCCGGCGAAGTAGGTGCCGATCACGGGGATGAACTGCGAGATGACGCCGACCCACAGCGCGAGCGGGAGCGGGAACGGGAGATCCATGGTCTCGAACGCCACCCAGTGCGCAGCGAACGAGAAGAACGCGAGGATGCCCCGGGAGTAGATGTAGCCGCCGGTCTTCTGGATGGCGAGGTCCCACACCTCGAGCACCATCGCCTGGCGCTCCGGTTTGAGGAATGAGCAGATCGTGCGCCGCAGCTTGGGCCCTTCCGCGACGAGGTAGAAGGTGAACAGCGCGATCGTGAACGCCTGGAAGATGATGTTGATCAGGGCGGCGCCGAGGTTGACGATGTCGTCGGCGAACTGTCCGGCGAGATCGGCCGCCCGTCCATCTGCGACGAATTCGTCGCGGAGTTCGGTGAGGTCGATGTCTTCGTCGATGTTCTCCTGTAGCCACACTTCGGCATCGTCGATCAGGCGCGGTGCGTCATTGACGAAGTCGGTGATCTGGGTGGCCAGGGCTGTTCCGATCGCCGCGGAGAAGCCGGCGATCCCGACGAGCAAGAGGACATAGACGATCCAGACCCCGCCGCCGCGGCGGATGCCCGCTCGTTCAAGGCGGTTCACCGCGGGCTCGATCGCGAAGCTGAGGAAGAGCGAGATCAGGACGACGATCAGCATCGAGCGCAGGGATCGCACCATGCCGGTGCCGACATAGACGACGATACAGCCGAGCCAGAAGAGCCCGATCGCCTTGACGACCCACGTTGGGACGTCTGCTGCGCTCAACCAGGTGCTCTTAGCACTGGTTTCAGTACTTGACTCACCCTCGGTCTCCATCGAATCGGACGCTACTTCGGCACCGCGAAAGACCCGTGGATGCCGGTTGGTACATGGCAATCCGGCCGCTAGCCTCGTCACCTTGTGCGGTGCGTTGACCCTTGGGTCGGCGCGAGGCACACGAATCGATGTCGGTGAAGGCCTCCGGGAACCAAACCGCAAAACCGAATGAACGCTCCGCCGGGTCTCCCGAGCGGAGCGTTTGCGTGAACACCGCACCGGTCCGCCGTTGCAACTGAGCGCACCGATCTCCGTCGGTGCCAACGATGAGGATTCAATCATGGCCACCAAGGCGATCGTCGGCGAGAAGGTCGGCATGACGCAGGTTTGGGACGAGGAGAACCGTGTCGTCCCGGTCACCGTGCTGCGCGTGTCGGCATGCCGTGTCGTGCAGGTCAAGACACCCGAGAGCGACGGCTACTCCGCGATCCAGGTCACGCTCGGCGTGAAGGATGCGGGTAAGCTCAACCGGCCCGAGGCCGGACACTTCGAAAAGTCCGGCGTCGATGCCGGACGCAAGCTCGTCGAGCTCCGCCTCGACGACGTGTCGGAGTTCACCGTGGGCCAGGAGCTCGCCGTCGACGTCCTCGAGCAGGGCGAGCGGGTCGATGTCACTGCAGTTTCGAAGGGCAAGGGCTTCGCCGGCGCCATGAAGCGTCACGGCTTCGGCGGCGCCTCGGCATCGCACGGTGCTCACAAGAACCATCGCAAGCCCGGAGCGATCGGCCAGTGCGCGACCCCGAGCCGCGTGTTCCGGGGCAAGAAGATGCCGGGCCGTATGGGCAACGAGAAGGTCACCACGCTGAACCTCGAGGTCGTCAAGAGCGATCCCGAGGCCGAGGTGCTGCTGGTACGGGGTTCTGTCCCCGGTCCTCGCGGCGCCACCGTGGTCATCCGCGACGCAGTGAAGGGTTCCTGAAATGGCGTCTGTCACCATGAAGACCCAGTCCGGCGGCGATGCCGGCAAGGCCGAACTGGTCGATGAGGTGTTCGGCATCGAGCCCAACATCCCCGTGATGCACCAGGTCGTCACCGCGCAACTTGCGGCCAAGCGCGCCGGTACCCACTCCACCAAGACCCGTCGTGAGGTTCGCGGTGGCGGGGCCAAGCCGTGGCGCCAGAAGGGCACCGGCCGTGCCCGTGCCGGGTCCTCCAACTCGCCGATCTGGCGTGGTGGCGGCATCGCCCACGGCCCCAAGCCCCGCGACTACAGCCAGAAGACGCCGAAGAAGATGGTGAAGCTCGCCCTGCGCAGCGCACTCTCCGACCGGGCCAGCGACGGCAACGTCATCGTGGTCGATTCCTGGAGCTTCGAGACCCCGAAGACCAAGGACGCCGTGGCTGCGCTGTCCGCCATCGGTGCCGAGGGCAAGGTCCTCCTGGTGCTCGGCGACGCCGACGAGGGCGCCTACAAGAGCTTCCGCAACCTCACCAACGTGCACTGCATGCGCGCCGGTGAGCTCAACACCTACGACGTACTCGACAGCGACGTCGTCGTCTTCACCGAAGCGACTCTGCCGGGTGCAGCCCCCGTCGACTCGGCCGGATCGGCTACCGAAGAGAGCGGGGAGGAACAGTGAAGGATCATCGCGACGTCATCATCCGTCCGGTCGTCTCCGAGAAGTCGTACGGGCTGCTCGAGGAGAACGTCTACACCTTCGTCGTGGCGCCGAGCGCCTCGAAGCCGGAGATCCGCGACGCCATCGAAGAGATCTTCGACGTGTCGGTTCTCAAGGTGAACACCCTCAACCGCAAGGGCAAGCGCAAGCGGAACCGACGCACTGGTGGCTTCGGCCAGCGGTCCGGTCAGAAGCGTGCCCTCGTCACCCTCGCCGAGGGCAACTCGATCGATCTGTTCGAGGCATAAGCATGGCTATTCGCAAGCGCAAGCCGTCGAGCCCCGGGCGTCGTTTCCAGACGTCGTCCGACTTCTCCGAGATCACCGCGACCTCGCCTGAGAAGAGCCTGACCAAGGGCGAGACCAAGTCCGGTGGCCGCAACAACCACGGCCGCAAGACCAGCCGTCACCGTGGTGGTGGCCACAAGCAGAAGTACCGCCAGATCGACTTCCTCCGCAAGAAGGACGGCGTTCCGGCCACGGTCGCGACGATCGAGTACGACCCGAACCGCACGTGCAACATCGCGCTGCTGCATTACCACGACGGCGAAAAGCGCTACATCATCGCTCCTCGCGAGCTGCAGGTCGGCGACAAGCTGGCCTCCGGTCAAGGCGCAGAGATTCGCCCCGGCAACGCCCTTCCGCTGCGCTTCATTCCGGTTGGTACCGTGCTCCACAACGTGGAGCTGAAGGCCGGCGCCGGCGCTCAGCTCGGCCGCTCCGCCGGTGCTGCCATCCAGCTGGTCGCCAAGGAGGGCGACTTCGCCACCCTGCGCCTCCCCAGCACGGAGATGCGCCGAGTGCCGATCGATTGCCGTGCCTCCATCGGCGAGGTCGGCAACAGTCAGCACGAACTCATCAAGATCGGCAAGGCCGGCCGCAACCGCTGGAAGGGCAAGCGCCCGCAGACCCGTGGTGTGGCCATGAACCCGGTCGATCACCCGCATGGTGGTGGCGAGGGCAAGACGTCCGGCGGCCGCCATCCCGTGTCCCCGTGGGGCAAGCCCGAGGGCCGCACCCGCAAGAGCAACCAAGAATCCGACAAGCTGATCGTGCGCCGTCGCCGGACGCGCGGTTCGCGGAGGTAACCACAATGCCGCGCAGCCTCAAAAAGGGTCCGTTCGTCGACGACCACCTTCTCAAGAAGGTGGATGTGCTCAACGAATCGGGCGAGAAGAAGGTCATCAAGACCTGGTCTCGTCGCTCGACCATCATCCCCGACATGATCGGCCACACCCTGGCCGTTCACGACGGTCGCAAGCACGTCCCGGTGTACGTCACCGAGTCGATGGTCGGCCACAAGCTCGGCGAGTTCGCGCCCACCCGCACCTTCAAGTTCCACGCGGGCCAGGAGCGAGGAGTCCGCCGATGAGTGGTCCGAAGACCAACGAGCGTCCGGGCACCCGGGCACGGGCATCGCACGTTCGCACGTCGGCCTACAAGGCTCGTGAGATTCTCAATCTGATCCGCAACAAGTCCTACGCCGAGGCGTCGGAGATCCTCGCGTTCAGCGAGCGCGGTATCAGCGAAGAGATTGGCAAAGTTCTGGACTCGGCCGTCGCCAACGCGGAGCACAACGACGGCCAGCTCGCCGAAGAGCTGTTCGTCTCCGCCTGCTACGCCGACGAAGGCCCCACGCTCAAGCGCTGGCGCCCCCGTGCACGCGGCCGCGCCACCCGTATTCGCAAGCGCACCTGCCACATCACCGTGATCGTGTCGCGCTTCTCCGACGAGCAGCTCGAGATGCTGCGTGAGCGCGAGGCCAACGCCGGCCGCTCGACCACGAGCAACGCCGCCGAGGCTCGCCGTCAGCGCGTTGCCCAGAGCCGGGCCCGCGACGAGGCCGAGCACGACCACGACCATGATCACGACGAAGAACCCTCGGTCGAGAAGCAGGCTTCCGACGTGGTCGCAGCCACCGAGGCAGCGATGTCCGCGGATCCGGCGAATGCCGGCGAGGATGCTGACTACGACGCCGAGGTCGCCGACTCCGATAAGGATGGCGACGTCGATGCCGACGATGAGTCGCCGTTCGGTCCGCTGAGCCACGCGCCGCTCGAGGATGCGCAGGAACAGCCCGAGGGTTACCCGATCAAGGGCAACGCCGACTCGATGAAGTACCACGCGCCGGGAGGCCGTTGGTACGAGCAGACCGTGCCGGAAGTGTGGTTCGCCACCTCCGACGCTGCCGAAGCCGCCGGCTTCACCGAGGCGGGTTCGTCTGCCTCGTCCGATGAAGAAGATTCCGGCGATGCTGGGGGAGACGACTGATGGGACAGAAGGTCAACCCGTACGGGTTCCGCCTGGGCATCACCACGGAATGGAAGAGCCGCTGGTTCGCCGACCGTGAGGAGTACGCCGACAACGTCATCGAGGATTGGCAGATCCGCGATTTCCTGATGACCGAGCTGCCGCACGCCGCGATCAGCCGCGTTGAGGTCGAGCGCACCCGCGATCGTCTTCGCGTCGACGTTCACACCGCCCGTCCGGGCATCGTGATCGGCCGTCGTGGTTCAGAGGCCGATCGCCTCCGCGCCGGGCTCACCTCGATCACCGGCAACGCCAAGGTTCAGCTCAACATCCAGGAGATCAAGCAGCCGGAGCTCGACGCTGCGCTGATCGCCCAGGGCGTCGCCGACCAGCTCGCTGGTCGTGTCGCGTTCCGTCGTGCCATGAAGCGCGCGGTGCAGAACGCCCAGAAGGCCGGTGCCCTCGGCATCCGGGTCCAGTGCTCGGGCCGCCTCGGTGGTTCGGAGATGGCCCGCACCGAGTGGTACCGCGAAGGTCGTGTCCCGCTGCACACCCTGCGCGCCGACGTGGACTACGGATTCCGTGAGGCGAAGACCACCTACGGTCGAATCGGTGTGAAGGTGTGGCTCTACAAGGGCGATATCCTTCCCTACAAGACCACAAGTGACGACAAGGCCACGCTCGAAGCCGCCATGGCTGCGGGTGAGACCAGCGGTCAAGCGAAGCCTCGCAAGATCGTGTCGTCCTCGGCCGCGGCCCGCAAGAAGGTCGCCACGCCCGAGACCGAGGAAGCCCCCGAGGCCGAGGAAGAGGCCGAGGAAGAGCCGGCTGCCCTCGTGAAGGAAGCCGATCCCGAGTTCGAGAAGCTCCTCGACGAAGAGGACGCCATCGAGGCGTCCATTCGCGAGCAGAGCGAGACGCCGCACTTCCGGGCGAACGACTGAGGTTGTTGTCATGTTGATGCCGAAAAAGGTCAAGCACCGCAAGCAACACCGGGGACGCACCAAGGGCGTCGCAAAGGGCGCCACCGAAGTCACCTTTGGCGACTACGGCATCCAGGCCCTCGAGCCCGGATGGATCACCGCTCGTCAGATCGAAGCCGGTCGTATCGCCATGACCCGTCACATCAAGCGTGGCGGCAAGGTGTGGAACAACGTCTTCCCCGACAAGCCGGTCACACAGAAGCCCGCCGAGACCCGTATGGGTTCCGGCAAAGGCAACCCCGAGAGCTGGGTCGCCGTCGTCAAGCCCGGTCGCATCCTCTACGAACTCTCGTACCACGAGGAAGACGTGGCCCGTGCCGCGATCGACCGTGCGATCCAGAAGCTGCCCATCAAGGCACGTTTCGTGAGCCGTGAGGAGGGCTTCTAATGGCGAAGGCAAAGGCGCTCGCCGATCTCGGCGACACCGACCTCATCGAGAAGCTGGCCGACCACAAGGAAGAGCTGTTCAACCTGCGCTTCCAGTTCGCGACCGGTCAGCTCGAGAACTCAACGGCCATGACGGCCCTGAAGAAGGACATCGCCCGCGTCCTCACCGAGCTTCGTGCTCGTGAGATCTCTGACGCAGAGGCGCTGGAGGAGGCCGACAATGGCTGAGGTAACTGATACCGACGTTCGCGAGAACGCCCGCAAGGTCCGTGAGGGTCTGGTCGTGTCGAACGCAATGAACAAGACCGCGGTCGTCGAGACGGTCGATCGTGTCCGTCACCGCCGCTACGCCAAGACGGTGCAGCGCAACAAGAAGCTCCACGTCCACGACGAGGAGAACACCCTGAACGTGGGCGACCGCGTGCGGGTGCAGGAGACGCGACCGCTGTCGAAGAACAAGCGCTGGCGTCTCGTTGAAGTTCTGGAGCGTGCCAAGTGATCCAGCAGGAATCCCGCTTGCGGGTCGCCGACAACTCGGGCGCCAAGGAGGTCTTGTGCATCAAGGTCCTCGGCGGTTCGAAGCGTCGCTACGCCTCGATCGGCGACATCTTCGTCGCGACGGTCAAGGATGCGATCCCGGGCGCTCAGGTCAAGAAGGGCGAAGTCGTCAAGTGCGTCGTCGTCCGCGTCAAGAAGGAAAAGCGTCGTCCGGATGGCAGCTACATCCGCTTCGACGAGAACGCTGCTGTGCTGATCAACGATCAGCGCCAGCCGCGTGGCACCCGCATCTTCGGTCCGGTGGGTCGTGAACTGCGCGACAAGCAGTTCATGCGCATCGTGTCGTTGGCGCCGGAGGTTCTCTGAACATGTCTACGAAGAGCATGAAGATCATCAAGGGCGACCGCGTGGTCGTGCTGTCCGGTAAGGACAAGGGCGCTGAGGGCGTCGTCGAGAAGGCAATCCCCGAAAAGGGCAAGGTCGTCGTCGACGGGATCAACATCGCCAAGAAGCACCAGGCCCCGACCCGTCAGGATCAGCAGGGTGGCATCATCGATCTGCCGATGCCGATGGACGTGTCCAACGTGGCCGTCGTGAGCCCGTCGGACGGCAAGGCGACCCGCGTCGGCTTCAAATTCCTCGAGGACGGCACCAAGGTGCGCGTCTGCAAGCGAACGGGAGCGGAGCTGTGAGCACCACGACCTACCAGCCGCGACTACGCGCGGCATACAACGACGAGATCAAGGCGGCCCTGCAGGCCGAGCTCGAGCTCCCCAACGTGATGATGGTTCCGAGGATCGAGAAGATCGTCCTCAACATGGGCGTGGGCGAGGCCGCCGGTTCGGCCAAGCTGATCGAGGGCGCCCTCTCCGACATGGAGACCATCGCCGGCCAGAAGCCGGTCATCACCCGGGCCAAGAACAGCCTCGCGACGTTCAAGCTTCGCGAAGGCCAGGCCATTGGCTGCAAGGTCACCCTCCGGGGCGACCGCATGTACGAGTTCCTGGATCGCCTCATCTCGTTGGCGATCCCCCGAATCCGCGACTTCCGAGGGTTGTCGCCGAGGTCGTTTGACGGCAACGGCAACTACACCTTCGGGGTCACCGAACAGCTCATGTTCCCCGAGATCGACTACGACAATGTCGATACAACTCGGGGCATGGACATCACGATCGTCACTACGGCGACGTCGAACGACCACGGCCGGGCTCTCCTGGCTGCGTTCGACTTCCCGTTCCGACGCGAGGGGCAGTGACCCATGGCGAAGAAAGCACTCCGCGAAAAGCAGCAGCGCACACCGAAGTTCAAGGTGCGCTCCTACACCCGGTGCCGCCGTTGTGGCCGGCCCCGTTCGGTTTACCGCAAGTTCGGCCTCTGCCGAGTCTGCTTGCGAGAGATGGCACACGCGGGCGAGTTGCCCGGTGTGAAGAAGGCCAGTTGGTAGGGAGGTGACTCAGCGATGACAATGACAGACCCCATTTCCGACATGCTCACCCGCATCCGCAACGCCAACGTTGCGATGCACGACGACGTGCGCATGCCATCCTCCCGTCAGAAGCTCGCCCTTGCGGGCCTGCTTGCCGAGGAGGGCTACATCACCGGGTTCTCCGAGGAGGACAACGGCGACAAGCCGGGCAAGACCCTGACGATCGAGATGAAGTACAGCCCCGAACGGGCTCGCGTCATCTCCGGTCTGACGCGGGTCAGCAAGCCTGGTCTGCGTATCTACAAGAAGCGCGACGAGATCCCCCGTGTTCAGGGTGGCCTCGGCGTTGCTGTGGTGTCCACCAACAAGGGCCTGATGTCCGACCGCGAAGCACGGAAGAACCGCATGGGCGGCGAAATCCTGTGCTTCGTCTGGTGACGAGGTGACTCTGATGAACCGCATGTACCAAGCGCTTCCCGAGCCGAAGGCGAGGCGACAACGATGAGCCGAGTTGGTAGCGCACCGATCACCATCCCGAGCGGCGTCGACGTTTCGATCTCCGGTGGCACCGTCACCATCAAGGGGTCGAAGGGCGAACTGTCCCAGACCCTCACGGGCGGTATCACAGCTCGCGAGGACGAGGGCATGATCATCGTCGAGCGCCCTGACGACTCCGGTACAGCCAAGTCGTTCCACGGACTCTCCCGCACCCTGATCCAGAACATGATCGTGGGTGTCACCGAGGGCTTCGTGAAGGAACTCCAGATTCAAGGCGTCGGCTATCGAGCCACCGCCAAGGGAAGCGACAAGCTCGAGCTCGCGCTCGGCTTCAGCCACCCCGTGAACATCGAGGCCCCCGCGGGCATCGAGTTCGACGTGCCCCAGCAGACGCAGATCTTCGTGAAGGGGATCGACAAGCAGCTGGTGGGCCAGGTGGCCGCCGACATCCGCAAGTGGCGCAAGCCCGAGCCCTACAAGGGCAAGGGAATCCGCTACGTGGACGAGCGTGTCATCCGCAAGGCCGGAAAGGCAGCCAAGTAATGGCCTACACCGCGAAAAAGCGTCGCCAGGACCGTGTCCGGCGCCACTACCGGATCCGCAAGACGATGCGCGGCACTGCCGCGCAGCCCCGTCTCGCGGTGTACCGGTCCAACAAGCACATCTCCGCGCAGGTGATCGACGACCTTTCGGGCGTCACACTTGCCGCGGCATCCACCACCGAATCGGCCCTGCGGGCCGACCAGAACGGCAACGTCGACGCGGCCGGCAAGTGCGGCACGCTCCTCGCTGAGCGGGCCAAGGCGGCCGGTGTCGACACGGTGGTATTCGATCGTGGTGGCTTCCGCTACCACGGCCGGGTTGCGGCGCTCGCCGACGCAGCCCGTGAGGGAGGATTGAAGTTCTGATGTCCTACGGAAACCGTGAACGAGAGCCGAACCCACGCGACGGAGGTGAAGGCCTGCGCGAGTCGCGGGTCATCAACATCAACCGTGTGGCCAAGGTCGTCAAGGGTGGTCGTCGCTTCAGCTTCACCGCGCTCGTGGTGATCGGCGACGGCGCTGGCAAGGTCGGTCTGGGCTACGGCAAGGCCAAGGAGGTGCCGCTGGCGATCCAGAAGGGCACCGAAGAGGCTCGCCGCAACCTGTTCGCCGTGCCGATGGCCGGCTCCACGATCGTCCACGAGACGATCGGTGAGATGGGTGCAGGTCGCGTCATGCTCAAGCCTGCCGCCCCTGGTACCGGTGTGATCGCCGGTGGCGCCGCGCGCGCCATCCTCGAAGAGGCCGGCATCCACGACGTGCTCTGCAAGTCGCTCGGCTCACCGAACCACATCAACGTCGCCCGTGCGACCATCAACGGCCTGCGCGGTCTTCGTCGTCCCGACGAGATCGCACGCCTGCGTGGCCTCGATCCCGACGAGTTCCTCCCGGCCGGCCTGTGGGCCGCCTACAAGGAGAGCGAGCGCGACGCATCCGAGGAGCCTGCCGCTCCGTCCGAGGTGTCGTGATGGCGACGATCAAGGTCACCCAGGTCCGTTCTGCAATCGGTACGAAGCCGAAGCAGCGAGCCACCCTTCGCGCCCTCGGGCTGCGGGGCATCGGCCGTACCAATGAGATCGAAGACGGTCCCGTGGTGCGCGGCATGATTGCCCGGGTTCCTCATCTCATTACCGTTGAAGACGGCACAGAAGAGGTCGACTGATGGCTATCAAACTTCACGATCTCGAGCCGGCTGACGGCTCGAACCGGCGCGGCAAGCGCAAGGCCCGTGGTATCGGCGGCAAGGGCGGCAAGACCGCAGGCCGCGGCACCAAGGGTCAACGCGCCCGCAACACCGTGCCCATCGGTTTCGAGGGTGGCCAGATGCCGCTCTTGCAACGCATCCCGAAGCTCCGTGGCTTCACCAACCCGTTCCGGGTGGAGTACCAGGGCGTCAACCTCGACACCCTCGAGGAGACCGGGCTCACCGAGATCTCTCCGGAGGTCCTCCTGGAGCGCGGCCTCATCTCGAAGGGCTCGCTCGTGAAGATCCTCGGCCGCGGTGACGTGACCAAGGCGCTGACGGTGAAGGCCCACGGGTTCTCGAAGTCTGCTGAGGCAGCTATCACTGGCGCCGGAGGTAGTGTCGAAACCCTGCCGCTGCCGTGGGGCGATCGTCGTCCTCCGCACGGAAGCTTCAACCAACACACCAACCGCTGATCCCTCTCTCCGTGTAGGAGAGCCGGGGTAGGAGACACGGGGTAGGACTCACAGTGCTCACACGGGTTTTGAACATGTTCCGGGTCGCCGACCTGCGGAACAAGATCATCTTCACCCTGGCCATGATCGGCCTGTATCGGCTCGGGTCGTTCATCCCGGCGCCGGGTGTCGACATCGAGGCTGTGCAGGGGCTGCGCGACCAGGCCAACCAGTCCGGCCTTCTCGGCTACATGCAGCTGTTCTCCGGTGGCGCCCTCACCCAGTTCGCGATTTTCGCGCTGGGCATCATGCCGTACATCACCTCGTCGATCATCATGCAGATCCTTGGCGTCGTGATTCCTAAGATCGAACAATGGCAGCAGCAGGGCGCCGTTGGTCAGCGCAAGATCACGCAGTGGACGCGGTACCTCACCGTGTCCATCGCGGTCGTACAGTCGACCTCGTTCGCCTTCCTGTTCCACAACGGTGGCATCGTCGGCGAGGGCTTCGACCTTCTGCCCGACTTCAACGCCTGGACCGTCTTCGTGGTGGTCCTCACCCTCACCAGCGGCACGGCGCTGCTGATGTGGATGGGCGAGCTCATCACGCAGCGGGGCATCGGCAATGGCATGTCGCTGCTCATCTTCACCAGTGTCGTGTCGAGCCTCCCCGCCCAGGGCGCCCTGGTGCAGGCCGAGAACGGCTCGGGTCCGCTGATCGCACTGATCTTCGTCGCCGTTCTGCTGCTCGTCGCGATCGTGTTCGTCGAGCAGGGTCAGCGCCGCATCCCGGTCCAGTTCGCCAAACGGGTCGTCGGCCGGCGCATGTACGGCGGCCAGTCCACCTACATCCCGTTGAAGGTCAACCAGTCCGGCGTGATCCCGATCATCTTCGCCAGCTCGGTTCTCTATCTGCCGAACCTCATCGCTGTCGCCTTACCCAACGAGGGGTGGGGTGGCTCGGTGCAGAGCTGGGTCGACAACAACCTGGCGAACCCGGCCGCGATCACCTACCTGATCTTCTTTGGTCTTCTGATCGTGGGCTTCGCGTACTTCTACACGGCGATCTCCTTCGATCCCGCCAAGCAGGCCGACACGATCCGTAAGCAGGGCGGCTTCATCCCCGGCATCCGGCCCGGTCCGCAGACCGAGCGCTACCTCGCCAAGATCCTGTCTCGCATCACCTTCCCTGGCGCGATGTTCATCGCTGCCGTCGCGTTGGTGCCGTCGATCATCATCAACAACACACTCGACTCCAGCGGCACGGGTCACGGTGGTGGCGCCGGTGGCTTTGCCTTCGGCGGCATCTCGCTGTTGATCGCGTCCGGTGTGGCCCTCGAGACGATGAAGCAGATCGACAGTCAGCTGATGATGCGCAACTACGAAGGGTTCCTCAAGTAGCGCCATGGCACTTCGATTGGTGATCCTCGGCCGCCAGGGCTCGGGCAAAGGAACTCAGGCGATCCGGATCTCCGAGTCCTTCGGCTGCATCCACATCTCCACCGGCGATATGCTGCGCGCCGCTGTTGCCGCGGGTACCGAGCTCGGTCAACAGGCCGACGCAGTGATGAAGTCCGGCGGGCTCGTCGGCGACGACATCATGAACGGCATCGTCGCGGAGCGTCTCGCCGCCGACGACATCATGGCCAACGGTGTGCTGCTCGACGGGTTTCCCCGCACTTCAGACCAGGCCGATGCGCTCGAGCGCATCGGCGCCGACCAGGGAGTTGCGATCGATCTCGCCGTCAACCTCGAGGTCGCGGTCGACATCGTGCGTGAGCGCATGGTGGCTCGGGGCCGCGAAGACGACACCCCGGAAGCCATCGACAAGCGGCTCTCGCTGTACGAAGAACAGACCGCCCCATTGCTCGACTGGTTCGCGGCGCGAGATCTCCTCGCGACGATCGACGGTGTCGGGTCCGAAGAGGATGTCTTCGGCCGCCTCTCGGCGGCCATCGACAAGGTTTCGCAGTGATGCTCGGGCGGGTTGGACGCCCCCCGCGAGCCCGATAGCGTAGACCGCTGGCCTGGCCTGCCTGGCCAACTTTTGCATGCGAGCAAGCTGCTCGCACGCCACCATGAAGGATTTCGTCATCGCAAAGCCAAAGGAAGATGCAATCGTTCTGGAAGGGACGGTCACCGAGTCGCTCCCCAATGCCATGTTTCGTGTGGAATTGGAGAACGGCCATGACGTGCTCGCGCACATCAGCGGCAAAATGCGCATGCACTACATCCGCATCCTCCCTGGCGACAAAGTCCAGGTTGAACTCACTCCGTACGACCTCCAACGAGGTCGGATCACCTATCGATACAAGTAGCTCGTATTCATGAAAGTTCGTCCCTCCGTCAAGAAGATCTGTGACAAGTGCAAGGTGATTCGTCGCCACGGCCGCGTCATGGTCATCTGCGAGAACCCGCGTCACAAGCAGAGGCAAGGCTGAAATGGCACGCATAAGCGGCGTCGACATCCCCCGCGAAAAGCAGATCGGGATCTCGCTCACCTACATCTACGGCATCGGCGACACCACTGCAGGCATCATCTGCGAGGCGACCGGTATCGACCCCACTACTCGTGTTCGTGATCTCACCGACGACGAGGTCGCAAAGATCCGCGGCTTCATCGACGCCGACCTCCAGGTCGAGGGTGACCTGCGTCGTGAGGTCAGCCAGGACATCAAGCGCAAGATGGAGATCGGCTGCTACCAGGGCCTCCGCCACCGTCGCGGTCTGCCAGTCCGTGGCCAGCGCACCCACACCAACGCTCGCACCCGCAAGGGTCCCAAGAAGACCGTTGCCGGTAAGAAGAAGGTCATGAAGTGAGCGCAGCGAACGTCAAGAAAGGCAGCTTGTAATGGCTACTCCAGAGGCTGGAGGCCGTCGGCCCCGCAAGCGTGAGCGCAAGAACGTCACGCACGGGATCGCCCACATCAAGTCGTCGTTCAACAACACGATCATCGCCATCTCCGATCAGCAGGGCGACATCATCGCCTGGGCCTCGGCCGGCAACGTGGGCTTCAAGGGCTCACGCAAGTCCACCCCCTACGCCGCGCAGATGGCCGCCGAACAGGCTGCCCGTCGCGCGATGGAGCACGGCGTCCGCAAGGTCGACGTGCAGGTGAAGGGTCCCGGCTCCGGCCGAGAGACCGCTATTCGTTCGCTGCAGAACGCGGGCATCGAAGTGACGGGCATCAAAGACGTCACCCCGATCCCGCACAACGGTTGCCGTCTCGTCAAGCGGCGGAGGGTCTGAGAAATGTCGCGTTACACCGGACCGAAGGCGCGCGTCTCGCGCCGTCTCGGCACCAACATCTGGGGCACGAAGGGCGAGACCATCGCTCTCGACAAGCGCCCGTACCCGCCCGGCGAGCACGGCCGTTCACGTCGCCGTGGCTCCGTGAGCGAGTACCTCATGCAGCTTCAGGAGAAGCAGAAGGCTCGTTTCACCTACGGCCTCACCGAGCGCCAGTTCCGCAACCTCTTCGCCGAGTCCTCGCGCCGCCAGGGCGTGACCGGTGAGAACATGCTGCGCTTCCTCGAGCTCCGGCTCGACAATGTGATCTACCGCGCCGGCTGGGGAGCTACCCGCCCGCAGTCGCGCCAGTTCGTCAACCATGGGCACGTCAATGTGAACGGTCGCCGGGTAACCATCCCCAGCTATCGCGTGCGCAAGGGTGACGTCATCGAGCTGCGCCCCAAGGCTCGTGACTTCACGGTGGTCCAGTGGAACTCCGACGTTCTCGATCGCACGCCGCCGGCGTGGCTCGAACTCGGCGAGAACTTTCAGGTCACCATCCGTGAACTCCCGATCCGTGAACAGATCGATATTCCCGTCCGCGAACAGCTCATCGTCGAGCTGTACTCGAAGTAGTCGAGGTACACGATGCTCGTCATCCAGCGTCCCACCGTCGAAGCGATCGACGAGGCCGAAGGCAACCTTCAGCGGTTTGCCATCGGCCCGCTCGAGCCTGGCTTTGGCCACACGATCGGCAACTCGATCCGTCGCACCCTGCTGTCGTCGATCCCTGGAGCTGCGGTCACGCAGGTCCGGTTCGATGATGCCCTCCATGAGTTCGACACCATCACCGGTGTTGCGGAGGACGTCACCGACATCATCTTGAACCTGAAGGACCTCGTCCTGACGGTGCACAGTGAGGAACCCGTCACCCTGCGCCTCGACTCCCGCGGTCCCGCGGAAGTCGTCGCCGGCGACATCCAGCCTCACCCCGATGTCGAGGTGCTCAACGGCGATCTGCAGTTGGCCAACGTCAACGGCAAGGGCCGTCTCGCCATCGACATCACGGTTCAGACCGGTCGGGGCTACGTCTCCGCCGACAAGAACAACACCTCCACCACCATCGGTGTGATCCCCGTCGACTCGATCTACTCGCCGGTCCGGCGGGTCGCGTTCGAGGTCGAGGCCACGCGTGTCGAGCAGTCCACGGACTACGACCGCCTCGTCATGGAGATCGAGACCGACGGCTCCATCACCCCTCGCGACGCCCTGGCTTCTGCCGGCGGCACGCTGCGGGCCCTCGTCCAGCTGGTCGAGGAGATGAGCGACGAGCCCCAGGGCCTCGAACTCGGTGAGGCCGTGCAGATCGCCACCGGCGGTCCCGACATGGACCTTCCCATCGAGGACCTCGAGCTTTCCGAGCGTCCCCGCAACTGCCTCAAGCGTGCCCAGGTCAACACCGTGGGCGAACTGCTACTCAAGAGCGAAGACGATCTTCTGGCCATCACCAACTTCGGCCAGAAGAGCCTCGACGAGGTCATCGCCAAGCTCGACGAGCGGGGCCTGACCCTGCGAAACCGAGACTGAGATGCCCGCACGTCCCCGCAAAGGCAAGAGCTTCGGCGGTAGCTCGGCGCACCAGAAGGCCATGATGGCCAACCTGGTCGCCTCACTGATCGCCGCCGAAGGCATCACCACCACCGAAGCCAAGGCCAAGGCCCTGCGCCCCGTGGCCGAGAAGATGATCACCAAGGCTAAGAAGGGTGGCGTTCACAACCACCGCGAGGTCGTGAAGTTCCTTCGCGATCGCGAGATGGCCAGCAAGCTGTTCGACGAGATCGGTCCCCGCTACGAGGATCGTTCCGGCGGCTACCTGCGCATCATCAAGCTCGACCCCCGTACGGGCGACAACGCCCCGATGGCCCGCATCGAGTTCGTCTAACGCTGCACTCGGGGTCAGACCCCCGCTGCACTTGAACGCTGATCGAACGCCCCGCTTCGGCGGGCGTTCGCCGTTTTCAGACGACGCCTTGGCTGTGGTCGTGGTAGACGACGACTCGTTGGCCGTCCGGGTCCGTGAGAATTAAGACGTTGTGGACGTCGCCTCCGATGATGTCGGAGACATCGTGGCCTGCGGCGCTCCACGTGGCATGGATCGCGGGAAGGTCCTCGACCATGAGATCGAACGGGGCGTCTCCGGGCTCGGGTTCGCCCCGCTGGAAGAGCAGGTGCGTGCCGCCTCGCAGCTCCGTGATAGCGAACTCGTCCGCGACGAGGATGCTGCGCATGCCGAGAGACACGTAGAAGTCGTGGGCGGCCTTGTGGTCAGAGCTGGTGGCTGCGATGTGGCCGATCCACAGCGGTGGGCGGTCGTCGCCCATCGCGTCATCGTAGATCCGCTACAGGTTGTACGCCCGGCGTGGGTCACGCGATCCTGCCTCGGTGTCCGAAGTGCCTCCGCCGTTCTCGCCTCTCGAACCCCGAGACGCCGCGCCGCCGCCGGCCGGGATGGTGCGGGTCCGGATGCGTATGGCGTACGACGGCTCCGGATTCTCCGGGTTCGCCAAGAACACCGACGTCCGCACGATCGAAGGGACGCTCGAAGACGCGCTCACACAGGTGCTCCGTCATCGCGTGAAGGTGGCGTGCGCCGGACGGACGGACCGCGGCGTGCACGCCCGCGCTCAGGTCGTCAGCTTCGACGCCGATGCCGACCACTTCGACTCGGTCGCCCTCACCCGAGCTCTTAACCGCATACTCGGACCGGGGATGGCGTTCGATCGGGTCGAAGAGGCGCCGGCCACGTTCGACGCGCGTCTCAGCTGCGTTGGTCGGACGTACCGCTATCACATCCACAATCGGCCGGTTCTCGATCCGCTCACGCGGCACAGGAGTTGGCACGTCCGCGAACCGCTGGATCTGGATGCGATGAACGTCGCTGCGGCGCACATTCTTGGTGCCCACGACTTCACGACGTTCTCGAAGAAGAACAAGTCACGGCCCACCGAATCCTTCATCCGCCGGGTCCGTTCGGCTGAGTGGCGACTCGACCAGGAGCTGACGATTCTCGATGTGACGGCTAACGCCTTCACGCACTCAATGGTCCGCAGCCTGGTCGGCACGTTCGTGGAGATCGGCCGGGGTCGGCGGGCACCGGCCGAGATGGCCACCGCGCTGGAGGCCATGGATCGGGCCGCGGTCGGGAGCCCGGCGCCGGGTCACGGCCTCGTGCTCTGGGATGCGATCTACGAGGATTCGTAAGTATAGCTGAGCGATGCGTCGCCGTACGTTGCGGTGATCTCCCAACATCCCGCTTCGGCCGGGTCGATGCCGTTCATCATGAACCAGCCCTCCTCCGGGGTTTAGGCGCTCGTGCCGGGTGCGGGGTGGTCGTGCATCGCCTCACCGTCGAGCTGGCGATAGCTGACCGCGAGCGGCGGTGTCTCGTCCTGATCGACGTCGAAATCTGCGCTCCACCAGACGCTCTTACGGGGGAGATGCGACCCATCGATCGGCAGGACGGTGAACAGCTCGTCGGTGCCGAACCAGACGGTGTCGGGGCTCGACGGCGTCGGGGGGTGACCGCTCGAGGGCGTCAGGCCCGGCAGGGGCGGCACGGTGACCGGACAAACAAACGGCGCAGCCTCCTGGTCGAGGTCAGCCGTCGTGGTGTCGACCGCGTCGCCGCAGGACGCGCCGAGAAGAGCGATAACGATGAGAAGGCGGCGCATGTCAGTCAGTACCCGCCGAGCTCGCGCGAAGTTCCCGCGTCGGGCGTTTGGCGTTGCCGTGTTGCCCCCGTAGCCTTGAACGGTCCTATCCGATCAAACGGATCAGAAGTTCTCGGAGCACCAGTGTCCACCACCTCAGTCAAGCGCAGCGAGATCGAACGCTCCTGGCATGTCGTCGACGCCGACGGCCTCGTCCTCGGCCGCCTCGCCACCGAAGTCGCCAACATCCTTCGGGGCAAGCACAAGCCCACGTACACCCCGAATCTCGACACCGGTGATCACGTGATCATCGTCAACGCCTCGAAGATCGTCCTCACCGCAGGAAAGGCCGAAAAGAAGCTCGTCCATCGCCACAGCGGCTACCCGGGTGGTCTCAAGACCGAGACCTACGCCCAGAAGATGGCCCGCAAGCCCGAGCAGGCGCTGATCGACTCGATCAAGGGGATGATCCCGAAGACCCGCCTCGGTCGAGCTCAGATCAAGAAGCTGAAGGTCTACGCCGGCCCGACGCACCCCCACTCCGCCCAGAACCCCCAGCCCCTCGAGATCGCCCACGCCGTGGCGCGGCCCCGGGCCTGATCAGGAATCCTTCGATGACCACTCCGCTCGTTCAGTCCACCGGTCGCCGCAAGCGCTCTGTCGCACGCGTCCGCGTCCATTCCGGTTCCGGCACCGTCACCGTCAACGGCCGCCCGCTCGACGAGTACTTCCCGTCGAAGACCCACCGCAACAACTCGATCCTTCCGCTCGCCATCACCGAGCAGGCGGAGACGTACGACATCGACGCCACGATCCACGGCGGCGGCACCACCGGCCAGGCCGGTGCGCTGCGTCTCGGTATCGCCCGCGCGCTCGTCGAACTCGACGGCGAACACCGTGAGGTTCTGAAGCGAGCCGGATTCCTGACCCGCGACCCGCGGAAGAAGGAATCCAAGAAGTACGGCCTCAAGAAGGCCCGCAAGGCTCCGCAGTACAGCAAGCGCTGATCGCTGTCGGCGGGTACCGTCCTGCCGATGGAGACGCCGTGAGCCTTCGCTTCGGCACTGATGGCATGCGGGGTGATGCCCGCGACCTTCTCACTCCCGACCTTGTCGGCGCGCTCGGCCGCGCCGGTGCGGAGATCCTGGGCGAGCGCGGCTTCGTCGTCGGCCGAGATACTCGAGAGTCCGGACCGGCGCTCGCTGCCGCTCTCCACGCCGGCATCGCGGCGGCCGGAGGCCGCTCGATCGATCTCGGCGTCGTGCCCACCCCTGCCGTCGCGCTCTGGTGCGCCGAGGAGGGCGTGGCCGGTGCCATGGTGTCGGCCAGCCACAACCCCTGGCACGACAACGGAATCAAGTTCTTCGCTTCCGGCGGCGCCAAGCTCGGCGACGACGTCCAGGATCGGATCCAGGCTCGTTTCGACGAGCTGCTCGCCGCGGGCGATGTCACCGTCGACGGGACCGGGGAGGACCAGCACGCGGCCGCCGTCGAGCGCCATGTCGCCGCTGTCGTTGCGAGTCTCGATGGGCGCACCCTGAGCGGACTGAAGGTCGTGGCCGACGCCGCGAACGGCGCTGCCTCGACCGTTGCCGCCGAGATCTTCGGCCGGCTGGGCGCCGACGTCACCGTGATCCACGCCGATCCCGACGGCCGCAACATCAACGACGAATGTGGATCGACCCACCCGGAATCTCTGCAATCGGCGGTGCGCGACGGCGGTGCGGACGTTGGCGTTGCGTTCGACGGCGATGCCGACCGACTCGTTGCCGTCGACGGCGACGGCGAGATCGTGGATGGCGACAAGATCATCGCCATCTGTGCGCTCGACCGACACGAACGTGGGCTGCTTACAGGCGATGCGGTTGTGGTCACCGTCATGACGAATCTCGGGTTCCGTCGCTCGATGGATGCAGCCGGAATCCACGTCATCGACACGCAGGTCGGCGACCGCTATGTGCTGGAGGCACTTGATGCCGGCGGCTACAGCCTCGGTGGCGAGCAGTCGGGTCATGTCATCTTTCGTGAGCTCGCCTCCACGGGCGACGGTGCGCTGAGTGCGGTGCAACTGTTGGACTTGGTAGCTCGGTCCCGTCGGTCGCTCTCGGATCTCGCCGACGCATCGATGACCCGACTTCCGCAGGTCCTTCTCAACGTGCGGGTGGCAAAGCGGCCGGAGGACGTCGACGTGCCGCTTGCGCCGTTCGTGGCGGCGTCCGAGGCCCGCATGGCCGGCCGGGGCCGCGTGCTCATTCGCCCGTCCGGAACGGAGCCGCTGATCCGAGTCATGGTCGAGGCCGAAACCGACGCCGAGGCTCAGATGGAAGCCGACGGCCTCGTCTCCGCCGTCGAGTCCCTCTTCAACTAACGCAACGGCTCGTTGCGTTCGACGGCCGCTACTTCTCGCGCACCTCGTAGAGGGCCAGGGTGTTGTCCTCGGAGTCGGTGAAGAACGTCATCCAGTGCTCGCCGCCCGCCGGACCGAACGTGCCGGTCTCGTCGGTGTGGATCAGATGCGGCTCGCCGGTGAACGTGACGCCGGCGTCGGCGAGCCGGGCTTGCACCTCCGAGACGTCGTCGACGGCGAGATAGAGGACGCCGCCGCCTGCCGGAGTCTCGCCATCGGGCGCCTCCATGAAGAGTGTGATGCCACCCAGGTCGAAGAACGCCACGTGACCGAGGTCGGCGATGAGCGCAACCTCGAGAACGTCCCTGTAGAACGCCACGGCACGGGAGAGGTCGCGAACCGGTTGGCCGACCTGCTGTAGACCGCGGACACTCATGTTGACTCCTTCTCGTTGCTCCTGAGGGCGGGGAGTCGTTCGACGAGCTGTCGGCGCAACGTCGTTGCATCGACGAACAGCTCGGCGTCGAGCCCCGCCGCGGCGCCACCTGCGACGTTCCGAGGGGCGTCGTCGGCGAAGAAGACCTCGGCCGGCTCCACCCGGAGTGCTGCGCAGGCGTGGGCGAAGATCGCCGGCTCTGGCTTGGCCACGCCGATGTCCGCGGTGTTGAAGACGCGCTCGGTGAGGTCGTCGATCCCGAGTTCGCGGAGTTCCTCGTGGACCGTGTCGGTCCCGTTCGTCAGGATCGCGACCGTCACGCCCTCGCTGCGGAGATCGCGGACGAGGTCGACCATTGCGGGATCAACCTGGCCGCGGTCGCTCAGCCACTCAGAAGCGGCCTCCTGACTGCCGACAGCCTCGCCGACAGCAACGATCCATTCGGCTCGCGTGATCCGCCCGGTCTGCGCTGAGATCAGGAGATCGCCCGACAGCGCGGCGATCATGAGGTCGTCCGCGGAGATTCCGTGCCGTGCGGAAACCCCCTCGACGTGGGCGGAATCGAAGTGACGGATCACGCCGTCGAGATCGAGAAGTACCGTCGTGATCGTCATGGCGGACCATCCCACCACACCGGATGTCGTCTTCCACTACTCCGAGCAGGCCGACATCGTCCGGTTCGTGCCTCACGTTCCACCGACCCAGCCGGACCAACCTCCTCTCGTGTGGGCGATCGACCGCGAACACGCCCCGGCCTGCTGGTTTCCCCGCGATTGCCCGCGCGCGACGTGGTGGACACCCGGGGGCGTGCGAATCCATGCGGTCGACGTCACGTGGGAGGCGTGTCTGGATCTCGCCGTCCTCCACGAGTACGAGCTCCCTGGAGCGAGCTTCAGCTCCTGGTCGGGAGCGGAGGGCTACATGGTGAGCAGCGAGGCGGTCCGGCCGCGAGCCCGCCGGGCGCTCCCGTCGGCGCGAGATCTCCACGCGGCTGCGGGAGCGCTAGATCCCACCGACGGTGAGTGACGGAAGGTTGACTGGAACCGTCCCTAAACTGCCCAGACCGGGCGGCCGACGGGTTATCGGAGCCTTCTCAGGTCCGTGGAGGACATATCCATGTGCGGGATCATCGCCGTTGTTCGGCGGCCCTCAAGTCGAGCGACGCCCCTTGCGGCCGATGTCGTCGCGCCCCTGACCGACCTCGCGGCCTCGCTCGCCGCGGCGGACGACATCACCGAGGCGCTCCGAGTAGCCGGCGACGAGCTGATCACCGCCGACGCTCTGATGCGGGGCGTGCCCGGAGTGCGGCTGCTGCTTGAGGACGCGTCCGTCGCTCCGGCGCTGAACCACCACTGCGGTGAGATCCAGGCGGCCGTCGAAGCGATCGAAGCGGCGATGGAGGCGGGTGCGGCTCTTCCCACCGCGGAACTCGAACGACGGAACCACGAACTGATACGCGTCCGTGATGGCGTGTGGGCCATCACCCGGGACCGCATTCGGGCGGCCGAGACCGTCGCGATGCTCGCCGGTGACTCGCGTTCGACCGGAGCGCTCGAGGCCTTCCTGTCCGTTCACCAAGCCCTGTCTGCGCTCGACCGGCTCGAAGTGCGAGGCCGAGACAGCGCCGGACTGCATCTCCTGGTTCACGACCACGCGCTCGACCTCGACGACCCGGCTGTCCTGGCCCAGATCGATGCTCGTGCCGGCGACGCCCACTTCGGCTCCGGCAGTGTGCGAGTTGTCGACGGTGTGCTCTCCGTCGTGCACAAGACCGCGGCCGAGATCGGTGAGCTCGGCGACAACACCGCCGTGATCCGCAAGGCATTCGCTGAGGACGAGTTCCTTCACGCCGCACTCGCGAATGACACGGCGCGAGCGCTGGTGTTGGGCCACACCCGGTGGGCCTCAATCGGCATCATCAGCGAGCCCAACGCCCACCCGCTCAATAGCGAGCTCGTCGACACCGAAGGCCCCTATGTCGTCGGTGCGCTGAACGGCGACGTCGACAACTTCGCCGACCTCATCGCCGAAGAGGGTGTCGCCATCACGCCCGCGATCACCACCGATGCCAAGGTGATCCCGAGTCTCATGAGCTGCCGGCTCGGCGAAGGCCTGGAGTCGGCCGAAGCATTCCGCCGCACGGTCGCCACGTTCGAGGGGTCCGTCGCCATCGGAGCGTCCACCGCTTCCGCGCCGGATCGCCTCCAGCTCGCCCTGCGCGGCAGCGGCCAGGCGCTCTACATCGGTCTCGCCGAGGACAGCTACATCATCGCTTCCGAGCCGTATGGCGTCGTCGAGGAGACCTCCCGCTACGTCCGCATGGACGGTGAGACGCCCGGGAACCCCGAGAACCCCAACGCGAGCCGGGGGCAGATCATCGAACTCGACGGCAACGTTGCCGGTTCGCTCGGGGGCATGCTGCGCAAGTCCTACGACGGCACTGACCTGCCGGTGACGGAGGACGATGTCGCCGTCGCCCAGATCACCACCCGCGACATCGACCGCGGCGATCATCCGCACTACCTCATGAAGGAGATCGGCGAGGCGCCCACGTCGTTCCGCAAGACCCTTCGAGGCAAGATCGTTGAGACCGATGAGGGTCTCGACGTGGCGCTCGGCCCCGAGATCATCCCGACCGAGGTGCGCGAAGGTCTGCGCGACCGCTCGATCAACCGCGTCCTCGTCATCGGACAGGGCACTGCCGCCGTCGCCGGACAGTCGCTCGCCGCTGCGCTCGACGCGCTCGTTCCCGAGGGCGAGATCTCGGCCGAGGCGATTCTCGCCACCGAGCTGTCCGGGTTCTCGCTTCGGTCGGACATGAGCGACACGCTCATCGTCGCGGTGAGTCAGTCCGGAACCACGACTGACACGAACCGCACGGTCGACATCGTTCGCAATCGAGGCGCCAAGGTGATCGCCATCGTCAACCGCCGGGGGAGCGACCTCACCGACCGCGCCGACGGCGTGCTCTACACATCCGACGGCCGCGATGTCGAGATGAGCGTGGCCTCGACAAAGGCGTTCTACTCGCAGATCGCGGCGGGGTTGCTCCTCGCGATCGCTTTCGCCGACGAGCTGCTCGGCGATGCCGGCAAGGCCGATCGGCGTTCGCTGCTCGAAGGCATCAACGTGATTCCGGCGGCGCTGGAGACGGTCCTCGGGCGCCGGGAGATCATCGGTGAGGCTGCCCGTCAGTTCGCCCCCAGTCGCCGGTATTGGGCGCTCGTCGGCAACGGCGCCAACCGGATTGCCGCCGAGGAAGTACGGATCAAGCTCTCGGAGCTCTGCTACAAGTCCATTGCTGCAGACAGCACGGAGGACAAGAAGCACATCGACCTGTCGTCCGAGCCGCTGATCCTGGTCTGCGCCGCGGGACTCTCCGGGTCGACTGCGGACGACGTCGCGAAGGAGGTTGCGATCTTCCGGGCCCACAAGGCCGCGCCGATCGTGATCGCCGACGAGGACGAGGGCCGGTTCGATGCCGCGCTCGCCGTCCTCCCCGTCCCCGCCGTGGACAGCCGACTCGGTTTCATTCTCTCCGCAATGGCCGGCCATCTCTTCGGATACGAGGTCGCCCTGGCGATCGACGCCCAGGCCATGCCGATGCGTGAGGCCCGCAGCGCGATCGAACAGGCTGCCGGCCGCAACGACGTCGACGGAGAAGCCGCCCTGCTGTTCGTGCGCCCCGTGCTCGATCGGGCCGCGACGGCGTTCTTCGATGGTGTCCGTGCCGGCGCCTACAACGGACACCTCGAGGCCGGCACCGCGGTGAAGGTCGCATCGCTCCTGCGGTTCGCGCTTGGCTGGTCGCCGCTCGAGGCGTACCAGATCGAATACGGCAAGGTCGGCACGCCGGCGGTCGTCCTCGACGATCTCGCGGCGGCCCTCACGCTCAGCATCGAGGAGCTGACCCGCCCGATCGACGCCATCAAGCATCAGGCGAAGACGGTCACCGTCGGCATCAGCCGCTCCGACGAGACCCTGCTCGAAGTGGCACTCGCTCGCGCCGCCCTCGAGGCCGGTGCGCCACGCGATCGACTCAGCTATGCGTCATTGCGGACCCTCGCCAATCTCGACCCAGCGGTGGAGGAGGTGCTCGGGCACACCCGCTACCGCATCGAAGGCCTGGAGGAGGACGGCTCTGGGGAGGCGACTGCCGTCGTCGTCGACCGAGGCGGAATCAGCCGCAACATCCCGAGCCGCACGGACCGGTCGCCGAGTCTGCGCGGTACGAAGCACCAGGTGGCGTTGGAACGACGCGTCTTCGTCGCGCGGGGCCGAAGCGACGGTCGATCTGTTGTGATCGTTCCGGAGCTGAAGGACAACGTGACGACCGGCCTCACCCTCCTACAGGTTCGCTTCGCGGACGAGCTCTCGCCAGGCGTGGCTCGTGGAGTGCTCCAGGGGTATCGCAACCGGTACTCGGCGCTGAGCGACGCGGTCATCGAGACCGAGGACACGTTCCGAGAGGACCTCCTCGGCGACCAGGACGTCGCCGATCTCCTCACCCTTCCGATCAACGCCCTCGCCGACCGCTGGCGCCTCGCCTAACCGCTTCAACTGGGGTCTGACCCCCGCTTCAACTCGGGTTCCCGGGGCTGCCCCGGTAGTGTCCGGGGATGCTCGGCATCGGTACCGATCTGGTCGACATCGACCGCTTTCGCGCCGTTCTTGCGCGCACGCCGGGCATCGCGGACCGGATGTTTCGGCCCGAGGAGCGGGCCTACGCGGAAAAGGTGGCGGACCCCGCGGCGCGCCTGGCCGCTCGATTCGCGGCCAAGGAGGCGACGCTCAAGTCCCTCGGTCTCGGGCTCGGCGGCATGAATCTCGCCGACATCGAGGTCGTGAAGCACGACGACGGTCGTCCAGAGCTTCGGCTTCACGACACCGCTGCGGCAGCCGCGGAGGCTGCCGGCGCGACGCGATTTCTGTTGACCATCAGCCACACCGACTCGCTCGCCCAGGCGACGGTGGTCGCGCTCGCGTCGTGATCCCGATCGTCACGCCGGCGCGCATGGCCGAGGTCGACGCGGCCGCGGCTCACCGCATCGACGAGCTGATCGACCGGGCCGGTCGGGCGGTGGCCCTCGCCGCGCTCGACATGCTCGGCGGCACGTACGGTCGACGGGTGATCGTGGTTGCCGGGCCGGGCAACAACGGCGCGGACGGCAGCGTCGCGGCCGAGCAGCTCCGGCGCGGCGGCGTCCGAGTGGAGGTCGTCGACGCGTTGGAAGGCAGTCAGCCCCCCCTCACCGCGGATCTCGTCATCGATGCGGCGTTCGGCAACGGCCTGTCGCGTCCGTTCGACATGTTGGCCATCGAGGACGGTGTGCCTGTGCTCGCGGTCGATCTCCCATCGGGGCTGGACGGCCTGACCGGACAACCCTTCAACGGGCCCCGTCGCGCTGATCGAACCGTCACGTTTGTCGCTCTGAAGCCCGGGCTCGTACTCGAACCCGGGCGATCACTTGCCGGGGACGTCACGGTCGTCGACGTCGGGCTTGATCCGGGCGAGATCATGGCGCACGCCGTGGAGCCGCATGACGTCGCGGCCCTTCTGCCGGCCCGACCCGTGGACGACCACAAGTGGAAGAGCGGCGTGCGGATCATCGGCGGATCGCCGGGCATGACCGGGGCGGCGGCCCTAGCCGCGCTCTCCGCGGTTCGCAGCGGTGCCGGCATCGTCCAGCTTGCGCTACCCGGTGGTCGCGGCGACGAAGGTCCGACCGAGGTGGTCGGCCATCCTCTTCCGTCAGCGGGTTGGGGTGCCGCCGGCACCGCGAATCTCGAACGGATTCGAGCAGTCCTCGTCGGTCCGGGGCTCGGGCCCGCTGAGGCAGCCGATCTCGCCGCGATGGGTGGGGTCGCGGCGCCGCTCGTGGTCGACGGCGACGCGCTGCAGCCGGACCTTCTCCCAATCCTCGGCAGACGGTCGGCGCCGACGGTGCTGACCCCTCACGATGGTGAATGGGCCCGCTTGGGTGGCTCGATGGACGACGACCGTCTCGACGCGACAGCCGACTTCGCCTGTGACCATGGCGTGACGGTCGTCCGCAAGGGACCCACGACGGTGGTCGCGGCGCCGGACGGTTCGGTCCGAGTGGTCACCGCGGGGACAGCAGCGCTCGCCTCAGCAGGAACCGGAGATGTCCTCGCCGGGTGCGTTGTCGCCATGCTCGCCCGCGGTCTCAGCGGTCCGGATTCGGGTGTCGTGGCGGCGCATCTGCACGGCGCCGCTGGCGCCGAGTTAGGGCCCGGCCTCCTCGCCTCCGAGGTCGCCGACCGGATTCCGGACGTCACCGCCCGACTCCGCTGACGATGCGGATCGATCTCGTCGAGCCGTTCTACGGCGGCAGCCACAAGGCATGGGCGGATGGTTGGATCGCCCACTCGAGCCATGACATCACGCTCGCATCGCTGCCGGCGACCGCCTGGCGATGGCGGATGCGGGGCGCGGCCGCGACGCTCGCTCCGGCACTGGTCGAACGGGCATCCGCGATCGGTGCCCCAGAACTGCTCGTCGCATCCGACATGATCGATCTTGCCGACCTGGTCGCCCGGGTGCGCCATTCGCATGCGGGAGTGCCGACGGTGCTCTATCTCCACGAGAACCAGCTCACGTATCCCCGTCAGCCCGACGAGGCGCTCGACGTCGGGTTGGCCGCGATCACCTGGCGCAATCTGACGATGGCCGACGCGATCTGGGTCAACTCCGCCTTTCATCGAGACGAGCTTCTCGATGCGCTCCCCGCGTTCCTCGGTTCCGTTCCGGACCAGGATCAACTGGTCGCGCTCCCGGCCGTCGCCGAGAAGATGCGCGTCCTGCCAGTCGGCGTCGATCTCCCCTCGGTCGGGTCGATCCGACGGTTCCGGCCTCCGCTCGTCGTGTCGAACCAGCGATGGCACCACGACAAGGACGTGGCCGCCGTGATGCAATCGCTGCGCCGTCTCGCCGCCGACGACTTGGATTTCCGGGTTGCGGCGATCGGTGATCACCGAGGCGGTGCCGCCGACGAGATCGAGCCCGTCCTCGACGCGCTCGGCGATCGTGTGGTCGCTCGCGGTCTGCAGGATCGAGAGGCCTACCTCACCCTTCTCGCGGAAGCCGAGCTCGTGGTCTCCGCGGCTCGCAACGAATTCTTCGGCATCGCTGTCGTCGAGGCAGTCGCCGCGGGAGCAGTCCCACTGCTTCCGGATGCGGTTGCGTACCCCGAGACGATGCCGGACTGGGCGCACGCAACGGTGCTCTACCCGCGTGGCGACCTGCAGGGCGCGCTCCGTCGAGCGATCACGGACGCCGCTGCTCGTCGGACCTCGGTCGAAGGCCTCGCGGCAGCCATGGCGCCGTTCGGATGGGACGTCGTCGGGCCCCGCTACGACGAGGCGGCCGCGCTCGTGGTCGCGCAGTAGCGTTCGCTTCGTGGAACTCGCCGTCCCCGGACTCACCGTTGGCCATTGGACCGATGAGGATGCCCGCACCGGTTGCACCGTGATCCGGTTCCCGGACGGAACCGTTGCGTCCGGGGAGATCAGAGGTGGAGCACCGGCGAGCCGCGAGTTCGACGTGCTCGACCCCACTCGCCTGGTCTCGCACGTTCACGCCGTGCTCCTCACCGGCGGCAGCGCGTTCGGGCTCGCCGCGGCGGATGGCGTGATGGCCGAGCTCGAGGACGGCGAGCAGGGTTTCCCGACGGCCCACGGAGTCGTGCCGATCGTCGTCGCTCTCGGGCTCTACGACCTCGCCGTCGGCCGCTCCGACGTGCGTCCCGATACTGCGGCCGGACGGGCGGCCGTCCGCGACGCGTCGCCGGTTCCCGCGGTGGGCGCCGTCGGTGCGGGGACCGGCGCGATGGTCGGGAAGTGGCGGGGCCCGGAGATGGCCCGGCCCGGCGGCATCGGCATCGTCAATGTCGCCCGAGGCGATCTCGTGGTGACGGTCGTCGTCGCCAACAACGCGGCGGGTGACCTGGACGATGGCACGACGGCCGCGGCTGTGCGCAACGGGTCGTTTCCCGGGTTCCCCGACCGGGAGGAGTACGCCGGCGAGAACACCGTGATCGGCGTCGTCGCGACGAATGCCGTCCTCGACAAGGTCGCGTGTCGGATCGTTGCCGAGGGTGCTCACGACGGACTCGCGAGGGCGATCATGCCGCCCCACATGCGCAGCGATGGTGACGCGTTCGTGGTCGGGGCAACGGGCCTCGTGGACGTGCCCGTCGATGAGGTACGGCTTCTGGCCGTCGTGGCGGTGGAACAGGCCGTGCGGGAGTCGGTCGGTAGCATCGAGGGGTGAATTCCTCGTCCGATGTCCGCCTCAGCACGGCGGCGCCTTCAGAAACCCAGGCCATCGCCGCCGCGATCGCAGGCATCGTCACTGATGGCGATCTGATGGTCCTGGTCGGCGATCTCGGGGCCGGGAAGACCGCCTTCACGCAAGGGTTCTGCGCAGCCCTCGACGTGACGGAGCCGGTCACGAGCCCGACGTTCACGCTGGCCAATCGCTACGAGGGCCGTCTCACGGTCAACCATCTCGACGTCTACCGTATCGAGGCGCTCGAGGAGGCCCGGGATCTCGCCTTGACCGAACTGCTCGACGACGGCGTCACGCTCATCGAATGGGGAGACGTGATCCTCCCTGCCCTTCCGGACGACCGGCTCGACGTGCGCATCACGTTCGGCGAGGGCGACGACGACCGAGTGCTCGCGCTGACCGCGGTCGGCGCGCGGTGGACGGCCCGGCTCGACGAGCTTCGGGCCGCGGTCGGGGCGGCAGCCTGATGGCAGCGCCTCTGATTCTCGCCATCGAATCCGCCACGTCCTGCGTGGGTTGCGCGGTCGGCACCGCCGGTCGCGTCATCGCCTCGACCCACACCGTTCAGGCTCGCCGCCACGCGGAGGCACTGGCCCCGCAGATCCAGTCGGTGCTCGCCGAGGCCGGTCTCGGGCCCCGTGACCTCGACCTGATCGCGGTAGACGTCGGCCCTGGCCTCTACACTGGGCTTCGGGTCGGCATCACGACCGCGCGAGCGATGGCGCACACGCTCGACATCCCGATGATTCCCGTGACGTCGCTGGAAGCGGTTGCCCACCAGGCGAACGGCGACGTCACCGTGGCGATCGATGCCCGTCGCAGTGAAGTGTTCCACGAGCGGTTCATCGGAGGGCAGGGTGACGGACCGGCGGTTGGACCGCCCGCGGAACTCGGCCCCCGTGGCACGGTCGTCGGTGACGGAGCGATCGAGTACTCCGCCGAACTCGCTGCCGCGGGGTACGAGGTCGACGACAGCGTCGCGCCGTTCCCCCTTCCAGAGTCGGTTCTGGCCATTGCCGCTCTCCGGGCAGAGAAAGCAGTCGGGCCGACGGCGATCGAGCCGCTGTACCTCCGCGGCCCCGATGCCGTTGCGAAGTGGGCTGCGTCGTGACGTCGCTCCGACGCGAACCCATGGCCACTCGCCACATCGACGCCGTCCGGACGATCGACGAGGCGGTCTATGCAAATCCCTGGGGCGTCGCCAACTGGCGCAATGAGTTGGCCAGTGCGGATCGACATCACATCGTGGCCATCGAGGACGACATCCTCGTCGGGCATGCCGGGCTCCTCTTCGTGCTCGAGGAGGCCCACGTCACCACGGTCGCCGTGGACCCATCGCGTGAGGGGAAGGGGATCGCCACAGCAATGCTCGTCGACCTGCTCGGCGAGGCTCGTGCCCACGGTTCGACGGGCGCGACCCTCGAGGTCCGCGCAGCCGACAAGCGCCCGCAACGCCTCTACGGTCGCTTCGGTTTCCGGCCTGTGGGCGTGCGCAAGGACTACTACTCGACGCCCATCGACGACGGCATCGTCATGTGGCTCACCGATCTACAGGACGCGGAAGTGGGCGATCGCATCTCGGAGATCGCCGCCGCGCTGACGCACTCCACGGAGGTCTGAACGATGGGCGCCGATGTGATTCTCGGTATCGAAACGAGCTGCGACGAGACCGCAGCTGCAGTCGTCGCGCGGGCATCGGACGTCCGCTCCAGCGTCGTCTCCAGCCAGGTCGACATCCACGCCAAGTACGGCGGCGTGGTCCCGGAGGTGGCAAGCCGCGCCCACGTCGAAACGATCATGCCGGTGGTGGAGGAAGCGCTCGACGCCTCGGGCCTCACGTCGTCCGGAATCGACGCCGTTGCCGCAACCCACGGGCCAGGTCTGATCGGCGCGCTGCTCGTCGGCGTGTCTGCGGCCAAGGCGATCTCGCTTGTGTGGGACGTGCCGTTCATCGGTGTGAACCATCTCGAAGCGCATCTCTACGCGGCGTTTCTCGAGGAGCCGAATCTCGAGATGCCGCTGGTGATCCTGTTGGTCTCCGGCGGCCACACCATGCTGATCCTGATGGAGGGCCACCTTCGTTACCGGGTCCTGGGTCACACCGTCGACGATGCGGCCGGCGAGGCGTTAGACAAGGTCGCGCGCGTCCTCGATCTCGGCTATCCCGGCGGGCCGGCGGTCGACCGGTTGAGCAACAACGGCGACCGTGACGCCATCGCCTTCCCTCGGGCCATGGCGAACGACGGCTGGAACTTCTCCTTCAGCGGGGTGAAGACAGCCGTCGTCAACCATGTGCGAAAGCGCCCTGATGTCCAGATCGCCGATGTCGCTGCGTCGTTCCAAGAGGCAGTCGCCGATGTGCTCGTGATGAAAGCGCGACGCGCCGCGAAGGAGTACGGGGCAACCGGCCTCTGCCTGGCCGGCGGCGTCGCGGCGAACTCGCGTCTTCGGGAGATGGTGGCCGACGCGGCTGCCGCCGATGGTCTCCGCGCGTTCCTGCCGAGTAGGGCCATGTGTACCGATAACGCCGCGATGGTCGCCGCTGCGGGATGGTGGCGATTGGCCGCGGATGGGCCATCCGGAATGGATCTGGGCGCCGATCCGTCGTTGCGCCTGCCTGTCGACTGAGTCGAATGGCCCCTTCGGGGCTGACCATGGTCGATCGCGCCTGAAGTGACACAAGGCCCGGGACGATCGGATGTATGTGATCCGTATCGCGCGCCGCTTCGTCCAACGCGACGTTCCGCTCGATGCCCGCTTCCAGCGTGGCATCCGGGCCGGATTCTTCGTGGCGGCCGGGCCGGCCCTCGGGACTCTGGTCCTGACCGAGATCACGAGCACCTCGCTGGAACGGGATGTGGCGGCACAGTTCGATCTCGCTGAGCAGCGCGGAGAGGTCGCCCGACTGGGCTCGCTTCTTCCTCTGCTCGCGGGAACGGACGATCTCGCCGAGGCGGACGAGCTCCGCGTCGAGATCGGCGCACGAGTGGAGTCGGTCGCGGCGCAACAGATCGCCAATCCCGAACTCCTCGAGCTGCATGTGATCGTCAGCGGCAACGAGGTTCGATTCGACCGGGCGTTCGAACGCATGGTCGACCGCGTGGGACTCACCGTCGAGAAGCTCGCTGACGAATCCCTGTTCCCGAGCTTCCGGTTGGACGCGGTGAGCGAGGTCGTGTCCGTGATCGCTGCCCTCGACCCGGTCTACGCCTCCCTCGAGACGGCACGGGCCGGGAGCGGTCTCGGCACAGCGAGCCACCTGCGGGGCATGGGCCGAATCCTCGCCTCCGTCGGACTCACCGCAGCCGTTCTTCGCCTGCTGGTTCTCGGCAGGCCCCTCGTGACCGAGCTCAGAGGGCTGCGGACGACGGTCGGAATCGCCGACACTCGCCGGGCCCGGACCGCCCACGCGATGATGGCGTTGATCGGCGAGGAACTCGCCGAAGCCCGCGCCGACGGCCGTGGCGACGTGATCCCGGACGAGGAATCCTCGAAAATTCTCCCCGGTCAGCAGTTGTCCACTCCGTAACCTGGTTCTAGCCTTAGCACTCGACACCTCCGAGTGCTAAGTGCCGTTTTCGGCGCATCGCAGTCGGAGGCGAAGCCAACGAACCGATCTCGGAGGATCGAATGAGCTTGCAGCCCCTCGAAGACCGCATTGTGGTCCGCTCCAACGAAGCGGAGTCCACAACCGCCAGCGGTCTGGTCATTCCCGACACCGCGCAGGAGAAGCCCCAGCAGGGTGAAGTCATTGCCGTGGGACCGGGCCGACGCTCGGACTCGACCGGCGACATCATCCCGGTCGACGTCGCCGTCGGCGACACCGTCGTCTACAGCAAGTACGGCGGCACGGAGATCGCCGTCGAAGGCGAGGATCTGCTGATCCTCAACGCCCGTGACGTCCTCGCCAAGATCGGCTGAGGGAACACACCATGGCAAAGATCCTGAAGTTCAACGAAGAGGCCCGTCGTGGCCTCGAATCCGGCGTCAACAAGCTTGCTGATGCTGTGAAGGTGACGCTCGGCCCGAAGGGCCGAAACGTGGTGCTCGACAAGAAGTTCGGTGCGCCCACCATCACCAACGATGGCGTGTCCATCGCCCGTGAGGTCGAGCTGGAAGACCAGTTCGAGAACATGGGTGCGCAGCTGGTGAAGGAGGTGGCCACCAAGACCAACGACATCGCTGGTGATGGCACCACCACCGCCACCGTGCTCGCTCAGGCACTCGTGCGTGAAGGTCTGCGCAACGTCGCCGCCGGCGCCAACCCCATGGGCCTCAAGAAGGGCATGGAGAAGGCGGTCGCCGCCGCGGTTGACAACCTCGCCAGCCAGGCCGTGCAGGTCGACGACAGCAAGGACAAGATCGCTCAGGTCGCGTCCATCTCTGCTGCCGACACCGCCATCGGTGAAGTCATCGCCGAGGCCATCGACAAGGTCGGTAAGGACGGTGTGCTCACCGTCGAGGAGTCCAACACCTTCGGTATGGATCTCGACTTCGTCGAGGGCATGCAGTTCGACAAGGGCTACCTCTCGCCGTACTTCGTCACGGACCCGGAGCGCCAGGAAGCGGTTCTCGACGAGCCGTACATCCTGTTCAACCAGGGCAAGATCTCGAACGTGCAGGATCTCCTGCCGGTTCTCGAGAAGGTCATGCAGTCGGGCAAGCCGCTGCTGATCATCGCCGAGGACATCGATGGCGAGGCTCTCGCCACGCTCGTGGTCAACAAGATCCGTGGCACCTTCAACTCGGTTTCCGTCAAGGCACCGGGCTTTGGTGAGCGTCGCAAGGCGATGCTGCAGGACATGGCCATCCTCACCGGTGGTCAGGTCATTGCCGAGGAAGTCGGCCTCAAGCTCGACTCCGCCGACATGAGTCTGCTCGGTCAGGCCCGCAAGATCGTCGTCACCAAGGACGACACCACCATCGTCGAGGGTGCTGGCGACAGCGCCGACGTCGAGGGCCGGGTCAACCAGATCAAGGCTGAGATCGAAAACACCGACTCCGACTGGGATAGCGAGAAGCTCCAGGAGCGTCTCGCGAAGCTGGCCGGTGGCGTTGCCGTCGTCCAGGTCGGAGCAGCCACCGAGGTGGAGCTCAAGGAAAAGAAGCACCGCATCGAAGACGCCGTGTCGGCGACCCGTGCCGCGATCGAGGAAGGCATCGTCGCTGGTGGCGGCACCGCCCTGCTCCGAGCTCGTGCTGCGGTCAACGATGTTGCGGGTTCGCTCGAGGGTGACGAGGCCACTGGTGCTCGCATCATCGCTGCGGCGCTCGAGGCTCCCGCCAAGCTCATCGCGGCCAATGCCGGCCACGAGGGTGCGGTCGTCGTTCAGAACGTCGAGAACGAGTCTGGTGCCACCGGCTTCAACGCCGCCACTGGCGAGATGGTCGACCTGATCGACGCCGGCGTCATCGACCCGGTCAAGGTCACGCGTGCCGCGCTGCAGAACGCAGCGTCGATCGCGGGTCTGCTGCTCACCACTGAGGCGCTCATCGCCGACAAGCCCGAGGAAGCGCCGGCCATGCCCATGGGCGGCGATCCCATGGGTGGCATGGGCGGTATGGGCGGCATGATGTAGCTCGGCCCTGCCGAAGCGAATTCTGTGAACGGCCCGGGCCTCGTGCCCGGGCTGCTTCGCGTTCGGGAGCGATACGGCGCGTTCGGGGGGAGTGGTACGGTCGGCGTCATGTCGATTCGGGCGCGTACTGAGCCGTGGATCGTCGCCGTGCCGGCCACGCTTGCCGTGCTCTGTCTCCTGTTGCCGTGGATGCGCAGTGGGCAGATCGACTACTCGACGGTCGATCTGCTGTCATCGGCGAGCGCGCTTGACCTGATCGGGGGAACACGTGAAGTCCTGATCCTCACTGCGTGGTTCGGTCTCGTTCTGCTCGCCGCCGGCGTTCTAGTGGCCGCCGCGTGGGGACGACGGCGGGTGGCGGCGCTGCTCGGCTTGCCGGTGGGCCCCTCGATGGTGAGTGCGTGGCTCGTCGTCGCGTCGACACCGTTTCCGGTCCGGTGGGGGGCTCATCTGGCGGTGGTGTTCGGGCTGACTGCCACCGTCGTTGCGAGTGTGCTTCTCAAGATTAGCAAGTCGGCGGAAGGAGCGCGATGAGTGACGGACAGGATCCCGGTTTCGAGCCGATACCGCCGCCACCCCCCTCCCCATCAGGGGAGCCGGACGTGGTGACGGTGTTCGCCGACCCGCCCCCCGCACCACCGCGTGCCTCGTGGTTCGGCCGCGCTGTCGCCCTTGGTGCGGCGGCGCTGCTCATCGGCTGCGGTGGCTACTTCGCCATCCAGGCCGGCTCCGATGACTCGGGCGCCGACACGCCGCTCGGGGCCATGGAGGGTGCGTTCGCCGCGTTGTCACAAGAGGATCTCGTGGGCGCCGCGGAATTCGTCGAACCGTCGGAGCGCGACACGATGATCGACGCCGGATTCGAGTTCATCGACGAGTTGATCCGGCTCGATGTGCTCGCGGGTGACTTCGATGTGTCGTCCGTCGATGGGTTCGATCTCGAGTTCGACGACATGGAGTTCCGCATCATCGAGGTCCGCGACGACCTCGCCCACGTCTACGTGGCGGGTGGGTCCGCCACGGCTGCCGTCGTGGGCTCCGAGATTCCGCTCGGTGAGCTCATGACGGATCGAGTCGACGCGGAGACCCTCGTCATTCGGGAGTCGGAGACGACGGAGATCGAGCCATCCGACTTCCCGGTCGTTGCGGTCAAACGCGACGGTCGCTGGTATCTGAGCCTGTGGTACTCGGTCGCCGAGAACGCTCGGCTTGCCGTGGACGCGCCCCTCCCGGACCCGGCGGACCGCCTCGTAGCGATCGGCAGTGACTCGCCGGATGGAGTCGTCGAGAGCTTCGTCGAGGCGCTCCAGCGGGGCGATATGGCCACCATGGTCGGCCTCCTCGACCCTGAGGAAGCAGCTGCGCTCTACGACTACGCGCCGCTCTTCATCGAGGACGGACAGGACTTCGTCGATGATGCGCTGCAATCCATCCGGTCCGAGGGCTGGAGCTGGGACGTCACCAACTTCGAGACCGAGTCCACCCGCGACGGCCGCCTGGCAAGTGTCGTGGTCACCGCGTTCGCACTCGAGGCGTCCGACCCCGACGGTTCGCTCGACATCGACTACACGCCGGGCGCGATGACGATCCGTTTCGAAGGCGGAGACGTCCGTGTCGAGATCGAAGTCGAGGGACAGTGCTTCTCGATGGGGATTGACGAGGGCTACGGGCCGGAAACAGAAAACTTCTGTGCCGATGAGCTCCTCGGACAGGGAGGCCTCTCGTCGCTGGGATCGCTCTACACCGACCCGACCGCGCTGCCCGGCATCATCGTCCGCGAGGTCGGCGGCCGCTGGTACATCTCCCCACTGCGAACCGGCTCCGAATCGATGCTCAGCGCCGTCCAGGTACTCGAATCCGACCAGCTGGCCGACATCGTCGACGAGGTCATCGCGTTTGCCGGAGATCTGTTCGCGTCCGGGCTCGACCCGTTCGACACCGGTTTCGGATCCGTCGACGACTTCGGATTCGACAGTGGCGGCTCAGACAGCGGGACCGACGACGCCTTCACCATCGACGACGACTTCTTCACGACGACCACCACGCAGCCGCCGCTTGGGTTCGACAACGTCGATCTGATGCCCGCTGACATCGAGATCGATGTCGCCTATGATCTGATCGGGCCGTACCGATCGGATCCGTGGTTCTCCTGGCTGAACTTCGCTGAGGAACGAGAGTACGACCGCGGTGTTCTCGCCTACGTGGCTCTCCCGGATGGCGAGTTCGTCGATGCCATGGTGCTGACCGGCCTCGGGTTTGCGGACGATGCCGCCTTCCAGGAATGGACCGGGGCGAACTCTCTCAACATCGACGGCGATCTCGTCTATGTCCGAGGCGACACGGACTGGGGCACGCAGTTCCTCGCCGCTCAACGCGACGGCAGGGTCGCGGTGGTCGGCGTCTACGAAGACGTCACGCCGGCTGCGGTGCAGGCGCTCCGTATTCTGCTCGCCGGCTGACCCGAGCTCAGCGAGCAGCCGCGGCGGTGGTCATCAACGTCGCAGCGGTCGCACCGAAGGCGCAGACCATCATCCAGGCCCATGCGAAGCCGTGGATGTCGGCGACCACTCCGAACAGGGCCGGCCCGGTCATAGCCCCGACGAATATGGCGGCCTGCAGCACGCCGGATGCGGCACCTGTCGCATCCGGGTTGTGCTCGACCGTCGCGAGATGGACGACGCCGGGCCACGACCAGCCGAAGCCGTAGGCCAGGAGCGCTCCGATGGTCGCGACCACGACGTGTCCGGTGGCGATCATCGGGAATGCGACGGTACCGATCGTTAGCAGGCCGGCAGAGAAGGCGAACCGGTCGAGGGCAGGCCGTTCGTCCATCAGACCGCCCCAGCCGACGCGCAGTCCGATCAGAGTCACGCTGCCGACGACCTGCACCGAGCCGGCTGCCGCTCGGCCGAAGCCGGCGTCGGTCAACGACCGCACGAGGAACGTCCCGATGTTGGAGATCGCCATCGCGCCGAAGCAGGCACCTATCGCCACCCGGATCATCAGCGGCGAAGGGCGGTAGCGCTGACGGACAGCGGGGGCCTTCACCGGCGGGTCGACGTGGGGCACCGAAACGATCGCGACGGCGGCGAGCAGCGCAGCACAAACGAACGCGGCGTCCTATCCGAGGCTCACGGCGATCGTGGGGAGGGCGAGCCCGGCGAGCCCGGTGGACGTCGGGATGGCGGACTGCTTGATGCCGATCGCCAGCCCCCGGTGGTGCGGCGGAACCCCACCGGAGATGAAGGTGTTGTTGCTCGGTTGATTGATGGCGTTGCCGATGGCGGCGATGCACAGCGCAACAACGATGACGCCGTAGGAGGGCGCCACGACCACGCCCGCCGCGCCGATCAGTGCGAACCCGGTACCGGTGCGCAGCGCAGCGGAGGGGCCCCAGCGGTCCGAGAGCGCTCCGCCCCACGAGGACAGCACGGCGGAGACGGCGAAGTACGCGGCGATGGCGAACCCCTGCTCGGCGTCGCCGAAACCGAACTCCTCCTGGATGTCGGGAGCGAGCGCGCCGAACAGGTGCACCGGGACTATCGCCGCCACGATCGTTGCCACGGAGAGCGCCGTCACTCTCCGGGGGTCGGGCGATGGCATCGATGCAGTATGGGGCTGGATAGCCTCGACCCCATGGATCGACCGCCCCCTGATGCCCAGAAGCTGTTCGCCCAATGGGAAGAGTGGGAACGCGGCGAAACCCCTCCCGGTCGCGTGATGAGCAATCTCAAGACGGGCGGCTTGCCTGACCTGCTTCGCTCGCTCATCGAGACCGACTCCTGAGCGTCCGATGAGCGACCCGACCACGCCTCTCGGCGATTGGCCGGAAGCAACTGACCCGCTCGCGCCCATTCCGTCGGGGCGTGGAGGTCCGCAACGCATTCCTCGCCCCGAGGGCGCGGCCCTCGGCGGGTCGCCACCGTGGACGGCACTCTCGCGTGACCTTCGCCGTCCGAGCGTGGACGACGTGCTCGGTGCGCTTCGGCGCCGTGGCGAACCGTCGATCGTGGGCGACGTGGCGCTGGAGGCTCGCGACAGTGCGGTGATGTGCTTGCTCTACGAGGAGGACGGCGAGGCGCATGTCGTCCTCACCCGGCGGTCTCCGACGATGCGTCACCACGCGCACGAGGTCGCCTTTCCGGGTGGCCGCAAGGACCCGGAGGACGCTGACCTGTGGGCCACCGCCGTGCGCGAGGCGGAAGAAGAGGTTTCTCTCGATGCCTCGACGATCGAGCGGGTCGGCTCGCTCGACAGTTTCGTGACCGTGGGCTCGCGCACGCTCGTCACGCCGTTCGTCGCGATCACGGACCGCCGGCCGAACCTGCAGGCTGCGCCGGCGGAGGTCGAGTCGGTCCGCCACGTGTCGTTGTCCGAACTGCTGCTCGACGAGGTGTGGCGGGAGGAGATCTGGCCGATGCGCCACTTCGGTCGACCCCGTGCGATCACGTTCTTCGAACTCGAGGGCGACACGGTATGGGGTGCGACCGGCGCGATGTTGCGCCAGCTGCTGGCGATCGCGACCGGAACGGACGACGCGATCGCGGGCGGCCCCGGCTGAATGCCGCACCCGTCGTAGACTCCGGCCATGCCCGAGGTCCGCTTCAACGCCGACACGCACCCGGAGCTTGTCCGCCAGGTGACTGTGTGGCTGGAATCCACCGACAGTGAGCGCACCGCGGTCGACATCGTCGAAGGAAGTGCCGAGCTGACCAAAGACGCACTGCGGATCGTGGCGTCGGCCGCCCCGGCGCCGATCGCCGACAGCGAGCTCGTCAAGCGGCTCACCGAGCTCGGTCATCGGTCGGTCGATGCGCAGCGCGATGCCACGCTCGCCGGTCTCGACGCACTCGCCCAGGTCACCGACGGGACCCTCGTCAAGAAGGTCTCGGAGGAAGGCGCAAAGGCCGCTTACGAGATGAACAGCAAGGTGGCCAAACAGCTCCTGAAGTCGCTCCTCGGCGGCTAGGCTCCTCTCTTTCCACCCGGGCCCTGCCTGGTCGGCGGGGCCCGACGAAGGGGTCCAACGCGTGGCCGAGATCGAGATCGGACGAGGAAAGAGCGGGCGGCGAGGCATTGCCCTCGCGGACGTGTCGATCGTCCCGGCACGGCGCTCTCGCGATCGCGACGACGTGGACCTGTCCTGGAAGATCGATGCCTATCGGCTCGGCTTGCCGCTCGTCGGCGCCGGGAGGGAGCGGCCGCTCTCCGCCGACGATGCCATCGCCTTCGGTGAGCGTGGCGGTCTGGCCATGGTTGATCTCGAGGCGATGTGGGCCGAGAGCCCTGATGCGGGTGCGCTGGCCGCGCACATCGCGAAGATCAAGGGTGCGGACGTGCGCGTCGCCACGTCGGTCGGCCCGGCCCGGGTCGAAGAGCTTGCGCCCCACGCGATCGCGGCTGAGGCTGACCTCCTCGTGGTCGAGGGCGATGTCGTTTCCGCCGACACGGTTTCGAATTCCGGCCAACAGCGAAACCTCAAGGCGTTCATTCGTGGTCTCGACATCCCGGTCGTCGTCGGCGGCTGCGCGAGTTACAGCGCGGCGCTGCATCTGATGCGGACCGGCGCAGCCGGTGTCATCGTCGGTGTCGACCGCTCCGATCTCGGGCTCAGCGTGCCGCTGGCCTCGGCGATCGGCGATGCCCGCAGCGCCCGCGTCCGCCATCTTGATGAGACCGGCGTCTACTGCCAGATCATTGCTCGCGGACCTATCTCATCCGGCGCCGACGTCGCTCGGGCCGTCGCATGCGGCGCTGATGCCGTGCTCGTCGACGCGTCGGTCCTGACACAGGCCGATCCGCAGGTCGGCGACGTTGTCGATCACCTGTGCGACGCGATGGCCTTGAGCGGCTACACCGACCTCAAGGCCTTCCAGAAGGCGGAGGTGGTCGTTCGATGAACGCCTCCGCACCGGGTAGCGATGAACTCGTCCTCGTCGTCGACTTCGGCGCGCAGTATGCGCAGCTGATCGCGCGACGAGTACGTGAGGCCAACGTCTACAGCGAGATCGTGGCGCCCACCATCAGTGCAGCGGAGGTCGCCGAGAAGCAGCCGATCGGCATCATTTTCAGCGGCGGGCCGGACTCGGTGCATGCCGACGGCGCGATCGCGATCGACGCCGGGGTCTACGAGCTCGGGATCCCGATCCTCGGTATCTGCTACGGCGCCCAGCTCATCGCCCAACAGAACGGCGGTCTCGTCGACCGCACGGATCGCGGCGAGTACGGCCGCACCACCCTCACGCTCGATACCGACGGTGGCGCGCTGCTGCGGGGCACACCTGCCGAGCAGTCCGTCTGGATGAGCCACTTCGATGCGATCGTGAAGCCGCCACTCGGTGTCACAGCGACAGCGAGCACTCCGGATGCCCCGGTCGCCGCCTTCGAAGATGCCGATCAGCAGCTCTACGGCGTGCAGTTCCATCCGGAAGTGATGCACACCGAGCAAGGCCAGCACGTGATCGAGCAATTCCTCGAGCATGGATGCGGCGCCTCTGGCACGTGGACCATGGCCTCGATCATCGACACTGCGGTCGAGCAGATCCGCGAGCAGGTCGGGGATCTGCGAGCTCTCTGCGGGCTCAGCGGAGGGGTCGATTCGGCGGTCGCGGCAGCGGTGGTCCACAAGGCGATCGGCGATCAGCTGACATGCGTCTTCGTCGACACCGGGCTGATGCGGCTGAACGAGGGCGAGCAGGTTGTCGAGACGTTCGAACGGAACTTCGGCGTCGAGTTGATCCACGTCGAGGCCGGCGAGCGATTCTTCGAGGCGCTTGCCGGTGTCACCGAACCTGAGGCCAAGCGTAAGGCCATCGGCGAGCTCTTCATCCGAGTCTTCGAGGATGCGCAGGGCCAGGTCGAGGGCGCCGACTTCCTCGTCCAGGGCACGCTCTACCCCGATGTGATCGAGTCCGGCAGCGAGCACGCCTCCACGATCAAGAGCCACCACAATGTGGGCGGGCTCCCAGACGACATCGACTTCGCGCTCGTCGAGCCCCTCCGCAGTCTGTTCAAGGACGAGGTGCGCCAGGTCGGTCGTGAGCTCGGTTTGCCTGACGAGATTGTCGAGCGTCAGCCGTTCCCCGGTCCGGGGCTCGGCGTGCGGATCATCGGCGAGGTCACGCCCGATAAGGTCGCCACGCTGCAGCACGCGGACTTCATCGTCCGTGAGGAGCTGAAGAACGCCGGGCTCGAGCGAGAGATCTGGCAGTCGTTCGCCGTCCTGCCCGACATTCGGAGTGTCGGCGTGATGGGCGACGAGCGGACCTACGGCTACCCCGTGATCATCCGCGCCGTCACCAGTGAGGACGCGATGACCGCCGATTGGGCCCGCATCCCCTACGACGTGCTCGAGACGATGAGCAGCCGGGTGATCAACGAGGTCCCGGGCGTCAATCGGGTGGCCTACGACATCACGTCGAAGCCGCCCGGCACCATCGAGTGGGAATGACGCTGGATCCAGCGGACGCCTACCAGCGAGCCGCGGCGCTCTTCGGAGAGACGATCACAGTGCTGACGGACGACGAGTGGGAACTCGCCACCGGCGACGAGTGGACCGTCATCACCACAGTGGCCTGGGTGGTGGTGGGTGACGCCCACATTGCCTCCGCAGTCTCGGGTGAACCGCTCGGTTCGGTCGGCGAGTTCGACGCGGCCGTCCTCGGCACCGCACCTGTTTCCGCCTGGCGAGGCACAGCGGTTGCCGCGATCTCGGCTCTACGGGAGCCCGGCGCGCTCGACGGCGACGTCCTGCACCCCGACGGCACGCTGGCGGTCGCCGACCTGGTTGGACAGCGCGTGAGCGAGAACCTCGTCCGGGCGTGGGACATCGGGAAGGCCGTGGGTCGTCCGATCGAGATTCCCGAGGATCTGGCCGACTGGTGCCTCGACTTCTGGGCCGGGCACGCCGATGCGGTTCTCGCGGGCGGTGTCCTACCGGAGACGCCGCTCGAGCCGGCCGCCGGTGCCGGACCCGTGGAGCGCCTTCTGGCCCTCACCGGCCGCGCCGCCAGAGTCGTTGGCGGGGCCGGCTGATCGCCCTCACCGTCGCCGCCGGAGCGGGTCTGTTACCTCGAACTCGACGGCGAGCTCACCGGATTGGTCCGGGGCCCACTCCGCTTCGAGAACTGACGGCGCTCACTCGCCGGTCAGGCGCTCCACGACCGGAGCCATTGCATCGACCACGTCGGCGCTCCAGGTGACGTAGGAGATCCCCCAGCGGTCGCGCCAGGTGCGGATGGACTCGCACATCTCGTCGACAGTGCCCACGAGCACGTGGGGCATCGACCCGGCGTCTTCCGGGGAGAGGTCGAAGGCTGGGGCCATCGCGTCGAGCGTGTTGGCGCGGTCGTCCGACTCGATGACCATGTGGACGCGGGTCTGCAGCTCGATCTCGTCGAACCGGTGGCCGGCCCCGGATCGGATGGCGGCGATCTTCTCGTCAGTGCGGTCGGGCGTTCCGGTCGCACCTGCCGCAGTGCCGAGCGCCCCGGCGGCGAGCGAGAAGTTGAGCCCGACGATGTCGGCCTCTTTGCCGGCGAGGGCGAGCATCCGCGGGCCACCGCCCGCGAGCATCAGCGGAGGGTGGGGTCGCTGGATCGGCTGCGGACTCCCGTCGACGTCGGTGACGCGGTAGTGGTCGCCGGCATGGGAGAACGCGCCGTCGGCGAAGCATTGCCGCATGACCGCGACGGCTTCCTCGAGGCGGGCGATGCGCACGCCGGCCCGATCCATGGCGATGCCGGTTCGCTCGTAGTCCGACGGCTGCCAGCCCGCGCCGATGCCCCACGTGACGCGACCGCCCGACAACCGATCGAGCGTGGCGATCTCCTTCGCGAGCACGACCGGATTCCGGAGGTCGTTCGCGAGCACCAGCGTGCTGAGCCCGATGGTGTCAGTGGCGCTCGCGGCGGCGGTGAGCGCGATGAGCGGCGCGATCGCGTCGTCGAGATGGTCGGACATGGACACCGATGCGTAGCCGAGCGACTCGGCCTGCCGCGCGAGGGCCACGAAGTCGTGAGGATCGGCGAGCGCACCGCCCGAGACCCCGAATCGGAACGGCCTGGTCATGATGCGACGCTACCGGCCGCCCGCCCGTCAGTCGTCGAGATCGTCGGGGTCGATTTCGCGATGGATCGGCTCGGTGGCCGAGATCACAACGCCGGCGAGGTTGGCGACGATGCGCTTCCAGTAGCGATAGAGGATCGCCCGCGGCACGACCTCGGAACCCGGCTTCTCGGAGTGCATGCACTCCCGGATCTGCGTCTCGAGCGAGAAGCGGAGCGCGTCGGCCTTCTGCCGGTACGCCGCGACTTCGTCCTCGTTCGTCGGGTCCGAGAGAATGTCGGCCGCTTCGCCCATCATCACCGAGATGGTCCGGCGGAGCGCGATGAGTTCGTCGGTGTCCGACTCGCTACCCAGGTCGACCCCTTCGTCGGCGAGGTCGAGCATGTTCTTCGCCTGGTCGCCGATTCGTTCGATCTTCTTGATCAGCAGGGTGTAGGCCAGCACGGCGCCGATGTCGTCGGTGCCCTGGACGGACACGTGCACGACGAGTTCGCGGCGCAGTTCCTGCTCGGTCTGATTGATCCGGTCGTCGGTCGTGTAGACGTCCTCGGCCACCGATGCGTGGGTCGCGCCGCTGAGCAGCGCGGTGGACGCCATATCGAAGCTGTGCCGGGCATCGGCGAGCATCGACACGGTGTGCGCGGTGATTGCTTCGAATCCACCTTCGGACCGGCGGAAGAACGACATGACCATGATGGAGGGCCTTTCAGCGGAAGATCGCGACGCCGGCAAGCGGCACGATGAGGAAGACGGTCACGACGTACGTGACCGCCAGAGCTTGGCGGGTGACGGCAATCTCGGCCAGCCCCTGGGCGAGGCGGACTGGGATCTCGCGGATTCTGGTTATCGGGTAGAGCAGGAGGATTCCCGTCACGTTGAAGATCGTGTGGACGAGTCCGACGGTGAGCGCCTCGGGTTTCGACGCGGCGAGCGCAGCGAGAAGCGCCGTGATGGTGGTACCGACGTTGGCCCCGAGCGTGACCGGATAGATGTTGCGGAGGCTCACCACACCGGCCGCGGCCAGCGGGATCATGATCGATGTGGTGATGCTGGACGACTGGACCGAGACGGTGATGATGAGGCCGAGGAGCATCGCGACAGTGCCACCGCCACTGCCGAGGACGGCGTTAAGAGAGCGCTCGACCCGGTCGGCGACTAGTTGCTTCATGTTCTTCGTGATGAACGTGAGAGCGAGGAGGACGACCACCAACCCGGTGATCACCATGATGGTGCCGAGCGCGTTCATCTCGAGCCCGATGTCTTCGTAGATGTCCTGTACCCAGCCGACGGGTTCCTTCACCCATCGTTTGATCGGACTCTTCCACTCGGACCCAGCCGTCCCGACGAGCTCGTCGCTGATCGCTTCCGCGGCGGAACTCAGCCAACCCGTTATCAATTCGACCGGCAGCAGGATCGAGACCGCAATCACGTTGAAGAAGTCGTGGACGGTGGCGGCGGCGAAGGCGCGCTTGAACTCCTCCGACTGCCGCATCGAGCCGAGCGACACGAGGGTGTTGGTGACCGTCGTGCCGATGTTGGCGCCCATGATCATCGGCACTGCTGCGTCGACTCCCAGCGCGCCGGTACCGACGAGGCCGACGATCACGCTGGTGCTCGCGGACGAAGACTGCACCAGGACCGTGCCGAGGATGCCCACGAACAGGCCGGCGATCGGGTTGCTCACTCCCTGGAAGAGACTCTCCTGGGTGTCCTGCCCCATGACTTTGATGCCAGATTCGAGCAGCGAGACGCCGACGAGGAAGCCGTAAATCAGAAGGAAGACGAGAACCGAACGCACCGCGGTGGGCATCGTGCGCTTCTCCGGCGACTCCGTCGTGGTGGTCATACGCACGCGCAACGTAACAGGCGCGCGGCGGCCTGCTCGCCCTGTTCACCTGATGTTCACCTCGGTCCATCGAACGTTCATCCGGGCCCGATCGCGGGCAGACTAGACACGACTCGACGAACTCGAACTGCGCCGTGACCGACACCCGAACCCATATCGATGAGCGCCTTGCTGCGATCGAACGAACGCTGCTCGAGATGACCGCTCTCGTGGCCGAGCGGGTCGGATCCGTGACGTCCGCGATGCTCGAGGGCGACGTCGACGCGGCGGACGCACTCGTCGCCGCCGACGACGACATCGACCTCCTCTCACTGCAGGTCGAGGAGGGCTGCATCGACACGCTGGTCGGCGAGCAGCCGACCGGCGGGGCCCTGCGCTTCGTCGTCGCTGCGATGCACATCAACACCGACATCGAGCGGTCGGGCGACTTGGTGAGCAATATCGCCAAAGCGGTCGGCCGGCTGCAGGGCGCACACCCGGACGATAATGTTCGCGACCTTTTGGCCCGAATGTCGGCGCAGGCCCAGGTGCTGCTGCGGCGTGCCGCCGAGTCGCTCCGCAATCGCGACGCCGAATTGGCCGCGTCGGTCGACGAACTCGACGACGTGCTCGACGAACTGCACTACCGCTACACCCAACACGTCATCAGCGACGCTCGCCGTGGAGATCTTGATCCCCAGCAGTCGCTCCAGCTCGCGCTGGTCGGGCGGTTCTACGAGCGCATCGGCGACCATGCCGAAAATGTCGGCGAGCGAGTTCGCTACGTCATCGACGGCTGGCTTCCCGAGGCGCAGGTCGCGGAGCGGGCCAAGGCTTGCCTCGAGGACGGTGATATGCGTCCGAGTCGCGGTCTCGCGGTCATAGATTCGGTTGCCGAGGATCGTCGGGTCGATGCGATCCGGCGCGACTTCATCGCGAACGTGTCGCATGAGCTCAAGACGCCCGTCGGTGCCATGTCGCTACTTGCGGAGACTCTGGCCGGCACAACGGAGGACGCGGACCGAACTCGCCTCACCGACCTTCTTCAGCACGAGGCGAAACGCGTCGGTGACATCATCGACGACCTCCTCGAGCTCACCCGGCTCGAGGAGACGGGGACGGCAGCGGACATGCTCCAGGTCGATGACATCGTCCGGCGAGCGATCGATAAGGTCCAGGCGCTCGCCGAGGCGCACCGCATCGACGTTGCCGTCGAGGGCGTCCCGAGTGCGCTCACCGTGCAGGGCGACCGCCGACAGATCGTCCGCGCGCTCACCAACCTGCTCGACAACGCTGTCCGCTACTCCGACTCCGGCCAGCGGGTCTCCCTGATCGTCGAGCCGATCGAGGATGGAACGTCGCTCACCGTACGAGACGAGGGCGAGGGCATTCCTCGCGCTGAGCTCGAACGAGTCTTCGAACGCTTCTATCGCGTCGACCGGGCCCGCAGCCGGGAAACGGGTGGCACCGGACTCGGGCTCGCCATCGTTCGCCACGTCGCGCAGAACCACGGCGGCAAAGTGCGAGTCGAGTCGAAGCCCGGCGAGGGTTCGAGCTTCACCCTGCAGCTTCCCGTCACCGGACCGGAGGCGGTGTGAGTCCGCCGGCGAAAGCCGTGAGCGTGCTCGTGGTGGACGACGAGCCGGCGTTTCGCGAGGGGCTCGGCCAGGCGATGAAGCAGGAGGGCTTCGAGGTCCATCTCGCCGGTGACGGCGAGGAGGCACTGGACCTCTGGCGACGCCACAGGCCGGATGTGGTGCTGCTCGACGTGATGTTGCCGCGCATGTCCGGAATCGATGTCTGCCGCGAGATTCGTGCGGTCGACGAGACCCCCGTGATCATGCTCTCCGCCCGCAACGAGGAGATCGACGCCGTCGTTGCACTCGAGATCGGCGCGGACGACTACGTCGCGAAGCCGTACAGGGTCCGCGAGCTGGTGGCACGGATGCGGACTGTCCTGCGACGGGCGGCTGCTTCGACGACCGCCGAGGGAGCAGACGGTGTGCTCGAGGCCGCCGGACTCCGCATGGACCGAGATCGCCACGAGGTGACGCAGGACAGTGAACCGCTGCGTCTGCCGCTGAAGGAGTTCGCGGTTCTCGCGCTCCTGCTCGAGAACACCGGCATCGTGGTCACCCGTCAAACGCTGATCGACGAGGTCTGGGGCTTCGACTACGTCGGTGACACTAAGACACTCGATGTCCACATCAAGCGACTCCGGGCGAAAATCGAGCGCAATCCCGAACGCCCGCAAGTGATCATCACAGTCCGAGGCCTCGGCTACAAACTCGTCAGCTAGCCGTTCCATCTCGCTCGCTCAGGGCGTCACACCGGCTAGCTAGGGTGAGCCGGTGCCCGACTCGCCCCTTCTCGACGGCCTCAATCCGGCCCAGTTCGACGCCGTCACTCACAAGGGCGGACCGCTTCTGGTGGTGGCCGGTGCGGGGTCCGGCAAGACCCGCGTTCTGACCCATCGCATCGCCCATCTCATGGAAGAAGGGATGTCGCCGTTCGAGATCCTGGCGATCACCTTCACCAACAAGGCAGCCGGCGAGATGAAGGAGCGGGTCGGCGGCCTGGTGGGTCCGGTCGCCGAGAAGATGTGGGTGTCCACGTTCCACTCGGCGTGTGTGCGGATCCTGCGACGCGATGTCGAACGCCTCGGCTTTCCCTCCCGCTTTTCGATCTACGACCAGGCCGACGCCGTCCGGCTGACGGGCTATGTGATCCGCGATCTCAATCTCGACCCGAAACGGTTCCCGCCCCGGTCGGTCCACGGCGCCATCTCCGCGGCGAAGAACGACAACGTGAGCGCCGAGGTCTACGCCGAAGAGGCGCAGCAGATCTTCGAACGCAAGATCGCCGACGTGTACTTCGAGTACCAGAAGCGCCTGCTCACCGCGGGAGCGATGGACTTCGACGATCTGCTCCAACGAACCGTCCAGCTCTTCCGCAGCCATCCCGACGTCCTCGCCGGCTGGCGTCAGCGCTTCGGTCACGTTCTCGTCGACGAGTATCAGGACACCAATCCCGTCCAGAACGACCTCGTCCTCATGCTCGGCGAGGAGCACCGCCAGGTCACGGTCGTGGGCGACAGCGATCAAAGTGTCTATGCCTTTCGGGGCGCCGACATTCGCAACATTCTCGAGTTCGAGGATGCATTCCCGGACGCGACGGTGGTGGTGCTGGAGCAGAACTATCGGTCCACGCAGTCGATCCTCGATGCGGCCAACGCCGTCATCGCGAAGAACGTCGGGCGCAAGCCGAAGGACCTGTGGACCGACCAGGGACCGGGCGACAAGATCGTCCGCTACCACGCCGACGACGAGTCCGATGAGGCTCAGTACGTCGCCAACGAGATCGCTCGGCTCCATGACCACGAGCACATGCGGTACGACGAGATGGCGGTCTTCTACCGGACCAACAGCCAGTCACGCGTGCTCGAGGAGTTCCTGCTGCGGGTCGGCATCCCGTACAAGGTCGTCGGCGGCACCCGCTTCTACGACCGCCGCGAGATCAAGGATGCGATCGCCTACCTCCGGGCGATCGTGAACCCCACCGACGAGGTCTCGGTGAAGCGGGTCATCAACACCCCGAAGCGCGGCGTCGGCGACTCGTCGATCGGCAAGCTCGATGCGTGGGCCACGCGCACGGGGGAGTCGTTCGACCAGGCCGTGGTTCGCTTCGATGAAGCCGGCGTGTCCGGCCGGGCGGCGACCGGCATCGAGAAGTTCCTCGTCCTCACGACAGAGATCCGCAAGCTCGATGCGGGCCCGGCCACGATCATCGAGGAGGCGCTCGATCGGTCCGGCTATCTCGAGGAGCTGCAGATCGAGCGGTCCGTCGAGGCCGAGGGCCGACTCGAGAATCTGTCGGAGCTCGTCGGCATGGCGCGCGAGTACGAGACAGTCGACGAATTCCTCGAACAGATCTCTCTCGTCAGCGACACCGATGACCTGGAGGGTGAGGAGTCCACGGTCACGCTCATGACCCTGCATTCCGCCAAGGGGCTCGAGTACCCGATCGTCTTCATTATCGGTATGGAGGACGGCGTGTTCCCCCACATCCGATCGCTTGGCGAACCGGCTGAGCTCGAAGAGGAGCGCCGGCTCGCCTACGTGGGCATCACCCGGGCGATGCAGAAGCTGCATCTCACGAGTGCCTGGAGTCGCATGCTCCACGGCACCACGCAGTACAACCCGCCGAGCCGGTTCCTCGACGAGATCCCCGACGGGCTGGTCGAGGAGGTCGGCGGCGCTCGCATCTTGCGTAGCCGCAAGGATCGCAGCACCTACGGTGGTGGCTACGGCGGCGATCGCCAACGAATCGACTCCAGTCGTGAACACATCGTGGAGCGGGCGATCTCTGCGGGCTCCGCGCCGAACCCGTCGGGTGCCGACACGATGGGCCTCAAGATCGGCGACGACGTCCGTCACTCACAGTGGGGCGAGGGCGTGATCATCGACATCGAAGGCAGCGGAGACAAGGCAGAGGCCAGCGTGCACTTCCCCACGGTTGGCGAGAAGCGACTTCTGCTCAGCTGGGCACCGCTCGAGAAGATCTGAGCAGTCGCACCCGGGCCGCTGCGAAATCTGGGCCAATCGAACCGGAACAGTTGATGACGGAGGCGATCGGCCGACACGAAAAGTGACATGTCAACTGTTGCCAAGCGCAGCGCGCTTCGATGAAGGGCCCTCGCGCGCCCTCGCAAACCTCGACCATGGGTCGACGGTCCTTTCTCGGCCGTACCGCCGCGGCCGGCGTCGCCACCGGAGCAGTGCCGCAGGTGCTCTCGACGGACCCCGTCTCGGCCGCAAGCGGATCGTGCCCGGGCGTCAGCGTCTGCGAGCTCACGCGCGGGCTCGAAGGCTGGACGATCGACAAGTCCTGGGGCTTCGGGATCAACGGCCTGTGGAACCACAACACCGAAGCGAGTCGCGAGGGCGGATCGCTCCACTACGGGCGAGGCACGAGCGGCAACTACCAGACCAGCAGCAGCCGTAACAGCGGACGGGTCTATTCACCGGACTTCGAGATTCCCAGCAGCGGCACGAACGAGGTGCCGTTCACCGTCTGGCGCGAGGTCGAGACACAGGACCCGGGCTACGACCGGTTCCGGCTGCGGATTCTCGGCAACACGAGCCAGACGCTCTACAGCGTCGCGTTGATCGGCAACACCAGCGGGTTCGAGTCCCACACGATCGCCATTCCCGCTGGGTTCAACGGTCAGACCGTCCAGTTCCAGTTCGACTTCGACACCCGTGACGGGCTCTACAACGGCCACGAAGGTGTCTACGTCGGCCGCTTCGACGTAGATGCGTGTCAACCGGCCGGTGCCGGATCTTCGATCGCCGCGTTCGCCGGGGCGGGTTTCCAGAACCGGTCGTCCGCAGAGGCGCTGTCGAACGTCGAGGCGGACGCGCCCGTGCCGCCTCGCTGACTCAGCTCGCTAAGCAGCTGAGATCAGGATCCTCGGCCGACGCGTCGACCTCGTTGCTGTCGACCGCGAGGGCAGCGTCGACTTCGTCCTGGTTCTCGTTGAGAAAGACGATGACCTTGTCGTCGATGACCTCGACGGGATAGCGCAGCAAGCCACAGCCGAGCTCGTCGAAGCTGACGGCATCGCAGGCTGCGTCCGTGCTCGAGACGAGGGCAAACGTGCGGCTGCCATCATCCCACACGATCGAACAGTCGCGGGGGTCGCCGACTCGCCGAGCGGAGAACGCCAGCCAGCCCACCTCGGGGTCAGCCCCGATGTGTTGGATGAAGAGGTCGCGCTGGCCAGCGCTGCCGGCATCGGCGTAGAGGATCGGCCCTCGAGCTGCGATCTCCTCGGCCTGTCGGCCGGTGAATCCGGCATCGAACTGTGCATCGCCGAGCGAGATGGCCACGGTGTCACTCGAGCTGGCGACCCAGAGAACCATGCCGCCGAGAAGCAGCGCGATGATGATGCCGGTCAAGCCGACGACGACAGCGCTACGGGCATTGATCTGGGGTCCGCGGGCGACGGGCATCAGGTCCTCGGCGAATGTGGAGAGGGTGGGGGGACCCGCCTAGTATCGCCCGAGTGCCGCCGTCGAGCCGCTTCGGCCGTTGCGGCATTTCTCGCGTCATACAGGAGGATCCGATGGATCTGTTCGAGCATCAGGGCAAGGAGTTCTTTGCCCAGTACGGCATGCCGGTGAGTCCGGGTGAGGCGACGTTCTCCGTCGACGAGGCGGTTGCCGCAGCGGAGCGCCTCGGCACCCCCGTGATGGTGAAGGCGCAGGTCCACACGGGTGGCCGTGGCAAGGCGGGTGGCGTGAAGTTCGCGGCCGACCTCGACGCCGTCCGCGAGCACGCCGGCAACATCTTCGGTCTCGACATCAACGGCCACATCGTCAAGCGGATCTGGATCGAGAAGGCCAGCGACATCGCCGAGGAGTACTACGCCTCGTTCACGCTCGATCGGTCGGCCAAGAAGCACCTCGGCATGCTCTCCAAGGAAGGCGGCGTCGAGATCGAGACCGTCGCCGAGGAGAACCCCGACGCAATCGCGAAGATCTGGATCGACCCCACCGAGGGCCTCACCGAAGCGGCGTGCCGAGAGTGGGTTGCCGCGGCGAACCTGCCGGATGCCGCGAACGAGGGCTCGGTCGACATCCTGCAGAAGCTCTACACGGCCTATACCGGGGGCGACGCCGATCTCGTCGAGATCAATCCGCTCATCCTCACCCCCGAGGGCAAGGTGCACGTGCTCGACGCGAAGGTCACCCTCGACGGAAACAGCGAGTTCCGCCACGAGGACTACGCCCAGTACGACGAGACCCAACCCCGTGACGAGCGGGAAGAAGCAGCCCATGCCAGGGGCCTCCAGTACGTCGGGCTCGACGGCTCGGTCGGCGTGATCGCCAACGGCGCCGGGCTCGCCATGAGCACCGTCGACGTTGTCAACCAGGTCGGAGGTAGCCCAGCGAACTTCCTGGACATCGGAGGCGGCGCGAACGCCGACGTGATGGCCGGGGCCCTCGAGGTCATCAACAACGACCCGGCCGTGAAGTCGATCTTCATCAACATCTTCGGTGGCATCACGCGAGGTGAAGAGGTGGCCAACGGCATCATCGAGGCGATGCAGCGAGTGGCGATCGACTCGCCGATCGTGATCCGCCTCGATGGCACGAACGCTGATGAGGGCCGGGCGATTCTCGCGCCGAACCTCAACGACAAGTTGATGATGGAAGAGACCATGCTGGACGCGGCTCGCAAAGCCGTGGAACTGGCGAGCTGAGGACGAGACGATGAGCATCTTCGTAGACGAGAACACCAAGGTCATCTACCAGGGTCTGACCGGCTCGCAGGGCAGCTACTACGGCGGCCTGAACGCCGAGTACGGCACCCAGGTGGTCGCCGGTACCCACCCGAAGAAGGCCGGCACCGACGTCGGCGGCGTACCGATCTACGCGTCCGTCGCCGAGGCCATGGAGGCCACCGGCGCCACGGCGACGTGCATCTTCATCCCGGCACCGGGTGTGCAGGGCGCGGTGCTCGAGGCGGCCGAAGCCGGCATCGAGTTCATCGTCGCCATCACCGAGGGAGTCCCCGCCCACGACGAGGCGTACTTCTTCAACAAGCTGAAGAACGACTTCCCGAACACCCGCCTTCTCGGCCCCAACTGCCCCGGCATCATCAGCCCGGGCAAGTGCAACATCGGCATCACCGCGGGCCACATCGCCAAGGAAGGCGGTCCGGTCGGCATCGTCAGCCGTTCCGGCACCCTGACCTACCAGGCCCTCTACGAGCTGAAGCAGAAGGACATCGGCGTTACCACCTGCGTCGGCATCGGTGGTGATCCGGTTCCGGGCACCTCGTTCATCGATTGCCTCGAGGCGTTCGAAGCCGATCCCGACACCAAGGCCGTGATGATGATCGGCGAGATCGGTGGTTCGGCCGAGGAAGAGGCCGCCGATTTCATCAAGAACCACATGTCCAAGCCGGTTGCCAGCTACATCGCCGGCGTGACCGCGCCGGCCGGCAAGAACATGGGCCACGCGGGCGCCATCGTCTCGGGTGGCAAAGGCACGGCCGCGGCCAAGATGGAAGCGCTCGAGGACGCCGGCGCCAAGGTGGGCAACAACCCCACCGAAGCCGGCGAACTCATGGCCGAAATCGTCGCCACGCTCTAGAAAGTGCAGCGGGGGTCTGACCCTCGCTGCAGCAGTGCCACCACTTGGTTGTCGGGGGCTGCCAGCCTCTGGGGGTGATCCCTCGCGCCCTGGTGGCTGTCGCATTTCTCGCCGCCGCGTGTGGGACCAGCTCGGTGACCGTTGCGGAGCCGGTCGAGGTGCAAGCGCCGACCACCGTGACGTCGTCAACGTCCACGTCGTCGACCACCACGAGCACGACAACGTCCACGACAACGTCCACGACAACGTCCACGTCGTCGACCACCACGACCACCGTGCCGTTGCTGGCGTTCGACGCGGACGGCGTCCCCGTCAACGGGCAGACCGACGGTGTGGTCCTGACCACGACCGGCTGGGTCGTGCCGGTGCTCGACCCCCTCGAGGAGGGCTGGCGGGTCTGGACTCCGTGTGGACGCCACACCGTGATCTCCACCGGCACGTTCGTCGACACGGTCGACTTCGTTATCGACCCGGGACACGGCGGCTCGGAGCCGGGAGCAGTCGGTCCCGGCGGTACCCGAGAGGCGGACATCAATCTCCAGGTGAGCCGGCGCGTGCGCGACGCGCTGGAAGGTGCCGGCTATTCCGTGCTCTTGGTGCGCGACTCGGACCAGCGCGTCCCGATCGTCACCCGAGCAGAGATCGCCCGGGCGCTCGACCCGATCGCGTTCGTCTCGATCCACCACAACGCAGGCACGGAGGCGCCCAGCCCGACGCCCGGAACCGAGATGTTCTTCCAGGTTGCGTCCGACGAGTCGCGACGGCTCGCCGGACTGCTCTACGAGGAGACACGCGAGGCGCTCGACCCGTACGGCGCCCAGTGGTTCTCGATGTCGGACGCCGGGGCGATGTCACGGCCGAGCCGTGAAGGCGACGACTACTACGGCGTGCTGCGCCGACCTGGTCCGGTCATGAGCGTGCTCGCCGAGTTCGCATACATGACGAACCCGATCGAGGAAGCGCTGCTGAACCGCGCCGATGTGCAGGACTCGCTCGCGGCCGCCGTTGTCGACGCGGTAGATCGATTCACCGAGACCTCGGACCCGGGGTCGGGCTACACCGAGGATCCGATCTTCCGCGGGTACGGCCCGACCGGAGCCGGCCGCACCACGAACTGCGACGATCCGGAGCTGGAGTGATCCATCGCCTGAGCGTGCTCGTCGTGCTCGTGCTTGCCGCCGGTGGCTGCGCCGGCGACGCCGATGGGAGCGATCCTGTGCCGACGCTGTTCGGTGACGACGCCGAGTCAACGTCGTCAACGCTCGACGCCGACGATGCCACGTCGACGACGGTCACCACGACCACCTTGCCGATCCGCGACCGGCTGCCCGAGCTTCCGTCGGACATTCCTGGCGCGGTGCGGGCGGACGACGGCACGATCCGAGCGATCGTCGGTACGGATGGCGAGGTCTGGGACGTGCGCGGGGCGTGCCGGGCCGAAGCCGTTGAGCCCGCCGCCAGCGCCGTGCTCGTTGGCCCGCAGCACGTCGTCCTCGACCCGGACGGTGGCGGAGATGGCAGCGCGGGCGCCGGCCTCGTTCTCTCGCTGACCGACGTGGTGGCCGCGGAACTGGTCGCCGTTGGTATCGCCGTCGCGGCTACCCGAGAGAGCGATGTCGCCCTTTCGGCGCCCACCCGTGGCGCGGCCGGGCCCGCCGTGGGCGCAGCCGCCTTTGTGACGCTGGCGCTCGGCGAAGCGGGCGACGCGACGTCGGATGTCGTTCGCCCTGCGGTCTTCCATCAGATCGACGATCCTGAGAGTCGGCGGCTCGGCGGTCTTGTCCACGAGGCACTCGTCGCTGCATGGCTCGACGAGGATGGGCCGTGGGCGGTTGGCGAGGAGCCGGGTGTGCGCCCCCTACTGAACCAACGTGGCGAGGACTACTTCGTCGTCCTCCAGGCGAGCGCCGGCGTGCCGGCGGTCCGGGTCGAGGTGCTCGCCGACGGGGAACGCGAAACGGCCCTCCTCGAGAACGAAGAGGGCCGTCTGCAGATCGGGACGGCAATTGCCGATGCGATCGCTCGGTTTCTGGTGACCGATGAGACAGGGAGCGGTTACGTGGACCCGGTCGAAACGGTCAGACAGGCCCCGACGTCGAACACGCCGGGCGCCTGCGGCTGATCAGAACTCCGTGGGTGGCGCCGCGTCTCCGCCGTCGGAAGCCTGCATGTCCATGACCGAAGCGGCCACGATCACCGCTGCAGCGATGAACCCGATAAGGACGCCGATTTCGCTCGGCCCACCGAGGAAGAACCCGAACAGCGGAACGAATGCGATCATGCCGAGCATGAAGTGAAGCTGGTTGTGATCGAAGCTGAGAATCTTGTCCGGCATGCTGACATTCCCGAACTGCTGGGCGGCCACGCCGCCAGCAACGGCGACGCCGATGATGAAGACGAAGATACCGAAGAGGCCCCAAGCGTTGTTCTCCCACCCGGTCACACCGAGGTCGGGGCTTGAGCTGAACACGCTGTCGAAGTCGATGTTGGCGAACCCGATCTCGCTCCAGTCGAGGAACGTGCTGATCGCCAGCACCGCCCCACCGACGATGAGCATGATCGTGCTCGGCTTGATGTCGCTATTTTCCATGAGCCCTCCCGTGGCTACACCAAAGCAGGAACCCTAATCGGCCGGGTTCCCTCTCGCCGAGAGGGGTCGCTCGGAGTGGCTTTGCTAGGTTCGCCCGTGATGTCTTCAGACACCCCTCGCCGCGCTCTTCTTTCCGTCTACGACAAGACCGGAATCGTCGATCTGGCCCGCGGTCTGGTGGGCCTCGGGTGGGAGCTGATCTCCAGCGGCGGAACGGCTCGAGCCATCGCCGACGCCGGTCTGGCGGTCACTGACGTCGCCGATCACACCGGTTCACCGATCATGCTCGGGCACCGTGTGGTCACGCTCCATCCGAAGATTCACGGGGGCATCCTGGCCGATCGCAATGACCCGGAGCACCAGGCCGACATGGCGGAGCACGACATCATCCCGATCGATCTGGTGGTCGGGAACCTGTACCCGTTCGGGTCGAGCGTGGCGGAGTTTCAGCATGGTGCCGGGCGGCCTGAGGAGCTGATCGACATCGGTGGTCCGGCGATGACGCGGGCCGCCGCGAAGAACCATGCTCAGGTCGGTGTGATCGTCGACCCCGCCGACTACGCCCCGGTTCTCGACGAGTTGCAGGGGGACGGATGGCTGAGCGACGCCACCCGACGACGCCTCGCCCGATCCGCGTTCGCTCACACCGCGGCCTACGACGCGGCGATCGTCACCTGGCTCGACGAGACCGACGAGGAGGCGGAGACGCTCCCGCCCACAATCCACCTTGCCCTCGAGCGGCGCGACGTCCTCCGCTACGGCGAGAACCCGCATCAGTCCGGAGCCCGCTATCGGCATGTCGGCGAGACGAGCATGTGGGACGACCTGGAGCAGCATTCCGGCGTCGCGCTCAGCTACCTGAACCTGTTCGACGCCGATGCGGCGTGGCGACTCGCTCACGATCTGGGCGATCGGCCCGCGGTCGCGATCTTGAAGCACGCGAACCCGTGCGGTGCGGCGGTGGGCGACGATCTCACCTCCGTCTACCAGCGAGCGTTCGAGTGTGATCCCCGCAGCGCGTTCGGCGGCATCGTCGCCACGAACCGCATCATCGATCTCGACACGGTCGAGGCGATGGAGGCGGCGGCCCAGGCCGATGTGGTCATCGCGCCTGGCTACGCCGATGGGGTCATCGACCGACTCGTGGCGAAGCGCAAGAACACACGGCTGCTGACCGCCTCCGCACCAGAGGCAACGAGCGGTCTCGAGATTCGTCAGATCGGCGGCGGGTTCCTGGTGCAGGACGCTCACCACTTCGCGGCGCCGCCTGCCGAGTGGCAGGTGGTCACGCAACGCCAGCCGACCGATCAGGAGCTCGCCGACGCCGCCTTCGCCTGGCGAGTGTGCGGCCACGTGACGTCGAACGCCATCGTGCTCGCAAAGGACGGAGTGGCCTGGGGGATCGGCGCCGGTCAGCAGAACCGAGTCGAGTCCGGCGAGATCGCCGCGTCGAAGGCCGATGGTCGGGCCAAAGGCGGTGCCTGCGCGAGCGACGCGTTCTATCCCTTCCCCGATGGAGTCGAGGCGGCAGCCGACGCCGGTGCGGCGATCATCGTCCAGCCGGGCGGTTCCATGAACGACGACAAGACGATCGCCGCTGCGGACGCCAGGGGCATCGCCATGGTCTTCACCGGCGAGCGCCACTTCCTCCATTGATGGCCGAGGAAGCGGGGTCTTCCGCCGACGATGGGGGATCCGGCGATATGCCGGCGACGGAAAGGCCGGCGAAGAGCCTGGAGTGGGCGCAGCGGGTCGGCCACAAGCGCACGTCGCGGGCCTTCTACCGGTTCATCCGTTTCTCGATCCGCGTGTTCCTGCATCGCTGGCTCCGTACGGAGATCCTCGGTGCCGAACACCTCGCCACCGAGGGGCCGGTCATCATCGCCCCCGTTCATCGCTCGAACCTCGACGCGCCGCTGATCGCAGGTGCGGGACCGAGGCGGATGCGAGCGCTCGGCAAGCGGTCGCTCTTCACGGATCCGATCAGCGCGTGGGTGTGTGCCGCCCTCGGCGCGATCCCGCTTCGTCGCGGCGAAGCCGATCGCGACGCGATGCGTGCCGCCCGGTCGATCCTCGACGATGGTGAGATGATGATCGTGTTCCCGGAGGGCACCCGACAGAGCGGCAATCAGATCCAGGGTGTCTTCGACGGCATGACCTACCTCGCCAACAAGACCGGCGCGGTCATCATCCCGATCGGGATCGCCGGCACCGAGGCCGCCCTTCCGTCCGGATCGAAGGGCATCAAGCGGGTGCCGACCGCCATCGTGGTCGGCGAGCCGATCCATGCTCCGGAGGGTCGGATGAGCCGCCCCGCGCTCACCGCCTTTTCCGAGGACGTCGGCGCTCGCCTTCAGACAGTGTTCGACGAGGCAAATCAGCTGATTTCCACCTGATCTTGTGCCGCTCCACGGAACGGTTCCATCTTGTGGAACGTCACGCGTTGCGGTTCTGTGAATGAGCCGAATGCTCCGGTTTCAGCACGGAGCTAAGGCGTACCTTCGTTCCTCATGACCACGATCCGTGATCTTCTCGACCGGGGCCGCACCCTCTCGTTCGAGTTCTTTCCCCCCAAGACGCACGAGGCCCAGGCCAAGCTCCGAGCCACCGTCGACCTCCTCGAGAAGGCGGATCCGGACTTCGTCTCCGTCACCTACGGCGCCGGCGGCACCACCAGGGAGTCCACCCGCGAGACGGTGCTCGACCTCCTCGAGCACCGCAGCTTTCCCGCGATGCCGCATCTGACCTGCGTCGGTCACAGCTACGCCGAGATCCAGGACCTGATCGACGACTACCAGGCGCACGGGGTGCACAACATGCTCGCTCTGGCCGGCGACCCGCCGGAGGACGGAAGCCCGAACCCCGGCGACTTCCGCTACGCCCTCGAATTGGTCGAGGCGCTCCGCGAGCACAGCGACATGTCGATCGGCGTGGCCGCCTTCCCCGAAGTCCATCCTCGCTCCGAGTCCCGCGCATCGGACCGGTCCCGCCTCGCGGAAAAGCTCAACGCCGCCGATTTCGGGATCACCCAGTTCTTCTTCGATCCGTCGGACTACTTCTGCATGATCGACGAGCTCGACTCGCTCGGCTGCAACACGCCGGTGATTCCTGGCGTCATCCCGGTCATCAATCCGAAGAGCGTTCGGCGATTCGCCGGCATGAACGGGTCGGCGGTGGACGAAGCGTTGTGGGCGCGACTCGACGCAGCCGACGATCCCGATGAGCGCTTGGAGGTCGCGGTCGACGCCGCGGTCAGCCAGATCCAGACGCTTCTCGACGGTGGAGCCCCGGGCGTCCACATCTACACCTTGAACCAGGTGGACGCGACGGTGCGGATCAGCGAACGCATCGACATCCGCTGACTTTCTTGAAGCCTCGGTCAGGCGGGTAGGGTCGGCCATATGGCTGACAAGATCACGATGCAGGACGACGGCACGCTTGCCGTTCCCGACAACCCCATCATCCCCTTTATCGAGGGCGATGGCACCGGAGTCGACATCTGGCCGGCCGCGAAGCTGGTGCTCGACGCAGCGGCCACGAAGTACGGCAAGACCATCGAATGGAAAGAGGTCTTGGCTGGGGAGAAGGCGTTCAACGAGACGGGCGACTGGCTTCCCCAGGACACGATCGACGACTTCAACGAGTACCTGATCGGCATCAAGGGCCCGCTCACCACGCCAATCGGTGGTGGATTCCGCAGCCTCAACGTCGCGATCCGCCAGATCATGGATCTCTACGTGTGCCTGCGCCCGGTGCGCTGGTTCACCGGTGTGCCGTCGCCGGTGAAGGAGCCGCAGCTCGTGGACATGGTGATCTTCCGGGAGAACACGGAGGACATCTACGCCGGCATGGAAGTGGAAGCCGGCACCCCGGAAGCCAAGAAGATGATGGAGATGCTCCACGACGCCTTCGGCTGGGAGATCCGCGAGGACTCCGGCATCGGCGTCAAGCCCATCTCCAAGACCGGTTCGCAGCGCCTGCAGCGCGCCGCCCTGGAGTACGCGGTGAAGCGGGGCCGCAAGCGGGTCCACTGGGTCCACAAGGGCAACATCATGAAGTTCACCGAGGGCGCCTTCCAGAAGTGGGGCTACGAGCTGGTCCGGGAGGAGTTCGGCGACGTTGCCGTCGGTTGGGACGACTGCGGTGGCGACGCCGGCGACAAGATCCTCGTGCAGGACGCGATCGCCGACATCGCGCTGCAGCAGGTCCTCACCCGGCCGTCCGAGTTCGACGTGATCGCCACGATGAACCTCAATGGCGACTACCTGTCCGACGCTCTCGCCGCCCAGGTCGGTGGCATCGGCATCGCCCCGGGCGCCAACATCAACTACGTCACGGGCCACGGTGTGTTCGAGGCCACCCACGGCACGGCGCCGAAGTACGCGGGCCAGGACAAGGTCAACCCGTCCTCGGTGCTGCTCTCCGGTGTGATGATGTTCGAGCACCTCGGTTGGCAGGACGCAGCGGACGACATCGTCGCGGCCGTCGAAGCCACGATCGGCGACAAGGTCGTCACCTATGATTTCGCCCGTCTGATGGACGGCGCCACCGAGGTCAAGTGCTCCGAGTTCGCGAGCGCAATTGTGGATCGCCTGTAGAGCAGGGCCGGTAGCGTCGTCTCGAGGGGCGATGTGACCGAGGCTGATCAGGAACACATGTGGCGCCGGGGTGGGCGTCTGATCATGCGGTCTTTGCGCGCTCATCCGGTGCCGCATTCGATCGCCATGTTCGGCGCGCTCCTCTACGTCTTCGCCGCCGTCGGTGGCGCGTGGGTCCTGCGTGGTGTGACGGACGATCTCATCGTCCCGGCGTTCGACGACGGCGTTCTGGACGGGGGCGACGTCTGGGTGGCCGTCGGCTTTCTTGTCGGCGTGTCGATTTTGCGAGGCGCAAGCATCGTCACCCGCCGACTCTTCCTGTCGATGGCGGAGTACCGCACGCAGCGAGACTGGCGGCGGGCGCTGCTCCGCCACTACCTGGACGTTCCACTGCGCTTCCACCGCTCGACGCCCACGGGCCAACTGCTGGCCCATGCCGACATCGATCTGATGCAGGCGACGATGGTGCTCAAGCCGCTGGCGTTCTCGGTGAGCGTGGTCCTGCTCGTGATCGTCGCGATGATCAGCCTCGTGTCGATCCACTGGATCCTCGCGCTGATCGCCGTGGTGCTGTTCCCGACGCTGGTGATCCTCAGCCAGATCTACACAGCCGCGGTCGAGGCGCCGGCTGCACTCGCGCAGCAGCGGGTGGGCGAGGTGTCGGCGGTTGCGCACGAGAGCTTCGACGGCGCCCTCGTCGTGAAAACCCTCGGCCGCCAGGCCGACGAAGTGGAGCGCATGCGCGGTGCATCCGACAGGCTCCGCCAGACCCGGATCCACGTCGGACGGCTCCGGGCGAATTTCGAGCCGGCGATCGACGCCCTGCCGAACTTCGGCATCGTCACGCTCATCCTCACCGGCACCTGGCTGATCTCCCGGGGCGACGTAACCCCCGGCGACATCGTTCTCGCCGCGACGCTGTTCGGCCTGCTCACCACGCCGCTTCGAGTCTTCGGCTTCTTCCTCGAAGAGATGCCCCGGTCCGTGGTCTCGCTCGAGCGGGTCGACGGCGTCATGGCGTACCCGACCGAGCGCCGCGACGGCTACGACTCGCTGCCGGATGGGCCGCTCGACGTTGTGGTGGACGGCTTGACGGTTCGCTACGGCGACCACAACGTGCTCGACGACGTCAGCTTCGAGATCGCCGCCGGTGAGACGGTCGCGGTCGTCGGGGCGACGGGATCGGGCAAGTCCACGCTCATGGAATCGATCGTGGGGCTGCTGGACCGCGAGCGCGGAAGCGTCGCTCTCGGTGGGGTGGACGTGGAGGCTGCCTCCCCTGAAGATCTCGCCGCTCGCGCCGCCATCGTCTTCCAGGAAGCATTCCTCTTCGCCGAGCCCGTGAGCGAGAATGTGTCCATGGGGCGCGCCGACGCAGCCGCGGTCGACGCTGCCCTGTCCGTCGCCCGGGCCGAAGAGTTCGTTGCGGCGCTCCCTGCCGGATCGGCGACGGTGGTCGGCGAACGAGGCCAGACGCTGTCCGGTGGTCAGCGCCAGCGCGTCGCACTGGCCCGCGCTCTCGCCCGGCGCCCCCGGCTGTTGTTGTTGGACGACGCGACGAGTGCCGTGGACCCGGTGGTCGAAGCCGAGATCCTCGCCAATCTGCGTCGAGAGCTCGAGACCACTCTGCTGATCGTCGCGCATCGGCTCTCCACGATTCGGCTCGCCGATCGGATCGTCTACCTGGACGAGGGGCGAGTGGTCGCCGTCGACACGCACGATCGGCTCCTCCAACGAGAGGACTACCGAAGTCTTGTCACGGCCTACGAGGCGGACGGGACATGAGCGGTCTCGCTGATCTCGAACCGCTTGATGAGGCGGCATCGCTTCTCGACGACGATTCCGCTCCGGATGTCACCGCGATGCAGGTCCTGCGGCGCGGTCTGCGGATCTCCCCCGAACTGAAGGTCGGGCTCCGAGTCACGGTGGCCCTCGCGCTCGCGGCGGCCGTGGGCCGACTCGTGATCCCGATCACGATCCAGCAGGTTCTCGATCGGGGCGTGCTCGGCGAGGCCGGCTACCGCCCGGGATTCATCTGGGTGATCTCGATCGCCGCGTTCGTGCTGATCGCGATCGTGATGGCGGCGTCTCGGATGGCCCACATCCGGCTGGTCATTGCCGCGGAGGCTGTTCTCCTCGGGCTGCGCACCCGCGCGTTCGAACACATCCACCGCCTGAGTCTCGCTGACCACACCGAGAGCCGCCGCGGCGTTCTGGTGGCCCGGGTCACCAGCGACGTCGAATCTCTCGCCCAGTTCACACAGTGGGGCGCCATCAGTTGGATCATCAACTCGGCGATCATCACTGGCGCCATCACGGTGATGCTCGTCTACAACTGGATGCTCACGCTCGTCGTGTTGGCGTGCCATCTCCCGCTCATCCCGTTCCTTCGCTGGGTGCAGAAGCGCCAGTTCGCGGCCTACAGCCTCGTGCGGACCCGCGTGGCGGAGACGCTCGGCGAGACGTCCGAGGCCGTCACGGGGGCCTCGGTCATCCGGGCATACGGCTACGACGGGCCGGTCCGGGATCGGCTCGACGGCGCGATCGACAACCAGTACCGGTCGCAGATCCGCTCGAGCGTCTGGTTTGCCGGGATGCTCCCCGTCGTGGATCTGTTCTCCGCCTTCTCCCTGGCCGCGGCCGTTGGCGTCGGCGTCTGGTGGAGCGATGCCGTGGACGTCGGCCTCGGCGAGCTCGTCGCGTTCCTGTTCCTCGTGAACCTGCTCACCCAGCCCATCGCCGAACTCGGCGAAGTGCTTGATCAGACCCAGACCGCGCTCGCCGGCTGGTGGAAGATCATCCGCGTACTCGACGTGCCCATCGAGGTCGAAGAGCCGGAGATGGGCGCGCATCTCCCGGCCGGGCCGCTCTCCATCGATCTGAACGGCGTGGACTTCCGCTATCGAACCGGTGACCAGGTCCTGTACGACGTCACCATCGAGATTCCGGCCGAGGCCAACGTCGCCGTCGTCGGCGAGACCGGCAGCGGCAAGACCACGTTCGCCCGCCTTCTCGCTCGGCTCGCCGACCCCACGGCCGGCGGGGTCGCGATCGGCGGCGTCAGCCTGCCCACCGTCGATCCTGACTCACGTCGATCGGCCATCCGCATGGTTCCCCAGGATGGCTTCCTGTTCGACGCCACGATCGAGGAGAACATCCGCTACGGCTGTGTCGGGTCGACCAGAGACGATGCGGTTGCCGCCATCGGTGAGCTTGGGCTCGACACCTGGCTCACCACGCTTCCGCTCGGCATCGACACGCCGGTCGGTGAGCGGGGCGGACGGCTGTCCGTGGGCGAACGCCAGCTCGTGGCCCTCGCACGGGCCCAGGTGGCCGACCCGGGTCTTCTGCTGCTGGACGAGGCGACATCGGCCGTCGACCCCGAAACCGAAGAGGCGCTCGCGTCGGCGCTGGCTCGACTCGCGGTCGGACGGACCACCCTCTCCGTCGCTCACCGACTGTCCACCGCTGAACGGGCAGACGTCGTGTTGGTGTTCGACGCCGGCCGCATCGTGCAGATCGGTCACCACGATGAACTGGTCGCGGTGGACGGCATCTACCGCGGCCTCTACGAATCGTGGATCGGCAACACCCGCTCGGCGGACTGACGAGCGAACGCCGCGGTCATGCGTGCCCACCGTCTCGAATGCTGCGAACGCCACCGCGTGGTCGTCCTCGTGCATGAGCTCGAAGACGGAGTGCCCGAGCCATTCCGATGGCTCGAGTTCGAGCAGGTCGATCCCCGCCTGATTGACCCAGGAGATCGTCCCGTCCGCCTCGAGGATCACCAGCGCGTCGGGTAGCTCCTGCGCGATGCGTCCGAGATCGGTGGTGAACCGGGTCATACCTTCTCCGTCGGCTGTCCGACACAGACGTTCAATGGTCCGAGTGGTCCAGTTCGCCGCTAGATTCCCTACGGTTTTGTCTACATCCGCACTCGGAGAATCATCATGAACGAGCCCGTTCGCGTCGCTGTCACCGGCGCCGCCGGCCAGATCGGCTACAGCCTTCTTTTCCGCATCGCCAGTGGTTCGATGCTCGGTCCGGACCAGCCGGTCGTCCTGCAGCTGCTCGAGATTCCGCCGGCGATGGGCGCGCTCGAGGGTGTCGCCATGGAGCTGAACGACGGTGCGTTCCCGCTGCTCGCCGGCATCACCCAGAGCGACGATCCCAACGCCGCGTTCGCGGGTGCCAACATCGCCATGCTCGTCGGCTCCCGTCCCCGTTCGAAGGGCATGGAGCGCAAGGACCTGCTCGAGGCCAACGGTGCGATCTTCACCACTCAGGGCAAGGCGCTTAACGACAATGCCGCTGACGACATCAAGGTGCTCGTAGTCGGCAATCCCGCCAACACGAACTCGCTCATCGCGATGAACAACGCGCCCGACATCGCCGACGCCCGCTTCACTGCCATGACCCGTCTCGACCACAACCGGGCGATGGCGCAGCTCGCCCAGAAGGTCGGCGTCACGGTCAACGACATCACGAACATGACGATCTGGGGCAACCACTCCGCCACCCAGTACCCCGATCTGTTCCACTGCAACGTGAACGGTCAGAACGCGTCCGCCGCGGTCGGCGATCAGGATTGGCTGGAGAACTCCTTCATCCCCACGGTGCAGCAGCGTGGCGCCGCGATCATCGAAGCCCGCGGCCTCAGCTCTGCTGCGTCCGCCGCGTCCGCGGCGGTTGACCACGTGCGCGACTGGGTCGGGGGCACCCCCGAGGGCGACTGGGTCTCCATGGCCATCCCGTCCGACGGCAGCTACGGCGTGCCGGAGGGCCTCATGTCGTCGTTCCCGGTCACCTGCTCGGGCGGCGAGTACTCGATCGTCCAGGGTCTCGACATCGACGAGTTCTCCCAGGGTCGTATCGATGCCACCGTCGCCGAACTCGCCGAGGAACGCGACACCGTCAGCGAGCTCGGGCTGATCTGAGCCGCCGCTCTCGGCGTACTCTGGCGACATGCCGGAGATGCCGGAGATCAAAGCCCACGCCGAACGGCCGGCCGAGAACTGGATGGGTGCGGAGTTGACGGCCTTCCGTCCGCTCCATCTCACCGCGCTGAAGACCTACGCGCCACAGCCCAAGGAGGCGTACGGCCGCTCGCTGACGGGCACCGGGGCAAGTATCTGTACCTCTATTTCGGAGACGACGACCAGCCGCTCACGTTCGTTCTCCATCTCATGCAGGGCGGCCGAGTGCGGCCCGACCCGAAGCAGGCCAAGAAGCCGCGAGGCGGCATGGCGAGGTGGGGTTTTGCCGACGGCGGCGCGCTGATGCTCACGGAGGCCGGCACGGGGCGAAAGGCCGGAGTGTGGCTCGTAGAGGGCGAGCCGGACGGCCAGGAGCCGGTGGACCACCTCGGCCCCGATGCCCACACGATGAGCCGCGACGACCTAGCGACGGCCCTAGGGAGCGAGAACATCCGAGTCCACGGGTTCCTCCGTGACCAGCGCAGGATCGCCGGCATCGGCCGTCTGCTCTCCAACGAGATCCTCTGGACGGCAAAGCTCTCGCCATTCGCGATGACGAGGAAGCTTCCGGACGACGACATCGATCGACTCCACGGGGCAATGATCTCGGTGATCGAGCACCACATCGATTTCGAACGCACGCTCGACGACATCGGCAAGTCCGCCGATCGACCCAGCGCCGTGCATCATCGCATCGGATTCCCGTGCCAGGAGTGCGACGCCGAAGTGCGGTCGGTCGAGTATCGCCGCTACACCGTCGCGTATTGCCCGACGTGTCAGACCGGCGGCAAGGAGCTCGCCGACAACACCACGAGCAAGTTCTTGAAGTAGCGCGGGCTCAAGTAACGAGGATTCACATAGCTCGCAGCAAGTCGGCGACGACGACGAGGACGTCGCGATGGGCCAGCAACGCGGCGATGTCGCCGCCGATGCGGAGGTCACCATCGAGAAACGCGCGTTGGGCTGAGCGGCGGCCGGCCGCGAGGTCGGCGGCCGTGGCGGCCTCGAGCGACAGAGAGACATCGGCATCGGGATCGGGCCCGCCGCCCACCTCGACCGCCCCGTCGGCGATCGTCACGTGCCAGGCGGCGTCGCCATCGATGTTCTGCTCGATTCGCAGGCGAGCTTCGGCATCGACAGTGAGGACCGCCGCTCGCGCCCGCAGTCGCTCGATCCACTCCTCGGAGCCGACGTCATCCACGTGGTCAGGTTACGACCTGCGCTCCTAGCCTCGACGCGTGTCGTCACGGGAAGAACCAGCGGGGCTCGGTTGGCGCATCGGCGCGCGCGTGATCGACAACATCGCCTTCACCTGGCTCGTCGTCTTCGTCATGGTCGAGATCGACCAGCGTCTGCTCGGCGGCGACCCGCTCGGGCAACGCCAGGCCCGGCTTGTCTTCGACTCGGCCCGGTCGGTCATCCTCCTGCTCCTGCTGGTCGTGCTCTACGAAGTGATCCCGGCGCTCGTCTGGGGCGCGACCCCAGGCAAGGCGATGCTCGGGCTCCGCGTCCGGCTCACGTCTTCCGCGCCCGGTGCGGTGATGGCGCTTGGCCGCGCCGCGATCCTCTATCTCCCCATCATCTTCCTCGGAGCGTTCGGTCTCACCGTTCTGGTCGTCCTTCTGGCCACCGTCGTGCTCGCGGCCGATGGGCGCGGTCTGCACGACAGACTGCTCGGTACCCTCGTCGTATCCCTTCCCCGCCAGGAGCCATGACCCGCACCCGCCCCCTGCTCGTCGTCCTCGTGACGGCCCTCGCGCTCCTCTTGCTGTCCTGCGGGGGAGACGACGACGAGGCCGCCCGCGAGATCGACGGTGACGCTGCGGTCGGTGAGCAGGCGGTCACCCCGGTTCGGACGGATCGCACCGGCGGGATGGGCACCGCGTTCGACGACACCTCACGGGCCTTCAGCCTGACGGTGCGCAACATCAACCATCTCGAACTCCAGGCGTTCGCCGATGGCCGAGAGGTCTTCGAGGTGGTCTGGGAGCCGACGTTGTCAGGAGAGTTCGCGGGTCTGGGCCCGAACTTCAACGCGGCGGCATGCGCGACCTGCCACACCGATGACGGCCGGTCCGCTGGTCCCGGCGGCCCCGGGCCGCTGCCGGTCGGCATGGCGGTCGGTCTGGGCAGCGACGACCCGGCCACGATCGACCACTTCGGCGGCGTGTTGTCGACGCAGGCGGCGGCGGGTGGCGACCCGGAGTCAATCACCGTCGTTCGCTATGAAGAAGTGCCGGGCGAGTTCGACGACGGCACGCCGTACACGCTCCGCCGGCCGATCTACGTCGTCGAACTCGGCGACGGTTCGACGCTGCCAGAGGACTCCGTGATCCGGGTTCGGGTGGCGCCCCAGCTCCCGGGCATGGGACTGCTCGAGCTGATCACCGACGACGACCTCGTCGCCCTGGCCGATCCCGAGGACGAGGACGGCGACGGAATCTCCGGCCGGCTCAGTTCGGCCACCGATCTCCTCACCAACACGTCGTTGATCGGACGATTCGGATGGAACGCGGGGCAGCCGACGGTCGAGCAACAGACAGCGACAGCGCTGTTCGACGACATGGGCCTGACGTCGCGCTACTTCCCATCGCCGCTCTGTGACCGGTGGGCACCGTGCCTCCGCGCCGGCGTGCCGCTGTCGACGGAGTACAACGTCGCCGAGTACGGCGACCCGAACTTCGGGGTGCAGGAACCGGCCGGGGGAGAGGTCACCGACCTTCAGCTCCTGCATCTCACCGTCTACACGCAGACGCTCGCCGTACCCGGCGCCCGCGATCTCGGCGACCCCGTCGTGGAACGCGGAAGCGAACTCTTCACCCAGGCCGGCTGCGCAAGCTGCCACACGGGTGGCTTCGTCACCCGCGACGGACCGATCCAGGGCCTCAGCGGTCAGACCATCCAGCCCTACACCGACTTGCTCCTCCACGACCTCGGCATCGAACTCGCGGACCAGACGGCAGGTGGCGACCCGGTCCCGACGGAGTGGCGCACGCCGCCGCTCTGGGGGATCGGTCTGATCGACACGGTCAACGGCCACACCATGTTGCTGCACGACGGTCGAGCTCGGGACTACTCCGAGGCGATCCTGTGGCACGGCGGCGAGGCCGAGGCGAGCGCCGACGCCTACCGAGCGATGTCGGCGGACGACCGGTCGGCCGTCATCGCGTTCCTCGAGTCGCTCTAGGCTCTGCTCCTCCGAAGGAGGAGCACCCATGCCGCACGTCGATCCGATCGCCCGTGAAGACCTGCCCCATCTCGAGGAGTGGTTCCAGCTCATCGAGTCGGTGATGGGTTTCGTTCCGTCGTCGCTGAACACGATGGCGCACGTGCCGGGGCTGGTCGAAGGCTTCCAGGCACTCGCCACTGCCGTCATCGCGAACCCGATCATCGATGGCGAGTTGAAGAACCTCGTCTCCCATGTGGCGAGCCGGGCGGCCGGGGGCCGCTACTGCCAGGCCCACGCCGGAGCCACGGCGGCGCACCAGGGAACCGATCCGGCGAAGACCGCCGCGGTGTGGGAGTTCGAGACCTCAGACCTCTTCACCGACGCAGAGCGGGCCGCGCTACGGCTCGCGTTCCACTCCGGCGCGAACGCGGCCACCGCGGCCGACTTCGCCGCCTGCCGCGAGCACTTCAACGAACAGGAGATCGTCTCGATCGTCGCGGTGTGCGCGATGTTCGGCTATCTCAACCGCTGGAACGACACGATGGCGACCGCGCACGAAGACGAGCCGGCCGCCTTCGCAGACGCGACGCTTGCGCCGCTCGGCTGGGACGCCGAGAAGCACCGCTGAGATCAGCCCTCCGGGATGGTCAGCGAGTCGAGGTCGAGCGCCATCGGCAGGTCATGGGCCGGAACGGGCGGATCGGTCCATGGATCGCCGGGCATGGTCTCGAAGTTGTACTCCGGCACCGGGACGTCCTTGTAGTCGATCGGCTCGAAGCCGGTCGCGAACTTGTCGAGCGACTCGGCGAGCGGCGTGAGCACGGCGGTGTCGTCGCCGTCGCACGGCAGCACCGTCTCGATGTCGGCCGGGGTGGCCACGTCGTAGGTGTTGCCGGCGAAGCAGTTGCCGTTGCCGCCCGCATCGATGTTGTTCAGCGCCACCAGGAAGTCGGCTTCCAGGCTCGAACCGGCGACGTGGTTGTCGCGCACGACGTTGTCCATCGCCAGGAAGTCCGGGCTGTTGCCACTGGCGAAGATCGCGTCGATCCAGTCGAGAATGATGACGCCGGCACGGTCGTTGTCGACGATCAGGTTCCGCTCGACGGTGTTGCCGACAGTACCGGCCAGGACCACGCCGCTGCCCACGCCCAGCCGGAAGCCGGCGTTGTTGCTCGGCACGAGCGTGTTGTTGTTGTGGTGGATCCGGTTGCCGACGATGATCGTGCCGGTGTGGGGCGTCCGGTCATTTGTTCCGGCGCTGTTGTTCACGACGCCCATCATGTTGTCGTGGAAGTTCGAGTTGGCGATGATCACGCCGCTCGAGTTCGTGCCGGAGTAGCCGAGCTGGCTGTTGACGCCCTCGACGTTGTAGAGCAGCGCGTTACAGGCCACGCACTGACCGATGTAGAACGCCGCATCGTCGCCGCCACTGGCATAGCTGTGCTCCAACTGTCCGTTCATCGAACCGGTGGCGTAGATGCCGTAGACGCCGTAGTTGTGCACGGTGAGATACGAGCCGCGGAAACCCTCGACGAGGTCGTCGGCGCCATAGTCACCCGTCCAGAAGACGCCGTTGACCGGGAAGTTGCGGACCGTCATGTTCTCCACGGCGACGCCGTCGGAGAAGATGATGATGCCGTGCTGCTTTTCCTCGTCGTACTCGCCGTCGAGGATCACGGTGTTGCGGTTCACGCCACGGATAACGATGTCGTCGGTCTGGACGATGACCTCTTCGGTGTAAATGCCCTCATCGATCAGGACGAGGTCGCCGGGTGCGGCGGAGTCGACGGCCGCCTGAATCGTGTCGTAGTCGGCGGGGACGCTGTGGACGGCGTAGTCGAGTTCAGGCTCCACGAGCTCGTCCGGTTCGTCGACGGGCTCGTCCGGCTCGTCGGCCGGGTCGTCGGTCTCTTCGGCCGGAGCCGGATCGACCGTCGTGTCGGTGGTGTCGCCGTCGTCACTGCACGCGGCAGCGATAAGGCCGAGAACGGCGAGCAGGGCGATGAGTTGGAGCACGGAGCGTCGCATCATGGACGCCGATGGTAGGTGCTGACGCTCCCAAACGCAGACTCGGCGTGAACCGCGTTCAGCTCAGCCGTCGCCGACGACGATGTAGCCGAGTTGCCCACGTTGTGAGGTGCCGTGGAGCGAGCAGTAGAAGGGATAGTCGCCCGGCTCCGTGAGCACCAGCGCCTGCGGTTCTGTGAAGAGAAGGTCCTTGTCGATCGTCGGAAACGCCCCGGCGATCGCTGACCTCACGTTGTGCGCTTCCGCGTCGAAGTTGGCGAAGACGATCTGGGTTCCGGGATCGACCCGGATGGATCCGCCGTCGAAGGTGTTCGAGTTCACGACGACCTCGACGGTCGGGAGTCCCCGCAGGTCGACGATCCCCTCGGGTTGGGGGAAATCGGCGAGCGGGTCGTCGGTTTCGGTCGCAGGATCGGTGTCGTCGGTCGAGTTGTCCGGCCCCCCGTCGACGGCGCTGATCGTCGTGGTTGTCTCCTGGACGACTGTGACGAACGGATCGTCGGCCGCGCAACCCATCAGACCCACACAGAGGGCAGCGAGCATGATCGATCGAAGCATCCGGTCAGCCTACGAGCGGGTCAGCGGGTGATGGCCAGCTGGCGGGATTGCGCCAGCAGTTGGCCGTTGGCCGACCAGATGTGGCAGTCGTCGTCGGCGAATCCATCGGCGACGTGGTGGGTATTGCATTCGGCGTAGACGCGGTCGTCCTCGGGTGCCGGGTCGAGCGGGAGCGACGCTCGGATGTGAACCGTGAGATCCACCGTGGGCATGGCGGTGCGCTCGGTCATCTTGGGAAATCCGGCCGGCGGGATGGCATCGCTGATGGCGACGAGTTCGATGGCATCGAGGGGGCGGGGCTTGACTGCTCGGATCCACTGGGCAACGCGAGGCGATCCTTCGCCGCTGAAGAAGGGCGCGTCCACGATCGGCACCCCGGCCCAGTTTCGGTGTACCGGCGGACGGACGCCCTCGCCGAGGAATGTCTCGTCCTGCGCGTGGGACGAGATCGGGAGCGACCAGTCCTCGACTGCCGATTCCCAGGGAACGGAGAACGCGGCGATGGAGGAGCAGATCAGCCGGTCGCCCTGGGTCATGGTCGCCTGGAGGGTCGACGACGACCGTCCGGACCGGACCACGTCAACGGCGATCTCGACGTCGTCGAACTCAGGACGAGCCAGGTAGTGGACCGTGAGGGAACGAAGCCCGCGGCTCGCGTCGTCGACGGTGTCGGTCATCGAATGGGCGATGAGGGCGGCGAGGTAGCCGCCGTTCGGGCCGGCGACGATGTTCCAGGTGTCGAGAAGGGTCGTGCCGAATCGGTTGTCGCCGAGAGGCGTCACGGCGGTGTCGGCGTCGAAGTCGGGGAGTTCGTCGGTCACCGCCCAAGCCTGCCGTCGACGGCCTCATCTGTCACCCTGGCGTGATGCACGTCACCGAGGCCGATGACCTCGATCGACCGGCGGACAGCGACATCGACGTCATCGAGGTCGACTTCGTGGCCACGGACGAGTCGTTGGCCGGTTGGATCCGGCTCGATGCCCGCCGCGCGCTCGGAGCGACGCGATTCCTCGTGGCGCTCCTTGTTGCCAGGGAGGACCCCGTCGTGCTGATCGACTACGACCTGCCCCTCGCCCGCACCGCGTACGAGTTCCGGTCGTCGGGGGTCTGGACGGAATTCGTCTGTGAGACCCCGCTCGACCACTGGACCATCGGCCTGGAGGCCTTCGCTCTGCGGATCGACCCGAGCGGGACGGTCACGCCGGACACATTCGGCGATCGCGTCCCGATCGGCCTGGACCTCGACCTCGACACCGTTGGCGCCCCCGAGGGCGACGCGTCGTCGTTCTCGATCGAGCTGGACGTCCACGGCGAGGTCCTCATCGCCGACCGCGCCTGGGACCTCACCGCCCGGGGCACTCGCACCCGCGCTTCAACTGGTGTCAGACACCCGCTACATCTCGTCGCCCCCGCCGCACCCACGATCGCGGGTGACTTCTCGATCGGGTGGCCCGACGAGCTGGGGCAGATGGTGTTGGAACGGCGTGGGTGGGTTGGCGGCAACCGCCCCGGATGGGTGACGCTGCCGGTTCAGTCGGTGGAGTAGCGCTTGCCGACTTCTGCGATAGCGAGCACCACGACCACGGCGATCACGGCGAGTACGGACGGCCCGACCCAGTCGCCCGCTTCGGCCGGCCATTCGAGGCCGGTGCCATCGATCACCTCTTTCTCCTCCTCGGAGATCACGCCGACGCCGTTGGGCCACGGCCAGAGCACCCGCAGCGACCCGAGCATGAGGCCGACGAGGACAGCCATCACCGTGTCGTAGGCGCGTTCCATGACCCACCCGAGCACCGATGAGAAGAGGGCGAGGCCGATGACGCAGCCGATGCCGACGAGGGCGATGTCGGCGATCTCGAACTCCTTCACAGCGTGGATCATCGCCGCGTACATGCCGATCATCAGCAGGATGAAGCTCCCCGAGATGCCGGGCAGGATCATGGCGCAGATGGCGAGCGCGCCGGCGCCGAGGAAGACGAACGGGCTCGGGTCGGCGATCGGGCCCGACTGATACCCGAGGAGGGCAAAGACGGCGACAGCCACCACGGCCATGATCCCGTAGTGCTGTGGAACTCTCTCTTTGAAAAGGCTCAGCGCGACCGCAATGGAGGCAGCGACCAGGCCGAAGAACAGGCCCGCCATGTTCTCCGGGTTGTCGTGGAGCTGAGTCTCGATGACTGACGCGAGCCCGACGAATGAGATCCCGATGCCCGCCAGCAGCGGCACGATGAACAGGAAGTCGAGCGCCTTGAACTGCTCCCAGAAGCCGCGCAGGTCGAGCTTGACCAGAGCCCCGAGTGCCCGAGCACCGGCGCGGATCGTGTCGATCAGTTTCTGGTAGATCCCGAGGACGAGAGCGATCGTGCCGCCCGAGACACCGGGGACGACGTCGGCCGCCCCCATCAGCAGTCCTCGTACGAGTTGGGCCCCGGCCTTCTGGATCACGGGGGCCGACAGTACCGTTGAGCGCCATGACGGACGCGGCACACGACGCAGCAAGAGGCGAAGCCGTTCGGGTCGGAGATCTGAACCTGTGGGCGGACCAGAAGGGCGACCCTGGAGAGGCTGCCGTGCTGTTGATTGCCGGCGCCGACTCGCCCGGGTTTCGGTGGACTCCGGCCATCGTGGACCGCCTGATCGAGGACGGATTTCAGGTCATCCGTTTCGATCACCGGGACTGCGGTCGGTCGACCCGTTTCGGCGCCGACTCGGCCTACCTGCTCGATGACCTCGTGGCTGATGCGGTTGGCCTTCTCGACCACTATGCGATCGACGCGGCCCATGTCGTTGGTCGATCCATGGGCGGCATGATCGGCCAGCTCCTCGCGCTCGACCACGCGGACAGGGTGCTGTCGCTCACCATGTTCGGATCGAGTCCGGCCCCGGGCGACGATCGACTCCCGGGCCCGATGGACGAGTTCGTCGAGAAGATGACCGAGCGTCTCTTCGCGGGCCCGCCCCGAGACGACGACGGTCGGGTGCAGTGGCTCATCGAGCTCGACGACTTCATGGCCGGCTCGGCGTATCCGATCGACGCCGACCACCAGGCCGCACTCGCGGCGGCGGAGATCGCCACCGGGTGGGCGGCCGAAACTGGCCACGGCATCGCGGTTCACGCCAGCCCCGACCGCCTCGACCGCTTGTCCGGTATCAGCGCACCGACGATGGTCATCCACGGCACCGCCGACCCCGTCTTTCCGCCGGCCCACGGCCGCGCCCTGGCGACCGGCATCGATGGTGCAATTCTGGTGGAGGTGGAGGGCCTCGGGCACGAGGTCCCCGACGCACTCATCGAGGAACTGTGGCCGGCGATCCAGAAACATCTCCACGAGTCCGCCCGCTGGAACGCCTGAGGCGGTTCTTCCCGGACTGGCGCTGGCTGATCGCAATCGTTCCGCCGTCGTTGTACAGCGCGAGTGAGCCCGGTCTCGTACCGCTCACCCTCGTCCCGTTCGTCGCCTGGGTCTGGCTTCTGCGCCGATCCTGGAAGCGCCGGGAGATCCGCGAGATCGCGCTGCCTGTGTTGGGCTTGGGGATCATCTGGGCCGCGGTGGCCGTCGCGCCGGGGTTCGTCCTGAGTCGTTCGGCCATGACGGACGAAGCTGAGGCCATCCTCGCGGGTGAGTCGGCGGAGGATCAGGGCGCCCAGATGATCGGCCTTGTCCCGGTCTGGCAGATCCGGACCATGCAGTGCGGCCAAGCGGACTTCGTCTTCTTCAAGACGGGAGACATCGGCTTCAGTGAGGCGGGGTACGGCTACACCCGCGGCGAGCCGCTCAACTCGGAAACCGAGGGCCACTGTCACGTGGCGCACTTGGACGGCGACTGGTATCGCCTTCGGACGCTCATCGACGTGAGCTGATGCGGGTGTCTGACACCAATGATGCGACTTACCCGAAGGCGAAGAGGCGAGCCAAAACCCCAAATGAGACGCCCCGGGGCGGGGGCGCCTCATCTGTGAAGGAAGGTCCTCGCCACGTCGGTTGCAGCGTTGGAATCTTCTCTCTTGAGCGCTTCTCCTGACACCTGTTCCTAGGTGTTTCGGGCGCGAGAAGCTCGTGGGAGCGGTTCCTGCCACGCGTGACGTGGGTTCGTATGGCGGTTTGCGAGGTGCACGGGTTCCGTTGGCCGGATTCGTCCGTGCGTTCGTGTCGCCGTCCTCCCTTCCGTCACCGATTTGGTCGGCGTGTCGAGGCGAGTGCGTCGAGCGGGTGACACCGAACAAATCACTGGATGTGACGTTTGTCACCGTCGCGCCGGGGACGCGAACAGTCAAGGAGAACCTCGCGCGGTGGCGGATTGTGAACCCGCGAACGAGCGACTGGGAAGCTATTTCGAACGGCTCTACTGGCTGGCGAGCGAGCGGTTCTTGATCTTCGCCTTGACGTAGTCGCGGTTCATGAACGCGATGAAGTCGAGGCTGATCTCCTTCGGGCACGCGTCGTGGCACTCGCCATGGTTGGTGCACGAGCCGAAGAAGTCCTCCATGGTCTCGACCATGGCCTCGGTGCGCTTCCATCGCTCGGACTGGCCCTGCGGCAGCACGTTGAGGTGGCCGAGCTTGGCGGACGTGAACAGCTGGGCGGCAGAGTTCGGACACGCCGCGACGCAGGCGCCGCACCCGATGCAGGCCGCCGCGTCCATCGCGGTGTCAGCGACCTCTTTCGGGATGAGCGTGGCGTTGGCGTCCTGCGGCGTGCCAGTGGGGACCGAGATGTAGCCGCCGGCCTCGACGATGCGGTCGAACGCTCGCCGGTCGACCATCAGATCTTTGAGGACCGGGAACGCCTGCGCCTGCCAGGGCTCGATCACGATCTCGTCGCCGTCGTTGAACTTGCGCATGTGGAGCTGGCACGTCGCCGTGGCCTTCTCCGGACCGTGGGCCTGGCCGTTGATCATCACACCACAGGTGCCGCAGATGCCTTCACGACAGTCGTGGCCGAACGTGATCGGTTCGACGTCGTCGGCGATCAGTCGCTCGTTGACAACGTCGAGCATCTCGAGGAACGAGGCGTCCACCGGGATGTCGTGGGCGTCGACGTCGAGGAACTCGCCCTGGGAGCGCGGGCCATCCTGACGCCAGATCTTCAGCTTGAGGTTCAGCATTTCACTCATGTCTGTCAGCCCCTCACTTGTAGCTTCGCTGGGTCAGCTGGACGGTCTCGAATTCCAGGTCTTCTTTGTGGAGCTCGGGCTCGGCGTCAGAACCCTTCCATTCCCACGCACCGACGTAGGCGAAGTTCTCGTCGTCTCGCAACGCCTCGCCTTCGGGGGTTTGTGATTCCTCACGGAAGTGGCCGCCACAGCTCTCACGGCGATGCAGCGCATCGCGCACCTTGAGCTCGGCGAACTCCATGAAGTCGTCGACCCGGTTGACCTTCTCGAGCATCGTGTTGATGCCGTCGGGTGAACCGAGCACCTTGACGTTCTGACGGAAGTCCTCGCGCAGGGCAGGGATCTCCTTGAGCGCCGTCTGCAGGCCGGCTTCGTTGCGAGCCATGCCGCAGTGCTCCCAGACGATCTTGCCGAGTTCGCGGTGGTAGTGCTCCACGCCGTGGGTGCCCTTGTTGGACGTCCATTGCCGAGACTTGTCGTCGATGGCCTGGACCGACTCGGTGAACACGGGATCGTCCGTGGGGACGGGCGTGTCGCCGAGCTTCGGCGCCAGGTAGTCGCCGATCGTGTAGGGCAGAACGTAGTAGCCGTCGGCGAGACCCTGCATGAGCGCCGACGCACCGAGCCGGTTGGCGCCGTGTTCGGAGAAGTTGGCTTCACCGAGGGCGTAGAGACCTGGCACGGTGGTCATCAGGTTGTAGTCAACCCAGAGGCCACCCATCGTGTAGTGCGTTGCCGGGTAGATCCGCATCGGCGTGGAGTAGGGGTCCTCGCCGGTGATGCGCTCGTACATGTCGAAGAGGTTGCCGTAGCGCTCCTTGACCGCCTCGACGCCGTCTCGGCCGATCGCCGCTGCGAAGTCGAGGTAGACGCCGTTCTTCAGCGGGCCGACGCCCTTGCCGTCGTCGACGACGGTCTTAGCGTTGCGGCTGGCCACGTCGCGCGGGACGAGGTTACCGAAGCTCGGGTACTTCTCTTCGAGGTAGTAGTAGCGCTCGTCCTCGGGGATCTCGGCTGCGCCGCGGGCGTCGTCGTCGCCTCGTGGAACCCAGATGCGACCGTCGTTGCGCAGCGACTCCGACATGAGCGTCAGCTTCGACTGGAACTCATCGGCCGCCGGGATGCACGTGGGGTGGATTTGCGAGTAGCAGGGGTTCGCGAACATGGCGCCCTTGCGATGGGCGCGCCACGCAGCCGTCACGTTCGACGCCATGGCGTTCGTGGACAGGTAGTAAACGTTGCCGTAGCCGCCGGTGGCCAGCACCACAGCATGCGCGCTGTGGCCGTGGACCTCGCCGGTGAGCATGTCGCGGGTGACGATGCCGCAGGCCTCGCCGTCCTTCTTCACGATGTCGAGCACGTCGCTGCGGTTGTAGAGCGTGACCTTGCCGGCCGCGATCTGCGACGCGAGGGCTTGGTAGGCACCGAGCAGCAGCTGCTGGCCGGTCTGGCCCCGGGCGTAGAAGGTGCGGCTCACCTGGGCGCCGCCGAACGAGCGGTTGGCCAGCAGGCCGCCGTACTCGCGGGCGAATGGCACGCCCTGCGCGGCGCACTGGTCGATGATGTTGACCGACACCTGAGCGAGGCGGTGGACGTTGGCCTCGCGGGAGCGGTAGTCGCCACCCTTGACCGTGTCGTAGAAGAGGCGGTGCACCGAGTCGCCGTCGTTGCGGTAGTTCTTCGCGGCATTGATGCCGCCCTGGGCGGCGATCGAGTGCGCACGCCGAGGCGAGTCGTGGAAGGTGAAGACCTTCACGTTGTAGCCAAGCTCGGCGAGCGAGGCGGCGGCCGACGCGCCGGCGAGGCCGGTGCCGACGACGATGACCTCGAACTTGCGCTTGTTGGCCGGGTTGACGAGCTTCACCGAGAACTTGTGGTTGTCCCACTTCTCAGCGACAGAACCGTCGGGGATCTTGGCATCGAGGGTGACCATTATTCGCCTCCTTCAGCGTCGTCGCCGGCTTCGCCGGAATGCGAGTCATCGCCGGCGGCGTCACCCTCGTGGGTGAAGCCGATCGGCGTACCGCGGTTGTCCTCGTCGATGAGCCCGAACTGCACGGCCAGCGGGAAGCTCAAGTTGCCGACGAGAATGAGGCCGGCAAGGCCCTGGGCGATGCCCCGGCGCAGCGAGTTGTACCTCGGGTTGTTGATGCCGAGGCTCTGGAACATCGACCAGGCGCCGTGGAAGATGTGGATCGCCAGCGCAACGTTGGCGGCGATGTAGATGAGCGCGATCGGGACCGCACTCATCGAGCTGTAGACGTTGTGGTATGGATCGCCACGGACCCAGTCATCGTCCACCCAACCCCATGTGAGATCGGCGAGGTGGAAGAGGACGTAGAGCAGGGTGATCGGACCGGTCCAGCGCATGGTGCGGCTGGCGAAGCTTGCGGCCGTGTAGGTGCGGCCCCCGGCGTAGGCGTTGTCGGCCTTGTGGCTCATCCGGCTGAGCGACCATGCGCTCAGGATGTGCATCACGAACATGCCGAAGAGGCCGAGGCGCAGGACCCACAGGATGAAGGTGCGAGGGGCGAGATGCCCGCCGAGGTCACGCAGCGCTTCGGCGTAGGCGTGGACCTGGTACGGGCCTTCGTAGAGGTGCAGGTTGCCGATCATGTGGACGACCACGTAGCCGAGCAGCCCGATACCGGTGATCGCCATGACGTACTTCTTGCCGATGGCGGTCTGGTAGATGTTCAGCGGCCACGGGAGCTGCGGCGGTCGCTTCCGGGTCGGCGCCACGTCGTGGCGCGACGGTGATGTTGCCTGTGCCATTGCTGTGCACTTTCTTGTCACGCGAGTACTGGCGCACGGTACTGCGCTTGGTCTTCAGCGGCCCACTTCGGCTCGTCGCTCCAGCTGAATCGCTGCGACACCCGAAATCACGATCACGAGACATCCAATACCCGTAATGATATCCGGCGTTTCGTCGAAGAAGAGCTGTCCGACGACCACTGCGCCGAGCACCGCCGTATAGCGAAATGGGGAGGACACGCTGAGGTCGCCGACCCGCACGGTCTGGATGGTGCCGAGGTAGCCGACGAACAAGAAGCTGGTCGCGAGCGCCAGAACGAACAAGGCATCGGCCGTCACGTCGCCCCACCCGGTGAAGATCGAGAGCACGCCGGTCAGCGCGGCGAGAGCGGCCGCGGTGATCGTGGCGATCGCCCCGGCCGGAATGGCCTCGCTCACCTGTCGAGTTGCGAACTCGCGCACCACCAGGGCCGCGGCGCCGCCGACCACCATGACCGACCACCAGGAAAAGGCATCGGTGGCGGGCCGGACGACGACAAGCACGCCGACGAATCCCAGCACGACGACGACGTACTGCGCCCGGCTGACCCGTTCACCGAGGAAGAGGGCGGCCGCCGCGGTCACCGCGAACGGCACGAGCATGAGAATTGTCTGCGCGTTCGCGAACTCGATGTTCACGAGGGCGGCAAAGAACAAGGCCGCACCGACGAGCTCGGCGCCGACTCGGACGACGAGCGGTCGTTGCCGGAAGTCGACGCCCGAGAACTCCCGGCGGCGGGTGCTGAAGAACGCGAAGACCGCGGTGAGCGCGATGCTGCGCAGGAACAACGCCTGGTACACGTCGAGCCCATCCTCGGTCGCGACGCGGATCAGTCCGTCGTTGACGACGTAGCCGAGCGTGCCGACCGTCATGTAGATGCAGGCGAGCGTGTTCGGTGACCAGCCCGATTGTCGTCTCTTCACGCCCTCCACTAGCGGACGGGTGCGTGGTAGCGGTTGGTCCGCGAGATGTCGGCCGCCGTGAGCTCGAGATCGACCACGATCCGGGTTGCGCCATCGGGGACGATGAACGAGGTGTCGCCGATGCGTGCGCATTCGTCCGCGGCGATGTCGCCTCCCCACGCCTGGCTACGTTCCTCGATGACCTCGTCGCCGGTGCCGTGCGCGCTGACTGTCGCGCGGACAACCGCGTCGGCGAGTTGGTCTCGACGATCAGAGATCACGTGAACGGCGAACTGGACCGCCTCGCCGCGGTGGACGACCGCCGGCAGCGGGTCCGCAACGACGATGACCGGCCGACATGCGTCGACCATCGCCTGCCACGCGGGCTTCGGTTGACGCTCGTGGTCGAGCACGCCGAAACCACCTTCCGGCGACGCATCGGCGAGGTAGAACTGCACGAACCCGCCCGTGGGTTGGTACTTGAGCCGGCGCAGGAGCTCGATGCTCGTCTTCACGACTTCGGCTTGCGCCGCCTGCGTGAGCGTGGCCCACGTGTTGCCGTCGGCAACGCCGTTCGGTGGGACGAGATGGTGCAGGCTCGCCGCTCTCGCACCAGTGCGTGCCGCGAGGCCGTCCCAGTCGATCGCGGGCCAGCGGGGGTCCATCACGATGTCCGTCCCGTCGGTCACGGACGCCGCCCCGAACGCGGTCACGAAGCGGGCCATGCGAGGGAGTCGAGCGACCGCCGGAGCAAGATCGGCTGCCCGGCCGTCGTGCCAGCCGAACCACAGATGACTCGTGGTGCCGTCGAGGGAGGGGAAGTGGGGCGGGACGGCGGTGTGCGGGATGACCGGGCGGGACCCGTCAGTACGGGTGAGGACGCGCTTGACCGACCGGTCGAGCACGTCGCGGTTCCACGATGGCTTCTGCTGGGTCATCACCGGCGGAGTCGCGGTCGGCGGCTCGGGGCGCCGGAACGGCTCGTCGTGGGCACACCAGATCGCGACAGATGGATGGTGCGCGAGAAGATCGACCGCCTCGCGAGCCTGCCTGGTGGCCTGGCTTCGCACGCCTCGGGCCATCACCCCACGCAGCGGCATGTCCTGCCACACCAGAACGCCGAGCTCATCCGCCGCGTCGTAGAGCTCCGGTCGAGCGATGTGGGCGATGACCCGGATCAGGTCGAGCCCGGCCTCGCGGGCCGCGCCGACGTCGCCGGCGACTTGTTGCGGCGTGGCATCCCCCGGGCGAGGTGTGGTCGGCAGCATGCCGACGCCCTTCAGGAACAACGGTTTACCGTTGACTCGCAGCGTCCAGTTCTTCATCTCGACGGAGCGGAACCCGACCCGCACCGAGCGATGGTCGTGGATCTCGCCGTTGGCGAGAACGTCGCAGCGCAGATCGCTGAGTGGTTGTTCACCGAGCTGGTGAGGCCACCACAGTTCAGGGGCCGGGACGTCGAACGTCCACTCCACGCGGTTCTCGCCGGCCGCGGCGGCATGCACGTGCTCGTGCTCGTGTCCGGCGACACGGGTGCGCAGGGTGATCGGGCCGCCGTCCGGTGCATCGAAGACACAGCGCATGGACATGCGCGCTCGAGTGGGGTTGGCATCGAGACAGATCGCGCGGAAGAACCGGATCGCTACCGTCCCGGTCTCGTGGATGTAGACGGCACCCCAGACGCCGCCCGGGTTCGCCCCCGCCGCGCCGGTGAGTTCCGGATCGAGCACCGCACCCATTGTGTTCGTGCGGTTGTCGGCGTCGCCGAACCGACTGCAGTTGACGTCGACGCCGAGGACGTGGTGCTCGCGATCATCCAGGAGGTCGGTGATCTCGAACCGATGGGGAACGAAGTACCCTTCGGTGTCGCCGACGTACCCGCCGTCGAGCCACACGTCGCCTTGCTGGGCGATGCCGTCGAGGCAGAGCCACCGACGGCGTCCCTCCGGTGCCGGCGCAAGGTCGAACGAGGTTCGATGCAGGACCGAGCGGGCTGCCTCGAGCCCGGCAATCGTCGACCAGTGCCCCGGCACCGCGATGGGAGACCAGGCCCGGTCGTCGAGCTCTGGTTCGTGGAACGTGCGCCGGAGCTCCTCGGTGGCCGGTGCGGCCCGCCACTCGCCCGACAGATCCATGGGCGGAAGGCTAGTGGTGTCGGGACGCTTGTTCGTCTGGTGGTGCTTGAAGGTAGGGTCGCCGCCATGTCGAGACCAGAGACCCTCGGGGCCCTCCGTGACAGCGGTTGGCAGTCCGTTCCCCTCCGCGAGGAGATCCGCACCAACGCCGTCGCCCGGATCCGTTCAGGCGAGCCCCTGTTCCCTGAGGTTCTCGGCTACGAGAACACCGTCACACCCCAGCTCGAGAACGCGCTTATCGCCGGCCACGACATCATCTTTCTGGGTGAGCGCGGCCAGGCGAAGACCCGCATCATCCGCGGTCTCACCGGCCTGTTGGACGAGTGGATGCCGATCGTCGCGGGCTCCGAGATCAACGACGACCCGTACGCGCCGATCTCTCGGTACGCCCGCGATCTGGTCGCTGAGCACGGTGACGACACGGCCGTTTCATGGGTGCATCGTGATGAGCGATACGGCGAGAAGCTCGCCACTCCTGACACCGCCATCGCTGACCTGATCGGCGAGGTCGACCCCATCAAGATCGCCGAAGGCCGCTACCTCTCGGACGAACTCGTGCTCCACTACGGCCTGGTTCCCCGGACCAACCGCGGCATCTTCGCGATGAACGAGCTGCCTGATCTGGCCGAGCGCATCCAGGTCGGTCTGCTCAACGTGCTCGAGGAACGTGATGTGCAGATCCGTGGCCACAAGGTCCGGCTGCCGCTCGACGTCATGCTCGTTGCGTCCGCGAACCCGGAGGACTACACCAACCGTGGGCGGCTCATCACGCCGCTGAAGGACCGCTTCGGATCGCAGATCCGCACGCACTACCCGCTCGACATCGACACCGAGGTGGCGATCGTCGAGCAGGAGGCCGAGATGCCCACGATTGAGGGTGTCGAGGTCGCCGTGCCGTCGTTCATGACCGAGATCTGCGCCAACATCAGCCACGCGGCGCGGGCCAGTCAGCAGATCAACCAGCGCTCCGGTGTCTCGGTTCGTCTGTCCATATCCAACACCGAGGTGATGACCGCCAACGCGGTACGTCGGAGCTTGCGCTCGGGTGCCACCCATGTGGTGCCGCGCGTTGTCGACCTCGACGCGCTGCCCGCGTCCACCTCCGGCAAGATCGAGATCGAGACGCTCGACGAGGGGCGGGACCACGAGATCCTCGAGAACCTCGTTCGGGCCGCCACGCTCGCAGTCTTCAAGGAGCGCGTGTCGCCGGACTCGCACCGCGCCGTCGTCGACGCATTCGACGGCGACGTCGTCGTCGACACGGGCGAGGACGTCACGGACGATGCCTACGCATCGCTACTCGAGGCGATCCCGGCCATGGCCACGCCCGTGAAGGCGCTCCTCTCGGAGGAGGATCCGGGCGATGCCGAGTCGCCGGCGATGATCGCCAGCGCGGTCGAGCTCGTCTTGGAAGGACTGCATCTCTCGAAGCGCCTCAACAAGGACGGTGGGGGCCAAAAGGCTCAGTTCCGCGCGCGCAGCTGACGCGCCCAAGGAGCGTCAGCACACTTCGACGGGATGGACGAGCGTCGACCCGACAACCTCAAGCTTCTGAGCGAGGCATTCGGCGGTCAGCACGTCATCGAGAACATCTTCACCGGCGAGAGCCTGGTCGTGGACGGTGTGGAGTTCGTCTCCGGGTACGTCGCCGAATCCGCGCCGGACCGTTTCTACATCCTCAAACCGATGCATCTCATCGAGCGTTATCGCGAGCTTGCCGAGTTCGCGCACGGTGGGCGGGTGCTGGAGCTCGGGATCGCGGAGGGCGGCAGCGCGGCGCTGCTCGCGCTGTGGGCCGACCCGGTCATGCTCGTGACGTTGGACAGCGAGCCGACCCCGCTCGTGGCGCTCGATGACTTCGCGAGAGCGCATGGGTTCGCGGATCGCCTCCGGCCGTTCTTCGGCGTCGACCAGGGCGATCGGGCTCGCGTGGCCGAGATCGTCGACACCGAGTTCGCGGGCGAACCGATCGACCTCGTTATCGACGACGCTTCCACTCCTACTGGCCGACCCGCGCCTCGTTCGAGACCTTGTTCCCGCGTCTTCACCCCCGGGGGTGCTATGTCATCGAGGACTGGGAGGCCGATGTCGCAATGGCCGATGCCGTGCGCATCGCGTTGCGCGACCCCTCTTCGGCGCACCATGAGCGAGCCAAAGCCGCGTTCGCGAAACCGCCGGAGGACCGCCCCCGCACGGACCGCGTGAGTCTCACGAGGCTGGTCCTCGAGCTGGTGGTCCTGGCGGGCGGCCAGAGCGGCACGGTCGCGGACATCTCGATCAACAAGAGTTTCATCTCGGTGACGAAGGGCGACGTCGCCCTGGACGCCGACGGATTCCGCCTCGATGACTTCGGCGTGAACGGTCACCAGCTGCTGAAGCCGCGCCCAGACGCGGCTTAGCGCGAGGCGAACGTCGACGCTGCCGGCCGGCGGCTGCGGTCCCGGCGCAAGAGCCCGCGAGGCGCTTCGAACCCCTTCTTCCACTCGTAGCCGTCGACTCCGGCGTCGTGGAAGTAGCCCACGAGCCGGGCATCAGATGCGGCGTCGCGGACGTGTAAGAGGCTGCGAGCGACGAGATCGTCGTGCCATGCGTCGTCGTCGCTCGGGATGCCGTGCCCGACCACCATCAGGTCGTGGTCCGGGAGTGCCTCATGGGTTCGGTGGATCGCTTCGGCGAGTTCGTCGGGTACCGGAACGAAGCCACTCGCATCGCGGCGATCTCGCGGTGGCCACGCGTCGAGGCCTCCTTCCGGGCCGACGCCGAGCGGGTGGTCGTGGACGATCCCGACGGCGTCCACGCCGGTCACGAACGATGGGACCTCTCTTGGGGCGCGCCCGTCGATTTCGAGCATGCCGTTGGCGTGGGCGCGCAACCAGGTGCCCCAGAGCAGCTCGTCCCAGCGGCGGGCGCCTTGTTGGGCTTCAAAGGGTATCCGCCCGTCGTCCTGCGCCAATGCGTGGACCGGATCGGCCCGCCAGGCAGTCGCCACGGCTTGGCGGCCGGACGAGAGCAGACGGATCGCGTCGTGCGTCGCCAGCACAGCGCCTTCGATCGCCTCACGCATGCGGACCGGATCAGTGAGCCCGGGCGGGCGGGTGCCCATGCCGTAACCACGGAGTGCCCAGCCGATCGGGTCGTCGATCGGGATGAAGCCATCCGCGAACTCATCCAGTTGCTCCGCGACGCGATCGACATGGCGGGCCCAGAAACGACCCCGGGCACGAGCGTCGCGGTGCCCGCCCTCGTCGTCGAGGTACCAGCCCGGAAGACTGGTGTGGTGCAGCGTCAACCAGTTGCGTAGCCCGGCGTCGCGACCCGCGGCGAGGATGTCGCGGTATTGATCCAACGCGTCGTTGTCGATGCGCCCTTCCTCGGGTTCGATCCGGGCCCACTCGATGGTGACGCGCCAATCCGTGCATCCCAGCTCCGAGAACTGCACGACGTCGTCGCGATAGTCCGCATGGATGCCATAGCCGTCGCCGGATCGCGGGGCGCGGCCGTCGCGCTCCCACTCCGACCAGTCCGCGTGCGGCGCCACGCCCTCCGCCGAAACGGACGACGACGTGACGCCCCAGCGAAAGTCAGCGGTTGGTGAAGACACCGGCGTCGAAGACGACGCGGTCGCCGACCCGGGTCTGGAAGAGCGCCTGGTTGCCCTCGTTCCACATGTGGACGTCGAGCGTCTCGCCCGGCATCACCGGCGACTTGAACCGACCGCCCATCGAGCCGAAGAGGTCGGGATCCGAACCGCAGAGTCCGTGCAGCAGGGCACGACCGGTGAATCCGAACGTGCAAAGGCCGTGCAGGATCGGCTTGTCGAAGCCCGCCATCGAGGCGAAGGTCGGATCGGAATGGAGCGGGTTGCGATCGCCGTTGAGGCGGTACAGCAGCGCCTGATCGTCACGGGTGCTGTAACTGATCACCTGATCGGCGTCGCGGTCGGGCAGCGCCCAGTCGCTCGCCGGGCCGCGGTCGCCACCCCAGCCGCCTTCGCCGGAAATGAACAGCCCGCTACGCGACGTCCACAACGGGTTGCCGTCGGTGTCGTTCACGGTCGTCTCGAGGCGAACGAGCGCTGCTTTGCCCTTGTCGTAGATCGCGGCGACCTTGCCGGAGCCGACGGCACTGCCTTCGGCGGGCACGGTCTGATGGAGTTCGATGGCCTGCTCACCGTGGAGCAGGGCGGCAAGGTCGAAGTCGCCGAACTCCGGCATGCCGCCCGCACCCATCACCACGACCTGTGTGGGGAGCGCCCGCTGCGCGGTGTCCTTCGAGTTCTCGGTGGTGAACTCGAGCTCGAACCCGGTCGGGTCGGTGATGCCCGCGCCGACGCCGAGGGCGTAGAGCAGGCTGTCCTTCGAGGACCAGTTGATTGCGGCCTCGGCGCCGGAGTTGCCGACGGCATCTGGGTTGATGGGCATTGCGTCTCCTGTTGGTCAGGTGGGAAAGGTGGGCGCCGCGAGCGTGGACATCGCCATCGCGGTGATGCGGTCTTCGAGACTGTCGGCGTCGAGGTCCGCGGTCGCAGTGGCCGTGATGAGGCCCAGCGCGCCGGCGACAAGGACTCGGGCGTCCTTGTCGCTCAGTTCGGGACGGACCTTGCAGAGTTCGTCGTTCCATTCCGTGGTCCAGGCACGGAGTCGCCGGGTCATGGGGGAGCGGCGCTGCGAAGAGAGGTGACGGGCTTCGCTCGTCCAGACGGAGATGAGGGCGGACCGCTCCAGCGCGACGCGTACGTAGGCGCGGACGTAGCCCTCGAGGATGGCCATCGGGCCTGAGCCGGTCGCTCGAGCGTTCTCGTTCGCCTCGTTGACTTCGTCGGCCGCGAGCTGGATCGCCTCGAGCAGGATCTCCTCCTTCGAGGAGAAGTGGCGATAGATCGCCGGACCGCTCACGTCCACGGCCTTGCCGATGTCGTCGACGCCGGTCGCGGGGTAGCCACGCTCGTGGAACAGCTCGATTGCGGCTGCGAGGATCAGCTCGCGTCGGTTCGACGGACGGCGCGAAGGCTCGTCTGCGTCGAGTTGCCGGGTTGCCTCAGACATGGTTAGTGAACGTTAACAAGAGCGCGAGCAACGCGCGAACCCGGATTCGGCGTGGGCCCCTCGGAGTGCCGAGGCGTTAGGGTCCGGACATGGTCTTCCGCCGTCGCCGCCGCCAGCGTCGTCAACCGCCGCACTTCACCTATTCGAAGTGGGACGGCAGCCAGACGGGCTTTCAGGTCGATGCGGATCACCTCTTCGACGAACTCGCCGACGACCTGCTGTACCACGGCGACGTCAACAACGCCCTGCGCCAGATGATGCAGGGCGGCATGACCGACATGGACGGCCGACAGATGGAGGGCATCCGCGAGATGCTCGATCGGCTCCGCGACCGGCGCAAGGAGATCCTCGACAACCACGACCTCGGCGGGGTCTTCGACGACATCGCCGAAGCGCTGCGCGAGGTGGTCGAGGAGGAGCGTCAGGCGCTCGGCGACATGGTGGATCAGGCTGCCGACTCCGGCGACGAACGTCGTGAAGAGCTGGCGAGCGACTCGGCCACCATGAAGAACATGGAGCTCGACATGCTGCCGCCGGATCTTGCGGGTCAGGTGAAGGGCTTGCAGAACTACGAGTTCGAGAGTGAAGAAGCGAAGAAGAAGTTCGAGGAGTTGATGGAGAAGCTGCGTGAGCAACTGATGCAGCAGCAGCTCGATCAGATCGCCGACGGCGTGAACGAGATGTCTCCCGAAGACATGCAGCGGATGAAGGACATGCTGTCCGCGCTCAACACGATGCTCGAGCAGCGCGCCAATGGCGAGGAGCCCGACTTCCAGAAGTTCATGGAGGACTACGGGGACTTCTTCCCGGAGAACCCCCAGACGCTCGATGAACTCCTCGAAGTCATGGCGCAGCGCATGGCCCAGGCCCAGCAGATGATGAACTCGATGACGCCGGAGCAGCGTCAACAACTCCAGGAGCTGAGCAACCAGCTCATGGAGGACATGGATCTCAACTTCCAGATGAATCAGCTGGCCGAAAACCTGCGTGATCAGTTCCCGCAGATGGGCTGGGGCCAGGGCTACGACTTCCAGGGCCAGGACCCGCTCGACATGCCCGAGGCGATGGACATGATGGGGGAGCTGGGCGACATCGATCAGCTCGACAACCTGCTGCGGGGAGCCACCAACCCTGGGGCGCTTGCCGAGGTCGACATCGATCGTGCCCGTGATCTTCTCGGTGACGAGTCCGCTGAGTCACTCGAACGCATGGCCGAGCTGGCGCGCATGCTCGAGGAGGCCGGCCTGATCGAGAACAAGGAAGGTCGCTACGAGCTCACGCCGCGGGCCATCCGCAAGATCGGCAACGGCGCGCTCGAAGAGATCTTCAAGAAGATGTCGGCCGACATGATGGGCAAGCACGAGCTCCACAAGGCCGGGCAGGGCCATGAGCGTGAGTACGAGACCAAGTCCTACGAGTACGGCGACCCGTTCAACCTCCACATCGAGCAGACCCTTCGCAACTCGATCGCCCGCACCGGCGGGGGTACCCCCGTAAAGCTCCACCCCGACGACTTCGAGATCGAGCGAACCGAACAGCAGGTCCGCTCGGCAACGGTGTTGATGCTCGACATCTCGATGTCGATGGCGATGCGCGACAACTTCCTTCCGGCCAAGAAGGTGACGATGGCGCTGCACTCACTCATCTCGAGCCAGTACCCGCGTGACTTCCTCGGCATGGTGTCGTTCAGCGAGGTCGCCCGTGAGTTCAACGCCGCGAGCCTGCCCGAGCTGAGTTGGGACTACGTGTACGGCACCAACATGCAGCACAGCTTCCAGATCGCTCGCCGGATGCTCGCCCGCGAGACCGGGACGAAGCAGATCATCATGATCACCGATGGTGAGCCCACCGCCCACATCACGAAGTCCGGCCAGCCGTACTTCAATTACCCGCCTTCGCAGGAGACCGTGGACCTGACTCTCGCCGAGGTCGCCAAGTGCACCCGCGAGGACATCCGTATCAACACGTTCGTCCTCGATGTCACCCACTATCTGCGGCATTTCGTGGAGCAGATCTCACAGATGAATGGGGGCCGAGCGTTCTTCACGACCAACGACAATCTCGGCGACTACATTCTGCATGACTTCGTCGAGAACAAGAAGTCGATGGTGCGGGGAAGGCGGTAGTTCCGCAGGATCCTCAAACTCAACGTGGCCACGCGAACGCCGATGGGGAGAGCGTGGACGCCGTTGGTGAGGATCGCGCACTGCCGGATGAGGGTTCGGCCGAATGGCATCGCGCCATCGTCGTCGCCCTGAACGGCTGCATCGCGCGACTCGCGGCTGCCGACACGGACAGTTTCGAGGACGAGCTGCTCAGGGTCTTCGCGACGATCGGCGAGCTGACGGGCGCGGTTGCAATCGGCGAGTCGACGATGGCTGAAAACGGCGTGATCTGGTTCGACCCCGCGCGCGATTCCCCAAACGGGCGATGCGGTCGAGGACCTCCTCCGCCACGCCGACGTCGCGATGTATCAAGCGAAGGGCCAGGGTCGCGACCGTTGGGACGCGTTCGACGGTTCGATGCGTCAGGCCGTCGTCGACCGCATCCGTGCTGAAACCGATTTGCGCCGCGCCATCGACAACGGCCAGCTCGAAGTCCACTACCAGCCGGAGTTCCTGCGCGAGACGGGTGAGATCGTCGGCACCGAGGCGCTGGTTCGTTGGCGACACCCCTTACGAGGTCTGCTCGCCGCAGGTTCCTTCATCAGCCTCGCCGAGGAGACGGGCCTTGTGGTCGATCTCGGACGCTGGGTACTCGGCAAGGCGACCATCCAGGGAGCGGAGTGGGTGCCCGACGGCCGCGACATCATCACCCGCGTGAACCTCTCCGCTCGCCAGCTCCGCCCTGCCGTGGTGGCCGAAGTCGAGGATGCGCTACGCGTGGCATCACTGCCGGCGGACCGGCTCTGCTTGGAGCTGACGGAGACGGCGATCATGGACGACGTGCAGGAGTCGGCGCGGATTCTGGCGCAATTCCGAGAGCTCGGCGTCCAAGTCGCGATCGATGACTTCGGCACCTGCTTCTCGTCTCTCGCGTACCTGAAACGGTTCCCGGTCGACATTCTCAAGATCGATGGCACCTTCGTGGGCGGCGTCGGTGCCGATCCGGACGACACCGCGGTCGTGCGATCCGTCATCGGCTTGGCCCGCACCCTGCGGCTCGAAGTCGTGGCCGAGGGTATCGAGGATGCCTCGCAGGTAGGGGAGTTGGTTCGCCTCGGGTGCGGCCGCGGACAGGGCTTTCACCTTGCTCGTCCCGCGCCGGCGGAGGACGTCAGCATGCTGCTGTCGGGCTCGCTCGCACCGCCAAGCGAGTAGTCCCCGCAAAAAACACGGTCGCGGCCTTTACAACGGTGGAAACACAGTGATGTAATTACATCCGTGGCAGCAGGCGGAAGGGATCCACGCCCGGATCCTTTCGAGCGCCACGGAGGTTCCCATGGCAATCCATTCCGGCATTGAAACCGAAGAGAAGGGCTGGCAGGACTACGCCAACTGCCTCGGCGTTGACCCGGACCTCTTCTTCCCCGAGCGCGGCGCGTCCACCCGTGAGGCCAAGGAAGTCTGCCGTGGCTGCGTCGTGCGCGATGACTGCCTCGAATACGCCTTGCAAAATGGCGAAAAATTCGGCATCTGGGGTGGCATGAGCGAGCGTGAACGCCGTCGCATCCGGCGCCAGCGAGCATTGGCCCGCGCCGCCGCGGCGGCGCAAGCCGGCTCCGTCACTGCCTGAGCGCTTCAGTCTTCGGCAATTGTTGCCGTCCCTCATACGTTCTTCACGATCCGCGGGGTACGGTGAAACCATGTTCGCATTCCTTCAGGGCAACGAAGTCATCTACATCGTCCTGCTCGCCGTTTTGGTCTTCGGCGGCGCCAAGATCCCGAAGCTCGCGCGTTCACTCGGACAGGCTCAGAACGAGTTCAAGGCCGGTCTCAACGAGGGCGCGGACGAAGAGGACGACGAGTCGACCTCCAAAAAGGCCTGAGTCCCGGTCCTCGTGACCGGCTCAGTCGAGCCTGGTGCGGCTGACGCCGTACCCACCTGGGAAGAGGTGGCGCGCGACCACTTCCGATTCATGTATTCCGTCGCGTACCGACTCGCGGGGAACCATTCCGATGCCGAGGACGTTGTCCAGGACGCGCTGCTGCGGGTGAAACGTGGCCTCGCCACCTACACCCCCGAATCACTGCAAGGATGGTTGGCCCGCATCGTGACGAACGTCTTTCTCGACGAGACACGACGCCGTAAGCGGCGGCCGCAGACGGCCCTGCCCGATGACCCCGATCGCGTCATCGAGGGCGGCCCCGCCGCGGATGAAGCGCTCGCCATGGTTTCGTTGCCGGACCACATCCAGGATGCGCTGAATGGTCTGACCGACGAGTTCAAGACGGCGGTCGTGCTCTGCGATGTCGCCGGTTTGAGCTACGACGAGATCGCCGCGCACACCGGTGTCCCGGTCGGCACGGTGCGCTCGCGCGTCCACCGCGGGCGTTCGCGGTTGCGGGAGGTGTTGGCATGACGCCCGACTGGCTGTCCGCACACCTCGATGGCGAGCTCAGCGCCGCCGAACGCGTCGAGGTGAAAGCCGCCATTGCATCCGACCCCCGACTCGCCGAGGAGTACGAGGAGTTGGCCCGAGTGCGCGCCCTGTTGCGTGGCGATGCTGTGGAACCTGCGGTGGGTGCCGAAGCCCGCATCGTTGCGGCAGTTGCCGGCGCGGATGTCGACGCCGACGGATCCGCGGAGACGCTCGCCCCGGTTGTCGAGCTACGACGCTGGCGTCGCGCACCGTCGATGGCCGCAGCAGCGGCCGCGATGGTCATCATCGCGACGGTGGTGGGCGGAGTGGGCGGCGCCGAAGGTGTCCCGGCGATCGGCGACCTGGTCGCCCAGCACGAGGCAGCCGCAGCAGTGATCGACGGCGCCCCGATGCCCGACGACGTGACGCACATGGACGAGATGCCGATGGACGTCGCGATGGCTGAGGCGCCTCCCATGCCGGACGAGCTCGCCATGGCCCACGCGTTTGCCGACGAGTCCACGCTGCACCTCGTGTATGTCGCCGACGACGGTGAGTTCGTGTCGGTGTTCCGCCACGAGGGCGACACCGACGTCCACGACATGGGTGACGGATCAGTCATCGAAGGCGACGAGGCCTCGATGTGGTCCGGTCCGCACGGCGACGCCTATGTCGCCGTGATCGATGGCACCGGATACGTGTGGGTCGTGGTGAGCGCCGAGCCCCACGATTCGATGATGGACGACATGATGCACGACCTACCGACCCGGTCGCCGTCGATCGGTGATCGGGCTCGCGACGCGGCCGACGCGATGGTCGAGCCCTTCCGTTTCTGGAAGTAGCTAGCTGGCCAGTGGGACCGCGGCCTCTTGGCGACGAGCCTTGAGGATGCGGCGCCGTTGGCGCTCGCTCGCACCACCCCAGACGCCGTGGTCGATCCGGTTGCGAAGCGCATACTCGAGGCAGCGCTCTTGGACCGCACAGCCGTCGCAGACGCGACGAGCGACTTCCACGCCGACGCCGTCGGAGGGGAAGAAGGTGTCAGGGGGGTGGGTGGCGCAGTTACCGGCTGCCATCCAACTGGTGTCCATGGGGGATTCTCCTTGGGCTCTGGCCCGCAAGCTCTGCCCGCTTGCCGAGTGCCCGCTCTCGGTACAGGTACTACGCCCAGATCGAGGGGAAAGTTCCCGTAAAGCATGATTCGACCGACCTATGCCACCCGCTGCAGTGATTTCACCACTTTCCGCGCGATTAGGCCCGGCGTCTGGCGTGAATCGCCTGGTTAGACTGGCGATTCTCACCACCTCAACTCAGGGGTATGGACGGTCGACCAAGAGAGCAGGGCTATGACCGATACCGCAGCAGATCTCGAAACCGAAGAGCCGCCGATCGGCCAGGCCACCATCGTGTACCTGGGCCCGACGGCCCCGCACTGGGAGATCCGCGCCGTGTACGGCGAGCGCGACGTGATGGACGGGTTCCGCGACCGGGTCAACGCTCGACTTCTTCTCCTTCCGCCTCACGATCCGCAGTTCCGGCGTAACCGGGAACGGGTGAACCGCGACGGCGAGCGAGAGCGCATCGTCGTCGAGTGGGACCTCGGCTACCCGGAGGACGAGGCCGCCTCGTGATCGACCGCGTGGGGGACATATGACCTCCATCGGCGTCGATCTCGGCGGAACGAAGATCATGGCGGTGCTCGTCCACGACGGCATCGTGGTCGAGAAGGCGAAGAAGTCGACGCCCCGGATCGGCACGCCAGACGACGTACTCGACGCGATCGCGAAGGCCGTCGCAAAGGTCGATCCCGACGATAGGGCCGAGGCGATCGGTGTGGGCGTGCCAGGGCCCGTGCGACCCGGAAGCGGCGTGTTGCCCATCGCCAACAACCTGCCCGGCTGGGATCACGACGTCGATGTCGAGGCCGGACTCTCGGCGCGCTGCTCGGGCCGCCGCGTGGTGGTCGACAACGACGTCAACGTCGGCACCCTTGCCGAGTCCGAGGTCGGAGCCGGTGTGGGCGTGGACAACCTGCTCGGCATCTTCATGGGCACCGGGGTGGGCGCCGCCCTTGTCCTCGACGGTCGGCTTCGCCAGGGACCGCGAGGGATCGCCGGTGAACTCGGTCATGCCTTCGTCGCGTTTCGCGAGATGGAATCCGCCCTCGTCGGCCGCGGCGAGCTCGAGGACTACGCCGGTCGACGAATGATGGAAGCCCGGGCCCGAGCTCGACATGCCGCCGGCGAGCCGTCAGCCCTTATCGATCTCGTCGGTGATGACCGAATGAAGTCGTCCACGTGGGAGAAGGCGCTCGTCGCTGGTGACGCCATGGCGGCGAGCATCGTGAACGATGCGGCTGAGGCAATGGCGGCCGCGCTGTCGAGCGCGATCGCACTTGTCGACATCGAGCTGATCATTCTCGGCGGCGGGATGGCGGAGCGCCTCGGCGAGTCGTTCCGCGCGGACCTCGAGCAGCGCCTTGCGGCGCGAGCGTTCGCCGGTATCACCGCGCCGATCCGCGGCGCCGCGCTGGGCGACACGGGCGGAGCGCTCGGCGCCGCGCTGCTGGTGGAGGAGCGGCCGTGACCGACTCCAGCGTCAAGAGCCGCACGGGTGGCTGGGACGTCAACGACTCGAACTTCCTGAATCGCGAGCTCAGCTGGCTCGCGTTCAATGCACGTGTGCTCGAACTAGCGGTGGACGACGAGGTGCCCCTCCTCGAACAGCTCGCGTTCCTGGCGATCTACGCGAGCAATCTTGACGAATTCTTCCAGGTCCGCGTGTCCGGTCTGTACGACCAGGTGGCCGCGGGCATCACCGCACGGGGACCGGACGGTCGGACCCCCCGCGATCAGGTGCGCGCCATCCGCGAGATCGTCACCGAACTCGCTGCGCACCACGAGGCCATCATCGTCAAGCAGATGCTTCCGGCCCTCCACGACGCCGGTGTCGCCGTCGTCGACTACGAGGATCTCGGCCCGGCTGAGCGCACGGCGATGGAGGAGCGTTTCCGCACGCGGATCTTCCCTGTGCTGACCCCGCTCGCGGTGGATCCCGGACACCCGTTCCCCTACATCTCCGACCTGTCGCTGAATCTCGCGGTCGTGGTTCGAGATCGCGACGACGGACGTGAACTCTTCGCCCGGGTGAAGGTACCGAACACGCTGGATCGCTGGATCGACGTGGGCGCCGGGCGCTATGTCGCCCTCGAGGCCGTCATCCAGGCCCATCTCGACCAACTGTTCTCCGGCATGGAGATCGTCGAGTCCCACGTCTTCCGGGTCACTCGCAACGCCGACATTTCGCTCGAGGACACGGAGGCCGACGACCTCCTCGCCGCCGTCGAGCTCGAGCTACGTCGTCGTCGTTTCGGTCGCGCCGTACGCCTCGAGGTGGCTGCGTCGATCTCGGATGCAGTCCTGGACCTCCTCCTACGCGAACTCGACATCGACGCGGGCGAGGTCTACCCCACCGCTGCACCGCTGGACGCGACATCGTTCTTCGAGATGGCTGCCCTCGACCGGCCCGAGTTGAAATGGCCGGCGTGGCAGGGAATCGTCGAACCACAGCTCCATGGTGACGACGCGCCGCCGGACTTCTTCGCGGTGATGGGTCGGGGCGATGTCTTCATGCACCACCCGTATTCGTCGTTCGGGTCGTCGGTCGTGGAGTTTATTCGCCAGGCCTCCCTCGATCCCCACGTACTCGCGATCAAGCTGACGCTCTATCGCACGTCGGGCGACAGCCCGATCGTGGATGCGCTGATCCGTGCCGCCGAGGGAGGCAAGGAAGTCGCGGTGCTCGTCGAGCTGAAGGCTCGGTTCGACGAGGCGGCCAACATCGGCTGGGCCAAGCGTCTGGAGCAGGCCGGCGTCCATGTGGCATACGGCGTCTTCGGCTTGAAGATCCACTCGAAGATCTGCATGGTCGTGCGGGAGGAGGCGGACGGGATCCGTCGCTACTGCCATGTCGGCACGGGCAACTACAACCATCTGACCGCCCGGCTCTACGAGGACTTCGGTGTGCTCACGGCCGACAGCCAGGTCGGCGACGATCTCGCCGACCTGTTCAACGGACTCACCGGCTACAGCCACGCCCACGACTTCTCTCGAGTCCTGGTTGCTCCGCAGCACCTGCGCCGGGAGCTGGTCCAGCTGATCGATCGGGAGATCGAGTCCGGGCGCGGCCGCATCGTCATGAAGATGAACAGCCTCGTCGACGTCGACATCATCGAGAAGCTCTACGAGGCCTCACAAGCAGGCGTCGACATCGACCTGATCGTGCGAGGCACGTGCTGCCTCCGGCCGGGTGTGCCCGGGCTGTCGGAACGGATCCGGGTCAGGTCCATCGTCGGTCGCTACCTGGAGCACTCCCGGATCTATCGGTTCGGCAACGGCAACGGACCGGGCGAACCGCTCACCTACATCGGCAGCGCCGATCTGATGACGCGCAATCTGGAGCGCCGGATCGAGGTGCTGCTCGAGGTTCGTGAACCGTCCACGCTGGGCCGGCTCCAGGAGGTGATCGACGTGAACCTCACGGACGATCGACTGTCCTGGATGCTCGACGGGTCCGGAGTCTGGACGCGTCGCCGGGGTACCGTCGGCACCGATGCCCACGAGAGGTTCCAACAGCTCGCGCGGGCGAGGAGCGCGGCGAATGGTTGATCTCCGCAGTCGGCTCGCCGACATCCATCCCGACGTCGAGGTCTGGGCCGCGGGTGGCGTGATCATCCGCGACGCGGGTGGCGAGATCGAGGTTCTGATCGTCCATCGTCCCCACCGTGCGGACTGGTCGTTCCCGAAGGGAAAGATGGAACCGGGGGAGACGCTCGGCCGCACTGCTGAGCGCGAGGTTCATGAGGAGACTGGCTACGCGTGCCGCCGCCTCCGCCGCCTTCCGGAGATCCGCTACGTCGACGCCGAGGGTCGCGAGAAGCTCATCGCCTACTGGACGATGGAGATCACCGACGGCGATTTCGTTCCGAACGACGAGGTCGACGTGCTCGGCTGGTTTGGCCTCACGGCCGCGGCGACGCTGCTCACCTATGAGCGAGATGTCGAAATACTCGACGCGATCCGCCCGGTGGAGCGTCACCTTAAGATGCTCGCGTGACCGATTCGGGCTGGCGCCCACTCCGGCGACCCCAGCCTGAGACGCGAGGGGCCGAGGGCTTCGTCGTGACGCCGTTCGTCCGGCTCGCGCGTGTCCACGCGATGGCCGCCGCGTCCGACGGCGCGATCACCGCCGCGTTGGCCGGGTCCATCTTCTTCTCCATCAGCCCGGACGAGTCGAGAGGGCGGGTGGCGCTCGCACTCCTGCTCACGATGGCCCCGTTTGCCGTCGTGACTCCGCTCATCGGGCCGGCCATCGATCGGGTCCGGGGCGGTCGGCGGATGATGATCATCGCCACGATCATGGGCCGGATCGTGCTGGCGTTCTTCATGATCCAGCACTTCGACACGCTGTGGTTGTTCCCCGAAGCGTTCGGCATTCTCGTTCTCCAGAAGGGCTATGCCGTCGCGAAGAGCGCAGTCGTCCCGCAACTCGTCCGCAAGGAAGAGGACTTTGTCTCGGCCAACTCCCGCCTCGTGCTCCTGAGCTCGATCGCGGGGCCGGCAGGCGCGGCGATCGCGGGTCTGTTCAGCGTGTTCGGCGGACCTGCGATCGCGGCCGCGATCGCGATGGTCGGCTTCATCGTCGGCACGGTCCTTGCATTCCAGTTGCCGAAGCTGGTGGTCGCGGACTCCCCGCTGGAGGACCTCGAGAAGGCGGAGCTACGAGATGCCCGTATCTTGCTCGCGGCGACGTCGATGGCGGTCATTCGCGGCGCCGTCGGCTTCGTGACGATGCTCCTCATGTTCGAGCTGCGCGGCGGCAAGGACGGCGTCGACATCAGCACGGACGGCGCGGCATTCGGTGGAGCCACAGCTACTGCGCGCGACATCGACATCACCGGAGATCCGCGCGCCTCGCTCCTGGACTTCGCCGTGGTCGGGCTCTTTGTCGTCGCAGGTTCGCTCACCGCAGCCAAACTCGCGCCGCAGATTCGGCAGCGGATCACCGAAGAACGGATGCTCGCGGGGTCTCTCGGGCTGATCGTTGCGGCCGGCGTCTTCGCCGGTGCGACGGGCGACATCCTCGGCACCGCGCTGCTCGGATTCGCCGTCTCATTCGGCACGGTGACGGGCAAGCTCGGCTTCGACGCGCTTGTTCAGCGAAACGCCCCGGATGCCAACTACGGCCGGTCGTTCGCCCGGTTCGAGGCTCGCTTCCAGCTCTCGTTCGCGATCGGTGCCTTTCTGCCCGTGATGGTCCGCCTCGGCGTGCAGGTCGGCGCATGGCTCGTCGCAATCGCCGTCGGCGCGGCGCTCGTCTCCTATGTCGTCGGCGGACCTGGGCGGGGTGGATGGCGCCGACACCTGCCGGTCGGGGGTGCCGTTGTGGCCGAGGTCGGCGATCCGGAACCGACTACCGACGACACGATGGAGCTCGAGGAGGACCTCCAGGCGTCGCAGCCCGCAGCGCCGGCCGCCGTCGGCTCGATGGACGCCCCCGACGAGTGGGACGACACGACGCCGTACGTGTCGTCGATCGACGGGGTCGAGGTGGATCCGGTACCGCCCACGAGCTCACAGGCCGAGCGCGACGGCGATGACGCTCGTTCCTGACGCGACGCCCGGCTACTCGTCCGGGTCGTCGGGAAGATCGATGCGTGCGAGCCAGAGCCCCGGTGCGTCGACCTCGTTCGGGGTCGGCAGATTGACGGGGTCGGCAAACAGCCGCTGAAGGCCCGGTTCGCCGGCCCGCTCCACGATGCCGCTCACGAACGCGGTGCCCCGGTCGTAGTGGGCGCGGTCGAGTTCGAGGCCGAGGATTCGCTCGACGAAGCGGTCGCTCGCGTCGGCTTCGACCCGTCGGCGGCGCAGCGCCTCGGTGAGCATGCCGTAGCTGCCGATCAGCGAGCCGCCCGTTCGGTCCATCACGTGATCGACGTAGCCGGTGATCGACGCGACGAGCGCGGTGAGTTCCGGCTGCAGCGCCTCTTGAGCAGGCGAGCGCACGGCGCCGAGGATCGCATCCGGATCGGCCAGTGTTTCTTGGAGCTCCGCCAGCGCCTCGGGCCCGGCGGCGAGGTCGAGTTCGCCGATGCCGGCTGGATCCTGCTCGAAGCCCCCGGCGTGGCGCATCAGAAGGTCAGTGAGCCGCTGGCGGACGTGGGGGATGTTGAGCACGGCATGGTGAGCCACTTCGTGAAGACACACCCAAAGGCGAAGGTCGTCGCGATCGAGGGACCACTCCGCACTGAAGTGATCGAGGTTGGAGAGCAGCACCAGGATCGGCGCGTCGACGGGCCGGGGCACGGGAAGCGAGTAGCCGCCCAGTGCGTTGCGAGCGAGGTTTCCGACCATCGACCCGGTCGTCATGCCGAGCATCATCGGACCCATCATCTTGGACAGCTCCGCCATCATCTGTGCCATTGGGTCGCCGGCAGGCAGGTCGTCGGGCGCGCCCATCTTGGCGGTCATGGACGCAGCGAGAGTTTCGAAGAGCGAGCGGTAGTCATCGGTCGTCTGGTCGGCCCACTGCGATCGGTTGGCAACGGTCACCGTCAGCGCGCCGCCGCGAGCCACTGGCAGGTCAGTCGCGTTCTGCACCTGCAACTCCGCGACCCGGACAAGTTCTTCGACGGCCATCCGGTCGGTGGGGTCGATGTTGGACTCGGACTCGCCGTCGTTCGCGATCGATCGAGCCAGTTGACGCGCCGCGTCCGCGCCGCCTCCGGCTTGCCCCTGAAGCATGCGCATCAACTCACCGAGAAAGGGGATCCCGCCGAACGGGTCCTCATCGGGTGGCAGATCGTCGCTCATGACGGCATCGTAGATGCGTGCTCCTCTCATTCCGCCACGCCCCGGGTGGGCGCTCGATCTGTCAGACGATCCGATGACCCGCGTTGTCGTCACCGGCGCGGCCGGTGCGATCGGCTCGCGCGTGGTGCGGCACCTGGCCCGTGTGGACGGGATCGACGTGCTGGCGGTGGACCGCGTCGGCACACCGGTTGCGGCGGACATCGAGTCGAAGCGCGTCGATCTTGCCGCCGGCCCACTGAACTCGATCTTCTCGGGCGCCGACGTCATCGTTCATCTCGCGTCTGCCACTACGCCCGGTCATCCGGAACCGGCCGCCGAAGAACTGGATCTCGCGATCACGGGGCGCGTCCTCGACGCAGCCGCCGATGCCTCGGTCGGTCAGGTCGTCGTGCTGTCGACCGCCATGGTCTACGGCGCATGGGCAGCCAACCCCGTGCCGCTCACGGAAGAGGCCCCGGTCCGGCCCAATCCCGACTTCAGCTGGGCCGTCGCCCGCGCGGACATCGAGAATCTCGTGCAGGAATGGCGAACGGGTCGGCCCGATACGTCGGTCGCGATTCTCCGTCCGACGGCCATCGTCACCGACGATGATCTCGGTGGGCTCGCGCAACTTCTCCGCACCGCCCGGGTCGGCGTGGCGGCGGAGGGCGATCCGCCGGTGCAGTATCTCCATCTCGACGACCTCGCTGCCGCGGTGGTGGTCGCGGTGACCGGCCAGTTGGACGGCATTGCCAACGTCGCCCCCAACGGTTGGATCCCGCCGGACAATCTGCATGACCTCGAGGGTCCGCAGGCTCGCGTTCGGGTGCCGTCGTGGTTGGCCCGGACGATCGCCGCGCTCCGGTGGCGATTCGGGGTCGCGCCGATTCCGCCCGGCGTGGTGCCGTACACCTCGCACAGCTGGGTCGTCTCCAACGATCGGATGCGCTCGCTCGGCTGGGAGCCGAGCTACTCGAACGAGGAAGCGTGGGTGGTCAGCCACGATCCGGGCCCCCTGGACCGGATGCCGGCTCGCCGTCGCCAAGAACTCGCTCTTGTCCTGTCGATCGTTGCGATCGTCGGGGTGCTTGTCGGCGTGGTTGCCGTGTTGCGACGGCTGCGCCGTTCAGGCCGCGGCGTCGGCGACTGAGTCCAGCGACACCGCGCACAGCACCCCGGCGCCGTCGCGCTCGACGATGACGGTGATGGCGTCGCCGGGTTCGAACAACCGCAGAGTCGCGACCATCGCGTCGACGCTGTCAATCGGTGTCTCGTCGATCGCGACGATCACGTCGCCGATCTCCACGCCGCCGGCGGACGCCGGACCGTCGACCGTCACCGCGAGAATGAGGGAGCCGCTCGGATCGTCGTCGTTAGTGCGGGCGCGTACGCCGAGCCGGGGATGGTTGGCCTCGCCGCCGTCGATGATGTCGTCTGCCACGGCTCGCGCCACAGCGATCGGGACCATCGCAGCCGGGGCGCTGTCCATCGTGGCTGAGGTGACGCCGACGAGAGCCCCGGATTCGTCGTAGGCCGGGCTGCCGGGCGTGATCTCTCCGATTCGCCCGTCGAGTTCGATCACGCCGACGATGGGCGCGCCGTCTTCGAGCGCCGTGGACGACATGCCGTTGATCACCGTGCGCTTGCTCTTCGCGCCGCCGGTCAACTCGATGGTGATCACGTCACCCGAGTCCACCGCCTGGCCATCGGTGTCGATCTCGCTCGGCGGATCCGCGGAGATCCGGATGACGGCGATGTCGGTTGCTTCGTCGTGACCGATGAGCACGCCGGTGCTGCTCTGTGAGCCCCACGAGACGAGCACCTCCGTGGCGCCGCCGATCGCCTGGCCGCTCGTGATGAGGTAGCTGTCACGGACCACCATTCCGCTCGCGAGCATCTCGGCAGAATCGGACGACCGAACGAGGATCATGTGTGCGGGCGCATCGCCCAGCGCGAACAGGCCGGCGACGAGGCTCGTGGAGGGAGCGTCGGCATCGCTGTTGTCGATGCTCAGGGGAACGACGTCGGCGGTGACGCCGACGGATGTCGGGCCGGCGGCAGCCAACCAGACGAGGCCTGCCGCAGCAGCAGCGCCGACGAGCGAGGCGCCCGCACGATTGCGACGACGGGCGCGACGCCGAGCCGCCGCCTGGCGGGCCTCCATCGCGACCTCGGACGGGTGGCGCCAGACGCGGTCTGCGGCAGGTAGCAATGGTCTCCCCGCCGGCTCCTCGTCGTCCGTTTCCCCGTCTGCCACGATCCGCGAGGGTACCGATGGTGCGGCGGCTGGTGGGCGCGGGGAGGTTGGCCACCGTCGAGACGGGCATACCATGAGCGCCGTGTTGACCCCTCCCGCCTCCGGCGACGACTGGCTCGGTCTCACCGACGCGGTCCTTCCCGTCGGTGCGGCGTCGGACTGGGCCGTCTTGCCCCGCTGCGGCGGCGTCGTGCTGTTCAGCGGCACGGCACGCGATCACGCCCCCGGACGCGAGGGCGTCGAGCAGCTCGAGTACGAGGCCTATGAGGAGCACGTCGTGCCCCGACTCGCCGACATTGCCGCGAGCATGCGCGAACAGTGGCCGACCGTGGGTCGCATCGTGTTGTTGCACCGTGTCGGCGTCGTACCCGTCGGGGAGTCGTCCGTGGTCGTGGTCGCATCGGCGCCGCATCGAGACGGTGCCTTTGCCGCCGCTCGATTCGGCATCGACACGCTCAAGGCCACCGTTCCGATTTGGAAACGGGAGCGGTGGAAGGACGGCGAGTCCTGGGGGCTCGAGTCCCAACACATCACTTCAGTGGACGAATCATGAACAGCGCCGCCATCTTCTTGTTGGTCGCGGCGCTTGCCGCAGTCAGTGGATCCGTCGTGATCTACGTCATCAATCAGGCGCGCCGACCCCGCCCCCCGGACTTCCAGGAACAGCTTCGGGCGATCGCACCATTGGGTGGGGAGCGGACGGCGGAGCAGCCGAGCGGTATCGTTCCCCTTGAACCCGGGGCCGACGAGGAGCGCTGAACCCTGGCACGAGACCTTGCGATCGATCTGGGCACGGCCAACACGTTGGTCTATGCCCGCGGCGAGGGGATCGTTCTCAACGAGCCCTCGGTCATCGCGCTCAACAGCCGGAACGGCGAAGTGCTCGCAATGGGGCACGAAGCGTGGCAGATGATCGGCCGCACGCCGAGCTACATCGTTGCCATTCGGCCACTGCGCAAGGGCGCGATCACGGACTTCGATGTGACCCAACGAATGATCAGGCTGCTGTTGCAGCGGGTCGGTGTGTCTCGGCTGAACCGTCCGCGGGTCGTGATCTGTGTGCCGTCGGCGATCACCGCCGTCGAGCGCCGCGCGGTCACCGAGGCGGCGAAGCGGGCCGGTGCGGCCGACGCCCGACTGATCGAGCAGCCTGTCGCCGCGGCGATCGGAGCGGACCTCCCGATCAACGAGCCGATCGGCAACATGGTCATCGATATCGGCGGCGGAACCACAGAGACCGCCTTGATCTCGCTGGGCGGCGTGGTCGCGCTCGAAGCAGTCCGCGTCGGCTCGTTCGACATCGACAACGCCATTCAGGGCTACGTGCGACGCGAGTACGGCATCGCCGTCGGCGAGCGCACCGCCGAAGAGATCAAGGTCGTCCTCGGATCGGCTGCCGTCACGGACAACGAGGTCAGCGCCGAGGTGCGCGGTCGTGAGCTCATGAGCGGTCTGCCAAAGACCATCATTCTCACGCCCGGAGAGATTCGCGAGGCGATCGAGGAGCCGGTGACTGCGATGGTCGACTCCGTGCTGTCGTGCCTCGCCCAGGCGCCCCCAGAGCTCGCGCAGGATCTGATCGTGCAAGGCATCCATCTCGTCGGCGGCGGCGGGATGCTCAAGGGCATGGATCTCCGACTGTCCCGCGAGGCAGAGGTGCAGGTCCGGCTCGTCGACGCTCCGCTCGAAGCAGTCGCCTACGGCGCCGGCCGTGTCATCGAGCACTACGAGTCCGTGCAGGCGATGTTCATGGAGGGTGGCAGCTCCCGTCGCTGAGCCGCGTGGAGGGCGTCAGTCCTCTTCCGGGCCGAGGAGCTCGTCCACCGCATCTCTGACTTGGCGGTCTCGGTCTGAGCGCGCTCGGGCAAACGCCGCGTCGACCTCCGGACCTTCGAAGGGCGCCAAACAGACGATCGCGCGCCGGCGAATCGCCGGCTTGTCGCGCGTGGCCGCCAGGATCGCAGACAGCCCGGACGGATCGCCGATCGCGCCAAGGGCAGCCACTGCGGCCTCCCGGGCGAGAGGCTCGTCGTGGCTGGTCGCGATCTCGCTCAATCGCGCGACGGCGCCGAGATCAGATCGTTCGCCGAGCGCCCAAGCTGCCGCTTCGACCACCATCGGCTCGGCATCGTCGAGGCTGGCTCGAAGGTCTGGCTCTGCCTGGCGAGCAGCGAGCTCGAGGGCAGCGATGCGTACTTCGGGCGCCGGGTCCGCGAGCGCGCGGACGAGCGCGTGCTCATCGAGTTCTTCGAGTCGGGCCAGCGACCGCAGGCCCGCAATCCGGACATCCGCCTGAGGGTCAGCCAGAGCAGCTGCGGCGGTGGCGACATCGCCGACGTGGCCGGCGATCGCAGCAGCGCGCCGGCGCTCGGGGGAGGGGGTCGTCGGCACCGAACGACCCTACCCAGCGCCGCCGGCGGCCGAGCCAAATGCTCAAGAGTGACTTCGGTCGTGCCGACGGGAGAATCGGCAGCAGTCCGCGAAGGAGACCGCCATGAGTCACATCGTGATCCACGACGGCCAGAACCAGGTGACGCAATACGCCCGGTTCGACGAGGTACAGGACGCCGTGGCGTGCCTGGAGGAACTCCACAACGCGGCTGGCACCGCCAACGCGCAGCTGTTCGCTCTCGAAGAGGTGCAGTTCGCGGTCCGTTCCTACGTCAAGGTCGAGATCGGCGACGCCGCTCCCGCCGAACAGGCTGACGTGGCCGAACAGGCCGACGTGGCCGATCAGACCGACGAGATCGAACAGGTCGAGGACGCCGAGGCGATCGCCCCGGTCGAGCCGGTCGCTCCCGTCGCGCCCGTCGAGGCCCCTCCGGTCTTTGACGACAGTGCCGCCGACACCGCCTCGGATCCCTTCGCTGCTCCCGCGGACGACGAGACCGACACCGTCGAGTACGTGGAAGTCGCAATGGCGCCGGTCGACGCATTCGCTCCGGCTGAAGTGGTCGACGAGCCGCCCGCGGGTGAAGTGCGCCGCGGACTCTTCGGTCGCTGATTCAGCCGATCGCCTGCTCGAGCAGGAACCCGAGGGCGAGGAAGAGCAGCCCGATCGTGGCGGCCAGCAGCAATCCGAGTGTCACGATGATCGCGGCCAAGACGATGAGGGCGCGGGCCCGCTCCCACATCCGCACATAGGCCCGCTTGCCAACGACCGGCTGGTCGACTCGTTTGCGAACGAGCCCCAGAACCTGCAGCGAATCCATCACGATGGACGTGTCGTCGTCGTCCACCGGTGCCGCGAGCAAGAGCGTCTCCGAGGTGCGCCGGGAAGGCGCGGCGCCGGTAAACCCGTGTGTCATGGCAGTCTGAAGCGCCCACGGTGGCCGTCGGCCAACTGGGAACCAAACCGCCACGAGAACGACGGATACGCAGACGATGAATGAGGAGAGCACGCCGGAGCCGATGCTACCGCCGCCTCCCGACTCGAATGCGCGCGGGTTGCTCGCGGCGAACCCGTCACGTTGGTGGGGGCGGGTCGGCACCCTCGTCGTTGCGGTTGTCGCCCTTTCGCTTCTTTCGCTCGTCGTGCCTGCCCAATGGGTGGGCCGAGTGCTGCCGGGTCATCTTCTGATCGACCAGGACACGGTCGCGCAGAAGCCGGGATCGGCTCGCGAGACAGCCGACCGCGTCGAAATCGCGATCGACGGGGCTGATCAACCCGACGGGTCGATCCTGTTCCTCACGGTTGCGTTGGACAGCGACATCTCTGTCTTCGATTGGCTCCGGAGCGAGGTCGATGACGACATCGATCTCCGTGCTCGGGTTGATGTCCTCGGCCAACGGTCAGATGACGAGATCCGACAACGGAACCTCGATCTCATGCAGACCTCCAAGGACGACGCGGTCATCGCGGCGATGGTGTATCTCGGCTTGGCCGAGATCCAGGAAACCGGTGTGGTCGTCGCCGATGTGACCGCAGAGGGGCCGGCGGTCGGACTGCTGCAGCGTGGCGACGTGATCGTGGGCATCGATGGCCTGCCGATCACGTCCTTCGAGTCCCTTCGCGACGCCCTTGCCGAGCGCGACCCGGGCGATCTTGGCGTGATCGACGTGGAAGACATCGACACGCTCGAGGCGCGTTCCGTCGAACTGGTCTGGGGAACCCATCCGGATCGAGAGGGCGCGCTCATCGGCATCGGGGTGGCGGGCGCCCGGCCGGAACTGCAGCCCTTGCCGTTCGACGTCGACATCGAGTCGGGTCGGATCGGTGGTCCGTCCGCAGGGCTGGCGTTTGCCCTGACGATCATCGATCTGCTCAGCGCCGGTGAGTTGACGGGTGGCAACGATGTGGCGGTGACCGGAACGATCGAGCCCGGCGGCGCCGTCGGCAACGTGGGAGGAGTGGGCCAGAAGGCCGCGGCGGCCCGGGAGGCCGGCGCGATCGCGTTCATCGTGCCGATCGACTCCGTGGAGATCGCCGAAGACCATGCCGGATCCATGCCTGTCCACGGTGTGACCACGCTGCAGGAAGCGCTCGACGTACTCGCCGAATTGGGCGGCGACACCACGGATCTCCAGCCCATACCCCACTGATCCGGCCTGCGCTCATACGATCAGGACGTGAATTCCGCTGCTGACGACCTCGATCCGGCGAGCCTCGAAGGCGCGTCATTCGACCTGGTACGACGCGGGTTCGATCCGACCGCGGTCCGAGCTGAGCTCCAGCTAGCGGCCCAGGAGATCCGCCGCCTCCGGCTCGCCCGAGACGAACTGACGGGGAGACTCGCCGAATACAAAGATGTGACGGCCGATCACCTCGAGGCCCACCAGGTCGCCGAGGCCCTCGGCGTCGAAGCCACGCAGGTGCTGGAGGCCGCCCACCTGGCCGCAAAAGAACGGGCCGAGCGAGCAGAGCGTGAGGCCGACGCCGTCCGTGATGAAGCGTTGGCCGCCGCCGACACCACCCGGGCGGAGGCACAAGCAGCCCGCGACGAACTGGCGGCGCAAGCCACGAAGGACGCTGAGCTGATCGTCGAAGACGGCCGCACTCGAGGCCGCGACATGGTGGCCGAAGCCCAAGCTGTCCGCGAACGCATGCTGAAGGACCTGGCTCGCAAGCGTCAGACCGGCCGCGCCCAGGTCGAGCAGCTGCGAGCGGGCCGCGATCGTCTCCTCGAGTCGCTCACCATCGCGCAGGGCAGCCTCGACACCGCCGTGGACGACCTCGTCACCTCCGTGCCCGAGGCGCGCTCGGCCGCCGAACGAGCCGGCATGCGAGTCACCTCCGAGCCCACGCCCACCGCAGACGAGCTCGAGCGCGAGATCGAGTCCGCCCGTCTCGTCGGTCACCCACTCGTCGACGACCTCTCCGACCCGGCATCCGTGGACGAGATCTTCGCCACGGGTGAGGTGGAGGCCTTGTCCCACCTCGACGATGTCCTGGATGAGGGCGCGGAGGGCGATGCCGAGGACGAGAGCACGGCCGATGAGAGCAGCGATGACGAGGACGTCGCGCTGTACGACGTCGAAGCCGAGGACGACGCACCGGAGCCGCAGCCGGAGGCCGAGCCGGAGGACGACCCAGAGCCCGACGGCAACGCCGTCGACGACGTCTTCGCGAAGCTGCGCTCCGCGCAGTCAGACGAGGACGCCGACACGGAGCCCGAGCCGGATCCAGAACCCGAGCCGGAACCCGAGCCAGAGTCGGCCCCGGACGCCGTCAGCCTCGACGATGACCGAGCAGCCGCTCGTGAACGCGCGGCTGACGCCGCGACAAAGGCCATGAAGAAGGTGCTTGTCGATGAACAGGGCACGCTGCTCGACGGCATTCGCCGCAGCGGCGCCGCCGGGTTGAGCATCGTGATCGACGACGACGCCACGCACCGCGCGCCATACGACGCTGCGGCTCGACCTGCGCTGAAGGAGTTGTCCGCCGAGCTGGGCGGATCCAAGCGATCCAGGCTCGCCGCTGCGTTCGGGCAGATCGACGCGCTCGCGCTCGCGCCCGTTCGCCAACGCCTTCGCGAAGTCGCCGAGCACGTCGATGACGCCGACGAACTCTCCGACACGGTGCGCGCGCTCTACCGCGAGTCGCGCGACCGACGCCTGGTCGATGCCGCTGCCGCGGCTGCGGTGGCCGTCGACGGGATGGTGGTCGTCGCAGCCACGAAGGGCTCCGTCCAGTGGCGGGTGGCGACGGACGGGCCCTGCGGTCCGGACTGTGCCGACAACGAGCTGGAGGGCGCGGTCAAGGCTGGGAGCACCTTCCCGACGGGGGACAAGCATCCCCCGTCGCATCCCGGGTGCACCTGTTGGCTCGAGTTCGCCGACTGAATTACGGCGCTCGACTCCGCCACGGTCTGACCGGCCGATATCCTGTAACCGATGCGCGCTACTGATGATCTTCCCGGCTCTGATGGGGGCCGACTGGGCGGGCGTGGTCGCGTCATCGCGGTCATCGCCGTCGTCGTTCTGATCTTCCTCGCGGCGTCGCTGCAGGGCACCGCCGGCTTCTACACCGACTACCTTTGGTTCGACGCGCTCGACCGGGCATCGGTGTGGCGCCGCATCCTCGGTGCGAAGGTTGCGCTCACCCTGATCTTCGGCGGCCTCTTCTTCGTCTTCATGTGGCTCAATCTGTTCCTGACGGATCGGGCTGCCCCAACATTCCGCCCGGCAGGGCCGGAAGAAGAGCTCCTCGCTCGATACCACGACGTCGTCGCGGGCCGGAAGGGCCTCGTCCGCACGGGCGTCGCTCTGCTCTTCGCTCTCGTCGCAGCAGCAGGGGTGCCATCGCACTGGGAAGAGTGGCTGCTCTTCACGAACCGTCAGGACTTCGGGCTCGAGGATCCTCACTTCGGCGTGGACGTCGGCTTCTATGTCTTCCAGCTGCCGTTCCTGAGCTTCGTCGTCGGGTGGGCGTTCGCCGCCTTCGTCATCATCTTCATCATCACGGCGATCAGCCACTACCTGAACGGCTCCATCCGCATCACGGCGGTGTCGGGCAGCCGGGCAACGCCGACCGTCAAGGTCCACCTCTCTGCAATCCTGGCGGTGCTGGCCCTCATCAAGGCCGCGGACTACTGGCTCGATCGCTACGCGCTCACCATCTCGGATCGCGGTGTGGTCGACGGTGCGCTCTACACCGACATCAACGCGCAGCTGCCGGCACTGAATCTCCTGTTCGCGATCTCGCTTGCCGCCGTTGTGCTGCTCGTGATCAACCTGCGTCTACGCGGGTGGACGATGCCGGTGCTCGCCGTCGGGCTCTGGGCGTTCACTGCGATCGTGGTCGGCGGCATCTACCCGGCATTCGTGCAGCGCTTCCAGGTGGCGCCGAACGAGACAGCGCGAGAAGCCGAGTTCGTCGAACACAACATCAGGATGACGCGGATCGCGTTCGGCCTGGATGGCGTGGACGATCAGGAGTTCGCGTACGAGAACGAGCTCACCGCGGACCAGGTCCGTAGCAACGCCGACACGATCCGCAACGCTCGATTGCTCGACCCGGTTGCCGTCCAGCCCACGTTCGAACGCGAGCAGACCGAGCGCAACTTCTACCGGTTCGACCCCGACTCCCTCGACACGGATCGCTACGTGATCGACGGCGAACTGCGGCAAGTGATCCTCGGTGCGCGCGAGCTGGAGCTCGAGGGCGGGCTCAGCTGGGAGCGCCAGCACGTGCGCCTCACCCACGGATACGGCCTCGCGATGGCGACGGCCAACACCACGACACTTGAGGGCAGCCCGGACTTCGTGGTCTCGGGGCTTCCGGTCTCGGTCGACGACTCCGTCGAGACGGTGCTCGACCAGCCGCAGATCTACCACGGTGAGGATCTCGGCGGCTACGCCCTCGTCAACACCAACGTCACCGAGATCGACTACGTCGACAGCGAGACGAATCAGGAAGAGCCGTTCACCTACACCGGCACCGGTGGCGTCGAGATGGGCTCGTTCCTGCGCAAAGCCGCATTCGCGTTGCGTTTCAGCGAGATCGATCCGTTGATCTCGAGCTTCGTCGACGGCGACACGAAGGTGATCTACAACCGCGACGTGCAGAATCGCGTCGCCGCCTTGGCGCCGTTCCTCAAATTCGACGCCGATGCCTATCCGGTGGTCGTCGATGGCCGCATGGTCTATGTGATCGATGCCTACACGACCACGGACCGCTTCCCCTACAGCCAGCGCAGCGAGAACGGCCGACTGGACGAGGGCGGCCTCTCGGGCGGCAGCTTCAACTACGTCCGCAACTCCGTGAAGGCGGTCGTGGACAGCTACGACGGCACGGTGACCTTCTACGTCATGCCGGTCGACGATCCGATCATCGATGCCTGGCGCGGCGCCTTCCCCGAGCTCTTCACCGACTTCGAGGAGATGCCGGCGACACTGCGGGATCATCTGCGCTACCCGCAGGACCTGTTCCGGGTGCAGACCAGCATGTACGCCCGCTACCAGGTGGAGGCCCCCGAGGCCTTCATCATCGGCACCGAGGCCTGGGCCGTTGCGCAGGATCCGGGCCGCACGGTCGTCGCCGGCGGCACGTCGGAGACATCCGTCGACGAGTTCGGTGTGGAGACCACCCGCGAGCAGCGGGTCAACCCGTACTACACGCTGCTCAACCTCCCCGGCGAGGACGAGGCGTCCTATGTGACGCTGCGTTCCTTCGTCCCGATCGACGAGCAGAACGACAATCGTCGGGAGCTGCAGGCGTTCATGGTGGCGGAAGCGCGCCCTGACGGCACGAGCCGCATGGTCAGCTACACGCTCAACACGTTGCAGGCCCCCGGCCCCGTCCTCGTCGCCACCGGCATCGCGCAAGATCAGGACATCGCCTCCAAGTTGACGCTGTTGAACACGAACGGCTCCGAGGTGGTCTTCAGCGACCTCATCCTCTTGCCGATCGACAACTCGATCCTGTGGGTTCGCTCGCTCTACGTCGCGGCCGAGGGCACGAGCGTGCCCACCCTCGAGAGCGTCATCGTCTCCGTCGGCGAGGGCGAGCAGCTCGCACTCGGCAACACGTTCGAACTCGCGCTCGAGGCGTTGTTCCCCGGCGAGGAGTTCAGCGACATTCTCGCCGTGCCGGCTGGGGACGACGCGCCCACACCGCCGGTCAACAACGGCGATCAGCAACCGCCGGACAACGACGACGAGCCGGCCACCATCGACGAGCCGGCCACCATCGACGAGGTGCTCGCGGAATTATCCTCCGAGTTCGATGCGAGCTCCGCCGCTCTTGCCGAGGATCCGCCTGACTGGGCGGCGTTCGGCGAAGCGCAGGAGCGGATGATGGAGCTCTTCGAGATCTATCAGGAGCTCGATGCGACGCCGGAGCCGGTCGATCCGGGCGAGGTCGACAGCTGACCGACCGTCGCGATCTTCTGCGTCGGCTGTACGGCGACGCGGCGGACAGCCTGGCGGACGAGATCGATGCGCTGGTTGTCGCGAACCGCCGCGCCGCACCGTCGAGCCGGTTGACCGAGGCCGACGCCTGGCTGATCGCGTATCCGGACCAGTTCGGACCCGACGGTCTCGGCTCTGTCGGTGAGGTGGTTGATGCACTTTCCCCGGGGATCAACGGCGTCCACGTCCTGCCGTTTCATCCGTCGTCCAGCGACGGTGGGTTCGCGGTCCAGGACTACGACGTGGTCGATCCGGCGTTCGGGTCCTGGGAGGACGTGACAGCGCTCGCGACCCGCCACAGGCTCATGGCCGACGCGGTGATCAACCATGTCTCGGCTCAGGGAACGTGGTTCGGGGAGTGGCTTTCCGGCGATCCGAACCGCGATGGCTACTTCCGAGCCGTTCCCGGCGACGCCGACCTCGGCGCGGTCGTGCGGCCCCGTCCGGGGGCACCTACGGTTGGGCTGCGGCGAGGCGGCGACGCAGTGGATGTGTGGGCGACCTTCGGACCGGACCAAGTCGATCTGGACTACCGCACTCCCGCCGTGCTGCTCGATGTCGTGCGGGCGCTTCTCAAGTACGTCGAGCATGGCGCCCACGCCATCCGGCTGGATGCGGTGGCCTATCTCTGGAAGGAGCCGGGTCGGGCGTCCATTCACGAGCCGGAGACGCATTCGCTCGTCGCGATTTTGCGCAGCGTGCTGGACGACATCGATCCGGGCATCGTCTTGATCACGGAGACGAACGTTCCCCACGTGGACAACGTCGCCTACTTCGGGACGGCCGCCGCCCGCGAGGCCGACGCTGTGTACCAGTTCCCACTGGCGCCCTTGATGCTCCACGCCGTGCAGACCGGTGACACGAGGCCGATCGTTTCCTGGCTGCGGTCCGTCGATCCGCCCGAGAACGGGACCTTTCTCAACTTCCTCGCCAGCCACGACGGCGTCGGCGTCCGTCCCGCCCGCGGCTGGCTGAGCGACGCGCAGATCGACGAGCTCGCGCAGCGCTGCCGTTCTGTCGGGGGCGTGGTCAACGAGGCGTCGACGGCGGACGGAGCGGAGCCTTACGAGCTCGCCGCCACGTGGTTCTCGCTCTGTGGGGCCGGTGTCGACGAGCAGATGGCGCAGGCCCGCCATGCCGCTTCGCACGCCGTGATGCTTGCGCTCGTCGGCGTGCCGCTGCTCTACGCGCACTCGCTCACCATGGCGGTGAACGATGTTGGGCGGGCGTCGGCGTCGGGCAGCGGGCGTGACCTGAACCGAGGGCGCTATGCGTCGCCGGTCCACTTCCTGGGCGAGGTTGCGGGGAGTTCGGCCGGTTCGACGATCGGCGCGCTGCTGGAATCCCGGCGCCGCACTACGGCGTTCGATCCGGCGTCGATGCAGCAGGTGCTCGAGGCCCCGGAGGGAGTCGTCGCCATCGAGCGCGCCTCGGAGGACGAGCGGTCACTCGTGGTCGTCAACCTTCGCGACACGCCGGTTCAGGTGGAGATCGGCGATGGCTGGCGCTTTGCGGTCACGGACCGGCCGATCTATCCCGTCCTCGCGCTGCCGCCGTACGGCGTGTTCTGGTCCTGATTCTCGGTCTTGGACGGCAATGTGGCCGCTGTGTCCGGCAGCTGACGCACTGGGTGTCCGCAGGCTGACGGTGAGTTGTGTTCGATCCCGACACAATGAATCCATCAACAAAACAGTTCTTGGGCGGCGGTCTGAGAATTCCGGTGAGGAGCGCGGCGGCTCCCATCGGACCCTCGTGACTCGGGCCTCTCCTATCGGAGGGGCCCGAGGTCGCGTGCGGTGGCCAATCGACGTTCGATCCCCCGACTACCGTTGAGACAGTTCCCCCCGCCTGGAGGCATTCAATGTATTCGTCAACAAGGTTCTCGTTGACCCCCCGTCTTCGCCGTCTGTTCGCGCTGCTGGCAGTCCTCGCCATTGTCGCCGCGTCCTGTTCGGACGACAGTTCGTCCGATGACGTCGAGCCATTGCCCGACGACGAGGTCACGACCACCACGACCACGATCCCCGGGACCACCCAGCCGATCCCGGACGAGGGCGTTGCCCTGGTCGACTTGCAGATCTCGTCGGTGGCATTCGGTGACACCGGTTCGGTCACGATCGTGAACAACGGTGACGAGGACGTCGACCTCAATGGGATCTTCCTCTGTCAGTGGCCGAACTATCTCGATCTCGGCGGCATCGTCGACGGCGGCGTGCTCGCCGCGGGCGCGTCCACCGATGTCGCGGCCCAGCGATGGGGCGGGCTCGATCGTGCGAGCGGTGAGGCGGCGCTCTACACCGGCCAGGCGTTCGCCGACGCCGAAGCGATTCTCGCCTATGTCCAATGGGGCGAGGGTGGCCACCAACGGGCGAGTACCGCGGCTGAGGCCGGCATCTGGCCGTCGGCCGACGACTTCGTCACCCCGGATCCAGAGTTCCCCAACATCGAGTCCGGCGGCGATCCTGCCGACCCGGGCAACTGGAGCTGAACGTCAGCCTGCGAGGGCGGCGGCCAACCGGTCGCGGCGCTCGTCGGTGAACCACCGAGGATCCGCGGGCAACGCGGTCGTGGCATCAGCCATCCGGCCGTCGGAGGTCCGCAGCGCGATCTGATCGAGCCGCACGAGGCTCGGATGGACGACCCCGATCGCGTGCGAGAGCGAGAGCAGATCGTGGCGGAGGGCGCGGATGTAGCTGGCGACTCGCTCGGCCTTGTCGGTGGGGTCGAGGCCCCGCGTCAATCGCCGCGTCTGCGTGGCCACGCCGGTGGGACAGTGGCCGGTATGGCACTTCTGCGCCTGGATGCACCCGACCGCGAGCATCGCCTCCCGCCCGACTGCGACGACATCAACGCCCATGGCGAGCGCGATCGCCGCGTCCGGAACGAAGCCGAGCTTGCCGGCGCCGACGAACACGACGTCGTGGTGTATGTCGCGCTCGGCGAACGCGTTGAACACCACCGGGAACGCGTCGCGGAAGGGCAGCGCGACGTGATCGGAGAAGACGAGGGGCGCCGCGCCAGTGCCACCCTCTCCACCGTCGACGGTGATGAAGTCCGGACCCCGCCCGTCGGTTGCCATTTCGCTCGCCAATTCGAGCCAGAACCCGGCATCACCCACGGCTGACTTGATGCCGACGGGCAGACCCGTAGCTTCAGCGATCGACTCGACGAAGGCGACCAACCCGGGCACGTCATCGAACGAGGCATGGCGGCTCGGGCTGCGCACGGTTACTCCGACGGGCACGCCCCGGGCAGCAGCGATCTCCTTTGTCACCTTCTCGGCAGGAAGCACCCCGCCGAGGCCCGGCTTGGCGCCCTGGCTGAGTTTGAGCTCGATCGACCGCACCGGGGTGTCAGCGATCGATTCCAGCAGGACGTCCATCGAGAACTGCCCGTCGGCATCGCGGGCCCCGAAGAGGCCGGTCCCGATCTGGAACACAAGGTCGCCGCCCAGGCGATGGTGGTCGCTGATCCCGCCCTCGCCGGTGTTGTGGAGACAACCGGCCAACACGGCACCCCGGTTGAGCGCCTGGATCGCGGGGCCGCTGAGGGACCCGAAGCTCATCGCCGAGATATTGACGATCGACGCCGGCCGGAACGCCCCCGGTCGACCCGTCCGAGCGCCGACGACCTTTGCGGCCGGGAGCGTGCTGTTGTCGTCCTTCTCGGCCACGATCGGAAATGCGCTGTGCTTAAAGATCGGGTAGCCGACGATGTCGGTCCGGTTATCGGTGCCGAACCCGAAGTAGGAGTTCTCGCCCTTGGCCGACGAGTAGACCCAGCGTCGCTGGTCCCGGCTGAACGGGCGCTCCTCGTCGTTGTCGGTGACGATGTACTGCCGAAGCTCGGGGCCGACCTTCTCGAGAGCGTAGCGAAGATGGCCGACTACCGGGAAGTTGCGCAGGATCGCATGCTTCTTTTGCGTGACGTCGTAGAGCGCCAAAAGCGCGAGAGCGGCGCCGACCACAAGAAGGGCCCATATCCACCAGGTCATGGGCAGACCGTACTTGTGGCCGACGCCGGGGTGCTGCAAGCAGCGTGCGTCAGGCCAAGTCGCTCAGGGCATCAACACACGTGTTGGCCTGACTTCTGCGAGACAGTCGAAAGAAAGTCGGAGGTGAAGGGACTCGGAGCGAGGATTCGCGGCGCGTACCCTGCCGTAGTACACCCGGTCGTGCGCACGCATCCCGTCATCGGGCAACCCGCTTACTGCGACGGATCGAGCACGACGCGCAGTGTCTTGGGCCTCAGCGATGAGGAGTGGGATCCGATTCGCTCGATGTTGCGGGGAATGTTCGACGGATCGCCGTTGACGGCGAGCGGCCCTATTTTCAGGCCTGACCTCGACGGCGCAGCCCAACGATGCCCGCGCCAGCGACGAGCACTGCAGCGGCGCCGACGCCGACGATGAGACCGGTGCTGCTGTCGTCATCGTCGTCCCCCGACTGATTGCCGATCTGAGCGATCGTGGTAGTCGGCGAAGTCGCTGCGGTTGTTGGCGCTGCCGTGGTGGTCGCCTCCTCCGGCGGTGCCTCGGTTGTGGTCGTCGTTTCCGGCGGTGCCTCGACGATGCCTCGGAACGGACCGGTGACCTCGTAGGTGACGCCGCCGAACATGTCTTCAGTGACCATCGCCGGGTTGATGTCGCCGATCGGCTTGATCGACGGCCCCCTCTGACTCGAGAAGTAGAGCCGATCGCGGGCCGGATTGAACACAGGGCCGGTGATCTCGGAGTTGTCCTGACCGGTCACCCGCACGAAGGGAGCGACTTCCCCCTCGGGTGTGATGATCACGACTTCCATATTGCCGCCGTCCTCCGCGACGAAGATATCGCCGGAGCCCTCGTCCACGGTGAGGTTGTCGACACCGGATAGAACGGCGGTGCCAGCGGCAACATCATCAGGGTTTGCTTCGTACAGCAACGTGTGCGTCTGGTTCACGATGTCGATGCCGTGGATCTTGTTGTCGAACTTCGTCGAGAAGAAGATCCAGTCCTCGAAGTACCAAATTCCTTCACCGCCGAGGAAGGCGGTTGAGGCTTCGACTTGGAGCCGGGTCGGTGTATCTGCCGCGGAGGGGTCGGGCACCTCGATCCACGTCACGGATCCGTCGTCGGCGACCGCACACACCTCGAGGAGTCCGGCGCCGAGGTCTGGGTAGGCGTCAGGCGTGAAGCGGTAGAGGCGACCGTCCGGCATGTCCTCGGTCTCGTAGACGTGCTCTCGCACGGGATCGACCGCCGCGGCTTCGTGGGGGAAGATTCCCATCGCTGCCCGGGCCTGCGGTTCGGTGGCCGCGGTCGGGTCGCATTCCCACAGGAATCCGCCTGTGGCGAACACCTCTTCACCGGAGAGGAATGTGCCCCAGGGTGTGGGGCCGCCGCCGCAGTTGGAACTGCTGCCCCGGAGCACCTCGTAGGCATCGACGATGTTGCCGTCGGCGTCGTAGCGGATCGCGCTGACGCCAGCCGCGCCGGCGATGAACACCTCGCTGTTGACCGTGTGAATCCAGCCGCCGTCTTCTTGAGCGAACGTGGCCGCGCCGTCAGGGAAGATGTGCCACTCGAAATCGGTTTCGCCCACCGTCTCGCCAGCGACGGCAACAACTCTCGAGGTGAAGCCCTCGGGAAGTATCAATCCGTTCTCGTCGGGCGCGACATCTTCGATCGAACCGTAGGGGCTCGTGCCTGCCGTTTGTGCCCCGGCGGCAGTGGTGAGAAGGGGGATGGCGGCAGTGCCACCGGCAGTGAATACGCCAGCTTGCAAGAATCGTCGTCGGTCCATGGCCGTGAGACTCGCACAATCAGCCTGGTATTGCTAGCTACACGCCATGAGCGACACGCCCCGAATCGATGGCCTTGAGGGGAACATGCGGGGGAACATGTCCCTCACGGTGCGCGTCGCGTGCGATCTGTCCGCGAGCAGCGCGTGAGGAAGCTGTGATCCCTCTTACCCGGCGCTTACCGGATGCGCTGGATCTCCCAGAGCCGTTGGGTCACGCTATGGATCATCCGCGGTCCGACCTCGCGGAAGCCCAGCTTGTGAAGTACGGCGGCACTCGCCGCATCGTCCGGATGGCAGACGGCGTGGATCAGGTCGCCGGAGTATCGCTCCCAGGCGTCGAGGATGATCACGTGCCCGGCCTCGGTCGCGTAGCCGTTGTCCCAGTGCCGCTTGGTGATCGTGAATCCGAACTCGATCGGCGCCCCGTCGAACTCGAAGAGATGCTGAAGGCCGCATTCGCCGATGAGCCCGCCGGTCTCTGCGTCGCGGATGGCCCAGAGCCCCCAGCCTTCGGCGCGCCAGCAGCGTTCCGACGCGGCCAGCGCCGACTTGGTCTGGCCACGGGTGCGGACCCCGCCGTCCACGTACTCCATCGCGGCATCGTCGCCGTAGAGCGCGCCGACCTCATCGAGATCGTCGGTGCTGAGCGGCATGAGAATCGTGCGTTCGGTTCGCAGCGGTGATGCGCTCATACCTTGATCGTGTCACTCTGGAGGACGAATGGGAATTGAATGCCATCCGCTGACGGGAACGCTCGGCGCGGAAGTCGCCGGCGCTGACTTCGCGAACCCAACCGACTCGATGATCGACGAGCTCAAGAAGACGTGGCTCGATCACAAGGTGCTCGTCGTGCGCGATCAGCACATCACAGTCGAAGAGCACATCGCCTTCGGACGCTGCTTCGGCGAGCTTGAGATCCACCCGTTCGCCACGGGCAAGAAGGGCTACCCGGAGATCGTCAAGATCAAGTCGACGCCGGAGAGCCTCTACTCGGCATCGAACTGGCACTCCGATGTCACGTGGCGCCAGGAACCGTCGATGGGCTCGATCCTGCGTGGCGTCGTGATCCCGCCGGTCGGTGGCGACACATCGTTCGCCGATGCCGGCGCCGCCTACCAGCGTCTCCCCGACGAGGTGAAGGAGCAGGTGGACGACCTCCATGCGATCCACGACTTCACAAACACCTTCGGCCGTCGTCTCACGCCGGAGGCGCGGGCGGAGAAGCAGAAGGAGTTCCCGCCGGCCCGGCACCCGGTGATCCGGACGCATCCGGAGACGGGGGAGCGCTCGATCTACACGAACCGAGCGTTCGTCAGCCATATCGAGGGCGTGGAGCCGGAGCAGAGCGAGCGGCTGATTGACGTGCTCGAACGGGCGATGATGAGCCCGAGCGTGCAGTGCCGCGTGAAGTGGGACGTCGACACGTTCGTCATGTGGGACAACCGAGCGGTCCAGCATCAGGCATCCAACGACTTCTGGCCCGAGACTCGCCATGTCGAGCGGGTGACCATCATCGGCGAACGACCCTTCTAGGAGTAGCGATGTCTCTCGAGATCACCCAGCTGAACGGCTTCTTCGGCGCCGAGGTCGGCGGGGTCGACATGGCCAAGGTGGACGACGCGACTACCGAGGAGCTGCGTAAGGCCTGGCTCGACCACAAGGTTCTCGTCCTGCGCGATCAGCACGTCTCGATCAAGGATCACATCACATTCGGCCGGCTGTTCGGCGACCTCGAGGAGCATCCGTTCACCGAGGGCATCGAGGGCTACCCGGAGATCGTGCGGCTCGAAGCCGGTGGCGACACGGACAAGCGTTTCGTCGCGTCGCAATGGCACTCCGACGTGACCTGGCGGGCCGAGCCGTCCATGGGTTCAATCTTGCGGGGCCGCATCATCCCCGAGATCGGTGGCGACACGTGCTTCTCCGATGCGACTGCGGCCTACGCGCGGCTTCCCGATGAGCTCAAGGAAGAGATCGATGATCTCTTCGCAATCCACGACTACGCCCGAGTGTTCGCTGATCGCGTCGATCCCGCCGAGGTGGAGGAGGTTCGAGCGAAATACCCGCTCCAGCGCCACCCGGTCATCCGCACCCACCCCGACACCGGGGCCCGGGGCATCTACACGAATCGAGCTTTTGTCTCCCATATCGACGGCGTGGAGCAGGATGACTCCGAGCGAATCCTGCGCCGGATGGAGAAAGCCATGATGGATCCGTCGGTCCAGATCCGAGTGCGCTGGGAACCGGACACCTTCGTCATGTGGGACAACCGGGCCGTGCAGCACGCCGCGACGTCGGACTTCTTCCCTGCGCACCGCGTCATGGAACGGGTCACCGTCATCGGCGACCGCCCGTTCTGAACGCTTCCCGCCGGCCATGATCGACCCGATGCCGCCGGTCGGGCGGGCACAGCTTCCCTGGGACGCGCTCGTCGATGACCCGGTCGGCCGCAATCGCGGCCGACCGTGCCGCGCTCGGCGACACGTTCGCCCTCGAGTCGGGCGCCATGACATACCTGTTCGTGTTCTCCGCCTCGGGGGTCAAGGCGTTCTACGACATAGCGGAGTCCGACGCGAGCAAGGGCATCGCCGACATGCGGATGTTGAGCCGCAAGGTGCCCGCGGACCTCTTCTTCGACCGGCGCACCATTCCCCACGACATGTTCACCCGCGAGTTGGCCGAGCCCTACGTGGCGAACGTCGGCGATGCGCTCGACGTGGAGGTCGCATTGCTCGGCGATGCCGGCGAGATCGACGTCTTCGATCTGACCCGCCGACTCGGGCATCGGTTCGGTCTCGCAAGCCGGGGTGGACCGGGAGCGGCCGCGGGCGACGTCTTCACGGCGCTCGTCGATGCACTGGACCGGCTCGATGCATCGGCGGCGTTCGTCACGCCGGAGGCCGCGGCCGAGATCGCGGCTAACGATCATGCGGAGGAACGAGCGGCCTTGGATGAGATCGCGGCCGCCTATAGATCGATCGTGGCTGCCCACGACACGGGCCCGGTGCCCGGAATGTTCGCCACGATCGTGGATCGCTGGGCGGACGACGACGAGCGGATCCGCGGCATCGCCCACGACGTCGCCCTGGTGCACCTCGGCTCGATGTCGAACCTCTTCGCCGCGGCCGGCTGGTCGATCGTGCACCTCGCGCAGCGGCCCGAACTCGCGGCCCGGGTAGCGGGCGGTGACCGTGGGTTCGCGGAGCGATGTGCCCTCGAGTCGACCCGGCTCGCCCAGCGCTCGATCATGCTCCGCATCGAAGCTCGTGACCCCGACCGGATGGCGATGGTGCGGCCTCTGCAGATTCTGGGACCGGTTCGGCCGGGCGGCACCGCCGCTCTCCTGCGAGGCGCGCCCGACGCTGATCTTGTACTCGTAACTCATGTCGGCCTGGAATCGCTGCAACGCCTCGCGAAGGCGCCCGCCCGTATCCCATTCGACGAGCCAGTGCGCATCTACCTCACACGCATTCGCCGCTCGGAGATTCCAGATGGTGACAGGTTCATACCGTGGCTCGATGCCCAATGGGCTGCGTGTGACCGCAGGCTCAGAGATCGAGCCTCAGACTTCTACCCAGTCGTAGGGTTTGAGCACTCCGGGATAGAGCGGCACTCGTAACGATGAGAAGCCGCCATCGTCGATGGTGATCTCACACGAGAGAATCAGCGTCCCATGATCGAAAGACAGCCGGCCGTATCGGTCCCTGTATTGGCCAGCAGGGCCGACCCAAAATGTCGTGGCTGGGTGCCTCGACGCGGGTCGAACGATGGCAGGCTTACCGAGTGACAACTCTCGAATTCGACCGCGTCGTTGTGGATCTGCCAACCGGTCGGGCCGGCAAGCTGCGGCGACTCAACGTTGCCGCCGGAGTCCTGCACCTAGTGACCGCAATGGTGATGGTCGCTATCGGCGATCGCAGCTTCAGCTTGCCGGTGAGCGGCTTCAACATAAGTGGCCCTCCAGGAACCGAGCTCTCCGAGGGGGTGCTGATCGAGTTGTTCAGCGTCCCGCTCGCCTGGGCGGTCGCATCCTTCTCGCTGCTTTCGGCGCTGTTCCACTTCTTGATTGCCGGCCCCGCCTACGGTCAGTACCGCGGAGAGCTCGAGCGCGGACGTAACAGGTTCCGTTGGGTCGAGTACGCCCTCTCGTCGACGTTGATGATGGTGCTCATCGCTTTGACGACGGGTATCACCGACATCGCAGCCCTGACCGCGATTGGCTTCGCCAATGCGTCGATGATCCTGTTTGGTTGGATCATGGAGATGGTCAACGATCCCGATGGGGACACATGGTGGAGCCCGTTCTGGTTTGGGTGTGTGGCCGGCATCGGGCCGTGGGCTGCGATTGTGGGCGCCTTGATCTTCAACCTCTCCCAGGAAGGCGCGCAGGGTCCGCCTGGGTTCGTCTACGGGATCATCGTGACGATCTTCCTTTTCTTCAACTGCTTCGCCATCAACCAGTGGCTGCAGTACCGCCGGGTGGGGAAGTGGACCGATTATCTCCACGGCGAACGCACCTACATCGTGCTGAGTTTCGTGGCCAAGAGCGTGCTTGCGTGGCAGATCTTTGGGAACACCCTGATCGAGTAGGCCCGGTCCAGGTCTCGCCGCTCGTCACGGCCGTCATGTCGCGCAACGGCGACCCTCAGACCGATCGTGTCACTGTGGACAGAGGTCTATCCAGTCGATCTCTAGACGGAAGGGTCCGTCGACATCGTCGCTGATCATGAATCCCATCCGGGTGGCTAGGTCCCTGCGAAATGGGAGCTCCTCGATGGGTTTGCCGAGGGCTGCGGGGTATAGGTCATTGAGCAGAACCGAAACGGTTTGCCATTCTCCGGGTGTCCTAAAACCGATCGGAGCTCGGTGCGAAACGCGGCGGGCGCGAGCGGGACAGTTATCGTCGAACATCACCGTGTAGGAGCGGTCGTCGGGTCGCACTCGCAATTCGATGCGGGCGTGGCCGCTGAGCGTCTGCGGTTCGAGCGGTAGCCGCGCCGATGAAAACCCGCCGCCGTCGGTATTGATCTCGCCCTCGAAGAGCAAGGTCCCCGCGTCGAACGACAGTCGGCCGGTGGATTGGCCACCCATCACGTCGTCGTTCACTACCCGCCACAGCTGGTTGACGAAATCTGGACCGAAGTCGGTCAGGCGACGACACGGCGATTTGGTCATTGCCGGACCACACCGCGGCCGTGTCCAGAGCCGGTGTGGTCGGTTCGCGTTGGAACTCGTCGGGAAGCTGCGGTCTCAGCGATCTTTCGTGCCATCGGTCCGAATATCAGGCCATGGAACGGAAGGAGGCTGTACCAATAGAGACGGCCGAAGAGGCCTCGCGGCGCGAAGTAGGCAGTCTGTGCGAGTTCTGTGCCTTCATCGGTTTCGGTGACGATCCACTCGAGAAACGCTTCTCCCGGCAACTTCATCTCTGCCCGCAACAGCAGCCGGTTCGGTTTTTCGATCTTGCTCACGCGCCAGAAGTCCAGCGCTTCGCCTTCGTGCAGGATCTCGGGATGGCGGCGCCCCCGTCGCAGGCCGACGCCGCCGATTGCTGAGTCGAGCCAGCCGCGAACGACCCAGGCCCAGTTCGACGTGTAGTAGCCGACCTCTCCCCCTATGCGGCTCACCGCCCAGAACACATCTTCGGGCGGCGCGTCGGTCTGTACGGTCTTTGCGTCGGTGAGGACGCTCCCGCCGGCCCAGTCCGGGTCAGAAGGAATCGGCAGAGCTGGACTGGAGTCGGCGTCACTCCAGCGAGTAGCGATCTCGCCGTCGGCATAACGCGCCACGGCGATCTCTACTGCCTCTCGGAATGGCATCGGATCGGGGACGAGAGCCGCAAACGCTGATGGGTCCTCGACGAGGACATCGTGCTTGAGGCTGTCCACGAGGGGCCGGGCGACCCCCGAAGGAACAGGCGTCACGAGGCCGATCCATAGCGACGACAAGCCAGGGCTCAACACCGGCACCGGGATGATGAGCCGCCGCTTCAGCCCCGCCACCTCAGCGTAGGTCTGCATCATGTCCTGATAGGAGAGCACGTCTGGCCCGCCGATCTCGATTACCGCGTTGTCGTTCGATGCTTGTTCGATGCTTCGGTCCAGTACCGAGACGAGCGCTCGAAGAACGTCGCGTATCGAGATTGGTTGGCACTGTGACCGCACCCACTTAGGCGTCGTCATCGCTGGAAGCACTTCGGTCAAATATCGCAACATCTCGAATGACACCGACCCTGCCCCAATGATCACCGCTGCACGAAGCTCGCTTACAGCGGTTGGGCCCGCTGCCAAAACATCGCCCACCTCGTGCCGCGACGCCAGATGAACGGACAGGTCGTCGCTGTCCAACCCGAGGCCGCCGAGGTAGAAGATCCGTTTGAGCTCATTGGCTCCGGCTGCCCGGGCGAAATTCTCGGCGCCCTCGCGGTCAGCGGACTTGAAGTCGGTTGCAGCTCCCATGGAGTGCACCAGGTAGTAGGCGTAGTCGCATCCATCCAACGCAGCCACGAGCGATGACTCGTCGAGGACATCGCCGGCGACGACTTCGACCCGGTCCCGCCACGGGTCGAGCTCGAGTCGGCTGGGGGCTCGTGTCATGCACCTGACGTCGTGCCCAGCGTCCAATAGCGCAGGAACGAGCCGGCCACCTACATATCCGGTTGCACCAGTTACAAGTACCTTATCCATGCCTCGAATCTACAATTGTGATCGGCGGCGGCCTTGACCGTAAGTGTCAATTCCGCGTTGCTGGTCGGCACGTCCGACGAGTCGGGCACTTATCGCAGGAATGGGCCGAGCAACTTCGCAAGGGCCTCGAGCGAGTCGAACATCGACTGAGCGTGTCCGCGGGTCGGATCAAGATCATCGAGCAGTTCTCGGATGGCCCCGAGTCCGCCTCGCTCGGCGATCACTTCACGCCGGGGCCGATCGGACCCTGATACCGCTTCATCGACCATCTGTGTCGCGACCACCTCTACCGCGGCCACGATCGTGGCGACCATGTCGGTCGGCATGTCGACCTTCAAACGGCTGGTTCCGCCGTTCCCGTCTGAACGAACACAACGCCGCCGCTCGAACGCCGAGCGAGGATCGTCTTCCTCGAGCGAGCCGGCGACGGCCGCAACGAGCCGGTCGAGCTCGGCGCCGGTTGCGTCGCGGGCCTGCACGAGCTAGTCCTGATCGTCGGCCGGCGTCGCAACCCGAGTGATCGCACGGACCTTGCTGTAGGACAGCTCACAAGCAGCGAACGCCGCGGCCGTAGCCGGCAGCTCGGCGAGCACGCGGGCCACCCGTACTTTCTCCCTGGCGGTGTGGAGCGACTCACCGCACTTCCACGACATCCATTCCGCGCACGAACGGGCGCCCCACTGGGCCCAACCTTCGCGGCGGTCGTACTCGGCGATCCACCCCAGCAACTGCGCCGTCGCGGCCGCGATGTTGCCCGCCGACGACCTGATCTCCGTCTCCAACCGTTCGAGTGGGATGTCGGTCATGACCGTGTCTCTTCGTGCGTCGTTTTCGTTGTCGTTTCAGTCAAAACTACTGATGGGGTATGACAGTCTCCGGAGCGCAAAACGTCCCCGCGGGGACGTCCGGCAGGTTGTCGGAATGCCGCCCGGCCGGTAGCTTCCTCAGTCGCGGGGTGGAGCAGTCTGGTAGCTCGTCGGGCTCATAACCCGAAGGTCGCGGGTTCAAATCCCGCCCCCGCCACCAACGAGAAGGCCCGGAAACTCAGTGTTTCCGGGCCTTTGTAGTTTTCATGCCAAGGTGTCGGTCTACCGGGGTGTCTAAGCGTGGCGGCCAAATGGTTCTGCCAGCAACGTTGATCGTGAGCAACTGGGTCAGGACCGTGGCGTGGACTGCCCGAGGGATAGTGCTGGCCGGCGTGCTCGCCAGCTGATCACTGCCGCGGCTGCTGACATCGCTCGTCTGGGCCTACTCGACGCCGTCGTGATGGTGCTCTGGTTTGCCTCTCGATCTCGTTGGGTCGAGTAGTGGAGCCAGGGCAGCAGATGTGATCGAATCGCTCCCCATGGGCGATGAAATGGACCAAGACGGGGACGACGGGGACGAGAACGGGGCCGAGGTCGTCGTCTCTGTCGAAGATGGTCTGCTCGAGATCGTGATCGACCGACCCGACCGGATGGGTTCGCTTCGCCCGGTCGACCAGCTGAGGATGGTGAATGCGCTCGAGGCGGCAGCGACCGACGACTCGCTTCGAGCGGTCCTCATTCGTAGCAACGGCGAGAACTTCTGCTCGGGGGCTGATTGGGTGGCGGTCAACCGCGAGGGTGAACCGAAGCCTCGAACCGGGAGCATTCAGCGCCGCACACCACTGCAGGCGCACCGGCTCATCTCGCTGCTGCGGGAGGTCCAACTTCCGGTCCTGTGCGCCGTCCGCGGATGGGCTGCCGGGTTGGGTTGTCAGATCGCGCTGGCTGCGGACTTCACCGTCGCCACGGAGTCCAGCTCGCTCTGGCTCCCGTTCGTTCGTCGAGGGTTCACACCCGACAGCGGTGCGACCTGGTTGATACCCCGCCTGGTCGGGATCGCTCGAGCGAAGGAGCTCCTCATGCTCGGTCGCCCGATCGGCGGCAGCGACGCGGCTGAGTGGGGAATGATCCACCGCGCCGTCCCCGACGACGATCTCGACGCGACGGTCGCGGAGCTCGTCGAGGAGTTGCGTGGTGGCGCCACCGTCGCCATCGGTCTCACGAAGCGGGGCATCGAGCGTGCCCTTTCCGGCACGCTCGACGATGCCTTGGAGACCGAGAGCATGGCTCTGGAGCTGTCGTCGAGGACGGGCGACTTCCGCGAGGGGCTTCGCGCGTTTTCGGAGAAGCGCGACCCGAACTTCGAAGGCCGCTAGTCGCATGGCGATCCGCCGTCGCCTATTTTAGGCGGGCGGACTCGGGGTCGAACTGCGGGCCGGCGACGATCGCCGCTGAGTAGCGCACGCCCGTACGGATCACCTCTACCTGGGTGCCAGGGGTGGCGCGGTCGGCGTCGACCACGGCGTGGGCCAGGAATGCCCCCACGTTGTAGCCGTATTCGCCGCCGGCGATCCTGCCGATGACGTCGTCGCCGATCATCACGGGCTCCCAGCCGTAGACGATCGAGTCGTCGTGATCGAAACGAAGGGTGACGACCCGCGTGCGGATCGGCGCGGCGAGGGCGGCCTCCTTGCCGAGGAAGTCCTTCCCTTTGTCCATGGTCGACGTGAGCCCACACTCGGCGGGGGTCTGATCGGGGGTGACGTCGGATCCCCACAGCCGATAGTCCTTCTCGATGCGAGTCGAGAGGACGGTCTGGGCACCGACCGCGGGCATGTCGTACGGCCGCCCCGCGTCCCAGAGGGTGTCCCACACGTGCAGCGCGAGCGACGGCGCGACGTAGAGCTCCCAGCCGAGTTCACCGAGGTAGGAGATTCGCACGGCAGTCACCGGCGCCCGGCCGATGCCGATCTGCTGCGCGGTGTACCAAGGAAACGCTTCGTTCGAGCAGTCCACCTCGGTCACCGATTGGAGTACCGCCCGCGCGTTCGGTCCCCAAAGGCCGATCGGGATCAGCTCCTCGCTTCGGTCGCGATACATGACGGTGTCGTCGTCGGGCGCCACGGAGCGGAAGTGGGCGATCTCGGCCGGCAGGTTTCCCTTGCCGGTGAGGATCCACCAGGTCTGCTCGTCGACCCGGGTCACCGTGAGATCACGGGCCACGCCGCCGGAGGGGGTGAGCGTGAGCGTGTAGACGACTCCGCCGATGGCGATGTCCATGTCGGCCGTGCAGAGCCACTGCAGATGATCGAGCGCGCCGGGCCCCGAGACCTCGATCGGGCCGATGCCGGCGGACCAGTCCACGAGGCCCACGTTGGCTCGTAGCTCGAGATGCTCGGCTCCCATGATCGGGCTCCAGCCCGTGGCGTCGTAGCCGGTGCGTTCGGGAATGGCGTCGCGGTGCTTGGCGACGAGCGGTTCGTTGGCCGCGTAGAAGAGCGGCGTCTCCTGGCCGGCGATCGGCACGAACTCGGCGCCGAGATCCACGAGGCGCTGGTGGTACGGCGCGTGTCGCAGGTCCCGCACCGATGACGCAACGGCGCTCGGATGAAGATCCTCGAATCCGATCTCGTAGAAGTATCTGGCCTGGCGGCTGACGAACTCGTGGTTGGTCTGATGGGGATGGAAGCGATCGATGTGGGCCGGGGTGACGTCCATCCCCGGGTCGCCGGTCGTCATCCAGCGGGCCATCACCGCGCCGACCTCGCTGGCAAATGAGAGCCAGGCGCCGATCGATGCCCAGAGGCCCTTGACGTTCGTCTCGCCCATGATCGGGTGGCCGTCGACGGTGAACGAGAACATGCCGTTGAACCCCTCGGCGATCTCGGACTCCTCGAGCGCCGGCATGTGGTGGCGCATCTTCGTCCAGGCGCCGGCGAAGTCGTCCGGCGTAAACGGCAGCTTGGCGGTGGGAGGCAGATTCCGGGGATCGACCAGCCGAGCCGGGTGGTCGTAGCTGCCGATCCCGATGTGGTCGCCGTGCTGGCGGAAGTAGATAGAGAGGTCGTCGAACGCCGTGACCGGCATGGCGACCTCAGCCGCCGCTAGATCCTCGAGCGCGGGCACGGGTGAGGTGTAGATGTACTGGTGCTCGCCCGGAAAGAGTGGCATCGGGGTGCCCGTCTTCTCCGCGAGGAGCGGGGCCCAGATGTTCGTGCACACGATCGCCTGGTTGCAGGTGATGCGACCTTCGTCGCCGTCGGTGATGACCGCAGTGATGCGTCCATCGGTCACCTCGATGTCGGACACCGCGCAGTGGCCGACGAAGCGAGCCCGTCCGGTTGCCTCGGCGACCTGGCGCATCGACGTCGCGAGCAGGCTCGTGTTGACCACGCCGGACGACGGGATGGTGATGCCGCCGGCGATAGTCGCGGTGTCGACCAGCGGGAGCATGTCGGCGATCTCCCGGGGCGAGACCATCGTCGCCTCGATGCCCTGGCTCAGCCCGATGTCGGCCAGGCGTTGGTGAGCCGCCACCCGCTCGGGCGTGTTGGCGATCTCGATCATGCCGACCCGGTAGAACTGATCGACGCCGGGCTCGGCGAGTGGCAGCGCGTCGTACAGGTCGCGGCTCGCTCGCCCGAGCGTGGTGAAGAAGTTCGACCCGGTCAGTGTCCGAAGGCCGCCGGGCGCGTGAGAGGTCGACCCGTCGTTCTCGTCGAGGTCGCCCTTGTCCACGACCACAACACCGTCCACGCCCATGTCGGCGAGGTGGTACGCCACGCTCGCCCCGATGATCCCGGCGCCGATGACGACGATGTTGGCTTCAGACACCGGGCGATTCTGGCCCGTGGCAATCCTGGACACAAGTGTCCAGAAGTGGGTAGCGTTCGCGCATGAGCGAAGAGGCAGACATCGTCATCATCGGCGCGGGTGTGATCGGGTGCGGGCTTGCGCTCGAGCTGTCCCGCCGCGGCCATCGCACCATCAATGTGGACAAGGCGAGCGCGGCCGGTGCCGGTTCCACGATCAACTCGTGTGCGATCGTCCGCTTCAGCTATTCGACCGCGGCCGGCGTGAACTTCTCGTGGGAGGGCGCCCAGTACTGGCTGGACTGGACCAACCACATCGGCGCCGAGGACGAGCTCGGACTGATCGACTACCACGAGGTCGGCCAGCTCGTCCTCATGACCGACGATGACGGGCACGCCCACCGAGTGAAGTCGCTCTGGGAGCAGCTCGACATTCCCTTCGAGACACTCGACCTCGACGAGCTCGCTGAGCGGTTCCCGTACTTCGACCTCGGCCTCTACGGCCCGCCGACCCGGCCGGACGATCCGGCGTTCTGGAAGGACGCCATCGGCTCGATCACCGGCGCGATCTTCACGGGCCAGGCTGGGTACGTCTCCGACCCGCAGCTCTCCTGCCACAATCTGCAACGCGGCGCCGAGGCGTTGGGCGGTTCGTTCCTGTTCGGTGCCGAGGTCGTGGAGATCAACCAGGCTGATGGCGTGGTGAGCGGTGTGCAGCTCGCGGACGGTCGGTCGATCGATGCTCCGGTCGTGGTGAACGTCGCCGGCCCTCACAGCGCGGTGATCAATCGGATGGCCGGTGTCTACGACGCGATGAACATCAAGACCGCGGCGCTGCGCCACGAGGTGCATCACGTTCCCGCGCCGGAAGGTGTGGACTTCATGACCGCTGGCGTGGTGGCAGCCGACAACGACCTCGGGATCTACTTCCGGCCCGAGGTGGGCAATCACGTGCTCATCGGCAGTGGCGACCCGGAGTGCGATCCACGTGAGTTCGTCGACCCGGACGACTACAACACCAGCCTCACGGAGGAGCAGTGGAACGCCCAGGTGCTGCGGGCGAGCCGGCGCATGCCGCAGCTCGGGATGCCCCACGAGCGCAAGGGCATCGTCGATCTCTACGACGTGAGCGATGACTGGCTGCCCATCTACGACCGGACGGACCTGGACGGCTTCTACGTTGCCATCGGGACCAGCGGGAACCAGTACAAGAACGCCGGTGTCGCCGCGCACGCGATGGCTGAGCTGATCGAAGCGGTCGAAGGCGGGCACGACCACGACGCCGATCCCGTGCAGGTCGTCGGTCGCTACACCGGTCGCTCGTTCGACATGGCCGCTTACAGCCGCAACCGCGAGATCAACACCGAGTCGTCGATGTCGGTGCACGGGTGAGGCTCCGGCCGTGAGCGGGCGACGCCCGCGGGCGAAGCGCGGACGGGCGCCGGTGTCGACCGAGCATCATCGCCGGCTCGAGAACCCGTTCGAGCCCATGCGGGTGCTGTCCGACGATCACGTCGCCCACATCCACGACTCCGCCGTGCGCTACCTCGCGGACGAGGGACTTCGGGTCCTCTTGCCCGAGGCTCGCGAGATCTACCGAGCGGGCGGCGCCACCGTGAACGACGACGAGATGATAGTGCGGCTCGACCCGGAGAGTGTGGCGAGCGCCGTGGCGTCGAGTCCCGCCTCGTTTGAGATCCATGCGGCCAACGCGGAGCGCACCGTGCACGTCGGTGGACGTAGCGTCGCCCTTGTGCCGGTGGGCGGTCCGCCGTTCGCGTCGGATCGCCGGGGCGGTCGCCGCGACGGCACCCTTGCCGACCAGGAGAACTTCCTTCGCCTCACCCAGAGCTTCGATGTCCTCGCCTCGACCTCGCCGTGTGTCGAGCCAAGCGACATCGCGATCAGCGACCGGCACCTGCGCTCCGGGTTCGCCACGTTGACGCTCACGGACAAGGTGCCGTTCCTCTATGCCCGCGGCCGCGACCGGGTCCGCGACGTCTTCGAGATGGTGAAGCTTCGCCACGGAATCGAGGCGGACGACGAGTTTGCGGAGATGCCGCGATGCTGGACGAACATCAACGTCAACTCGCCTCGCCAGCTCGATGTCCCGATGGCCATGGCGATCATCGACTTCGCCCGAACCGGGCAAGCCTGCATCATGACGCCGTTCACCCTGGCCGGCGCGATGGCCCCAGTGACGCTTGCCGGCGCACTTGTCCTCCAACACATGGAAGCGTTGGCCTCGATCACGCTCGCCCAGTTGGCGAAGCCCAGCGCTCCGGTGCTCTACGGCGCATTCACGTCGAACGTGGATATGAAGTCCGGCTCGCCGGCGTTCGGCACACCGGAGGCCGTGAAGGGGGCGTTCGCCAGCGGCCAGCTTGCCCGCCACATCGACATCCCGTGGCGGTCATCGGGTTCGAGTGCGTCCAACGCGGTCGACGCGCAAGGTGGCTACGAGACGATGATGAACACGTTCGGAGCGCTCTTCGGCGGCGCCAACTGGATTCAGCATGCGGCCGGGTGGCAGGAAGGCGGCCTCACCGCCAGCTTCGAGAAGTTCATCGTGGACGTGGAGATGTGCCAGATGATCGCGGAGATGTTCAAACCGATTGCGGTGGACGACGCCGCGCTCGCCCTCGACGCCATAACCGATGTCGGTCCCGGCGGTCACTTCTTCGGAACGGAGCACACCCTCGAACGGTTCGAGACCGCGTTCTACGCGCCGATCGTGTTCAGCCGAGCGAACTTCGAGCAGTGGACCGAGGAGGGGAGCGAACCGGCCGACGTGCGAGCGACGCGCGTGTGCGACGAGACACTCGCTCGCTACGAGCCGCCGCCGATCCCTGACGAGGCGAAGCTCGCGCTCGAGGACTTCGTGGAACGTCGGGTCCGCGAGGGTGGAGCCGCGCCGGACTGACCGATGGCCACCCTTCCCCGCCCGCACACCAAAGCCACCCGCGACGACTGGGTCGCGGCCGCGCGGTCCGCGCTCGGCGAGACCCCCATCGACGGTCTGCGGGTGCTCAACCTCGCGGGTGACCTGAGCGTCTCCCGGTCGAGCTTTTACTGGTATTTCGCCGACGTCGATGAACTTCATGCCGAGCTTCTGGCGATCTGGGCCCGCAACACCGCGTCGATTGTCGAGCGCTGTGAGCGGGGCACGCCGTCGATCGTCGCCGCGTGCCTGGGTGTCTTTGAGTGTTGGGCGGACGAGGCGCTCTTCGACCCCACACTCGACCTTGCGGTGCGGGATTGGGGGCGCCGCGATGTGGAGATCGCTACTCGGGTCGCCGATGCAGATCTCCGTCGACTCGACGCGATTGCAGCGATGTTCGCGGGCCACGGCTTCGATCCGGACGACAGCACCGTCCGGGCCCGCCTGCTGTACCACAGCCAGGTCGGCTACTACGCCGTCGGTACCGACGAGCCCATGGACGTCCGCGTGGCCTATCTGCCCTACTACCTCGAAGCGATGTGTGCGGCGGCGCCGACCGACGAGGAGCTCGCTGCCTTCATTTCTGTTCTGCGCTGAGCATCGGTTTACGATCGGCGCATGATCCGCGAGCAGCTGACCGACGGCGTGTTGACGGTGGTCCTCGATCGCCCGGACAAGCGCAATGCGATGACGATCGAGATGCGCGACTACCTCGAGAACCTGGGCGCCCGGTGCAATGGCGACGACGACGTGCGCTGTGTGGTGATCACCGGAGCTGGCCAGGTGTTCTCCGCCGGTGCTGACCTCCGCGAGCTTCAGGAACACGACGGCGAGGTGCCGAACACCAATCCGACCGTCGGGGTCGCCGCGGTGAACTGCCCCGTGATCGCCGCGGTGGACGGCATGTGCGTGACCGGCGGCCTCGAGGTGGCGCTGGCGGCCGACATCATCGTCGCCAGTCCGGCGGCTCGCTTCTCGGACACCCACGCGAAGCTCGGCGTCGTTCCTCGCTGGGGGATGACGAAGCTGCTCACTGATCGGATCGGCGAGGCTCGCACGACCGAGATGATGCTGACGGGCCGCTGGGTCGAGGCCGACGAAGGGGCCCGGATCGGGCTGGTCGACGTGCTCCTCGGCGCAGTCTCGTTTGACGACGATGTCGCGGGAATCGCGCAGGCGATCGCCGATCGCGACCCAGCGCTCGTCACCGCGCTGCGGGGTCTGATCGCCGACAACGCGAGCCGCTCGTTCGCGGATGCACTCGTTGCCGAGGCGGACGTCGGCGCAGCCTTCGGGCTCGATGGTGGGATCTGACACGGTCGGCGAACTTTCGCCGCGTTAGATTGCTCGTCGGTTTCGGAGGAGAACGATCATGAGCATGCTCGGCACCCGCGTGGCGCGGAAAGAGGATCCCGAACTGCTGACCACCGGGGGCAAGTACGTCGACGACATCGCGCCGCCCGACGCGCTTCACGCCGTCTTTGTTCGCTCACTTGTGGCCCACGCCGAGATCACGGAGATCAACACGGCCGAGGCGAAGACCATGCCCGGCGTCGTTGCGGTCTACACCGAGGCGGACATCGATCAGGCACCCCGCCCGCCACGGATGCCGCTCAACAACCAGGCGATGGTCCGACCGTGGCTCGCATCCGGACGTGTTCGCTACGTGGGAGAGGCGATCGTGATGGTGCTGGCGGAGACCCGCGCCGCCGCGGTGGACGCGGCCGAGATGGTGTTCGTCGACTACGAGCCACTCAATGTGGTGCTCTCGCTCAAAGAGTTCCAGCGCGACGAGATGCTGCTGTTCCCCGACGTCGGCACCAACACGATCTTCGCCGTGCCGGGCGCGGGCACTGAGGGCCTCTTCGATGACTGCGACGTCGTCACAGAGCTGACCTTCCGCAATCAGCCGATGTCATCCGCGCCGATGGAACCGCGCGGCGTGCTCGGACGCGCATGACCACATCGCTGAGCGACGACTACGCCGGACCCTTCGACGCCGGCTGGAGCCTCGAGCGGCTCTCCCGCGCCGGCCTCGCTCGCCTCTGCCGGGAGTATCAGATGCTTTCGATGTTCCATGACCGGGCGTTCATGCCCCATGTCGCGAGCGTCGGCGGCACGGAAGGTACGGTCACGATGGCCGACGGCGAGTGGATGGGATCCAGCCCGATCTACACCCGTCGCAACCTCGACAATGTCGGGGTCACGGACCAGACGGTGTCCGCGATCGCGAAGGGCATCCAGTTCGACATCGGTGGACCGGATCACTACCTCGACTTTCGGTTCGAGGTCGTGAGTGACACGGAGGCGTTCTTCTGGACCGAATTCTGTGGACCGCACGACCATCTGCGGCGGATGACGGACAACGACAACGACACCGTCCAGCTCATGTGTCACGACATGGAGGACCGCACATTCGACGCGACGTTCTCTGCGACGAACCCCAAGGCCCGGTGCGAGCCCGTTTTCCGGCCACCCCGGCCCGACGAGTTCACGGGTCACCACTGCCGTTGGCGCCTGTTCATCGACGACGAAGCGTCCACGCCACCTCCGAACCCGAGCCTCGCGTTCATGCAGACGACGGCGGCGGCGAGCTTCCCGTTCGGTCTCGGTGAGTCCCGTGAGCCGGGCGGTCTCGACGACTACTCCGGCCCCCTCCTCGCTTGGTTTCGGCTCGAAGACTTCTCCCATGCCTTCCTGGTTCGTCAGGCCAAGGAATACGCGATGGACGTCCATCTGCTCATGCGGGCCTCGTACTGGACCGCGGCCGAGAACTGGGGCGCCGACTTCCTCGCCGACGCCGCGCCCCAGCACCGCGCCGCATTCGCGCCCGGGCTGGTGGCCAGGCTCCGAGATGCCATGGGGATCGAAGGCGACGACATCGAAGCGATGGCCAAGATCCTTCAGCTCGACCCGGTGCATGTGCCCGAGTACTCGGCGTTCTCGGTTGCTGTCGAGGATGACGAGATCCTCGTGTCGCTCGCGGACTGTGCCGTCCTGCACGACGACCCTCGCAGCCCGCTCGGCCTCGCGACGCAGACGCCCAGCGCCCCAGGGTTCGAGCACATGGCCCAGGCCGTGAATCCGCGAGCGCAGATCTCGGTCGACACGCCCCCCGACGGCGCCATTGCCGCGTGGCGCATCTGGATCGATCCGGCGGCCGAGCCGGTCGAGCCTCACCCGTTCGTCGACATGGTCAACCTGAACGACATCACCACGTTCGACCTGTCGGCTCGACCCGCGACGCCGGTGGAGATCACGCCGCGCGCGGCCCACTAGCCTGCCCGGATGGCTGGAGGTCTGGTTGGTCTGTTCGATGACGTCGCCGCGCTTGCGAAGCTCGCGGCCGCGTCGATAGACGACGTCGGCGCGGCCGCAGGTCGGGCGAGCATGAAGGCCGCCGGTCTTGTGGTCGACGACACCGCGGTCACACCGACCTACGTCCACGGCCTCGCCGCTGAGCGAGAGCTCCCGATCATCAAGCGAATCGCCACCGGTTCGATCAAGAACAAGCTGCTGTTCATCCTCCCCGCCGCGCTGCTCCTCAGTGAGATCGCGCCGACGTTGGTCGAGATCATCCTGATCTTTGGTGGCACCTATCTCTGCTACGAGGGCGCCCACAAGATCCTTCACGCCGTCTGCCGCGATGATCACGATCACGACCTGCCGGCCGCCGTGAAGGGCCCGAATGCGGAAGAGGAGACGGTCAGCGGTGCGATTCGAACCGACTTCATCCTGTCCGCCGAGATCATGGTGATCTCGCTCAAGGAAGTCATCGACGAGACTCTCGTCTTTCGCGCGATCAGCCTCGTGATCGTGGCCATCGGGATCACCATCGCCGTCTATGGCTTCGTCACCTTGATCGTGAAGATGGACGACGTCGGCCTCGCGATGACCGAGGGTGATTCGGAGCACGGGCAGCGAGTCGGCCGGGCACTCGTGACCGGCACACCGAAATTCCTCACGGTCCTGACCGTTGTCGGCACGGGCGCAATGCTCTGGGTCGGTGGCCACATCCTGTTCGTCAGTGCCGACGAACTCGGCTGGCACTGGCCCTACACCGTTGTCCACGACGCCGAAGAGGCCGTCCACGGCTCCAGCTGGTTCTCCGGCGTGCTCGAGTGGCTCGTGAACACCGGCATTTCGGCCGTCTTCGGATTGGCGTGGGGTCTGCTTGTCGTCGGGGTTGTTTCGAAATTGCCGATCGGCAACAAGGACGACGCCCACGCCGCGGCGCACTGACGCCGGCTGAGGACGTTCTCAGGGCCGACCCACGCTGGGTGTTCGGAGTTCCTACGATTACGGCATGTCATCGCGTCCGCTTCCCCGCGTCACCCGCTCCCGGGTGGTCGGCGTGCTCGCGGTCGGATTCGGACTTATCACAACGGTCGGACTCACCTTGTCGGACCGCGTCCCAGGGCTGCTCGGTCGTATCGAGCGTCGGACAGACTTCTTCGACGGTCTCGCGGTGCCGGGCGACCCGATGGCCTTCGGACACCTTGTCGTCTGGGCCGCGATTGCGTTCGTCGCCGTGATGGTGCCGCGAACCGTAGCCGGGCTGGTGGGGGTAGCGCTCGTTCTACTCACGCTCTCGTTCGGGCTGGAGGTCGCGCAGCAGATAGTGACGGCGACCCGCGTCGCCGAGGTGCGCGACATGCAGGCCAACGTGGCGGGAGTGCTTGTCGGCACCGGGCTCGGCGCCTTTGTCGCCTACGCCGGCCGCACGGTCGCGTATCGCCGCGCCTGAGCGTTACTCCCGTAGCGCGAGTGCTGAGCCGGCGACCACGGCGAACGACACAACCGCGATTACGGCCGCCCATTCGAGCGTGCCGGCGAATCCGGCCGTGGAGCTCAACGAGAGCAGGACTGCTCCGTAGGCGAGACGACCGCCGAGGCTGGTGAAGGACAGAAACGTCGCCCGTTGATGCTGCGCGACCCGTTGGCCGACGGCCGCCGGGATGAGCACTCCGGCGATGCCGATCTGCACATTGCGCAACGACAGAAGTCCGACGACCCAGCCAGAGGTGAACAACGCCATCGTCGTCACCGTGACCGTCGGAAGCAGGGCGACCGCGGTGAGGGCGCCGACCAAGCCGAGTCGATCCCGCAGGCCTGGCGCGCTCCGGACGAAGATGGCACCGATCAATGCGACGGCGGCTGCGAGGACGCCGGTGAGAAGGGGTGCGCGGTCGATGTCGGTCAGCTCCTCGCCCAGCACCTCCGCGAGGTAGGGGCCGGCGAACTCGGAGGCGAGATGCTGGAGGATGATCTCGGAAACGACATAGACGAGAATCCAGCCGAGCAGCCGGATGCGGAAGAGCCGGACGACGGCCGAGAGGTCGGCCCCGAAGCTGCCTCGCTCGGCGTGTCTCGGGGGTTCCTTCAAACCAAGCGTGACCACTCCCAGAAACGCGGCCGCGACGAATCCTGCGGCGTACGGAAGGCGCAAGCTCACCATGCCCATCGCTCCGCCGGCGATGACGGACACGGCCCGGACGAGCATCCCGTTGCGGCGGATCAGTGCCTCGCGCCGCTCGAACTCGGACTCGTGCCCGAGGGCCTCGAGCGAGTCGAAGTGGAACGTGACGTCGGTCCCGGAGAGGAAGGCGTAGCCGATCGCCATGAGGACCTGGCCAAGCGCGGCGACCGCGAAGTGCTCGGCCAACCCGAGGGCGCAGAAGGCCCCCATCCAGAAGAGTGCGACGAAGCGCAGTGTCGGGACACGGCCGATCCGGTCGCTGAACCAGCCGCTCGGCACCTCGAACACCACGACTGCGAGGTAGTAGATCGCCCCGAGGCGTAGGGCAGCCCCGAGTCCGAACTCATCGATGAAGAAGAGGAATCCTGTCGGGATCCAGAAGAGGGCGGAGGTGGAACCGACGATCAGCTGGTAGCGACGGAGGTTGCCCTCGAGGGACGGGTTCGCCATGTCCGCCCGACGCTAACGCCCGACGTCCGTTCGAGGAGCGAGATATGGCTGCCCGCTGGGGGCGGTTGTCCGCTGGAGCGACTAATACAAGGCGCATGTATCCCGGCACGTTTGCGCAGACCACCCCCGACAAACCCGCGATCGTCATGGCCGCGACCGGCGAGACGGTCACCTACCGCGAGCTCGATGACCGCTCGAACCAGCTGGCCCAGTGGCTCCACGCCGAGGGTCTGCGGGCGGGGGACCACATCGCGATCCTCGCCGAGAACCACATTCGCTACTACGAGGTCTTCTGGGCGGCCCTTCGGTCCGGGCTCTACCTCACGACGATCAACCGGTATCTGTCGCCAGAGGAAGCGGCGTATCTGGTCAACGACAGCGGATCGACCGTGCTCGTGACCACGATGGCCAAGTCGGAGACTGCGGCAGCAATGCTCGAGCTGATCCCGCAGTGCGACCGCCGCCTCATGATGGACGGCACGGTCGACGGGTTCCTCGCCTACGAGGACACGGTCGGCGCCATGCCGGCCGAGAAGCTGGCTGAGGAGCCGGCCGGTGACGTCATGCTCTACTCGTCGGGGACGACCGGTCAGCCGAAGGGCATCCGCCGCCCATTGAGTGGCCTCGCGATCGACGACGAGGGCCGAACCGGCATCGCGATGCTGGAGCGGTTCCTGCTCGGCATGGACGAGACCAGCATGTACCTGTCGCCCGCGCCGCTCTATCACTCGGCGCCGCTCATGTGGGGTGCCGGTCTGCATGAGCTCGGCGGCACCAACGTCATCATGGAGAACTTTGACGAGGCGAAGTACCTCGAATACGTCGAGCAGTACTCGATCACGGCGTCGCAGGTCGTGCCCACGATGTTCGTCCGGATGTTGAAGCTGCCGGAGGAGGTGCGGAACCGCCACGACCTCTCGTCGCTGCAGTCCTGCGTCCACGCGGCGGCGCCCTGCCCGGTCGCCGTGAAGCAGCAGATGATCGAGTGGTGGGGCCCGGTCATCAAGGAGTACTACGCGGGGACCGAGGGCAATGGCCTCACGTTCATCACGAGCGAGGAGTGGATGGACCACAAAGGGTCGGTGGGCAAGGCCGTGATGGGCGTGCCCCACATCTGTGATGACGACGGCAACGAGCTGCCCGCGGGCGAGGCCGGCCTCGTGTACTTCGAGCAGGAGACGGCACCGTTCGAGTACCACGGCGATCCGGAGAAGACGGCGGAGTCGCGCCACCCCGTGCACGGCAACTGGTCGAAGCTCGGCGACATCGGGTACCTCGACGAGGATGGCTACCTGTACCTCACCGATCGCTCGGCGTTCATGATCATCAGCGGCGGGGTCAACATCTACCCCCAGGAGATCGAGGCGTGCTTCGCGCTGCATCCGAAGGTGACCGATGTGGCCGTCTTCGGGCTGCCGGACGCCGAGATGGGGGAGTACGTCCATGCGGTCATCCAGCCGGCCGCGGGCGTCGAGCCGACTTCGGAACTCGCCGAGGAGCTTCGAGAGTTCGCTCGGGCGGAGATCGCGCACTACAAGGTGCCGCGCCAGATCGACTTCCGCGACGAGTTGCCCCGCATGCCCACCGGGAAGCTCTACAAGAAGCCGCTGCGCCAGGAGTACCTGGACGCACTCGACTGACCCCCGCCAACAATCGCCAGTTGGAGCGGCACTACAGTACGGTGCCGGTCATGACGTACACGCTCTACGGCGCTCCGGTCTCGCTCTACACCGGCAAGGCCCGCTCGTATCTCCGGCGCCAGGGCATCGACTTCGTTGAGGAGTCGCCAGGGTTCGATCGTTACCTCAACCACATCGTTCCTACCGTCGGACGTTGGATCATCCCGTGCCTCGAGACGCCCGACGGCACGATCATCCAGGACGGCGCCGACATCATCGACCACTTCGAGAAGGGTGACGGCCAGTCGCTCCGTCAGTTCTCGATCTATCCCGAATCGCCCGTGCTGCTGGCGATCGGGCATGTCTTCGAACTGTTCGGCGGTGAGGGCCTGCTGCGGCCAGCGATGCACTATCGCTGGAACTTCGACGAGGAGAACCTCGCGTTCCTTGCGTCAGAGTTCAGCGTGTTGGTGCCGGCCTCAGTTCCCCAAGAGGACGCCGAGGCTCAGTTCCCTCACAACAGCGGACGCATGCGCAAAGCAGCGCTGAACTTCGGCGTCGTGCCCGAAGCGATGCCGCTGATCGAGACCGCGTTCGAGGAGTTCTTGGACCTGTTCAGCGCGCACCTCGTCGACCAGCCCTACCTTCTCGGTGGACAGCCGACGATCGGCGACTTCGGACTCATTGCCGCGATGTGGGCCCACCTCTTCCGCGACCCCGCGCCGATGGCGTTGGTCAAGCGGCGGGCGCCACGCGTCGGCCGGTGGGTCGAACGAATGACCACCAGCGAGCCGTTCCTCCACGAGTACGACACCGATGGCTCGCTGATCGATGACACCGAGCTGCCGGACACGCTCATCGCGCTCATGGGGTTCGTCGCCGAGGAGTACCTGCCGGAGATCACCGCTCACGTCGAACGGGCGAACCAGTGGCTCGACGAGAACCCCGACATCGAGGCCGGCACCAACGGGCTCGAGAACCCGGCGAACCGTGGCCTCGAAGGTGGTCGCGGCCTGGTCGGCAACGGCGCAGCCACCTTCGCGTGGCGTGGCATCGAGCTGACCACCGGCGTCATGCCGTATCGGTTCTGGCTGATGCAGAAGCTGCACGACGATCTGGCCGCGGCAAACGAGGCAGACCAGGAGCGGACTCGTCACGCGTTCGCCTCGGCGGGCCTCGACGGGATCCTCGATCTGCGCACGCTGCGTCGGGTGGAACGGGACGGGCATCTCGAAGTGTGGGGTCCGCTTGTCTGATCCGGACTTGGTACGGTCGGCGCCGATGACCGATCTCGATCCGCCGGAGCTCGATGACGGCGATCGACCCGTCGACGGCCGGGTCGCGCGTCGCCAGCGCAACATCGACAGTGTCCTCGACGTCGTGCTCGAGCTGTTCGGCGAGGAGCAGCACTTCCCCACGATCGAGCAGGTCGCCAAGCGCTCGGGTCTCTCGCTGCGCTCGCTCTACCGCTACTTCAGCGATCCTGGTGAGCTTCTCGAGGCGGCGATCGGACGGACGAGAGAGCGAAGCGCCGGGACTGCGCGGCTTCACGCCATCGGCGAGGGTCCGCTTGCCCGCCGCATCGACGACTTCGTCGAGATGCGCGTTCGTCTTCATGAGATCGAGGGAGTGTCGTTCCGAGCGACCATGGCGAACGCGGTTCGGCTTCCCCGGATCAACGACGAGTTGCGGCACAACCGCGCGCTCATGCGAGAGCAGTTCGAGCTGCAGTTCGCTCCGGAGCTCGCCGCGATGTCGCCGGCTGATCGCCGGACCGCCGTCGCGGTTGGCGATGTCGCCACACAGCTCGACACGATCGGGTTGTTCCGGCGTCATGGCGAGCTGTCGCCGATCGAGACCGAAAACGCGCTCAGAAAAGCGCTTGTCGATGCCCTCCAGGGCAGAACCTAGGAGCGTCACTGTGGATGTCGTCAACGAGCTCATGCCGACCAGCCAAGAGCGCGTGGAAGCCATGCTGGAACCGGGCCCGGACGGTCCGATCTTCATGGTCAACCTGCTGAAGTTCAAGGACAAGGCGAAGTACGAAGACGGGCGCGAGACCGATCTCACCGGGCGCGAGGCGTACGGGCTCTACGGCGTCGAAGTGATGAAGATCATTCAGGAGTACGGCGGCGAGATAGCGTTCGTCGGTGACGTCACGTTCCTGGCGCTCGGGCAGGTCGAGGAGCTGTGGGACGAGATCGCCATCGCCAAATACCCGAACCGGCGAGCGCTGTTCGACATGTCGTCTTCAGAGATCTGGCAGGCCGCATCGGTGCATCGCACGGCCGGTCTCGCCGGCCAGCTCAACATCGAGACCGTCGGCAACCCGTTCTGACTTCCTGCCTCAATCCAGCTCCCGGAACTGTTTGCGGAGAAGGTGGCGGCTGATCTTGCCCGCGTCGGTGCGTGGGATCGCGTCCACGAACTCGACCCGGCGCGGCACCTTGAAGCTGGCGAGCTGCTCACGGCAGTGCGCCCGAATCTCGTCGGCCAGCGTGTCGCCGGCGGCGTAGCCGTCCTTCAGCTCGATGACGGCGAGCACGCTTTCGCCCCACTCGTCGTCGGGCACGCCGACGACCGATCCGTCGCCGACGGCGGGGTGCGTGAGCAAGACAGCATCGATCTCCGCTGGGTAGATGTTCACGCCGCCGGAGATGATCAGGTTCGATGAGCGGTCGGTGAGGAACAGGAAGCCGTCCTCGTCCATGTACCCGAGGTCGCCCAAGGTGAAAAAGCCATCGAGGCGGAACGTATCCGCCGTCTTCTCGGGGTCGCCGTGGTACTCGAACTCCACCGGGGGCTTCTGAATGTAGATCAGCCCGACCTCCCCGATCGGCAGCGGCTCGGCGGCGTCGGTCCCGATGACGACCGATCCTTCGGCGGGTTGACCCACGGTGCCGGGGCGGGTGAGCCACGTTTCGCTGTCCACGTTGCTGCCGCCGCCCTCGGTGGACGCGTAGTACTCGTAGATGATCGGTCCGAACCACTCGATGATCTCGTGTTTCACGTGGACCGGGCAGGGGGCCGCGCCGTGGTGCACCCGGGTGAGGGAGCTGACGTCGGCAGCCGCCCGGACCTCGTCGGGGAGCGCGAGCAGCCGGTGGAACATGGTCGGCACGAAGTGCACGTGGGTGACGCCGTGTGTCTCGATGAGACGGAGCGCCTCGGCCGCGTCCCACGTCGGCATGACGACCAACGGTGCGCCCCACTGGAGGGAGAATATCAACCCGAAGGTGAGCGGGGCGGCGTGGTACAGCGGCCCGGTGATGAGGCATGGGTCGCCCGGCTCGACGAAGTTCACGTTGAGGAGATCGGCGACCGCATTGCCGGGAGCCTTGGCGACACCTTTGGGATGACCTGTGGTGCCGGAGGTGTAGAGCATGAGCCCGCCCAACTGAGCATCGACGGGGTCGGTAGGCGCTGCTTCGACGGCGGCGCGGTAGTCATCGAAGCCGTCGATCGGTCCGCCCGTCGCGAGCCGCACGAGGTGGTCACCGGCCGCGTGGTGCGACCCGCCGAGTCGGCGTCGCCGATGAACGCACTCGCCTCACAGTTCTCGACGATGTAGCCGGCCTCGGTGGCGGTCAGATGCCAGTTGATGGGGGTGAGACGCAACCCGCCCCGCATTGCGGCGGCCCATGCCTCGACGAACTCGACCCGGTTCGTGACCATCATCGCGACGGACGAGCCAGGCCCGACGCCGCGCTCGGCGAGCGCCCGCACGAGCTGATTCGCCCGCCGATCGAGCGCCGCGAAGGTGACGACCTCGTCATCGACGATCACCGACGGAGCATCCGGCGTGGTGCGGGCGTAGTAGCCGATCGACTCGCCTCGTAGGGCGAACGCCTCCCGCTCCTCAGACCCTGCTTGCGTCGACGTTGCTTGCTCAGACATGCCTCGCGAAGTTTGGACATGGGGTCAGACGCCTGTCCATTCTTCGGCCGTCACCCCCGCCGCCTAGGTTGTCGATCGGCCAGGGAGGTCCATGTCCGCGACGAACGAATCGGAACTGCTCGACGCCTGGGAGGCGTTCACGGCTCAGCTGACCACGCTCGGACAGGATGCGATCACTGGCGCGCCGACCGACATCGAACGGCTCGACGGCTTGCGGTTTATCCTCCGTCAGCTCGCGTATCGCGAAGAGCAGATCATCGAGTTTCCGGGCGACGCGGCGCCGGAGCTGTTCTGGGCCGAGTCGCCGACGCGCAAGGTGTTCGCCGACTGCCCCGACACGATCTACCACCAGTTCTCGGTGGCGAAGGGCGGGCGCTACCGGGTGACCGGGACACGGGGCGGCTCGCCCTACATCTCCTTCACGGCGTACCGGGCCGGTGTTTCCGATCGGGTGGTTGCGGACCTACACGACGGTGAGCTCGACATCGCGGCCGACGGCACGTTCACGCTCGACGTCGGTGGACCCGAAGGCGATGGAAGCTGGCTCGACCTCGGCGACGACGCGGCCTTCGTCATCATCCGGGAGTACACCCACGACCGAGTCAACGGCGTGAAGGCCACGTTCGCGGTGGAGCAGCTCGAACCCGCTACGGGTCATCGACCGGAACTCACGACGGACCGAATGGTTTCGGCCCTCGCGCTGCTCGGGATGGGGCTCGGCTTCGTCAACGACGCAACCGTGCGTCTCTCCGAGGAGTTGCGGTTGCGGCCGAATCAGATGGACGAAGCGGCTGCCGAGCTCGTCTCCGAGATGGCCGGCACGCCGCACAACCACTACCAGCTCTGCTACGTGCAGCTCGCAGAGGGAGAGGCGTTGGAGCTGGGACTCACGCCCCCGCCCTGCCGCTACTGGAGCGTGCATCTGAACAACTGGTGGCTCGAGTCGCCGGAGTTCCGCGATGGCCAGTCCGTCTGCGTGAACGATTCGCAGGCGGTGCGCGATGCGGACGGTGTGGTTCGGATGCTCGTGGGACCGGACGACCCCGGATCCGGCAACTGGCTCGATACGAAAGGGCGGCGAGAGACGATCCTCCTCGCCCGTTATCTCCTCCCGGAGGACGAACTTCCCCCGATCGTCACCCGCGTCATCACTATTTGATCGGAGACACCATGGACACCCTCGTTGGAGAACTCGCCGGGCAGGAACTCGGCCCCGGCCTGTGGGTTTTGCCCGGTCAGGGCAACTCGTTGGCGATCGACACCGACGCGGGAGTCGTACTGCTCGACTGCAGCGGCGACCGCCACGCCGAAGGAATGATGGCGACGCTGCGGGAACGGACCGACGCGCCCATCCATGCGATCGTCTACAGCCACGGCCACAACGGCTACAACGCGTCGGTCGACGTGTGGCAGCGCCACAACGAAGAACGAGGCGACCCGCCGGCACGGCTCGTCGGCCACGAGAACATTCTGAAGCGCCACGCCCGCTATCGCGAGACCGAGGATCTCCAGTTGCGCATGGCGTCGGTCCAGTTCCCGACGAGGCAGCCGATCCCGATCGACATGCTCCGGCCCGGGATGCGGCTCCATGACCCGATCGAGACCTTCGCCGACCGGACGGCGGTGGTCGAGGGCAGTCGACGTGTTGAAGTGATCTGGGCGCCGTCCGAGGTCGACGACGCGCTCGCCGTCTGGCTTCCCGACGATGGGCTGCTCGCCGGTGGTGCGGCCACCCCCGGGTCCACGATCCCCAACATCGGCACGCCACTACGGACGCAACGGTTCACGATTCGGTGGGCAGAGACGCTCGACCGGCTGGCCGCGCTTCAGCCGGCTCGTCTCCTGACCGAGTTCGGCCCGATGGTCGAGGGCGACGAGATCGCGACGCAGCTGGCCGCGACTGCCGAAGCGTTGCGGTGGCTCCGCGCCGAAGTGGTGCAGCGCATGAACGCCGGCATGTCGGAGTGGGAGATCCTCGCCGACATGACCTACGCCGCCGAGCTGTTCGACCAGCCGTGGATGGCTCCGCTGTACGGGGCACCCGATTACATCGTGCGCGATCTGTACCGTGAGGAGAACGGCTGGTGGGACCGCAACCCGACCACGCTCCACCCGGCTGCGCCAGCTGATGCCGCGGCTGCAGTCCTCTCCGCGGTCGACCCGGCTGCGGTGCTTGCCCGAGCCCGAGAGCTGGCAGACGCCGGCGACGGTCAACTCGCCCTCCACGTGATCGACCTGGTCGCGTTGGCCCCCGGCGACGACGCCGTGGTGGTCGAGGCCCGCGAGCTCAAGGCCGAGCTGTGTCGCGCTCTCGCCAAGGAGGTGACTCCGTTCGTCTCCAAGTCCTGCTACCGCAGCAGCGCCTGGCTCCTCGACAACGGCACCACCAGCTGGACCGCCCTCCCCTGAACCTGGAAGAGGGGTCAGACCCCCTTTTACAAGTGCCGTTCAACGGTCGTAGACCGAAGGGAGCGCGTCGGTCGGGCGGGGCTCAGGGAAGCGGGCGACGATCTCGGCCTGGTGGTCCGGGTCGTCGAATCGGTCCGCGTCGGCGCCGAGGCGCTCGGCCACCGCGTCGAGTGAGAGTGGTTGGTCCCGCAGCTGCACTCGATGGGCCTCGTCGCGGAAGACGTCGGCCTTCCACAGCACGCTGACCCGGATCTCGTCCAGCGGAGCCCGGAAGACCTGTTCGCCCAGATCGCTGATCGCCCAGTCGCCGCCCGCGACATCGACCGGACCGAGCTCGGCGCTCGGGGAGACGAGCGGCGTACCGGAGCCCGAGCCGACCGCGCAGACCTGGTGGAACATGCCGTGGTTGTCGCCGAGGAGCGCGGTGTTGGTCATGCGGCCGCCGTGCTCGACGGCCGGCTCGTCCCAGCCATCGGGCCAGTAACGCAGCGCCCCGCCGTCGACATCGTTCAGCCACCAGATGGCGGTCGCTTGCGGGATCGCCTCGTCGTCGAATAGGCCCGACCAGAACATGGTGCGCAACACCCACATCGGCGTGTTGGCCCGATCCCGCCCGGCGAAGCGAGGGTTGTCCGTGTGGCACGGGCCGGCTTTGTCGATCGCCATCATATGGTTCACATAGACGCTGTGCGGCTCGACGATCTCGGCGTCGAAGTACGCCTTGGTCGCCTCGATGTAGTCGGGATGGTGAAGGAACAGCTCGGACCCGGGCGCGGTGTAGGTGTCGTGGACCCAGTCGTTCTGGAACCACATCGGCCGCGTCTTCGCGGTCGGGTCGGCGCCCGGGTTGTACCAGCCGCCGAGCGGTGTGTACGGCGCATGCCGAGCGAGCAACTCGACCGCGTCACCGACCTCGTCGAGGACGTCGGTCAGAAGGATCGGCGGTGGCGCGAGGTGCGGCATCGTTGGATCGTTAGTGGACGGCCATCGCGGCGTTGTAGCCGATGGTGGTGCGATGCAAGAGCCGCTCGTGGCCGTCGTAGCCGCCCGTGGCCTTGTGGAGCACGACCCGGTTGTCCCACATGACGAGCATGTTCGGCTCCCAGTGGTGTCGGTACTGGAACTCGTCGCGGGTCTGCCAGCCGTAGACGTCTGTGAGCAGCGCGACGGCGTCGTCGTCATCCATGCCCTCGATGCCGATGATGTAGCCGAGTGTGGAGTAGAGCGTCTCGGCGCCGGTCTCCGCGTGGATGCGGACCAGCGGGTGGTTGTGGGTGTCGTAGGCCTCGTCGCTGATGACGATTCGCATCGCCCGGACCTCGTCGGCGTCGCTGTCGCCGTACATCCCATCGGGCGAGTAGGCGGTGCGGGCGGAGTGGATCGCGATCTTGCCGTCGATCCGGGCTCGCAGGTCGGCCGGCATCGCTTCCAGCGCGGCTTGCTGATTGAGGTAGAGCGTGTCGCCGCCGACCGGAGGAACGATCCTCGCGAACAGGCACGTGCCGTCGGGCGGATGGACCTGAAAGCTCCAGTCCGTGTGCCAACTCTCGGCGAAGACCGGGGCCGTCTCGTCGGCCGCTCGCGCGATCGCTGCGATGTGTGAATGGGTGTCGATCGACTCGAAGAACGGATCATGGCCGAACGGCCCGAAGCGAAGCGTGAACGCCTCGAGGTCGTCCTCGGTCAGCGGCTGATCCGGAAACGCCAGCACCTTGTGCTCGAGCCACGCCACTCGGATCTCGGCCACGGCCGCATCATCCAGGTCGCGTAGGTCGACCCCCCGCGCGGTCGCGCCGAGGGTTCGTCCGCTGGGGGTCACATCGAGAGCCATTGGCAATGTCCTACTCGATCGTCTGGCACGGCTGCTCAGCGCAGACGTCGATGATGGCGCCGTCGGGCTCGATGAACGCGGCGACGATGGCCAGCGCCGCGGGTACGTCGGAGAGCTTCCCGTGCGGGTCTTCGCCCTCTCTGGACGGAATGTTGTCCGTTGGCGGCGCCGGGGTACCGAAGTCCCACATCAGATAGCCGGATCCCTGGTGCGGGAGAGAAGTGATCGCGTCGATGCCGAAGAACGGTTCGACTGCGGTCGACCGACCATCCTCCAAGGTGGGCGCCACCCGGTCGATGCCGAGTGTGCGCACGAGCTTGTCGGTGCTCACGTTGGCGACCTGGTGATCGCCGAACGCCGCGAGAACGAGGACGTTCTTGGGCGGTGCGCCGTCGTAGGTGTCGGACGTCAGGTGCTGCGCCCAGCCGGCGTTCTCGCCGCGGTCCCACAGCATCTCCATCAACTCGCGGGCGAGGGCCCGGTCGAGCGGGTCCGGATAGTGCTCCCCGAAGAGGGGGGCGAACTCGTCGAAGTCGATGCTGCGGGGGAGCAGGAGGTTGTAGCCGAGACCAGGCACCGCGAGGATCACCTGCTCCCAGTCGGTGGCCAGCGCCGATGGGGCACCGGCGAGAATGCCGCCCTGGCTCGCGCCGAGGAACGAGAGCCGGTGGTGGGCGATCGTGCCGCCGCCGGAGGCGTCTTGGAACGCGGGGTCGGTGACGAATCCCTGCTCGCTCGCGAGAAGTCGGCCGAGTACGAGCCACGCCAGGTGGCCCTGCTGCATCCGGTCCGGTTGTGTCCGGAACGCGGACAGCTCGCCGAGCGCCTCGATCACCGACCCGATGTCGGACGTGCTCATGCCGATCCAGTCGATCGCGCAGAAGCCGATGCCGGCGTCCGCGCCGACTGCGCCGATCCCGAGCGCCTCGCCCCGTGACCCGAGCAGCCCGTGGCCGTACAACACGACCGGCGCTGGGCGCTCGGCGTTTGCCGACGATGGCATGGTGCAGACGAAGTCGGTGGTCAGCGTGCCGTTGCGACTCGGGATGCCGTCGGGGTCGCCCTCGTTGTTCATCACCGAGCCGGTCGACCCGTCCCCGGTGAGGTAGTTCGGTGTTTCGAAGGTGCCGTTGATCACGATCCCGGCGCCACTTGCCTCGGCGGAGGCGATCTCGAACGGGACAGCCCCATCGCCGATCTCTGCCGATGTTTCCGTCCACATGTGACGCAGCCGGGCCGACAGCGAGTCGCCGCTAGCGACCGTGAACGACCAGGCCACCGTCATCTCGGCTGCGTCGAGCCCCGCATCGACGAGTCCGTCGACGAGGCCGGCGGTGATCGGGTCCGGGGCAGCCAACTGAGCGGCGTAGCCCTCGGACTGGGCGACGGCGTCGCCGCTGGTAGTAGCCAGCCCGCGCAACGCCACGACATGGCGATGGCCTTCGGCGAGCGCGACCGCGGGCACGATGAAGAGCGGCGCCTCGCCGGCCGCGTGGTCGTCCTGGTCGAGTTCGGCCCAGGACGGGATGCGCTCGCCCGTGTCGAGATCGAGGACGACGAGCGACGAATCGGCAGCGAGTGAGGCTCCGATATCGGTCACCGGAGCGAGGGCCGAGGCCGTCGGATCGAGATCTTGGATCACGACCATTGGAATGGCTGCGGGGCTGAAGCCGTCGTTGCGGTTCCACTCGGTGACGTCGATCGGGACCCCGTCAGCGTTCGCGGGGCTGGCCGGCAGATCGATGCGCCGGCCAGTCGCTGTCCCGTCGTCGGGGCGGGTGAAGCGGTCGCTCGGCCACGGCAGCAGGCAGTTCGTGGTATCGGCGTCGTCGCATGCCCCGGCAGTCGGCGCGGGCGCGATCGCGACCGTTGTGGTCGTCGGCTCGGCGGGCGCGCTCGTGGTCGTGGTCGGGGGAGCGGCATCCGGCTCGGCGTCGTCGCCGCACCCGACGGCGATCAGGGTGAAGACGAGGAGTACCGAGATGACGTGACGGCGGGTCATGCCCCATTCCAGCACGGCGAGCGGATCAGGCGCAGGCCGAGCAGTGGCCGTGGAGGTCCAGGCTGTGATGGTGCGGGGCGAAACCGGCGCGCCGCGCCGCCGCGGCGAGGGTCTGATCGACGGCCTCCTCGACCTCGCTGCCGAGCTCGACGTCCTCGACGAGCCCGCAGTCGATGCAGATCAGGTGATGGTGGTGGTCGAGGAGTGGTTCCGCTAGCTCGAAATAGGCGTGTTCGCCGCCGGTGATGATGCGACGGATCACCCCGGCCCGCTCGAGAACGTTGAGGCTGCGGTACGTCGAGATCTGCGGAGGCGATGGATCGGCGTCGAGGACATCCGGCATCGTCACCGGGCGGCCCGCGCCGCCGAGCACCTCGACCAGGCGCCGTCGTCCGGCGGTGTAGCGGTGGTCGTCGGCGCCGGAGCATTCGCTCGATCTCGTCGTGGGTGGTCGGCTTCATGACAGTATATATTGAGACTCGTTCTTATTCTCAAGGACTCACCCTTCATGTCACTATCTCTACTCGCTGGTGCCGTCTTCGCGCTGTCGATGATTGCCGGCCTCGCGCCTCGTATGGCACAGCATCGCCTGAGCGACGAGCGACTCCAGGATCTCACCGGCATCGCGGCCGGCCTACTGCTTGCCTCCGCGATCCTCATCGTGATCCCCGAAGGCTTCCATGTCTCCGCTGGTGCGGTGGATGACGACGGCCACGTTGAGCACGTCGATGAAGAGGCGCATCACGAGGAAGAGGATCATGACGACCATGACGACGACGAGGCCGCACTCTTCGCAGACGAGCCAGTCATTCTCGGAGCGGCAGTGCTTGCCGGGTTCGGCCTCATGTTGTTGCTCGAGGGACTCGGTGTCGGACACGACGTCCACGAGGAGCACCACGATCACGAGGAGGGCCACGGCCACGGGCACGTGCACCATCCGAACCGACTGTCAGTCCTATCGATTGGTTTGACCATCCACGCGCTCGCGGACGGGTTGGCAATCGGCGCCGCGGCGGTCGCCGGTGAGACGGCGTTCACGGTGCTTGTCGCACTCGCCGTGGTCCTGCACCGGGTGCCGGCGGCGTTCAGCCTCGGGGTGTTCGCACTGCACGAGACGGCCCATCCCCGGCGGGCGCTCTCATGGGTGTTGGCGTTCGCGATCGCGACGCCGCTGGCAATGCTCGGCTCCTTCCTCCTGCTCGACGACGCAAGCGAGCGTCTTGTGTCTCTTGCCTTGCTGTTCTCGGCCGGCACGTTCGTCTACGTGGCCACAGTCGACACGCTGCCGTCGCTCCACAACCCCGAGACGGGGCGCCGATCCGCCGCTCTGGTCCTCCTCGGCGCTCTCGTGTTCGCCGTGGTCTTCATCGGCGTTGACAGCGCCGGGTGGCTCGAACACTCCCACTGAGTCTCGGTCGGTCGCCCGTGCCAGAGTGACGCATGAACTTCGACCTCACCCAGACCGACGCGCTCCTCTCGACCACCCGAGCCGTTCGCAAGCGTCTCGACTTCGATCGCGACGTGCCGGACGACGTGCTGCTCGAGTGTCTTCAGCTCGCCGTGCAGGCTCCAACGGGATCGAACAACCAGGGCTGGCGTTGGATGGTCATTCGAGACCAGGAGACGAAGAACGGCCTCGCCGACATCTATCGCCGCGCCGGCGGCGACTACCTCGCGGGAGCGGCCGACGCGGCCGGGCACGTCGAAGGTCAGATGGGTCGGGTGATGACCAGTGCCGCGTACCTCGCCGAGAACCTCGAGCGTTCGCCGGTCATGGTTATCCCGATGATCATCGGACGGCTTGATGCCGTGCCCGACGATGCCCCCGGCGGCGCGTCGATCACGAATGCGGCGGCCGGCCTCATGGGTTCGATCCTGCCCGCGGTGTGGAGCTTCCAACTCGCGCTGCGCAGCCGTGGCTTGGGGACGTGCCTGACCACTTTGCACCTCGGTCTCGAGCAGGAGGCGGCGGATCTCCTCGGCATCCCGCCCCACATGACCCAGGCCGGGCTTCTCCCGGTGGCGTACACGAAGGGCACGGACTTCAAGGCCGCCGGTCGTCCGCCGGTCGAAGAGATCACCTACCTCGACACGTACAAGAACCCGATCCGGTGATCGAGACGCGGGCGCTCGCAGCCAACGGGCTCGAGTTCACCGGCGACCTCGGCGGCGACGGTCCGCTCGTCCTCTTCCTCCACGGCTTCCCGCACAGCCGCCACACCTGGCGCCACGAGCTACCGGCCCTTGTCGACGCCGGCTACCAGGTCTGCGCTCCGGATCAGCGGGGCTACTCGCCCGGCGCCCGACCGACAGAGATCGAGGACTACCGCACCGAGCTGTTGATGGCTGACGTGCTGGCGATCGCCGACTCGCTCGGCGTAGAGCAGTTCCATCTCGTCGGGCACGATTGGGGCGGCCAGATCGGGTGGTGCCTCGCTGCGCACAACCCGGAGCGAGTTCGCTCCCTCGCCGTCCTGTCCCGGCCTCACCCGGCTGCGTTCGTGCGGGCGATGACCGATGACCCGGACCAGGCCGGGCGTTCGTCGCATCACCGCTCGCATCAGCGGCCCGAGGCCACCGCCGAATGGCTGGCCGACGACGCAGCGATCCTGCGGGGGATCTACGAGCGTTGGGGCGTTCCTGCCGACACGGCTGCGGCCTACCTCGACACGCTCGGCACCCACGAAGCGCTCGATGCGGCGATCAACTGGTATCGAGCGGTTCGTCTGTCCTCGATGAACCCGGCAGACATGCCGGCGATTGCCGTGCCGACCCTCTATGTGTGGGGCACCGCAGATCCGACGGTCGGGCCGTTCGCGGCGGAGGGCACGGCCGAGTTCGTCACCGGCCCGTATCGGTTCGAGCCGGTCAACGGGTTCGGCCACACGATCCCGGACGAGCAGGAGGGCGTGTTCACCGAACTTCTCCTCGAGCATCTGGCGACGCACGGCGGGGAAGACGGCGCCTAGGGTTTCGCCATGCTCGTACTTGCCAACGATGAGTCGACCACGGTCGACAGCCTTCCCGACGCCGGACCGGATCTCTGGGTTCGCACCGATCAGTTGCCCGAGGCCACCGGTTGGGAACTCAAGCCGGAGGGCGCCTGTCTCGATGAGCTCTGCGTCCCGCTGCTCGGTGACGAGAAGACCGAGTGGGTACAGGAGCATAGAGGCGCGCAGTGGCTCAAGTACTCAGCGTTGGCCGACAAGGTCGGTCAGAAGTACGTCCATGACGACGACGTGTGGAGCCTCGGCACCGTGCCCCACGCCCGTCACTCCACGCTCGGGTCCGGCTTCGCGCCCGACTTCGAGGTGACGGACCGTGATGGCCGCGCCATCCGACTCTCAGATCTGCGCGGGAAGAAGGTTCTCCTCGTCACCTGGGCCAGTTGGTGAGGTTGTCGATTCGACCTGCCGGTCTGGCAGGACTTGTACAGCGAACTCACCGCCGCCGGCCATGACGACTTCGTGATCATCAGCGCCGCCCAGGACTCCCAGGGTGAAGCCGCGGCCGGGAAACTCTTCGACAAGGCCAACGTCACCTACCACTGCATCGTCGATGCGACTCACAAGATCAGCACGCTCTTCGGCTGGGTCAACGTTCCCTCAGCTGCGTGGATCGATGAGGAAGGCCGGATCGTCCGCAGCAACGAAGGTGTCTACGCCGGCGAGCACACCATCAAGATGGGTGTCGCCTCGATGAGCTTCGGTGGGACGGCGTTCGCCGATGCGACCCGCGACTGGGTCCAGAAGGGCGCGGACAGCGAGTTCGTCTGGTCCGCGGAGGAGCTGCGCGAACACCTCAAGCCGGTCAGCGACGACACGCTCCTGGCCGATCCCACGTTCAAGCTCGGCGTCCACTTCGTCAATGACGGCGACGGGGAACGCGCGCAACGACACTTCGCCGATGCGCAGCGCCTCTCACCGGACAACTGGAACTATCACCGCCAGGGCTGGACCCACAAGAGTGGTGGTCACGCCTTGCGCATGTGGTCGAAGAAGACGAAGGCCATGCGGGAGAACGAGCCCGAGAAGGCGTACTACGACCCGATGGGGCTGCCCGGCGAGGACGTGAAGCAGTCGTCGCAGGTCGAGTGGATCTGGACGACGCTCTGGCGAAAGCTACGCGGGAGCTAAAACGTGAAGAAGATCCGGGCCGACGATCGGCGAGCGCAGTACAGGGCGAGCGATGTCGACGTCGATCTCGACGAGCTACGCGAACACCTGAACGGCAAACACCAGTGGGTGCTGTCGACCACTCGAGCGGACGGGCGGCCCCAGATGAGTCTGGTCAGCGGTGGTATGACCGGCGCTGGTCGGCTCGCCATCGCCACGTATCCGGGTCGAGCGAAGGCCGCGAACGCCAGGCGCAACCCGGACGTATCCGTGCTCGTGATGGGTGACGCGTTCAATGGCGCCTGGGTGCAGATCGACGGCCAGGCTCAGGTGCTCGACATGCCGGCACCAGCGGCCGCCGACGCGCTCGTCGACTACTTCCGTTGCATCAGCGGCGAGCACGACGACTGGGACGAGTACCGCCAGGCGATGGACGATCAGGGGAAGTCCGCGATCGTGATCGAGCCCACTCGCTGGAGCCCGGTCAGCAAGGGTGGGTTCCCGCCCGAGCTGTTCGAGGACTGATCTGCTGAGTGACTGAGCGCTATTCCTGGTTGAAGACCGGATCGCGCTTCTCGAGGAAGGCCATCATCCCCTCGCGGGCATCGGCGGTGCCGTTGGTGAGATGCACCGCCGCCCGCTCGCCGGCGAGCAGCTCCTCCACCGTCCTGTGCTCGGAGTCGTGGAGGGCGTCGAGCACGCCCTTGACGGCGAGCCGGGGCTGACGGGCAAGTTCGGCCGCAAGCGCGATCGCTCGGTCCTTCAGCTCGGCGAGGGGCCACACTTCGCTGACCACGCCGAGTTCGAGCGCCTCGGGGCCGCTGAGCGTCTTCGCCCGCAGAATCATGTCGAGCGCCTTCGTCCGGCCGATCAGCTTCGCGAGCCGGGCCGACCCGCCCCACGCCGGAGTGGAGCCGAGGTCCATCTCGGGGAGGCCGATCTTGGCGCCCTCCTCGGCCGCGAGCCGAAAGGTGCAGCCGAGTGGCAGCTCGAGTCCGCCGCCCAGGCAGTAGCCGAAGAGGGTGGCGATCGACGGCTTGCCCATCGTCTCGATCCGGGAGATCAGATCGAGCCGCTGATCGAAGAACGCGTCGACGCTGCCGGCTCGTTTCATCCCCTCGGGCAGTTGCTTCAGGTTCATGCCCACGGAGAAGTTGGTTGTGCCGTCGGCCGTGATGACGAACGCGCGGATCGAGTCGTCCGCGGCGATCTCGTCGACCACCTCGCCCAGCCGATCGACGTAGTCCAGCGTCATGCGGTTGAGCGGATCGTCGTTGGTGGAGACGATCGCAACGCCGTCGTCTCGCTTCTCGAACAGGAGCGGTTCGGTCATGGCCGCACAGTAGCGACGGGTCAGTAGACCGAGGAATCCTCTGTGCCACCGCCCTCACGCGAAACGCGGAGCTCGTCGGCCAGCTTGCTGCGCAGGGCGGCCGCGTCAGTGGACACGGTGATGAGGCGGAAGCCCTGATCCTGTCGGCGAGACGCGAGACCGGCGTTGGCGTGGATTCCGGGGACGACGCCGGCGGCTGCGGCGGTCGCCGCGATGTGCTCGATCGTCTCGGTGAAGCGGGCGTCGTCGTCGTTGTTGCGCGGCTCGAGTCCGAGCGACAGGGAGAGGTCGGCCGGTCCGACGTAGATCGCGTCAACGCCGGGCACGGCAAGGATCTCGTCGAGTCGCTCGACCGCGTGCATCGTCTCGATCATCGGGATGCACAAGACGCGATCGTTTGCCGTCGCGCTGTAGTCCGGGCCGTGCTGCGCGGCGGCGCGGAACGGGCCGTGGCTTCGTCCGCCCTCTGGCGGGTAGCGGCAGGCATGGACTGCGGCCTCGGCCTCGGCGACCGAGTTGACCATTGGGATGATGATCCCCATCGCCCCGCCGTCCAGCATGCGTCCGATGATCCCCGGCTCGTTCCACGGCACCCGGACGATCGGCGTTGCGTCGCTGAGTTCCATCACCTGGAGCATCGCGATCGCGTTCGTGTAGTCGGCTAGGCCGTGCTGCGTGTCGACGCACGCGTAGTCGAACCCGATGCGGGCGACGACTTCGGTCGTGTGCTGGTTGGGGAGCGAGAGCCAGCAGCCGTGCGCGGTCTCGCCGCGGTCGAGAACGTCGCGTAGGTGATCCATGGCGGCATTGAACCACGTCGGCGGAGTGCCCGTTGTCGGTGTCGCGTGCGCGATGCTGTCACCATGAGCGCCGAGTACGAGGTGGTGTGGCCGAGTTCGCCGAAAGGAATCGAGACGAGGCGACTCGCGCCGCGGCTCGACTCGATCGACGGCGCCCGTATCGGCTTCCTGTGGGACTACCTCTTCCGCGGCGACGAGCTCTTCCCTGTGCTCGAGGCAGAGCTGACGGCCCGATTCCCGAACGTCGAGATCGTGGGTTTCGAGGTATTCGGGAACACCCACGGCGGTGACGAAGCCGAGGTCATCGACCGTATGCCGGACACGCTGCGAACCCGGGGCGTCGACGCGGTCGTCTCCGGGATGGGGTGTTGAGGCAGCTGCACGCCCGCCGTGATGCGGGCCTCCATCGCTGCTGAAGCCGCGGGCACCCCGTCTGTCTCGATCATGTGCGACGGCTTCCAGGGCCAGGCCTCGGCCACCGGTCGGGGTCTCGGCTACGACGGATTGCCGCTCGCCGTCACCGTCGGCCATGTCGACTCCCAATCCGCCGATCTGATGACAGACAACTTCCGCACGAAGACGGTCGATCAGGTGATCGCAGGCTTGACCGGCGAGGTTGCGCAGGCGGCGGGAGCCACGGCCGAGCCGACCGCGATCGAGACGGTCGCGTCGGGATCGGTCGACGAGATCAACGGGCTGTTCGTTCAGCGGGGGTGGAGCGATGGCTCCCCGATCATCCCGCCGACTCGGGACCGGGTGGAGTCGTTTGTGCTCGCCGGCGGTCACGATCCGTGGAAGACGCTCGGCATCGCGAAGTCGTCCGGGCGAGACATCACGGTCTGGTCGATCGCCGTCAATGCGGTGATGGCCGGCTGCCGGCCCGAACTGCTTCCGGTGCTGATCGCGATTGCGGAAGTGCTGGCCGACCCTCACTACGGCGCCGAACACTCGGGCAACACAACGGGTGCTGATGCCCTCGTGATCCTCGACGGACCCGCTTCCGCGGACCTCGGCTTCAACTCGGGGCCCGGAGCACTACGAGAGGGCGCTGCCGCCAACACGACGGTCGGCCGATGGCTGCGGCTCTATCTCCGCAACGTCTTCGGCTTCACCACCGATGAGCACGACAAGGCGACGTTCGGCAACAGCGCCCGCGTCGTCCTCGCAGAAGACATGGGCGCGCTCGCCGAGATCGGCTGGGAACCGGTCAGCGCCCAGTTCGGCGTCGACCCGACCCGTGAGGCAGTGAGCGTCGCCCGTATGAACAGCGGCGCCATCGTGGGCAGCGTCTTCGGTTCGACTCCGGAAGAGATCCTTCCGTACCTCGGTGACGGACTCGCTCGGATCGCAGGCTGGGATCTCACGCACGTCTACGGACTCGGCATCGGCCAGTTCCGGCCGCTCCTCGTTGTGTCGCCGATGATCGCTCGGGTCTTCGGCGACGCCGGGTGGTCGAAGGCCGACGTCCAAGCTGCCCTGTTCGACCACGCCCGCATTCCGGCGTGGCGATTCGAGAAGCTGATCGGCGAGTGGTCGAACCTCACCGCGGGGCGACGCTCGCTGATCGAGCTGGCTGACGCGGGCCTGGTGCCGGCTGCGTTCGCCGAGTCCGATGATGCGGATCGCCTCGTTCCCATCGTCACCGAGCCGGACCGGTTCGTGGTCGCGGTCGCGGGCGACCCCACCCGTGCCAATGCCTACGTGATGAGCAACGACGGCCCGCACGGTGACTGGACCGCGAAGGCGATCGATCTCTCGTTCTCATTGGACCTTGCGTGCGAGGCGCCGCAGGCTGAGCCCGCGGATTGATCAGGCCTCGAGCCCGAGCTTTTCGTCGAGCTTGAGGATGCGAATCGCGTTGCCCCGGAGGAACTTGGGCCACACCTCGTCCTTGAACGGGTTGTACTCCGCCATCTCGGTGAACTGTCGTTCCATCGACAGGCCGGCCGGGAAGTAGCCGGTGAACATCACCTTGTCCGCGCCGCGGGTGTTGGCGAACTTCACGATCTCCTCGGGGTAGTGCTTCGGGGCGAACGCACTGGTGCAGTAGTGCAGGCCCGGCCACTTGAGCATGAGCTTCATGGCGAGCTTCTCCCATGGCTCGCACCCGTGCCGAGTGACGATGGTGAGCTCCGGGAAGTCGTAACAGACCTGATCGAGACGCCAGACCTCCTGTGGCCAACTCGGCATCCGGGGCCCGACGATGCCCGCGTTGATGAAGATGGGGAGGTCGAGCTCCACGCAGGTCGCGTAGACCGGATACATCTTCGGATCGTCGATGGCGACCTGCGGGAAGATCCCGCAGGGGAAGCACCCGACGCTGACGATGTCGTGCTCGTCCTTGGCTCGGCGGATGCCCTCGACTGTCTCCATCACGTGGTTCGTGTTCTCCAGCCCGTGCGACTGGACGAAGCGGCCGGGGTGACGACGGACGGCTTCCACGCTCTGTTCGCCGGTGCCTATGACGCCGACCTGCACGTTCCACTTGTCCATCTCGGCGATGGTCCAATCGATCGGATCGGTGCCGTCATCCACCACGTCGGGCGCGTCCTTGAACATGTACTCGGCGGGGAACTCCATCGAGTCGATCGTGTCGGCGTCCTTGTAGAGCGGCCGCATGAAGTCGTAGGTGGCTTTCTTCTCCTCGACGCTGGTGTAGGGAAACCCCACCCCCGGGTCGATGATGCCGATGTCAGTTGGGAAGCCCATGTGCGTCCTCCTCGAGGCGGGCGAGAGCCGGGCGGCCGTCGGCGGTCGCCACCACCATTGTTGTCACAACTGCCGCGAGGACCACAACGACGAACACCGGAGAGAAGTCGTTTCTGGTCGGGTCGTCGCCCAGCAGGGTGATCGCAATCGCGATCGCGAACGACGAGCCGATGTTCTGCAGCGTCTGATTTATGCCACCCGCAGCCGCGAATCGGGGGCCGTCGAGCCCCTCGACCGAGAGCGTGGGCGCGGCACCCCAGTAGAAGCCCGAACCGATCCCCGCGGTGATCAGCAGGGCCAACCAAAGTCCGACGTTGCGCTGCTCGTCGATCACGAGCGCGAGGACGGTGATCGTGGCGGCCCAGAGCAGCGTGCCCGCGATCACCAGCGGCCGCGGACCGACGCGGTCGACGAGTCGGCCCGCGACCGGGCCGGCGACGCCCGTTGCGAGGAAGAACGGTGCCGCGAGCAGGCCGGCCTTGTCGAGGTCGTAGTTCCACACCTCGGTGAGGTAGAGGACGGCCGAAAAGGTCATCGCGAAGAAGCTCGTCGCAAAGACGCCGAACGAGATGCTGCCGGCGCGGAACGTGCGATGGCGGAACAAGGTGAGGTCGATGGTTGGCCGGGGATGCGACGCCGATCGGCGCAGCAGGGTGCCGAGGAAGACCAAGCCGGCGATTGCGCTCAGGGCGGTGCGGCCGTCGACCCAACCCCAGTCTTTGCTCTGCACGAGCGAGAGAACGAGCAGCCCGACGCCGCTCAGGATCAGGAGCGAGCCGACGGGGTCCGGAAGGCGCTCGGTCTTCGTCTCCTCGCTCTCGACCCAGACGACGCTGCCGACCGCCGCGGCGAGCACGCCAACCGGAACCACCGCGAGGAACGCCCATCGCCAGCCGAGGTTGTCGACGATGATCCCGCCGAGTGCCGGTCCGGAGCCGGCGGCGAACGCGCCACCCATCGTGAACACGCCCATGGCGATGCCGCGGCGCTCGAAGGGGAACGCATCGAGCACGAGTGCGAGGGAGGCCGGACCGAACGCGGCGGCGCCGAGGGCCTGCACGCACCGGCCGAAGATGAGGACGGCGATCCCGGGCGCGGTTCCGGCGATGACCGAGCCGAGAGCGAAGATGAGCGCGCCGACGATGGCCACTCGCTTGCGGCCGTAGCGGTCGGCGATAGCGGAGCCGAGGACCACGGTGGACGCCAGCACGATCGTGAACGCGTTGATCGCCCACGAGAGTTGCGCACTGCTGGCGTTCGGGAAGTAGTCGTCGAGATCGACGAAGACGACGAACACGACGGAGAGTGTCATCGCCACCTGGACCGACGCCATCACGACCACGGCGAGGGTCAACCAGGGTCGGCGCATCGGCGCACCGTAGACCCCCGCTGCACTTGGGGTCAGACCCCCGCTGCACTTTTCGGCCTACCTGCAGCGGGGGTCTGACCCCAAGTGCAGCGCTACGGTTGGCCGTCATGACCTCAATCGACGACATCGTCTCCATTCGCTCCCTCTACGACCGCTACAACCACGGAATCGACACCGGCAATGGCGAGATGTTCGCTGGCTGTTTCACCGACGACGGGTCGCTCAACACGCTCGGCGAACCGATCATCGGTCATGCGCTGATTGCCGAGTTCGCCGAGACGACCCACGCTGGACTGTCGGCGATGCGTCACGAGGCGACGAACATCGTGATCGACGTCGATGGCGATTCGGCGACGGGCGCCGCCTTTCTGAAGGCGTTCATGGTGCCGGACCACACGATGGTCATCACCGGCCGCTACGACGACGAGTTTCGGCGCACCGACGATGGCTGGCGCATCAGAAGCCGCTTGTTCACGGCCGACGCACCCGCCTGACCCGAGCGGGCGGATTCGCCGGCGGCGTGCGATGCTCCGCCCATGAAACTGAACGACCTCTTCTCCGTCGACGGCAAGATCGCGTTGGTGACCGGTGGGTCCCGTGGGATCGGCGAGATGATCGCGGCGGGCTACCTGGCAAACGGGGCGAAGGTCTACATCTCGTCACGAAAGGCGGAGGCGTGTGACGCGACCGCCCAGCGGCTCATGGATGAGTACGGCGGCGAGTGCGTTTCCGTTCCAGCAGACCTGTCGGGCCTCGAGGGGATCGATGCGCTCGTCAGCGAGATCAGCGCTCGAGACGACCATCTCGACATCCTCGTGAACAACGCCGGTGTCTCGTGGGGTGCACCGATCGCCGAGTTCCCGGAGAAGGGGTGGGACAAGGTGATGGAAACCAACGTGAAGGGCGTCTTCTTCCTCATCCAACAACTCCTCCCGCTCCTCGAAGCGAGCGGGACGAAGGACGATCCGTCTCGCATCATCAACATCGGCTCAATCGACGGGATCAAGTCGCCCGCCTTCGAGACGTACTCCTACGGTCCGTCGAAGGCGGCGGTGCATGCTCTGACCCGCCAGCTCGGTGGGCAGCTCGCGCCTCGCAATGTGATCGTCAACGCGATCGCCCCCGGGCCGTTCCCGACGTGGATGCTCAGCACCGGCGTCGGCACCGGCGGGGACGTCGACGGCACGGACTGGGACGCGGTCGGCGCCGGGAACCCTCGTGGCCGGGTCGGCACCGCGGAGGACATCGCTGGTCTGGCGATCTTCCTGAGCTCTCGAGCGGGAGCCTTCACCGTCGGCGAGGTCATCTCGTGCGACGGCGGCATCCTCGTGCAGTGACGCCGTGAAGCTGGACCTCGCCGATCTGCGGGTGATCGTCACCGCCGGAGGCGCCGGGATCGGCCGCGCGGTGGCGGAGACGTTCGCCGCAGCTGGCGCTCCCGTGTGGACCTGCGACGTCGACGCCGACGCTCTGGCGTCGGTGACCGCGCTCGATGGCATCGATGGGATGGTCGCCGACGTGGGAGACACCGGCTCGGTCGATGCGTTCATGGCGGCGGCGCTCGCCGACCTCGGCGGCGTCGATGTGCTCGTGAACAACGCCGGCATCGCCGGACCCGGTGGACCCGTCGAGACCTTGGATCCCGACGACGTCATCCGAACGCTGGACGTGGACGTCACTTCGATGTTTCGCACCGCTCGCCACGCCCTCCCGGTGATGAAGGAACAGCGGAGCGGGTCGATCGTCAACATCTCGTCGACGGCGGGAACCCACGGCTTCCCGAATCGAGCGGCCTACGCGGCGGCAAAGTGGGGCGTGATCGGATTCACGAAGACGCTCGCCATGGAGGTCGGCGAGTACGGCATCCGCGTCAACGCGATATGCCCCGGGTCCATCAACGGCCCGCGCATGGACCACGTGATCGACCTCGAGGTCGAGGCGAGCGGCCGCCCCCGCGATGAAGTCAGCGACGGCATGGTCGCCCAGGTCTCGATGGGCACCTTCATCGACCCCGAGGAGATCGCCGAGACAATCGCCTTCCTCGTTTCCCCCCTGGGCGCCAAGATCAGCGGCCAAACCCTCGCCGTCGACGGCAACACCGAAACCCTCCGCAGTTGAAAGATCGGGGTCAGACCCCTCTTACAACTGAACCCCCCGTTACGTAACAGGGGGTCTGACCCCCCGTTACACAATCAGGCGACGGTGGCGTTGTGGTTGAGGGTGACGATCTCGTCGGGGGTGAAGGCGAGCTCGTCCTTCGTCCATTCGTCGAGGTCGCCCATCTCCCGTTGTGGTCGATCCCGCAGCGTCCGCGCTTCCCACAGCATCGTTGCGATGAAGACGGGGCCCGACACGAGGTCGACCTTGTCGAGGTAGCGCTTCGCCATCGGACCAGTGTGGGTCGCGGTCCGTGATCCTGTCGACGTGGGGTCGGTGGCGGGATACGTCGTACGCTGGCGCCGATGGGCCTTCTCGACCGATTGACCGGGCGCACGTCGTCCGGTGACCCGCTGGCCGACGACCTGCGAGCTGTTCTTTCGGCTGACCGGGTACGGATGGACGGGGCCGAGCGCGCGCTCATGGCGAAGGACGCCTCCGTCTTCGGCGGCGGCGTCGCCGGGCCCACCTGTTTCCCCACCTCCACGGCAGAGGTGCAGGCGATCATGCGGGTTGCGGCCGAGCACGATTCACCGATCGTGCCCAGAGGCGCGGGCACCGGCCTCGCCGGTGGCGCGATTCCGCTCGGCGCGCCGATCGTCATATCGCTGCAGAAGATGAATCGGATCCTCGACGTCGACGAGGCGAATCGGGTCGCCTGGGTCGAGCCGGGCGTCATCAATCTCGATCTCTCGAACCAGCTCCGGCCGCGCGGCTTTCACTTCGCGCCCGATCCGTCGAGTCAGTCCGTCTGCACGCTCGGCGGCAACGTCGCCAACAACTCCGGCGGCCCGCACTGCCTCGCCTACGGCGTGACCGACGCTCACATTCTCGCGGTCGAGGTCGTGTTGCCCGACGGTGAGGTCGTCATGCTCGGCGGCATCGACGCAGAACCCTCTGGGCTCGATCTTCGGGGCGCGTTCGTGGGCGGGGAGGGCACGCTCGGGATCGCAACCCGCATCGCTGTCCGGCTCACGAAGAACCCGCCGGCGGTCCGCACGCTGCTGCTGTCGTTCGCAAGCGTGCGCGATGCCGCGCAGACGGTCAGCGATGTCATCGCCGCGGGGATCGTTCCGGCGGCACTCGAAGTGATGGACCAGCGGATCACTGTGGCCGTGGAGAACTTCGTTGGCGCGGGATATCCGACCGACGCCGCCGCGGTGTTGCTCGCGGAGATCGAGGGGCTCGACGCCGGTGTCGACATCGATGCCGGCCGGATCGACGAGATCGGTCGGGCAAACGGCGCGACGGAAGTCCGCCGGGCGCAGTCGGACGAGGAGCGGGAGCTGCTCTGGAAGGGCCGCAAGACCGCGTTCGGCGCGATCGCCCAGATGGCGCCCGACTACTACCTGCACGACACGGTGGTTCCCCGCTCCGCGCTGGCCGACGTCCTCGAACAGGTCTACGAGATCGCCGATCGACACGACGTCGTCGTCATGAACGTGTTCCACGCAGGCGACGGCAACCTCCACCCGCTCTTACTGTTCGATGCCCGTGAGCAGGGCACCCTCGACCGGGTCCACGCAGCAGGTGCTGAGATCTTGCGGGCATCGCTCGACGCCGGCGGGGTGTTGTCAGGCGAGCACGGCGTGGGCGTCGAGAAGCAGCGGTTCATGGGTGAGCTGTTCACGGATGCCGACATGGGGCATCAGAACCGGCTGCGCCGCGGGTTCGACCCGGTCTGTCGCTCCAATCCCGGCAAGGTGCTCCCGGAGGGCCACTCCTGCGCCGACATCCAACAGTTGCGCGCGGTCCCGACGGGAGTGTGGGGATGAGCTCGCTAGCGGTCGCCGATCCGGTCTTGCTCGACTTCGCCGCAGACGTCGGCCCCGAGGGGCGTGTCGCCGTCGCCGGCGGACGAACTCGGTGGGGTCTCGGCGGCGAGCTCAGATCCGACACCCGGGTGCTCGCCGCGCCCACCGGCATCGTCGCCTACGCCGCGTCGGAGATGACGGTGCAGGTCCGCGCCGGAACCCCCGTCGCCGAACTCGACGCGGCGCTGGCGGAGCACGGCCAGCGCTGCGCGCTTCCCGCACGGGGCGGCACCGTCGGAGGCGCGGTGGCGGTCGGGGAGAATGTGGTCGATCAGCTCGGGCGAGGTCGGTTGCGCGATGCCGTGCTGCAGGTTCGCTACGTCAGCGCGGAGGGCGACGTCGTCACCGGCGGAGGCCCCGTCGTCAAGAACGTCACCGGCTACAACCTGCCGAAGCTGATGACGGGTTCACTCGGAACGCTCGGCCTGTTGGTCGAGCTGATCCTGCGGACGAACCCGATCCCTGCGGCGAGCCGTTGGCTTGCGGCCGAGGACGTCGACCCGGCCGCAGTCGAGGCGGCCCTCTACGCCCCCGGTGCGGTGCTCTGGGACGGCGCCACCACGTGGGTGCTGCTCGAAGGGCACGGCCCCGACCTGGCGTCCGAGTCGAACAAGCTCGCCTCCTTTGGCGTGTTTACCGAGGTCGACGGCCCGCCGGAGCTCCCGCCGCATCGATGGTCGCTCACCCCGGAGGAGGCGGCCGACTTCTCCCGTGGAGCATTCGTCTCGTCGATCGGCGTCGGCACCGTGTGGGCCGACTCAGCCCAGAAGTCGCTGCCGGACGGGCCTGGCGTCGCGGCGGTGGCTGCTCGGATCAAGAAGAACTTCGACCCCACAGGCCGCCTCAACCCCGGTCGAACGGCGGGCTGCTGATGGACCTCAAGCTCGATCCCGACGACCTCAACTCCTGCGTCCAATGCGGGCTGTGCCTGCCCCACTGCCCCACGTTCCGAGTGACCGGCGACGAGACTCGCTCGCCGCGCGGCCGCATTCAGCTCATGCGCGAGGTTCAGGAGGGCGCCCCGGTCACGCTCGAAGTCCAGGAGGCGTTCGACACGTGTGTGCAGTGCCGGGCGTGCGAGCCGGCCTGCCCGAGCAGTGTGCCGTACGGGCACCTGATGGAGCAGACCCGCGAGTCCTTGGCCGCGGAGGGGAAGACGGCGCCGTGGCGGCAACGCCTCGCGTTTCGCCCGCTCGCCATGCCTCGAATGCTCCGGCTCGGCAGTTCGTTCCTGGCGGTGGCCGCTCGGGCTCGGCTCGTCCCGAGACGATTCGGCGTGCCGCGGGATCTCCCGATCCGGCGCGCCCGCCACACCACGTCGGGCGACGACGTGTATCTCTTCACCGGCTGTGTGATGGATGCGTGGCAACGCGACGTGCACATCGCGGGTCAGCGCGTCATTGAGGCAGCCGGCTTCGGCGTCACGCCCACGGGCGATGTGGCGCCGTGCTGCGGCGCGCTGCAGGCCCACGCCGGACTGACCGACCACACCCGGGCGCTTGCCGAGCAGATGATGGCGGCGCTCTCGGTCGACCAACGCCCGATCCTCGTCGATTCCGCCGGCTGTGGTGCGGCGATGAAGGACTACGGCCACCTGCTGGGCACGCCCGAGGCCGAGGTGTTCGCCGCTCGGGTCTTCGACATCCAGGAGTGGCTCGCTGATCACGTCGATGCGCTGCCGAATGTCACGCCTCTCGATCTTCGAGTCGCGGTTCAGGACCCGTGTCACCTCCGCCACGTCCAGCGGGTCCACCTGGCCACGCGCACGGTGCTCGCCCCGTTCGTCCGGGAGCTCGTCGAGTTGGACGATGACGGCCTGTGCTGCGGAGCCGGCGGCGCGTTCTCCGTGCTGCAGCCGGAGCTTGCCGGCGACATTCGCGATCGCAAGGTGGCCGCCATCGACCGCGCCACCCCGGATGTTGTGGCGAGCGCCAACCCCGGCTGCTCGATGCATCTGGCGGCGGGAGGTGTCCCGACCGAGCACCCGATGACCCTCGTGGCCCGTGCACTGGGCGTTCTGTGAGCTGATCTGAGCCGTATGGGCTCGAATCAGCTCACAGAACGGTTGGGTTGCGGACGGTCAGCATTGGGAGCTCTGGCTCACGGAATAGTCCAGTGGTATATTTTCGGGATGAACGGAACGCTCACTGCCGAACAGCAGGAAGCATGGGACCGCGACGGATTCTTCATTGTCCGCGGCTTCGCCGCCACTGCGACCGTCGAAGCTATGATCCAGCGCATCGCCGAGCTGGCTCGATCGATCGACGCGGGCGAGGAGCGACCGGATCTCGTCGTGTCGCCGGAGCGGAGGCTCGCGGACGAACCGGACCCTGCCGACCGATTGTCGAAGATCTTCCGGGTGATGCGTTCGGAGCCGGTCTTTCGGGAGTTCGCCCTCGATCCCCGGTTGCTCGGGATGGTCGGTGCCCTTCTCGGCGACGACGTGGACTGCTTCCTCTCGCAGTTCATCTTCAAGCATCCGGGCGCGCTGGGGCAGCCGTGGCACCAGGACAACTACTACTTCCGGATGACGCCGACGCCACAGGTCGGCATCTGGCTCGCCTGCACGGCGGCGACGCCCGTCAACGGTCCGCTGTGGGTCGTCCCCGGCTCGCATCTGGAGGACATCCACGACGCGGAACCCGACCAGCGCGAAGGAGCGGGTCTCGCCTATGTCGAGATCACCACCGCCGACACCGAGAGCGAAGAAGTCGTCCTCATGGAGGCCGGCGACCTGCTGGTGTTCCACTCGCACCTGCGGCACCGGTCGACCGACAATCAGTCGGACTCGATGCGGGGGGCGATGGTGTACCACTACGCCGACGCGGAAACCGAAGGCTTGAAAGCGTTCAACCAGGATTGGGCCGAGGTGCTGCGCGGCGGCGAAGCGGTCGTCCCCTCAGCAGACCCGATCCCGATCAGCGACTGACGTCGGCAGGAAAACGCTGCTCGAGCACGTCGGCCCACTCGGCCCGTCCTGTCTCGCGTAGACGGGGCAGGTAGTGGGGGAGGTGGCCTTGGATGTGGCACGGTCCGCCCTCGGCGAGCACGGTCGCCATCGGGTCGCTCTTGTCGCCCAGCCCCCGCGCGGTTTCCTTCTCGGTCCATGCCTCGAGGATGTCGGCCGCTTCCTTCACGAGTTCCGGTTGGTCCTCGGCGAGGTCGTCAACCTCGTGCGGATCGGCCGCGATGTCGAAGAGCATCTCGTCGTTCCAGTGCGGGTGGTATCCGTCGTGCCATGTCTTGAGGTACAGGTTGTCGCCCCAGCGGACGCCCCGCTGACACGTCCACGCCCCCTGGGACAGGATCAGCGCATCCCGGCCCTCCTCTTCGCCGGCTCGAAGCGCATCGGCGAACGTGTGGCCGCTCCACCAGCCCATCGGCACCGGAATGCCCGCGAGGTCGACGACCGTCGCCGCGACATCGAGGTGGTAGTGCAGCGCCGAGTCGACCCGAGGCTCCACGCCCGGCCAGCGCAGCACGGACGGGATGTGGCAGGTGGCCTCGTCGGCCCCCTGGTGGTCGGCGTAGACACCGAGCTCGCCGAACGCCTCGCCGTGATCAGAGGAGATGAGGATCGCGGTGTCGTCGAGCACGCCGAGGTCCGCCAGCTTGTTGACGAGGGTGCCGACGGCGTCGTCGGCGTAGCGGATGCCGACGTCGTATCCGTCGAAGATGCCCTTCACCCGGTCCTGATCGGCGGCGTCCCAGGGCTGGCGGTGGACGGTGGGGTCGCCCCACTCGTCGGGCGAGAACCCCCACGGCTCCTGGGCGGAATGCGGGCCCGCATACCCCCAGTTGCGCGCCCGGATCTCCTCGGTGTGCCACTCGGGGATCGGGTCGGACTCGAACGGGTTCCCGTAGTCCTCGGGCGTGTTGTACGGCGTGTGCGGATCCCAGAGGTGCACGTGGAGGAACCACTCGTCGTCGGCGCCGCGTCGGTCGAGCCAGTCGAGCGTGCCCGGGAGCACCTCGTCGGCCCGTTCGCCGCCGAACCCCCGCATGAGGTTCATCGCCTCCATCATCCCGTGGTTCCACCAGCTGGCGGAATGCCGGAACGGGAAGCTCGAGATCGACGCCGTGTGCCAGCCGGCGAAGTAGAACTTCGACGCCCACGCGTTGGCGGCGACTGCGCCGATGAACGCCCGATCCTTGCCCTGCGTCCGCAGGTCCGCGGCCACGCCGCTGTGGTTGACGACGCCGTTGCGGATGCCGAACATCCCGGTCGCCAGCGCCGTGCGGGAAGGGAGACAGGGCACGTCGGACGCGTAGACGTTCTCGAAGCGGATGCCCTCGGCCGCGAGCGCGTCGATGTTCGGCGTGGTGTTGCGGTGGTACCCCGCGCAACCGAGGTGATCGGCGCGAAGCGTGTCGATGTCGATGTAGAGGAACCTCATGAGCTGACCTCGCTTGTCGTCGCGACGATTGAGTCTCGCCGGTATTCGGTGACGTCGCCGGCCAGCTCGATCTGCTCCGAGCGACCCTCGGGATCGAGCGCCGCCCGTCCGACGTGCACAGTGCACGTGCCCGGCTCGGTCGCGAGCCGCTTGTCGAGGCCGTGGAAGGCGAGCCGGCTCGGGTCGACGGTGAATGTCACGGTGCGGGTCTCGCCGGCAGGGATCGGGACTCGGCGGAAGCCGATCAGCTCCCGGATCGGCCGGGCGACGGAGGCCACATCGTCCGTCATGTACAGCTGCACGACCTCGTCACCGTCGCGGTCGCCCGCGTTCGTGACGTCGACCGCGACCGTCGTCGGTGCGGTCGTCGAACCAGCGTCGATCCGCAGTTCGCTGTAGTCGAACGTCGTGTACGAGAGGCCGTGGCCGAACCAGAACCGGGCCTGGACATCGCGGTCCACGTAGGTGCCGTAGAAGTCGGCTCGATCGCCGCGGCGGCGGCTGTCGGGATGCAGCGGGATCTGGCCGACGTGCTTCGGCATCGTCACCGGCAGGCGGCCGGCCGGGTTGACCGCACCGGTGAGCACGTCGGCGATCGCCGCACCGCCCTCCTCGCCGGGGAGGATCGACCAGAGCGCGGCGTTCGTGTTCTTCACCTCGTCGCCGAGCGTGTGCACCCGCCCGCTGACGACGACAACCACGGTTGGGGTGCCGGTGGCGGCCACCGCCGCGATCAGCTCGGATTGCACGCCGGGGAGATCGAGGCTCGTCGCGTCGCGGGCCTCACCCACGGTCGCCTCGGGGACGAGGCCGGAGCGAGAACCGACGAAGACGACGGCCACCTCCGCGGCCGAGGCTGCGGCGACCGCGTCATCGAACCCGGAGCGATCGTCCGTGGTGTCGTCGCACCCCTTGGCGTAGCTGATCTCGCTGCCGGGCAGCGCGTCGCGCAGGCCGGCGAGCGGGGTCACGTGGTGTGTGTAGTACGGGCCGGCCTGGAAGGCGCCGCCGGACTCGGGCAGCTGATCGATGTTGTCGTCGGTGCCGGTGAACTCCTTGATCTCCTCCAGGCCGGCACGCAGATAGATGATCTCGAGGTGCGTCGGGTAGTGATAGTCGCCCTGGAGCAGCCGCCGGTCGTCCGCGTGGGGTCCGATGACCGCCACGGAGTCGGGCGACTCGAGCGGGAGCACCCCGTCGTTCGTGAGGAGCACGACGCTCTCGGTCGCCGCAGTGCGGGCCAGTTCGCGCTGGTCGGGAGTGTCGAAGACGGTGATCGCGGCATCGGCGTCGACGTAGGGGTTCTCGAAGAGCCCGAGCTGGACCTTCTGCGCGAGGACCCGCTCGCACGACACGTCGACGAGGGCCTCGTCGATCTGGCCGGCGGCGATCGCATCCGGCAGGAACTGGTAGCAGTCGAGCGCCGGGAGTTCGATGTCCAGACCGGCCCGCAGCGCCTGCACGGCGGACTCCTGCGGCTCGGCCGCGGTGAAGTGCGCCTGGTGGAGTTGCATGACCGCGAAGTAGTCGGCGACGACCGTGCCGTCGAAGCCCAACTCGCCACGGAGGAGGTCGGTGAGGATCTCCCGGCTGGCGGCGACCGGCTCGCCGTCGATCGACGAGTAGCTGTTCATCATCGACGCGAGACCCGATTCGCGGATCGCCGCGGCGAACGGTTCGGCGTAGACCTCACGCAGTTCGCGGTAGCCGAGCTGTACCGGCGCCTGGTTGCGGCCGCCCTGCGAGAGCGCGTAGCCGAGGAAGTGCTTTCCCGTGCACACCACGCCGTTGGCGAGGTCGTCGGTCTGCATGCCGCCGACGTAGGCGACGCCCATGCGCGCACAGAGCTCGGGCGACTCGCCGTAGGTTTCTTCGACGCGACCCCAGCGAGGGTCGCGGGCCACGTCGAGGACGGGGGAGAGGTTGTGGCGGGCGCCGACGGCGAGCATCTGGACGCGGATGACGTCCGCGACCCGGCGGACCAGCTCGGGGTTCCAGGTCGCGGCGAGTCCGAGGCCCTGCGGGAAGACGGTCGCGCCGCGGGACAGGAAGCCGCCGCACCCTTCCTCGTGGATGACCATCGGGATGCCGAGCCGGGTGCGCTCCATGAGGACTCGCTGGATGGCGTTGCCCAGTTCGGCCGACTGGTCCGCGAGCAGGCCGGTCGACGCGCCGATGCGGGTCACCTGACCGATGCCGTGCTGGAGCCGCTCGGCCACGGCGTCGTCGTCGAACGTCTCGTCGTTGACGAGCGACGTGAGCCAGATCGCGCCGAGTTGGGCGACCTTCTCGTCGAGCGTCATCTGTCCGAGCAGATCGGTGACGCGTTCGCCGACGCCGGCGGAGGCGTCCTTGTACAGGTCGGTCATGACGGGGTTCCTTTGGTGCGCATTGCGGCAGAAAACATACGGGAGACGACGGCCTGCCACCGCTCCGGGTCCGGGGCGGGTCGTCCGACGGCCTCGCGGGCGCCGACGCCCGCCGAGAGAGCGTTGATGATGTACACGATCGTTTCCCGGTCGACCCGCTCGTCGAGCGAGGCGACAATCCACTCGTTGCGTTCGTCGTGGAGGACCGTGAGCCCGGCCGCGACGTCCTCATCGTGGCGAGCAGCGGCCGCGGCATCGGTCTGCAGGAGCCGGAGTTCGCGCGATCCCGGGTCGATGAACGCCGCGAAGGCCGCGGACGGGTCGGCCGCGGCCGCGTCGATGTCGTAGTTCGCGTCGCGCTCGGCCAGCTGGGTGCGGATGACCTCGACGAGCAGTTGACCCTTCGATCGGAAGTGGCCGTAGATCGCCCCCTTCGTTACGGACGCCGCCTCGGCGATGTCGCGCAGCGAGACGGCCTCGTATCCGCGCTCGATGAAGAGGTCCGCGGCGATCTCGAGGAGGCGAGCTCGTGTGGCGGCCGCCTTGGGCGTCGCGGGCGGCTCTGGTCGTGCGGCAGCAGTCATGGGGTGCTCCCTACGTCGGAACGGTCGATGGCGCGCTCGTCGGTGCCCAGGTAGCTGGCGACGACCGCGGGATTGTCGCGGATCTCCGCCGGCGTCCCGTCGGCGATCACCCGGCCCTGCTCGAGGCAGTAGACCCGATCGCTCAGCGAGAGGATGAGCGGCATGTCGTGCTCGATGAGCAGGACGGAGGCATCGAGCTCGCGGCGGATCCCCTTCAGTAGGGGCACGAGCGCTTCGGCCTCGCGCTGGGCGACGCCGGCTGTGGGCTCGTCGAGGCAGAGCAGGCGGGAACCACCGGCGACGAGACAGGTGAGCTCGACGATTCGGCGGGTGCCCGTCGACAGCTCACCGATGAACGAGTTCGCATAGTCGCCGAGCCCGAGGAAGCCGATCAGTTCATCGGCGGCTGCCGACTGGCGGCGCTCGTGGGCAGCAGCGATCGGTGACGGGAAGAAGGAGGAGCGCAGCCGCGTGGGCATCCGGGTCTCGAGTGCGACCTGCACCGTCTCCTTGACGGTGAGGTCTGGGAACAGCGTTGCCGTCTGGAAGGTGCGACCGAGGTGATGGCGGTGTCGGCGGTGGGCGGACATCCCCGTGACGTCAGTGCCGTAGATCTCGACGGTCCCATCGGCCGGCACCATGCCACCGACGGCGTTCATAAAGGTGGTCTTGCCGGCACCGTTGGTGCCGATCAAGCCGACGATCTCGCCGTGGTCGACACGGAGGTCCACCCCCGCCACGGCTTCGCGCTCGCCGAAGCGCACTCGGACACAGCGGGCGTCGAGCGCCACCGGCGACGGCGGTGGCGGGATGTCGACCTGCACAGGTATCGCGGGTCGAGCGGGCGGTGCCGCGTCGCGTCGATCGGCGTACCAGGCGAGGAACGTGTCGCGGCCGAGGAACCAGAACTGGACGAACCCGCCGGGCGCGTACATGAGGAGGATGAGGATGCCGAGGCTGCTCGTCAGCAGGCCGATCAGGAGGCTGTCCCCGAGGAGAACGGGGAGGCCGATGACCCAGAGCGCGCCGAGGATCGGTCCGGCGACCGAACCGACGCCACCGATCACGGCGATCGCGAGGATGTCGATCGACCGGCTGACGCTGAACAACTCGAACTGGATGGACTGGTAGGTCCCGCCCAGAAGGCCACCGGCGAAGCCGGCGACACCGCCGCCGATGGCGAAGGAGAGGAGCTTCGACCCGGTGGGCCTGATGGTGAAGGACGCGGCGGCGTCCTCGTTCTCGCGCGTCGCGATGATCCGTCGGCCGATGCCGCTTCGGCGCACATGAGCGATCAAGGTCACGGCGAGCACGAGGGCCGCCAACGAGAACCAGTAGTAGTGGCGCCGGTCGGTCGGGTCGAACGGACCGATCTCCCCGATCTCGAGGAACGCCGAGCTGGTGCTGCCGCCGCCGAGGAACGGCCGGGCGAAGAAGTACTGCGCCGACGCGACCGCAAGCCCGAGCGTCACGACGGCCAGGAGCAGTCCCTTGACTCGCAGCGCGCCGAGTCCGATCGCGACAGCGATCGCGGCGGAGAGCAGGGTGGCCCAGACGAGCGCCCACAGGAAGTGCAGCTCCGGCAGCGGGAGCGTGACGTCGTGGCCGAACCCGCCGATGCCGATGTCCTGCCCACGGACGAGAGCCGCGGTGCTGAGCGCGCCGAAGCCGGCGAACGCGGCCTGGCCGAGCGAGATCTGGCCGCTCCAGCCGACGAGCACGACCAACGAGAGCGCCGCAAGCCCGAGCAACATGATCTCCGTGTAGCGGAAGTTCCTGCTCGGCGTCGTGACGATGATCGGGACGACGAAGGCGAGGAGAATCGCGACGCCGCCGATCAGCCGCGTGTGGTGTCGCACCCACCAGATGTCGCGGATCGACTCGGGAATCGGCCGGACCCGCGGGGCGAAGCTGAAGCTCTCCCGCTCGTCTGTGGCCGCCCGCCGCGTCGTGAGGAATACGCCCACGACGGCCACCAGCAGCAGGATCGCCTCGAAGCGGCCGTCGTCGTCGTAGTTGAGCAGGGTCAGCTGCTCGACGATCCCCAGAACCAGGCCGGCCGCAACAGCGCGCGGAAACGAGACGAACGAGGCGAGGACGGCGACCACGAGCACCCGGGTCATCAGCGCCGGCCCGGGGCTCTCGCTGATGAACGCCCGGCCGCTGCCGGCCTCGTCGAGGATCGTCACCATGGCGGCGAACCCGCCGGCGAGCATCCAGACGATCGTGGAAACGGTCCCCGGGTTGATCCCGGCGAGTCGGGCCCGGTCCGGGTTGGCGGCGGATGCCCGTATCGCCCGGCCCCACGCGGATGTCCGGAGCCACATGCCGATCGTCACGACGGTGATGAGCGAGACCACGACGAGCAGGACTTCGTTGGCGTCGAGTTCGATGCCGAACCACTCGAATTCACGGGTCCACGGGGTCGGGTAGTCGGTGGATATCTCGTCGTCGGACGGGTCGGGGAACGCGAACACCAGCGCTTCGGCGAGCTGGGCGAGGCCGATCGTCGCGACGAGCAGGATCACGCGCGGCGCGTTGAAGAGCCGCCGGCCCACCGTGAGTTCCGCGAGCCCGAGAAACCCGGCCCCGGCCGCGATCGCGAGCGCCACGCCCGCCCAGTAGGGGACGTCGTAGACGATGACGAGATGGGCGAGGACCTGGCCGGCGAGGACGCCGGCGGCGCCGACCGAGAAGTTGATCACCCGGCTCGACCGGTAGATCAGGATGACGCCGAGGGCGAGCAGGGCATAAGACAGCCCGTTCACCCCGCCCATGAAGACGAACTGCCGGGTGACCTCGAACCCGAGGGTCATTGCGATTCGTCCTCGGCAGTGTGGTCGTCGCGCGTGTCGCGGCCGCCGAGGAACACGGCTCGGGCGATGTCATCGCGCTCGCTCAGCTCCCGGGTGGGTCCGTCGAAGCGGACGTGGCCCTTTTCGATGAAGACCGCCCGGTCGGCGATCGCCATTGCGACGTTCAACGACTGTTCGACGATGATCATCGTCTGCCCGCTCGCCTGCAGCCGCTCGATGACGGCGAGGAGGTCGCCGACGGCGGTCGGTGCGAGACCGAGGGTGAGCTCGTCGATCAGCAGGATCTCCGGCCGGTGGAGCAGCACCATCGCGAGCGCGAGCATCTGCTGCTGGCCACCGGAGAGATCGCCGGCCCGTTGATCGAGCCGGGTGGCGAGATCGGGGAACAGCTCGAGGGTTTCGGCGATGCGGCGGTCGAGTTCCTCACGGTCGCCGCGCATCGTCCAGCCGGCGGTGAGCAGGTTCTCGTGGATCGTGAGCGGGTCGAAGACGGCGCGGCCGCCGGGGAGCTGCTGGATGCCGAGATCGACCCGAGTCTGGGGCGACGTCAATGTGATGTCGCGGCCATCCAGATCGACGATGCCTCTGCCCGGTACGGCGAGTCCGCTGATGACCCGCAGGATCGTGGACTTGCCGGCGCCGTTTGTGCCGAGCAGCGCGAGCGTCTCGCCGCGAGCGACCTCGAGGTCGATGCCGAACAGGACCTGCACGGGGCCGTAGGCGAAGTCGATCGACCGCATCGAGAGGGCGGGCAAGTCGTCCGGGTTCGCCCGTCGTCGTTCGATCTCGGTTGCGTCCTTCTCGATCTCGTCGACGACGAGCGACAGGTCGTGGCGGATGTGGCGGGCGCCCCAGATCAACAGCGCGCCGCCCAGGATCTTGAACGGGATCGTGACGATGAGGATCGCAGTCCGCTCCGAGGTCGCGTCGCTCAGCAGACCGGCGGCGATCGGTCCGAGCACGCCGCCGCCGAGGAAGATGACGATCATCGACAGTGCCGTCGCCTGCGCGCGCAGCCGGTAGGGGACGACGCCGACGAGCAGCGGTGAGATCATCCCGAAGATCACGACGCTCAGGACCGACGGCACGATGCCCACCGCGGCGAACAGCACGGGGTGCGGCATGAAGTACTGGATGGGGATCGCCACGGCGATCGGGAAGAAGAGGGCGCCGACCCAGGCGAGGGCCTTGGCCGGGCTCTCCTGATACAGCTTGTCGTAGCGGGTGGCCGCCCAGGGCGCTGCGGCGAAGGCGAGCATCCCGGGGACGAAGCCGATCATCGCCCGCTCGAACGGTGAAAGACCCCAGCGGTCCTCGAGGAACAGGTTCACGAGGAAGCCCTGGCCGATGATCGAGAAGACGATGATGCTGAAGGCGAACCAGGCGAGCTTGAGCGTGCGGATCGCCATGAGGCGGTGCCACACAGCGGCCATCGAGACCTTCGGTCGATCCTCGTCCTCCTCCATCACCTCGCCGAGGACCGCCTTCTGTTCGAACTGTCCACGCGGCGGATCGGGCACGAAGAGCGCCCAGATGCCGAGGGCCACCGTCGGCCAGGCGAAGACCCAGTACGCCCAGCGCCAGTTGTCGTCCACCACGAGCATCAGGGCACCGACGAGGAGCGGGGCGATGCGCTCACCACCGCGGCCGAGCACGTTCTTCACCGCGTAGATGCGGCCGCGGGCCTCGATCGGGTACGCGTCGGCGAGCACCGCCCCCTGGACCGGGAACGTGTTGGAGGTGCCGAGCCCGACGATGATGCCGACGAGGAAGAAGCCGAGCGCGGTGGCCTGGAAGCCGCGGGCGAACATCGCGATGCTCCAGAACACCGTCGCGAAGCCGACCAGCCGCATGCGGTTCGTGCGGTCCGCCCAGCGCCCCATCGGGACGGCGAACAGCGTCGAGGCGATCAAGCCGCCGATGCCCATGACCGCGAGGCCCGTGTCGCTGACGTTCAGGCTCTCCTGGATCTCCGGTCCGAGCAGACTCGGTATCGCGATCTGGAGCGCGTCGACCGCATCGAGCGTGCCGAGACAGGCGATGACACCGACGCCGCCGGCAGCGATGCCCTCGCCAAACGACATCGGCTGATCGCCGACGCCGGGAAGCTCCTCGTCCTCGCGGACGGTGAGCATCGAAGCGTCGCGCTCCCGGTCGGCGCGGGAGGCCTCTTCCGCGAGCAACGCCGCGGTCAGGCCGGCAAAGGGCTCGTCCTCGTCGGTCCGCTCGGTCACGACCGGGTCATGGCGTCAGGCCGACCGGCTCGGCGATGCTCACGACCTCGCCGTCCTCGTCGGCGTCGCCGTCGAACTGGACGAGCCGCAGGGTGTCGCCGCCGTTGAGCTTGTCGGGGCCGAACGAGACGAACGGGATTTCCGGAAGCGAGGTCTGGGTCAGCAAGTCGAGCCCGGCCTGGAAGCTCTCGTGGGTGAGCTCGGGGCCGGCCGCCGTGGCGATCTGGACGAAGAGATCCAGATCACGGCAGACGAGCACCGTGTACGGCCAGTAGTTCGGGTCGTCCGCGCTGTTCTCCACGCCCGGGCCCGGCCGTTCGAGCCGCTCGTCGGGCAGCGCCGCGGCAACTGTGTCGATGCAGGCCTGGGTCTTCTCGTCGACGGGGTCGGTCGCCAGATCGAGGCGGCCCGTGGCGGCGATCGTGCCGTCGAGGTTCGCAGGGTCGATGCCGCTCGACACTGCGGTCGTGAAGTTGTTGGCGTCGATGCTCGCGAGCTCGATGTCGAGGTCGGCGTAGGTGACGAGGCCCGTTGCCGCCGCACCGAAGATGAGCATGTGGCCGATGCCGGCATCCTCCACCCGCTGCTGGAGGATCTCGGTGCGGTTCTCGAGCTGGTCCTCGTCGAGGCCCAGGTCGCCGAAGTTGATGTCGATGGCGACAGTGATCCCGAGGTCGCCGAGGGCACCCTCGAGGTCGTCGATCAGGCGATCGTGGACGTCCTCGCCCGCGAAGTGGAGCCCGACCTCGGTGACACCGTCGAACCAGCCGAGGCCGTCGAGCTCGTCGATGAAGATCAGCTCCGCAGTGTTGCCGTCGGAGGTGAAGCCGGCGATCGGGGCGCGGGCCCGTTCGAGTGAGTCTCCTGCGGCGACGACCTGCGACCCGACGTTGATGGTGGCGTGCTGTTCCTGGATACAGAGCGTCGCGTCGCCGCGCATGCCGCCGAGTACGGCGAAGCTGGTGGTGTCCTCCGTGAGCTTGATGCAGGCCTCGAGCATGCCGGTGGTGTCGGCCGGGTTGAAGCCGGCGATGGTGTGGCTGATCGAGCGGCCGTTGACGTCGACGCCGTCGGTCAGGGCCGACCACACGGAGTCCGGGTCACCGAAGAAGCCGAAGCCGAAGACCGACGTGTCCCAGAAGGCGACGCCGATGTTGATCTCCTCCGCGGTCACGCCATCTGCGGACGCTGTGAGGGGTACGTCAGGGGGCTCGGTGGTCTCGGGCTCGGTGGTCTCCGGGTCGTCGTCGGGCTCGGTGGTCTCCGGCTCGCTGGCCGTCGGTTCCGGCTCGACGACGGTGCCCGCATCGTCGCCCCCTCCTGTGCTGCACGCTGCTGCGGCGAGCGCGAGAACGAGAAGTAGCGCTGCTGTTCGGCGAATGGTCGTGGTCATCAGATCCCCCCATGGTCGACGCCAGTGGCATGAATTTATACCAGTGGTATATATTTTGCCAGCGCTTGTCCGAGGGGGGACTCTTGAACGCCACGACAGATCACGACATCGAGAAGCTGGTCGGCGAGCTCACGCTCGAGGAGAAGTGCCTGATGGTCGCCGGTGAGGGCGCCTGGGTCATCCCGGGCTGTGAGCGGCTCGGCATCCCGGACTGGTGTGTGAGCGACGGGCCCGTCGGTGTCCGCGGGCGTCAGCAGGGGCCCGGGCTCGTCTTCCCCGGCCCGAGTGCGCTGTCGGCGACGTGGGATCCGGCCCTCGTCCGTTCGGTCGGCGCGTCGATCGGGGAGGAGTGTCACGACCGCAAGGTCGACGTGCTTCTCGCGCCGACCGTCAACCTGCACCGCTCGCCACGGGGCGGACGCCACTTCGAGTCCTACAGCGAGGACCCCGAGCTGAGCAGCCGCATCTGTGTGGGCTACATCGACGGCGTGCAGTCCCAGGGCGTGGGGGCGTGCGTCAAGCACTACATCGCCAATGACCAGGAGTTCGAGCGGCACACGATCGACGTCGACGTGGACGAGCGGACCCTGCGCGAGATCTACATGCCGCCGTTCGAGGCCGCCGTGAAGGAAGCGGACGTGAAGTCCGTGATGGGCGCCTACAACTTCATCAACGGTGACCACGCGTGCGCGCACCACGAGCTCCTCATCGACGTGTTGAAGAACGAGTGGGGCTTCAGTGGATTCGTCGTGTCGGATTGGGGTGCGATCAAGGAGACTGTTGCGCCGGCCCGCTACGGGCTGGATCTCGAGATGCCCGGCCCCGGCAAGTTCTGGGGCAGGGGCCAGCTCCTCGACGCGGTCCGGCGCGGCGACGTCGACGAGGCCGACATCGACGACAAGGTGCGACGCATCGTCGGCTTCCTCGCCTGGGCGGGTCGGATCGGCACCGAGACGGACCACGAGGAATCGAGTGTCGAGCGCGACGAGCACCGGGCCATCTCGCGTCGTGCCGCGTGTTCCTCGATGGTGCTCGTGAAGAACACGGCGGTCGACGGCAGCACGGCGCTGCCACTCCCCCACACCGGGACGGTCGCGCTGATCGGGCCGGGGGCGGCAGCGACCTCGCTCTGGGGTGGCGGGTCGGCATCATTGACTCCGCACCGGTCGTCGAACCTGGACCGGGCGCTGGCCGACCGGCTGGGCGATCGACTGATCGGCGTCGAGGAAGGTGTCGACATGCGCCGCCGCGCCGACTCGGTCACCGCCGAATCCGTGGGTGACGAGGGCGTGACGTTCGATTTGTACGACGGCATCGGGTTCGGCGGCGAGATCTTCGAGACGATCACCCGCCCCACGCCGTTCTCCGTCTGGTTCGGCGACAACTGGCCCCAGGACCGCGAGATGATGTCGGTGCGGGCCACGTTCCGCTACACCGCGTCCGTGTCGGGCCGCCATCGCATGTGCGCCCTCGGGTTCGCTCGCACCGAGCTCTTCGTCGACGACGAGTTCATCTGCGACAACCAGGAGAACGGCTTCAGTGCGGGTCTCGGGCTCCACGGCGGCGAGTCGTACATGGACCTCGAGGCCGGCCGAACCTACGACGTCCGGCTCGAGCATGTGCAGAACGATCGCGGACAATGGCTCGCGCTCGTCGACGTGGGTATCGAGCCCGCCGTCGAGGACCGCGAAGAGAACATCGCGGCGGCCGTCGCACTGGCGGCCCGTGCCGACACCACGGTGCTCGTCGTCGGCTCGAACGCCGAGTGGGAGTCCGAGGGCGGCGATCGGGAGTCGATCGACCTGCCGAACGGCCAGAACGATCTCGTCGAGCGCGTCATTGCGGCGAACCCCAACACGGTCGTCGTCCTGAACTGCGGCGCCCCGATGAACCTGCCCTGGTACGACGACGCGGCATCGATCCTGCTCGCCTGGTACCCCGGGCAGGAGGGTGGCGACGCGATCGCTGATGTGCTCACCGGCGAGGCCGAGCCGGGTGGGCGCATGCCGACGAGCTGGGCCGTCGATGAGCGCGACACGCCCTCGTACCTGAACTATCCGGGCGAGGCCGGTGTGGTCCTCTACGGCGAGGGTGTCTTCGTGGGCTATCGGGGCTTTGACGCCCGTGGGGTCGCCCCCCGGATCCCGTTCGGCCACGGTGGTTCCTACACGACGTTCGAATGGGGAGCGCCCGCCGTTTCCGGCTCGGGAACGGAGCTGACCGTCGAGGTGGCGGTGACGAACACCGGCGACCGCCGGGGCACCGACGTCGTGCAGGTCTACGTCGCGGCGGACGAGCATGTCGTCCCCCGGCCCGTGAAAGAGCTCGCCGGGTTCGCCAAGGTCGAGCTCGATCCGGGCGAGACCGCGACGGCCACCGTCTCGCTGCGACCGCGGGCATTCGCCCGCTGGGATCCGGCGACCAGCGACTGGACGGTCGACCCGGGTGGCTACCGGCTGGTGGTCGCGGCATCCGCCGCGGACATGCGCGCCGAACTTCCCGTGGAGATCTGATCCGCCGACCGCCTAACAGCGGTCGATCAGCCGAAGTTCGCCGTCCACGATCTCGTGGATGGCGACGTCGTCGATGCCTGCGCCGGCGAACAGCGTCGGATCCCCGAGCGCGTAGCCCCGATGGGGGACCTCGTGATCGAGGCTGTACGCCGTGCCCGTGAGGACGCCGTCGACGGTCAGCGCGATCGGAATCCGTTCGGTTCGGCTGCTGCGGATCTCGCCGAACACGAAGCCCGTGTGTCCCTTCTCGTCCGGGATCGCCGATGGGCGCTCGATGGTCCAGCACATGCCGGAGCGGCCGGCCATCAGATCGCTGACGTCCTCCGTCATACGCTCACGAAGCCCAGCCATCGCATAGAGGTTGCCGTCGGTCCCGTTGCCGAAGACCGAGAGCATGTCCTTGGTGATCGCATCGCGGGCCGGCAAGTAGGGATCGGGGATGTCGATCTCGAACGGGTGCAGCACCCGCCGGTTCCGATCGACTTCCGGTCCGAGAAGATCGTGGCCGTCGACGCTCCACGGGATCTCGATGTCGAGCACAGCGGCGACCGTAGGAACGATGTCGATCGTCTCGACCGGCTTGTCGTGCGTTTCGCCGATCGTCTGGCCGGGCAGCTTGACGAAGATCGGGACACCGGCGATTCCGGCACCGTTGTTCCCCGGCGCGCGAGAGCGTTCGCCGGGCACGAAGGAGATCCCGTGATCGGCGGTGACGATCACGAGACTGTCGCCGAGGGTTCCGAGTTCAGCGAGCCGATCGAGGTAGTCGCCGATGAGCTGGTCGGTGAACTGTGTCTGCAGAAGGTGTCGTTGCATCGCGGCACGGGCGGTCGTGGGCTCGTCGTCCCACGCGGTGAAGTAGCCGGGGAGCCGATGGTCGTCGTAGATCTCCCCGTTTGCGTGAAGCCGCCACGGCACATGCGGAAACAGAGCGTGGATCACGGCGAGCTGAGGTGCGACGCCGGTACGCAGCTCGTCGAGGTCGCGGCGGAAGTCCTGCACGCGGTGGTCGTTGAGGCTGAGGCTCTCGAGGAAGGCTCGGTTTACCTCCGCGAGCGCCTCTGGGTCGACCTCCTCGCCGACGATCTCGTCGCCAGCGGTCCCGACGGAGACATCGAGGGCCGTCGTCGTGGTGGGGGCTGCCGTGGTGGAGGTGGTTGGTATCACGACGATCGAGTCGTGGTCGGGCGTCAGGTCCTGACCGAAGTCGCCCCATGTCGCACCGATCTCCGGGAGCCCGATGTCGAGGCCATCCGGAGTCGCGAGATGGCCGAACACGACCCGGGCATCGGTCACGAGGCGGCCGAACGAGCCTGACTCCTCGGAGGGCGCCTCCTCGATCGACGCGGCCACAGTCGTGGTCGGGGTCGGAGCGGTCGTCGAGGTGGCTGTCGTATCGGCCGCGAGCAGCTCGACGATCGACGTCGGTGGCTCGCCGTTGCAGATCTCGCGAGGGCACAAGTCCACCAGCGGGTCGGACTCGGTCGCGTCGTAGATGTCGCCCAGGAGGACGTAGAGGTTCTGCGGGAACTGCGTGTAGATCGGGGCGGGCGCGCTTGCGTACTGCCCGGTGAGGATCGCAGGAACAGCCCGTTCGGTCGTGAAACCGACGGTGGTGGCGTTTGTGTAGAGATGGCTGGTGTCATCGAGCCGCGCGAAGTTCGGGTAGCGGGCCCGATCGATCTCGCCGTTCTCGTCGAGCAGGGTCGCCATCGGAAGCTCGTCGAGGATTAGAACGTGGACACTCGGGAAGCGTTCGGCCAGGCGCGCTTGCATGGACGGCGCATCTTCTCCATCGACGGTGTCGTCGACGGGGGCCAGATCGTCGGTGTCGAGTAGATCGTCCAGCTCCACCGCCGCGACGTCGTCGGGGAAGATGAGATCACTCGTTGGCGACACGAAGAGAAAGAGCGAGACGAACAGGAGTGGTGTGGCTCCCAGCACCGACGCCACGCTGCGAACCGGTTCGATTCGGTCGTATGCGACGGTGAGTCCGACGGCTGCGACGATCGCGATTACGGTCGGGATGATCCAGTGCCCGCCGACGATGTCGACGACCTGGATGACGAAGAGGAAGCCGAGCCCGGCCACAACGGTGAGATGCGTGCGACGCGCCCACGACTCTGCTAGTCGGTCGGCCGCGGCGACGACGGCACCGAGCACTAACGCGGGGCCGAGCGCGACAGCGATAGCGAACCACACGAGTTGGCCGCGGCTCGTCTCGTGCGCGGTGAAGAACGTCGGGTTGTCGCCGAGCAGGTTCAGCAGAGGCTGCGTGATCGCAAGCGTCGCCAGGGCGAGCACATGAAGAAGTCGCCAACGCAGCCCCGGCACGGGGTCAGTCTGTCATCCGTCGTTGAAGCGGCGACAGACCAGGACGGCGAGGTCCTCGGCCACGCGGACCTCGGTGGTCTGCAACTCGGGGTGGGTCAGCCATCGATGGCGGGGCTCGTCGACCTCGCCGTTGTACGTCGGCGGCCATGTGGTCATCGGGATGAAGTCGTCAACCGTGAGCGTTCCGCCCGGTCGGAGCACTTCGAGCGGATCGGCGGGTGGATGCGGCCCCTTTCCGCTGCCAGGACCCCCGTCGAGCACGAGCAGATCGAACGGGCGTGGTCGCCGATCGTGGCGCTGTCACCGGTGATCACGGTCACGCTCGGCCGGTCGGCGAAGAGCTGTCGCGCCGCGTCAGTCCGGTCGACATCGAGTTCGATCGAGACGAACTTGACGTCAGGCCGAGCGGTGCTCACCATCCATGCGAGCCCGGCGCCGGTCCCCGTTCCGGTCTCGCCGATTCGTCCGCCGGCCGGCACGCCCGCGGCAAGAACCGAGATCAGTCGGCCGATCTCGGGCCGACAGCACAGGGGGAAGTCCAACTCGGTCGCGGCGCTGACCGCAGCGCGGACCAAGGGCGGCACCACCACGTCGGTCGTCTCGTAGCTCGCGGTTCCGCCCATCGACATGGCATGAGTGTGGCACCTGAACGAGGATGCGCCCATGAGGGAATGGGACGTCGAGAAGATCACGCAGGGCAACTGGGAGACGATCCCGTTCCTGGAGCACACCGGGGTCGTGGTCGACCACGCGGAGCGAGGGTTCGTCCGGCTGCGCATGCCCTTCGAGCCGAACGTCAACCATGTCGGGATGATGTACGCGGGCGCGCTCTTCACTCTGGCGGAGGTGCCGGGCGGAACGATCTTCCTCACGACGTTCGATGTGAAGCGCTACTACCCGATCGTGAAGGACCTGAAGATCCGTTTCCGTCGCCCCGCCATGACCGACATCACCGTCGAGGTGCGCATGTCCGACGAGGAAGCCGAGCGGATTTCCGCGGAGGCCGACGCCAACGGTAAGGCCGACTACTCATGGGAGTGCGAGCTGAAGGATGCGAGCGGCGAGGTCGTGGCGATCAGCCAGAACGAGTACCAGCTCCGCTCCCACGACCTGGGCTGACGTCGACGCCGTCCACCCAGACGCGGCGAATCGTTCTGCCTCGCCGGCGAACCAGCTTCTCGAACGCGCGGGCGTCGTCATCGATCTTCGGATCCACGCCGGCCCCGTCGAGGTCGATCGCCACCGCGTCGAAGACCCGCCCGGGAGCGAGCAGTCCAGCATCGATGCCGAGCAGCTCGGCGCCGCCTGCGGTCGCAAGCCAGAACGCCGTGACGATGTCGATGCGGTGGTCGATGCGCCGCGAACTGGTGACGGCGTGGCCGCACTGATGAAGCAGCGATGGGTCGGCGCCGCCGGCGACGTCGGTCCCGAGGCCGACCCGAAGGCCGGCCTCGATCGACCGGTGGACGGGGAACACGCGTTCTGAGAAGTAGTCGTTGCTCAGGGGGCAATGCGCCACGCCGGCGCCTGAGGCGATGAGCGCGACGCGGTCGTCGTCCGTCAGGTGAGTCGCATGGGCCAGGACCGCATGGTCGGTGAGGAGGCCGAGCTGCTCGAGCGCTCGAGCGTCGGTGATGCCGAAGCGGTCCAGCACGTAGTCGTGTTCCCAGTCGCTCTCCGAACAGTGCGTCTGCACTTGGGTGCCGGTCGCGGCCGCGAGCTCGGCGAGCCCGGTTAGTGCAGCGTCGCTGCAGGCTGGAATGAACCGGGGCGTGATGATCGGCTCGACGAGCCCGGCCCGGCCGGGCAGCGCCCGGATCGCGTCGACGGAACGAGCGCTCGCCTCGACCGAGGTCGCGGCGTCGTCGTCTCGGTACCACTCGGGCGTGCCGGTCGGATGGTCCATCGCGACTCGGCCGACGAATGCCCGTTGGCCATGACGATGACACGCCTCCGCGAGGGCGGTCGTGGCGGGCCCGTGGATGCTGGCGTGGTACACCGCGGTCGTCGTGCCGAGCGAGAGCAGCTCGGGCACCATCGCGCCCCACGTCCGCTCGGCGAAGGCGAGACTCTCGAATCGGGCCTCCAACGGGAACGTGTGATCGAAGAGCCACTCCTCGAGTGGCCGGTCGAGCGCGGTGCCGAGCTGGGGCCACTGGGGTGCATGGAGGTGGGTGTCGATCATCCCCGGGATGAGTACGAAGTTCGTCGGGAGGACCATGTCGGGCTGGTCCTGCTCGGTCGCGGCTCGCATCTCGGCGATCCGGCCGTCGTCGCCCACCAGGATGTTCTGGTCTCGCAGCACCTCGTGGCGGTCGGGCGTCGGCGTCTGATGGATCGTCGCCCGCAGCGAGAAGCCGCTCACGCGACGGCGATCACTTCAACGTGGGGGCACAGGAAGAACCCGGCGGGCTCTTGCGCCCACCTACGCCACGCCGCGGCGATCTCGTCCAATTCCGTCCGCGTTGCCCAGCCGAGCTCGTCGGCCAGATCGCCGTAGCCGGACTGCAGGACCCGGTCCGCCCACACGCCGGCCCACCACCCGCGGCTGTCCGGGTCGGCGAACTCCCAGGTGGACGACGAAACGGTGATGTCGGTGAAACCCGCCGACTGGGCCCAGCCGAGCAGGTGTCGACCGGCGTTGGCGTCGTGGTGGAGGTGCGCGGTCATGGCCTGGTACAGCTCCATCCAACGCTCCATGCCCGGATTGGCCGGTGCCCAGCTCATCGCGCCGTAGTCGGCGTCACGAACGGCAACGAGCCCGCCGGACTTCGTGACCCGCCGCATCTCGGCGAGCGCAGCCACGGGATCGTCGAGGTGCTGCAGAACCTGATGGGCGTGAACGAGGTCGAACTCGTCATCGCCGAAGTCGAGCGCGTAGACGTCGCCGACGGCGAACGTCGCGATCGAGCCGTACTCCGCGGCAGCCTCCGCAATGATCGACTCGGACGCATCGATCGCGTCGACGTCGGCACCCTCGATCCTCGAGGCGATGTCGGCGGTCAGATTGCCGGGGCCGCAGCCGACGTCGAGCACCCGCATCCCCGGCCGAAAGTGGGGGACAAGGTGCATGGCCGAGTTCTCGACCGTCCGGCTCTTGTGCGATCGAAGGACTGATGCGTGGTGACCGTGCACATAGGCATCCGGCTCGCTCGTCATGGTCAGTCCTTCGGGTAGTCGGCGTAGGAGTCCTTCAAGACTGCGTGGTTGAGCAGCGCCTCGCAGCGGATTTCGTCGGTCGCCGCGTCGTGCACCGTCGCCATCGTCCAGTAGGACTCGGTGCGCCGGCTCTCGGACACCGCTACGACTTGGCGCCGGATGACATAGGGCGTGTCCACCATGATCGGTCCGTTGATCAGCTTGATTTCCTGATCAGCGAACAGCCCGACGGACGGGCCCTTCACCGGGAAGCCCGCGCTGTGGCCGGTGTGTTCCGTGAGGACGCTGATCATCTCCAGCGGAATGACGGGCCCGCCCCACGGCGAGTCGCTGTCGTACATCGGGCTGCGTTCGGTGATGCGCTCAAGCTTCTGAGCGAGGGTGAACGGGTAGAGCGCGCCCATGTGTTGGTCAAGACCCATCGACACGGTCTCGTCCGCCTTGCCCTTCATGCCGACCTGGATGTCCTCCAGGATCACGAGCCGTTCGGGGGCGCGCAGTTTCGCCCGGCGTGCGTCGAGCACCGTCTCACCGTGGTCCGGGCCGATGCTCACCGACGCCTCCAGCACCGGCGTGCCGTCCGCCTTCTCCGCCCACGCACGGGTGGTCGTGGCACCGGTCGCGGGGACCTCGACACAGGCCCGCACCTCCTCACGCTCCACGACCATGTTCTGGTAGTGCGACGAGATGCAGCCTCGCTCGAACCAGTCCTGACCGAAAACCTCGGCACAGAGCGGCACGAACTGACTGAAGTGCGTCGGCCCCTCGATCGGGGCACCGCTGAAGCCGAGATCCGCCGCCATGTCGTCGTCATGGATCGACGCGTGCCCCTCGTATTCCTGGTCGCCCAGCATCTGGCGAGGGTGCCGCAACGGCCCTCGGAGGATGTCACCGTCCCGTTCGAGAGGTGTGTCGAATCCCGCGTCGAAGCTCATGCGCCGGACTCTAGCCCCTCCCCCTCCTTCCGAAATTTGGGGTGGTTTTCTACATCCAGCGTGGAAAACCACCCCAAATTTCGGGGGTTAGGGGAGGGGTTGGAAGCGGCGGCTGGCGACTCGGTGGGCGGCGAGGTTGGCGCCGAGGTCGGGGGAGACGATGTGGCCGTCGCGTACGACCGACCGACCGTGGACAATCGTGTCGCGGGCGGCTGTGGGGCCGCAGCGCAGCCATCCCTCGATCGGGTCGTCCAGTACGCCGGCGAAGACGGGGCCGCTGAGATCCCAGATGGCGACGTCGCCAACAGAGCCGACGGACAGCTCGCCGAGTTCGCCTTCGCGGCCGAGGCAACCGGCGCCGCCTCGCGTGGCGACCTCGAGCGCGATCCGGGCGGTCATCGCGTCCGCGCCCGAGACGAGCTTGCCTTGCAGCATCGAGAGACGGGCTTCTTGCCACAGCGAGGCCGAGTCGGCCGACGACGATCCGTCGCAACCGAGCCCGACCGGGCAACCGGCATGGCGCATGTCGATGACCGGCGCGATGCCGGACGAAAGGATCATGTTGGAGCTCGGGCAGTGCGCGATCCCCACGCCGGCGGCTCCCAGGCGGGTGACCTCCTCGGGGTTCGGGCGCACGACGTGGGCGCCCCAGCTGCGGTCGCTCAGCCAGCCGACGTCCTCGTACAGCTCAACCGGCCGCATGCCGAAGGTGGCGAGTGCGAACTCGTCGTCCTCGCTGTTCTCCGCGAGGTGGGTGTGGAGGCGGACGTCGAGACGTTCGGCGAGCTCTGCGGTGCGGCGCATCAGGTCCGGCGTGACCGTGAAGGGCGAGCACGGTGCGAGCGCGATTCGCACCATCGCGCCGTGGGTCGGGTCGTGCCAGCGGGCGACGTGGCGCTCGGACTCCGCGAGGATCTCGTCCTCGTCGCGCACGGCGTCGTCCGGCGGCAGGCCACCGTCCTTCTCCGACAGACTCATCGACCCGTAGGTGGGGTGGAATCGCATGCCGATGTCGACTGCGGCGTTGACCTCGGCGCCGAGCAGGTCGCCGGCGCGGGGCGGGTGGAGATAGTGGTGATCGCTCGACGTCGTGCACCCCGACAGAGCGAGCTCGGCGAGCCCGACCCAGGCCGCGAGGTACTCCGACTCCTCGTCGAGCGCCGCGGTCCAGAGTGGGTAAAGGGACTGCAGCCAGGCGAAGAGCGGCGCGGCGGTCATCGGCGTGTAGGCGCGCGTCAGATTCTGGAAGAGGTGATGGTGGGTGTTGACCAGGCCCGGGGTGACGAGGCAGCCCGTCGCATCGATCGTCTCTGGCGCGGCCGGCCGCTCGTCGTCAGGACTGCCGACGCCGGACACGAGGCCGTCGGTGATCGCGACCCATCCGCCCTCGAGTTCGCGGCGCGTTGCGTCGACCGTCGCGACGACCCAGGCGTCGTGAATGACGAGATCAGCCATTGTCCTCGGCCTCAGAGCCCTCGGATTCGATCGCGTTCAGATAGTTGTAGATCGTGATGCGGCTGACGCCCATGATGCGGGCGATGTCGTCGACGGCACCTCGCAGCAGGAAGGCCCCGCGTTCGTCGAGCATGCGAACGACCTTCTGCTTCTCGTTTCGGTCCCACTTCGACGTGACCGTGCCGATCTCGCGCTCCGCCATGCGCAAGATGTCGTCGAGAGCGTCGCGAATCGACGGGACCGGGATTTCTTCCGGTGACGAAGCGAGACGAAGCTGAATGGACGTCGCCCCGTTCTTCATCGCGGCGCGGATCATCTCAGCGATCGCGTCGGCCATCGCGTCGACATCGCCGGTGACCGAACTGGCGAACGGGCCGAGGTCGACCGTCAGGTCCTTGTCGGCGAACGCGTCGATAGCGGCGTCGACGTGCGGTCCGGGGCTGCCTTCCGCGAAGGGCTCGACCAGGAATTCAGCGGCGATATCCCCCGGGCCCGTTGCGGACATGGACGAGAGGGTACCCCAACGAGCGACTTTGTACATTTTGTAAAGGCGATCTGATACCTTCATGTGATGCCTGAGACGGCGGCCGCTGGCCTGCGAATCGACATCGAACGGCTGTCCGCTCGGCTCGCCGCGCTGTCGGAGATCGGGGGCATCGCGGGCACCGAAGGGTGCGCCCGATTGGCGCTCACGGACGAGGACAGAGCGGGGCGCGACCTCGTCGTCGCATGGATGCGTGACCTCGGCATGGACGTCGTCGTCGACGGCATCGGCAACGTGGTCGCAACGCTCGCGGGGCGAGCCGACGGCCCCCCGGTCATGTGCGGCTCGCACATCGACACAGTCGGCTCGGGTGGTCGCTACGACGGCAACCTCGGTGTCCTTGCCGGGCTGGAGGTCATCGAGACGGTCCGAGCCGCGGGACTCACCCCTGAACGTCCGCTCGCTGTCGGCGTCTTCACCAACGAGGAGGGTGCCCGATTCCAGCCCGACATGCTCGGCAGCCTCGTCTACGTCGGCGGTATGGCGCTCGAGGAGGCGCTCGACATCGAGGACTCCGACGGTGCTGTCGTCGGCGCCGAACTCGATCGCATCGGCTATGCGGGCGCGGCCCCGCTTCCCGGGTTCGTGCCGCATGCCTTCGTGGAGCTGCACATCGAACAAGGCCCCGTGCTCGAGGCCGGAGGCACAACGATCGGCGTCGTCGAGAGTGTGCAGGGCATCAGCTGGCAGGAGCTGACGATCTCCGGTCAGTCGAATCACGCGGGGACCACGCCCATCGCCATGCGCCGCGATCCGGGCCTGGTGGCGGCACGTATCATGGCCTTCGCCCGTGATCTCGCCGATCGCTTCGGTCAGCCGCAGGTCGCCACCGTCGGGAGCGTCGAGTTCCTGCCCAACCTCGTGAACGTCGTGCCGTCGTTGGCGGCGATCACCGTCGACCTGCGCAACACCGACGAGGCGATCCTCCAGAAGGCCGAGGCCGAGTTCGCTACCTTCGTCGCCGAAGCAGCGGAGGCGGAGGGCTGCACCGTCGAGACGCGATCGTTGGCTCGATTCGAGCCGGTTCGATTCGACGCCGACGTGATCGGCCTGGTCGAGGCCACCGCCGCATCGCTGGGTCTCTCCAGCCGGCGCATGCCATCCGGCGCCGGGCACGATGCCCAAATGTTCGCCCGTGTCTGCCCGACGGCGATGATCTTCACCCCCAGTCAGAACGGGCTGAGCCACAACCCGGCGGAGTACACGAGTCCGTCGGACCTCGAGGCGGGCGCGAACGTGCTACTCCAGGTGATGATGAGTCTTTCCTCGGAGGAGTCTCGATGAGCGACGCCACGCCACCTCTCACACCGATGTCCATGGGCGCCTTGCTGGGGCGGATCGAGTACGAGTGGGCCAGCCGCAAGAAGATCTTCGACCTCCCGAACGCGCGCTTCTGGAGCCCGGATCCCGATGTCGACCTCTCCTTCGAGTTCCTCGGCCGTCCGTGCGCCTCGCCGATCGGTCCGGCCGCCGGACCCCACAGCCAGATGGCGCAGAACATCGTCCTCGCGTGGCTCGGCGGCGGCCGTCTGTTCGAGCTGAAGACCGTCCAGGTGCTCGACGATCTCGAGATCGGTCGACCCTGCATCGACATGCAGACGATCGGGTACAACATCGAGTGGAGCCAGGAGCTCGAGGTCGCTGCGAGCCTCGAGGAGTATGCGAAGGCATGGATGGCGCTCGAGCTGCTCCGCCGGTGGGAGCCGCTGGCCGACTTCGTCGGTGAGCCCGGGCCCCACGTGTTCGACATGTCCGTCGGCTACGACCTCGCCGGCATCCAGTCCGACAAGGTCGCCTCCTTCATACGGGGCATGCGCGACGCCACGGCGTCGATCGACGCGTTGCGTCCGGAGATCGACGGCTCGTTCGCGGAGTTCCGCGACCTCGACTTCGATCCGGTCATCTCCGACACGCTCACGCTCTCGACGTTCCACGGCTGCCCGCCCGAGGAGATCGAGTCGATCACCAAGCACTTGATCGACGAGCACCAACTCGACGTCATCGTGAAGCTCAACCCCACGCTGCTCGGCTACGAGGACGTGGCGGCGATCGTCAACGACGAGCTCGGCTACGACACCGTCAGCGTCAAGGAGTCCGCCTTCGCCGAGGATCTCCAGTTCGAGCGAGGGATCGAGCTGATAGGAGAGCTCAACCAGTATGCGAAGGACCGGGGCCGCACGTTCGGCATCAAGCTGACCAACACGCTGGTGGTCGACAACACCTGCGGGTTCATGCCCGAGGACACGATGTACCTCTCCGGCGCGCCGCTCCATGTGATCTCCACGAGCCTGCTGCACAAGCTCGCGACCGCCCTGCCCGACACGTTCATGATTCCCGGCCACGACGGCGACATCATGGTGTCGTTCAGTGCTGGCGTCACCAAGGACAACCTGGCCGACACCTTGGCCACCGGCGTCAACCCGGCGACGATCTGCTCGGACCTCCTGAAGCCCGGCGGCTACGGCCGCATGGCGCCCATGTTGAAGGCGCTGACCTCCGCCGTCGCCGGCACCGGGGCGACCGATCTTGCGTCCTACCGAGCGGTCCGACAGGGCGAGGTCGAGGCAGCCGGCCACCCCTCCACCAGTGCCGAGTACGTGGCGCGCTTGCGCGGCCACGAGGACTCGCCCTATCGGTTCGAGAACAACGAGAAGTTGCCCCGAGCAGTCGACAACGAGCTCGAGATGTTCGGCTGTGTCGCGTGCAACTTCTGCATCACCGTCTGCCCGAACGACGCCTTCTTCAGCATCAAGAGCCTCGAGGGAATGCCCGATCGCCAGCAGTACCTCCTCCTCACCGAGCTGTGCAACGAGTGCGGCAACTGCATGGTGTTCTGCCCCGAAGAGGGAGACCCGGCGCAGATCAAGCCGAGGCTCTACACCGACCCTGCGCTCTACGCCGGCCGTGAAGGGCAGGGGTTCTTCCTGGACGACGCCGGTCGGGTCACCGAAGCGCGAGCCGATGACGACACGATCTCGCTCGTCCAACAGCTCCTCGAGAGCGACCAGGGCCTGCCACTGCACGAGGTCGAGTCATGACCCGCACGCTCACCGTCGGCGCAGCGCAGCTCGGGCCGATCGACCGCGAACACACCCGCGAGATGGTCGTGGAGCGTCTCGTCGCGCTGCTGCGCCAAGGCGCCGACGCAGGATGCGATCTCGTCGTCTTCCCCGAGCTCGCCCTCACCACGTTCTTCCCTCGCTGGTACACCGAGGAGCTCAGCGGTCACGATCACTACTACGAGACCGAGATGCCGTCGCCGGTCACGCAGCCGTTGTTCGACGTGGCCGCAGAACTCGGTGTGGGATTCGCGCTCGGATACGCAGAGCTCACTGCGGACGGCCACCGCTACAACACCACCGTTCTCGTCGAGCGCGACGGTTCCATCGTCGGCCGCTACCGCAAGACCCACATCCCCGGCCATGAGGACGACGAACCCTGGCGCGAGTTCCAGCATCTCGAGCGGCGCTATTTCGAGGAGAGCAACGAAGGCTTCCCGGTCTGGGAGGCGTTCGGCGGCCGCATCGGCATCGCCACCTGCAACGACCGCCGATGGCCGGAGACCTATCGAGAGATGGGCCTGCAGGGAGTGGAGATGATCCTCATCGGCTACAACACGCCGATCCACTACGCGCCCGATCCGACGCAGAACCGGCTCCAGGGATTCCACAGCCATCTCGTGATGCAGGCAGGCGCCTACCAGAACGGCACCTGGGTCGTCGGCGTGGCGAAGGGCGGATGCGAAGAGGGTGTCGAGTCCCTCGCGGAGTCGGCGATCATCGCCCCGTCGGGCGAGATCGTCAGCCAGACGGCCACCGACGGCGACGAGCTGATCGTGGCCACCGCGGATCTCGACTGGTGCAATGACTACAAGAACACGTTGTTCGACTTCGACCGCTACCGGCGGCCGGAGATGTACGGCCGAATCACCTCTCAGAAGGGCGTCGTGACATGACCTCGTTCAACCTCAACGGTGAAGCAGTCGAGGCATCGGCGGAACACGAGCATCTGCTCGCCGCGCTGCGCGACGAACTCGGCGTGTTGTCGCCGAAGGACGGCTGCTCACCGACCGGCCAGTGCGGCTGCTGCACCGTCCTCGTCGACGGCAAGGCGCGGGTGTCGTGCCAGACGTCGATGGAGAAGACCGATGGGTCCGAGGTGGTCACCCTCGAAGGCATCGATCCCGCCGAGCGTGACCGGATGGCTGCGGCGTTCGCGGCCCATGGCGCCTTGCAGTGCGGATTCTGCACGCCGGGCATCGTGGTGCGCACCAAGGCGATGATCGACAAGAAGGGCAGCGACCTGACCCGTGAGGGTGCAGCTCGCCTGCTCGGTGCCCACCTGTGTCGGTGCACCGGCTACACGAAGATCCTCGATGCGGTCGAGGCCCTCGCGGCCGACGAGGTGTCGGTGGCGATCGCACCCAAGGGTGTCGGGTCGCGAGGCATCAAGTACGAGGCCGCCGAGTTGTCCATGGGCGACCGTCCGTTCATCGACGACATGCAGCCGGCAGATCTGCTCCATGGTGCCGTCCGGCTCACGGACCATGCCCGGGCCGACGTTCTCGCTATCGACACGAGCGCCGCCGAGGCCGTGCCGGGCGTCGAGAGGGTGTTCACCGGAGCCGACGTTCCGGGCGAGCTGCGGTCCGGCCTGATCCACAAGGACTGGCCGCTCTTCATCCCGGTCGGCGGACGGACGAGCTATCTCGGTGATGTTCTTGCCGTCGTCGTTGCCGTCGACCGCCCGACGGCTCGCCGCGCCGCCGCTCTCGTCGAGGTCTCCTACGACGTGCTGACGCCGATCGTGAACCCGATCGAGGCGATCGCCCCTGGTGCGCCCGACGCGGTCTGGGAGTTGGACGGCAACATCCTCTCCACCTCCACCTACGCGCGTGGCGACGTCGACGCGGCCTTCGCCGAGTCGCCCCATGTCGCGCGCGAGACGTTCCAGACGCAGCGCGTCGACCACGCGTTCCTCGAGCCCGAGTCCACGCTCGCCGTGCCGGTTCCTGCCGGTGAACCGCTGCCGCTCACTGCTGGGGGCACCAACGGTGAACCGGTCGACTTCGATCGGCTGATGGTCTACTCCGGTGGCCAGGGCATCTGGGACGACCGCGACGACATCGCCCGCATCCTCGACGTCCCCACCGATCGTGTCGTCACAGAGCTCGTCAGCAACGGCGGTGCATTCGGCGGCAAGGAAGACATGTCGAACCAGGGACAGACCGCGCTCGCCGCGTGGCATCTGCAGCGCCCGGTGAAGATCACGTTCTCGCGCGAAGAGTCGTTCCTGGTCCACACCAAGCGGCACCCGCTTCGCATGAACTACGAGGCGGCGTGCGACGCCCAAGGTATGCTCACCGCCCTCCGTATTCGCATGGTTGGCGACTCCGGTCCCTACGCCTCCGTCGGCATGAAAGTGCTCGAGCGGGCGGCAGGCCACGCAAGCGGGCCCTACGTCGTACCCAACATCGACTGCGAGGCGATCGCGGTGCGCACTAACAACTCGGTATGTGGCGCGTTCCGCGGGTTCGGTGCCAACCAGGCCCAGTTTGCGATGGAGGGCGTGCTCGATCGTCTCGCCGAGATGGTCGGGATCTCCGGCTGGGAGATCCGAAACCGCAACGTCGTCTCTCCGGGCGTCACCTGGGGCCCTGGCCAGATCCTGGACGACGGCTGCCTCGGCGCTCAGGCGTGCCTCGACGCGGTGAAGACGCCGTACGACGAAGCCGTCGCGGCCGGTAAGGCTGTCGGGCTCGGACTCGGGCTCAAGAACTCGGGGCTCGGCAACGGGTTCAAGGAGATCGCAAAAGCGGTCGTCCATTTCCGGCCAGATGGCAAGGTCGAGGTTCGGCACTGCTGGACCGAGATGGGGCAGGGCGTCCACACGGTCGCCCAGCAGGTCGCGGTCGATGAGCTGGGTGTCTCAGCAGAGGACGTCGTCGTCATCGTCGACTCCACCCGCGAGCTCGGTACCGGTCAGACCACGGGCAGCCGAGGCACGCTGATGGGCGCCGGTTCGGTGGCCGATGCCTGCCAGATCGCGATGGCCGACGGATGCAAGGTGGGCGTCGACTACGAAGGCGAGTACCGCGTCGACTGGACGAACTCGCTGAACGAAGGTCTCGAGAACCCGATCATCCACTCCACGTTCGGCTATGCCGCGCAGATGGTGATCATGGATCCGGAGACGGGCGACATCGAGAAGGTCGTTGCCGCGCACGACGTCGGCCGGGCCGTGAACCCGCTCCTGTGCGAGGGCCAGATCGAGGGTTCCGTCCACATGGGGCTCGGCTACGCGCTGAGTGAAGGCTTCCCGTGCGATGACGACGGACGCCCCACCAACGAGACGCTTCGCAGCCTCGACATCATCCGGCCGAAGGACATGCCCGACGTCGACGTGATCCTCGTCGAAGCCCCGCAGCCCAACGCGCCGTACGGCATCAAGGGCGTCGGCGAGATCGGCCTCGTGCCGACCGCCGGCGCCGTCGCTGCGGCGATGCACGCCCGCGACGGCGAGTGGCGCAACGAACTCCCGATGGTCAACGAGTCGAACCGCGAGAACGCGGCGTCGTGGACGGGATCGTGGACCTGAATCAGACGCCAGGGCTCGTTTGCGCCCATCACCACCTCTACTCCGCGTTGGCTCGGGGAATGCCGGCTCCGCGGCGCACGCCCGCGGGGTTCCTCGAGATTCTCGAGCTCGTCTGGTGGCGGCTCGACCGCGCCCTCGACCTCGACACGATCGAGTGGTCCGCGAAGCTCGGGGCTCTCGAAGCACTCGAACGGGGCTGCACGTCGATCATCGACCATCACGAGTCACCGAATGCGATCGACGGTTCGTTGTCGGTGATCGCTGACGCCTGCGCCGAGGTCGGCGTGCGGGTCAACTGCGCCTATGGCGTCACGGACCGCCACGGTGCCGCCGGCGCAGCTGCGGGCCTGGCGGAGAACGAGCGGTTCCTCGCAGCGGGCGGACGGGGGATGGTCGGGCTCCACGCCGCCTTCACCTGCGACGACGACACCATCGCCGCCGCGGCCGAGATGGCTTCCCGCCACGATGTCGGCGTCCACGTGCACGTCGCCGAGGGCGAAGCCGACACCTGGGAGCAGCTGCAGGGCCACACCGCCGACGACTGGTGGCTCGTCCACGGCGTGCATCTGCCGGACGATCACGGCCTCGCGGGCACGATCGTGCACAACCCGCGGTCCAACATGAACAACGCCGTCGGTTACTCACGGCCCCGCCGGTTCGCAAACCCCACCGGTCTCGGAACCGACGGCATCGGCGCCGACATGCTCGATGAATTCCGGGTCGCCTTCGTCAAGGCTCGCGAGGACGACGTCACGACCACGCCGGACGACGTGTGGGCGTGGCTCGAGCCCGGCTGGTCGCTCTTCCCTGAGGCCTGCGATGACCGCGTCACCTGGAACTACGAACCGATGGACCCGTGGCGGCTGGCGTACAGCCCCGGGGTCTCGCCCACTCGCGTCGAGGTCGACGGCGAGGTGGTGCTCGCCGATGGCGTTGCCGCTCGCGTCGACCCCGCTGAGATCCGCCACAAGGCCGCGGCCGCGGCACAACAACTCTTTTCAAAGCTGGAGAACCTCTGATGTCCCTTGCCGTATTCGGTGATTTCGATCCCGACGGACAGTCCGCCTACGACAATGCAGTGACGCGATTCCGGGAGAACAACATCGTTCTCCCGACCTTCGCCCAACTGCGCGACCCGTCGACGATCCCACCGGAGATCGTCTCAGCGCTGGGCGGCATCGACAAGAACGCCGGCGATCCCCGCAACCTGTTCCGCGTCCATTGGTTCAACGATCTCGACGGCGGCGGACCGGTCGCGGTACCCGACCATGTCGAGCTTCCGCCCGAGATGACCGGGGTCGATGCGCGCATCGTCCTCGCCTTCGGCAACCGGTTCCCGATGATCGGGGCCCACAAGGTGCTGGCGGCATACGCCTGCCTCGCGGCCCGACTCGTGACCGGGCGCTTCGACCCGACTGCGCACCGAGCGATCTGGCCGTCCACCGGCAACTACGCCCGCGGCGGCATCGCGATCTCCAAGATCATGGGGTGCCGTGGCGTGGCCGTGTTGCCCGAGGGCATGAGCCGCGAACGTTTCGAATGGCTCGACCGCTGGATCGACCACCCCGACGACGTGATCCGCACGCCGGGGACCGAGGCCAACGTCAAGGAGATCTACGAGGAGTGCATGCGTCTCGAGGAGGATCCCGCCAACGTGATCCTCAACCAGTTCAGCGAGTTCTCGAATCACATGGGCCACTACGCCGTGACAGGCCCCGCGCTCGAGAAGGTCTACGAGCACGTCACGGCCGACCGCCCTGGCAACTTGGCGGCCTTCGTCTCGGCGTCCGGTTCCGCCGGCACCCTCGGCGCCGGCGACTACCTGAAGGACGAGCACGGAGCCCGCATCGTGGCCGTCGAGGCGCTCGAGGTGCCCACGATGCTCTACAACGGCTTCGGCGACCACAACATCCAGGGCATCGGCGACAAACACATTCCGCTGATCCACAACGTCACGAACACGGATCTGATCGTGGGCGTGTCCGACCAGTCCACCGACCAGCTCGACGTGCTCTTCAACACGCCCGCCGGCATCCGCCTGCTCGAGCAGCGAGGCGTCGCGCCGGAGCTCGCATCGGTGCTGACGCACATGGGCTACTCGTCGATCTGCAACACGCTCGCCGCGATCACCACAGCGAAGCAGTGGGGACTCGGGTCCGACGACGTGATCGTCACCGTGGCCACCGACGGCTCGGAGTTGTACAACTCCGAGCGCGAGAAGGTCATGTCCACCCACTTCTCCGGCGGCTTCGACGATGGTGAGGCCGCCGCGGTGTTCGACGAGCACATGGCCAACGTCGAGACCACGCATGCGATCGAGATGGACGAGGTGCACCGCAACCGTGTGTTCAACCTCGGCTACTTCACGTGGGTGGAGCAGCTCGGCGTGGAGATCGCGGACTTCGAGGCCCGGCGTGACCAGTCCTTCTGGGCCGGCCTGCGGGGCCTCCCGGATCGCTGGGACGAGATGATCGTCGACTTCAACGCTGCTACCGGCGCCTCACACGGCTGACCGCTCTGATGAACGACGTGTCCGCCAACGCTGTATCCGACAGCCCATTCGTCCGGTACCGGGAGCGGCTCGACAGCCACGCGGCCGCGCTCGCCGGCGGCCTGAGCGACAACTGGTTCGTCGAGACGGTCGAGAAGCTCGACGCGGAGGTGGCTGCGGTCGACGGTCACGGGTTCACGGTCACCCCCACCGCAGCGATGCCCGAGCTGGCTGCCGCCGCCGGCCTCGATGTGGAGCTTCACGCGAAGGTCGAGGTGGACAACGTCGGCGGGTCGCACAAGGCGCGGCATCTCTTCGGAGTGACCATCGCGATGCTGGTGGATGAGGCGCTCGGAGCGCCGATTCCTGACCAGCTTGCGATCGCAAGTTGTGGCAACGCTGCACTCGGGGCGTCAGTGATCGCTCGAGCACTCGACCGCGAGCTCTCGGTGTTCGTCCCGACATGGGCCGATCCGCCCGTTGTCGCCGCACTGACCGAGCTCGGCGCGGATCTCCGCATCTGTGATCGACGTGACGGCGAGCACGGCGACCCGTGCTATCTCCGTTTCACTGAGGCCGTCGCTGCTGGGTCCCGAGCGTTCAGCGTGCAAGGGACCGACACGCCGTCCACGTTCGACGGCGGCCGAACCATCGGCTGGGAACTCGCCGACCAGGTGCCCGGCCTCGATGCGCTCTACGTGCAGGTCGGCGGCGGCGCACTGGCCACGTCCGCCTCGCTCGGGCTCGGTGACGTCGCGCTGTATCCCGTGCAGGCCGAGGGCTGTGCGCCGTTGGTTCGAGCCTGGAACCGGCTCGCTCCGGAGTTCGATCTCGACGCGGCCGAGGCTGCTCAGGGTGACTACATGTGGCCATGGGACGGACCCCACAGCGCGGCGAGCGGCATTCTCGACGACATCACCTACGACTGGTTGCCCCTCCTGCGCCGGACTCGAGAAACAGGCGGCGAGCCGGTCATCGCGCCCGAGGCCGCGATCGTGCGCGCCCACGAACTCGCGTCCGCCACCGGCGTCGCGGTATCAGCGACAGGCACCGCCGGACTCGCTGGGCTGATGAGCTCGCCGCCGGCCCCCGGATCACGGGTCGCCGTCCTCTTCACCGGTGTCGAACGAGAATAGGAACATGGCGACCGTCGGCGAGATCCACGAAGTGCAACGGCCGGGGGCCGGCATCGAGCGGATCATCCGGCCGGCCAGCTGGCTCGCAGCACTCGAGGCACTCCACGAGTTCCCCGGGGCGCGCCCGATTGCCGGCGGCACGGACCTCGTCCTCGACCTCGTCCGAACGCCTGGCCCGCCGGTCACGCTCGTTGACCTGAGCGCCGTCGCCGACGCCCACGAGATCCTGGAGACGCCGGACGAGTTCGTGTTGGCCGGAGGCGTCACCCACAATCAGATTGTCGGTGACCCGCGCCTCGTCGCTGATGCGCTGCCGCTCGCTCAGGCGTGCTTGGAGATCGGGTCGCCGCAGCTGCGAAACCGGGCGACGGTCGCCGGCAATATCGCGACGGCGAGCCCGGCAAATGACTCCATCAGCGCGCTGATGGCTCTCGGCGCGACGGTGGAGCTGGCCCGGCTGGTGGGAGACACGGAGGTCCAGCGCGAGGTCGCGGTGGAGGACTTCTTCACGGGATTCCGCACCACGGTCTGTGAAGCCGACGAGCTGATCACCGCCATCCGGGTCCCGAAGCTGAGCGCAGGTCGGCAGGGGCTCTGGGTCAAGCTCGGGAACCGCCGCGCTCAGGCGATCTCGGTCGTCCACGCCGGCATCGTCATCTCTCGAGAGGAGCGGATCGTCACCTCTGCTCGGCTGGCGCTCGGTTCGGTCGCCGCCACCGTCGTGATGAACGACGCTTTCGCCGAGGCGCTCGCGGGCCGGCCGCTCGATGCTGCCGCGATCTCTGACGCGGCCGACTCGGTCGCCGCGTCCATCGCGCCGATCGACGACGTTCGGGCCACTGCCGACTACCGACGGGACACCACAGCCACCCTCGTACGTCGTGCGCTCGAAACCGTGGCCGCCGGCGACGAGGCATCGCAGTGGCCGGCTGACCCGCCGTTGCTCGGCGCCCGCCGACCGACGGGTCCGCCGAACCACGGCGATGTCGGCGATGCCACACCGATCGAGGTGACGGTCAATGGAGCTGTCGCCGTCGGCACCGGCGCGGCCGGGACGACGTTGCTCGACTGGCTCCGCGACGAGTCGTCCATCCCCACGCTCGGTGTCAAGGAAGGATGCGCGGAGGGGGAGTGCGGCGCCTGCACTGTGCGGCTCGATGGCGCTGCGGTGATGAGCTGTCTCGTGCCGGCCGCACAGGCGGACGGTGCGAGCGTCACCACCGTGGAAGGACTGTCCGACAACGCCGAGCTGTCCGCGCTCCAGCAGGCGTTCATCGACGAGTTCGCCGTGCAGTGCGGATTCTGTATCCCGGGATTCCTCGTCGCCGGGTCGGCCCTGCTGGATGACTGCTCGGACCCGACCGACGATCAGGTCGAGTTCGGTCTCGCCGGCAACCTCTGCCGATGCACGGGGTACTACCCGATCACGACCGCCGTGCAGATCGCCGGGAGGACGCCATGACCCGCGGTGGAGTCGGCTCGTCCCCGATCCGTGTTGACGCGGCCGCGAAGGTCGTGGGCGAGGCCGGCTATCCGGCCGACCGGGTGCCGCCCGATTCTCTCCAGGCCGTGGTCGTCTTTACTGACCAGCCTCACGCTCGGCTGCTGTCGCTCGACGTCAGTGAGGCCGAGGCAGTGCCGGGCGTCGTCGCCGTCGTCACCGCCGCCGACGTCCCGGTCAACGAGTACGGGCTGACGATGTTCGATCAGCCGGTCCTCATCGGTCTCGATCACACCGGCCGCTCGGAAGTGCGCTGTGACATCAGCCGCTGGGAAGCGGACCACCTCGCGGTGGTTGTCGGCGAGACCCGGTCGGCCGCACAGGCCGGAGCGGCGGCGATTGCGGCCGAGTGGGAGCAGCTTCCCCTCGTTTCGGATCTCGAGTCGGCCCGCCGCGACGAAGTGCTCGTCCACGCGGAGACGACGTCGTCCAACGCGTATTACGAGATGGTGATCCGCAAGGGCGACATCGACGCGGGCTGGGACGAAGCCGACGTGATCATCGAGGGCCGCTATGAGGTTCCGCACCAGGAGCACGCCTTCCTGCAGGTCGAGGCGGCGACTGGCTGGGTGGACGACGAGGGCCGAGTGACGGTCGAGACCTCGGGGCAGTGGACGCACGAGGATCGCGAGCAGATCGCCCACGCGCTGGACGTGCCCGACGAGCAGATCCGGGTCATCTACGCGGCCATCGGCGGCGCGTTCGGTGGCAAGGAGGACATGAGTCTCCAGATTGTGATGGCGCTCGCGGTCCGCAAGCTCCAAGCGCTGGGAATCGAACGACCGGTGCACTGCCGCTGGTCGCGCGAGGAATCGATCGTCGGACACCACAAGCGGCACCGGGCAATCGTGGATGCTCGGCTCGGGGCCACGAATGACGGCATGATCACCGCGGTCGAGGCAGACGTCTGGCTTGACGCTGGTGCCTACAACTACACATCCACGAAGGTGCTCGGGAACGCTCACCTGACCGTGGCCGGTGCCTACGAGGTGCCGAACGCCCGCATCGACAGCCGCGCCGTCTACACGCATTCCGTTCCCGGTGGAGCGTTCCGAGGATTCGGCGGGCCCCAGGGCGCGTTCGTCGCCGAGACCCAGATGAACAAGCTCGCCGCCGTCCTCGACATGGACCCGATCGAGCTGCGCCGACGCAACCTGCTCCGAGAAGGCAGCATTGGGATCACCCAGGTCCCTCTCCCGGCCGGCGTCGGCCTGCCTCAGGTGGTCGAGGCGTGCGTGGAGCGTGCACCGACGGACGGCCCCCGCGTGGAGGTCGAGCCGTACCGGCCGGTCGCGTCCCTCCCGCCGGCCGCGACCGCGCTGCGCCGGGGTCGAGGGTTCGCCGTCGGCATGAAGAACGTGGGGTTCAGCTTCGGCTTCCCCGAACGCTGTGAAGCCGAGGTGCATTTCCATGGCGGCGCGGCGGATGATCGACCCGACACGGTCGACATCTTCCATGGCGGTGCCGAGGTCGGCCAGGGAAACCACATGGCCATCCTGCAGATGACCGCCGATGCGTCCGGCGTCGATGTCGACCGAGTCCGAGGCCACTTCTCGGACACCGCCTCGTCCGGGGATGCCGGTTCCGCCTCTGCGAGCCGGCTCACGTTCATGTCGGGCAACTCTGTCCTCGGTGCCGTCGAGGAGGCGGAGAAGGCGTGGCAGGACGGTGAACGCCCAGCGGTCGGTCGGTTCCGCTATACGCCTCCACCTACCGAGATGCTCGACCCGGTCACCGGTGTCGGCCAGCCGAACTTCTCCTACGGCTACATGGCCCAATCGGTCGACGTCTCCGTCGACGTCGAGACAGGCCACATCCGCGTTGACCGTGTGGTCTCCGCACACGATGTCGGCCGGGCGATCAATCCGGCGCTGCTCAAGGGCCAGATCGAGGGGGCGGTCGTCCAGGCGCATGGCTACGTCCTGAGCGAGAATCTCGTCGTCACCGACGGCCGTATCCGCAACCCCCGCCTGTCGCAGTACCTGATCCCCGGCATCGGCGACATTCCCACCGTCATCGAGAGTGTGATCCTCGAGCTCGGCGACCCGGCCGGCCCGTGGGGAGCGCGAGGCGTGGCCGAGATGCCCTACATCACGTACGCCCCGGCGGTTGTCGCCGCCGTCCACGATGCCACGGGCGTGTGGTTCGACTCCTTCCCCCTGACGCCCAGCAAGGTCCTCGCCGCCCTCGACTCCTGAGCGGGTCGTCGAGTGGTTGGCCCGGCGGGTGCCGAAAACGCCGCAGTTAGGCTCCGTCGGTGCTATCGCCGACCACCACCCTCCGTCGAATGCCCCGACTGCTCGTCGGGCTGTGGGTCTTCGGCGTCGGTATCGCCCTGATTCTGATGGGCGACTTCGGCCTTCCGCCCTGGGACGTGCTCCATCAGGGCCTCGAGGAACGGACGTCGTTGAGCATCGGCACCGCGACCATCGTCGTGGGCGCGGTTCTTGTTCTCGCGATGCTGGCGCTGCGCGAACCGATCCGTATCGGCACGGTGGCCAATGTCGTGGTGATCGGCACCGCGGTCGACGCCACGCTATGGATGTTCGACGACCCGACGTCGACAGCCGCCCGGATCGCATTCACGGTCTGCGGCCCGGCTGTCATCGCGATCGGTTCCGGCCTGTACATCGGTGTTCATCTCGGGCCCGGACCGCGCGACGGAATGATGACGGCACTCGGGCGACGCGGCGTCACGATCTGGAAGGCCCGCCTCGGCGTCGAGGCGGCGGCCCTGGTCGTCGGCGTCATCCTGGGCGGGACGGTCGGTTTCGGCACGGTCTGGTTCCTCGTCTCGATCGGACCGCTCGTCCACATCGCCCTCGACCGCTTGTCGCTTCCGACAGCCGAGCCGGCCCGGGCGCGCTGACGTCAGGCTCCCGCCGTTCGCTTTGGGCACGGGGCTCTGGCGACGACGGGGTGCCTGTGCGAGCCTCGATGGTCGGAGGCCCGTCGCGGGTCGAGGAGGTCGACATGTCGTACGCACCGGAACGCGTCGTGCACGACGCGGACAGCCACATCATGGAGTTGCCGGACTGGATCGAGCGCTACGCCGACCCCGGCGTGCGGGAGCGGCTGCGCCCCCTCGCCCTCGGGGGCGCGGGCAAGCTTGCGGAGGCGGCGGTCGCCGAAGCGTCAGCGCGGCGCGATGACTCGGAACGAGCAGATGCGGCCGAAGCCGCGCTGATGAACTCGAAGGGGTGGTCCGGCCTGGGTGCGTTCGACGCGACCGAGCGGTCGCGGGCGATGGATCTCCTCGGCTTCGACTCGCAGCTTGTCTTCTCGACGTTCGCCGGCAACCAGTTCCTCGGCGATGACCTGGAGCTGTCGCAGGGCGGGCTGACCGCCCACAACCGCGCGGTCACGGACTTCTGTGCGGACGATCGTCGTCTTCTTCCGGTCGCGATGGCGGCGTGGAACGGACCGGAGCACACGCTCGCCACCGTGATCGAGGCGCTCGATCTGGGCGCCAGCGCGATCCTGTTCCCGTCGCACCCCGGCTCCGGGATCAGCCCCACTCATCCTGACTACGACGTTGTCTGGTCAACGCTCGAGGAGCGCCGGATCCCGTTCATGCTCCACATCGGCGGTGCAGGGCGGCCGGTCAAGAAGGCGTTCCACGACAACGGACGTCCGACCACCGATTTCCTCGGCGGCGGCGAGAACGTCCGGTCCCGCGACTACATGGCGATTCACCAGGTGCCGGAGCAGTTCCTCTCGGCGATGATCCTCGACGGGGTGCTGGACGACCATCCGGACCTGCGAGGCGGATCCATCGAGCAGGGGGCGCTCTGGCTGCCGGGATTCCTACGCCTCATCGACGCTTGTCAGGCCACGTTCTCCAAGACGGAGCCGCGCGTGAAGGAGCTCACCGAACGGGCGAGCGACTACGTCCATCGTCAGGTCTTCGTCACGCCGTTCGTCCGCGAGGACGTGGGTTGGCTCATCGAGAGTTGCGGTGACGACACGCTGCTCTTCTCCAGCGACTTCCCGCATCCCGAGGGAAGCAAGGACCCCGTCCGCCACTTCGAGGCGACGATGGACGACGTGAGCGACACCGCCCGCGACAGGTTCTACGAGCACAACTTCGCCGAGATGATGGGCGCCGGCCTTCGCTAGTTCTGAGTACGACGGCGTCAGGTCTCGACGACGACGCTGTTCGCGTTGCCATACTCCCGCCAGGAACCGTCGTAGAGGACGAGCGTGTCGTCGGCGGACGTCCTTTCGTCGCCGAGAACTCCGGCGAAGTGCTCGGCGGATCCGAGTTGATACGGGACTGACGCCGGTTCGTTCAGCTCGGACCTCGAATGGCGAAGCGGCTGCGTGAGCCGTTCGTTGCGGCCGAGGAGGCCGACACCGACGAAGCGCGGCTCGAGGCCTACGAGACGGCGCGTCAGATCGTCGAGTGGCTGAACGTGCCGCTCGACCAGCCTGAGATCTACCCGTAACCGGATACGAAGGAGCGGGGGCCGAAGCCCCCACCCTGTTCGTCATTTCTTGTCTTCGATCGACTACTGGAAGATGTCGACGAGATCGCCGAGCGGCACCGCCTGGCCGTCTCCGGCGGTGGAGTCGTACGCCGCGAGGGCGAACAGATCGTCGGCGAAGAACTTCTCGCTGGAGAAGGACGCGTTCGGTGAACCGGGGAACGAGAAGTCGCTCAGCGACTCGGCGCCGGCCTGGAAGCTTTCGTGCGTGAGCTCGGCCCCGGCAGCCTCGGCGATCTGCGCGAACAGGTAGATTAGGCGGCAGCCGTAGCGGATGCCGTTGAAGATGTTGTCCTCGTCCTGCGCATAGTCGAGCGGCGCGCGAATGTCGGCGTCCGGGATGGCGGCCGCAACGATGTCGCTGCACTCGTTCTGGTAGGCCGGGTCGTTCCAGATGTAGTCGTCGGTCGGGCCGGACACGGTGAGGACACCGTCCACAACTGACCTGTCGATGATCGTCTCACCGAGGTTGTTGAGGCCGGAGGGGTTGTTCGTCCAAATCGCGAGGTCGGTGTGGAGGCCTGAGGCCGTGAGGCCACGGATGCTCGACGCCGGGTTGCCGTGAATGAAGACGGCGGTCGCCCCGAGCTCCTTGATCCGCTCCGTCATGACGGCGAGTTCGCCGTCTTGCGCAGGGGTGTCGCCGTCTGGCGCGACGATGATGCCCTCGCCCACGACTTCGACGCCTCGGTCCTCGATCTGGCTGATCACCGACTCGTGGCTGGCCTCATCGGCGAGGCCGGCCATCACGAACACCTTCTGGCCGGCGAGGGCGCCGTCCTCCTCAAGGAGGTTCAGCAGGATCACGGTGGAGGCATTTGCTGCCTGACCCGGCATGAACCACGGGGCAACCGACTGGTCGAGTTCGTCGTCGGTTTGGTCGCCGCCGACGAGGATCGTCTCGTTGAGGCCGGTGATACAGGGGTCGACGGTGCCGGCCAGCGGCCCGACGAAGCCACCGAGCACCGCAAAGACATCGTTGTCCTCAGTGAGGACGCGGCAGACGCGGTCGGCGTCGGCCGGATCGATCGCCGAGTAGAACTCGTACACGGGGACGACTTCCCGGCCGAGAACGCCGCCGTTGGCGTTGAGGTCTGCGAACATCGCGTCCCAGTAGGCGACCTGGTCGCCCCAACCAGCGGCGCTGAGGCCGAGACCGACGAGGAGGTCGAAGTCGAGCAGCGAGACACCGACATGGATCTCGGTCGGCGTCACGCCCTTCCATGAGGCGGTCAGCTCGACGCTCGGCTCGTCGGCTGGCTCATCGCCGTCGCCCGTGTCGTCGACGGGCTCGTCGCCGTCGCCCGTATTGTCGACGGGCTCGTCGCCATCGCCATCGCCGGTATCGACCGGGTCGGCGTCGTTGGAGTCGCCGGAGTCATCACCGCACGCGGCGGCGATGAGCACGAAGCTCAGCAGGAGTGCGAGCAGCCGAAGAAGGCTGCGTCGATTGGTGGTCATGATCTGTCCTCCAGGAAAGTGACCGGAATCAGGGAACTCTATGTCCCATCGCGGGACATAATCCAGCTATGGTCCAACAAATGGCGGGAAGAACCCTTGACGCGACCGGGTCAGAGCAGTCGATTCCCCGTCGCGGACGTCCGCCAAGCGACGCCAACCGTCGCGCCGTTCTCGAAGCCACGCGGCGGGTTCTCACTGCCGTCGGCTACCCGGACATGACGTTCGAGGCGGTTGCTGCCGACGCCGGCTCCTATCGGAAGTACATCAGCCGTACCTGGTCGTCGAAGGCGGCCCTGGTGCGCGATGCGATCTTCGAAGACGTCGTGGATTTCCGAGTGCCCGACACCGGCTCGTTCGAGGAGGATCTGCGCCTGTTGATCGAGCAGCACGTCGAGCTCATCCTCCGCCCTGAGTTTCTTCGTGGTCTCCCAGGGCTGCAGGAGGCGTTTCGCTCCGACGCGACGCTCTGGGAGGAGACACTCGAGCGCCATGTGCAGCCGCCGGTCGACGCCTTCGCTGCGGTGCTGGACGCGGCTCGAATCCGCGGTGAGATCAGCCGTCATCCGGCGCCGGAGATCGTCTTGAACTCGATCTCCGGGGCAGTGCAGCAGCTTGCCCGGTTGGGGCTGATGACGCCCGAAGAGCTGGTCACCCTCGCCGTCAACATGGCGCGGGGCGCCATGTTCTCACGTTGATTTCTCCGCCCAAGTTGCGCCTGAGCCCCACTTGGTTAACACTGTTAACCTAATCGCCCCGAAAGGCCCGAACATGACCCTCACCGGCCACGTCACCAACACCGCCGACCAGCTGGACCTCCGCGGGGACATGTTCCCCGTCGACCGCGAGATCGACATAGCCGAGTGCGAGGTCATCGGAAAGATTCCGGAGGGCTTGCGGGGTTCGTTCGTGCGCAACGGCCCGAACCCGATGTTCGAGCCGATCGGCAAGTACCACATGTTCGACGGTGACGGAATGCTCCACGGTGTGGACTTCTTGGATGGCAAAGCCTCTTATCGCAACCGCTGGATCCGCTCCCGCGGTCTTGCCGCGGAGATGAACCTCGGCCGAGCCGCCTACCCCGGTCTGAGCGACGTGATGAACTTCCCGTCCGAGGAACTCGTCGGCGATGCGGGTCCGGTGAAGAATCCGGCCAACACCCACATCGTGCGGCACAACGGCAAGCTCCTCGCCCTCTGGGAGCAGGGCCTGCCCACCGAGATCGGTCCCGACCTCGAGACGATCGGTGAATGGGACTTCTTCGGCGGCCTCCAGGGAGCGATGACCGCCCATCCCCGCATCGATCCGTTCACCGGTGAGATGTTCTTCTTCGCCTACAACTTCTTCGCGCCGTACCTCACGTACTACTCGGTGAACCCGGCGGGCGAGATCGTGAAGAAGGTCGGCATCGACATGCCGGCGCCGGTGATGATGCACGACATGCTCATCACCGAGAACTACTCGGTCTTCATGGACAGCCCCATGGTGTTCAACATGGAGGGCCTCGCCAACGGTGAGCCGATGGTGCAGTGGCGCAAGGAAAACGGCACCCGCCTCGGCATCATCCCCCGGCTCGGCGATGCGGAGGACGTCCGCTGGTTCGAGGTGCCCACCTCGCATGTGCAGCACTTCTGGAACGCGTGGGAGAACGGCAACCGGATCGAGCTGTCCGGCGTGCGCTTCGAGCAGGTCGACTTCGGTATCGAGGCCGAGACCTCCGAGAAGGGGAGCGGCGTCGAGAGTGGCGCTGGTCAGCCCGCGAAGTACTGGATCGATCTCGAGACCGGCACGGCCGGCAGCGAGTACTTCGACGACTTCAACGGCGAGTTCTGCCGCTTCAACGACGACCTGACCGGTCGCGAGACCAACGCCCTCTACATGTCCGGCTTCACTCGCGAGGGTGCAGCGGGTGACTTCGACACCGTGGTCAAGTACGACACGACGACCGACACGCGGTCGCTTTGGTACTCCGGAGACACCGGCCACGTCGGCGAGGGCGTGTTCGCCCCGAACCCGGACGGGACCGCCGAGGACGACGGCTGGATCGTCAACTCGATGCACGACAGCGGCAGTGGCGAGAGCTCGATCATCGTTCTGGACGCTCAGAACATCGAGGCTGGTCCGATTGCGACGGTCAAGGTTCCGCAGCGCATGCCGTTCGGCTTCCACGCCAACTGGTTCGCCGCGAACGACTGAGCCGGCGGCGCTCAGCGCCGGAACTGGTCCGCGAGCAGCTCGTAGCTGCGCACGCGGGCCTCGTGGTCCCAACAGATCGTCACAGCCATGAACTCTTCCGCCCCGTAGCGGGCTGCCATAGAGCGCACGTTGGTCGCCACCGTCGTGGGGTTGCCCTGGATCATCGGCTTGCGACTCGGCGGGACCGCCAGCGGCCCGTCGACATGGTTGCTCACCTCGTCGGGCGACGGGATCGGCCCCTGGAGGCCACGCTGGCGCCAGAGCTTCACGCCGGCCGCGAGCGCTTCGGCGGCTTCGTGCGACTCCGCGCAGATCACGCTGGCCGCGACCAGGATCCGCGGTTCGGGGTGACGTTCGCTCGGTTGGTAGTTGTCCCGATACGCATCGACGATCGGCGCGCCATCGGTCTGGGCGATGAAGTCGGCGAACGCCAACGGAAGCCCGAAGTGCGCGGCGTACGCGGCGCTGTCGGGGCTCGAGGCGAGAAGCCACAGCTCGGGCGGTTCGGGGGGCACCGGCGTTGCCTGGACGCGGCCGCGGAACGGGCTGTCGGCAGGGAGTGAATCGTGGAGGAACCCGTCCAGCTCGGCGACCATCGACGGGTACTTCTGAATCGGGACGGGCTGATGGTCGGGAGCAAGGGCATGCATGGTCACGGGATCGGATCCGGGCGCTCGACCCACGCCGACGTCGATTCGGCCCGGGTGGAGGCTGGCGAGCATGCGGAAGTTCTCCGCGATCTTGAGCGGCGCGTAGTGCGGCATCATCACGCCGCCGGACCCGATCCGCATCGTGGACGTCGCCGACGCGATGTGGCCAATCAGGATTTCGGGAGCGGAGCCGGCGAGGCCACCCGTGTTGTGGTGCTCGGCGACCCAGTAGCGGTGGAAGCCGAACGCTTCGCAGCGACGGGCGAGATCGATCGAGTTGCGGAGCGCGTCGCCCGCGCTCGACCCGGAGGGGACCGGGGACTGATCGAGCACAGAGAGGCGGAGCACGGCGTCATTCGTAGCAGCCGTGGCGAGCGTTGCGACCCCCCGCGTGCCAGCATCTCGGACGTGGCGATCAAACCCCTCACCGATCGAGCTGTCGACGAAGTCGTCGAGCGGCTCGGCTTCGCGCAGCGGCCTGCCACTGACATCGATGGGCTCCGGGACCTGTACCAGGCGTGGTGTCGGCAGGTGCCGTTCGACAATCTGCGCAAGCTGGTCGCCCTGCACTTCGATCTGCCGGAGATTCCGGGTATCGAGCCGGCGGACTTCTTCGCCGCCTGGCAGCTGACCGGGGCCGGAGCGACGTGTTGGGGCAGCAACAACGCCATGCACGCGCTCGTGACCGGGCTGGGGTTCGACGCGCAACTCACAGCGGCATCGATGTTCGACGGCGAGAAGAACCACGGCACGACCATCGTGACGATCGACGGACAGCGGTGGATCGTTGACACCGCGCTCCATGGTGATGTGCCGGCGCCGATGATCGACGGTGAGACAACGACGATCGAGCACTGCGGGTACCGCACCATCGTTCGGGCCGACGAGAAGGGCTGGCTGTTCGACCACCCGATGCCGGACCCGGACTTCTCGATACCGTGCCGGATCATCGGCGACATGGACTACGCCGCGTCGGCGGTGGCCAACGAGAAGAGTCGAGGCTGGAGCCCGTTCAACACCGCGATCATGGTTGGGATCAACGACGAGACCGGCGTCTGGATGTTGAAGGACAACAGCCTCGCCCGCATCGACGACACCGGGATATCCACCCGCCAGATGAGCGAGGGAGAGGTGGACGAGTTTCTCATCGAGGTGAGCGGCCACTCGCCGCAGCTCGTCGCTGAGGTCCGGGCGATCCTCGATGTGCAGTCCGGCAAGGTGCCGCCGGACTGAGAACCCTTGACGTCCGAATGTGTCCGAACAGGTCGGGGATACTGCAGACATGAGAGAACGTGAGACACAGGTCAGCGCAGTCGCGATCACCGGTATCTATTGCCGGCCATCATGCAGTGCACGGCCTGATCCGAAGAACGTCTCGCCGTTTCCATCGCCGGTTGCCGCGGAGTCCGCCGGATATCGCTCATGTCTCCGTTGCCGTCCGGATCGGCACCTGCCCCCACCATCGCCCGACGGCGTTTCACCCGCAGTCGTCGATGCGCTTCGGCTCATCAGCGACGGATTCCTCGATCGCTTCGACGAGGAGGCGCTCGCCGATCGCGTCGGGTATTCGACCCGGCAGCTCCGTCGCCTGTTCGAGCTCCACGTCGGGGCTACACCGGCGTTCGTCGGGCGTTCTCGTCGGGTTCACTTCGCCCGACGGCTACTCGATGAAACGGACCTCTCGATGCCGGTCGTTGCGGGCGCTGCAGGATTCGGCAGCGTTCGTCAGATGAACCGGGTCGTCGAGTCGATCTTCCGCTTCCCGCCAAGCGAGCTTCGGCGCAAGCGCCGCGTCGGCGATGTACTGATTGCCGACGGCGGTCTCCGCCTGCGGCTGCCGTTCGTCGAGCCGTTGGATCGCGATGCCGCGCTCGGGCACCTCGAGCCACGGCTGACGCCCGGAGTAGAGCTCGTCGAGGATGCCGTCTATCGACGCACTCTCGAGGTCTGTGGGAATCCCGGCGTGATCGAGGTCGACCTCGGCGGGGACGACCCACATCTCGAACTCACCGCTCACTTGCCGACCTTCGACTCGATCATCGACGACGTCGCTCGCATCCGCACGATGTTCGGTCTCGATGACGACGTCCATGCGGCCGAGCAGCACCTGCTGGCCGACCCGCTGCTCGCTCCAGCCGTGCGCGTCCAACCCGGATTGCGGGTCATCGGCGGCTGGGACCGTTTCGAGACCGCGGTTCGCGTCATCGTCGGCCAGCAAGTTTCGGTGGTCGGGGCGACCACCATCACCGGCCGGATCGTCGAACGCCATGGGGCACAACTGCCGGGCAACGTCCTCGGGCTCGATCGGCTGTTCCCGACGGCCGACTCGCTGGTCGACCTGGCGGCGGAAGGCCTCGGCATGCCCGGCTCACGCGTGGCGACGATCAGAGCGCTCGCCCGGGCAGTGGTCGACGGAACGGTCGACCTCGCGGCCGGCGACCACGTGCGTGAGCAGCTCCTCGGCGTGAAGGGCATCGGTCCATGGACCGCGGACGTCGTGGCGATGCGCGCCACCCGAGACCCCGATGTCATCCCGGTCGGCGACCTCGGCATCCGCCACGCCGTCGGCCGGATGCTCGGACGCGACGAACCGCCGACAGCAGCGGAAGTCGAAGAGATTGCGGCCGTCTGGAGCCCGCACCGTTCCCTCGCCGCCCAACACCTCTGGACGAGCCTCTCGTCCCAAGAACACTGGAGCCCTCATGAACGTGCGCCACCTCGATAGCCCGATCGGCGAGCTGACGCTCGTCGGCTCCGATGCCGGTCTCAGCCACGTGCTGTTCCCGGGCGACACGCCGGTTGACGTGGGTCTGCCCCCCGACCTGTCCTCGACCAACGATGATCCGACGCTCGAACGGGCTGCGGTTCAGCTCGGCGAGTACTTTGCCGGGGAGCGACGCGAGTTCGACGTCCCCCTCGACCTCCGAGGCACCGACTTTCAGGTCGAGGCGTGGCGAGCCCTTGCTGCAGTCCCGTACGGCGAAACCCGGTCATACGGCGAGCAGGCCGAGGCGATCGGGCGACCGGGCGCCTTTCGTGCCGTCGGCGCGGCCAACGGACGCAACCCGATCCCGGTCATCCTCCCGTGTCACCGCATTGTCGGGGCCAACGGGTCGCTGACCGGGTTCGCTGGCGGCCTCGATATGAAGCGGTGGTTGCTCAACCACGAGCAGGACCAGCAGGCATTGGGTATTTGAGACATTGGGTATCTGAATCTTCCCGGCGCCAGAGCCGGGCTCTACGCTGGCGATCATGGCGCTGGTGCTCGACCGATATCCCGACATCACCTACGACATGGAGCCGCCCGAGGTCGATGACCTCGAGGATCTCCGTCGTCTCCGAAAGTGGGAGACCGCGATTGGCTACCGCATCTTCGCCAAGATGCACTGGGGCCAGCTGGGCGATGGCCACATCACCGCCCGGGATCCGATTCTGACCGACCACTTCTGGGTGCTCGGCTACGGAATCCCGTTCTGGGCAGCGACTGTCGACAACCTCACGCTGATCGGCCCGGACGGCGAAGGCGTGATGGGCCCCACGGAGAACGGCGTGAATCACGCCGGGTACTGCATCCACGGGCCGATCCTTGCGTCGAACCCGGATCTGGTCTCGGCTGCCCACACGCACACCGGTTACGGCACGCCGTGGTCAGCCAACGCCGAACCGTTCCAGGCGATCAGCCAGGAATCGTGCGCCCTCGTGTTCGACCAAGGCCTGTACGAGGGCGAAGACCTCGAGGTCCTCACGACCGATGGCGGCTACCGAATCGCCGCCGCAATGGGCTCGAACAAGGTGTGCATCCTGCGCAACCATGGCTTGCTGACCGGTGGCCACTCGCCGGCCGAGGCGGTCGGCTGGTTCGTGATGGCCGAGCGAGTCGCCGAGGTCCACGTGAAGGCCACCGATCCCAAGCCGATCAGCGACGAGGCGGCCAAAGAAGTCGCCGCCACGCTCGGTCCGTGGCACGTCGGCTGGCGCCAGTTCCAGTGGCTCGCCCGGGATCTCGTGCCGGACCCCTCCGTCGTCCTCTGATGGCGCGGGCCCGTGGTAGCGACGAGTACGAAGCGATCGTCGAGCTGATCCCACCGGACTTCTCGAATCCGGCGGACTCGCTCGCGGAGATCCGGGCCAAGTTCGAGTTCGTCCACGGCCAACCCGCCGGCGACGACGTCTTCCTCTAACCCCACGACCTCGGCCTCTGGATCCGCTCGACCGTAACGGGGGTCAGACCCCCTGTTACACAAGCGATGGCCGGGTGGTGCTGTTCGCCCACTCGGGAGGGTTCGTGACGTCGACCGCGGCCATGTGTTCCTTCTGGGCGGCGAACGTCGCCCGTGAATGTGGGCTGCCGGTCTTCGTTGTCGAGTACTCGCTCGCGCCCGAGGCGGTGTTCTCGACGCGGCTCGACGAGCTCGTTGGCGCGCGCGATGTTGCTCACTGAGGGGTACGACCGGGCGCGGATGGTCTTCATGGGCGACAGCTGTGGCGGCGGCATGGCGATTGCCGCGATGGTGCGACAGCGTGACGCCGGTCGGCCGCGATGATTCCGATGGCGTCGAGATTCGGCATGCGCTGACGGTAGTCGCGCCGGTGCCGCTCAGCTCTGGGCGGCCTTCGCTGCTCGTCGGTTCTTGCGCAGGATCCGCTCGGTGTAGCCGTTGTTCTCGTCGCGTCCGCCGAGCACGAGCTCGAGTGCCGCGTTGAACGGGATCGAACCCGCGAGGTCACAGGCCATCACCGGGTAGTCGGCATCGTCGGCGTTCTGTTCGTCCACTGTCGCGGCCATGCGCCCCATCGCCTCGCGCACCTGATCCTCCGTGAGGACGCCGTGGTGCAGCCAGTTGGCCACGTGCTGGCTGGAGATCCGCAGCGTCGCGAGATCCTCCATGAGGCCGACGTCTTCGATGTCGGGAACGGTCGAACAGCCGACGCCGAGGCCCACCCAACGAACGATGTAGCCGAGGATCGACTGGCTGTTGTTCTCGAGCTCGGTCTGAACCTGCGCGGCGCTGAGTTCCCGGTCGAGCAACGGGATCGCGGTCAGCTCGTCGATCGGGCGAGCGGTGCGGGACAGCAGTTCCTCTTGGCGGGCCGCGACGTTGACGTCGAAATAGTGCGTAGCGTGGAGCGTGGCCGCCGTGGGCGAGGGGACCCACGCGCACGTCGCGCCGGCCGACGGGTGGCCCACCTTCGCCTCGAGCATCTCGGCCATCTCGGATGGCTTTGCCCACATGCCCTTGCCGATCTGAGCTCGATTCTGCAGGCCGCAGGCCAGACCGGTGTCAACGTTGGCGTCTTCATATGCGAGCAGCCACGTGGCGCCCTTCATCTCGCTCTTGGGAAGGACCGGGCCGGCCTCCATGTCGGTGTGGATTTCATCGCCGGTGCGGTCGAGGAAGCCGGTGTTGATGAACACCACTCGATCCCTGGCCTGCTCGATCGCGGCGGCGAGGTTGAGAGACGTGCGCCGCTCCTCGTCCATGATCCCCATCTTCAGCGTGTGCCGATCGAGACCGAACGCATCCTCGACCTGGCCGAACAGCTCGCACGCCCACGCGACCTCGTCGGGCCCGTGCATCTTCGGCTTCACGATGTAGATCGAACCCTGACGGCTGTTGCGGAACGGGCTGCTGCCGAGCAAGTCGTGCTTGCCGGCCAGGGCAGTCACCATCGCGTCGAGGATCGTCTCGGGGATGGGATCACCGTTGTGCGTCACGGCATCGGTGGTGAGGTGATGGCCGACGTTACGAACCAGCATCAGCGATCGCCCTTGGAGCGCGAGGTCGGAACCGTCCGCCGCGGTGTAGGAGCGGTCAGCGTTGAGGGTGCGTTCGAGGGTCTCACCACCCTTCTGGAAGGTGCTGACGAGGTCGCCCTTCATGAGGCCGAGCCAGTTGCCGTAGACGACGACCTTGTCGTCGGCGTCAACTGCGGAAACCGAGTCCTCGCAGTCCATGATCGTGGAGACGGCGGACTCGAGGTCGATGTCGGCAACGCCGGCGGCGTCGTCCTTGCCGATGTTGTCGGTGCGGTCGATGCGGATGTCGGCGTGGAGGCCGTGTTTGCGCAGCAGCAATGACGTGGGCTCGTCCGTATCGCCGGAGTGGCCCACGAACTGTGTGGGATCGGCCAGACCGGTGGACGACTCGCCGAGCGCGGCGACGAGGGCGCCAGTCTCAACGGTGTAACCGGTCGAGTCGGCGTGGCTGCCGGCCGCGAGCGGGAAGTGGGCATCGAGGAACGCTCGGGCGTGAGCGATCACCTTGGCGCCGCGGACCGGGTTGTATCCCTTGCCCGCCTCGGCACCGCCTTCGTCGCTGATCACGTCAGTGCCGAAGAGCGCGTCGTAGAAACTGCCCCACCGAGCGTTCGCGGCGTTGAGCGCATAGCGGGAGTTATCGAGCGGGACGACGAGCTGCGGACCGGCCACCGACGTGATCTCGTTGTCGACGTTGCTCGTCTGAATTGAGACATCGGCCGGCGCGTCGTCCAGGTAGCCGAGTCCGCGTAAGAACTCGACGTACGCGCCGTGGTCGTGATCGTCACGGTTGCCTGTGTGCCACTCGTCGATCGCGGCCTGGAGCTCGTCGCGGCGATCGAGCAGCGCCGTGTTGCGAGGGCCGAGATCCGTCAGGATCGCCTCGAGCGCCGCCCAGAACTCGGCGGCGGTGACGCCGCTGTCGGGGGTGAGGCGGTTCTCCACGAAGTCGTGGAGAACGGGTGCGATCTCGAGCGAACCGATGCTGACCATGGCATTGGAGGTTAACGCTCGGTAACTCTCGCTGGCACTGCGGGACTGCCGGGATGGATTCCCTAACCCCCCAGTTCATCGACTTGATTGGCGAGCAGCCGATGTTCTTCGTTGCGACGGCCGCAGCCGAAGGTCGGGTCAACGTCTCACCGAAGGGCATGGACACGCTGCGGATCGACGCTCCGGATCGCATCCGTTGGCTCAACCTTACCGGCAGCGGGAACGAGACGGCGGCGCACGTTGCGGCGACAGGTCGTATGACGTTGATGTGGTCTTCGTTCACGAAGATGCCGATGACACTTCGGGTCTACGGCACGGCGTTCGTGGTGCATCCCCGTGACGAGGCGTGGGGCGACGTCGTCGGCGACTTCCTGGTGCTCGCCGGCTCGCGGCAGGTCTTCGACCTAGCGGTCGACCACGTCGCGACGTCCTGCGGGACCGGCGTGCCGATGATGTCGCTCGACGCGGTGCGTGCCGACGAGGAGCTCGAGCCCTTCTATGCGGCGATGTCGGATGAGGAACTCCAGGACTACTGGAGCCGCAAGAACACCGAGTCGATCGACGGTCTCCCGACGAACATCTTCGGCTGAGGCTCAGTCTCGGTGCGGCTGTTCAGCCCGTACGGCGGCAATCAGCAAGTCGTTGGTCTCGTCGTAGACCATGTCCCGTACCTGCCAGCGCGACGAGTACTGCCCGCCTTTCCCCGGACTGCCGTGGTCCTCGAACCACAGCTCCTCGCCGGTGTCCCAATCCAACAGAATGACCCCCGTGGCGAGCGGGACAGCGACGCCGTAGGCGGTACCGGCGACGAAGTGGGATGCCAGGGGTACGGCCACTCGCCATCTCTGGTGCCCGGTGGCTGGCTCATACACCGCCACACGAGTGTCCAACTCGCCGTAGGCGTCGTAGCTGCCGTTGTCGCCCGTCTGGTCGATGATGACGACGAGATCGTCGACGAGTTGGACGTCCAGCGCGGGCACGACGCCATCCCACGCGACCTCTCCGGCAGGCAGGGCCGTCGTGACGATGCGCTGCCGCTGTCGTCATGCGCGGATTCCACTCGCCATGCAGCCGATTCTCCGCGGACTCGGAACTCCGGGCGGTCGGTCACGGCCGCCACCGGGTCATGAACCACCTCGGGCAGGTCGACGCAGGACAGTTGCGCGCCCGGAGTCGGGTCGAGCCGGGTTCGGCGGCGGACGGCCTCGACCTCGATCCCGCCATCGACGAGCATCAGATCGGTGTGGAAGCCGACATCGGCCGTCCACCGCCGCTCGCCTGTGGTGGCATCGAACGCGACGAGAGCGGTCGGTCCTGCGTCTGCCTCGCAGCCCACGCCGAGATCACTCGGGTACCGGTCCTGGGACCACGCGTAGCCAACCGCGACGATCGCGACGACTCCCACGGCGGTGAGGGCACGTTTCGCCATCCGGTGATTCTCGCGCCGGCGGGAACGATTCAGCCGTCAGGCGCCGACGAACTCCGTCATCGCATCCTCGATTGCGCCGCGGAGGTAGTCCCGAAACGACGTATCGCACAGGACCAGGTACGAAGGCACGCGGTCCACGTCGTCGCGGACGATGTCGCAGGTGGTCTTCGCGACGGACGCGCCCGCGCACGCACCGTTCGGGGTCATGTGGTCGGCGAAGTCTAGCGAGCAGACCTTCTCCATCACCTTGGCGGCGAGGTCGCCGGTCAGCCGGAACAACAGCCGGGAGTGCGTGGTGTCGATCCGGCTGGCGAAGCCGGACAGGTCGAGGGCATCCACCGTGGCGGTTGAACCGATCACGAGCCACTCGTCGGGCCGGATTCGGACGACGAGGTCGCCGTCGCGGCGTTCGCTCGATCCGAACGTGAGGCCGAGCTCGGCCGCGGCTGCGGTGTCGGCGGCGGCCCGGATCGTTGTCTTCGGGGTGGGTGTCAGGTTGGTGAGGGTCAGGTCAGCCACGGAGCCGAGTCCCTTCCGGATCGAAGTGGGCGTGGTGTTCCATTACCCGGGCGGTTGTCCGGGTGCCGTTGACGAGCAGCACGGTGAGCTCGGTCCCCGGCTCGGAGAACTCCTGGCTCACCTGGGCGAGGCAGATCGAACGGCCGAGCGTGGGGGAGAACCGCGACGAGGTGATGCGGCCGACGATGTCGATCGTGTCGGCGCGAAGGATCTGGCACGCCTCTTCCGGCACGACCGTCGGGTCGGTTGGCTGCACCGCGACGACGACCGGGTAGTCGTCGTCCAACACCCACGCGACCTCCGGCTTGCCGGCCCAGTCGTCCTTGTCGAGCTTGAGGAGCGGGATCATTCCCGTGGTCGGTGCCTTGCTGAGGCCGTCTGTGTCCTGGCCGACGATGAAGTGCCCCTTCTCCAGCCGCATGATGCGCTGGGCTTCGAGTCCGAAGGGCTGCACGCCGAGATCGACGCCGTGCTCGAGCAGCTGGTTCCACACATGGAGGCCGTGCTGCGACGGGACATGGATCTCGTAGGACAGCTCGCCGGTGAAGCCGATGCGCCAGGTGATGCAATCGTCGATTCCGGCGATCGTCCCGGTCCGCACCTGCATGTAGGCGAACGCCTCAGGGCCGAGGTCGATGTCGTCGGTGAGTCGGCCGAGCAGCGCGCGCGAGTTGGGGCCCGCGATGTTGATCGATGCCAGGCCGGTGGTGATGGGAGTGACGTGGACCTGCCACTCCGGCCGCTCTGTCTGGAGCCACATCTCGATCCAGTTCCAGACTGTGGCGGCCCCGGACGACGTGGTGGTCATCAGGTAGTGGTCGTCGCCGAGATGACCGGTGACGCCGTCGTCCAGGACGACGCCGTCCTCTGCACACATGATCCCGTAGCGAACGCCGCCGACCGGCAACTGCATCCACTTGTTCGTGTAGAGCAGGCTCAGCAGCTTGGGAACGTCGGGGCCCTGCAGGTCCAGCTTGCCGAGTGGGGTGACGTCGGTGATGCCCACGTTGGTTCGCGTGTTGCGGACCTCCTCGGCCGGATCGCCGTAGTGCTCGGGGCGGATCCACTGGCCCGCGAGGATCGGCGTCACCCCGTTGGCCTCGTGCCAGGGCTGGATGGCGGACACGCGAACCGGCTCGAAGACTCGGCCGCCCAGCGCGCCGAGCGTGATCGGGGCGTAGGGCGGGCGCCAGACGGTGGTGCCCACCTCGGCGATCGTCTCGCCGCGGGCCTCGGCCAGCACCGCCACGGTGTTCACCGTCTCGAGCTTGCCCTGCGACGGGCCCATCGTGGCGGTGGTGAAGCGCTTGATGAGTTCAACCGAGTCGAAGCCCTCGGCTGCGGCGCCGAAGAGGTCCTTCGAGGACACGTCCTCGGAGTAGTCGACGATTCCGTGCGTGGCCGCGCGGAACATCTCGGGGTGCGGGGCCCGGGGGAGAGCCGCGCGTTCGTCGGCCGGGTACGACGGCTCAGCGCCGTCAACGGACGCCGCCCGAGCCGTCGACGCCTGGAGACGATGGCACACGACGGCCGCTCGACCGGCGGCGAGACGGCCCGTAGCTCGGCCGTGCTCGATGAGTTGGTCGCGGGTTCCGTCGCCGGTGATACCGCCCGTCGCGAGCACGTTGTCGGGCGGCGTGCCCGGGAAGAAGCGCGCCGCGGACGGGTCGTAGACGGGCCTGTCGCCGGCCATGTTCAGCAGCGAGGTCGGCGCCGTCCAGCCGACTGCTGTGACCAGGAGGTCGCAATTCTCGGTGGTGCCGTCGCCCATGTGCACCTTGCGGATTCGGGTGCTCGATCCCGTGGCTTTGACGAGAGCGGCGCGGTCACCGGAGCCGATCACGCGGGCAACATCGACTCCCGCGTCGTCGAGGGCGGCGACGGCCGCAGCGCCCGAGTCGTTGGCGGCCAGCACAACTGCACGAGTGCCGGGCTTCACGCCATACATCCGAATGAGCCGCTGAACGGCGCCCGAGGTCATGACGCCCGGCAGGTCGTTGCCGGCGAAGACGTATGGCCGCTCGATCGTGCCGGCAGCCACGATCAGCATCTTTGCCCGAGCCTTGATGAGGCGCTCGACGGCCATCGGGTGGCTTCGTTGCGCGATGGCGACCCAGTTGTCCTCGTAGCGGCCCGTGACGGTGGAGTTGGTGAGGATCTCCACCCCGGCGGCCTCGGCCTCGGCCCGCAGCGCGGCTGCGGTGGCGCGGTCGTCATCCGTGCCCCAGAGCAGGTGGCCGCCCACCTCGTGCTCGTGCTCGACCAGCATCACCGAAGCGCCATCGGCGGCTGCCGCGATCGCCGCCGCGAGTCCGGCGGGCCCGGCGCCGGCGACGACGACGTCGGGATGTGCGTAGCGCTTGTCGTGGTAGCCGTGGGGTGTGTTGAGATCGACCTTCCCGCCTGGCGCGAAGGTGGCGAGGATCTTCTCGTAGCGGGGCCATAGCGCGGCCGGCTTCATGAACGTCTTGTAGTAGAAGCCCGCCGTCAGGAATCGCCCGACCAGACCGTTCGCGGCCTTCACGTCGAACCGCAATGAAGGCGAGACATTCTGCGCCGAGACAACCATGCCGTCCTCGAGGCGACGATGGGCGGCGCGCACGTTCGGCTCGTCGCCCACCTGCACGGTCGCGTTGGGATCCCAGTAGTCCGCGGTGAGCAGGCCCCGCGGTCGGTGGTACTTCATCGACCGACTGAGCACCGTCACGCCGTTGGCCACGAGCGCCGACGCGATCGTGTCGCCGGCGAAGCCCTCGAGCTTCTTGCCGTTCCACGTGAACGAGAGGATCGTCGACCGATCGATCTGCTCGCCCGCGCGGGAAGGGAGTCGGTTCTTCACGACTCACCTCCTGTCTTCGACCCGGGAAGGAGTGGCTCGCGGAGTTCACCGGTGAAGGTGTGGCGTTCGATCTGGAAGTGGGTGCGGCAGCCGGACGAGCAGTACCAGCTCTCACGCAGCCACCCGGACGGGTTGTCGCGGAGGTAGAGGTAGGTACGCCACTCCTCTCGGGTCGCGGTGTTGGGATCAGGGCGAGCGTGCGATTCGCCGCGATAGGTGAGGTCGGCCGCGTTGCGGGGACCGCAGTTGGGGCACGGGACGAGGAGCATCAGTGACCCACCGCCGCTGCGCCCTTTTCGCCGACCAGCTCGCCTTCGGTGAAGCGGGAGAGTTCGAACGGCTTGATCAGATCAGGCGTGGCCCGGTTCGCGACGCACGCGGCCATCTGCTCACCGGAGACCGGCCCAGCTTTGAAGCCGTAGGTGCCCCAGCCGACGTCGACGTAGAAACCCTCGACCGGCGTGGGTCCCATGACCGGTGAGTAGTCCGGCGTCATGTCGCACAAGCCGGCCCATTGGCGCAGCAGTCGCATCTTGGAGATGCCGGGCATGAGTTCGAGGACGTGGCCGGCGAGCTCTTCGGTGAACTCGAGGGTGCCGCCCATGTTGTACGTCGCGACCGGATCCACCGATGCGCCGAAGACGAGCTCGCCGCGATCCGTCTGGCTGACGTAGACGTGGAGCGAACCGGAGACGACGACCGTGGGGAGAAACGCCTTCACCGGTTCGGTGACCGCGGCCTGGAGAGGATGCGTGGTGATCGGCAGGCGCACGCCCGCCATCCCCGCGATGGTGCTGGCCCATCCCGCCGTGCAGTTGACGACGATCGGCGCGCTGATGTCGCCGCGTCTGGTGCGGACGCCAGTGACGGTGGCTCCCGCGCCTTTGCCGTCCGCGCCGTCGCCGCCCTCACAAAGAATGTCGAGGACCTCGGTCTTTTGGTGGAGGTCCACGCCCTGAGCGTCGGCGCCTCGGGCGTAGCCCCACACAACGGCGTCGTGGCGAATCGTGCCGCCGGGCGGGTGATACAGCGCTCCGAGGATCGGGTACCGGGTGTTGGTCGAGACGTCGAGAGATGGCGCCAGCTTCTTGATCTCGTCTGGGCCGATGACCGACGAGTCGATCTTCTGGAGCTTGTTGACCTCGGCCCGCCAGTTCATCGTGCGCAGCGCCGAGTCGGTGTGGGCGAGCGTCATGTGGCCGCGCTCGCTGAACATGACGTTCAGGTTCAGATCGACCGACATCGTGTTGTAGAGATCGAGCGAGCGGTCGTAGAACGCGACGCCTTCGGGCGTCAGGTAGTTGGATCGGACGATCGCGGTGTTGCGACCACTTCCACCCGATCCCAGGTAGGCCTTGTCGAGCACCGCGACATTCGTGATGCCGTGGTTGGCGGCCAGGTAGTACGCCGTCGCGAGGCCGTGGACGCCCCCGCCGATGATGATGACGTCGTAGGACGACTTCCAGTCGGGCTCGCGCCACACGCGCGGCCAGTTCGTCTTGCGTAACCCACGGCGGACGAGGCCGAACGCGGAGTACTTGGCGGGGTGATTGCGCAGGGCCATGGCCCGACACTCTGCACCAGTAAACCGGCCGAGGAAAGGGGCAATTCGCTACTGTCCGGACATGCTCTCGCCACTCGACGACTATCCGATCCATCAGGCACCAAAGCCAATTGCCGTGTCCGCGTCCTCCGACAAGAACCACTACGGCCGCTACTGGTTCGGGGCCTTCCATCGCAGCGCAGAGTTCTCGGTCGAGGCCGCGTTCGGGCGCTACACCAACCTCGGTGTGGCCGACTGCTCTCTCTCGATCGTCAAGGGCGACCATCAGTACGCGTTCCATGCCTCGGGCCATGCGCCCGACGACCCGATGGTCACGACGATGGGACCCTTCCGCCTGGAGATCGTCGAGCCGATGAAGGAGCTACGGATCACGGTCGACGACAACGAGACGGATCTCACGGCCGACCTGACGTGGAAGGCGCGGGCCGGCGCCCTCGCCGAGGACCACACGTTCATGGATTCCGGGCCGGTCCGGATCCTCGACATGATTCGCTTCACCCAGTTCGGGACCTGGGCCGGGACCGTGACGGTGCGCGATGAGACGACGACGTTCACCCACGACGAGATGGTCGGCGTGCGCGACCGCTCCTGGGGCATTCGCCCGGTGGGCGAGCGGCCGGCGGGTCGTGCGATGCACTCGCCGGGCAACTGCTGGCTGTGGGCGCCGATCCACTTCGAGGACGAATGCCGACTCTTCGGCTACTTCCAGGAGCCGGGCGGAAAGTTCTGGCGAGCCGATGGGTTCCGTGTGCCGCTGATCGACCCCGTGCCGCCATCGATCGACGAAACAACTCCGGGGGTGCATCGTCTCCATCCCGTCGAGCAGCGCTTCGACTTCCAGTCGGGGAGCCGCTGGGTCGAGCGGGCTGAGTTCGATCTCACCCAGGCCGAGGGCGATGACTACACGATCACCCTCGAGCCGCAGCTGCGCTTCCAGATGAAGGCGCTCGGATACACGAACTTCGAATGGGGCCACGGCTTCTACCACGGTGAACTCGCAGTGGGCGGGGAGGAGTGGAACCTGTCCGAGCTGGATCCGACCGACCCGTCCGTCCAGCACGTGCACCACACCGTCAAGGCAACGATGCTGGATGGCAACGGCGGCACCAAAGAGGGGATCGGCCTCCTGGAGCAGATCATCTTCGGCCCGCACACGCAGTTCGGTTTTAGTGATCTGCTCGACGTCGCTCCGTGATCCGCCCGACACGAGGCGTCGTCTTCGACACCAGACGACCCGTTCGGGGCGTCGTCTTCGACAAGGACGGGACGTTGCTCGACTTCCATGCGACCTGGGACGCGACGTTCGGGGCGCTGCTCGTCGACTTCGCGGACGGAGACGCCGAGGTGCTGGCAATGCTCGACGAGCGGCTCGGCTTCGACCGCGGTGTCGGCACGATCCTGGAGAACTCGCCATTCGTTGCGGACAGCAACGCACAGTTCGCGGCCAAGCTCGCCGCGATCATCGGTCGAGCGCCCGACGACCCGACCCTCGAGCGGGAGATCGACGAGGCGGTCCACCGTCATGCCCCCGCGATGCCGACGGCGGAGGCGGGAGCCCACGAGCTCCTCACCGAACTCGCTCGTCGCGGCATCCCGATGGCCATCGCCACCAACGACAGCGAGAACCGGTCCCGGGGCCAGATGGTCGCGCTCGGCTGGGACGGTGACTTGATGGGAGTCTTCGGCGCGGACTCGGGGCACGGCGAGAAGCCCGATCCGGGCATGGTCGTCGCGGCCGCGGCAGCGATGGGCCTCGACCCGACCGAGGTCGCGATGGTCGGCGACTCCAGCACGGACATGGGAGCAGGCAATGCGTCGGGCGCAGTGACCGTTCTCTACGGCGGCCGCGTCGAACTGCGGGAGACCGCCGCAGTCGTGATCGATCGCCTCGGCGAGATCATCGGGTTGATCGACGCCTGATCCACCCGACTACGATCCGCTCGCACAGGTCACCGCCCGGTGGCTGACGAGGAGATGCAGCCATGGGACAACTCGACGGACGAGCGGCGTGCATCACCGGCGCCGGCGATGGCATCGGCGCCGGGTTCGCCCGGGTCTTCGCGGCCGAAGGTGCGAAGGTCGTGATCGGCGAGATCAATGAGGCCACCGGTCAGGCGATGGCGGACGAACTGGGCGACAGCGCCTCGTTCATCCCGACTGACGCCGGCGACCGCGAGCAGTGCGAGGCAATGGTGCAGCACACCGTCGACACCTTCGGGAAGATCGACATCCTCATCAACAACGCCTGGGGCGGCGGGCGGATCTGTCGGGTCGAGAACAAGACCGAGGAGCTCATCGCCGGCGGGCTCGACGTCGGGTTCCGGGGGCCGCTGTGGACGATGATCGCCGCGCACAAGCACATGGCTCCGGCTGGCTACGGCCGGATAATCAACATGTGTTCGCTCAACGGCGTCAACGCCCACATGGGCACCCTCGAGTACAACTCCGCCAAGGAGGCTCTACGGGCGGCGTCGCGCACGGCGGCACGGGAATGGGCCGATACCGGCATCACCGTGAACGTCATCTGCCCGGCTGCGATCTCGGCGTCGTTCAAAGCCGTGATGGCGCAGAACCCTGAGCTCGTCGCGACGGCCGGCGCAAGCAACCCGATGGGACGCATGGGCGACCCGGACGAAGACATCGCTCCGGTCGCGTTGTTCCTCGCGTCGGAGGGCTCTCGGTACATGACCGGCAACACGTTGTTCGTCGATGGTGGCGGTCACATCAACGGGTCGAGCTGGAAGCCCGACCTCGAGTGAGCGCGCCGCGCCTGCGTCAACTCGCGTAGGCAGCGACGATCGGCGCGAGTTCGTCCGGTGTCGCTCCGTGGAGGATGACGCCGTCGCAGCCGAGAGCGAGTTGGCCTCGGATCGCGTCGACACATTGCTCGGGTGAGCCAGCGGCCATGGGGGCCATCCAGTCCTCCGGAATGAGCGTCGCGACGTGTTCGAGAACCTCCGGCGTCCCGGCGACGTCCAACCCGCCCCGGAAGTTGCTCACGACCTCGTCTGCCCGGAACCGTTCGAGGACGGCCGGGTCCCAGTTGTTCGTCCGCACCAGCAGGTCGCCGTAGCCCTGGAGATACGTCGCCAGCCGACCCACGGTCTTCATGAGCCGCTTCTCCTCGGAGAGGTGGTCGCCGATCGTCGCGAAGCAGGACCACACCTCCACCTCGTCGGGGTCCCGGCCGGCATCGATCGCGGCGTGCTTCACCGTCTCGACGCAACGCTTCGTCGTCTCGTCCGTGAAGAACGTGTGGAGCACAACCTGGTCGAAGCAGCGACCGCCGAGCGCCAGCGAGTTGGGGCCGAACGCGGTGAGCCCCATCGGCAGGTGTTCGTCGAGGTCCCCGGAGATGTGCAGGACCGGATACGAGCCGGCGGGCCCGTCATGACCGATGATCGCTTCGCCCCGGAAGAGCCGACGCATGAGTCCGGCGAAGTCCTCCATCTGTGCGGTGGTGATCCGTGAGATCCCGTAGGCGTCCTGCATCCGATCGATGCCTCGCCCGAGTCCGAGTGTGAATCGTCCCCCGGTGAGCGATTGCATCGTCCGCGCAAAACCCGCGGTCACCATCGGGTGACGGGTGTTGTGATTCGTGGACGCGGTTGCGATGCCGATGCGCTCGGAGACGGCCGCTGCCGCGCCACACAGCGTCGCGGCTTCCTTCTTGTCGTAGCGCTCGGAGATGAACGCCCATCCGAACCCCATCTCCTCCCCGGCCCGCACCTGGTCGACGAGATCGCGCGACGATTGCGCCTGCCCCGCGAGGGTGTAGAAGCCGAGTTCGGGGAACCGCTGATCCGTAGCTGTCATGGAGCGAGACCCTATTGGCTACCTGGCGGCCGGTCCCGTTTGGCATGCTCTGGTCGTGGGCACCGATGGGCACTTGGTCGATGAGGACGGCGTGGTGCGTATCGGCTCGGTTCTCTTCGCCCTGATTCGCCCCACCGAGGGCCACGATGCGGGGTTCAACCACTGGTACGAGCGCGACCACTTCTACACGGCCGGCCTCGCAGCGCCCGGCGTCTTCAGCGGGGCTCGGTTCATCCAGCCGGAGGAACGGCTGCACCTCGCGTTGTACTTCGTGCTGCCCGGTCATGAGGACGGTCGCGTCGCCTTCGCAATGGATCAGATGGTGCTCGCCGCTGACCAGGATCGGCTGTTCAGCGAGCGCGAACACCTGCACACCTGGACCTACAACGTCGAGGTCGCCGCGGTCGGGGAGGGTGGCGTGGCGCCTTCGCTGGCCCTCGATCGCCGATTCGCCTCCGTCGCAGTCGGCTGGGCGGACGACGGTGCAACCCAGCCGGATGCGGCCGTCGTTCTCGTGCTGAAGACCGCCGAGCCGGTCATGGCGTCGTCGTGGGACGAAGGCATCGACCCCACGACGCGGCGAATGGTCGTCGCGTTCGGCAACGCCACATCGACCGATCCGTTCGCCGGCCTCGACGGTTACCACTGGACCGCCCGCTTCGAGCCGGTCGTCTTCGGAACCGACACCCACGTTTCCGGCTGAACCGGTGACCGCCCCTGAGCCGCTGCGGCCCGAACTACGACGTATCCTCGTCCCGGTCTATCTGCCGTGGGCGATGCCGACGCTGGGCGCGGGCATGCTTCTGCCCGTCTTCCCGGTGTACCTCGAGGAGTCCGGCCTAAGCCTCTCTTTCATCGGACTTGTCACCGCGGCCGCCGGCGTCGGTTCGGCGATCGGGGGGATCCCCGCGAGCTCATACGCGGAGCGCCGCGGGGCGGACCGGCTACTCGGCGCCGCCCTCCTTCTCTGCGCCATCTCCACGGCCATCCTGGGCCTCTCGACGGCGGTCATCGTTCTCGCGGTCCTGCGGATCTCATGGGGCCTCGGGTTCACCGGCATGACCCACTCGCGCCAGCTCGTCGTGGCTCGCGATGTGAACATCGGGTTGCGAGGCCGGGTGAATTCGTTCGTGGGCGGCATGCATCGATTCACGTACGTGATCGGTCCGGTCATGGGTGGATGGACGTACGACCGCTGGGGAGCCAACACCACGTTCACGATCGCCGGCATTCTCACCGCAGGCGGGCTCCTCACGCTGGTGTTATCTGGCGGTCGGGACGATCATCCCGTGTCCCGCGACGGCGGCCGGGTTCGAGTTCGTGAATCGCTGTGGCGCAACCGGCGGATGCTGCTCATCGCCTCGCTCGGACCCTTGTTCGTCTCCGCGGCGCGGCAAGGCCGCCACGTCGTCGTTCCGCTGATCGGCGACGACCTCCAGCTCGACGCGGCGGCAATCGGACTGCTCGTGGCCGTCGGGACGGCGGCCGACTTTCTCCTGTTTCCGGTCTCCGGCTGGCTGATGGATCGCCGGGGGCGCCTTGCGTCGATGGTCCCCGCGTTCTCGCTGATGGCGATCGGGCTCGTCATCCTCGCTCTGGCCGACACGGTGACGGTCGCCGTGATCGCAGGCATCGTCATGGGTCTGGGCAACGGGCTGTCCGCCGGCACCATGCTCACGCTCAGTACGGACATGGCACCCGCGCACGAACCGGGCCCGTTCATCGCGGGATTCCACACGCTGTCGGGCATCGGGACGATCCTCGGGCCGCTCGCGGTCGGGTGGGTTGCCGATGCCTACGGGCTCAGCGCGGCCGCCTTCGTACTTGCGGCGCTCCTCGGTGTCGGTGTGGCATGGATCGCACTGTTGATCGGGGAGACCGGTCGAGATGGACAAGAGGGGGTGGAACCCGTTGGCTGACAGGGAACTGGACGAGACAGCGTTGCGGCGACCGGACTGGGCGCGACGTCTGAACCTGTTCGGATCGTCGGTCGGCGGCGCCGAGTGGCTCGTCGCTCTCGACGCCGACGAGCTGATGGACGCCGCTCGGGCATCCACCGGCCTCGATGACTTCGGCGACGACGACGGGTGGGAGGCGCCGTTCCGACTGCTCGTCGCGGCGCTGCGCGACAACGCCGGACTCAATGTCGTGGGTCGCTTGAGTGCCCGGGGCGAGATCCTGCGCTGCCTGCAGCTACGGCTACGGCTCGCCGAGTTGTGGTTGCGAGAGCCGTCCGTCCTGACGACAGACGTCATCGCGCCGGTGTTCATCCTCGGCCCGCCCAGGACGGGTACATCGATTCTGCTGGAACTGCTTGCCCTCGACCCGAAGCTGCGACCGGTCCTGGCCCATGAGGCGCATCACCCGCTCGGCCCGCTGCCGAGCGCCGATGGACTCACCGCCAGCGAGCTGAGCGAACCAGAGCAGGAGTTCTGGGCGGACATCCAGCCCGAGTTCCTGACGATGCACGAGCTGCGCAGCGATCTCCCGTGCGAGTGCGTGCACTTCTGCGCTCCGGAGTTCTCGAGTTGGCTCTGGCCGATGATGCACGACCTCAGCGAGTCTGAGGGAGTGGGCCACGGTGCCGGCATGGGCCGGACCTACGCCTGGCACAAGCGTTTCCTGCAGACGCTCCAGCACCTCGATGGTTCGCCGCAGACCTTCCTGCTCAAATCGCCGGCTCACCTCGGCACGCTGGTCGATCTGCTCGCGGTCTATCCGGACGCCCGGATGATCCACACCCACCGCGATCCCGTGAAGTTCGTCGGGTCGTCGGCGAATCTCACCGCCACGCTCTATTGGATGCGCCGGGAGAAGCTCGACAAGGAGGGCCGCGGTCCGCTCATGTCGCTCGCGTACCAGCTGATGTTGGGCCTCGTGATGGGGCAGCGGGCCACTGGCGAGGTGCCCGCGGATCAGATGGCCGATTTGCACTTCAGGGATCTCATGCGTGACCCGGTGCCCGCGATCGAGGGCGCCTACGACCATCTCGGCATGCCGTTCCCCGAGGAGATGCGCACCTCGGTTCCCGAGTACCTGGCGAACAAACCGAAGGACAAGTTCGGTCCCCACGTCTACGACCCGAGCCGTCTCGGCCTCGATGAGTCCGGTCTGCGAGCGGAGTTCGCGGCCTACATCGAGCACCACGCCATCGAGCTCGAGGACTAAACGCCCTGGCGCGTCAGCTCCGGCGAACGGTCGCGAGATAGCCGTCGGCGACCGTCGGAACAACGGCGGCCGTGTTCGGCGGGATCCTCTCGGCGACGCAGCGGAACCGCCCCGGGCCCACCGCTCGACTCACCGCGTTCGGGTCCGGCTGACCGGCTTCCCACACTCGACCGGCGGCCTGCTCTGTGAGCGTGGCCGGAGTTCCGACGAACACCGGCTGTCCGCCGTCGACCACTACGACGCGGTGACACAGGGTGGCCAACTCCTCAGCATGGTGCGTGGCGCACACGACCGTGATCGTCTCGGCCAGTGACACGATCAGCCAGCCGGGTTGTCCCATCACCAGCGGTCGCAGCAGGAGCGCCGGTGCCCAGAGCGGGACCATGAGCAACGCGATCGCGATGCCGACGACGACCTGGGCGATGTTGAGCGCGGGCGACACCATTGCGTAGGTGAGGTCAGTGCGAAGACCCGGGCGGTGGATCTTCTGATCGTGGCGGCGGAACATGTTCTCGAGCGGCACGACGATGATGAAGAGGGCGAGGATCGCCCCTGCTCCCTCGAGTCCGAGCACGATGCCCACGCCGATGGCGATCAGCAGGGCGACGATGTGGACCCAGCGCACCATCCGCCACCGAACCGGGCGCCGGTCGGCGTCCGGCCGGGGCGGTGGCGGGGGAGTGTGGACACGGCCGAGTCGTGAGCCGGTCGAGATGGGGGTGGGGGAAGGGTGGACGGCATTTCCGTAGGCCTCCTTTCCCCCTCTATCGAGACCACCCGTCCGCGCGGTTCGCGAGAATTCGAGAACGATCAAAGATGTAGCGGGTGTCTGACACCAGATGTAGCGCGAGTGGCTAGACGAGTGCGGCGACGAAGCGGGCCAGGAGGGCTGCTGCTTGGCCGCAGGTCACTGTTGCCTCCGGAGCGAACGATGTGGCGGCGACGCCGGTGGTGATATCGCTCGCGGCGGCCCAGCGGACCGATCCGAGCTGCCAGCTTGCGGTGAGGTCGCTGAAGGGCATGGGGGCGTTGACGGTGGGTTCGTCGACGAGGCGCCAGAGGAAGGTGACGAACTCGGAGCGGGTGGCCGGCGCGTTCGGCGAGAAGTTGTTGCCGCCGGTGCCGGTGGTGACGCTGTAGCGGGCCATCCAGCGCACGGCGTCCTCGTAGTAGGCGCCGACGGGGACGTCGTCGAAGCGGGGGGGCTTCGGCGGGAGGTTCGGGAGCACCGACCAGTCGCCAGATGAGGGTCGCGGCCTGCGCTCGGGTGAGCGAGGCGTTCGGGTCGAAGCTGGTCGAGCGGGTGCCGGTCGTGATCTCGTTGCCGACGAGCCAGGCGACGGGTTCGCGCTGCCAGTTGGCGACGACGTCGGTGAAGTCGCCGAGCGTGTTGCCTTCGTCGCTCCAGCAGGGAACGGTCCAGACATCGAACTCGAGCTCGCCGCACTCGCCGCCGTTGCCGGGCGGATCTTCGGGTGCGCTTGCCGGGTCGTAGTCCAGGTCGAGCACGCACGTCTCGTAGATGTAGTCGGACTGGGTGACGCCACCGATCTTCACCGCACCAACCGTGATCGTGTAGCACTCGTCGCCATCGGTGGGCTCGGGTAGCTGCGTCGAGTTGGTGTCGCCACCGACGGCCCACACGATCGACGGTTCCGGAGCAATGCGTCCGTTCTGTGTGGCGGCTTGGATTCGTTCGAGCACGTTTACCTGGATGGCGCCGAGCGAATCGCTGGCGGTGACCGTCGCGGCGCTGAAGTCGGCGCCGTACTGCGAGAAGAACCAGCGGCCCCAGGTGGTCTCGGCGGGGACGTAGCCGGCCGGCGGCCAGGCGACGAAGCCACGGCTCTCCCGCACGGCGGGTCGTGCGCCTCAAAGGTTGTCGTCGAACACGTGCAGCGTGTTGGCGGCCCAGTTCCCGCCGGAGGTCTCGACGTCTCCGGTCCCGACCTCTTGCAGCTGCGGATACAGCACGGTCCGACGGTGGCCGACGGCGTGATTGTTGGAGCCGGGATCGCGGACGTAAGCGTCGATGGCGTTGATGCCGTTCACGCCGAGAGCAAGGTTGCTGACCGCGGCGGTTGCGGCACCGGTGGCGTTGTAGCAAGCCCATCCACCGCCGGGGGTGTGGCTGAGATTGCCCTCCGCCGACATCATCATCGAGGTCTGCTACGTGGCCGACGTGTAGGAGGCCCGCTCGGCGACGGTGTCCAACCCGGCCATGCGGCGGTACCAGTTCATGCGTTGCACGATGCTGTCGCGGTAGGTCTGGCTGGTCGTGCCGGCCGAGCAGGTGCTGACGTCGCCGGTGTATCCGCTGGCCGGTTCGATGCGGTCGAACTCAACGAGATACGACTCGAGGACCTCAGCGCGATCGGACGTGTCGATCCAGGGTTCTTCGACGGCGACAGCTGGGATGGCCTGGGCAAATGCGAGCAGCGGGGCGATCATCGCCCCTGCCATCACCGCACCACGCACGCGCCCATTTCCCATGGGTTGGTCTACGGCGGGTTGCGGGAGTCACTTGACTCTGATGGGTGGGCCTTTCGGCCCAAATCAGCTGGGCCGAATAGCATCCGGGAATGTCCGACATGCTTTCGCTCACGCCTACCGCCGGATCACTCGGCGCGACGGTCGACGGGTTGAACCTCGACAACATCGAGTCGTACGCGGACGCGCTTCGTGACGCGCTCGACTCGCATCTGGTGCTGTTCCTGCCGGGACTCGATCCCGAGTTGACGGAGCTTCGGGACCTGGGCCGGATCTTTGGCGAGTTGGAGGATCACCCCTACAACCCGAAGGTCGACGAGGCCGTGCCGGAGGTCTGCGGGCTCGACAGCGCCGACACGCCGAAGGCGGACGTGTGGCACACGGATGCGACATTCCTCGAAGAGCCGCCCACCATGGCGATGCTGCACATGGCCGACTGTCCGCAGTTCGGGGGAGACACCACCTGGATCAACACCTTTGGCGTCTACGAGTCGCTGAGTGAACCGATGAAGGCCTTCCTCGAGCCGCTCACCTGTATCCATCGCGACGCCGGTCAGGGACAACGGAAGGCCGAGCATCCCCTCATCCGGGTGCATCCCGTCAGTGGGCGCAAGGCGCTGTTCGTGAACAAGCAGTTCGCGCGGCAGATCCCGCAGCTCGCCCGGCCCGAGTCGCAGATGCTCCTTCAGCATCTGTTCCGATGGCAGGAGCAGGTGAAGTTCAGCTGTCGCTGGCGGTGGAGCCCTGGCGATGTCGTGCTGTGGGACGAGCGGTTCACGCTGCACTCGGTCGTGGACGACACGACGGATCGGCGTCAGCTGCGGAGGGTGATGGCGATGGGCACCGCACCGATCGGTCCGGACGCCGAGGTGTGGCCACACCACACGCGCGACGAGATGGCCTCCAGCGGCTACTTCGGGATCGGCGGATATGAGTTCTGACGGGTTGAGCGACGACGACAGTCGAGGTCTCGACGCGGCCATCGCCGAGGCCGAAGCCGGTCGAGCGGAGGGCGGCATTCCGATCGGTTCGGCGATCATGGTCGACGGTCAGATCATCGGCCGCGGCCACAACCGGCGGGTGCAACAGGGCAGCGTCGTTCTCCATGCGGAGATGGACTGTCTGGAGAACGCCGGTCGGCTCCCGGCCGCCACGTATGCCCGGGCGACGCTCTACACAACGCTTTCCCCGTGCGACATGTGCACCGGCGCGGCGCTCCTCTACGGGATTCCGCGGGTCGTGGTGGGGGAGAACGAGACATTCCTCGGTGGCGAGTTGCTCTTGGCTGATCGCGGTGTTGAGGTCGTGCTCGCCGAGGACGAACGATGCATCGAGATGATGCAGGAGTTTATTGCCGCCGAGCCGGCCCTCTGGAACGAAGACATCGGCGTCTGATCGCGCTCAGGGAATGAAGCCCTCGGCTCTGTAGCGCTCGACCGCCTCCGCCGGGTTGCCCGCAATCACGCCATCGACGTTGAACTCGGTGATCAGCTCGGCGTAGTAGTCGCCGTTCTCCTGGTCACGAGAGTTGGGCCAGACCCAGATCGCGTAGCCCTCGGCCCGTGCCTTGTCGAGGAGGCCGGGAAGGCGCAGCACGTCGAGCCCGTCGAAGCTGGGCGGGAGCTGGAGAACGCGGTCGCTCGGCAGGAGTTCACCGCCGCCCAATCCCCACGCCGTCATGTTGGCCGTACCGGGACTGGTCGCGACATCCGGCGCGACGTCGTGGAACGCGGCCATCACGTCGTCGTCAAAGCTGACGACGATCACCGAGTCGGTCCGACCGAGCTCGACGACCTGATCGGCGAGGACGTGGGCGCCTTCGATCGCGAAGTCGAGGTCGGCCTCACCGTCGTCGCCGCGAGGGACCTTGATCTCGACGTCGAGCACGTGATCGGGGAACGCCTCGGCGATCGACCGGAACGTCTCGACTCTGAAATCGTCGGCGGTATAGCCCTCGGGTGGTGGCACGTCGCCGGTTCGGATGCCGCGGTAGATGTACGCCTCGACCGGACGGTCATGGCTGCTCCACTCGTCGGACCACCAGTAGCCGTTGTCGAGGGCTTGCAGGTCGTCGTAGGTCAGCTCGCTGACCGCGCCGGTGGACTCGGTCGTGCGGTCGACGGTGTCGTCGTGCTGCACCACGAGCTCACCGTCGCTCGTCAACATGACGTCCATCTCCAGAACTTCGGTGCCCGCGAGCGCGGCCTCGCGGAAGGCGAACATCGTCGAGTGCGGCCAGGCCTGGTCGCCGCCGGCATGCCCGGCCACGACTGGCCGCCCGAGCGCCAGGATCCCCTCGAGGGTGCTGGCTTCGGGTGTCGGGATCACCGGAGCGGGAACCGTGGTCGTCGTCGTGGCCGTCGTGCTGGTCGTGGTTGTCGTGCTTGTGGACGTCGTTGTGGTGGTCGGGCTCGCGGCCTCGCCGTCGTCGCCGCACGCTGTCGCGAACATGGCAAGGACGGCGGTCAAGGCAAGAAGAAGACGGCGCATGCGCACGAACGCTACTCCCAGCGGCAGTGCGGTCCGTTGTGTCAGCATGCGTGCATGTCTGCGGCCGCAGATCATGACGCCTCAGAGTGGCGGGACCTCAACCACGCCTGGTGGGACGAGCGCGCACCGATCCACGTCGAGTCGCTGTTCTATCGATCCGGAGGCGGCGGGCTCGAGGATTTCGAACGGGAGGACATCGGGCCGGTCGACGGGCTCTCGGTCGTGCACCCGCAGTGCCACATCGGCACCGACATGATCTCGCTGGCCAAAGGCGGGGCCTCCACTGTCGGCATGGACTTCTCTGCTGCCGCGATCGAGGGCGCCGCTCGTCTCGCGGAACACAACGGTGTTGGCGAGCGGACCGAATGGCTCGTGAGCGATGTCTACGACTCGACCGCTGCGGTCGGCGGGCGGGAGTTCGACCTCGTCTACACCGGCATGGGTGCGCTGTGCTGGCTGCCGGACATGGATCGATGGGCCGCTCAGATGTGGGCGTTGTGCAGGCCGGGCGGTCATCTCTACATCAGCGAATTCCATCCGATGCAGGACCAACTGCACGACGACGACACCCGCTTCGAGCGAAGCTACTTTCCTACCGGCGGCGACCTCTTCGACGAGCCCGGCAGCTACGCCGATAAAGAGGCGACCACGGCCGAGAACGTCATCGTGGACTTCATCCATCCGGTGAGCGAGGTCGTCACCGCACTGCTCGCCGTCGGTTTCGTGCTGCGGCTGTTCCGCGAATTTCCGTTCACCGCCTACGCGCGGTGGCCGTGGCTCGAGGAGCGCGAGGAAGGCCTCTGGTACATGCCCGACGACCGGCCCGACATTCCGCTCATGTACTCCCTGCTGCTCGACCGGCCGAGTTAGAGGTAGGTGCCCGTCTGATCAGGTAGGCCGGGCTTCTTCGCGGCTGAGCCGGCCGGAGGCGTGCCCTGGCGCGACGCGAGGAGCTGTAGCTGCTGCGTGGCGGCGGCCTGCTGGGCGGCCATCGACGCCTGCAGACCTTGCAGCAAGCCTTGTAACCAGCCGACGAGCTGCGCCTGCGCGACCCGGATCTCGGCCTCGGTCGGCACGCCCTCGTCGTCGCAGCACGAAACGAACTCGCTGAGCTCCTCCATGAGGTCCGCCGAGAGGACGGTGGCGAGCTCCTCCATCGTCTCGACGTGGATCCGGGCGAGGAGGCGTCGGCTCTCTTCATCCGTGTCCGCGCCTCGCACCTCGACCATCAGCGTCTGCAGCATCGTTCCGAGGCGAATCAACTTCGCCGGATCGAAGATCGAGGGCTCTGCGCTCGCAGGCGGGCTGTCGGAGGAGACGTCGCTCATGGCGATGCGCTCGGAAGTGGAGATCGCCCGACCCGCCGATGAGGTGTTCGGCGTCATTGCGGACATGAGCCGCAATCCGGAGTGGCAGAACGGCATGACGTCATGCTCGTGGACGTCGGAGCCAACCATCGCGGTGGGGTCGACCTACGACCAAGTGGCCTCGATCATGGGACGCGAGATTCTCACGACGTTCGAGGTGACCGAGTTCGAGGCCCCGGCCAACATCCGTATCGAGAGCATCGTGTCCACATTCCCACTCGACATCACTCGCACGGTGGAGCCATCCGGTGAGGGGTCGATCGTTCGCGCCATCATTCGAGGCGAGCCGGGCGGCGTGATGAAGCTTCTTGGCCCGCTGATGAAGATTCAGGCCCAGCGCACGATCCGCGCCGACTACCAGCGGCTCGAGGGCGTCAGCTGAGGTCGACGGCGCCGAGCGCCGGGGTCAGAACCGAGGCGCGAAGCTCGTCCATCTCGGAGACGTCGGCCTGAAGGACGAGGGCAACGATGGCGTCGTCGATCTCGGTGAGGGCAACCACCTGACGAGCGGTTCCGGTGTCGTCCCATTCGTCGCCGCCCTCCACGAACAGCCACCGACGCCCGTCGATGTCCTGATCAGAGAAGCTCGGTTCACTGATCGACCAGTCCTCGACGAAGTCTTGGCGGGCGTCTTCGAGTTGGTCGCCGAGCCACACGTAGACGTCGAGATTGGTGTTGTCCAACGGCGTGGCCTCGCGCCACCAGGTGCCGAATCCCGAATCGACCCAGGTGTCGGGCACGACGAGGGTGACGGAGATCGTGTCGTCGTAGACGTACTCCCCGCGGACCAACACGATCGGGGCGCTTGGGTCGCGGACTTCGGGCCTCTGTTCGCAGGCGTCGACGGCGAGGCCGGGGCTGCCGGTGTAGGCGTTGATCGCGGCGGCGACGCAGTCGTGCGTCGGCGCGCCGATGGTCGGCTCGATGAGAACTGCGGTTGCGTAGGTGGAGATGCCTTGGAGATGGGCCGTCGAGGAGGTGGCAATCACGAGACCGCCCCGATGCTCCAGTGCGGATTCCGCCTCGGCCCCGACGGCGGCGCACGTCGCGGAGAAGAAGCGCAGTGAGTCCTCGGCGTCGGCTCGTATTGCGGCCGGGAGCGGTTCGAGGTCAGCCGGAGTCACCGTGAAGAGCGCGCAGGCCGGGGCCAGCCAATCCGCATTCGCGGTACTCGTCGTGCCGCTGGCGACGAACGCGGAGATCGTGTCGGCGTCGCGATCGAGCAACGCGCGGTGCAGTACGGGGAAGAACGCGATGTTCTCCACCCGCGGCGCTTCCCGATGCAGCGCGCTGACGAACCACGCAGCGTCGATGTCGGGATTGTCCTCGCCGGGGCTGATGGTGAAGGCAATCGGGTCGTCGTCCAGCTCGGCGACCAGCGCGAGGAATGCGTCGACGGTGTCGGTCGGCTCGCAACTCGGTACCTCGATGCAGCGCTCCCACGCGGCGCCGAGCGCGAGCGTCAGCCGGTCGGTGGAGCGCAGGATCGGGTCGCTCGGCGCGACGACCGGTTCGATCATCACCCGGCGCACCACGTCGCTCGCCTCCTCGAGAAGCGGTATGAGGTCGGCGCGGTTACCGACCGTCACGACGTCGTACGAATCGAGGGCTCCGAGGGCGGCCAGTACGTCGATCACATCGGCCGCTCGGCGGGCCCGCGTTGCTGCCGCGAAATCGATGCCGGCCACGGCGTGCCGGTCGACGCAGTCGTCGGTTGCGGCACCGATGTCGTCGTCTGTTGCGTCTGCGTCGAGAGAGAACCACTCCGGGCAGGAGAGTCCCGGTCCGCCTGGCCGGCGGGTCCGAGCGCCGATGACGATGATCGGGCGGTCCGGAATGCTCGTGGGGTCCGCCCGGAACAGGTCATTCGGACCCTCGAGGACCACAAGCGGTCGCCCTGCTCCGTCGTCGGCGAGCACCCGAAATCCGACGGCCACGCGATCGTCGCTGCCGGAGGTGTGGGGCACGAGCACCCGCCCGCACCGAACCTCGTCGCCGAAGCACTCCTCTTCGATGATTGCGTGCGTGGACTGCGATAGGAGCGGGTTGACCGGGTTCTCGTCGATGGTGTCGGCGGCCGGCTCGTCGGCGTCGTTGACGACCGGCGTCGTGTCCTCGATCGCCCACGGGCTGTCGGGGGCGTCGGAGCACGCGCTCGCGAACACCGCGCCGACGGTGAGGGTCCCGATGAGATGAAGGAGCCGCCGCGTCACAAGTCGTCTCCGAGCGAGGTCGCCAGCGGACGAAGAACCCGGTCTTCCAGCGTCGGGGACTCGCCGGGCTCCGTGACGAGGGTGATGTTGGCGCCGGTCGTCGAGTTGGTCCAGCGAGTCAACGAACCGGCGGTCGTGACCAAGACCTCTCGGAACCAGCCGTCGGGAACGGCCGACGACGGGGTGATCGTCCATGTCGGATCCCGGGAGAACTCCAGAGGGATGTGGGCGAGGAGGTCGTACTCGCTCTCCGGCGCCCGGATGATGACGGCGGTCGGGTCGAAGACATCGAGGTCACGCCACCGGATGTGGGCGTCGTCCTGCCAGTCGGACCACCAATTCGGTAGTTGGACGTCCACGAACTCGCCGTCGTTGTTGAGATCCACGGTGCCGTCGGAGATCTCGAACGGCGTCCGTAACCGCTCGGCGAGGTTCGGCATCGGCATGGTCGCGGGCGTGGCGGCGCAGCTGATGTCGGGGAGGAGATCCGGTTGCTCGACGAATGCCGTGATCAGGCCGAGCGAACACCAGCCGTCGTCGGAGTCGTGACTCAGGTCGGCGCGATGGATCAGCCGGCCTCGCGGGAGTCGCTCGGCGAGTTGCTCCGCCCACAGCGGTGGGGTGATCGGGTCGGCTGCTCCGGCGAAGATCAGCGTTGGTGCATCCCAGGTGACCGGGTCGTTCTCGAAGCTGGGCGTGTCGCCGGTGTCCCAGTCGGCGCAGATCTCCAACGAGTCGCTTCCGTTGATGGACGGCGCGAGGTCGACGGCGCGAAGGAACTCATGGACGAGCGGGCGGTCCAGGTCCGCTCCGTCGGCGAATGCACCCTCGTCGGCGCACTGGACGAGGAGGAATGTGGCGGTGTCGGTGTAGTCGAACACACTCCCGCGGGCGAGGCGAAGGACGCGGCGCTGATCCCCGTCTGCCCAGTCGATCAGGAGGTCCGGGATCTCTGCGGCGTCCTCGCCCACGTAGAGAACACTGTGAAGCCCGTTGAGCAGGTCGGTGCCGTCGAAATACGTCTCGTAGGTGTTGTCCGAATCGAGAGGAAGGTCGACCCCGAGCGGTTCCGCGTCGAGTTCCGTGACCAGGTCCTCCAGGGCCTGCCACGGATCGGGGAGAGCTTCGTTGCAGGTCTCGTCGGCGACGCAGCCGTCGAAGACCGCGGTGAGCGCGGTTTCGATCGAGACCGGAATGGAGCCCATCAGGTTGGCGTCGATCGGGTAGGCGCCGCTCAAGATGACCGAGCGCACGCCCTCCGGTGAATCGCGCATCACGGTCTGGGCAAGTCGGCTGCCGTAGCTCGACCCGTGCAGGTTGTACTGCTCGACCCCGAGCGCCCACAGCAGATCGATGAGATCCTCGGCATTGATTCGGCTGTTGAACGCCGTGGTGTCGTGGTTCCCGCGGGCGAACTTCTCGCTGCAGCTCGCAAGGTCGGCGAGGAAGTCGGCCGCGAGTTCGTCGTGAGGGTCGGGCGAGGCGTGGAACCGATCGCCGCTCTCTGTGGCTTCGTGGCAGACCGGAAGGTCGGTGGACCGGCCGCCGCCGCGCTGGTCGTAGAGGATCACGTCGCGCGTCTCGGTGTGGGGCGAGATGATCGATTCGTACCAGAAGTCGGCGTCGTCGACGATCGAACCGCCAGGGCCGCCGTGGAGATAGACGACCGGGTCCGGGCGAACCTCCGCCGCTGGTCCGGTTGCGTTGAAGCGGGCGAACGAAAGGGTGATCTCGTAGTCGTCGTCCTCGCCGCGGCCAGGGAGCGTGATCTCCCCGCAGTCGGCTTCGGCGATGTCGTCGCGCTCGAACCCGCAGCGGGCAGAGTCGATCTCCGGACGGTCGCCGCTGCGTTGGATGACACCGACGTCAGGGTCCAGGCCGTTGCTGTTCGGTTCGGGAAGAACGAACGGATCCCCGCTCGGCTCGGGCAGGCTGCGCCCGAGAAGATCCTCCAGAGCGGCCTCATCCTCGGCGCTGATGTCGGCACATGCTCCCGCGATCAGCGCCACGGCCAACAGCGCCGGCAGGAGGCGGAGAAAGCGCCGCATCGGGTCCACCCTAGGTGTCGGTATCCTTCCGCTGGTGACCACCACCCCGGGCACCGCCCTCGAGCGGGTCGAAACGCTGCGCAATGTCGCCATGATCGCCCACGTGGACCATGGCAAGACCACGCTGGTCGACGCGCTCCTGCGCCAGGCCGGGGCGTTCCGAGAAGGGGCCGAGCTGACCGATCGGGTCATGGACTCGATGGACCTCGAGCGGGAGAAGGGCATCACCATCCTCGCCAAGAACACGGCGATCCGTTTCGGCGATGTGAAGATCAACATCGTGGACACGCCGGGCCACGCCGACTTCGGCGGCGAGGTCGAACGTGCGTTGACGATGGTTGATGCGGTCGTCCTGCTCGTGGACGCGTCGGAAGGGCCGCTGCCGCAGACACGGTTCGTGCTCCGCAAGGCCCTTGCTCGCCGACTTCCCGTCGTTTTGGTCATCAACAAGATCGATCGGCCCGACGCCCGGATTTCTGATGTCGTGGACGAGGTCTACGAGCTGTTCCTGGATCTCGACGCCGAAGAAGACCAGATCGACTTCCCGATTGTCTACACGATCGCCCGCGAGGGCTTGGCAACGCTGGATCCGGCAGTCCCGGGCACCGATATGCAGCCGCTCTTCGACGCATTGCTCGAGACAGTCCCCGCGCCGCTGCACGATCCCGGTCACCCCATGCGGGCGTGGGTGACCAACCTGGACTCCTCGCCCTACGTCGGGCGCATTGCGATCTGTCGGGTGGAGCACGGCACGATTCGCAAGGGCCAGGCAGTGTCGTGGTGTCGCGCCGACGGCTCGATCGCGAGCGCCCGGGTCGGCACGCTGACCGTCACCGAGGCGCTCGATCGCGTCGACGTGGAGTCGGCCGGACCCGGCGAACTCATCGGCATCTCCGGCATCGAAGACGTGACGATCGGTGAGACGCTCGCCGATCCGGAGGATCCCCGCCCCTTCCCGGCCATCACCGTGGACGAGCCGACCCTGTCGATGACGATCGGCACCAACACCGCCCCTCTGGCCGGCGACGACGGTTCGAGGCTGACGGCGCGGCTGATCAAGGCCCGCCTCGACGCCGAGCTCATCGGCAACGTGTCGATCCGGGTCTTCCCGACCGAGCGCCCCGACACCTGGGAAGTGCAGGGCCGCGGCGAGCTTCAGCTCGCGATCCTCGTGGAAACCATGCGGCGGGAGGGCTTCGAGCTCACCGTCGGCAAACCCGAGGTGCTCACTCGAGAGATCGACGGCACGATCCACGAGCCCACCGAACGACTCACGATCGATGTCCCCGAAGAGCACGTCGGTGCGGTCACGCAACTCCTCGGCGAGCGCAAGGCTCGCATGGAGGACATGACGAACCACGGGACCGGGTGGGTGCGCCTCGACTATGTCGTCCCGGCCCGCGCGCTCATCGGATTCCGCACCGAGTTCCTCACCGAGACGCGTGGCACCGGCCTGCTTCACCACGTCTTCGACGGCTGGGTTCCGTGGGCCGGCGAGATTCGCATGCGAACGCGAGGCAGTGTCGTCGCCGATCGCCTCGGCGACACGACTGGCTACGCCATCGCGGCGATCCAGGAACGCTCCGCCCTGTACGTCGCGCCGGGCGTGCGTGTCTACGAAGGAATGATCGTCGGCGAGAACGCGCGGGCCGAAGACATGGACGTCAACATCTGCAAGGAGAAGAAGCAGACGAACATCCGGACGCAGTCGAGTGACGACACCATCCGGCTCACGCCGCCGAAGCTGTTCTCACTCGAGCAGGCGCTCGAGACCATCGCCGACGACGAGTGCGTTGAAGTGACTCCCACGAGCGTGCGCATGCGAAAGACGACCCTCGATGCCGGCGAGCGCGCCCGCATCGTGAAGCGGCTGAAGGCGCCCCGCGACGCCTGAGCAGCGACTACTTACGAACGACGGTCGTGCTGGCGACCCGGTCGAACGGGCTGCGGTTCTGCGCGTCGTTGGAGATCATGATCATCCCGCCGATGGCGATCGCGTTCCGGCGATGCGATCGTAGGCGCTGCGCCGCTCCGGATCGGTCGACACCCAGACGAGGCTCGAAATCGTGAATCCGAGGACGACGACCGAGCCGGGCAACGGGATGAGGCTGACCACGTCGGGAATCGAGCGCATCGCCCCCTTTGTGTAACCCGGCGGTGTCGTCTCGCCGTCCTCGTGCGTAACTCGCAGGCCCAGCGTCAGCTTGCCCACGCTTCCGCCGAATCGGCTGATCATGAGCCAAGTCACCAACGTCCAGCCGAGGCTGAGGGCCACCAGAGCCGGCGAGATGGAGAAGTCGAACGTCGGTGACGCGGACTGAATGTTTGCCTCGAACGCGTCGCGAAGCTCGGGCCACAGGACCGGCGCCACGACGATGTTCGCCGCCACGCCGTCGATGAGCGCAGCGCCGATCCGGATTCTCAGGCCTGCGTACGGCTTGTCGACAATGTTCGTAGGCGGCACATAGCCGGACGTCTCGGGGACTGGATCTCCGACCCACTGCTCGCCGCTCCAATAGCGCACCGTGCCCGGAGGATCGCCTTGCGCGGGGTAGTAGCCCGGCCCCGCGGTGGTGTCTCTCACCCGACGCGGACCGGCAGCTTCTTCAGCGAGTTGTTCAGGTTCGACTGCTGACGCTTCGGCACGCCGTTCAGCTCGATCGACGGCCAGCGAGCGAGCACTTCCTCGAAGAAGATCCGGCCTTCGAGCCGAGCCAGGTGCACGCCCAAACAGAAGTGGGTGGCGATGCCGAACGAAAGATGGTGATTCGGGTCGCGTGTGATGTCGAACTGCTGCGAGTCCTCGAAGACGTCCTCATCACGGTTCGCGGAGGTGTAGATCATGGCGACCTTGTCGCCGGTCTTGATCGCGGCGCCGCCCAGCTCGACATCCGCCATGGCGGTGCGCCGGAAGTAGTGCAGCGGGTTCGCCCACCGCAGGATTTCCTCGACCGCCGAGGGGATCAACGACGAGTCCTCGCGCAACATCTGCATCTGCTCCGGATGCTCGAGGAGCGCGTGGAGCCCGCCCGAGAGCATCGTGCGGGTGGTGTCGTTGCCAGCGGTCACAAGCTGCACGAAGAACCGACCGAAGTCGATGTCGGTCATCTGCTTGCCGTCGAACTCGTCGCCGAGCAGCAGATCCGTGAGATCGCCCTGCACGGGCATCTCCCGCCGCTTGCCGGCAAAGGCGATGCCGTACATCGCCATGTCGACGCTCGAGCCGCCGCGCTCGGCCTCATCCGCGATGTCGGGGTCCTGCCCGCCGCTGTTCTGTTCGGCCATCGCGTGAATCGCGGCCCAATCCTCGCGGGGCAGCCCCATCAACTCGCCGATGACCTGGCTGGGAAGATGCGCGCAGACGTCGTGGACGAACTCGATGTCGGAGCCGAGCGCATCGGTCCGATCCAGAATCTCGCGGGTGATGGTGCGGATTCGGCCCTCCATCTCGGCGATGACGCGGGCTTTGAACTCCGGGGCCAGCGGTCGCCGGTAGGCGGTGTGCCGTGGAGGATCCATGGCGAGGAGCATGTCCCGCATCTGTTCGAGGCCAGCTGGCTCGAGGTTCTCGATCACGACGCCACCCTCGGTCGCCGAGAAGACGTCGGAGTTCTTCGCGACGTGGACCACATCGGCGTGACGCAGCACGGCCCAGTAGCCGGGTTCGCCGTCCATTTCCTGCCACACAACGGGCTCCTCGCGGCGTAAGCGAGTGAACAGATCGTGGGGCGGACTGTCGACGTAGGTTTCTCCGCGGTGGAGTGCGTGATCCATGTCGCTGGTTCCTTTCAGCCGACCCGGCGAAGATCGACGACGAAGATGAGTGTTTCGTTGGGGCCGATGACGCCACCGGCGCCGAACTGGCCGTAGCCCATGTCGGGCGGGATCGTCAGCTGGCGACGTCCCCCTACCTTCATGCCCTGGACGCCCTGGTCCCAGCCCTGGATGACTTCGCCACCGCCGAGGTTGAAGGCGAACGTGTCGTTGCGATTCCAGGAGGCGTCGAACTCGGCACCGGTCGACCACGACACACCGACATAGTCGACGGTGGCCATCATCCCGGCGGCGGCCTCGGTGCCGTCGCCCTCCACGAGGTCCTCGATCTGGAGGGTGTCGGGTGGGTCGCCGCCCGGAACGGAGACGCTGGGCTTCTCATCAGTGCTCATGGGTCCGAACGCTAGTCGGGACCCGAGGCAGCTTTCAGATCGACGGCCGCGTCAAAATGGCTGATCAGGCCATGTATGCCGCAAGAGCGAGCCACGTTGGGGATGGGGGGTCACCCCCGTACCATCGGTGGTCGGCAACAATCGATGGTCGTTCGGCTCGAGGAGGAGGACCAGTCATGGCGACAGGACGATCCAGCTTCGCGAAGCGTCAGCGTGACATGGCCAAAAAGGCCAAGGCGCAGGCAAAACGCGAGAAGAAGCTCGAGAAGGACGACGAGCTCGATGACGACGAACTCGATGACGAGATCATCGACGACGGTCCCAAGCTCTCCAACGACCAGGTCATGGAGAAGGTGGCCGACCTGCACCGCCGGTACGACGACGGTCAGATGGACCTCGACACGTTCGACGAGGAACGGGCCAACCTGATGGCCCAGATCAGCGTCGACTGAAACTCCGGTCGGCCGCTAGCCGACCGCTTCGAAACGCTCCCCGTCGAACAGCGCCTCGATTCCGTGTTCGGCGCGGTCGCGCGCGAGGTCGTCGGCACCGGGAGCGGTCCTCGGGCCTGACGCGAGTTCCAACGCTTCGAGAAGCAGCCGGGCGTCGCTCGACGTGTTGAGGAAGAAGTCGTCCTCGCCGAGCACGAACTCGAGCGCCCGTACCCGCGCCGACGCATCGTCGATCGGCTCGTACCAACTGAAGCGGCGCGCCTCCGGGTCCTGCCAACGCCGCCGGGCGATCGACTTGATCGTCTGCATCGCGACTCCGCTGGTGGCACAGAGCTCTCGGAGGAGGGCGACGTCGGCGACGTAGTCGTCGATCTCGGCGAGCGAGTGGTTCCACGGGAACAGCACGGACGCGAACGGTGCCTCGGCCAGGCTGCGCAGGTGCATCCGAGGGATGCGGAGTCCGTGGCCCGTGACGCCGACGTGACGACACAGCCCTTCGTCGCGGGCCTTGAACAGGGCCTGTACGGCGCCGCCGGGGGAGAACGCGTCACGCCAGTCCTCTTCCTCGACGAGGTTGTGCAGCTGCACCATATCGACGTGGCCCACGCCCATTCGTTCGAGGCTGCGTTCGAGGCTCGCCCGGGCATCGTCGCCGCTTCGATCGCCGGTCTTCGTGGCAAGGAAGACGTCGGCGCGGTGGTCCGCGAGGAAGGGGGCGAGCCGGTCTTCGGAGGCGCCATAACTCGCGGCAGTGTCGATGTGGTTCACGCCGAACTCCATGACGGTGGCCAGCGTGTCGTTGGCTCGTTCTTGGCTCATGCCGCCGAGGGCCGCAGCGCCGAAGATCACCCGCGAACTCATGTGCTGCGTGGGGCCGAACGGTTGCTGGTCGATCATCGGGTGCCTCCGGGCGGTCAGGTGAGACCGAGCATGTCCTGGACAAGGCTTCTGAGCTCCGGTATACCGGCGCCCTTCTCGGCACTCACCCAGCGAACATCTCGCTTCTCGACCCCCAGCTTGCCAGTCAGTTCTGTCCGCCGCTTTTGGCTGCGGGAGGGGCGAACCTTGTCCGCCTTGGTCGCGACGAACTGGATCGGTCGTTCGAGGTGTTCGAGCCACTCCACGGTCTGGAGGTCCAAATTGGTTGGTCCCACCTCGCCGTCGATCAACAACAACACCCCGACCATGTTCTCGCGCTCTTCGACATAGCGGGTGAGCATGTCGGCCCAGGTGCGTTGCTCTGCCTTGGAGACCTTCGCGTAGCCGTAGCCAGGAAGGTCCATGAGCCAGCGGCCGGAATCGGATGGTCCGACCTCGAACGCATTCATCAGCCGGGTGGCGCCGGGGGTCTTGGATGTCTTCGCCAGGCCCTTGTGCTGGGCAAGGGCGTTCAGCAGTGACGACTTACCGACATTCGAGCGCCCCATCAGCGCGAGCTCGGCGTGGACGTGGGGAAGATCGTCGACGGCTACGTAGGAACGCAGAAAACGAATCGGGAGCGGCGCAGCCACGCGAGGACCCTACCGGCGCGGGCGTGATCAGTTTCCGATCTCGTTCTCGGCCGCGTGCTGGAGGATGAGGTCGGCGTCGGCCTGCATCAGGAACCCGTCGGCCACGGACTGATCGAGCGAGGCCTGCACGAGATCGACGTAGGTCTGCTTGTCCGGATATAGCTCGGCGAGCTTTGCGTCGTCGAACAAGATCGTGGTGCCGAAGAGGCCGCAGAACGACCCGCCCGCGGGCGGGTTTCCGGTGAGCGTGGCGATGGGTACGTCGACCCAAGCGGTGCGAATGCCGCCGAGGATGTTGCCGTTCTCGTCGGTGACCGGGGCATGGCTCGCCTGGCGGCCTTCTGCGTCGGGATCGATCTCCGCTTCCACGACCTCCGCTCGCGGTGCGCTCGGTGGCGCATCGCCACCGGCGGCCCACCGGATGAGCGCGTGGATCGCTGCGTTCATCACGTAGTGCTGCGGCCCGGCGTTGATCGGCTCGGCGCAATCCATGATCCCCGGGATCGGCGACGAGATCTCGACCACCTCGGCGATGTCCGGATTGTCGCCGACATCCTGGGGGCCGCGGTCGAGCGCGATCGAGTAGATGTCGCCGTGCGCGGTACCGGCGACCTCCCAGAGCACGATCCGATCCGTGTCCGGTTGGCGATCCGGAACCCATCCGAGCAGGAGGAGATCGGTGTCGGTCTGGAACGTGAGGACCGGCACGCGAACGTCGTCACGGATCAGGACCTGGTCGGGCGTGGGTGCCGGCGTCTGCGGATCCTGCGCCAGTGCAGCGCTGCCGCCCCCGCGGCTGTGGATGAGGAACGCGTCGAAGAGTTGCACGAGCGGATCGACACCGTTGACGTAGGTCGTGAGGCGGAACGCCGACTGCGATTCGCCCGTCGCGATGATCTGCTCGACCTCGAGGCCGTCCAGAGGATTGATGCCCTCGGGGCTGCGTACAGCCTGCGCCGCCTGGTTGAAGATGTCGTACGAGAACGAGTCGCCAGGATGGTTGAGCGATTCGTAGCGGGGAGGGTTGATGCCCTTGAGGAAGATGGGGAACCCGATGTCGATCGTGCCGGATGCGAGTTCGATGCCCCGGAACTGCGCGGACACGCCCACGTAGGCGGCGCCCTCTCGGAACTGCTGCACGTGGCTCATCGTCAGGTTCGGCGCGGCGTCGAGCCCGCCGCTCACGTTGAACCACTCCATGATCACGGTGCCGTTGAAGTCCGCCGGATCGCTCGGGCGGATGACGAGGAGGCGACTGTTGTAGTCGGCCTCTTCGGCGTCGACCTCGGTGGCCCAACGCCCGTCCGGGGTCAGCTCGAGAGCGGGCTGGAACGAACGGGCCGTTCCGGAGAAGAAGAACTCGTGCTGCTCGTAGCCGACGAGGCCGAGGTCGAATCCGACCCCTTGGTAGAACGGGTTCCCTTCGTCTGGTGGCAGCGAGAGCGTCGGGTTGGGTGTCGGTATCGGGTCGCCGATCGTCGGCGGCTCGGGTTCGGGTTCGGGCTCGGGCTCGGGATCCTCGGCCGGGGCTGTGGTGGTCGTGGTCGGTGACTCGTCGTCGGCGGTGGTGCCGCTGTCGTTGCCGCACGCCGCGGCTGCGAGACCGAGGGCGAGGATCACGGCGAGGAGACGGAACAGGGACGACAGGCGGCGCATGGGGCGACAGCCTCGCCTAGGTCACGTCGGTAAGCCAGTTGACCATCGCCTCGGCCAACGGCGCGCCGACATCGTCCTGGATGAAGTGGCCGGCGTTCTCGAAGTCCTGATGCGGCTGGTCGGCCGTGCCCGGGATGAGCTCGCGAAGGTCGGTGTCCAGATCGCCGAGGACCTGGTCGGCTTTGCCCCAGAGCAGGAGGACGGGCTTCTGCCAGGCGCCGAGAACTTCGCGGGCGGCGAGGTTCTCGGCAACACCGCCGTGCTCCGGTGTGATTGCGACGAGGCACGGGAACTCCCGAGCGCCGGCGAGGTGGGCCTCGTCCGGGAAAGGAGCGTTGTACGCGTTCATCTCCGCCTGGGTGAGCTCGCGGGAGCCCACCGTGCTGTTCACCAAGACGCCGCAATCCATCGGATCCATGGTCTGGGACAGCTCGAGCCAGAAATCGAAGCCCGGGCTGATGGCCTCGCCGTTCGGAAGCGCTGTGTTCCCTGCGCAGAGATACTCGAACCGCTCGGGTCGCTCGGCTGCGACGCGGAGCCCGATGAGGCCGCCCCAGTCCTGCAGGAACGCGGCGAGGGGGCCGATGTCGGGATCTCGCTCGAACAGACTGTCGAGGAACTCGTGCATCCAGGCAACGTGGCCGTTGTAGGTGTAGGCGGACCGCTCGGTCGGCTTGTCACTGCGTCCGAAGCCGATCAGGTCGGGGGCGATGACCCGGTGACCCGCTTCGACGAGCGCTGGGATCATGCGGCGGTACAGGTACGACCATGTCGGCTCGCCGTGCAGCAGCAGGATGGTCGGCTTGGCCCCATCGCTAGGGCCTTCATCGATGTACGCCATCCGGAATCCGTCGACGCTCACGTAGTTGGGCGTATAGGGGAAGTCCGGCAGATCGCTGAAGCGATCGTCGGGCGTGCGGAGGAACGGAACCCCTCGGTCGGTCGTCTGAATGCTCATGGCCGGGACCGTAAGCGCCGCGACTACGGTCGCGCCATGGCAGCGGAACTCAATCAGGCCGGCCGCGAGGTCGACGACGTGATCGCCGATCTCGAGGCGAAGCGGGTCGATGATGTGAAGTGGGAGGACGGTCGCGCGTTTGGGATGGTCTACGACGGCGGTCCCGGCGTCCATGAGGTCGCGGAGCGGGCAGCCCGCATCTACCTCCACGAGAACGCGCTCAACACCAAGGCGTTCCCGTCTCTCGGCGAGATCCAGTCGGAGGTCGTCAGCTGGACGGCCGGGTTGCTCAACGGCCCCGGGGCGTCGGGGTTCCTCACGAGCGGCGGGACGGAGTCCATCCTCTGCGCGGTGAAGGCCGCTCGGGAGCGGGCGAAGACGGAGCGCGGCATCACCGCTCCCGAAATGATCGTGGCCGAGAGCGCCCACGCGGCCTTTCACAAGGGCGCGCACCTCTTCGGCCTGACGCTCCACAAGACTCCGGTCCTCGACGACTGGACCGTCGACGTCGACGCGATGGCGGCGATGGTCAACGAGAACACGGTGTTGATCGTGGGCTCCGCACCGCAGTATCCACAGGGAGTTGTCGATCCGATCCCGGAGATCGCGGCGCTCGCCGCGGACGCAGGTGCGAACTGTCATGTCGATGCCTGCATGGGCGGGTTCGTGCTTCCCTTCGCCGAGCGGCTCGGACGAGACGTGGGGAACTGGGACTTCCGCGTCGAGGGTGTCACGTCCATCTCAGCCGACATCCACAAGCTCGGGTATGCCCCGAAGGGCGTGTCGGTGATTCTCCATCGCACCAAGGATCTCCGGCGCTACCAGACATTCGTGTTCGACGATTGGCTCGGAGGGTTCTACGCGTCACCGAATCTGCAGGGCACCCGGTCGGGACTACCAATGGCTGCGGCGTGGGCGGTGATGCAGCACCTGGGCGTGGACGGCTACGTCGACCTCACCCGCCAGACGCTCGCCAACGCCGACGTCATGAGGGCCGGGGTGGCGAGCATCGACGGAATCCGGGTGCTCGGTGACGGCGAGTTTCACCTTGTCGCGATCGCATCGGATCCGGAGGCGGAGGACCCGATCGACCTGTTCGCGCTCGCCGACGCGCTCGAGTCGCGGGGCTGGTTCCATGACCGTCAGGGCCCGCCGGACTCGCTGCACTCCACCGTGTCGAACTCGAACACCGGAGTGATGGACGACTACGTCGCCGCCTTGGAAGCGAGCGCGGCCGACGTGCGAGGAACGACGATCGACGACCGGTCGACGAACTACGCAACGCTCGAGTGATCAGCCGCTCAGGGAGATGATGTGGCCGACGGTCGGGTCGACCTTGCCCGGGAGCATCTCTCTCCAGAGGTCCGCCGCCGCGTCACCGCCCTCGTGACGGGTGATCGAAAGCCAGCTGTCGGTCCACGCGGAGTACGCGAAGAACGCCTCGGCCAAACGGCGGTCCATCTCTTCGCGGCCCCAGTCCTCGTTGCGCTTCATGATCTGCGACGGCGCGAAGAACATCTCCGGCGACGGCCCGGGGAGCGGTTGCTCGCCACCGCCGCCCATGTCGCCCCAATCGGTGACTCCGACCGTGCTCGAGTGGCCGAGCTGCTCGCCGAAGCGCGAGTGGACGGCGTGTTTCACGGTGCCGGATCCCGAGATGTCGATGTAGACGGCCGGCTCCACCGTGAGTGAGCCGACGTCGTCGTAGAGCGCGAGCTCGTCCCAGCATCCGAGCGACTCGGTGAACGCCATGTTGCCCGGTGATGTTAGCCCGATGGTCCGGATGCCTTCGCGCTTTGCCATCAGGTGGGCGACGCCGATCGCCGTCTTGCTCGATGCACTGGAGACGACCGCGACGGACGCGCCGAAGTCGTCGTTGTCAGCGAGGAAGTCGTCGATGACGAACGACGTCATGAAGAGGGGATGGAGCAGCATCCGCTGCTCCTCGCGGTCGGCGACGTGGAGCGGATCCGTCGCGGTGACCGCGTAGCGGTTGTAGACCTCCGACATCGGCTGGCGGTGCTCGGCCATGTCGTGGAACGAGTGCGGGTTGATGCGGCCAGGCTCGAGAACCACGTGGCTTGCCATCGGGAAGTAGCCGTAGATGCGGGTGCCCTCCTCCACGCCGGCGCAGCGGCTCTCGACGATGTCGGCATGGCCGAACGCGGGGACGCGACCCCACCCTTCATCGGCCGGAGGGAAGAAGTCCCAGTAGCCCATCATGTGACCGATGATCGAGTACGTGATGTTGTTGGACGTCAACGAGAAGTGATCGATTCTCGCGAGGACCTGGCCGTCGCCGACCTGCGCCTCTTGCTGAACGACTCGGGTGTTGCTCCGGTCATCGCGGCCGATCTCGAGGGTGGTGATCATGTGGCGAACCTACTGGCATGCTCGGGTCATGCCCCGCTGGACCTGCCCGAGCTGTGACCGTTCGTTCGGGCGTCGCGGTCAGGGCCACGTCTGCGAGCCGACCGAGCCGCTGGATGACTACCTCGATCGATGGTCCGCGTCGGATCGTGAGATCGCCGAGCGAATCCTCGACGCCATGGACGACTGCGGACCGGTGGACGTCGAGGCGGCCAAGGTCGGGCTGTTCTTCTCGACCACCCGCAAGATCGTGCAGCTCCGGCCGAAGTCGAAGCGCCTGGAGCTGATGGTGATCGTGGCCCGTCGCGTCGATGGCGACAGAGTGCGCCGGATCATCGCGGACGGCCCCCGCTTCGCGGTATTCACCGATCTATTCGACCCCGACGACGTGGACGACTGGATCCACGAGCTCTTGGCCGAGGCCTACGACCTCAATCCGGCCGAGGACGAGCTCGCTCAGCCACCGAGCTGACGTACAAGATCGTCGATCCGCTCGGCCTGGCGAGCCACCTCGGCTTCCAACGTGCGCACTCATTCCTCGAGCCCGCCCGCGGCGGATGGGTCAGGCGTCGGCGTCGCGGTCGGGCTCGCGACTGGGTCTGCATCGGGGGCATCCCGGGCTTCCGCGACACCCGGGGGGCGAGCGGGGGTGGCGCGGCGACAGCGCCGTCGGTGCAGCACTGATCAATGCGGGGCTCGCGTTCGCCGGGCTGGCGATCGAGGCGGACGGTCAGCGGTTCGTTCCGGGCGGCCAACCGGTCGATCGCGGCGTCGACGGCGTGGGCGTCGCCCGAGGGTCCGGTCGCATAGCGCTCGGTGCGGGTGACGATTTCGTTTCGCGTCTGGGGCCGCGCAGGAGCAGGACGGCGAGCACGGCGAGTTCGTGCCCGTCGAGCCCCAGTGATTCGTCGACGACGTGCTTGTGCTTGCCCACGCGATGCCCGCTGCCGGTCACGGTGCGGGCCAGCGTGAGCTCTCGCAGTTCGATCATCAGCGCGTCGATCTCTCGTTCGCTGTAGTCCACGACCGGGTCGCGATTCGACGACTGGTTACACGCATTGGTGAGCGCATTGCTGCTGAGCGGATAGCTGTCGGGCGTCGTCTCCGCCTTCTCGATGAGGCTGCCGATGACCCGGGCCTGTTCGGAGTTGAGATCCACGCCGCGACCCTACGTGACGTCGCCCAACCCCGTGCGTCCCCGGCCATTTACACCGGCGTCCATGGACTCCATACTGCCGCGATGACGCGAATCGGATTTGTCGGACTCGGGAACATGGGCGGGCCGATGTGTCGTCGTCTCGTCGATGCCGGCTTCGATGTGATGGCCTTCGACCTGCGATCGGAGGCGCTCGATGAAGCGGTCGCCGCCGGGGCTGTCGCCGGTGCGAATGCGGCGGCGTGCGCCGCGCATGCGGAGCTGTTCCTGACATCGCTGCCCCGGCCGGATCACGTCGACGCGGTGATGCGGGGCGGCGCGCTTGCGGCCCTGACGGCCGGCAGTGTCTGGATCGATCTCACGACGAACCGCAAAGAACTCGTCCTCGAACTAGCCGACGAGGCGCCCGAAGGCGTGACCGTGGTCGACTCACCGGTGACCGGCGCAGTTGACGGTGCCCGCAACGGCAGGCTCACCCTGTTCGCGGGAGGGAATGACGACGACCTCGACCGGGTGGTCCCGGTGCTCGAGCACCTCGGGCTGGTGATTCGCAGCGGCGAACTCGGCGCGGGCAACGTCGTCAAACTCGTGACGAACCAGCTGTGGTTCATCCACGCCGCCGCGATCGGCGAGGGGTTCGCGCTCGGTATGGCCAACGGCGTGGAGCTCGACACGCTCTGGTACGCGATCAAGGAGAGCGTGGGCGACTCGTTCGTCGCTCGTCACGATGCGCCGTCGATCTTTGCCGGGCATTACGACCCGAGCTTCACGCTGGACCTCTGTCTCAAGGACCTCGGTCTGATCGGCGAGTTGTCGAACACGGTCTCCACCGACCTGCCGCTCACCGAGCGGGCCCAGGAGACGTTTGCCCGCGCGACGGACCAATACGGCGGCGGCGTCGGTGAGTTGCACGTCGCCAAACGGATCGAGGACGAGACGGGGCTGTCGTTTCGGCTAGACGGAGAGTGGACGCCGCCATGGGAGCAATGAAGCTCGCAGACTTCGTCGATCTCGACACGTATCCGATCGATCGACCGGGCTCTGACGACTACGTGGCCGCAGTCGCGGCCGCCCGCGACGGGCTGCGATCGGTCGGCTGCGCCGTCGTCACGAACCTCATCCGGGCCGCGGCTGTCGCTGAGCTGGCCGCGGAGATCAAGCAGGAGAAGCCCACCACCCACTTCTCGATGCAGACGATGAACCCGTACTTCCACACCGAAGTCAACGACGAGTTTCCCGAGCGGCACCCCGTCAACACGTTCATCGAGCGGTCCAGCGGCTTCATCCCTGGCGACTCATGGGATCCGGCCGGGCCGATGAACCGGCTGTTCCGGATTCCTGAGCTCGTTGAGTTCATCGCTGAGTGCCTGGAGATCCCCGAGCTGTACCCCTACGCCGACCCCCTTGCGGGGTTGACGGCCAACATCCTCGACCCGGGCCAGCAGTTCACCTGGCACTTCGACACCAACGACTTTGCCGTCACCCTGCTCGTACAGGAGGCGGACGAGGGCGGCTTGTTCGAGTACGTGCCGGCGATCCGCTCGCCGAAGGACGAGGGATTCGAGCGGATCCAAAACGTCCTCGACGGGGGCCGTGAAGGGGTGGTGACGCTCGAGCTCCGCCCGGGTGATCTCCAGATCTTCCGGGGTCGACACTCGCTGCACGCGGTCACTCGCGTGCCCGATGGGAGTCGGCCGCGGCACGCGGCGATCTTCGCCTACACCGCGGAGCCCGGAGTGATCGGGCGGGTGGAGCGAACGACGCAACTGTTCGGCCGTGTGCTCCCCGCTCACGTCGAGGCCGAAGAGGCTCGCGTTCGCAGCGACGCGCTCATTGATTAAGCGCCGTTTGATCGAGTGGCTCCATAGACGGCTAGCCTGATTTCCTTCCTGGGAAGGGGATTTCTTGATGGGTACGGACTCACGGTCGAGCACTGCGTCATCGCCGACGACAGGGACACCGCTGGAGCGGGCACGGGCGTTGCGCGAGCTCATCGAGGAGTACGCCACGGACACGGAGGCTGGTGCCACGATGGTCCAGCCCGTCGTCGACGCGATCACGGAGTCCGGTCTGTTCAACCTGCTCGTGCCGACGGAGTTCGGAGGCATGGAAGCGGACATCGCGACGATCGTCGCCGTCTGCGAGGAACTGTCGTTCGCCGACGGCGCGACGGGTTGGGCCTACGCCCAGAACATCACGGTCGGCGGGTGCACGGCGTACCTCGAACCCGAGGTCGGCCGCGCTTTTGCGGCGTTGCCGGCGGGCGCCGGCATGTTCGCCCCGCTCGGCGTCGCCCACGAGATCGATGGCGGCTATCGCGTCTCGGGCAACTATCCCTTCGGCTCCGGATCCGGCCACGCCGTCTACATGGGTGGCGGCGCGCTCGTCATGCGCGATGGAGAGATCGCGCCGATCGACGAAGCAGGAAAGATGCCCGTGATCGGCTATTGCGTCCATGAGGGGCAGTTCGAGCTCAAGGGCAACTGGGACGTGATGGGGCTCAAGGGCACCGGCAGCTACGACTTCGAGATCCCGGAGCAGGAGATCGACGCGGGACAGGCCTGGTACATCTTCGCCCCCGGCATCTCGCCGTATCGGACCGGCGGGCCGATTTACGGCGTCGGATCGATGGTGCTCGGCACGATCTCCTCGGCGGCGTGGGCTGTGGGGGTCGCTGCACGTGCGCTCCACGAAGTCCGCGAGCTCGCACTCGCCGGCCGGGCCCGACTCGGCAGTGAGCCGCTCGCCGAGCAGCCGATCTTCCAGCGCGGCCTCGGGCTTCACTCGATGGCCGTCGAATCGATTCGCCTTCTCTGCGTGGACAGCTACCAGCAGGCGGTGGACGGGTCTGCCGCTCGGGTCCCGGATGCCGAGTTCGAGCAGCTACTGCGCAACACGAAGTCAGCTGCGAAGTACGTCACCGAGGTCTCGAAGGCTGCGGTCACCTGGGCCTGGGAGCAGTCCGGGAGCGTGGGCATGCGCAACCCGAGCGTGCTTCAACGGTGCTTCCGAGACATCTACATGGGCGCCGGCCATCAGGTCTTCGACGACCGCAACTACCTCCAGCAGGCCCGTTCGCAGATGGGCCTGGAAGTCTCAGGCTTCTGAGGAAGTCCGGAGTTCGGCGAAGAAGTGCTCCACGAGGCCGTTGACGATGTCGGCCCGTTCCCACTGCAGGAAGTGGCCGGCGCCGGGGATCGCGACCGGGCCGACGCGATTGCGGAACGCCACCTCACAGCAGTGGATGAAGTCCGGACCGACGACGGCGTCGTCTGGTCCGTAGAGCACGAGCGTGGGCACGTCGACGAACTGCGACATCAGGGCCGGCTCGCTCTGGGCCCGCCCGTAGCGACCCTCGTAGGGCGCCCACGCCTGCCGTAGCCGGTCACGATCACGGAACGGCTCCGTCATGAAGGCCAGTTCCTCGGCGGTGAAAGCACCAGGGGATGCGAGCAGGCGGTGCGTGTAGAACCCCCGGACCCACCGCTCGCGCTTCTCCGGCGTGTCGAGCTCCTCGATGAGGGCGTCGGCGTGCTCACCCTGGTCCACCTGGTAGTCGGTGGTCGGGCCGTCACCCATCGCCTTGATCGTCGTGAGGTCGATCCCGGCCTCGACGAACTCCTCGAGCAGCACGGGCGGCACGGTGTTGAAGTACACGAGCTTTTCGACGGTGTCGGGGAAGCGGTGGAGAAGGTCGACGGCGACGGCGCCGCCCACATCGCCGGCGACAACGCCGAACCGTTCGTGGCCGAGGTGGGTCATCAGTGCGTGCATGTCGCGGCTGTACTTGGCGATGTCGTAGACACCGTCGGGAGCCATGTCGGACTCGCCATAGCCGCGAAGGTCGGGAGCGATCACTTCGTAGCCGGCCACTGCGAGCGGCTCGATGTTGCGCCACCAGATCCGCTTGCTCTCGGGGTATCCGTGGAGGAGGAGCAAGGGGTAGCCACCCGTTCCTTCCTGGATGAACGCGAGCGACAGGTCGGTGCTGCCGTTCACCGCGGCCGGCTCGACGACGGCTCGGTGCACGGTGAACGCGTCGGCCGGCGGAGCCTCGGGCTGGGGCGGGCGAAGGCGATGGTCGTAGATGCCGGACATGGCGCGCAGTCTTGTCGGCCCCGACGATGAACGAAACTCAGGCCTCGACTTCGGCCAGGCGCGAACGGAGAAAGCGTCGGTCCGGCTCGTGGTCAGTAAGGTCGAGCGCCGTCCGGTAGGCGTCGGCCGCCTCGGCGTTGCGTCGGAGGCGACGCAGCAGGTCCCCCCGAGCCGAATGGAAGTACTGGTAGTCAGCCAGCTGCTCGCGCAGCCAGGGGCGTTCGAGCCGCTCGAGGCAGCGCGACGGCGACTACTTCGGTCCGGTGCCGAACCTCGCCGCCCGCCTCGAGGCGGCAGCGTCAGGTGGTCAGATTCTGCTCTCCGACGCGGTCTCGTCGGTCGTCGACGTCGAGACCCTCTCGCTCGACCAGCATCGTCTTCGCGACGTTCCTGATCCGGTCCACATCTCCCAGGTCGGAATTCTGACGAGTAATCCACCCCGGCCCCTACGTCAGAGGCCAACAGAGGCCGAACAGGGGAGAGGGTTTTGGGAGTTTTGCGACGCTGGCCACCGGGTGATGTGCCGAGCCACCCCGCATATCAATACATGCTTACGGTCTGTTGGTGATGTTGGTGATGTTGGTGATGTTGGTGATGTTGGTGATGTTGGTGATGTTGGTTCGGGGTCAGTTGTCCGTGGCGTCGTCAGCACTGTTGCTCGTTAGCTGCGATAAAGCTCGCGCGTGTGTGCCGAAATCAAGCGGGTGATGCCCCGAACGGCAACTAGCCCTTGGCGGTTGTGGGGTCGATGATCTTCCCGACTTCGGTCACGACGGTGGCAGGAAATCCGCTGCGCTCGGCGTGTTCGCCGATCAGTTCCGCGTTGTCGGCGACGTAGATGCAGAAGGTCTTGTCGCCGGCGACATAGCTGTGTTCCCACTGGATGCTCTTGCCCTCGGACTGCATGGCGCTAAGAACACCGTTGGACTGCTCGGCCGCGCCCTTCAGCTCCTCGCTTTCAGCCGATCCGATATCCGGTATTGCTCGCTCGATGACGTAGCGATTCATTCTTGACCCCCAGGAAATTGGTCCGTCACCCTAGACCGCTGCTGTGCTTGTCTGCCTGTGCTCGACCGATTCGGGGTCGCGTGATCGTTGACGAGCTGAACGCCGACGGCATACCCACCGCCAAGGGTGAAAGCTGGCACGCTTCCGCAGTCCGGCATGTGTGCATGTCGGCGACACGTGCCGCCGAGCTGGAGGGCATCGCAGTATGACCGACGACGTGGGTGGTCCAACCGTGAGCCTCACCGAGGCTGGGGCGCCGGCCCACATGTCCATGGCAAGGATCCGCCGACGATTGAAGGCCGACAAGATGCCCGGCGCGGCCCGCAACGCGTGATTCTTTCAAACCTGCCACTATGTAGATGAACGTCCGCGCAAACCCAAAAGGAAAATTATGCTTGGCGAACACCTAGGAACCATTCACGGCCCTTCCTCAATGAAAGCGATCGCAGCTGTTGGTGGCATGCCCACGTTCGAAACGACAGCGTCGGGTCTCACCGGAATGCTCGCGGGCTCAGAGGTCACCAGCTTTGCGACGTACAGCGCGACGATGCGGGCTGATGGGTCGTTCTATGGCGAATGCCCAAATGCTGGCATAATTATGACAGCCGACGGGGTAGCGACATTCCGCGCAACCGGCGCTGGAAATCCAACCCCAGACGGTGGGTTCGTTTTCAAAGGCGTTGTGTACTTCGAGGCGCAGGCACCTTCGCTTGGATCTCTCAACGGCAAAGCCGTGGTTTACGACTGGATTGTCGACCCCGAAGGCAACGCCACTTGGGAACTCTGGGAGTGGGCCTGAACGAAGGGTAAGGGCCGAGAGCCCGGGGGGGGGGATGAAAAGTCGGCTGCTGGCGACGGCCTGCCCCTGATTCGCCTGCACGACCTTCGGCAAAGGTGGGCGACACTGGTTCTCAAGGCGGGCATTCATCCCAAAGTGGTTCAAGGACGCCTCGTACATGCCACCATCAAAGTCACACTCGACACCTGCTCTCACGTGAATGCTGGCATGCAGCGAGACGCTGCCGAAGGGATTGCTTCGGCCCAGTAGATGGCGACTGCATACGACGACCTGGGTGGCTTGCGGTCCGGGTTGCTCGGTGAAGTGGGCAGCGGGATTGTCGACTGCTTCATCGAGGATGACAGCGAGTACAAGCCAGAGGAGTGGAGGGGCGGCGATGAGTGATGATGTAGGCGGGCCAACCGTCAGCCTCACCAAGGCCTGGGCGCAGTCCCACATGTCCGTTGCGACGATCCGCCAACGATTGAAGGCCGACAAGATCCCGGAGCAGCCCGCAACGACCGTCGCTCATGGTCGATCCCTGTTGCATCGCTCGTGGCCGAGGGCATCTGGACCGGCACCACCGACGCCGACAGCAACACGGCGATATCGCTAGCACCTACGCCGGACCTCGCAGCCGAGCTGGTCGCCATGCGGGATCTCGCCGAGCTAGCCGAACAGAAGGCAGACCTACTGGAGCAACAGGTGGTTGACATGCGCACCGCAATGCGGATGCTGGAAGCCGGACTGCAGCGCCGCCGATGGTTCCGGTCGTCGGACTGAGCCCCGGTAAACGGCGCACCGTTGGGGTGCGAGCATGCCGAAGCAGAGATGTGTTTATGGTGAAGGGCACTGCGAAGCCGAGCATCGTCCCGACGAACGCAAACTGGAGCCCTGATGTCTGAGGGAGCGTGGCTAGGTGAGCACGACCCGACGCCGGACTGGTTGGAGTCCGCGTTCGACATGGACGGCTGCGCAACCCACGCGCTGGCCGGGCGCTTTGGACCGAACCTCTGGGGGTTCGCCATTCGACCCGATCACGCCGCTCGCGCCGTCGACGTCTTCTTTCACTTCGAGGACGAGCCGACCGAACTTGATCGCTACGAGAAGGGCGAGTTCTACTCGACGTTCGAGGGGAACACCGCCGGCCGGGTCGACTATCGCCATCACCGCGTCGTCGGTCCGAGAGCCGACTTTCGACTCGATCACTCGGACGGGATGCGGTGGCTCCACCTCTCCCGTCACCCCGGCGTGACCGTGACGGACGGTCTCGACGCCTACGAAATCGACTACTGACCGCTAGAGCGCGAGCATGGCGGATCCGTCTGAAGGAGCCCCGTATGGCCGCCACCGAAGTCTCCGTCGAAACCGATCGCCGTCTTGATCCTCGCCTTCGGGCGATGCTCGCCGCTTTTCCCAAGATAGAGCCGAGCGACGCCGAGAGCTGGGAACAGCTCGTGGAACAGGCTGCCGCGAACGACATGACGGCGATGATCGCCGCGATCATGGACGCCAACGACACGGAAGAGATCGCGCCGTCCGCGGGGCTGGCGATCACCGAGCACGAGTTCACGTCGACGCCTGATGGCAACACGATCAAGATCCGGGTGGTCCGCCCGGACAACGACGATGTGGTGCCAGGGATCTACTACATCCATGGCGGCGGAATGGCCTCGATGTCGGCCTACGACGGCAACTACCGGGCGTGGGCCAAGATCATCGCAGCGAACGGCGTGGCGGTGGCCATGGTCGACTTCCGCAACTCGATCTCGCCCTCGTCGGCGCCCGAGGTCGTGAAGTACCCGGGCGGTCTCAACGACTGCGTGTCCGGATTCCACTGGGTTCTCGACAACGCCGCCGAGCTCGGCATCGACACGAGCCGGGTCACCATCGCGGGGGAGAGCGGCGGCGGGAACCTGTCGATCGCCACCACGATGCGGCTGAAGGCGTCGGGCGATCTCGACAAGGTCCACGGTCTCTACGCGCTGTGCCCCTACATCGCCGGTGAATGGCCGCTTCCGCAGCATCCGTCGTCTACAGAGAACGAGGGCATCCTTCTCTCGCTGCACAGCAACAGCGGCCGCATGGGCTACGGCATCGAGGCGTTCGACGCGAAGGATCCGATGGCGTGGCCGTCGTTCGCCTCGGTCGACGATGTGACCGGATTCCCGAAGACGATCATCAGCGTGAACGAGTGTGATCCGCTGCGCGACGAAGGCATCGAGTTCTATCGCCTGCTCCTCGAGGCAGATGTGCCCGCCCGCTGCCGTCAGGTCATGGGCACCATGCACGGCACCGAGATCTTCCCGATGGCGTGCACCGAGATCTCGCGCGACACCGCCCGCGATCTCGCCGCCTTCGCGACGGACTAGACACCGACATGGGACGCCTCGACGGCAAGGTCGCGCTCATCACCGGCGCGGCACAGGGGACCGGCGCGGAAGTCGCTCGTCTCTTCGCGGCCGAGGGTGCTGCGGTAGTGCTCGGCGACGTGAAGGTCGACCAGGTGGGTGAGGTCGCCGCCGCGATCGGTGATCGTGCCGTCGCGATCGAGCTCGATGTCCGAGAGCCCGAGTCGTGGTCGGCTGCGGTCTCAGCAGCGACCGTGGCGTTCGGCGCCGTCGACATCCTCGTGAACAACGCTGCAGTGCTTCTCCTCGAGTCGCTCGTAGCCACGGCGAAACAGGACTTCCTTCGGCTCGTGGAGGTCAACCAGCTCGGGCCCTATCTCGGCATCCAGGCAGTGTTCGAGACGATGAGGGACAACGGCGGCGGGTCGATCGTCAATGTCGTGTCCACCGATGGTGTGAAGGGCATGAACGGTGTGTCGGCCTACGCGTCGACCAAGTGGGGGCTCCGCGGCATCACGAAGTCGGCCTCGATCGAGCTGGGCCGACATCGGATCCGGGTCAACGCCGTGTGCCCCGAAGCGGGCAATCCGAACATGAGCTCAGAGTTCCTGCCGGGCAACCCGGACCTGTCGGACATGCCCCACCAGATGATGCAGTCGATCCTCGCTGCGCCCGACGACGCCGAGCCGGGCAGCCGGCTGCGCGACGTGGCCAATATGGCGCTGTTCTTGGCGAGCGACGAGTCCATGAGCTGCACGGGCGGCGACTTCGTGGTGGACGCCGGGCTGACAGTGGGTCAGTTCCAGGACTTCATCCCCACAACCTGACGCCGCGTCGTCGTCACTTCCTGCTGCGTCGCCGCCCTCATGAGGCGAAGGTGAAGAGCATCTCTGCACTGTCAAGCAGTCGAAGAAGGACGTCCGCCCGTTCGTCTCCCTCGGCGGCCCAGCTGGTGTGCGCGACCACGACAAGGCCCTGCCGCTCGACGGTCAGGTCGGGGAAGTAGTCGACCCACATCTCGCCGGGCCTCGTGAACAGTTCGCCGGTAATCAGGTGGGTGGCCCATTGATCGACCGCAGGTTCGGCCTCCGCCTCTGTGCCGTAGCCCGCCAGAATCCAGTTGTGGACCATTTCATCCCGGATCGCCCACGCGACGAGCAGTTGTTGCGGGATGTCGGTCGTTGGACGGGCGTCGATCGCTGCTTGGACCGCCGCCAAGCGCTCGGGGCTCGCGAGGCTGCCGGCGATCGTGGAGGCTTCGGTCGGCTCGGGCCGGACCAGGGCGAACCCACCGAACGCGCCGACTCGATCCAGGATCTCCGCCATCTCGGTGATCGTCGAGTTGCCGGTCAGCGAGATGTCTCTGAGCGCGGCGCCGGTGGAGTCGAGGAGGTGATCGGTCTCGAAGCCGCGGACGACCGTCCCGTCCCCGTCTACGAAGAGACGGTGGGCGCGGCCGATCGGACGGACCGCGGAGGTCCCCTCGCGCATGAGGTCCGAGCCACTCCGAGCCTCTCGTGGAGCGTGCCGTCGTCGACTTCGCCCGTGCGGAGCTCCGGGCCCCACACCGGATCGTCGGCGATCGACTCCACGATCGCGTCCGGGCTCCGCGTCGTATGGAAGACGTCGAGAACCTGGACGCCGTCCCAAGTCGTCGCCGAGGCGGCGACATCGCAGACTCCGAACCCGAAACTCGTCTGCAGATCGGACGGTTCGCGGAGTGTACTGATGAGCACCTGTGGGATCGGCACCGCCGCGTTGGAGGGATTCGTGAGTTCGCCGAGCCAGTCGCCAGGGTCGTCATCGTCGCACTCGACGCCGAGCTTGCGACCGGCGCGACTCCAGTCGGTGAACCACACGAAGCGCGACGAGTCCGGGACGTACTCCAGGACTTCGAGCAGCGCCCTCGTGTCGAGGCGGTGCGTCTGGACCGATTCCGCCGCCTCCGTCGTCGGCACACGACGCGGCACAGACCACTGTCGTGACCAGAACCGCCGTGAGCTTCCGCACGCCTGAACCCTAGAACGAGATGTCGGCGACTTTGTCGCGGATGACCGTCGGCACGTGGATCCAGCCTTCGATCGCGGCGACTCGGCGGTGCTCGGCCGGTGGACGGGTGGTGACTCTCGCCCGGCCGAGACCGGCGACCACCGCCGTCAGGATGGCGTCGAGGTCGTCGTCGCTGCCGACGGCCGCTTCCTCGAAGGAGCCGAAGTCGATCACTTCTCGGAGCGATTCGACGATCTCCGCCCGCTTCTCGCCTCCGTCCTTGCCCTTGTATCCGGTGGAGGGGAGCCCCCAGACGGCGAGCGTGCCGCCCGGGTATGCCTCGTAGATGCCTCGCCGGCCTGAACGATCCCCAGTCGGGCCGAGAAGCTTCTCGAGGATGCCGATGCCCCGGAGGGCGACGATGCCGAGGCGGTCGGTCGACACGCTCAACGGATCGCGCGGCACGTGGGCACGGATCCACTGGTCGGTTGTGCGCAGACGCAGGTCCCGCGAGGTCGCGCCGTCGTTCGCGGCGCCGTGCCCCTCGTGCCAGCGCCGGACCTTCTCGACGAACGGCGTCGGCCAGCCGAACGGGCAGTCGATCCCGACTCCCATGGCGTCGAGCGCGGCGGTCACGATCGCGTCGTCCGTGGCCGGACGGATGATGTCAACGACCTGCGGGCGGCGACGCCAATCGAGCAGACACATGCTCGTCTTTTCCGGCTGAGCGGCGAGGTCCACCCCGACGAAGCGCATCGCGGCACCGTAGATGATCGTCGAGATGCGCACTACGGTCGCCTTATGCCCAGCGACTTCGCTCTCAAGACCATGAATACCGTCCACCGCAGCCTGCTGAAGATCAGCGGCGGTCGGATGGGGTGGACCGCGGGCAAAATGCCCGTGCTCGAACTCACGACAGCGGGACGCAAGTCCGGCGCGAAGCGCTCGCTCATGCTGACGTCACCTCATCAGGACGGGGACTCGCTCCTGGTCGTGGCGAGCCGCGGTGGAGACGACAACCATCCGGCCTGGTTCCTCAATCTGCGCGACGACTCGGCGGTGGAGGTCGCCCAGAACGGTGACGCCGCGAAGCCCTATACGGCACGGATCCTGTCCTCGGAGGAGCGGGCCGAGCTGTGGCCCACGGTCACGGGCAAGTACAAGAACTACGCCGGGTACCAGGAGAAGACGGACCGGGAGATCCCGCTCGTCTATCTCGACCCGGCGTAGGGCTCCGGCTCTGGGTCCGCGGCGAGCAGCCCGCGGTTCCGGTCCTGGATGAAGGGCCATGCGAGCCACACACCGGCCGCAACGAACACGAGCATGCCGATCCCGGTGACTCCGTACGCGACCGCTCGACCCGGTCCTTCGTAGAGAGCACCAACGACCACGGCCGTGATTCCTGCGGTCACGGACTGCGCCGCGCCCATCAATCCCTGGGCGCCGGCCTGGCGTTCCTCGGGGACCGACAGCGAGATGGCCACGCCGCTCGAAGCAACGCTCAGCCCGTCGGCGACCGCGTGAAACATGCCCACGGCAAAGATCCAGCCGCCGGATGGGAGCTGGCCGTAGGTGATCATGAACGCCGCGCCGACCAGCAGCCCGAGCGATCCGATTCGGAACGGTCCGACCCGTTGGGCGAGTCGCCCGCTCGTCGGACCGAAGATGACGATCGGGAGCGCGAAGAGGGTGATGCCGAGATTGGCGAGCCAGTCGTTCGTGTTGAGGTCCTCGTGGACCACGTCCCACAGCGCGTCGAAGGCGCCGATCATGATGAAGACGGCACATCCGAGCGCGATCGCTCCGGCCACGACGCGGCTCCGCAGGAGGTCGACCGCCAGTGTCTGCGTCGACTCCTCAGCAGACTCTTCGACGTCGAACCAGGAGACGACGAGAACGCATGTGGCGGACACCGTAGCCACCGCGATGAAGGGAGCGGACAGTCCGAACGGGCCGACGAGTACCGCGCTGATCGCCGGCCCGAGCGCGAATCCGAATACGTCGGCGGACAGCAGGCGTCCGAGGTTCTCGCCGAGATGGTCCGGGTCGGCGAGGATCACGATGCGGCGCACGGCGGGGATCGCGGTGCCGATTCCGACGCCGGAGATGACCCGCCCGATCAGCAGGACCTCGAGGGTGGTACCGAAGCCCATGAGCAGCAGGCCGACGATGTCGGCGCAGACCCCGAGCAGGATCAACTGCCGGGCCCGACCCCGATCGGCCAGAGGCGCGATGAACACCTGGGCCACGAAGGCGGACAGGAATCCGATACCGATGATCCCGCCGACTGCGGTCTCGGAGATCCCGTATTGGTCGCGCCAGTCCCCGACGAGGGTGAAGAGCACGCCGTAGCCCATCGACAAGACCGCGGAGAGGATCGAGAACAGCCAGATGGCGGCGCTGCGGTCGGGGGACATCAGCGCAGGCTACGGCCTCGCCGCGCAGGGCGGTGGTTGTTTCGTCGCTGGCTACTCGGGTGGGCCGAGTTCGTCGTCCGCGGCCTCGAGGAGATCGAGGCGTTCGCCGAGTTCGTCGAGGCTCAAGAGCTCCGTGCGGTTCCGTTCTTCGATCCGGCGAACGAGCGACTCGATCTCCTCGACGCGCTCCTCCACGGCCTTGCGATCTTCCCGCCGGACCTGCTTCGGTCGGCGCGACACGGTGACGAGGTACTCGTCCACCTCGACGAGCTCGATCTGAAGCCGGCTGACCAGCTCCGCGACGTCTTCGGTCGGCGGAACCAACTCGAGGCGTCGCCCGCTGGCGCGCAGCCGTCGATGCAGTCTGGCTTCCCGACGTCCGGAGTTGAGCCAGCCGAGCGGCGCAGGAGACTTCACACCGGCCACCACCTGGTTGCGACGCCTGAGCCAGAGGGTGCCTGCCGTGATGATGCCGGCCGTCACAACGATCCCGCTGCCGATGATCGCGACGACGATGTCGAAGAGCCAGCCCACGGCACGGACGGTAGCAACCCGGCCCGGCGGCCGACAGACCGGGGGGTCTGGGCTAGAACGAAGGCGATGACGCCGCCCTCCCTGACCCCGTCCAGCCGAGCGGACCGCCTGGACGAGCTCGAAGCCGACCGTTTCGATCTTGTGATCGTCGGTGGCGGCATCACCGGCGCCGGCATCGCTCGCGATGCGGCCGCTCGGGGCCTTCGGGTCGCGCTGCTCGAAGCCGACGATTTCGCGGCGGGCACGAGCAGCCGCAGTTCCAAGCTGATCCATGGCGGTCTGCGCTACCTCGCGAGCGGCGAGGTGGACCTCGTCCGCAAGACCGCGCGTGAGCGGACCGCGGTTCACGCGATGGCCCCGCACCTCGCCGAGCCGTGCTGGATGGTCGTTCCCGCCCGCAACTGGGCGAGCGTCACGAAGTTCCGGGCCGGCATCGGCACCTACGAGAAGCTCGGCGGTATCGACGACGCGGACCGTCACGAGGTGTGGAAGGGCGAGGAGATCACCGCCCACGAACCACATCTACGGACGGACCCGTACGACTACGCCGTCGCCTACCGCGAGTATCTGACGGACGACTCTCGGCTCGTCCTCGCGGTGCTTCGCGCTGCCGTCGAATTCGGTGCGGTCGTCGCCAATCGAGCGCCCGTGGTCGACGTGGTGCGCGTCGGCGACCGGGTCGAGGGTGTCGTCGTCCGCGACACCGCCACGGATCGAGAGGCCGTTGTGCGGGGCGATGTCGTCGTGAACGCAGCCGGGCCGTGGGTGGAGTCGATCGCCCGCATGGAACAGGACCCGCCGGAGACGCTGCTGCATCTGTCCAAGGGCGTCCACGCCGTCGTGCCTCGTGATCGCTTCCCCGCCAACCACCTCGTCATCGCCAACACGCCCGACAAGCGGTCGATCTTCGTCATCCCCCGAGGCGACGTCGTCTACTTCGGTACCACCGACACGAGCTACCACGGCGACCGCCCGTTGTGGCCCGAGATCGAGCGGAGCGACATCGAGTACCTGCTCGATCCGATGACGAAGTACTTCGACATCGATCCGCTCGGCACCGATGACGTGATCGCCGCGTGGGCCGGCGTGCGACCGTTGATCGCGCAGCAGGGCAAAGAGGCGAAGGAGATGAGCCGCAAGGACGAGGTGACCGTCGGATCGGGCGGGATGATCTCGATCGCCGGCGGCAAGCTCACGGGCTTCCGCAAGCTCGCCGAAGAGGTGATGGATGTCGTCGCCAAGCAGCTTGGCCGACGTCTTCCGGAGGGGCCAGGCACCGCGGTGGTCCCGGGGGGCGGCGCCACGATGTCCGGCGATGATCCACTCGGAATCCGGTTGCGGCGGATGTACGGGTCAGAGGCCGCAGACGTGCTGGCCCTCGGCTCGGCACCGCTCGTCGACGGCGAACCCGTCGTCGCGGGTGAAGTCGACTGGGCCATCGACGTCGAGGCGGCGACCACGCTGGTGGACGTCGTGTATCGACGGACGCGGCTCGCCTGGTACGTGCCGGCGCGCCGAACTGAACTGGCCGCCGCGGCCGCGGCGCGTATGGCCGCCCGACTGGACTGGTCTGAGGAGACAGAGGCTGCGGAACTTGCAGCGGTCGAGGCGATGTTCGCCGACGAACTTTCGTTCAAGGAGCACTGATGGGACTGACCGACGATCTGGCGAGCGTGCTCGGCGACGGACTGCTGCTGGACGAAGCCGAACGGGCGGAGCGCGCCCGCGACACCTGGATGCGCTCACAGATCCCGCTCTCGGCGGGCCAAGCGGTCGTTGCGCCGGTCGCGGTCTGCGCTCCTGCGGACGCCGTTGAGCTCGCGGAGGCTGTGAAGATCTGCATCGCCCACGGTGCGCCGATGATCCCGCGAGGCAGCGGCTCAGGTGTGGTCGGCGGTGTGCTCGCCTCGGCTGATTCCGTGGTGCTGTCCACGGAGCGGATGAGCGGCCTGCGGTCCGTGTCGTCGAGCGACCTGCTGGCCACCGTCGGGGCGGGGACCAACGGGCTTGCCGCAGAGGAGCGCATGCAAGAGGACGGCCTCACCATCGGCCACTGGCCGCAGTCGATCGAGCTGTCCACGGTCGGCGGTTGGGTCGCCACCCGCGCATCGGGCCAGTACTCCACTGCCTACGGCAACATCGAGGATGTCGTGTATGGGCTCGAGGCGGTGCTCGCCGATGGGTCGATCTACCGCACGAGAGAAACTCCTCGAGCGGCGGCCGGGCCCGACCTTCGCCATGTGCTCATGGGCTCGGAGGGCACGCTCGGTGTTGTCACCGAGGTCACGTTCTCGCTGCGCGAACAACCGGAGCCGGGTGTTCGTCAGGCCTTCCACTTCGCCGACTTCGCTGATGGGATCGATTCGATCCGGCGGGTGATGCGGGCCGGATGGCGCCCACCGGTGGTCCGCCTCTACGACGGCCGTGAGTCCTGGCGCCACTTCCGCGACCAGATGCCCAAGGGCGACTCGATGTTGATCTTCCTGCACGAGGGCCCGCCCGGTGTCGCGCCGGTCGAGGCCGCCGCCGTCGCCGAGATCTGCGCGGCGACGGGCGGTTCTGCCGCACCCGACGAGGCTGTCGACGGCTGGTTCGCGCACCGCAACACGGTTCCGAGCTGGGACGAGCTTCTGAAGACCGGTGTCGTCGCCGACACGATCGAGATCGCGACTGACTGGACTCGACTGCCGGCGCTCTACACAGCGGTCGTCGATGCACTCAACGGCGTGCCGGGAGTGGTCGCCGCGTCGGCGCACTCGTCGCATGCCTATCGCAGCGGCGCCAATCTGTACTTCACGCTCGCGGCCACGCCGAGCGACCCGTCCGAGTATGCGGCGACCTACGACGCCTGCTGGGCTGCTGCGTTGCAGGCCGCCGACGGGCTCGGCGCCGGGCTGGCCCACCATCACGGTGTCGGCCGAGTTCGGCGGGACTGGATGAGAGCCGAGGTGGGCGAAGGCGGACTCACCATGCTTCGTGGAATCAAGGGCGCGCTCGACCCCTCGGGCCTCTTCAACCCGGGTGTGCTGATCCCGTGAGCCTCGTCGCCGGGCTCGACGTCGGCACGACCACGATCCGAATCGGGCTATTCGACGGCGATGAACGGGTCGCAATCGCCCGCGAACAGCTGGCCCTGAGCGTCCCCTTCGACGGCGCAGCAGAGCAGGATGCGGCCACATTCGTCGCAGCCACGCAGCGCCTCTGGTCAACCGTCCTGGCCGATGCGGGAGCGACTGCGGCCGACGTGTCCCATCTCGGAATCGCGAATCAGCGAGCGACGATCGTCTGCTGGTCCGCCACGACGGGGAAGCCGATCCGGCCCGCGGTCGGATGGCAGGACGCCCGGACGGCCGAGTCCGTCGCCGAGCTCGTCGCCCAAGGCATCCCCGTCAACACGAATGCCTCCTGCACAAAGATGGGGTGGCTCGTGGAGCACGATCCGGTGGTCGCAACAGCGGCGGCTGACGGCACGCTGCGGATGGGCACGGTCGACGCGTGGATGACGTGGGCGCTCTCGAACGGGGAGGTGTTCGTCACCGAACCGGGCAACGCCGCGGCGACCGGGCTGTACGACGCCCGCACCGGCGATTGGTCCGACGGCGCGCTCGGTCTGTTCGCCGTGCCCCGCGAACCGCTTCCGGCACCCGTTGCCTCTGACGCCAAGGTCGGCGCAGCGACGCTGCTCGGATCGGACGTCCTGCTTTCGGGCCGGCTCGGCGACCAGATGGCCGCCTGCGCGGCCCACGAGCTGGCCGAGGGGGAGGCCAAGCTGACGCTCGGCACGTCAGCGATGCTCGACGTTCATGCGGGTGAGGCTCCCGGCGACGCCCCCGCCGGGTGCTACACGCTGCCCCTCTGGCGGCGAACCGACGGCGGTTCCTTCGTGGACGAGTTCATGTTCGAGGGATCGGTGAACACGGCCGGCTCCGTGGTCGAGTGGCTCGTCGGGATCGGCCTCCTCGCAACGGTGGAGGAGCTCGATGCGGTGGCGGGTCGAGGCCGCCCTGACCGCGTCGAGTTCGTGCCCGCCCTTGCCGGGCTCGGGTCGCCACACCACGATGCCTCGGCCCGCGGCGCATGGACTGGTCTCGCCCTCGACACGACGCGAGAGGACATGGTCCGCGCCGCGGTCGAAGGAATCGCAGCGCGAGTCGCCGAACTGGCCGATCACATGGGCGTCAGCTCACTTGCAGTCGATGGCGGGCTCAGCCGTTCCGAAGTCCTGCTCGGCGCCATCGTGGCGCGGGGGGTCGCAGTCAGCGCAGGGGAGCCCGAAGCGACGGTTCGCGGCGCGGCGCTCATCGCCACGCCCTGCTGACGCCCGGCTTTCGCCCGGAGATTACCGATGGGTAGGGTCTTCGGATGCGCCGCTTTCGTTCCCTGCTCGCTGCCTTGCTCGTCCTCACCCTGATCGCCGCCTCGTGCGGTGACGACGGTGATGGCGAGGCCACCCCCGACGAGCCGAGTGGTGACGACACCCCCGACGATGCCGGAGACGGCGATGATCCCGACGCAGATGTGGCCGACGACCCGGACGACGAGATCATCTACGCGGCAGCGGACTTCAACACGAGCGTCAGCGCCGGCCAGGTGACCGTCACGGGCGCCGAGCCCGGTCTGGAACTCGAGCTGAGTGGCGGCAATGGCGACGCGCAGACCGGGACCGTCGATGATCTCGGCAATCTGCTCTTCCGCCTCGTGGAGCCGGGCGACGGTTGGGTCGTCGTCGACTGGTCACAGGATCCTCCGGCTGCGAGCGAGCCGGCGACCGTCCCGAGCCTGGACGATCACCCCGAGCAAGCCTTCTACGACGGCCAGGCCGTGCCGCCCGAGTTCGCGCAAGACGAGAACGGCGCCTGGGAGGGCTACACCTACATCGAGATGCGCGACGGCACCACCCTCGCCGCGACCGTCCGCCTCCCCGGCCCGCCCGAGGACGGCCCGTTCCCGACGGTCGTCGAGTATTCCGGTTATGACCCCGCGAGCCCCTACGACATCGAGCCGGCCATCAACATCTACGGCCTTCTGGGCTGGGCGACCGTCGGCGTGAACATGCGCGGGTCCGGCTGCTCCGGTGGCGCGTTCGACTACTTCGAGGAACTCCAGACGATCGACGGCTACGACGTCATCGAAGCCATCGCCGCGCAGGACTGGGTGTATGGGAACAAAGTCGGCATGGTCGGCATCTCGTACTCGGGAATCAGCCAGCTCTTCGTCGCGCAGACCCAGCCGCCGAGCCTCGCCGCGATCACCCCGATCTCGGTGATCGAGGACTCCTACCGTTCGGTCGTCTACCCGGGCGGCATCTACAACAACGGCTTCGCCAAGAGCTGGGGCGATTCCCGCCAGGGCGCGAACGACGCCTACGGCCAGAGCTGGGTGAACCAGCGCGTCGAAGAGGGCGACACCATCTGTGACGAGAACCAGCTGCTGCGCAGCCAGAATCAGGATCTGGCCGCACAGGTGTTGGAGTTCGAGTACTACCCGGGTGAGGAGATCGACTTCCTCTCGCCTCGTTTGTTCGTCGACCAGATCACCGTGCCCACCTTCCTGGCCGGCGCCTGGCAGGACGAGCAGACCGGCGGCCGCTTCCCGACGATGCTCGACAACTTCGCAGGCACCGATGTCTTCCACGCCCACGTCTATAACGGCGCCCACGCCGACTCCCTCGGCCCCGCGTCGCTGCTGGCGGCGACGGAGCTGCTGAGCGTCTACGTCGCTGATCGGGATCCCATCTTCGATCCGATCCTGCGCCTCGGCGCACCGATCCTCTACCAGGAGGTCTTCGGAGTCGCGGCGCCGCTGCCCGACGACAACTTCGGGAGCTACGATGAGGCCAAGGCCGCGTTCGAAGCGGGTCCGACAATGACCGTCTTCATGGAGAACGGCGGCAACTCCATCGCGCTCGGCGCTCCCGTTCCCCGCGGCCAGGTCGTGTTCGACGGCTGGCCGGTCGAGGAGGCCGAGGCGCGGACGTGGTCGCTCGCCGACATGGCCGGTGGCGAATCGATCGGTGAGTTCACCGTCGACGTCGAACAGTCCCAGCTCCTCACGAAGGCGGCTGACGAGGATGGCGACGAGTTCGAGAACCTCGAGTGGACGCTCCTCGAAGACGGCGAAGCGCTCGTGTTCGAGACGGAGGCCTTCACGGAGGACCTCCTGCTGCTCGGCACCGGCCGGGTCTCGCTGTCGATCATGGCCGACGAGGCCGACGCCGACCTCGAGGTGACGATCACCGAAGTTCGCCCGGATGGCTACGAGATGTACATCCAGAACGGCTGGCTGCGAGCCTCCCGCCGGGCGCTCGACGAGTCACAGTCATCCGAGCTGTTGCCCTGGCACCTGCACTCGGAGGACTCGGCGATGGAGCTCCCGTCCGGTGAGTTCACGCAGGTCGACATGGAGGTCTTCCCGGCCGGCCATGTCTTCCGCGAAGGTTCGAAACTGCGACTGATCGTCGACAGTCCGGGTGGCAACCGCAACCTGTGGGCCTTCGACGTTCTTCCCAACGACGGCACGGCGATCCAGGTCGACCCCGCCGCATCCACGCTGACGTTGCCGTTCGTGTCCGGGGTCGACGTGCCCGAGGGCCTGTCGGACTGCGAGAACACCCGCAGCCAGCCGTGCCGCATGTGGGTGTCATACGAAAACCGCGCCGCAAGCTGACTGATCGGCCGCGGGTAGGTTCAACCTCGTGAACCTGCTCGCCGCCGAATCTGCACGGGACAACTTCGTCGATCTCGACGTCGCCGTCGGCTGGTGGATCGGGCTCGCGGTCACGATCGGGCTGATGCTCGCGGTCGATCTCTATCGTCACCGTGAGGATCATGAGCCCACCAATCGGAGCGCGCTACTCGAGACGATGGTCTGGATCAGCTTCGGGCTCGCCTTCTCGGCGGTCGTGGCGATCGGGTTCGGAAGCGATGCCTTCGGTGAGTACCTGTCCGGCTATCTCATCGAGAAGTCGCTCAGCATCGACAACGTCTTCGTGTGGTCGATCCTCTTCTCCACGATGGCGATTCCACTGCGGTTCCAACACCGCGTGCTGTTCTGGGGGATCTTCGGGGCGCTGGCGCTGCGGCTCATCTTCATCCTGGTCGGCTCGGCGCTGATCAGCCGGTTCTCGGCGATCCTCGTGGTGTTCGGGGCGTTCCTGGTGTTCACCGGCCTGCGGATCTTCTGTCATCGCGAAGACGAAGGGGAGAGCACCTCGACGGCGGGGCTCGGGCTGCTTCGCCGCGTCATGCCCGTGTCGGACGAGTACGACGGCCACAAGTTCTTCACCATCAAGAACGGCGTGCGTACCGCCACGCCGCTGTTCGCCGCTCTCGTTGTCGTCGAGGCAACCGACGTGATCTTCGCGCTCGACTCCGTTCCTGCCGTCTTGGCCGTATCCAACGAACCGTTCATCGTCTTCGCCTCGAACGCGTTCGCGATTATCGGGCTACGAGCGATGTACTTCCTGCTCGCCGATGCCCGCCAGCGCTTCCACTATCTGTCCCACGCCCTAGGCGGCATCCTCGTGTTCGTCGGGATCAAGATGGCGCTCAGCCAATGGCATCATCTCGACACGTTCGTCTCGCTCGCGGTGATCCTGCTGATGCTGGTCGGCGCGATCGTGTTCAGCGAGCTCCGAACCCGGCGCGAGGCGGCCGCGACCGAAACCATCGGGTCATGACGATCCGCTACGTGGTCGGCGATGCAACGATGCCCGAGGGCGACGGCGAGAGGGTGATCGTCCACGTCTGCAACGACGTGGGTGGATGGGGCGCCGGCTTCGTCCTGGCCGTGTCGGCCCGCTGGCCGGAACCCGAGGCCGAATACCGCGCCTGGCACGCCGGCCGCCACGAGGACGACTTCGAGCTCGGCGCGGTCCGGCTCGTCAACGTGGCGCCGCAGCTCCACGTCGCCAACCTGATCGGCCAGGAAGACATCGTCGACGGGCCCGCTGGACCGCCGGTTCGCTACTGGGCAATCGAGGCGGGCTTGGACGCGCTCGGCGCCGAGCTCGTCGCGATGGACGGCTCCGTGCACATGCCGAGAATCGGATGCGGCCTGGCGGGCGGGGAGTGGCCCGCGATCGAGGCGATCATCGAACGCACGCTGACCAGTCGCCACATCCCGGTCACGGTCTACGACCTCCCCAGCTAACCCCGCGCTGCAGTTGGGGTCAGACCCCCGCTGCAGTCCTGGTTTAGGCCGATGGCGCTGTTCCGCGGCAGGCCTGGGGTTCAGTCGGCGGGGATCTGGTTCTCGCCGTTCCCGTTGCGATCGAAGCGGGCGCCGTCGATCTCCGCGCCGATCAAGGCCGCGAGCGCAGTGAAGTAGAGCCAGCCCATCAGCGCCGCGACGGCACCGAGCGAACCGAAGGTGGACTCGACCTGGCCGAAGAAGCTGTAGATCAACCCGAGCCCGATCGTCGCTACGACCCAGATGATCGTCGCGACGACCGCACCCCACGAGATGAAGTGGAAGCGCCCCGTCCGGTGGCCGACGACGGCTCGGTACAGCAGAGCGAGCGTCACCATCGAGACAAGGAGCACGGCCGGCCAGCGGCCGATCGACACCACCAGTTCGGAGGTGCCGCCGATGTCGGAGTCCTCCAGAACCGGTGGCAGCACGACGACGAACCAGATCATCGCCGCAACCGACAGGACGCCCACGACGCTCAGCTTCAGTGCGAAGATCCGGCCCTGCAGCCAGTTGTGCGGGCTCGGCACCTCGTGGGCGATCCGGATTGCCATGATCAACGAGTTCGTCGCGGATGAGATGGCCCACAATACGCCGATCAAGCCAAGCGCGAGGCCGACGGTGATCTCGGCGGCATCGATCGTCGTGACCTTCTGGAGCTGCTCGATCAGAAGTCTGCCCGCGTCCTCAGGGAGTGCGTCCACGAGCGGCCGGAGGTTCGACTCGACGTCTGACGGCTCGGCGACGAGGCCGTAGACGGAGACGACCGCGATCATCGCCGGGATCAGGCCGAACACGCAGGTGAACGCCACGCCGCTGGCGACGAGCAGCGTGTGGTGCGCCGTCATGTTGCGGACGAGGATCCGCAACTGGACCGGGTTGAGCCGAGGTCGCGGTCGGGCGCGTTCGGTCACCCGCGATCCCTCCGATTCAGCATGAAACGACGCTAACGGTCAGCGCGCGAGGGGCTGGTGACCCGCTCAGATCGCCGACTGCGGCTCGCGGAGCGACGAGGCGCCGAATCGTCCCCAAACGAGAGCGAAAAGCAGTCCCACTGTGCCCCAGAGCCACCGGTCGATGCGTGGGATGCTCCAGAGGAGGCCGATCAGGAGCACCGCTGCGACGACGCCGAGCACAGCGAATTTCACCGTCGCGGACCATCGGGCGATGACCGCCAACCAACGTAGGTGCGCCGTGGCCTGGCGCGGTTTGAGTCTTGCGTAGTGGCGCGCGGCCTGCCCGAGGACACCTGGGCCGCGTTCTACACTTCCGCGATGAGCAGCACTGAGACCTCCAGCCCTTCGACCGGAGCGGAAGACAACGCCTGGGACGTTGAGACCCTCGTGGGTGGCGACGGGCCGGACGGCGCCCGCGCGCTCCTCGACCGGGCTGACGAGATGGCCGCAGCGCTGACCGCCGAGGCGAAGGGGAAGGTCGGCGCCGCCGACGCCGCCCAGCTCGCCACGTGGTTGGACCACCAGGCCGAGATGTTCGACGCCACGCACCGAGCCGCGAACTACGCCTCGCTTCGCTTCTCGACGGATGTCGCGGAGCCGGCGAATGGCGCGTTGATGGCGGAGTTCCAGGAGCGCACGGCCGAGCTCGCGGCTGAGCTCGTCTGGTTCGAACTCGAGTGGCTGGCGATCCCGGACGACGCCGCGACGGCGCTGCTCGATGCGCCGGAGCTGGCCGAGCATCGGCACCACCTGGAGACGAGCCGGATGCGCGTCCCCCACGTTCTCAGCGAGGCAGAGGAGAAGCTGCTCGCCACGAAGGCGCCGACGGGCCGCAGTGCTTGGGTCCGGCTCTTCACCGAACTCACGTCGGCGATCCGGGTGGAGATCGACGGCGACGAGATGCCGCTCGATTCTGGCCTCAGCCGCCTCATGCACCCGGACCGCGAGGTACGCCGAACCGCGGCCGACGCAGTGACCGTCGGACTGCAGCCGGGCCTACGCAACCGGGCCTACGTGTTCAACACGCTGCTCGCCGACAAGTCGACAGACGATCGCCTCCGCGACTACCCGACGTGGATCTCGTCCTGGAACCAGGGGAACGAGGCGAGCGATGCATCCGTGCAGGCGCTCGTGGACGCCGTCGTCAGTCGCTATGACCTCCCGCAGCGCTGGTACCGGCTGAAGGCCCAGGTGCTCGGTCTCGACCGCCTCGCGGACTACGACCGCAGCTCGTCCGTCGCCCAGACCGAGCAGCACGTGCCGTGGGAAGACGCCAAGGCGACGGTGCGCGACGCCTATGCCAGCTTCAGTGATGAGCTCGCCGACATCGTCGACCGGTTCTACGACGAAGGCTGGATCGATGCTCCGGTGCGCGACAACAAACGGGGCGGCGCCTTCTGCGCCTACACGGTGCCGACCCACCACCCGTACGTCTTTCTCAACTACACGGCGACGCCTGGCGACGTCCTCACGCTCGCCCACGAACTGGGCCACGCGGTCCACGGCTACCTGGCGCGACCCCAGGGGATCTTCCATCAGCCCACGCCGCTGACCCTGGCGGAGACAGCGTCGGTGTTCGGCGAGACCGTCACGTTCGAGCGGCTGCTCGATCAGACGGACGATCCGGACGAGCGGTTCGCGCTGCTCGCCCAGCAAGTGGAGGGCAACATCGCCACGGTCTTCCGTCAGGTGGCGATGAACCGATTCGAGGATGCCGTGCACACGCACCGACGCGACGTCGGCGAGCTGAGCACGGACGACTTCGCCGACCACTGGGCCCGCACGCAGACCGACCTGTTCGGGGACAGTGTGGAGGTCACCGAGGGCTACCGCACCTGGTGGAGCTACATCCCGCACTTCATCGGCACGCCCGGGTACGTCTATGCCTATGCCTACGGGCAGCTGCTCGCGCTGTCGGTCTACGCTCAGTACGAGGCTCAGGGCGCCGCATTCGTCCCGAGCTATCTCGAGCTGCTGAGCGCCGGCGGGTCGCAGTGGCCAGAAGAGCTCGCGTCGATCGTGGGTTGTGATCTGACGGACCCGGGCTTCTGGTCCGCCGGTCTCGACATCGTCGACGCCCAGATCACTCGAGCGGAGCAGGCCGCACCCGGCTGACCCGGCGTAAGGTCGCCGGCATGGACATCGGCATCTTCATCCAGACGGACGACATCGACGACATGGTGCGCCAGGCGCGCCAGATTGCGGACGAGGGCTTCTCGACGATGTCGGTTCCCCAGATCTTCGGCGTCGACGCCATCACGATGCTCGGCATCGTCGCTCGCGAGGTGCCGGAACTGGCGCTCGCCACCGCCGTCATCCCGACCTACCCGCGGCATCCGGCGATGCTCGCCGCGCAGGCGAAGTCGCTCAGCCACATCAGCGGTGGTCGCTTCACGCTCGGCATCGGGCTGTCGCATCAGATTGTGATCGAAGGCATGTTCGGCATGTCGTACGAGAAGCCGGTCCGCCACATGCGCGAGTACCTCGACGTGCTTCTGCCGCTGCTCGACAACGAGCCCGTGTCGGCCGAGGGCGAGACGCTGACGTTCCGCGGCGGGCTTGCGTTCAACTCGCCACCCACGCCGGTGGTCATTGCTGCGCTGGGTCCCGCAATGCTGAAGCTGTGCGGCCGTCGAGCGGACGGCACCTCGACGTGGATGACGGGTCCGAAGACGATTTCCGAGCATGTGGCGCCGGCGATTCGCGAAGCCGCTGCGGAGGCCGATCGACCCGAGCCTCAGATCATCGCGTCGATTCCGGTGTGTGTGACTGACGATCCCGGTCCGGCCCTGGAGCGCGCGGCCACGCAGTTCGAGATCTACGGCGGTCTGCCGTCGTATCGGGCGATGATGGACCGCGAGGGAGTCGATGGCCCGGCGGGAATCGCGGTGATCGGCTCGGCGGATGAGGTCGTCGAGCGTGTGCACGGGTTCGTGGATGCCGGTGCGACGCTCGTTAACGCCGTCACCTTCGGCACGTCGGACGAGCAAGCGGCAACGCGTCAGGCGCTGGCGCTCGCGAACCGCGGCTAGCTGTCACACCCGGCAGGCAAACTGTCCTCACGCTCGCCGGCGGCGCTGCACCGGCCTCTCACAGAAGAGAGGTGCGCCCATGTGCATGCGTTGCGATGGCTACAGCTGGGACGAGATCGATCGCCACACGGATCTGCTGATCCGGGTCCACGGTTTCATGATGATCCACGTCGAGACGGCGTCGCCGTGGACCTGCACGGTCGGCGCCTTCGAGAGCTGGGATCAGCCGGAGCTACTGATGGTCGACATGGATGCGGAGGTCCAGAAGACCCTCGTGCAGGCCGTGGCCGACGACTATGTCGTCTTCGGCGAGCTCCGCGAGGACACGCTCGCCATGCTCGACGTCGAGATCGTCGTCGCGGACGAGTCGCACCTGCGCGACGGCCTTGTCGCACAGTGGGAGGACCGCTACTCCATGTCGGCATTCACCGGCGACTTCGTCCAGATCGTCCCGGGAGCGTCGTGGGCCCGCGGTGGCCGCGGCGCGCCGATCCGGCGCCTCGACGATGTTGCGTAGCTGCTGCGCTCCCGGGTGTCAGATTCTCGCGACACTTTGCGTCCCCCCTGTGTCGGTCAAACGGGGAGTGACCATGAATCCAGGACCCGAAATCGCCATCGATGCCGTGCGCCGCTTCTGGCGCGTCACCTTTGTGCCGCCAACCGGCGACAGCCGCTCGTTCGCTGGCGATACCTACGACGTCGACTCGTCTCCAACCGTCGCGGAGCTGATCCGTCGCCGGGAGCTGATCCCGGCGAACTGGCGAGTCCACGTCGTCACGCTCATCGATACCGAGAACGTCGAATTCCGAGCGCCTGTTCCCCTCTATCGGCTCGACGGTGATGCCGACGTTGCCGAGGTCTGTGTCGGGTCCGATCACCGGGGTCGATCTATGGATCGAGCGGCGATGGATGGAACGCGTACCTGTCGTTCGACATCGACCTGCGGGAGCCCTTCGAAGAGGGCTTCTACGCGACTCGCGACGAGGCAGCGGCTGCGGTCGCCGCCGGCTTGGTGAACGGCTGTCGAGACTGAGCCGCGCCGCCGGGCCAACGCGCGGAGTTACTCCGTCGCGATGTAGCGGTCGGTCAGCCGGTCGCGCATGAACGCGACAACCGAGCGGAGATCGGCGACCGGCTCGTCCGAGTGGGGGAGCATCGGCATGTACGGCGGCGGCCCGAACTCGGGCGTGATCGTCATGTCGTCGCCGCGAGCATCAGCGGCGGCAACGATCTGGTCCCACCAGGCCTCGTGCGAGCCGAGTTCCATGCTCCACGCGGGGTCACTCGGATCGGCTACCTGCGGTCCCTGCGCATGGCCGACGCGGGCGTGGATGTGGCTCACGGCAGGGGCGCACGTCGCGAACGCGGCCGCACCGTCGAAGGGAAGACGCTCGGACACACAAACCCAGTGGGAGTAATCGGCGGTGAGGCGCAGCCCCTCGACCTCCTCGACCATCTTCGCGGTGCGCCACAGGTTGTACAGCGGGCGCGAACGATGGGTCTCGTGCATCAGTGTGACGCCGACTTCAGCGGCTGCCGCCAGGCTTCGGGTGAGAAAGTCGGCGGTGGTCGCGTCGTCGAACGCGTCGGATCCCGCGTGGGCGTTGACGCGGGGCACGCCAAGGGTCGCGGCATCCTCGAGCTGGGGTCGGAGTGCCGCGAGATGCGCGTCCGGATCGTGCGGCGACGACGGGAATGTCATGACCATCGGAAGGAGTTCGAGCCCCGTCTCCTTTAGCGTGGCGAGCACGGCGTCGCGACCCGCCGGGTCGCCGTCCAGAACGAACGTCGGAAACTCCACGCCTTCGTATCCCTCCGCGGCTGCATCTCGGATCAAGCTCGACAGGTCGGGCCACGGGTCGTCCGGGCCGACGGCACCCCAGGCATGGCGAAACAGCGAGACGGTCATCGACGCATCGTAGGGCCCGATCAGCCAGCGGTTAGGCGAGCGATCACGTCGCCCAACTCGGCGCCGTCGACGTCGCGAAGATCGGCCATGGCCGCGTACACATCGGCTGCCGCTCGGTGGAACCCGCCAGGCAACCCGGCCGCTTCGAAGCTGGCCGCGATCTCGCCCATCTCTCCGACGAACCGCCAGGCCTTCGGCGCGGTCGCGCGGGCGGTTGCCGGCGCCCGCTCGATCAGGTCCGGGGTGAGCACGGACCACGCGTGTTCGAGGCCGTCGATCACTCCCTCCGTCTCAGCCAACGCACGGATGGCGAGCAGGAGCGCGCTCGTGCCCTTCGACCATGCAGCAAAGCTCATCTTCACTGCGGAGGCCGCGCCCGGCTCGGTGCCGGCGATGTAGCTGTCGAGGGCGGTGTCGGCGAAGAGCGTCTCGATCGTCGCCGTGTCGGCGGGGTCACCGGATAGGTACAGAACCGTGAGCCCTTTGTGCGCCACCGGGGGCCCGACGATTCCCCCGTCGACGGTGCTGGCACCGCCGGCGGCGACGACGTCACCGATCTGTCGAGCGGTGGCTGGCGCAACCGCGTTGGCATCCAGAAAGCACCCGTCGTAGCCGCATTCGGCGACCGCGCCGGCGACGGCGAGAGCTGCGGCGGGCGGGCAGACGGAGATGATGACGTCGCACGTCGCCGCGAGCTCGTCGATCGACTCGACTGCCGTCAGGTCAGCATCCTCGGCTCGCCGCCGCGAGTCCGGGCTGCGGTCGGCATCCACCCACCGGGTGTCGACCCCCTTCTGGCGCAGCACGGCGCCGATCGAGGCGCCCATGGCCCCCGGATGAAGCATGCCGATCGTCATGTCTGCAGTCTCGCGGAACGGTGACTGTCACACCCCGTCGACATGATGTCTGCATGCTCACCGAGGTCGCCACCGGACCATCTGTCGTCGGCTCCGCCGCTGCGGATGCTGCCCACGTCGCCGCAGCTGCGGAGGAAGCCCGCATGCTGCGCCGCGATGCCACGGCGATGGTCGAGCGCATGGCAGTGCAGGCGCGCACTGCCGGCCTCGAACATCCGGTGGCGGCCGCGGTGGCATTGGCCATCCGCGTCAGCGCGCTGAGCGGACCGGAGACGTTCGCCGAGCGCATCGGCCTTCCCATGGCTCGTTTGGTGGAGGCCGAGTCCGGGGCCGTGCGCTTCGGCGAACTCCCCGCTGCCTACGACCGAAGTTGTGCGGCGCTCGATCTCGACCCGTTGAGCCTCGCCGACCTCGAATCACAGTGGGAGCGCGCCGAGGCCGCCCAGGGTTGTCTCTTCTGACGCTCATCTGAACCGCCGAACTGAACGCCGTTTCTACTCTTCGGTCACATGCGCCCACCCTGCGTGGCCTGACACAGGTGTCTTACCCAACTGTGCAGGTTTGTGAAAATCGGTCGTGGCGTGGCCGGTACGTGAAGGGTTGGACATGCTGAGAATCGAAGCGAAGCAGACCGAACACCCGGAGGATCCCGCTCGCGAGAACGCCTTCGAGGGTGAGGGTCTCCTGGTGCTGGGCATGCTGGCGGCGTCCTGGATGATTGCGATCGCACTGATCTGGGTCGCCTGGCGGATGGCACCGCTGTAGCGCACGCGCGGACGACAATTTCAGGCGGCGCGTGGAGACGCGCGACACTCGGGCGGTAGGCGGTACGAGGGAGCCCTGCATGTCCGAGCCCGAATTCGACTCGCGAGACAGTGTCCGGCTCGACGCCGCCATCGATTGGGTCGAGTCGTGAGGCGTCGCGTCGGCGCTCTGCTCGCCGTCTCCGCACTCGTCGCTGCGGGCTGCGGCGACTCGACCCCCGAACCCTCGCCGAGCGTCGAAGCGGGCACGACTACCACGACCACCACGACGACACCGGAGGCCGAGTTCGCGGGTTCCATCGAGCTGACGCTCGAGCAGAGCCCCGACTGCGAGCTCATCGGCCACGAGTGCCTGCTCCCGTTCCCCAGCGACGCACTCACCGTTGACGACGCCTCCGCGGTGACGGGCCGCCGCGTCGCACTGCCCCTGGGCGCCATGCCGAGCAACGTCGACGGTGTCGCAGTGGATCCATCTCGCCAGAACCTCGCCGACGGGTTCTCGCCCGGGAGCGCCGCTCTTGCGCTCATCCCGGGTGTCGACCCTGCGGGATCCGGTCTCCCTCCGATCACCGACATTGCGGCATCGCTCGCCGACGGCTCCGCCAGCGTCATCGTCGACGCGACGACAGGGGAGCAGTGGCCCCACTGGGCGGAACTCGACAGCAATGCCCCGAGCCCGGACCGGCAGGGCCTGTTCCTGCGCCCGGCGCAGAACTACCCGGACGGCCACCGGATCGTGATCGGCCTCCGCAATCTGGTGGACGGCGACGGAGCGGCGATCGCGCCGACCGACACATTCCGGGCATACCGGGACCGACTCGAATCGGATGTGGAGGAGGTGGAAGCGCGCCGCCCGGCCATGGAACGAGTCTTCGCCGACCTCGAAGCGGCGGGAGTCGTCCGCGAGGAACTCGTGCTCGCCTGGGAGTTCACGGTCATCTCCACCGAGAGCCTCACGGGTCCGTTGGTGCACATGCGCGATGACGCGTTCGCGAGCCTCGACGGGGCTGCGCCGACGTACACGATCGACGCCGTGACCCGCCACGACAGTGACACCTACACCATCATCGAGGGCACGTACGACGTCCCGCTCTACCTGACCGGCGATGGCGGCCCCGGGACAGGACTCAATACCGAGTCCGGGAGCCTGCTGCCGACGGCGAACGGGACCTGGCCGTCCGTGTTCCGGTGTCTGGTCCACGACAACACCACCGCCGCGGATCCTGGCGGAGGCGTGATCTATGGGCACGGGCTTCTGGGAGATCGGGGCCAGGCGACGTCTACCGGGCCGCGTCTCCTCGCCGAACACCACAACCACGTCATCTGCGGCACGGATCTGATCGGCATGGCCGAGGAAGACACGATCAACGCGATCGCGATCCTCGGCGAGGCGTCCACCTTCTTCACCTTGAGCGACCGGCTGCTCCAGGGCCACCTCAACACACTGTTCCTCGGGCGCCTGATGAAACACCCCGACGGGTTCGCCGCTGACCCCGCCTTCCGCGACGAGGCCGACGGCCAGCTCCTCGATACGGAGCAGTTGGCGTACTACGGCATCAGCCAGGGCGGCATCATGGGTCCGGTTTCCACGGCGGTCTCGACCGACTGGAGCGTCGGCGTGTTCGGCGTCCCGGCGGTGAACTACTCGACACTGCTCAATCGCAGTATCGACTTCGACCTCTACCAGGCGATCCTCGACCCGGCGTATCCCGACAAGCTCGACCAGGCGCAACTGCTGTTGATCATGCAGATGCTCTGGGACCGGGGCGAGGGCAACGGCTACGTGAACCACTACACCCAGCCGTTGGCGGGGCTCGACGAGAAGCGAGGCCTCCTTCACGGCGCCCTCGGTGACCATCAGGTGGCCAACGTGGCGATGGATGTGATGGCGCGATCGATGGGGGCGGCCGTGGTGTGGCCAGCGGTGGGAGTCGACCGTACGACCGACGTCGAGCCGTTCTGGGCGATTCCGCACATCGACAGCTATCCCCACGACGGCAGCGCGACCGTGATGTGGGACAGCGGTACGCCGGTCCCGCCGATCGAGAACGTGCCGCCCCGCGACGGGACGGATCCACACGAGGATCCCCGCCGTCACCTGGCGGCGGTCGAGCAGATCGACCACTTCCTGCGGACCGGAACCGTGATCGACGTGTGCGGCGGCGAGCCGTGCATCTCGCCGCCTCGCTGACCACTCCTGCGGGGCGCCGCTACGCCACCGACCGGACGTGCGAACATGGCGCCCGTGTTTCGTCGTATCATTGCCGGCCTGATCCTCGGCCCTGCCCTCCTCATCGGCTCCTTCGCCTGGTGGGGCTTCCTTGCCCTGCGCACCGTCTTCGATGAAGACCGAACGGCGACGATCGCCGAGGAACTCCTCGACAACGAGGAGGTCGTCGACCAGATCGGGAAGAACATCGGCACCGCCTTCGAGGCCGCCATGTCTGACTTCATCGAGTTGACCGACGATCAAGTTGCCGCCGGAGTCGACATTATTCTCGACGACCCCGTCGTGCAGGAACTCATCGTCGGCGCATTCAGCACGACGCATCGCGCGTTCCTCGGGTTGGACGACGCCCCGGGCGAAATCGACATTGGACCGGCACTCGAGTCATCGAAGGAGCGAATCGGCCTCTTCGCGCCGACCATCGCCGAACAGCTCCCGTCGGAGTTCGTGATCGATCTGCCGACCGACCGTGTACCGAACGCCTCCCCCGTCATCTCGTTCCTCGAGCGCACTGTGCCCTTGTTGGCGGGGATCTCGGTGACGATGGCGTTGCTCGCCTTCCTCACCACCAGCGATCGCTCGCAGGTGCTCGGCAAAGCCGCACGGTGGGCGATGGGCACCACGGCCTTCTACCTGATCATCGGGCTCGCGGTGCCGTTCCTCCTGCGGCTGCTCGCCCCCGACGGCGCCGAAGTGTTCGCCGCGCTGTTGACCGCCGTTCTGCGGGCCGCGCTGATCCCGTCCATCGTGCTCGGTGTCGTCGGTGTCGTGCTGCTGCTCCTGTCGATGTTCTGGCCCGACCCCGACCGCCCTCGAGAGGACAAGCCCCGCCCGGCGGAACCGGTCGTCGCCAACGCTGGGCCGCCTCCGGTTCGGCGCACACCCACCACGCCCGCAGCCGACGCGACGGCGGCATTGCGCACCGAAACGCCTCGTCCTGCGCCCGCGCCGCGTCCCGCACCGGCTCCGGCGCCCGCTGCTCCGAGCCCGCCTCCCGCCGTGCCGCCTCCGACCCCGGCGCGGCGCGACCCGTTCGCGCCCGATGAGACGGCGGCGATTCCCGAGCAGCTCGCTCCGACCCTGCCGCCCCCCGCCCCGCCTCCTGCGCCGCCAACCCCGGCCCGGCCTGACCTCGGCGCGCCGACGCCGCCGCCGAGGCCCACGCTGCCGACGCGGGCCAAACCACCGGACCCGATCGATCTCCCGGCGTGGACCGGCGAAGCCGCCTCCGATACGCCCGTGGCCGATGTCCCCGACCCGGCACACGGTGCAGGCGAGCCCGAGGCACCCGAGTGGCGCAAGCCGTCCTGGGTCGAGGGTCACGGCTGGGTGATGGACACCGACGATCCCCGCGATCCGCCGAACAACGCGCGCTTCGTGGAGGGTGTCGGCTGGGTCGTGCCCGGCCCGCCGCCGAGCTAGTTGATACCCCGCTCCTGATCCTTCCAGTAGGGCGCTCGGAGCTTGAACTTCTGCAGCTTGCCGGTGGCCGTACGAGCCAACTCGTCGCGGAACTCGACCGAGGTCGGGCACTTGTAGTGCGCGATCTTCTCGCGACAGTGGTCGATGATGTCCTGCTCCGACGCAGTGGCGCCCGGCGCAAGCACGACGAGCGCCTTCACCGTCTCGCCCCACTTCTCGTCGGGCACACCGATCACCGCCACCTCGGCGATGGCGTCGTGATTGAAGATGCAGTCCTCCACCTCGATCGATGAGACGTTCTCGCCGCCGGAGATGATGACGTCCTTCTTGCGGTCCTGGAGGTTGACGTAGTTCTCGTCGTCGATGAACCCGCCGTCACCGGTGTGGAACCAGTCGTCGGCCAGGGCGGCGGCCGTCGCGTCGGGGTTGTCCCAGTAGCTCTTCAGGATGATGTTGCCGCGCGCGAGGACTTCGCCCGCCGGGTCGGTTGCCATGGTGACGCCGAGCGCCGGGTTGCCCTGGCGGGAGAGCTTGACGGCACGATCCGCTGGTGTGAGCTCGTCCCACTCGGCCCGGCCTCGGTTGATGGTGAGGAGGGGTGCCGTCTCGGTCAGGCCGTAGATCTGGATGAACTCCCAGCCGAGCTCGGTCTCGACACGCTCGATGGTTCGCGTGGGAGGCGGTGCGCCGGCAACAACAATGCGGACCCGATCCCGGCCCGGGATCGGGCCGTCCCACTCGGCTGCGGCATCGAGAACGGCCGCGACGACCGCGGGGGCACCGCACATGATCGTGACGCCGTGCTGCTCGACTCGGCGGAGGATCTCTGCCCCGTCCACCTTGCGCAGGACGATGTGTTGCGCGCCCATGCCGGTCATCGCGTAGGGCATGCCCCAGCCATTGCAATGGAACATCGGGAGCGTGTGGAGGTAGACGTCGCGATCGTTGACCCCGGTGTGCCACCCGAACGTCGCCGCGTTGATCCAGAGGTTGCGGTGGGTCATCTCCACGCCCTTCGGACGGGCAGTGGTGCCGCTGGTGTAGTTGATCGTCGCCGTCGCGCCCTCGGACGGCTCCCACGGCTGCGGCTCGACGCCGACCTTGTAGAGCGAGTCACTCTCCTCGTCGGCGATGAAGCGATGGTTGACCGGGATGTCGCCGAGCGTGGACTCGAGCTCCGGATCGATGATCAACGCCTCGGCGCCGCAGTGCTGGACGATGTAGTCCACCTCGTCGCGGCTGAGTCGAAAGTTGATCGGCACGGCGACACGGCCGAATGCGCTGGTCCCGAAGAGATGCACGAGCACCCGAGCGGAGTTGTGCGAGACGATGCCGACACGGGCGCCGAGCGGCAGTCCGAGGTCGTCGAGCCCGGCGGCAAGGCCGGATGCGAGCTCCTCGAAGCGACGGTAGGTGATCTCGCCAAGCGAGGACGCGGGCTGGTCGGCCTCGTCGATGATTCCGACGCGATCGCCGTAGACGAGCGAGGCCCGGCGCAGATGGTCGGCGATGGTCAGCGGTACTTCCATGGAACCCCCTCGAGTGCGATGGAAGTTAGCGCGCCGCCTCTGTCGTAGTCAGGGTGGGCTCAGTCGTCAGCGAGGAGCGCGTCGAACTCCCGCCGAACGAGTTCGGTGATCGGGCGCTGCTCACCGAGACGCCAGTCCGTCCACGGCAGCCAGTCGTGCCACTGGGCGATCTCGTCGAAGTCGATGTCCGCGACGATCAACTCCTCGTCCTCGTCCGCTGAAGCGAGGACCACGCCGAATCCGGGGAAGCCGGTGTGAGCGATGACGCTTCCGCCTGCCCACCGAGAGTCGCCGTGATCGCTGCCCACGCGGTTGGACGAGGCGGCCGCGACGAGATTCTCCTGCGCGCGGATCAGGGTGGCGTGGGTGAGGTTCTCTCGAGCGCGGGGCAGGTCCGACCGGCCGGTTGGGTTGACGAGCAATCGCGCCCCCTTGAAGCACTGGATGCGGGCGAGCTCGGGGTTGTTGTAGAAGTCGTAACAGATCGAGATCGCGATCGGTCCGAGCTCGGTCTCGAAGACCGGGAGCTCGTCGCCGGGCGTGAAACGGTCGGTCTCGAGCGGAATGCCGAGGTGGAGCTTTCGGTAGGTGCTGATTTCGCCGTTCGGGCGGATGAGGTTGGCGCTGTTGTGGATCACGCCCTCGGTGTCACCGACCTCCTCGTAGCCATAGATCACGTGAAGTGAGCGGTGGGCGGCCGCGGCCGCGATCGACTGGGCGCTCGGACCGGCCGCCGGCTCCGCTTCGGCGAGGTGCCACGCGCACGGCGAATGAGCCTCGGCGCATTCAGCGCATCCGCCCCAGGTGTTGAGTGCCAGCTCGGGGAAGATCACGAGGTCGGCACCGGCGTCCGCCGCGTCGTCCACGATCCGGAGCATCTTCGCGAGGGTCGCGGCCTTGTCGCGTGGCACCGCCGCGAAGTTCGCGCAGGCCACCCGGACGGTGGTCGGCCAGCGGGGATCGTTGATTGCGTGGGGTCCGTTCGTTTCGGGCACGCCGCCATCCTGCCAGACTCTCGGAATGGCGGTTCGCGTCGACAAGTGGCTGTGGTCGGTTCGGGTCTACAAGACCCGCACGAAGGCCGGCGCTGCCTGCACCGACGGCCGTGTTCTCGTGAACGACGTGGCCGCGAAGTCGGCGACCAAGGTGGGCGTCGGGGATGTGGTCACGGCCCAACGCGGTGACGAGACCATCATCTACGTGGTTCGCGAGACAATCGAGAAGCGAGTGTCCGCGGTCCGTGCCGCGGCGTGCGTGGAGGATCGATCCCCGCCGCCGGAGCCGCGTGATTCGCCCGTGGCCGCGGTCTTCGCTCGCCGCGACCGTGGTGCTGGGCGGCCGACGAAACGGGATCGCCGGGAGATCAACCGGCTGCGTGGCCGCGACTGACGGTCAGCTCGCCGGCCACAACAGCGTGTCCGGATGGAACTGACTCCACGCGAACCAGAACGCCTGGTGGGCAGCGATGGGATCGCCGTCGAGCATTTCCGCGGTGAAGCCATCGCCGTCGGAGACGATGCGCACGTCGCCGAACGCGACGTCGTTGCCCGCGTCGAGCGCCGCCCGGGCGTCGGCGGCGACAAAGGCCACCGGAGTGCCGTCGTCCAGCACCACGCCGATGACCGACTGCTGCACGCCGAGGCGGGGGTCGACATCGCCGATCGGGAAGATCGGCCCGTTGTCGTCGCGCCCCTGGAGCGGGTCTTCGCTGTATGTACGCCCGATGCCGCCGTCCTCCGCAACAATCTGCGTGCTCGGGTACGCGGCCTTCCACTCGCGCCAGGTTGATGTCTGCACGGTCACCTGCTCGAGCTTCACGCCGGCCTCCCGGAGTGGGCCGCTCACGGCCTCGCCCGTGAAGGTGTCGAACACCGACCGGGTGTGGAACTCGTACATCACCTTGTTGGACCGCGAGAGCAGGCCGGAAGTCCGTAGCTCGTAGGTGTCGGCGTCACTGATGTCGACCTCCTGCGAAACCTCATCGGTGAGGTAGGCCTGGGCGGAGCCGCAGAGCGTGCAGTAGGGCATCCCGACGCGCCGCCCACCGATCGTCATGTTCACGATCTCGTGGATCTCCATGATGTTCTTCGGGAAGGCCACGGCCTCCTCACCACGACTACGCCGAAGATCAAACGATCGTCTGAGTACCAGCCACCTCCGGCCACGTCCGTCAGCGCGGGATCTTTGAGGGCCGGGATGCAGCCCTCCGGGCAGGCCAGCTCGACTCGATCGAGTGGACGATCATCGATGCGGACGCGGCCCCACGAGACCCAACGCCAGTCGATTGTTGCGTTCTCGTCGTCGAAGAAGGGCGTCCAGCCCGGCTCGACGAACTCGAAGATCTGGCGCTTCCAGTCCACGTAGTCAGGGGGCGCCGGCGTGTCCCAGGCGATGAGGTGGCTGGTCGTGTTGCCCCACCCCGAGCCGTCTCCCGCGGACGGCCGACCGGTCACGTCCTCCCAGGCCGCGACGATCGATCGCGACACGTCGGTGCCTGGCCGGACGAAGCGGAGGAGGTCGGTGAGCAGCCACGCGGCGCGGGCATCGCCCGACGCACCGATCCGGGCGATGGCGTCGATGTCGATCGTCGTGTCGAGTGAGCTGAAGAGTAGATCGAGGTCCGTTGCGAGGGTGTCGGCGAGCGGCCCATCCGGAACGTCCGGTGGCGCCCCGAAGCTCGGGACGGCGTCGTCCACCGGAACCAGATCGATCACACCTCCGGAGTCATTCGAGGAGCTCTCGACAGAGGAGTCGGCTGTGGACGAGCAGGCGGCGCTGATCAGCAGCAGCGCCCCGATTGGGGGGATCAGACGTCGACGCATCGACTAGTGAACGTCGGCGACCTCGGGATCGTTCCCCCGCGCCGCGGGTCCCTCGAGTTCGATTCGGGGGAGGAGCCGGTCGAGCCACCCGGGAATCCACCAGTTGCGGGACCCCAATAGCTCCATGGTCGAAGGCACGAGCAGGAGCCGAACCAATGTCGCGTCCAGAACGATCGCCGTTGCCAGGCCCGTGCCGAACACTTGGATAATGCGGTCGTCCTCGAGAAGGAAGCTGCCGAAGACGACCGCCATGATCGCGGCCGCCGCGGTGATGACTCGGGCGGTGCTGGCGAGCCCATCGGCCACCGATTCGACGGCGTTGCTGGTGCGGTCGTACTCCTCACGGATACGGGAGATGAGAAAGACCTCGTAGTCCATCGACAGGCCGAACACGATCGCGAACATCATCATCGGAATGAACGGTTCGATCGGGGCGGGATTGATCTGCGTGATGTCACTCAGCCACCCCCACTGGAAGATCGCCACGACGACGCCGTACGCCGCGCTGATCGAAAGGAGGTTCATGATGACGGCCTTGAGGGGCACCAGAAGTGACCGGAAGACGGCCATCAGCAACAGGAACGACACGGTGAGGACCGCGCCGAAGAAGAGCAGCGTCCGGTCTGCGAGGTAGTCGCTGAAGTCGAGGTTGGCCGCGGTGCTTCCGGTCAGGAAGACCTCCGCCGGCGTTCCGTCCATTGCGGGTGGGATCACGTCGTTGCGCAATCGCTGGACAAGGTCCTCCGTCGCCTCGTCCTGCGGCGCGGTGCTGGGCGTGAGTCGCAGGATGAACGCCTCCGGCGATGCCGGGTCGTTCGGGAAGGGTCCGATCAGCGCGACGACGCCCGGATCGTCGGAAAGAGCGTCGGCGAGAACAGCCATAGCGGCCGTTGGGTCGGCCGTGTCGTTCATACGCGCTGCGACGAGGAACTGACCGTTGAATCCCGGCCCGAACCCCTCGGTGACGAGGTCGTACGCTCGACGTGTAGTGGTCCCCTCGCCGTAGTTGCTCTCGTCGGAGAAGCCGAGGCGCAGTCCGAGAACCGGTGCCGTGAGGATGAGGAGCAGAATCGTGCCCACAAGCGCGCCGGTCCATGGACGCGACTGGACGACTCGGCTCCAGCGGTAGGCGAGCGTCTCTCGAAGCGGAACAATCGGTCGGGGCTTCAGCGCTCGTTGGAGCGGGGCGACGAACAGGCCGGCGATCAGCACCGCGACGGCGAGCGGAATCGCCACCGCGAGGACGGTGATTCCGAGCCCGACACCGAGCATGCCGACGGCGATCAGCCCGGCGCCGAGAATGCCGCCCACCCGGGTGGTCTCGAGCCGACCGGCGCCGAATCCGAGGAGCGCGGGCAGAAGGGTGAGGGATGAGAACAGCGTGATGAGCACCGTCGTCGACATTGAGACGCCAATCCCGGTCACGAACGGCAGGCCGATCGCGATCAGGCCGAGCAGCGACAGCACCACGGTGATGCCGGCGAACAAGACGGCGCGACCGGAGGTAGCCATGGCCCGCGTGATGGCATCGACCGGCTCCTTTCCTTCGTGGAGCAGATCGCGGTAGCGGTTGATGATGAAGAGCGCGTAGTCGATGCCCACACCGAGTCCGACCATCACGGCGAGCGTGGTGGCGAACTGGGGCCCGTGCGTCACGTTGGAGATCAGCAGGGTGAGCGTCAGTCCCGCGCCGACGCCGATGATCGCGGCCCCGATCGACAGCCCCATCGCTATGACCGAGCCTGTGGCGAGAATCAGGATGACGATCGCGAAGGCGAGGCCGATCAATTCTGTCTCCGGCGGCTTGAATTCGGCGAGCGACTGACCTCCGATTTCCACGGTCAGGCCGTCCACTGACGGGGTCAGCGCGGCGATCTCCTTGCCGACGTCGCCGGACTCCTCCTGGCTCACGTCGCGGGCGAGGTTCACATCGGCGAAGGCAATCTGTCCGTCGGCGCTGATGCCGCCGGCGAACCCTGAATAGGGCGAGCCGACAATCACGAACTCGATCTCGTCGACCGCGAGGAACATCTCTTCCATCGCGGCCACGACGATCGGATCATTCACACCTTTCTCCGCGGTGAAGACGATCTGCCCGGTGAGGCCGTTGCCGACCCCGCCGAAGTACTCGTTGACCACCTCGAAACCGGCCTCGGTCTCCGAGCCGGGAATCGTCTGTTCGGCATCGAAACCGTTGCCGATGGTCGCGACGGCAACGACAAGAGCGACGACGGAAAGCAGCCAGAACACCAGCGCTCGTCCGCGATTCTCGTGGCACCAGCGACCTATTCGAGCGACCATCGCCTCAGTCTGGGGGCTGACCCCTCCCGAGACGGGGTTCGGTGGTGGTGACCTCCGACACGTCGGGGTTCGTCAGTCCGCCGCCGCGTCGTCGTGAGGGAGGGAGCCGCGGGCGGCGCGCAGATAGCCGTAGGGCGTTTCGGCCCGGAAGTTGCTGACCCGGCTCGTGTAGACGTCGGCGTACTTCTCGACCTGGCGGGCGAAGAGGCTCTTGTCCACGCCAGCGCGCATCAGCGGCCCCCACGTCGGGTTGCCTTGCTCGGTCGCGGCTCGGGCGAGCGGAGCGATCTGCTCGTCGATCTCGGCGACTGCAGCTGCGGCCGCGTCGGTCTGCGCGTCCAGGTCGACGTGGTCCTCCTCGGCGACAACCTTGCGCCGTCGCTCGAGCCGGAGGCGGCTGTGCGCTCGTTCGCGGTCGATCTTCTCGTCCATCATCGAGCGGAGACGTTCGCTGTCGGATGCGAACGAGCGGGCGGCTTCCACCTCGACCTCCAGTTCTCGAGCGATCAGCGCGGTACGCCATCGGAGGAGGTCCTTCGTGACGTGCACGTCGCCGAAGAGGTGGTCGCCGACGTAGAGGAACTGCGAGGGGTCGTGTTCGAGACTGTTCTCGACCATTCGGGCATTGCCGCCGTGGTACACCTCGCCGGCGGTGAGCGGGCCGAGGTGCGGTTCGAGGAGACCCCGCTCCTCGTCGACCACCCGGTAGATCATTCCCGACTCGGAGAAGAACCGTGGCTTCGCCGCAGCGACGATGATGACGTCGAAGAGGTCCCGCCAGGTCTCGCCGTTCGGCATGAAACGGTCGAGCGTCCAGGTCATCATCTGCTGGGTATAGGACCACTCCGAGTTGGTGATGAGCAGCAACTGCTTGCCCGCCATCCGTTGTTCCTGGAGCGTCGGAACGAGGTCGGGATCGAGGTCCACGAACCGTTCGGGCTCGGCGACGATCGCCGCCTTCAGCGATCCGTCCTGATGGACGGTGCCGAGCGCTCGGTCGATCGCCCGGTAGAGGCTCGCGTAGGACGAGATGCCGGGGAGGGGTTCGGCGTCGTGGCGCTCAACGAGCTGGGACCACAGCGCGGCACGGGACAACTCGAAGAGCGTGTTCATGAACTCGAACCGGTCGTCGCTCAGCTCCACCACCGTGCCGTAGTAGGTGTCGCGCAAGTCGCGGAAGCGAAGGTGCCGCGATCCGTGCTGGGCGCGGACGACGTAGCCGAACCGGGTGGCCTTGACGAGGTTGCCGAGATCGAGATCGAACGTCAGCCCGAGCGTGTAGGCGTCAGGATCGAACGTGAGCCCGTCGACCGGCCAGCCCTGTTCGCCGAGGACGTCGCGGGCGTGCTCGAAGGCCGCTCGCTCCCACGCATCCACGAAGTAGTGGATCAGCGTGTAGTCCATGTCGTACCCGATGGCCCGCACGCCGCGAAGGTTCAGGGTCCGGTTGCAGAAGAGGCCGCGGCTCGGGTCCGTCACGTGGTCAGTGTCGCACGGCGGAGGGGTTCGATCGCTTCGACGTAGTCCGCGAGTCGAGCCGCGATCTCGATCGGCGCCTCTGGGTCATCCGGATCCGGTGGCTCCCAGACCTCGGAGATGCGCCGCCACCCCTCCATGCCGATGAACTCGTCGGACTCGGCGTCCCTGCCGAGTGCCTTGCGCCACGAGGGCTTGCCGCCGAGTCGCTCGAGCGCGGCCTGGTTGTCGGCTTCTTTCGCGTACTCAGCGTGGAAGCCGATCTCGAGCGCCGCTTCGCCCCCCTGGCGGATCAGCTGAGCTTCGTAGTGTTCTCGGGCCGACTTGCCGTCGGCGGGGCCGAACCAGACCTTCAGGCCGCGTCGATGCCAGGTGGACTGTGGCTCGCCGAGGTCGTCGTCCACGAACCCTTCGAACGCGTCGAGCACGTGCTCGAAGAAGGACCGGTCCACGTCAGTTGATCATCCCGGTGACGGATTGAGGAGTGAGGCGGATCACGCAGCGCTCGTCGGCGACCATGGCTCCCCGGTACTCGTCCCAATCGTCGTGCTCGCCTGCGATCACCTTGTAGACCTCGACCAGTTCGTCGGCGGCCGAGTCGTCCGGCGCTGCCGCGACGGCGGACAGCTCTGCTACTGCGTTGATCGACAGGTAGCTGTAGGCGCCAGGATCGCTGATGTGGAGGATGACGCGGCCATCCCGCGCGATGTTGCGAGTCTTCGCTCGGTCGTGGGTGACGCTGACCTTGATGGTGTCGCCCATGACGGCGTACGAGATGTCGGACGACTGAGCTCGACCGTCGCGCCGCAAGGTGATGAGCGTCCCGTTGCGACGTCCGGCGGCATATTTGAGTGCTTGTGCGATCTCCATAGTTCGGGTCTAGCAGCCGAGGCGGTTCGACGCGTCAGGCGTCGAGCGCAGTCGGTCGGATGAGCGATGGGATGCCGTCGGTGTGATCTTTGAGGGAGGCACGGGCAACAGCGGTCTTCCCCCAGCGGGATCGGATGTCGTCCATCATCTGATCCAGGTCGTCGGTGGCCCGGCCCTCCTCGGGGAACCGCAGGGCGAGCTGCACCGCGTCCGGGCGGCCCAACCCGGAGAACGTGATCCCGATCAGCGTGCAGCCCTTCCGGCCGAGCGCGCCGCCGGGACCGTGGGCGCCGTCCACGAGGTCCAGCAAGAACTCGTCGGCGAGAGCGGCGAGCTGGCTCGTCTGTTGCGACGGCTCGATGAGCGTTCAGGACCGGCTTTCGTGGCGCATTTCCTGCGTGCGATATCGCACGGTGACGGTACGGGCGACGCGTTCGGCCTTGCGGAGTCGAGCGACGACCTTCTCGGCCAGCGCGAGGAGTTCGCGGCGCAGCTCCTCGCGGGTGCGAATTTGGTTGCCGAGGGCGCGCTGGGCGCCCATGGACCGATCACGGCGATGCGTGTCGATGGGTCGAGGATCGAGATTGTTGGCGAGGTCGCGTAGATGGCGTCCGCTGTGGGGCCCGAGAAATCCCTGCAGGTCGGCGCGCTCGCTCGCCGCGAGAGCACCAACGGTGTCGACCCCGTGATCGTGGAGCTTCTCGGCCGTGACCGGCCCGACGCCCCAGAGCACTTCCACGGGGAGCGGATGCAGGAAGTCGAGCTCCCTGCCCGGTTCGACATAGAGCAGACCGTCGGGTTTGGCCTGCGCGCTCGCGACCTTCGCGAGGAACTTCGTGCGGGCGACGCCGACGGACAGCGGCAATCCGACATCCACGAGCACGCGGGTGCGGAGTTGCGCCGCGGTCTCCTTCGCCGGTCCGAAGAGATGCTCGGCGCCGCCGACATCGAGGAAGGCCTCGTCGACCGAGATCGGCTTGACGAACGGGGTGAAATCGCGGAATCGCTCGAAGGCGGCATCGCTCGCCTCGCTGTAGGCATCCATCCGCGGCTCGACGACGATTGCATCCGGGCACAGCATGCGGGCCTGCCCGCCGTTCATGGCCGAGCGCACGCCGACCCGCTTCGCTTCGTAGCTGCAGGCGAGGACGACACCGCCGCCGACGATTACCGGTCGGCCCCGAAGGTGGGGGTTGTCGCGCTGCTCGACCGACGCGTAGAACGCGTCGAGGTCGGCATGGAGGATCGTTGCGCCTCGCGTGGTGGGGGGCCTGGCCGTCGTCGTCATCTCTCGCATCGTGGAGCGAACACATGTTCGATTCCAGCGAGGCGTCACACCCTGCGGGCAGACTGCGGCCTATGGCCAACCGGCGCTACGGCACGATCGTGAAGCACCTGACCGACGACCCCGACACCGCGGTCGAACTCGCGGCAAAGTTGAATGACGAGGTTCTGCACCATCTCGCCGAGGCACTCCACGACGAAGCTCGTCACCGCGCGATCGCCGCGGGCGACCACGCCGCGCTCATCGCGGCAGCGTTCGAGAGTTCCTTCGGGCGCGATGGCCTCGGTGTCGACCCGTGGATCGAAGGTCAGGTGATCGTGTGCCCCGGGGCGATGGTCGCCAAGAGCCGGACCAATCACCGATGTCGCTTCATCAGCGTGGACGACGTCTGGATCTGGGAGTCGGCCGAGCTGATCGAGGAGGAGAAGCGATCCAACCCGGGAACGGACGACGGCTTCCGGGCCGTTGCCCTGCTTCCGGTTGTCAACGGGATGACTCTCGATGTCGTAAGTGGTCGGGCCCGCGGCGGCCAACACAGCGTCGACAAGGCCACGTCCTACGCGGTGCGTCGGGGAAAGCTCGTCGAGGTGAGCCAGCGCAACGTGAGTTCGCGTGGCATGCAATGAAACACTGAGGTATGCCTCTTCACGTTCGGGCCCCTGTTCAGGATGCCGCCGATGCGGCGTGGGCCGCGCTCGGCCAGGCGGGAGCATGGTGGACGGGCACCGAGCGGGTCGCCATCGCCGAGGCGGCTCGGGCCGCGGGACCGCGACCACTGTGGGACCGAGCGCCCGACATCGCTTCGGCCTCGCGGCACGCGGATGGTGACGATCTCTCACCCTTTCTCGCCCTGCTCGTCGAACGTGTTGCGGTCGGCCCAGCGACGCTGACGCGAGACGACGTCCAGGCGATCGCACAGGAGATCGGCGATGCCGCGTATGCGGAGCTCGCCTCGATCGTGTGTCAGGTCGTGACGATCGACCAACTCGCTGCCGCGCTCGGCCACGACTTCCGCCCGCTGCCCTCGCCGCAGGCCGGCGAGCCAACGCAGGTCCGGCCTGACGGGATGGCCGACGTGGGCGGCCACATCGAGATGACCGCCGAGAACTTCGGTCCCAACGTGGGCCGTTCGTTGAGCCTTGCCGGGGACGACCACGTTCGCTGGCGGGAACTGGTCTTCACCATGTACTCGGGCGCTGAGTTCTTCGAGATGGTGTGGGACTCCCGCGCGCTCAGCCGGCCCCAGGTCGAACTCCTTGCGGCCCGCACGAGCGCGCTCAACGAGTGCTTCTATTGAACGTCGGCCCACACGATGCTGCTCGGTCTGAGCAGCGGCGCGATCGACGAGACCGCCGACCTGCAGTCGGTGATCGGCAACGCCGACGCAGGCATACAGGCTGCCGCTGAGCTCTCGGCATTCGCGGAAGCAGCATGGCGGCAAGACGAATCACTCGGTGGGGCGCGCGCCGCGCTGCGGGCCGCGGTCGGCGATGCCGGGTTGGTCGAAGCCGCGCAGACCGTGGCCGTGTTCCGCTCACTGAACATCGCCGCTGACTCGAGTGGGATCCCGCTCGACGAGGACTGGAAGGACGCAGCCGCCGGCTTCGTCGGCGAACTCGGGCTCGACGAGTTCCCGACGGCGGCGAACACGCCGGGGTACTGATTCAGTTCTGGCGGGCGAGGCGCCGCAGCGGCGGCTCCGTCTTCGGCGGCACCTTGCGCGGCGGTAGTGCGCCGATCAGGTCACGCGTGGCCTCGGCAATGATCTCAACCGCTCGCTCGAAGGCTTCCTCCGTCGCGGCCGAGGTCTTCTGCACGCCGCTGACCTTGCGGCAGTACTGCCGCGCGGCGGCGATCTCTTCTTCGCTGGCCACGGGCTCGAGCGCCGCGGAGGGTGGTGAGGTTGCGGCACATGTTGACGACGCTACTTCAGTCGTCGCTAAGCGATTCCTCGATGATCTGCAGGATGTGGGCCCCGTACTTCTCGACCTTCACCGGGCCGATGCCAGGCACGGCGAGCATCTCGTCGTCGTCCACCGGACGGAGTCGAGCGAGGTCGTAGAGGGTGGCGTCGTTGAAGACCACGTAGGCGGGCACACCTGAGGCTTTCGCCGTCTCGCTCCGCCACGCCTTCAGGGTCTCCCGAAGCCCGGCTTCGGTGAGGCTGCCGACCTCGGGCACCTCTCGCTTGGCCTTGGTGGTCGCGCTGCCGCGCTCGGGCCGCAGCTCCGGCTCCGGTTCGGCATCGGGATCCCGGGCGACGAGGGTCTGCGCGACGAACGGGGATGCGGGCTCACCCGCGCTGACGAGCACGGACTCGATGCCCCGGGTGATCGCGACGTGGAACACGCGGCGTTCTTCCTCACGATCCGCGGCCAGGCGATGGGGCATGAGGCCGGCGGTCGCGTCGTGGACGATCACATGCGGCCACTCACGCCCCTTCACGCGGTGGATGGTGGAGAGACGCACGCCCGACCAGTCCGGAGCTGCCGACTCGAGCCGCTCCGCGAGCCACTCGCCGAAGATCGCCGGGTCCGGCTGGATCGCGGCGACTGCGAGAAGGGCGGCGAGATCGTCGCCGTGAGCCGATCGGTCGACCGAGCGGCGGCTTGCGTCGAGCCGGGTGTCGAGGGCTTGGCCGAGGCCGATTCGGTCGCGGACCGTGGTGAGCAACTCGGCGGTGGTGGCGCCCTGATCCGCGACGTCGCGCAGCAGTCGCACGTCCTCGGCGAACGCGAGGATCTTGTCCTGATCGCGGGCGTTGTTCAGGCGGCCGGTGAGCTGGTCGAGCTGACTCGGGCTGCGCTGTTCGCCCACCCACTCCGCGAGGCGCCTGCTGATGCCGCGCGGAGGACGACGCACAGCCGTCTCGAGCGCGGTCGCCGGGAGGACCTGTTCGGGTGCGACGGCGACGCGGAGCCAGGCAAGCGCCCCTGCGATGCCGGTGCGCTCGAGGAAGTTGGCATCCACCGGGGCAGAGGTGGGGATGCCCGCCTCGCCCAGGAGGATCATCGGGCCGAGCAGTGTCGCGTTGACGCGAGTGAGCACGGCGATGTCGGCCGGGGGTGTGCCGGCATCGATGAGCCCGGTGACGCGTTCGAGGGTGGTCGCGAGCGGGTCCGGGCCTGAGGTGCGCCGCAGCGCGGCGTCATCGGCCGGTCGATCCGGCTTCGCCGTGATCGTCTTCTTGATGCGGCGCCGGTTGTGCGTGAGGAGCGTGGACGCCGCCTCGACCACCGCAGGCGGGCACCGGTAGTTCACCGTGAGGTCATGGGCGGCGCTGCCCGGGAAGAGATCAGCGAAGTCGATCAGCCAGGACGGGGAGGCGCCGGCGTAGCCGTAGATGGTCTGGTCGTCGTCGCCCACGCCGAACACATCGGCCCGCGGCCCAGCGAGGAGCCGGATGAGCAGGACATGGGCGGGGGTGAGGTCCTGGAACTCGTCGACGAGCAGTACACCGCACGCCCGGCGGGCCGCGGCGCGTGCCGCAGGGTCGGTGCACAGCACTTCGATCGCGCCCAGGATCTGCTCGTCGAAGTCCACGACGCCGGCCCGTTGCAGCCGATCTCGGAACTCCGGCAGGACGTTGGTGAAGTCCTTCACGTCGCCGCCGAACTCCTGCTCGACGGCACTCGGTGAGCGGAGCCCGAGCCGAGTGGCGGTGAGCGCCTCGATCCAGACCGCCATCGGATCCGCCATCGCTTGGCGCCGCCCACCGACGAGATCGTCGAGCACTCGGCGTAGTTCCCGCTCGTCGATCACGCGCGGCGCCCGCCGGCCGGCAGGCGCGACGAACGGGCCACGGCCGCTCATGATCGCGAGGGCAAGGGAGTTGAGGGTGCGGATGTCGAGGCCCTCGAGATCCGAGGTGCGCTCCTGCATCTCCTCGCGGGCCCGCACGTTGAACGCGAGCAGGCAGATGGTGGATGCGTGGACGCCGCGATCCCGCACGAGGTGACGAGCCCGCTCGGTGAGCACGCGGGTCTTGCCGGATCCGGCGGGGGCGATGATGCGGGCGCCACCACCGTCGTGGGCGACGGCTGCGAGTTGGTCGGGCGCAAGGTCCGCATTCGGAAGCGCCGGTTGGAGAGGCCGGATCGAGCCGATCGCAAGATGCGCCGCGGGCACGACGGGCGCAGCGAGATCGGCATCGTCGAACCAGTGCATCGGGCCGCCATCGACCCACGCGGGGCCGTCGGGCGTGTCGACGTCGCCCGGGCCGTCGGTGCGAACCGATCCGCCCGCAGCAACTGCTCGCGACACGGCATCGATCACCGGCGCAGCGGCGTCTCTGGCGTCGACTGCGTGGTCGAGTACGAGGTGGCGGAGCTCCTCGCCTTCGAGGTCGGTGTCGGGGGAGAGGTGCCAGTAGTTCACCGCGAGGACGGGCTCGGCTGCCGGAAGCTCGACGCCGAGTTCGATCACGAGCCGCTCGCGCGACTGGCGAGCAGCTCGGAGCTTGGCAACCACGTCGGGTGAGCCGTCCACGACAACGCGCGCGGCGTCGCCCCATGGAGCGGGAGCGACGGCGCCCGGCGCGACGACAACGTTGCGAGCGAGCGCAGGAGGCCCCGCAAGGTGCTCCCAGTTCGCGGCGAGTTCGATCGGCTCGACCGCGGCGGGCGTGGGTGTTGCGAACAGCGGCGCCTCATCGTGTGAGGTCGCAGATGCTGCCGCAGGCGTGCCCGAGCAGTTGCGAACCTCCGCCACCGTGGCGTGGCGATCTCCGCAGTGGCCGCAGTTGATCATCGCTGAGCGTCCGTCATCGCCACGCACCGTAGGCGCGGGCTGTGACACTCCCGCGCCGCATCGCGGATCACGGCGGCGAGTTGGGACAAGAGCCTGTCCCCGTGTGTCAACTGACAGTCACGTGCCGGCGGGTTGGCCGCGGTGGCGGAGCTGGGCCGCGATCGGGGCGCCGAGGAGGCTCATCGCGATGAGGAGGGCCATGGCGGCCTTCACCCCGTCGACGATGCCGTACCGGGCGAGCATGGCGATGATCACGGCGACGCAGACGGTCTGGCCGATCTCCTGGGAGATGCGGTTCATCGACCCGCCGATGCCGAGGCGTTCAGCGCTCACGTTGTTCAGCGCGGCGGCTTGCGTTGCCGCGTGGGCGAAGCCGACGCCGAGGCCGTAGATCGCCACGAACGGCACCCAGACAGCGAGGAGCTGCCGTTCCTCGGTGACCTGGGTCAGCATCCAGACGCCGCCGAGCGCGATCAGGACCGACCCTGGGAGGATCACGGCCCGATGGCCGTACCGGTCCGCGAGTCGGCCGGAGACGATGGACATCGGTCCCGCGATCGCCGGGATCATCCCGACGGCGAGGCCGGTCGAGAGCAGCGACAACCCCCACGTCTGGTTCATCAGCTGCACGAACGCGAGGAACGTCCCGGCGAAGGTGCCCGCCACGAGGAACGACAACGAGCTCCCGAACCGGAAGTCGTGGTCACGGAACAGCGGGAGGTACAAGATCGGCTCGGAGTGTCGGGCCGAGCGCCGCACGAGCGTCGCGAGGAGCAGGATCGCCGCGATGACCGCTAGCACAGAACGGGGGTCCGTGTAGCCCCAGTCGTCGCTCTGCACGAGGCCGAGTACGAGCGCGGCGATGCCGACCATGAGGAGAACGACGCCGAAGAGGTCCGGTGGCTTCTGTGCGTTTTCGGAGTCGAGTTCGTCCGGTGGGAGCCGAGGAGCGACGAGAACGAAGACGAAAATGCCGAGCGGCACGTTCAGGAAGAACGCCCAACGCCAGCTGAGGTAGTCCAGCAGCGCGCCACCCACGGCAGGTCCGATCGCCGTCGCGACGCCACCCACGGCGCCCATGGCGCCGACTGCGGTGGAGCGGCGCTCAGGTGGGAACGCGTTGAGAACGAGCGCGAGGGAGGCCGGCGACTCCGTTGCCAGGCCCGCGGCCTGGAGCATGCGGGCGACGATGAGCAACTCCACGTTGGGGGCGGTCGCAACGAGCGCGCTGCCCACGATGAACGTGCCGAACCCGGTCAGGAACATGCGGCGGCGCCCGAACCGATCCGCCGCCCAGCCCGCGGGAACGAAGATCGCCGCGGTGGTGATCGAGAAGGCGGTGAGGGCCCACGACACCGTCTCCTTGCTGGCGTCGAACGACTCCTCGATCTCGCCGAACGCCACGAAGACGAGCGAGAAATTCAGCGTGGCGAGCGCGATCGCGCCGGCGATGAGCCCGTAGATCCGCCACGGGGAGCGGAGCGGCGCGGCGTCGGTCACCCCGGATGGCTACACCCGGATCTGTGGCGCGGCGAAATCAACCCGACATGCGGTGAAGCGAAATCGCCGCGAGACTCCTGAGCATGAGTGAACGCATCGGAGTGATGGGCGCCGGCGTCATGGGTTCGGGCATCGCCCAGGTCATGGCGATCTCCGGCCACGAAGTGATTTGTCGGGATCTGAGTGAGGATGTGCTGGACGCGGCCCGGGAAGGCGTCGACACCGGACGCTTCGGAGTTCGCGGTGCAGTGGAGCGAGGAAAGCTCACCGCGGAGGAGGCCGACGCTGCGCTCGCTCGGCTCAGCTTCACAACCGACCTCGAGCCGGCGGTGGACGTCGACCTGATCATCGAGGCCGTGCCGGAGAACCTCGCCTTGAAGATCAAGTTCTGGCGAGACCTGGACTCGATGGCACCGGACGACACGATCTTCGCCAGCAACTCCTCCGGCTTTCCGATCGCGGCGATGGCCGCCGGGACGAACCGGCCGGATCGGTTCATCGGCTGGCACTGGGCGTCTCCGGCGCCCGTCATGAAACTCGCCGAGATCGTGCGCTGTCCGGAGACCAGCGAAACGACGGTCGACACGGTCGTCAGACTGGCGGCGGCGGCGGGGAAGAACCCCGTGGTCGTGCAGGACACCGACCAGTCGTGGGGCTACGTCGCCAATCGGGTGTACTTCGCCATGGTCCGAGAGGCGAACCGGGTGGTCTCCGAGGGCATCGCCGACCGAGAGCAGGTCGACCAGCTCATGACGGACTGCTTCCGCTGGCCATCCGGTCCATACGGGATGGCCGCCGGTGCCGGGTCGGGGTGGTCGTGATGGACTGGCTCGGTCTCATCGCCATCGGCCTTCTCGCCGGCCTCATCGCTCGGATGTTCATCCACACGGGGCGTCAGTTCGGCTGCCTCGGCACGATCTTCCTCGGCGTGGCCGGATCGTTCGTCGGCGGCCTTCTGGGCTCGCTGCTGTCCGACGGATCGTTCGACGTCAGCACGTCGAGTTGGATCGGGTCCATCGTGGGTGCGATCGTCATTCTCGTCGTAGTCCGCTTCATGGACTCCGGCAAGAGCTGACGCCATCTCAACACTGAGGAATCACCATGAGCGACTACGAAGCCAGCCCCTACGACTGGGTCGCGGATCACGTCGAGAAGTATGAGCGCACCGGCGGCGTGGAAGGGCTCGACTTCAACGGGTTCCCGTGCATCGTGCTGACCACCACCGGTCGAGAGAGCGGCAAGCTCCGCAAGTCACCGCTCATTCGCGTTCCCCATGGGGACGGCTATCTCGTCGTGGCGTCCATGGGCGGACAGCCGACGCACCCCGTCTGGTACCTGAACCTGCTCGCCGACCCGAACGTCTCCCTGCAGGACGGGCCTGAGGTCCGCGACTACGTGGCTCGGCCCACGGAGGGCGACGAGCACGCCGAGCTCTGGAAGGTCGCCACGGCGATCTACGCCGAGTACGACGAGTACCAGGCCCGCTGCGAGCGAACGATCCCCGTGGTCAAGCTCGATCCCGTCGGCTAGGCCTCGTCGGCGAAGTCGATCTTCTCGGTGATGCACCGGGCGACGTCGCCGACGGCAGGGTCGTCGTAGCGGACCCAGAGAGCCAAGGCACTGGTGCCGAAGTCGTCACCGCCGGGCTGAGCGACATAGAGCGAGAGCATCCAGTCCGACTCGCTGCCGTAGTTGGGGTCGGCCGACACATCGATCTGAATGAGATCGCCGGTGAGGCCGTCGATGGTGACCTCTTCGCGGGCGTCGGGGAACTGGTCCGCCGTGTTGCCCGAGAACCGGCCGAAGTCGAAGCCGAGCGTCATTGTGTCGCCCACGAACTGGCCGACGAGGGAGTCGATGCCCTGCACCTCTTGATCAACGAGGTCCGCCGGCGTGCGGAAGCTGAATTTCCCGGTGTCCACGGTGACCCAGTCGTCCCCGGCGCAGTCGCCCGGCGAGGGTGGCGCGGTCGTCGGCTCGTCGGCGACCTCAGGTGAGTCGTCGCCGCAGGCGGCGAGGGTCAGAAGGGCGGCCAGGGTGAACAGAGCAGTACGCATGTGCCTCAGACGCATGGGACACTGACTCGGTTCCGGGAACGATGAAGAAAGTTGTGGCGTTGTAGACCCATGCGTTCGTCTCTCCGTGACAACTGGAAGATCACCCTGCCGCTCGGCATCGTCGGTGCGGCCATCCTCTTCTGGCTCGTGTTCGTCTTCTTCGGCTTTCAGACCGCCTTCTTCGACGACAAGGTCGACGAGGGCGGACCGGAGTTCGCCTCCGGGGCCGGCGCGAGCGGACTCGAGTCCGATGCGCTCTCCGATGAAGATGCCGCAGCGATGAACGAGGCGATGGATCAGGACGGCACGGCGCTGAACGACGAGGCCGACGATCCGATGCCCGACATGCCCGAGCCGGACGTGCTGACGCTGGACGAGGGCTCGTTCGTCGACCGCAGTCATCCCGCGGAGGGAACCGCACTCGTTCTCAATGACGGCACCGAGCAACGCTTCCTCCGTTTCGAGGACTTTGCCACCGACAACGGCCCCGATCTCAACGTCTACCTGTCCACTGCGCCGGCCGATGCGCCGGCTGACCGGTTCGACGACGACTTCGTGGACCTCGGCAATCTCAAGGGGAACATCGGCAATCAGAACTACGAAATCCCGGCTGATGTGGACCTTGATCGCTTCACCACGGTGGTGATCTGGTGCGTCCGGTTCGGCGTTGCGTTCGGGGCCGCAGACCTCGCCTGATCCACGGGCTACCGTCGCCGGAATGGAACTCGACGAGGTCATGTCGACACTCGAAGCCGAAGGCACCGCGCAGAATCGCAAGATCTACGCGCGACACGGCGCACAGGAGCCGATGTTCGGTGTGAGCTACGGCGCGCTCGGCAAGCTCGAGAAGAAGATCAAGACCGACCACGAGCTCGGCCTCGCGCTGTGGGACAGCGGCAACCACGACGCGCGCATGCTGGCGGCGAAGGTGGTCGACCCGGGCGAGTTCACCACCAAGCTGGCCGACGGCTGGGCTCGCGCCGCCGTCTGTTATCAGACGGCGGGCGCCGTGGCGGATGTCGTTGCCGAGTCTCCCGTGGCAGGAGGCCGCTGCGATGCCTGGCGCGACCGCAAGGGTGAATGGGTCGCGAGTGCCGGCTGGGGCGTGCTCGCGCGCACGTGTGAAGACGAGGATCTGTGGTCGATCGCCGACCTGCGAGGCCTCGTCCGCCAGGTCGAGGAGGAGATCCACGACCGTCCCAATCGGGTTCGTCACGAGATGAACATGGCGCTCATCTGCATCGCCCTTCGCAACGCTGCTCTTCAGCGGCTCGCGATGAGCGCGGGCCGCCACATCGGCGAGGTCGTCGTCGACCATGGGGAGACGAACTGCTCCACCCCTGATGCCTGCGACTACATCGAGAAGACGGTCGGCTATCGCCAGCGACGGGCCGTCAGGTCCGGCTAGTGACTCCCCGCCGTCAAATCCGGCTCGTGACTCCTCGCCGTCAAATCCGGCTTATGTCATGGCGGAACGGCTGGGGCCGGTGGTTCTCTTAGCCGCCGCCGCCCATCTTCACGAGCCGAACCACGCGCTGACGATGCCCCGCGAACGGCTCCAGCGCGTCGAGCATCTCTTGATCGCCGCCTTCCTCGCCCGTCAGCGCGGAGCTGACCATGCGGGGAATGTGGAGGTCGCCGACGGGGACGGCGTTTGCATCACCGCCCGCGACTGCGGTGGTGAGTCCCGTCGTCCACGGACCGATGCCGGGAAGCCGTTGGAGCCACTCGGTCGCGTCGGCAGCCGGGATCTCGTGGAGGCGTTCGATTCGGTCCGCATACTTCGCTGCCACTCGCAGAACCCGGGCTCGGCTGCGTTCGATACCCGCAGTGTGGAACTCGTGATCAGCGAGGGCGAGGAGCGCGGCGGGCGACGGGAACGAATGGGCCGGGCCGACCGGCGCCCGATTGCCGTAGCGGGTCGACAGAGCCGTCCGACTGGCCCTCGCGTCGGCGGTGACGACTCGCTGGCCGATGGCGGACGTCGCCAGCGCTTCGTACCACCGGCCGGTCGCACCGATTCGCAGTGACGTGAACTGGCTGGCCAGGTTGCGCAGCGCGGGGTGGTCGGTTCGGAAGTCGGACGGGTCGTCGTCAGCGCCGAGCAGCGCCGGCAGCTGCGTCAGCGCCCAGTCGGTGCCGGGGCCCAGCTGTCGGCTCGAACGAGACCGGAGCCCTCGCGGAACGTGACGACCGCGCTGCCTTCTGGGGTCTCGGTGGTCCACCAGTAGACGCCCGCGCGGCGCCGCACGGTCTTCGCCCCGAGGACCGCGAACCCGATGTCGAGCGGGTGCGATGGGCGATAGGTCATCGCCGCGGTCGGCTCGGGTGGGGCGTCGCTCACGCAGCCATCATGGCGCGATGACAGCGAGGGTCAACCGAGGAACAGCTGGTCGGCGTAGAGGAGCTCGGTATGGTCGAAGAGCTCTCGGTCGCTTGGAGCGTCGAGCCCCCAGGCCTGGGCGGCCTCCGCCATCGCCTTGCGAGTTCCGGGGCCGATGTAGCCGTCGACCGCGTTGATGTCCTCGAAGAACCCGCCTCGCAAGAGGTTGAACTGGAGGCGGAGCTTTTCGGGGTCGGTGAGCGGTGCTTCGGGTTCGGAGTCGGCCGTGAGGTCGATGCGGTCGTCACTCGACTCCGCGACGACGGCGCCGTCCTCGCCGAGCGCGCTGCTCAGGGCGGGGGACGCGAGCTGCACGGCGCCCCAGACGGCCGCCAGCAACAATGCGAGAAGAGTGATTCCTTGAAGATGAGTACGCATGGGGAGGTGCCTCGAAGAGAAGGGTCGCATTCAAGACGCTCGTCGTCACCGCGAGGTTCCCGATCGTCACCAATCTGAAACGTGGCGCTGGGTACTGAAAAGAGTACTCGCGCTCGTCAGGCCGGCAGAACTGCGCCGAGCCCGCCACCTACGACGGGCGGCAGATCGCCGGTTCCCTTGACGCCGGGAGCGGCGTCAACCAAGGCGGGGATGGCGTTCACGAGGCGGGCGGCCGCAGTTGCATTGCCGCCGTCGGCCGGGTTGTCGGTGCCGTCCGTGGCGTGGATCGACAGCTCGATCCGCGGTCGCCCTTCGATGACGAGGCGATGTTCGCCGGCCTTTCCCGGACCGGGCTGGGGCCAGTGGGGGACGAGTTCCGGCGAGATACGGGTGACGTGTTCGACGACGAGTCGGGGCGCGCCGTCCACGATACCGGTCACCTCGAAGCGGAATGCGCCCTGGGTACCGGCCTCGAACAGGCCCTGGATCGTTTCCACGTCGGCCTCGAGCGGAAGCCGTTCGACCGACTCGGTGATGTCGTCGAGTTCGACGCCGAGACCGTCGGCGACCGTGCGGATCATCGGGCCCCAGATCATGGTGGGCACCGACGGGATCAGCATGGGTGGCAGGAAGTCCATCGGCTTCCCGAAACCGATCACCTCGCGAACTATCTCCGGTGCGTCGTACGTCGAGTAGTCGAAGAGCTCCTGCATCCGGATCTCGTCGATCTGTCCGCCGACGCCGGAGATGAGCAGCGGCAGGATGTCCTGTGCCCAGCCCGGGTCGATGCCGGAGACGTAGAAGCTCGATCCACCCTCCTCGCAGGCTTCGTCGACCTGAGCCCGCAGCCGCGGATCGGCCGACGCCGGATGCAGGAGGCCGTAGATGGCGGGGGTGACGACGCTGGCCCCCGCCCGAAGCGTGCGCAGAACATCGTCGAGTGCCTCGGCCGGGCGGGTGTCGCCGCTCGCCGCGTAGACAATCGCGTCAGGGCCACGATCGAGAACTGCTTGGATGTCGTCGGTGGCGAGCACTCCCGTCGTGCCGATGTCGGCGAGCTCGCCGGCATCACGCCCGACCTTCTCCGGCGCATGGACGATCACGTCGACCAACTCGAGGTCGGCGTGGGCGAGCACGGTGCGGATGGAGGTGCGACCGACGTTGCCGGTGCCCCAGACGACGACGCGCCGGGTCATGCGTCGGCGGCGATGCTGAGGCGGTCAGCCGCCTCGTCGAGGGCGGCCACGACGTACCCGGCGATCCCGTCCGGGAGTTTGTTGCGCTTGAAGATGTTGCCGCCGATCCAGTCGCCGCCGCGCAGCTTCACGACGTCGGCCAGCCCGTCGATGACCTTGCCGGCGTGGATCGCGTAGGTGAGAAATCCCGCTGTGGGCTTGCCCCAGATCCCGGGGAGGTCGAGCAGGCGGCCTGCATCGCCGGGGCGATGGCCGCCGATGACGATGCCGTCGGTCCAGGTCCCCATGAAGACCATGTCGGCCTCCGTCAGGAAGTCCAGGTTCGCATGGCGCGACGGCCAGACACCCACCTCGTGCCCGAGCGACTCGGCGGCGGCGCCGATCAGTTCTGCGGCACGGGCGGTGTTGCCGGTGCGGCTTTCGTAGACGACAGCGACCTTCACAATGAACTCCTGATGCGCGAACTTCGGCGCCGGGCCCTTATTGCCGACGCGGCTCTGATCCTCGCAGGTCACCGGCCCGTTTGCACGGTTCGGTCGCCGGTTCCTCAGGCGAGAATGCTGCGGTTCCGGCCCGCGGCCTTCGCTTCGTAGAGCGCCTCGTCGGCTCGGCTCTTCAGCTCTTCGGCCGGCCCGGACTCGAGTGTCGAAATGCCCACGGAGATGGTCAGGCATCCGCCTGGCTGGCTCCCGCCGCCGGCGATACCCGCATGCTCGATCGCGGCGCGCATCCGTTCGCCGGCCTGCCGAGCCTCCTCGACGGTGGCTCCCGGGAGCAGAACGGAGAACTCCTCGCCGCCATAGCGATACACAATGTCGCTTGCTCGGACGTGGCGTTCGATGACTCGTGCGACGGTCTGCAGCGCAACGTCGCCCGCTTCGTGGCCGTGGGTGTCGTTGAACTGTTTGAAGTGGTCGACGTCGATCATCGCGAAGGCCACCGGGAGGTCGTTCGCGAGCGCCGACGCCAGCGCCGTCTCCAGGTCGCCGTCGAGGCGCCGCCGGTTGCCGAGCGACGTGAGTCCGTTCACCATCGCCAGGTTCTCGAACGAGTCGAGCTGATCGGCGGACAGCAGCGCGCCACCGCGGGCGGGGGCGAGCAGCTCGAGCTGGTGGCGGTCGTCGTTGTCGTACGGTCGATCGAGTTCCCGACGGACAGCGAGGATGCCGGTCATCATCGAGTCGCTCACTAGCGGCACGACGCAGACGGCGGCAGTCCCGGCGGCCGCGTCGCCGACGACTTCGTCCATGAGTGGTTGGGCGGTCTCGACCACTCGCATGAGGGCGGAGCGAGTGATCACGTTGTCCTGCCCGGTGCGGCGAATGCCGTCATCGGCGACTCGGAAGACCATCGCATCGAGCGAGTCGGTGATCTGCGCAGCAGTGGCGGTGCCGATCTCGGCGACGTGGTCCTCATCGAGTGCGCCTGAGAGGCGGCGATGTGCCTCGAAGATCTGCTCGGTGATGCGGTCGTTCGCCGGCGGGCGGCCGCCCCGTCGGCGGCGCAGCAGCAGCATGCTGAGGACAACCCCGGCAAGGAGGCCGACCCCGGCGATCGCCAGAATCGTCAGCCACGGCGAACCGTTGCCGCCTTCGCCGCCGTCCAGCGCGTCGAGCCGCGTTTGGATCACGGCGTTCTGGTTCTGGAGGTCGCCGACCTGCTGATGCAGCACCGGAATGTCCGCCGAGTCGGCGAGGTCGGCGAGCGCCAACGGGAGGATCTCGTCGACGACGCTCTGCAGTTCCCCGATCTCTCTCAACGCAGCGGCGTCGCCGAGCGTCAGGAGGTCGTGGACCGCGCCGACGTACGGGCCGCTCGGAACCACGTCGGTCACACCATCGATGATTCGGATCATGTCGTTCTGGCTGATTTCGTCGAGCGGCCTGGCCAGGGAGGGGACTGGTCCGATGACGTCGTTGATGTCGTTCTTGATCTCGGCGAGCCGTCGGTCGACCACCTTCAACAGCTCGACGACGTCCTCGCGGCTCGCGTCCGCCGGCCATGGGCTGTACGCGTTGCGGATCGAGACGAACTCTGGTGGCGCTGCAGTGAAGGCGTCGAGATGGTCGAGGAGGGCGATCTCCAGGAACAGCTCGGCGAGTGCAGCGTCCGACAGGATCGGGTCCCACATGTCCGCGATGTCCGGGAAGCCCTCGGGAAAGTCGTTCGGGAATGGCGGCTGGTTCGGGTCGGGTGCGCCGAACGGCGGTTCCTCGAGGAGTTCGAGCGGTCCCTGGTCCCCGTCTTGCGCGACGGCTGGCGCGCTGCTCAGGAGGACGAGCGCGAGAAGCGCGACGACCATGAGTTGCGGAGCGAACCGGGAAACGGCAGCGCGGGCGCGGCGGACCATGTGGTTCCCATCGGCAGGAATCGGCCGAAGTGAACCTCAGCCTGCGGCGTTGACCTCGCGGAGAAGGGCCCGGGTGCGAGCGAAGTCCTCGCTGCTGCCACCGATCTCCGCGGCCGCGAATTCGGTCGCGCCGACGGCTTCGAGCGCAGCCAGCTGCTGGCGCACGGAAGCCTCGTCGCCGCAGATCATCGCTTCGCCCGGACCGGCGTGGCCATCGATGTCCATCATCGCTCGGTACGACGGAAGATCGCCGTAGCCGGCAAGGATCTGCCCGACGAAGTCGCGCATGCCGCCCTCGTCGTCGGTGACGGCGATGGGCAGCGAGCAGATGACCCGCGGCGCAACTCGATCGGCCGCCGCGGCGGCTTCGGTGACCTTCGGCGCGATCTGCGAGGCGATGGCCTTCTCACCGGTCATCCAGAGCAGCGTGCCGTCGGTGCGGGCGCCGGCGACCTTGAGCATCTGCGGCCCCATGGCCGCGAGCACGAGCCCCGGCGTCTGCTGAGCGGGACGCACGCCTTCGAACCGAGCTGTGTAGTCCTCGCCCGCGTAGTCCGAGGCGCCGGTTTCGAGGAGCGGCTGCAGGCAGGAGAGGTAGTCGCGCATGTGGCGAATGGGTTTCTCGAACGCCATGCCCCACGTGTGGTCGACGACCGGAGCGTGGTTCACGCCGAGTCCGAGGGTGAGACGCCCGCCGACGGCGGCCTGCGTCGTGAGTGCCTTTGAGGCCAGAGCGGTGGGGTGGATCGGGAACGTTGCGTTCACCGCCGTGCCGAGCTCCATGTCGCCAGTGCTCTCGCCGGCGAGGGCCAGGACGGTGAGCGCGTCGACGAGGCCGACCTGCGCGAGCCACCAGCCCGACATGCCGTCCTCGGCCGCGGCCTTCGCGTGCGCGACGAGACGGGGAATGTCCGCATGCATCAGCTCGGAGCTGCCGTTGATCGAGATCTTCATTGGAGTTCTGCTTTCTCTGGCGAACTAGTTGTTGTTGCGGGTGTCGAGTTTGGACTTGATGTCCGCGCACGTCTTGCAGATCGGGTACTTCGATGGGTCCCGGCTCGGCACCCAGACCTTTCCGCAGATCGCCATCACCGGCGTGCCTTCGACGGTGGCTCGGGTGATGTCGGCCTTGCGGGCGTAGTGCGCGAAGCGATCGTGGTCGCCGTCATCGGTCACCGGATTGGTGACGGTCTCCTCGGTTGTCGTGGTGGTCTCGAGGGGGGCGACATCCGGCATGGCGCTCAGTCTGCCCGAACGACACGGATCTCGACACAGTGCCCGTTTCCTGATCCGCAGACGGCGATCCGCCCCGGCTCGGAGTCCTCCGGTGCGCCGACGGTCCACGGGCCGCTTCGACACTCCAACGTTGAGGCGTACGAGCGGCTGCTGATGTCGTACCAGCGGATGATGTCGGGTCGGCTGTTGACGTGCGTCTGCTGTCAGCGGCCGAGAAATGACGAGCGGTAGCGGATCGAAAGGTTCGGCAGGCAGTTTCCCTCTATGTCGATGTCGACGGTCTCGCCTTGAGCGAGCACGATCGCCTCGTCCTGGTAGGGGAACGACAGCGACTCGGTGTTGACGAACCACAGCCCGAGGCCACAGACGAGGAGCAGTGCTCCGATGAAGGCCATCGCCTTCTTCTGACGGTTCGTCATCCGAGCATGGCCTGAACGGTCGCGATGGAGTCGGCCTCCGCGGGCGTCTTGTCATCGCGGTAGCGGACCACTCGGGCGAACCGGAGGGCGACACCCCCGGCGTACTTCGTCGAGCGCTGCACCCCGTCGAGCGCGATCTCCACGACCTGTTCCGGCTGGAGCATCACTTGCCAACCGTTGTCGTCGATAGCCAGCTCGCCGAAGCGCTCGGTCTGCCACCGCAGCATCTCGTCGGTCATCCCCTTGAAGGTCTTCCCGACCATCACGAACGAGCCGTCGTCCGGGTTTCGGGCGCCCATGTGGATGTTGCTCAGCCAGCCCTCGCGGCGGCCCGAGGCCGCAGGGCGGTCGTATCGGCGGCTTCGCAAGGCCAGGGGGCGGCGTCGACGGCAGATGCTCATCGACAAGTACGGGGCGACAAGCCCGGTGGAGTTCTTTGCGGAAGCCACGGAGGATTTCTTCGAACGGGGCGACGAGTTGCTCGACCGCGACCCTGATCTCTATGCCGCGTTGGCCGGCTACTTCGACCAGGACCCGGCGGGCTAGCGCTTCTTCGAGAGCACGAGCAGACCGCCGACTGCGGCTGCGGCGATGGCCACACCGATGGTGATATTGCGGCCACGATCGGTCGACTTGTCATCGCCTGGCTCAGGCTCCGGCGTCGGTTCAGTCTCGGGATCTTCGACGGGCACCTCGGCCTCAACCGGAGGTTCCTCGGCCGGCACGGCGCCCTGCTCCGGTTCGTCAAGAGGGTCGGGCGCCTCGTCCACTGGGCGTTCGAGGCTGCTGGGCCCGAAGGTCAACGGTTCCGTGGCTGCTGTACCCACGGGTTCGCCCTCGAGGACGGTGATCGTCCCCAGATCCCACTCCTGCGGTTGTCCGCCCCAGCCGGAGTAGCGGAGAACGACGTTGAGTTCTCCGGGCGTCGCATCGTGGGGAACGGCCGGCGCTGCCGACCATGCGTACTCCGAATCGGCGCCGCCGCGAGCGACGAGCCATTCGGTCTCGCCCTGGACGAATCAGACGTCGATGTCAGCGATGGGCTTGCCCAGCACGTCCTCGCCTTCGGGCGGTGGGCCGGTGTCGTAGCAGTTGTCGCCGAACCACTGCCCGGAAACCGGCACTGGCTCGCCCGGGAGATACTCCCCGGCCTCGAGTTCGGGGGTCGGCCCGGCACAATCCGCGGCGGCAGGCCCCTGCATCGCAGGAATGCTCACCATGACAGCAAGGACGGTGACCACAACTCGGCGTTTGCGCATGTGGCTCAGACGAACCGCGCGCTCAATCGGTTCCCGCGCCGAGATGTAGCGGGTGTCTGACACCAGATGTAGCGGGGGTTAGCGGCGGGTGCGGGTCCGCGAGCGGATGCGGATGGCGGCGAGGTCGACGGGGCGACCGGTGGCTTCGTCGACGACGACGGGGCGCACGCGTTCCTTGGTGTCGCGGAACGCCAGCTCGACGAGCGGCTGTTCGCCGTCCTCCCAGAGGTGCTCCTCGCCGAAGCGCCACATCACCGCGAGGACGTCCCACATGGCGCGCCCCTTGTCGGTCAGCACGTACTCGTGGCGAACCGGTCGGTCTTGGTACGGCACCTTGTCCATGTAGCCCTCGTCCACCAGCCGACTGAGCCGCGCGGTGAGGATCGCTCGGCTCACGCCGAGTTCGTGTTGGAAGTCCTCGAACTTCGTGATGCCGTACATGGCGTCGCGAAGGACGAGCGGCGTCCACCATTCACCGAACAGATCGGTGACCCGAGCGATCGGGCACTCCGCGTCGTCGAATCGGGTTCGTCTCATTGCTGCCGACCCCTAGACCCGCTCGAGACGGGCGCGGACGTGCTTGTGGTGAGGCGTCCCGGCAAACCAGTCCCGGTCCTCGATGGAGGTGAGCTCGTTGGGGCTCACGCCGAGATCGATCTCGGGATCCGCGTCCGGGTAGGAGAGGCCCTGCCCGTTCGGCAGCGAGATGTGGCCGGGCCGCATGGAGTCGGAGATCTCGACGTTGCTCACCGTCTCACCCCGCTTGGTGACGATCCGGATCTTGGCGCCGTCCTCGACCCCGAGCGCCTCAGCGTCCTCGGTGCAGAGGCGCAACCCGGTGGTCGGGTGCTTGCGGCGCCACTCCGGGTCGCGCATCGCGGTGTTGGCGGTGGACGAGCGGCGCTCGCCGGCGGCGAGGATGAACGGGAACTGGTCGTCCTTCACCCGGGAGTCCTCGTCGGCGAGGGTGCGGAACTCGTCGACCAACTCGTCGACGACGAGGTTGATCTTCTTGTCCTCGTAGCGCATGCGCTCCCAAGTGACGTCGTAGGGATCAGACGAGAACGCCACACCGCTCGGTGAGGTGATGATCGCGTCGAACAACTGGTTGCCGTCGGTGTACCCGGCCCGGGCGGCGGACTCGGCGTTGCCGGCCACGAACGTCTGCGCCAGGCCCCACACGGCGGCCGCGGATTCCATGCCCTCCGGCATGACCGGCCCCAGCGTTTCGTAGAGCACGCTCGGGAGGAACTTGCCGAGGTCCGGGTTGGCGCCGATCACATCGAAGAAGGCAGCGGCGTAGGCGTCGAGCCCTTCCGCGGCGGCTTCGTGGAGCGGGGCGAGGTCGTCGTCCGAGTAGGCGCCCAGCTCGCGGCACAGCCGGCGATGAATCTCCGGCTCGGGGAGCGTGCCCTCCAGCGGGGCAACCAGTGGTGGACGCAGGTGGAAGTAGTTTTCGGGGAACTCCAGTGTGAAGAACGTCGCTTCGGCCTTCTCGTACTGGGAGCTGGCGGGGAGCACGTAGTCGGCGCACAGCCCGGTTTCCGTCATCGCGACATCGACGACCACGGAGAACTCCAGTGCCTCGAACGCTTCACGCCAGCGGGGTGAGTCGGCGAGGGAGTGAACCGGGTTGGACGACTCAACGAACGCGGCCCGGAGCCGATCCGGGTGGGTCGTGAGGATCTCGTCGGGGATGCCGTTGCACGGCATGAGGCCACTGAGGATGCGGTGTTCGCCGACCGGGGTCAGGCGGGTGCCGCCACCACCGCCGCCGGCGAGCTTGCCGAACGCGGTGTGGAGGTTCATGCCGCCCTTCACCCCGAAGTTGCCGGTGATGATGAAGATCAGCTTCTCGAGCCACGAGTTGAGCGTGGAGTGCGGGGCCATCTGGATGCCGAGGTCCTCGAAGATCGCGCAGCTCTCGGCTTCGGCGATGGTTCGGGTGGCAGTGCGGATCTCGTCGAGGGGGATGCCAGCCTTGTCGGCCCACTCGTCGAGGTCGACGTCTGCGAGGAGCGCCTCGAGGTCGTCGAGACGGTTCGCCCGCTCGGCGAGGTAGCCGCGATCAGCGAGGTCCTCGGTGAGAAGGATCGTGAGCATCGCGCCGAGCAGCCAGGCGTCGCCGCCGGGGCGGACCTGCAGGTGGATGTCGGCGAGTTCGGCGGACTCGGTGACGCGGGGGTCGATGATGATGAGCGTGCGATCCGGATCGTTCGCGATCTCCTTGATCACCGTGCGAGCCCGCGGGATGCCGTGGGAATGCCAGGGGTTCTTGCCGAGGAAGACTGCGCAGGCCGTGTGCTCCATGTCGGGCGTTGTGTGGCACGACATCGCGCCGAAGAGCTGACCGTCGACCCAGAACTCGCCCGTCTTCTCCTGGGCGAGCGCGTTGGAGGAGTACTTCATACCGAGCGCTTTGCGGGTGCCGCCCGAGTAGCCGCCGGGGAGGTGGTTCCCCTGACCGCCTCCGCCGTAATAGAAGATCGTCTCGCCGCCGTGCTCGTCCCGGACCTTGGCGAGCCCGGCCGCGACCTCACGGATCGCCGTGTCCCAGTCGATCTCCTCGTAGCTGCCGTCCGCGGTACGCCGCATCGGGCTGGTGAGGCGGTGCGGACCGTTCTGGTAATGGTCGAGGCGGAGTGCCTTCTCGCACGTGTAACCGAGGCTGGCCGGGTTGGCCTTGTCGCCGCGCACACGGGCGAATGTGCGCCCGTCGTCGGCCAGCTTGATCTCGACACCGCAGTTGATGCTGCACAGGTTGCAGGCCGTCTGATGCCAGATCGGCTCGGTCGAATCCGTTGCTGCCGTGTCGGTCATTGGGGGCTCCTCGTGCTCGCTCGTGCCTCCGGTCTAGTTGCGTCGTGGAGTCAGTTCAACAAAAGAACTGACTCGGTGTGATCTAGGCTCGAATGAGTGCAGCGGATCATGGTGATGGGAGGGCCGGGGAACGGCAAGACCACGCTCGCCGCGCTCCTCGCGGAGCGGCTCGGCCTTGTCCACATCGAGCTCGACAGTCTCTTCCACGTGACCCACCTCGGCTCGGCAACGGACGAGGAGTTTCGGGCGGGTCTCGTCGCTCGAATGGACGCTGCCCCTCAAGGCTGGGTGACGTGCGGCAACTACGTCACGAAGTCGAAGAACCTGCACATCGAGCGGGCCGACACGCTGGTGTTCCTCGACCAGGGCCGGGTGCGGACGACATGGCGGGTGGCGAAGCGGACCATCCGCCGATTCGTTCGTCGTGAGGAGCTGTTCGGCAACGGGATCCGCGAGCCGATCAACAACTTCTGGCGTTGGGACCCCGCGCGAAACGTCATTCGCTGGACCTGGGTGTACCACCCGAAGTATCGGCGGGAGACGCCGCAGCACATCGCGAGCGAAGCGTGGTCTCACCTCGATGTGCACCACTTCACCAGGCCGGCCGACGTAGCCGAATTTGTCGAGGGGCTTCCTCCCGCCGACCGGTAGCGTGCGCGCATGAACCGGGGCGTGCTGATCGGGCTGTCGGCGTATGTGCTGTGGGGGTTGTCGCCGATCTACTGGCGTCTCGTGGATGATGTCGCGTCGATCGACGTCGTCCTCGCCCGCACCGTTTCGACGGTGCTCCTTCTTCTGGCGCTGCACCTCTTCGGCCGGAGCTTCGGGCGGTTGCGCTCGCACATCACCGATCTGCGTTCCGCGGCGATGTTCGTCCTCACGGCGCTGACCCTGGGCACGAACTGGTTGATCTTCGTCTGGGCCGTCAACGACGAACGAGTGCTCGAATCGAGCCTCGGGTATTTCATCAATCCGCTCGTCAGCGTCGTTCTCGGGATCGTCGTGCTACGTGAGCGGCTCCGAGTGGGCCCGCTGGTGTCGGTGGCGATCGCGACCGTTGGTGTGATCGTCCTGGCGTTCGACGTAGGGACCCTGCCCTGGGTCTCGCTCTCGCTCGCGGCCACCTTCGGTCTCTATGGCCTGATCCGCAAGACGTCGCCGGCCGGCTCGCTCGACGGTCTGACGCTCGAGATGTTCGTCCTCGTGCCCATTGCCCTCGCGGCTCTGGCGTTTCGTGCCGCCGCGGGCGACGGCGTCGTCGGGGTCTCGGTCCCGGCCCGCGACGTGTGGCTGCTCGGAGCCGGCGTGATGACCGCGGCGCCGCTGCTGCTCTTCGCGACCGCAGCACGGCGGATCGAGCTCTGGCTCGTGGGGATGTTGCAGTTCATCGCGCCGACACTCCAGTTCATCCTCGGGGTCGCCGTCTACGACGAATCCTGGAGCGGCGGTCAGGTCGTCGGGTACGTGATCATCTGGTCGGCGCTCGGCGTGTTCATCGCCGACCTGCTCCGAGAGGCTCGAAGTTCGGTCTCGAGTGCCGATCGTCATTCGGTCAGCTGATGACGTCCAGGGCTTCGAGATCGACGATCTGGGCAGCCGAGCGCTCGGCCATCGCCATGAACATGTCGTCGCCCCGATCGGTCTGTCCGACTGCGATCGACCCGAGCATGGTGATGAAGGGGCCCTGAAACGTGCCATGGCGGTACTGCGCCATCACGTCGTCGGCGCTGAGGTCGACGCCGGCCGCAGTCATGGCCGCGCGGTAGCGGTCGAGCGCTTCGGGCTCATGGCGCCGACGGTCGTCAGCGTCCGCGCTGTTGCCGAGCAGGTACCCGAGGTCACGCCCGCCCGCCGCCACGCCAACGGTCTGCCAGTCGACCGCGCTCACCGGCGCTCCGCCGTAGGCCGAAGCGAACATGAGATTGTCGAGGCGGTAGTCGCCATGGACGAGTGTGTGGACGGAGGGCTCGCGGTCGATCCAGTTCCCGACCTTCGCCCCGAACTCCGTGAAGACACGCTTGGCGTCATCGGAGAGCCGGGCGTCGTAGCGCTCGATGAACATCGGCGTGAACAGCTCCACATAGGCGATCGCATCCCCGCCGCTGGCTTGCAGCCACTCGATGTCGCCCAGCGTCGGATCTCCCCAGCGGGGGGCGTGCAGCCCCGCCAGGTTCTCGGCCGCGATGAGAATCTGGTCGTCCGTCCCACCGGCGATCTGGTCTCCCTGCCGCGCCGGCGCGAGGTCCTCCAGGATGAGTGTGAACGCCGAGGAGTCCTCGGTGACGGCGCCATAGAGGCAGTCCGGCACGACTACGTCGAGGTCGGGCGCCAGCTCTAGGTAGAAGTTCACCTCGTTGCGATATCCGCCGGAGGCGCCAGCAGCACGGCTCTCCTCGCTGGGTGACGGGAACTTGATCACGACCGAAGCGGGCCCGTCGGTATCGCCCGCGTAGAGGATCTTGTAGCGCTCGTTGTGCGCCATCTGGCCGGTGCCGACGGCCTCCCGGCTGATGGAGGTGATCTCGACGTCGTGGCCGTTCGCTTCGAGGATCCTCTGGAGCCAATGACCGGTGATGTTGGCCGGATCATCGATGATCGTCGGCGTAACTGTTCCCTCTGACGCAACCATGGCGGCACTCTACGATCCCGTCATGACCTTCACCGTATTCCCCCAGAGCGGTCTTGCCTTCCTCACCACCCTCGGGAGCAAGGACTGCGACTGGTTCCAGGCCAACAAGAAGCAGCACGACGCCGAGGTCGCCCAACCCGCGAAGGACTTCGTCGATGCGATGACCGACCGGCTGCAGGAAGCGGGCTCGCCGCTGCTCGTCGGCCAGCCCAAGACCAACGGGTCGATCTCGCCGATCAACAACGATCTGCGGTTCAACCCGGACGCCTCGCCCTACAAGGATCACCTCTTGATGAAGTGGTGGCAGGGCGACAACAAGAAGATGGCGCCCACGCTCAACATCCGTCTGTCTCAGTCGACCGTCGGGTTCGCGTCAGGAATGGTGATCGCCGACGTCGACGCGTGGTGGACAGCGGTTGGGGAGGACTCGGGCGCGCCGCTCCAGAAGGCGATCGACAAGCTGGCGAAGGCGTATGACCTCGATGTCGCCGGCCAGGCACTCAAGAAGGTCCCGAAGCCGTGGCCCGATGACCATCCCCGCGGCGACCTGTAGCGTCACAAAATGTTCCAGGTGCGCTCGCCGGTTCCCACGCCGAAGTCGGTCTCATCAGGGGCGTTCGCCGACTGGCGCACGGCTCGCCTCGCTGAATACTCCGACGTCCACGACTGGCTCGTGGAGCACCTCGGTTGAGCTAGATCACCACGGGCGGCAGCAGGCAGGTCAGGAACGGGACGTCGATCGGGCGGTCGGCCAGTGCGTCGAGCGTCATGTGGATCGGGACGGGATCGATGATCATGCCGACGTGTCCCACGACGCGGAACGGGCACATGTCATCCACTTGCACGTTGGTGGCCCTGGGACCGAGTTCGGCGTTGTCGAACTTCACGACCGGGATGCCGAACGGTCCGGATCCCCAGTACCAAACGAGCTCGTCGTTGTCGGTGTAGAACGCGTAGTAGTCGACTGGACCCGGCGTCATGTCACCGGCGTTGAGGTCCGTGAGGAACGTCGATCCCTCCTCCATCTGGACGCAGGGCCAGATCGTCTCACAGCCGACACCGAACGGCGCGAGGAGTGGGCCGGTCAGGAAGGTGATGAGCCCGATGACGTCGGTGCCCTCGTTCGGCCCGGCGAGTGAGACAAACGTGTCGACCTTGGCCGCTCCCCCGAAGTTCTTGATGTAGTACCGCGCCGCGAGGGCGCCCTGTGAGTGCCCCACCAGGTCCGCCTGGGTCTCGCCGGACCACACCAGGACGTCCTCGACGAACAGCGCGAGCGCGCCCGCGGACAGTTCGATCGGCTGCGTGCCGGGAAGGTTCCCGAGGTTGTCGTCGCCCTTCAGCTCGAAGACGCAGTGGGTGTGGCCGGTCGCCTCGATGGCATTGCCGAGAAACGCCTCGTTCGCGATGGCCGGGCTGAATGTGCCCGCGACGATGATGACGGGGTCACCACCGTTGCTGCCGAGCTCGTACGCCTCCTCGGTCGCGGGGTTCGGGTCGCACGCGGCCGCGATCAGGGAGACGCCGAGAAGAGCCGCTGCCAGCCGTAGAAGTCGCTTCGATCGCCGCACGGCGCCCCTGGTCGCGCTTTGGTTACCAGCGGGTAACACGCGCGTCTTGGGGTGCCCAGCGGCTACACGCGACCGATGTTCTGGAGAATCGCGTCGCGGATCTCGTGCCAGCGGGGGCGAGGCAGGTCGTGGCCCATGTCGCCGAACATGAGCAGCCGGGATCCGGGAATGGCCTGGGCGGTCGCGATGCCACCGGTCGGCTTCACCAGCGGGTCCTGCAGGCCATGGATGACGAGTGCCGGCACAGTGACGTTGCGGAGCCGCTTCGTGCGGTTCGGGCTGCCGCCGATCGCCGCGGTCTGACGGGCGACGCCTTCGGGCGTGAAGCTTCGTGTCATCCCCTCGTGTGCCTGCTTGCGGTGCGTCTCGTCGTCGAAATGCTCGCCGCTGATCGCCTCGAATGTGGTCACCGAGAGGTCCACGAAGTTATCGAGAGTGGGCTCGGGTCGGCGGCCGAGCTTGCGCATGAGCGAGAACGCGATGCCGCCGTTCTTGCGGTCGCCCGTGTTGCTCATGATCGAGCAGATGCTCTTGACCTTCGACGGGTGATTGATGGCCATCGCCTGGGTGATCATGCCGCCCATCGACACGCCGACGATGTGGGCGGACTCGATGCCGAGCGCCTCGAGCAGTGCGGCCGCGTCGGCCGCCATGTCCTCGACGGTGTAGCCGACGCCCTTCAGCGGGCGGCGGGCGAGCATCGAGAAGATCGACCTGTTCTGGCTCGGCGGCTCCCAGTCGGTCTGCGTCGACAGGCCGACGTCACGGTTGTCGAAGCGAATGGCCTGGTGGCCCTCGGCGACGAACAGGTCGACGAATTCCTCTTCGTAGTCGATGAGCTGGCCGGCGAGCCCCATCACGAAGAGGATCGGTTCGCCTTCTCCCCGGATGTCGTACTCGAGGGTCATGCCGGTGGAGACGTCGATGGAGGCCATCACGCGAGGCTACGACAGGGCAGGGTGATTTCGGAAGTGCTCCAGCGCGTCCGGGTTGGCGAGCGCCTCGGTGTTCTTGACCTCATCGCCGTGCACGACGGCGCGCACCGCGAGCTCCACGATCTTGCCGCTCCGTGTGCGCGGGATCTCCGCCACCTGACCGATCATGGCGGGAACGTGGCGCGGCGTCGCGCCGGCTCGCACCTCGCCCTTGATCTGGGCCACGAGCGCGTCGTCGAGGACTCGCCCTTCCGTCAATACGACGAAGAGCACGACCCGCGTGTCGCCCTCGACCTGCTGGCCGATCACGATCGCCTCGACCACGCCCGGGACCTTGTCGACCTGGCGGTAGATCTCGGCCGTGCCGATCCGAACCCCGCCCGGGTTGAGCGTCGCGTCGCTTCGGCCATGAATGACGATGCCGCCGGCGTCTGTCCACTCGGCGAAGTCACCCTGATGCCACAGGCCGGGAATGCGTTCGAAGTAGGCGGCGTGGTACCGGGCGTCGCCAGGATCGTTGTGGAACCCGAGCGGCATCGAGGGAAACGCGTTGCGGCACGCCAGCTCCCCCCGGACGCCTGCGCCGACAGGGTTGCCGAGTTCGTCGACCACATCGATGTCGAGGCCCAGCGTGGCGCGCTGGATCTCGCCGGCGAAGACCAGGCTCGTCGGGTCGCCGGCCACGAGGCAGCCGCAGAGATCCGTTCCGCCGGAGATGGAAGCGAGATGGATGTCCGCCTTGATCCGATCGTGGACCGTGTGGAACCCCTCGGGGACGAGAGTGGATCCGGTGGACGTGAGCGTGCGGATCGATGAGAGGTCGTGTGTCTCGATCGGGGAGAGGTCGGACTTGCCTAGTGCCTCGATGAATTTGGCCGAGGTGCCGAACAGGGTGATGTCCGTTGCATCGGCGAGGTCGAAGAGCCGGTTGCCATCGGGGTGAAACGGCGACCCGTCGTAGAGCACCAGCGTGGCGCCGGCGGCCAGACCGGAGGCGAGCCAGTTCCACATCATCCAACCGGCAGTCGTGAAGTAGAAGACGCGGTCACCCGGCCGGACATCACAATGCAGCTGGTGCTCCACGACGTGCTTGAGCAGCACGCCGCCGGCGCGGTGCACGATGCACTTCGGCTTTCCGGTGGTTCCGGAGCTGAACAGGATGTACCAGGGGTGATCGAACGGCAGCGGGTTGAAGGCCGGTTCCCGGGGCTCGACTCCGTCGAGGAAGCTGTTGAGGGTGATGGCGTCCGGCACGTCGCCAGTTCCGCCGTCGCCGAAGAACGGCACCACGATCACGTGCTCGAGCGTGGGTAGCGCAGCACGGATCTCCGCGAGTGGGGCGAGTCGGTCGTGGACGGTTCCCCCGTAGAGGTACGCGTCGCAGGCGAAGAGCAGCTTCGGCTCGATCTGACCGAATCGATCAACCACTCCGTCGACGCCGAAGTCGGGAGACGTGGAGGAGAACGGCGCGCCGATCGCCGCCGCGGCGAGCATGACGGCATATGCCTCCGGGACGTTGGGGAGCCACACGACGACGCGGTCGCCGACTCCGACGCCGGCGCGTTCCATGGCGCCTTGGAACCGGCCGACCTGGAGGCGCAGCTCGTCGCGGCTGATGGTGCGCTGGACCGAGTCGTCTTCGCTGCGGAAGACCATCGCTGGTTCCGTACCCCGATGCGCGAGCAGATTCTCCGCGACGTTCAGGGTCGCGTCGGGGAAGAAGCGCGCCTCCGCGAGTGTGGCGCCCTCGACGAGCACCGTCTCCCCCTTGTCGCCGACCACGCCGAGTTCGTCCCAGGCAGCGGACCAGAACGCGGCCGGCTCGTCGACCGACCAGGCGTGGAGCGACTCGTAGCTGTCGTGCCCGGTCCTGGCCGCGAACGCCGCCAGGTTGGACGCCGCTGCCCGTTCGGGCGACGGCGACCAGATCGGGTCAGCCATGGGCGTGAATCTTCGCGAGCAGGTCGGCGAAGATCGCCCCGCGCTGCACCCGGAACGCCTCGTCCATCCGGCCGTCGATCGGCTCCCACGTGTGCCGCTCCGTGACGTGAGCGCGACCGGTCTCGAAGGTCGGCGCCCAACTCGGATCGAGCAGCCACGCGATGGCGATGATGTCCCAGATCACCCAGCTGCGACCGAGCTTCTCGACATCTCGGTCGATCGGGTTGTCCACGTAGATCTCGTGGAGCAGGTCGCCGAGCGCGCCGTGGCCCTTGAGCCAGCGATCGGCATCGGGTAGGGAGAAACCGAGTACCTCGGCCACGTGGTAGCCGGGCTGATAGACCAGCGGCACGCCCGACTCGAAGAGCACGTTCGTCGCATGGCGGTCCTGAACCAGGTTGAAGCTGTCGTCGCCGTGGGGAACCGCGGTGGGGTAGCCGGCCAGGAAGATCACGACGATCTTCTCGGCGATGGTGGGGTCCATCAGTAGCGCGGCGGCCACGTTCGTGGGCGCACCGATCGTCGGTACGTAGAGCGGCGCGTCTCCGGCGTGGGACCGTTCGATCAGGTGGCGGGCTGCCTCGCTCTCGACGATGTCGGTCGGCGATTCCATGAACCGCGTGCTGCCGGCCTTCACCGGCGGGGCGTCGACGTTCATGGTGTCGAGCAGTCGATGGATTTCGGCTCGGGAACGGGCTTCGCCTTCGGCTGCGGGCCGGTCCGCGGTCATCTTCGCCCGTCGTTCGGTGCCGATTGCCCCGGCTACCTTTTCGAGCCCAGTGCGCTCGCCGCCGCGCTTCTCCGCGGCAGTGTCCACGGCATCGAAGTAGTGGCCGTGGCAGAACGGTGCGGCGTGGATGCCTTCGATCGTCAGTCTGTCCGGCGACAGCAGCGCCCAAGCGATCGCGAACTGATCATCGATCTCGTTCGCCGTGTCGGTATCGATCAGGACCCGTAGGGGGCCGTCGGGGCGGGGCGGGAGTGGCATCGGCGGTCACCGTAGTGGCGCTGCCGATGCGGAGCGTCACGACACGGCAGGTAGCGGAATCGCTGTCCCGGCCGCCGGCTGAGGGGTCTCCGGCGCGGGTTGCTCGCTGAGGAGCTTCTCGCGGCTCTGCAGGCTCTCGTGGTAGCCGTTGCCGATCACGGCGCCGGTAAGCGGGCAGAGCCAGAAGCCGACCATGGCTCCCAGTCCGAAGGCCGCCGGCCACTGGTCGACAGGGGCGAAGGACTTCAACGCGAGCGCGGTCCCGACGGAAACCACCACTGCCGAGACAACCGTGGCGATCACCCAGCGGCGAAAGCGCAGTGCATCGTTCTCGTCGACGAGCGGTGAAGCGAAGTCGGACATCTGACCTCCCAGGTCGGTGGATGTCCTGATCGTCGCAACCGCGGACCCGTGCGGGCAGGGACCTACGTCCCGTTCCTCAGTCGGCGAAGGCTACGGGTGAGCACCGACGCGCCCTACCGACCGGCAGGCCGACACTGCACAACACGGATTGCTGACCATGCGACGACGTCGACGAGGGACTGGTGCGATCTTCATCGTTGCCATCGTGTGTGCGAGTTGTTCCGGCGGGCAGGAAGTCAACGCGTTCGAGGAGTGGCAGGACGGTGTGTATCGAGCCTTTCGATGCGCAGACGGCGACATGCTCGAGGTCGTGGGGCCAGTCACGCCTGAGCAACAGCTGCGGTGGCGAAAGGGTGACGGCAGTGCCGAGTGGACTGTCGAGGACGTCGCGTTCGGGGCGGAGTCGCTTCGCGCCGAGGAGGCCGCACTCGCGTCGTGTGAGGATGCTGTGCTGTTGGAGATCGAGAGCCCGAACTGACCGTGACCCTCAGTCGTCGTCTGCCGCTTCGAGGTCCTCGGCGGCAACCGCCCACTGGTCGGTGAGGCGGGCGGCGAGATCCTTGGCTTCTTCGTGCTGGGTCGCGAGGCGATGGACGTCCTCGGGCTTGTCGTAGATGTCCGGGTCCGCCAGCTGCTCGTGTAGCGCTGCGACCTTCGCCTCCGCGATCTCGAGGTCCTTCTCCAGCTTCTTGACCCGCTTGCGCAGGTCAGCGCTCGCCTGGCGGGACTGGGCGGTCTCTCGACGCTGTTCGACGCGAGTCTCGCCGCCAGACCTCTTCGTCGGCCTCGACTCGGAAGCATCCGCGGAGAGGCCCCGACCGCTGAAGACCTTCGCCGGGTCGGCCGGGGTCAGCACCTCGTCGGGCACGCCGTCGTGCCATGTGGCCCGTCCGTCTCGGACCTCGACGAGCGCGTCCGCAACGTTGCGGATCAGATGTCGGTCGTGGGTCACGAGCAGGACCGTGCCGGGATACGCGGTGAGCGCGTCCTCGAGCACGTCGCAGCTGGGAAGGTCGAGATGGTTCGTGGGCTCGTCGAGCACGAGGAGGTTCACGGGCTCGATCATCGTGCGGGCGAGGGCGAGCCGAGTTCGCTCGCCGCCGGACAGGTCGCGGATGTAGCGGTCGGCGGCGTCGCCGGGGAACCCGAACGACCCGAGCACGGTGCGCAGGTTGCGCTTGCCGGCATCGATACCGCCGGAGAACGCCTCGATCACCATCTTGTCCAGATCGAGTGAGTCGGCCTGGTGCTGATGGAAGGTGGCGATGGTGACGTTGTTGCCCAGGGCAGCCGAGCCGCTGCTCGATTCGAGCTCGCCGAGGATGAGCTTGAGCAATGTGGTCTTGCCGCCACCGTTCGGCCCGACGAGCGCAACGGTCTGGCCCCGCTCGATGGCAAGCGACACGTCGCTGACCACCGGCACACCGGCGTCGTAGCCGACGGTGGCGTTGTGGAACTCCGCGACAGTGCGAGATGACCGGGGCGGCTCGGGAAACGCGAAGCGGGCGACGAGCTCCTTGCGGGTCGGCACCTCGATCTTCTCGAGCTTCTCGAGCGTCTTGATGCGGCTCTGCACCTGGCGGGCCTTGGTGGCCTTGTAGCGGAAGCGGTCGACGAACTTCTCGACCCTGGCAACCTCGCGGGCCTGGCGAGCTGCGGCAGCCTCGATCCGTTGGAGTCGCTCCTCGCGCTGGACGACGAACTCGGCGAAACCGCCGGTGTATTCGAGGGAGGTGCCCTCGGCCAGTTCGACGACACGGTTGGCGACGGCATCGATGAAGTCACGGTCGTGGCTGACGAAGAGGAGCGCGCCCGGCCAGTTGGCGAGCTGTTGTTCGAGCCAGGCGACCGAGTCGACGTCGAGATGGTTCGTCGGCTCATCCAGGATGAGGATGTCCGGCTTGGCCAACAGCAGTCGGGCGAGGGCCACGCGCATGCGCCAACCACCGGACAGCTCGTGGACGGGGTTCGCGGCGGCATCCGGCTTGAAACCGAGGCCGGCCAGCACCTTGTGCGCGTCGGCCTCCAGCGCATAGCCGCCCATGGCTTCGAACCGGCCCTGGACGTCGCCGTACTCGGCGAGCACCTTGTCCTGATTTGCATCGGGATCGCCCATGAGGGCTTCGAGTTCTCGCATTCGATCGGAGAGCTTCGACAGCGCCCCGGCGCCCGCGAGTACCTCCTCCATCACGGAGCCGGTGGCCGTGTCGACGAGGTCCTGGGGCAGGTAGCCGAGCACCATGTCCCGCGGTTTGGTGATCGAGCCGGTGTCGGGATCGGCGTCGCCGACGAGGATCTCGATGAGCGAGGTCTTCCCGGTGCCGTTGCCACCGACGAGCGCGATGCGTCGACCCGCAGACAGCTCGAGGGTGACGTCCTCGAAGAGTGTCCTCGGTCCGTACGAGCGCGAGAGTCCGGAGGCGGTCAGCATGACGATCTCAGCCGGGTGGGGCGAAGAAGTTGTCGAGCGCGCCTTCCGCTCGGTCGGCGACCGCGGCGTCGGGCTCGACGGCTTCGAGCGCGCCGAGCCAGGTGACCGATGCGAAGCCGGCCATCACTGCGCCGGTGTCGTCGCTCTCCGGTGTCTGGAGCGCATCGCCCCACGACATCTCCACGTGGAAGGCGCCATCGTGGCCGACCTTGGGCGTGAGGTTGGCCTTGGCCATCGAACGAGGCGGAGCACTGCCGACGTCGGTGCGCTTCCAGCCCTTCATGTCGGCGGCCTGCCGATTCGGCACGTTGACGTTGACGACGACGGGGTGGGCAGGGAGGTCGGCCAGCAGTTGCTCGACAACGAGCGTCGCGACGTCGGCGGCACCTTGCCACTGCTGGTTCTCGAGAACTTCCTCCATGGCCTGACCCTCGACGCCCCAGCTGTCGACGGACTGGCTGACCGCGACGGAGTTGATGCCGCCATTGCGGGCCGTGAGGCAGGCACCGACAGTGCCTGAGTGGTAGACGCTGCGACCGACGTTGGCGCCGGGGTTGATGCCTGACACGACGAGGTCGATGTCGCCGAACGCACCGAGACGGCCGAACATCGCGCACAACGCGGGCGCCGCGCTGACCGACCAGGCCTCGTCGATCCCGTCGACGTGGGCGCGGTGGACCTCCGGCTTCATGAGCCAGATCGATCCGATCGCGGCGCCGTAGCCCGAGTACTCCTGGTCCGGGGCGACGATCACGACGTCGCCGAACGGCATCATCGCCCGCGCGAGAACGTGGAGGCCGATCGAATCGATGCCGTCATCGTTGGTCACCAGAATGCGCACCCGTCGACTGTATCGGGGTGGCTCCGTGGCCCAATCGCCGTCCAGGGCAGTCGGGGCTCTCACCGTTCTCTCACTGTTGTGTGCGACGATTTCGAGCGTGGCCACCATCCTGATCGCTGAGGACGACCGGCGCGTGCGCGAAAGCCTCGATCGCGCGCTGCAATTGGAGGGCTACGACGTTCTCACGGCGAACGACGGCGCCCGCGCCCTCGAACTGTTCCAGGACCTCGGCCCCGATCTGTTGCTTCTGGACGTCTCGATGCCCAACGTCGACGGTCTGACGGTGTGCCGCACGGTGCGTTCCAAGGGCGACGACACGCCCATCTTGATGCTGACGGCGCGCCACGAGATCGACGACCGGGTGGCCGGCCTCGATGCCGGCGCCGACGACTACCTCGTCAAGCCGTTCGCGCTCGAGGAGCTGTTGGCTCGGGTGCGGGCCCGGCTGCGGACGGCCGGCGTCGATGACGGAGACCTGTCGATCGGCGATCTCCGTATGAACCTCGAAGGTCGCCGCGTTGATCGCGCCGGACGGATGCTGGATCTCAGCCGCACGGAGTTCGACCTGCTGGAGGTGCTGGTCCGCAATCAAGGCGTGGTGCTCGGGCGGGACGTGCTCTACGAGCGAGTCTGGGGTGGCGAACTCGACGTCGAGTCCAAGACGCTCGACGTCTACGTCGGGTACCTCCGCAAGAAGCTCGAAGAAGGCGACGCCACTCGCCTCGTCCATACGGTTCGCGGGCTGGGCTACGTCGCTCGCGAGGACGCATGACGCTTCGGACTCGAATCGTGGGCGTCGTCACTGTCGTCGTGGCCGCGGTGGTGCTCGTCGTCGGCGTCTCGCTGCATCGGAGCACCGAGAGCTCGCTCATCGCCGAGGTGGACGAGGATCTGCTGGCTCGCGTGCAGCCGTTGACCGTCGATCGTGAATCGAATCGGAGCATCCGCGGTGACATCGAGGCGTTCCGTGGGCTCGATCCGGAGTCGAACAGTGGACGCCCGGGTGGGCGGTCTGACCCGTTCAGCTCGGTCGTCGGCTTCGATGCACTTGCTCGTGTTGTCGGCCCGGACGGACACGTCAGGGGCACGCTCGCCACGGCGTTTGTCGCCACGACAAGCGCCGACCATCTCGCCGACGCGCGCGAGGCTCCCGTGCTCAGCAACGGAACGTCGGACAGCGGTGACGTGCGCGTCGTCACCGTGGCGCTCCCATCTGCGGGTTTCGTTCAGCTCGCCCGGCCGGTCGATGAGGTCGATGCGGTCCTGGACGACCTCCGGGCGAAGACGATCCTCATCGGGAGCCTCGCCATCCTCGGCGCCGGCGTTCTCGCGTGGTTCATCGCCGGTCGCACCGCCCGTCCGATCCGCGACCTGACGGTCGCGACCGAGCACATCGCTGCCACCGGTGATCTCGAACACTCGGTACCCATCGAGGCCGGAACCGACGAGGTCGGGCGCCTCTCCGCCAGCTTCAGCAGCATGCTCGGCGCGCTGGCGTCATCGCGACGCCAGCAGGATCAGCTGGTCATGGACGCGAGCCACGAGCTGCGCACGCCGCTCACAAGCCTGCGGACCAACGTCGACGTGCTCGCCCGGGGCCACGACCTCTCGGCCGAGGACCGCGAGGCGGTGGTTGCTGATATCGACGCGGAGCTCGGGGAGCTCACGGATCTGGTGGCCGAGCTGGTCGAGTTCGCGGCCGACGTGCGAGATGACGAGCCGGCGTCGCCGCTCACCCTGGCCGATGTTGCCGAGCCTGTCGTCGAACGGGCTCGCCGCCGCACCGACCGCGAGATCACGGTCGAGGTCGCTCGCACCGTCGTACTCGAGGCCCGGCCGGAGGCGCTCGCTCGGGCGATCCGCAACTTGATCGACAACGCCGCGAAGTTCTCGCCGGCCGACTCGCCGATTCGGATTGAGATCGACGGCGGCGCGCTCACGGTGCACGACCGGGGCCCGGGCGTTCCCGAGTCCGACCGCGAGAAGATCTTCGACCGCTTCCATCGGGTCGAGGCAAGCCGAACGATGCCGGGGTCAGGCCTCGGGCTCGCGATCGTCCATCAGGTCGTGGACGCCCACGACGGCACGGTCAATGCCGCGGAATCTCCCGACGGCGGCGCCGCGATCGGATTCCGTATCCCCACAGTCGATCAAGCGGTGACGTAGTCGCCCAGGCGGGGTTCGGCCATCTCTCGGCGGAACCGGTCGAAGGGGAAGGGCCACGCGAACGGGATGCCGCGGTCGTCCAGGTACCAGCTGCGACAACCTGTGGCCCACACCGTGTCGCCGGCGGCCTCGGTGCGCTCGTCCTCGAAGCGGGCGGCAGCTTCTTCGGTCACCATCGCGAGCGGCATCTGTCCGTCGCGGACGCGTTCGACCATGTCCATCACGTACTCGAACTGCATCTCGGCGGTCTGGATCAGCGAGAAATTGCCGACGGGGCTGTTGGGTCCGTTCAGCATGAAGAAGTTCGGGAAACCGGGAACCGCCACCGCCATGTAGGCGCTCGGCCGGTCGGCCCACGCTTCGTCCAGGAGCACGCCGTCGATGCCCGCGATCGTCATCGGCCGCATGAATGCGTCTACTTTGAAGCCGGTCGCCAGGACGAGAACGTCGACCTCGCGTAGCTCGCCGTCCTCCGTGCGAACCCCCGTGGGCTCGATCGATGCGATCGAGTCCGTGACGATCTCCACAGAGTCGGTCTGGATGGCGTCGTACCAGTTGTGGGACACGACGAGCCGCTTGCAACCGGCGCGGTAGTCGGGCGTCACCTTCGCTTGGAGCTCTTCCGGCAGGCCGGCGAGGATCTCGCGGCATCGCGCTTCGATGGCGTCGGACATCCCCGATTCCTTGTCGAGGATGCTCGTGGCGAATCCGGTGTTGAACGCCTCTTGCAGGTTGTCGTGCGTCTCGGTCAGGAGATCCGCGTCGGTCCGGAAGTCCTCCTTCTGGGACTCGGAGTACTCGGTTTGCTCGACCGGCATCACCCACTGGGCGGTGCGTTGGAAGACCTTCACCTCGGCCGCCCGGTTGGCGAGCGCGCCGGTGATCTGCACGCCGCTCGAGCCGGTTCCCACGATGCCGACGCGCTTGCCGTCGAGTTCCACGTCGTGATCCCAGCGGGCGCTGTGGAAGCTCGGTCCGGCGAAGGTGTCGACGCCGTCGATGGGTGGCAGCTTCGGATGGTGAAGGATCCCGGTCGCCGCGATGAGAAAGTCGAAGGTCTCGGTGTAGCCCGAGGCGGTCTCGACCTTCCAGCGCTCGTCTTCGGTCCAGCGGCAGTCGACGATCGCGTCGTCGAAACGGATCCGGTCGTCGATCCCGTACCGATCGACCACCGTCTCGAAGTAGGTCTGGATCTCGGATCCCGGCGAGCAGAAGTAGCTCCACTCGGGATTCAGGGCGAATGTGTAGCTGTAGATGTGCGACGGCACGTCGCAGGCGATGCCGGGATAGGTGTTCTCGCGCCACGTGCCGCCGACCTTGTCCGCCTTCTCGAAGACGCGGAAGTCGAGGCCGGCCTCCTGGAGCTTCACGGCGGCGAGGATGCCGGACATGCCCGCGCCGATGATGCCGAAGGTGGGAGTGCTGGTCACGGGGTCATCGAACTCGCCGCGAAGTGCAGGGGTCAAACCCAGCGGTGCGCGGCGAAGTGGTCGAGGTCGGCCTGGCGGCGCCTGATCGAGTCCCGCTCTTGACCGCGGAGGAACGCGGTGGGGTCGCGAGCGATGTCGGCAGTGGGGCCGAACAGCTCCCACTCGGTTCCAGCGAGATCGAGCGTGATCGAGTCGTCGACGAAGTCATGGCCGTCGATCGTGGTGGTGACATTTCGATGAAGGTCATCTCGCATGACTTCGGCGAGATGGAGTTCGGCCGCCTCGTGAACCTCGCCGCCCTCGGGTAAGAGCTCGACATCACCGGGCAGCGACGCGACGACCGGAATGATGCGGAAGCCGGCGCCGTTCCAACTCTCGGGTAGCCGGCCATGAATCGTGGTGCCCTCGACGACAATCGCCACCTTCTCGACGCACTCGCGTACGGCCGCCTCCTCCGGCGTCTCGCCGTCCTCGATCCGGCCGCCTGGGAAGGCGACGAAGCCGGGGTCGGTCCGCAGCCGCGTGGCGCGACGCGTGAGGATGATCGCCGGCTCCTTTGTCGCCGCGCCGACGAGCAATACGAGGACCGCGCTGTCACCGCGCGGGAAGTCCGCCTCGAGAGTGGGAGCCGGGTGGGCGGCAAGTTCGGCGAGGCGGTCGAGCACCGGATCACCGTAGGTCGAACGCGACGGTACCGAGGCCCGAAGGCCCCGGCACCGGGTGGCGGATCGGTTCTCCGGAGAGACGAATCAGGCGTCGGCCTCGGGCGTCGGCACGCCTCCGAATCCACCACGAGGACCGCCGGGGCCGCGACGGCCTTCGAACTCGCCGTTGACGATGCTCTCGGCCTTCTCCTCAGCACCGGCGAGGATCTCGTCGGCCTTCTCCTGATCGATGCGGTCGCTCTTGAGGGCGCCGTTCACGCGCTCCTCGGAGGCGGCGACGATCGCATCGACCAGCTCCTGGCTGTCGACACCCTGCTGGTCAGCGAGATCGCTGAGCGACGAGCCGTCCTTCAGCGCGGCACGGATGTCTTCACCTTCGAGGCCGAGGATGGCGGCGAGGTCTTCGCCGGCACCGAAGCCACGGGGGCCGTGGCGGCCTTCGGGGCGGGCGTCCTGAAGGGCCTGGACGACCGCGTCGACCTGGGACTCGGTGAGGGTGCCGTCATCCACGAGACCCTGGAGAGCAGCGGAGATCCGCTCGCCCGGATCGGGGCGGACGTGTCCTTCGTCGGGGGCTTCTGCGTCTTCCTCGGCACCGGCACCGCCGGGGGCGAGCAGGGTGGCGCCGGCGACGGCTCCACCCAGGGTGGAGGCAGCTGCGGCGGTGGCAAGCAACTTCTTGTTCATCAGTGTGATTCCTTGTCTCATGATCCAGCGAAAATCTGGGGGATCGGATGGGTGTGGTGCCTCTCTGGGATCACACCCTGGAGACTCGAAGTAAGAGCTTCGAGAGAAGTCGTACAATTTCCTGGTGACTTCTTCGGCTGATCGAGCGCCCTTCCTGACCGACCGGTTGCAAGGATTCGGCACCACCATCTTCACGGCGATGTCCGCGCTCGCTATCGAGACGCAGTCGGTGAACCTGGGCCAAGGCTTTCCTGACACCGACGGGCCGATCTCGGTGTCCCAAGCGGCGATCGCCGCCATCAACGAGGGTCACAACCAGTACCCGCCGCTTCCGGGTCTTCCGGTGCTGCGCGAGGCGATCTCTGATCACCGACGTCGCTTCCGTGGCCAGGAGTTCGATCCCGACGGAGAGATCCTCGTGACAACCGGTGCCACTGAAGCGCTCGCCGCCTCGCTGCTAGCGCTCGCCGGGCCCGGCGACGAGGTCGTCACCTTCGAGCCCTACTACGACAGCTACGCCGCCGGCATCGCCATGAGCGGCGCGACTCGGCGAGTCGTCACGCTTCGGGGCAAGGACTTCACGTTCGACGCGGCAGAGCTCGAAGCCGCCTTCACACCGGCCACGAAACTGCTGTTGCTCAACACGCCACACAATCCGACCGGCAAGGTCTTCAACCGTGAGGAGCTGGAGACGATCGCTCGGATCTGCATCGGGCGAGACGTGCTCGTGGTGACCGACGAGGTCTACGAACACCTCGTGTACGAAGGCAACGAGCACATCCCGCTCGCGACCCTTCCGGGGATGGCCGAACGGACCGTCACGATCTCGTCGGCCGGCAAGATCTTCTCGTTCACCGGTTGGAAGATCGGTTGGGCGTGCGGCCCGGCCGACCTCATCTCGGCGGTGCGTACCGCCAAGCAGTTCCTCACGTTCGCCTCCGGCGGTCCGTGGCAGCACGCAGTCGCCGCTGGGCTCCACCTGGGCGACGACTTCTTCGAGTCGTACGTGGGCGAGATGGCGTCGAAGCGCGAGCGGCTCAGCGCCGGGCTCGTCGCCGCCGGGTTCGAAACGATCAAGCCGCAGGGCACGTACTTCGTCACCGTCGACATTCGCTCGGTCGGCGCGGCCGATGGCATCGACTTCTGCATGTCGCTCCCGAAGACGGCCGGCGTGGTCGCCGTGCCGTCGCAGGTCTTCTACGACAACGAGGACGAGGGCCGTCACCTCGTGCGCTTCGCCTTCTGCAAGAAGGATGAGGTGCTCGACGAAGCCTGCCGACGGTTGCTCGCAGCCGACGGGTTCGAGGGAGACTGAGTTCCATGAGGGTCGCGGGAATCCAGCACGACATCGTCTGGGAGAAGCCGGACGAGAACTTCGCCAACATCACGCCAATGATCGAGGCCGCGGTGGACGACGGTGCCGACATGGTCGTCGTGTCCGAGATGTGGTCGACGGGCTTCTCGATGAACTCCGTTGAGATCGCTGAACGGCCGGACGGGCCCACCTCCACGTTCATGAAGGAGACGGCGGCCCGTACGGGCGCGTGGATCGTCGGCTCCTTCCCCGAGCACACCGAGGGTTACGACAAGCCGACGAATCGGCTCCTCATGGCCGGGCCTGACGGCCGCGACCACCGCTACTCGAAGGTCCATCCGTTCACGTACGCCAAGGAAGACGAGCACTACGCGGCCGGCCGGGATCGGCTGACGGTCGACGTCAAGGGCGTCCGGGTCACGCCGCTCATCTGCTACGACCTGCGCTTCACGGACCTCTTCTGGGACGAGGCTGCGACCACGGATTGCTACATCGTCCCCGCGAACTGGCCGGAGGCCCGCCGGCTCCACTGGTCGACATTGCTGCGAGCTCGAGCGATCGAGAACCAGGCCTACGTCGTCGGCGTGAACCGGGTCGGCTCCGCCGGCCGCCTCGACTACGCAGGCGATTCGGTGATCGTCGACCCGCTCGGCGCCGTCATCGAAGCGCCGTCCGGTGAGGTCGCGACGATCATCGGCGACATCGACCCTGCGATGGTCGCCCAAGTCCGCGCCGACTTCCCCTTCATGCAAGACCGCTAACCGCTTCGACTGGGGTCAGACACCCGCTACAACTCAGTCCGACGGGGCGAGTTCCTCGCGCAGCTCGCGCTTCAGGAACTTGCCGTTGGCGTTCTGGGGGAGCGGCTCGTTGCGGACCCAGACGTGCTCGGGGATCTTGAACTTGGCGAGGAGCGGTTCGAGGTGAGCTGACAGGCTGGCCTGATCGATCGTCGCGCCTTCCTTCGGGAAGATCGCGACGCCGACGGCCTCTCCGAGGCGGTCGTCCGGCACACCGAACACCGCGGCCTCGGCCACGCTCGGGTGCTCGTAGATCGCAGCCTCGACCTCGGCGCAGTAGATGTTTTCGCCGCCCCGCAGGACCATGTCCTTGGCCCGGTCGACGATGTGCACGAAGTCGTCCTCGTCCATGTAGACGATGTCGCCGGTGTGGAACCAGCCGTCGACGATGGCCTCGGCAGTGGCTTCCTCACGGTTGAGGTAGCCCTTCACGACGGCGGGACCCTTGACACAGAGCTCGCCCCGCTCGCCGGCCGGAACCTCGTTGTCGTCCTCGTCGACGACCTTGGCGTAGAAGGTGGGCATGATCAGGCCGGCGGAGGTCGGCCGCTCGCTGAAGAACCGGTTGCCGACGGCGGTGATGATGCCGTGCGTCTCGGTCAGGCCGTAGCCGGTGCTCGGCTTGACGGCGCCTTCGGCGTCGTCGATCTTCTCGACGAGATCCGGCTGCAGTGCCGCACCGCCGCCGCCCATCGAGGCGAGGGTCGAGGTGTCGCGCGTCTGCCAGTCCGGGTGCATGAGCATCTCGCGGCTCATCGTGGGCACGCCGGTGAACGTCGCCACCTGCTCCCGCTCGATGAGTTCGATCGCTCGGGCTGCGTCCCACTTGCGCATGAAGACGAGCTTCGCGCCGGTGAGGGTGCCGGGATGCAGAACGCAATTGTTGGCGGTCACATGGAAGAGCGGCGTGGGGACCATGATCGCCGGCTCGGCGTCCTTGGCCTTCTCGTCTTCGGTGCCCTCAGCAGCAGCGACCTTTGCCGAGGCCACCGCCGCGCTCGTGTTGGCGAACGCGAGGTGCAACACGTTGTGGACCGAACCCCGATGGGTCAGCTGAGCGCCCTTCGGGAAGCCCGTGGTGCCCGACGTGTAGAAGATGCACATGTCATCGTCGGGGTCGATCGTGGCGGGCGGCAGATCGGCGGGTGCGTTGTCGGCGTCGACGACATCGGACCAGCGCGCCGAGTTGTCTGGCAGATTGCGGTCGGAGCGAACGGCGATGACGGCCATCGGGCCATCGGCGCGAAGCCCGTCCAAGACCGGAAGGAGGCGTTCGAGGCGCTCGTCGTCGGCGATGACCACCTTGGGGCGGGAATCGCCGAGGCCGAATTCGAGCTCAGCGCTCGTCCACCACGCGTTGACGCCGACGGCGGCCGCGCCGATCACGACCGTCGCCCAGTACGCGATGGCCCACTCGGGGTAGTTGCGCATGGCGATCGCGACCCGGTCTCCGGAGCCGATGCTGTGCTCGTTGACGAGATGGTGAGCGAGCGAGCGCACCGCCGCGTGGGCCTCGGCGTAGGTGATCCGCTCGTCCTCGTAGACGATGTAGGTCTTGTCGCCGAAGCCGGCGGACATCTCCCACAGGAAGCGCATGTCGGGCGGCGCGCCGTCGAACACGCGCATCGTCATGCCCCGGACTTCCTGCTCGGAGTACGCGAACTGTGCTCCCGGGGCGGTCAGTTCTTCCCATGTGGACTTCAATACATCGATCACTGTTGCCATTGCTATCGCGGGATTCCGGCCGCACCCACACCGCGTAAGCTCGGCGGATGAACTCCACCCTGCGGATCTCATCGGAGATCATCGACGCGCTCGCGGACCGCACACCGATCGTAGCGCTCGAGTCCACGATCTTCAGTGGATTCGGGCTGCCGGCGCCGCACAACCACACCTGTTACGAGCAGTGTGTGGGGGCGATCCGTGCCTGTGGCGCAATTCCGGCGCTGACTGCGGTCATCGACGGCGTGGCCCGGGTAGGGGTCGACGAGATCGAGCTCGAGCGAGTGCTCGGCGGCGCCATCAAGGTGGCGGCGCGCGACCTCGGCTACTCGATCGCGACCGGTGTGGGCGTCGGCGTCACCACGGTTTCGGCGACGGTCACACTCGCCGCTGCGGCCGGCGTCCAGGTCTTCGCCACGGGCGGGATCGGCGGGGTCCATCGTGGCGCCGAGATCACCCACGACATCAGCCACGACCTTCCGGCGCTGGCTCGCCATCCCGTGGTCACCGTGTCGGCCGGGGCGAAGGCCTTTCTCGATCTCTCCGCCACACTCGAGCATCTCGAGACGCTCGGTGTTCCGGTCGTCGGCTGGAACACGGACCGGTTCCCGGCCTTCTATGTGCGCGACAGCGGGCTTGCGCTCGGCCACACGGTGACCAGTGGAGCCGACGTTGCCGCGATGCTGCGGTCGCAAGCCACGGTCGGTCACCCTGGCGGGATCCTCGTCGCCAACCCGATTCCTGCAGCGGCCGAGCTCGACCCCGCCCGAATCGACGAGGCGCTGGACCGGGCGCTCGCGGACGTCGAGCAGCGGGGCCTCCGCGGCCCGGCCGTGACACCGGTCGTATTGGGCGCGATCGCCGACGCGACGGACGGTGACAGCGTGCCCGCCAACCTGGCGCTCGCGGAGAACAACGCGGTCGTTGCGACGGAGATCGCCATTGCTGTCGCAGGCGCCGAGTGACGAGAGACACGCTCCCTCGTTTTGTCCTCCACGAAGTCACCCACCATCGTGATGACGCGTCCCACTCGCTCCCCAGGGAGGACAGCACATGACCAGTCCCGATGAACTTCTCCTGAAAGTGATGCTCGATCCGGCTGCGATCCCGGATCCGCACCCGATCTACAAGGAGCTGCGGGAGGCCGCGCCCGTCTTCAAGACGGCGATCGGGGAGACCTGGGTGATCTCCGGGTTCGAGAACTCCCGGGCGTTGCTGCGCGACTCACGCTGCGGCAGTCCGATGGACGAGCAGGCGACGACCTCTCGAATCGCCGTGGACGGGTCGACCCGTCGAGCTCGCACGAGCAGCAGCGCGCCGATGCTCTTCCTCAACCCGCCGGACCACACCCGCATTCGCGGGCTGGTCAGCCGAGCGTTCACACCGCGACGGGTCGAGCAGTTACGAGGCGAGGTCACGGAGATGACCGACTCACTGCTCGACGCGCTCGATGGCGAGGGCGATTTCGTCGATGGCGTGGCGTTCCCGTTGCCGGCCAACGTGATCAGTGCACTTGTGGGCGTCCCCGAAGCGGACCGTGACTGGCTGCGCCCGCTCATCGCCGACATGGTGCCGAGCATCGAGCCCACTGCGACCGACGAGGAGATGGACAAGGCCGAGGCGGCTGGCGCGCAGGCCGCCGTCTTCCTGGCGGAATTGATTGCGACCCGTCGCGCCGACCCGCAGGACGATATGTTGTCCGCGCTGATCCAGGCGAGCGACGGCGAGGACCGCCTTACCGAGGACGAAGTCATCGCCAACATCTTCCTCATCTATGCGGCGGGCTTCGAGACGACCACGCATCTGCTCGGCAACATGGTCCGCCAGCTTGTCGCTCATCCCGAGCAGCTCCAACGTCTCCGCGACGACCGATCGTTGATCCCGAACGCGATCGAGGAGGTGCTCCGCTTCGATCCGCCCGTGCAGCTCGACGGCCGCTACGTCTTCGAGGACATCGAGGTCGACGGACACACGATCGAGGCGGGTTCGTCGATCGTCACGCTGCTCGCCGGCGCGAACCGCGACCCCGCCGTCTGCGCGGACCCGGACACGTTCGACGTCGGCCGAGCCGACATCCAGATCATGTCCTTCGGCTCCGGCATCCACTTCTGTCTCGGCGCGGCGCTGGCACGGCTCGAGGGACAGGTCGTGCTCGAGCGACTCATCGGTCGGTATGAGAACTGGGGGATCACCGCCGAGCCCACGTGGCAGGGCCGCATCACCATCCGCGGCGTCGAACGTCTCGACGTGGCGTTCTCCTGAGCGCCCAGTCCCGATACACATCCTCTCGTGACTGAGCTCTCTGACTCTCGCCCCGAAACGGACTGGCGCGAACGCCTGGCCGGACCCGAAGACCATCTGGTCGAGGTCGACGGCGACATGATCATCCCGACCGAACTGTGCGGCGGGCCGTGGTCGCCCGACGCGCAGCACGGCTCGGCCGCGGCCGCGACCCTTGCCTGGGCCGTGGAGCAGGTGGAGCTTCCGGTGCCCATGCGGCCCGCTCGGTTCACGGTCGATCTCCTGAGCCCCGTGCCGCTCACGCCGCTGCGGTGGGAGGCCAAGGTCGTGAAGGCGGGCAAGCGCATCGCGATCGTCGATGCGGCCCTCCACGACGGCGATCGAATCGCGACCCGCGCCTCCACGTTGCTGATGCGCAAGGACGCGACGGTCGACGTGCCGGACGATGCCAACGTGCCGGCGGACCCGCCGTTACCGCCACGCGAACCGTTGCCGGACGACGATTTCGTCGTCGACCGCACCGACTGGGTGCCGCCCGGGTTCGCGTTCGCGATGGACTACGAGCGCACCGCCGGTGGGATCGGCGGCGGCGCTCCCGCCAGCATCTGGATGCGGCTGCGAACGAAGGTCGTGAAGGGTGAAGAGCCCTCACCGTTCCAGTGGCTCGCAGCGGCAGCCGACATGGGCAGTCAGCTCGGCGGATACCTGCCCTACCGGACGTACCGCACGATCAACGCCGACATCACGGCGCACATAGGTCGCCTCCCCACCACGCCCTGGATCGGAATGGACGGGGTTCATAGAGTGGCGGCCGACGCGATCGGCCAGACGACGGCGCAGATGTTCGACGAGGAGGGATTCCTCGCCACCATGCAGTCGTCCGTCCACATCGATCGCTGGCAATTCTGATCGCGGAAATTCCTGAGAGGGAGCGGTGGCCGACACAGAAACCGACGCTGGCAACGCAGACGCTGACAACGCGGATGAGGCGGAAGAGCGATCGCTCGTCCTTGATGAGCTCGATGAGAAGTTCGAGGCATTCAACGCTTTCCGGAAGAGCGACGACGCGGCTGCCGACTCCATCCTGAGCGAGCTCGGCGCATCGGATGGCGTCGACCGCGACATCATCCTGCAGCTGTCGGCCAAGCGGCCGCTCGGCCATCCCGAACGGTTCGACGCGGCCCAGGCCATGGCCGTTCGCTTACTCGAGGTCCTCGACCGCAATGGCGCCCGCGGTGTCAAGACGAAGTTGCCCGGTCCGCTGAATGCGACCGGGGCGTATTTCATCCAGCTGGTCACGCGGTTCATCGTCAGCAACCACCAGAAGTCGCTCGCTCAGAATCTCCGCAAGCTCTACGCCCGCCGGGAAGCCAACTGCTTGCCGGACGACCCGGCTCGCCACCAGCTTTGACGGGCTCGGCTCCACGCGGACCTGGTCGGCGAAGGCTTCAAGAAGAACCCGGTCGGCGTTCCCAGCTTCGTCCTCGGAGGCGCAATCTTCTCCGCCGGCATCTCGGCCATCGCGACATTTGTCGTCGACCGTCTGAAGGACGACTGGCATCGGGTGGCGTTGAGCGTCGCGCTGTTCCTGGTGCTGACCGCGGCGAGCTGGGTGATCCTGCGCGACGCTGCGGTGGCCCGACGTCGGATCGTTCTCACCACCGAGAAGCCGTTCGACGCGCTCTACGAGACGATCGGCCGCTGCGGCGGACCCCCCGGCGACTCGTCCAAGCAGTTCGCGCTCATCGCGATGATCATCCTCGCCGTGAGCTGGATCCTGATCCCGATCGGCTTGATCAGCGTCCTGTTCGGCGACGCCTGACGTCTCTCGCCCACGAGGGAGTGAGGCTCAGTAGCCCTTCCACTCCGGGTCGCGGCGCTCGCGGAAGCTGGCGACGCCTTCTTCGGAGTCGGCCGTGTAGGTGTTGAGTTCGACGGCGAGCGCCTCGTTCTCCATCATCTTCTGGCGGTCCGTGTCGAGGCTCTGGTTGACGAGCCACTTCGTGAAGCCGAACGACCGGGTGGGCCCATCGGCCAGGCGCTGCGCCCACTCCATCGCGGAGTCCATCAGTTCGGCCTGCGGCACCACCTTGTTGGCGAGGCCCCACTCGAGCGCCTTCTCGGCCGGCACCTCCTCGGCGAAGAGCATCAGTTCCATCGTCCGGCGCACGCCGATGATGCGGGGGAGCAGCCACGGCCCGAGGGCGTCAGGGACGAGGCCTCGGCGGGCGAACACCTCCACGAACTTCGCGTTGTCCGCGCAGATCACCAGGTCGCAGGCGAGGGCGAGATGGGCGCCCATCCCTGCGGCAGTGCCGTTGACGGCGGCGATCACCGGCACGTCACAGTCGAGGATGGCGGGGAACAGCGTGTACTGGCCGTCCATCATCATGCGGCGGGGATCGCCGATGACCCGGTCCGGGATGTCTTCGGCCCGATCGTTCTCGTAGACGTGGGAGAGGTCGGCGCCGGGGCAGAAGAGTTTCTCGCCGGTGGCTGTCAGCACCACCGCTCGGGCCCGGTGGTTCACGTTGAACTCGTTGAACAGATCGCGGATTCGATCTCGACACGGAGGGTTCAGGGCGTTGCCGACCTGTGGCCGATCGATGGTGATCACCGCGACCTTGTCGTGGTACTCGAGGCGGATCTCTTCGTCGGTGGGGCGTGCGTCGGCCATGGCCAGAAACTACCGATCCCGGTGCGTCCCGGCCCCATCCAGCCTGGCTAGGGTCTGGCGCTCATGTCCGCCCCGGCTCCGTCTCCGTGAACCGCAGCATCACCCTTCGGAAATGGCAGCACTCGGCGCTGCGGGATTTCCTCGACATGGTCGGCAAGGAGAAGGACATCGAGGGCGGCCGTCGCGACTTCCTCGCCGTCGCGTGCCCCGGCGCGGGCAAGACGACCTTCGCGCTCACCGCAGCGAGACACTGGCTCGCGGGGGAGCGGCGGCCGTTCGTAGTCGTCGCGCCGACTCGCCATCTCAAGACGCAATGGTCGAACGCGGCCGAACGATTCGGATTTCATCTCGAGCCGAACTGGGAGGGCCGCGAGCCCACGGTGCCGAGCGACATGCACGGCATCGTCGTCACGTACGCCCAGGCGGCGACCTCCTCACGGGTGCTGCGCAAGCTCGTCGCGGGAGGCATCGTCATCCTCGACGAAATTCACCACGCCGCCGGCGACAAGTCGTGGGGCGCTGGTGTCGAGGAGTCGTTAGCCGACGCCGGCGCACGACTGCTGCTGTCCGGCACACCCTTCCGGTCCGACGATTCGCCCATCCCCTACGTCAACTACAGCTTCGGCGATCACGGCGACGCCATCTCCGACTACGAGTACGACTACGGGTCGGCGCTGGTCGACGGCGGCGTGGTGCGGCCGGTGTTCTTCCCCCGCTTCGACGGGCACATGGAGTGGATCGGTGCTGATGGGTCGCTGAAGGAGGCAGGCTTTTCCGACGATCTCGGTACTGAGGATCGCAGCGCCCGGCTCCGCACCGCCCTCGACGTCGACGGCGACTGGCTTTCGACGGTTCTCGTCAAGGCGGACGAGAGGCTCCGACAGATTCGGCGACAGTCGCCCGACGCCGGTGGCCTTGTGATCGCCATGGATCAGGAACACGCGCGCGGCATCGCTCGCCTCATCGAGAAGTGGACCGGGGAGACGCCCGCCCTCGCCGTGTCGGACGATCCCCGCGCCTCTGAGGTCATCGACGAGTACGCCAGGAGCGACGCGGCATGGGTGATCGCTGTCCGGATGATCTCCGAAGGCGTCGACATTCCGCGGCTGCGGGTGGCGGTCCACGCGACCACCACCGTCACGCCGCTCTTCTTCCGGCAGGCCGTGGGCCGCATCGCCCGGTGGACGCCCGGTCGCAAGTCGCAGAAGGCGTACTACTTCGTGCCGGACGATGTGCGGCTGCGACACTATGCGGCGACGATCGCCGAGCAGCGACGCCACTCGATCGACAAGCGCATCGCGAACGACGCGCAGCAGGAGTCGGCGCTCGACGACCTGACGAAGGCCGTGGAGATCGAGGAGCAGCCATCGTTGTTCCAGGCGCTGTCGTCCACGGCCGCGGACAACCCGGACGGCGACGCGGACCCGGGTGGCGGGACCCGCATCGACGACGGCACGGACCCGAACGAGGACGTGATCGTGGACGTCGACGAGCTCGCCGGCTTGCCAGTCGACCTGCCCCCGCCTCCGGCGCTGCCAGGCCGTGCCGCGGACCCGAAGGCGGCGCTGGGTGACCTCCGCTCGAAGCACGCCCGCAAGAAGGATCTGCGCCAATGGAACGCCGATCGCGTTCTGGAACTCGTCCGTTCCACAGGCATGGACCACCGTTCCGTCAACGCCGAGCTGAACCGCCGCAGCCAGGTCGATCGCGTCGCCGAAGCCGACGAGTCCGCCCTCCGCCGTCGCCTCGACACCGCGGATGCCTGGCTCGAGTCCCTCCGCACCTAACCGCTACATCTGGTGTCAGACACCAGCTGTAGCGGTGCAGCGGTGGATGCGTTGGGTGGGGCGTTTGGCCCACGGAATGGTCACGATTGGCCCGTGTCCTTGGGGTGGATTCACCGCTGGAACCTCAGGTGTGCGTACCCTCGGGCCGAACGGGGTATGACTGGTGCCACACCGGCACCGGGAACAACACTCGGCCCGGGTACGTTGTGATGACCATGAGCGAATTCGATCTGGAAGCCACGATTCGGGACCTGCGTGAGGCAGTGGACGGCGACGTCCTCAGCCGAAACCGGGTCGTCGACGCCCTGTTGGACCTGCGTCTCGACGCGGTCGCTCGCGCCGATGTAGTCGAAATGGTCGATCAGGCACTCGCCGCCGTGCCCGGCAAGAACATGGTCCCCGCCGACTGGTGGCGTGAGCAGCTCGACATGTTCGCGCTTGCAGCGATCAACCTGGTCGAGCCCGTCAGCTGACGGCGCTGAGCCGGTACAAGTAGCGCACGGCATCGACCGCGTCCGCCGGACCGTTGATCGTCAGCAGCTTCTGTTTCTCGATCTCGTCGATCGTCATCATCGCCTGGCGGACCCACAGGATCGCGGCCATCGTCCCGCGGATCACCACATCGGCTGACGCGTCACCCTCGCCGTCGAGCCGGGCGACCTGGACGCGGTTGCCTGGGGCGAGGCGCCTACCCCGAGGCCCTGCCGACGCGATCGTCACCAAGTAGTCGCCCTCGTCCAGGGCGAATCGCATCGTCAGCGCGTCGTCGGGCATCTCCTGGTCGAGCATCATCGCTCGAAGGCCGAGCGGTACCCGTTCGTCGAGCATCGGTTCCTCGTCCGTAGGAATGCCCAGGTACGGAAACCCGAAACGGGCGAGGTCGACGATGATCGGCTCGAGTGCACGGCCGCGGTCGGTCAGTGCGTAGATGTCGTGGGGCGTCGGCTCGGCGAGGCGCCGCTTCTCGATGAGCCCGACCTCTTCCATCTCGGCGAGGCGGGGGGCGAGGAGATTGCTGGCCATGCCGGGCATGGCGCGCCGGATCTCGTTGTAGCGGCGCTGTGCCATCAGGGGGTCTCGCACGATGAGCAGGGTCCAGCGTTCGCCGACGACGTTGAGCGCTCGTGCCATCGGACAAAACTGCTTGTAATCGCGCTTTGCCATGGCGGCGGATCACCCCTGGTGTCGGACCGTACACACACACCGTTGTGTTCGTTGGCAACTTTAAAAAGCGTACCTAAGTTTCGCGCCTGCCGAATCGCGACTCGTTTCTCGAAGGAACTCCGTCCTGGGTGGACCCCGCCACCACCGATGTGGCGGGAGCCAAGGACTTCTACGCCGCCTCTTCGGATGGGAGTGGGAGACCAACGAAACCGACCAGCCGGACAACCCGTACCACATGGCCAAGCTCAACGGCCGCTCCGCGGCAGGGCTTATGCAGCAGGCACCGGAGCAGGTCGAGATGGGTCTCCCGCCGCTGTGGAGCGTCTATCTCACTGTCGACGATGCTGACGACACCGTCGCCAAGGTCGAGGCCTCCGATGGCGCCCGCCTTCGACGTGATGGACGCAGGCCGCATGGCCGTTGTCGTCGATCCGACCGGAGCCGTCGTCTGCCTCTGGCAGGCGAACGAGCACCCGGGCTGCGAGGTCGTCAACGAGCCGGGTGCCTTCACCTGGGCTGAGTTGCAGACGCCCGATCAGGATGCGTGCACGGAGTTCTTCGCCAAAACGGTCGGCTGGGACTCGGGCAGTGCCGAGATGCCCGGCCTCGGGGCGATGACGTTCTGGAAGGTCGCCGGCGAGGACGTCGCCAGCGGGATGAACCCGCCGATGAAAGGCATCCCGCCGCACTGGCAGGCCTACTTCGCAGGCGACGACTCCGACGCCGCGTGTGCTCGCATCACTGAGCGCGGCGGGTCGGTGCTGGCGCCGCCGATCGATGCGCCGCCCGGTCGTATGGCGCCGGTCGCCGATCCCGCCGGTGGCATGTTCTCCGTCATCGCGCTCGCGAACCCGTAGCCGGCCCGGCGGGACTTCGCACTTCCCGCGGAACTTCGTCATCATGAGGCCCATGACTGATCGAGCGCCATCGCCCTCCACCGCCGTCGTCGTCACCGGTGGCGCGTCGGGAATCGGGCGAGCGTGCGCCGAGTTGCTTGCCGAGGTCGGCCGCCCGGTCGCGATCTGGGATCTCCAGGCTGCTGCGGCGACCGCGGCCGCAGCCGACATTGCGTCGCGACACGGCGTGGCCGCAGTCGGGCTCGGCATCGACGTGACGCAGTCGGAACTTCTCGACGGCGCGGCCCAATCCGCGGCCGACGCGCTCGGCCCGATCGGTGGACTCGTCCATGCGGCCGGCACCGTCAGCGCCGACCCGATCGGTGCACTCGATCACGCAGCGTGGGACAAGGTCGTCGACGTCAATCTCACGGCCCACGCGATGATCACGCAGGCCCTGCTCCCACATCTGAGCGCAAGTGGGGCTGGCGCGGCGGTGGTTGGCATCTCGTCGATCGAGGGGATCATCGGCCACGCCTTCATCCCGTCCTACTGCGCATCCAAGGCCGGACTGCTCGGTCTCACGCGGTCGATGGCGGCGCAGCTCGCCGGCGAGGGGATTCGGGTCAACGCCGTATGCCCGGGCTACATCGACACCCCGCTGTTGCCCCAGGGCGAGGGCGTCACCGAGATCTACACGTCCGGTCAGCCGATGGGCCGGCTCGGTCGACCCGAGGAGGTCGCCGGGGCGGTTCGGTTCCTGCTCTCGGACGACGCGTCGTTCATCACCGGCACGCAGCTGGTGGTCGACGGCGGGTCCACCTGTGTCGACTGAACCGGCTCGACCGCGGGCAATCGCGGCTCACTGGGAAGCGTGGGGCGAGCCGGAGGCGGTCGTTCGAGCGCCGGGCCGAGTGAACCTGATCGGCGAGCACACGGACTACAACGACGGCTTCGTGTTCCCGATGGCGCTGCCGTTTGACACCGTCATCGCGGTGAGCTCGGCGCCGGCCGGTACGCCGTCCGAGATCCGGTCAGAAGGCTTCGGCTGCTTCGAGATCGACGGCGAGGTGCCGGCGTGGGCCGTCTACATCCAGACGATGGTCGAACTGCTGCGCGAGCACGGCGTCGACGCGCCGGCGTGGCGGGGGACGGTCGCCACCGATATCCCGACCGGCGCGAGCCTGTCGTCATCCGCCGCGATCGAGGTCGCGACAGGACTCGCGGTCGCACAGCAGGCCGGGGTTGCGCTGGACGGCGTCACCATCGCCCGGCTCGGTCAGCAGGTGGAGACGCGGCTGCTCGGCGTGCCGACCGGGATCATGGACCAGGTCATTTCGGCGACTGCCGTGGCCGGATCCGCGAACCTCATCGATTGCCGCACGCTCGAGACGACCCCGCATCCGATCCCGTCCGGGTCGACGGTCGTGATCATGGACACGATGACGCGTCGAGAGCTGGTCGATTCCGAGTTCGCAGAGCGGACGTCCACCTGTCTGCGGGCCGCCGAACTGCTCGGCGTCGACGCGTTGCGCGATGCTAACGCTGATGCGGTTGCCGCGCTCGAAGCCGAGCACCCGACGGAGTGGATGCGAGCGGCGCACGTGGTCGCCGAGGATGTCCGCACGCTGGCGGCCGCGGAGGCGATGGCCGCTGGCGATGCCGTTCGGCTCGGCGAGTTGATGACCGCCAGCCACGACAGCCTTCGTGACCTCTACGAGGTGTCGAGCGAGGCCCTCGACCAGATCGTCGAGGTCGCCCGGAGCGCGCCCGGCTGTCATGGCGCCCGCATGACCGGCGGAGGGTTTGCCGGCTGCGCCGTCGCGTTGGTTGCGACCAACGACGTCGCCCCGTTCACGGCCGACGTCGCGGCTCGCTTCGAGACGTGGGCCGGCGAGACCCCCCGGCTCTGGCCCTGCGAAGCGGCCCCCGGCGCCTCCGTCGAGCTCCTCCAGCCTTCCTAACCGCGCAACGCGGCGCGCCGATTGGCGTCGACGACGCCTCAACGCGGATCATCTGGGCATGGCCAACACTGATGTCCTCGGATTCTGGAGGATCGCCGAAGCCGATCCTGACCACCTGGCGCTTGTCGATCCCGACCACAACGAGATGACCTATGGCGAGCTCGCCGCGCTCACCAACAAGGTGGTGCACGGCCTACGCGCCGCCGGCCTGAAGAAGGGTGATCAGGTCACGACGGTGCTGCCGAACAGCTTCGAGCAGGTGGCCGTTTGTCTGGCCGCGTTCCAGGGTGGCTACTACGTCACGACGGTGAACTGGCATCTCGTCGGCCCCGAGATCAGCTACATCGTGAACGACTCGGAGACGAAGGCGCTGATCGTCAGCGAACGCTTCGCGGACGAGGCCGTTCGGGTGCTCGAGGACTGTGTGACGCCCGACGCGAACCGGTTCTCCGTGGGCGACGTGAAGGGGTTCCGCCCGTTCTCAGATCTCGTCGACGGCCAGTCCGGCGACCGACCGAAGGACGTGTCGCCCGGGTCCTACATGTTCTACACATCGGGCACGACCGGTCGGCCGAAGGGTGTGCGTCGCGGACTGCCGGAGGGCGATGTGGACGAGACGTCGGCTGGCAGCGGTGGCCTGTTCATGCTGTTCGGCACGATGCCGCACGATGACAACGTGCAGATCACGCAAGCGCCGACGTATCACACGGCCGTCAACAACTGGACCACGATGAGCCTCCACATGGGCCACTCGGTCGTGCTCATGGATCGGTGGACGCCCGAAGGCCTGCTCGAACGGATCGAGCGCTACAAGGTCACGCACTCGCACATGGTGCCCACGATGTTCAACCGGCTGCTCCAGCTGCCGGAGGAGACCCGCAGCAAGTACGACGTGTCGTCGTTGCGCCGGATGGTGCACGCCGCGGCACCGTGCCCGGTGGAGACAAAGCGCAAGATGATCGAGTGGTGGGGCGACACCGTCTGGGAGTACTACGCGGCCACCGAGGGTGGGGGCACGATCGTCGGCCCACAGGACTGGCTCAAGAAGCCGGGCACCGTCGGCTCGCCGTGGCCAGGGGCCGAGGTGATCGTGGTGGACGAGGACGGCAACGACCTCCCGACGTTCGAGTCCGGCACCGTCTACATGAAGATGCCGGGCAACGCGTTCGAGTACAAGGGCGACAAGGAGAAGACCGAGAAGTCTCGGCTGCGGGGGTTCTTCACCGTCGGCGACATCGGCTACCTCGACGACGACGGGTTTCTCTTCCTCAACGACCGCGCCAACGACATGATCATCGCGGGTGGGGTCAACATCTATCCGGCCGAGATCGAGGGAGCGATGGTGCAGCACGAAGCGATCGGCGACGTCGCCGTCTTCGGCATCCCGAACGAGGACGCCGGCGAGGAGATCAAGGCCGTCGTCGAGCTGCGGGAGGGCTGGGAACCGACCGACGAAACCACTGCCGCTATCATGGACTGGCTGCACGGCCAAGTCGCCAAGCAGAAGCTGCCCCGCTCGATCGACTACACGACCGAGATGCCCCGCGACCCCAACGGCAAGCTCTACAAACGCCGCCTGAAGGACCCGTACTGGGAAGGCCGCGACGGTAATATCGTCTAACCGCTTCAACTGGTGTCAGACACCCGCTACATCTTTGGTGGGGAGCGAGCTACTCGGCTTCAGGGTCGGACTCGTAGATCCAGGCGCGGACCGTGCCGTCGGTGTTGCTGAGCTGCACGTCGACCTCGATGCGGCGGTAGCCGGCGCCTTCGAAGTCGTCGACGTCGCGCCAGTGCTTTTCGAGAACGCCCGGCTCGCATGACAGCACGGCGACGGGCACGGCCTGCCCGTCGGGGTCGGCGGTGAATCCGGGGTATCCCTCGGCCGGGCCGAACCCGAGTTGGTACGCCCAACCGGCCACGGTGCCGTCGCGCCATTCGCCGCGGATCGAGCGGACGACCCAGTGGTTCTCCTCGCCGGGCATCAGCGTGCCATAGGTGGCGAAGTGTTCTGCGGGCTCGCGTGCGTCGCTCACCCGGCCGGTCTACCGGCTTGGCTTCGGGATCAGGCGCGTGGGTCGATCATGATCTTGCCTCGGGCGTGTCCGGTGCCCAGCAGGTCGATTGCCTCGACGACGCCGTCGAGCGGGTGCACCGAGTCGATGAACGCTCGGAGGTCGCCCCATCGCATCAGATCGCCGAGGATCTCCAGATCTTCCGCTTTGTCCTCCGCGATGAAGGTCGCTCCTCGTCGCCCGCCGACCTTGAAGCTGGTCAGGGCGCGGAGCATTGCCGGGAGGGGGCCGAACATGCGGCTCGTCGCGGCACCGCCGACCACGAGGTACGTGCCGCCATCGACGAGAAGTCGCTTGCACACACGGGGCGGCCGGTTGGCCTGGTTGTCGAAGAAGACGTCGTACGTCGTGTCGGTCTCGGCGAAGTCGCTCTGGGTGTAGTCCACGACGTGGTCGGCGCCGAGCGATCGGATGAGTTCGACGTTGCGGGTGCTGCACACGGCGGTGACCTCGGCGCCCATCCACTTCGCGATCTGGACTGCCGGAATTCCGACGCCGCCGGCTGCTCCGTTGATGAGCACCCGTTGCCCGGCTTCGACCTTGCCGTGGTCGCGCATGCCCTGGAGCGCCATGATTGCGCCGACGCCCATGCCGCTCGTTTCGTGCCAGTCGACGTTGGCCGGCTTGGCCACAATCTTGTCGGCACCGGTGAGCGCGCATCGGCTCCTGATGACGCATCCGTGGGCCGCGACGGAGTGGAACCGCACCGTGCCCGGCCCCGCTCGGACCGGCTACATGGAGTCGATTCTGCGGGCGCTCACCGACTGGCGCCTCGACGAGGACCTCGTCTACCGCGGCTATCACGCAGTGACGATGCACATCGTCGGCTTCATCACCCAAGAGCTCGGCTACCGCCAGCCGGTCGGTGGTATGTCGTTGCTCCAGGCCGCGTCGGCGTTCCTCGAGCAGATGGACGATGCCGAGCTACCGCACCTCGCGGCCCACATCCAGGGCCACCTCGATGGCGATCACGGCGACGAGTTCGGCTTCGTCCTCGACCTGATCCTCGACGGCCTCGCCGCCACGCAAGCCGCCCGCTGATTCCGGTCGGCCCCAGAAGATGTAGCGGGTGTCTGACACCAGTTGCAGCGGTTAGCCGATCGCGGGGCTGGGGGTGTACGCGACTGGGAGATGCTTGATGCCGTCGACCAGGTTCATCCGCAGGCGATCGGCGGGGCCGGTCTGGTGGATGTCGGGGCAGCGGCGAGCGAGCTCCTGGAAGATGATCTTGATCTCCAGCTTCGCAAGGTTGGCGCCGAGGCAGAAGTGGGCACCGCCGGCACCGAAGGCCATGTGGTGGTTCGGGGTGCGGGTGATGTCGAACTCGTTCGCGGTCGGGCCGAACTCGGCCTCGTCGCGGTTGCCCGACGGGTACCAGAGCAGGACCTTGTCGCCGCCCTTGATCTTCACGCCGCCGAGATCGGTGTCCTCCGTCGCGGTGCGACGGAAGAAGTTGACCGGGCTGGTCCAGCGCAGGATCTCGTCGGTCATCGTGTCGGCGAGGCCCTCGGTGTCGGACTTCCACAGCTCCCACTGATCCGGGTTGTCCATGAACGCCATCATCCCCTTGGAGATTGCGTTCCGAGTGGTCTCGTTGCCCGCGATGATCAGCAGGCTGAAGAAGAGGTCGCGCTCGATCTCGGATAGTTCGTGGCGCTCGCCGTCGATCTCGACGACGGCCTCGGTCAGCCGTGTCCAGAGATCGTCGGCCGGGTTCTCGCGCTTGCGTTCGGTCAGCTCGTGGGCGTATATCGCCATCTCGACCATGGCGTTCTCGCTGTCGTTGAAGTCGCCCTCGAGGCCCTCGACTGCCGCTGGGCGATCCACCTGGTCAGGCTGGTACTCCTCGTCGGCGCCGCCGATAGTGCGGTTTGACCAGTCGAAGAGCTTGTCGCGGTCCTCCTGGGGGACGCCGACGATCTCCGCGATCGCCATCAACGGCAGTTCGGAGGAGATCGAGGTGACGAAGTCGCACTGGCCGTCCGGGGTGACCTCGTTGAGCAGCGTGGTGGCGCGCAGCCGGAACGCGTCTTCGAGGCGGCGCACCATGCGGGGGGTGAATCCGGAGTTCACGAGCTTGCGGTACGTGGTGTGCTTCGGCGGGTCGGTCATCACCATCTGGAGGCCGGGACCGCGGCCTTCCTCGAGGTCCGTGATCGCGATGCCGCCGGCGCCGTTGCGCCCTGGGCCGGTCTGGTGACTGAAGAGCGTGCCGCTGCGGTGGACCTGCGTGATCAGCTCGTAGCTGGTGATGTTCCAGAACGGCTCGTGCTCGCTCGCCTCGGTCGCCTTGTTCAGGTGGACGGGCTGGTTGTCCCGCATCCACTCCCACCAGTCGTGGGGGCAGCGTTCGGCGAAGACGTCGAGGTCCGACAGGTCGATGTCGTCCGGGTCGAGGTCGGTGGCGGGGCTCTCAGTAGCGGTCATATCCCTCAAAGTATCTTCCTAGTAAGGGAAGTCAAGGTCATCCGGCGGTATCCTCACGCCCTGTGACCGATGACCAACCCGCAGAAGAGGTGGACGACGCCCCGCACCTCGGCGGCCTCCGGCGCCATGTCGACGCCCGGCACTGGTTGACGGTCGAGGTTCTCGTGTGGGCATTTCGCACGGGCCGCCAAGTGGAAGCATGGCTCTCCGACGCTCTCGCCACCGAGGGATTCGACACCTCCGAGTACACCGCCCTGTCGGCGCTTTGGATGAACGGAGAGCCACATCAGCTGTCCGCCGGCGAGATCGCCGACTCGCTGGTGCAGACCACCGGGGGCACCACGAAAACGATCCGTCGCCTCGAGGACCGGGGTCTCGTCCGCCGGGTGGCCGATCCGACCGATGGTCGCCGTGCGCTGATCCAGCTGACACCGGCCGGGCTGCAGTCAGCCGAGAGCACGCTCGATCTGATCCTCGACGCGTTCGATCTCGACATCGGCGACATCGATGCGGCTGAACGTTCCGAACTCGGCTCCCGCCTGGCGCGGATCTCCGCCGAACTCGACGACCGTCTCCACCGGCGCTGACTGTTCGACCTAGAGCAACGCGTCGGCCGTGTCGGACTCACGGGCCAGTTCCGCGGCCCGCGCGGACACCTCATCGATGGCGGCGCGTAGGTCGGGCAGTTCCCTTTCCGTCGCGCCGTCTTCGCGTAGGAAGGCGAAGACCATCCGGGTGACAGGCTCGCCGACGGCTTGCTCGATGGCGGCGGCGTAGCTCGCGCCCTGGAGGCGGTAGCGGTCCAGCTTGGCGGCGACGTCGTCGTCGACGTCGACGTGGTCCGTTTTCCAATCGACGATCACGAGACCGCCCTCGGCGTCGCGGTAGAGCAGGTCGATGTAGCCTTCGATGAGGAAGTCGCCGATCGGGGCGGCCACCCACAGCTCACGCCAGTGCTCGCCGGCCGCTGCGGCGCGGGCGGCGGCTGTGTCGACGCCGGAGCGGGCGAGCCGGGCAACCACCTCGGTGCGGTTGGCGACGCCCTCGGCCATGGACTGCGCCCGGGCCGCGTCGTCGATGCCGTCGCCGGTCACCAGGTCGACGACCTGCAGCACCCCGTGGACGGCCCGTCCGACCGCGGTGCCGTAGCGGCCCTTCTGCCATGGCGGCAGATCGAGGTCGCGGGGTCGCTTGTCCAGTCCAGGATCCACGGGGAGCAGGTCTGGCCCAGGCCCGGGGTCGGTTGGATCGACGCCAGGATTGGTCGAGATGTAGCGGGTCTCTGACACCGATGTAGCGGACGACGAGGCGGGCTGGGCTTCGCTGGCGAGGGTGGTGGCGGCGATGACGGTGCGGCGGGAAGCGGCGGCGAGGGCAGCGCGGCGTTCGGCGGCCCACTCGTCTCTCGGGGGCATGGCGACGGGCGTCGGGCGAGGGTTCGCCGGGACCGTGGCCGGCGGAGCGTCGTAGGGAACCCCTGCCGCCGAGGCGAGGCCGGGCTCGGCGATCACGTTGGCGCTTGTCTTGCGCCCGCCCTCGCCCAAGCGGTGAAGGCAGACGACGAGATGGTCGCAGGCCCGGGTGGCGGCGACGTACATCAGCCGCAGCCGCTCGTCTTCGTCCATCTGCTCGTCGACGGGCTTCCAGGCGTCGTAGCCATCGGAGGTGACCGTGCTCGACAAGCGCAGCACCGGCTCGGAGTTCTCGCCGTCGCGGCCCGGCGGGAACGAGATCGACGGCCCCATCGGCGGCCGGGCCATCTGGGTGGTCATGCCGCCAAGAACAGTGATCGGGAACTCGAGGCCCTTGGCGCCGTGGATGGTCATGATCCGCACCGAGTCGTCGTCGGTCTCGGGCAGAACGGTCTCGCTCACCCGAGCGTTGTCCGCACCCTGGAGACGGGCCCACTCGAGGTAGGCGCGGAGGTCGCGGCCGCCGGCGTCGGTCCACGCTCGGGCTTGGTCGATGACGAAGCGGAGCCGTCGCCACACGTCGCGGGGCGCTCCCGTCGCCACTGCGGTCTCCAGTACGCCGCGATCGCGCACGAGTTGGTCCAGCAGTTCGGCCGGGTTGGACCAGAGCCGGGCCTCGTGGAGCGCCGCGAGGTGACGCAGCCCGTCGGCCACCGGATGGTCGCCGGCGCCCTCGGGCAGATCGCGGCGCAGTGAGAACCGGCCACCGAGACCGAGGCGCCAGTGGGCCAGGTCGTCGTCGCCGCACCCGTAGACGAACGAGCGCAGCGCGGCCACGGTCGCCAGCTCGTCGGTGGGGTCGGCCACGGCGCGTAGGGCGAGCATGAGCTCTCGCACCTCGCGGGTGGCGTAGACGAGTGACGACGTCTCCGCCCGGTAGGGAATGCCCACGCGGTCGAGCGCCCGTTCGAGGAACGAAAGGCTGGTGCGGGCCGGCAGCAGGATGCAGACGTCGCTCGGTTCGGCGGTGCGCCAGCCCTGCTCGCCATCGTCGACCTGCCAGGGCTCGGGACCGTGAAGGGCGGCCGCAACGGTGGCCGCGATGTCGTGCGTCTCCGCTTCGCGCAGACCGTCGGCGTTGAGCTTGGCCGCGATCGGCTCGGCCCCGAGGAGGGCGATGCCGGGGCCCGTCGGAGCGGGCTCGGTGCGGTCGGCGGTGAGGGCCGCGTATTCGGGCTGGCTCTCGGCCTTGGGCTGGATCAGGACCGAGAAGACGTCGTTGATCCACTCGATCACGGGGGCGACGGTGCGGAAGTTGACCGTGAGACTCGGACCGCCCGGGAAGCGGTCGCGGGCGGCCAGGTAGACGCTGATGTCGGCTCGACGGAACCGGTAGATCGACTGCTTCGGGTCGCCGACGAGGAACAGCCGGCCGGCCTCGATGTCTAGGTCCGACCACTCCTTGCCCGCGATCTCGGCGTCGGTCGCGGCGATCAGGGCGGCGAGCTCGATCTGGATCGGGTCGGTGTCCTGGAACTCGTCGAGCAGGAGACGGGTGTAGCGATCCCGCAGCGACTGGCGCACCTCGGCGCCGTGCTCGGGCGAGCGCAGGACCCGACGGGCGTGGACGAGGAGGTCGTGGAACTCCAGGCGCCCGGTCTCCTGGCGCTCGGTGGCCATGGTGATCACGAAGTCGCCGAGTCGCCCGGCGATGTGGGCGAGCGCGCCGCTGGTGACGACGGCAACCGCGGCGTCGCAGTCCTTCGCCAGCTGCTTGATGGCTTCCTTCACCTCGGCGACGGGGATCGACCAGTTGTCCTTCTTGCCGCCCGGACCGGCGGTGATCTTCTCGCCGGTGCGGCCCTTCTCGCCCATGCCGGCGGCGATCGCCATATGGTCGATCTCGTCGATGCCGGCGGCGAGGCGGGCCTTGCTCTCGTGGAGGAAGGTGAACTTGTCGAGCAGCTTGTCGGTCTCGTCGGTGCAGTGCTCGCGCAGCGCGGCGACATCGTCGAAGCGAGCGAGGAGGTCGGCGAGGTCGAACGGCGGCGGGGGCGCCGCAGAGCGGTCGAGCCGTTCGGCCACGAGGTCCCAGTTGTCCGTCATCTGCAGAGCGAGCTGGCGGAGGGTGTCGAGGCGGACCCGGGCAGCTTCGAGGGCGAGGATCGAGCGGCCCATGGTGGCGTCGTCGAGCAGCTCGTCGAGGAACTGATGCCACTGGGCTTCGAACTCCACCTGGGAGCCGATCTCGTCGAGCACTTCCACGCCGGGGGGGAGACCGGCCTCGACCGGATGCTCGTTGAGGATGCGCTGGGCGAACGAGTGGAGCGTTCCGACCGCGGCCCCGTCGAGCTCGGCCAGCGCGGCGGTGGCGAGGGCGTGTCGCTCGGCGTCATCGGCTTCACCTACGGTGCGCGCCGCTGTCTCGAAGCGCTGGCGGATGCGGTCGCGTAGCTCCGCTGCGGCCTTCTCCGTGAAGGTGATCGCGGCGATCGACTCCATGCCGATCCGGTCCTCCAGGACCAGTGCCTCCACCCGGTTGACGAGCGCTCGCGTCTTGCCGGACCCGGCCCCGGCTTCGACGAACAGCGTTGCCGACCGGTCCGACCGGATCCGCTCGCGCTGCGCCTCGTCGGCCGGCAGGTCTGCCGGGTCGACAGCCGCCGGGTCGACAGGCTCGGCAGCGGAGGTGGCGATGGCGGGCGGGGGCGACGGCTCCGGCTCGTTGGGGACAGGGATGCCCGCACCGGCACTGAACAGATCGAGCTGCGTCTCCTCCTTGGGGGGCGTGTCGGTCATGCGTCGTCCTCCCTGGAGGTGACGACTGAGACCCAGGGCTCGAGGTCGGGGTGGGGGAGGATGCGGGCGAAGTCGGCGAACTGGTGTGACGTACCGAGGCCATCGGGTTCGCAGAATTCGCAGTCCACGAACATTCTCCAGCCCGGCTCGACCGGCGCCTGGGGGAAGAGGCCTGCGCCGATGCCGTCGACGATCTGCTCGACGACGCCGAGCGCATGGGCGGCGACTGCGTCGGTCACCCGGTAGCCCGCCGTCTCGAACTCGCCGCGACGGGACACGAACCAGTAGGCGCCGCGAGCTTCGGCATCGGGCCGATCGAGCACGATGCGCGCCGCCGCGGCGTAGAGCGCGAGCTGGAGGAAACGACCTTGCGGGGTGGGGCTCTCTTCGCTGAGCTTCTTGTAGGCGTCGCGCTTGCCGGTCTTGTAGTCGATGACGACGAGGTCGCCGCTGTGGGTCTCGTCGACCCGGTCGATCGAGCCCCGGACTCGGAGCGGACGCCCCGACGGCAGGGCGATCTCCACCGGTGGCGTGGGCTCGTGGGGCATGCCGAACGGCAGCTCGGTGTGGATGGGGGTGGAGCCGTGGGCGACGCGTTGGTGGCGGTCCATCACGGCAGCGAGTTCGGCGAGGTCGCTGAACATCACGGTGCGATCCCGCTGCCAGTAGACGGCCCGGCCGACGAGGCCTTTGTTGGCCAGGCGTTCGGCCTCTTCGGCGGCGATGGTGAGGAGGCGCTGGCGGGCGTCGTCGGTCCACGGCGCGCCGTCGGTGGGGACCGTGCCAGCGGCGAGGGACTCGGCGATCCAGTGTTCGAGGGCGTGGTGAACGAGGTTGCCGAGCGTGATCGGCGAGATCCGGTACTCCTGCTCGGGGTCCTCGACCGGGCGGACGCCGAGCACATGGCCGACGAAGTAAGCGTGGGGGCACTTCGACCATGTCTCGAGCCGGGTCGCGGAGGTGATGTGGTCCGGGTCGAGTGGGGTGGGGAGGGTGATGCCACGGAGGTCGGCGTCGCCGTGGGCGGTCAGGTTGCCGTCGAAGCGGGTGAAGGCGCGGGCGAGACGGCCGGTGATGAGATCCACTCCGCGGCGCAGTTCGGCCCGTTCGCCGACGAGGGCGAGCGTGGTGACGTCGTCGCCGGCATCGGCCGCATCGAGCATGGCCCGGACGTCGTACTCCTGGGTGTGGCCGGGAAACTCGGTTGCCCGCAGGCCGGCAATGAAGGACGGCACCTCTGTGAACCAGTGGGCGGTGACCCGACCGAGATCCTCGGCGGCGGGGCGAACGCCGGCGCCCTCGTGCGCCTCGACGGTGTCGAGCAGCCAGCGGGAGGGTGCGCGCTCCGCGCTACGGCGGAGGTCGCCGCGGGGGAACGTCATTGTGACGTGGCCTGCGGCCGCCATCACGCCGAGCAGCGCCCGGTGGTCGTCGGCCACGAGGTCGGCGCGGGTGGGGAGGTCGCGAGCGCCTTGCGCCTCGGACAGGACGGTCCGGACACGGTCGGGGAGAAGGGGGTCGTCGCGGCGTCGAGCGGGGAACGAGCCTTCGGCCATCCCGACCACGATGACGACGTCGAGTTCGAGCCCGAGAGCCATGTGGGCCGGCCCGAGGAGGACGCCGTTGCCGAAGGTGCCGTGGCGACCGATGTCGTCGGCGAGCTGGAGTTCGAGCGCCCGCCGGAAGGTGGCGACCGACGGGTTGGGGTCGATGCCGTCGAGGTCGCCGAGACGGTCGATGGCCGCGTCGATCCGCTGACCGGCGGCCTTCTCGTCGGGTGGCCAGTTCTCGCGGAGCGTCTCGCCGCCGACGTAGCCCCGCACGAGCTGGCGACACCACGACGCGAGACCCTTCCAGCTGGTGGCTCGGCCGCCCGGGTTGAGGTCCGTGGTGAGCTGCTCGACGAAGGTGGCGAGGTCTGTCGCTTGGTCTGCCTCGCGGCGGAAGCGCCCGGCCCGCCAGCTCTGCTCCTCGTCCTTGTCGGCCAGCGCTGCGTCGCCTTCGAGTTCCTCGATCAGTCGACCCAAGCGAGTCGCCCATTGTTCGGGCCCGGCGATCACGCCGGCGGCTCGGCTGGCCCGTTCCCACGCGGCGACCGGTGCAGGTCGGTTGTCCACGCCGCGGATCGGGGCGCCGGCGAGCCATGCGGCGACGTCACGGCGGCTGAAGTCGTGGTCCGGCAACGCCAGCAGAGCGAGGAGGGACCGGCCGAGGAGCGAGGCGTCGGCGGTCTCGACGCTCGTGCCGAACCAGTCGATCTTGGCCGCATCGAACGCATCGCCGAGCAGGCGCGCATAAGGATCGCGCGAGCCGTAGAGCACGGCGCATCGACCGAGCGGGGTGCCCGCGCGGGTCGCGTCGACGATCGTGCGTAGCGCGTGGCGGACTTCGTCATCGGCGTCGCTGACCGAGAGCCCTCGGCTCGCGCGAGGAAGGGGTTGGGCCGGCTCGTCGGGCCAGTCGACGCCGAGCTGCTCGACGCTCGTGCGCATGGGCGCATCCGCATCGGCGTGGCCGGTCGTGCCGGCGATGACGTGGAGGTCTGATGCATCGCTGAAGGCTGTGAGGAGCCGGGCCTGACTCGAGGTGAGCCGCTGCGGAAGGTAGAGAATCGCATCCCCGAGCTCGCTGAGCACGGGGTGGCCACCGGCCATGGCGGTGATCGCTGCGTCGACCAGGTCCTGCTCGTTGCTGAACGTGGGGCGCAGCAGCTCGGCGACCGCGCGGTGGACGCGTGCGACGTCGGCCGCTCGGCTCGACGTACTCGCGATCGCCGCGAGCCCACCGGACGTCACTTCGGAGAGCGCCTTGTGGGCCCGCACCAGCGACCGCTCTGTTGCGGGGTGCGTGTGGACGCCCGCAAAGTGACCCGGCTCGTCAGCAAGCACGGCCCGCACCGCGCCGGCGATCACCGGAGTGGAGACGGGCCGACGCCCCGTTGCCGCGACTCCGGACGCGCCGAGCAGTTCCGCGAGGCGGTACGGCGTCAGGAACGTGACCGCAGTGATCCCGCCCTGTCTGCCAACCGCGCGCCTGGCGGCGATTCCGACATAGTTCGACGGAACGAGGACCGCGACCGACGCGAGCGGGTCCGGCTTGCGCCGCGCGATCGCGTGGACGAGCGCGTTGTGCGCCGACGCGCCGAGCGCCGTGGTCTCGATCGAGATCGCCATTCCTGGCGATCGTACGCGGGCACTGTGACGCTCGCGGGCAGGTAAGCGCGATGAAGCCGATCAGCGCGGTGCGGGTTGCGAAAGCCGCGGGCGTAGATCTCGTCGAGGCCGGCGAGGGCGGCGTAGGGGTTGCCGGTGGGGATGCCGTACTCGCCGTTGGCGGAATTGTTGCCCGCTGGATCGATCTGCAGGAGCTTGCCCTGGGCGTAGTCGAGGGACTGGGCGCCGGTGGAGAACGTGGTGCTGTCGCCGTCGCCGATGCCGATGTAGAGCAGGCCGTCGGGTCCGAACTCGATCTGCTGGATGCCGTGGAAATTGGAGACGAAGCCGACCCGCAACAGCTCCCGGCTCGTCCCCGCGAAGGTGTTGGCGCCCGGCACTGTGGCTGTCCACTCGGTGACGATGCCATGGATGGTGTGGCCGAGCTGGTGGGGGAAGTCCGGCGTGTGCGCGGTGAGCGCGGTGCCGTCTTCCGTGTGCGCCGTGTAGAAGCGGCCGTTGGACGCGAAGTCGGGATCGAACGTCACCCACGAGAGGCCCGAGCTGAGGCCCTGACTCGCCGTGAAGTGGGGATGGCTGGTGGTGACGTCGAGGAATGCGCTCGGCGCGCCGCCGTCGATCACGAAGATCTCGCCCCGCAGGTCGGGGACGAACAGCCGACCGCTTCCGTCGCCGCCGTTGGTCGCGCCGTTGATGCGGGTGAGCGGGCCGCTGCCGGTGGGCGCGATGGTGGCGACGTGCTCGAGGCGGATCTCGAGGCCGGACATCGTGATGGCGCCGGGGATCGGGTCGGCGATCGGCGGGTCCGTGGACGTGTCGGCGCCGGCGGATGCGGGCGGACGCGGGTGTGAGCAGCGCGATCGTGATGAGAAGGGGGAGGATGGCGATCCGACGGGTCGACATCGCGCCATGTTGTCACGGGCCTGTGACAGGGGTGCCCGAGTGGGTCATGATCACCCGATGGACACACGACAGATCGGCCAGCTCGATGTCTCGGTGGTGGGGTTGGGCTGCAACAACTTCGGCATGCGGATCGACGCCGAGCGGTCCCGAGCGGTGGTCGACGCCGCCATCGAGGCCGGGATCGACTATTTCGACACGGCGGAGGCGTATGGCGGTGGGCAGTCCGAGGAGTTCCTCGGTGCGGCGCTGCAGGGTCGGCGAGACGACGTCTACGTCGCCACCAAGTGGGGGATGATGCCGGCCGCCGACGGATCGCCGGCGAACGGGACTCGGGAGGCCATGCGGACGGCGATCGACGGCAGTCTTTCCCGGCTCGGCACCGACTACATCGACCACTACCAGCTCCACAATCCGGACCCCGGCACGCCGATCGGCGAGACGCTGGCGGCGCTGGCCGAGCTCGTGGACGAGGGCAAGGTGCGTGAGATCGGGTGTTCGAACTTCTCCGCCGAGCAGCTCGATGAGGCCGAAGCGGCCGCCGGGACGGCCCGGTTCACAACCGTGCAGAACCACTTGAGCATGCTGACCCGTGACCCGGAGACGAACGGTGTGCTCGACGCGTGCGCACGGCACTCCGTCGGCTTCGTGCCCTACTTCCCGCTCGAGTCGGGAGTCCTCACCGGCAAGTACCGGTCGATGACCGAGCTGCCCGAGGACAGCCGCCTCAAGGCTTGGGGCGAGCGGGCCGGCGTCTTCCTCTCCGAGGAGCGCATTGCGGCGATCGAGGCCGTCGATTCGTGGGCCGCTGACCGGGGCCGGACGGTGCTCGATACGGCGATGAGCTGGCTCACGAGCAACCCGCAGGTGGCGACGGTGATCGCGGGCGCCACGAAGGCCGAGCAAGCCGCAGGCAACGCCGCCGCGGGGAGCTGGGCGATGACTGCAGACGAACGGGCGGAGCTGGAAGCGCTTCTCGGCTAGCCGTCGACTCGTGCGTTGATGGCCTCCACCAGGCCGTCGAGATCGACTTGAGTGGCGCGCGCATCTGGGACAGGTCGGCGATTGCCGCGCTCGACGCCGTCGTCTCGCGCTTCGCAGACCGCGACATCGAGGCGCACCTCGTGGGGCTCAACCCGCACGCGGAGCGGCTGCATCAGCGGACGTCGGGCAGCGTGGCTACGGGCTACTGATCGGCCGGCCGGGCTCGCCGGCTACCGGTTTGGTCGTGCCTCCGTGATCCAGGCGTCCATCGCTCGCCATCTCTCGTCGACGAGTGTCAGCTGCTCCTCGGCTGTGGCGGGGACGTCGTTTGCGGGCGTCTGCCAGGTGCGAATGACGACCGGTTCGGTGAACGGGATGTTCTCGGCGATGGCGCGCAGCGAACCGAACGACTCCATGCCGACATGCGCGACGAAGACCAGCGAGCTCTCGGGTCTGCCTCGGAGGAGCGCGGTGAACCCGCCCGGCCTGACTGGCAGCAGGTTGCCGAGCGGGCCGTCTCGAACTCGTTCCGGGGCGGTTGTCGCGAGCCGGCTGTACGCCCGGAGAGCGCGGGCCGGGCTGTGAAAGGTGCCCTCGGGGAAGATCACCAGCGGTTCGCGGTCCGCTGTCGCGGCGAGCGCCTCGATGCAGGCGAGTTCGGCATCGTCCCCGCCCGCTCGTGACACGAAGTGGTTCCGAAGGCGACTGCCGTACGTGCCGAGGCACGGATCCAGGGCGAGCTCGCGCTTCAGGACGTGGCGAGCGGGCCCGAGATCGCTCGAGTCGGTCAGCAGCAGGGTCGGGATGATGGCGTCGAGGATGCTGGCGTGTTGGGAGAGGATGACGAGGGGCTTCTCTGTGTCGACTTCGACGGCGCTCGTGTCGAAGCGGAGTCCGAGCCAGGTGTTGGCCGCTCGGGCGATCGAGTTGGCCCACCACAACTGGACGTGGTGATGGGCGGCTTGCGACCACGGTCTCTCGTTCTCGCGGCCGAAGCCGGTGGCGAACCAGAGTCCGATCGCGGCGACGACCCCGGCCCACTCGAGCGCCAGGTAGTGCGCTGCCATGCCGAGGAACCTCGCCCGGGGAAGCCGCCGGGCGCCGATGGCCAGGTCGACCACGGCCATGAGTACCAGGATGACCGGCAGCAGAACGAACAGCGGAGGTGTGAGAAGGACGACGGCGGCCGCGAGGGTGCGCCGCTTTCCCGCGTGGGGACTCGACATACGCCTGTTCTACGAGATGGGGCAGGCCCCCGGATGCAGCGAGGCTGAGATTGCGGTCGTTTCCGCGGCTCTCAATCGCCGCTCGTGGCCTATGAGGCCGGTGGCGATGACGAGCCTCGACCCATCCCGAACTCGAAGCGTCCGCCCGAGAGGTGGTCGATGAGGGCGACCCGCTCGGTGACGCGGGCCGGGTGGTTCACGGGCGGGGTGATGTTGAAGATGCCGGTTCCGAGATGGATGCGGTCGGTGGCGGCCGCCATGTAGGCGAGGAAGCTCTCGTTGCTCGAGAGGTGGGAGTACTCCTCGAGGAAGTGGTGCTCGGTGGCCCACGTGTACTTGAACCCGTTGCGGTCGGCTGCCTTGGTGTACTCCACCTCGTCGAGGATCCGTCGGTGCTCTGCGCCGGCCGGATCAGCGTCGGCGAAGTTCTTCGGCACGTACACGCTGTTGAAGATTCCGAATTCCACGGGCGCCACATCTCCGACCCTTGACTAGCACGGCTCAGCTCCACCCGCCCGTCCGGCGAAAACACGCAGATCGACATGGTCGTGCAGACGTCCGAGTTCGTCGACTGGTCTGGCGCGTTGTGCCAAGACGGAGACGGCGACTTTCAGCTCCGCGATCCTGGAGACCCGCTGGGCTCGTTCACCGGCCAGGCCGACCACCGCGGGATCACCGGCACCTACAGCGGCATGGGAATGGACCTCCCGCTCAACAACGACTCCTAGCGTGGCCCCATGAAGGTGATCGGGTCCGGGTTCGGGCGTACAGGCACGTTGTCGATGAAGCATGCGCTCGAAGAGCTCGGGGTCGGGCCCTGCTACCACATGGAAGAGGTCATGCGTCGTGGCGCCCACGTGCGGGCGTGGCACGAGGCCAGCCTCGGGCTTTCCGTCGACTGGCACGAGTTGTTCGCCGAGTTCGAATCCGCCGTCGACTTCCCCGCCAGCGTGGTCTATAAGGATCTGATGGAGGCGTTCCCCGACGCCAAAGTGGTCCATACGGTGCGCGATGCGGATCGCTGGTACGAGTCCACCCTCGAGACGATCTATCAGGGCAACACGCTCATCCCGCCTTGGGTTCGGCGAGTCGTCCCGTTCGCCCGCCGCTTCGCCGAGATGATCGATGGTCTGGCGTGGGACGGCATCTTCGAGGGGCGCTTCGAGGACCGTGAGTTCGCGATCGCTCGCTACAACGAGTGGACTGCCGATGTGATTGCGACTGTGCCGGCCGAACGCCTCCTGGTGTTCGACGTGCGGGACGGCTGGGGTCCGCTCTGCGACTTCCTCGGCGTGCTTCAGCCGGCCGGCGACTTTCCCCGAGTCAACGACCGCGAGGCCATGCTCCGCCGGTTCCGGTTTGCGCGAGTTGCGGGCCGCTCCGCCCCGTTCGTGGGCGCCGGGTTCATTGTCGGCACCATCGCTTTGATCCGTCGCCTGCGCAGGCCTCGCGAGTGAACGAGACGAACCTCACACCGCCCGCCGTGCTCGAGATCTGGATCGACGCGCACGGGGAGTTGGGGGACGCGAACACGGCCTCGTTCCTCGAGCGGCCGGAGATCGAGGAGCTCTGCCGGATGGAGCGGGACGTCGTCGTCGCGGCGATCACCTCGACTCCGAAGCTGGCCGCTGCCCTCGCTCATGCCCGCGGCGCGGCGTCACAGCCCGTGAGTAGACCCGGCGACATGGATTCCGGGAGTGACGACGACTTCGAGGCCGAGGCGCAGCGACACCTCCACGCGCTGACCGATCGCAAAGACGCGGTGTTCCGCGAGGGCCAACTCGATGCCATCCGGGCGCTCGTTGTGGATCGGCGGCGCACGCTCGTCGTGCAGCGCACCGGGTGGGGCAAGTCGGCTGTGTACTTCCTCGCCACCCGCATGCTGCGCGATCGCGGCGCCGGGCCGACGCTGCTCGTGTCGCCGCTCATTGCGCTGATGGACAACCAGGTGCAGGCCGCTGCTCGAATGGGGTTGCAGGCCGCCATCGTCAACTCGACCAATCGCTATGAGTGGGACGACATTAAGGTCCGGCTCGGGAACGATGAGATCGACCTCTTGCTGATCGCCGAACAGCGCCTGTCGAACCCGAAGTTCCGCAACGAATGGCTCGCCCAGATGGAGAGTCGTATCGGCCTTGTCGTGGTCGACGAAGTGCATTGCATCAGTGACTGGGGCCACGATTTCCGTCCGCACTACCGCCGTATCGGCACCTTCCTCGCCGGACTCCCGGCAACGCTGCCGGTCATCGGATGCACAGCCACGGCCAACGATCGCGTGGTCGCCGATGTGGAGAGTCAGCTGGGCGAGGACATCCTCACGATTCGCGGAGGTCTTTCCCGCGAGAGCCTTCGCCTCGAGGTCCACACCGACAAACGGCGGGCTGACGCCCGCCTCGCATGGCTGGCCGAGAACGTGCCGAGCCTTCCCGGCAGCGGCATCGTCTACTGCCTGACGCGGCGAGACGTCGAGGTGGTCGCTGCCTTCCTTCGTGATCACGGCATCCGCTGCTCGCAATACGTGGGCGGTGGGCCGGAGGACGAGGTTGCCGAGAAGCGGGCGGTGCTCGACGCATTCCTCAGCAACGAGATCAAGTGCGTTGTGGCCACCTCGGCGCTCGGCATGGGCTACGACAAGCCCGACGTCGGGTTCGTGGTCCACTTCCAGATGCCGCAGAGCCCGATCGCCTACTACCAACAGGTGGGGCGGGCGGGCCGTGTGCTCGACGAGAGCTACGCCATTCTCCTCAGCGGCACAGAAGACCGCGACATTCAGGACTGGTTCATCAGCCAGGCGTTCCCCGCCGAGGAAGAGGTCGACGCCATCCTGGCGGTGGTCGACGAGGCCGAAGAGCCGGTCCGCCGAGGTCAGCTCGCGGCTCGGGTCAACCTCTCCACCGGCCGGCTCGACAATCTGATGGTACAGCTCGAAGTGGAAGGCATCGTCGCCAAGCAGGGCACGGGTTGGGTCCGAACCTCCACGCCGTGGGTCTATCCCTGCGAACGAGTAGAGCAGGTCAACGGCTGGCGTCGCACCGAGCAGGCGGCGATGGAGGAGTACCAACGGATCGACGGCTGCCGCATGCAGTACCTGCGCGCCCAACTCGACGACCCGACCGACGAACCATGCGGCGTGTGCGACAACTGCCGCGAAGCCAGGTTCGGTGTCGAACCCGACATCGCCGTCGTGAGCGAGGCCGACGATCGTCTGCTTCACGACCACGTCGAGATCGCGCCTCGCAAACAGTGGGCGGCCGGGATCGACGGGCTCTCTGGCCGGATCCCCACGGAGGAGCAACCCGGCCCCGGTTGGTCTCTCGCTCGGTGGGGCCAGTCCGGGTGGGGGCCGCTCATTCGGCAGGGGAGAGAGGACGACGGCGAGTTTGCGGACGAACTCGTCGACGCGCTCGCCGACCTCTGCGCCGAACAGATCTCACCGATGCCCACATGGTTGACCTTCATCCCGTCTGAGCGGCGCCCCGACCTGGTCCCCTCGTTGGCCCGTCGCCTTGGCGAACGGCTCGGTCTGCCCGTGGTCCAGGCGATAGGCACGGCCAGGCCTACCGAGCCGCAAGCAGAGATGCACAACTCGACTTCTCAGCTGCGCAATGTCTGGGGCGCCTTCACGGCGGCCGACGGCTTGGAGGGCGACTGTCTTCTCGTCGATGACCTGATCGACAGTCGCTGGACGACCACCGTGGTGGCTTACCAGCTTCGTCTCGCTGGTTGTGAACGAGTCGTTCCGGTCGCGCTCGCTGCCGTCGGCCACTGAGTAGCGACCTAGCCGGCGTTCGTCGCGTCCTCGGCGTCAAACGATCCAGGGTTCGTCGAGCTCCCACGGTTCCGGGTTGTCGGGCCGTTCTTCGCGTGCGACCCGCGGTTCGGCCAGCGCCTTGGCCGCGACGATGCCGCCCACCATCCCGAACAGATGACCCTCCCAGGAGACGGCGTCCTGGGGAACCAGTCCGGCGATGAGGCCGCTGTAGAAACCGAGGGCGATGAGGGCTGCGCCGAGGGCACGGAGCCGGCGTTCGAACACGGCCGCCCCGAGGATCGCGCCGAAGTAGCCGAACACGACCCCGCTCGCCCCGATGTGGTTGCCCTCCCCGCCGAGCAGCCAAGTGAGGCCACCGCCGACGACGATCGCCGTGACGGTGATCCACGCCCAGTGCCGCATCCCGCGCGCGGCGACGAGCCCGCCGAGAGCGAGGAACGGGATCGAGTTCGACGCGATGTGGCCGTAGTCGGCGTGGAGAAACGGCGCCCACGCGATGCCGTCGAGACCCACGTGGCGACGGGGTTGGAGGCCGTTGGACTGCAGCTCGCTGTCGAGCACCGTGGTGTCGACGATCTCGATCGCCCACATGAGGAGGAGGCCGAGGACCATCAGCCCCACCGGGGTCCACACGAGTCGCCAACGCGACCCGGTCGGTTCGATGGCGCCGGTCATGTGCTCAACGGTAGGCGGCCAGCCCCGAACGCGGTCGTAGGCGATCACGGCGCGTGTTCAGGGGAGTGCGCCGTGCGATGACGCGCGAGTGTTGGCCCATGGCGGAAACTGACGGCGCACACGGCTTCTTCAACCCGGCGGATCGAGACAGGCCTCCTCGCATCGTTCTTCTGCGGGCGCTTGACGAGGGCGTCCTCGACGACGGTGTCCCAACGTCGCTCTTGTGCGGCACCGAGGAACAACCAGCCGAGGATGACGTTCTCGCGCCGAGCGGGGAGTGGCAGATTGCAGAGCAGATCGGTTATCGCGACCGGCACAAGGGCGAGATCGTCGTGCCCCGTGACCCCTGCCACTTCCGGACCGACCTCGCGAGCGTTCCGAGGATCTTCGGCTGGCTCATCGGCAAAACGGGCGTCCACCTTCCTGCTGCTCTTGTCCACGACGCTCTGACGCCGCCGTTCTACACGACGGACGAGAACGGCATCCCCGTGCCGGACTATTGCGCGGACGAGGGCGAGATCCCGCGGATCGAAGGCGACCGCGTCTTCCGCGATGCGATGGCCGACATCGGAACGCCACGCACTCGTCGGTGGCTCATCTGGGCGGGTGTGAGCGCCGCATCCGCGTGGACAGAACACGAGTTTCTCGGCCGCGCTGCGGTACTCAGCCTCGTTGCGATCGCCCTCGTCGGCTGGGCCGCGACGCTCGAGATCTTCGACCAGTTGGCATTGGTCCCCTGGATACCCGAGGACACGTGGGGTGTCGAGCTCTTCTCGGGAGCGGTCGGCGCGCTCCTCGCTCCGTTCCTCGTGGGGGTCATCTGGTGGTTCAAGATGCGGCTCTATCGGGCCGGCGTGATCCTCGGTGTGGCCATCGCTGCGCTGCTCCATCTCACTGCGGCGATCACGGTCGTCTCCGCCGGCAACCACGTCGTCGAGACCTGGCCGAACGTCTTCGGTGAACCGAACCAGAAGACGAAGATCTTCGGCACGCTCGGCGCGATCGCTCTCACCGTGCTGACCACCTGGATCTGCAACGGGGACTTCGGAACCGCCCGTTCGGCGTCCTGAGGCTCTCCCATGGTTGGTGAGTGAGCGCTCACTCACTACGATGTACACATGTCCTCCACCGCCGCTGCTCCCGCCCGTCGGGCCGCGGCGATGCCGGCCGAGGAGCGCCGCGCCGCGATCGTCAAAGCTGTGCAGCCGCTGCTGATCGAGCACGGCGAGCGGGTCACCACTCGCCAGATCGCCGAGGCCGCAGGCATCGCCGAAGGCACCATTTTCCGGGTCTTCGCCGACAAGGACGAACTACTCGGCGCCGCGCTCGACGCCGCTCTCGAGCCGGGTGCCCTCGAGAAGGCAATCGCCGCGATCGACGGTGATGCTCCTTTCGAGCAGCGGATCGTGGAGGCAACCGAAGTAGTCCAGCGCCGGATGACCGACGTCTGGCAGCTCGTGTCGAACCTCCCACCCCGCTTCCACAAGAAGCTGCCGGGCCCATTCGGCCCATCCGACACGCTGACGACCCTCTTCGTCGGCGAGGAGGATCGCCTCTCGGTCGAACCCGCCACGGCGGCCCGAATGCTGCGTGCCCTCACACTCTCGCTGAGCCACCCGATGCTGGCCGACGACCCCACCTCGGCTCAGGAGATCGCCCACGTGCTCCTGCACGGGATCGAGCGGACGCCGTGAACTTACGCAAGCTCCTGGTCCGCAATCTGGCGCCCTACCGCAAGATTCTCGGACTCGTCGTCGTCCTCCAGATGGTTCAGACGTTCGCCGGCCTCACGCTGCCGAGCCTGAACGCCGACCTGATCAACGACGGCGTCCTCATCGGAGACAATGGCTTCATCCGCCGCACCGGCGTGGTGATGCTCGGTTTCACCGTGCTGCAGATCGTGTTCGCCGTCGCCGCGGTCTACTTCGGTGCGCGGGTGGCGATGGGATTCGGGCGTGACGTACGCCGGGACCTCTTCGGGCGGGTCAACGCATTCTCGACCCGCGAGGTCGGGCAGTTCGGGGCGCCGTCGCTGATCACCCGCATCACCAACGACGTCCAGCAGGTGCAGATGCTCGTGGTGATGACGGCCACGATGATGATCACCGCCCCGCTCACGATGGCGTTCGGGATCATCCTCGCCACGCGAGAAGATGTCGGCCTCTCGTGGGTGCTCCTCGTCTCGATGCCCGCCGTCGCGATCGTTCTTGGGTCGGTCGTTCGCCGCATGGTGCCGGCCTTCGACCTGATGCAGGTCCGCATCGATCGGGTCAACGGCGTCTTGCGCGAGCAGATCACCGGTGTCCGGGTCGTGCGGGCCTTCGTGCGGGAGCCGGAGGAGGCCGAGCGATTCGCGGGGGCGAACGACGAACTCACGGCGACGTCACTGCGAGCCGGGAGGCTGATGGCGGCGCTGTTCCCCACGATCATGTTCACGATCAACGCGGCGAGCGTCGCCGTCCTGTGGATCGGGGCGGACCGCATCGGTACGGGCGAGACACAGATCGGATCGGTCGTCGCCTATCTCAGCTACCTCGTGCAGATCCTCATGGCTGTCGCGATGTCCACGTTCATGCTCAGCCAAGTCCCACGAGCATCGGTTGCGGCCGGTCGCATCATGAAAGTTCTCGAGACCGATACATCCGTGACTCCGCCGACCGATCCGGTCACCGATGTGACCGAGCGGTCCACACTCGAGTTCCGCGACGTCGGTTTCAACTACCCAGGCGCCGAGCGCCCCGTGCTCTCCGACCTGTCCTTCCGAGTCGGCCTCGGCGAGACCACCGGCATCATCGGCAGCACCGGCTCCGGCAAGACCACGCTGATGAACCTCGTGCCCCGCCTGTTCGACGCCACCACCGGTTCGGTCCTCGTGGACGGGGTCGACGTGCGCGATCTCGACCCGGCGTTACTGGCCCGCACCGTTGCCTATGCGCCTCAGCGGCCGTACCTCTTCTCCGGCACTGTCGCGTCGAACCTTCGCTTCGGGCGTCCCGATGCGAGCGACGAGGAACTCTGGGCCGCGCTCGACGTGGCTCAGGCCGCGGGGTTCGTGCAGGCGATGCCCGATGGCCTCGAGAGCGAGATCAGCCAGGGCGGCACCAACGTGTCCGGCGGACAACGCCAACGCCTCACGATCGCCCGCGCCCTCGTCGTCCAGCCTGAGATCTACGTGTTCGACGACTCGTTCTCCGCTCTGGACGTCGCCACGGCCGCCCGCCTCAATTCGGCGTTGCGTCCCCACACAGCCGATGCCGCTGTGCTCGTCGTCGCCCAGCGCGTGTCGACGATCGCGGACGCCGACCAGATCCTGGTGCTCGAGGACGGTGTGCTCGTCGGCCGGGGCACCCACAGCGAACTCGTGGCCGGCTGCCCGACGTATGCCGAGATCGTGGAGTCGCAGCTCGGTGAGGGGGCGGCAGCATGAGCGACAACCGCACGAGCGAGGAAGACCGCAAAGTCATCGCCAGCGCCGGCCCTGCCGCCAACCGAGGAGGCGGACGCTTCGGCTCGATCGGCATGCCCGCCGAGCAGAGCGGCGATTTCAAGGCCGCGCTCCGGCGGCTCGGCGAGCTGCTCGTGCGGGAGCGCATCCGGCTTTGGTACGTGGTGTTCCTGACCGTCGGGAGCGTCGTGCTGATCGTGCTCGGACCCCGCTTACTCGGCCAGGCGACCGACATCGTCGTGACGGGGATCATCAGCGGTCAGGGCATCGACTACGGCGACCTCCACTCCAAGTTGCTGTTCATCCTCGGCCTCTTCGCCGCGTCATGGGCGCTGTCGTTCGCGCAGGCCTACATCCTCGCCGGCGTCGTCCAGCGCTCCATGTATTCGCTGCGTGAGCAGGTCGAGCTCAAGCTCAACCGTCTCCCGCTCAGCTACCTCGACAAGCAGGCCCGCGGCGACCTCCTGAGCCGGGTTACCAACGACATCGACAACCTGGCGCAGAGCCTCCAGCAGACGATCAGTCAGATCCTCACTTCCACGCTGATGCTGATCGGCGTCGCAGTGATGGTGTTCACGATCTCCCCGCTCATGGCGCTCATTGCGCTCGTCACCGTGCCCGTTTCGGTGTGGTTGATGAAGATGATCGGCGGGCGGGCCCGGCCCCGGTACATGAATCAGTGGCGGTCCACCGGAGAGGTCAACTCCCAGGTCGAAGAGGTCTTCACCGGCCACATGGTCGTGCGGAGTTTCGGTCGTCAGGACGAGGTGGAGGCTCGCTTCGCGCAGGAGAACGAGGAGCTCTACGAGGCGAGCTTCGGCGCCCAGTTCATGTCGAGCCTGATCCAGCCGGCGATGCTCTTCACCGGCAACGTGCAATACATCATGATCGCCGTCGTCGGTGGCCTGCGGATCTCCGGTGGCGCAATCACGGTGGGCGACATGCAGGCGCTCATCCAATACGCCCGACAGTTCTCCCAGCCCCTCACTCAGCTGGCATCGATGGCCACCGTCTTCCAATCCGGCATCGCCTCGTTGGAGCGGGTGCTCGAGCTGATCGATGCCGACGAGCAGACCGCCGAGCAAGAGCCGACCCCGGAGCCGCCACCCGTGCGGGGCCGGATCGTCTTCGACCAGGTCGATTTCTCGTACGACCCGGCGAGCCCGCTGATCGAAGGGCTGTCGGTCGTGGCAGAGCCTGGCCAGACGGTCGCGATCGTCGGCCCCACGGGTGCGGGCAAGACCACGCTCGTCAACCTGCTGATGCGCTTCTACGACCTCGACGGCGGCTCGATCAGCCTCGACGGGCGTGACATCTCGAGCTTCCCCCGCAACGAACTGCGATCCGAGATCGGCATGGTGCTCCAGGACACCTGGCTCTTCGGCGGCACCATCCGCGACAACCTCGCCTACGGCAACCCGCAGGCCACTGAGGACCAGATCCTCGAGGCCGCGCGCGTGACCTACGTGGACCGTTTCGTGCACCATCTGCCCGACGGCTACGACACCCTCGTCAACGAGGACGGCGACAACATCAGCGCCGGCGAGCGCCAGCTCATGACCATCGCCCGTGCGTTTCTCGCCGACCCCGCGATCCTGATCCTCGATGAAGCAACAAGCTCGGTCGACACCCGCACCGAGGTGCTGATCCAGACCGCCATGAACCGGCTCCGTCAGGACCGCACCAGCTTCGTGATCGCCCACCGTCTCTCCACGATCCGCGGCGCCGACGTGATCCTCGTCATGGAGGATGGCCACATCGTCGAGCAGGGCTCCCACACCGAGCTGCTCGAGGAGCGCGGCGCCTACTTCCGGCTCTACAACTCGCAATTCGAGGGCGCCGCGGTCGATCTCGCCTAACCGACCCGCTCCGACCGGGAAGCGAGACCCTCGATGCCTGCGTTGCCGGGGTAGCGATCGCCGACGACCAACTCCGACAGCGCATTGAGTTCGGCGAGTTCGGCGGCCGTCAGCTCGACGTCCAGCGAACCGACGTTCTCGTCCAGGTAGGTGCGTCGCTTCGTTCCCGGAATGGGCACAACGTCGTCGCCCTGAGCTAGGACCCACGCGAGGGCGACCTGACCTGGTCGGGCGTCGAGCGTTGCCGCGATCGAGCTTACCCCTCCATTGTCCGCCGGTAGCGACGAGATGACCAGGGACCTCCGTCCCCATTTAGCCTCACGCCGTGAAGCTGCTGACCGACACCGCGCCGCTGCGGGAGTCCCGTCAGTTCCGGCTTCTTTTCATCGGCCGGACGATCTCGACGACCGGGTCGCAGTTCACCGTCGTCGCGGCGCCCGTTCAGGTGTTCGACATCACGGACTCGACACTGATGGTCGGCCTGCTCGGGCTTGCCCAGCTCCCGCCGCTGCTGTTCGCATCGTTCCTCGGCGGCACCCTCGCCGACGCGTTCGACCGGCGCCGCATCCTCTTCCTCACGGCGGTCCTCCTTGCCGTCGCCTCGGCCGGGCTCGCGCTCAACGCCATGCTCGCCGAGCCCAGCGTGTCGCTCATCTTCGTCCTCACCATGGCGATCGCGGCGCTCTCCGGCATCGACGCGCCCACCCGTACGGCCGTCGTACCCACGCTCGTCACCGCCGAGCAGCTGCCGTCGGCTCTCGCGACAACCCGCTGGCATTCGACGCGCTGGCGACCGTCGTGCTCGATACGTTCGGCGACGCCGACGAGTCCGTGTGGAACGTGACCGTCTCGGCTCCCCGCGACATCACGGCGGAGGTGCTCGACGAGAATCAGTTCAACGATCTTCCACCCGACGGCGTCGTGTTCGCCGGCTTCCCCATCGAGATGACGCTCGTCCGCGCAGGCAAGGAGCCGCTGAGTGCGGGCTTCAACCTCTCGTGGCAGATCCTGGGCGGCTCCACCCGAGCGGTCTACGACCCCTTCACGGTCGACCAGGACGACCTGACCGGGTGCGGTGTCGTCCCGGATTCATGGCAGGACTTCAGTGAGGTCTACGCCCGGGGCACGCTCACCGGTCAGGTGTGCATCCCGATCCCCGTCGAAGATCTCGGCCACGCCGACACGGGCATCGCCATCCACCACACGGGCAATAGTCGCACGATCTTCGGCCCGGACGGCACGCCTGGTTCAGCCGCGCCGCTCCCCGAGCCCCGCGGGGACATCGGGTCGGGCTCGGGTGACGGCACCCGAGTTGCGCCGCTGGCCTACGGCGCCGCGGCGGAGGTGCAGTTCGACTCGTTCGGCGATGCCGACGGATCCGTCTGGCTGGTGACGGTGTCCGCGCCGACCGACATCACCGACTCGGTGCTCGCGGAGAACCAGTTCAACGATCCGCCGCCCGCCGGCGCCGTCTTCTACGGGTTCGATGTCTCGATGGAGTTGGTGAGCGCCAACAAGGAGCCGCTGTCCGCCGGTTTCAACCTCGGCTGGGAGGTCCTCGGCGGTGATTCGGCCAAGGTGCTCGACCCGTTCACCATCGGTGACGAGTTCGGGTGCGGTGTCGTGCCGAACTCCTTCGACTCGTTCGCCGAGGTGTTCGTGGGCGGGACGATCTCGGGCGTCGAGTGCATCCCCGTCTCGGTCGGCGATGCCGAGCATCCCGACACGCAGATCGCGATCCACCACAGCGCGGACTCCCGCACCGTCTTCGGCTGACGCGTCAGAGGGCAGTTGGCGACGGGGTCAGCCGACGGTCTGGGCGAACTCGATCACCTGTTGGTAGGTCGGGCGGTTCGTCGAGCGGAACTGGTCGGGGATCAACCCGGGTGTGAAGCCGGACAATCGGCCCTCGCGGCGCCACAGTGACGGATCGTCGCCGTGGTCGACGGCGAGTACCTGCACCCGGGCGTCGATGGCGGCCCACAGATCGGCTCGGCACTGGTCGAGATCGCCTGCGCCGCAGTACTGAAGGTTGTAGGCGCCCTGCACGTCGTGGCCGAGCAGCGTCCGGAGGTCCTTGTCCACGATCGACGATTCGTCGATACCGCGCAGGCCGATCTCGTGGTCGAACAACGGATGGAACACCGGCGCGAGCGCCGCGTTCTGCACGGAGCCCCACAGGCTCGCGGCGATCATCGCCCCGGGCTCGTCGTAGTTGCCGTCCTCATCCGCGTCGAGCAGGGGAGCGTCGTCCGCGAGCCAAGCATCGAGGATCGCGATCGTCTCGCCCGAGAGGTCGGACGGAGCATCAGAGCCGGCGAGTACCTCGCTGACGACGGCCCAGACCGGCGACAGCGTGTCCTCGGTGGCGGCCCGATTCATGATCGACACGACGTCGGCCAGTTCGGCTTGCTCCGGCCACTGGTCGAAGAGTTCGACGCGGTGGTGCGAGCCGTAGTTGGTCCCGTCGCCGTGCATGAATCCCGGGGCGGACTGGTTGTTCCAGTTGAGGAGACGGCCGTCGGAGTGGCTGGTGCCGTGCGGGTGCTCGTCCTGCTCCAGGAAGCCCTGCCACTCGTACTCGCCGGTGCCGAGCGTGGGCAGACGGCGGTCCAGGCCTTCGGCACGGTTCGGTAGATAGCCGGAGGCGAAGTAGGCGATGCCCTCACGGTTGGCGTAGCCCCAGTTGAAGGTGAAGCCGAACTGGTTGGCCGTCTCGAAGAAGTTCTCCGCGGTGTCGGCGTCGCCCTCGGTCATGTTCTTGAGGGCGGCGAGGTTGAAGCCGTCACGGCCGAACGTCGAGCGCTGACGGGTGAGCGCCACCGGCTCGCCGTTCACCATGGCGGTGCCGATGACGGGCCCGTGCACGGACGTCGGGTAGGCGATCGGGACTCCGCCGAGTGTGCCGGCGTTGAACAACTCGAACGGAGTGCATTCGCCGTCGTACACGTAGGAGCCGGATTCGCGGGAGGGCGTGGACCCGTCGGGCTCGCAGAGGACTTCGGCGAACACGTCGCGCACGTCCTGGTTGGCCGAGGTGAGGCTCCACGCGTAGTCCTCGGAGCGCCCGATCAGGATGTAGTGGGCGAGGCCCGGCACGGCGGCGCCCTGGGCTTCGAAGTCGGGCCCCTTCAGATGCAGCTGCATCACGATCTCGGGGTAGTAGTAGCCGAGCTGCGGGCCCATGACGGCGAGTGTGTTGCCGCTCACCGATTCCTCGGGCGACACCGTCAGCCAGTTCGACGCGGTCCGGCCGGGCGGATCGTCCGCGGCAGGCACGAAGCCGATGTTGACGACACCGCCAGGCGTCGAACCCGGCTGCGGGTCACGCGGGTCGAGCGAGATGATCGAGCCCTCGTCGAGCACGACCGAGCCCGTGACCTCGCCGCCGGTCAGCGTGCCGTACTCGAAGCGCTCCTCGAGCGTGGTCCAGGACTCGGGATCATCGGTCTGGAGGAGGTCCTCCCAGGCGGCTCGGCCGTCTTCCTCGCCGAGGCGGTTCTGGAGCTGCGACAGGAACTCGGCGTTGCGGGCCTCGCTGCCGCCACCGGCGCCGAAGATCGAACCGATGAACGCGGTGGTGGCGATGACGTCGTTAACGGTGAACGGTTCGATGGCGATCTGAGGGTTGGCTTCGAGGTAGGCGTTGGCGCCATCGGCGTAGGCCTGGGCGTCGGAGATGATCTCCTCGCCCTCGGGGAGCGACGTGCGGATGAGCTCCACCTGATCGGTGACGAGCTGCTCGGCCTCTTCGCTGGGCACGAACGGTGTGGCGCTGGTGACGAGCGAGAACGCGTCGATACCCGGGATATCGGCCACGGCGGCGCGAGCGGGTCCGCGGCCGAAGTTGATGAGGAGCTCCCGATCGCGGATCGTCACCCAGCCGGCGCCGAACGCGACGTCCTCACGCGTCTCGCCGGTGATGTGGGGAATACCCCACTCGTCGTACTCGAGGGTGAGGCCGTCTCGGCCCGTCTCGATCGTTGTGGTCTCACCGATCGGGGCGAAGTCCTGCGGGAGGAAGAACTCTTCGATGTCCGCATCGGTGACATTGCCCCGAAGCGGCGTCAGCCCGTCGTAGAGGGGGAGCTGATCGAGGGAGTTGTCGCCGACGGGGATGCCGCCGAAGTTGCCGGGCGGAAGGATGTAGAACGCGCGGTCGACACCGGGATCGTCGCCCACATCGACCGGGTCGTCGGTGTCGGTCTCGTCGTCGGGAGCGGCCGTGGAGGTGGTGTTCTCGGTCGTGTCGTCGTCCGGCGGAGTTGCGTCGCCGGACGTGTCGTCATCGCCGCACGCAGCGGCAATGAGAGCAAAGGCGAGCATGGCGGCCACCAAGCGGTGGGCACAGCGTGCAGACATGGATGTATCCCCCTCCGGTTCCGGTTGCGAGCCTAGGCCGATGCGGCACATCTCGGCATCGCCACCGATCGTGGAAGAACCCCTACGATCAGGGGCGATGCCGACACAGCAGCGCGTGGGGCGCGCGACGGAGGCCTTTGAGAAGAAGATTTCGCACGAGCTCGCCTGGGCGGGACGGGGGATGCGTGGGCTGTCCACGGAAGAGGCTCGTCGCGTCGCGCGACTCGAGGCGCAGCGGCTCCTCACCGCGATGGCACTCGTCGACGGGCGTCACTCGCCGGGCGAGAAGGCATGGACCGGCATCGGCATCGAGTCGAGGGCGGATGCGGAGGCGTTCCTGTCCCGCCCGTCGAATGTGCTCGAGCTGCTGCTGTCCAGCGAGGGGCGCAATGGCGCCGCTGTGATCGCCTACGCCCAGCAAGCCCGCAACCTGATGCGAACCGCCGCGGCAATTGACGGCGTCACCGCGGACCACGAGCTGATTGGCCTCGGGATGCTCGACGATGTGCTCGCCGATCCGGACCGGCCGCTCGAGGCGGACGAAGCCGACCCGACCGAGCGGGAGCCGGAGGATGACGTTCCCCCGGAGACGGTCGATGACGTTCTCGACGAGCTCGACCAACTGATCGGCCTCGACGATGTGAAGAAGACGATGCGCGAGCTCGTCAACGTCACCATCGTCGAGAAGATGCGTCTCGACGTCGGCCTTGCGGTCGCGGAGCGCACCCACCACCTCGTGCTCGTGGGCAATCCGGGGACCGGCAAGACCACGGTCGCCCGCCTACTCGCTCGGGTGTTCGCGGCGCTCGACATCTTCGATCGCGGACACCTCGTGGAGGTCCATCGCGCTGATCTGGTGGCGGGCTATGTCGGCCAGACTGCGCCGAAGACGGAGGCCGCAGTGCAAGAGGCGCTCGGAGGTGTTCTCTTCATCGATGAGGCGTACGGGCTCGTCGGCGAGGGTCGGGACTTCGGCGACGAGGCGATCACCACGCTCGTGAAGCTGATGGAGGATCACCGCGACGACTTCATGCTGGTGGCCGCCGGCTACCCAGTCGAGATGCGGGCGTTCGTGGACGCGAACCCCGGCCTTTCGAGTCGGATCCGGGCTGAGGTCGAGTTCCCCGACTACACGCCGGAAGAGCTTGTTGCGATCTGTCGGCTCATCTGTGACGGCAACGGCTACGACGCCGCGGTGACCGACGACGAACTCGTCGCCCGCTTCTCCTCACCCGAGCTCGACCTCGCCAAGGGCAACGCCCGCCACGCGCGGCGAGCGTTCGAGGAGGCGACCGTTCGCCAAGCCTCCCGACTGGTCGACGGCGAACCGGACAAGGATGCGCTCATGCAGCTGACGGCGGCGGACTTCGGCTTGGTCGACGACGCGTGATCGCGACGGGCTAGGGCTCAGGCGGAGCGACGAAGTCGATCAGCTCTTCGACCGCGCCGAGCATGGGGGCTTCGAGGTCGCGCCACGACTTGACCCGGCCGAGGAGGTGCTTCCAGAACTGCGGCGGGGTCGTGTCCAGTCCGAGCCCGGCGATGATGCCTTCTTTCCACGGCTCGCCTTTCGGCACGACGGGCCACGCATCGACGCCGATGACGGCCGGTTTCACGGCCTGCCACACGTCCACATAGGGGTGCCCGCAGATGAGCACGTTGGGATCGTCGATCTCGGCGGCGATCCGGCTCTCCTTCGACCCGTCGACGAGATGGTCGAGCAGGATGCCGAGCCGTCGACCCGGCGTCGGTCGGAATCCCCGCACGCGCTCGGCGAGATCGTCGGCACCTTCGAGTTGTTCGACGACCACGCCTTCGACCCGCAGGTCGTCGCCCCACACCTTCTCGATCAGCTCGGCGTCGTGGATGCCTTCGACCCATACGCGGCTGGCTCGGGCCATGCGGGCGGGTACGGCGCCGAGGTCGATCGAGCCGGACGCGTTGACGCCCGGGTCCGCAGCTGTCGGTGCCGGTGCAACGAGCGTGATGGGGACGCCCACGCCGTCGATCGCGGCGCGGACCGAGCCGTCGGCGTAGCGGACGGTGTGGTCCTTGCCGTGGCGGTCGCGGAGGACGAGGCGAGGCGGGTTGAACTCCACGACCGCGCCGACGATTCCCGAACCCCGGTCCTCGAGAACGAGGCCGCGGTTAGCGGCCATCACCGGGCGCTGGCGCGCGCGAGCCTCCTGCGACCCGCTCGGGTCGTCGAGGTCGATCATCTCGAGGGGGCGCTTGTCGGATGCCATCGAGGGACGAACCTACGGCTTGGCTCAACCGCGGGGGTGGAGGGCCAACCTTGAGAGTGTGTACTCCGTGAGTGTTCACTCTCAACATCGACTAGGGTCGGTCACGTGAGCGACCCCCAGCCCGATCGATACCGCGTCGAGGATCTCGCCGAGGCGGCCGACGTCGCGGTCGACACCGTGCGCTACTACCAGCGCCGCAAGCTTCTCGCGCCGCCGCAGAAGGAGGGCCGTGTCGCCTGGTACGACGCCGGCCACCTGGCTCGGCTGCAGGAGATCCGTCACCTCGCAGACGAAGGGTTCACGCTCGCCCAGGTCGGCGCGCTCTCGGCGAAGGACGCCGGCGGACAGCTGGCCGATCTTGCCGCGCAGCACGCTGCCGACCCGGATCTCGACAAGGCCGAACTCGCCCGGCGGGCCGAGGTGCCGGAGTTCATCGTCGACCTCGTGGTCGGCGCCGGCCTGCTCGTTTCGTCATCGGGCGAGGGCGACTCGGCCCGCTTCCCGGCGGACGCCGTCGACATGCTCGTCGCCGCCCGCACGCTCGTGAGTGAGGGTGTCACCCTCGAGGAGCTGACCGCCCTGGCGATGCGCCACGCCACCCACGTGGAAGACGTGATCGACGACGCCATCGAGCTCTTCAAGCGTCACAGCGACCGCCGCGGCGGCGACCGCGACGAGCTCATCGGCCTCATGCACCGGCTCGTGCCGGTCGCGTCCGACCTCGTCGGCCGCCACTTCGAGCGCACGCTGCTCTCTCGGGCCCTTGCTCGCATGGGCGACGATGCAACCGGCGACGTGCTGAGCGGCGGACTCGTCGTCCTCGCTCGCAAGCTGGACGAGCGGGTTGATCCGCTCGCCGTCTTCGCCACGGCGGCCGATCCCAACCGGGCGTTGTGGATCAGGCCCGACCGTGATCTCGCTCTCGTCGGGCTCGGTGCGGTGGAGACGATCGCGCCCGTGGGCGATGGCCGGTTCTCGGCAGCTTCAGCGGCAAGGGCGGCTCTCGCGGCGCGGGTGAAGCGCACGGGTCCGTCCGACGCTCCGGCTCCGGTGCTGGTTGGGGGGTTCTCGTTCTCGGCATCCGGTTGGGGTGGTCCGTCGGGCGAGGCGGGCCGGGGCCCCGACTGGTCGGGCTTTCCGGAGGCGCACTGGGTGCTGCCCGAGCTGACGTTCGTGGACCGGCTCGACGGTTCGTGGGTGCTCGCCGCGGCTCGTGTGGTAGCCGGCGAGAGTGAGGAGGACGCGATCGATTCGCTCGATCGCCGGATCGACGCCCTGTGCGCCGATCTGCCGGGCCCGCTCACGGTCGACCTGAACTTCGAGAACGGCGAGGTGTCCGACGAGGGCGCCACCGCTGCGCCGTATGAGTCGATGGTCGCGGATGCCGTGTCGTCGATCGCTGCCGGCGAGTTCGGCAAGGTCGTCCTCGCCCGTACGCACGATGAGGTCGGTATCGATCCGATCACGATCCTCGCCCGTCTGCGGGAGCGTTATCCCGGTTGTGCGGTCTTCTCCCTTGCGGTCGGCCCGCGCCACTTCCTCGGCGCCAGCCCGGAGGAGCTCGTCGCGTTGGACGGCCGGCAGGTCCGCACGGCCGCGCTGGCGGGAACCACTGGCGTCGGTTGGGACGAGACGAGCGACGCGGGGCTCGCGTCGGAGATGCTCAACTCCGCGAAGATTCGCGAGGAGCACCAGTACGTGGTCGACGACATCACGAACCGGCTCGCCGCGCTCGGCCTCGTCGGAGAAACGCTCGCTGAACCCGAGGTGCTGCGCCTCGCTCGCCTTCAGCATCTGCGCACGCCGATCACCGCACGCATCGAACGGCGGACTGGTGGCGTGAGCGACATGGACGTCCTCCGGGTCGCCGGCGTGCTCCATCCGACACCGGCTGTCGCCGGTACGCCCACGGCCGCCGCGGTGAACTGGCTCGAGGCCCGCGAGGCCTTCGATCGCGGGTGGTATGCCGCGCCGGTCGGCTGGTGCGATCTCGACGGCAACGGCGAGCTACGTGTGGCCCTGCGGTCGGCCCTCGTCGACGCCACATCAGGTCACGCCACCTTGTTCTCCGGCGCCGGCATCGTCGCCGACTCGGTCCCTGCGGACGAGCTCACCGAGACGGGCGTGAAGCTCCGCGCCCTCCTGGACGTGATGAACAAGTGAGCTCCTCCGCGTCCAGCTCGAAGGATCCGGTCTACGACGTCATTGCTGCGTTCGCAGCAGGGCTCGTCGAGCGAGGCGTCACCGACGTGGTGATCAGCCCCGGTTCCCGGTCGACGCCGCTGTCCATCACCCTTCATGCGCAGCCTGGTCTCACCACGTGGATCCAACTCGACGAGCGATCGGCTGGTTTCTTCGCGCTCGGTCAGGCCAAGGCCACCGGCAGGCCGTCCGTACTCGTCTGCACGTCCGGCACGGCCGCCGCGAACTATCTCCCTGCAGTGGTCGAAGCCCACCACGCGGGCGTGCCGCTGATCGTCTGCACGGCGGACCGTCCGCCCGAGTTGCGCGACTGGGGCGCCGGCCAGACCATCGACCAGGTCGACATCTACGGATCGGCGACCCGCTGGGCCGTCGATCTCCCGGTCGCCGGTGAGTGGTCGCCGGAGCAGGCCCAGATCGCCGCGCATCGGGTGGTCGACATCGCAATCGCTTCTGCCGCCGGACCCGTGCACCTCAACTGGCCGCTCCGCGAGCCGCTCGAGCCGGTCGCCGACATTCCGGTGGTCGACACCCAACCGGTCTCGCCGCCGGCGATTACTGTCTCCCTCGAACCGATCGAGCTTCCGAGTCGTGGGGTGATCGTCGTCGGCCCCGACGCCGCTCCCGGGATCGCCGCCCAGCGCCGCATCGCGGAGGCCGCTCACGCCGCGTCTACTCGGACGGGCTTCCCGGTGATCGGCGAGCCGATCTCGGGTGTCCGTAGCAGCGGCGACAACGTCGGCGGCACGATGATCACGACTGCGGATCACCTCCTCAAGGTTCCCGCGATCGCCGAGGAGCTCGCTCCCGACGTGGTCGTGCGCATCGGCGGCAGCCCGACCACCAAGCCGGTCCGGCTCTGGATGGAACACCATCGACCCCACACGGTTCTCGTCGATCCGGGTCGTCGCTGGAACGACGCCTCGTTCACCACCCAGACTCACCTCGCCGCCGACCCGATCGCGGTACTCGACGCTCTCACCACTACGCCGAACCCGGAATGGACCGCTCGCTGGGCGGCGCTCGAACTCGCCGCGTGTCGTGCCATCGGCGAGGAGCTCTCCCATGGCAACCTACTCAGCCCGCTCGTCACCAGCGTCCTCGCCGATTCGGCTCCGGCCGGCTCTGTGGTCATGACCTCTAACTCGATGCCGGTGCGAGATCTCGACTCCTTCGTGCTCGGGCCTGTGACGGGCGTCGACTTCGTCGGCAATCGAGGGGCAAGTGGCATCGATGGAATCACCTCCACTGCACTCGGCCTCGCCAGCCGGCACGACGGCCCGGTCGTGATGTACACCGGCGACCTCGCCCTGCTGCACGACCTCGGCGCGCTCTACAGCGCAGTCCGTACCGGTTTGCAGCTCACGGTCGTCTGTGTCGACAACGACGGTGGTGGCATCTTCTCCATGCTCCCCATCGCGAGCCGCGGCGACGAGGTCGACTTCGAGACGCTGTTTCGCACCCGCCACGGTCTCGATCTCGCCGCCCTTGGTGGCACTGGAGGCGTCACCGTCACGGAAGTTGCAACCGCGGCCGCACTCCAAGAGGCGATCGTCTCGTCAACCCAGGTTGACGCTGGTGCCGATGTGTCAACCCAGGTTGACGGGTCGCTCGACCTACTCCTGGTGCGGGTCGACCGCGACGCCGACATTGCGCAGCGGCGGGCAGTCACCGACGCGGTGCGCGCCGCGGTGACATGACCGCTCCGGTCGTCCACGAACTCGACCTGATCGGCGACGTCACGCTGCGGGTCGAGGATCGGGGCCAGGGGTCGGCGCTCGTGCTGCTTCACGGTTTCACCGGCGACTCCTCCACGATGGAGATGCTCGCGGCGCCACTCGCCGGCGATCGTCGGGTGATTGTGCCGAACTTGATCGGTCATGGCGGATCCTCGAGCGCATACGCGGAGGACTACTCCGTCGACGAGATCGTCGGCCAGCTGCTGGAGATGCTCGACGAGCTGGATGTCGCTGCGGGAATCGACCTGGTCGGCTACTCAATGGGCGGACGGGTCGCGCTGACTCTGGCCTGCCGCCACGCCGAACGGGTGCGAACCCTGACGTTGATCGGCGCATCGGCGGGCCTCGCGACCGACGCGGAGCGGGCCGACAGGGTCGCGGCGGACGAGGCGCTGGCGGCGTCGATCGAGACCGACGGACTGGAGCAGTTCGTTGACCGCTGGATGGCCAACCCGTTGTTCGCAACGCAGTCGCGGCTCGGATCGGACCGGCTCGCCGAGTTTCGGGCTCAGCGCATGGGCAATGACGGCGGCGAACTGGTCCGCAGTCTGCGGGCCGCGGGCACCGGATCGATGACGCCACTTCACGAGGCGGTGCGGGGCTGTCCGGTTCCCACGACGTTGGTGGTGGGTGGCGAAGACGAGAAGTTCCGAGGGATCGCGGAAGCCTTGAAGGGCTCGATGCCCGACGCGGAGATCGCGGTGATCGACGGCGTCGGGCATGCCGCTCATGTCGAAGACGCGGTGGCCGTGGTCGAGGTGCTGCGAAGTCGACTCGGCCGGGCGGTAGGCGTCGAGGTCGTCGACGCTCGCATGCCGCTGCACACGCCCATGATGACGGCCGGCGGAACCACCAAGGTTCGCCAGACCGTTCTCTACGCCCTGTCCGAAGCCGGCATCACCGGTTGGGGGGAGGCGGCGCCGCTTCCGGGATGGTCGCCGGAGACGCTCGCCGCCTGCTGCGCGGTGCTTCCTCGGGCCGTGCCGGCTGCCGAACTCGATCTCGAACCGGTGCTGTCTGAGCGGACGCTGCCGGCCCGCGCTGCGGTCACCGGCGCGGCGCTGGACTTGCGAGCGCGCCAGGCGGGCGTATCGCTCCGTCACCACCTGGCGACGACGTACCGACGGGCCGAGCCGCTCGATGATGTCGAGGTGAACGGCGTGGTGTCGGCGGATGCTCCGGAAGGCGTCGTGGCCGAGGTTGACGCCATGCTGGGCCGTGGGATCAGCACCGTGAAGCTGAAGGTCGCCGTGTGGCCCATCGAAGAGGACGTCGCCCGAGTCGCGGCGGCGAGGGCCGGAGCGCCCGACGCCACGATCCGCCTCGACGCCAACGGCGGCTGGACCCACGAGAGGGCAGTGGCGGCGCTCACCCGGATGGCCGAGTACGACATCGCTCTCTGCGAGGAACCGGTGCGGGGCGTCGACGAGATTGCGGCGCTGGCGGCTGAGGTCGACATCCCACTGGCGGTCGACGAGTCCGTCCACGGGCTGCCGGACACCAGGCGGGTCTGGGGCCATGCCGGCGCGATCGCCGCCGTCGTGATCAAGCCCCAGGCGATCGGCGGCGACGATTTCGCCATGATCGCGATCGCGGAGGCGCAACGGGCCGGCCTGGACGTGATCGTCACCACGATGATCGACAGTGCGGTCGGCGCCGCCCACGCGGCCCACGTCGCCGCGGCGGCCGGTCTCCATGGTGCTCACGGGCTCGATACGTCCCGGCTGCTCGCCGCCGACGTCGCCACCCCGCTGTCGATTGTGGACGGGCGCGTTCGCTTCTCGGACGAAGCCGGCCTCGGCATCGGCGCCGTTTCGCCGCGCTGACACCTGTCGCCGTAGCCTCCCCGGCGTGGATCTCTACATCATTCGACACGGCCGGCCTGAGCGACACGTGGTCACAGACGGCGGCTCGGCCGACCCGCCGCTCTCGGAAATCGGGCAGCAGCAGGCGAAGCGCACGGCTGAGTTCCTCGAACACGAGGGCATCGACCACGTCGTCGCCTCGACCATGACCCGAGCGCATCAGACCGCCATGCCCACGTCCGAGCTGCTCGGGCTGGAGATCGAGCTCCTGTCCGATATCGAAGAATCGGACAACCAGAACGCGGTCTACGTGCCGGCCGAGGAGATCTCGCCGGACGACCCCGACACGGCCCACTTCTTCGAAGGCGATCTCATGGACCACGTCTTCAGCGAGGGCATCGAGCCGTTCACCGAACGGGTGACCCGCGGCTTCCAGCACATCATCGACACCAACAAGTCAAAGAAGGTCGCCGTGTTCTGCCACGGGATGGTGACCACGATCTTCCTGCGCACGATCCTCGATTTCCCGGATCCGCTGTCGCTCACGATCGACTATTGCGGGCTCAACCGCGTGATGGCGGCGTCCAACGGGATCCGAACGATTCGATCCGTCAACGAGACCCACCACGTCCGTGACCTGATCGAATGGTGACATGAAGGTCATCCGCGTCCTCGACGGTGTCCCGACCCTGGTCGACGAGGCGACGCCGGCCGCAGGGCGGACGGGCGACGACGTTCGGGTGAAGATCGCTGCTGTCGGGATCTGCGGATCGGACCTGCACCTCCTCGAGATGGGCTTCGCCGAAGGCTCCGTCCTCGGCCACGAGATCAGCGGTCACCTCGACGACGGCACCGCGGTCGCCATCGAGCCGTTCCGCTCGTGCGGCGCCTGTCATTCGTGTGACCAGGGCGATCGACACCGGTGCACCGGCGGCTCGGTCGAGATCTTCGGCGTGATGGGCGCCGACGGCGGCATGGCCGAGTACATGCTCGTACCCGACGAGGCACTGGTCCCGCTCGCTCCCGGCGTGGCGATCGGCGACGCGTCGCTCGTCGAGAACTTCGCCGTGGCGGTTCACGCGCTCAACCGAGCGCGGCTCGACGCCCGCGACCGTGTGGCGGTCGTCGGCGCCGGTCCCATCGGACTCGCCTCGGCCGCCGCCCTGTCCCGACGCGGGTACGACGTGTCCATCGCCGCCCGCCATGACCACCAGCGAGCCGCGGCCGAGCGGATCGGCGCGTCCGTCATCGATGACTCCAACGGGCGCCTCGATGGTTTCGATGTCGTGTTCGACGCAGTGGGAAGCACGGCCAGCCTCAAGGAAGCGGTCAAGCGCGTGGCCTTCCAAGGTCGGATCGTCATGGTCGGGTCGTTCTGGGGCGACGTGGGCGTCGACGTCGGGCTGCTCATGCAGGAAGCCGAACTGATTCCCGCGATGATGTACGGCCGCACCCCGAACGGTCGAGAGATCGACGGAGCCGCTCAGCTTCTCGCCGAGCTACCGGATCTGGGCGCGGCGATGATCACACACCGGTTCCCGCTCGACGCGGCCACTGAGGCCTTTGGTGCCGCATCGGATCGTGCGGCCGGCGCGATCAAAGTCGTCTTCGAGCCTCACGGCTGAGAATGGACGAGCCCCACGCTGATCCGCCTCGACCACCGCCGTGAGTGTGGTGTCGCCGATCTGCCAGGACGCGGGGCCGTCATGGCCGAACCGTAGCAATCCTTGGCGCTGGGGGAGTCGGCCAATAGCCTGACCGCGATGTCGCTCACTTTGGTCGTCATGGCTGCCGGACTCGGATCCCGATTCGGCGGAACCAAGCAGCTCGCCGAGGTCGGCCCGAACGGCGAGGCGTTCCTCGACTTCGCGGTCCTCGACGCCACCGCGGCGGGTGCAGACAAGGTCGTCCTCATCGTGCGCAGCGACATCGAGGAGGACGTGCGTCGCCATGTCGACCCGCGCCATCCCGATGTCGAGATCGCCTACGTGCGCCAGAACGAACATGGTCCGTCTCGCGACAAGCCGTGGGGGACCGGCCACGCCGTTCTGACCGCGGCGCCGGAGGTCGACGGCTCGTTCATCGTGGTGAACGCCGACGACTACTACGGCCGCAGCACCTACGCAGCGGTCGCGCCTCTCGCCGCGGAGCTTCCCGACGATCAGGCGCTGCTGGCCGGTTTCCGGATGGCTCATACGCTTCCCTCGGAGGGTGAGGTCAGCCGCGGCGTCTGCGAGGTCGACGGCGACCGACTGACGAGCCTGGTCGAGACGCACGGCATCGGCTGCCGAGCGGACGGGTCGATCACGTCCACGGATCCGGTGATGACCCTTGCGGACGACACCGTCTCGTCGATGAACTTCTGGGCCTTCCCGCACCGGCTCTTCGACGATCTCGAACGGGGCTTCGCCGAGTTCCTCGCCGAGCATGGCGACGAAGAGAAGGCGGAGTACCTCCTTCCCACAGTCGTCCACGAGTTGATGGCGAACGATGAGATGACGGTTGGCGTCGTGCCGACAGACGAGCCGTGGGTCGGCGTCACGAACCCGACAGATCTCGAGGTGGCCCGCGCGACGATTGCCCAGCTCAGGGCCTGAATTGTTGGCGGCGGGAACCCTCCGGACCGGAGCGTCGTCTCACTATTCATGAAACAGCGACTCCTGCCCCTGCTCCTCGCCTTCGTTCTCTTCCTGACCGCCTGTGGCGACGCGACGACCGAGACGGACAGCGCGTCCGACTCGGGCGGCGACAGGGTCGAGAACGCCTCCGACGACAGCGGTGGATGGCTCGGCGGCGTGCCCGCTGACGTCGTCGCCTCGCTCGAAGACCGTGGTCATCAGGTGCAGCGCGCTCAGTACGCCGAATTCGGTCACGCCCACCTCATCACGGTCACCGATCACGGCACGCTCGCCGGTTCGGCTGACCCTCGCGCCTTCACCGGTGCGGCAGCCGGACTCTGACGTCCGATCAGGCTGCGGGGGTCGCTGATTCGCACCGGTAGGATTTCTGACCGTTCGTCAGATTCAGGAGCATGCATGCGCGGCATCATCGCCAGCGGGGCCTACATCCCTCATCGCCGTCTCGATCGCAGCGAGATCGCGGCGCTGTTCGGCAAGGGTGGCGGACGTGGCACTCGCAGCGTGGCGAGCTTCGACGAAGACACCACCACCATGGGCGCCGAGGCCGCGCGCAACGCGCTGCGCGATGCCGGCGACGCCACGGTCGACGCCCTCTGGTTCGCCACCTCCACGCCGGCGTATCTCGAGAAGACGAACGCCGCTGCCATCCACGCCGCTCTTCGGCTCGAGCCCAGCGTGGGCGCGCTCGACATGGGTGGCGCCTTGCGGTCCGGTATCGGCACGATCCGAACCGCGCTCCAGGGTGGCGCCACGACGCTCGTGGTGTCGTCCGACATCCGCGACGGCATGGCCACCTCGGCCGATGAGTCCGCCGGGGGCGACGGCGCCGCCGCGCTGATCATCGGCGACGACACCGCGGGCACATTGATCGCCGAGTACGTCGGCAGTGGTGTGGCCACCGACGAGTTCCTCGAGCGCTGGCGGGTTCCGGGCGCCGAGCGCAGCCGAGTGTGGGAGGAGCGCTTCGGCGAGGTGACCTACGCACCCCTGATGAAAGACGCGTTCGCTGCGGCGCTCGCCGACGCGGGCATCGACGCCGACCAGGTCGATCATCTCGCTGTCGCTGGTCTCCACGCTCGAGCGATCAAGCGCGGCGGGAAGACGTTCGGTGCGGCCGCCGAAAAGATGGTCGACGACCTGTCCGGCACCGTCGGCAACACCGGCACGGCCCACGCGGGCCTGCTGCTCGCGGCCACGCTCGAGCAGGCTGAGCCCGGTCAGACCATCGCAGTCGTCATGCTCGCCGACGGCGTCGAGGTGATCATTCTCCGCACCACTGACGCGATCGCCGACTACACCTCGTCCGCTCCCGTCGCCGCCCAGGCCGCGGCCGGCGCTCCCGTCAGCTACGGAAAGTTCCTCTCGTGGCGAGGCATGGTGGCGGTGGAACCGCCGAACCGTCCCGCGCCACAGCGCACGTCCGCGAGCGCTGCCTATCGCAAGAGCGACTGGAAGTTCGGCTTCGTCGGCACCCGCGACCGCAGCAGCGGAATGATCCATATGCCGCCGGCCCGCGTCTCCCAGAAGGGCGGCGCGGTGGACGATATGGAACAGGTGCCGATGGCCGACACCGTGGGAATGATTGCCAGCTTCACCGTCGACAAGCTCGTCTATTCGCCGAGCCCGCCGGTGGTGTTCGCGGTGGTCGACTTCCAGGGCGGCGGACGGGCGCCACTCGAACTGACCGACGTCGATCCCGACGAGGTGGAGATCGGCGGTCGTGTCGAACCGACGTTCCGTCGACTGTCGACCAGCGACGAGATCCACAACTACTTCTGGAAGGTTCGACCCGTCAGGGGCGAACCCAACGAACAGAGCCCGCCCGCACGGGAAGAGAGCTGACATGGGTTCGCACGGCATCAAGGACCAGGTCGCGATCATCGGGATGGGCTGTACGCCCTTCCTCGAGCACTGGGACAAGTCGCTCGACGATCTGATCATCGACGCGGCGCACTCCACCTATGCGTCGGCCGGTATTGCCCAGGAGGACATCGACGCCTTCTGGTTCGGCACCTCGCAGTCCGCCGCGTCGGGCCTCGCGCTCGCAGGCCCGCTCAAGATCCAAGGCAAGCCCGTGACCCGCGTGGAGAACTACTGCGCTACCGGTTCCGAGGCGATGCGGAACGCGGCTTATGCCGTCGCATCCGGCGCATACGACGTGGTCATGGCGCTCGGGGCCGAGAAGGTAAAGGACGGCGGCTACCAGGGCCTCAACGCGTTCCCGATTCCGACCGATGGCACGCAGCGCACGCTCACCGCAGCCGCGATGTTCAGCCTCATCCTTCCGTCCTACTCGCAGAAGTACGGCGTGGACCGCGACGAGCTTCGCTACACGGTTGCCAAGATCGCGGAGAAGAACCACTTCAACGGCGCCCGCAATCCGCTCGCGCAGTTCCGGCGCGAGACGAGCGCCGAACAGATCTGCGAGATGGCTGCGGTGGCCGGTGAACTCTCCGTCTTCGACTGTGCCGGTGTCGCCGACGGTGCGGCCGCGGTGATCATGTGCCGCGCCGAAGACGCCCACAAGTACTGCCCGAACCCGCTCTACATCAAGGCGCTCTCGTTCGTGGCCGGCACTGGCGCCGGGTCGCTCGACCCGGACTACGACTACACGGCGCTCCTCGAGTCCAAGTGGGCGGCCGACGATGCGTACGCCCAAGCCGGCGTCACGGATCCCAAGATCGAGATCGCAATGGCGGAAGTGCACGACTGCTTCACGCCGACCGAACTGGTCCTCATGGAAGACCTCGGCTTCTCGGATCCGGGCGCTGCGTGGCAGGATGTGCTCGACGGTGCGTTCCAGCTCGACGGGCGTCTCCCGGTCAACACCGACGGCGGGCTGAAGTCGTTCGGCCACCCGGTCGGCGCTTCGGGCCTGCGGATGCTCTACGAGGTCTGGCTGCAGCTCCGCGGCGAGGCACCCGAGGATCGTCGGATCTCGGAGACGGACCGGAACCTTGGCCTGACCCACAACCTCGGTGGCTACCCGGGCGAAATGGTCAGCTTCGTTGGCATCTACGGCCCCGAACTCGGCTAGCGCCAACCCGGAAAGTGCAGCGGTTAGTCGCCGTAGCGGCTGTCGATGGACTCTCGGAGGAAGTCGGCGTGGCCGAGGTGGCGGGCGGTTGACGATGCTCGCACGCGAGCAGCGGCGCTCGGTGTGCCCTCCGACCGGTGTCGATCTACGATCCCGCCAGGCAAGGCAACACCCAGGAGAGCACGTGCCCCGTCGCCCACTTAACGGAATCCGCGTTGTCGACATGACCGTCGGCAGAGGCGAGCTGTGCAGCCGCTTCCTGAGCGACCTCGGCGCCGAGGTGATCAAGGTCGAACCAGCGGGTGGGTCGCCCAGTCGAACGATGGCGCCGTCCGACGGCGACCACTCGCTCTACTGGACGTTCCGCAACTGCGGGAAGCTCGGCGTGGAGCTCGACCTCGATGCTGATGACGACCGAGACCGGCTCCACGACCTACTCCTCCACAGCGACGCCGTCGTCGTCTCCACCGAACCGGGAACCGCTCAGTCGGGGCTCGATGCCGACGAGCTGGGCGCCCGTCATCCGCACCTCATCGTCGCCAGCATCACCGCGTACGGCCGGACCGGCCCCTACGCCGGGCGTGACGTGCCGGACGCCGTGATCGAGGCAACCGGCGGCATGGCATTCAAAGCCGGCACGCACGAAGGCGGACCGATCTTTCCGCCGGGTCTCATCGGCGACGACACCGGCAGTGTCGTCGGCGCCTGGGCCGTGCTGTGTGCGCTGTGGCAGCGCCAGGACAACGGAGCCGGCCAGGTGATCGACCTCTCCGTCAACGAAGCGCTAGCGCAGATCACCGACTGGTCGCTCTCGAACTGGAGCCGATCTTTCGATGCCGGCCAACCGGGCGCAGAGATGCGGGCCGGACCGGGACCCGTGTACACGATCATTCCGTGCGCGGACGGCTTCGTCCGCCTGGTTGTCCTCAGCCCTCGCCAATGGCACGCGATCCGAGCGTGGTTGGGCGAGCCGGACTACCTCCAGGAACCGGATCTCGACGGGTTCGTCGGCCGGCTGATGATCTCCGATGCTGTCCTCAACCCCCTCTACGAGGAGCTGTGGAAGGACATGAAGATGTTGGATGTCTGCGAGGAAGCGCAGCGCCGCGGCATCGTCTGTACGCCGATCCTCAAGCCGAGCGAAGTGGTCGACAACCCCCATCTCGCGAGCCGCGGCACCTTCGACGAGGTCACGCTCGACGACGGGCGGATCATGAAGTTGCCGTCCGGCTGGTTCGAGATCGACGGCGAGCGAGCTGGACCCGTGTCGCCGCCGCCGACGATTGGCCAGCACACCGATGACGTCTTTGCGAGCCTCGGCGAGGCCCGGCCTGCGCCCGTAGCCCCGCTCGACCCGGTGAAGCCGCTCGCCGATATGAAGGTCATGGACTTCGGCCACGGCGGGGTCGGTGTCGAGACCGGTCGCATGTTCGGCGAGTACGGCGCGGACGTCGTGAAGATCGAGAGTCGCACCTATCCCGACTTCATCCGCATGGTGCTCGGCGGCGAGATGTCGCCCTCGTTCGCTTCCTCGAGCCGAAGCAAACGGTCGCTGGGGATCAACGCCAAGACCGACCGCGGCATCGAGCTCCTCACGGAGATGGCGCGCACAAGCCATGTCGTGATCGAGAACAACTCGACCGGCACGATGAGCAACATGGGGCTTGGCTACGAGGTGATGAAGGCCGCCAACCCGGACATCGTGATGATGTCGAGCCAGTTGATGGGGTCCAAGGGGCTGTGGTCCTCCTGGCTCGGCTACGGGCCCAACACGCAGGTCACAGGGGGGATGACGCATCTCTGGAACTACGAGAACCTGGACGCGCCCGTCGGCGGCCAGGCGATCTTCCCTGATCACTTCGCTGGCCGCGTGGGGGCGGTCGCCGCGTTGGCGAACGCGCTCGGCGCTCGCCGCAACGGCGAGGGCGGCGCGCACGTCGAGGTCTGCCAGGTCGAGCAGGTCGTCGGTGTGATGGGCGACCTCATGGCCAAGGAATCGCTCGTGCCGGGCTCTGTGGTCGCCCGAGGGAACCACTCCGATCACGGCTCGCCGTGGGGTCTGTACGCGACGAACGGCGAGGACACCTGGGCGGCGATCTGCGTCCGCGACGACGCAGAGTGGTCCGCACTCGTGGGCCTCGTCGGCGGCGATCTCGACGTGACGCTCGACGAACCCGGACGACGCGCGGCCGAGGTCAGCATCGACGCCGCGATCTCCGCGTGGGCCGCGACCGTCACGAATGACGAGCTGACCGACGCCTGCATCGCCGCTGGCGTGCCCGCTGGACCGATGCTGACCGGCGCGTCCCAGTCAACCGATCCGCACCTCGAGGCGCGCGGCTATATCCAGTGGCGTGAGCAGCCGCCGATCGGCCGGATGATCTTTGAAGGTGGCGCGTTCCACGCGACGGCGATGATCGGGCCCGACATCTTCCCGGCGCCCGGCCTCGGCGAACACTCCCGCGACATCGCGGTGGACTGGCTCGGTGTGGACGCAGACGAGGTCGAGGCGCTTGTGGAGTCCGGCGTGCTCGAGACCGACCCTCCCCACGGCGCCTGAGTGCGCCGTGTCGCTATCGCCGCGCTGCTCGTGTTCGTCGCGGCGTGCGGTAGCGAAGACATCGGCACCGTCCAGCCACCGGACTCCAGATCAGTGACTGCAGCCCCAGGCGTCCAGATCCGGATTCACTACGACGACGCGTCTCCCCACCAGGTGGCCTGGTTGACGCGCCCCGCGGGCGAGGGACCGCATCCCGTCGTCGTCTTCATCCACGGTGGGTTTTGGCGCAACTCCTTCGATGCATCGCTCGCGGAGCCGCAGGCGGCGGATGCCGTCTCTCGAGGCTTCGCCGCGTGGAACATCGAGTACCGGCGAGTGGGTGACGAGGCCGGTGGCGTCCCGGGAACACTCGAGGATGTCTCGGCCGCGGTCGATCACTTGGCCGAACTCGCGGATTTTTATCATCTCGATCTCGAACGGGTCGCCGTCGTCGGGCACTCCGCTGGCGGCCATCTGGCCTTCTGGGTGGGTCAGCGGGCGCAGCTGCCGAACGGCGCGGTGGGCGCGGATCCAGCGGTCGTGCCTCGGCTCGTCGTGGGTCAGGCTCCGGTCGCCAACCTCGCCAACAACCTTGACCTCGGCGGGGGAGCAGTCGTTGGGTTCGTGGGTGCGGCGCCGACCGACGCGCCCGACCTTTATGACCTCGCGGACCCGACGCGGCTGTTGCCGGTCGCGGTTCGACAGCTGATCGTGCACGGCGAGGACGACACCATCGTGCCGTTTGATCGCTCGGCCGCGTATGAGACGTTTGTCGCCGAGCCGGACCTCCTCGACGTGGCTTCCTTCGCCGGAGCCGATCACTTCGACGTGATCGATCCCGCCCACGCTAGCTGGATGTTCACCATGGATGAGATCGCTGAGGCATTGGCATGAGAAGTCGATCGAGGGTTCACCGAGACAGAGATCCATCTCGGCATCGGGGTGATCGATGCCTCCGCCTTCGGTTTCGACAACGAAGGCCGATCAGCCGGCGAAGCAGCCCCAGCAGTCGTTGAGCAGTTCGTGGTCGCCGATCTCCAGCCGTTGCCCGTCCGCGTACTCCACGACGAGTCCCACCAGTGGCGCACGTGCCTCGTTGTCGCCGGTGACGGCGATCTCGAGAGTTCCGCTGACGGCGGCGAGGGTATGGTCGTAGCGACGTTCCGGCTCGTCAGGCTCGATCATGTCGTCGGTCCGGCTCGCGGGAGCTCTGAAAATAGATCTTCAGCGACAGGTCCTGTTCCGGGCTCCCGACGGCGAAGCCGTAACCGCAGGCCCAGCCCTCGGTGAGCCGGGTCGCATCAACTGTTGGCCGGGGAGCCGTGGTCGTTGTCGTGGTGCCCGGCGCTGAGCTGGTCGAATCGCCGCTGCCGCACGAGATTGCGAGGAGTATGAGGACGGCCATGGCCGCGAGAACGGTGCGCGTTCAAAGGGTCATGTCCCTCTGACGACGCGCTGAACGCTCCGGTTCCCAAAGTGCAGCGGGGGTCTGACCCCAAGTGCAGCGGCTAGCCGGCTTCGCTGTGGGTGACGGCGGGCTCGCCCATCCACTCGCGGAGGGTGTTCTTCAGCTTCGTCTGCTGGATGAACAGATCCTGCTCGGCGGCCACGCCGTCCACCGAGGACTGGGGGGCCTTCAGGTAGAAGGACAGCCACTCCTGGACGCCGGATTCGCCGGCGCGGTGGGCGAGATCCATGAACAGCGCGAGATCGAGGACGATCGGGGCGGCGAGGATCGAGTCACGACACAGGAAGTCGATCTTGATCTGCATCGGGTACCCCATCCATCCGAAGATGTCGATGGCGTCCCAACCTTCCTTGTTATCACCGCGGGGCGGATAGTAGTTGATCCGCACGACGTGGTCGACGTTGCCGTACAGCTCGGGGTACACCTCGGGCTGAAGAATCTTGTGGAGCACGCCGAGCTTCGACTCTTCCTTCGTCTTGAAGTTCTCCGGGGCGTCGAGCACCTCGCCGTCGCGGTTGCCGAGGATGTTGGTGGAGTACCAGCCACGCAGACCGAGCATGCGGGCCTTGAGGCCCGGGGCGATGAGCGTCTTCATCAGGGTCTGGCCCGTCTTGAAGTCCTTGCCGGCGATCGGCACGCCGTTGCGTTCTGAGAGTTCGAGCATGCAGGGCAGGTCGGTGGACAGATTCGGTGCGCCGTTGGCGAACGGCACGTTGCTCTGTAGAGCGGCGTAGACATAGATCTGCGACGGCGAGATGTTGTCGTCGTTGTTCTTGAGTCCCTCTTCGAACGCCTCGATCGACGCGTGGACCTCGGAGGCTTCCTGGAACGCCTCGGTCGAGCCGCACCACACCATCACGAGACGGTCGCACTCGTTCTCGGTGCGGAAGTTCTCGATGTCGGCCATGAGGGCCATGGCCTGGTCCCACATGCCGGTCTGCGGCTTGACCCGTGTGCCTTCGAGACGGCTGACCCACTTCTGGTCGAACACGGCCTCCATCGCGACGATGCCTTCCATCTCCGAAGAGATCGGGGCGAGGTCCTTCTCCTCGAGCACGCCGCAGGTGCGGGCGGCTTCGAGGGCGTTGGCGGAGATGGGGTCCCAGCCGCCGAAGACGATGTCGTCGAGCGACGCGAGGGGAGCGAATTCCTTGATCAGCGGGTTGCGGGCATCTTCGCGAGTACCGAGGCGGATGTGCGCCATCTGGCTGACGGAGCCGAGCGGCGCCGCGCCTTCCTGGCGGGCGGCGAGGACGCCGGCGATGAATGTGGAGGCCACGGCGCCCATGCCGGGCGTGAGCACACCGAGCTTGCCGGTGGCGGGGGGGATGTCACGTGCAGTCATGGGCATGACGATAAGTAGTTCTTGACATGATGTGGATACGGTTAAGGAAGTCTGAACTGTTCTGCGAGGGGTAGGGTGGCTCTGTGCCGACGGCTCTGCCTGATCTCTCGATTCGACAATTGGAGTATCTCGTCGCAGTTGCGGATCACCCGAGCTGGGCCGCGGCAGCGGGGTCGGTCGGCGTCAGCCCATCGGCGCTGTCGCAGGGTCTGGCAGAACTCGAACGCCGCGTCGGCGTACCGCTTTTCGATCGAGAAGGTCGACGGCGGGTTCTGCGCCCGGCCGCAGCCGAGGTGCTCGCTCATGCCCGCCAAGTCGTCGCCCTCACCGGTGACCTTGCCACCTGGGCCGAGCGCACCCAGCGGGGCGGGTCGGGTCGTCTGCGGGTCGGGATGATCGACGCTGCGGCGGTCGGTCACTTCTCTGATCATCTCCGCTCCTTCCGGGCGTCTCATCCTGAGCTCGATCTTCTCCTGTCCGTCGCGCCGTCTGGCCAGGTCCTCGACCAGTTGGAGGCAGGCAGCATCGATCTCGCCGTGTGCGTGGATCCGGGCGAAAGCCGCCGCGGCGTGGACATTCATCCGCTGCTGACCGAGGACGTCGCCGTCTATTCACCGGATGGCGCTCGGCCGCGCCGGCCGGCGACGTGGGGCCCGTGGGTTCTCTTCCCGGAGAGTTCCCACACGAGGGCCGCGGTCGTCGCCGCCCTCGAGGCGCTCGGCGCGCCGATCGAGATCGTGGCGGAATCGCATCAGCCGGAGGTCCTGCGAGCAATGGTCGGCCTCGGCCTCGGCTGGACGGTGCTGCCGGTCGTGCAGGCCGAGATGGGGACGGATGCCCTCGCGAATGGGCGAGTCATCACCTCGCGCACACTCGTGGCTGCCACGCGCACAGGCGCCGCGACGGACCCGGCCGTCCAACTGTTGCTCGACGCGCTGGAGGCGTAGAGTCCCGTCGTTCGACGAGCATCCGGAGACGAGCGATGAGCAACGCAGCGAAGGCCTTCGAGGTCATGCAGACCAACGAAGGCAAGGACGAAGGCCACGGCGACTGGTTCGAGATCACCCAGGACCAGATCGATCAGTTCGCCGATGTCACGCTCGACCATCAGTTCATCCACCTCGATGCCGAGCGGGCCACCCCGCTGTTCGGGGGCACCATCGCCCACGGATTCCTGTCGCTGTCGATGCTCGTCCACCTCACCAATTCGATCGAGCAGGAACTGCCACCGCTCGACGGGGTGATGATGGGGATCAACTACGGCTTCGACAAGGTGCGGTTCCTCAACCCGGTGAATTCCGGCAAGCGGGTCCGGGCCCACAGCGTCATCAGCAAGGTCGAGCTCAAGGGCGCGGCGATCAACAGCACCCGCACGATCAATGTCGAGATCGAAGGCGTCGAGAAGCCGGCCCTCATGGCCGAGTGGATCGGCCGCCTCGTCTTCGACTCCTGAGAGGTTTAGATATGAACGACTACCCGATCACCGTCGGTTCGATGCTCTTCACGATGGTCGACCCCGAGAAGGGCCATGAGGTCGAGTACAACCGCTGGTACGAGCGGGACCACTTCTATGCAGGTTGCATGGTCGGTCCGTGGCTCTTCGCCGGCAAGCGGTGGGTCGCCACAAAGGAATTGAAGGACCTGCGGTTCCCCCGTGGCGATACGCCCGTGGCGAGTCCGGTCGAGGCGGGCTCGTATCTCGCGACGTACTGGGTGCTCGATGGCAAGCATGACGAGCACTTCGCGTGGGCCGGCGATCAGGTCGTCTGGCTCTATTCGAACGGCCGCGGGTTCATGAACCGGGTGCATGCCCACACGGTGTTGATGAAGCATCCGACCTCGGTCTATCGAGACGATCACAGCGTCCCGATCGAGCTCGCGTTCGATCATCCCTACAAGGGACTGGCAGTCGTCGCTGTTGATCCCGCGGAGGGCGTCGAGGAGGCGGAGCTTGTGTCACATCTCGAACAAACGTCGCTGCCGACACTGATGAACGGCTCCGGAGTCGCCAGCATGGTGACGTGGCACTACCAGCCGATGGGCGCAGGCGATACGGATCAGGCTCCGATGGACCTCGGCATGCCCCCGGGGCCGACGGACCGTCAGTTCCAGATGTTCTTCCTGGACGACGAGCCGACCGCGGTCTGGGATCGCTTCCACGCGTACGCCGACGAAGTGAAGGCGAGCGGCAAGGGCGAGGTCGTGTTCGCGGCGCCGTTCCTACCGACGATCGTGGGTACCGACACCTACACCGACCAACTCTGGTGACCGTCCGCGTCGCCGCCTTTGTGGCGGCGGCCCTCATTGCCGGCGCGTGCGGGGGCGACGACTCGTCCGCGCCACCGCTCATCACGGTTCCCGACGGCGCGGCCGCTTCGTCGACCACCGGCGAGCCATCGAGCACGACCGAAGCGGAGCCCTCGACAGTGACGCTGCCCGCAATCTCGATCGCTCAGGTCGACTGTCCCGAGTCGCTCGTCCGGGGCGATGGCGTCGCTCTGTCCTGCGGCGTCGTGACGGTGCCGATCGACCGTTTGGACGGGGCCGACGGATCGACCAGGATCACGATCGCCATGCTTGCCGGCTACGACCCGGGCTTCGACACCCCCGCCGCCGTCCTACAGGGCGGCCCAGGGGGAGCGAGCACGGACCTCGCTGCCTGGTTCCCGCAGCAGCCGTTCACGCAGGTGTTCGTGGACCAACGCGGCACCGGATTCGCAGGCCCGAACTTCGACTGCACCGAGATCCTCGACGCCCTCCCTCGACTACTGGGGAGCCCGTTCGACGAGGCAGGCGTGCTCGCGGCGGAGGCGTATGCGGACTGTGCGCGTCGCCTGGATCAGGACATCGTGCTGCAGCACACGGAATCCGAAAGCCATGCCGGCGATGTCGTCGACGTCATGCGCGAGCTCGGATACGACCGATGGACCGCCTACGGGGTCAGCTATGGCTCCACGATCGGGCTCGAACTGCTCCGCGACGAGCCGCAGGGTCTGGTCGGTGTCGTGCTCGACGGGGTCTACTCGCCGCAACTCGACACGAACGCAGCAGTCGTCGAGTCGGCTGGTCGCGCCCTCGATCTGATCGATGCTCGTTGCCGGGCGGAGACGATCTGTCGTCAATACGTCGCCGACGGCTCGGTGCGAGACACGCTCGAACGCGTCATGGACGAGCTCGACGCGAACCCGATGACCGTGTCCTTGCACGGAAATCGAACCGGGCTGCCCAGCACGATCGAGCTGGTGCTCGACGGCCGCCGGGTTGCCGAACTCCTGTTCCCGCTGATGTACCACGAGTCCCTGGTGCGCTACCTGCCGGCGATCATCGGTGGCCTGTACGACCGAGACGCGGCTTCCGTGGAGTGGCTCGCACACACCGGTGCCCGCTTCGTCATCGCTGCGATGGAGGGGAACGACGAGGGGACGTACTTCGCCGTGCAGTGTCACGACCGGCTGCCGTTCGTGGACGGGACCGCCGAGATCGATGATCGCTTCGCCACCGCAGTCGCCGCGTCACCGCTCGAGGAGGCCTGCCCGGACTGGGAGCGCGATGCCGCCCCGGCGATCGCGAACGAAGCAGTGACGTCGGACGTCCCGACGCTGCTGCTGAGTGGCACGTTCGATCCCATCACTCCGCCGAGCTACGCCGAAGAAACCGCGACCGGGTTGGCGAACGCCACCGTGGTCGAGCAGGACGGCCGCGGTCACGGGATCTGGTTCGGGAACACGTGTATCGCCGGTATCGTCCAGCAGTTCGTCGCCGACCCGCTGCGAGAGCTCGACGTGGCATGTGCTGCCGAACCCGTGCCGGTCGAATGGGCACGTCCCTGAGCGCGTGGCAGGATCCCGGGATGATCCTCGAAGGCAAGACAGTCATGGTCGTCGGCGTGGGCCCCGGGCTCGGCTCTTCCTGCGCAGCAGCTGCGCTTCGCGATGGCGCGAACGTCGTGGTGGTCGCCCGCAACGAGGAGCGGCTCTCCGGCATTGCGGCTGAGCTCGATCCGTCCGGAGAGCGAGTGGTGGCCGCGCCCGGCGACATCATGGACCAGGCATCGATCGAGGCAGCCGTCGCCGCCGGCACCGAACGCTTCGGTGGGCTTGACGCTGTGGTGAATGTCGCAGCTATCGAGCCGGTCGCCGCGATCGAGGACCTCCAGGACGTTGATCTCGCGAAGTGTCTTGAGGTCAACCTGGTTGGCGCGATGCACGTCGTGCGAGCGGTCGTGCCGGCGTTCGAGGCGCGGGGCGGCGGCTCGATCGTTCTCATCGGATCGCAGGCGTCGATCAAGCCCAGTCCCGTCCCGCAACCGGCCTACGCTGCCGCGAAATCGGCGCTCAACACCCTCGCCAGGGAAATGGCCGTCAGCTATGGCCCGAAGGGCATCCGAGTGAACACGGTCGTCCCGACGTGGATGTGGGGTCCGAACGTCCAGATGTACTGCGAATGGCAGGCGTCAGAGCGGGGAGTCACCGCCGAGGACATCCGAGACGAGATCGCCGGCGGCATGGCGCTGCGGACGATGCCGACCGATGCGGATGTCGCCGAGAGCGTCATCTTCTTCATGAGCGATCGTGCCAGCATGATTACCGGCCAGCGACTTCTCGTGAACGCCGGTGAGCACTACGACACCTGAACGCGTGACCGACTCCGTCCCGATTCTTCCGGCCGCATCGGTTCTCGTCATCGACGACCGCCCGGATCTGCATGTCGTCATCGGACAACGTCGTCCCGGATCGATTTTCGTCGGCGGAATGATCGTCTTCCCCGGCGGGGGCGTGGACCCCGATGACAGCATCGGCCCTGCTCGTTCACGCGTGCCGAGCGCAGAGGTCCCCGAGCTCGACGCGGCTGCTGGTGCGGCGTTTCTCCACGCGGCGATCCGCGAGACCGAGGAGGAGGTGGGGCTCGACATTGCGGGCGTCGGTCCGGTTGATCCGGAAGCGTTCCCGCACGTCGGGCACTGGATCACTCCTGAGGGTTCGCCCCGCCGCTACGACACGCACTTCTTCATGGCCCGTTACCGAGACGGTGAGATCGTGCCGGACGGCGTCGAACTCACCGATGCGTGGTGGGAGCGACCCGGCGATGTTCTCGACCGGATCGAGGCCGGCGACCTCGAAGCGATCGCCCCGACGATCGCATTTCTCGAGGGATTGTCGGAATATCGTAACGTGAACGACGCATTCTCAGGAAGGGGCAGTGGAAAACGTCGCGGTAATACCAATGGTTGGACGTCGATGTGAACCCATTGTCCCCAGAACTTTGCTATTCGGTTGCGGTTGTTTGCTTGTCGTTGGGAAATCGCTGGAACCATCGACTAAGGTCGCCCGTAGGTTGGATGTCGGACGGATGCAGGGCCGACTGACATCGATCCGGGAGCGCAAGCTCCCGACCCCCTCCAGGGAAAAACTGGGGCCCGGTCGACGGCATACGCCGGCCGGGCCCGAGCCTTTTTGCGGAGACACTGCTTTCTACGAAGACACTGCTTTCTACGAAGATACTGTGAGAGCTGATGACTGACCTGCGACGCCGCCTTCTCGCCGAGTTCATCGGCACCGCCTTCCTTCTCGCCGGTGTGATCGGCTCCGGAATCATGGCGACGAACCTCACGACCGATGTTGGTCTGCAGTTGCTGGCCAATGCGGCGGTAACGGTGGGTGTGCTCTACGTGATCATCGTGATCTTCGCGCCGCTCAGCGGCGCGCACTTCAATCCGGCCGTGACGATCGCCGATGCGTGGCAGGGCAACCGGCCTTGGTCCGATGTCGGGCCGTACATCGCGACTCAGATCGCCGGCGGAGCCGTCGGCGTGATCCTCGCCAACCTCATGTTCGAGCTGGACGCCGTGGAGTGGAGTACGAAGGCGCGCGACGGCTACGGCCAGTACATCGGCGAGGCCGTGGCCACGTTCGGGCTCGTGCTGCTCATCTTCCTGCTGGTGCGGGGCGGCCGCGACCAGCTCGCGGCGGGGGCGGTGGCGGCCTACATCGGCGGCGCCTACTGGTTCACCTCGTCCACGTCGTTCGCCAATCCGGCAGTCACCCTCGCGAGAACCATGAGTGACACGTTCGCCGGAATCGACCCGACGTCCGCTCCGGCCTTCGTGGGAATGCAGCTGATCGGAATGGCCTTGGCCGTCGGCGCGGCGCGAGTCTTGTACCCGTGACCGCCACCGAGAACTCGCCCGACCTCTTCGACCGTTTTGAGGTCATCGACGTCGATACCCACGTGACCGAGCCGCCGGATGTGTGGACCGCTCGGACTCCTGCCGCGATGCACGACCGAGTGCCCCACATCGAGCGCATTGAGGGCCAAGACGTATGGATCTGCGACGGCGACCGCATCGGTCAGCCCGGCTACTACTCGATGGCCGGCTACGACGGCCTCATGCCCCTCAACGTGCCCGACACCTTCGATGACATCCACCCGTCGATGTACGACAGCCACGCGCGGCTGAAGTTCATGGACGAGCAGGGCATCCGGGCCCAGGTGCTCTATCCGAACGTCGGCGGCTTTGGAAATGCGTACTTCATGCAAATGGGCGACCGAGACGTCGTCGAGACCTGTGTGAAGGCGTTCAACGACTGGATCACCGACTGGACGTCGGCTGACCCCAACCGACTCGTCGGCGTCACCGCGGTGCCGTTCTGGGATCTCGACTTCGCTGTCGCGGAGATCACTCGCAACGTCGAAGCGGGCCACAAGGCGATCAACTTCTGCAATCAGCCCCAGGACCACGGGATGCCGCCGCTGGCGTCGACCCATTGGGACCCGATCTGGGCGGTTGCCCAGGAAGCCGGCGTGTCCGTCAGCTTCCACGTCGGAGGCGGCTCCATGGGCACCCAGTTCCAGGACACGGCGGACATGGGCTGGATGACGAACTTCGCCAAGGTGTCGTCGCTCATCTTCCTCGACAACATGCGCTGCATCGCCGACCTGCTGTTCGGTGGCGTCTGTCATCGCTTCCCGGATCTCAAGCTCGTGTCGGTGGAGTCCGGTGCCGGCTGGATCCCTGGCGCCATGGAGTCGTTCGATTGGCAGTGGCAGAACGGCGGTGTGCGCATCGAGCACCCCGAGTACGACCTGCTCCCATCGGAGTACTTCCGCCGGCAGATCTACGGCTGCTTCTGGTTCGAGCAGGACGCCGCCCGATTCGCGATCGAGCGTTTCCCGGACAACATTCTCTACGAGACCGACTACCCACACCCCACATGCCAGCACCCGGGACCGGCCACCCCGGCCCAGTACCCGCGGGACTACGTGACCGGCGCACTCTCGTCCCTCGATGACGCGACGTTGCAGAAGGTGCTCCACGACACCGCGGCGGAGCTCTACGGGATTTAGTCGAGTTCGACGAAGATCGGCTCGTAGTCGATCGGCTGTTAGGTCACGGCGTCGTATATCGGTTGCCCGTCCTCGAGCCGCGTGCCGACGTTGTAGGTCGCGACCGCGTCCGCACAGTCGCCATTCCAGTGACCGAGCACCTCGAGCGCAATGGTGAACCGCTCGGCCCGCGGGTCGACGATGCGAACGCGGGCCTCGTCGTGGCAGTGGCTCCCGACCTCGATCATGTCCCCGTCGAGGTCGACCCGGGCGTCACTGATCGACAGCGCATGCCAATCGCTGCGGAGGATGTCGTCGCGCCCGTCGAACGACGCGTCCGGCGTGCACCCCGGATCGGTTGTCGCTGCGTCGACCTTGACGATATCCGCCTGAAGGAATCCACCGAACCAATAGCGGACGTCGCGGTCGCCGAGCGGTTCGTCCAGAACGATCTCCTCGACGGCGTAGCAGTCACCCTGGGACTCCCCGAGGAGTTCCCAATGGACAAAGATCGCGTCCTCCTCCTGGTCAACGGCGGCGCGGCTTGACTCGTGACAGTGCACGCCGATAGTGAGCGTGAACTCGTCCGGGGCGAGCCAGACCTGGTCCGCCTCGACGGTCGCCCGGCGGTCGTCGGCGTCGTCCGCTGCGCAGGCGGTCGTCAGCACACCCACTACGACCAACACGGTCCATCGCACGATGCCAGCGTAGGGCCGATAGGACGCGCCGTGGGTTCGGGTCAGCGCAGTTCGTCGAGCGCCGCCAGCGCCGTTGCGGCATGGACCGCCATGCCGTTTGCCATGGCCGGTTCGTGCAACATCATCTTGTTGCTGTGGCACGCCGGAGCTTCCAGAGAGTTCTCGATGTGGTCCGGGCACACGCCGAGGAGGCTCATGCAGCCCGGCACCTTCTCGAGGATGTAGCTGAAGTCTTCCGCGCCCATGACGGGGAACGGCAGTTCGAGGAACTTCCGCTCGCCTAGGACGGTTTCGGAGGCTCGCTTGACCAGTTCCACGGGGCCCTCGTGGTTGAGCATGACCGGATAGCCCGTCTCGATGGACACGTCCGCGGTCGCGTTGAACGTCGCGGCGACGTTGCGGGCGACTCGATCGATCGCCAGATGGACCTGGTCCCGCGTGCCGGGCGACATCGTGCGGATCGTGCCGGCGAGCTTTGCCGTTTCCGGAATCACGTTGGTGGTCGTGCCGGCTTCGATCTGTGTGATGCTCACGATCGCCGGCTCGAACACATGGATCTCGCGGGTGACCATCGTCTGGATCGCCGTGACCACATGGGCGGCGATGGTGACGGGGTCAATCGCGAAGTGCGGTGTGGATGCATGACCGCCGGCACCGCTCACGGTGATGTGGAAGACGTCGGCGGCAGCCATGATCGCTCCGGCTCGTCCTGCGACCAAGCCGGAGGGGCAGTTCGGGGTGATGTGGAGCGCGTAGGCCGCATCGACGCCCTCCAGCACGCCCTCCTCGATCATGATCGCGGCGCCGCCGAACCCCTCTTCGCCCGGCTAGGACATGAAGCGGACGGTGCCGGCAATCTCGTCGCGGCGAGCCGCGAGCATGCGGGCCGCGCCGACGAGCATCGCCGTATGGGCGTCGTGGCCACACGCGTGGGCACGACCGTCGATCTGGCTCTTGAAGTCGAGGTCCGTGTCATCGGGAGCGCGTCGGTGTCGGCTCGTAGGAGCACCATCGGGCCGTCGGACGAGCCCTTCAGGTCCGCCCACATCGAGGTGATGTCGCCTTCGCCCCGGTGGACGTCCAGCGGCAGGTCGGCCAGCGCGTCGCCCACTCGCCCGATCGTGACAGGGTTCGCAATGCCGAGCTCGGGCTCGCGATGGATCGCACGTCGCAAGTCGATCACCGGCTGGAGGCCCGCCTCCGCCTCCTCGCGAATCGCCGCCCCGGAGAGATCATCGATCATCGTCATGGGCCACGACCTACGCGCCCGGGTACGGTGCCCGCCCATGGAGCTGATCATCGTGCGCCACGGACGGCCGCAGACCGCCGTCAACGTCGAGGGCATCGCCAACCCGGGCCTCGACCCCACGGGGGAGTGGCAGGCCGAGCGAGTATCCGAGTGGCTCGCCCACGAGTCGATCGACGCAGTGGTCACGAGTCCGAAGGCGCGGGCCATCGAGACCGTGGGGCCGTTGATGGGCTCACTCGGGATCGAGAACGAGGTCGTCGCCGATCTCGACGAGGTCGACCGGTTCTCGTCGACCTACTACCCCACGGAGATCGTCCACACCGAAGGTGGCGAGTACTGGGACAAGATCATGGCGCAGGACTGGGAAGGCCTCGGCTGGGACGACCCGATGACCTTCAAGGCTCGAGTCGAAGGAGCGTGGTCGGAGCTGTTGGCGAATCCGCGTGGTGAGCGAGTGGTCGTCGCCTGTCACGGCGGCACGATTCGCATCATCCTCGGCAGCGTCGCCGGCCCGGACGTCGGGTTCTTTCCGATCAGCGTCGACTATGCGTCGATCACTCGAATCGCGGTCGAGAACGGCAAGACGCGGTTCGTCTCGCTGAACGAAACCGGCCACTTCGATGCCGACCGCATCGGTGTCTGCGGCGTCATGAACGATGGCGGCCGCGTCAACGACGCGTTCCACTAGTTCCGCTGCAGCCGCCGGGCTGCAGCGGGGGTCAGACCCCCGCTGCAGTTTTGGTCAAGAAGCGAGTCAGACACCACTCGCTGCCGGTTCGCACCAGGATCGGGTGCGGGCGTAGCCTGAGCGCATGGCTGCTCTCAACTATCAGGCGTTCGACGCCGACAACCACTACTACGAGGCCGAAGACGCCTTCATCCGCCACGTCGATCCCAAAATGCACAAGCGCTGCATGCAGTGGGCCGAGATCAACGGCCGCAAGCGGCTGCTGGTGGGCGGCAAGGTCAACCGGTTCATTCCCAACCCGACGTTCGATCCCGTCGCCCGTCCGGGCTGCCTCGACGACTACTTCCGCGGCAAGGTCGCTCGCGACGATATCGTTTCCGCATTCGGCGAGCTTGTGCCGATCCCCGACGAGTATCGCGACCGTGACGCGCGCCTCGAAGTGATGGATCGGCAGAACCTCGAGTCCTGCTTCATGTTCCCCACGCTCGGCGTGGGCATGGAGTCGAGCCTCGAGCACGACACGGAGGCGATGCTCGCTGCCTTCGACGGCTTCAACAAGTGGGTCGACGAGGACTGGGGCCTCAACTACAAGGACCGCATCTTCACCGCCGGCTACATCACCCTCGCCGATGTGGACTGGGCCCTCGACCAGCTCGACTGGATGATCGAACGCGACGTCCGCGTGGTCAACATGCGGCCGGCGTCGGTGCCCGACGGGAACGGCGGCCGCCGCTCGCTCGGCGATCCTGCCCACGATCCGTTCTGGAAGAAGATCAACCAGTACGGGATCACGCTGGCGATGCACTCGGGTGACTCCGGCTACGAGTTCATGTCCGACTTCTGGGGCATGACCGACTCCTTCGAGTCGTTCCGTCAGAACGCCTTCAAGTCGCTGCTCACGTACTCGCCGATCAGCGACGCGCTCGCCTCGCTCATCGCCGAGGGCGTGCTCAGTGAGCACACCAACATTCGCGTCGCGACCATCGAGACCGGCTCCGAGTGGGTGCAGCCGCTGGTCAAGAAGTTCGAGAAGACCTACAAGCAGCAGAAGCACATGTTCCCGGAGGACCCGATGGACGTCTTCCGCCGACAGGTCTGGGTGTCGCCGTACTACGAGGACGACCTTGTCGACTTGAAGGACGAGATCGGCGCCGACCACATGCTGTTCGGCTCGGACTGGCCGCACGCCGAGGGGCTTCCAGAGCCGACCGACTTCATCCACGACCTCCACGAGTTCAACTCGGACGAGATCGAGAAGATCATGCGGACGAACGGCATCGCGCTCACGCAACGAGCCGTCTGAGTTGCCCCGGCCCCGAGTCCTCGTCACGCCGTGGCGGCGGGTTCTCAAGACAGCGCTCGACCCGGAGACGGATCTGTTCACCATCGCGCCCGACTACACGGACTCCGTACGCCGGGCCGGCGGTCTGCCGATCGTTGCGGCTCACGTGGAAGGTGACGAGATCGACGAGCTGCTCGACACGGTCGACGCGGTGCTGGTCTCCGGTGGCCAGGACATGGATCCCTCGATCTACGGCCAGGACAACTTATCGAGCTGGAAGGTGCGGCGTGAGTCGGACGACTTCGACCTGGAGCTCACCCGTCGAGCCGCGGCGCGGGGTATACCGATCCTCGGGATCTGCCGCGGCGCGCAGGTGCTCAATGTTGCGTTCGGCGGCGACCTTCTCCAGGAGTGTCAGGAATCCGGCTCCGAGCTGCACCCGACGTATCCGGAGATGATCCCGGCACCGCGCGATCATCGGCACGAGGTGGAGGTCAGTACCGGGTCGCGTCTCGCGTCGATCTACGGCGACGGGCCGATGACCGTGAACTCGCTCCACCACCAAGCGGTGGGGGAGGTGGCGGACGTCCTGGTTGCGTCGGCACGAACCGACGACGGTGTCGTCGAGGCGGTCGAGGGCGCGCCGGGTAGCGGCATCGACGCACTCGCCGTCCAGTGGCACCCCGAGATGCTTTCCGGCGAAGGTGGCGGCGCCCTCTTCGCCGATCTGGTCGAACGGGCCCGCGCGAGCGCGACACTGTCGTCGTGAACGACTTCGACATCGACACACTCCGGATCACGCTCCACCTTCTCGCGGCGTGCGTATGGGTCGGTGGTCAGATCGTCCTTGCCGCCCTCGTTCCGGTGCTCAGAGAGATCGGCGACGACGCGCCCCGCAAGGCAGCCAACCGGTTTGGGCGAGTCGCCTGGCCCTTCTTCGCGCTCGCCGTGATCACCGGCGTGTGGAACCTGCTCGAGATCGACGTGGGCGACCGGTCCACGGCGTACCACGTCACCTTGGCCGTGAAGTTGCTCGTCGTTGCCGCGGCCGGGACCGCTTCTGCTGTGCACTCCCTGACGCCGTCTCCCGCGATTCGAGGCATCACCGGCGCGGTCGGCCTCTTCGGTTCGTTGGCGGCACTCGTCTTCGGCGTCATGCTGGTCTGGGGTTGATCCAATGAGCGACTTTCTGCAGACGGGCGAGGACGGCGTGGACCACTGCTGGTGGCCCGGCGCAGCCGACGACTACGTCGGGTACCACGACAACGAGTGGGGCCGTCCGGTCGTGGACGACGTGCGCCTCTTCGAGAAGATCTGTCTCGAGGGATTCCAGTCCGGTCTCTCGTGGATCACGATCCTGCGCAAGCGGGAGAACTTCCGCGCCGCATTCGCCGGGTTCGACCCGGCGAAGGTCGCCACGTTCGGCGAATCCGACGTGCTCCGGATGTTGGACGATGCCGGCATCGTCCGCCACCAAGGAAAGATCCGGTCGACGATCAACAACGCTGGCCGAGCGCTCGAGTTGATCGACGAGAAGGGGTCCCTCGCCGCCTACTTCTGGTCCTGGGAGCCGGCCGAAATCGAGGGCGACCGATCCGGCGAGTTTCCGGTCCCGGCAACCACACCCACATCCACCGCGATTGCGAAGGATCTGAAGAAGCGGGGATGGAGCTTCGTGGGGCCGACAACGGTCTATGCCTTCATGCAGGCGATGGGGCTCGTGAACGACCATCTGCCCGGGTGCGCTGCTGGGGCGGAGTGCGAAGCCGAGCGCACAGCGTTGATTCGGCCAACCTGACAGTTGGCGGGCGGCGCCGTTCGGCCCATTGCCCGGCGCCTGGCCATTGGTGCTCTCGATCCCCGTGCGCGAATCGGACGTTGTGTGGAACTTGGTGTGGACAGGTGGCGTGTACCGCCACCTCCGCTACTTCGTGTTCAGCCTCTTCGACCAGACCGATGCCCGGTTCCGCTTCATCGCGAACAACTGCACACCTGACGCCGTCCGCGAAATGCAGGCGCTGGACGCGGCGACGGACAGGGTCGTCGAGACCGTGGTGCTCGATTTCGACCGGATGGTGCCGCGCAGCACTGCGCTCGACCCGATCCTGCGGACGCGAGACGACGGGGAGAACTTCGCTTTCATCGACGTCGACATCAAGGCGACGGTCCCCTTCACCGCGGAGTTCCTCCATCTGCTCGACGACCACGACGCGGTGACGAGCGGTGTCGAGGTGTGGACAGACGTCAACACGCTGTTCGAGGGCGAGCCCGGTGTCGGCGGTCGACACTTCTATGACCACGACGGGTTCGTTGGGGACGCCCGCACGTCGCGATCTACCGCAAGGACGCACTGATCGACACGCTCGATCGCTGGCAGGTCGGCCTCCATTGCGGCCACCACACCGAGATGCCCGCGGAGACGTGGGCGAAGCTCGAGGAGATCGGCCGGAACAAGATGGCCTACGACACCGCGAAGGTGGCGAACGCGCTGTTCCAGGCGGACGGCCACTCGCTCATCCACGAAGAGCACGACGCCTTGATCCACATCGGCGGTGTTTCGCACTACTTGGCGCCACCCGAACACGATTTCGCGACCGACAAGGTGAGCGGCGAGTTCGAAGGCGAGCCGAAATGGACGCGTTTTGAGGGCATCGAACTCCGCCATGAGATCGCCCGCTTCACCAGCAATTCGCTCAAGGCGCTCGCGGCCGGCGAGATGCCGCCGGCCATCGGCACCGGCCTCGCACCCGAGATGGAGGTGAAGCTCCGGATGGTGCAGGACGAGTTGGCGACGATGGTCGCCGCGGCGCGCCCCTGGCTGGAGCTCACCGGTGAGTGATCACCTCACGACCGACCGCCCGTTCTTCTTCGTCCACATCATGAAGACCGCGGGCATGACGTTCAACGCCCACATTCGCAACAACTTCGACCGCTCGGCCGTCTACCCCGGCGAGGACGACCAAACGGGTGCGGACTACTTCGTGATCGGCCGGCTGCGCAACGCGATCGCCGAACGCGACGGCATTCGCCTGTGGCACGGCCACTTTCCGTACTTCGTGACCGAGCTGGTGCCGAACGCCCACACGCTGTGCGTCTTGCGCGATCCGGTGGTCCGCACCATCTCGCTGTTGCGTCAGCAGTTGGAACTCAACCACCCGGAGGCATCGATCGAGGGGCTCTACGACACGCCGGAGGTGTTTCGGCGCACGGTTCGCGAGCATCAGACGAAGATCTTCGCGATGCGCAGCGACGAAGATATCAAGGCCTACACGCAGCCGCTCCTGATCGATGACGAGCGGTTCGAAGCCGCCAAGGAGCGCATCGCATCCGTCGAACTGCTCGGATTCCAAGAGGACTTCAACAGCTTCCTGGGAGAGCTCGAGCGGCGCTGGAACTGGCGGATCGACACGGTGCCCGATCGCAACACTGCGACCGAACAGCGCATGTGGCCGAGTCGTTCAAGCGGCGCATTGCGGAAGAGAACCCGTACAAGATGGCGCTCTACGAATTCGCGCAAAGCCTGCGTTGAGCGGAGATAGGTTGCGGCCGTGTCCGTGACCGAGTCGACATCCGAAGAGGCGTCGTTCACTCCGTTCGACTGGGGGCTGCTGGCCGGACCGGCCTTCATCTGGGGCGGATCGTTCCTGTTCATGGCGATCGGGCTCGACGCGTTCAAGCCCGGCGTGGTGACGCTGCTACGGGTGCTTTTCGGGCTGCTCGCTCTGGCGTTTCTCCCGTCCGCTCGGGCGACGATCGACCCGGAGGATCGGCCGAAGCTCGTCCTGCTCGGGTTCACCTGGATGGCCTTCCCTCTCACCTTGTTCCCGATCGCCCAGCAGTGGATCGACTCGTCGCTCGCCGGAATGCTGAACGCGGCGATGCCGCTCATGACGGCACTCATCTCCTGGCTGCTCTTCGCAGTCCCCACTGGGCCCCGCCGGCTCATGGGCGTGTCGATCGGCATGGGCGGCATCCTGCTGATCGGCATTCCTGAGGCCACCACTGACGGCACCAACGCACTCGGCGTCGGTCTCGTGGTCCTGGCGGTGACGTCCTACGGCGTGGCCGTCAACATCACCGGGCCGCTGCAGCAAAAGTACGGCTCTGTCCCGGTGATCACTCGGGCGCTCTCCGCCGCGCTCGTGTTCACCCTTCCCTACGGGCTGTGGGGAATACCCGAGTCGAGCTTTGCGTGGGACTCGCTGATCGCCTGCGTCGTTGTCGGGGCCGGCGGCACGGGCCTCGCGTTCGTCATGGCCGCGACTCTGACCGGTCGGGTGGGCCCCGTCCGAACGTCGCTGATCACCTACGTCGTCCCGATCATCTCCGTGGTGCTCGGCGTGGTCTTTCGCGACGAGACCGTCACGCTTCTCGCGATCCTGGGCACCGCCGTGGTCTTGTTCGGCGCATGGTGGTCGAGCCGAGTGGAACCGCTCGGCTCTGCCGGTAAACCGTCCTAGATCCGCGTGTCCGGACGCTGGTAGCTCGTGCCGGGGCCGGCGAACGACAGTCCATAGCCGGGCATGGTTGGCCATTCCAGCTCCGGCGGCGTCGCCGTCGCTTGCTTCCACCACGCAATGAGTCGGTCCTCGTTCTCGTAGTCGAACGGGTCCTCCATGATGCGCTCCACGATGTCCCCCGGAGGGTGAGGGTTCTCGGCGAGCCAGCGCGCGGTCCGCGCCACGGCCTCGCGGGCCGAGACGACGTCGCGGTAGCCGAGCACGTGGCGAAGATCGCTGATGTCGAAGGCGCGATGATGTGTGGACGGCTGCATCATGAGCGGTCTCGCGGGGACGGCCAGCTCGGGGGGCATCGACACGATCTCCCACTCGTGGTCGAGTTCGGCTGCACAGATCTCCACGACCTGGCGAACTGTCAGGAGTTCCTCGTCGCCGCAGTGGAAGATCCGACCACCGGCCGCCTCGGGTTGCTCGACTGCGAGGTGGACTGCGTGGGCGAGGTTGTCGACGTAGCCGAACGAGTGAGCGGACTGCCCGCCGTCGGCCAGCACGATGTGAGGCCGTCCGTCCAGGATGCGCTTGACGACACACCACTCGCGCGGGGCGAGCTGGCGGGGGCCATAGACGTAGGGATAGCGGAAGTGGGTCGCCGTCGGGTGATGTTCGAACACGTACTCCTCGGTGCGGGCGATCCGGTACGACTTGCCGTCGTCCTCCTCGGACGCGGTCGGTGCCGTCTCCGGTGTGGGCAACGGCAGACCGGGCGGGGAGTGGGCCCACGGGTCGAAGTAGCCCCGGATCGCCGGCCCTCCGCCGACGGAAATGAAGTGGCCGACCCGTCCGGCGAGCACCTCAGCGATCGTGCGCAGCCGGCCGTAGGTGACGATCGCGACATCCCAGTCCTGCCCGCCGATTGCTTCGCTCAGCGCCGCTTCGTCGCGCACATCACAGTGAATGTGCGGGAGGTGCATCACCTTGTCGACTTCATGCCCCCCGGTGTGACAGATCGTGACATCGTGCCCCCGCGCTTCCAACCCAGCGACGATCGGTGGCCCGGTGGGCCCAGTTCCACCGACGACCAGCGTCTTCACCGGCATCTCCGCACGCTCACGCGGGCATGACATTGCCGCCGTCGACGCAGATGACCTGGCCGTTGACCATGGCGCTGTCGTCGGAGGCGAGGAAGACCACTGGGCCGCACATGTCTTCTGCCTGGCTGTTGCGCTTCGACGCGGACATGTCGGCGAACACCTGGTCGAACCCGCCGGGCACCTGCTTGTCGGTCGCCGGGGTCATCACGAGGCCCGGCGCGATCGTGTTGGCAGTCACGCCGTACTTGCCGAGTTCGCCGGCGAGTTGGCGAGTGAGGCCGAGCACCGCGAACTTCGTCTGTTGGTAGGCGTAGTTGCCGAGTGACCATGCCTCGGGGTCGCCCGGCCCGGCGAGTGCGCCGAGCGGGAGGTAGCCGGCGATCGAGCCGATGTTGACGATGCGGCCGCGGCCCTTGCGCACCATCGTGGGCGCGAAGGCGCGACACATCAGCCACTGCCCGATCACGTTCACGTCATAGACGTGGCGCAGGTAGTCCACCGACTGGTCGCCGAGATCGAGCTCGCCGTAGAGAGCCGCATTGTTGACGAGACAGTCGACGGTTCCGAATGTCTCCAGCACCGCATCGCGGCAGGCGTCGACCGATGTCTCGTCGCTGATGTCGCAATGAACGAACACTGCGTCGTCGCCGAGCGACTCGGCTACCTCGCTGCCCTGCTCGCGGCCGATGTCGACGACCGCGACCTTGGCTCCTTCGTCCACGAAACGGCGACAGTACGCCTCGCCGATGCCGCCCCCGCCGCCAGTGACGACGGCAACGTGCCCGTCGAGCCGGCCGGTCACGGGGTGGACATGCCCTCGTACTGGTCCCGCAGCACGCGCTTGAGGATCTTGCCGGTGGGGTTGCGGGGAATCGTGTCGGTGAACTCGACGTGCTTCGGCATCTTGAACTTGGCGAGCTTGCCGTCGCAGTACTCGAGCACGTCTTTGTCGGTGAGCGCCTCGTCGGACTTCACGACGACCGCCATCGGGGACTCGCCCCACTTCTCGGACGGGATGCCGATCACGCCGACCTCGGTTACGCCCTCCATGCCGGAGATGACGTTCTCGATCTCCGCGGGGTACACGTTCTCGCCGCCGGAGATGATCATGTCCTTGATGCGATCCTGGATGTAGACGAAGCCGTCGGCGTCCATCACGGCGACGTCACCTGTGTGGAGCCATCCGTCCACGATCGACTCGGTGGTCGCCTCCGGGCGGTTCCAGTAGCCGAGCATGATGTGGGGCCCGCGGACGATGACCTGGCCCGGGACATCGGCACCGGCATCGTTGCCGTCGTCGTCGATCACTCGCACGTCCGTGTGGAAGAACGCTTTGCCGGTGGAGCCGGCACGGGCGACGGCGTCCTCCGGGGAGATGAGGCAGGCCGGGCCGCACGTCTCGGTGAGTCCGTAGACCTGATGGATCTCGATGCCCATTGCGGCGTAGGTCTCAATGAGCGATACGGGCACGGGCGCGGCCCCCGACATGCACCAGCGCAGCGATGAGTGATCGTGGGTTTCCTTGTCGTACGTCAGCAGCATGAACTGCAACATCGCCGGCACCGCGAGCGTGACGGTGATCTTCTCATCGCGGAAGACTTCCCAGATCTTGGTGGGGTCGAACTCCGCCATGATCGTGGCGGTGCCGCCGAGATGGAAGATCGACAGCAGCGGATTGAGTGCGCCCACGTGGAACAACGGCAGACAGATCAGATAGTTGTCGTTGTAGCGGGTGTCGGCGGTGACGTTGCCGGTGACGCAGCTCCACAAGGTCGTGTTGTGCGAGTGCATCACGCCCTTCGGGAGGCCGGTGGTGCCCGACGTGTACATGATGAACAACAGGTCATCGCCCGACGTGATGATCTCGGGTTCGTCGGTGGAGCCGGCCGCGACCATGTCCTCGTAACCGGCTGCGAATTCTGGGCGGTCTGCGGCATCGCCCACATGGATCCAGTTCGTGACCTGGGTGCCGTCTGTGCCGCGGCCCTGCAGATCGGCCACGATCTCGTTGAACGCGGTGCCGAAGACCAGGGTGGTCGCACCCGAGTCCGTCAGGATGAATGACAGCTCGTCGGCGACGAGTCGCCAGTTCAGCGCCACGATCACACCGCCGGCCTTGGCCGTGCCGAAGAACGTTTCGACGAACTCGGGGCCGTTCATGAGCAGCGTGGCCACGCGGTCGCCTGCGGCGACGCCTCGATCGGTCAGGCCGTTGGACACCCGGTTGGTGCGTTCGTTGAGCTCCGCGTAGGTCTGGCGTCGGCCGCTCGAGATGTCGACCACGGCTTCTGTGTTCGGATTGAGCAGGGCACGCTTGGTGAGGAAGAGGCCGAGGTTGTTCTGCATGAGGACTCCTGGTCTGGGTCGTGAAGATCGGATCGCGGAGATCGTTGGGCGAGGACCGAGATCGTACGCCGTAGTCTGCGAGTCGTGCCGATCGAGTGTGTGGTCTTCGACCTGGGGAACGTACTGGTCGAGTGGGATCGGCGCCGTCTCTACGAAAAGCTGATCGACGACCCGGTCGATCTCGACCGGTTTCTCGACGAGGTCTTGACCCTCGACATCAACGCCGACCTCGATCGCGGCGTCCCTCTCGCGGAGGTGACTGCGGCCCTCGTCGCGCGCCATCCGGCTCATGTCGAGCTGATCGATGCGTTCCGAGATCGGTGGGCAGAAACCCTCGGCGAGATCATCGACGGGTCTGTCGCCATCCTCGAGGACCTGGCATCAACCGACGTCCAGCTCCTGGCTCTCAGCAACTGGGGGCGCGACACGTTCCTGACAGCGGAACCTCATCTTCCGTTCCTGCGCCACTTCCACGCGTTGGTGATCAGTGGCAGAGAGGGCGTGGTGAAACCGGACCCGGCGATCTTCGAGCTGCTGTGTGAGCGCCACGCGGTGACGCCCGGCCGGGCGGTGGTCATCGACGACAGCCAGGCGAACGTCGACGCGGCCTATGCGCTCGGGTTTCAGACCGTGTTGTTCGCTACGCCGGAGCAGTGCCGACGCGAGCTGGTCGAGCTCGGTCTCGACCTGGTGGAGCAAGCCCCGTAGATTCGGGCGGCACATGGACGACGTACTCCACACCGAAGTCGACGGCGAGGTTGCACTCGTCGTCATGAACCGCCCCGAGAGCCGCAATGCTCTCAACTCGCTGCTGCTCGGCGGTCTTCGCGCCACGCTGGCGTCGCTCGACGAGCGAGACGAGATCCGGGCGATCGTGCTCACGGGCGCCGACCCGGCGTTCTGCGCCGGCCTCGACCTCAAGGAGCTCGAGAGCGGTGGAAGCATCGGTTCAGGAACGGCCGACGGTCAGCCCTTTCCGCCCGACATGTCCACGCCGGTCATCGGCGCGATCAACGGTCCGGCAGTCACAGGCGGAGTCGAGATCGCCCTTGCGTGCGATTTCATGATTGCGTCGGAGCGGGCGTCGTTCGCCGACACCCACGCTCGCGTCGGGATCCTCCCCGGCTGGGGCCTGTCCGTCGAGCTACCGAGGGCGATCGGTGTTCGTCGCGCGCGGCAGATGAGCTTCACCGGCAACTACGTGCACGCCGAGCAGGCGCTCGACTGGGGGCTCGTCAACGAGGTCGTTCTCCATGAGTCGCTGATCGAGCGGGCTATGGAACTCGGCCGAGACATGGCGACGGTTCCTGCGCGGGCGTCTGCGGCGATGAAGCGGCTTTACTGGGCCACCCACGCCGTGACCGCGGGGGACGCGGTCATCGTGGAGAAGGAAGTGAACCGGAGCTGGTCGGCATCCGGCGGGTTCGATCCGGCCGCGCTCGCCGCAAGTCGCGAGGCGATCCAGGCCAGGGGCTCTGCGCAGAAGAGCGACTGACGAACTTGTGTCAGCCTGACTGACAGATGTATCGTTCGGGGAACCGTCACACCAGGAGGATGCATGTCCGGCGACGCCCCCATGCGCAACTACGCAGCCACGCTGCCCGCCCCCGACTTCCCTGACCCTGCGTTCACCACGCCGGTCCCGCTGAGCGACGCAACCGTCGCGATCGTCACGTCCGCCGCGCTGCACCGCCCCGACGACGATCGCTTCCACCAGTCCGAGACCGACTACAGGGTGCTTCCCCGCGAGGCCCGCGATCTCGTGCTCGGCCACTGGAGCCCGAACTTCGACCGGGCCGGGTTCACCGCCGACATCAATGTGGTCATCCCGCTCGATCGGCTCGAGGAGATGGCAGCCGACGGCACGATCGGCGCCGTGAGCGACATTCATCTGTCGTTTGCCGGCAATCAGGAAGACGACGGCCTCGCCACGATCATCCACGACTCCGGTCCTCGCGCCGCGGCTGAGCTGAAGGCCGCGGGCGTCGAAGTGGTCCTGCTCACTCCCGTTTGACCTCTTTGTACGCGCACCGTGTGTGTGCTCGCCCACGTCCTCGAAGCTGGCGGTCTCGCGACTGTCACGCTCGCATCGATGAAGCCCGTCGCCGAGACGGTCGCTCCGCCCCGGGCGCTCCACGGCGAGTTCCCGCTGGGCCGCCCGCTCGGCATTCCGGACGATCCCGCGTTCCAGCGAGATGTCCTCGAGCGAGCGTTTGCGCTCCTCAGCGCCGAGTCGGGGCCCGTCCTGGAGAGCCACCCGGTCGAGATCGAGGCGACGAGCGACGCGGTTGCCTGCGCGCTCCCGCCGTCATTCGACGGCGACGACTCGCCGGCGATCCTCGAGGCGAAGGGCATCCGCAAGGCATACGACCGCATCGTCGAGCGTCGCGGTGTCACGAGCGTGGGCCGCGTCATGACCGCCGATGAGATACCTGCCGGGCTCGCGGTACTCGAGTCGATCGCCGGCGGTACCAGCTTCAAGGAGGCGGGCCTGCCGGGCAAGAACTCCATCGCCACCTGCCACGACATTCGTACCTACTACGAGGAAGCCGCAGTCGAGCTGATCGACGGTTCGATCTCGGACGGCCGGGCCATCGAGTCGTGGTTCTTCGACCAGACCGAGGCGGGCAAGGTCGTTCTTGCAGCCCGCCAAGCCATGTCCGACCAGGGCGCGCCCATGCCGTTCTGGTTCTACATGGCACCAGGACACAGGTGAGCGCCGACGCGCTGCCGACGGTCGATGGGCGACGAGCCCGCCGCGACCAGAACCGCGAGCGGGTCGTCGACGCGCTCCTCGAGCTGTACCGGGAGGGAGACCTCCAACCGTCGCTGACGGCGGTCGCCGAGCGTTCTGGTGTGAGCCATCGCTCGGTGTTTCGCTATTTCGAGGATCTCGACGAGCTCTACCGCGTCGCCATCGAGCGGCAGTACGCGGCGATCGCCGAGTATCTGCACATCAGCGAGATCGGGCAGGGATCGCTCGATCGACGAATCGACTCGATCGTCACGAACCGTCTGGACCTCTACGAGATCGCCGCCCCGGTCGCTCGCGTCGGGCTCATGCGAGCACCAACGGAGCCGATCATCCTCGACCATCGTCGCGACAACCTCTCCGCAAGTCGTGATCAGATCGACTGCCACTTCGCGGTGGAATTGAGCAAGCTTCGTACAGCGGATCGCGCCGCCGCGGCAGAGGGTGTAACCGCCGTCCTCTCGATGGAGACAATGGAGACGCTCTGCTTCACGCGTCAACTGTCCCGCCCCGAGGCTGGTGCAGTGATGCGAGCAACGATCGCCGGTCTAGTGCGCGGAGTCGATGATGCCTGAGACCCGTTCCGAGCGACGCGTCGCCGCTCCTCCCGCCGTGGTGTGGAAGGTCCTTGCCGACTTCGCCCGGATCGCCGAGTGGACGCCCGAGGTCGATCACTCGTCCTACATGACCGGCCAGAACGAAGGCGTCGGCACCAGCCGCCGAGTGCAGGTCGGGTCGATGGTGATTGTGGAGACCATCACGGAGTGGGATCCCGAGCATCGTCTCGCCTACGAGCTGATCGGACTCCCGCCGGTCCTTTCCCAGGTCGTCAATGCGTGGGAGATCGAGGCTGACGGTGACGGCAGTCGGGTCGTCATCATCGGCGACATCACGCCCGGGCCCCGACCGCCGATGCGACTCGCAGCGAAGGCCGTTGCCCGACGGTTCGGGTCGACCAACGAGAAGCTGCTCGCCGGTCTCGCCGCGGCAGCGGAGGAGGCAGCTCGATGAGCCAGCCGGACATCATCATTATCCTCACCGATGAGGAGCGGGCAGCGCCGTCCTATGAGAACGCCGAGCTGCGCGAGTGGCGTGATCGCTCCCTGCCCGCTCGGAAGTGGTTCGACGAGAACGCCGTGACGTTCGATCGCCACTACGTGGCCTCCACGGCCTGCGTGCCCAGCCGTCCCTGTCTGCTGACCGGCCACTACCCGTCTGTGCATGGCGTCACCCAGACGAACGGACTCGCGAAGCGCGATGACGACAGCCGTATGCGTTGGCTGCGTCCGGGTGAAGTTCCCACCCTCGGCAACTGGATGCGGGCCGCCGGCTACGACACCCACTACATCGGCAAGTGGCATGTCAGCCACGCCGACCTCCAAGTGGACGGCAAGCCTCTCGACACGAACACCGACGACGGCGAACTCATCCCCGACGCCGTGCAGGCCTACGTCGATGCTGATCCGCTCGATGAGTTCGGCTTCGCCGGATGGGTTGGCCCGGAGCCCCACGGCGGGCGACGCTCGGACATGGGCGTGGTGCGCGACCCAATCTATGCGGAGCGCGCCGTCGCGTTCCTCGAGGATCGCTACGCCCGTCGTGCTGCGGGCGACGCGACAGCGATGACGCCGTTCGTGCTCGTCTGCTCGTTCGTGAACCCCCACGACATCGTCCTGTGGCCCGCCCTCGCTCGTCGGCCGCTGCCGGAGTCCGCAATCGAGCTCCCGACCGTGCCGCCGTCGCCCACCGACGACGAGGACCTCTCCACGAAACCGGCTCTGCACAGTGCGTATCGGGATGCGTACTACTCGGGATACGGACCCACGCGGCTCATCCGGCGGGCGTATCTGTCAAACGCCGACCAGTACCGACAGACGTACTACCGGCTCCACCACGACGTGGACGGGCCGATCGATCGTGTGCGGCGGACGGTCACGGGAGCCGGGCACGACTCAGTCGTCGTCTTCTCCGCCGACCACGGCGACATGCTGGGCTCACACGGCGGTCTCCATCAGAAGTGGTACCAGCTCTACGACGAGGCAACCCGCGTGCCGTTCCAGATGGCGCGGGTGGGGGAGCAGACGACCACGCCGGCCGCGGTCTCCGCTCCGACCAGCCACATCGACCTGTTGCCGACGCTGATCGGCGTGGCGGGAGCGCACGAGTCGGACCTCGCGGGGAAGCTTCGCCTCACCCACTCCGAGGTCCACCCGCTGCCAGGACGAGACCTGAGTGGCGTTCTCGACGGCGCGACGCTCGACGACGACTCCGTCTACATGATCACCCGCGACAACGTGCTCGAAGGCGACGGCAACGCGGCCGCGATCGTGCAAGGGCTCGGGCGCAGCGAGGCACCGTTCCCGCTGCAGATCAAGATCCCCGCCCACGCGGCCACCAACGTCGAGGCCGTGGTCGGTCGAGTCGATGGGCGGCTCTGGAAGCTCGTCCGCACGTTCGACGACCCGGCGGGGTGGACCGATCCGTTCGTCCGCAACCTGTCCGTGCGCGGCCCATCCGGGCCCGCGTACCGCACCGAGGCGATCCCGGATCAGTGGGAGCTCTACGACCTCGACACTGACCCGATCGAAGCCGTGAACCGTGCCGCCGATGCAGAAGTCACCGACATTCGACGCCAACTGGAGACGACCATGAGCACTGCCCGCGACGCCGTTCCGGAGCGCAACGAGGAGTGGCCCACCGCCGCCCGCCCGGACGACGGACCCAAGGCCAAGACCCCACCGAAGCCGGCGCTCGCCGCTCGCCGCGCTCTCCAACGTCTCGGAATACATCCGGAGGATCCCGACGCCGTCGAGCTCGACCTGAGCGGTCGCCGGGCCCTCGTCGTGGCAACCAACCACGGCACGCTCAGCGTGAACAAGCAGACCGGCGTCTTTGGGTCCGAGCTGACGGTGCCCTACTACGAGTTCCTCGACGCCGGCATGGAGGTCGATGTCGCGTCGCCCCGCGGCGGCGATATCCCCTTCGACCCGTCGTCCTTCAAGCCTCCGATTCGGTCGCACCACGACGACCGCTACATGGTCGACGATGAGCTCCAGGCGAAGTGCATGGACTCGCTTCCTATCGCCGATGTCGACATCGATTCGTACGACATCGTCTTCTTCGCCGGCGGCTGGGGAGCGGCCTGGGATCTGGGTACGTCCGATGAGGTCGGTGACCAGGTGACTAAGGCGGCGGCGAACGGCGCCGTTCTCGGAGGGATCTGTCACGGACCGCTCGGTCTGCTCAAGGCGAAGACCGCCGACGGCGAACCGCTGGTCAAGGGACGTCGACTGACGGCGGTAACTGATCGCCAGGTGCAACAGCTCGGTATCTCGCACACCCCGCAGCACCCCGAGACCGAGCTCCGCAACGCCGGCGCGGACTTCGAGTCGACCACGCACAAGCTGCGCGACATGTTCGCCAACCACGTCGTCGTCGACGGCGACTTGATCACCGGCCAGAACCAGAACGCTGGCCTGACGGTCTCGCGAGAAATGATGCAGCGCGTACTCGAGAAGGCCGCCGTCGCTGAACCGGCAGCGCAGCCTCAGGAGGCGTAGTGGAAGTCACTCTCGTCGGTACCGGAACGCCGCTTCCCGACCCGAATCGGGCAGGGCCGTGCACTCTCGTGAAGGCGGGCGAGAACAACGGCGAGCACGTCCTCATCGATGCGGGCCGAGGGTGTGTGATGCGCATGCCATTGGCCCAGACCGGGCCGGCGTTCCTGTCGGGGCTGCTGATCACGCACCTGCACAGCGACCACCTCACGGCGTTCAACGACATCGTCACGACTCACTGGATCGCCACGAACGAGCCGACGCCGCTGCGGGTCTGGGGCCCGGTCGGACTCAAGCACTACGTCGACCACATCCTTCTCGCCCTCGGGCCGGACATGAAGTACCGGATGGACCACCACGAAGATCTCAACTGGGAGCCCGTCGTCGAGGTCACCGAAGTCGTGCCTGGCGATGCGTTCACCATCGGTTCGATGTCGATCACGTGCCACGAGACCTGCCATGCGCCCGTCGAGCCGACGATCGGCTACCGCGTCGAGTCGGACGGCAAGGTCGTCGCGCTCGCAGGGGACACGATCCCGTGCGACGGGCTCGACAGCCTGACGAAGGACGCCGACGTCTACGTCCAGACCGTCATCCGCGACGACATCGTGAAGACGATTCCGATTCCACGTCTTCAGGACATCCTCGACTACCACTCATCCGTCGAGCAGGCAGGACAGGTAGCGGCGAAGAACCGCGTGAAGACGCTCATGATGACCCACTACGTTCCGGCGCCGCAGCCCGAGCAATACCCCGAGTGGATCGCTATCGCCGCCAAGGAGTTCGACGGCGAGATCGTCATGGGCGACGACCTCACGTCTGTCACCGTGTGACCGTTCTGTGAGCCCGAGTCAGCGCATACGGCTGATTTCGACTCACAGAACGGGGAGGGGCGGGTCAGTCCCAGTCGACGGCGTTCTCGGGAGCGGCGCCGAGCTTTGCTTCGGCGAACGCGTGGGTGTGGGCCGGGCTCACCATTGCGTGCTGGCTTCCGGCGTGGATGTCGCGGAATGCTCGCTGGAACGCACCGTCGCGCAGCGCTGCGGTGCCGATGTGGCGGTAGAGCGTCTGGATCGCCTCGGTCGACTTCTGCGTGAACCATGCCGTCGCCTGCAGTGCCTCGCCCACGAGTGCCTGGTCGGGGTTGTCGTTCTCGGCCGAGTGCTCCGCCTTCGCGAAGGCCGTTCGGATCCAGAGATCGCCGGCGCGGAACAAGCTCTCGGCCTCGGCGAGGTCGTACTGGAACCGGGGATCTTCGGCGAGACCGGTCTTGCCGGTCATCCGCTGCTTTGTCCGGGCGATGACTGCCGCCTCGTCGATAGCCCGCCGCATCACGCCGAGCGCCCAGCCGGCATGACCGATCTCCGTGAGATGGAGGATGCCGAGGTCGAACTGCTTGCCGCCCCGGTAACGGGTGAAGCCGAACATGGAGAACGTGCGGTCAGCCGGGACGTCGCTGTCGATCCGGTAGTCGTACGACGCGGTGGATCGCAGCCCCATCACGTCCCAGTTGCCGAGGATCTCGGCCTCGGCTTTCGGGACGATGGCGAAGATGTAGTCGGCGTCGCCCTCTTCGGGTTGCGTGAACGAACCCGAGCCTGCCCAGTGCGCATGTTCGAGCCCGGAGCCGAACGAATAGTTGCCGGAGATGTGGAACGCATCGCCCTTCGGTACCGCAACGCCGTTGGGAGCGAACTGGCCGGCGACGAGCGGGACGCCGTCGGCGAACATCACGTCGGTGAACGAGTCCGGGCAGTACGAGCTGAAGTACGCCGTTGCGGTGCTGCCGGCCATGACGACCCAGCCGATCGAGCCGTCGGCTCTGGCGAGCTCGGTGAACACGTCGAGGCTGTCCGCTGCGTTGAGCTCGGTGCCCCCGACATCCTTGGTCACGAGGGCGCCGTAGAGGTCGGCCTCCTTGCACAAGCGGACGGCTTCGTCGGTCATCGGGGTCCCGGCCGCTTCGGCCTTCGCGCCTTCGGCATCGAGGGTGGTGCGGAGATCGCGGGCTGCTTCGAGAAGGGTGGTCATGTGAGGCCTCGGGAACGCATCTTCGTGAGTGGAGCGTCGCCACAGTAGGGTCCGCCGGCGATGCAGAGCGAACCCACAAGGCCCGTCCTGATCGGTGTCGGCGCCGCGCACCAGCGGCTTCCGGAACCCGGAGCCGGGCTCGACACGACCGGCTTGATGACGGCGGCCGTCGAGGCGGCGTTGGCCGACACCGGGTCGACAACCGTGACCGGGCGAGTCGACTGGATCGGAGCTACCCGTGGCCTCTCCTGGCTGCCCGACTCCGCGCGGCACATCAGCGAGACGCTCGGCGTGACGGCGCATACGGTCGCGGCCGACGTCGGCATTCCGCAGCAGACACTCGTGAACCGCGCCCTCGAGGCAGTGCGGTCCGGTGCGGTCGATGTGGCCGTCGTCTGCGGCGGCGAGACCAAGTACCGCGACGACGTCGCGAAGCGGGCCGGTGTCGAACTCGCCGGTCACGACCAAGAGGGGCTCGAGCCGGATACCCACATGACGTGGGAGGGCGAGATCGTCGCCCGGCCCGAGATCGAGATCGGCGCCGTCGCTCCGGTTCAGCAGTACGCCATGATCGACAGCGCCCGGCGGGCCGCAGAGGGCTGGTCGCTCGACGAGCACCGCGACGACATTGCCGCGATCTGGTCGCGATTCAACGGCGTCGCCCAATCCAACCCGAGAGCCGACTTCGGCTCACCGATGACCGCCGCCGAGATTCGTGACCCGAGCCCGGCCAACCGGCCGATCTCGTTTCCGTACAACAAATGGCACAACAGCCAGTGGGGTGTCGACCAAGCGTCGGCGATGGTGTTCTGCTCTGAGGCCGTTGCGGACGAACTCGGCATCGATCGAGACAAGCGGGTGTATCCCCACGTCGGGCTGGAGTCGTCGTTGTCCTTGTCGCTGAGCCGGCGAGCGGAGCTCCATCGCTGGCCGGGTATGCGCGTGGTCGGCGAGACAGCCGCGGTCCATATCGAGCGTCCTATTGCGTCGATGGACTTCATCGAGATCTACAGCTGCTTCCCGGTCGCTGTTCGCGTTCAGCAGAAGGAGCTCGGCCTCGATCCGCACGCAACGCCGACGCTCACCGGCGGTATGGCCTTTGCCGGCGGCCCGTTCAACAACTTCGTGTATCAGGCGACGGTCGACATGATCGAGGCGGTACGCGACGCGCCGGGATCGTTCGGCGCGGTGACGGCGGTGAGCGGTCTACTGACGAAGCCCGCCCTGGCGGTGTGGTCCACGGAGCCACCGACGAACGGCCTCCTCGTTGCCGATCTGGTCGACGATGCGCGTTCAGCGACATCGCAAGTCCCCCTCGACGAGGATCCGAAGGGGGAGGGCGTGGTCGCCACCTACACCGTGACCTACGACGCCGACGGACCGAACGCCATCGGGGCCATCATCGATCTCGACTCCGGCGACCGAGCCGTGGCGAAACTTGAGGATGCGGCTGCCGCTGTGGCGGCGACAACCGACGATCTGATCGGATCCCAAGTGTCCGTCGAAGGGCGCGTACTTCGCATCTGATCAGGGCGATGACGCTGCGGTGACGGTCTCGTGGTTCAACAACGTCATGCGGAATCGACTGATGATGACCACAGTGGCCGCGATTCTCTTCGCGGCAGCTTGTGTCCCCGAGAGCGCTGACGACGAGTCGGGCAACGGGTATCCGACTGCCGGGAGCGAGACGACCGACAACGAAGACGGCGACGCGCCGGTTGATGATGAACCCGACGACACCCTGTGGATCTGGCTCTTCGGCAACGACGACACACAGCCCCAGGACTTCGTCGGTGTCATGGCGCCGGAGCGGCCCGCTCGTCAGGTCGGCGTCGAGCTCTACACCCTCGACGGCAGCGCGCAGAGTGGCATGACGATCATTGTCGACACGGAGATGGGGGAGTTGTTGCCCCTCGACAATTTCCCCCACTTCGGCGGGACCGGGTTCACGGGTGGCGCGGGGATCTGTGAGAACGGCAACCTCCTGCTGTTCGGTCGTATGGCTGGCTCGTTCGACACCATCGGGGGCACTCGCTACGTCCCGATCGTGGACAATCCCGACTTCGGCGATGGGCTCACCGGTTCGACGTTCATCACGCTGGCGCCCGCCGGGACGGGCAACGTGGTCATCCGTCCCGAGATGCGCTTCGACTGGAGTCCGGACCCCGCCGCAGGTGTGGGGTGCGGTGCGGTGAGCTTTGGGCCCGATCAACTGCCATTCGCTGCGGAATTCTTCGACACGATCCTGACGTATTAGTCGAGGCCGAGTTCTGCGATCCGCTCGAGCACCCGCTCGCGCTCGTCGTCGATCACCGTCGAGTCGCCGTGGCCGGTGTGGACGATCGTGTTGCCCGGCAGCGTCAGGAGCTGGTCTCGGATCGACCGCAGGATCGTGGGTTCGTCGCTGTAGCTCCGCCCGGTCGCGCCCGGGCCTCCGCAGAACAAGGTGTCGCCCGAGACGACCCGTCCGGCTTCGACATCGTGGAAGCAGCAGCAGCCGGGGGAGTGGCCCGGGGTGTGGATGACGCCGACCTCGTGCCCGCCGGCTTCCAGCGTGGTGCCGGGCACGACATCGCCATCGGTCGCGGCGTCCGGGTAGACGACGTCCCACAGCATGCGGTCGTCCGGGTGTAGGAGGACGGGCGCATCGACCGCCTCGCGTAGCGCGGCCGCGGCATTGATGTGGTCGTTGTGGCCGTGGGTGAGCACGATCGCTGTGACCCGGCGCCCGTTCACGGCATCGACGATCGGCTGATGGTCGTGGGCGGCGTCGAAGATCATCACCTCGCGGTCGTCGCCGACCAGCCAGATGTTGTTCGTGACGTCCCACTCACCACCGTCGAGGGCGAAGATGCCGTCGGTTGTGACGAGTTCGATCGCCATGCGTCAGATCTCGACGACGGAGCGGAGCACCTCGCCCCGCTCCATCTTGTGGAACGCCTCTTCCACGTCCTCCAAGCCGATCGTCTCCGAGACGAAGCCATCGAGATCGAGTCGACCCTGCTGGTAGAGGTCGATCAGCATGGGGAAGTCGCGCGACGGCAGGCAGTCGCCGTACCAGCTGGACTTGAGAGCGCCGCCTCGACCGAAGACTTCTTGGAAGGGGAGTGTGATCTCCATCTCGGGCGTCGGCACGCCGACGAGCACGACGGTGCCGGCGAGGTCGCGGGCCTCGAAGCACTGCTTGTAGACGTGGGGTAGGCCGATGGCCTCGATACACACGTCGGCGCCAAAGCCATTGGTGTACTCCTGGATCTTCTCGACGGCGTCCTCGTTCGATGAGTTGACCGTGTGGGTCGCCCCGAAGCCCTTCGCCCACTCGAGCTTCTGATCGTCGATGTCGACCGCGATGATCGTGGAGGCCCCCGCGAGCTTCGACCCGGCGATTGCCGCGTCGCCCACGCCGCCGCACCCGAAGACAGCGACAGTGTCGCCCCGGCTCACGCCTCCGGTGTTGATCGCCGCGCCGATGCCGGCCATCACGCCGCAGCCGAGCAGGCCGGCCGCGGCTGGCGAGGCGGACGCGTCGACCTTCGTGCACTGCCCAGCAGCGACGAGCGTCTTCTCGGCAAACGCGCCGATCCCGAGCGCGGGGGACAGCTCAGTGCCGTCCTCGAGTGTCATCTTCTGCTCAGCGTTGAACGTGCTGAAACACAGATGGGGGGTGCCCTTCTTGCACGCCCGGCACTCGCCGCACACGGCGCGCCAGTTGAGGATCACGAAGTCACCGGGCTCTACCTCGGAGACCCCTTCGCCAACGGATTCGACGATGCCGCTGGCCTCATGGCCGAGCAGGAACGGGAACTCGTCGTTGATCCCACCCTCTCGGTAATGGAGGTCGGTGTGGCACACACCGCACGCTTGAATCGTAACGACGGCTTCGCCCGGACCGGGGTCCGGGATCACGATGTTCTCGATCGTGACCGGTTCACCGACCGCCTTGGCCACCACACCCTGCACCGTCTGCGCCATTGTCGTCTGCCCCCTGATGCCGTTGTCTGGACCGGCGAAACCGTAGTTCGCGCGCTGCCCGACCGCCGACGGGAGTCTCCGGCTACGCCGGGACGCTGAGCAACGGTTCGACGTGGTCCCAGGTGCCGGGCACGACACCGAGCATCTCTTCGCGGCCGACGGCTTCGAGGTCGTCGAATTCCAGACCGGCGAGCTCGTCGATGATGGAGGCGTAGTCGTCGTGAAGGACCCGGTTCGTCGGGTCGAGGCCGCTGACGATCGCAAGGCCGGTCGGCTCGACATCGACCGTTGTGACGGTGAGGTCGGGACGGTGGCGGCGAAGGGCCACGACGACCTTCCACACGTCGCCGGACCACACGACGGTGGTGCGGTCGCGTGCGGCCGTCTTCGCATCGATCGGGAGGCAGTCGTGGATCATGATGATGCCGTCGGCGTGGGAGTTGGCCTCGACATTCGCGACGTCGCGCAGCGTCTGCTCATGCAGGTGGAGTCCGTCGACGAAGGCGAGATCGATCGGACCGCCGAGCAGACCGACGAGTTCCGGGTCGGCGAAGAAGTCGTCGCTCGTGGCCGGAACGATCACCGTGTTGTCAGGCAGGGTCCCGACTTTCGGCTCGGGGTCCACGCCGACGACCCGGGTTCCCGGACGCACGAAGGACAAGGAGTGGCCTTCGTGGACGCCTATCTCGAGGTAGCGCTCGGGCTGCACGATCTCGTGCGCTCGGCGGAGGAGTCCGTAGTAGGTGGAGATATCGGTCATGTGTGTCGCGTCCTAGCTCGTGCGGCGCCAATGGACGCCAGTCCAGTCGACGGAGACGATCTCGTCGGTGATGCCGTGGCGCTCGCGGTAGTCGGTGCAGGCCTGTCGGCACGGTTCCCAGGCGCCGTAATCGTCGACGATCACGTAGCCGCCCACCGAGAGCTTCGGGTACAGCGCCTCGAGTGCGTCCATCGTGGATTCGTACATGTCGCCATCGAGGCGCAGGATCGCGAGCTGCTCGATCGGTGCGCTTGGAAGGGTGTCGCGGAACCAGCCTTCGAGAAATCGGACCTGCTGGTCGAGTAGTCCGTAACGATCGAAGTTGGCTCGCACCTGGTCCGCCGACACGGCGAGGGTGGGCACGTCGCTCATGTCGTGGCCGACGTCCTGCGGGAACGCCTCAGCGTCTGGCGCGGGCAGGCCTTGGAAGCTGTCGGCCACCCAGACCCGACGATCGGTGTCGGCCCAGGCCTCGAGCATGCCCCGCATGAGAATCGTGACGCCGCCGCGCCAGACCCCGGTCTCGATGAAATCACCGGGGACACCGTCGGCCATGACCGAATCGACACATGAGCGGACGTCGGCGAGCCGCTGACGGCCCACCATCGTCTCGGCGGCGGGCGGCCAGTCGTTTCCGTCGTCTCGCTTCGCGGCGTCGCCGCCCCGTCGCATCAGCCGCCACCCGTTGGTTCGCAGGGTTGTCCGCATTTCGTCGGTGTCGCCCGGCCAGTCGGCGAGGTCCACGTCGTGGGCCTCCTCGTCCAGGAACAGCTCCCGGGTGAGGCACCCCATGAGGAGGTCGACGTAGCGGTCGCGCAGCGCTGCGGTGGTGGTCGTGGGCATCGCCCCGCAGCCTATTCAGGGCGGGGGAGAACCCAGATGCCGTGCGGCAATGACGGGAAGAAGTCCAGCGTGCGCTCCTCGAGCAAGGTGAACCCGAGCCGCTGTGCGACCCCCTGCGACGCCGCGTTCGCGGGGAGGATCACACTGAAGAGCTGGTCGTCGTCGTGATTGGCCCAGGCCCAATCGACGGTGGCTCGGCTCGCCTCGGTCGCGTACCCATGTCCCCAGTGCGCCGGGTCGAATGTGCATCCGCACTCGAGGCTGGACCAGTCGTGGCGTTCGGGTCGGTGCGTGCCGGCTCGCCCGATGAACTCGCCCGTCGACTTCAACTCGATGGCCCACTGACCGGACCGGCGAAGCGCCCACTGGCCGCGATGGCGTGCCATCTGATTCCAGGCGTCCTCGCGATCGAACGTTTCGGGGATGTGGAGCGAGGCCATGACTTCAGGAGCGCTGTGTACCGCCAGATAGCGATCGATGTCGTCGTCCCGGAATGGCCGCAGGGTCAGGCGTTCCGTCTCCACGGTTGGGCAGTCGTGCATTTCGCCATCCTTGCGCAGGCCGACCTACCCTCCGTCGCCATATGTCGTGGCTCCTCGACGAACGTACGCAACTCGATGATCTCGGCGACGGTCGGTATCGCCGCGAGATCGACGATGGCGAGTACTGGGGGACGGGAAGCCCGTTCGGCGGCTATTTGATGGCGCTCGCCTTCTCGGCAATGCGGGCCGAGGTCACCGACACGGACCGGTTGCCGCGCGTCTACTCCCATCAGTTCCTCCGTCGAGTCCCGGTGGGGCCACTCGACATCGTTGTGTCGACGGAGCGAATCGGAGCGTTGGTCCACTCGGTCACGGCGCGCCTGGTCGTGGGCGACGACACCGTTGGTGTGGCTGGCGGCATCTTCACCGGTGACCGAGAGGGTCCGAGCTATCTCGACGACCCGATGCCCGACGTCGCGCCACCGACCGAACCGGAGGGAACCGACGTGCCCGGCTGGGCCTGCAACGTTCATGGTCGTTTCATCCCCCACCGCCGATTCGGTCAGGACGGCGCGGTCGTGCCGAACGAGGACGGCGGGTGGCTGCGAATGGTCGAGCCGGGGCCCTGGGACCATCGACTCGCTCTCATGTGCAGCGATGTCTGGCCACCACCAGTGATCCGCCACCCGGACCGCATGTGTGCGACACCGAGCCTGCACCACGTCGTGCACTTCGGGCCTGATGTCGGTGGTTCCGCCGATCAGGCGTTGCTCGTGCGTCATAGGGCCACACATGGTCACGGCGGTATGACCGACGAGGACATCACGCTGTGGGCCGACGACGGTCGGTTCCTGCTGAAAGCTCGTCAACTGCGGACGGTCATCGACCTGTCCCGAATCGACACGTCGTCCTTCACGTAAGCCCGACCTACTTCTTCAGGCGGCCCGCGTCCTTGACGGCTTGGCGGAGGAGGAACTCGATCTGGGCGTTGACGCTGCGGAGCTCGTCGGCCGCCCATCGCTCGAGCGCCGCGTGCACCTCGGGGTCGATGCGCAGGGGGTAGCTCTTGCGGGGACGGGCCATTGGGGCGAGGCCGACTAGTAGATCGAGCCGGCGTTGACCACCGGCGTGGTTTGCTGCTCGCTCGTGAGGACGACGAGAAGGTTCGACACCATCGTCGCCTTGCGCTCTTCGTCGAGTTCGACGATGTCGTGTTCGCTCAGAAGCTCCAGCGCGTCCTGCACCATGCCGACCGCGCCCTCGACGATCTTGCGGCGAGCGGCCACCACAGCGGACGCCTGCTGACGACGCAACATCGCCTCGGCGATCTCCGTCGCATAGGCGAGGTGGGTGAGGCGAGTCTCCACGACTTCCACGCCCGCATCGTCGAGCCGGTCCTGGAGCTCTTCGTGCAGCGTGGCTGCCACGGTGTCTGGATCCGCTCGTAGCGACACGCTGTCGCCGTCGAAGTCGTCGTACGGGTACTGGGTGCCGAGATGACGGATCGCTGTCTCGCTCTGCACCACGACGTAGTCGTCGTAGTCGTCGACCTCGAACGTGGCTCGGGCAGTGTCGACGACACGCCACACGACCACGGCGGCGATCTCGATTGGGTTGCCCTCGGCATCGTTGATCTTCGAGACCGGCGTCTGGAAGTTGTGCACTCGCTTGCTCAGCTTGCGTGACTCGAGTTTCGTGAACGGGTTCGGTGTCCAGTACCAGCCGGGCTGGTCGATCGTGCCGATGTAGCGACCGAACAGGATCAGGACCAATGCCCGGTTGGGCTGGACCAGATAGTGGCCGGGCATCCAGGCCGCAACGAGCAGCGCGAAGGCCACGATTGCGATGGCACCGAGTCCGTTTGCAGTCACTGCCGTGAGGATGATGCTGCCGACCATGCCGGCGATAGCGGCGAGTAGGGCGGCGATGCCCAGCGGACCGCTCCGTGCGGTGGCGGGGTGTTCGTCGACGGATGGACTGGTGGTGGATTGGCTCATATCATTTATAGATCAAAGTGTTATCACATCTGGAAGCCGGAGTCACCTCGCCCCCGTCGGATAGGGCAGGATGTCGCCCGGCCAACGCATCAGGAGTTCGCCATGAAGTTCGGAATCGGATTCTCCAACACCGTCACATTCGTCACCGGAGACGGTGCTGCGGAGCTGGGCACGGCCGCCGAGGACACCGGCTTCGAGTCGCTCTGGACCGTTGAGCACATCCTCTACCCGGAGGGGTACGAGTCGACCTACCCGTACGCGCCCGACGGCAAGATGCCGGGGTCCGGCGACAGCCCGATTCCCGATCCGCTCATCTGGCTTGCGTACGTGGCAGCTCGCACATCCACGCTCAATCTCGCAACCGGCATCTCATTGCTGCCCGAACGGCACCCGGTGACCTACGCCAAGGAGGTTGCGACACTCGACATGATGTCCAAGGGTCGAGTCATCCTCGGAATTGGCATCGGTTGGCTCCGCGAGGAATTCGATGCCCTCGACGTTCCGTGGGAAGGCCGCACCCGCCGCACGGAGGAGTACGCCGATGTCATGCGCGAACTCTGGAAGTCCGACGACGTCACGTATCACGGCGAGTTCATCAACTTCGACAACATCTCCTCGAACCCGAAGCCACACGAGGGCTCCGTTCCGATTCACATCGGCGGTCACAGCCGCGCCGCGGCCGAGCGCGCCGGACGCATGGGCGACGGCTTCTTCCCGGCCAAAGGCGAGATTGCCGAGCTCTTCGAGATCGCCCGGCAGACCGCTGCTGACAGCGGACGCGATCCGGAAGCGATCGAGATGACGAGCTCGCACCCCGGGATCTTCGGCGATGACCCTCAGGCAGCCATCGAAGAGGCCGCGAGTTGCGGCATGCACCGGATGATCATCCCCGGCTTCATGTTCCTCGGCAGCCCCGCCGACAAAATGGCCCCATGGGCCGACGTCATCGCTGCCAATTCCTGAGCGGTCAGGAGCGATGGAGGGGGCGGGAGTGGTCCCAGTCGGCAATGAGGCTGCGGATCGCCGTGATCAGGATCAGGGGTACGTCGAGCATCGGATGATGACCGGCCGTCGGTAGCTCGATCACCGGCGCCACCCGGCCGAGTTGGTTGTACATGTAGTCGCCGATGTCTCGGGTGACGAGCCCGTGCTCGCAACGCAGGAGCGCGACCCGACAGGTGACCTGCGGGAGCAGCTCAGCCGCAGTCCGGCGGTTCGGCATGAAGATCGACGAGTCGAACTTCCAACGCCACATGCCGTCGGGGTCTTGGCGCAGCGACCGCTCGGCGATGTGCTGCTTGACGTACGGGAGGTAGACGTCCTGCCCGGGGATCGCCCGGAAACGCTCGATGGGCCCGGCCGGGTCGTCGTATGCGCGCTCCTTGTTGAACGTGTCGCTGGCCCGCGCCTGGCGGACCTCGGGGTCGATCTCGACTACAGGCGAGTCGACGATGATCGCCCCGGCGAGCAGGTCAGCGTGCCGCGCGGCCGTACCGATCGTGACGAAGCCACCCATCGAATGGCCGACGAGGAGTGGGGGCCCGTCGAATCCTGCGTCCTCGATCACCGCAGCGACCTCGTCGCACCAGAAGTCCAGGCCGTAGGTCTCGCGGCGATCGCTGTCGCCGTGGCCGGACAAGTCGATCGCGGCGACGGAGTGGTCGGCCAGGAACGCCGGGGCAATGTGGCTCCACCAATGCGAGTGCGCAGCGCCGCCGTGGACGAACACGATTCCCGGGCGGCCGCGCTCGCCCCACGACAGGTAGTGGATGCTCGCCCCGTCGACCTCGGTATGGCGGGACTCGGGAACAACGGACACGGCGTCGGTGAACCAGGTCGGCGTCTTGCTCATGGCATCGACGCTACCGGCGGCTTCGCGGACCGATGTCGTCCATGGTCGTCTCGATGATCGCGTCGCCGAGCAGCCGTGGTGCGAAGAGCAGAGCGACCGCGGCGATCCCCGCGCAGGCCAGGAAGCCGACGCCGAGGTTCGACGCGCCGCTGATCGCCCCGATGAGCGGACCGCCCAGGCCGAACGCAAGGTCGAAGAACATGGAGAAACTGCCGATCGCCTGGCTGCGTTCCTCATCGGGCGCGCGGTCGACAACAAGGGCGAACAAGGCCGGGAAGAGGAACGTCTGCGCGACTGCGAGCACTGCTGCAGCGACGTAGGCGCCGGTCGGTTCCTGCCACAAGAACAGCAAACTGAGACCGGCGACGCCGCAGCTGAGCGAGATGCGAGTGGTCATCAGCGGCCCGAGACGGTCAGGCAGGCGGGCGGCGACAAGTCGAAGCGTGATGATCACCGCCCCGAAGACCACGAAGATCCGCTCCGGGCTCTCCATCCCCATGCGTTCGCCGTGCAGCACGGCGAACGCGAGGAATCCCGTGTAGCCGAGCAGTCCGCTGAACAGCATGAGTCCGGGCCTGATCGCGGCCGGATGGATCAGTCGTCGAAACGCCGGGAACGGTGGCTTGATCGCGGGTGGGCCCGGCGCGGACGCACCGACCAAGGCAGCGCTGACGGCCAGCGCACCGGCGATCAGCCATACCCAGTCGGTGCCGTGAGCGTCGCGGATCGATCCACCTAGGAGGGGGCCGACGAGAAGCGTTCCGTAGATCGTCAGCGAGAAGTACGAAGCGGCCTCTGCGCGACGGTCATCCGGGGTGAGATCTTGGATCGAACTTGCGATTCCGACGAACACCGCAGCTTCGCCGATTCCCGTGATCGCACGGATCGCGATCACCTCAGGGATGGATGAGGCAAGTGCTGTCGTCGCAGTAGCGGCACCGGCGACGATGGTGCCGGCGATCACCAGCGTGCGGCGGCCGAGACGGTCACCGAGCGGTCCGATGAACGGGCGGATCGCCGCCGCGGCGATGCCGAATGAGCTCACCGCGAGACCAACCTGGACATCGAGCCCGCCGAGTTCCTCTTCGACGAACAGCGGCAGAACCGGGAGGGTCATGTTGAGCCCGAGGAAGTACAGCGACGAGGCTCCACACAGCGCGAAGAAGCGCGGCGTGATGAGTGGGCTCGACATCGAGGGAGCTTCGCCGGTCAGTCGGCCAACGACAACGTGGCGGTCGCCTGGTCGTACACAGCTGGTTCGGTGGTGACGGCCGTGGGGTCGAATCCGGCCGCCAACTCGCCGAGATCCGCCGCGTCAGACAACGCGATACCGAGCGACCGGCCGATTTGTGCGAGTAGCGATTCGACAGTCCGGCCGTTTGCAAGCCAAAGGGCGAGTCCAGCGGAGCCATCACGCTTCGCCAGCCGATCTCCGTTCGCGTCGTGCACCAGCGGCACGTGGATCCACTCGGGCTCCGGCTGTCCGAGGACGTGGTGAAGGTGGGCGTGGCGTGGTGTGGACGCCAGAAGGTCATCAGCTCGCACGACCTGCCCGACTCCCTGGACGTGGTCGTCAACCACGACGACGAGGTTGTACGCAGGGGTGCCGTCGAACCGCTCGAGTACGAAGTCGTCGACGATCTCAGAGTGCTCGCCGTGCAGGCGGTCGACGATCGTGACGTGCGGGTGGTCGGTGCGAAGCCTGGTCGCGGGCGGACGGCCGCCGCGCTCACGGTCGGCGATCTCGGTACGAGACAGGTCGCGACAGGTTCCTGGATAGGAGCCGGGTGGTCCGTGCGGCGCAGCAGGGGCATCGCGGATGTCCTTGCGAGAACACCAGCAGGGATAGGTCAGGTCGCGTCGGGAGAGATCGGCGAGGACCTCGCGGTACGCCTCGATTCGGTCTGTTTGCCGCAGTTCCAGGCCATCGAAGCGGAGCCCGAGACGTTCGAAATCCGCCCGCTGCGCGGCCTCGTGAACCGCGCTTGCCGTGGTGTCGAGGTCTTCCCACCGCAGCAGGAGATCGCTGTCGTCGGGCCGGGTGAAGAGCCACGCCGCGACGGCGGTTCGAAGATTGCCGATGTGAAATGTTCCCGTCGGGCTCGGTGCATAGCGTCCAGTCGGCACGCCGAATCGTGCCACGCGGGGTTGATCGGAGCCTTCGATGGGGGGAGGTCGACCTATGCGACGTTGGGTGACCGCAGCGATCATCGGTGCGTTGGTGAGCGGCCTGCTCGCGGGCACCGGCGGTGCGGTCGAGCCTCCGCCCGCGACCGCCTTCCCGGGAGCGCAGGGTTTCGGAGCTGCGACGGAGGGTGGCCGTGGGGGCGACGTGGCGATCGTCAGCTCGTTGGCGGACGACGGCCCCGGATCGCTGCGTGATGCCGTCCGCACCGCGTCTGGACCGCGCACGATCGTCTTCGAGGTAGCCGGCGAGATCGCGTTGGACTCGCCGCTACGAATCACCGCCTCCCATCTCACAATCGCCGGGCAGACCTCGCCCGGCGGGATCACGCTCGCGGGCTACCCGACCGAAGTCGTGAACAGCGAGCACATCGTCATCCGGTTCCTTCGGTTTCGGCCCGGGGATCGGCATGCGGCAGCCGTCCCGGGAAAACCCGCGCACGGAAACGGCGATCTGGTCGGCGATGCGGCCGATGCGCTCACCATCATCGGCTCCTCTCACGTCATCGTCGACCACATGTCGGCTTCGTGGAGCATGGACGAGACGCTCTCGGTGACGAAGTCCGCGAACGTCACCGTGCAGCACTCGATCATCTGCGAGAGCCTGAACGACTCGTTCCACACCGAGGGGACCCACAGTTTCGGGTCGCTGGTGCGGGGCACCGGGACGGACGGCTACTCGTTCATCGGCAACCTCTGGGCGCATCATCAGCGGCGGATGCCCGCAGTCGGTGGCCAGCAGGACGAGCCGCTACCAGGGGAGCCAGGTCAGGGCCTGGACATCGACCTCGTCAACAACGTGATGTACGACTGGATGCTCTTACCCAACCACGTGCTGAACGAGCCGTATGACGTGCGGGTGAACCTCGTCGGCAACCGGTACATCACCGGCCCGTCGCTCGAACTCTGTAGCTGCTCATGGATCAACTTCGAGGCGCCCGCCGAGCAACTGCTCATCTACCGAGAGGGCAATTTGGTCGTCAACGACGGCAACCGCGGCACGCCCGCTCGACTGATGACGGCGGCCGATTTCCTGGGCCCGGTCACCTTCGCGGACGAGCCGATCGAGTTCGCTCGGCCGCCCGTCGAGTCGCTCGTTGCGCACCAGGCCGCGCTGGCGATTCTCCTTGGGGCCGGCGCATCGGTCGACCGGGACTTCATCGATCTACGCGTCGTGTTGCAGACGATGTACGGCGTTGGCCGTGAGATCGACTCGCAGAGCGAGGTCGGTGGCTGGGTGACCGTCACTGCACGCCCGGCTCCGGAGGACCTGGACAGAGACGGCATGGCTGATCGGTGGGAAGAGCAGAACGGGTTGGATCCCACGGATCCGACGGACCACTCCGGCTACGACCTCTCGGAGAGCTACACGAACCTCGAGGACTACCTGAACTCGCTCACAAGCCGCTGAGCAGCTCCTCGATCACGAGCGCGACACCGCAGTCCACATTGGTCTCGGTTATCTCGTCGGCCACGTCCTTCACCATGTCGAGGGCGTTGCCCATGGCGACACTGCGGCCCGCCCAGTCGAAGAGTGTCAGGTCGTTCTGATTGTCACCGAACGCGAGTACGTCTGAGGAGGCGATTCCGAGCTGATCGGCAAGCCGGGCGACGGCGGTTCCCTTGTCGGCGCCTGGTGGGGTCAGCTCCACGAACGCGACGCCGGAGGTGGTCACGTTCACCTCCTCCGGCACGATCGGGTCCACTGCGGCGACGAGATCGAGCTTTCCGAGCGTGGGGTGGGCGACGAACATCTTCCCGACCTCGTCGAAGCGATCGGTGGGCCTCGGACTTCCGTGGCGGGTCTTTCCGTCGATGCTGAACGGCGTGAACTCGACGAATCGTTCGTCCCACGCCATGTCATCGGACAGCTCCCAGCCGAAGCCGCACCCGTCAAACGCAGCGTTCACGACGTCGATGACTCCTTCGACGATCTCCGGGCGAAACACGAGGCGCTCCTCGAGCTCGCGCGTCTGCGCGTTGACCCGGTGTCCGCCGTTCGACCCGATGAAGTGGTGGAGCCGGGCTCCTGTGGACGTGGCGAGGTCCATGCCCTGGAACCAGCTTCGTCCGGTGGCGGCAGCGACGTGGATGCCGGCATCGACTGCCGCGTTCACCGCGGCCACAGTGCGGGGTGCTGGACGGTGGTCGACATCGAAGAGCGTGCCGTCGAGGTCGGTTGCGATCATTCGGACGGGCACCTCTTGGGGTCTATCAGAGCGGTCTGCACGGGGCGCTCGAATTCCTTTCCGCCGGTAGTTGGCGGTCGGGCACCGCGCCTGATGAAGTTGGCGCCGTGACCCTCTCGGATATTCGAGTCATCGATCTCTCGCACGGCATCGCCGGCGCCTACCTAGCGAAGCTCATGGTCGACGCAGGCGCGCAGGTAGTGCGGGTGGAGCCCGCCGAGGGTGTGGCGCTGCGGCGTCGCTCGGCGGTGGCGGTCAGCGAAGGCGAGAGCGGGCCTCTCTTCGCGTTTCTCGCCGCCGGGACCCACTCCGTGGTCGGGGAGCTTGGCGATGAGCTCGTCGAGGAGTTGGTGGCTGACGCGGCGCTCGTCATCGTGGACGCGGCAACGTCGCCTGCCGCGGTCGAGTCGCTCGCCGAACGTCATCCGGGCCTCGTGATCTCGTCGATCCGTCCGTACGGACTGGCCGGCCCGTGGGCCTCGGCGACTCCGAATGAGTTCCTGCTCCAGGCCGACACCGGGTCCGTTCTGTGTCGGGGCCACATCACCCACGTTCCGTTCGCGGCAGGCGGCGACATCTTCGAGTGGACCGCAGCGAGCTATGCCGGCCCACCCACGCTCGCTGCGATCGATCGCGCTCGGCGGTGCGGCGTCGGGGATGTCGTCGATGTCTCGATGGCGGAGGCGACATCGATTGCCGCGTCAACGTTCAGCGACCTGGCCGTGCAGATGAGCAAGCGCCAGGAAGCACCCTTGCGCAGCGTCGAAGCACCATCGATTGAACCCGCGCTTGACGGCTGGGTCGGGTTCAACACTAACACTCGGGCGCAGTTCCAAGGGTTCTGTCTGATGATGGAGCGCCCGGACCTGATGGAGTCGGAATGGGGTGACCTTCGGGAGCGCACGTCACGGCTCGATGAGTGGAACGCCATCGTGAGGGAGTGGACCATGACGCACACCGTGGACGAGATCCTTTCCAGCGCGAGCGAGCTGCGGGTTCCGGTCGCTCGGGTGAACGACGGGGCCGGCGTCTTGTCGGAGCCGCATCTCGTTGCCCGGGAGTTCTTCGGCGATCATCCTGGCGGATTCGCGGCGCCGCGTCCGCCCCGACTGCTCGACGGTGAGCGCCCGCCACGTCCGGGGCCGGTTCCATCAGTCGGCGGGTCCGACCTCGCTGCGATCTCGGCGCCGGATGCGGCCGTGGCCACGAGTGGTTCGTCCGACCCCGCCGACCGACCGCTGGCAGGCGTCCGCGTGCTTGATCTGACCAGTTGGTGGGCTGGACCTTCCTCCACGCAGGCGCTCGCCGCGCTCGGCGCCGATGTGCTCCACGTCGAGTCCGTCACCCGCCCGGACGGGATGCGGCTCACGGGGATGATGTTCGGTGCGGACAATTGGTGGGAGTGGGGCCACATGTTCGTGGCGGCCAACAGCGACAAACGCGGGATCACGCTCGACCTCACCTCCGAGATCGGACGAGACCTCGTGATGCGACTCGTCGACCACGTCGACCTCGTTGTCGAGAACTTCAGCCCCCGCGTTGTCGAGCAGTTCGGGCTCGGGTGGGATGCGATCCACGCGCGCAATCCCCGAGCGGTCATGGTGCGCATGCCCGCCTTCGGGCTCGACGGGCCGTGGCGCGAGCGAGTCGGGTTCGCGCAGACGATGGAGCAGATGTCTGGCATGGCATGGCTCACCGGCCATCCCGATGATCAGCCTCGGATCATGCGGGGCCCGTGCGACCCGATCGCCGGCATGCATGGCGCCTTTGCTGCGCTCCTCGGCCTCCGCACACGCGACGTGACCGGCGAGGGCGTGTTCGTCGAGTCGCCGATGGTCGAGGCCGCGATCAACTGCTCGGCGGAAATGATCGTGGAGTGGACGGCCAACGGTGTGGCCCTCGAGCGACTTGGCAACCGCAGCCGGTTCGCCGCTCCGCAGGGCGTGTATCCAGCGGGCGGCACCGAGGAATGGCTCGCCGTGTCAGTCGAGACCGACGCGCAATGGGCTGCGCTCGCCTCGCTGATCGGTGTCGACGCCGATTCCGCGCCAGACGTAGCTGCCCGCGTTGAGCGTCACGACGCGATAGACGAATCGATCGCGGCGTGGGTGGCGGATCGTCCAGTGCTGGATGCGGCGGCGGCGCTCGTTGCCGCCGGAGTCCCCGCACTTGAATGCCGCAACCACGGGATGCTCCGGTTCCATCCGCAGTTCGAAGCGCGCGGGTTCTACGAGGAGGTCGCCCACCCCGCCGTTGGTACTCACCTGATGCCTGGCCAGCCGTATCGGATTCGCGGGGTCGATCGGTGGGTGCGCACGCCGACGCCGACCCTCGGGCAACACAACCACGAGGTGCTCCGGGAGCTCGGTCTCGACGCTGCGGAGATCGCCGCGCTCGAAGCGGCCGGCGAGATCGGAACCGTCCCGGTCTTCTGACCTCGAGCAAGACACAGCACAACGGCCGCGGTTTTGGAACACTGCATGACGATGGCCGACGAACACGAGCACGACCACGCCCACGCCCACATGGTGCACCGCCACCGCGATGTGCAGGGCGGCGAAGCGCGTGCGGCCGTCTTCGGGGTTAGTGACGGGCTCGTGTCCAACGTCGCGTTGATCCTCGGCATCGCCGGCGCGAGCACTGACGGTTCGCTCGTGCGGCTCGCAGGTATCAGCGGGCTCTTGGCCGGAGCGGTCTCCATGGCTGCAGGGGAGTGGGTGTCGGTGCGCGCCCAGAGCGAGCTCGTCGAGCGAGAGCTCGAGATCGAGCGCCGTTCGCTAGCCGAGAACCCCGCGGCGGAGAGGCGCGAACTCGCAGCGATCTACCGCGAGCGAGGTCTCAAACCGGAAACGGCCGACGAGCTCGCCGAGGAGATCATGGCGGACCCGGAGATCGCCCTCGACGTCCACGCCCGCGAAGAGTTGGGCGTGGACCCGGCTGGGGCGGGAAGCCCGTTGCGTGTCGCGACGGCATCGTTCTGGGCATTCGCCGTTGGAGCGATCGTGCCGTTGCTCCCGTGGTTCTTTGCGGACGGGAGCGGCGCCGTGATCGGCTCCGTGGTTCTCGGCACGGTGGCGGCCGCCTTCGTCGGCGCCGGGATCGCGGCGTTCACCGAACGCTCCAAGATCCGCACTGCGATGCGGCAGGTTCTGGTTGCCGCTGGCGCCTGCACCGCGACGTACCTCATCGGGTCGTTGCTCGGCGTCTCGGTCGCCTGACCCGACCGCGACCCCACCTCAGTTCTGGGCCGTATTACCTTTCAAGCGCGGCACTTTGGGCCGAAAGAACCGGTAAGGCACATGCCTTTGGTTCATGCGGGTGGAGAAAGGTTGTCATGCCGGCGTCGGACACGATGTCGCGACAGGACGCGGCGCATCTTCTGTGTCGCACCGGTTTCGGAGGATCAGACGGCGAGTTGACCGCGTTGACGGGCATGACTCGCGAGGCGGGCATCGATGCCGCCATGGGGTTCACCTCTGCGGACACGACACCTGAGGGGCCCGATGTCGGCGACGGCATCGTCATCGAGGCGGTGGATGGCCCGGGTTGGTGGCTGACCATCGATCTGCGCGACACCTCGCTCGAAGGCAATCGCGCCGAACCATGGGTCGAGGATCTCGGGGATGGCTCGCGGGTGCAGGGCTGGTGTGACAGCACGATATTCACTGCTGCTGCGTCGGTCGACCAACTTCACGTCGCGGTCCAGTGGTTCCGAGACTTCGTGCGAGACGTCGAAGAGCCCAGGTGGCAGGAGCTGCTCGCCGGCTGATCGGGTGGCGGACCTCCCTGCCGGCTCCGACTAACTTCGGGCAGGCGTTGGAGGTGTGGATATGGCCGGGCCCCTGGCTGGCGTGAAGGTGATCGAGCTGGCGGGCCTTGGCGCGCTGCCGTTCGGCACGCTGAAGCTTGCGGACATGGGTGCCGAGGTCATCCGAGTTGATCGGCTCGCCGAAGTGCCGGACGTCAAGACGGCCCGGGACTATTCCCCCTGGGACCGTGGCCGGCGCTCGATTGCCGTCGATCTGAAGAACCCGGCCGGTGTCGAGACGGTGCTCCGCCTGGCTGCGGACGCCGACATCTTCCTCGAGGCGTTCCGTCCTGGGGTGGCTGAGCGGCTTGGCGTGGGTCCCGATGATGTGCTGAGCCGCAACCCCGCGATGGTGTATGGCCGGCTCACAGGCTGGGGCCAAACCGGAGCGCTCGCGCCCAGCGCTGGACACTCGCTCAACTACGAAGCCATCACCGGCGTCATCGGATCCGTCGGCCCGGCCGGTGGATCACCGGTCCCCGTCATGCAGCTTCTCGGCGACTTCGCCGGCGGCGGTCTCACCATGGCGTTCGGCGTGGTCTGTGCGCTCTGGGAGGCCAAGCAGTCCGGCAAGGGCCAGGTGGTCGACGCCGCGATGACCGATGGCGTCGCGTCCCTCGCCAGTGTCTTCTACGGCATGCAGGCGAGTGGCGTGCACACCACCGATCTCGGCACGAACCTCTTCGACGGTGGCTCACCGTTCTATGCCATCTACGAATGCGCTGACGGGGGGTACATGTCGATCGCACCCATCGAGCCACACTTCTATGCGTTGATGCTCGAGACCATCGGTGTCGATCAGTCCACGCTTCCTGCGCAGTACGACCGCGAGCGGTGGCCGAAAGTGAAGGCGACCATTCAAGCCAAGATGCTCGAGAAGACGCGCGACGAGTGGTGCGAGATTCTTGAGGGAACTGACTGTTGCGCGGCACCGGTGCTCTCGTTCGACGAGGCCCGTGTGTACCCCCATCACGCGGACCGGGGCACCTTCGCCGGCGACACAGGAACCGAGGTCGTTCCCGTCCCGATTCTGTCGAGAACGCCCGGGCAGATTCGTCCTTCGCCCGCTTGGGTTGGCGCCGACACAGACGCGGTGCTCGGCCAATGGGGATTCGACGACGACGAAATCAGCGCCCTGCGACGCGACGGCGCGGTCGGCGGCTGAGATGACGATCGATCTCGATCGGGTGGTGCAGGCGGCCAACGCGATTCCTCGACCGTTCGTCCGCGCCCCGCAGTAACGAAGGGAGTCGCTCAGCCGCCTTCTCGGAATCGAGCTGATCCTGAAGGTCGAAATGGTGAACCCGAGCGGGACCGTGGCCAGTCGTGGCGCGGAGTGGTGGTTCGAATGCCATCCGGACGTCCACCGCGTCGTCTGTCCCAATGCCGACGACTTCGGTGTGGCCATGGCACACGCAGGCCGGACCCGCGGTATCGACGTCGAACTCTTCGGCCCTATCGATGCCGATCCCGCGAAAGTGGAGAGCCTTCGCCACAGTGGCACGATCGTGCGTCTGGATGGCAACGACGCGTACGAGGCTCGGGCGGAGGCACAGCGCTACTCGTCTGTGGTCGACGCCTTGTTCGTCGACGACGGCGATCACATCGAACTCGCCGAGGGAGCCGCCGCCCTCGCGGCAGAGATCGAGCATCTCTCCTAGGACGTCGACGCGGTCTTCGTTCCGATCGGGCGGGGATCGCTGGCCCACGGCACAGGTTCCTGGTGTCACGAGCGAATGCCTCGCACTCGGGTGGTCGGGGTAGGCGCAGAGCGGGCGCCAGGCACTGTGCGCAGCGTGCGGGAGGGCCGGATGGTGCGCACGCCGGTGTCGCCCGGCGGCGCGGCACCGGAGATGTCCGTCTCGGCGCCATCCGAGCTGATCGTCGTGCCGCTGTCCGATGCTCTCGACGACACCAGCCTCGTCAACGATCGGCATCTCCAGCAGACAGCCGCTGCGCTGCTGACGAACGAGGGCACCCGAGCATCCCTCGACGGCAGTGCAGCCCTCGCGGCGCCCGAGATGCGAGGGGCGACGGTGGTTGTGCCAATAACCGGCCGAGCGGCCGGCTGAACTAACGCCGCCGCTTGGCCCGGCTCGTCGCCGGTGCTGAGGTGGGGTCCTCCGGCCACTCGTGTTTCGGGTACCGACCCCGGAGTTCCTTGCGAACCTCTTGGTACCCGTCCTGCCAGAACGACGCGAGATCCGTCGTTACTTGCACAGGCCGGTGCGCTGGCGACAGAAGATGAACGACGAGTGCGACGGCGCCGCCTCCGACCGTGGGGGAGTCGGTCAGCCCGAATACCTCCTGGAGTCGAACGGCGAGCACCGGTCCGCCCTCAGCCATGTAGTCGATCGGAATTCGCGACCCGGACGGCACCTTGATGTGGGTTGGAGCGAGTCGGTCAACGTCGCGCACTTGGCGCCAGTCGAGAAGATTGTTGACCGCAGACTTCAGGTCGACCATCTCGAGATCGGCTCGCCGTCGAGCGTTGCCGATTGCAGGGCCGAGCCAATCTCCGAGCCGGATGAGCAGCGCCTCGTCATCCACGGGTGGCCACGACTCGTTATCGGTCGAGTGGAGAAAGTCGAGCCGAGCCCGCCATCGTTCGTCGGCCTCCGACCACTTGAGGAGGCCGAGCCCCTCGCGTCGAACGCCCGCCAAGAGCGCCTCCCGGACTGCATCACTGTCGGGGTCCGAATCGGACTCGCGGCGAAGTATCAGTGCGCCAAGGCGGTCCTGTCGTTCGAACGCGACATCGCGGGCCCGTCGATCCCACTCACCGCGGACGACCTCCTCTACGCAGTCCGAGTGAAGTCGTTCGATCTCCTCCCGGTCGAGCGGCGCGGCCATGACGATTCGAGCGTCGGCGCCGACGCCCTCGGTCTCAGCCACGGCGAGGTACGGCTCGCGGGCGAGGCCGTCGGCGGTCTCCATGGCGACTCCGGCGCCGGACGCGAGCAGGAAGCTCCCGGCTTCGGAACGTCGTTGCGCAATGCGATCGGGAAACGCCAACGAAACGAGTGCGCCGATCATGTCGACGTCGATGGGGTTGTTCGCTACTCCCACCCGGGCCCGCCAGCGGCGCGCGAGATCTTGGGCTCGACGTCGGCGCCCCTCGTCGACCCGCTCGGTCCCCTTCGACAGCGCTTCGACGCGCAGTCGGAGGTCCGTCGCTCGACTTCGCCCGGTAAGGATGTCGCGATCGGCCATGACGGCCGCCAGGTCGCAGGCCGTGGCGCCTGCGCCGAGCTGTTCGCCACGGATCATCATGTGAGCGAGGCGGGGCTCCACTCCGAGATCCGCGATTGCGCGTCCATGCGGGGTCAATCGGCGGTCGTCGTCGATCGCTCCGAGGACCGTGAGGACACCGCGACCGGCAGCGAGCGCGGGCGCCGGGGGCGGGTCGATGAATGGGATTTCATGCGCATCGGTCGCTCCCCACGCTGCGATCTGCAACGCGAGCGCGGTGAGGTCGGTAGTGAGAATCTCTGGAGGCTCGTCCGTTCGCCGTCGGGCCTGATCGATCTCGGGCCAGAGTCGTACACAGAGACCAGGTCCTTGGCGTCCGGCTCGGCCGCGTCGTTGGTCGGTGGCATCCTGGCTGGCGTTCACCGTCCGGAGTCGGCTCATGCCTCGGTCCACGTCCAACTCGGGTCGACGGCGTCGTCCGGTGTCGACGACGATCCGGACGCCGTCGATCGTCACGCTCGTTTCGGCGATCGGAGTCGAGAGGATCACTTTGCGGTCCCCGCTGGCCGCGGGCTGAAGCGCCTGGTCTTGCTGTTGCGGAGGTAGAGATCCGTGGAGCGGCGTGATGCGCACGCCCGCGGGGACCCGGCTGCCGAGTGCCCGGCCCGTTCGGTTGATGTCGCCGGCTCCGGCGAGGAACACGAGAACGTCGCCTGCTTCTTCGTTGAGGACCTCGAGCACGGCGTCGGCGACATCGTCCTCAGGTCTCCGGCCGGGCGTCGGCGGACGGTAGCGGGTGTCCACCGGGTGCAGCGGCGCGTCCACGCGGATGACTTCCGTGTTGCCGAGCTGTTCTGCAAGTCGAGCTGCGTCGATGGTGGCGGACATCAGGACGAGCCGCAGATCATCACGTAGCGCGCCTCGGGTCTCTCGGGTGAAGGCGAGCGCCGTGTCGGCATGGATGCTTCGTTCGTGGAACTCGTCGAAGATCACCGCGCCAACGTGTTCGAGACTCGGATCCTCGAGCAGAAGTCGGGTGAGGACTCCCTCGGTCACGACTTCGAGTTTCGCATCCGGCCCAACACGCGTATCAAACCTCGTCCGGAGCCCGACTCGTTCGCCCAAGGACTCGCCGAGCTCATGGGCGATGCGCGAAGCCGACGCTCGAGCGGCGACGCGTCGGGGCTCGAGCATGAGGATGATCCGATCCCCGAGCCAGGACGCGTCGAGAAGGGAGGGCGGAACGCGCGTCGTCTTTCCGGTCCCAGGGGGTGCCTCGAGAACGACGGTCCGATTGGCCGCGAGCGCGTCGCCGATCTCTGCGAGCGCGCCGTCAACGGGCAGCTCGGGCCGGTTCATCGGCGCTGCGTCACCCGGCCGCGGCAGCTGTCATCGAGCGCACCGATGCTGCGACAGCCTCGGGATGGGAGCGCATCACGTAGTGGCGAGCGCCATCGACCGTTGTGCGCTCGGCATGCGGAAGCTTTTTCTCCATGTAGTCGTTGGCCCCCAGATACGCCCTGTCTTCATCACCGATGACGAGCGCGAGGGGCAGCGTCAGCTCGGTCATCCGATCGATGACCATCGCGTCGACGTGGAAAGCGACCGCCGCGGCGACTTCAGGAACGCCGTAGTCCTGCGCGTTCTCCCGAACCCGTTGGTTCCAGCTCTCCCGCGCATCGGGGTCCCGGAATCCCGGACCCGTTGAGACGAGCACCATCGCCGCGACGGCATCTGGCCGGGTCAGAGCGTGGGCCATGCCGAGGTAGCCGCCGAGCGAGTGGCCGACGAGGACCACCGGGTCATCAAGATCGGCGAGCACGTCGTCGATGTCGGCCAGCAGCGACTCGCGTTCATAGCGAGCCGGATCATCGCTGACCGGTGATTCCCCGTGTCCGGGAAGGTCGATCGCGACGCAGGTGTGATCGTCGAGCAACTCGATCACCGGCGTCCACACAGCAGCATCGGAGTCGAGGCCGTGGATGAACAAGACGGTGGGGCCGCCTCCGGTGGTCTGGACATTCAGGTCGGTTGTCATGGGTGATGAGTATCTCCGGTCAGTGACCCTCGAAGGTCGCGTGGCGCTTGTCGAGGAAGGCCTGCACACCTTCGCGGAAGTCCGCGCTCGCATAGCAGTCGCGTCGAGCGCTGGCGGCCGAGGCGGCCAGGCCTTCGTCGGCGAAGGCATCGACGCTCAGTTTTGTCGCGCGATGCGTAATTGGAGCGAGGCGGCTGATCTGCATCGCGAGCTTCTCGACGTAGGCATCGAGTTCGGCCATGGGCGTGACCGCCTGGACGAGCCCCATGGAAAGGGCCTCGTCGGTGCCGAACACGCGGGCGCTGTAGAGAAGAAGCTTCGCCTGAGCCGGACCGACGAGCTCAATCAGCCGCCCGAGCGCATCCTGCGGGTACGCCAGGCCGAGTCGCGCCGGCGGAACGGAAAATGTCGCGCCCTCAGCCGCGATCCGGACGTCGCAGTGCAAGGCCATCGCGATGCCGCCACCCATGCACGGTCCATGAATCGCTGCAAGCACCGGGAGAGGGATCGCGGCGAGCGCCTCCCATGCGCCGTGCTCGGCGTTGTCGTACGCCTCCGCCTGATCGCCGAGGCGACGAGTCGGGAATTCAGAGATGTCCGAACCCGCGCCGAACGCCTCGTCCCCGGCCCCTCGCAGGATGATCACGCGAATGTCCGGGTCGGCGACTAGCTCCGCCGCCGCGGCCGGCACGGCCGTGTACATGTCGGCAGTCATCGCGTTGCGACGCGTTGGATTGTCGATGATCAAGGTGCCAATGGCGCCGTCACGTTCGGTCCTTATCCCTGGCATGGCAGCAGCCTGCCAGACGACGGCCGGAGGAGGAGTGTTCGGTCGCTCAGTGAGCGTGGCCGGCGAGTGCTTCGCCTTCGAGCTCGCGATCGAGCAAGGCGCCGATCGTCTCGGCCGACGCCGGCCGCGCGAAGTAGTAGCCCTGGCCGAGTCGACAGCCGAGGCTCATGAGACGTCGGTGCTGATCGGGGACCTCGATGCCTTCCGCGACCGTTCCAGCGCCCATGGATGCGGCGATGGACAGGACCGTCGACACGATGGTGGAGTCGTCCTGCGTTTCGAGCCGGGAGACGAACGACTGATCAATCTTCAGGATGTCAGCAGAGAACTTCTCGGCGTACTTGAGCGTGGCGTAGCCGGTGCCGAAGTCGTCGATTGCGACTCGGATGCCTGCGGCGCGGAGGGCTTCGATGCGGCCGACCACGAGTTCGAAGTCGTTGATCAAGGCTAATTCCGTGAGTCCGAGTACCACGGCGCGCCTGTCGATGCCTGATCCATCGACCGTTTCGAGCACCTCGGCGACGATGCCGTCGCGCTGGAGCTGAACCGGAGAGATGTTGACGCTCGCGTAGATGTCGTGGCCGCCTCGAGGCCAAACAGCGACCTGAGCGAGTGCGGTCGTTGTAGAGGGCGTCGAGACGGACGAACAAGTCAGCCACGTCATGGAGTTGCGGGATCGGTCCGCCGATGTCGTGCTCCACGCGCAGGGCTACCTGTTCGGTCGACCCGAGGACGGCGCGGCAACGTCTCGCCGGGTTCCTGGAGGTGTCGTCGTCGGCGACCGCCTACGGCGGATAGCGTTTCGGGCATGACAACGGTCTTCGCGTCGCCCGACGAGCTCCTCGATGCGGTGGGCCGCGATCTCGGTCACAGCGAATGGGTGTCGATCGAGCAGGAACGGATCGATCAGTTTGCCGAGGCGACAGGTGACTTTCAGTGGATCCACGTCGATCCCGAAGCCGCGGCCGACGGCCCGTTCGGGGCGACGATCGCCCATGGTTACCTCACTCTCGCGATCACGAATCAGTTCCTGCCGGAGATCATGCGGGTCGACGGAGCATCGATGGGCGTGAACTACGGCGCCAACAAGGTTCGCTTCCCGATGCCCGTCATCGTGGGGAGTCGCATCCGTGCGGGCGCAGTGGTCACCGAAGCGGAAGAAATCACCGGCGGTGTTCAGGTGGTCGTGACCATCACGGTGGAGATCGACGGACAGGCCAAGCCGGCCTGTGTCGTGGAGTCGGTGAGCCGGTTCCTTCGATGAACGAGAGGGCGGCCTGATGGCCAAGCGCAAGCGTCGAAACGGACCGGTTGCCAAGCCGGCCGCGTCCTTGCCGCCGATCGCCCCCGGCCTGGTCAGCCCCACGCGGCGGGTGCCTGCCGAGATCGAGCGACCGCCCTACGGGGTGTCTGGCGACCCTGGACCATCCGTCAGCTCGCTGGTGCGCACGCCCGACGAGATCGCGGCCATGCGCCGGACCGGTGCCGCAGCTGCAGAGATCCTGCTTCGTGCCGGAGAGCTCGTAGAGCCTGGAATCACCACGGACGAGATCGACAGCGTCGTCCACGACTTGAGCGTGGAGATGGGCGGTTATCCCAGCCCGTTGAACTATCGGGGCTATCCGAAGTCGGTGTGTACCTCCGTCAACGAGGTGATCTGCCACGGCATCCCCGACTCAAGACCGCTGGCAGATGGCGACATCATCAACATCGACGTCACGCTGTTTCGCGAGGGCGTCCACGGCGACACGTCGGCAACCTTCCTTGTCGGCGATGTTGCCCCGGACTCCCGCCGTCTTGTCGAAGTCACCCTCGAGTCGCTGATGTTGGCGATTGCCGCGGTTCGTCCGGGCGGGCCGGTTCGAGACATCGGTCAGGCGATCGATCCCCATGCCGCAAAGCACCGTCTCGGAGTCGTTCGCGAGTTCATCGGACACGGTGTCGGCACCGAGTTCCACACCAACCTCCAGATCCCGCACTACTACGACCGCCGCCTCACCACCCCCATAGAGATCGGCACATCGTTCACCATCGAGCCCATGCTCACCCTCGGCGGTCCCGAGGCTGCGATGTGGGACGACGGTTGGACCGCTGTGACCATCGACGGCACTCGGACCGCCCAGTTCGAGCACACCCTGCTCATGACGGAGGCCGGCGCTGAGCGCCTGACCGTCACCGCGGCAGGCGAATGTGCCCACGACCGGTTGCCTGCGGCCGCCCCTGAACCCGTCGCAGTATTCGGCGCGACTTTTTCTGAGACCCTAGCGTCGGGTGATCGGGACATCCCCACCTGAATGGGGAGCCGCTCGGCGTGCGGGGTCCGCTGGCCACGACGTCGTCGACTTCGGACTCGACGTCGGGCGGAAAGTGCGCGGGCACATCGAGCTGCTCGCGAATTCGCTCGAAGCCGGCGACCATCGCGGCGTCTGGGGGACAACGGACCTGATGACGAGGCACGGCGGCGAACCTAGCGCCGGACTCAGTTGCGCGTGGCGTTGCCCGGACGGGGCAGTTCGATCCAGATCTTTCCGGGAAGGATCGGAATCTCGGCGCCGAGGCCAGGGACCCGGTACTCGGTCTGATCGCTCAGCTCGGGCCGGCTCCAGTCCGCGCCGACGTTGACGCCCGCCGTCAGGATCCAGGCGCGGCCCTCGCCGGTGCTGACGGCTTCAGGCGACGCACCGTCAGCGCGCGACGGCACGTAGTCGACGAACTGCACAACCACGGTCGTCGGACTGACGCGGACGCCATCGGCATCGACGGTCGGAGCCCCGTCCTGGCTGCGGTCCCACGACGATCCGTTCCACACGTAGTCGACGATCGTTGAGCCGTAGTCGATGCGCATCGAGGAGGTAGCGAACGAATCACCGGGCAGAGGGTCGCCCGGGTGACGGAACTCGAAGACGGGCAGCGGCATGCCAGCTCCCTCGAGCTCGCGGCCGACCGACCACAGGTTGAACGTGTTGGACATGAGGTTGTGGGGAGCGCGCCGCCCGGGCTCGCGGTAGTACAGCTCGTTGAAGACGTTGACCCCGACGTCGACCAGGGTCGAGTTCGCGAGAGCAGCTCGGGAGCCTCGGTTGCCACCGGAGTTCGAGAAGAGGGGCCCATTGAACTGCGCGAGCAGGTCGAAGTCGCCGGTGCGCATCGATCGGATCGGACCGACCACCTCGGCGCCCTCGGAGTGGAAGACGGCGGCCAGGCGGGTGAGGCCGCCTTCGACTTCCTCGACGAACACGATGTCGGCCTGGTTGATGCCGGCCTGGGGGCGAGCCCCGGAGACGTTGTCGATCTTCACTGCAAGCGCAGGGCGAGTGGGATCATCGAAGGTGGACGTGCCGGTGAGGAGCGCTCGCTCCTCGAGTCGCTCGAGCTGATCGATCCGGTCCAATGTTTCCGTCAGCTGCGCGGCGAGGTCGCTGCGGGCGATGCCCGAAGCACGGTGCGCGTCTTCGGTTGCGGCGAGTGTCTCCCCGCTCTCGTCGCGCACCGCTCGGGCGTCGCGAAGTTCGCCCTGCAAGTCGCCCAGCCGACCGTCGATCGACTCGAGTCGGTTGTCGGTGTCGTCGATGACGGACTCGTACAGCGCACGACGGCGGGCTGGTTCGTCGTCGCCCTCGAGCGTGCGGATCTCGTTGAGTAGCTCGTTTTGCCGCGGGTCGCCTTGGGTGAACCCGATGATCGCGATCTCGATACGGGTGGATGCAGGCTCCTGCCGTGCGAAGGCCGTCCACTCGATCTCGTCGGCGACGAGCTCGACGAGGACTTCGTTGGTCGCCACTTCCTCCTCGAGTGACTCGATCTCTCGCGCCAAATTCTCGATCAGGGTGTCGACATTGCCGATCTCGATCGTGAGGTCGTCGCGGCGGCGCTCGAGCTCGCTCAGCTCAGCCGGATCGATCTGGGCCTGGGCCGGCGTCGCCACGAGGACCGCGGCAAGGCCGCACACGGCGATCGCGGTGAGAAGTGTTCGGCTGTGTCGACGCATTCGTTCCCGCTGTTGGCTCAGTCGCCCTGCGGCTCCACCGTACCGGGCGGACCCCAACCGGTGGGCGCGAGCTCGAAGCCGGCGAAGTCGAACCCGGGCGAGACGGTGCACCCGACGAGAGCCCACTCGCCGAGCGACTCGGCGACTTGCCGCTGGTCCGCCCCGACGACACGCTGCGGGCGCTCGCCAGCGCCCAGATCGGCGCCCAAGACATGCTCGGCTACGACGCCGTCGTGAGCGACGCGGAGCCGAAGCGGTGCGCCGGCGTAGTGATGCCACACCTCCGCCGCGTCGACGCGATGCCAGTGGCTGGACTCGCCCGCCTGGAGAAGGAAGTAGATCGCGGTGCCTGCTGCTCGTTCGTCGCCGATGGCTGGCGCTCGCCACGTCTCGGCGAACCTTCCGCCCTTGGGATGGGGTTCGAGCCGGAGCAGCTCGATGATCTCCGAAGCGGTGAGGCCGTCACTCATGGCGCCAGGCTGGCAGGTACCGTCGGGCATGGCCATGACCGTCGACGTCGTCGAGTTCACCCGGGCAGACCCAGCGCCTCTCGTCGAACACCTCGAGCGACTCGCCGACGCGAACGACGGCAACGGCTGGATCAACTTCGGACCGGCGCTGTCCGCCGAAGAATTCTCTGCGGTGCCGCACAAGTCAGGGCTCGGCAAGTGGTTCTCGGGGCGAGGCCCCGCGGTGCCGATGGCCACGTGGACCCCTGGCCTCGACGGCGCTCGTCCGCGGGCCGCGCAAGTCGGCGTCGAACATGGCACCGGACCGAACGCGCTCGACCGGCTCGAAGAGGTCGGGCACCGGCTGCCGGGTGACTGGCTGAAGAAACAGGACCACGCGAAGCACGGCATCGTGGCCGAGTTGCCGCCCGCGGCTGACCCGATGTCCACCGTGCAATGGCTGTTGCGAGCAATGGCGGAACTGTCGCCGCTCATCTCCACCGGCGACGAATGGATCGCCGAGGTCCACAGCGCCGACTGAGCGGTGGCTAGCGGGCTGGCGAGTCGTCCCGAGACCGGCCTACTCGGCGCTCGGCTGTTTCCAGGCGCGGTCGAAGGAGAGTCGCACGACCAGGTCGGGAACGTCGCCGCCGTGGCCGTCGTAGCACGACAGACCGAGGTCCTCGCCCTCGTCGTCCACCTCGATGCGGGCATCTCCCTGCCACGATTGGAGCAATTCCCCATCGAGCCACACGTTCCAGAAGCGAACGCTGCCGGCGGCGGAGGTGAGAATCTCGACATCGTCCGGTGACCGGTGCGACCACAGGACGACGCGGGTGGCGCTGACGCCGTTGACCTCGAGTTCCGTGTCGGCTTCGACGACAAGCCCCTGCGGGCGGTCGCCGTTGGCCGCAGTGCGGCAGACGGTGATCGTCGTCTCGGCTGCCGCGCCGACTTCCACATGTTGCACGTCGGTCATCCGTCGTCTCCGAACGGGTCGACCGGTTCGTTGCCCCAGGTGGCCGTCCCGGACTCGAGGTCGACGATGCCTCGTTCTTCGCGGCCGGTGACGGGATTGCGGCGGCGAGGCGGCTTGCCGGCTCGCACTCGTTCGCGGTTGTCCTCGTCCCACGCGCCCAACGCCCCGACGTTCTTCCACACCCGCGCCCGGATCGTGGTCGGGTTGGGTTCGTCCCCGCGGGCGGTGAGCGACAGCGGATGACCACCAACGCGCCAGCCGACCGCCCGCTCGGGCTCGGGTTCGCTCGCTGTCTCGTCGATCAGCGGCTCGAGTTCGACGGTTTCGGCGTCCTCCGGCTGCTCGGTCTCGACCGTCTCGTCCGGCGTAGGCCATTCCTCTTCGGTGATGTTCGGGAGCGGGTCGCCCTCGGTCCGCGTGTAGTCGATCGGTGTCAGCTCCCGCGACCCCACCTCAACCACTCCGGTGCGCTCGTCGAGGTCGCGGACGACCAACGCATCGTCGAGCCGTCGCGCTTGTTCCTCTCGGTCGCCGCTCCACGACAGGCGCATGCTCGAGGCGCCGTACGCATCGCGCAACGTTGCTCGCACAGCAGCATCGTTCTCGAGTCGGTTGCGCATCCGATCGGCTTTGCGCATGCGGCGATCTCGCAGCGAGCGATCGCCCTTCGGACGAAAGGATCCCCGGTTCGGGTTGCCGAGCCAGTCAAGGGCGATGAGCGCGGCGCAGAGCAGAATCCAGCCGAGGACCATCGAGTAGATGACGCGATCCGGATCCATGTCAGCTGGATCCCAGAGCGAGAACCGACTCGACGATCACATCGATCGCGGCGGCGGAGTCCGCGTCGCGCAACACATGAATCGGGCGGTCGGTTTCCGCCATTGGCCGTGCGTCGACCACCGTCATGCCGCGCGTGTGAGTGCCGGTGAGCTCGACCTCCACGGGATGGTCGGTACCGGCGAAGAGGTGCGGGTGGGTGACGGCGAGCACGGCGCATGCATCGTGAATGGGTGCGCCTGCGCTTCCTCGCAGTTCGCCAGCGCGAGCGACGGCATAGTCGAGGAGGTCTGCCGCCAGCAAGGATGCGGGCGTAGCTGCGGCTCGCATGCGGTCACGTTCGGCGGGACCGAGCAGAACCTGATGGGTCACGTCGAGGCCTACCATGGTGAACGGCGCCATGGTGCGAAAGACGACGTCGGCCGCTTCCGGGTCGGCCCAGATGTTGAACTCCGACGTGGCGGTGGTGTTGCCTCCGACGGCCGCGCCGCCCATGATCGTGAAGCCGCCGAGGCGTCCCCGCAGGTCCGGGTCGGCGGTGACCGCGTCGGCGATGTTGGTGAGCGGACCGACCGCCACGAGTTCGAGATCTGCAATCGAGCGGGCCGACTCCACGATGAACCCCGCCGCGTCGTCAGACACGACGGTGCCGGTGACGTCGGGTACCTCAACCGATCCGAGCCCGGTGGCGCCGTGCACGTAGGCAGCGTCGATCGGCTCGTTGACGTAAGGCCGGGCCGCACCGCGGTGTATCGGGACGTCGAGCTGTGCCACCTGGGCGATCGCAAGCGCGTTGTGGGTGGTGTGGTCGATGCCGACGTTGCCATTGACGGTTGTGATCCCGACGAGATCGGTGAGGTGAGCCGCAATCAGGAGCGCGATGGCGTCGTCGAGCCCGGGATCACAATCGAGGAGCATCCGCACGCGCGCCATGACGTCAAGCGTAGATCCACGCGGCCCGGAGCGAAGCGTCAGGCGAGGAGCTGAGCGACCTCGGTGGGCGTTGGCAGCGAGGGCTGGGCTCCCGGGCGCAGTGTGGTGGCCGCGCCGACCTGGACGGCCCACGTGACCGCATCCACGAGCGAGAGGCTTCGTACGAGCCCATCGGCCACCGCCGCGCAGAACGAATCGCCGGCGCCGGTGGTGTCCACGGGAGTGACGGCGGGAGCGGGAACGTGCACGCTCTCGTCGGGGGTCACGACCATCGCCCCCGCAGCTCCGAGGGTGACGATGACGTTCTCGACCGGCAGCGCGCGGGCAAGTGCGGTCGCAGTCTCGACATCGACGGGCCCGTCGTGGTCAGCAAGCACCGCGAGCTCGGTCTGGTTGGGCACGAGGATGTCGACGTGCTCGAGCAGGCCTGGCGGGAGCGCGGCGGCAGGGGCCGGGTTCAGGAGGACGGTGCCGGTCGCCACCGCTGCGGCGGCTTCGACTGCAGCCATCGGGATCTCCAGCTGCAACAGAACGATCTGGGCGTCGCTCACGAGTTCGCCGGCGGTCAAGATGTCGGCGGGGGTGACGCGGCCGTTCGCGCCGGGGCTGACCACGATGCTGTTGTCGCCATCGTTGCCCACGGCAATCATCGCTACACCGTTCGGCGTGTCGCGGGTGGTCATCAACGCCGTTGTGTCGATGTCGTTGCGTTCGAGGGCAGCGCGCAGGATGCTGCCGCCCTCGTCGGCGCCGAGTCTGCCGATCATCGCCGCTCGGCGACCGAGCCGGGCCGCGGCCACGGCCTGATTGGCGCCCTTGCCGCCAGGGATTCGGGTGAGGTCGCCGCCGAGCACCGTCTCACCGACGAGTGGGACGCGATCGACCTCGACGACCAGGTCCAGGTTGGCGCTGCCGACGACGGTGATTTCCGGGGGTGCCATGGCCGCCGAGCCTAGGCGGCCGTCCTCAGTCGATCGCGCCGACGAGCTCGTGAGCTCGTTCGAGCATGATGTCGACCCGACCAGCGATGTCGCTCGGCGGTCCGGACTGTGTCATTCCTCCCTGGGCGCCGCGGAGTCGGCGGGCATACACACCCTCGACGATGCACGCGTGCTTCCACCAGGAGAACGCCTCGTAGAAGGCGAAGTCGGAGAGATCGAAGCCTGTCGCCTGTTCGTACTGACGGATCACCTCTACCCGGCGGGGGAAGGCGGGTGCTCTCGTTGGAGCATCCACAAGCCACGTGAAGTCCTCGCCCGGATCCGCCCAGTACTGAGCGGACCAGGCGAAGTCCGCGATCGGGTCGCCGGTTGTACAGAGTTCCCAATCGAGCACTGCGGCGACGTCGAGGTCGGCGCCGAGCACCACGTTGTCGAAGCGGTAGTCGCCGTGAGCGAGAGCGGGGCGGGCTCGCTCAGGCGGCGTCGCCGCGACCAGCCTCGTGTGGAGGTCATTGAGAAGCGGCACGGGTCGAGCGTCCGCCCGCTCGATCTGAGTCCTCCATCGCTTGAGTTGGCGGGTCACGTAGCCGTCGTGGCGCCCGAGGTCGCCCAGGCCCACGGCGCCGAGGTCGAGGGTGTGGAACCCGACCTGCGCCGCGATGAGCGACGCCGTCGCAATCTCGGCCTGCGCCCGGTCGAGTGTCGCGGCGTCCTTCGTGTCCCTGATGATGAGGCCGTCGACGAACGACATCACGTAGAACGGCGCTCCGGTGACCGCGGCATCGTTGCATTGCGCGAGGCATTCCGGGACGGGCACGGCCCCGGCGGCGCCGAGGGCGGACATGATCCGCCACTCCCGGTCCATGTCATGGGCCGTGGCCAGGCCCTGCCCCTCGGGCGGACGCCGTAGCGCGACCACCCGACCGGCATCGTCGGTCACCCGATAGGTGAGATTCGAGCCACCTGCCGCGATCAACTCGAACCGGAACGGCGCGGTCGCGCTCGCCAGGTTTGTTGTCAGCCAGTCGGTGACGGACTCGACCTCGAGGCCTCGGACGTCGGGATGACTGGACATCGCGGAGCGATACCGCCTACTTGACGACGCCTTCTTCGATCTCGTATAGGCGCTTGACGGCACCGGCGAGGATCTTCTTGGCGAGCTTGGGGCTCTCGTCCAACATCGAGCTGAACTCGCGGCGGTTCAGTGCTTCGACGACCATGTCGGTGTCGGCGGTGACCGTTGCGGTGCGGGGGACACCGGCGATGACGGCGAGCTCACCGAAGAAGTCGCCCGGCTGGTAGCGAGCGAGCACCCGCCCGTTGCGGCGAACGGTGGCCTTGCCCTCGGCGATGATCATGAACTCGCGCCCGGGTTGCCCCTGGACGGTGAGATCACGTCCGGCCTTCACGGTGATCGGCGTCATGAACGACGCGATCTTCTTGAGTTCCTTCTTGGAAAGCTCGGAGAAGAGTTCGATCTCTGCGAGTTGCTCGACCAGCGCCATGACTTCCTCCCGACAGCCCCCCTGGCTGCGTTGCGGGCAACTTCATAGCACGGAAGCAGTAGGCCGGTCAGGCCCGGACGGTCAGAAGACCGCTATGGGATTGACCGGCGCGCCGGTCGCGCCGACGAACGGTTCCGGTGTCGCTTCGAGCAGGAAGTGGTGTCGGCCATACTCCTGGCAGACCGTCGCGAGCTCCTCCAGGTTCCAGTTCTGGCCCTGCGTGAAGCCCATGTCGACAACCGCGAGGCAGTGCACACCGAGCACGTTGTCCCAATCCGCAGCCGGGAACACCTCGAACATGTAGGTATCTGTGGCCGCGGCGGCGATGTCGTTGCGGTGGAACCAGCGGACCGCATCGATTCCCGGGCCCGGGCTGCTCGCGTCGCCTCCCTCGCCCATCGTGTACTGCGTTGCACTCTGCTCGAAGTAGAGCCGGATGCGGCCCGTTCGGATGAGCACGATGTCGCCGGCCTGGATCTCCACGCCGGCCCACTCTGCGGCGGCATCGAGATCGGCGCCGGTCACCTCGTGGTTGTCGGCGAGGCGTTCGAGCCCTTTCGAACCAGCGATGTCGAGGAGGACACCCCGGCCGACGAGAGTGCGAACGTGCTCGATGCCCAGCTCCGTCGAACCATCTCGGGCGGTGATGGAGGACGCCGGGATGCCGTTGTAGAGCTTGTGGCCATAACTCACGTGGGAAAGACCGTCCCAGTGGGTGGCGGCCTGGAGGCCCATGGTGACCATGTCGTCGGAGAAGTGGGGAACCATGGCGTCGCCATCGGGGTCGCCGAGGTCGGGGTGGTCGATCGTTCCCATCACGTGGACCGGGTTGATGCGGGTGGGGATCTGGCCGATCTGGACGCCGTCGTTCTTGAGCTCGATCGCGAGCGAGATGGCGCGGCCGTGCTCGACCGACGCTGCCGCAGCCACGCGAGCCTCGTCGGTGATGTGGTTGAGGGTGCCGATGCGGTCATCGTCGCCCCAACGGCCCCAGTTGCGGACCTCGGTGGCGACCTCATGGAAGAAGGCGTTGAACGACATGGCCGCTGAGCGTAGGGCCTGCGCCGCGGCTTGAGTAGCCCAGTCCTCAGTAGCCCAGTGTGAGGTCCACGACGCCCTCGAGCGCATCGCCGGCTCGGAAACGGTGGTAGTTGTCGATGAACGCGTCGATCATCGATGTGCGCGAGCCCGGCCCCGCCCACGAGACATGGGGGGAGAGCCGCACGCTCGGGTGTTCGAACATCCAGTGACCCTCGGGAAGTGGCTCCGGAGTGACCGTGTCGAGCGAGGCGCAGGCGACGGTGTCGTCATCGAGAGCGGCCCGCAGCGCGTCCTGATCGATGAGTGAGCCACGGGCGACGTTCACGATGTGGAGGCCAGGAGTCGCGGCGCCGAGCGCTGCCGCGTCGACGAGGTGCTCGCTGTCGGCGGTGGCCGGTGCCGCGAGCACGAGATGGTCGGCGTCGCCGATCACCGCTGCGAGATCAGTGGCGATCTCCATGCCGTTGATCGGCGAGGGGAGGTCGCGGCGGCGCACGCCGATGACCCGCATCCCGAACGCGAGACAGAGCGACGCCACGTGGCTACCGATGCCACCGACGCCAACGATCACGACCGTCTTTCCGAAGAGCCCGGAGATGCGCTGATCGCTGAACCAGCCACCCTCGGGAATGTCGTCGATCCACACCTGAGGCATCGCCTTCGCGTGACTCATCATCGCCGCGACGGCGAACTCGCCGATCGGGATCGCCGTGGCGCCGCGGGCGCAGGCGAGGATCTGATCCTCGCCGAGGATGTCGAGCGGGAATCGGTCCACCCCGACGCCCATAACCTGCACCCAGCGAACGCCGCGGGTGAGGAGCTGCGGAAGGTTGGGCGAACCCCACACGTGTGAATAGACGACGTCGGCGGTGAGGTTCGCCGGGACCTCGTCCTGGGGCCCGATTGTGGTGATCCGGATGCCCGGAAGATCCGTGATCGTTTCCGGCAGATCCATGCCGAGGTTGTTGATGACGCGGGTTTCCTGGTCGCTCACGGGCCGGAGCGTACCCGCGGGTACGGGGACGCCATTCCGTACTACGTTGGTTGGAAGGAAATGACCGGGCTTTATCTCTTCTGTTTGATCGTGGGTCTTCCGCTACTGGTGTGGATGGCCATAGGCGGCGATGCCGACGGAGGCGACGGCCTCAGCCTCGACGTCGACGGCGAGGGGCCGCTCATCGCGATCCCGCTCAGCGCGATCGCGGTCTTCATGGCCGTCTTCGGCGCCATCGGACTCGTCGGTCAGTGGACGGACACGGCGGTCGTGTTCACTTTTGTTCTCGCGCTCATCGTCGCGGTCGGCGGAGGCTGGGCGAGCGGTGCGTTGCTGCGGTGGGCGGGTGCCGACGATGCGTCGAGCGAGGTCGCCGATTATGAGCTCGAAGGCACAATCGCGCAGGTCGCGCTGCCGGTCAGTCGCGACCACCGGGGAAAGATCATTCTCGACATCGCGGGGGCACGCGAGCAGATGACGGCTTCGCCGGCAGGTGGGTCCACCATCGATGCCGGCGAACGTGTCGTTGTCGTTCGGATCGAGGGTGGGGTGGCGCTTGTCGCTCCTCTCGGACCGGATTATGAGCTCGAGTGACCCGCGACGCCGGCCACCTCGGCCGGGTATTGAAGAGCGCGTTGGCGCGGGAGGTATGGAGTAATGGAGATCTTTATTGGTGCGGCGGTGGTGGTTCTGGTCGCGTTCCTGTTGATGATCGCGATCGTCAGTTCGCTCATCGTCATCTGTCCGCCCAACCGAGTGGCAGTGATCACCGGCAAGAGGCGGACGCTGTCTGACGGCCGGACCGTTGGCTACCGGATCCTCAAGGGTGGACGGACCATCCGGATTCCGCTCATCGAGAAGGTGGCGTGGATGGATCTCAACACCATCCCGCTCGAGGTCTCGGTCACCAACGCCTATTCTAAGGGCACGATCCCTCTGAACGTGCAGGGCATCGCCAACGTGAAGGTGTCCTCCAAGGAGGGGCTGCTGGAGAACGCGGCGGAACGATTCCTCCACGTGCCGCATAACCAGATCGGGCAGATCGCCAAGGAGACCCTCGAGGCCAACCTCCGCGGTGTGCTCGCCACACTTTCGCCCGAGGAGGTCAACGAGGATCGCTTGAAGTTCTCCCATCAGCTGATCGACGAGGCGGACGACGACATCAAGACGCTGGGCCTCGAGCTCGACGTCATGAAGATCCAGAACGTCACGGACGACAACCAGTACCTCGATTCGGTCGGTCGTCGACTCACCGCTGAGGTCGTGAAGGAAGCCCGTGTGGCCGAGGCCAACCGGATGGCCGAGTCCGAGCAGGCAGAGGCTCACGCCCGGGAGCTGGCCCAGATCGCTTCCGTTGTCGCCGACAAGAACATCGTCGAGGAGCAGAACCAGCTGCGAGTGCGCACCGCCGAGCTCGACGCCGTCGCTCGCGCCAAGGAAGAGGAAGCGTCGGTTGCCGGCGACATCGCCCGCGCCACCGCTGAGCAGGAGCTCGAGGAGCAGCGCATCGAGCTGGAGCGCCGTCGCCTCGAAGCCAATGTGGTCATCCCGGCCAAGGCGAACCTCGAGGCGATGCAGCTTCGGGCGCAGGCCGAGGCGGCGAAGATCATCGAGGACGGCAAGGCGCAGGTCGATGTCTTCCGTCGGCTCACCGAGCAATACCAGGCCGCCGGCGACGACGGTCAGCGGATCTTCGTGCTCAACATGCTCCCTGACCTCGTGGACAAGATCACGTCAACGGTCAACAACATCGACATCGACCGCGTCGCCGTGGTCGATACGGGCGGCGGCGCCGGCGGCGGGGGTATCCCTGGCCTCGTGGCGCAACTTCCCGGTGCGGTCGTCAGCCTCAGCGAGCAGATCGAGGCCGCAACCGGCGTCGACATCCTGAAGACGATGCGGCCCGACGATGACGAGGTCGCTGCTCCTTCGGAGCTCCCCCCGCCTCCGCCGCCGGCACCGGAAGACTGACCGGCTAGCGAGCCAGTCGTTCGAGCGGGTCTCGGTCGAGAATCTCGACCCGGCCCCGCCCGACCACGATCGCCCCCTCGGCCTCCGCGGCTTTGAGGGGGCGGTTTGCTGTCTGGCGACGAGTGCCGGTCATCGCCGCGATGTCTTCCTGGCGCACTCGTACGACGACCGGGCGCGCGCCGCTGTCGAACGCGTCTGCGAGGCGCAGCACGACCGGCAGGACCCGGGTCTCCACAGGGATGAAGAGGACTTCCATGAGCTGATCCATCGTCTCCTGGAGCTTGGCGGCGATAATCTCCAGCAGGCGATGGTCGACGCTCGGGTCGGCCCGGCGCAGCTCGTCGAGTGTCGTCTGCGTGAGGGACAGCGTCTCGGTGGGCTCGAGTGCTGTCACCTTCGCTGTCAGACGTCCCGCACCGACGATCGCGAGCTCGCCGAGCACCTGCCGGGCCCCCGGACCGCAAGCGCGGCGACGTCGCAGCGCGCGGTCGAGACCTCCACGAGGACGCGACCCTTCTCGATCACGTGGAAGGTGTCGCCGGACTCGCCTTCGTGCATGATCGGCTCGTCGCGGCCGTAGCGCCGACGCACCATTTGCTGGCGCCAGGCCGGTGCCGCCGGGCCGAGCACATCGAGAAAACCGCCGTTCATGCCCGCAGCGTAGTGCTGAGCCAATGGCCATGGATTTCACGGATCCGAGCGACGTCCACCACAATGCGACACGATGCCCGCAGCCGCTGATCCCAGCACGACACCTCGGGGCGCCGAGGGGAAAGCGGCGCGCCGTATCCGCATCGTGGAAGCGGCGATGAACATGGCGGCGGAGGGCGGCTACGAGGCCGTCCAGATGCGAGCGGTCGCCGAACGAGCGGACGTCTCACTCGGCACCATCTACCGCTACTTCAAGAGCAAGGACGACCTCCTACTCGCAGGGCTGAGTGGCTGGGTGCACCTGCTGCGACGCCAGATCCAGTCCGAGCCGCCCGCCGAAGGCACCGCGGCTGACCGTCTGTCCGACGTGCTAGCCCGGTCTGCGCGCGCCTCCGAAGGCGCGCCGGTCCTCATGGAGGCCCTGATCACGGCGCTCAGCACCACCGACCCGGACGCGGCGAAGTACAAGTTGCAGGTCGACTCCGAGGTGCAGGCGATGATCGTCATCGCGATCGGTGACACCGATGTCGACGCCGCGGGTGTCGCCCGTGTCATCGGCCATGTCTGGCTGTCCGCGATCAGTCGCTGGGTCGGCGGCCTCGCCCCTGCCGGCAGTGTTGAATCCGAGCTCCATCACGCGGTGACGATGCTCGTCGACGACCGCCGCTGACGATCAGTTCGCAGTGAGCGCGGCCTCGAACGCCGCCGGTTCGCGCGGCTCGCTGAAGAGGAAGCCGAGCGCCTGGTCGCAATCGAGTTCGCGCAGCACCGCGAGCTGATCCTCGGACTCCACACCCTCGGCGATGACGATGAGGCCGAGCGCGTGGGCCAGATCGATGATCGCCGCGACGATCGTCGCCGCGGCATGATCGGGCACGAGCCCGGACACGAACGACCGGTCGATCTTGAGCACGTCGAGCGGAAGCCGCTGGAGATACGCGAACTGTGACCAGCCGGTTCCGAAGTCGTCGATGCCGAGGCTGATGCCGATCCGGCGAAGCTCGTCGAGCTGCTCGGTGGCAGCCTGGGCGTCGTCCATGAGCGCGGATTCGGTGATCTCGAGACAGATCTCGTCGGTGGAGATGCCGGCGGCTTCGACCGTGCGTTCGACGTAGGGAACGAGATCCAGGTCGCCGAGCTGGCGAGCCGAGAGGTTGACCCAGATGCGCACGGGCTCTTGCTCCGGCGTGCGATGCACTCGCCACAGCGACGCCTGGCGGCATGCCTCTGCGATCACCCAGCGACCGATTTCGACGATGATGCCGGTCTCCTCGGCGAGCGGGATGAACTCGCCGGGAGGCACAAGGCGGCCGTCGGGGCGCTGCCAACGGACGAGCGCCTCGAAACCGACGATGCGGCCGGACTCGAGATCGAGCTCGGGTTGATAGTGGAGGCGCAGCTCGTTGTTGTGCACGGCTCGGCGCAGCGCCTCCTCGGTGTCGATTCGCTCGAGTGCCAGCGACTGGTCCACCTCGTCGTGAATCGCGAAGCGACCGCGCCCCTCGTGCTTCGCCTCGTGCATCGCGGTGTCGGCGTTCTCGATGATCTGGGTGGGGTCCTCGGCGCCGATCGAGGTGGCGATGCCGATCGATGCACCGATCTGGATCTCGCGGCCTTCGAGCACGAACGGTTGCGCGAACGCGTCGAGGATGCGGCGGGCAACCGCAGTTGCGCCCCGAGCGCCGTCGGTGCTGGCGCACAGCATCACGAACTTGTCGCCGCCGATGCGGGCCAGCGTGTCGCCCGGACGAACAATCGCCGTCAAGCGCTCACTCACTTTCAACAGTGCGGTGTCGCCCACCTGATGGCCGAGCGTGTCGTTGATCGTCTTGAAGCCGTCGAGATCGATGAAGAGCACACCGATCGGCTGTGACGTGCGGGCGCTGACCGCGAGCGCGTGCGACATGCGGTCGATGAGGAGGGCCTTGTTCGGGAGGCCGGTGAGTTCGTCGTGAAACGCCTGTTTGATGAGGCTCTGCTCCGTCTCGCGCTGCTCGGTGATGTCGCGGTTCGACGATTGCAGCTGCCGCACACTTCCGTCCGGGGCAAGGATCGGCGTGATCGCCGTCTCGAACCACCGGAACGAGCCGTTGCGATGGCGGAGCCGGTGGCGAAAGCGCGTGGGTTCGGAGCCGCGTCGGCCGGCGTCCTGGATTGCCTGCACCAGGGCATCGCGGGTGCCGGCGTGGGCGAGGTCGACGGGATGCGTGCCGCTGAGCGACGCCGGGTCGACATCGAGGAGACGACGAACGGAAGGCGAGACGTAGGTGAACGTTCCGGTGGGGTCATGGAGGCAGACGAGGTCCGAGGTGTTCTCGGCGACCGCCCGGAAGATGTCCTCGGCCGCGGCCAGGGCCTGCGTGGTCGCGGCGATGAGTTCGTCGGTCTCGCGGCTGTCGGTGAGGCCGCGCAGTTCGACGAGGAGCACGGCGACGGCGCGGCCGTCGTCCAGGACCGGCGTGAGCGAGACGCGGCCAGGACGGGGAGCGGCACCGCCGATGTCGATCGTACGTTGACCGGCTCGGCCCTCGGCGCCCGCCTCGATGAGCGGTGCGAGTGTGAGCGTCGGGTCGTCGGAGTCCCACAGCGTGGGCGCCCAGAGGGCCCGGCCCCGAAGCGCATCGCGCTCCACGCCGAGGCCAAGAACCTGTTCGTTGGCATCGAGAACGGTGCCGTCGAGATCCACGAGCAGTGCCGGGCTGGCGAGTTGATCGAGGGCGACGCGGGCGTCCAGCGTGCGCGTCAGATCGTCGATGTCCGGGTCCGTCAACCGCGCCAGACGTTGGAGGACGTCGGCGCGGGATCGGTCGTCTGTCACGGTCGCGCGCTCGTGGGTCACGCCTTACTCCTGCGTCGGTGGGTACTCCGGCCCGCCGACAACGTACGCGTCCGGTCGGAGGGAGACGCGGACGCTGTGACGCGCCGTGAGATTTCCGCCCACGCCACGTGACAAACATGTAGCTGGTATCTGACACCCGATACACCCGCTACAGGCCGCTTGGGGGGCGAGCGGGATGGGTCGGTACAGTCGGGCGGTCGCCTCGAGCGGCCGTGCAACGAGCACGACAACGACAGACTCTCGAACACAGGAGCGGACGGCAGTGGCCGGATTCCTCGAAGGCAAGAACATCGCGATCACTGGCGGCGGAGCCGGCATCGGCAAGGCAATCGCCATGGCGGTAGCGGCGGAGGGCGCCAACATCGTCGTCGCCGACTACGGCGTGGCGATGGACGGCAGCGATCCGTCGAGCGAGGTGGCCGACGCCGCCGTCGCCGAGATCCAGGCTGCCGGCGGGCAGGCCGTGGCCGTCGCCGGCGACATCAGCGAGTTCGACGTGGGCGAGGCCGTTGTGGCCGCCGCGTGCGACAACTGGGGCACCATCGACGGGGTCGTCTGCCCGGCCGGCGTGCTGCGCGAGCGCATGCTGTTCAACATGAGCGAAGACGAGTGGGACCACGTCATCGCCGTGCACCTCAAGGGCCACTTCAACGTCTACCGGGCCGCCTTCGCCCGTATGCGCAAGCAGGAGACCGGCGGTTCGCTCGTCGGCTTCACATCGGGCGCGTTCACCGCGTCCACCGCGCAGGCCAACTACTCCGCCGCCAAGGGCGGCATCGTCAGCCTCACTCGCAGTGCGGCCATGATCGCGGCGAGTCTCAAACTCCGCGGCGGCCCGCCCATCAACGCCAACTGCATCGCCCCGGTCGCGAAGACCCGGATGAGCGAGAACGTGCCCTTCGAGATCGAGACCGGGGAGCCCGAGGACATCGCTCCGATGGCCCTATATCTCCTCAGTGATGCCGGGCGCGACGTCAACGCCCAGATCTACACGGTCGTGGGCAAGCGGATCAGCGTCTGGAACCAGCCGATCGAGGTTCGCACGATGATGAGCCACGACGACCAGTGGACGCCTGAGTCCATCGCGGCTCGCTTCGACGAGGTCGGCCAGGAGCCGAACCCGTTCATCACCGACCTCGAGCGGCGCATGGCCGAGATGGCCAAGGAAGGCGAAGGCTGACCATGGCTCCGATGATTCCGCAGGAGCCCGACGGGCGCAATCTGCTCGCGGGCAAGCGGGTGGTCGTCACCGCGGCGGCCGGTACCGGCATCGGTTCCGCAGTTGCGAAACGCGCCCTCCTCGAGGGAGCCAGCGTTCTCATCTCCGACATCCACGGGCGCCGTCTCGACGAGACCGCGCACCGTCTCGAAGAGGAGACGGGCGCAAGGCCGCTGACTCAGATGTGCAACGTGACCGTGGAGGACGACGTGCAGGCGCTCGTTGCCGCCGCGGCCGAGGGCCTCGGCGGGATCGACGTGATGATGAACAACGCCGGCCTCGGGGGTTCGGTACGCCTGGTCGACATGACCGATGAGCAGTGGAGCGCCGTCCTCGGGGTCACCCTCGACGGCACCATGCGCTGCACCCGCGCGGTGCTGCGACACATGATCGATGCCGGCATCGAAGGAGCGATCGTCAACAACGCCTCCGTCGTCGGCTGGCGGGCCCAAGACGAACAGTGCCACTACGCGGCAGCCAAGGCCGGCGTAATGGCGCTCACCCGGTGTTCAGCGATCGAGGCGGCGGAGCACGGCATTCGGGTCAACGCTGTTGCACCGAGCATTGCGATGCACGCATTTCTCGCGAAGGTCAGCGACGAGGACCTCCTCGAGGAGCTCTCGAAGCAGGAGGCGTTCGGCCGTGCGGCGGAGCCGTGGGAGATCGCCAACGTGATGGTGTTCCTCGCCAGCGACCTGGCGAGCTACATGACGGGCGAAGTAATCGCCGTCAGCAGTCAGCACCCCTAGAGCGGGCGGCGGTTGCCAGGACTGTTACCAGTTCGAAATACGGGTGAAGTTCTCGTTTCAAACCCTTGCGCCCAACCCGTAGCATGAACCATGGTTGCTAAACTTTGACCCGCGAGTCATATGCACTCGCCGTTGGTAACCCCCTGGAGGAGTTCCCCATGACCACCCGATCCACCCGCGCAACGATGGCCAAACTGCTGGCCGTGCTGCTTGCGTTTACGCTGTTCGCTGCCGCCTGCGGCGATGACGGCGGCGAAGGCGCCGAGACGGACGACGTTCCGACAGATGCGGACGACGTCGCAGGACAGAACGACGAAACCGGCGACGCCGACTTCGGTACCGACGACGACCCGGACACGGAGACCACTGAGCCGTCGCCCGAGGATGTGCCTGTCCGCGGTGGCACCCTGCGTGTCGGTGTCGAGGCCGAGACCGATGGTCTGAACCCGACGTCGAACAACTTCGCCGTGTCCGCGTACATCATGGGCTACCCGATCTTCGACCCGCTCTTCTACTTCGACCAGGACGGGAACTGGTTCCCGTGGCTCGCCGAGACGGCGACACCGTCGGCGGACTTCATGTCGTGGGACATAAAGGTCCGCGAGGGAATCCTCTTCCACGACGGTACCGAACTGAACGCGGCGGCCCTGCAGGCCAACTTCGAAACGGCGATCACCGACCCGATCATCTCGCTTGCGATCGTGCCGTCGTACCCGCCGGAGAACCGGACAGAGGTTATCGACGAGTACACGCTGCGCTACAACCTGATCCGGCCGAACCAGCACTTCCCCGTCGGCCTGTCGAGCCAGCTCGGCATGGTGGCGTCGGCTGATTATCTCGCTGCGGCAGCCGCCGAGGAGACGCTCAACCAGGCACCGATCGGTACCGGCCCGTACGTGCTCGTCGACCGTGACCAGGACAATGTCACGGTGTTGGAGCGCAACGAGAACTACTGGCGAGGCACCGATGATCTGCACCTCGACCGCATCGAGATCTACATCAACACCGATACGGCGATCGCTGCTGAGCAGCTCGGCACCGACGAGCTCGATGTGGTCATCACGTCGAACCCCGACGCGACGCTGACTGCCCGTGGCATCGACGGTGTTTCTACGCTTGAGGGCCTGTATTCCGGCGAGGACTTCGCCATGATGAACACCTCGAAGCCGCCGTTCGATGACATTCGGGCCCGTCAGGCCCTGACGTTCGCCACGGACCGCGAGGGGTACCTCACCTTCATCGCTCAGGACACCAAGCCGCTTGCGGATTCGATGTACCACCCTGATCTGAAGTGGAACAACCCGGATGTCGTCCAGGAAGGCAACATGCCGGAGCTCGCCGCTCCGCTGGTCGCCGACTACTGCGCCGACGTGCCGGAGATGTGCAACGACGGCAAGATCAACATGGAGCTGCAGTTCTCCGGCCCGTCCGTCACCCAGACCCGAATCATGGATCTGCTCGAAGACGGTTGGCAGGACTACTTCAACATCACGCGTGACCTCCTCCCGCAGGATCAGCACATCATTCAGACCGCGACCGGTCAGTGGGAAGTTGTCACCTGGCGTCAGTTCGGTGCAGTCGATCCTGACAACGAGGTCGTCTGGCTCGAGTGTGCAACGGCGACGGGCGTCATCTCGCTCAACTGGCCGAAGTACTGCGACGAGCGTCGTGACGAACTGCTCTTCGAGCAGCGAGCCACAGACGACGAGGCTCGCCGGATTGCGATCATGCAGGAGATCCAGGCCGACATGAATGCGGCCTACACCTACATCTTCTTTACTCACGCCAACTGGACTTTTGCGATCCAGGACGACGTCCGTAATCTCTGCGGTCAAACGGGCCCCGGCCCGGCCGGCGCCGAGGACGAGAGCATCACCCTGCAGTGCAACAACCAGGGTCGATCGTTCTTCCACAACGTGTGGTTGGAGGATGCCAGCTGATCTTTGATCGAGCAGTACACGAGAATCAGTAGTGCGGACGCGTCCGGAGGTTAAGTCGTATGCGACAACTAATCCTTCAGCGTCTCGCGCTGCTGATTCTCGTGATGTTCGCGGTGACGATCGCGACGTTCGCGTCGATCAACCTGAGCGATACACCGCTCAAGAACTTCATCGCCGCCGGAGCTGAACTCGACACGAATGGCCATTGCGATGCCATTCGCGCTGGTGAGATGGACGACACACAGCAGCTCGGCCAGAACGTCGGCGACTGTGAGTACATCGATCGGATCAAGGCGGAGAACAACCTTGATGACGACATCTTCACCCGTTACGGCAGCTGGCTGGGCGACATCGCTAGCGGTGATCTTGGAACGTCGACGACCAGTCGGCTCGAGGTGTCATCGATCCTGAAAGATCGGCTGCCGATCACGATCCGGCTCGTGGTGATGACGCAGATCATCGCGATCGGCGTCGCGGTCCCATGGGGACTCGCGGCGGCCTACCGAGCGAATCGGGGCTTCGATCGTGTCTCGACGTTCGCGTCGTTCGGGCTGCTGTCGATCCCGAACTTCGCGTTGGCGGTCATTCTCCTATACATCTTCGGCATCAGACTGCAGTGGTTCCCCACGAGATATTCGAATAATGGGTGGTACGACGAGCTGAAGTCGTTGTTCATCCCTGCGATAACGCTGGGTGTGGGCCTCTCAGCTACCTACCAGCGCCTGCTTCGAACCGACCTGATAACAACGCTGCAGGACGACTTCGTCCACATGGCCCGGGCCAAGGGCATGCCCGACCGCCACATCATGTATCGCCATGCGCTCCGTCCGTCGATGTTCTCGCTGGTCACGGTATTCGGTGTGAACACCGGGGCGCTGCTCGGCGGGACTCTCGTGATCGAAACGATCTTCTCGATCCCGGGCGTCGGGCGTGAATTGGTCGAGGCCGTGATCCGCACCGATCCGCCGGTGGTGATGGCCTTTGTTGCCGTGATCGCTGCCGGCTTCGTGATCATCAACTTCCTCGTCGACCTGCTCTATGGCTGGCTCGACCCACGGGTGAGGTCCTCATGAGCGACATGGACGCTGAGACGACGATCGTCGGGGCCGACGTCGACGAAATGCCGGACGACGCGGTCGAGAAGGAGCTGGGCATCGGCTTCTGGGTATGCATCGGGTGGCTCGCAACGATCGGCCTCGTAGCGTTGCTGGCGCCATGGCTACCGGTCACGAGTGATGGGGCGCAGGGCGGCCCCCGCGAGGCGCCGTCGATGTCACACTGGTTCGGCACCGACGCCAACGGTCGTAGCGTGTTCGACCTCACGATCCTCGGTGCTCGTACGTCCCTGGCGGTTGGCCTGTTCGCCATCATCTTCGGCATGGTGGTCGGAGGTTCTCTCGGGATTGTCGCCGGCTACTTCAAGGGCAAGGTCGATGCCGTCATCGGCTTCATCTTCTTCTCGCTGCTCTCGTTCCCTCAGCTGGTCCTCGCTCTTCTGATCGTCAATGCGTTCGACCAGGTGTCTCTGTTCACCGTCGCAATCACCCTCGGCATTCTCGCTGTCGCCCCGGTCGGCCGGCTCGCCAGAGCAGCCACGCTCGTGTTTGCCGAGCGCGAGTTCGTCCTGGCTGCCAAGGTCATCGGCGCGAAACACTTCCGTATCATCATTCGCGAACTTCTCCCCAACGTCCTCATCCCGATGGCCGCGTTGGGGCTACTCGGCATGGGTGTCGCGATCGTCGCGGAGGGTGGGCTCGCCTTCCTCGGCCTATCGGTCGACGGCGGCGAGAGTTGGGGTATCACCATCAACGACGGGCGGCAGAGTCGCGACCTTCAGGAGAACCCATGGGTTGCCATGTTCCCGATCGGTGTGATGTTCCTCACAATCCTGTCGCTGAACTTTGCCGGCGACCGTGTCCGTGAGTACTTCGATGTCCGCGAGACGGCGTTCTAGGGGAGACGATGGCCGATCCACAGCTCAGCGTTCGCGATCTCACTGTCCGCTTCCCCACAACGCGGGGAACGGTCCAGGCGGTCAACGGCGTCAGTTTCGAGCTCGAGCAGGGTCAGATGCTCGGGATCGTCGGCGAGTCCGGCTCGGGCAAGTCGGTTACCGCAAAGACCCTCATGAACCTGCTGCCTCGCACGGCCGAGATCGAGGGCTCGGTCATGTTCGACGGCCAGGACGTCCGCCAGGCTGCCGCGGACGGTCGGGACCACTTCTGGGGCGTCGAGATGACGATGGTCTTTCAGGATCCAATGACCTCGCTCAACCCCGTGAAGAAATGCGGCGAGCAGATCGCCGAGACGATTCGCTACCACCTCGGGCAGAGCAAGTCGGAGGCGCTCGCCATGGCCGAGGACCTCCTCGGTCAAGTGGGTATTCCCGAGCCGGGCAAGCGGGTCAGCCAGTATCCCCACGAACTCTCCGGCGGTCTCCGCCAGCGTGTGGTCATCGCAATGGCGCTCGCCTGCCAGCCGAAGCTTCTGATCGCCGACGAACCGACCACCGCCGTCGATGTCACGGTCCAGCGCCACATTCTCAACCTCCTCGACTCCTTGCGCGAGGAGCGAGGGATGTCGATGATTCTCATCACGCACGACCTCGGCGTCGCGCGGGGACGCTGCGACGACGTCGCGGTGATGTACGCCGGCCGCATCGTCGAACGCTCTGCCACGGAGACGCTGTTCGGGGACTCTCGACACCCCTACACGGATGCGCTCTTGCGCTCGATCCCGCGGATCGATCAGCCGAGCCACACCCGCCTCGACCCGATCCCTGGCCGACCGCCGGAGCTCATCAACCCGCCGGTGCAGTGCGCGTACGCGCCACGATGCCGCTATGCGCAACCCGACTGTCTGAAGTCGATTCCTGAGGCTCAGGGAGTTGAGGGCATGCATGAGTTCGCGTGCCACCACCCGGCCAACACGGACCAGGGCCGAGAGGCCCTCGCCGCGAACGTCGCCGCAGGTCGGAACGCGAGCGGTATGCCAGTCGCCGGCTACGCCGGAACGGGAGGCTTCTGATGGCCGGCTCCGGGCACGCGCCGCTGCGTGACGATCCCAACGTTCTCCTCACGATTCAGGATCTCGAGGTCGAGTTCCCTGTCGGCAAGGGCGCTGTGGTCCACGCCGTCAGCGGCATCTCTTTCGACGTCTTCGAGGGTGAGACGCTCGGCATCGTCGGCGAGTCGGGCTGCGGCAAGTCCACGGTCGCAAAGTCAATCATCCGATTGAACGACATCAAGGCTGGCTCGGTCGACTACCAGGGCCACAAGCTGGCGGACCTCGAGGGCGAGGCGCTGCGTCGCATCCGTCCCGATCTCCAGATGATCTTCCAGGACCCGATATCCTCGCTCAATCCGCGTCGCAAGATCCGTGACGTGATCTCCGAAGGTCTCGCTGTATGGGGCGATGACCGGGGCTCGTGGCCCCAGGACCGTATCGAAGAGCTGATGACGGCGGTCGGCATCGATCCCAAGTACGGCGATCGTCGACCGCACCAGTTCTCCGGAGGTCAGTGCCAGCGCATCGGCATCGCTCGGGCCTTGGCGCTCGATCCGAAGATGATGATCTGCGACGAGCCGGTGTCGGCGCTCGACGTGTCGGTCCAAGCCCAGGTGCTGAACCTGCTCGAGGACATGAAGGAGCGCTACGGACTCACGCTGCTGTTCATCAGCCACGACCTGTCCGTGGTGAAGAACGTGTCGGATCGCATCATCGTGATGTACCTCGGCAAGGCCTGCGAGATCGGCAACGCCGACGAGCTCTACGAGCACCCGCGCCATCCGTACACCCGAGCGTTGCTCGCCTCGATTCCAGAGCCGGCGCCTACCGTCGATCCGTCCGACGGCGACATCGAGGGCGAGCTTCCGTCGCCGATCACCCCGCCCGCGGGCTGCCGGTTCAACACCCGCTGTGGCCACGCCTCCGACATCTGCTTCACCGAAGAACCGCAGATGCAGCGAGTGCCGGGCGAAGACCACTACTTCGCCTGCCACCACCCCGTCGAGGTATCGGTCGGCGTCTGACGGCTAGCGGCGCACCCACGTGGTCGCCGTCGCCAGCACCTGCGCATCGGAGATCGCCGGTTCGGCGCGGTTAGCGTCACACAACGCGATGAGGTGGCTGATCACGGATCGGGCTGCGGGGCGCCAGAGCCCGCGATCCACCTCGGCGTAGAGCACCTCCACGATTTCCCGAACCGACTTTGGTCCGTCGGAGAGCTCACGCATGATCTGATCCTCGCGGATCCGGCGATGGTCGTAAAGCTCTTGCACGTAGGGCTTGGGCTTCGTGATCGCCCCGCCGTGTGTGGGATAGAGCGTTGAGTCGTCACGAGCCAGGAGGAGCTCGAGTGACGACAGGTAGGCGAGGAGGTCGCCGTCGGGGGGCGGAATGATGGTGGTGGACCACCCCATCACATGGTCGCCGGACAGCACGGCCTGTTCCTCAGCGAGCGCAAAGCAGAGGTGGTTGGAGATGTGGCCCGGGGTGTGGAGGGCCTCGACCGTCCACCCGGGGCCCTCGACGACGTCGCCGTGAGCGAGGCGCTGGTCGGGCTCGAAGTCGACGTCGGGAAAGTGCTTCTCGCGGTCCGCCTTGGCCTTCGCCTTTTCCTCGTCCGTCAGCTCCTTGCGATCCTCGCCGGTGTCCCAGTCGCTGTCGTCCGCCACGTCCTCGTCGCCCTCGCTCGTCGCGATACTCGGATGGCCTCCGAACGCGAGGATTGGGGCACCGGTCGCCTCCTGCACCGCCGCGGCAGCTGGCGAGTGGTCGCCGTGGGTGTGGGTGATGAGGATCGACCGCACGGTCTCGCCGTCCAGCGACTGGAGCAGAGCGTTGACGTGGTCTTCGTCACGAGGTCCGGGGTCCACCACTGCGACGTCGCCACGGCCGATGACGTAGGTGCCCGAGCCGTGGAACGTGAATTTCGACGGGTTGTTGCAGACGATGCGCCGCAGCAGCGGCGAGACGTCGGTCAGCTCGCCGTGGTGTGGCTCGAAGTCGGTGTCGAAGAGGGGCGGCACTAGTCGGCGGCCTGCTGCGTCGCCCGACCGATGATCTCCGCTGAGCGTTCGTCCAGCGCGATGGTGGCTGCCGCTTCATGGCCGGCCGCGCTCATCTTGAGCAGGGTCTTGGCGACGACCTCGACCATCTTGTCGTCGTCGCCGAGCTTGTCGGCCGTCTCGAGGAACTGGGTCTCGATGAACGTGAGGCAGACGGCGTCTTCGAAGACCTGTACCTCCGGATCCGACCCGAGGCCTTTCTTCTGCACGATCGCGGCGGCTCGTTCGACGAGCTGCGGGTCGGCGGCGGCGAGGATCGTTGCCAGGCGTTCCGCGTGTGCCTTCTTCTGGTCCCGGCGCCATCGCAGATAGCCGTCGCGGCCTTCCGGATAGTCGGCGCGGGGCAAGTCCCACCGACGCAGGTGATGGGCCCGAGCCGCGATGCGAACGGCGTCGGCTGCGTCGGGATCGAGACGGGTCACCCAGGCGTCAGCCATCTGACCCTGTGCTTGCGCAAGGGGTCGTCCGTCGAACTGGTTCGGGTCGTCCGCGTTGTCCGCGTCGACCGCGGCGAGAAGATCGTGGAGGGTGCTCACGCCCGCAATCTACTCAGGTGGCGCACTCCGACTCGCCGATCTCGGCCGAGTACGGGCCGGTCTCGTCGAAGTCGACGTAGAAGTCGGGGTCCTCGTCGTATTCGGGGAACTCGTCGAGATCCTTGAGGGTCGCACCGATCGCGGCCGCACCGCCGGAGCGCTCGAGCCAGCCTCGGAAGGACTCGCCGGCAGTGCGCTCGTCGTTGAACTGGCGAACGACCCGCACGGCAGCATTCGCCGCCGCCTTCGCGGGGAGCCGCAGCGCCTTGTCACCGAAGTGCATCCGTTCCTGGCCCACGTAGCCGCCCAGCAACATCTGATAGCCGAGAGCCGAGCGACCGTTGGCCCGGCGCTCGGCCCCGAAGAAGCCGATGTCGGACGCATGGTGCTGACCACACGAGTTCGTGCAGCCGGAAATATTGATCCGCAGGCCACCGATAGTGCCGAGGCCCTCGGCGTCGAGGGCGTCACCGATTGCCTTGGCGAGGCCACGGCTCTGGGTGACGGCGAGGTTGCAGGTGTCTGCGCCCGGGCAGGCGACGACGTCGCGGACGAGCTCGGCGCCCTCTTCCGCCATCCCGATCTCCGCGAGGAGTTCGTAGAGGCGGGGGAGTTCGGACTCGTCGAGCCCCCGGATGATCAGGTTCTGACGGTTGGTGAGGCGGATGTCGGCCTCGAACTCGCGCTGGATGGCGGCGATGCCGCGGAACTGATCAGCCGTGATGTCGCCGAGCTGGGCCCAGGCGTAGGCCGAGACCTGACCCGAGGCGATGCCGCGGACGACGTTGGCCTGGAACCAACGGTCGTACGGCGAGGCGCCGCCAATGCTCACGGGGATGCCCTGGCCGACCTGCGTGACCGCTGCGCCATTGCCGATACCGGCGGGCGCGTCGTCTGCGACCCGGACCTCAGTGGGTAGGCCACCGGGGTAGGAGGACGAAGCGAGGAGGAACTTGCGGGTGTTCAGGATGCGGCGCTGGACCTCTTCGAATCCGAGGTTCTCGACAACCCACTTCAGGCGAGCCCGGAGCTTGTTGTCCCGGTTGCCGGTCTGTTCGAAGATCCGCAGGATCGCTTCGAGCGTGGGGAGCAGCTCCTCCTTCGGGGTGAAGTCTTCGAGCGCCATGGCGGGGAACGGTGTGGTGCCGAGCCCGCCGGCGATGAAGACGCGGAAGCCGGCTTCGACGGTGCCGTCCTCGAGGGTGCGCGTGGTGGCGATCACGCCAGCATCGTTGAACATCGCCTGGCCGCAGTCCGTGTCGCAACCGGAGAAGTTGATCTTGAACTTGCGGGGGAGACGCTGGCCCAGCGGGTTGCGTACGAAGTGCTGGTAGGCGGCTTCCGCCCACGGCGTGATGTCGAGGTTCTCGTGGGGGCAGGCGCCGGCGAGGTGACAGCCCTGCACGTTGCGGACGGTGTCGCCGCAGGCCTCACGGGTGGTGAGCCCGACGGACGCGAGGTGCTGCATGACGTCCGGGATCTGATCCAACTGCACGTAGTGGAACTGCAGGTTCTGACGGGTGGTGATGTGGGCCCAGCCGCGGCTGTAGCGCTCCACCAGGTTGGCGATCATGTCGAACTGCTCCGGCTGCATCGAGCCGTAGGGCACCTTGACGCGCACCATCTGGTTGGTGCCGCCCTGGCGCTGCCCGTAGATGCCGTTGGTGAGCCGGAAAACGCGGAACACGTCTTCGGTCACGTCGCCGGTCTGATAGCCGGCCAGCACCTCGCGGAACTTGTCGACGTCGGCCTGCACATCGGGGTCGATGTCGATGGTCGGGATGGATGGCTCGAGAAGGGTCATCGGTTTGTGCCTTCCTGGGTGAAATCAGTGGTGAGCCGGCTGATGGCCGGCAGGTCGAGAACGGACTGAGCGGCAACGGCGCCGACGACGAGCGTCGACGGGTTGACCACGGTGAGCTCCGGCAGGCCGGCGAGCGTTGTGCGCTGCACGTCCTGCGTGGTGGTGGTCGCCGCATGGACGACGGCGACCGGAGTGGTCGGCTCGAGGCCGCCCTGAATGAGTCGGTCGCTGATCATAGCCGTGCGGCTGGCGCCCATGAGGATCACGAGGGTGGTGCCGCTCTGAGCGAGCGCGTCCCAATCGAGCCGCCGGTCGGCGTGGGGGTCCTGATGGGCCGTGACCACGGTGAAGCCGCTGCTGATGCCCCGCATGGTGACGGGGATGCCGGCGGCTGCCGGAGCCGCGATGGCCGATGTGATGCCGGGGACTTCGGCCACCTCGATGCCGGCGGCCCGCAGCTCGAGTGCCTCTTCGCCGCCCCGCCCGAAGACGAATGGATCGCCGCCCTTGAGGCGGACGACGCAGTCGAAGCGGCGGCCCCGGTCCACGAGGATTTCGTTGATGCGGGCCTGGGCGTCGCTCGGCGCGCCGGGGCGCTTGCCGACGTCGACCATCTCGGCCCACGGCGCCGCGAGCTCGAGGATCCGGGGATCGACAAGGCGGTCGTAGACGACGACGTCAGCCTGCTCGAGCAGGCGGACGGCCTTCACGGTGAGCAGCTCGGGATCGCCCGGGCCTGCGCCGACCAGATGGACAGTCACGATGCGACCTCCGTCGGGACGGTGTCGTCGATGCCGAGGGAGTCGAGCAGAACCGTGCGGGCATCGTTGATGCGGCCGCTGCGAACGAGGCCGAGGAGATCGGCGTCGAGCGCGTCGTCCCAGCCTGCGACTTCCGAAGTGCCCTTGGCGGCACGAACCTCAGCTCGGACCTCCGAGAGGAGATCGAGGAGTTGGTCGTAGCCCGCGCTCAGCTCCCGCTCGTAGCGGCGCCGCAGCCAACGCGAGAGCGCCGGGCTTCGGCCGTTCGTGGAGATCGCCACCTGGACGTCGCCTCGGCGAGCCACCGCCGGCAGCGTGAACGAGCAGTTGGCGGGGTCGTCGGCGGAGTTCACGAAGACACCGGCCGAGTCGGCGTCGCTTGCGACCTGTGCGTTGACGTCAGCGTCGTCGGTTGCCGTGATCGCAAGGCGGTACGAGGCGACTTCGCCCCGCTGGTACGGCCGCTGGAACCAGCGGACGTCGGGATCGTCGGCAATCTCGGGAACCGCGGTGGGGGAGACGACGGTGACATCGGCGCCGGCCCGCAGCAGTCCGGTGACCTTGCGGGCCGCGACCCGACCACCACCCACTACGAGGGCGGGTCGGCCGGACAGGTCGAGGTTGACGGCGTAGGTGGCGCTCATGCGTGGAGACCACATTCCGTCTTTTCGGAGCCGGACCAGCGGCCCGAGCGGGGATCGGACGAATCAGCCGGCTCGGTGCACGGCCAGCAGCCGATCGAGGGGTAGCCCTCGAACGCGAGTGGGTTGATGAGGACGTCGTTCTCGAGGATGTAGCGCTCGGCGTCGTCACTCGACCAGTCCGCCATCGGGTTGATCTTCACGAGCCCGCGAAGGTCGAGGCTCACGATCGGCGCATCGCCTCGCTCTGGACTGTCGGACCGACGAAGGCCGCTCAGCCACGCATCGGCGTTGGCGACGAGGTGACGCTCGAGCGGCGCGACCTTGCGGCTTCCGCAGCACGTGTCGACCCCGTGCGCCCACACGTCAGCTGCCGTCGGGAGCGGACGAAGGACCGTGAGGTTGAGCGCATATCGGCTCATTGCTTGTCTCGCCGTGGCGAGCGTCTCCGCGAAGTGGAAGCCGGTGTCGATGAAGACGACCTCGATGTCGGGCTCCACCTTGGTCGCCAGGTCGATGAGCAGCGTGTCGGCGAACGAGGCGCTCAACGAGAGTCGAGAACCGAACTCCTCGACCGACCAACCGATCACCTCTGAGGGGTGACAACCTTCGAACGACTCGCTCATCGCGGCAACGTCGGCCGCGGTGTAGCGGCGTCCGGTGCGCAGGGCGACCGGAGTGCCGGTCGGACGGGTCTCAAGGAGGGTCATCAGTTAATCCAGGTAATTATGATCAGGACAGTCGGGATTCCTGTTGGACACCATATGAGCAGGCCAAAGGCCAATGCACACAATTCCGATCATTTTTGTCAGGTATTAGTCCGGACATTGTCTCTCGGACACGAGTGCCACGACCTCCCGCCCGCGACAACTGGTGTCAGACACCCGCTTCATCTCCGCTGGAACTCTGCGTTCTGGGGTGAGTTGCGCGGGCTATGTACGCGCAACTCGGTTAAGAAGCGGGGATGAAGCGATCGATCGATGACTATCCGGCGACGGCAGCGGACATTCCTCCGGGGTGGGAGGACGATCTCGCACCTGTGTCATGGGCGATCCAGATCTCCGACGACTACGACGACGCCGAGCCGCGGGTTGTGCTCACCGTCGAGGAGGTCGGGCGACCCGCCGAGGGGCTCATGACGCACCTCGCGCCGGAGCAGGCTCGACGTCTCCGTCTCGCGATCCGTGACGCGCTCCAGGAGATCGGCGAAGCGCCCGGCGATTAGCGGTCAGGCCGCGGCGTTGGCGCGGGCGCTACGGACTACTCGCCAGCCGATGAAGCTCACGCCGCCGACCAACACGAGAAGCGTCAGGAGTTGGGCGTAGCCGCCGCGGTCGCCGGGGTTCTGGGGTTTCGGGCCTGCGTCGACGCACCCGATGATCGTGCGGCACGAATCGGAGATGTCGTCCTGGGCCATCGCCGGGTCGACGAGAACGAGCACGAGCAGGACTCCGACCGCGAGCGCGGCGCCGACTCGTGCGGTCATGCCTCGCCCTGGGTGACCTCGCCCGTGGACGCGCCGAGGTACGACGGCTTGTCGTCGCCGCCGTGTACCGGGATGGTGCAGCCGCTCACCCAGCGAGCGAGCGGCGATGCACAGAACAGCACGACGTCGGCAATCTCCTCGGGCACGCCCATGCGGCCGAGCGCGATCGTCTCGCCGACTGCGTCGATGCCGGCCTGGTCGCCGTAGAAGAGATGGGCTTCCTCGGTGACGATCAGACCGACGACCGGCGCGATCACCCGAATCTTCGGGCCCCACTCGTGCGCGAGCGTCTCCGTTACGTTGATGAGGCCCGCCTTGGCGGCGCCGTACGCCACTCCCGCCGGGTTGGGCCGAGTGCCCGACACCGAACCGATGTTGACGATCACACCGCCGTCGTCCTGGCTCTGCATCTGGTCATGGACGGCCTGAGCGAACGAGAGGGGAGCCAGCAGGTTGAGCGCGATGATCTTCTCGTTGAAGCGAGGCGACACGGTTGCCGAGTCCGCCGGGGGCGCGCCGCCGGCGTTGTTCACGAGTACGTCGATGCGGCCCGTGGCCTCGATCGCGGCGGCGACGACTGCTGCCACCTGCTCCGGCTCGCGCACATCGCAGGCCACGAAGGAGGCCGCCCGTCCGTCGGCGGCAACGAGCGCCTCGGGCTCGCGGCGAGCGCAGATGACGACATCGGCGCCCTGCTCCAGGAAGCGTTCGGCGATGACCTTGCCGAGACCCTTGGTGCCACCGGTGACGATGACGGTGCGGCCTGACATGTCGAGCGGGTCGGTCATGCGCGAAACCCTACCCGCACGTGTTCGCACGCCTCCTAGCCGTGCCCTACCGTCAGAGCGGTTTCTGACAGACCGTCAGAGGTCCACGAGGCAGGCTCGTGCCGTCAGGCGGGAGCTGGGAGGACAACGTGCCGGACAAACGGATGACCGAAGATGAGGTCATCGCCGAACTCGACAGCGGTATGACCATCGGGATCGGTGGTTGGGGCTCGCGCCGCAAGCCGATGTCACTCGTGCGGGCGATCCTGCGCAGCGACCTCACCGATCTCCACATCGTCAGCTACGGCGGCCCCGACGTCGGCATTCTCACCGCCGCCGGCAAGGCCTGCAAGGTCACCTACGGATTCGTCTCGCTCGACTCCATCCCGCTCGAACCGCACTTCCGGGCCGCTCGCCAGGCCGGTTCCCTCGACGACTTCATGGAACTCGACGAGGGCGCCTTCTACCTCGGACTCATGGCTGCGGCGCACCGCGTGCCCTTCTACCCAACCCGAGCCGGGCTCGGCACCGCCATGCTCTCGGAGAACCCCGGCCTCAAGACCGTGCGTTCGCCCTATGACGACGGCGAGGAGCTCGTGGCGATCCCCGCGTTCGAGATGGACGCCGTGCTCCTCCACATGAATCGAGCCGACGCGAAGGGCAACGGTCAGTTCCTGGGCCCGGATCTGTACTTCGACGATCTCTTTGCGATGGCCGGTGCCAAGACGTATATGTCGGCGGAGAAGGTCATCCCCACCGAGGACTTCCTGAACGAAGGCCCTGTCTACACACTCAAGATTCCGCGCGTCCATGTGGACGGCGTCGTCGAGGCGCCGATGGGCGCCCACTTCACCGAGTGCCCGCCGGACTACGGCCGCGACGAGGCGTTCCAGAAGGAATACGCGGCGACCGCCAAGGACCCCGACGCGTGGGCGCAGTTCCGGGCCAACTGGCTGGAACTCGAGTCCCACGAGGCGTACCGAGCCAAGCTCGAGGAAAGGGGCAACTGATGTCCGACCAGACGACGAACGACGTCACGCTCGACGAAATCTGTGTCGTTGCCCTCGCCGAGGCGTTCCGAGGCGACGGCGAGGTGCTGTGCAACCCCATGGGCCCGGTCCCGGTGATCGCCAGTCGGCTCGCCCGCGCCACGTTCGAACCGGACCTCATGCTCACCGACACGATCGCCTACGCGATCGAGGGCAATCTCCCCTTCGGCGGCGACCCCAGCGATGCGGTGATCGAGTCCTACATGCCGTTCCGATCGATCTTCGATCAGGTCTGGTCCGGCAAGCGCCACGTGGTGATGGGCGCCAGCCAGATCGACAAGTACGGCAACCAGAACTTCGCCGCAATCGGTGAGTACCGCAAGCCCAAAGCGCAGCTCCTCGGCATGCGGGGCGCCCCAGGCAACTTGATCAACCACGCGACCACCTACTGGGTGCCCAACCAAACTCGCGCCTTCAGCGAGACCGTCGACGTCGTCTCCGGCCCCGGCTACGACCGCATCGCGGAACTGCCGGAGGCCAGTCGAGCCAACTTCGAGATCCGGCGCGTTGTGACCGATCTCGGCGCCTACGACTTCGAGTCCGACGACCGCACCATGCGAGTGCGGTCGCTGCATCCGGGGGTCACGCTCGAACAGGCGCAGGAAGCGTCGCCGTTCGAGCTGACGGTGACGGGCGACGTTCCGGAGAGCCGGCCGCCGACCGACGAGGAACTCGCCCTCATCCGCGACGTGTTCGATCCGGCGGGCGTCCGCAAGAGCGAATTCCGCTGATGGACCTCGAGCTCGCATCCCGCTACATCGACTTCCGCGAGGAGTGCCGCTCCTGGCTCCAGGCCAACAACCCGGGCCAGATCGCGTCCATGGACACTCCCGAGGGCTTCGAGGTGCATCGCGAGTGGGAGCGGGTGCTGTTCGACGGTGGCTGGTCGGTCCCCGGATGGCCCACGGCCTGCGGCGGACGCGACTGCGACCTCATCGAGTGGCTGATCTACGAAGAGGAGTACTGGCTGTCGGGCGTGCCCGGCCGCGTCAGCGCCAACGGCGTGAACCTCCTCGCCCCGACGATCTTCAACTTCGGTACCCAGGAACAGCAGGACTACTTCCTTCCCAAGATGGCCAGTGGCGAGCACATCTGGGCGCAGGGTTGGAGCGAGCCGGAGGCCGGATCTGATCTGGCGGCCATCAAGACCAAGGCGATCCGCGACGGCGACCACTACGTGCTGAACGGTCAGAAGACCTGGTGCAGCCGCGGTGCCTTCGCGGACTGGATCTTCTGCATCGTCCGCACGGATCCGGAGGCCGAGCGCCATGCCGGACTCACCTACCTCCTCGTGCCGGCGGATGCGCCGGGCATGGAGCGCCGACCGATCGGTCGGCTCGACGGCGAGCCGGGGTTCGCCGAGCTGTTCTTCGACAACTGCCGTGTCTCCGTGGACAACGTCCTCGGCGAAGAGGGTCAGGGTTGGGCGGTTGCCATGGCGGCAGCAGGCTCGGAGCGAGGCTTGAACCTCCGCAGCCCGGGCCGGTTCATGGCCGCCGTGGAGCGTCTGACTGCGCTCGTGCGCGCGATGAAGGAACAGGATCACGACGTCGACGCCCGTCTGCGCGACGAGGTCACCGACGCCTGGATCAAAGCGCAGGCCTATCGGTGGCAGACGTACCAGCTGGCGGCCGGCCTGATGGAGGGTGCCGAGATCGGCTCTGAGGCCAGCCTCGGCAAGGTCTTCTGGTCCGAGCTGGACCTCGAGCTCCACGCCACCGCACTCCGCCTGCTCGGCGACACCGGTGAGGTCGTCGACGACAACGACTGGCTGGACGGCTACGTCTTCGCTCTCTCCGGCCCCATCTACGCCGGAACCAACGAGATCCAGCGCAACATCATCGCCGAGCGGGTGCTCGGTCTTCCCCGGAGGTAGTGGCGATGAAGTTCGCATTCACCGACGAACAAGACATGTTCCGTGACACGGTCCGCGACCTCTTCGCCGACCTCTGCCCGCCTGAGGCTGTGCGCGCGAGTTGGGACAACGAGGACGGCCGCGTGCCGGGCCTCTGGGACGCGCTCGCCGAGATGGGCGTGCTCGCGGTGCTCGCGCCGGAGGACGCCGGCGGGCTCGGGATGGACGAGGTGGGCCTCGTCCGAATCCTGGAGGAAGCCGGTTACGCAGGAGTTCCTGAACCCTTGATGGAGCATGCGGCTGTGGCGGTCCCCGCGCTTGCCGAGGCGGGCAGCGAGCTCATCGAGGCGGCCATCGGCGGCGCGACCCGATACTCGGTGGCCCTGTCGGGCGGCGGCCCCAACGTGCTCGCCGCCGCCTCTGTCGACGCCTTGGTTGCCGAAGACGACGGCGCGCTCGTGGCTGTACCCGCGGATGCGTTCACGGTCACCGGAGCGGAATCCATCGATCAATCACGTCGCTTGGCCCGCGTCGAACTCACGGGTGAATGCGCCGATCTCGGCGGTGCCGATGCGGCATTGGCCAACGATCGTGCCGCGCTCGGCACGGCGGCCCAGTGCATCGGCGTTGCGCGGCGGCTGCTCGATGCGACGGTCGAGTACGTCGGCGAGCGTCACCAGTTCGGCAAGCCGGTCGGCTCCTATCAGGCCGTGAAGCACCACCTGGCCAACGTTCGCATCGGTATCGAGTTCTCGGCGCCGCTCGTGTATCGGGCCGCATGGTCCGTCGCCCATCCCGAGACCCACGACCCCGTCACCCGGGGCCGCGATGTGTCCATGGCGAAGTCCACTGCGTCAGACGCGGTCGACGAGGCCTGTCGCGCCGCGCTGCAGTGCCATGGCGCCATCGGTTACACCTTCGAGTACGACCTGCAGCTGTGGCTTAAGCGGGGCTGGGCGCTCGCGGCGACGTACGGCGACGCCCGTGGGCATCGCGATCGAGTGGCGGACGCGCTCGAAATCTGATCAGCCGACGAGGGCTTGGTCAGCCGATGAGGGACGGTGGATGCCCGACCACCATGCGGCTCGCCTAGCCCTGGGTCGTCCTTACGAGGTGCGAACCCTTGCGGGCTTCGCAGTCGGCGCAGGTGACCCGGTAGCGGCCAAGGCGGCCTTCACGGACGCGAGCGTGGCGGTCTCCACAGAGGTTGCAGTTGGAGGAATGCATGCGCATGGCGAAACTCCGTCGTTGTCTCTCTTGGACGTCGGGGCGCCCTACGCTCCGGCGATGCCCAACTCCGAGCCGGTTCGCCGCGTCGCGATCGTCATGGCGATGGAGGCGGAAGCGGCGCCGCTACGCCGAGCCGTCGGCGCACAGGATCTCGCGAGCCCCGGATGGGCTTCGGCACTGCCGGTCCGGCTTGCCGGGGCGCCAGCGGGCCCCTCGTGGCCGGAGCTTGTGCTCGCCGTGAACGGCACCGACCCGATCACCGGCATTCCCTGCATCGGCACGACGGCGGCCGCCCTCACCACCCACGTCGTGCTGAATCTGCCCGAGCCGCCGGACCTGGTGCTCACGGTCGGCACGTGCGGTGGATGGACGCGAGCCGGAGCGTCGATCGGGACCACGTACCTCGCCTGGCCCCACTTCAGCTGCCATGACCGCCGCATCGATCTTCCCGGCTTTCAGGCGTTCGCCGACGGCGACCTGCCGGCAGCAGATCTCCGCACCCACGCCGAGGCGCTCGGGTGCGAGCTGGGCATCGTCACCACCGGGGACAGCCTGGACGAGTCGCCGACCGACCACGACCGGATCGTCGATAACGGCGGGGTCGCGAAGGAGATGGAGGCCGCCGCGGTCGCGTGGGTGTGTCACCTCCATGGCGTGCCCGTCGGCGGGATCAAGACCGTCACCGATCTCGTGGACTCGGCCGTCCCGACGCCGGACCAGTTCTCCGCCAACCTCGCGGCCGCGTCGGCGGCATTGGAATCGACCACCCTCGGGTTGCTCTCGCGTCTCGCCGACGCAGAATGAACTGATGGGACGAACCGAGGGGCGCGAGGACGAAGCGATCGTGGCCGCGCTGCGCGAGCTGGGATCCGCGATCCACACCCGGGAGGTCCCTGAAGACGCGCGCGCGAGCGTCCTCGAACACCTCGAGGCTGCAGCCGAGGCGCTGGTTGACGGCGCGCCCCGCCTGCGTTGGTACGAGATGCCGGAGGCCGAGCGCGACACCGCACGCTCCTACCGACAGCTCTCCACCTTCTCCGGCCGACTGAACACCGTCGCCCCGCCGATGACGATCCGCCCCGGCGAACTGGCCGACGGCACCCCGGCCCTCATCGGCACTGTCCGGCTCGATCGCCGCTACGAGGGCCCGCCCCGGGCGGTGCACGGCGGCATTCTCGCCGGCCTGTTCGATGAGCTGCTGGGCGGCGGTCAGCGCCTCGCCGGCGGCGCCCCGGGCATGACCGGCCGGCTCACGGTGCGATACCGGCGTCCGACCCCGCTCGACACAGACCTTCGATTCCGCGCGTGGATCGCCGAAACGCGCGAACGGCGGATCACCGTGAAGGCCGACTGCATCATCGCTGGCACGGCCGACGACGCCGATGCCCCGGTGACCGCCGAAGCCGAGGCGTTCTTCATCCGTGTCGACTACGACGGCCTCGAGCGCAATCTACGCGAGCTCGACGACGGTGATGCCCCGGACCCGGCGCCCCGCCGTCCGAAGCCATGACGACCGCGTCCACCACCGAGGCGCCGCGCCCGGACGACGACGTCGACCGCCCGCTCGTCTACTTCCTCTGCACGGGCAACGCGGCCCGCTCGGTCATGGGATCGGCGATGCTGCGGTGTCGGCTCGGCGATCAACCGGCGGTCTCGGTGTCGAGCGGCGGAACGCACGTGCTGCCCGGACAGATCATGAGCGTCCGCACTCGCACGGCGTTGGAACGCCACGGCATCCGAGACCCCCACCATCGGAGCCACCAGGTCACGCCCGTCGACATCGAGCGGGCGACGGTGATCGTGGCGATGGAGCCCGATCATCTGAAGTGGATCCGGCGTATGCACCCGGAGGCTGCACCGATCACGGCCAGCCTCAAGCGCATCGTGCGAGATCTCGCCGAACCCGCTGATGGCTCGCTGGCCGATCGGGTTGCCGAGCTCGGGCTCGACGCAGTCGAGTTCGAGGAATGGGAAGAAGTGATCGATCCCGGCGGCGGTGAACAACCCGACTTCGACGCGGCCGCGGACGAGATCGCCGCGCTGGTGTCAGAGCTCCACGATCGTCTGTTCTGAGATGGCCGTACATCGCCGCGAAGGGCTGTTCCTCGCGATCGCCGTCGGCGTGGTCGCGGTGACATTCGGTGTGTTGGCCGAGGCCGCGGGGCTGTCGCTGCCCCAGGTGATCGTGATGTCCACGCTGGTCTTCACCGGCGCGTCGCAGTTCGCGGCCGTATCCGTTATCGACAGCGGCGGATCGAGCGGCGCGGCTGTCGGGTCGGCGATGCTGCTCGCCGCCCGCAACGCGCTCTACGGGCCGGTCGTCGCCCGGCTGTTCCGGGGGGCAGTCGGGACCCGCGCTCTGGCGGTGCACATGACGATCGACGAGACCACGGCGATGGCGAGCGTCCAGGACGACGATGCCACGGCAGCTGACGCGTTCTGGTGGACGGGAATATGGCTGTGGTCGCTCTGGAACATCGGGTCGATCGCCGGCGCGCTGCTCGGTGCTCTCATCGGGGAACCCGAGGCGTGGGGGCTCGATGTCGCGTTCCCTGCGGCGTTCCTGTCGCTGCTCGTGCCGCACCTGCGTGAGGCCCCGGGGCGCGTCGCAGCGGTCCTCGGCGCCGCTCTCGCGATCGTCATGGTCCCGCTCTCACCGGCCGGGGTGCCATTGCTCGTCGCCGCGATCGCGGTCGGTCCTGCCCTGTGGTGGCGGGTCAGAGGACCGGCGTCGTGAGCTGGCCGGCCCTCATCGTGCTCGTCGTCGGCGCCTACGGGTGCAAGATGTTCGGCCACGCCGTCCTGGCTCGCCTTGCCGTCGAAGGCCGATCAACACAGGGCATCCTGCGTTGGTTCCCGGACCTCGCGGCGCTGATTCCGGCGGCCCTCTTCGCGGCGCTGATTGCGGTCGGCTCGCTTGGCACCGATCGGGCACTGCAAGTCGATGCTCGAGCCGCGGGCATGGTGGTGGGCGCTGTCGCCGCCTGGCGCAAGGCGCCCTTCATCGTCGTGGTGGTGCTTGCAATGGCCGTAGCGGCCTTGATTCGCTGGCAGACTTGGGTCTGATGTCTGACCCGCAGCGCATCCTCGTCACCGGCGGAAACCGCCTGGACGGCACGATCCGTGTCGGCGGCGCAAAGAACAGCGCGCTCAAGCTGATGGCGGCGACGCTGCTGGCTGAGGGCACGTACCGCTTCGCCAACGTTCCGCGAATCACCGACGTTGCCTTGATGTCGGATCTCCTCCGGGCCACGGGGACGTCTGTGGACTGGGATGACAGCGCGGCGCCGATCCTCGAGATCACGGTGCCCGCCACGATCGAACCGGTTGCGCCGTACGAGCTCGTGGAGCAGTTCCGGGCGTCGATCGTCGTCCTCGGACCCATGCTGGCCCGCTGTGGCGAAGCGCGGGTGGCGTTGCCGGGAGGCGACGACTTCGGCCCCCGACCGATCGACATGCACGTCCGAGGCCTAACCGAACTCGGCGTCGAGTTCGAGACGAAACACGGCTACATCCATGCGTCCGCCCCGAACCTCTTGGGGGCACGAGTGCTGCTCGAGTTCCCGAGCGTCGGCGCCACAGAGAACCTCGTCACGGCCGCCGTTCGGGCCAAAGGCAAGACGGTGATCGACAACGCCGCCCGCGAGCCGGAGATTGCCGATCTCTGCGAGCTGCTCAACAAGATGGGTGCCCGCATCGAGGGCTCCGGTTCCTCCACGATCTCCATCGAGGGTGTCGAGGAGCTCCACTCTGCCGATCACACGGTGATCCCCGATCGCATCGAGGCCGCGACGTACCTGTCGGCGCTCGCCGTCGCCGGCGGTGAGATGACGATCGAGGGCGCCCGCCACGACCACATGGTGATGCTGTGTCAGAAGTTCGGCGAGATGGGAATGCGGATCTCGCCCGACGCCGACGGCATCTGGGCGTTCGCGGGTGCACGGCTGCGGGCGAGCGACTGCTCCACGCTGCCGTATCCGGGCCTGGCCACGGACTTCAAGCCCTTTCTCGTCGCCGTGCTCGCGACAGCTGACGGCGTGGGCATCGTCACGGAGAATCTCTTCGCCGGTCGCTTCCGCTACGTCGACGAACTGCGGCGGATGGGCGCCGACATCGACACCCACAGCCACCATGCCGTGGTCCGCGGCGTCGAGCGTCTCTCGGGCGCTCCGGTGAAGGCGCACGACATTCGCGCCGGTGCTGCGCTCGTCATCGCCGGACTCGCCGCCGAGGGTGAGACGGTCGTTGCCGAGGCGCACCACGTTGCCCGCGGCTACGACGACATCGCCGGGAAGCTAAACGCCCTCGGAGCCGACATCCGCGTCGAGTGACGCCTGGGCGACGGCACGATGCCGCGCGACCAGCAGCAGCGAAGCGAAGACGACGATCGGCCCGGCGACGAGGAGGATCTCGTCCCATCCGCCCTGGTGGGCGAGGAGTGCGCCGAACAGCATGGGTTCACCCTACGGATTCGTTGGAGTGGGTGGGAATACCGGGCCGATGTCGTTGTTTCAGCAGGTGGCTGGCAGACTCGAGGGAGCCCCCCGTTGATTCCGGAGTACGTGTTGCGCGAGCAGGTCGAGAAGGTCATCACCGCGATTCGTCCGGCGGTTCAGGCCGATGAGGGTGATATCGCGCTCATCGAGGTCGACGAGGAGTCGGGCGTTGTCACGGTCGAGTTGATGGGCGCGTGCGTCACCTGCCCCGCGTCCACGCAGACGTTGAAGGCGGGGATCGAGCGGATCATGAAGGACCGCGTCGAGGGCGTCACCGAAGTCGTTGAGATCAACGCGCTGGGCATGAGCGAGAGCGCCGTCTCGCTCTAGGCGCTACGCCTCGCGGCCGTTGGCTTCGATGGCGGCGAGGTTGCAGGCGTTCGTGATCAGTCCGAGGTGGGAATAGGCCTGCGGATGGTTGCCGAGGCCGCGCCCGTTGTGTGGGTCCACTTCCTCCGGGATCAGACCGGTTTGGCCGGCGAGGTCGAGGTAGCGGCCGAACAGGTACTCGGCCTCTTCGACGTCGCCGATGAGCAGTTTGGCGTCGATGAGCCAGCTCGTCATGAGATTGAAGCCGCCCTCTTCGCCGGGGAGGCCGTCTTCGTGCTTATAGCGGTAAACGGTGTCGCCGGTGCGCAGCCAGGTCTCCACGGCTTCCACGGTGGCCCGGAAACGGGGATCGCCGGCATCGAGGAGCCCGAAGAGGCCGATGGCCAGCACCGAGGCGTCGAGGTCGGTGCCGTCGTAGGCGGTCGTGAACGAGCCGACCTCATCGTTCTATCCGTTGGTCAGGATGTCCTTCTCGATCTGATCGCGCAGCACGATCCATTCCGGGCGTTCGCGGCCGAACAGGTCCTCGGCGATGTGGATCGCGCGGTCGACGGTGACCTAGCACATCACCTTGGAGTTGGTGTGGTGGCGGGGAGCGGAGCGCACTTCCCAGATGCCCTGGTCGGGCTCCATCCAGCGCTGGTCGACGGCGCTGACCAGGTCTTCGACGAGGCGCCACCGATGAACTCGGGGAGGCTGGTGGTGGCCGCGGCGAGGATCGCGCCGGTTGGGCCGTAGCAGAGCGCCTTGAGGGTGAGCGCCGAGCGCTTCACATGGCTCGCCTCGATCGGGGGGATGTCGAGCCGGCGGACCCAGTCGCTCCAGAACGCGGTGGTGTGGTCGCGCCGTTCGCGTTCGTCGCTGCGGTCGGGGCGCAGGGAAGCCGTGCCGCATCGCAGTTCGAGCGTGACCGGTCCCCTCGACAGATCCACTTCGGCTCGGGCGGTCTGGTGGGCGCCGTGGACGAGGATGTCCCACTCCACATCGGGCGTTCGAAGGACGACGAGGTCGTGGGCGTTGGTGACTTCGAGGCCACCGTCGCGGACTTCGAGCTGCGTGGGGAAGCGGCCGAAGTCGAGACGGGGAGCGAACTCGATGACGGTGGAGCCACTGCCCTCGATGACCCGCACGAGGTCGGTACGACCGGAGATGCGGTTGGGTCGGCCGTCCGAGCAGTCGAGATAGTCGGCGACCGACATCGAATCCCACGAGGTGCGCAGCGCGAGCGAGTCGTCCAGGTACGTCTGCGTGGGCTCGTCCGACTGTCCGGTCGGACGAACAGAGAAGTGGCAGGCGGCGGGGCCGCCCAGCAACTCGGCGAAGATCGCCGCGGAGTCGATTCGGGGCATGCAGAGCCAGGTGACGCGAGCATCGGGGGTGACGATCGCGGCGGTGCGTTGGTCGGACAGCATCGAGTGGTCCTCGATGGGAGCGGCGCCCGCGCCGCCGAGCCAGTCGGCCCGGCGGCTGCACAGGGCCGCGAGGAGAATGGCGACGTCGTCGGGCGACTCGACGCAGAACGCTGCGATCGTGTCGCCGTCGCTGACCTTCACGCCGACATCGGGGCCGGCCAGTGTGGCGAACGCGTCTTCGTCCGTCAGGTCGTCGCCGAGGAACATGACGGCGGTCGCTCCGACGTTGCCCCGAACCGTCGTGAGCGCCCGGCCTTTGTCGGTTGGCACGAGGATCAGCTCGCAAACCCTCTTGCCGTGGCGCACCGTCAACTCTTCGAACTGGCCGGCGATCTCGTCAAGGCGGCTGAGGACGTCGTCGACCTCCGCGTCGTCGACATTGCGATAGTGCACGGCGACCGAGGCCGGCTTCTTCTCGAGCGACATCCCCGCATGGGCGTCGGTAAACTTCTGGAGCTCCTCGAGAAGGGCACGACGCGTCTCGCGGAGGGCCGGGTCGAGATCGAGGGCGAAGTCGATGTCGAACGCCGTGCCATGGGAGCCGACGAGGTGGATCTTGGCCGGCAGCCGGGAGAGCGCTGCGAGATAGTGGAGCGAGCGACCGGAGATGACTGCCACCTCGGTCTGGGGCAGCGCAGCGAGGTTGCGCAGCGCCACGCTCGTTTCGCGGAGCGGAAGCGCCTTCATCGGATCATTGACGATCGGGGCAACGGTGCCGTCGTAATCGTAGGCGACGAGCAGCGTCGGCTGCTGCGCGAGCTGGTCGAGACCAGCGACCAAGTCGGGGGGATCGGACAGGAAATCGCCCTCCACGGCGCCCGACGCTACCGGCGCCGATGGGGTCTTCCGGGTGACCTCGCCGGAGAATGGGCTCGACTCGCGCCCAGTAGCTCCGGTCTCAGCCGGTACCGTTGCCTCAGTGAGCGATTCGTCCCGCGAAACAGACGTCACCAGCTGCTATCGGCATCAGACCCACCGCGCCGGAGTGGTCTGCCAAAGATGCGACCGCCCCATCTGCTCGCAGTGCATGCATCAGGCGTCGGTCGGATTCCACTGCCCCGAGTGCGTCAAGGGCGGGAAACAGCAGGTATTCCGGGGCGCACCGACGTTCGACCCGATCCTCACGAAGATCTTGATCGGATTGAACGTCCTCGCCTACTTCGTGGTCTCGAGCGACTTCCAGCTTGAGCGTGACCTCGGACTCATTGGTCAGGGGCGTTTCGTGGGCGGCCCGGTCATCGGCGTCGCCGAGGGCGAATACATCCGTCTCATCAGCTCCGGATTTCTCCACGCATCGATTCTCCACATCGCGTTCAACATGTATGCGCTCTGGATCCTGGGTCCCCAGCTCGAACGCGTCTTCGATCGGCCCCGGTTCATCGCCCTGTATCTGGTCTCGCTGCTCGGTGGATCGGCGGGCGTGATGCTGCTCGGGCCCGACCAGTTCACAGTGGGCGCCTCGGGGGCGATCTTCGGACTGTTCGGTGCGATTGCGGTGATTCAGCGTTCGATAGGCGTCAACATCTGGGCAAGCGGGCTCGGGCCGGTGCTCGCCCTGAACCTCTTCATCACATTCGCGATCCCGCAGATCTCCATCGGCGGACACTTGGGTGGACTCGTGACGGGAGCGGCGGTCGGCGCGATCTACATCGCCGCGATTCGAGCTCGTCAGAACGAGTGGGTCGCCATCGGGGCCGCACTGGCCCTTGGCGGATTGCTCTTCTTCGCCGGCATCCAGCTCGCGCTGAATCCCGTCGTCTGACTCAGGCGAACCGCGCGGCCAGCAGGCGGAGGTTGCGGCGCCAGACCGCCTTGAGAATGCGGCCGCCGACGATGCCGCCGAGCGGGCCGCCCATCCACCACGGGAACCGCAGCTCCTCGTCCCACGCGAAGTGACAGCCGTCGTCGCCGAGGGGCGTGAGAGTGAACCGACCAACGCCGGCGACGAAGCCGACGTGGCGAATGCCCATGGCTTCGCCCGGCGTCCACTCCGTCACCTCCATCTTGTCCATGAGCCGGATCGGGCCGATCTTCGTGGCGCAGTCGAACGCTGCGCCCGTGCCGGAGGTGGCCTCCGTGGTGAACGTGATCGCCTCGGCATCGTGCATCCACTCGACATGCGACGAGATATTCTCGACGTCGGCCCACACCTCGGCGGGCGTCGCGTCGATGTCGGTTGCGACCCGAATGTGTGTCATACCAAACCCTGCGGTTCCGCTCCCTGCTCCGGATGTAGCTGCGTATCCTACATTGCCTCCATGGCTGATGACGAGACCTACGACCTGGAGTTCTTCTGGGACCCGGTGTGCCCGTTCGCGTGGATAACGAGCCGCTGGGTCACCTTGGTGGCGGAGCAGAAGGACATGTCGGTCGACTGGCGCTTCATCGGTCTGCGCATCCTCAACGAGACGCGGGACTATGCGACCGAGTTCCCGCCCGGCTATCCGGAGTACCACTCGCTTGGGCTTCGGGGCTTGCGGGTCGCGTCGGCGGTTCGGGCCGAGGAGGGACGCGCGCCGATGGGCCCGCTCTACACCGCGCTGGGCGACGGGATCTGGAACCGGCTTCCAGACGGCACCGGCGACGTGCTTTCGGGCTACGCCGAGGAGGACGCCACCCGGGCCGCGCTGGCAGCGTGCGGTCTCGCCGAGCGCTACGTCGAGCACCTGCACGACGAGTCACAGGACTCGGCGATCCGGGCCGATACCGAGGACGCGCTCGCCCGTACCGGCGACGACGTCGGTACGCCGATCGTCGCGATGGCCGATGGTGGCCCGGCGTTCTTCGGGCCGGTGATCTCACGGGTGCCGTCGCCGGAAGAGGCCGTCGAGCTGTGGGACGCCGTGATGACGCTCGCCAAGTGGCCCGGGTTCTCCGAGATGAAGCGCACGGCCCGCGAGTGGCCGCAGATTCCGCTGCTCACCGGCGCGATGGGCTGACCCTCGGCCGCACGTCAGCCGGGCGGTCGTCGGTAGACGCTGACGTGGACGTCGGCGGCGGCCGAGAACGGCTCCTGGCTCCAACCGGCGTGGCGGCACTCGAACTCGAAGCCGGCCTCGGTGAACAGCGCGTCGAGCTGCTCTGGCGTGCGGTAGTGGAGCTGCCACGGCCGCATCCGGATGCCGTCGTTCGAGATGTCGATGTGTTGACCGCGAATCACCTGGGCATCGGCTTCGTGCTCGGACGCGGTGAGTACGGCGCGGTCGGCGGCGATCTCGCGGACCGAGACGCCGCCGTCCGAGAGGCCGCCCTCAGGTGGGACGAACCCCTCGATCACAACGAACCCGCCGGGCCGGACGGCGCGAGCGAGGGCCGCGGCGCATCGCTGCTGTGCGGGTGTGGTGGTCAGGTTGAAGAAGGTGTTGAACGCGGCGAACGCGATGGCGAAGGCGTCGGCCTCCAGTGGCGGGTCTGCCATGTCCGCCTCGACGAGCGTGATGACATCGGCTCCCGGCTTCGCCCGCAGGGCGTCCAGCATCGCGGGCGACGCATCGACGCCGGTGACGGCAAGACCTGCGGCCGCGAGAGGGAGCGCGAGGCGGCCCGTGCCGATGCCCAGCTCGAGGACGGCGCCGCCGTCGGCGAGCGCAAGGATCCCGGCGACGGTGGCATCGACGTCGCTCACGTCCGCATACCAGTCGTCGTAGACATCGGCGAAGCTCTCGCCGTAGCTGTCGGGCCCGTACCCCTCCATGGCTGCAGTCTGCCGCGGGCCGAGACGTCTCCCTAGGCTGGCCGCATGGTTGTGGACGGCACGACTTCTGAGATCTACCTCGACCACGCGGCGAGCACGCCGGTGAGGCCTGAGGCGCGGACGGCGTGGCTCGCCGCGGCCGACACTCACCATGCGAACCCGACCGGTGCCCACAAGGCGGCGCGAGACGCTCGCCGTGCCCTTGACGACGCCCGTGATGTTCTCGCGGCCGCGCTCGACCGGCCCTCCGCCGAGGTCGTGTTCACGAGCGGCGGCTCCGAGGCTGACAACCTCGCGGTGCGTGGTGTCCTCGCCGTTCGCGGCGGGACCGCGGTGTGTTCGGCGGGGGAGCACCACGCCGTGCTCGAACCGGTCGAGCATGCCGGTGGTGTCACCGTCGGCCTCGACGCTGCCGGCCGAGTCGCACCCGATGCGCTCGCTGCGGTGCTCGACGGGCTCGACGATGTGACGATCGTGTCGCTCATCGCCGTGAACAACGAGACGGGAGCGATCAACGATCTCCCGGCGCTGGCCGCCGTCGTGCGCGATCGCGCCCCGGGCGCACTCGTGCACACCGATGCGGTGCAGGCGGTCAGCTGGATGGATCTGGCGGCCGCCACCGCGGACGTCGACCTCGTATCGATCACCGGACACAAGCTGGGTGGGCCGATCGGCACGGGCGCGCTGTTCGTGCGCAACGGAATCGATCTCGCTGCGCAGATCCTCGGCGGTGGCCAGGAACGGGGCCGCCGCGCCGGCACACCCGACGTCGCGGGCGCCGTTGCGTTCGCGGAGGCTGTGCGACGCACCGTCGAACGCCGACCCGCGGAGGTGGGCCGGCTCGGAGCGCTTCGCGATCGTCTCATCGCCGGGCTCGAAGACGAACTCGGGGACGGCGTCGTGGCCACCGTCGCCCGGCCGGGCGACACGGACTCCGTTGCCGCCGGGATCGCCCATGTCATTCTCGCCGGGGTCGAGGCCGAGGCGCTGTTGTTCCTCCTCGACCAGGAGGGCCTGCGGGCGTCCGCGGCGTCGTCGTGTTCGAGCGGCGCACAGGACCCGTCCCACGTCCTTGCCGCCATGGGTGTGGCGCGAGAGGTCGCCCAGGGCTCGCTGCGGCTCTCACTCGGCTGGTCGTCGACAGAGATCGATGTGGACCGCGCCCTCGAGATCATTCCGGCTGCTGTCCGTCACCTCCGCGCCCACGGCGGCGGCTGACCGGAGCGCTAGCCCCAGCGGACGAGCGAGCTGGCCCAGGTGAACCCGGCGCCGAAGGCGGCGATGCAGACGAGCATGCCGGGCTCGAGTTTCCCGGCCTTGAGCGCCTCGTCGAGCCCGATCGGAATCGTGGCCGCTGTGGTGTTTCCGAACCGCTGGATGGTGTTGAACACCTTGTCTTCGTCCTCGATGCCGAGCGTCTTGGCGGCGAAGTAGTTGATGCGCATGTTGGCCTGGTGGAAGATCCAGAGGTCCACGTCCTCGACCGTGTAGCCGTTGGCGTCGAGCGCCTCGGTGGCCACCTCGGGCATCCGGGTGACGGCGTGCTTGAAGACCTTCTTGCCGTTCATGTACGGATACTGCGCCTTGCGCTCGAGCCAGTCGTTGTCCCACCGGTTCGGGGCGTAGGTCATCGACGGGCCCTCGGTCCACAGCTCCTTGGCGTGGGTGCCGTCGGCGTGGAGGTGCGACGAATAGATGTGGGGCTGCGACGCGGGCTCGTCGACATCGGTGGCCTGGAGTATCGCCGCGCCGGCGCCGTCGCCGAACAGAACCGTGATGTCGCGACCCTCGGTGGACACGTCGAGGCCCTTCGAGTGGATCTCGGCGCCGACCAACAGGATCGTGTCGGCCATGCCGCCCCGGATGAACATGTCGGCCTGGGCCATGCCGTAGACGAACCCGCTGCACTGCTGGCGCACGTCGATTGCAGGGATCTCCGGGCAGCCGAGCTTGGCCTGGAGGAAACACGCCGTACCGGGGAACTCGTGGTCCGGCGAGAGCGTGGCGAAGAGAATCATGTCGAGGTCAGCAGGGGTGACGCCGGCCGCTGCCATCGCCTTGTTGGCGGCCTCGAGACCGAGGTCGCTCGTGGTCGTGTTGTCGGGCTCCACCCAGTGGCGCTGCTCGATGCCGGAACGGGTCTGGATCCACTCGTCGGAGGTGTCCATCCACTGCGTCATGTCGTCGTTCGTGACGATGCGGTCGGGAACGAAAGAGCCGATCCCGGCAATACGAGTGCGTCGAGTCATGTCGGAGAACTTACGCTGATCATGTGTCTTTCGACCGCATCGACGAGCCCGGGGTTACGGGCGACGGCCGCGTCATGGTGATGATGTCCGGTGGCGTCGATTCTTCCGTCGCCGCGGCGCTGCTCCAGCAGGCCGGCCACGAGGTAGTCGGGGTCACGATGAAGCTCTGGGGCGGACCCAGCGACACCGGCTGCTGCGCCGTCAGTGACGTGGACGACGCCCGCCGCGTGGCCGACCGTGTCGGCATCGAGCACCACACGTTCAACTTCGGCGACGACTTCGAACGCGACGTCGTCGCCCCCTACGTCGAGGACCACGCCGCCGGGCGAACCCCGAACCCGTGCATCGAGTGCAACCGCCACCTCAAGTTCGACCGTCTCCTACGCCGGGCCGACGCCCTCGGCTTCGAGACAGTCGCGACCGGACACCACGCCCGCGTCGTTGCGACCGCCGACGGCCCGCGGCTGGGCCGCGGCGCGGATGGAGCAAAGGACCAGTCCTACGTACTCCACGTGCTCGACGAGTCCGTTCTCAGCCGCCTGCTGCTGCCGCTCGGTGCGATGACGAAGGCCGACGTCCGATCGATCGCCGTGGACCTGGACCTGCGTACGTCCAACAAGCCCGAGAGCCAGGACGTCTGCTTCATCACGAACGAGCACGGGCGGGAGACCTTCCTCGGCGACCGGATCCCGCTTCGCCGTGGTCGCGTCGTCGACGCGGCCGGCGAGCAGGTCGGTGAGGTGCCCGCCATCGAGATGGTGACGATCGGGCAGCGCAAGCGCCTCGGTCTGGCCGGTGGCACGGACCCCCGCTACGTGGTCGACGTCGACACGGCGAGCGCCACCGTCACCATCGGCGAGAAGGCCGATCTGTCCGTCTCTGTGACTCCCCTCGAGTCGTGGACTTGGGTGGGCGGCTCGGTCGACGGTGAGGTCATGCTCCAGTGCAGTGCCCACGGCACCCCCGAGCCGGGCCGCGTGGTTGGTGACGCCGTCGAATGGTCGGCCCCCCACCGCAAAGTGGCTCCCGGCCAAAGCGTGGTCGCCTACGTCGACGACCTCGTCATCGGCGGCGGCCAAGCAACCCGAGCCCCCGAGATGTAGCGGGTGTCTGACCCCCGCTTCAACTAGGCGATGGGGAGGCCGCGCTCCTGGGCTACCTGCATCAGGGATGCGGGGCGGCTGGGGGAGATCAGGATGGCGCGCAGGGACTGATCCTCGGTCGTCGACCGGCCGGTCACGACCGGAAGTTCGATCGCGGAGCCGAACTTGAGTTCCAGCGCGAGGCCGAGAGCCGCGTTGGTCATGTCGGCCGCCGTCGTGTCTGCAAGGGCCGGGCCGATCCCGGCGATCTCGCGTTGCTGGAAGAGCACCGGCTCGGCCATCGACTGGAGATCGTGGACGACGAAGCCGTTCGGGACGAAGACCACGAAGCGCTGCGTAAGGTTGTTGAGCGCCCGCCCGGCGAGGAACGCGATCGGCCAGCCGACCGCCACCAGCACCGCGCCGAGCACCCATTGGCGATCGGCGAGGAACAGCGGTCCCGCCAACGCGGCGGCCACCGTCACCGCCCAGGTCGGCGCGAGAAGGCAGATGAGCACGGGCCCGGGTGGCCGGAGTGCGAAGCGGCGCTCGTCGCCGTAACTCGCCCCGTCGATGAAGCGGTCACCGAAGGCGGACGACAGCACCAATGCCGACGTCACCATCGTGAGCGCCGACGCCACGATGGCCGTGGTCGTGTCGTCAGATTCGACGGCGGCCCAGATGGAAACCGGGATCGTCGCGGGAACGGCGATCCGGGTTGCCGTGAGCGTGATCGGCGCGGGCAGCGCCAGACAGATCAGCACGCCGATGAACCACGTCGACTGCATGAGCCAATCGAGGATCAACTCGTTGCGGTCCCATCCGTCGAGACCGTCCGAGGGTGCGGGGCCGAGCGCGAGGAACACTGCGATCCAAACAGCGATCGCCGCCCAGTGCACGAGCCGTTCGGGCTGCTCTCGGAGGCGCTCCAACATCGCCGGAAACGCTCCCACACGGATCCCCGCTCTGCCCACCCGCGATGTCACTGCCCCGCACTATGGTCACGCCGATGGCTGACCCGACCCCTGCCGAACGGATCGCCGAGCTGCGCGACGTGATCAACCGTCACGCCGAGGCGTATTACGAGCAGGACGCGTCGGAGATCCCCGATGCGGACTACGACCGGCTGCTTCGCGAGCTCCTCGAGCTGGAAGAGGCTTACCCGGATCTGGCCACGCCTGACTCGCCGACCGTCCGGGTTGGTGGTCCGATCAACACCGCGTTCGCTCCCGTCACGCACGAAATGCGGATGATGTCGCTGCACAACGCGTTCGATCTCGAAGAGCTGGCCGGCTGGAGCGAGCGGGTCGAGCGGCGGCTCGAAGGACGGCCCGTGCCGGAGTTCTCCGTCGAGCTCAAGTTCGATGGGCTCGCCATCAGCCTTCGCTATGAAGATGGCGTGCTCGTGCAAGGTGCAACCCGCGGCGACGGCGCCGTTGGCGAAGACGTCACCCACAACGTCCGCACGATCGCCGACATCCCGAACGAGCTGACGGGGGCGCCGCCGGTGCTCGAGGTTCGAGGCGAGGTCTACCTGACGTTGTCGAGCTTCGCAGCGCTCAACGATCGCCAACGCAAGGACGCGGAGGCCGCCGGGCGCGAGCCGAAGCTCTACGTGAACCCCCGCAACACGGCGGCCGGGTCACTCCGTCAGATCGAGGCATCGATGACCGCGGATCGTGACCTGTCGTTCTTCTCGTACCAACTCGGACTCGTCGAGGGTGGCCCTGAGCTCGAGACCCACACCGCCACCCTGGAATGGCTCGGCTCGCTCGGCTTCCCGGTGAACGAGCACACGGTCACCAGTGCCGAGATCGGCGATGTCAGCTCCCGGGTCGAGGCGCTCAACGCCATGCGCCACGACCTCGACTACGAATTCGACGGCGTGGTCGTCAAGGTCAACGACCTCCGCCTCCAGCAGGAACTCGGCGCCGACGCCAAGGCGCCCCGCTGGGCCATCGCCTACAAGCTCCCGCCGGAGGAACGCACCACCACCTTGCTCGACATCGAGGTCTCGATCGGGCCGTCCGGCCAGGCGACGCCGTTCGCCGTGCTCGACCCGGTGTTCGTCGGCGGGGTCACCGTCGGCACCGCCACTCTGCACAACCAGGATCAGGTCGCCGAGAAGGACGTCCGTCCCGGCGACAAAGTGATCGTGCGGCGAGCCGGCGATGTCATTCCCGAGGTGGTCGGCCCCGTCCTCAGCGAGCGCGCCAAGGGGTCGAAGCCCTGGCCCTTTCCGACCGACTGCCCGGTTTGCGGTGAGCCGCTCGTTCGCCCCGACGGGGTTGCGGCTACCCACTGCGTGAACTTCGCCTGCGCCCGCCAGGTCCGCGGGCGGATCGAGCACTGGGCCGGCCGCACCGCGATGGACATCGAGTTCCTGGGCGAGAAGAACGTGGACCGTTTCGTCACCGCCGGCCTCCTGGACGACGTCTCGGGTCTCTACTCGCTGGACTTCGAGGCCATCCTCGCGATGGAAGGGTTCAAGGAGAAGTCGGTCGACAACCTCCGCGGTGCGATCGAGGCATCGAAGGAGAAGCCGCTCGGCAACGTGCTCTTCGGCCTTCGCATTCCGGAGATCGGCCAGGTCAACGCCCAGACGCTGGCCTCGTCGTTCGGCACGATGGATCGCATCATCGAAGCAACCGTGGAGGAGATCGCTGCGGTCGACGGGTTCGGCACCGTGATCGCCGAAGCGGTCCATGCCTGGTTCGCACAGGACGCGGCCCGCGCCCTCGTCGCCCGTCTCGCCGTCGCGGGCCTCACGCTCGAGGCAGCGCAGATCGACGAGTCGCTTGAGAAGACGCTCGACGGACAGGCGGTCGTCGTGAGCGGCACGCTGGACGGCTTCACCCGCGACGGCGCCAAGGAGGCGATCGTCGCCCGTGGCGGCAAGTCGCCCGGCAGCGTCTCGAAGAAGACGCTGGCGCTGGTGATCGGCGCCGAGCCGGGGGCCTCCAAGGTCACCAAGGCCGAGAACGCCGGCGTGCCTGTCATCGACGAAGTGGCGTTCGCCGAGCTGCTCGACACCGGGCAGCTCCCCGAGGAATTCAGGAAAGAGGAAAAAGACGCATGAGCTACACCACATCCGTCAAGCAGTTCAGCGACGCCTGTCAGGACGGCAACAATCCCAAGACGCCGCAGCTGATGGACGCGACCGCGGTGGAGTTCATCGCCGAGATGGTCAATGACGAGCTCGAAGAGCTGCGCGAGGCCATGGACGTCGCGGAGCAGGCCGACGCTCTCGTCGACGCGATCTACTACATGTGTGACACAGCGGTCCGCCACGGACTGAACCTGGATCGGATCTTCGACATCGTCCACGGGGCCAACATGCAGAAGGTCGTCGACGGTCGGGTGATCCGTCGCGACGACGGCAAGATCCTCAAGCCGGAGGGCTGGCAAGACCCAGCGCGCCTCCTGCTCGCCGAGATGGCCCGCCAGGAGACCGACGGCAGCTGGAGCTGACAGGAGACGGCCCGCAGCCGCGCTCGCCTGCGACAATCGTCGTCGTGGTCTTCGCATCCAATGACGACAACGAAGAGAACCTCATGTGGCCGAAGTGGCTCGGTCGCTCCGCGCTCGTCGGGCTCATCTTTGCCGCCGGCACCTGATCGGCCAGGGCGAGACGTCGGGCCTGAGCGTCGGCGGCGAAGCTGCGATTGCCGCGGCTTTCGGTGGCGGCGCGTTCCTGTGGGCGATGTGGACGCAGATCCGCTGGAAGTACGCGTGGGAACAAGGCTGGAACCGCATGCCATTGGCCGCCTGGACCGTCCTCGCCGCATGCGCGATCGGAGTCGGCCTGGTCGCCGGCTCGCTCGCGACCTGATCCGCTGTCGACCGGATTTGTCTCCGCGGCCCGGCGCCGCCAATCTGCTCGCATGATCGAAGCGGTGTGTTGGGATGTCGGCGGGGTCTTCTCGGGTCGACCGTTGGATGCAGTCGGCGGGCTGGCCACCGAGCACGGGCTCGACCCCGACGAGGTGTTCAGCGCGATCTTCGGGCCGTACCACCTGGACGGCGACCACACCTGGCATCGACTCGAGCGCGGGCAGATCACGCTGAAGGAAGCGTGGGCTGACGTCGAAGCGGCGATCGGTGCGTTCGGCGTCGAGCTCACGCTGAGGGACTTCTTCAGCCAGTTCGGCAACGACCCGGCCGACCGTTCGGTCGTCTCCGACACGGTGCGGGACCTCCATGGTCGCGGAATCGCTCAGGCGATCATCACCAACAACGTCAAGGAATTCTCCGAGTCGGAGAACGGCGGCTGGCGTTCGATCGTGCCGATGGACGTGATGTCCGTCGTGACCGACAGCTCAGCGGTTGGCATGCGCAAGCCGGACCCGGCGATCTATCTCCACACGCTCGCGGAGCTCGACGTTGCCGCTGAGCGGGCGGTCTTCCTGGACGACATGGACGCCAATGTCCAAGCCGCGCGCGATCTCGGCATGCACGGCATCGTCGTCGGCGGCGATCCGGCACCCGCCATGACCGAGCTCGTCGCGCTGGTGGATCAGCTCAGTTGACAGTGAAGGTCCACTCGACCTCGGCGGTGTCGCCCGGTCGCTGGATGTCTTCGATCACCACTCGGACGCAGTTGTCATCGGGCGCGAGCTGACTGATCGGCTTGCCCTCGTCGGGCTGGTACACCCAGATGTTCAGCCCGTCGGTGATGCGGGTGAAGTCGACGACCTCCACCGGCGCCGAGCAGCCGGCATCGGGCGAGACCGTGAACGAGCGGACGACGAATCCTGGTTCGAGGTCGATCGCGACCCGGTTCTGTTGAAGCACCTCGTCGAACCGCTCGGGGTCGATGGCCTCCACTCCTCGGATGCGGGTCGCTTCGTCGGGTGGATTCGTACGTCCGATCAACCCGGCGATGATGAACATCCCCACGCCTGCGACGAGGAGCGCCGTGAAGATGAGTTGCTGCTTGCGGCCCATTGCCGTCGATTATCGCAGATAACCCGGCGCAACCTCGGGCCGGGGAGCCACCGTCCGTGGTCGAGTGCCTTGTACGTTGTCGACAATGGTCACCTCAGACTTCGGCGACGCCGTCGGGCGCGTACTCGGCGGGCGCTACCGCATCGTCGCGCCGATCGGCGTGGGTGCTTCCGCGCAGGTCTTTCTGGCGGACGACGTCACGTTGCGTCGGCGCGTCGCAGTCAAGGTCCTGCACGAGGCACTGGCCGCCGACGACAGCTTCTTGCGCCGCTTCCGAGCCGAGGCGCAATCGGCGGCTTCGCTGAACCATCAACACGTCCTCGGTGTCTACGACTGGGGCCACGACGGCGTTCCCTATCTTGTCAGCGAGTACTTGGGCGGCGGTTCGCTGGAGTCGATGATCCGCGGGGGCAACCGTCTGTCCATGTCACAGGGTCTGCTCGTCGGGCTCGAGGCGGCGCGGGGGCTCGAGTACGCCCACGGCGAAGGCCTGGTCCACCGCGACATCAAGCCGGCCAACCTTCTCTTCGGTGATGCCGGTCGGCTCCGCATCGCGGACTTCGGGCTCGCCCGGGCGCTGGCGGAGGCGGGATGGACGGAGCCGGACGGATCGATGGTCGGCACGGCTCGCTACGCCGCCCCCGAGCAGGCTCGCGGCGAGAAGGTCGGCCCCGCGGCCGACATCTACGCGCTGGCGCTCACCGTGAACGAGGCGGTGAGCGGCGAGCTCCCGTTCACCGCCGACACGGCGATCGCAACACTGATGGCCCGCACGGAGAAGCCGCTCGAACCCCATCCGGATCTCGGACCACTCGGTGCCACGCTGCGCCGGGCCGGAGCGATCGATCCGGACGAGCGTCCGACTGCGGCCGACCTCGTTCGTGGCTTCCTCGAGGCGGCCGAGGATCTCCCTCGTCCCGAACCCCTGCCCTTGGTCGGGCCAGAGATCGATCTGGCGGAGGGCGATCAGACGCAACTTGTCGCCGATCCGATCGTCGCATCCACCCCGAGACCTGTGCCCGCACTTCCGGCTGAGGACGATCCCGTCGACCGGCGGTGGCCGTGGGCCGTCCTCGCGGTGCTGGTCGCGGCCGCAGCTGTGATCGGCGCGCTGCTCGCCTTTCGCGACACCCAGACACCGGCGTCGGTCGTTCCCGAGCTGATCGGGGCGAACTCGGAGGCTGCGTCCGCCGCGGCGCTCGACGGTGGTTGGGTGCTGCGTCTGGAGGAGGACCGCCAGGACGGCAGCGCCGTCGGCGAGGTGCTGTCGGTTGACCCGCCTCCCGGCACCGAACTCGACGAGGGCGAGATTCTCACCGTCGTCGTGTCCAAGGGTTCAGAGCTCGTCACGGTGCCCGAGTTGATCGGCGAGACCGAGATCGCGGCCGGCGCGCTGCTCGAGAGCGTCGGGCTGTCGCTCGGCTCCGTCGACTCCATCGAGAGCGAGACCGTCGAGCCGGGCCTGGTGGTCGAGCTCTTGCTGGATCCGGGACAGACCGAGGTCGAACCGGGATCCGAGGTCGACCTCGTGGTGTCGGCCGGCCCATCGCAGCGTCAGGTGCCCGCCGTTCCCGACTCTTTCGACGTGGACGACGCCCTCCAAGCTCTGGCTGATCGCCGTCTGGTCGGCGAGGTCGTCGAGGACAGTAGCGAGGACGTGCCTGTCGGGTCCGTCATCGAGTTCTCGCCTGGCGTCGGCGCCTTCGTGGACGCGGACTCTGTCGTCGAGATCATCGTCTCCAGCGGACCCGCGCCACGTCCGGTCCCGAACGTGGTCGGACTGACGGTCGCAGAAGCGACCGCTGATCTGGAGGCGGCAGGCTTCGAGGTCTCCGGGGTCGTCGGAAATCCCGCGTTGCCGGTGCGCCTCACAGACCCGGACCAAGGCGAGGTCCACCCGTTCGGAACGAAGGTGCGACTTCTGACCGAGATTCCGGACAGCTAGTCAGTCGACTTCGCGGTGACGGCGTCGATACGGCCGATCACCTCGCGCGCCAGCGCCGACGACTCGTTGTTGGGATCCGGCGGCGCCGCCATGCCAGCCAGCCCGAGAATCTTCGATGAGTCTCCGGTCAGCTTCACCTGCCCGCCTACGAGAATGCCCATGAGCGCCTGGGGATCGCGATCGACGAAGATCTGCTGGGCGACGTCGTACGCCATCTCGATGGCGAAGTCGCTCTCGTCGAGGTGGCCGAGTTCGAGCGAGATCGCCCCGGCTGTCGTGTCGATGTGGCCGACAATCGTCGGCTCGCCGAAGGGAGCCTCGGCGACGGTCACGTTGGCGCGGACGGGATAGTCCGGGGCGGTCACCCGATCGTGGTACTCGTCGCGGATCGCCCTGACCGCGGCGATCCACTCGGGACTGAGGAAGGCATGGGCGGACACGACGGGCACCCTAACGCCCGGGGTGTCGGGCGATCTGCTGCGTATCCTCTGTCCCCATGTCAGAACGAATCTCCCGCGGCGACGTGGAGCACGTCGCCCGGCTGGCTCGCCTCGAGTTGACCGACGACGAGATCGACCTCTTCACCGGCCAACTCGGCGACATCCTGGAGCACGCGGCCGACATCGAGGCGCTCGACGTCGGCGACATCGAGCCCACGTCGCATCCGCTGCCGCTCGTCAACGTGCTGCGCCGCGATGAGATCGTGGCGTCGGTCGACCGCGACGAAGTGCTCGCACAAGCGCCGGCTAACGAGGCTGGCCAGTTCCGCGTGCCGCCCGTGCTGGGGGAGGAGCCGTGACCGCGCTCGAGATCGCTGCAGCTGTGCGCGCCGGTGAACGATCGGCAGTCGACGTTCTGAACGAACACCTCGCGCGGATCGATGATCGCGACGGTGAGCTCAACGCGTTCAACGTCGTCACCGCAGACGCGGCGCGTGCCGAAGCCGAGGGCGTCGACGCAGCCGTCGCGGCAGGCGACGACCCGGGCCCGCTCGCCGGCGTGCCGCTCGCGCTCAAGGACAACATGTGCACCCGGGGCATCCCGACCACGTGTTCCTCGAAGATCCTCGAAGGCTGGCAGCCCCCGTACGACGCGACCGTTGTGACCCGACTCCGAGCGGCCGGCGCGGTCGCTGTCGGCAAGACCAACCTCGACGAGTTCGCGATGGGTTCGTCCACCGAGAACTCCGCGTTCGGACCCACTCGCAACCCGCTCGACATCTCCCGCGTCCCCGGCGGCAGCAGCGGCGGCACGGCCGCGTCCGTTGCGGCCAACTTCACACCTCTCGGCATCGGCAGCGACACCGGAGGCTCGATCCGTCAGCCCGCGGCGTTCTGCGGCGTGGTCGGCATGAAGCCCACGTATGGAGTGGTGAGTCGCTACGGCCTCATCGCGTTCGCGTCGTCACTCGATCAGATCGGTCCCTTCGCCAACTCCGTGGCCGACGCCGCGGCCATGTTCGACGTGATCGCCGGTCCCGACCCGCTCGATTCCACCTCGATCCGCGACTACTCGCCGGACGCATCGGCCGTACTCGACCGCGGTGTCGATGGCCTGCGAGTCGGTGTCATCCGGGAGCTCTCGGGCGGCGAGGGGTCCGTCGACGGGTTGTCGGCCGATGTCCTGGCCCGTACGAACGAAGCAGTCGAGGTGCTCCGCGCGGCCGGTGCCATCGTGAGCGAAGTCTCCGTGCCGTCCGCGACGCTCGGGCTGAGCGCCTACTACCTCGTCGCGCCGGCCGAGGCGTCCAGCAACCTCGCCCGTTACGACGGTGTGCGGTACGGCCTGCGGGTCGACGCGCCCACCACCGGCGAGATGAACACCGCGAGCCGCACTGCCGGGTTCGGTCCCGAGGTGAAGCGCCGGATCATGCTCGGCACCTACGCCCTGTCGGCCGGCTACTACGACGCGTTCTACGGCAAGGCGCTCAAGGTGCGCACGATGATGCTGCGCGACTTCGCACAGGCTTACGAGAACGTCGACGTGCTCGTCACCCCCACCGCGCCCACCACCGCCTTCCGGCTCGGCGAGCGCACGGCGGACCCGATGACGATGTACGTGAACGACGTGTGCACGATCCCCTCGAACCTCACTGGCCACCCGGGCATTTCCGTGCCGTTCGGTGTGGGTGACGACGGCATGCCGGTCGGCGTGCAGGTGCTCGCCCCGGCGCTGGGCGACGAGCTGACATTCCAGGTGGCTGCCGTGCTCGAAGCAACGGCGAGTGGAGGTGTATCGTGACCGACTTCGTCGCCCCCGCCTCCACCGACGACACGCCGATCGAGCCGACACTGCCTGGCGGGTGGGAGCTCGTCGTCGGCCTCGAGGTCCACGTCGAGCTCGACACGGCCACCAAGCTCTTCTGTGGTTGTGCCAACCAGTTCGGCTCGGAGCCCAACACCAACGTCTGCCCGACCTGTCTGGGCCTCCCCGGATCGCTCCCCGTCATGAACGAAACGGCCGTCGCGCTCGCAATGCGCCTCGGCCGTGCGCTCGGGTGCGACGTGAACCGGTCTGTCATGGCGAGGAAGAACTACTTCTACCTCGACATGCCGAAGGACTTTCAGACCACGCAGTACGACCAGCCGACGAACAGCGACGGAAAGATCGAGCTCGGCGACGGCTTCGTGGTCGGCATCGAGCGCGCCCACATCGAAGAGGACACCGGCAAGTCCACCCATGTCGGAGGCGGCGGTCGGATCAACGACGCCGAGTACTCGCTGGTGGACTACAACCGCGCCGGCGTCCCGCTCGTGGAGATCGTGAGCCGGCCTGATGTGCGAACCATCGAGCACGCGAAGGCCTACGTCGAGGAGCTGCGGGGCATTCTCCTCGCGACCGGTGTGTCCGACGCTCGGATGGAGGAAGGCTCGATGCGCGTCGACGCCAACGTCTCCGTGCGGCCCCACGGATCTGACGAGCTGCGGACCCGTTGCGAGATCAAGAACATCAACTCCGTCCGGTCGCTCGGCCGCGCCATCGACTACGAGGCTCGCCGCCACATCGACCTCTGGACCAACGCGGGCGCTCCGGATCAGGAGACTCGCCACTGGGACGAAGAAGGCGGACGCACCACGTCCGGTCGCTCCAAGGAGGACGCGGACGACTACCGATACTTCCAGGAGCCGGACCTCGTGCCGCTCGAACCGTCCAGCGAAGAGATCGCCGCCATCGACGCCTCGATGCCGATGCTTCCCGCCGCTCGGCGTGCCGCGCTCCTCGCGGCATCTGACGCTGACGCCGACGCGATCGGAATCCTGGTCGAGCGAGGTCAGGACGAACTGGCGATGGTCGCGATCGATTCCGGCGCCGACGGCGACAAGGTCGTCACCCGGCTGGTCAACGACCTCGCCGTCGACGACTGGTCCAACGTCACCGCCGAGTCGTTCACCGCGTTGATTCAGATGGAGTCGGCTGGAGATCTCAGCGCCACCCAGGCCAAGCAGGTCCTCGGCGACCTCATCGAGAAGGGCGGCGATCCCGCCGCACTTGCCGCCGCCCGTGGTTTCGAGGCGATGGACACCGGTGAACTCGAGTCACTTGTCGACCAGCTCATCGCCGACCACCCCGACGAATGGTCGCGCTTCTCGCGCGGCGACGATGGCGACCGGAAGAAGATGCAGGGCTTCTTCACCGGCCAGATCATGAAGGCCACGCAAGGTCAGGCCGACGGCAAAGCCGTCGCCCAGCTCCTCGCCCAGAAGTCTGCTTGATCGCGACAACCGGGTTCAGACACTCATCGCGTCTCCCCGCGGCGAAGCAAAACTGCAGCGGGGGTCTGACCCCAACTGCAGCGGTTAGCGGCGGGTGGCGCCGACCACTTGCCAGGCGGGGGTGCGGAAACGTGCGAGGAGGGTGATGGCGCGGGTGACGATCCAGGCGTGGAGGCAGAACCAGAGCCAGCCGATGCCTGCGTCGAGGGCGAGGACGAGCATGCCGCCGCCGATGAGCACGAGAGCGGCGGCCCACATCGCCCACGCGAGGTAGCGGAGGTCGCCGGCGCCGATGAGGATTCCGTCGAGGGCGAACACCACGCCGGCGACGGGCTGGGCGACGGCCACGTGAATGAGAAGGAACGTCGTCAGCGCGATGACGGCATCGTCCTCGGTGAAGACGTAGGGGAGCAGCGGCGACGTCGCGAGGACGACCAGCCCAACCAGGAGCCCACAGCTCACGCCCCACTGCGTCATCCGCCGACCGAGGGCGCGGGCCCGCGTCGGGTTGCCCGCGCCGAGTTCGCGCCCGATCATCGCCTGTGCGGCGATCGCGACGGCGTCGAGCGTGAGCGCGAGCAGGTTCCAGATCTCGAACGCGATCTGGTGCGCAGCCAGGTCGTCGTCGCCGATTCGGGCAGCCACGGCGATCGTGACCGTCAGCGAACCCCGCAGCGCCGCCGTGCTAAGGAAGAGGTCGAAGCCGTCGCCCGCGAGCTCTCGGATCATCGCGACGTCGGGCGCCAGCGAGACGCCGTGCTCGGAGACCGCGGTCCGAATCCACAGCACGAAGACGCCCGCCGCCACCCACTGGGCGACCACTGTGGACAGCGCCGACGCCCCGATGCCCTGGTCGAAGCCGTAGATCAGAACGAGTTCGAGCACGAGGTTGAGTAGCGCGGTCGCGAGCGCGACGTAGAAGGGCCGGGCCGTGTCCTGCAGGCCGCGCAGGTAGCCCACGCCGGCGAGTCCGATCAGTATCGCCGGGAGCCCGAAGAGGGAGATCCGCAGATACACCTCGGCGTTGGTGGCGACGGCGCCGCTTCCTCCCAACGCGCCGATCAGCGACGGACCGGCGAGCAGGCCGGCAACAACAAGGCCGACGCCCACGAGGCCGGCGAACCACAGCGACTGCACCGCCTGATGGGCGGCGCGCCTCGGCTGACCAGCGCCGAGCAGCCGTGCGACCGTGGACGTGGTGCCGTAGGCGAGAAAGATGAACACGGCGTGGCTGATGAGCAGCAGCGACGAGGCGAGGGCGAGGCCGCCGAGTTGAGGGGTGCCGAGTCGGCCGACGACTGCGGTGTCGGCGAGGATGTACAGCGGCTCGGCGATCAGGGCTCCCAGTGCAGGGAACGCCAGACGTAGAATCTCGCGGTCGACGGGTGTCCACCACGCGCGTCGACTCGGGGAGTCCATGGGGTCGCAGGGTATTGCCGTCTGGTCCACAGCGGTGCTGGGGCCACTAGCGTCGCCTCGACCTGACGTGCATCCGCCGCCCGAGAGATCCCTGCCGTGACCGACTCGACCACCCAGACCGCGCCCGACGCGGCCGAGGCGCGCAAACGGTTCAGATACATCCCCGCGCTGGACGGCATGCGGGGCTTCTGGGTGGTGTTCGGTCCGCTGCTGTACCACGCCCGCCCCGAGAGCGTTCCCGGCGGCCCTGACATCCTCCCCGGCGGCATCCTGGGCGTGGACATGTTTTTCGTCCTGTCGAGCTATCTCATCACCGGCATCGCGCTGAACGAGATCGAGTCGACCGGACGGATCGACCTGCCGGCCTACGCCGGTCGTCGGATCCGCCGGCTCTTCCCCGCGCTCTTCACTCTCATCGCCTTCCTCGCCATCTACTTGGCGCTCAGCGACCCTGAGCTGGTTCCCCGTTGGACCGGTGCGATGGTCTCGGCGCTGCTCTACGTCGCGAACTGGTACGAGATCGGCAGCGGCGTCGACTACTTCGAGCAGTGGAACAACCCGTCGCCGCTCAAGCACGTCTGGTCGTTCTCGATCGAAGAGCAGTTCTACCTGTTCGCGCCGCTGTTCATCATCGCCCTCCACCGCTGGTTCCCGCAGCGATTCCGCCAGGCACTGCTCACGACGTCCATCGCCGGTGCGCTTCTCTCCGCATGGTGGATGGCTCGGGTCCACGTCGACGCGGACTCGATCAGCCGGGCGTACTACGGCACCGACACGCGGGCGCAGGCGTTCTTCGTCGGCATCGCGATGGCGGTCATGGTGCGAATGTGGGGGCCGGTTCGCAAAGCGCTCAATTCGAAACTCGCGGCGGTCCTCGCGTACCCCGCCACTGCCTGGTTCTTCTGGGCCGTCCTCAACGTCTCAGAGCGTGACGCGTGGATGTTCGAGAACGGTGGCTTCCTCCTCGCGGCGGTGATGTCGGCGATCATCCTGCACGGCCTCTCCCAACCCGCGCCGTGGAGCCCGCTTCATCGAATCTTCGAGTCCCGGCCGTTCATCTACGTCGGGAAAATCAGCTACGGGCTCTACCTCTACCACTGGCCTGTCTACCTCCTGGTCACCCCCGAACGAGCGGAGCGGTGGACCTCGATCGACAACCCGAGCAGCTACGTCCTGCTCTCGATCCATCTCGTGATCACGTTCGCTGTTGCGATCACATCGTTCCACCTGATCGAACAGCCGTTCACCAAGCGGAAGTTCCCATGGACGGGAGCGAAGCTCGATCTTCGCAACGGCTTGCTCGCGGGGTCGATCGCCATCATCGCGATCCTGGTTGGCCTGCTGTGGGCGAACTCCGACCGTCCGAACGACCGCGAGCAGGTGTTCATCGAGATCCCGGTGGCCGCCGTACCGGATTCGGATGTGGTCGCCGACTTCGGCGAGGACCAGATCGCGGGTGCCGATGAGGGCGGCGAGATCGATAACGACGTCGCCCTGAACGCCGCCGATGACGGCGCGACTCGCCTCCTCGTCGTCGGCGACTCGGTGTCGGCACAGATCGGATGGGCGCTGCACTACTGGGGCGAGGACAACGACCTCGAGATCGTCGTGTTCAACGAGAGCCACCTCGGCTGCGGCGTGGTGCGGTACGGCGAGAAACGGGTCAACGAGACCGACGAGGGACCGGTCGGCGACATCTGTTCCAACTGGAACGTGCCAGTTGCGCCGCACGAGGTCGCCGACACCGAAGTGATCTCCTGGCCGACCGCGATCGATCTCTTCCAGCCCGACGTGGTCCTGGCTCACGTGTCGTCATGGGACGTGGCCGACCGAATCGTTCCAGGCGTCGCCGACGACTGGGTGTCCGTCGGTGACCCGAGCTACGACGAGTACTTCCTGGCCGAGTACAACCAGGCCAATGCGGTCCTGAGCGCGAGCGGCGCCGAGGTGTACTGGATGATGTCGCCGTACCTGAACCGGGCGCAGCTCCCGATCGATCATCAGGCTCGGGTGGACGGTGCCAACGATCTCGTGACGCAGGCAATCGACGCCGTCGTGGGCGAGACCGGCGCGTCGATCACGCAGCTCGACTACCCGAGCTGGATCGGGCCCGTCGGTGAGGCCCGCGATGCAGACCTACGCGACGACGGCGTCCATCTCACCCAAGCGGGTCTCGACGAGATCGCGCCGTGGCTCCTCGAGGAGATGGGTCTGTCGTGACCGCCCCGGTGCGGCCTCGCCTCGGCTACATCCCCACATTCGATGGAATGCGGGGCTTCTGGGTGGTCATGGGGCCGCTGCTCTACCACGCCCGTCCGTCATCGATTCAGGGCGGCCCGGACATCGTTCCCGGCGGCATCCTGAGCCTCGATCTCTTCTTCGTGCTCTCGAGCTACCTGATCGTCACCATTGCCCTGAAGGAATGGGACGGCACGGGCGAGATCAACCTGGGCGCCTACGCCGGTCGGCGGATCCGGCGGCTGTTTCCCGCGCTGTTCCTGGTGCTCGGCTTCTTGAGTATCTACCTCGCGATCGTCAACGACCCCGAGATCATCGATCGCTGGACGGGAGCGATCGTGTCCGCGCTGACCTACAGCGCGAACTGGCATGAGATCGCAGCCGACGTCTCGTACTTCGAGCAGTTCGGCGCGCCGTCGCCGCTGAAGCACGTCTGGTCGTTCGCGATCGAGGAGCAGTTCTACCTGTTCGCCCCGCTGTTCCTGATCGCCGGACTCCGCTGGGGTGGTCGCCGGGGCCGCGAGATCCTGCTCGGCATCTCGGTCCTCGGCGCATTGGCGTCGGCGTGGTGGATGATGCGCGTTCACGTGGAGGGCGAGGACCCGAGCCGGGCCTACTACGGCACCGACACCCGGGCGCAAGCGCTCTTCGTCGGCATCGCGATCGCGCTCGCGGTCAACCTCTACGGCGGGGTTCGGACGTCCACCGGCACCCGAACCGCGGCTGCAATGGCATATCCCGCGACGGCGATCCACCTCTGGGCTGTCCTCACCGTCAGCGAGCGAGACGCCTGGCTCTTCGAGAACGGCGGGTTCCTGCTGATCGCGGCCGCGGCCGGGCTCGCGATGTTCGGGCTCTCGCAGGACGCGCCGTGGAGCCCACTTCACCGCCTCTTCGCCTCGCCCCCGTTCCGCTACGCCGGCCGGATCAGCTACGGGCTGTACCTGTACCACTGGCCGATCTATCTGCTCGTGACGCCGGGCCGAGCCGGCGCGCTGTTCGGCACGGAGAACATCACTGGCTACCCGCTGCTTGCGTTCCATCTTACGCTCACCGTGCTGGTGTCGGTCGCGTCGTTCCATCTGATCGAGCAGCCGTTCGTCAAACGCACCTGGCCAATCTCTCGGCGCGCTCTGGTGTCGTCGGCTGGCGCCTTCGCGGGCGCGACAGCGGTTGTCGTGATCCTTGGAGGTCTTCTTTTCGCTCACATCCGAGTGCCACCGGAGATCACCGAGCGCATCGTCATCGTCGACACCGTGACCGCTGCGGAACCGACTGACGGGCTCGGCGCCGCGCCGGCCGAATCCGACCTCGGCGCAGAGATCGATGACGTGCCCGCTCCGGCCGAGCCGGAGACCATCCGGATCCTCGTGGTAGGGGACTCCGTGATGGACCAGGTCGGGGTCGCGCTCGTCGACTGGACACTCGAGAATCCCGACGCAGGCATCGTCGCATTCAACGAGGCGCACATCGGATGCGGCACCATTCGCGAGGGTTTGAAGCGCGTGCCGGAAGGCCTTGAAGGGCCGGTCGGCGACACCTGTTCGGATTGGGCCGACCCGGTCGATCCCGATGTTGTGACCGAGTACGACGTCGTGTCCTGGCCCACGATCCTGAACGAGTTCCAGCCGCACATCGTCGTCACCCACATCTCGCCATGGGACGTCACCGATCGCCTGGTGCCCGGCCTCAACGACGATCAGTGGACCAACGTCGGTGAGCCGGTGTTCGACGACTACGCCCGCGCCGAGTTCCAAGAGGCGATCGATCTCCTGACGAGCGGCGGCGCGTCTCTTTACATCCTCGAGGGCGCGCCGCTGAACCGGGAGCTCGCGGCCCAGAACGATCCGGCCCGGATCGAGGCCCTCAACGACATCGTCGGTGGGTTGGCCGACGCCGCCGGTGATTCGGTGACGATGGTGGACTTTCCGAGCTGGGTCGGTCCGATCGGCAGTGACCAGGAGCTCTCGCGTCGAGACGATGGCGTGCACATCAGCGACAGTGGGCTCGACGAGATCATCCCCTGGCTGTTCGACCAGATCGGCGCGAAGTCGAGCTGACATACTCGGCGTTCATGGACGTCGCCGCCGCTGCTCGCTCGCTCAACCACGTCGCCTACGGATACATCAGCTCGTGGTCGGTGCTGACGGCCAGCACGTTGGGCTTGTTCGACCGGCTGCCGGCGACCGTCGCGGATCTCGCCGACGAGTATCCCGACCAGGGGATCACGTCGACATGGCTGCTGGTTCTCGCCGATGTCGGTGTGGTCGTCGAGAACGATGGCGTGTGGTCGCTGGTCGAGCCGTTGGACGTGCTGCTGACGGGGGAGGGCTCCTACGCGGAGTACCTCGGGGGTCAGATCATCGATCAGATGACGCCCCGGCTGATGTTGGGACGGCCCGGCGTGAATGAACTGGCACGGGTTCTTCGGGAGCCGGCCGAGCGAGGCGGGTACGAGGCGTGGTTCGCCGACGATCAAGAGGCCCGGAAGTATCAGGCGTCGCAGTTCTCGGGCTCGGTGCTCCCGGGCCGCGGCATCGCCCGCGCCATCGAGCCCACAGGCCCGGTGCTGGACCTCGGCGGAGGCTGGGGGGCCGTCGCAGCCGCGATCGCGAGTCGCCACGACGTGGAGGTCGACATCGTCGACCTCGACCCCGTGGTCGCGTCGGCGCCACCGCAGGCGGGCGTCCGGTTCCTTCCCGGCAGCGCCCTCGACCCGGCGACCTGGCCGGACGGCGACTACGACGGCGTCGTGCTCAGTTACCTGCTGTCGTCTGTCCCCGGCGAGGTCCACCAGCCGCTCCTCGAGCAACTGTTCGCGCGCCGGGTCCGCTGGATCGCGGTCCACGACTTCATGCTCGGCGGCGGCTCCCTCGTGGCCGCCTGGTCGCTCCAACACGCCGTCTTCGTCCCCGGCCACGTGAGCCGCACGATCGACGACGTCGCCTCGATGCTCACCACCGCCGGCTTCACCGTGATTTCGTCGGTCCCCCTCGTCGACGACATGACCACCCTCACGATCGCCCACCGCTGACCCTGCACAACCCGTCGTTCTTCTGGTGCACGAGGAGTGTCAGTTCGACAGGTTTGGTGCACCAGAACGGGGGTTTGGTTTACCAGTGGCCGCTGGTGCGGGCGGCGTCGGTCATCCACTCGGTGCGGCCGGCGCGAGCGGCCGACGAGCTGATCTCGAGGAGGTCGTCGGCGACGGGAAGACGATGCTCGTCGGGGATAGCGTGGGGCGGACGTGGCGCCAGTGCGAGCCCTGGGAGACGGGCGAGTGCGGCGTCGCGGGCGGCGTGATCGTCTCCGTACCAGGCGGGATCATTGACCTGCGTCCACTTGTCGGCGCCCATGACGACGATGTCGTATCCATGGGCGATGTCGGCGATGAGCTGAGCCTCGGTGATGAGAACGCCGAGGCCGTCCACTCCCTCGATCGAGGCGTGGATGACTTCGACGCGTTCGTCGAACGTGGGACGGGCGACGTCGGACTTTCCGAGCGCGACCGCGCTGATGGCGAAGTCGACACGCACGAGCCCGTGCGTGTCTCGCGCGGCGAGCGCGATCTCCAAGTGCGCGCGGGTCGGCGGGTTGAACGAACCGGGGTACACGCCGACGCGATTGATCACGGCCGCCAGCCTATTTCTCGTCGCTGTTTTCGACAGGATTGTCAACCGCGTTGCCATCACAGCGAAGAGTGGTCATACTCGTGCCCGTGAACACGTCGCTCGCCCTCGTCCTCGTAGTAGGCCTCAGCTAGCGCACGTTCGCGACCAGAATTTCCCCGGAAACGTGCGCCTCGACCTCCCAGAAGGGAGGTCGTTTCATTTTTTCCGACCATACTTCCGTGTCCCGTTTCTGCGGGCAGAGCAGCAGTGAGCAACCACGCAATGAGTGAGCAACGCGACAACCAGCAGATGTCGGGCGGTGAGGCCCTCGTCAAGAGCCTCGAGCACGAGGGCGTCGAGTCGATTTTCGGGTACCCGGGCGGCGCGATCCTGCCGGTCTATGACCCCATCATCGACAGCTCGATCCGCCACATCCTCGTGCGCCACGAGCAGGGCGCCGGCCACATGGCTGAGGGCTACGCCCACGCCACCGGCGAGCCCGGCGTCGCGATGGTCACTTCTGGACCCGGCGCCACGAACATCGTGACCCCGCTGGCCGACGCGATGCTCGATTCGGTCCCGATGGTCTGCATCACCGGCCAGGTCCCTGTTCCAGCGATCGGCACCGACGCCTTCCAGGAGTGCGACACCACCGGCATCACGATGGCGGTCACCAAGCACAACTTCCTCGTCACCGAGGCGCAGGACATCCCTCGGGTCATCCACGAGGCGTTCCACATCGCTACGACGGGCCGCCCCGGGCCCGTGCTCGTCGATATCCCGAAGGACATCGTCGACCCCACGAATCCTCGTTCGGACATGAACTGGTACGCGGCCACCGACGCCGACATGGAGTTGCCCGGCTACTCGCCCCAGATGGAAGGCGACCGGGAACTGATCCGCCAAGCAGCCGAGCTGATCCGCGACGCCGAGCGCCCCGTCCTCTACGTCGGCGGCGGCATCCTCAAAGCACGAGCCGCCGAGGCGCTGCGCGAGCTCGCCGAGATGGTGCAGATTCCCGTCGTCACCACGCTGATGGCCCGCGGTGCCTTCCCCGACAGCCACGAACTCTGCCTCGGCATGCCGGGCATGCACGGCAACTACACCGCCGTCACCGCCATGCAGGAGAGCGACCTGCTGATCTCGCTCGGTGCCCGCTTCGACGATCGCGTCACCGGCAAGCTCGACGGCTTCGCCCCGACCGCAAAGATCATCCACGTCGACATCGACCCGGCGGAGCTCGGCAAGGTTCGCCAGTTCAACGTGGGTATTCAAGGCGATTGCCGCCTCGTCATCGAAGGCATCAACCACGCGATGCGCGAGTTGGGCGGCGCTGATGCCCAGGTCGACCGCAGCGCATGGCGCTCGACGGTGTCCGGCTGGCAGGAGAACTTCCCGCTCACCTACGAGCAGTCGGCGCCGGGCGACAAGCTCAAGCCGCAGTACGTCATCGAGGAGCTGCGCGACGGCAACCCCGCCGACACGATCGTCGCCTCCGGCGTCGGTCAGCATCAGATGTACGCCAGCCAGTGGTGGCAGTTCGACCACCCCTACACCTGGATCAACTCCGGCGGTCTCGGCACGATGGGCTTCTCCATCCCTGCGGCGATCGGCGCGAAGGCCGGCCGACCCGACAGCCGGGTCTGGGCCGTGGACGGCGATGGCTGCTTCCAGATGACAGCGCAGGAGCTCGTGACCGCATCGGTCGAGAACATCCCGATCAAGGTCGCCCTGCTCAACAACTCGTACCTCGGCATGGTCCGGCAGTGGCAGGAGATGTTCTACGAGGAGCGCTACAGCGAGGTGTACCTCCAGGAGCGGGTGCCGGACTACGTGAAGTGGGCCGAGTCGATGGGTTGTGCCGCGATTCGCGTCGAGGCCCCCGAGGAAGTCGCTCCCGCGATCGAGAAGGCCAACGAGATCAACGACCGGCCGGTTGTCGTCGAGTTCGTCACCGATGCCGGCGAGAACGTCTTCCCGATGGTCCCGGCCGGTAAGTCCAACAGCGACGTCGTTGTCGATCCCACGCAAGCTCACCTCCTCGAAGGCGAGAGCTGAGATGGCCGAAAAGTTCCACACGATCGTCACGACGGTCGAGAACAAGCCGGGCGTGCTCGCCCGCGTGGCTGGCCTGTTCAGCAGACGTGGATTCAACATCGAGTCGCTCGCCGTGGCCCCGACGGACGACGAGCGGTTCAGCCGCATCACGTTCACGGTCGATGTCGAGACCGCTCCGCTGGAGCAGGTCGTGAAGCAGCTCAACAAGCTGATCAACGTCGTCGACATCACCGAACTCGACCCTGACGAAGCCGTCTCGCGTGAGCTGATGCTCATCACGGTCTCGGCCGATTCCGCGCACCGCAAAGAACTGATGGAGCTCGTCGACGACTGGCGCGCCTACGTGTTGAACGAGAACAGCGAGCAGATCATGCTCTCGTTCTCGGCTCGACCCGACCGCCTCGCCGAGTTCGAAGAGAAGTTGCGCCCGTTCGGCATCGCCGAGATCCAGCGCACCGGACGAGTGGCCCTCAAGTCACTCGCCGACTAACCGCAAGTCCGAAGAACGAAACCCACAACAGACAAGAAGGTTCCGCCGTGGCGAACATCTACTACGAGAAGGACGTCGACCGTTCCGCGATTGCTGACCGCAAGGTTGCGATCCTCGGCTACGGCTCGCAGGGCCATGCCCACGCCCTCAACCTGAAGGAGTCGGGCATCGACGTGCGCGTCGGCCTGCGTGAGGGCTCCGGCTCGGTCGCCAAGGCCGAGGCCGCCGGTCTCACTGTGCGTTCCATCGCCGACGCCTCGGCTGAGGCCGACGTCGTCATGATGCTCATGCCCGACACCGAGATGGCGGAGATCTACGAGCAGCACGTGGCCCCGAACCTGGGTGAGGGTGATGCACTGTTCTTCGCCCACGGGTTCAACATCCGCTTCGATCTGATCGATCCGGCCGCCAACCTCGACGTGTGCATGGTCGCCCCGAAGGGCCCCGGCCACCTCGTGCGCCGGACCTACGCAGAGGGCGGCGGCGTGCCGTGCCTCATCGCGGTCGAGCAGGATCCGAGCGGCGGCGCCAAGGCGCTCGCTCTCGCGTACGCCGACGCCATCGGCGGCGCCCGCGCCGGCGTGATCGAGACCACCTTCACCGAGGAGACCGAGACGGATCTCTTCGGCGAGCAGGCAGTGCTCTGCGGCGGTACCACCCGCCTCGTGCAGGCCGGGTTCGAGACGCTCATCGAGGCTGGCTACCAGCCGGAGGTCGCCTACTTCGAATGTCTCCACGAGCTGAAGCTCATCGTCGACCTCATGTACGAAGAGGGCATCGCCGGCATGCGTTACTCCGTGTCCGACACCGCCGAGTGGGGCGACCTCAGCAGCGGTCCCCGCGTCATCACCGACGACACCAAGGCCACGATGAAGCAGCTCCTCACGGAGATCCAGGACGGCACCTTCGCCACCAATTGGGTGAACGAGAGCCGCTCCGGTCGCGAGAACTTCGTCGCCCTCGAGCAGGCTGGTCATGACCACCCGATCGAGAAGGTGGGCAAGGAACTGCGCGCCATGATGCCGTGGATCTCCGCCGGCAAGCAGTCCGTCGCCGAGACCTCTGGCGGCCAGGGCATGTAGCTCGGGTCCTCATCGGATCTTCGAACGGGTCAGCCTTCGGGCCGGCCCGTTTCGGTTTTGGAGAACTAGAGGTTGTTGAACGGGGCGAGCCACTTGCCCGCGAGCGCGCCGTTGTCCACCGGGATGTCGGCGCCGGTGATCGCCGACGACGTGTCGCCGGCGAGGTACACGACGGCGTCGGCGATAGGGCCGTACTCGACGCCGCCCGGAATCGCCCGGTCGTTCTGGTACGCCATCATGTCGTCCATGTCCTCCATGAGCTGATCCATCCAGTTGCCGTACATCGCCGGGTTGCCGCCCGCGGTGCACACCGCGTTGACGCGGATCCCGCTGCGTCCAAGCTCCAGCGCGGCCGACTTGGTGAGGCCCCGCACGCCGAATTTCGAGGCGGCATAGGCGGGGATGCCGTTCATGCCGATCATCCCGTCGATCGAACTGATGTTGACGATCGAGCCTCGTTCGGCGGCTTTCATCGGCGGGATCACAGCTTGGATTCCGAGGAACGGCCCGACGGTGTTGACCTCGAGCACGCGCCGGTAGGCGTCCGGCGGCGTGTTCTCGATGGTCCCGAGATGGAGGACAGCGGCGTTGTTGACGAGTACGTCGAGACGCCCATGTTCGTCGACGATCTCGCCGACGACGGACGCCCACGCGTCCTCATCCGTGACATCGAGCGAGCGGTACGACGCGCCGTCGATATCGGCCGCCGTCGCCGCGCCCAGGTCGTCGAGCACGTCGGTCAGCACTACGGTGGCTCCGGCGGCAGCGAGGCGGCGGGAAGTCTCGGCGCCGACGCCGCGGGCCGCGCCCGTGACGACAGCGACTCGGTGCGTCAGGTCACTCATGGCGGCCGACGCTACGGGAAGAGGCCCCGTGATAGCCAGAGGAGGTGGAAGAACGCGGCGATCGCGATCGGGCCCACAAAGGTGATGATCAGAAGGACCGTCGTCCGCCGGATCCACAGCGGACGGTCGGCGAAGCGGCGCTGGTGGAACGCCTCGTCGAGCGCGTCGGCCTCGGTGTCGGCGGGTAGATCGTCGGTGAGGATGCTCCGGGCGTGATCCGCCACTTCGTCCACCATGACGAGCTGGAACACTCGCTCGGTCACATGATGGGGCGCGATGCTGTGAGCGGGATCGCCCATCACGACCGACTCCAAGCCGGACTCGGCAAGTCGGGCCTTCGCCAGGTCCGCGTCGAACTTCGTGCCGAACTCGGCGATGATCGACCTCCCCAGCAGCGGGCGCATCCCTCAACAGTAGGGTGACCCGGATGCCTACGCGAGATGCGTCGTGACTGCCGCGATCGAGGTCCGCGACCTCGTGAAGACTTACGGCGACACTCGCGCCGTCGACGGCCTGTCGTTCTCCGTCGAGGAGGGCGAGGTGTTCGCGATCCTCGGTCCGAACGGCGCCGGAAAGTCGACGACGGTCGAGATTCTCGAAGGGCATCGCCCACGGACGGGCGGTGATGTCACCGTCCTCGGCGTGGACCCCGGCTCCGCCGGCTCCGGCTTCCGCGACCGGCTCGGAATCGTGCTCCAGTCCGCGGGGATCGACCGCGAGCTCACAGTCCGCGAGGTGCTGGAGTACTACCGCACCGCATACAGCCGTCCCCGCGACGTGAACGAGCTCATCGAACTGGTCGAGCTCGGTGAGAAAGCCGACGACCGTGTCGGCACGCTCTCCGGCGGGCAGCAGCGACGGGTCGACCTAGCGCTGGGGCTCGTCGGCGACCCGGACCTGATCTTCCTCGACGAGCCGACGACCGGCTTCGATCCCGCGGCCCGGCGGCGCAGCTGGGACCTCATCCGCAATCTCACGTCGCTCGGTCGCACCATCGTGCTCACCACGCACTACCTCGACGAAGCCGAGACGCTTGCCGACCGTGTGGCAGTGCTCGCGGGTGGTCGGATCGTCGCGGAGGGGACTCCTTCAGCGCTGCGTGAATCGCTCGGCGAAGGCACGCGGATCAGTTTCGAGCTGCCGGCCGTGGATGAGCCGTTGAACGCCCTGCTCGATCCGCTGCGGGGAACGAGCCGCGGGCGCGATCGGCGGATCGAGATCACGACCGACGCTCCCACCGCCGACCTCGCCCACATAACGGCCTGGGCGACGTCACGGGGCATCGAGCTCGCCGGGCTCCAGGTCACGTCCACCGAACTCGAGGACGTCTACCTCGATCTGGTCGGGGAGGACGCGTGAGGCGGAACGTGCGTCTCCTTGTTCATCAGGTCCGTGCGCAGAACCGCTTCTTCTGGCGGGTACCGGTCGGCGCGTTCTTCACGCTGATCCTCCCGATCCTCATGCTCGTGCTGTTCGTCGCGCTGTTCGGCAACGATCTCGACTTCGACGGTCCCGCCGGTGCGAGCGTCAGCGCAGCCCAGTTCTACACGCCGGCGCTCGCGGTCTTCGCGGTCGGCTCGGCGACCTACACGAACATCGCGATCAACCTGTCGACGCGACGCGAGGACGGAATCCTCCGTCGTGTGCGGGGCACGCCGCTGCCGCCGTGGATCTACATGGCCGGTGCGATCCTGTCATCGGTGTGGATCGCCCTGGTGTCGGCCGCGATCATGGTCACGCTCGGGGTGATCGCCTACGACGTCAACATCGAGTTGGCGAAGGTGCCGGCGATGATCGTCACGTTCGCTGTCGGGTCGGCCACGTTCGCAACGCTCGGCGTCGCGCTCGCGGGGGTCGCGAGATCCGCCTCGTCGGCTTCGGCTCTGGCCAACGCGACGATTCTCCCGATGGCCTTCATCTCCAACATCTTCATCGATCTCGGAGCGGACCCTCCCCGATGGCTGCGCGTCACCGCGGACGTTCTGCCCCTCAAGTACTTCGGCGTCGCGTTCTCCGAGGCGATGAATCCCTGGTCGGACGCTCCCGCGTTCGTCCCGGACCGGCTGGGCGTGATGGCGCTGTGGCTCGTCGTCGGAGCGCTGATCGCCCGCTGGCGGTTCCGGTGGGACCCGATCCCGGGATCCACCGGATGCTCGGCTCGACGGGGGCGCCGCTCCGCATCCTGAGCTGGCGTCGCCCGGTACGAACTGCGAACCTGCCCGCATGGTGCTGACCAAGTTCGACGACTTCCCTATCCACCAGACGCCCGATCCGATCGCCCATCCGGCGAGCAGCGACAAGGACGTCTACGAGCGCTACTGGTTCAACGGCTACTCCACCGCCGGCGACATGTACCTCGGGATCGGTACGGCCCTCTACCCCCACCTCGGGATCCAGGATTGTGGGATCTCGATCGTCCACGAGGGCCGGCAATACGCCTTCCACGCGTCCGCGCGGGCCACGCCGGAGCCGAGTGAGCTGCGGGTCGGCCCGTTCAACGTCGACATCGAGGAGCCGATGAAGTCGCTCCGCGTGACGCTCGAGCCGAACGAGACCGACTTCGCGTGCGACCTTCTGTGGGAGGGACGCACCGGCAACGTCGAGGAGCCTCGCCACCACTTCGGTGGAGGCGGCGTGCGCAAGACGATGGACACGACGCGCTTCGCCCAGCTCGGCCACTGGTCCGGCTGGATCGAGTTCGGCGGCCAGCGACTCGACCTCAAGCGCGACGAGATGTGGGGCACGAAGGACCGCTCCTGGGGCATCCGGCCGCTCATTGGCGGCGACACACGTGGCGCGCCTCAGCCGCCCCGTGCGGGTGGCGGGCTCTTCTTCCTCTGGGCGCCGCTCAACTTCGACGACATCTGTCTGCACTACCAACTGTTCGAGGACTGGAAGGGCCGGCCGCTGTTCAACGTCGGCGCCAAGCTTCCCGTCTACGACTCGATCGACGGCATTCCCGGCGTCGAGGACGAGGCCGCCGAGCACATGCGGGCCCTCGAGCACGAGCTGAAGTTCAAGTCCGGTAGTCGCATGATCAAGGAAGCCAACATTGCGATGACCTCGATCGACACGGGCGAACGCCACGAAGTCCATCTCGAACCGATCTTCACGTACCGCATGAAGGGCATCGGCTACATGCATCCCAAGTGGGTGCACGGCCAGTGGCACGGCGAGCTCGCCATGGAGAGCGAGTCGTGGGCGCTCGCGGATGTGGACGAGACGGCGTACGAGAACCAGCACGTGCAGCATCTCGTGCGGGCGACGTACGGCGACCGGGTGGGCATCGGCGTGCTGGAGCAGGTCATGCTCGGCCCCTACAAGCCGTACAACCTCGAGGGCGCGTTCGACGCCCCGAACTACGACTGACGGTCAGAGACCGGCGGGCAGCGGCTCGCTGACGATCCAGCGACCGAAACGGCCGTTGCGCAGCTCGACCACGCAGCCGGGACCTCGGCCGCGCACGGCAACGAACGATTTGGAGCCCTTGTGGCGCCAGGTGCCGAGAAGCGGGCGTCGCAGGACGCCTGTGCCGGGGGTCCGAAGGCCTCGCACCTCGCCGCAGGCGCTCTCGACGTCACGAGTCTCGGTGATCGTGCTGCGGGCGACGCGCACATCGCCCCGCTGAAGTGCGCCGAGTCGTTCCCATGGGCCGAGGCGGATGATGAGGTCGTCACCGTCGATCTCGAGGGAGGCCACGGTCAGCTCTCCGGATAGTCGGGAGGTGGCGCAGTGGGCGGTGGGTCCACGGTGGGATAGGTGGGGCCGAACCGGAGGAATCCGCGGATGGGGATCGTGCCCGCGGTCCGCTCACCCGAGATCGCCTCGATCTCGACGACCGCTGGGATCGTGGCGATCTCGACGACGTACGCGAAGACCTGCACGTCGGTCGGTCCGTCGAGCAGCGGGACCTCGGTCGCGCTGCCATCGGCGTGGTGGATCGTGAGGACGAGGATCTCCGGCGCGACGCGGCCCCAGACGTAGCCGACGGTCTTCGAGCCGTCGACGGTGCCGACATCGATGCTCAGCGCCTCACCACCCATGTCGTCCACGCCGGGAGTGATGCATCTCTCCGGCCCGTTTCCGAGCGTGGTGCCGATGTCGGGATCGTCGTGGAACGGGCGGGCGCTGAAGCATAGGCTGTCGGTGCCAGCGTTGAGCTGCCAGTCGACGCGGAGTCCGTCGGCGGTCGTCATTTCTTCTCGAACGAGGATTCCGGTCGGCCCGGACGGCGCCTCGGTGGTCGTCGTGGTCGTCGGCTCGTCGGGCGTGGTTGTCGACGAGGTGGTGGACGTCGTGGTCGCGTCGTCAGGGTCGCCGTCGTCGCCGCTGATCGTGGTGGTCGTCGAGCCGTCGACATCCGCGTTTTCACCGCTGCCGTCGTCGCCGCATGCCACCGCGATGAGGGCCAGCACGAGGACAAGGAGGATCAAGAGCCGCTTCCGCACGCCGTCACCCTAGGCAGCGAATTTCTCGGAGGGATGTCATAGATCGGACCTCGTCGTGCGTCGATGTGGTGTCGGCTCTCTGAGATGCCGGCCCGGTGCCCGGAAGTCCGGGGTGGGCGTTCATCGGTTTCCAACCACACATCAGGAGTCCACCTCGTTCATGCGACGCATTCTCGTCTTTCTCTGTCTCGTCTCGACCGCTGCCGTCGGGGCATGGGCCCTGCCGGCCGGCCACGCCGAGTCCACGCTCGACGCGGCCTCCGCCGACGCCGTCGAGGCACCCGAGCTTCCCGCCGAGCCGCAACTTGACGCCCCGGCCGCCGCTCGCAACGTCGCCCCGATCGAGGCTGCGGTCGTCGAGCCCGACGCCGTTGCGCCGGTGGAGGCTGATCCCGACGCCGTTCCGCCGCACCTGGATGCGTCGTCAGACATCGCCGCCCCGGCGCCCGTCCAGATCGTGACGACCACGACTGCTCCGCCGACCACCCTGCCGCCGACGACGATCGCCCCGCAGGTCACGGTCGCCTTCACCGCCTCGCAGGCCTGTGGCTCCTGTGACGAGCCGATTCCGTACGACATCTTCAGCGGCGCCGCCACGCCGGGGACGACGGTGTCAATCTCGTCCGCCTACGGCTCGGGCTCGACCACAGCCGACGGCTCGGGTCACTGGGAGCGCAAGGTCGAGTTCCCCTCCGCCCCTCGTGGCGAGACGTTCAACGTCACCGTGAACGGCCTCGGCGGCTCGAAGAGCTTCACCTTCACCGCCACCGGCGGCGCCCAGCACTGACCCCTCTTCCGTTCTGGCGGTACAAACGAGTCACCTCGACACCTTTGTACCGCCAGAACGGAGACGGGTACGGTCCGGGCGTGAGCGAGAATCCTGTCTACGACGAGTTCGGCCTGTTCCACGAGAACGCGGCCGAGTACGACCTGCCCTTCGATGGGCCGCCCGCGGTGCGGCGCGAAACGATCGCGTTGGAGCGAGGGACGAACGTCTCGGTGCTCGTGTGGGGTGATGGCGATCCGGAGCTGGTGCTGATCCACGGCGGCGCGCAGAACGCGCACACATGGGACACCGTGGCGATGAAGCTCGGGCGTCCGCTGATCGCCATCGACCTCCCAGGTCACGGACAGAGCGACCACCGCCCGGAGCACGACTACGTGCCCACCTCGATGGCGGACGACGTGGCCCAGGCCGTGCAGCAGCTCGCACCGAACGCCGAGGCCGTGGTCGGCATGTCGCTCGGCGGAATGACGGCCATCTGCCTCGCTGCCGATCATCCGGATCTGGTCAAGCGCCTCGGGGTGGTCGATGTGACGCCCGGGACGGATCACGCCAAGGCCGAGCCGATCATCACATTCGTGGACGGCCCCGAGTACTTCAAGGACTTCGCCGAGATCCTCGCCCGCACCGTCGAGTTTAACCCGGGCCGCTCCGAGTCCTCGTTGCGGCGAGGGATCCTCCACAACGCCTATGAGATGGACGACGGCCAGTGGACCTGGCGCTACGACCGCATGCGGGACTGGAAGATCGGTGGCGACGATGCGCCCTCGTTTGAGGACTTGTGGGACAAGGTCGACCACGTGAAGGTTCCGATCACGCTCTGGCAGGGTGGCAAGTGGTCGGTCATCGGTGACGAGGACGTCGAGGAGTGGATGAAGCGCCGCCCCGACACGATCCACATCGTCGTCGACGGCGCCGGGCACTCCATCCAGGGCGACAAGCCCATGGAGATGGCGGGGCTGATCGAGGACTTGATCGCCCGCTGACTTCAACGCCCCGTTCGGTGGCTACAAGCGCTCCGGCAACGGCCGCGAGTGGGGCCGCGAAGGACTCGACGAGTTCCTCGAGTCCAAAGCCATCATGGGCGCCACCGCCTGATTTCAGCCCTTGTGTAACGGGGGTCTGACCCCCGTTACACAAGGTCAGTCGTCGGCGCGGGTGATGCCGATGACGGCGTCAAGGAGGCCGGAGTAGGGGACGAGGACGCGGCGGCCGTCTCGATCTCGGCTCTGACGCTGTGGAGCTCGACGATCGTGCCGGTGACGATCTCGGTGACGATCTCGGTGTCGACCGAGTCGCCGACGTTGAGCACGCGGCGCAGAGAACGTCGGCTGTGGCACCACCCAACCCGCCAACGCAGCCGACCAGTCGGTGGGGTGTCTTCCTCGGAGGACACCCCACCCATTGGCGCGGTTCAGCTGGCGGGGTCGAGGAGGCGGAAGGCCTCCGCGAGGGGAACGCCAGATCGGCGGCCCCAGCTGATTGCCTCGGCTCTGGTGCGACCGCGGAAGGCGGCGGCTTGGGTGCCGTCGTCGTCCTCGTCGACCTTCATGGTCGTCTCGAACTGACTTTCATGGGCCAGTAGAGCCTGCACCTTCGCGTCGAGGTGGCTCTCGCCGATCTGCTCGCAGAGATCCGGCCCCTCACACTCGAAGAGCAGCAGGTGGTCCGGGCGGTGGTGGGCGATGCCGTGCTCTCGGTGGTAGTGCGGATCCCGGGCGGCGACCACCGCGTCGACGGTGAGCAACCCGGCGTTGCGATGATCGGGATGCATTCGCCAGCGTCGCCAGGGATCGTGGCCGAGCACGACCGACGGTGTCAGTTCCCGGATGATTCGGGCGACGGCCCCGCGGTCCTCGATCGTGTTGGCGAGCTCACCGTCCTCGACGCCGAGGAACCGCACCTCGCCGGTGATGCCGAGCCGGTCGGCGGCTTCGCGCTGCTCGTCCTGCCGACGGGCGACGAGTGCATCGGTGTCGGCATCGACATCCCACGTGCCCTTGCGTCCGTCGGTGCAGACGAGCATGTGGCAGACGGCGCCGGCTTCGGCCCACTTCGCGAGGGTGCCGCCACACTCGAACTCGATGTCGTCTGGATGCGCGGCGATGGCGAGCGCTGATGCTGGAGTCGGGAGGTCGATGCGCATCAGCGGGACTCGTGTTCGACCACGGAGCGCCACTCGTCCGGCAGGTCTGCTGGGTCATCGACGTCCCAGGCCAGATCCGGGTCGTCGACGACGGTGAGCGTCAGTCCGACCCGCTCCGCCTCCGATGAGTGGGCGGCGAACGAGCCGGGCCCGTAGTGGAATTCGAACCCGGCGTCGGTCGGCACGCCTAAAACATTAGAGCCGTCGCGGGCGGCATCCGGGGCGATCATCACCCCGTGACCGTCGAGCGCGGTGAGCGACTGTGCTGCCGGGAGGTCGGCGTGGGCGATGATCGCCCGGTCGTATCCCTCGCGGGCAGTCGCCGCGACCGCGGCGGCGACACACGGGTTGAGGCCTCGCACCCCCGGGTCGATCACGCCGGCGCGACTCGCATGCGCCCACTCGGCGACCTCGAGGTCATCAGTAATGATCCGGGTCGGGAACGGCGCGGCGGCGGCCACGACCTTCTCCGCCATCCATATGGCGAGACGGCGGCGCTGATCGATGTCCAGGGCGTCGGCCAGACGCGTCTTCATGTCGTCGAACGACCGTATCGGGATCAGGACGATCGTGCCCAGCGACGCGGAACTCACAGTGAAGGAAGTCTACGGCCGTGCCGAGTCAGGCGAACTCGGCGATCACGGCGGCGAACGTCTCCAAGGAGTCCGGATGGCCGACGTCGTGGAGCCGTACCATCACCTCGTCCACGCCGGAGTCGTGCAGCGCGCCGAAACGCTCGACCTGGTGGTCGACCACGCCGGCGGTGGCGAGCTCGGTGAACTGCTCGGCCGTCGAAGTGCCGCGAAGCTCCTCGATCCGGCTCGAGAGATCGGCTGGATCGGCGACAACCAGAACGTCGGAGAGCTGCGTCACCCGAATGTCGGCGGGATCGCGTTCCTCCTCCTCGCAGTGACGATGGAGGACGTGGACGAGGTCGCGGATCCGGTCCGGCTCGCCGAAGAGGTTGCATGCGTCGTTGTGGCGGGCGACGAGCCGCAGCGTTCGTTCCGGCCCGGATCCACCGACGAGGATCGGGATCCGTTCCTGCACCGGCCGTGGATAACAGGTCGCCTTGATCGTCCCGATCCGCCGGCCTTCGTAGGCGGGCGCACCCGGACCCCACATGAGCGGGAGCAGCTCCAGCGCGTCCTCCAGCAGTTCGTAGCGCTCCGCGATCGGCGGAACGGCCACCCGTATGCCTTGTGCTCGGCCGCGAACCACGCCGCGCCGAGTCCGCACTCGGCGCGGCCGGACGACAGCACGTCGAGCGATGCCACGATCTTCGCCAGGTGGGCGACATTGCGATATGTGATGCCCGTGACGAGGGTGCCGAGACGGACCCGCTCGGTCGCCGCGGCGAGGTAGCCGAGGGTCGTGTACGAGTCGAGCATCGGTTCCCAGTCCCGACCGACCTGCGGGATCTGCAGCATGTGATCCATCACCCAGATCGAGTGGAAGCCGGCGTCCTCCGCCCGCCTGGCGATGTCGGTCAGCCGCGGCCCGATCTCCGACGACTCGCCCGACCACGTGAATGACGACAGGTGCAGCCCGAACCGGAGGCGGGTCAGCGAGCGAGAAGCTGCGGGGATCGTTTCCCAGCCGCACCTTCGGCGTGAGGGCAGCGGGGAGGACGACGGGTGGGGTGGGAGAGAGAACGGTGTCGAACTCGGCGCCGAGCAGGGGAGTGACCTAGTCCCGCCGCGAGAGCTGGGCGGTGACGACCTTGCTCGGCACGGGGTTCTCCCTGGCTTTGTTGCGCGCCCGGCACTCCTTGGCCGGTGCGTCGAAGAGGATGGCTACCGCCGGCCGGCCGTGGGCGCGAGCCACCTCGACCCATGCGGCTCGCCGGTCGTCGTCGAACCCGAGCGAGTCGACGATCGTCAGCAGCCCCCGCTTCATGCGACGGGCGACGACATCGTCGAGCACCTCGAACGCGTCCGTTCCCGCCCGCTGATCGCACTCGCCGGTGCCGACCAGTGCTCGCAGGCGGTCCGACGACACCACGTGGTCGTCCCGGAACCATGCGTCCGCCCAGGTGGACTTGCCGGAACCGGATGGGCCGACAAGTACCACGAGCGCGTCGGTGGGGATCCGGGACAGTTCCTCGGCCTCGGCGGACGGCGCGTTCACGGCGAAAGGATCGCACGCCCGGCCCGAGCCCGCTCCGGGCGGCAGGTCTAGGGTTCCCCAGATGGATATGAACGTGGCCGTCGTCGGAGCCGGGTCGTGGGGAACAACCGTTGCGCACCTGTGCGCGCACAACGCGCCCACGGTGATCCACAGTCGCCGCGAGGATGTCGCGGACGCGATCAACGAGCGCAATGAGAACCCTCGCTATCTCGAGGGGTACCAACTCCACGCGAACCTCACGGCATCGACCGACCTCGCCGCCATTGTGAGCGCGGCCGACGTGCTCGTGATGGGTGTGCCCTCCGGAGGCTTCCGCGAGACCCTGCAGGACATCCGGCCGTACCTTCGGCCCTGGGTACCCGTTGTCTCCCTAGCCAAGGGCCTCGAGCTCGGCACGATGAAGCGGATGACCGAGGTCGCCGAAGAGGAGCTTCCCGGGCACCCGGTCGGCGTTCTCTCCGGCCCGAACCTAGCGAAGGAGATCCTCGCTGGCAGCGCAGCCGCCGCCGTCGTGGCGTTCGACGATCTCACGATCGCCGAGAAGCTCCAAGAAGTCTTCTCTTCGTCGCTGTTCCGCATCTACACGAACACCGATGTCATCGGTTGCGAGATCGGCGGCGCGCTCAAGAACGTGATTGCGCTCGCCGCTGGAATGGCCGACGGCCTCGGCACCGGCGACAACACGCGCGCGGCGGTGATGACGCGCGGTCTTGCCGAACTCACCCGCCTCGGCGTGGCGATGGGCGGCGAGCCGGCCACCTTCTCCGGGCTCGCTGGCCTGGGCGACCTCCTCGCGACATGCATGAGCCCGCAGAGCCGTAACCGCTACGTCGGCGAGCAGTTGGGCCGGGGCCGGTCCCTTGATGAAATCATCGAGGAGATGAACCAGGTCGCCGAGGGCGTGAAGACGGCGAGGATCGTGCTCGACCTCGCCGAGCGCTACGACGTCGCGATGCCGATCGCAGAAGAGATGCGGGCGGTTGTCACCGAGGGACGCACGGCGATGCAGGCCTACCGAGGCCTCGTGCAGCGCCCGGCGACGAGCGAACTCGCGCCCGACTGATGAAGCGCTGGTTGCAGGACCGCCTCGGCCGGTCCGATGCCGACTCGTTGATTGCGCTCGACGGCGCCGTGATCGGCGACCTCGAGGGACCGACGGCGATCGTCGACGCGAAGGGTCGCGTTGCCGTGATCGACGGGAGTTGGTGGCTCGAGTGGGGCGTGGGCGACGAGGATCGCTGGCGCATCGCCCACGACGAGGTGGCGGTCCGCCAGTCCCGCGTGGCGGACGCCCCGGTCTACGAGACATCGATGCGGATCAGCGGCGGCGACGTCGTCCAGCGGATCGCCTCAGCGAATGACGGACTCGGCCGCGTCCTCGTCGTCGAGTTCGAGAACGCGTCAGCCAACGCCGTCGCGGTGGCGCTGGCGGGGCGAGTGCCCGCAGCAGCCGCGATCCGGGCGGATGCCGACGGCGTCGCGCTGGACGACATCGAGTGGATCCGGGCCGAACGCCCGGCCGGGGGCGTCTTCGCCGTCCTCGGCGATCCCTGGCCGACGGTGGCTGCCGGACCGGACGACGCCCGCGCCCAGACCGACGGTGCCGATGCGGCCGGCGGCCTCGTACTGGCGCTGCCGCATCGCCAACTCGTTCGGTTCGAGGTGCTCCTCGACGGTGACTTCCCGACCCGGCCGATGACGCCGGAGGACATCGCGGCCGGCTGGCGTGTGGTCACGGGAGACGCGCTGACGATCGAGGTGCCCGACGCTGATCTCGGCGAAGCGTGGACCCGGATCGTCCCGGATCTCATCGTGTCAGCCGGCAGCGACGATCCCCGCGCCGCTGCCGAGGCGGCGGTCGTGCTGGACATCGCCGGACTTCTCGACGAGGCCGATCGAGCTCGAGCCGTCGTGGTCGGCGCGGCCGAAGCCGGCGAGCTCCGTGGCGACGACGCCACGGCAGCCCTGCGAGCGCTTGCTTCCCGTGACCTGCTCGGCGGGCAAGAGTCCGGACTCGCCGCTCTCGCGGGACCGTTGGCCGCCCTGGCGGGCCGGTCCATCGATGCTGCGACCCTCGAGATGGTCGCCCGAGCGTTGGACGGGCCCGCCCCGGAGGCGGCGGGCGACGCGCGGCGCGCGGCCAGCAGCGCCTCCGGCTCGTTTGGCGCGGTCAGCCCGGCGGCGATCGCCGCGGCAAATGTGCTCTGTCATGTCATTGACGTCAGCGACACTGCCTCGATCGCGGTGCTGCCCGACGTGCCGGACTCGTGGCGAGGACAACAGATCGACGTCCGCAACTGCGGCACTGCCAACGGCCGCGTGTCGTTCAGCGTTCGCTGGCACGGCAGCCGCCCGGCGCTGCTCTGGGAGCGCCACGGCGGGAGCGACTCGATCGAAATGCGATGCCCGGGCCTCGACCCGTCGTGGTCCACGCTCGAACGCTCGGGCGAAGCGCTCCTTGCCGAGCCGGCTGACTAGCTCAGCGGTCGCGCCACGCGGCAACGACCGCTAGCGCGGCGAGTGCCGTTGGCACGGCGTTCGACGGATGAGATTGGTGCTCCCCGAGCCCGCCGATCAAACCGGCGGAACCGATCGACATGATCGATCCGGTCGAGCCGATGGACAGGATCGAGCCGACGGAACCGATCGAGAGCATCGACCCGGCCGAGCCGATCGACGCGAACGACAGCGTTGACGCCAGCGAGTGCGCCGAGGCGACGCTGGCAATGCTCCGAAAGGAGAAGACGGACCACCGGGAATCGCGTGACCGGATGGAGGCGCTCATGGTTGGCACCGCAACCCGCGGACGGGTGGGCTACCGTCCGGCCGTGGCCGCGACCGCGCCGAAGCTGCGCAAGTCCATCAAGGGGAAAGCGCCGGGTCTGAAGCTCGAACGCGCCCTCTGGGACGACGGCTGTGCCCACGTGGCCGGCATCGATGAGGTGGGCCGGGGGAGCTGGGCCGGACCGCTCACCCTGGCGGCTGTGGTCGTTCCTCGCGAGAAGCGGCTCACCAAGGTGCGCGATTCGAAGATACTCACCGAGTCGGAGCGAGAGGTGATGCACGACCGCATCGTCGACTGGGCGGAACATGTCGCGGTGGCCCACGCGACCCAGGAGGAGTGCGACGAGCTCGGCATGTCGGCCGCGCAGAAGCTCGCGGCGCAGCGGGCACTCGACCAGATCGGAGTGCCGGTCGACCACGTGCTCGTCGACGGCAATTGGGATTTCGTAGAGACGCATCCGACGACCACGATCGTCAAGGGCGACGCCGTCAGCCTGTCGATCGCCGCCGCGTCGATCGTCGCCAAGGTGACCCGTGACCGCCTCATGCGGGAGTGGGACGCGCATCACCCCGCCTACGGGTTCATCGGCAACAAGGGTTACCCGTGCCCCCGCCACAAGGCGGCGCTCGCGGCTCACGGCCCGAGTGCCGTGCATCGTCGCCGGTGGGCGTTCATGGACGATCTGCGCTGGACCGCGCTGCCGAGGATCGTGGAGGACGATGAGGCCCAGCTCGGCTTGTTCTGAGCGCCCCTCGTAGCCTCTCAGACGTGTTCCGTCGCGTCGCCTTGATCTCGCTGCTCACCTGGACCCTGCTTGTCTGGACGAGCCGAATTCGCAACGTCGTCGCCGACGATGACCTCACGACCGGCGGTCGGACCTGGCGCATAGCCGCAGCGGTCGTGTTCATCGTTCTGGCCCTGGCCGTCATCGCCGTCTGGCGCCGTGCGCCTGGTCGGCTCACCCCGGTCCTCGGAGTCCTCGTCGCGTGGACGTGCGCCTGGTGGCTCATCCGAGGCGTCGGGATCATCGTCGACGACCACACCCTTGGCTTCACCATCGTCCACACGATCCTCATGGTCGTGTCGATCGGGCTGGCGATGTGGGCTTGGGCCCTGCGCGACGGGTAACGTTCGTCTTCGTTATGGGACAGCCGGTCACCTTCCTCTCCACCTCGTCGCCCAAGCCGGGCCTCATCCGCTTCGAGCTGAATCGCAGCCTGACGGGGATGGGCCACGAGCGCTACGCCGCCGACGACGAGATCCTCGGCGACCGTCCTCCGGACGTGCTCGCCAGGCGCATCTTCGAGGCCGGCTCGGTCGCGTCGGTCCACATCTACGGATCGATGGTCACCGTGTCGCTCGCCACCAACGAGCCAGGCGACCTGGAGACGGTGATGCGGGAGCTCTACACGTACTACGTGCCGGGCGTCGAGATCCCGAGCGATGAGGAACTCATCGCAATGGTCGAGTAGCGGTCGAATCCAGACGGTCTTTCTCCATGCGCTGCCGTTCGGCGGCGCGATGTGGGACGACACCAGGGCAGCGCTGCCGGTCGACTCGATCGCGCCGGATCTCTACCCGTTCGGGTCCGACCTCGGCGCGTGGGCGGACGGCGTGCTCGAGCTCTGCACCGGCGACGAACTGCTGATTGTTGGCTGTTCGGTCGGTGCCTCGTGCGCGTTCGAGATCCTCCACCGGGCACCGGAACGGGTTGGCGCTCTGGTGATCGTCGATGATGTTCTCGGCGCGGCGGGATAGACGCATTCGTTCCCATCGGCACTCCGGGCGTGCCGATTCACGCCCAGCGACGGATCCAGGCGTGCATGGCGATCCCGGCGGCGACGCCGGCGTTCATCGAGCGGGTCGAGCCGAACTGGGCGATGGAGCACACCATGTCGGCTGCGGCACGGGCTTCGGGGGAGAGGCCGGGGCCCTCCTGACCGAAGAGGAGAAGGCAGCGGTGTGGCAGTTCTACCGTCTCGATCGGGACCGATCCGGCGACGTTGTCGATCCCGATGATCGGTAGCTCGGCGGCGCCCGCCCAGGCGATGAGATCGTCCACCGTGGGGTGGTGATCGACATGCTGATAGACGTCCGTCATCATCGCCCCGCGCCGGTTCCACTTCCGTCGGCCGACGATGTGGACTCGGGAAGCCATGAATGCGTTCGCGGTGCGGACCACGGTCCCGATGTTGCGGTCGTGTTCCCAGTTCTCGATCGCGATCTGGAACGGATGTCGCCTCGTGTCGAGGTCGGCGACGATCGCCTCGACCGTCCAGTAGCGATAGTCGTCAACGACATTGCGCCGATCGCCGTCTCGCAAGAGCTCCGGATCGAGACGAGGGTCGTCGGGCCAGGGCTCGGGGTGGGGTCCGACGCCGACGAGCGGCGGCTTGGGATCGCTCACCGGCGGCGGGGCGGCCGCGGCAGGCGACTGCGGCGAGCGCCCTTGGGAGCCATCCGGTTGCGGTCCGGGATGTGGTGCCGGTGTTCGGTCCACTGGTGGCCGTCCCAGTACCGCAGGGCACCGTCATCCGCTTCGGCGTCGTGGTACCAGCCGGCCGGGGCGTGCTCCGGATCGTCGTCCTCCTCGGCGACCTCGCCCATTCCGGGGAACAGAGCCGCGATGTCGACCGTCCCCAGGGCACGTCCGCCGCCCGTCAGATTGGCGGACGTGGCGGGTTGACCAGAACCGGTGAGCACTCGGTCGTCCTGCATCGTGCGCAGGCTCTCCGCGACCTCGGGGTCGGGGCCTTCGTACGGCGGCAGTCCCTCCATCTGGCGCAGGATGTCGATGCGCTCGCTCAGCGGCGGGTGGGTGCTGAACATGTCGTTGAACTTGCGGCCCCGGGCCCCGGTCTCGTGGTCGTCGGGCGACTCGATCCAGAGGTGCGACGTCGCGTGAGAGGTGCGGCTTACCACCGTGATGTCGGCGTCGAGCTTCTCGAGCGCCTGACGCAGGCCGCCTGGATACCGGGTGATCTCCACGGCCGTCGCGTCGGCGAGGGATTCGCGGGAACGGCTGACCGCGGCTCGCAGCAGCGCGGCGGCCAGTGGCGCCAGCACGGCGATGGCGACGATACCGATGAGGACGATGGGGTTCGGGCCGTTGTTGCCATTGTTGCTGCGCCGCCGGTGTGACGCGCCGCCGCCGGTGAGCACGCCCCAGTAGAGCATCCGCCAGAAGATGTCGGCGATGATCGCTATGGCGCCCGCGGTCGCGACGGCGACCGTCATGACGAGGATGTCGCCGTTGCGGATGTGGGCGATCTCGTGGGCGATGACACCTTCGAGCTCGGCGCGGTTCATCTTGTCCATCAGGCCGGTGGTGACGGCCACCGCGGCAGACTCCACGTTGCGCCCCGTGGCGAAGGCATTCGGCGACGGGTCGTGCACGACGAAGACGCGGGGCTGCGGGATCCCGGCAGCCAGCGACACCTCGGCGACCAGATTGTGGAGGCGGGAGAACTCGATCGGATCGGCTTCGACCGCGCGGGTCGAGCGCAGCGCGATGGTGTCGCTCTGGAAGTAGCTGGCGAAGGTGAGTCCGAACGAGGCGACGACGCCGATCACCACGCCGACGATGCCGCCGCCGAGTGCCAGCGAAATGACCGAACCGACCACACCGAGCAGGACGAAGAAGAAGAACATCAACATCCACGTGCGCCGGCGGTTGCGGGCGATCAGCTCGTAGAAGTCCTGGCGTTCAGCGGCCATGGGGCAACGGTACCGGGACGACCCTCACGGGTGGCGCCGGGCCGTGGACAGTCCGTCAACCTGCGAAGGGCGGACGGTACCTTCGCTCTGATGGACGTCGTTGTCGCGCTGCACGCCTCCGCAGCCCTCCTGGTCCTTGTGGCCGGCCTCGCGAAGGTCGTCCGCCCCGACCCGACGAGCGACCTCCTCGCCACGCTCGGCTTGCCGAGCGGATCGGCGGTGTCGGCCACGATTGGTGTCGGCGAGTCCGCCCTCGGCATTGCCGCGCTCGTCGTTGGTGGCCCGGCGACGGCAGCGCTCGTCGGCGCGCTCTACGTCGCGTTCGTGATCGTTGTCGTCCGCGCCATGCGGGCGGGAGCCAGCTCGTGTGGCTGCTTCGGCCGGGTCGACGCGCCGCCGTCGTGGATCCATGTCGCCGGCAACACCGGTTTCGCCTCGATCTCGTTCGTCGCCATTGTCGGAGACTCACCGATCGACGTCATGGACGGCCAGCGGGCGGGCGGCGCCGCCTTCGTCGCCATGGTCGGCGTGGTCGCCGGCTTGGCCTTCGGTGCGTTCACGGCGCGGCCGAAAGCGCCGGGCGCGCGACGTCCGTAGTCACGTCCGACGGTCACCGATATCGCGGGCACGGTCCCCGGCGGCGGGCCCGTCGAGGTCACGATCGCCGGCGAGCACCACACGCTCCTGGCCTTTCTGTCGTCCGGGTGCCGGACGTGCCAGGCCTTCTGGTCCGAGTTCGCCGATCCGGGCCTCGAACTGCCAGGCGACGACACCCGCCTCGTGATCGTCGCGCAGGACCCGGCCCACGACTCTGAGTCGAAGCTGGTCGAACTCGCACCCTCGGGCGTTCGGGTCGTTTGCTCGTCCGCCGCGTGGCACGACTACCAGGTGCCGGGATCGCCGTACTTCGTGGTCGTCGACGGGAGCAGCGGTGACGTCGCCGGGTCCGGAACCGCGACGGGCTGGACCGAGGTCCAGGGGCTGCTTCATCGGGCGCTCGGCGACGAACGGTGACGGCGCCGCCGGAGGGCGCCCACCGTCGGTGAGTGTCGCTCAGCGTGCCTGGCAGATCGGGCACCAGGTTGTCGTTCGTGCATCCAGCTCGCGACGGCGAAGCTCAGTACCGCAGCGCTCGCAGGGCTCACCGCCCCGGCCGTAGCACTGCAGTTCGTGTTGATTCGCCCCGGAGTCGCCGGCCGAGTCGACATAGTCCCGCAGTGTCGTCCCGCCGTGATCGAGCCCGGACTGGAGCGCGACCCGGATGGCGTTGACCAGCTCGTCGGCGCGCTCACGGCCGAGGCGTCGCGTCGCCGGGTTGATGCGGGCCATCCACAGTGCCTCGTCGGCGTAGATATTGCCGACGCCCGCCACCGCCCGCTGGCCGAGCAGGATCGTCTTGAGATGGCGGTTGCTCCGTTTGACGAACGCCGCGAGGTCTCGGCCGTTGAACGCCTCGTCGAACGGCTCGGGGCCGAGCGCGTGCAGGGTGGGTATGCCGACGTGGTCACCCCGGTCGACAACGTGGATTCGGCCGAAGCGGCGGGCGTCGTGGAAGGTGAGTCGTCGGTCGTCGTCCAGGAGCCACGAGGCCCGCAGATGCACATGATCGAGGTCGGCGTCGCGCTCGACCGCGAGACGGCCGGTCATCCCGAGGTGGATGATCAGTTGGCGACCGGTCCCGCCGGCGCCGTCCGCGAGCTCGATCAGGAGGTACTTCCCACGGCGGCCAGTCGCCGTGATCGAGTGGTCCACGGCATCGAGGGCAGCCGTGAACTTCTCCGACCAGTGGGTCGTCGCGTCGACCACAACTGCGCCGACGATCTCAGGGTCCAGCTGCCGTCGGATGGTCTCGACCTCGGGGAGTTCGGGCACCGGCGGACTCTAGACTTGGTTCTCCGTGAACGACGCTCCGCCCGCCCCTGACGACGGTCTTCTCGATGACCTGCTCGACGAGGTCCTGGAACAGGCCGTAGAGATCGCGACCCTCGACGCGGCGCGCGCGGAGGCGTGGGGGAGCGACGTGCTGGCTCTTGCCGTCGACGAACTCGGCAACAGCGCGCCGCTGATCGAGCGCCTCCGGCGGCTGGCGGGACCAGATGGCGCCGGCGATCCAGCCAGGGCGAGGTCCGCTGGCGTGTGTCTCGCCGTGGTCGCGTCAGTCGCCGGTCCCGGTGATCTGGTCGGCGAGGTTCCGGCGCTCGATCCGGAGCCGGACTTCGTCGGGATACTCGGTACCAGCTCGTGCGAGGGCGCCTGGTTGCTCCGGGCGCGGGCAGCGACCTCCGTCCTGCTGCGCTTCGTGGACGCCGCCGAAGTGCGCCATGTCGTCTCGGTCGATCTCGTTCCCGGTTCGGGCTCGGGCTCGGACAGCGAGGGTGAGTCGGTGGGCGAGGTGATGGTCGGTCCCGGTGATCTGCTCGGCGTGATCGACGAGTCCGATGCGAGTGTCGGCATCGACGAGGAGGCCGGGGGTGCGGACGCACTGGCGCGCCGGGTCATCCGGGCGCTCGGCGCCACGCAGCGGCCACGTGAGTCGGCAGTCGTGAATGGCCGGGTTCTCGCTCAGCGGCTCCAATCGATCACCGGCGAGCAGGCGCCGATTCTCACGACGGTCGCCGAAGAGATCCCAGAGCTGGAGCCCCGCGATCCTCAGGACGACACGTTCGCGCTCAGCGTTCTGATCCGGGCACTCGGTGAGACCCTGGCCCCTGGAGACGATGCCGGTGATGCCGTGGACCGGATCGCTGGCGTGGTTGCGCCGGACTCGCTCCAACTACTCCCGCCCGCGGACCGCGACGCGGTGCTCCTGCTCGAGTGGGCGGACTGGTTGGGTGCGGTCATCGGACTGGTTCGCGCCGGCGAGGGCAGCGCCGTCGACGGTGCCGCGCTGGTGGACCACGTCAACCGTTGTCCCGAAGTGACGTCCACGATTCCGAAGGCGGATCGGGAGCGCATCGCATGGGCGTTCGATCAGCTCACGAGCGACTGGGACGAGCTCGGTCTCACGTTCGATGGAGCGCTCACGCCGGAGGGCGTGGCGATCCTGCCTGCGGCGCTGCGGAAGGCGTGGGGAACGTCGTCCGCGTAGAGAGCCGAGTCACCCGGTCGGAGCCGGCTTGGCGCGAGATTGTCACTGCCCGCCACTACGGTCGGAGTCATGCCTCGACAGCTCGAATTCGAGCCCAACTACGCCCGCGAGGTCGTTGATGTCCCCGTCGCGGAGGAGATGAGCGAGTCCTTCCTCGCCTACTCCCTGTCGGTCATCACGGCCCGCGCCATTCCCGACGTTCGCGACGGTCTCAAGCCGGTGCAGCGCCGCATCCTGTGGTCGATGCTGCAGATGGGGGTGCGGCCCAACACGCCGTTCCGCAAGTCGGCGCGCATCGTGGGCGACACCATGGGCCGCTACCACCCGCATGGCGACGGAGCGATCTACGACACCCTCGTCCGCATGGGTCAGGACTTCTCGCGGATGGTCCCGTTCATCGACCCGCAGGGCAACTTCGGCTCCCTCGACGACCCTCCGGCGGCGGCTCGCTACACGGAGTGCCGCCTGTCCGACGCGGCGATGGACATGGTCCGCGAGCTCGACGAGGACACGGTCGACTTTCGCCCCACCTACGACGGTGAGGGGGAGGAGCCGGTCGTGCTCCCGGCGGCTTTGCCGAGCATCATCGTCAACGGCACGAGCGGCATCGCCGTCGGCATGGCCACCAACATGGCGCCCCACAACCTGCGCGAGGTCGAGAAGGTCATCAAGCTCGTGATGACCAAGCGTCGTCCGAAGCCCACCATCGACGAATTGATGAAGAAGCTGCCAGGACCGGACTTCCCGACCGGCGGCATCGTGGTGGACGACGGCCTTCGAGAGGCGTACGAGACCGGCCGCGGCTCGTTTCGCATCCGCGCGAGGGCACATGTCGAGCAGATCACCCGGTCCCGCCAGGCGATCGTCGTCACGGAACTGCCCTACCTCGTCGGACCAGAACGCGTGATCGGCAAGGTCCAGGAGCTCGCCAACTCCGGCAAGGTCGTCGGCATCTCGGGCATTGCTGATCTCAGCGACATGAACGGGCTTCGGATCCAGATCGACGTGAAGCCGGCGGTCAACCCGCAGGCCGTACTGCAGGAGCTGTACCGGCTCAGCCCGCTGGAGGAGACGTTCGGCGTCAACAACGTGGTGCTCGTCAACGGCGTGCCCACCACGTTGGGTATCTACGATCTCTGCCGGTACTACATCGAACACCGGCTCGAAGTCATCGTTCGGCGCACCGAGTACCGGCTGGCGAAGGCGCAGGAGCGGCTCCATATCCTCGACGGCCTCCTGATCGCCCTCGATGCCATCGACGAGGTCGTCCAGATCATTCGGAGTTCGCAGGACGCGGCCGAGGCTCGAGATCGGCTGATCGAACGGTTCGCTCTCAGCGACGTGCAGGCTGCCCACATCCTCGACATGCCGCTGCGGCGTCTCACCGCGCTCGCGAAGCTCGAACTCGAGGAGGAGGCCGCCGGCCTCCGGGCCGACATCGCCGACTACAACGCGCTCCTCAAGTCAGAGCCGCGCCGGCGCACCCTCGTGCTCAAGGAGCTGGCCGAGTTGGTGAAAAAGCACGGCGTCGATCGGCGGTCGGAGATCATCGCGATCGACGACATTCCCGTCTTCGAGAAGCCCACTGAGATCACCGACACGTTCGATCCCGAGTCCGACACCCTGTGTGTGGTCGCCCTGTCCACCTCGGGCAATCTCGGTCGAGCGCCGACTGAGGGAGCGAAGCGAGCCACCGCGGGCCGTCACGACCTCCTCGCGGCCCAGGTCGTCACCTCGACGGGATCGCCGATCGCCGCAGTCACCAGTGAGGGCCGCGTCTTCGTGTTCCGCGGAGGCGAGGTCGCCGACGCGTCCGGCCGCACACGCGGTGGGCCGTCCGCTCAGCTTCTCGGGCTGAACAAGAGCGAAGAGGTGATGGAGCTCGTCATCACCGGCGGCGACCCGGTGGTGCTCGTCACGGCCAACGGAGTCGCCAAGCGGCTCACGGCGGACGAGGTGATCGGAACCAAGAGCGGCAAGACCGCAATCGGGCTGAAGGGCAACGATCGCGTTGTTGCCGCCTTCGCTGCGCCCGACGGTTGCGACGTGGCGGTCGTCGCGAGCGATGGCCAGGTCCTGCGTATGCCAGTCGACGCGATCAGCATGCAAGGCCGCGGCGCCGGTGGCGTCGCCGGAATGAAGCTCAAGTCCGACGCATCGGTCGTGGGTGCCGGCGCACTGATCGGCGACGGAGCGGCAATCGTCGTCACCGACCAGTCCGGCCTCAAGGCCACGCCCTACGAGGAACTCCCGGCCAAGGGCCGCGGTGGTCAAGGGGTTCGGCTCGCGAAACTCAACGACGACGAGGCCATCAGCCTCGCGTGGTTCGGCGCAATGCCTGCTGATCTGCTCGCCCAGATGGCCGACGACGACGATCCCAAGAAGATCGACCCGAACCCGGAGGCCCTGGACCCGGAGCCGTCCGGCCGCGATCTCGTTCCGGGCCGGACCGACCGTCAGATCATGGTTCTCGCGCCCGGCCGTTGGTAGCCCCCAGACGTCGATAGGGGATTCCCCCGATAGTTCGAGGCCAGTTCCGGGCGCACGCTCGGGTCATGCAGACATCCAGCCGTTTCCGGCCGGCGCCCGTTCTCTCGGGCCTCGGCACGTTTCTTCTGACCGTCGCGGCCGTGAGCTTTGTCGCGGCCCGCTGGGATCGATTCGGGCCCGGGGGGCGCTGTGCGGCGCTGCTCGCGTTCTCCGTGCTCGTCCTGGGCGCCGGGATGGCGTTGCGCCGAGCTGCGCCCGTCACGGCCGGTGCGCTCGACGTTCTGACGGCCGCCCTCGTGTCGGTCGATGTCGCGGCGCTCGCGATCGTGGGTGGTGCGTCGTGGCCCGCCGTCCTGCTCGTCGCCGGACCCGTGGCCGTGATCTCGGCCGAGCTGTTGCGCTCCCGCTCGCCTGCAGCCCGCCCCGTGGCCGAGATCGGAACCGTTGTGGGTGGCGTCCTTGCCGCGGCCGCGGCCGGGGTCGGAGCCGGCTACGAGCTCGCGATGGCGCCGCTGGTCGCCGGCATCGGCCTGCTCGGCTGCACGATGCATCCGTGGAGTCGCGAGCGGGTCGCCGGCGTGGCGTGGTCCGCCCTCGCCGGTCTGGCGCCCGCGCTCTGGGTCCTTGACGACGTGGCCTTCACCTGCGACGGCACGATGCGGCGCTTCGGCTTGCTCGAGCCGACGGAGTGGGTCCTGACGGTCATCGCCGGCTCGATGGCTGTGGTCGGCCTGTCGATCGCTGCTGCTCGTCGCCGCAGCCTGATCTCGGAGCGACCGCGACCAGTGCCGCCGTGGCGACTGCGGCTGCGCTGTGGGCGGTACACCAGCCGCCTCGCTCGCTCTTGATCGTCGCCGGCGCGATCCTTGTCGTCTTCGTTGAAGTTGTCCTCACCGATCGACGGGTCTCACAGCTGGGAGTCGAGCCCGCGATCGACAAGGCGGCGGTGGTCGCGGCTGGCGGGCTTTCCGCAACGGTCGCAGCCATGGCGCTGTCGGTGCTCCTGCCGGAGTCCGTCGAGCGGGGAATCGAATGGGCCTACGCCGGCGCGATTCTGGGCTTCGGGTGGGCGTTTCGCGACGTGCGTCTCGCTCGTCGCAGCGATGTCGCCTGGACCCGCTTGGCAGCCGATGGTGGGCCGTCCGCTCTCGTGAACTGGGGGATGGTGGCAGCCACGGTGGCCGCCCTTGTGCTCGCTCGCGGCCCGGCGACCGCGGCAGTCGTGAGCGCCGTGGCTGCTGCAGCGTTCCTTGTCTCCCGTCGTCCAGGCCGTCTCGCGATTGCGTGGACGTGCGCCGGCGGCGCGGCCCTCCTCGCAGTCGGCGCGAATGCCTGGCTCGCTGCCGGTGTGGCGCTCTCGGGCCTCGTGGTCATCTCTGTGGTCGCCGTTCTGCTGGCGTCCGATGACCTCGTGCTCGGGCGGCAAGGCCTCCTCGGTGTGGCGGCGCCTGTCGCCGTCGCCGGCATGGCGATCGGCGACCACTCGGTGATCGGCGGTGCGGTCGTGGCAGCGGTCGGGCTCTGGCTCGTCGCCCTCATCGTCGACGTGGCCGATCCCCAGGCGGCGTTCGTTGCCCGAGTGCTCGGTGCAGCAGTGCTGGTGATCTCGGTTTCGGTGGACGCCGAACTTTCGGCGTGGAGTCTTCTCGCGATGGCTCTCGCGCTCATCGCTCACCTGACGGCAACCCGCCAGACATCCAGTGCGGTGATGGCGGTCGCGACGGGTGGGTTGGCACTCGCCGTGGCTTTCTCCGACCGGTGGACCGCTCCGGTCGTGGTTGCGGCCCTCGTCGTGGGACTCGTCGGCGTGAGCCTGGTGGCCTTCGGGCTCGATCGTCTCCTCTTGCCGCGGCAGAGGTCGCCAGCCCGGAGCCATACGCCTATCCGGTCCTGGCGGCCCTGGGCATCGCAATTCATGTCGGGTCCTCCGGCGCTGCCGGCGACGACCGTGGATCGCCGGGCTGGGTGGCGATCTGTGTCCCGGCGCTCGGCGGATGCGCGGTCGGCGCATGGCTGCGTCATCACCCGACTCTTGTGGCCGGCGCGGCGGCGACGGTCGCGGTCGGGAGCTACGAGGCTCTCGACAACATCGTCGGCATCGAGAGTTGGGGCTGGCTCGTGATCAGCGGTTCCATCGCGATAACGATCGCCGCACTCCTGGAGATTCTCGAGGAGGACGAACTGGATGCGGGGGTCAGCGGGCCGCGTCGGCGAGCGAGTCGATGACCTGGTCGATGTCGGCGTCGTCGATGACCAGCGGTGGGCACATCGCGATCCAGTCGGCCACACCACGGACGATCACGCCGTCGTCCAACATGGTGTCGCGTACGGCGATCGCGTCGGTGCCTTCGGGCAGCGTTGCCGCCCAGACGCCGGCGATACCGCGGTAGCCCGAGAGAATCCCGTCGGCGACGAGGGCATCCAGACCGGTGGCGATGCGATCGCCGATGTGGTTCGTCCGAGCGACGAGCCCCTCGTTCTCGATGATGTCGATGTTGGCAAGGGCGGCCGCACACGCGGCCGGGTGGCCGCTGTAGGTGTAGCCGTGGCGAAAGAGGAACGCAGGGTCGGCCTCGAGGACATCGCAGACCCTCCGCGAACAGATCACACCGCCGAGCGGCTGGTAGCCACTCGTCACGCCCTTCGCGAACGTGATGAGGTCCGGCGTGACGTTGTAGGTCTGGCTGGCGAACCATTCGCCGGTCCGGCCGAATCCGGTGATCACCTCGTCGAAGATCAGGAGCGCACCGTGATCGTCACACAGCTTCCGGAGGCCTTCGAGATAGCCGTCGCTCGGCGGGAAGACGCCTCCGGCTCCCTGGAGGGGCTCGCAGATCACCGCGGCGACCTTCTCGCCATGTTCGGCGAAGATGCGGGCGGCGGACTCGATGTCGTCGCCATCCATCTCCTGGAAGTGCGGCACGAGATCGCCCCACCCGTCACGGTTGAGGGGCAGGCCTTGTGCCGTGGTTCCGCCGAAGTTCACCCCGTGGTAGCCGCGGTCGCGACGGACGATGATCTGCCGGTCTTCGCCGGCTCCACCGCCGTCTCGAAGCCGCGCCACGAGTCGTCCGATCTTGAGTGCGGTGTCGACGGATTCGGAGCCGGAGCAGCACAGGAACACCCGACCGTCCGGGAACGGCGAAAGCGATCGGATCCGGTCGGCAGTTTCCTCGGCGGGGCCATTCGTCCATGGATCGAAGGTGTTGTACGTGGCGAGTTCGCTCATCTGCGCACTGACGGCATCCACGATCTCGTGGCGACCGTGGCCGACCTGGCAGTACCACAGCGACGCCATCGCATCGATGTACGCCTTGCCTGCGTCGTCGTAGACCCGCACACCGTCGGCCCGAACGAGCTTTCGGTAGCTCTCCTTGGCCGGCGGGCCGAAGGAGTGGAGCAGTGCGGGGGTGGGCATGTCAGGACGCTCCAGGTTCGCGGTAGTCAGGGTTGTGCCAGACGATCATCGATGCCCAGCTGTCCGTCTTGGGATCCGGTAGGTAGTTCTCGAGTACCCCGATCGCGTTGAATCCTTCGCCGAGCTGCATGGTGAGCGTGGGGTCCGTCAGCTCGCCGGCCTTCACCCGGTCGACGTAGTCCGCAGCACTCATGTGGTGCTTTTGGTCTGCGTAGCCGGGGAGCACCCCACCGGCGATGATGCCGCGCAGATTCAAGTCACGGCAGACCTGTTTGCGGAGTTCGTAGAGCCGAGCGCCGATGCCGCGACGCCGGTAGTCCGGATGAACCGAGATGTCGGTCCCGTAGTACCACTCGCCGTCGGGATCGTCGCCGGTGGACCCGTCGTGGGGGAACAGTTCTTCGAATGTGTGCTGGTAGTCGGCGAGATCGAAGTCAACCCGCACACCGCATCCCATCGCCACCGGCCGGTCACCGTCGAGAGCGACGAAGCTTCCGGCCGGGAACTCGTGGGCGAGCAGCGCCAACTCCTCCGCGTTGTAGAGGTGTTCGGGGTCGGTCGAGGGGAACGAGGCGAGCTCGATCGCTTCGAGATCGTGGGCCCACCGCGGCTCGATGTGGACGAAGCGAAGTTTGCCCGGATCAGACGTCTGACTCACGCTCGTGATCGTATGATCTGGGTCCACATGGCGCCCGCATACTCGGATCTCTCGCTCTGGCTCTCGAACCCGGAGCTCGACCTCACCCCACGACCACCGCTCGACGGCGACGCGGCGACCGACGTGGTGATCGTGGGCGGCGGTTTCACGGGTCTTTGGACGGCGTACTACCTCACCGAACGGGACCCCTCGTTGTCGGTGATGGTCATCGAGCGCGAGATCTGCGGCTTCGGTGCGTCCGGGCGAAACGGCGGCTGGGTCGTGGGCGAACTGCCGGCGGGGGTGTCGACCTATGCCGCGCACTCGAGCCACGACGAAGCGATGCGACAGGCTCGCGAGTTGTTCGCGACCGTGGACGAGGTGGGCCGCGTCACACGTGCCGAGGGCATCGCCTGTGGCTATCAGAAGGGCGGCGTGGTCCGGTGGGCCCGCAACGCTCCGCAGGCCGCTCGTCAGAAGGCGGAGATCGAGCACCAGCGCGCCGAGGGCTTCACCGAGGACGAGGTGCGGCTTCTGACGCCAGAGGACGCCCGGGCGTTGGGGAACGCGAGCGACATTCGGTCGGGGGTGTTCTTCTCGGCGTGCGCAGCCGTCGATCCGGCTCGCCTGATCCGTGGCCTCGCTCGCGCCGTCGAGGCGCGTGGCGTCCGGATCGTCGAACAGACCGCGGCCACCCGGGTGGCGCCCGGGGTAGTCGAGACCGGCCGTGGGACGGTGCGCGCTGCGACTGTGATCCGGGCCACGGAGGCCTACACCCGCGACCTGGTGGGTGAGAAGCGGACCATGGCTCCGATCTACTCGCTCATGATCGCGACAGAGCCCCTCGATGACCACACGCTCGGCGACATCGGCCTCTCGACGCGGCCGACCTTCGCCGATGACCGCTACATGGTCGTCTACGGCCAACGGACGGAGGACAACCGCATCGCGTTCGGTGGGCGAGGGGTGCCGTACGCCTTCGGGTCCGGGATCAACCCCGCCCTCGAGAAGGACGCTTCTGCGCACGAGCTCATCCACCGGACCCTGTTGGAGATCCTTCCCGGTCTCGCCGGCGCGGCGATCACCCATCGTTGGGGTGGCGTTCTGGGCGCCCCGCGGAACTGGATGCCGTCACTCTGGCTCGACCGCCCCTCGGGGTTCGGCACGGCCGGTGGCTACGTCGGCGAAGGCGTCGCCGCGGCGAACATGGCAGGCCGGACGATGGCGGATCTCATCACCGAGACGGACTCCGACCTCGTCACCCTTCCGTGGGTCGGCATCACGAGCCGGAAGTGGGAGCCGGAGCCACTGCGCTGGCTCGGCGTGAGGGGGACCCGAATGGTGATGGACCGCGCCGACGCCTACGAGTACCGCACGGACCGGCCATCACGCGCCGGCCGACTCGCTTACAGCCTCCTGCGTTAGGAGGCACCCGCTCGCGGGCTAGAACCGCCCGGCCCGGCGCTGCTCGGCCAGGAGGCAGAGCATGTCGTGGCCGATCATGGCGGCCGCGAGCGCGGTGATCTCTGCGTGGTCGTACGCCGGCGCGACCTCGACGACGTCGAAGCCGACCAGGTTGAACTCGGCCAGGGAACGAAGGATCGCGAGTGCTTGCGCCGTGGACAGGCCGCCGGGAACCGGCGTGCCGGTGCCAGGGGCGAAGGCCGGGTCGAGGCAGTCGATGTCGAACGTGATGTACGCCTTGTGGTCACCGACGACGCTTCTGATGTCGTCGACCACGGCCGCCGGCCCGTTGTCGTGCACCCAGGGCGCACCGCGGATCGTGTAGCCGTGGCTCTCGTTGTTGACAGTACGAATCCCGATCTGGATCGACCGGCTCGGATCGACGATCCCCTCGCGTGCGGCCCGGAGGAACATCGATCCGTGGTCGAGCCGCTCGCCGTCGTCGTCCCATGTGTCGCTGTGGGCGTCGAAATGGATGATCGCCAGCGGCCCGTGGACCTTCGCGTGCGCCTTCAGGAGCGGGTAGGTGACGAAGTGGTCTCCGCCGAACGTGAGCATCGTTGTGCCCGTTGCGAGGATGGCGTCGGCGTGGGACTCGATCACCTCGACGGCGTGGTGCTGATAGCCGAAGTCGAACTGGCAGTCGCCGTAGTCGACGGCCTCGATGATGTCGAAGGGGTCGAAGCCCCACGGGAACCCGTCGAGCTCGGCCACCATCGAAGACGCCGCTCGCACGCCACGGGGACCGAGGCGAGCGCCCGAGCGGTTGCTGGTGGCGCTGTCGAAGGGGATGCCCGAGATGGCGACATCGACCCCGTCGAGGTCCCGCGAGTACCGCCGGCGAAGAAACGACAGCGCGCCGCCGTAGGGCATCTCGGGAAACTTCGATTCCCCGGGTTGCCCGCGGAAGGCGAAATCGCCCTCCGGCGGCGCGCTGTCGCTCACGTGTCTTCTCTTCCGGTTTGTTGTGCCGGGTGTGGCGTCGGACCGATTGCCGGACTCAGCCCTTCGCCTCGATGAAGGCGTCGGTGAAGTTGATCTCAAAGTCACCGGTGTCGGCGATGAACTCGAGCGTGCTGGTGTCGGTCGGGTAGACGATCGGATCTTCGAGCACCTCGGGATCGATGAACTCGACAGATGCGGCGTTCGGACTGGCGTAGTAGTTCCAGTTCGTCAGCGCCGCGCCGTTCTCCGCATCCAGCAGGAAGTTGATGAAGGTGTGAGCAGTACAGGGGTGTGGTGCATCGGCGACGACGGCCATGTTGTCCACCCAGCGGGTGCCGCCTTCTTCGGGAACGAAGTAGGCGTACTGGTCCGGATCGTCCGCTTCATCGAACTGGACGATGAAGTTGCCGGAGTAGCCGTGGGCCACGGCCGAGTTGCCGGCCGCCAGGAGTTCGTCGTACTGATCCGAATCGTAGGCCGCGAGTGCGCCGGTGGCTTCAGCGACGAGCACCTTGGCCTCGTCCAGCTCGGCATCGCTCGTGGAGTTGAGCGAGTAGCCGAGGTACTTGAGGGCGGCGCCCATCGTTTCGCGGGGATCGTTCAGGAGGGTGATCGCACCGTCGATGCCGTACTGCTCGCGCAGCGCCGGGTCGAAGACGAGGCCCCACGTTTCGGGCACGTCCTCGCCGACGACCGAGAGGTCCACACCGAGGCCGGTGGTTCCCCACTGGTAGGGCACGGAGTACTTCGCGTCCGGATCGAACGGAAGACCGGATGCGAAGTCCGGGTCGAGATTGGCGAGGTTCGGGACTGCAGCGGTCTGGATCTCCGCGATGTCACCCGCCTCGATCAGGATCGAGACCATGTAGTCCGAGGGAACGATGAGGTCGAAGCCGCTGTTGCCCGCCGAGATGATCGGCTGCATCGCTTCGTTCGAGTCGTAGTTGTCCTCGTTGACCGAAACACCGAACTCCGCTTCGAACGCAGCCTGGAGCTCCGGGTCCATATACTCGGCCCAGTTGTAGAGGTTCAGATCGCCGTCGGTCTCGCCGGCAGCGCACCCGTCGTCGCCGGTGTCGGCGTCGTCGGATGGGGCGTCGTCGGATGGGGCGTCGTCGGATGGGGCGTCGTCGGATGGGGCGTCGGCGGTGTCGCTGTCATCTCCGCACGCGGCGGCAACGAGTGTGAAAGCCAAGAGTGTGGCAAGCAGCCGCAGCAGGGTTCTCGGGTTCATGTCTTCTCCTTCGGCGGGTCGCCGGGCGGCGACCAGGACAGGGCGAAGCCTAGTTGGCGGCGGTTCCGTCAGCCGGTGATCGAGCCGCCCCGGAGACGCTGGATCAGGAGCGACAGCGCGACGAGGACGAGTGACGCGACCAGCATGACAACCGAGACGGCGTTGATGACCGGCGTGATGCCCTTGCGGATCATGCTGAACACGCGGACTGGGAGCGTGGTCGCTCCAGGGCCCGAGACGAACTGTGTGATCACGACGTCGTCGAGCGACAGCGTGAGCGCCAGGAGCGCGCCGCCCGCGATGCCGGGAGTGATCTGGGGAAGGGTGACGTGGCGGAACGTCTTCCATCGAGTGGCATAGAGGTCCCGAGCGGCCTCCTCGAGCTCCAAGCTCATGCCCGCCAACCGGGCCCTGACGACGATCGAGACGAAGCTGATGTTGAACGCAATGTGGCTCAGCGTGATCGTGCCGAAGCCCTTCGAGAACTCCGTGCCGAACACGTCGTTCGTGATGTCGAAGCCCCACGTGAAGAAGAGCAGCATCATCACCGCCATCGTGACGTCTGGGATGATGATCGGCAGGTAGAGCACGGCGTCGAAGAACCGTTGTGTCTTCCACCGGAAGCGCTCGAGGGCGAGCGCGGCCATCGTCCCGAGAATCACGGAGACGAACGTGGACAGCACGGCGACCCGTACTGACATCCACATCGAGTCCTTGAGTAGCTCATCGGCCCAAAAGTCGCCGTACCAGCTGGTGGTGAATCCGCCCCAGCGCCCGACGAGTCGGTCGTCACTGAACGAGAAGACCGCAAGGATCGCGATGGGCGCGAAGAAGAACACGTACACGAGGACGGCGTTGGCCGTCAGCGCGACTCTCGTCGTGCCGCGTGGCCGGGCCGGCCCCGCGCTCACAGGGTCCGTCCTTCGTTACGGAAATAGATCTGTGTTGCGATGAGCATGATGCCGAGCAACACCACGGAGAGCGCTGCGCCGAACGGCCAGTTTCTGGCCGTGAGGAACTGCACGACGATGTACGAGCCGAGCAGCGTCTCCTTGTCGCCGCCGAGTATCTGCGGGGTGACGTAGGCACCGAGGCTCGGAACGAAGACCAGGATCGAGCCGGCGACGATGCCTGGCTTCGAGAGCGGGATGAGGACTCGACGCAGTGTCTGGCGGCCAGACGCGTAGAGATCACGGCTCGCCTCCACGAGGCTGAGGTCGATCCGCTCGATCGATGCGTAGAGCGGCAGGATCATGAACGGCAGGAAGCCGTAGACGAGCCCGAGCACGATGCCGACCTCGGAGAACAGCGGCGATGGGAGGTTCTCGATCCAGTCCGGGATGGCCCACTGCATCCAGTGAGGGAGATCAAGCAGCCAATCGACGACGGTGTCGGTCTGCGTCGCTTCGGCGGTGTCGTTCCAGATGCCGTCGTTTTCGAGAATGACGCGCCACGCGTAATTGCGGACGAGGAAGTTCGTCCAGAACGGGATCATCACGAAGACGAGCATGAGGTTGCGGACGCGCGGCGTTCGCGTGGCCATGAAGTACGCGAACGGATACGCGATCAGCAGACAGATGACGGTCGTGACGACGGCGAGCCACAGCGACCGGAAGACGATCGTGCGCACGATCGGCTCGTCGAGTCGGGCGTATGACGCGAGGTTCCAGCCCTCAAGGTCCGTACCGCCGGTCCGGTTGCGCGTCGCGAACGAGTACATCGTCACGATGCCGAGCGGCGCGACGAAGAAGATGAGCATGTAGAGGTAAGTTGGCGCGGCAAAGAAGAAGCCGCGCCAGGCGTCGGCGCGCCGGGCGGCCCGCTCGAATCGTGGGGTCGCCTCCGCCGTCAGGACAGACTCCGTTGTGGTCAGGTCGCCCTGTGGGGGGTCGAGGCCTTCAGCCGGTTCGACGTCACCGTCAGGTTCGCCGTTCTCCTCGCTCACTCCTGCACCACCGAGGCGGCGTCCGCATCCCATGAGACGGACACCTCACTGCCGATTTCACGCACATCGAGGTCGGCCTGGTTCTCCACGCGCACGTCCAGACTCATCCAATCGAGCGCGACAGTGAAGACCAGCGCGTTGCCGAGATAGGTGATCTGTTCGAGGCGGCCGTCCACGCTCGGCCGACCCGGGGGAGCGCCGCCGCGGCCGTGGAGTGTGGCTCGCTCGGGCCGCACACTGATGGCCACCGCGCCACCGACGGCAACTCCTTCCGTGTCGACACCCACGCGAGCGCCGTTGCTGAGACAGACAGTTCCCGTGGCCTCGACGGTGCCGTCGAGCAGGTTCGTCTGGCCGATGAAGTCTGCGACGAAGCGGTTGACCGGCCGCTCGTAGATCTCCTCGGGCGTTCCGACCTGGAGGAGCTCGCCTTCGTTCATGACTCCGATCCGGTCGCTCATGGTGAGCGCCTCCGCCTGATCGTGCGTGACGAAGACGAACGTGATGCCGACTTCGCGCTGAAGCGTCTTGAGTTCCCGCTGCATCTCCTGGCGGAGCTTCAGGTCGAGCGCGCCGAGCGGCTCGTCGAGCAGAAGGACCTTCGGGCTGTTGACGAGCGCCCGAGCGAGAGCGACCCGCTGTTGCTGACCGCCCGAGAGCTGGTCGGGCCGCCGGTTCTCCATACTGTCCATGCGGACAAGCCCGATGGCTTCCTGGGCACGGCCCATCGCCTCCGGCTTCGAGACCTTCTGCATCCGCAGTCCGAAGGCGACGTTCTGTAGGACGGACATGTGCGGGAACAGTGCGTAGCTCTGGAAGACGGTGTTGACCGGCCGCTTGTTCGGCGGGAGCGTGCCGACCTCGTCGCCGAAGATCTGCAGGCTGCCCTCGGTCGGGAATTCCAGTCCGGCGATCATCCGCAGGGTTGTGGTCTTGCCGCAGCCGGACGGGCCGAGCAGGGCGAAGAACTCACCGTCGGCGATCTCGAGGTCGACGTGGTCGACGGCGGTCACGTCGTCGAATCGCTTGGTCAGGCCGCCGAGTGTGACTGCCGCTAAGGCATCGCTCATGCGGTCGCTCCGGCGAACGCGATCTGCTGGTAGTCGTTCTCGCTGGGGAGTCCCCAACAGGCCCAGAACTCACGAGTGCGCGGCCGCATGATCGTCGCGCCGCTGGACTCGATGTGGCTCGGCTCTTTCGAGACCTGGCAGACCGCTCCGCCGGTCAGCGTCATCAGTTCGCCGGCAGTGATGCCGTCACGGTCGAGCTCCGTCTCGGCTGTCTCGAGGCGGAAGTGGGAGCTCGCCTGAAGGGCGTCGGCTCGCACGCCCTCGACCGCCTGCGTCTCCGCGACCGTCGTGTGGTTCGTGTGGGAGAGCGCGGCGTCGCCCAACGGCGTCACCGGGCGGACCGTGGGCATTGCTTCGATGTTGTAGCCCTCGCCCTCGGCATCGAAGACCATGAAGTTGTGGCCGCCGGCCAGATCAGCCTCGAGGATGACGTCTCGGGCCTCCCCGGCCGTCTCCCGGTGGAGTGCCTCACGCACGACGGACGGCCACGTCACGCCGATGCCGCCGTCGGATGCCGTCAGGTTGTTGATCCCCACACAGACGCCCAGCTCGTTCATGCCGATCTGGCCGAGGCACCCGGTTGTCGTGAAGACGAGCGAGGCCGGCGCGTCGGACGGACGGGTTCGCAGCAAGACCACGTAGTCCGTCGCCGAGTCGTGCATGTCCCACGTCTGTCCGTAGAACCCGGCGCCGTCGGCGCGGTGGTCGGGGACGATGAAGGCGGTGCAGTCGTCCTCGATGGTTTCCGGCGGGTGGACGCCACCGAGGTTGGCGCGGACCGTGTCGACGAAGTCGGTGAAGCCGCCGCCGACGATCGCTTCGGCCGGGGTGATCCCGGCGGCTCCCGCCATGGCCAGCATCTCTTCGTGGAGTGTCGGCGAGAACGACTCATGGGCGGGCAGACAGGCGTCAGCGAGATCGAGGACGGTGCCACGGTCGAGTGGACCCCCGCTCCATGTTCCGGTCATCACGAGACGGACTCGTTCCTCGGCGTAGGAGCGGATCTCGTCCGCATGCTGCATGCCGTGCTGGCGGCCCATCTCGCCGGGCGAACCGGCGACGTCGAGCACGCGAATGGGCGGACGTTTCACCCTCTACCTCCCCGTGGATACGACCTGCATTCAACCACGGAGGGACCATCGACTCCAGCGTTGTGCTCGGGTCAGCTGAAGTCGGCGAGCGCCTCGAGGATCTGGTTCTGCTCGGTGGATCCGAAGTCGTAGAACAGGTCCGTCCCCATCTCGAGGTCGGGCGATACCAGCTTCATCTAGCTGTTGATTCGCACGCCGAAGGTGGACCACGTGACGAAGGACGGATCCCACAGCATGTCGGGAGTGGTCACGCCGGTGTCGGCGAGAAAGCCGAGCGCGTATTCGAAGTCGTCCTGGGCACCGACGCCCACAACCTGGATTTCTTCAGCGTGGTCTCGAGCGAACTGCTCGACGACGGGAGCCTCCCGTCAGCATGTCGGTCAATGCGGTGCCCAGAACCACAACAGCACAGGCCGGTCACCGGTGACCGTGTCGCTGATCGAGGTCGGTTGGCCGGTGCGTACGTCGAGCACCTCGCAGGAACGGATGTTGTCCGTCTCCTCGAGATCGTCGATGTTCTCCTCGGCGTTGGCCGCGGCATCAGGCTCGGTCGCTTCGTCGTTCGCCGGAGTATCGGCGTCTCCGTCGCTGCCACCGCTGCTGTTGGTGTTTTCTCCGTCGTCGGCGAGTCCGAACCACACGCGGCGGCCAGCAGCACGAGGGCGACCACCGAAGCAATCAATCGGATGCGCGAAAGAGCAGACATCAGCGACGACCGTACCGAACGTCGTCCACCTCGGCGCGGCGCACCGCCGCAGATTGTTCGTTCACGATCATTTCCGCTCCTCTGGAATGGCTGAGAGCTAACTGCGTTGAATAGGGGCATGGCACTACGCATCAACGACATCGCACCCGACTTCAAAGCAACAACGACGGCGGGCACCATTGATTTCCACGATTGGATCGGAGATGGCTGGGCACTGCTGTTCTCCCACCCGAAGGACTTCACCCCGGTCTGCACCACCGAACTCGGCACGGTCGCCGGGATGAAGGACGACTTCGCTGCTCGCGGCTGCCAGATCATCGGCATCAGCGTCGACGGGGTCGACGATCACGAGGGTTGGGCGGCCGATATCCAGACCGCCACCGGCAACGCCCTCAACTACCCCCTCATCGGTGACCCCACGCTCGAGATCGTGAAGGCCTACGACATGCTCCCGGCCGATGCCGGTGACACGTCGGAAGGCCGCACGGCCGGCGACAACGCGACCGCTCGCACCGTCTTCATCATCGGTCCGGACAAGCGGATCAAGGCACAGCTCACCTATCCGATGACCACCGGCCGGAACTTCGACGAGATCCTGCGCATGCTCGACTCGATCCAGCTGACGGCGACCGAACAGGTGGCCACCCCGGCCAACTGGAAGAACGGTGACGACGTGATCGTGGTTCCGAGCGTCTCCGATGACGATGCTCGAGCAAAGCACGGCGACTTCACGGCCCCGGTGCCCTATCTCCGCTACGTGAAGCAGCCGGGCTAGAGAACGATCGGTACCTGATCGCGGGGTCGTAGCCCTCGTCGTTCGGACTGAGCATCGCGCCGTAGGTCGAGGGCGCGAGCAAGCATGTTTCGATGGCGTGGCGATCGCTTGTCATGCCCGGATCGATAGCGGTTCGGTGCAGGTTGAAGTGGTCGAAGAACAGCGCGTCGCCCGGCTCGAAGATGGGTCGGACGAGCACGCCCTCGGCCTCCTTCTCTGCAGCCTCCGGGCTGGTCGCCCACGGTGCAAAGGCGCCGGTGCCGGTCTCGACGATGTGGTCGAGCCGCTTTCCGACGATGTCGATGCCCGGCGCGGTGTCACCGCAGTGCGTGAGCGGGATCTACAGATTCAGTGAGCGGATGCCCTCGCCCATGAACGCCCCGTCCTGGTGCCACCCTCCGGTGTTGCCCTTCTTGCGGATGCGGCGAAGCGTCATCTTTCGACCCAGCAACAGGGGCGGCTCACCGAAGTAGTCCTGCGCGAGTTGGTCCATGCCGGTCTCGTGGAAGGTCTCCGTCAGGTCGAAGAGCGTTGCGGGGGAGTTGATCGTGAGGATCGAGCCGCCGTTGCGGATTCGCTGCCGGTTGCTCTCCTGATCACGGGCGAAGGAGTGGAAATACCCGTCGAGATCGGGTCGGTCCTCGTGGGGGCCGTCCTCCGCCTGGTTGTCGAAGCACGCGATGGCGTTGTCGATGTCGTCGCGCAACTGGACGACGCGATCAACGTCGACGAGTCCGCGCACGATGAGCGAGCCGTGATGCGTGATCGCGCTGCGGAGCGTGGTGACGGACAGCTCATCCGGCGTGATCTCGGGAATGAGGACACCGGGGAACAGATCCTCGGTCTCGGGCAGGGTGGGTTGCTCTCGTGAGAACTCGGTGTGCTCGAAGGCGGCTGAGCGAGCATCGACGAGTCGACGATCGAGGCGGCGGTCCCGCGAGAGTCGGTTCGCTTCCGTGAGGATCGTGATCGCGCCGCGGTGGTCGCCCGCGTCGGCGGTCCGGTCCGCGGCAGCCAAAGCGGCGTCAGGATCGGTGAGCTCGACCTCATGGTCGGTGGGTCGATTCCAGCGACGGAAGAACGGCACGGATTTCGAGGGCACCGAAGGTGCCCCCGGGAGTCGACGGGTGGCACCTGCTGTGCTCTCTGGCGCGGTGCCGGGTGGCACCGCGCTGTCACACTGCGGCGCTACGGTCGGCCCGTGGCCACGAAGAAATCCAGCGGATACGACGCCGACGCCATCCAGACCCTCGAGGGTCTCGAAGCCGTGCGCAAGCGGCCCGGCATGTACATCGGCGGCACAGGGTCCGAGGGCCTGATGCACCTCGTCTGGGAGCTGATCGACAACGCGGTCGACGAGGCCGCCGCCGGCTTCGCCAACAAGGTCGAGGTCACGCTCCACCGAGACAAGTCCATCGAGGTGTCCGACAACGGGCGCGGAATCCCGGTCGACAAGCACACCAAGCGCAAGGTGTCGGCGCTCGAGGTCGTCTTCACCGAGCTCCACGCCGGTGGCAAGTTCGGCGGCGGCGCCTATTCCTCGTCGGGCGGTCTGCACGGGGTCGGTGCCTCGGTGGTCAACGCACTCGCCGCCAAGCTGGTGGCCGAGGTCGACCGCGATGGCGCCACCCACCTCCTCGCATTCAACGAGCGCGTCGCCGGGCAGTTCACCGGCTCGAAGTTCAAGGCAGGCCACACCCTGGCCAAGATCAAGAAGATCTCGAAGAACAAGACCGGCACCCGCGTCCGCTTCTGGCCGGATTTCGACATCTTCGATCCCGAGGCGGTCATCGACGCCGACGAGATCTGCGATCGCGCCACGCAGGCGTGCTTCCTCGTCCCGGGCATGAAAGTGACGGTCACCGACAAGCGTTCGGGTGGTCGCAAGGAGCCGTTCTCCTTCGTCAGCCGAGGCGGCCTCGCGGACCTCGTCGACCATCTGTCGATCGGCGAAAACGTCAGCCAGATCGTCACGTGCAACGGCATCGACACCTTCACCGAGAAGGTGCCGGTCAACGGCAAGATGACCGATGTGGACCGCGAATGCACAGTCGACATCGCCCTGCGGTGGGTGAAGGGCTACGACACCGAGGTCGTCACGTTCGTCAACACGATCCCCACGAGCCAGGGCGGCACCCACCGCGCCGGGTTCGACAAGGCGCTCACGCGCGTAGTCAACAACGTCGTCCTGAAGGACAACCGCAAGCTCGCCAAGCTGGCGAAACAGGACAAGCACAAGGCGGTGAAGGACGACGTCCAGGAGGGGCTCGTCGCCGCGCTGAAGGTCACCTTCCCGGAGCCGCAGTTCCGCGGCCAGACCAAGCAGGAACTCGGCACTCCCGCGATCGAGGGGATCGTCTCCCGGCTCGTCTATGAGCAGCTCAAGGAATGGTTCGAACCCGGAGGCGGCCCTCGCAGTCATGTGAAGGCAATCGCCGACAAGCTCGCATCCGCGATCCAGAACCGGGTCGATTCCAAGACGCTCCTCGAGAACAAGCGCAAAGCTGCCTCACTCGGCTCCACCGGCATGCCCGAGAAACTCGCCGACTGCCGTGTTCACGGCGTCGACTCCGAGCTGATCCTCGTGGAGGGCGACTCGGCAGCCGGCCCGGCCAAGCGAGGCCGCGACTCCGAGACGATGGCGATCCTTCCGCTGCGGGGCAAAGTGGTCAACGCCGCGAAGGCGAGCCAGAAGCAGGTTCTCGACAACGCCGAGGCGCAGGCCCTCTTCACGGCGATGGGCGCCGGCGCGGGCAAGGAGTTCAACCTGGCCGACGCTCGCTACGGGCGGATCGTGATCCTGTGCGACGCCGACGTCGATGGCAGCCACATCCGCTGCCTGCTCCTCACCCTCATCCACCAGTACATGCTCCCGATGCTCGAGGCGGGCAACGTCTTCGCGGCCCAGCCGCCGCTCTACACCACGAAGGTGGGCGACGAGACCTACCGCGTCTACACGGACGAAGAGCGCGACGCCGTCACTGCCGACCTGTGCAAGGGCAACCGGCGCAAGCCCGAGAATGTCAAGTGGCAACGGTTCAAGGGTCTGGGCGAGATGAACGTGGACGAGCTGCGCCACTGTGCACTCGACCCGCAGACGCGCACGCTGCGCCGTCTCACCATGGACGACGCGAAGGAGGCGAAGGACGCCGCGAAGATGTTCGATGTCCTGATGGGCAACGACGTCGCCGTCCGTCGCGACTTCCTCGTGAAGAACTCCGCCCTGGTCGACGCGACAACCCTCGACATCTAGGGGCGTGCGGGCGGTGGTCACGCAGCCCGAGATCGCCGTGCACTACTACGTGGCGGGTCGGCCGCCGTTCCTGAATCTCTCGGATGTGGCGGACGAGGACGTCGACGGCGTGCTCGCGGATCTGGCTGCCGAGCATGAGCGTGGGCGGAATCGGCGCCGCTTCGGGCGTCTCTACATGGAGCTGCGAGCGGAGGCGGAGCGGCGCTTGCGCGACGCGTTCACGGCCACCGGCGGACGGATCGAACGCCGCGCGCCGCACTACTTCACGCTCGGGGAGTCTCCTTGGTTCCGACAGCTCAGCCCGCGCATGGAGTCGATCGAGATTCTGCTGAGCGACCTGCCGGCCGACGCAACGAGCATCACGTGGTGGGACAGCTTCGCGGCGATGGCGGAGGGGGAGGACCTTGGGCTCCCGGTCGCGCCTGCGGAACTCTGCAGGCGGGTCCATCGGCTCGACGATGTCGCCGAACTGGTCGAGGCGTATGGACTGCCGGCCTCGCAGGACGAGGGCCCGAGCGACCCGATGTCGGCGCAGCACACGTTCGTGGAGATCCAGGTCTGGACCGACGAACCGGTCCTCGCCCATCTCCGGTGACTGTCACACCCGCCTGGTAGAACTACAAGCATGGAACTCGATCCCGATGCCATCGGTCTGGCCAACCCCGTCGACCCGGCATCGCTCGATCTCGAGGGGGAGATGCGCGAGGTCGGCGTTCCCACGCCACCACCGCGGCTGTCGCCCTCCGGAGCGGGCACGTTCGAGCAGTGCCCCCGCCGTTGGCGGCATCGCTACGTCGACCGGCTGCCCGATCCACCGGGTGAGGCCGCACTTGCCGGCAGTTTCGCCCACCGGGTGCTCGAGCTGTTGATGCAGCGCCACCCTGATGAGCGCACGCCCGACGAGGCGAAGAAGATCGCTCGGCAGGAATGGCCCGAGACCGAGGCCCAGTCCGACTACGCAGCGCTGGAATACGACGAAGAGAAGAGCCGCCACTTCCGCTGGAAGGCATGGCAGGCGATCGAGGGTCTCTGGAAGCTGGAGGACCCGGTCACGGTCGATGTCGCGGCGACCGAGCGCGACCTCGAGGTCGAACTCGCCGGTGTGCCGTTCCGCGGCATCGTCGATCGGCTCGAACGAGAGGGCGATGGCCTCGTCGTCACCGACTACAAGTCCGGGAAGGCGCCGTCGCCGCGCTACCGACGAGGCCGACTCGATCAGGTCTTGCTCTATGCTGCGGCGGTCGAAGCCGACAGCGGCGAGATGCCGGTGCGGGCGCGCCTGCTCTACCTGGGCCAACGGCCCGTCGGGATCGACGTCACCCGCAAAGAACTCGACGTCGTCACCGAGAAGCTCGCAACCACGTGGAATGGCATCAACACCGCGTGCGAGACCGGAGAGTTCGAACCGCGGACGGGGCCATTGTGCGGCTGGTGTCCCTACATCGACCGCTGCCCCGAAGGGGCCAAGGAAGCCGAGAAGCGCAACCGGGCCCGCGCCGCCGAAGACGCGGCCATGCTCGAAGCCGCCGGCTGATCAGGCTCGCTCAGTCGGGTTCGACCTCGGCCGCGGCGCGGCGACGACGATGGCGAACCCAGAGGTGACGCAGCGTCAGGAGCGCAATCAGGCCGCCGATGGCGGTCGCGACACCCGACGTCAGGAGGAGCTGGTCCGACGGCGGGTCAGCCGGCTCGGGCGTGACTGCCGGCGTGGGTGGCGGGTCATCGGCGACCGGTGAACCGTCGCCAGGGGCCCAGTCCGCTCCGACGGCCGTGGGCGCCTCTCCCAGGATGGCGTCGACCGGGGCCGGAGCGTCGTCGTCGGGTCGGGGGCGGCGCCGGTTCGCCTGCGGGTCATACGCCATGACCGGCCCCCATCGGTGATGGCATGGGCAGGACGAGATCGAACAGCTGATCGAACTCGGCCGCCGCTTCCTGTGCGCCGGGCCGGTTGCCGAGCGCGTGGATCGGCAGCGATCCGGCCGCGGCCTCGGGCACGGCGGCGCGCAGATGCACTGCAGGCAGCACCATGTCGCCGTGGTCGGCGCGCAACTGCTCGTCCCAATAGCGAGCGTCACGCGTGCGGCCGAGCCGATTGACGGCAACGCCGGCGACCGTCAGCGGCTTCGCTCGACGGGCGGCGATGCGGTTGACCGTCCGCAGGATCTGGCCGACGCCGTCCGATGCCCAGGCACCCGGCTCGGTGACGATCAGGGCCCGGTCGGCTGCGAACAGGCCGTTTACGGTGAGCAGCCCGAGCGACGGCGGGCAGTCGATGATGACGACATCGTGGTCCACGCCTTCGACCGCGACCGCGAGCCGGTCGTTGGCGCCGATCGGGTCGGTGAGGAGCTGGGGCTCGCGCGCCGCAAGCGCCGCGGTCGCGGGCACGACTGACGGCGGGCGGCCACCGTCGGTCGGCCATCCGGAGGCGACGCGCAGTCCCGCGATCGCGCCCGGCCGTTCCTCGGCCAACGCCTGGTCCACGCTGAACGGCGGATCCCAGACGCCCAAACCGGTCGTGGCGTTGCCCTGTGGATCGAGATCGATGACGAGGGCATCGAGACCGCGAGCCCACGCCGTGGCCGCGAGGCCGAGCGCGACGGTCGTCTTGCCGACGCCGCCCTTCTGATTGACCACCGCGAGTACTGGCACGTCGACAACGTAGCCAACGGACACCCCGCCCGGCCACGCGTACGGGGACGGGACGCCCTGGTGGGCGCCATCAGGCTCAGGTCGCGATGATTTCCGGCGCTGGCGTTGCCAGCGGCGGCAGCACTTCGTCGGCAGGAATGCCGAACCAGCTCTCGGCCAGCGTGGCGTAGTAGTCCTCGATCATCGCCGTGGCGGCGAGGTTCCCGTCATCGTCGAGCCGATCGAGCCGCGGCGTCTCTCCATGGAGGCCCGGGGTGACCGGCCCGCACAACAGAGCAGGTCCCGCGGTGCCGTGATCCGTGCCGCCGCCGTTCTGCTCCGGGCGGCGACCGAACTTGCTTGTGGTCGCGATGCGGGTGCGGTCGGCGAGGCCGCGCACGGTCAGGTCATCTTGGAGGGCGGCGATTGCCGGCCCGAGTTCGTTCATGAGCGCGCCGTGCATGTATGCCTGCTCGTCGTGGGTGTCGAACCCGCCGAAGGGCACATGCACCACCCGCAGGCCGACGTCGCTGTCGAGCAGGCCGCCGGCCAGGCGTAGCTGCCAGCCAAGGTCGGTATCCGGGAAGCCGCGGTCCTCATCCTTGTCGATCGAGTTGAGGACGTCGGCGAACGCCAGCGTATCGTCCAGGCCTCGGCGGGCCGCAGCGATACGCGCCGGTTCGCCGGAGTCCGTCGTCCCGAGCCCACGCAGTCCGTCACGGAGGCGACACAGGGGGGTCGAGCGGGCTGGGGCTCGCAATCGCTCGCAACATCGTCGAGGCTCACAAGGGTCGTATCGAAGTGACGAATCGGCCGGAAGGTGGTGCACTCGTGCGAGTGCTCCTTCTTCGCCATACGGTCGACTGACCCGACCGCGGACGCGTACCCGTGAATCGCCGAGTCCTCGCCGGGCTGATCCTCGCCATGGCGCTGCCCGCGTTGGACCTGATGGCGCTCGGTGCCGCCGCCCCTGCGGTCGCCGACGACCTCGGTCGGCTCGACCAGGTCGCTTGGCTCTTCGTCGGTTACCAGCTCGCGCTCGTCGTCTCGGTTCCGCTGTACGGCAAGCTCGGCGATCTCCGGGGGAGACGGGTGGTGTTTCTCTCATCCGTCACGGTCTTCACGCTGTCGTCGCTGCTCGCTGGCGTGGCCTGGTCGTTCCCCGTTCTCGTCGCCGCCCGCGTCGCCCAAGGGCTCGGCGGCGGCGGAATCATCAGTCAGACCCACGCGGTGATCGCCGACCTTGTGCCACCGCGAGAACGCGGCAACTACTCGTGGGTGACGCCCACGGTCTGGACGATCGCCGCGTTCATGGGGCCCGTCTTCGGCGGCGCCCTCGCCGAGCACGCGGACTGGCGCTGGATCTTCCTGCTCAACCTTCCGTTCGGCCTCCTGGCGATCGTGTTCGTGCGAGACGCCTTTCCGGATCAGCCGACAACCGAGTCGCGTTCGTTCGACGCGGCCGGAGCGGTGATGCTCGTCGTGTCCTATGGCGCGCTCGTCTTTGCCGTGTCGGTCGGAGGCGATCTGTTCGAGTGGTCGCATCCGGCGGTGGTCGCGTCGTTCCTGGTCGGCGGCATCGTCCTCCTCGGCTTCCTCGCGCAGGAGCTGCGGTCGGCGGATCCGGTCATGCCGCTGCGGATGCTGCGGGTCCCGGTGGTCCGTTCAAGCGCGGCGACCACGTTCTTCATCGGGTCGGTGAACTTCTTCGCCGTCGCATTTCTTCCGTTGATGCTGCAGCTCGTAACCGGGGTGGGAGCGACACAGGCCGGGCTCGCGATTCTTCCGACGACGGCGTGCATCGCGCTCGCGAGCACCATCACGGGTCGTGTGGTCGTACGCACGGGGCACTACCGCACGTGGCCGATCATCGGGTCCGCACTCTTCGTCGCGGGGTACTGGGTTCTCTCGTCGCTCGACAACGCGCCGGCCACGTGGGTGGTGTGGTCCGGCACGGGCCTGCTCGGTCTCGGCATGGGCATGGGCTCGCCGGTGTTCATGGTGGCGATGCAGAACGCGGTGCCGCACCGCGACGTCGGTGTCGTCTCCGCAATGGCGATGTTCGCCCGCAACACCGGCCAGGTGTTCGGCGTGGCAATCGCCGGAGCGTTGTTCGTCGCGCGACTCGGCCACCACCTGGATCGCCTCGTGCCGAGTGAACGACTCGGCGGGCTCGACGTCGACGACCTCCGCGGAGATGTGGATCTGATCCGCAGCCTCGACCCCGCGGTCGAAGCGCTCGTCGTCGAGGCCTACCGTTCAGCGGTCACCGACGTCTTCACGATCGCCATCTGGGGCGGCGTGCTCTCCCTGATCGCCGCTGCGACGATTCCGCAGATCCCCCTCCGAGACGCCATCGACAACTGACCCACCCCGTCAACCCCACCCACCCCACTCGTTCTGGTGCACCAGGAGAGTCAGATTGACACCATTGGTGCACCAGAGCGGCGTGCGGGTTTGGTGGCGGTGCGATCAGGCGGCGAGGGAGCGAGTGGCGACGCGGAGGATGTCGTCGATCGCGTCGATCAGCTCGGGGTGGGTGGCGAAGAGGTGATCCACGTCCGTCCCGCACCACGGTTCGCACAGTGCCTCGGGGGCGAGACCGTTGCGGGTCCATGCGGTCGCGAGCCGTCGGATCGCTCCATCCACCCGGGGATCGGCTGCGGTGACCGATTGGCTGGCCATCTGATCGAGATCCCAGTCGTCATCGGCGACGAGCGGGCCGCGCACGAGGTTCAGGCGATAGCGCATTGCCTCGGCTGCGATCCTCGTGTGGTTCACCCGGGGCGCCCCTCCCGATAGCCCTGTGGATAACTGTCGGCAGAATAGAAATAGGCGCGCGCCGAGCGGTGGATCCCCCGCGCTACGCGCGATTGGCGAACGTCGTCACGACCTGATCGGCGGTGGGCAGCAGCCCGCGGCGCACGGCATAGCGGGAGCGCGGAGCGGTCCGAGACTCACCGGAGTGGCGTCGTCCGTTCGCTCTGCCACGAGCGCCACGAGCATGTCGACGAAGCGGGGATCCGGTTCCGTGCCGGGCGATTGGACGACGTCGAACCCAATGCCGAGCTCAGCGGCGGTGCCGCGGGCCTCCTGATGAAGGTCCCACAGCACCTCGACGTGGTCGGAGACGAACCCGATCGGCACGACGACGGCGTTCGTGCGGCCGGCGGCGGCCAGATCATGCAGGTGATCGTTCACGTCGGGCTCGAGCCAGGGCACGCTCGGCGGGCCGCTACGGGACTGCCACACGAGTTCCCATGGCACCCCGGGCGCCGCCTCGGCGACGAGGGATGCGGCTGCGCGTAGCTGCTCCTCGTATGCGCACGTGGCCGCCAAGGCGGTAGGAATCGAATGGGCGGTGAAGACCAGGGCGGTCTCGTCCGACCCCTGATTTCCACGGGCGAGTGCCTCCCGCACGCGGTCGCGATACGGCTCGATGAAGCCGGGTTGGTCGAAGTAGGTCCGGATCTTTTCGATCGTGGGAGCGGACGGGCCGACCGCGGCCCGGGCTGCCTCGATGTCGTCGAGGTACTGCCGGCAGCCCGAGTACGAGCTGTAGGCCGACGTCACGATCGCCAGGGCGCGTTGGACACCTGCGGCGGCCATCTCCGCGACCGAATCGCGCAGGTACGGGTTCCAGTTTCGGTTGCCCCAGTAGACGGGGAGCGGGCGGCCGGCGGCCTCGAGCGCCTGCTGAAGGGCGGCCTGCAGACGACGGCACTGTTCGTTGAGCGGGCTCACACCGCCAAAGTGCTCGTAGTGCGCGCCCACAATCGCGAGCCGCTCACGGGGAATGCCGCGGCCGGCAGTCACGTTCTCGAGAAACGGCACGACATCATCCGGCCCTTCGGGGCCACCGAAGGAGACGAGGATGACGGCGTCGTAGTCGCTCACAACGACGATCGTAGGGATCGCTTCGTCGGTATCCATCGCCGCGTCGCGGGTTTCGTTCCGGCCGAGCTAGTGTTCCGGGGTCTTCCGGGTGGAGTTCGGGGTGCGCCGCTGTGCGCGCGTTCGACCATGCCCGGCGGTCGTAGTGCGATGCGTATGTCTTCCAACGACCTGGTACCGAGCCACCGATTCCCGATGGGGCGTCGGATGCTGACCGCGGCTCTTGCCTCGGCGGGCCTTGTCGCGTCGCTCCTTCTCGGCCCGTGGTCCGGTCTTGCGTCCGCCGACGAGATGGAGGAGCTTCGCGACGGCGTCCCCACCGGGGTCGCGGTGCGCGACGAGATTGCGTCGCTTTCGACCCAGCGCGACGAGCTCTTCACGTCGCTCAACGCGGCCGAATCCCAACTGACTCGCACCCTCGAGGCCCGCAACGGGTTCGATGACGAGCAGAGGCGGCTCGCGCGCCAGATCGAGGCGGCAACAGATCATCTACGCAGCGTCGCCGTGCGCGCCTATGTCACCGGCGGTTCCACTGGTGAACTGGAGTTGCTCGCCAGCGTCACGAACGTCTCTGACCTGTCGTGGCGGCGCTCGTTGCTCCGCGACCATGCCGGCAGCTCGCATGTCGCCCTCGACCGGCTCGCGGCGCTCGAACGCCAGGCAAGCGATGAGGTCCGTGAGAGCATCGAGACCGCAGAGCGGCTACGCCGTGAGATTTCTCGACTCGGGATCGACGTCGCGGCGCTCGAACCGCGCATCGCGGAGGCGCAGTCGCTCGAGCCGCTCGCCGACGCATGGGATCGAGCGGCGATCGCCATCGAGGAGGGCAGCTACGGCATCGCCCCGGCGAGCAAATGGGAGAAGCTCCGCTTCTGCGAGTCGATGCACGACTATCAGGCGATCTCGCCGACCGGGAAGTACCGCGGCGCCTACCAGTTCGACCATGCGACGTGGCAGACGGTTGGGGGCTCCGGCGATCCGGCCGCAGCGCCCGACGCGGAACAGGACGCCCGAGCCCGCGAGCTCTACGCCCGCCGAGGCCACCAGCCTTGGCCGGAATGCGGATACCACCTGGAGTGACGGGAGTGCCGGCCGCGCGCCGCCGCCCGAATTCAGCCGCCGAGTAGCCGTCGAGCGGCGCCGGCGATGCGCCCGGGCTGCGGTGGTTCCCATCCTTCGGGAACCAGGTGCGGCGCCTTGGTCACCAGGACGCCGATAACCTCGTCGGCAGACGGGTTCACGAGCCCGATGTCGCCGATGACAACGGTCGGGACGGTCTCGTCGCCGTTGGCCCAGCCCCGGACGACCTCGGCGTGCGCGGTGTCGTCCCAGATGTTGTGCTTGTTCATCGGGACGCCAGAGTTGCTGAGGCCGCGGTCGAGCATCATGCAAAACCCGCACCCGGGCCGCCAGTAGAACTCCACCCCGGTTATCTCGTCAGTCATGTCGGCCTCCTCGGCTCGTCATCGAAACCGCCTCCTGGTCGAGATTCTTCCCGGTCGCGGCAGTCGTAGCCGCTCAGTTGTCCAGAACCTCGAACGTGGCCATGTCGTCGCTCAACGTGCTGAGCACGTGGTTGATCATCGCCCCGCGTGACTTGCGTCGGGTGTTCTCGAATGCGATCGGATTGAGCGTCTCGACCAGCGCTGCTGCCCGGTCCAGCACGGTCGACTCCAGGTCGACCGCAGGCACGATCTCGTCCAGGAAACCGGCGTCCACTGCTTCTTCTGGGCTGTAGCTGGCGGCGAGCATGGTCGCCCGGGTGAAGTGGCGACGTGACAACCGGTCGCGAGCGAGTTCGAGAGCGAAGACAGGGAGAGCGATGCCGATGGCGATCTCCGGGAGGCCGATCTTTCCCGGCGTGTCGCTCCCGATCCGGACATCGCAACTCATCAAGACGATCGCACCAGCAGCGAGAGCATGGCCGTCGGACCCGACGAGGACGGGCCGATGGTGGCCGTAGAGCCGCATGCACAGCTCGCCGCCGCGGCCGGTCAACTTCTGAGCAGCCTCGACCCCGTCCTTCATGACCGACAGGTCGAAGCCGGCGGAGAACTTTCCTTCGCGGCCGAACAGCACGATGGCGCCTGCGTCCTCGGCGTCGTCGAGCGCACGGTTGATGCCGTCGATCACCTCGTGGCTGAGGGCGTTTGCCTTCCCGTCGTCGATGCGGATGACCGCGACGTCGCCGTGAGTCTCGAGTGTGACCGGTTCGCTCATGCCTGGGACGCTATCGGCGCCGCATGCGACGGCTCAACGTGGCCGGTCAGGCGGGTCGCGGGTCCCACTGGTCGGGAATGAGCGAGGCATCCAGACCGAGTACTCCGGCGTAGGCGGCGACCCACGCTCCGTACCCCTCGTCGCTCGGGTGGAAGCGGTCGGACGCCCATCCCTCGCGAGGCCTGCGGAGGTGAGGGACGACGTCCACGATGCGGATCCCGCGCCGACGTGCCGTCTTGCTGACCGACCGATTGACCCAGCGTCCGCTCAGCGACGCCGCGGGCGCGGGGAGCGTGGACACGATCGTTTCGGCCGGTAGTTCGTCGAGGAGTTCGTTCACCCGAGCGGACACGGACGGCGGGTGAGGGTTGCGCATCAGGTCGTTCGAGCCGACGCCGCAGGTGATGAGCGCGTGGTCCTGGTCTATGAGCTCGAGTAGCGGGAGCTGCTCCGCCTGGACGTGGACGCTCCGCGCTCCGCTGCGGCTGAGGTTGACGATGCCGTGCGGTCGGCCGTCCGCAGTGAGTGCTCCGGCGATCCGAGCCACCCAACTGCGGGAGATGTGGGTCGCCCCCACGCCCTGGGCGATCGAGTCGCCGAGCACGATCCAGAGGGGAAGGTCCCCCGCGAGCGCGTGAGCCGTCACCTCGTGCCACTCCGATTCCCGCGGGTTGACCTGGTCCGCGATGGCCCGCGTGCCTGCGCTGACGCGGCTGACCGCCCGAGTGAACGGTCGCGGTGTCCACTGCTCGCGGGAGGTCAACGCCGTGATCACCGGGTGGTGATCGGGTTTCGTTGTGAGGGGCTTAGTGTGCGCCACGTGATCCTCGTCGACATCGAGCGTGTGAGCATGAGCCGTCCGAACCGTCCGCTCTTCAGTGACGTCTCGGTGACCGTGTCGGCTGGCGACCGACTGGGGGTTGTGGGCATCAACGGTACCGGCAAGTCCACCCTGCTCTCGGTCATCGCCGGCACCCGCGACGCGGAAGGGGGCACGATTCGCCGGGGACGAGACGTTTCGATCGCCGTGGTCGACCAGGTCACCCGCCTGCCGGACGGCACCGTGCGCGACGCCGTGGGCGGGGGTTGGCGGGGGGAGGCGGCGCTCGATCGCCTCGGCGTCGGCGATCTCATGGACCGGTCCACGGACGAGCTCTCCGGGGGTCAGGAGAAGCGGGTCGCGCTCGCGCAGGCGATTGTCGCTGATGCCGACCTGCTCGTGCTGGACGAGCCGACCAACCATCTCGACGTCGATGCAATCGAGTGGCTCGAGGCTGAGTTGAGCGCGTTCAAGGGCGGACTCGTCCTGGTCACCCACGACCGTCGAGTGCTGGATTCGTTGACAACGCGGATTCTCGAGCTGGATCGTGGTGTCGCCTACACCCACGAGGGTGGATATGCGGGCTACCTCGAGTCCCGCGCGGAACGGGAGGAGCGAGTTGCTGCCGTCGAACGGACCCGCCGCAACCTCGCCCGGCAGGAGCTCGCGTGGCTCCGTCGAGGAGCCAAGGCCCGGTCGACCAAGAGTCGGGCTCGAGTCAGTCGCGCCAACGCGCTGCTCGCCGATGGACCGCAGGCCGCTGCGCGCGACGGTGAACTCGACCTCTCCCACCTGCATGACGGCACGCCCCGGCTCGGCGATCAGGTCATCGAGCTGCACGACGTCACGGTCGGCTTCCCTGGGGAGCCACCCCTCGTCGCCGGTCTCGACCTCCTGCTGGACCGGCGGGAGCGCCTCGGCATCGTCGGAGCGAACGGTTCGGGGAAATCGACGCTGCTCGAGGTGATCGCCGGTCGCCGCGACCCCGTCGCTGGAGATCGACGGGAGGGGCCGACGGTCCAGGTCGCCCTTCACGATCAGCGCGGTCGTGATCTCCCTCCAACGAAAACGGTCCGAGAGCTGATCGCCGGTGAGGGTGCCCAACCGGACTGGTGGGACAGCGCGCTGCTCGAACAATTCTGGTTCGACAAGGACACCCAGCACGCCCCGATCGAACTGCTGTCCGGCGGCGAGCGACGGCGAATCCAACTCGTGCTGACGCTCGCCTCCAAGCCCAACGTGCTCCTCCTCGACGAACCGACGAACGACCTGGACCTCGACACCCTCCGGGCACTCGAGGACTTCCTCGACCAGTGGCCCGGCGCCGTGCTCGTGGTCAGCCACGATCGGACCTTCCTCGATCGCACCGTCGATGACGTCCTGGTCATCGACGGCGGACAGGCGCAGCGCTGGCCCGGCGGCTATGCCCAATGGCTCGAAGACCGGCGAACGTCGGGGCGGCGGGGAAGTGTTGCCTCCAGCGAAGCGCGGCCGACCGCCGTCAAGGCGCAGCGACCCTCTGCAACCTCGGGAGGCCGTAGCCACAGCACGATCCGACACGAACTGAAGACGGCAGAGAAAGAAATGGCGAAGCTTCAGAAGAAGCGGGAGCGACTCGACGCCGAGTTGGCGTCGGCCGGCGGCGACCACGTCCAGCTCGCCGAGATCGGTCGGCAGATCGCGGACAGCGACGCCGCGGTCGCAGATGTCGAAGAACGCTGGCTCGAACTCTCCGACGAGATGGACGCACGCTGAGGCGGATGGCACTGCCGAGTCGTCTGCCACGTCGGTACCCTGAACGCCATGACTGATACCGCGACCACGGAAGCCGAGCCGGGTGCTGGCGAAGTGCTCATCGTCACCGACGCGGCTCGCGCCACCGTCGCCGACATTCGCGCCAAGGAAGACGACGCCGACGCCCTCGGGTTGCGGGTCGAGGTCACCGGTGCGACCGGCGTCGACTACACCTACGACCTCTCGCTCGAACCGATCGCCGAAGCCGCCGACGACGACAATGTCCACGAGAGCAACGGCCTCACCATCATCGTGCCGGCCGAGAGTGTCTCTGCACTCACCGGCGCGACGCTGGATCTTCCGTCCGTGGCCGGACAGGGCGGGCTCGTCATCCGCAACCCCAATCGGCCGAACCCGCTGGGCGATCTCGGACAGCTCGAACTCACGGGCGACACGGCCGAGAAGGTCCAGATCCTGCTTGCCGAGCGCATCAACCCCGCGCTCGCCTCGCACGGCGGATTCGCCGAGCTTGTGGGGGTCGAGGACGACAAGGTGTTCGTCACCATGGGTGGAGGCTGCCAGGGCTGTGCCATGAGCGCGGCCACACTGCGCGAAGGCATCACCAAAGCGATCCTCGAGGCCATCCCCGAGATCACCGAAGTGGTCGACACCACCGACCACGAACAGGGCGAGAACCCTTACTACAGCTGAACCATGCGCGGAGTTGCGCTAGAGCAGCTTGCGCACTCTCGCCGCGATGCCCTCGGCGTTGAGGCCGAAGCTCGCATGGATCTCGTCGGGGTCACCGTGGGGCACGTACTCCGTGGGCACGCCCAGCACCCGCACTCGGCAGGCGGCGTCACGATCGCCGAGTGAGTCACGCACGCCGGCTCCGGCACCGCCGATACGTAGACCGTCCTCGACGCTGACCACGAGTTGATGCGACGCGATGTCGTTGATCATCTCCGGGTCGAGCGGCACGACGAGCCGGGGATCGTAGATCGTCGCGTCGATGCCCTCGGCGGCGAGTAGCTCCGCGGCTCCCTGTACTGCCGAAAGCATCTGGCCAAAGCCGAGGAGCGCGACTGAGCCGTCACCCGTGGCGATCTTGCGTGCCCGAAGGCCGGTGCCCACCTCGTTGTCCTCCACATGGGCGGCTTTGCCCCGGGACCAACGAATCGCGACCGGACCATCGGTGAGGTCCATCGCGTCCGTCATCATCTGCTGGATCTCCTGATAGCTCGACGGAGCGAACACCGTCATGCCCGGGACCTTCGTCAGCAGGACTAGATCGAGGATGCCGTGATGCGATGCGCCGTCCGGCCCGGTGATACCGGCGCGGTCGAGGCAGAAGATCACGGGCTGGCCGTGGAGTCCGACGTCGAGGTTCACCTGATCGAACGCGCGGGTGAGGAAGGTGGCGTAGAGGGCAATCAGCGGCCGAAGCCCGCCCATCGCCATGCCGGTGGCGGCCGTGACCGCGTGTTGCTCGGCGATGCCGACGTCGATGCACCTATCCGGGAAACGCTCCCGGAAGGGGAGAAGCCCGGTCGAGTCCGGCATAGCCGCGGTGATTGCGACGAGCTCCGGGTGCTGATCGCCGAGCTTCACGAGCGTCTCTGAGAAGGCGGCTGTGTAGGACCCTTCCTTTATCGAGCCGAGGTCCTCGAGACCCGGCTTGGCGTCGTGCATGTTCTTGACGTCGTCCTGCTCCGCCGGCGCGTAGCCGCGGCCTTTCTGGGTGAGGACGTGGACGACGACCGGCCCCTCGAACTCCTTCGCGTTCTGGAGGGCCTCCTCGACGGACTCGATGTCGTGTCCGTCGAACGGGCCCATGTAGCGCACGCCGAGATCCTCGAAGAACGCCGACGGCTCCCACATCTCGCGGACGGCGGCCTTCGACATCTTCAGGCCGCGCCCGATCTGCTCGCCGACCCGGGGGATACGCTCGGCGATCTCCTCGATCTTCGCCTGTCGACGCATGTACGTCGGGTTGTTGCGGATCTTCACGAGACTTTCGGAGAGCTTCGAGACCGTGGGCGCGTAGGACCGCCCGTTGTCGTTGAGGACGATGATGGCGTCGCGTCCGCTGTGGCCGAGATTGTTCAGCCCCTCGAAGGCCATGCCGCCGGTCAGGGCACCGTCGCCGATCACTGCGACGACCTGGCGTCGTTCGTCCTTGGCGTGGAACGCGGTGGCGAGGCCGTGGGCGTAGGACAGGACGGTGGAGGCGTGGCTGTTCTCGATCCAGTCGTGCTCCGACTCGGCCCGCGACGGATAGCCGGACAGTCCGCCGCCCTGCCGCAGGTTGCGGAACCCCTCGACTCGGCCGGTGAGCATCTTGTGCACGTAGGCCTGGTGCCCGGTGTCCCACAGGATCACGTCGTGCGGCGAACGGAAGACGCGGTGCAGCGCAATAGTGAGCTCGACTGCTCCGAGATTCGAGCCGAGGTGGCCACCGTGCTCGTTGACGGACTCGATGATGGCGTGGCGGATCTGATCGGCGAGGTCGGCGAGCTCATCGAGTGAGCGACCTCGGAGATCCTCGGGACCGGTGAGTGCGTCGAGCAGCATGGGAGAGAGGGAAACGGTGGGCGATCCCGCCGCTGACGGGATCGCTATCAGACATTGAGCGTACCGCTCAGGTCCTAGCGAGGGCGGACGCGGCCCGGGAACAGCCTCGAGAGTGGGCGGGCCACGGCGAGGCCGAAGCCGAGTGCGATGAGACCGCCGACCGCGTCGAACCAGTAGTGATTCGCCGTCACGACGATCGAGAAGAGGGTGAGGGCGGGGTAGATGGCGATCGCGGCGCGTGACCAACGCCGTCGGAGGACGGGGTAGAGGGCCACCGTGCACCAGGTGGCCCAGGCGATGTGGAGACTCGGCATCGCCGCGTACTGGTTGGAGATCGACTCCATCGGCCCGTTCTCGAAGTTCCAGAGCCCACCCGGGTCGACGAGGGTGTCCACATACTCATGCCCGGTTTCGCAGGCGCCGTACTGCGACTCACAGGCGGCCAGAAGACGCGGCGGCATCAGCGGGAAGTAGGCGAAACCGATGAGCGCAACGCCTGTCGTGGCGGCCAGCGTAGAGCGCATGAACATGTAGCGCTGCGGGAACTTCAGGAACATCCAGACCATCGCGAAGATGGTTACGCCGAAGTGGAAGCTGCCGTAGAAGGCGTTCCAGAAGATGATGAACGCATCCCAATCGAGGAACGTCTTCTGGATCCACTCCTCGTGGTACAGCCCCATCGCCTTCTCGAGGTCGATGATGAGGACGGCGTTGTCGAACGAGCGGGTGAGGGTGTCGCCGCCGAGCGCGGAGCCGAACTGGTTCCGCACCAGCGAGTACACGATATAGAAGGCGACGGTGATGACCGCCTCGACCCACCAATTCAGCCCGTCGGCAGTGGGCGATGGCACAGCTGCTTCGGTGGTGGGAGGGGCAGTGGTGGAAGACATTGTCTGGGTGGTCACCGCTACTCCGCGGCGAGTTCGAGGAACCGGTCTCGGTCGACGATCACCCGCACCACTCGACCAGCAGCGATAGTACCCCGGTGGTCCGATGCGGCAACCGCTAGGGTGAGGCGGCGCCCCTCGACGAGATCCACCTCGGCGGTGATGCTCAGAGTACGGCCGACGTCGGTGGGCTGCAGGTGGTCGAGTTGTATTCGCATCCCGACCGTCGTCTCGCCGGCCTCCAGGTGGCCGTCGAGTGCCACGACGCAGGCTGCTTCGGCCCACGCGAGCACGCGGGGAGTGGCGAGAACGGCGACGTCGCCGGAGCCGAGCGCGATGGCGGTGTCGTCGTCCGTTACCTGGCGTTCGATACAGCCCGACAACCCGGCTTCGACAGACATCGGCGGTACCATAGCCAACCCCTGGCCCAGGAGGTCCCACGTGCTCGACCACGAACTCATCAACCGCACGCTCAGCACCGCACTGCGCACGGGCGGCGAGTTCGCCGAGGTGTTCGTGGAAGACAAACGCTCCTCGTCGGCCATGCTCGACGACGGTCGTGTGGAAGAACTGACAAGTGGCCGCGACCGTGGCGCCGGCATCCGCGTCGTCGTCGGCGACACCACCGGCTTCGCCCACACTGCCGACCTCTCCGAGTCCGGCCTGGCCTCCGCGGCCGATGCTGCCGCGGCGGCAGCCCGAGGTGGCGGGGGAGGCGTCCGCGAGGTCGCGGTCAGTCCCGTCGAGACGCCTCGCACGAACAGCGCTCGAATCGCGCCGGAGGACGTGGCGAAGGCCACGAAGGTCGAACTGCTCTCGCTCGCCGATGCGGCGGCGCGAAGCGAAGACACGGCGATCACTCAGGTGTCCGCCCGCTACGGCGACAGCCGACGTCGCATTCTCGTTGCGAACAGCGACGGCCTTCTCGCCGAGGACGACCAGGTCCGCACCCTCTTCTCTGTCTCGTGTGTGGCCACCGGCGACACCGGACTCCAGACTGGCCGCGAGTCCACGGGTCGCACGATCGGGTTCGAACTCTTCGACGAAGCGGACGTGGAGGAAATGGCTCGTACCACTGCGGCTCGAGCGATCACGAAGCTGTCGGCCCGCCCCGCTCCGTCCGGCGCGATGCCGGTCGTCGTGGGCCCCGGTGGTGGCGGCGTGCTGTTTCACGAGGCATGCGGCCACGGTCTCGAAGCCGATCTCGTGGCGAAGGCCGCGTCCGTGTTTGCCGGCCGCGTCGGTGAAGAGGTCGCGACTCCGCTCGTCACCCTCGTCGACGACGGCACGATGGCGGGGGAGTGGGGCCACTTCACGATCGACGACGAGGGGCGCCCCGCCGCCCACAACGTGTTGATCAAGGACGGCGTGCTCACGGACTACATGTGGGACCACCTTCGGGCCCGCAACGAGGGTCGACCGAGCTCCGGCAACGGTCGGCGGCAGAGTTACCAGCACCTCCCGATGGTGCGGATGACCAACACCTACATCGAGAACGGCGACGACGATCCGGCCGACATCATCAGCAGCACCGATTCCGGTGTCTATGTCGCACAGCTTGGTGGCGGACAGGTCAACACCGCCACCGGCGACTTCGTCTTCGGCATGACCGAGGCCTACCTCATCGAGAACGGCCAGATCACCGAGCCGATCCGCGAAGGCAACCTCATCGGCAACGGCCCCGAGGTGCTCAACCGAATCGATGCCCTGGGCAACGACTTCGCAATGGGCCACCCCGGCACCTGCGGTAAGGACGGACAGGGTGTCCCGGTCGGCGACGGCACGCCGACGCTGCGGGTCACTAGCCTCACCATCGGTGGCACTGCGGCCTGATCCCATGACTGAACTGATCGACATCGCGACCCGCGTGGCGGGCTGGGCCAACGACGGCGAGGACGTCGAGGCGTTCGTCGTGCACGAGCGCGAGACAGAGGTCCGCGCCTACGAGGGCGAGATCGAGTCCCTGACCGCGGCCGAGAGTCAGGGAATCGGCGTCCAGGTCGTCATCGACGGACGTCAGGGCTACGCCTACGCCGGCACGCTCGACGACTCGGCGCTCCGAGAGACACTGCAGGAGGCGCGGGACAACGCGCAGTTCACCGAGCCCGACGAGTCCAACGGCCTCGCGGTGCCGGACGGCGTGACCCCGGTCGAGCTCGACCTCTACGACGAATCGCTGGCGAGCTTCGCGACCGACGACAAGATCGCCCTCGCGATCGAGTTGGAGCGGGCCACTCGGGCCGCCGATCCTCGCATCTCGGGGATCGAGTCCGCGGAGTACGTCGACATCCTCTCCGATGCCGCGGTGGCCAACTCCGCCGGCCTTTCCGCGGTCAGCCGCGAGACCGGTTGCTACCTCTCGGCCTATTCGCTCGCGGAGGCCGACGGCGAAACCCAGACCGGCTTCGGTTTCTCGATCGGCCGAGGCCCGTCGGAGCTCGACCCTGCGGTTGCCTCGGCGGATGCCGCCGAGCGAGCCACCCGGCTGCTCGGCGCGGTCAAGCCGCCCACGCAGCGTCTCACCGTCGTGCTGGACCCGTGGGTCACCGCGCAGATGCTCGGCATCATCGGCCACACCCTCACCGGCGACGCCGTGCAGCGTGGGCGCTCACTCTTCGCCGATCGACTCGGCGATTCCGTCGCCATGGCCGATCTCGTGCTGGTCGACGACGGCACCAATCCCGACGCGTTCACCGCGTCCACCGTGGACGGCGAGGGTCTCGCGACCCGCCCGATCTCGCTCATCAAAGATGGTGTGCTCCAGGGCTTCCTCCACAACAGCTACACGGCCCGCCGCGGCCGCACCGTCTCCACCGGATCGGCCGTTCGCGGCGGATTCAAGAGCGGCTCGGGCGTTGGCGCCCACGCGCTCGCACTTCGCCCAGGAAACCAGACGCAGGCGGAGCTGATCGCCGGTATCGACGATGGGCTGCTCGTCCAGGGTGTCGCGGGTCTGCACTCCGGCGTGAACCCCGTGTCGGGCGACTTTTCCGCGGGCGCCGAAGGGCTGCGGATCCGCAACGGCGAACTCGCCGAGCCGGTCCGCGAGATCACCATCGCGTCCACCATCCAGCGACTTCTGCTCGACATCCGGGCCATCGGATCCGACCTTGAGTGGTTGCCCATGGCGGCTGCGGGCGTCTCGCTCGTGGTCGACGACATCACAATGTCGGGCGCGTGAGCGACCTCACGGACCTGGCGCGACGCATACTCGGCGGCGCGACCGAAGGAGAAGATGTCGAGGTGTGTGTGGGCCGTGCCGTCGAGACGGAGGTCCGGGTCCACGGCGGTGAGGTGGAGTCGCTCACCGTCGCCGAGTCCCACGGCATCGGGGTCCGCGTTGTGGTGGACGGCCGCGAAGGGCTCGCCCACGCGGGCAGCTTCGACGCCGACGTGATCGACGGTCTGCTGGTCGAGGCCCGCGACAACGCCGCGTTCTCCGAGCCCGACGACCGGGTCGGGTTCGCCGCTCCCGACGGGGTCACGGTCACTCCTGTCGATCGCTGGGACGACTCGGTCGCCGGCACCGACGTGGACGACAAGATCGCGCTCGCGATCGACCTGGAAGCAGCGGTGCGAGCCGTCGACGAGCGCGTCCGCGGCGTACGCGCCTCGATCTATGGCGACACTCGCAGCGAGTCGGCGGTGGTCAACACCCTCGGTATCGATGCGAACACCTCGGCGACGGTCGCATCGCTGTCAACCAGCGTCCTCGTGGACGACATCGATGGTGGCACCCGAACCGGCGGTGCCGTCGATGCCGGCCGAGGCCCTACCTCGCTCGACGTGGGTCTCGTTGCAGATCTCGCGGTGACGCGGGCGCTCCAGTTGATCGGTGCGGGTCCGCCCTCCACCGGGCGGCCCGCAGTCGTCCTCGAACCGCGGTTCGCAGCGACCGTGCTCGGCCTCGTCGCCGGGATGCTGTCGGGTGAGCGTGTGGTGAAGGGTCGAAGCGCGTTCGCCGACCGCGTCGGCGACGAGGTGGCGGCGACGGGACTTTCGATGGCCGACGATCCCACCGACGTCGAGAGCTTGAGCGCGGCGGCGACCGACGGCGAGGGCCTCGCCTGTCGCCGAGTGCCGCTGATCGAGGACGGGGTCTTGCACGGGTTTCTGCACGACACCCGCAGCGCCCGCGGACTCGGCGTCTCCTCCACCGGATCCGCCCTGCGGTCTGTGCGGGGCACGCCTTCGCCCGGGCATCGGGCGTTGCACGTTGCGTCCGGTCACGGCGACCTTGAATCGTTCATCGCCGGCATCGACGACGGGCTGCTCGTGGCCTCGCTCCAAGGACTGCACTCAGGCGTCAACGCCGTCAGCGGTGACTTCTCCGTCGGCGTCGAGGGGGTTCGGATCCGCGATGGCGTTCTCGCCGAGCCGATCCGAGAAGGCACGCTTGCCGGCGCGATCCCGCGCATGCTTCTCGACATCGCCGAGGTCGGCTCAGATCTGGAAATGCAATCTGGCGGTTCGCTCGTGCCGTCGCTCGTTCTCGGCGGCCTGACCCTCGGCGGGGGTGGCTGAGCGCCGCGATCCTGCGTCATAGGCTCAGCCCCCACCCGTTGGTGCCGACCGGAGTTCGCCATGGAAATCCTCCACGCCATCGTGCTCGGCATCGTGCAGGGACTGTCCGAGTTCCTGCCGATCTCCTCGAGCGGGCATCTCGAACTCACACGCTGGCTCTTCGGCTGGGACGACCTCTCGCCGGAGATCGAGACGTCCTTCGACGTTGCGGTCCATCTCGGCACGTTGCTTGGTGCGATCGCGTACTTGCGGCGTGACGTGGCGAAGTACATCGCGGCGGGCATGGCCCCGCTGCGCCGCCAGCCATTGACGACCGATGGCCGCATCGCCTGGTTCCTCGTCGCCTCCGCCGTACCCGCCGGCATCACCGGCGTCCTGCTCAAGGACCAGATCGCCGATCTCGACAGCATCGTCATGATCGCGGTGATGCTCATCGTCTTCGGCTTGCTCTTGCTCGCCGCCGACCGCCTGCCGGAGCGCCGATCGCTCGATGAGTTCACGCTTCGGGACGCGCTTTTGATGGGGCTCGGGCAGGCGTTGGCTCTTCAGCCTGGCGTCTCGCGTTCCGGCGCGACGCTGACCGTGTCGCGCTTCGTCGGGTTCGAACGCGATGCCGCGGCCCGACTCGTCTTCCTGATGAGCTTGCCGATCATCGCCGGCGCCGGCGTGTTCGCGTTGGCCGATGCGAATATCCCGAGCGACTTCTGGCCGCCGTTCCTCTACGGCATGGCCGCGTCCGCAATCACCGGCTGGGTGGCGGTGTGGGGCACCCTGAAGTTGGTCCGCTCACACACGTTCCGGCCGTTCGTCACCTACCGGGTGATCGCCGGTCTCGCGGTCCTGGCGATCCTCGCGACAAACTGGCGCTGATTCACCCGACCAGCACCGCGACCACGTCGCCGGTCGTGAACGCGCGCATGACCGCATCGAGATCCGCATCACTCACCGCTACCACGGGAGCGCCCTCGACGATCTCGAGGACGCGGGTGTTAGTCGCCACGACTGCACCGGTCAGGAGCGCGTGGAGATCCACGAGGTTGCCGGCCGCGAGGTGATCGGCCGGCTCACGGAGACTCACCGCGCCGTGGCCGGGCGGGACGAGGGCGGCGAGCCCGGTGCCGTCCGCCAGCCGGCCCACCCGCAGGATTTCGCCCGCCGCGAGCTCGACCGTGCTGCGACGACCCTCGGGTGACGTTCGGGCCGCATCATCAGGAAGAGTGATCAAGGGGAGCTCGCGCGACGCGACGAGCTCCGAGTGCAGCGTCTCGCCGGCGTCGACCGGGGCGATGGTCACCCACACAGTCGTGGTCGCCCAGCCGAGCGTCGTCGGCGTTCGCCGTCATCTGCTGCGTCGCCGCGATCAGTGCGAACGCGAGGAACGCTGCTGCCGCGGCACGAGCGAGCCGGGCGTGGCGAACGGTGGTGATCCACGCCGCGGCCGCGCGTAACGAGCGCGGCGCCGGCCTGGTAGGGCGAGAAAGCGCGGACATGGATCCTCCTGGGCCGTCGACGACGGCATGCACCGAGGGGAAGTAGGCGGAGGGAAGTGGCTGGCGACGACGTCAGTCGGAGGACGACGAGGAGCCGGATGAGCCCCCCGAGTCCGACTTCGAGCTCGATGAGCCTGACGACGAGTCCGATGAGTTCGATGAGTTCGACTTGGCTGACGACGAGTCTGACGAGCTCGAGGACGAACCGGAGGAACTTTCACTCGATGACGACGATGCCTCGGCGCTACGGCCCGCTGCCGACGAGCCGTGGTCGTTCTTGTAGAAGCCGTCGCCCTTGAAGGCGATGCCGACCTTGCTGAACACCTTCTTCACGGCGGCTCCGCACGCGTCGGACTCCCCGTTGTGGGTCTCCGGGCAGGTTTCGAGCGCGTCCTCGCTGAAGGACTGCCACAGCTCGAACATTTCGCCCGTTCGCTCGCATCGGTAGTCGTAGGTCGGCACGGCTGAGCAGGATACCTAGCCTCCCGCGCCGCGGCACCATACGATGGACTCGTGATACTCGGTGTCATCCTCGTCGTGGTCGCCTACGTGGTCGGGATGTTCCCGACAGCGCAGCTCGCCGGTCGTCGCCTCGGTGTGGACCCCACCGAGGCCGGTTCGGGTAACCCGGGTGCGTCGAACATCTACCGGCTCGGGGGGCGGAAGGCCGGCTTGATCGTGTTCGCAGTCGATGCGCTGAAGGGCGCGATCCCCGCTGGCGTCGCGTTGATCGTGGCGGGTCGACCGGAGGCCCACGCCGTCTGGATTGCTGCGGTTGCGGGCCATGTCTGGCCGATCACTCGGGGTTTGCGTGGCGGCAAGGGAGTGGCCACCGCCGGCGGCGCCGGTCTGGTCATCAGTCCGCTTGTCGGACTCGCCTGCCTCGGCGTCTTCCTGATCACGGTGAAGCTGCTGCGGTTCGCGTCGCTCGGTTCTCTCGGTATCGCCATTTCGTATCCGATCATCGCTGCGGTGGCCGGGTTCCCGGGGTGGGAGATCGCCGCGTCGTCTGCGGTCGCCGCGATCCTCGTCATCCGGCATCAATCCAACATTCGACGGGTTCTGAAGGGCGCGGAGCTGAGCGTCAGCAGCACTGACGACACGGCAGCCTGACGCGCCTCAACTCGCTTCGGCAGGGGCCGATGTGTGATGCAACAGGTCGATTCGACCGTGCCTGTGTGACAACGCCGGTTCGCGCCCTAGCGTGAGGACCGGGCGGGGATTTGGACATCAGATGACCAAGAGAGTTCGGACCGCCGTGATTCCGGCTGCCGGCCTGGGAACCCGCTTCCTGCCGGCGACCAAGTCGCAGCCCAAGGAAATGCTCACGGTTGTGGACCGGCCCGCGATCCAATGGGTCGTGGAGGAAGCGGTCGCCGCCGGCATTGACGACGTTTTGATCATCACCAGCCCGACCAAGAAAGGCGTCGAGGACCACTTCGACCGCATGACCGAGCTGGAGACGCTGCTCGAGGCCAAAGGCAAGGTTGAGATGCTCCAGAGCGTCCGTCAGATCACCGAGATGGCGACGTTCCACTTCACGCGGCAAGGGGCTCCCTTCGGTCTCGGTCACGCCGTTTCGATGGCCGCTCGCCACGTCCGCGACGAGCCGTTCGCCGTTCTCCTCCCGGACGAGTTGCTTCCCGATGGCGGAGCGACGCTGCGCCGCATGATCGAGGAGTGCGAGGAATCCGGCTCGTCGGTGATCTCGTTGTTCGAGGTCGACGGACCGGAGATCTCCAACTACGGCTGCGCCGGCTTCTCGAGCCGCGACGGTGATGTGGTGGAGATCGACCAGATCGTCGAGAAGCCCGCCTACGAGAACGCCCCGTCGAACCTCAAGGTCACCGGTCGCTACGTGTTCACTCCCGACATCTTCGACAAGCTCGATGTCACCGAGCCCGGCAAGGGTGGAGAGATCCAGCTGACCGACGCGATGGCCATGCTGATCGGCGATCCGGGCCTTCGCGGCCTCGTCATCAAGGACGCTGGTTACGACGCCGGCCAGAAGCTCGACTGGCTGCGAGCCAACGTGGAGCTCTCGCTCGACGACCCGGTGGTCGGGTCGCAGGTGGCCGACATGATCCGCGAGATCATGCAGGGCCGCGGCCTGTCCTGAACTGCAGGTCGTAACCGAGCCGACGGTCTGGCACGCTGTGCCCATGCTGCCGCTCGATGACGCCCGTTCACATGTGCTCGGACGGGTCGCCCCGGCGCGGCCCCGGCCGGTGGCGCTCGCCGACGCCGCTGGTCTCGTGCTCGCCGACGCGGTCGTTGCCAACGAAACTGTGCCGCCCTTCGACAACACGGCAATGGACGGTTTCGCTGTCGTTGCGGCCGACACCGACGGCGCACCGGTGACGTTGCAGGTGATCGGCACGGTCGCAGCCGGCGCTGCGGCCACCACGGTCATGGCGTCTGGCCAGGCGATGCGGATCATGACCGGCGCGCCGATGCCGCCCGGCGCCGACGCGGTCGTGATGGTCGAGCGCACCATCTATGACGAAGGCGCAGGCAGTGTCGTCGTCGAGATCGAGGTGCCCACGGGCAACCACGTGCGCGGCGCCGGCGAGGACATCAAGCCCGGCCATGAGCTCTATCCTGCCGGCACGCAGCTCACCGCCGGGCACCTTGGTGTTCTGGCCAGCGTGGGCGTCCGCGCGGTCGACGTCATTCCCCGGCCGGTCGTCGGCGTTGTCTCGACCGGCGACGAGTTGGTCGACGACGGGAGCCGCCTTGCGCCTGGTCAGATCCGGGACTCGAACCGGCGAACGTTGCTCACCCTTCTCGAGGAGTCCGGGTTCACCGCGGTCGACCTCGGCCTCGCCCGCGACGACGAGGCGGAGATCGAGAAGGTCTTCAGAGACGGCGCTGACCGCTGTGATGCCGTGCTGTCCTCTGGGGGTGTGTCGATGGGTGCGTTCGATTACGTGAAGGTGGTGCTCGACCGGATCGGCGACATGCGCTGGATGCAGATCGCGATCAAGCCGGCGAAGCCGTTCGCGTTCGGTCTCATCGGCGATGTCCCCGTCTTCGGCCTTCCCGGCAACCCGGTGTCCTCGATGGTGAGTTACGAGCTCTTCGCCCGTCCGGCGCTGCGGCTCATGGCCGGTATGCGTCATCCGCAGCCTCCGACGCTTCGCGCGATCAGTGCTGACCCGCTCGGACGCCACGACGACGGCAAGATCCATTTCCTGCGTGTCGAAGGCGGCCCCGACGAAACCGGACGATGGACCGTGCACAAGCTCGGCGGCCAGGGATCGCACCAGCTCACCTCCATGGCGCAGGCAACCGCACTCGCCGTCGTGCCCGACGGAGTCGACATCGGCGCCGGCGATGAGGTCGGCATCATCCCGCTGGGTACTCTGGGCACATGACCACACCACTGGTCGACGGATTCGGACGCGTCCATCGCGATCTGCGCATCTCGGTCACCGATCGGTGCAACTTTCGCTGCGCCTACTGCATGCCAGAAGAGGGAATGCAGTGGCAGCGGCGCGAAGACCTCCTCAGCTTCGAGGAGTTCGAGCGCGTCGCCAGGATCATGGTCGAGCGCCATGGCGTGGACGGCATCCGCCTCACCGGTGGTGAACCCACAGTGCGGGCCCGCCTGCCGATACTCGTCGAGAAGCTTGCCGCGCTCGGCGTGGACCTCGCCATGACGACGAACGGCGTCACCCTCCCGGTGCTCGCTGCCGAACTGAAGGACGCCGGCCTGCGCCGCGTCAACATCTCTCTCGACTCGCTGCGCCACGACCGCTTCGAAGAACTCACCCGCCGCGACGAACTCGACCGGGTCCTCGAAGGAATCGAGGCGGCGAAGGCGGCCGGTTTCGACCCGGTAAAGATCAACGTCGTCGTCATGAAGGGCATCAACGACGACGAGGTGCTCGATTTCGCGCGGTTCGGCCGGGAGAACGATGTCATCGTCCGCTTCATCGAGTTCATGCCGCTCGACGCCGACGAGATCTGGAACAACGACCGGGTTCTCACCCAGGACGAGATCCTCGCGACCTTGCAGTCTGAGTTCGACCTCGAGCCGGTGGAGCGTACGTCGGCGCCGGCCACCCGGTGGCGCTACACCGACGGTGGAGGTGAGATCGGCGTGGTCGCAAGCGTGAGCCAGTCGTTCTGCGACACCTGCGACCGCGTGCGCATCACCGCCGACGGCCAGTTCCGCAACTGCCTCTTCGCCAACGAGGAGACCGACGTCCGCGCCCTGCTTCGTGACGGCTCGGGGGATGACGTGGTTGCGCAAGCGCTGGAGCGGACCGTCGCTGCGAAATGGGCCGGCCACCAGATCAACCAGGTGCACTTCATCCGCCCCCGCCGCTCGATGTCCGAAATTGGTGGCTAGAGCTTCGCGAGCCGACCTCTAGACTTCTGGCATGTCGGATCACGGATTTACCCATCTCGACCCGCTGGGCCGGGCTCGCATGGTCGATGTGACGCCCAAGGAGGCCACGCATCGTCGAGCAATCGCTCGCAGCCGCGTCTCGATGACCGCGGAGACGGCGTCGGCCGTCGCCCAGGGCGCGATCAAGAAGGGTGACGTGCTGGCGGTCGCCCGCGTCGCCGGCATTCAGGCAGCGAAGCGGGCCTCGGATCTGCTGCCGCTATGCCATCCGCTGCTCGTCGGCGCCGTGACCGTCAACTTCGAGATCCTCGAGGAGAGCATCGAGATCGAGGCATCTGTGGAGTGCGTCGACCGAACCGGTGTCGAGATGGAGGCGCTAACTGCAGTCGGTATCGCTGCGTTGACGGTCTATGACATGTGCAAGTCGAAGGACCGCAGCATGGTGATCGGCGAGGTCGCGCTGTGGGAGAAGACCGGTGGTCGTAGCGGGCATTACCGCCGCGAGGACGTCATCGGAGGCCCGGAAGAGGGCTGACCCGTGACGAATGTCACCATGATGTCAGACCCGCCCGGTGATTGCCCTCGCGTGTCGTTTGTAGTAAAATCGTAACTTGAGTACGGGTCACCTTTCGGGGCGGCCATCGTTTTTGGTGCCCGTGGCACCGCACCTGGAGGAGCCCAACCGATGAAGGAGTCGACCGTTCTCTTGATTCTTGCTGCATGCTGGGCCGCCTATCTCGGCTGGTTCTGGCGCGAGAATCGGCGAACGTCGGACCGTCGCCGTGACGGTATCCAGGCGTTCTCCAGTGGGCTGGGCACCCTCGGTGGCTCGAGCCCACGCGCTGGCGCGTTCAGCCCCAGCATTTCCTCGCTCGCCCCCCGCAGCGCGGGCGATGCGGCCCGCCGCCGGCGCGAGGTCCTCCTCGGGTTGAGCGTCGCTGCGGTCATCAGCCTGTTCGCCGCGATCGGGATCGGTGGCATTGCGATCGCCGCCCACGTGATCGTGGACCTCACACTCGTCGCCTACGGCTACCTGCTCGTCCAGCGCCGCAACGATGCTGCTGAGCGCGAGATCAAGGTTCACATGCTCTATCCGGAGCGTGTCGCCGAGGCGCAGCGCGAACCTGTCAGCGCCTTCGGCAGCTGACGCAAACCGGGTTCGAATCACATCCCGGCGCCGCTACGATGGCGGCTCCCACGGGGGTGTAGCTCAGTTGGTAGAGCGCCTCGGTCGCATCGAGGAGGCCAGGGGTTCAACTCCCCTCACCTCCACCCCGTGAAACCCCAGGCTCGGTGAACCCACCGCCCTGGGGTTTCGTCGTTGCAGGGGTGTAGATCGGCGTCGCGGACGAACAGCGTGCGGGTGAACCGATCCACACGGAGCAAGGTCCCGGAGAACTGGATCTCGTCCTCTCGGGCGAGGTCGGTGTCAACGAGCAGGTCCACGACGGCCTTGATCCGGTTGGACATCAACCTGCTCGAGCCGATCGATCCGAGCCGAACCGTGGTCTTCGTTCCGGGGACATCGCCGAAGTCGTGGTCGCTTCGGTACGACCGCGAGTTCTCGACCTCGCCGGTCCACTCGACACGCCGGCCGGCATAGTCCTGCTCGAACGCGGCTTCGATCTCGTGCCCGGTCCGGGACCCTCCGAACAGGTCCTCGATCGCCGCCTGTTGGTCGGTCGGAGCCGATGACGCGGACGCCTCCTGTTCGGCCGAGTCGGCGTGTTCGGCTGAATCGGCAGTCGGCGGGGCGGGCGGCGGTGGGAGGAGCGGCGTCGCGGCCACGTGCTGCCAGCCCGCAACCTCGGCGTCGCCCGGGAGCGTCTCGGCTGCTGCCTCGAGGAGTGCGGTCGCCTCTTCAGCTCATCCGAGCGCGACAAGGCTCTCGGCCTCGATGAGTTGGGTGACGACGTTCGGCTCCTCGTCCGCCTCGTTGACTTCGTGAAGTGCTTGGACGGCCGTGGCCATGTCGCCGTCGTCCAGGGGAGCGAGCGCCTCGTCGACACGTTGCGGTGCGGCAAGCAGTCGACCGCTGTCGATGAGGCGGTTGAGGGTCGCCATCATGCGATCGTGGTTCCGCTCGATGCGCCGCGTCTCGACGACGATGGACGACGGAGTGACCTCCGCTCGCGGCCACGCGGAGAAGATCGCGAGAATGGCGGCTCGGCGAGCAGGGGTCAAGTACTCCCGCAAGGCGTGGCTGTCCGGGCCGTCGACGACGACCGAGTCGTCGAATCGAGGATCGCCCGTCACCGCTTCGCGGCCGCCGACGAACTCTCGGAAGAACGACAGCACGCTCTGGCGGCGGAACGTGATGCTTGGGCTGCTTCGTGGGTACATCACGGTGTAGCGGGTGACGCGATGCTGGCTCTCGCCGGCGCCTCGCGTGATCACCTCGGCTCGGACCTGCACGCCGCGCACCGTGCCGCTCATGGTCGGTGCGGAGAAGAACGACCCGGAGTTCACCGCGAGGCCCGTGTGACGTGCGACGGATTGCCATGAGGACGACTGGCGCTGCTTCTGGATCGCGGAAAGCGCGATGCCGATGATGATCAGGAAGATGAAGAAGCCCACGGCCGGGAGTCTTGCAGCTGAACGCGAACGGTCCCGGCCACCGGGCCGGGACCGCTCAGCGTTGCTCAGGTGGGGCTACCGCGGGGCGGGGCGGAAGTCCTCACGTCCGGTGATGCAGATTGGATCACCCGAGGACCGTGTGAACGGCAGTGGCAGATCACACGGGAAGGTGTAGTCCAGCGTCTGGATGACATCGGCGGACTGGGTCTTGCCCGGCCTGATCGATGCCGGAGCCAGCGCGTTGTTATCGATTGGGCCCAGGTTCGTCAATGCGTTCTGGATCTCCTCGACAGTCGGGTTCTCGCCGGCGTCATAGATCGCCCGGAAGGCGATCCGCAGGATGCTGCAGACGCTGCCAACCATGCCATAGGCAGAGTCGCCCTCATCGGTCCAATCGTGAACATTCCCGGACGGGTTGTTCTCGGTGTACACCCGGTTGCACTCGACCGCGAACGGATTCGGCTCGTAGCCATCGTTGCGATATTCGCCGGTGGTCCGGAAGTCGATGATGATCGCGCCGTTGTAGAGCTCGCCGGCCTCGACGTTGTTGGCGATCTGGCCGGAGACGAGCTCGCTGGTCTGCGAGTTGAAGTCGGTGGCGTAGAACTGCACGTCACCTGGCTCGTAGCCCTGTGCGACCATCTCCGCTATGTAGCCCGGTGCGGTCAGGATGTTCATCACGTTGAAGAACACGTCCACGTCGGCATCGGCCATGTTGGTCACCGACTGGGGCACACCGCCGCTGCAGATGGTGCCGCCCTGGCAGTCGATCACGTCGAAGACGATGTCGAACCCTGCATCTCGCAACGTGTTGACGAGGCCCTCTTCAACCGCTTCGGCCTGGCCGGGCGTGTTCGGGGCTGCCGTGCCGAGCGAATGCCCGTCGAGCGCGCCCGACTGGATCAGGTCGTTGGCCATGAAGCGGAGGCTTTCCTCGAGCGTCATGCTCAGCGAGATCAATCGATCCTCGCCTCGAACCATGAATTCCTCGGTCTGGCCCTGGGTCGAAATGAACGACGTCTCCTGTTCCTCCACGATGCAGAGGTTGGCCGAGCCTTGGAAGCCCGAGCTGTTCATCACGATCACCGAGTTGTGATCCTCGGTCATGGCGAGACACGCTTGGTTGCGCGACGCCTCGACGTCCGCACCGAGCAGGTCTGCCTCGGCGTAGCCGAGGTTGATCTGGCGGCCACGGATACCGTCACATTCGCTGTTGACGTAGTCCACGAAGACTTCGAACATCTCTTTCGGATCGCCGATGGGGATGCCGAAGCCGAGGCTGACAGCGTCTTCGAGACGGCTTCGAATATGGCCGATGTTGACCTCATCGGCGCTGATGCCGGAGCCTGAGTCGACGCGATTCTCGGCGGCGTCATGGGGCAGACACACCGCATCGACCTGTGTGAATGGATGGCTCCCGCGGTCGTAGGTGGCTTGGAACTCGTCGAACACGCCGTCACGGGGGTCATCGTAGATGTTGGGCTCGCCGTCGACCGGAACATCGACGGGATCATCGACGGGGTCATCGACGGGGTCATCGACCGGATCGTCCACGGGGTCGTCCACCCCATCGTCAGTGGATGAGGTGGCGCTGTCGACGTCCGACTCGCCGCCGCACGCTGTGGCGAAGAAGGCGAGGGCAAGCAGAATCGCGAGCAGTCGCAGGGTTCGGGTCTTCATCGGTACCTCCAGGATCTGATGCCACTATCGGCGAGCGGCATCCGGAGATTGTCGTCGGTCGTCGTTCGTGACACAAGTCACCAGGGTTGCAACCGTCGACTCGCGAGGCCTTCGCAAAGCAGGTCTTGGCACACGTGCATCGGCCCGGCCAGACTGTGTGCTCGCATGCAATGCGCGCCGGGGGGACGATGACGGTCGAGTCGACAGACGACAACGAGCAGCAACACGCCGCGTCCCTCGCCGCCGCTGTACTCGACGAAGAAGCCCGCCGGGTCGAGGCCCAGGCGGAGCGCGATCAGGCAGTGTTGCTGCCGGACGATCTGCTGCCCGGCGTGGGCGGGGAGGGGATGACCCTCAAGGAGGCGATGGCCACCGGCGGAAAGACGACTGTCGTCGTTCTCTTCTTCCTCAATATGATCGACGAGCTGCCCCGGACCATTCGTGTTCTGGCTCCTGACATCCAGAAGACGCTCGGCATCTCGGACACGGTGCTTTTCGGCGTCCTTGGCTTCGGCGGTGTGGCGCTCGTGCTCGGCGCGGTCCCGATGGCTGCGCTTGCGGACCGAATCGCCCGCGTGACGATCATCCCGATCATGTCGTTCTTCTGGGCAGTCACTACGTTCTTGACCGGGCTGGTCGTGAATCCGTTCCAGCTCTTCTGGGCGAACGCCGGCACCGGCTTCGGGCAGGCGTATCGGATTCCTCTGTCGAACTCGCTGCTCACCGACACTTACCCGATCGAGGCGCGGTCGCGGATCTTCGCGTTCGAGGGCCTCGGACGACCGATCGGCCAGCTCATCGGCCCGCTGATGGTCGGCGGCATCGCAGTGACCGCTGGCGGCGACGAGGGCTGGCGGTGGGCCTATCTCTTCATCGCGATCGCACCGGTGCTCGTCGGCATTGCGGCATTCCGGCTCAAAGAGCCGCCGCGCGGCCGCTTCGAGCAAGCTGCGCTGCTCGATGGTAAAGAAGCGGTCGAGGTGGAGGAACTGGAACCGTCGATGAGTACGGCGCTTGCCCGGCTTCGCAAGATCCGCACCTTCTACTTCCTGGCCACCGGCGTGGGAGTCCTCGGATTTGCACTCATCGTGATTCCCGGCCAGTTCAATCTGCTGCTCGAGCGCAAATACGGGCTCGACGCGCTGGAGCGAGGCATCGTCGAGTCGTTGATGTGGGTGGCGTCGCTGATCGCCATCCCGTTCGCGGGTCGCGCGTTCGACGCGAAGTTCCGCAAGGACCCTGAGGCCATGGTGCGGCTCACTGGAACGTTGATCATGGCGGCCGGAGGAGTTTATCTCGTCGCCCTCCCCATGAAGCCGCTCTTCTTGCTCGTCGCCCTCCTGGCAGTGGCTCAGGCTCTGCTCTCGGCTGCGTTCGTGGCGGCGCCCACGATCATCGCCGCGGTCTCGCCGTATCGGATCCGATCCCAGGCGTTCGCGCTGCTGCCGGTTTTCATCTTCCTGATGGGTGGGTTCTTCGGCGGTCTCATTGGCGGACAGCTCTCCGACGCGTACAACAACCGCACCGCGATGCTCGTGCTCGGACCGCCTGCCGCCCTTTTGGGGGGCTGGCTCATTCTTCGTGGCTCCGGCCACATCCGCCGGGACATCTCCCTCGCCGTGGAGGAACTGCTGGAGGAGCAGGAGGAGACGCGCAAGATCGACGCGGACCCGGATGCGGTTCCGGCGCTCCAGGTCCGCAACCTGGACTTCAGCTACGGCCCCGTCCAGGTGCTCTTCGACGTGGAGATCGAGGTGGGTAAGGGCGAAGTGGTCGCGTTGCTCGGCACGAACGGCGCAGGCAAGTCCACCCTGTTGCGCGCGATCTCTGGGCTCGGCATTCCCGACCGCGGAGTCGTGCGCCTGAACGGCCGCACGATTACCTACGCCGAAGCGGAGACGCGGTTCCGGGTCGGCATCGTGCAGCTCCGCGGCGGCTCCGGCATCTTCCCGGACCTCTCGATCGGCGAGAACCTGCGCGCGGCGATGCTAGGCGGGGAGATCGAGCCGCACGACCAGGAGCGACGGATTTCCAAGGCGGTGGAGTCGTTCCCAGCGCTCGACGGCCGCCTCGGTGAACGAGCCGGCGACCTGTCCGGCGGCCAGCAACAGATGCTCGCACTCGCGATGGCGCTGCTCCACGAGCCCGAAGTGCTCCTGATCGACGAACTGAGCTTGGGGCTCGCCCCAGTTGTCGTCCAGGAGCTTCTAGCGGTCGTCGAACGACTGAAGGAGCAAGGGCAGACGATGGTGATCGTTGAACAATCGCTCAACGTCGCCCTTGCGTTTGCCGACCGGGCAATCTTTATGGAGAAGGGCATCGTGCGCTTCGAGGGGCCGGCGCAGGAACTCGCGGAACGCGACGATCTCGCTCGCGCCGTCTTCCTCGGCGGTGAGGGCGGATGATCGAACTTCTCGGCATCGAGCTCTCCCAGCAGAGTGTCGTCATCGGGCTGATCACGGGTCTTACCTACGCGGCGCTAGCGGCCGGTTTCGTGCTCGTCTACCGGTCGACCGGCGTGCTCAACTTTGCCCATGGCGAGATGGGGGTGTTCGGTCTTGCGATCTTCGTGATGATGATCGTGAACTACGGCGTTGCGTGGTGGCTCGCGTTCTTCTTGGCGATCGCAGCGACCGCTCTCATCGGCATGCTCGTGGAGCTCATCGTCGTTCGGCGGCTGTTCACGTCTCCGCGCCTTGTGCTTCTGATCGCCACGATCGGCGTGGGGCAGATCCTGACGTTGTCGCGCGTGTCGTGGATCCCCGACATCAACGCCGGCGGCACGATCCCTACGGCTTTCACGCTGGAGTGGAACCCAACGGACGACCTCCGTCTGCAGGCTCGTGAAATCACGGTCCTGATCGTCGTTCCGATCCTCGTGGCACTCCTCGGGCTCTTCATGACCCGCACCCGCTTCGGGCTGGCGGTTCGAGCATCAGCCGACAATCCGGATACCGCTCGGGTCTACGGCTCCTCCCCGCGACGGGTGTCCACCATCGTGTGGACCATCGCTGGCGCCTTCAGCGCGGCCACCGCGATTCTCACCGCTCCGTTGCAGGGTCTCCAGGCCGCTGCGGTCGACGACACGGGCAACCTCCTGGTGGAGGAACTGCTGCTGAAGGTGCTCGTCGTCTCGCTCCTTGCCCGGATGCGGTCACTTCCCGGCGTGATCTGGGCCGGTCTGGCCGTCGGACTCGTCGAGAACATCGTCCGCAACAACGTCGAGAGCACAAATCAGTCGATCGTCAACGTCTGGTTCTTTGTCACCGTCCTTGTTGTCGTGTTGTGGTTCATCCGAGAGGGAAAGCAGGACGGTTGGTCGCTCTCCCCGCCATCTCGTCCGATTCCGGAACGACTGCGCACCGTCTGGTGGGTGCGCAATCTCAACCGCATCGGCTTCGCGATGCTGTTCGGCACCCTCGCCGTGATTCCGATCTTTGTCACCACCTCCGCCGGGATCCTCATCTGGACCGAGATGTTGCTGTTCGCGATGGTCGCCCTGTCGTTGACGATTCTCACTGGCTGGGGCGGCCAGCTGTCATTGGGCCAGTTTGCGTTCGTGGGGCTTGGTGCCTTGTGCACACTCGCGTTCACCAAGGGCCACGACATCCCGATCCCGTTCGACCTCTTCGACGCCAGCGTCACGCTGCCGTGGGGCCTCGCGGTGATCGCAGCCGTCAGCGTCGGGATTGTCGCTGCGCTCCTGATCGGTCTGCCGGCGTTGCGGGTGCGAGGGCTGTTCCTCGCCGTGACGACACTGGCGTTCGCCGTCGCAGCGAGCTCGTGGCTGTTCACGCAGGACTTCTTCACCGGTGGCACCACGGCGCCTCGCCCGGCCCGCCCGCCGTCGTTCCTCGGGATGGACTTCTCGGAGTCGCGGCGCAGCCTGTATCTGCTTTGTCTCCTGGCCTTGATGCTGACGGCTTACATAGCGGCCCGCATCCGTTCGTCGGGCGTTGGGCGCACGCTCATCGCCGTGCGGGACAACGAGGATATGGCTGCGGCATCCACGGTGTCGCCGGCCAGGGCCAAACTCACCGCGTTCGCAGTCGCGGGCGGCATATGTGCGCTCGCCGGGTCGCTGTTCGTGATCGTGCAGCCGTCGCTGTCGCCCGCGCAGCAGTTCGCGCCGGCCGCGTCGGTGCGGGTGATCGTAATGGCGATCCTCGGCGGGCTCGGGTCGATCGCTGGTCCGATCCTCGGCTCCCTGTGGATCCTGGGCGTCCCCGAGCTCACTCCGGAGAAACTGCGGGCGCTGCAGCAGCTGTTCACCTCCAACATCGGCCTGCTCGTGCTGTTGATGTATTTCCCGGGCGGCCTCCTGCAGATCGTGCACAACGCACGTGACGCCCTCCTCGGGATGGCCGACCGGCGCTTCGCTGCGTCGGACAGGGAAGTCGCGGCGCCCTCGGTCGAACGGACCGTGCCCACGCGGGTTCGTGAGCCCACTGACGAACCGGCGCCGGTTGGCCCGGCGCTCTCCGCCTCCGGCATCACGGTGCGGTTCGGTGGCAACGTTGCTGTCGATTCCGTCGACTTCCATGTGAACCACGGCGAGCTCGTCGGTTTGATCGGCACCAACGGCGCCGGCAAGTCCACGCTGCTCAACGCCGTCAGCGGCTTTGTTCCGGCCGAGGGCCGTGTCGAGGTACTCGGCGCGGACGTCTCCGGCCGTAGCGCCGCCGCTCGCCACAAGCTGGGGCTGGGACGCGGCTTCCAAGCCGCCCGCCTCTACCCCGAGCTGACGGTGCGCGAGGCGTTGATGGTCTCGCTCGAGGCTCGCCAGCGGTCGCTGCTCCTCCCCTCGATGACCGGCTTGCCGCCGTCGCCTGGTCACGAACGCTCGAAGAAGGCCGAAGCGGGCGAGATCATCGACTACCTCGGTCTCGGTCGCTACGCCGATCAGGTCATCGGGGCGCTTTCCACCGGCACCCGACGCATCGTCGAACTCGGCAGTCTCCTCGCCGTGGACGCCCGGGTACTGCTGCTCGATGAGCCAACTGGCGGTGTCGCCCAGCGTGAGACAGAAGCCTTCGGCCCGCTGATCAAGCGCATCCAGGAGGAGCTCGAGGCGGCCGTTGTCGTCATCGAGCACGACATGCCGCTCGTGATGGGCATCAGTGACCGGGTCTACTGTCTCGAGTCCGGAGCGATCATCGCCGAGGGCGAGCCTGACGACGTGCGCAACGATCCGCTGGTGATCGCCAGCTACCTCGGCACCGACGAGCGGGCAATTCAGCGTTCAGGCACCGCCGGCACCGAGCCGGGAACAGCCACGGAATAGGTCAATTCCGGCCCTTTTGCGGCCGACAGCGGCAGCACGAATCGAGGGCGTGCACGCCCAGGGAGTTGTGTTGTGTCGACGGGTATCGAGAACGACCAGGCGCTGTGACCGCCGAAGTCGCCGGAGGACCTGGCGGTGCCCTATGCCCTCGTGGCTGACTTGGTGCTGCGGCGCTGCCTGCTCGAGGGCAAGACGAACGTCACCGGCCTCGCCAACGCGCTCGCGTTGACAGCCGGACTCGTCGACAAGATCGTCCAGGAGCTTCGCGAGAAGAAGGAGATCGAGGTCCTCGGCATGGTCGGGCGTGACTACACGCTCGCGCTGACCGGGCTCGGTCAACAGCACGCCAACGATCGCCTCGCCCAGTCGCGCTATGCCGGCGCCTGCCCGGTCTCGCTGGATCAGTACCGCGAGGTCGTCGCCCGACAGCGGCTCCTACCCAGGCGAGTTGATTCAGTCGATGAACAACTCTCCGTTCAGCCCACAGGTGTCGAACACCTGCAACATGCTGACGGCATCCTCGGGCGCCGGTTGCTGCTCCTCGCCGAGCAGGACGAGAATCTCGGTGTCGAGGTTGTCGAATAGACATTCGCCCTGCTCAAGGGTCGCGCCAGAGTCCTGCACGAAGCCCTCGATGAGCATCGCCCGGCCCGCCTCGGTACCGAGCATCGCCTCGAGCAACTTGGCGTCGAGAACACCGTCGTCATCTTCGGTACCGCCCATCTCCTCGATCCAGTCATCAAGACCGCAGAGCACCCCGCTACTCGAAGCACAACGTGAGCATTTCGGGACTGAGTTCAGCGCCGATGGCCAGGGCCGACAGCTCATCGAAGTCGAGGTTGTCGAGCAGGCACTCGGCCTGGTCGGCGTTGAGTTCACCGTCTTCGGTCATGGCCTCGATCAACATTGCCCGACCTGCGTCAGACGAAAGCATTCCCTCAAAGGCCGCCGGGGTCGAGAAGGGGTCCACCGTGAGCGCGTCTTCTTCATCGTCCGGGAAATCGCAGTTGGCGTCCTCCCAGGTCGTGAGCCGGTCTTCGGGGGTCTCGAATCCGGGTCGGGAACTGATCTCGTCGAGCGCCGGTGAGGCTGCGATGAAATCCCAGGCGTTCTCCTCCAGCACGGCAATGTATTCGCCGAAGCTCCCCCGGGAAGTGCGGAGATCGTCACGGATCTCGTCGGGGGCGATATCGATTGCGGCGTCGAGGAGTTCGACGTTTCTGCGAATCGCCGCTTCGAGCGCCTCGGGGTCGAAGGGGTCGGCATAGTCGAGGAGCGCGTCGGCCTCAGCGCTCATGCGACAGTAGACCTCGACCGGGCCATCGGTGTCGTCGGACTCGTCGGACTCGTCGGACTCAGCGGACTCAGCGGACTCAGCGGCGCTGCCGTCGTCGACGTCACCGGCGACAGCGTCGTCTGAGCTGCTACACGAAACAGCGAGCAGCGCAATGAGGGCGATCAGGAATGGGCAGATGATGCGAGTTCGGTGTTTCACGAAACCGATAATATCTCTCGCTCTGCAAGGACCTGCGACTTGAACGGTGGACGTTGTTGACCGCCGACACGATCGCGCGGAGTGAGGCCGACACGACCGACTCGTGGAGACCAACACCCAATGTCGTGTCCCGCGCCCCCGTGTCGCCCTCAACGTAGGCGACGGCGGTGGCGTAGAGCCGGTGCCCATGGTGTGGTCGGTGTAGTCGACGATCTTGCCATCGAACAGCTCGGCGGCATGCAGCGCAGGAACTAAGGCATCGATCGGCCCGTTTCCCTCCCCAGTCACCATCGGCTCAGCACCGTCGATGATCAGCTTGGCCTCGAGCGTGGTGGTGCCTGACTCGAGCGTGTCGCTCGAGAACTGATGCCCGGTGATCTCGCTCTTCGGGCTGCTGGGCTCAACGTATTCAGCCATGAATCGCAGCTGAATCTCGTAGGAGGTGATCTCAGTGCCGGGGTCCTCGGTGACCGCCTGGATCTTCTTCGCGAGATTGACCGACGGTTGTCCTGGTAGATCGAGACCGTACTCGTGCCATCAGGATCGCTCTCACATCCTCGTGCTGCTCACGCGTGATGGGAGCGTCGGAGTTCACTGATGAGTACAAGCAGCCGATCCCGTGTCCCGTCGGCATCTTCGTTCCCGAGGGCAACACACTCGGCCCGCCGGCCTGATCTACTGAGGCCCCTCCAGAGGGCCCCGGTGGTCCGTGTCGGGGTACGCCCGCCTACGCGTCGATGACGCGGTGGCGAGCGTCTTCGGCGCTGACCACCGGTGGCTCGGTGGACCACGGGAAGTTGATCCATTGGTCGGTGCGCTTCCACACGTACTCGCACTTCACGAGCGAGTGCGACTTCTCGTAGAGCACGGCACTGCGCACCTCGCCGACGCGCTCGGAGCAGTGGTCGTGAACCATCTTGAGCGTGTGGCCGGTGTCGGCGACGTCGTCGGCGATCAGCACCTTGGCGTCGTCCATGTCGACGAAATCGACGTAGGGCGGCAGCATCACCGGCACCGGGAGACGCTCGTCCACGCCGGTGTAGTACTCGCAGTTCATCACGTAGATGTTCTTGACCGAGAGCGAGTACCCGAGCGATCCGGCGACGAAGAGCCCGCCCCGGGCGATCGCGAGGATCATCTCGGGCCGGTAGCCATCCTCGGCCACCATGGTCGCCAGATCCCGTACGGCGGTGCCGTAGTTCGCATAGTCGAGTACTTCACGCTCGTCGCTCATCGGCGAAACCTACCGCGGCTGGGGGCGGCGTGAGCAGGCCGGGCCTGCCAGGATGAGCGCATGATCCACACTGTCATGGACAACTGGAACGCCCACCTCCGCGGGGAGTACCCTGGCGGGCTCGATGAGCTTCTGCACGATGACTGCGTCTTCCTCTCGCCGATCGTCTTCTCGCCGCAGCGGGGCAAGGAACTGACGAAGATGTACTTGGGAGCCGCAGGCAACGTTCTGCCTGGCGACACCGACTCGGACGGCGAGAAAGCGGCCCCGGATCCGGACAAGGCCTTCCGTTACACGAAGAAGGTCCTCGACGGGAACCATGCGGTTCTCGAGTTCGAGACGTACATCGTCGACACCGCCGTGAACGGTGTCGACATCATCACCTGCGACGAGGACGGCAAGATCATCGAGTTCAAGGTGATGATCCGTCCGCTCAAGGCGATCAACCTCGTGCATGCCAACATGAAGGAGATGCTCGAGAAGATGCAGGCCTGATCTCGTCTACGGTTGTCTCGGCGAACACGGGAGGCGGCGTGAGCGACACCGAGAAACCAGAACCGATGATCTCGGAAGAGGCCTGGGACTCCATGTCCTCGGCACAGTCGCTCGCGTCACGCCGCTAGATCCGCGACGCTCGCGCGATCAAGGCGAAGGCGGCTCGAGACCGGCGACTCGGCGTCTTCGTTGCCGCGCTCGGGCTCTTGATCGTCTCCCACGCGCTGTGGACCTCCACCGTCTATGACGGCGAGTGGATCTGCGGCAACGGGTTCTCGACGGCGTCGTCAACTGATGCGTGCGGGAGCGCGCTTGGGGATCGACGAGCCGGGGCCGGTCTGATGACTGCGCTGAGCCTCGGTGCTGCGGCGCTCGCCTTCTACCTGCGTTGGGGCGCGCTCTGGACTGAATGGCGGCTAAGCGACGCTGACTGATCTTGCCGATTTCAGCCGCGGCCGTCGATCAGGCCGGCGACAAGTGCAGCGACCTCGCTGCGTTCTGAGCGCGTGAGCGTGACGTGGCCGAACAGCGGGTGGCCTCGTAGATGGTCGACGACAGCGCCGATGCCGTCGTAGCGGCCGACCCGGAGGTTGTCGCGCTGGGCGACGTCGTGGGTGAGGACCACCTTGGTGTTCTCACCGACTCGGGTGAGGGCGGTGAGTAGCACGTTGCGCTCGAGGTTCTGCGCCTCGTCCACGATCACGAAGGTGTCGGTGATCGAGCGGCCGCGGATGTGGGTGAGGGGCAGCACCTCGAGCAGTTCGCGGTGGATGACCTCGTCCACGACCTCCGGCCCGGCGATCGCCTCGAGGGCGTCGTGCACAGCCGCGGCCCACGGACGCATCTTCTCTACCTCGCTGCCGGGCAGGTAGCCGAGGTCCTGGCCGCCGACTGCGTAGAGCGGCCGGAAGATGATGACCCGCGACTGCGACCGTTGTTCGAGGACGGCGTCGAGGGCCGCAGCGAGCGCAAGGATGCTCTTGCCGGTGCCCGCCCGGCCGCCGAGCGAAACGATGCCGACGCTGTCGTCGGTCAGGAGATCGAGGGCGACGTACTGCTCTGCGGATCGGGCCCGAACGTCGAAGACAGGCCGGTCGATGATGCGATGCACCCGCTTGTCGTCATGCACCCGGCCGAGGCCGGATTGCGAGCCGGCCACGAGCGCGATCCCGGTGTTGACCTGGAGCTCCCGGGCCTCCTCCAGGTCGCACACCCCGTCGGCGTAGAGGTCATCGATCGTTGCGGCATCGACGGAAATGTCGGTGTAGCCCGTCCATCCGTCGTCGGCGACGTCGGTGTCGCGGAACTCCGATGCCTCCAACCCCACCACGCCGGCCTTGAGCCGCAGCGGCAGATCCTTCGACACGAGAACGACGTCGGCGCCACCGGCACTGAGGTTCGCGGCGACGCTCAGGATCCGGTTGTCGTTCGTGTCGTCGCGGAAGCCGTCCGGCAGGATCTCGTTGTTCGTGTGGTTCAGTTCGACTCGAACGGTGCCGCCGAAGTCGTTGACGGGCAGCGATTCGAGAAGCGTGCCGTATTGCTCCCGTAACTCCTCGAGCGCTCGTAAGGCGCGGCGCGCGGCCCATCCGAGCTCGAGATGATGGCGTTTCGCCTCGAGTTCGGTGAGTGTTGCGAGGGGGACGACGACAGCGTGTTCCTCGAATCGGCGGAGAGCAGACGGATCGCTCAGCAGCACCGATGTGTCGAGGACGTATGTTCGGCTCAGGCTGGCATGTGCTTTCGGAACCTAACGGTGAGATCCGCGCCGTCGGTGGATGCCGTTCCTGCGATGGGGTTGCTCAGGTCGCCCGGACCTGGTGGACGTGCCAGCCCTCGGCTCCGTCGGGCGCGACGGATTTCGGACCAAGCGGCTGCAGTTCGCCGTCGCCGTCGATGGCGCGAACCCGCAGGACATGTTCACCCGGGGGCGCGTCCCACTCGTACTTCCACTGCACCCAGGTCTCGTCCGTTCCGGGCGCGGCGATCTCGCACTCGTGCCACCCGTCGTCCACGTTGAACTCGAGCTCGACCCGCTGGATGCCGCGGGGAGGGGACCAGGCCACGCCGGCGACGGCGGTGGGCCCGGCGGGAATATCTGTCCGGTGGCGGGGAACGTCGATGCGAGACATCGTCTTAATCGGTCCGAGCTTCGACCAGCCGCGTGGCACCCAGTAGCCGTTGAAGCCGTCCCAGGTGTTGAGGTTGATCTCTTCGATCCACTTCACCGCAGAGACGTAGCCGTAGAGGCCGGCCACCACGAGGCGTGCGGGGAAGCCGTGGATGATCGGGAGCGGCTCGCCGTTCATCGCCACGGCGAGCATGGCGTTGCGGCCGTCGTCGAGCACGTCGAGCGGGAAGCCGGCGGTCCAGTCGTCCACCGAGCGCCCCACGAACTGTTCGGCCCCGTCCTGCACGCCGGCGCGCTCGAGCAGGGTGGTGATCGGGACGCCGAGCCAGGTGGCCGTACCGACCAGCCCGCCACCGACTTCGTTCGACACGCAGGAGAGCGTGACGACCTGTTCCTCGAGGTCCATGGCGAGGATCTCTTCGAACGTGAGCGTGTACGGGTTGTCGACCATGCCGGTGAAGGACAGCGACCAGGAGTCGGGGTCGACCTGGGGGACGCTGAGGGCGGTGTCGATCCGGTAGAAGGTGTCGTTCGGGGTGATGAACCGGCCGATGCCGTCGATCTCGTCGAACGACCCGGGCGTGATGGGATCGGGGACGGCAACCGGGGAAGCGCCCGGAACGCTCGTCGTTGCACCGAAGTCGCTGACGTCGAGCTCGCCGCGGGCGATCTCCGCCGCGCTGCGGCCCTCGACTCGATCGGCGACAGCGAGGCCGGTCACGGCGACGGCTCCTGCGCCGGCGGACCAGCTCAGGAACGCTCGCCGCGTTGCTCGCGGGTCGCGAGGGTCTTCGAGAACACCGGCGAGTCGGGTCGGCCGGTGCATCCGGGTCAGCAACAGGACGAGGGTGGCGACGCCGAGACCGGCCGCGACGATCGCCCAGAACCAGCTCGCAAATGCGGGGGACTGGGGGTTGCGAGCGGTGGTGAAGCCGCCGAGGAGTCCGAAGACGGCGAAGCCCGCCACGCTGAACCAGATCGATCGACGTCTGGCGAGATCACCGAGCAGCGCGGCGAGAAGCAGCGCGACGATCGTGATCCCAGGAAGCAGCGAACCCTTCGCGTTGCTCCCGAGATTCTCGATGCCTTCGCGAGCAGCCCGGCCGGGAGTGATGTCGAGGATCCATTCGCCCATTCCGAGCACGAGGCCCGGGATGGAGTCCGAGATCGCTTCGACGAGCTCGCCGAAGATCAGCGCGACGAGCGCTGCGAGCACGCCGGCGAGGGCGCCGTACCAGCGGGGATGGTCCGGAACCGTCCGCTCCTCGTGCGATTCGACCGCAGTCATGTCGTCAACCTTGCTTCGTGGGGCATTCGGGGCGTCGGATACCGCGTGCGCGTCTCCGATGAGGGAACGCCCGCAGAAGCGGTTTGGTTCCCGAGGATCACCACGAGTGCGAGACTACGGCCCGTGACCGCATCTCTCGATCCGTGGGGCCGCTCCAGCGGCCCGGCCGACACCGGCGACCACGCCGGTGTCCTCGGTCGGGTAGTGCGCGTTGACCGAGGCGAATGCGACGTCATGACGGCGGCGGGACGGGTTCGGGTTCTGTCTGACTCACAACGAGCCCAGGACGAGATCGCGCCCGTCACCGGTGACTGGGTGATGGTCGGTGAAGAGGACGGACTCGGCGATGTCGTCACCCATGTCTTCGACCGAACCACCCAGGTGAGCCGGCGTGACCCTGCGGAACGTGATCTCGAACAGGTTCTGGCGGCGAACGTGCAGAGCGTGGCGGTCGTCCACGGCCTGGACCGGCCGCTCCCACCGGGGCGACTTGAGCGGCTTCTCGTTCTCGCCCACAACTCCGGTGCCGAGCCGCTGGTGATCCTGACGAAGACCGACGCCGCCCTCGATGACGACACGGAGGCGATCGTGCGCTCCGTCGCTCGCGACATCCCCGTGCTCACCACGAGCACGGTCGACCCGGGCGGGCTCGATCAGCTCCGGGGCCGGCTTGCCCCCTCCGAGACTCTCGCTCTGATCGGCGCCAGCGGCGTGGGCAAATCCTCCCTCGTGAACGCGCTCGTCGGCGAGGAACTGCTCGAGATCGGTGACGTTCGGGAGTCCGACGCCAAGGGGCGCCACACCACGACCGCTCGCGAACTCATTCCTCTGAACGACGACGCGGGCCTGATCCTCGACACGCCCGGAATCCGCGCCATCGGTCTGTGGGAGGCAGAGCACGCTCTTGATCTGGTGTTCGGCGACCTCGAGGAGCTCGCCGGTGCGTGTCGCTTCGGCGATTGTGTCCACGACACCGAACCCGGTTGCGCTATCCGCGCTGCAGTCGACGACGGCGAGGTCGACGAACACCGGGTTGATCGCTACCGCGCCCTTGTCGAGGAACTCGCCACGCAACGCGCCCGTGAAGAGGAACGGGAGCGACGTGAACAGAAGGGTGGAGGTCGGCGGGGCGAACGTCGCGGCCGCCGCTGACCTTCAGCCGCCGGAGGCCTCGGCCTCGGCAAGCGTTCGCCGATCGACCTTCTCCGTGGAGTTCCGGGGCAGCGCCTCGATGATTCGGATGTCCTCGGGGAGCTTGTACTTCGCCAGGTCGTTCTCGCCGAACGAGCGGATGTCGTCGAGCGTGGGAGGTGCATCGGCGTCGATCGGTACGACCACGGCCACCCCGATCTCGCCCATCACCGGGTCCGGGCGCGGCACCACGGCGACCTCCGCGATCCCCGGGTGCGCCACGAGCACGGACTCCACCTCCATCGGGTACACGTTGTAGCCACCGCGGATGAACATCTCCTTGAGCCGTCCGGCCAACCGGTAGCAGCCGTTGTCGTCGACATGAGCCAGGTCACCGGTGCGAAGCCATCCGTCGACCAACGTCTCTGCCGTGGTCTCCGGGTCGTTCCAGTAGCCGGACATGATGCAGCCGGACTGGATCCAGAGCTCGCCGATCTCCCCGTCGGCCACCGGCTCCCCGTGCTCGTCGCGGATCGAAGCCTCCACGCCTGGGCGGGGTCGGCCGATCGTGTGTAGCGCCTCCTCGTCGTCCGCGTCGAGGGCTGTGCCGAGGCCGATGCCGCCGCTTTCCGTCGAGGAGTAGCGGATGGAGTAGCCGGCGCCGAAGCGCTCGCGACACTCGTGGACGAGTGCGGGCGGCGAAGCTGCGCCCCCGGCGACGATCGCCTGCACCGCGGAGAAGTCGAGTGTGTCGATGAGTGGGCTGCGCATCATCAGTGCGAGCTGCGGGGCCACGCCGGTGACCGCCGGCATCTTGTGATCGGCGATGAGCTGGAGAACCGGCCCCGCTGACCAGCGCTCGAGCAGGTGCGTCGTGCGGCCACTCGCGAGCAGCCACGGAAGCTTGGTCATGAATCCGACGTGGGCGAAGTGGGTGGAGGAGATGCCGTGGCCGCCACCGCCCCACGCGCCGCCCGTGTCGAGCTCGGCGATTCGGCGGAGTTGGCGATTCGTGTACCAGGCGCCCTTCGGCATACCCGTGGACCCGGACGTGAAACAGATGCAGACCGGACGGTCGTCGTCTTCCGTCAGTTCCGGAAGGAGTACTGACGGGCCCTGTCGATGGAGCGCGGCGATGGAGGCTGCATCGGTGCCCGGCGTGATGACCTCAGCCTCGAGCCCGGCGAGCGCCACACCCTCGATCAGATCACCGGTGACGATGACGAGCGCGGGCCGCAGAACCTCGAGACAGTTTGCGATCTCACGGGGCCGCAGCTTCGAGTTCAGGCCTGCAGTCACGGCTCCGACGCGGTCCGCGGCGAGGAAGTAGACGACGTAGTCGATCACCGACGGCAGGACGAGGGCGACGACGTCTCCCTCGCCGAGACCACGGGCCGCGAACCGGGCCGCAACCTGCTCGGCAGCCTCGTCGAGCTCGGCGTAGGTGATGCCCAAACCCTGCTCGGTGACATAGGCGAGCGTGTCGACGAACTCCGCCGCTCCTCGTCGGCTGATTTCCGTGAGCATCAGAGGATCGTAGGGTGGGGCGCGCACAGGCGACACCACAGGGGGACACATGACGGACGGATCATGGCAGGGCGACGTGATCTCGCTGGTCGAGGCGTTTCGCGCCGGTGACCGGCATCCCCGCGAGGAAGTGCAGGCCACCCTCGACGCGGCGGCCGACGATCCGCTCAACGCGGTCTGTCATGTGGACGGTGACGCGGCTCTGGCCGCGGCCGAGACGGCCGACGTCACGCTTCCTTTCGGGGGCGTGCCCCTTGCGGTGAAGGAGCTCCTCCCGGTGGCCGGATGGCCCGACACCGAGGCGTCGCTGGCCCTCGCGGACCGAGTGGCCAACGCGGACTCCATCCCGGTCGAGCGGTTGCGGGTCGGCGGTGCGATTCCGACCGTCCAGACCACGTCGAGCGAGTTCGGTGGGGTGAACCAGACCACCACGAAGTTGCACGGTGCCACCCGCAACCCATGGGGCGCGGACCGCACACCCGGCGGCTCGTCGGGGGGCTCCGCCGCGGGTGTGTCCGGAGGAATGTTCGCGCTGGCGACCGCAAGCGACGGCGGCGGCTCGATTCGCATCCCCGCCGGGTTTTGCGGCCTCGTCGGCCTCAAGACGACCTACGGCCGGGTCCCGAAGGGCTCGGCGATCGGAAACCTGACCGCCGTCGAGGGCTGTGTCAGTCGCAGCGTGCGCGACACGGCGCGCTGGCTGGACGTCACGAACGGCCCGGATGCCCGCGATCCGTTCAGCCTTCCCCGCGTCGACGGGTTCGAAGCCGATCTGGGTGTGGGCATCGCCGATCTCGCGGGGCTGCGGGTGGCGATCGTGCCGAATCTGGGCTGCGCGGTCGTTGCGCCGGAGACCGAGGAGATCGTGGCTGCCGCGGCCGAGGAGCTGCTGGCCGCCATGGGAGCGGCCCGGGTCGATCTCGACCTCCGTCTCCCCAACGTCATGGGTGCGTGGGGGCTCACCGGCGGAATCGGCTTGCGCAAGGAGCTGGGTGAGCGCTGGCCGGATTGCGCCGAGGACCTGACCGGCATGATGCGAGCCAGTGTCGAGATCGCCGAGGAGCGCATCGATCTCGGCGCGATGGTCAAGGCCGAGAGCCGCCGCGAGGATCTCAACCGGTCGATGGCGACGATGTTCGCCGACGCCGACATCGTGCTCGCGGCGACGAACCCGTCCACCGCGTTCGACGCCGAAGGGCACCTGCCTTCCGTCTTCGGCGGCCGCGAGAGCACCGGCGCCAACAACGGCGCCCTCACTGCGCCGTCGAACATCTACGGCAACCCGGCCGTCGCCCTTCCGGCCGGTCTCGCGAGCGATGGGCTCCCCGTGAGTCTGCAGGTGCTCGCGGCACACCACCGCGAGAAGCTGCTGCTCGATATCGCCCTGCTGTGGGAACGCACCCGCCCGTGGCCCCTCACAGCCGGGTGACGTCTCACGCCTCTTCGATGAAGGTGTTCTCGGCTTCGCCGGCGACGACAGCCTTGAGGACCTTGCCGGTGGCATTGCGGGGGAGGGGCTCGGTCTGGAACTCCCAGTGGGCCGGCACCTTGAACGTCGCAAGTCTCTGCGCCACCCATTCGCCGAGCTCCTGACCGGTCAGTGCCGCACCCTCCCGGGGGACGACCACCGCCTTGACCTCCTGGCCGAGCTCTCGGTGATCGACGCCGATGACCGCGGCCTCCATGACGTCCGGGTGCTCGTCGAGGCGGTTCTCGATCTCGGTCGGGTAGATGTTCTCGCCGCCGCGGATGATCAGGTCCTTGCGACGGCTCGCGAGGAAGACGATGCCGTCCTCGAGGTGGCCGAAGTCGCCGGTCCGCAGCCACCCTCCCGGGCGGATCGTCTCCGCCGTCGCCTTGGGGTTGTCCCAGTAGCCCGGGATGACGCTCGGGCCCTTGATGCTGACGTTGCCGATCTCGCCGTCGGGAAGCTCGTTGTCCTCGTCGTCGAGGATCTTCACCTCGGCGGTCGGGATCGGGTAGCCGACTGAATCCGGATGCGCCTGCAGGATGTCGTCGGAAGCGCTGGTGGCCACCCCTCCCTCTGTCAGTCCGTAGCCGACACCGACGACCTGCGTGGCGTGCGGTAGCGCGGCGCGACACGCCCGTTGGAGTTCTGGTGACCACACCGAGCCGCCGCCGCCGATCGACTTCACGGTCGACGTGTCGTACTCGTGGAAGCGGGGATGCTCGATGATCCGCCACATCTGCGTGGTGACGCCGCCCCACCCGGTGAGCTTGTACTCCTCGGTCAGCTTCAGCACCTTCTCCGGGTCGAAGCGCCCGGTCGTCCAGAGGTTGCCCATACCGGACGCGATCGCGGCGATCGCGCCGGCATGGAGTCCGGACATGTGGAAGAGGGGGCTGGCCGCCAGCCTCATGGGTGGGTTGGCGGGCGGCTCGCCACTGGAAGGGAAGCGCACTGCGTCGCGGGCGCCGAGCATGAACGCGCAGGAGACGTAGGCGATCAGGTTCCGGTGGGTGGTGATCGCACCCTTGGGTCGTCCGGTGGTCCCGCTGGTGAAGAGGATCGCCGCCGGATCGTCCTCGGCGATCTCCCCATCCGAGAGGCCCGCGCCGGCACCGGCGTCGACCAACTCCTGGAAATCGTCCTCCACGACCACGACGGGGATTCCCGGATCGCTGTCGAGGCGCTCGAGACGACGTTTGTCGGCGATGAGGACAGTCGGCGTGGTCAGCTCGAGCCCGTAGTCGATCTCGTCCCCGGTCCACCATCCGTTCATCGCCACGGAGATGGCCCCCAACTGGACCGTCGCCCAGAAGGCCTGGATCCACTCCGGCGAATTGGCACCGAGGATCGCGACGCGGTCGCCTGGGCCCACGCCGTAGCGCTGCGAGAGGCTGGCTCCGAGGGAGGCGGCGTGCGCGATGTTCTCGTTGAACGTGGCCGCTCGGCCATCGTCGAACAGGTAGTAGCGCGCCTCACCGTCCCCGTGGTTCGCCGACGCCGCGAGCATCTCGCGCAGCGAACCCATTCGATTCTTGACGACGAGCATCTCCTCGCCCAGGACCGTCTCCGTGGCTGTGGGGAAGAAGCCGTCCTCACCGGTGAGGAACGCATCGGCTTCAGGGACGGTCATGGCAGGTGTCGGGGTGCTCACAGCGACGAAACTAGCGCGGCGCCCGAATCTGATGCACCGTCAGATTCTGACTACCCTGCGACGCCATGGACGTACGGCTCGACCCCTCCCTCGAGGAGTTCCAGGACGAGGTTCGCACCTGGCTCGATGAGCACGTGGTCGGCGACTTCGCTCGGTACCGAGGGATGGGCCTGACGGCGCAAGAGGACATCCCGGTCGAGGTTCAGCTGGCATGGGAGAAGGAGCTTGCCAGCGGCGGCTGGCTCGGCATCGACTTCCCCGAGAGCATCGGCGGTCGCGGCTGCACGCTCGCGGAACAGGTCGTCTTCTTCAAGACCTACATCGAGGCTCGCGCACCCGGGCGACTTCCGAACCTCGGCGTCACGTTGCTCGGTCCCACGATCATGGCGTTCGGGTCCGACGAACTGCAGGAGCGGTTCGTCCCGAGCATCCTGTCGGGCGACGAGATGTGGTGTCAGGGCTACTCCGAGCCCGACGCCGGATCCGATCTCGCCAACGTGAAGACCCGAGGTGAGCTGGTCGACGGCCAATGGATCATCAACGGCCAGAAGGTGTGGACGTCGCTCGCACAGGTGGCTGACTACGCCTTCGTCGTCGCTCGTACGGAGAAGGGCAGCGAGCGACACCAAGGGCTCAGCTATCTCCTCGTTCCGATGGACCAGCAGGGTGTCGAGATCCGTCCGATCGTGCAGATCACCGGCGGCAGCGAGTTCAACGAGACGTTCTTCAGTGACGCGGTCACCGAGGAGTCGATGGTGGTCGGTGGCGTCGGCAACGGCTGGAAGGTCGCCATGGGCACGCTCGCCTTCGAGCGGGGAGCGTCCACGCTTGGCCAGCAGGTGTCGTTCCGCCAGGAGTTCGACGACATGATCGCAATGGCCAAGGCCAACGGGCGTTGGGCCGATCCCGTGCTGCGCGATGAGCTCATGGAGAGCTACATCGAGCTCGAGATCCTTCGCTACAACCAGCTGCGCATGCTGACGGCGCTGACGAGCGACGGTGTGCCCGGCCCGGAGATGTCCATCGGCAAGCTCTTCTGGGCGAGTTGGCACCGGCGCATGGGCGAGCTGCTCATGTCCGTGCAGGGCCCGGCGGCGATGGTGGGCGGGCCCGACGCGCATCAGGGACACGAGATCATCGGCGACGGGCACTACCCGAGCTATCCGGTGGACAAGGCCCAGCGGACGTTCCTCTACAGCCGGTCACACACGATCTACGGCGGATCCAATCAGGTGCAGCGCAACGTCATCGGCGAACGCGTCCTCGGCCTTCCGCGCGAACCGAGATAGCGCCTCTCGCCTAGTCTGTTCAGTCATGGGCAGAATCTCGAACACGATCGAACTGGCGAAGGTTTCCTGGTCGGTCCTCAAGAAGGACCGTGAGCTCCTCTGGATCCCGGTTCTCTCGTTCCTCGCGTCGATCGTGGTCCTCGCAGCACTGCTGGTGCCGGCGATCGCGTTGCTGGACACCAGCAGCTCGAGCGGAACGGGCGACGAGACCAGCGCCGATCCCGCCCTGATCGTCATCGTTATCGTCGCCACCCTGGCAATGAGCATCATCAGCGTGTTCTTCAACGGTGCGCTCGTTGCGGGGGCCTATGAGCGTCTGAGCGGCGGTGACCCCACCGTCGGCTCCGCAATTCGGCGGGCCACCGCTCGCATCGGCGGTCTGGTCCCGTGGGCGATCCTCACTGCGACCGTCGGCATGATCCTGCGCGTCCTCCGCGAGCGAGCCGGCTGGATCGGTCAGCTCCTCCTCAGCGGCGTCGGCTTCGCGTGGGAGTTGGCGTCCTTTCTCGTCGTCCCGGCGATCGTCATCGACGAGAAGGGAGCGATCGACGGCCTGAAGACGTCTGGCGGCATGCTTCGTCAGACGTGGGGCGAGAACATCGCCGCGCGCGTCGGCTTCGGTCTACTCGGCTTCCTGGCCATCATCCCGGCGATCGCCCTCATCGCGCTCATGGCCGCGGTCGGCGAGGCGGCACTCATTGTCGGTGTCATCATCGCCGTGCTCTACGTGGCGCTGGTGGTCGTCGTGATGACGGCGCTCAACGCCGTCTTCCAGACGGCCTTGTACCTCTACGCGTCGAGCGGGTCCGTGCCGGCGGACTTCGCCGACTCGAACCTGCGGAACAGCTTCAGCGCCAAGTAGACGCCGTGGTGTTCTAGCCGATCATTGACGTGACTTCGGAGAACGTGCCCGAAGTCGTGCCGCCGAGCGCCGTGAGGGCGCCGATGCACACAATCGCGATGAGCGCGACCAGAAGCGCGTACTCGACCAGGCTGGCGCCTCGGTCGTCGTCGGCTCTGGTAGCGACCAAGGTCTGGAGGAACGTGAAGGCTCGCATGTCTTTCTCTTCTCACCGCTGAACAGGACTCACTACCTAGATCGGCGTGCGGATGTCCCGTGTTGATGGGCCGTTCGGCCTACTTCAGCGGCCCTCTGGCCTGATCTCGTTCACGAGCCCCCAGTCGAACGCCACCGCCGCGTCGATTTCGTCGCCCGTGAGGAGCCACTCGAGCGTGCGCTGCCGACCGATCCGGCGAGGAACGCTGACCGTGCCGCCGGCTCCGGGCATCAGACCCATGCCGGTTTCCGGCAACCGGAACCGGGCGTCGGGGCGGGCGATGACTCTGTGGCAGAACGCCGCGAGCTCCACGCCGGCGCCAACGCAGGGTCCGTGAACGACCGCTTCGGTCCGGTCCGCAACCGCAAGCAGCCAGGGAGCGACGTTGGCGCTCGAGCGGATGAGGTGCGCCGTCGTGGGGTCGTCGACCGTGCCGAACTCGGCCGGGTCGCCTCCGGCACAGAATCCGGGCCCTTCGCCGACGAGACGAATCGGCCGGTCGGCGTCGACCGACAGCGCTCGCAGCACTTCCACCAGCGCATCGCGCATCCGGGCATCGAGCAGGTTGCGGAGCCTGCCGCGGGTGAGTGTGACGACGGCTGTGCCGTCGTCGTCGTCCACGCGAACCCGCGGGGCGTCGTCGTTGCGGGTGCGGCGGCCTTGGGTCTCGAGCCATGCGGCGAACTCCGGGCCGGCCTGCAGCGTCGCGTAGGCCACGGACTCCGCAAAGAAGCCGTCGGACGGAGTCATCGAAGCCGTGCGGCGCAGCGTCTGCGCGGTCAGCACGGCGGACATCGGTGTGCGGAGGACGCCTTCCAGCACGGAGGTCGGGTCGATCGTCGCGATGTCCCAGTCGGAGCCTGCGGCCGCGCCGACGCCGATCCCGACCACGGCGATGTCGGCGAACGCGGCGGCGATGTCGTCTCCCGGCTCGTCGCCCAGCTCGACCGTCACCGCCGGCACGCCATGGGCGAATCCGAGTTGCCGGTCGAGATCGGCGCCCGCGATCGCGGCCCGGGCATCAGCCACGGACCAGCGGGCGACCTGCATGTCAGTCGGTGGGGTCGTCGCCGAGATGGGCGTGGTCTTCGCGCAGCACCCGCCGCAGCAACTTGCCGGTGTCGTTGTAGGGGAGCTCGTCGACGAACACGATGTGGGCCGGGACGCGGCTCGATCGGAGTCGCGAGCGGATCAGGTCCTGGAGTTCGGCCTCGGTACAGGCATCGTCGTGGCGGACGACGACCGCGACGACCTTCTCGCCCCATTCGACGTCCGGCACACCGATCGCGGCGGCTTCCTTGACTCGCGTATCGGTGAGCATGACGTCCTCGATCTCTCCTGGCGACATGTTCTCACCGCCGCGGATGATGACGTCGTCGTTTCGGCCCTGGATGAACAGATAGCCGGCGTCGTCGATGAAGCCGCCATCACGCGTCGGGAACCATCCCCCGTCGTCGAGCAGCGAGCCCTTCTCGACATATTCGCCGGCGACCTGCTCGCCACGGACGTAGATCTCGCCGACTTCGCCCGGGGCGACCTCGTTGAATTCGGGATCCCGGATCGACACCTCGACACCGGGTAGGGGTCGTCCCGCCGACTTCAGGCGGGCCCGCTCCGACTCGTCCTCGCTGTACTGGGCGATCCGGTGATCGTCCGGGCCGAGGAGGGCGATCGTGGAGCTGGTCTCGGTGAGGCCATAGGCGTTGACGAAGTTGGTGATCGGGAAGAGATCCAGGGCCCGGCGGATCACCGGCTCGGGCATCTTGCCGCCGCCGTAGGACAGGGCCCGCACGCTGAGCATGGGTTCTCCGCCGCGAGCGTCGAGCGCCTCGACGATGCGGGCGAGCATGGTCGGGACGACCATGGCGTGGGTGACGTTCTCGCGCTCGACGGTGTCGATCCAGTCGTCCGCATCGAATTTGGGGAGCTGCACGATTCGTCGACCGGCGTAGACCGACGACAGCATCGCCGACACCCCGGCGACGTGGTACGGCGGGACGCTGACGATGGTCGCCTCGTTCTCGCCGGCGCCCATGAACTCCACGGAGCCGAGGATGTAGCTGACGAGATGCTTGTGGCGGAGCACGGCGGACTTCGGCGCGCCGGTCGTGCCGCTCGTGAAGAGCAGGACCGCGATCTCCTCGGGATCCATCGACCAATCGCCCGGGGTGGTGGCATCGGCGCCGCCCGCACGGTCAGCGAGGAACGTGTCGCGGGTGACGGCGGTGAGCCCGTCGACTGTGCGCAGCCGGCTCGCCCCGGCGTCGTCCCCGATCGCCACACCTGGGGTGCTGCGCTCCGCGAGCCCGCGGAGGTCGTCGTCGGGGAGCCGGTAGTTCAGCGGGACGTAGGGCATGCCGGCCCACGCGGCGCCGAACAGGGCCACGGGGACGGCTGGGCTGGACTCGTCGCAGAGCACGACCTTGGCCCCCGGGTCCGCCCGGAACCGAGCTGCGGCTTCGCCGGCCTGCTCGAAGAGCTGCTGATACGTGATGCCGTTCTCGAGCGAGCCGACCGCTACGCGGTCGCCCAGGCCACTCGCAGCCATCTCGAGCAGCATCATCACGTTCATAAGCCGGCTCCTGCGGTCAGTCGGAAGCGGGAAGCGTCTTGGCCTGCGCGACGTCGAGAGCTGCGTCGCCAACCGCGAGGGAGCCGTCGCCCGCCTTTGTCGCGAGGAGTTCGATCGAGTCGGCTTCGTCGCTGTAGCGCTTCCCGAGGAGGGTTCCGCCGGCTGCATCGGCGGCGGGCTCACCCGCCACCTCGCCGGTGCCGGCCGGGACCATCGCCGCGCCGCCGCACAGGAGATCTACGTCGCCGTCACCCTTCACCACGATGACTTCGGTGGTGCACACCGTGCTCTGGAACCGAGCACCGGGCTTGAGTTCGACCATGGGTTTTCTCCTCGAGTGACGCTCGAAATCGGTGGTCTGTGACTGGCCCAAGTATGGAGGCTGACCCTGCCTGATGGCCAACCGCGCCGAGCTACCTGGACCCGGCCCGGGCGCTAGCGTCTCCGCTATGGACGATGTCGCGGTGGACATCGCGGCGTGGGCGGCAAGCGGCGCGATGTTTTTGACCGGGCCGGCGGACGGCCCGCCCAGCCCCGTCCCCGCGCCCCTGGCGACGGCGATGGCTGCGGCGGCGCACGATCTCGGCGTCCAGACCGCCCGGTGGGGGACTGCAGTCGACGTGGACGGCCCGGCGCTACTCGGCGAGCGTGCAGCGATCACGGGAATGACGCGGGCCGGCTCGACGAGCGTCGGCGGGAGCGCTCGGTTCGCTCGGGTCGCGGACGGTTGGGTCGCACTGAATCTGCCCCGACCGGAGGACGTCGCAGCGCTGCCTGCCTTGGTGGAGCGCGCGGTCGAACCGGGCGATTGGCCTGCGATCAACGCGGCGATGGCGTCGATGTCAACGGATCTCGTCATCGAACGGGCCGCGCTGCTGGGCCTTGCGATCGGCGCAGTGGGGAACACGAGCGCTCCGGGCTCGCCGGGGCGAGAGCTCGCGCGAGGCGGGCCCCGCACCGTCACGAACCGTCCGCTGGTGGTCGACATGGGGTCACTGTGGGCGGGGCCGCTGACCGGGCAGCTGCTTGCCGACGCCGGCGCTCGGGTGATCAAGGTCGAGGGTCGAGGCCGTCCCGACGGGGGCCGAGCGGGGGCGACAGTCTTCTTCGATCTCCTCAACTCCGGCAAGGAGTGTGCGTCCGTGGATCTGTCGGATCGGGCTGACGTCGACTTCCTGCGGCGTCTGCTGGCGGCGGCTGATCTGGTGATCGAGGCGTCTCGTCCGCGGGCGATGGACCAGATCGGGATCGATCCGGTTGCCCTGACGGCCAACGGCGCGTGCTGGCTCTCCATCACTGGCCACGGACGGATCGGCGCGGCGGGTCGACGAGTCGGCTTCGGCGACGATGCTGCGGCCGAGGGCGGGCTCGTCGTCGCCGGTGACACCGTTGCCGGTGCGGGAGCCGGCGACGCCCCGATGTTCGTCGCGGACGCGGTCGCGGATCCTCTCACCGGCCTGATCGCCGCCGCGCTCGGTGCGGAACTCCTCGCCGAGTCGACCGCGGCCGTGATCGAGGTGCCGCTCTCGGGTGCCGCCGCCTGGGTGCGCCGCCCTCCGGTCCACGCGCCGGTCGAACGGGAGGGCAAAGACTGGCTGGTGATCAGTGACGGCTCACGGCTTCCGGTCGTTCCTCCTCGGCATCGCTCGCTGCGCTCGCCCGCCCGTCGGGTCGGGGCAGACGATGCACCGCTCCGCCTCGAATTCGGCGGCTGAAACCACCCCCGGCCCGGCTGCGGTCCGCTGTACGTCCAGGGTTAACGTCGCGACATGGAGGCGATGGACACCCGAGCGGCTACGGACAACCCGCGTGCCGCGGACGGTCGCTTGCCAGGACGTCGAGGCCGCGCCACGCGCCAGCGCCTGCTTCAGGTCACCGAAGAAGTCCTCGCTGAGGTCTCGTTCCTCGACGTGAAGGTCACCGACATCAGTCGCCGTGCGGGCACCTCGCCGGCCACCTTCTACCAGTACTTCGCGGATGTGGAGGCTGCGGTGTTCACACTTGCCGAGGAGATGGTCGAGTCGGGGAGTGAGGCGCTGCGTTCGTTGGTCGTCGACCCGAGTTGGGATGGGCCGGAGGCCGCGGAGGAGCTTGCGGCCGGCTTCCTGCGCTACTTCGAAGAGCACAAGGCCATGTTGCGAGTGATCGACATCGCGACGACCGAAGGCGACGTCCGCTTCCGTGAGCTGCGAGTTCGGCTCCTCAACGGTGTCTTTCTCGCATTGCAAGAATTGGCCCAGGCGGCGCACGCAGAAGGGCGGCTCGCCACCGGAGTCGATCCTGGCGCTGCGGCCGGTGTCTTGACGACCATGCTCGCCCACGTGAGTGCTCATCAGCCCGGCTTTCAATCCTGGGGCGTCGAGCCGGCTGCGTTGAAGCAGACGATGGCGAGCCTCATCGACTGGACCGTGCGCTCCGAGTCGCAACACCACCAAGAGTGGGGAATAGTGCCACCCTAAGTGTTGACAGAGGGTGAAGTTGAGCTATGTTGCGGCCGTGGCGAGTGGAGTGGAGCACCTGGAGTCGGATGTCCTGTCGGGCGCGCCTTCGCGAGCGCAGTCGCTGATCGCGGAACTCCGCTGGACGCTGTACGTGGGCCTCGTGGTCCTCAATGTCTTCGACATCATCACCACCGCGATGGTGATCGATCGGGGCGGAAGCGAGCGCAATCCGTTCGTGCAGCCGTTCGTGGACTCGATGTGGCGGGTCGGCGCGCTCAAGGCGATCGTGCTCGTGGTCATCGCGGCGCTCCTCATCCGGGTGCACGGTTCTCGGCTTGTCGAGTTTGCGCTCGCCGACACCACAGGCCGGTGCCTCGCCGTCGTGTGCTGGAACATTACCGTTCTTGCGATTCTCTGACCCTCCGTCGCGACGAAGTAGGGTCCGGCCGATGAGCGACGGGCACGACTGGGGGGAGACCCTCGACGATCTCGACGAGCGACGGGTGAGGGCTCGCGCCATGGGCGGACCCGAAAAAGTCGCGGCGCGCAAGGAGGCCGGGCGGCTCGACGCCCGCGGTCGAATCGCCGCGCTGCTCGACGCCGAATCGTTCCGTGAGATCGGCACGCTGGCCGGCGGGCAAGCGCCTGCGGACGCTCTGGTCGCCGGCGTCGGCGCGATCGATGGTCGACCGGTCGCGGTTGGCGCGGAGGACTTCACCACGCTGGGCGGATCGATCGGTCCCGCGGCCAGTCGGAAGCGCTGGCGAATCGCCGACATCGCAAAGCGTGAGCGAGTGCCGCTCGTGATGCTGCTTGAGGGCGCCGGTCACCGGCCGCCCATGCCGGGTGATCCCGGCGGCGGAGGACCCGGCGATCTCCAGGCCCAGGGGCGGCTGTCCGGCCTCGTGCCGATGGTGTGCGGCGTGATGGGCGCATCAGCGGGGCACGGCGCGATCACCGCGCCACTCTGTGATTGGTCGGTGATGACGGGCGATGCCGCGATCTTCACCGCCGGTCCGCCCGTGGTGCAGGCCTCGCTCGGAGAGGATGTCTCGAAACAGGATCTCGGAGGCCCGGCCGTGGCGGTTGCCAGCGGCGTCGTGCACAACGTTGCAGCCGACGATGCCTCGCTGCTCGCCGACATCCGCACGTACCTCTCGTTCTTCGGATCATCGGCGTGGGAGCGGCCGCCGTGGGCCGACACGGGTGATCTCGGAGCCCGCCGGATCGACGACATGCTCGACATCGTTCCCCGCGATGGCAACAAGGCCTACGACATGCGCCTCGCGATCAGTCGCGTTGTCGACGGAGGTAGCTTCTTCCAGGTCCAGCCGGATTTCGGGCCGTCGATCGTGTGTGCGCTCGGCCGGGTCGACGGCCACGCCGTCGGCGTCATCGCCAACCAGCCGGCCGTCATCGCGGGGTCGATCGATGTTGATGCCGCCGACAAGGCGGCCCACTTCATCCAGGTCTGCGACAGCTTCCATCTGCCGATGGTCTTCATGACTGACAACCCGGGCGTGCTCGCCGGCACGGTCTCGGAGCGGACCGGGATTCTGCGGGCCGGTGCGCGCATGTTCACCGCGCAGACGCGGGCGACGACGGTGAAGATCCAGGTCACCATGCGCAAGGCCTACGGATTCGGCTCCTGTGTCATGGCGATGAACGGCTACGACGAGCAGACGCTGACGTACGCCTTCCCCGGCGCGACACTCGGAGCGATGGGCGCCCAAGGCGCGGGCAACGCGGTCGGCGCCGATGACGAGACGCGGGCCGGGCTGCGCCAAGCCGAGCTGGAGTCGAGCTACCGGTCGGCGTCCGGCCTCGGGTTCGATGAGCTGATCGATCCTCGGGACCTGCGCTCGGTTGTGATCGACGGCCTCGAACTGAGCGCTCGGCGCCGCGCTGGCGCGGCCGAACCTGTGGCGCGGGTCGGCATCACTCCCTGAGCCGCCGAACGGCGGCGCAGGTCAGCCCAGCTCGCCGATGACGTGGTCGATGCAGTGGGTGAGGGCTTCGACGTCGCTCGGCTCGATTGCCGGGAAGAGGCCGATGCGGAGCTGGTTGCGGCCGAGCTTGCGGTAGCCGTTGGTATCGAGGATGCCGTTCTTGCGGAGGACCTCGCAGAGCACATCTGCGTCGATCGCATCATCGAAGTCGACGGTGCCGACGACCTTGCTGCGCTGCTCTTCGACCTGTACGAACGGCGACGCGGCGTCACTCGCCTCGGCCCAGCTGTAGAGGATCTCGGCGGACTGCGCGGACCGGCCGGCGGACCAGGAGAGGCCGCCGTTGTCGTTGAACCAGTTCACGGTGTTGGCCGTGATGAAGACCGTCGCCAGCGCGGGGGTGTTGTACGTCTGGTCCTTGCGGGAGTTGTCCAGCGCGATCTTGAGATCGAGCGAGGGCGGGCACCAGCGGTCCGAGGCGGCGATGCGTTCGATCCGCTCGATGGCGGCGGGAGACATCATCGCGATCCACAGACCGCCGTCGGAGGCGAGCGCCTTCTGGGGAGCGAAGTAGTAGACGTCGGTGGCATCGGCGTCGAACATCAATCCGCCGGCCGCTGACGTTGCGTCGAGCATCATGAGCGTGTCGTCGCCGCCGGGCCGGGCCGGTTCGACCATGACGCCCGTGGACGTCTCGTTGTGCGGGTAGCAGTAGGCGTCGACACCCTCGGCGGCGACGAGCGGCGGGTGGGTGCCGGGCTCGGACTCCGAGATCGAGGGCTCGTGCAGGTGGGGAGCTGCGGCCACGCCCTTGGCGAACTTGCTCGAGAATTCTCCGAAGCTGAGGTGATGGCTGCGCTGCCCGATGAGACCGAACGTCGCGCAGTCCCAGAAGCCCGTGGAGCCGCCGTTGCCGAGGACGATCTCGTACCCGTCGGGGGCCCGCAGCAGCTCCGCGATGCCGTTGCGGAGTTCCGCGACGACGAGCTGAACCGGCAGCTGCCGATGCGACGTTCCCATGTAGTCGGTGGCCCGACCCCGGAGTGCGTCGATGGCCTCGGGTCGAACCTTCGTGGGCCCGCTGCAGAACCGGCCGTCGGCCGGAAGGAGGTCGGAGGGGATGGTTATGTCAGGGACTGCGTTCACGCCAGCAATGGTCGCAGGAAATGGGCGAAACCGTCGCGCTTTCCTGCGGGATTTTTCGTAGTCTCAGCCGTCATGAGCACTGATCGAATTTCCCGCCGTGTCGGGGCCATCGCGCCCTCCGCCACTCTCGCCGTGTCCAACAAGGCGAAGGCGCTCAAGGTGGCCGGGGAGAACGTCATCGGCTTCGGCGCGGGCGAGCCCGACTTCGCGACGCCGGCCCACATCGTGGAAGCCGCGGTTGAGGCATGTCGCAACCCGGTAAACCACAAGTACTCCGCTGTCGGCGGTCTGCCGGAGCTGAAGGAGGCCCTCGCCGCGAAGACGATGCGAGACAGTGGCTTCGCCTGTGAACCGGCCGACATCCTCGTCACCAACGGCGGCAAGCATGCCGTCTACAACACGTTCGAGGCCTTGCTGAACCCTGGCGACGAGGTGCTCCTGCCCACGCCGTACTGGACCACCTACCCCGAGCCGGTCGCCCTCGCCGGAGGCGTCACGGTGCCCGTCCACACCAGCGCACCGGACGGCTTTCGCGCCTCGGTCGACCAACTCGAGGCCGCTCGCACGGACAAGACGAAGGCGTTGGTGTTCGTCTCACCTTCGAACCCGACCGGCGCCGTCTATCCCCGCGTAGAGATCGAGGCGATCGGTCGCTGGGCCGTAGAGCACGGCATCTGGGTGATCACCGACGAGATCTACGAACACCTCGTCTACGGCGACAACGAGCACCACTCGCTGCCGGTCGTCGTGCCGGAGATCGCTGACACGTGCGTCGTCCTCAACGGTGTCGCCAAGACCTACGCCATGACCGGCTGGCGCGTCGGTTGGATGATCGGCCCGTCCGATCTCATCAAGGCCGCGCAGAACCTGCAGTCGCACTCCACGAGCAACGTCTGCAACGTTGCCCAGGCTGCGGCGTTGGCGGCTGTGTCGGGCCCGCTCGACGCGGTCGACGAGATGCGCACCGCCTTCGACCGCCGCCGCCGCACCATGCACTCGCTGCTCAGCGGCATCGACGGCGTGGATTGCCCGGAACCGCAAGGCGCGTTCTACGCCTACCCGGACTTCTCTGGGGTGCTCGGCCGCACGTTCCAGGGCCACACACCTCAGACCACTCTCGAACTCGCCGACATTCTCCTCGAAGTCGTCAAGGTCGCCGTCGTGCCCGGTGAGGCATTCGGCATCGGTGGCGGCGCCCGACTGTCGTTCGCCCTCGGTGACGACGACCTCGGTGAAGGCGTCGGCCGCATCGCGGAGTTCCTCTCCTGAGCAACGACCCAACCGTCACCCCTTACGGCGCCTGGCCGTCGCCGATCACGGCGGCGTCGCTCGTCGACGGCGCGGTCGGAATCAACGAGGTCAAGGCTGACGGTGACGCTGTCTGGTGGGCCGAATCGCGCCCGAGCGAGGGAGGGCGGACCGCGATCATGCGGGACGGTGACGACGGCCCGGTCGAGGTCACGCCGTCGGAAGCGAATGTGCGCACCCTCGTCCACGAGTACGGCGGTGGGAGTTGGTGGGTCGCGAACGGCGTGCTGTTCTGGGTCGACATCGTCGATCAACGACTTCGGCGATCGGACCCGGACGGCGTGACGACGTGCCTCACGAGCGAGCCTCCCATCCCTCGGGCCTGGCGCTACTGCGATGGACGCGTGACACCTGATGGTCGTTGGGCGATCTGCGTCCGCGAGTCGCACTCGTCTGATGGCGAGCCGGCGAATGAGATCGTGGCCATCGCTTCGGATGGTGGTGACGTTGACGTTCTCTGGTCGGGCGCCGATTTCGTGTCATCGCCACGGCTGAGCGTCGATGGCAGTCGGCTGGCGTTCAACTCTTGGGATCACCCCGAGATGCCGTGGACGAGGGTTCGGCTGCATGTGCACGAGTTCGGCGACGGGCGGCTTGGCGACGAGGTGCTGCGTCTCGATGGGGACCGGGCGTTCTGCGAGCCGGGATGGGTCGGAGATCGGCTTCTCGTCGTCGTCGACGACGACGAGTGGTGGAACCTCGTCGAGGTCGACCTCGAGGACGGCTCGCTCACGCCCGTCGTCAGCGGCCCTTTCGAGATCGCCACGCCGCCGTGGGTCTTCGGGATGCAGCGTTGGGCCGCGGTCGACGACGCGATCGTCGCTGTGGCCGGAATGCCGACGGGCGACGAGCTGATTTTCGACGGCCGCACGATCACCACGGTCGACAGCTCGATCAACTCGCTGCAGTCCGGACCAGAGGGCGTCGTATGTGCTGCCGCCGGCTACGACCACGACACCGAAGTCGTCCGGCTCTCGGTACGTAGCGGGACGCTGGAGCGTCAGGTCGTCAAGCCCGCCAAAGCGTTGCCGTTCGATCGGGGCTACCTGATCGAGCCGGAGTTCATCTCGTTCCCGACCGGTCTCGACGGCGATGCAACCGCGCATGGGCTGTACTACGCACCGGCGAACCCGGAGCATGCGGGTCCGGCAGAGGAGAAGCCGCCGTTGCTCGTGCTCGCCCACGGAGGCCCGACGGCGCAGGCTCGCCGTCAGCTTCAGACCGCGATCCTGTATTGGACCTCGCGAGGCATCGCCGTCGTCGATGTCGACTACCGAGGCTCCACCGGATATGGACGTACCTACCGCCGGGCGCTCGACGGCCAGTGGGGCATCGCCGATGTCGAGGACTGTGTCGCCGCGGCTCGGTTCCTCGCCGACCGCGGCGACGTGGATGGCGATCGCCTGATGATCCGCGGCGGCAGCGCCGGAGGATTCACCGTCCTGTCCGCCCTCGCGTTCCACGACGTGTTCGCCGTCGGCGCGAGCCGCTACGGCGTCGCCGATCTCGAGGCGCTCGCGACCGAGACCCACAAGTTGGAGGCTCGCTATCTGGACTCGCTGATCGGCCCGTACCCGGAGGCGAAGGACATCTACGACGCTCGGTCGCCGATCAACCATGTCGACAAGCTCTCCGCACCGATGATCGTTCTCCAGGGCGACGAGGACGAGATCGTGCCGCCGAACCAGAGCGAGATGATCGTGGAGGCCCTGCAGGCCAAGGGGGTTGAAGTCGAGTACCTCCTCTTCGAGGGCGAGCAGCACGGATTCCGCAAGGCCGAGAACATCGTCGCGGCCCTGGAAGCCGAGCTCGCCTTCTTCGGCCGGATCCTCGGATTCACGCCCGCCTGACCCAGCGTCGGCGTCGCGGGAATCTACGATCGGGGGCTGTGACTCGTCGGGGAATCGTCGTCATCACTGCCGTACTCGCGAGCGTGCTGGTCGCCGCGACGCCCGTGCAGGCCGAGGACCCGAGCGTGCTCTCGGTGCTCGTCACCGATGCAGTCGGCACGCCGCTCGCCGGGGCGACGGTCGAGATCGAGGACGAGGCCGTTACGACCGACCCCTACGGGCGCGCCCGCATCGTCGGTGCGCCGCCCGGGCCGGTCCAGGTGCTCCACCCTCGCTAGGAGACGACGTTCTTCGAGTGGGCGGGGGATGGCGATCGAGTCCGCGTGGAGCTCGGCTCGGTCGTGCTGCGGGCGCTCCATGTCAGCGGCAACATTCCAGGCACGCCGCGGTGGGACGAGCTGCTCGATCTTGCCGACCGGACTGCGCTCAACGCAGTCATGCGCGACCTGAAGGACGAATCGGGCAGCGTCTGGGGCTACCTCGGATACCGCCCCGTCCCCGGCGATCCCCTCGCGTTCAACCGGTACTCGCTCAGTGACCTGGCGACCGAGCTCGATGATCGCGACCTCAGGCTGATCTTGCGGGTGGTTGCATTCCAGGATCCCAAGTTCGCCGAGAACTATTCGAGCACGGCGGTGCTCGACACGCGGACGGGAGGCCCCTTCGAGCACAACGGCCAAGTCTTCCTCGATCCGAGCGATTCGGGCTCACGTGCCTACATCAAAGACCTCGTCTCCCGCGCGTGTCGGAGCGGCGTCTATGAGATCCAGCTCGACTACATCCGATTCCCGGACGGCCTTTCGCCCGCCCTGCGCTTCGACAACGTCGACGCGACCGACGCTGCGGCGCGAACCGAGGTGATCTCCAGCTTCATCACCGACCTTCAAAAGAACGTCGGCGACTCGTGCCTGATCGCGGCCGACATCTTCGGCTTTGTGACATCCGTCGACGGGGACGGCGGGATCGGCCAACAACTCGAAGCCATGGCGGACGTGACCGACGTGTTGTCGCCGATGGTGTATCCGAACCACTGGAGTAGTGGCTGGTTCGGCTACTCGTCGCCTGCGGCCAATCCGGGCGGTGTCGTCACCGCGTCGATGACCAATGCGATCGAGCGCGTCGGCAACCGCACGACGCTGCGCCCCTGGCTGCAGGACTTCGGTGGCTACGGCGCGAACGAGGTCCGTGCCCAGATCGACGCGGCAGACGCGCTCGGGCTCGGTTGGATGCTGTGGAACGCGAGCAGTCAGTTCACCGAGGCGGCGCTGCCGACCGACGCCGAGGTGACGATACCGACCGAGCCTGCTCCGCCGACCGTTGAGCATCTGCCAGCGAGCGGCTACTGGGACGTCGCCGATACGTCATCGTTCACCGCCGACGTCGCTTGGCTCGGCGCCGAAGGCATCACCCGCGGCTGCAACCCGCCGTGGCGCGACGACTTCTGCCCGAAGCGCGGCGTCACCCGGGCTGAGGCCGCGGCGTTCCTCGTGCGGGCCTTGAATCTCCCACCCGCAGTCGAGGACTACTTCGGCGACGACGGCAACACGCACGAGGACGACATCAACGCGCTCGCGTAGGCTGAAATCACACGGGGCTGTTCGCGTACCGACTACTGCCCGAACCAGATCTTGACCCGCGAGCAGATGGCGTCCCTCCTCGCCCGTGCGCTCGAACTGCCGCGGTCGAACACCGACACCTTCAGCGATGACGACACGTCGACCCACGAGCGAGACATCGAACGCATCGCGGCAGCAGGCATCACACAGGGCTGCGCGCCCGGACGGTTCTGCCCCCGCGATGCTGTCGCTCGGGACCAATTGGCGGCGTTCTTGCACCGTACCCTTGGCTGACGCGGACATGACAGATTCCCGCTCGGGTGACGAATAACCCGGAAACCACGTTGGCGGGCCGCTGGCCCACGGCGAGGATGGGCCTCATGCCTCGCATTCTCGTGACCGAGTCCATCGCCGAGACCGGTCTGGACGAGCTTCGGTCGGCCGGTCACGAGGTGGATGTCCGTCTGGGTCTCGAGCCTGCTGAGCTGGTCGAAGCGATCGTGGGCGCCGATGCGTTGATCATCCGCTCGTCCACTCAGGTGACGGCCGAGGTTCTCGCCGCAGCCGATCGGCTCGTCGTCGTCGGCCGCGCGGGCATCGGTCTCGACAACGTCGACGTCGCTGCGGCCACGAACGCGGGCGTGATGGTGGCCAACGCGCCCGAGTCCAACTCGCTGTCCGCCGCCGAACACACGATGGCGCTGCTTCTCGCCCAGGCCCGAAACGTGCCGCAGGCCCACGCCGCGCTCGTCGAAGGCCGTTGGGAACGCTCGAAGTGGGAAGGCGTGGAACTCGCCGACAAGACGCTCGGCATCGTCGGGCTCGGCCGGATCGGCTCCCTCGTCGCCCAGCGCGCCGCCTCGTTCGGTTTACGGCTCATCGCCCACGACCCGTTCGTGTCGCCCGAAGCGGCGAAGAAGCTCAACGTCGAGCTCGTCGACCTCGAGACGCTCGTCCAACAGGCGGACTTCCTCACACTGCACCTGGCCAAGACCCCGGAGACCGCCGGCCTGATCGGCAAGGATCTTCTCGCCAAGGCGAAGCCGGGGCTGCGGATCATCAATGTCGCCCGAGGCGGCATCGTCGACGAGGCCGCGTTGGCTGAAGCGGCCCGCGAAGGACGCATCGGTGGTGCCGCGGTCGATGTCTTCGACGTCGAACCCACCACCGAATCGCCGCTGTTCGACGTGCCCAACATCGTCGTCACGCCACATCTCGGAGCAAGCACGCGGGAAGCCCAGGACAAGGCCGGCGTCACCATCGCCGAGCAGGTCGGCCTCGCCCTCGCGGGGGAGTTCGTCCCCCACGCCGTCAATGTCGATGCGGCCGAGGTCAGCGAGCTGCTTCGCCCGTTCGTTCCGTTAGCCGAACACCTCGGAGCGATCTTTGCCGGCCTCGTCGAGCGCATTCCGTCCACGGTCGACGTCGAGCTCCGAGGCGCGATCGCGAAGGACGACACCCGGATCGCTGTTCTTGCTGCGATCAAGGGGCTCCTCTCGTCGCACACCGACGTGCCGGTGAGCTACGTGAACGCCCTCGAGTTGGCGGACGAGCGCGGGCTCGAGATCCGGACGATCACTGCACCCGCCCAGGATCACGTCAACGTCGTCCGCATCTCCGGCGGCGAACACTCCGTCGCCGGTCGTCTGTCCGGTCTCGACGAAACGCATCGCATCTCGGAGCTGGACGACCATGCGCTCGACATCAAGCCGAGCGACAACATGGTGATTGTCCGCAACCACGACGAGCCCGGCATGGTCGGCGTCGTGGGCGCCACCCTCGGCGATGCCGGGGTCAACATCTCGAACATGCACATCGGCGAGTCCGGCGACGGCGTGGAAGCACTCATGGTCGTCTGCACCGACGGTCCGGTTTCGGCGCAGGTCCAGGACGCGCTCCGAGGCAACGATCATGTCCGGTTCGTCCGGGCGATAACCGTCGTCTGACGCACGTCTGTATCGTCGGTCGCCATGACCAGACGCGATGCGATGATCACAGCGGCGCTCCTTGCGGTGGCGTGCTTGGTCATCTCGGTTCTCGTCGTCACCCGGCGCGACCCCTTCTCGGACCCTTCCACTGCGCTCGAGCCAGACGCGCCGACACCGAGCCTGGCGGGCGGCGGTGACGACGACGAGCTCGAAGCCTTCGTCGACGAGGCGGTCGCGTTCATCGAGCAGGTGCGGGATCGCGTGTTCCTGGAGCGGCCCACGATCATCGTGCTCTCGGAATCGGAGTTCGTGGCCCGGCTCGACGCGGACTTCGTCGAGCAGTTCGATCAGTCGCCCGAAGACGTCGCGATGTACAACGCCCAGTACCGGGCACTTGGCCTCATCGGGCCGCTGGAGAGCATCGACGAGGTCGTCCGCCGTTTCGGCGAGGCAGGCGTCCTCGGCTTCTATGACCCGGCAACCGACGAGTTGGTCGTGCGCGAGCGCGATGGGCTTTCGCTGCTCACGAAGTCCACGATCGTCCATGAGCTCGTCCACGCCTTCGACGATCAGCACTTCGATCTCGATCGACCTGAGTACGACGACCTGACCGACGAGATCCCCTGGACGTTCAGTGCCATCGCCGAAGGCAGCGCTTCGTGGGTCGAGGAGGAGTGGCGCGGCGATCTCTCCGCCGCCGAGCGCTCCGAGCTACAGATCGAGGAACTCGCGTTCGGCGACCTGGACATCCTGCTTGCCTTTGAGCTCGCGTTTCTGATCCTCGAGATCTCTCCCTACGAGGAAGGCGAACCGTTCGTCGATCATCTCTTCGAGACCGGAGGCAATTCGGCGATCGACGACGCACTCCTCGAGCCACCCGTGTCGAGCGAACACGTGATGGAGCCAAGTCGGTTCGACGCGGACGAGCCCGTCGACGAGGTCGCCGTACCGCAAGCGGATGGCGAGGTGCTGTGGTCCGGCGTCGGCGGGCAGGTTCTGATCGACGCGCTCTTCACTGGCAAGTTCATCGTGGCGGACATCGACTGGGGCGGGGATCAGATGGTGGTTTGGGTCGACGACATCGGCGGAAGCTGCATGCGGTGGGACATCCGCGCCGACACCGAGGCCGGTGGAGAGGCCATGGCCCACGGCTTCAACGAGTGGGCACGGCTTGTCGGCTCCGCCCGTGTCGAAGCGGTCGACGGGATCACCCTGCGCATCGAACGCTGCGCCTGAGCCCGCCGCATCGCGCTCAGCGTTTGGCTTGGCGGAACCCGTCAGCTTCGGCGTCGGCCGCGGAGGCGTAGCAGCGCTCCGGCACGGTTCGGTCGTACGACTGCCCGCCGGGTACGTGGAAGATGCCCGACTGCGCGTTCCCCTTGATCGGGTGAGTTGCCGGGCACACCCCATCGATCGGCGCGATCCATGCTTCCTCGTGGGCGCCCCCCGCTTCCGCGGTCTCGCTCGCGGCGGGCTCGGCGACGAACTGCACGGGTCCCGAGCGCGCCGGCGCGGCCGGCTCGTCGGTGAGCGGCTGCCAACTCGCCTGGCCGGTGGTCTCGGGGAGCGGCTTGCCCTTGACCGCCCGGGCGACGGCTGCGGCTACGGCAATGAGCACGCCGATCGTGAGAACGCGGACGAGGCGGGCGACGAAGGTCTTCATGAGCGTTCCTCCGGGGGTCGACTGACCGCACCGTACCGGACGCGACCGAGCCGGCCTCGATGAGGCCGGCTCGGATGCGGGGGGAGGTGGCTGGCGATCAGAGGTTGATGGCGTCGAGGCGCTCGAACGTGTCCAAGTCGTTGACCTGGAGGCGGGCCGGCCCCGAACCGCCGAGCCAGCCCCAGGGCGAGCTCACGGTCCAGAGTTCGCTGTCTGGCAGAACCATCGTGCGGCTGATCTGCGGGACACCGTCACCGATCGGCCAGCACGTGACGAGGGTGCCCGCCGGCTCGAGTCCGATCCGGTCGGCCTCCTCGGTCATCCACGGCTCGTCGTAGCAGTCGAAGCCGGTGGCGCTGCGGCTCTGGCCGTCGGCACAGTCGAGGACCATGCCGTAGCCGTCGACGACCATGTATTCGAACTCGCTCTGGAACTCGTTCGTGTCGGTGGTGGGCAGATCGTTCTCGGTGATCTGCGTGCAGTCCGTCGACCCGATGTCGAGCGTCTCGTCACTGTGGTCGATCCGGCCGACCTCGGAGATGGTGTCGTTCTCGACTCGCAGGAGCACGATGCCGGCCCAGTTCTGGCCGTTGTCCCAGGTCTGGATCGGCACGGCGGCGAGGTTCTCGGCGCCCCACCAGAGGAAGGCGTGGGTGTCCCAGCCGATGTTGTTCCAGCTGTCCGGACCGATCCAGGTGCTGATCTCCTGGGGATCAGCGAGGTTGCTCACATCGAACAGGGAGACCTTGGAGCCGGTGACCCGGCCGGTCTGCTCGTCAGCATCGCTGCCGACGCCGATGACGAGACCGTCGCCGATCGGGTGCAGGTAGCTGGAGAAGCCGGGGATCTTCAGCTCGCCGCGGATGATCGGGTTGGTCGGGTCGCTCAGGTCGATCGTGTAGAGCGGATCGACCTGGCGGAAGGTGACCACGTAGCCGACATCGCCCTGGAAGCGCACGGACTGGACGGCCTCGCCGTTGCCCATGTTGCCCACCTGGCCGACCTCGACGAGGGCATCGCCCTGCTCCTCGAGGACCCGCAGCCAGGACTCGGACGTCTCGTCCCACTGGTTGCCGGTGGTGGTGACGACCCGCAGGTGGCCGTTGTGCTCGCTGAACGAGAAGCTGTCGCGGACCAGTCCCTCGACCGAGCCGCTGGCGGTGTACGCAGCCGATTTGCTCGACGTGATGTCGAAACGGTGGATCGAGGTGGTGGCGTTCTCGACGATCTGGTCACGGGCGACGTCGAGCGCCGCAAGGTCGAACCAGGTGGTGGTCGCGATGTAGACGGAGTCCGGGCTGGCGTAGACGATCTCGCCCGGGGCGAGAACGGCTGACGTGTTGCCCGCCGTCAGGGAGCCGTCCACATCGACAGTCAGCAGGGAGAGGACGCCGAAGCCGGCGAACTCGGTGGGGGCGTGGACCTGACCGCAGGGGGTGAGGAGTCCCTCGTCGGTGGTGGTGCCGTTGGCATCACGGATTGCGAAGGCGGGGAGCCAGTCGCTCAGCTGCGACTCGAGAAGGGCCTCGCGGTTGGAGTCCTCGGCGCGATCCTCGCCTGCCTCGCTCTGGGGGTAGACGAAGGGGAACTTGTACTGGGGGTTCGAGCGGACGATGATCCGCGCCGTGCCGTCGACCGCCCGGGCGGAGACGTAGTCGCCCTCGGCGCCCATGGTCTCGAGGATGCGGGGGGATCCGCCTCCGACCGAGATCCGCGTGATGTTCACATGGCTGCTGCCGAAGCCGAAGCCGAAGCCGGGTCCGGGCTCGATGGCCAGGTCGGCCTCTGCCTCCTCGATGGAGATGCCCTCGTCGACGTCGAGTTCGGCGGCACCGATGGCGACGTCTTCGCCGAAGCCGCCGTCGGACCAACCCTGGCTGACGAGGAGGACCTCGTCGCCGTTGATGAAGAGCTCGTTTCGGTCACCCTGAGGCACGGTGACGGTGCCCGTGACCGAGCGGCTGGCCACGTCGATCACGACGAGTTGGCCGTTGGCGACGATGAAGATGCGCTCGCCGTCGGTCTTGACGATGTCGGCCTCGTCGACGCCGGTCTCCTGCACGTTCGTGCCCGAGAAGTCCACGCCTTCGACGAGATTCGAGGCGGACTCGCCATCGCCACCGGAACTCGGTGCCACGGGATCGGCCGCGACGTCGAAGTCGGCGGCGCTGTCGTCACGGTCGAGAGCCATGTCGACCTCCTCGAACATCGCGTCGACGGGCATGGGGCCGTCGTCCGGCCACCAGCCGCCGTACCAGCCGTCGTTGAAGCCCCAGGGCCCGACTCGCTCTGCCCCCTCGGTGCGGAGATGGTCGAGCAGCGTGTCGCAGCTGTCGAACCCACTCAGCGAGCTCGTGAGGACGATGTTCTCCCCGCCGATCTCGACGATGAGCTCATCGCCCGATGGTGAGGTGTCGTTCGTGTCGTCGTCGCCGCACGCCGAGGCGATCAGGCCGATTGCGGCGAGGAGGATGAGGAACTTGCGCATGACGGAACTCCGGTAAGCAGGGGGATCTGTGCCGCTATGACGCTCCCGCGCCCGGTGCGGTTCCCGGCCCACCCGCATTTTCGCAAAGTTGGGACATAGGGACAGGCACCTGTCCCAACTGGCCCGGAGCTCAGCTCACCTGAGTTCCAGGGAGCCAGGGGCGGCGGGTGCTCTCGTACGCGTCGATCGCTGATTCGTGGCGCATGGTGAGGCCGATGTCGTCGAGACCCTCGAGGAACCGGTCCCGGGTGGACGCGTCCAGCGGGAATGTCGTCTCCATGCCGGCCGCCGGGGCTTCGACGTTCAGGCGCTCGACATCGATGGTGATCTCGAGCGTGGGGTCGGCCTGCACCGCCTGCATTAGCGCCGCGTTGAAGTCGGCGTCGACGGTCACCGGGACCAGGCCGTTCTTCGTGCAGTTGTTGCGGAAGATGTCGGCGAATCGGGGCGAGATCACGGCGTCGAAGCCGTACTGCTGGATCGCCCACACGGCGTGCTCTCGCGACGAGCCGGTCCCGAAGTTCAGGCCGCCGATGAGAATGTTGGCTCCCGAGTACTCCTCCTGGTTCAGGACGAAGTCACGGTCGTCGCGCCACTCCGAGAAGAGGCCCTTCTCGAAACCGGTGCGCTCGACTCGCTTGAGCCAGTCGGACGGGATGATCTGGTCGGTGTCGACGTCGGTGCGGTCCAGCGGGACGGCGGTTCCGCTGACGATGCGTACGGCTTTCATGATGTGCGTCGTTCCTTTCGAAATGCGGGTCGGTTTTGCACGCAGGACGTGGAGAACCGACCTGATTTCGGGGTTGGGGTCAGTCGAGGTCGGCCGGGGTGGCGAACGTTCCGGCGATGGCGGTGGCGGCGGCGACGGCGGGGGAGACGAGGTGGGTGCGCCCACCGCGTCCCTGGCGGCCTTCGAAGTTGCGGTTGGAGGTGCTCGCGGCGCGTTCACCCGGTTGGAGCTTGTCGGGGTTCATCGCGAGACACATCGAGCAGCCGGGCTGACGCCAGTCGAACCCGGCGGCCCGGAAGATCTCGGGCAGGCCCTCGGCGATCGCCTGCGCCTCGACCTGGCCGGAGCCCGGGACGACGAGTGTGCGCATGCCGTCGGCGACGGTACGGCCCTTCGCTACCGCGGCCGCGGCCCGGAGGTCCTCGATGCGGGAGTTCGTGCACGAGCCGATGAACACGGTGTCAACCTTCACGTCGCGCATCGGCGTGCCGGCCTGCAGGTCCATGTACTCGAGCGCCCGGGCTGCGGTGTCGGTCAGCGCCGGGTCGTCGAAGGAGTCAGGGGAGGGGATCTCGCCGTGCAGCGGCATCACCTGGGCGGGGTTGGTGCCCCAGGAGACGTAGGCCGGGATGTCCGCCCCATCGAGGACGATCTCCTCGTCGAATACAGCGTCGTCGGTGACGAGGGTCTTCCAGTCCTCCACCGCGGCGTCCCACTCGGCGCCGGAGGGGCAGTGCTCGCGCCCCTTCAGGTACTCGAAGGTGACCTCGTCGGGGGCGATCAAGCCGGCCTTGGCGCCGCCCTCGATCGACATGTTGCAGACCGTCATCCGTCCCTCCATCGAGAGGTTGCGGATGACGTCGCCGCGGTACTCGATGATCTTGCCGATGCCGCCGCCGGTGCCGATGCGGCCGATGATGGCGAGGATCACGTCCTTCGCGGTCGAGCCCTCGGGGAGTTCGCCGTTGACCGTGATCGCCATGGTTCCGGGTCGGGTCTGGGGGAGCGTCTGGGTCGCGAGCACGTGCTCGACCTCGCTCGTGCCGATGCCGAATGCGATCGACCCGAACGCTCCGTGGGTCGCCGTGTGCGAGTCCCCGCAGACGATGGTCATGCCCGGCTGGGTCAGACCCTGCTCGGGACCGATGACGTGGACGATTCCCTGCTTCGGGTGTCCCATCGGGTAGTTGACGACACCGAACTGCTCGGTGTTGACCCGCAGTGTGTCGACCTGCTTTGCGCTGATCTCGTCCTCGATCGGCTTGTCCTGGTCGGCGGTGGGGACGTTGTGGTCCTCCGTCGCGACGGTGAGATCCGGCCGACGGACGGGGCGCCCGCTCATGCGGAGACCGTCGAAGGCCTGCGGAGAGGTGACCTCGTGGATGAGGTGGAGATCGATGTAGAGAAGGTCGGGTGCGCCGTCGTCGCCGGCGGCCACTAGGTGGCGGTCCCAGATCTTCTCGCTGAGGGTCTTGCCCATCGTCGGTTCCTTGTCTTGGGGAAGCGGTGTGGTCGGAAAGCGTTCTTGACTATCTCATATAATGAGACATATGTTCTGAACTGTGGAACACACGATAAGCGGTGTCGGCGTCATCGACAAGGCCATAGGCGTACTTGCCGCGGTCGAGCATGAGCCGCTGGCGCTGACGGCACTCGTCGAGCGGACCGGGTTCAGCCGCGCCACATCCCATCGACTTGCGTCGGCCCTCGAGTTCCACGGCCTTCTGCGGCGAGACGCCGAGGGTCGGTTCACGCTCGGAACGCGTCTCGTGAGCCTCGGCGAAGCGGCCGAACGAGCGTGGCCGATCGCCGAGGCAGCGGGTCCGGCGCTCGCCGATCTCCGTGACGCCACCGGCGAGTCGGCGCAGCTCTACGTGCGCGACGGCGGACGCCGAATCTGTGTGGCCTCGCTCGAGTCCCCGCACGGCCTGAGGACGATCGTCGCAGCGGGGGCAGTCCTGCCGCTGGACCAGGGGTCTGGAGGACGGGCGCTGACCGGTGATGTCGGGCCCGACGGCTATGTCGTGTCCGTCGGCGAGCGAGAGGCCGGTGTCGCATCCGTGAGTGCCCCGATTCACAGCGGCACGACGGTCGTCGCCGCCGTGAGCGTCAGCGGCCCGATCGAGCGGCTGACCCGCGACCCGGGCCCCACATTCGGGCCGTCGGTGGTGATCGCTGCATCCGACATCGCCGATGCGGCAGGATTGAAGGGATGAACAGGGATTCCCCGGATCAGGAGCTCGGTCCGTTCTCGACGGGCCTGCTGCGGGCGTCGGCCGTGGCCGTGGTGGTCATCGTCATCTTCTTCATCGTCGACGCGATCATCGGCTGACGGTGAGCGGCATCGTCATCAGGCCGGCGACGACGGTGGACGCAGCCGCGTGCGCCGCGATCTACGCACCCTCGGTCCGGGACTCGGCGGTCAGCTTCGAGTTCGAGGAGCCGGACGAGATCGAGCTGGCCGAGCGCATCGCCCGCGTCCAGCAGACCGATCCGTGGCTCGTCGCCACGATCGATGATCTCGTGGTCGGCTACGCCTACTCCGTCGCCTTCCGCGCTCGCGAGGCGTACGCCGCGTCCCGGGAGACCACGGTCTACATCGACGACGAGCACCATGGCCGCGGCCTCGGCCGGTCACTCATGGAGGCGCTGCTCGACTACCTGCGCGAGCGGGGCGCCCACATCGCGATCGCCGGCATCGCGCTTCCCAACGATGCGAGCGTGGCCCTCCACGAGTCCCTCGGCTTCGAGTCCGTCGGCGTGTTCCGGGAGGTCGGACGGAAGTTCGACACCTGGCACGACGTGGGGTTCTGGCAGCGCGCTCTCTGAGCGCCGGGCGGATCAGCCGACCGTCACCGAGCCCGTCATCGACGGATGAAGCGTGCAGAAGAACTGGTACGACCCGGGTTCGTCGAAGCTGATCTCGTAGCTGCCGCCGGACCCGAAGAGGCCGGAGTCGAACAGCCCGTCGCGTGACGTGATGGTGTGCGGCGCCGCGTCGGAGTTGCCGAAGACGATGGGCTGGCCGACCTCGGCGTTCAAGTCGCCGAGAGCGAAGTCGTTGATCGACCAGACGACAGCACCATCGACGTCGAGTTGGGTGCGAGCGGTCTCGACGTCCACCGGGTCGCTGACCGGGCTCACACTCGGGTTCCACATCGAGAACACACCGGACTGGTTGTCGTGGGTCGGCACGGCGTAGGCGTGGATCATCCACTGCGGGTCGATCGTGAAGAACGTGCCGCCGTCCGCGCGGCACTCCTCCTCGGTGACCGGCGCCGCCCCGGAGCTCTCCGAGCCTCCGCACGAGTTGAAGTGGATGTGCCAGTTGTCGATCGGACCGGCGAAGCCGTCGGGGTGGTCGGCGTCGAGCGGGAGGTAGAAGGCCGACCCGACGACCTCGTAGCCGGCGGAGTCGCCGGTCCACGAGCCCTCGTCGCACGTGCCCAGCTCGTCGAGAGGTGTGGACTCGCCTCCCGGCCGGGCGAACATCACGACGTCGGGACGAGCCGGGTCCAGCACCCCATCGGTCGCGTGCTCGGGATGGCGGAGGTGCACACCCATGTTCGGCCACTGGGTCGTGTAGGGCGCGTAGCCCGCGGCGCATGCGTCGTCGATCGTCTCCAGAGACGTGAGGACGGCCGACAGCTCGTCGAGCTGCGCGACGAGCTCGCCCAGTTCTGCCGCAGTCATGTCGACCTCGGGCGGGATCGCATCGCCGCTCTCATGGAGCTCCTTCAGGTCGAGGTAGCTGCACGGCAGCTCGACCTCCTGGCAGCGCGACTGGTTCGTGGCGGGACCCTCGAGAAGGAAAGGGGCGACCTCGTCGCCGAGTTGGGCGTAGACGTAGCGGCTGAACCCGACGGCGCCCGTCGCCGTGTCGACCTCGCCGTCGGGCCAGGCCGCGTCGGACTCCGGGTCGCCCAGTCCGGCTGCGGTGGCCGCGCCCTGCACGGGCCCGTCGTCGGCGAAGGTGCCCGGCGGTTGCGATCTGGTCTCCGGGTCAGCGTCGTCCGAGCACGCCGCAGCGACGACGGCGAGTGCGAGTGCGGCAAGGGTGAGGCGGCGGCATCGCATCGGGCTCAGCATGTCAGTCGTCGTGGACGGAGTGGTCGCGCTCGCCGGTGAGCGCGCCTTTGACCACCTTGCCCGCCGCGTTGCGCGGCAGCAGCTCCGTGCGGATCTCCCACTGCGTGGGCACCTTGAAGCCGGACAGCGTCTCCGCGCACCACGCTCGCATCGTCGCCTCGTCCAGTTCAGCGCCGGCGTTGGGGACGACCGACGCTGCCACCCTCTGGCCGGTCAGCTCGTCGTCGAGGCCGTAGACCGCCGACTCCATCACGCCCGGATGCTCGTCGATGCGGTACTCGACCTCGATCGGATACACGTTCTCGCCGTTGTGCAGGATCATGTCGCGGGCCCGGCTGTCGATGAAGAGCAGTCCGTCGACCATGCGGCCGATGTCGCCCGTGTCGAGCCAGAAGTCGTCGTCGATCGTCTCGGCGGTGGCCGCGGGATTGTCCCAGTACCCGAGCATCGAATACGCGGAGCGAACGAGCACCCGGCCATTCATTCCCGGCCCGACGTGGCGCCCGTGCTCGTCGGCGATCTTGACGTCCATGGTCGGAAGGACATGGCCGGTCGCCGTCGGCTCGGCCTCGTAGTCGACGCCGCCGAACGATGCGACGACGCCCACGGTCTCGCTCGATCCGTACCCGATGGCCACGTTGGCGGTGGCGTTCGCGAAGGTCTCGCGCACGCGCTGTTGGAGCTCCGGACTCGCGGGTGCGCCGCCGAAGCCGACGTTCGTGAGCGAGCTCAGGTCGTAGTCGTCGAGCCTCGGGTGGTCTACGACGCGCGGCCCCATCGAGCCGATCAACGTCCACGCCGTCACCCGCTCCTGCTCGATGAGAGCGAAGCACTCGTCGGGGTCGAAGCGGCCCTTGCGGAACACGAGCGTTCCGCCCACGGTCATGTTGATCAGCGTGGCTCCCGAGAGCCCGGACACGTGGAAGAGCGGCGAGGTCATCAACACTCGGGGCTTGGTGGTCGGCCGCTCGGGGCCGGGAAGCCCCTTCGCCTCGTTGGCCGCCGCCTGCATCATGAACTTCAGCGCGCCGTTGAGCATCTGGACTTCGACGAAACCCACGAGGCCCCGGTGTGGAACGACCGCACCCTTCGACCGACCAGTCGTGCCGCTCGTGAAGAAGATCGAGCAGGCGTCGTCCTCGTCCAGCGTGACGTCGGGGAGCGCATGCTCGCCCGCCTTGCGCTGGAGCCGGTCTCGTTCGGCGTCCATGTCGACCAACGGGACCGACAGACCGGAGGGCACCCGGGCAAGGCGCTTCTCGTCGCCGAGGATGAGCTTCGGCTTCGTGAGCTCGGTGGCGTGGCGGATCTCGTCGGGTGTCCACCAGCCGTTGTAGAGGCAGACGATGGCGCCCATCGAGACGAGGGCGAAGTAGGCGATAACCCAGTCCGGGGAGTTCGCGGCGAGGATCGCCACGCGGTCGCCCTTGACGATCTGATGATCTGCGGCGAGCGCGGCGGCCTCCGCGGCCACGAGATCGGCGAACCCGGCGTGGCTGATCCTCCGCTCTCCGAGCACGAGGAACTCCGCGTCGCCGTGTTCGGCTGCGGCGGTCACGAACTCGCGCAGGCTCCGCTTGCGATTGACGAGGACAGGGACCTCGTGGCCCCGGACGTCGGCGATCTCGGCCGGAAAGAACCCGTCCGGCCCGATGAGCTGATTGATGAAGATCTGACGTTCGTTGGTGTGCGGTTGCATCGAGAGCTCCTTCGGGTCGAAGTCTCCGAGAAGACGGGGCAGCAGCGCCAGCCCGACGCCGAATGCGACGAAGCCGAGCAGAATCAGCGCCTCGATCGCCACGGCTCAGCAGTCGGCGGCGTGGCGGACGAGATCGACGAATCCGGGGATGAAGAGCGACGGGGAGGTGACGCAGCCGTCGTGGTCGAGCGGTGCGCGCCGGATCTCGGCATGGGTGAGTAGCGCCGCCATGCGGTGCTGCCGGTCCGGAGGGACGATGCCGTCGTGCGATGTGATGAACACGCCGGTGGGCACGTCCACCTCGCCCAGCCACGCGCGGCTGTCGAAGTCGGCGATGGCGCCGCCCGCCTCCATCATCATCGGAACGCTGCCGCTGCGTACCTCGGACACCATCCACGACGGCCGCTCGGACGGACGGCTCCCGCCGGCGATCATCGCCCGCGTGAACATGTCGATCTGTCGACGGCGGGGAGCGAGGCGCGACGCCCGACCGAGTTGGCGCAGACCGCGCATCGCGACGCGCTCGTGACTGCGTCGGGACGATCGGGCGAACGTGGCGGCGAGGACGAGGCCGTCGACGCGGTCGGGATGACGGCGCCAGACGAGCTGGCTGATCGGCCCGCCCATCGAGTAGCCGGCGACGACGAACCGTTCGATGCCGAGCTCGTCGGCGAGGGCGACGACGTCGTCCGCCGCGTCCTCGAGGCGAAAGGCTCGCCGCGTGCGAATGCCCTGACCGTGACCGCGATGGTCGAGGCTGATGACCCGGGCGTGCTCGCTGAGCGGCCCGTAGGCCGGGAACCAGTTCAGGGCTGCGGTGACCGTCCAGCCGTGGAGGAGGAAGACGACGGGCGCATCGGCCCGCGGCCCGGCGACCTCGCGAACGAATGTGGTGCCGCGGCCCGGCAGTTCGATGCTGCGGCCGACGGGCAGCGTGGGTCGGCCGATCCGGTGATCACCGGGTTCGGCCGTCTCGGGGCGCAGGGTCGAGGCGGCGACCACTATTCGATCTCGACGACCTTGACCTTGAGCATCGCCCCGGTGGGCGCCTCGTACTCGACGGTGTCGCCGACGGCGGCGCCGAGCAGAGCGGAGCCCATCGGAGAGCCGGGCGAGACCACGATCACGTCGTCTCGTTGTTCCTCGATCGAGCCGACGAGGTAGCGCTCGACCTCGTCGTCGCCGTCGAAGACGATCGAGACGGTCGCGCCGGTGCCGACCGAATCGCTGCCGGAGCTGTCGACGATCTGCGCGTCCAGGAGGATGCGGGCGAGATGGATGATCCGGCCCTCCATCTTTCCCTGCTCCTCCTTGGCGGCGTGGTAGTCGCCGTTCTCGGACAGATCACCGAGCTCGCGAGCCACCTCGATCTTGCGGGCGATGTCGATGCGGCCGCGGGTGGTGAGATCGTCGTGCTCGGTCTTCAGTCGGTCGTATGCCGCCTGGGAGAGCTGCTGTGCTTCAGCCATCCCGTGAATCTACCGGGGCGACCCCTCGCCTTCACTCGCCGTCGGCGACGGCCTCCACGTCGAGCGTGCACCGCCACGGCCGGCTGGTCGATGGGTCCGGCTCGCCACCCACGCCGAACGTGATGGTGCCCTCCATGTCGATGTGCGCCTCCACCGGAATCGCGCTGGACCAGTCGATCACGAGGTCACCGTCGATCTTGGCAGCCACGGTGAAACCGTCATATCGATCGCCGAAGTAGATCCTGAAGTCGCCGGCGACATCGACGCGGAGCAGGCCATCCTCGACCGACGTGATCGTGTAGAGCGGACTGGCCCCGTCCGGGTGGCCCTGCGCGCGGACCTGCCATCTGACCCCGGGGGCCAGCGGACCGGCGGGGAAGCCGGGCAGCGTCTCCTCGAGCAGGCGACCGAACCAGATCCGCTGGTTGCGGCTGTCGATCTCCACGCTGTCCGAGGGGTACGCATCCGCGATGCGTCCGTCCGCAGCGACGATCAGCGCGAACGGGGGTGCCGGGCCCTCGACCGCGCTCTCGCCGAACGGTGGCCCATCGGTGGTGAACTCCTCGATCGTCATCGTGATCCACTGGCCGTCCTCGGTGTAGCGACTGTCCACGTCGACGACGGATGCGATGGCGGCGGGCGCGGGCGTGCGGTCGGCTTGCGTCCAGTTCTTCTCGATGTAGAGCTTCCCGGACCGCGGGGAGCCCCCGTAGCCGAAGACGGCGCGAAAGGCGTCCACGTCGCTGGGTGCCTGGCCGCGGATGTCCGCGAAGCACTCGACGCCGTTGACCCCAGCCTCCAACCCTCAGGGCTCGTCGCCGCGGCGGTGGCCTCCCACCATTGATGGAGGTCGCCCTGCTCGCCATCGTCGTCGGAGACGACGAATTCGACGTCGATTCGCCCGACGACGTCCATCACGTTCGTGCGGTTCACGCGGAATTCGCCGGTTGCGGTGCCAGTCGACCGGAACCTGTAACTCCGGTGGATGTCCTCGTGGTCGAACGAGGAGTCGATCGTGACGGTGACGAACTCCTCATCGAGCTGGCTGACCCGCCAGGTCACCGGGCCGGAGGTCCCGCTGATGCCCACGTCGCTGATCGCCAGTTGCTCGGCCCCGCCGAACGGCAGAGGATCGCCGATGTCGGCGTCGTCGACGAACGCCGGAAGCACATTGTCCACGAACGTGCGCATAAGCCCGCCTGCAGCATCACGGGGCCAGATGTCGTCGTCGCCTCCGTCGTGCGTGGCGGGCGTGGCGGCATATGCGCTGGTGATCGGACCGGAGGTGCCCGTGAATGCCGGCGCTCGGAAGCGGTCGTCGACGCCGTGATTCGTGCCGACGTACGTGAACGCCTCGCTGATGATGGGCTGGTCGTCCCAGGTGCTACCGGCGGCCAGGGTCAACGCGACCGGCATCCCTGACGATGCCGCGTCGACCGGTGTCGTCGTAGCCGTGGTCGTGGTGGTGGTGGTGGAGGTGGTCGTCGAGGACGCGGCCGTTGTGCTGGTGGTCGTGGGGGAGGACCCTGAGTCGTCGTCGCTGCAGGCCGCGGCAACGAGTGCCAGGGCGAGGATGATGCCGGCCGCGCGACGCATCGGGCCAGCCTCGCGTGGGTCACGTGCGAGTGCGGATCACTCGAAGTACTGCTCGAGATCGCCGAGGTTCACGGTCGCATTGCGCGTGTAGGTGGACGAGCTCGGTCAGTAGACGAAGATCTGTTCGACGTCGTCGACGCCGTGGTGCCGGTTGATAATGAACTTGTAGCGCCGGTGAGCGGACGCTCGCCCACGCATCTCGAACGCCTCGCTCATCGTGTCGCCCCGGTACAGCTGCCAGTAGTAGCTCTTCCGGCGGTACGGGAACTTCGCCCACCAGCCGTTCCTGATCCGCACCTTGCTGTGCAGAAGCTGGATGAAGATGAACTCGTCCGTGTCGCCGGTGTCGTTGCGGGCCTGGAGTGTGATGTGTTGTCCCATACCGGAAATGACGTTCGAACACGGGCACGGTTACAATTGACCTCGTGATGACCGCACCCGCCATCATCATCATTTCGTAGCGCACGCCTTCCCCGGCGTGCGCCTGACCGTCCACTTCGGTGGGCGGTTTCGTACTTTTCGACCCAGACTGACCGTCCAACGACACCAAGTGAGTTCACGAACATGGCATATCGAGTAGGCATCGTCGGTGGCGACGGCATCGGCCCCGACGTCATCGCGGAGGGCCTGAAGGTCATCGCCGCGGCCGGCGTGGAGCTGGACACCGTGGACTACGACCTCGGCGGCAGCCGCTATCTGCGTGATGGCGTGGTGCTCACCGAGGAGATCGTCGACGAGTGGCGAGGCCTCGATGCCATCTACCTGGGTGCCGTGGGCACACCGGACGTCCCGCCGGGCGTCATCGAGCGGGGAATGCTCCTCCGGATGCGCTTCGAGTTGGATCTGTACATCAACCAGCGGCCCTTCTCGCTGCCGAGCACACATGGCTCGGATCCGGCGCATGCCGGCGACAGCACAGGCCACGAGTTCATCGTCATCCGGGAGAACACCGAGGGCACCTATGCGGGTGAGGGCGGCTTCCTGCGCAAGGACACGCCCCAGGAGATCGCCACGCAGGGTTCGGTCAACACCCGCCACGGCGTCGAGCGGTGCATTCGCTACGCATTCGAGCTGGCGATGACGCGTCGCAAGCACCTCACCATGGTCCACAAGACCAACGTGCTCACCTTCTCGGGTGACCTCTGGGATCGCACGTTCAACGAGGTTGCCGCGGACTACCCCGAGGTGGAGACGGCCTACAACCACGTCGACGCGGCATGCATCTACTTCGTGGACTCGCCGGAGCGCTACGACGTGATCGTCACCGACAATCTGTTCGGCGACATCCTTACGGACCTGGGCGGAGCGGTGAGCGGTGGGATCGGCTTCGCCAGTTCCGCCAACCTCCATCCCGGACGCGTGTCGATGTTCGAGCCGGTCCACGGCTCGGCGCCCGACATCGCCGGTCAGGGGATCGCCAACCCCACGGCTGCCGTATTGTCTGGCGCACTCATGCTCGATCACCTTGGCGAGTCCGACGCGGCCGATCGCATTCGTGCGGCGTGTGCCGACCCGGACTCACTGACCGGCTCCACCATGGAGATCGGCGACCTCATCGTCAGCCGGCTCTGAGCGGAGCAGACTGAGGAGACAGGAGACACCATGCCCATCACCCCGACGCCGAACATCTGGATGAACGGTGAGATGGTCCCGTGGGTGGACGCGAAGGTTCACGTCCTCACCCACACCCTCCACTACGGAACCGGCGTCTTCGAAGGCATCCGGGCCTACGAGACGGACGACGGACCCGCGATCTTCAGGCTGACCGAGCACATCGAGCGGCTCTACAACTCGGCGAAGATCCTGCTGATGCCGATGCCCTACTCGGTGCCCGAGATCGTGCAGGCCTGCAAGGACGTCGTCGCCGACACCGGTCTCGACGCCTGTTACCTCCGCCCGCTCGCCTACTACGGCTACGGCGAGATGGGCCTCGCCACCGCCGATTGCACCACCGACATCGCTATCGCGGCCTGGCCGTGGGGCGCCTATCTGGGCGACGACGCCGTCACCAAGGGCGTGCGCATGAAGATCAGCTCGTGGACGCGCCACGACCACAACATCATGCCGCCGGCCTCGAAGACCACGGGCAACTACGCGAACTCCACGCTCGCCAAGATGGAAGCCCTGCGCGCGGGGTACGACGAGGCGATCATGCTCAACAGCGCCGGCCTCGTCAGCGAGTGCTCGGGCGAGAACATCTTCGTGGCGAAGGGCGACGTGATCCTCACGCCACCCACATCGTCGGGGGCACTGCCCGGCATCACCCAGCACACCGTGATGACCCTCGCCGAAGATCTCGGCATCGACATCCAGGTGGGCGACATGGCGCGAAGCGACCTCTACACGGCAGACGAGATCTTCGTCGTCGGCACGGCCGCCGAGGTGTCGGCGGTCAACTCTGTGGATGATCGGGACGTGCCGTGCCCCGGTCCGGCCACCAAGGCGATCGCGGACGCGTACGCCGAAGTGGTTCGGGGCAAGAACCCGAAGTACCGCTCGTGGAACGAGCTCGCATCGTGAGCGACGACGCCGGCGACGACGTGACCATCGACCGCTCCGCGGTCCGGGATCCGTCGTGGCCTGAGCGCGTCGAGATCTACGACACGACCCTGCGCGACGGCTCGCAGCTCGAGGGCATCTCGCTGACCGTCGACGACAAGCTGCGCATCGCCGAGCAACTGGACCGCCTCGGCGTTGGCTACATCGAAGGTGGCTGGCCGGGAGCCAATCCGAAGGACGACGAGTTCTTCGAGCGGGCCAAGACCGAACTCGACCTCTCGACCAGCGAGTTCGTGGCGTTCGGATCCACACGGCGCCCGAAGGGCAAGGTGGACAGCGACGCGACCCTCGCCAACCTCGTTGGAGCCGAGACCGGTGTCGTCTGCATCGTCGGCAAGTGCTGGGACTACCACGTCTCCGAGGCGCTGAAGACCACGCTCGACGAGGGGATCGCCATGGTGGCTGACTCCGTCGAGTACCTGGTCGGCCAGGGCAAACGTGTGTTCTTCGACGCCGAGCACTACTTCGACGGCTACAAGCGCAACCCCGAGTTCTCGTTGGCCGTCCTCGAGGCTGCGGCGATCGCGGGGGCCGAAGCTGTGGTCCTGTGCGACACCAACGGCGGTTCACTGCCTCCCGACATCGAGGCGGCGGTCGCGGATGTCGTCAGCCATGTGGACTGTGCTGTCGGTATCCATCTGCACAACGACACTGGCTGCGGTGTCGCCAACGCGCTCGCCGCGGTGCGAGCCGGCGCCACGCAGGTCCAGGGCACGATCAACGGCTACGGCGAGCGGGTCGGCAACTGCGACCTCGTTCCGATCATGGCCAACCTCGAGCTGAAGATGGGCATCCCGTGCCTGCCGGACGGGCGCCTCGAACACCTGACGAGCGTCGCCCACCACATCGCCGAGCTCGTGAACTTCACGCCGGACCCGCAGCAGCCCTATGTGGGCGCCACGGCGTTCGCACACAAGGCCGGACTCCACACGTCTGCGCTCTCGCGTCGTTCCGATGCGTACGAACACGTGGCGCCCGAGTCGGTCGGCAACGGCACCCGGGTCCTCGTGTCCGAGATGGCCGGACGGTCCACGCTGGAGATGAAGGCGGCCGATCTCGACATCGAGCTGGACGGCAAGGTCCTCGGCGACGTCATCGACACCCTCAAGCGGCTCGAGCACGAGGGGTACCACTTCGAGGTCGCCGACGCGTCGCTCGAGTTGCTGATGCGCGGCGCCGCCGGATGGGAACAGCCGTACTTCCAGCTCGACTCGTTCTCGGTCGACATGGCGCATCGCTCGGGCGCCGGGGCCCGCATGTGGAACGACGTCGCGGTCGATGTCGAGACGCAGGCCACCGTCAAGCTCTGGATCGAGGGCGAACGCAAGATGGCCGTCGGCGAAGGCAACGGCCCCGTCAATGCGCTCGACGCCGCGGTGCGGGCCGCGCTCAACGGCCGGTTCCCGGCGCTCGACCGCGTGAGCCTCACCGACTTCAAGGTGCGCGTCCTCAACACCGAGCAAGGCACGGGCGCGGTCACCCGGGTGCTGCTGGACTCGACGAACGGCGAACGTTCGTGGTCCACGATCGGCGTTTCGGAGAACATCATCGAGGCGTCGTGGCAGGCGCTCATGGACTCGCTCGTCTACGGACTGCTCCACACGTCGTGAACTTCACCCTGCTTGACGGCGGGATGGGAAAGCTTCTTCTCGCCAACGGTGCGCCATTCCGACAACCGGAGTGGTCGGCGCTCGCGCTGATGGAAGGCCACGACTACGTCGTCGACGCGCACCGCCAGTTCATCGACGCCGGCGCTGACGTGATCATCACGAACAACTACGCGGTCGCGCCGTACCACCTCGGCGAGGAGCGTTTCGCTGAGCAGGCCGCCGAACTCGCGGCCGTCGCGGGTGAACTCGCCCGGCGAGCGGCGGATGGCGCTGATCGTGAGGTGAAGGTTGCGGGGTCGTTGCCGCCGATGTTCGGCAGCTACACGCCCGAGACATTCGATCCCGAAGCTGCGCCGGAGCTGTTGGCGACTATCGCTGACGCCCTGGCGCCTCACGTCGATCTGTTCCTGCCGGAAACCCAATCGGTTCTCGACGAAGTTCGGGCGTCGGCCGCGGCGGCGCGTCGCCACGACAAGCCGCTGTGGGTGAGCGTCACCCTGAGCGACCTCGAAGACGACGGTCCGTCGATGCTCCGATCAGGCGAGTCGGTGACCGCGGCCGCAGACGTGGCATCCGAGATCGGCGCCGAAGCATTGCTGTTCAACTGCTCGCGTCCAGAAAAGATGGAGCCGGCGGTGATCGAGGCGCGCGCCGCGCTGCCGCGCCACGTCGAGGTGGGCGTGTACGCCAACGCGTTCGAGCAGCGATTCGAGCAGGGCTACGCGGCCAACGGGGTCATCCTCGACCACCGCGCCGAACTGAACGACGGCGGCTACAGCGCGTTTGCCGCTCGCTGGGTCGATGCCGGCGCCACGATCATCGGCGGCTGCTGCGGCATCATGCCCCACCACATCGCCGACATAGCGTCCCTCCGCTGATCTTCCGCCAACGTTGAAAGAGGGGTCAGACCCCGACCTTTCAACTGCGGCGTCCACCAGCGTCGAGGGGTGGGACCGTAGCGTCGCTTGGGTGCGTAGTGCAGTGTTCGCTCTCTTGGTGGGGATTGCGGCGACGGCGTGCACCAACCAGATCTCTGTGGTGACGGTTTCCGCCGGCGCCGCTTCCGAACCTGCCGCGCCCACCGACGAGACTGCTCTCGCGAACGCGTCGACCGAGACGTCCTCGACGACTTCCAGCACGACCTCGACCACAACGACCACGACGACCGAGCCGCCGCCGGAGCCGATCGTGTTCGGGTTCGTGGGTGACGTGCAGATGATCGGGTCCATGGCATCGCAGGAGCCCGTCGCCCAGGTGACCGAGTTGCTGTCGGCACCGGACCTGATGATCGTCAACCTCGAGACCGTGATCGGCGAACCAGGCGAGGTCGGTAATCCCCCGATCGACAAAGACTTCATCTTCCGGTCGCCACCGGAGACGCTCGACCAGCTCGTGGCCGCCGGCGTGGACGTCGTCGCCCTCGCGAACAACCACTCGTGGGACTACGGCCCGCGGGGAGCGCTGACCACGCGGGAGTACGTCGACGCCTCGCCGCTGATCGGAGTGGGGGCCGGGGCCGACCCCACCATTGCCTACGAGCCGGCCTTCGTCGAGGTGCATGACCAGACCGTCGGCATCGTGTCGCTCTCGCGCGTGCCGTGCGACTGGAGTCGGGAGCTGGCTGCTGTGCGTCCGGAGATCGCTTGGGGCTGCGACCGCTTCGCCATCCCGGCCATCAGCTCGATCGCTCGGGCCGCCGAGGCGGCCGACCACACCATCGTCATGCTCCACGCCGGCACCGAGATCACGACCTGCCCTGACGCCGAGCTGCGCCGGGTGATCAGCGTCTACATCGAGGCCGGGGCTGACGTGATCGCGATCTCTCACCCCCACGTCCTGCAGGGCATCGAGGTCATAGACGGCGCCGCGGTGCTCTGGTCCACGGGCAACTTCGCATTCCGCAACCGAGGCGGCCGCACCGGCCGCAGCGCCGTGTTCGAGGTGACCGTCGGCGGCGCCGATCCCCAGATCCGCATCCACCCGACGGTGCTGCCTGGCGGGGTCGCTCAGCCGGCCCTGCTCGGCCCGGCGATCGACGTCCACCTCGAGGTGTCCGATCGGTCGCCCGGCGGACGAATCGGGCTCGACGGCGTGCTCGTTCCCGATCCGACACCCTCGCGCTGCGACTGACGCTGACTAACCTGCCGGACATGTCGGCACCCAGTCACGTTCCGAGTCGTCCGAACCAGCCAAAGGCCTACACGTCGCCGCCTCGGCGGGCGGGTTCGTGGCGGGCGAACCGGCCCGGAGACGTCGTCGGCGCGCCTCAGCCGCGCGGCGCGGCGCTCGGCAACCAGGGTCCGGACCAGGGCTACGTCATGAAGCTGGCCAAGGGCTTTGCCGATCAGCTCGTCCTGTCACCCGGCGAGCATGCGGCCGATGCCGTCGAGGGCGCATGCACCGTTGCGCTGCGACGTGCGTCGCTCTTCGGGCGTGCCCCGATGCGCGACGACATCGAGATCGCCTTCACGCTCTTCGGTTATCTCGCTGAGGCGCCGACTGAGCTCATCGCCCACCGTCGAGAGAGCTTCGATGAGGTGCACCACTCCACCGTGCACTACTTCGCTGCCCGCGAACTCGCTGCCTCTGTGCCCGAGGCGACGCTGCGCAAGTCGCCTGCAGAGGTCGCTGCGATCTTTGAGACGGATTGGAAGCAGGCGCTCGGGTTGTGAGCTGACTCGGCTCAGCCGAACAGGATCAGCAGCGCAAGCAACCCGACCGCGATGCCCGTGTAGCCGACGATCAGCCCGATCATCGCGTTGCCACGGCCGACTTCGCGGCCCTCGGACTCTCGGATCTGTTCCATCGCCATGTGGCCGAAGATCACGCCCAGGATCGATCCGATGAAGAAGATCCACGCGATCGACAGGATCAGTGACGCCAGCGCGAGCTGATTGGTCTGCGGCGTCGGGGGAGCGACGTCTCGGTACGACGGGACCCGGGCCGGTTGAGACACGCCTGGCGCCGCGGCCCAGGCGGTGCCGTCCCACCAGCGCTCGAGCTTCGGATCCTCGGGATCAGGATAGAAGCCGGCCGGTGCCGGGTCGATGCTGCGACTCACGGCAGGAACGGTATCGCCGCACTCGGGCCTGGGCGTGTCGCTCCCAGCAACCTCCCAGTCGGTGATCTAGATTCTGTGCATAGTTATTGCAGTCGACGTGGTGGCGAAGACAGTCGGGGGAGTCTCGGGCTCTTTCGCCGCGCTTCCGCGAAGTCTCGAACAATCCTCTGAAAAGGAGAACACATGTCAGATCTGCCACCGCCTCCCGGAGCACCACCTCCGCCACCCGGTCCGGCTGCCTCCCAGCCGAGTTCCGCCGGGTTCGGCGCTCGTCTCGGCGCCTACATCATCGACTATCTGGTTGTCGGCATTCCGGCCGGCATTCTCATCTTCATCGGGTTCGAAGTTGCGCCCACGGAGATCGAGACCTGCACGGTCGACGGTCAGTTCGGGCTCTGCGAGGTGCCAACCGGAGCCGGTTGGGGGATCATCGCCATCACCTTCATCGCCGCGTTGATCGGCATAATCTACTACTTCGGCAAGCTGGAGGGCGAGCAAGGCCAGACGATCGGCAAGAAGGCGGTCAACATCAGGACCGTGGACTCCACGACCGGCCAGCCCATCGGCTTCGGCCGTGGCGTCGGCCGCCTCTTCGGCCGGTGGATCTCCGGTATTCCGTGCTCACTCGGGTATCTGTGGATGCTCTGGGATCCGAACCAGCAGACCTGGCACGACAAGATGGTGAGTTCTCGGGTCGTCAACTCGTGATCGCTCGGTCCGCCTCGGGGACGGTCGGCAGCGGCCGATAGCCTCCGGGGCGTGACCAGCCCGCGCGTCCGCTTCGCTCCCGCTCCCACCGGCTTTCTGCATGTGGGAAGCGCCCGGAGCGCGCTCTTCAACTGGCTCTACGCCCGCCACACGGGCGGCACCTTCGTGCTGCGCGTGGAAGACACCGACGAGGCGAAGACCACGCAGGAGTTCATCGATGCGATCACGGAGCCGCTCGAATGGCTCGGCCTCGACTGGGATGAAGGCCCGCTGTTCCAGTCTGAACGGCGGCAACTCCACGTCGATGCGGTGAACCGCCTCGTCACTGAGGGCAAGGCGTACTTCTGTGACCTCAGCCGCGACGAGATCGACGCGAAGGCGGAGGAAGCCGGGCTCCCGGCGGGCTATCACGGCTGGTCCCGCGATCGGGATGTGGCAGACGGGCCCGGCGTGGTCGTGCGCTTCCGTGCGCCCGATGATGGCTCGACGGTGATCGACGACGCGATCCGGGGCCGCGTCGAAGTCGCCCACGACACGATCGAGGACTTCGTGATCCGCAGGGGCGACGGGTCGCCCGTCTTCCTGATCGCCAACGCCGTGGACGACCACGACATGGGGATCACCCATGTCATCCGCGGCGAGGACCTCCTCAATACGGCGCCCAAGGTGGTGCTCCTCTGGGAGGCACTCGGCTTCGGCGATCCGCCCATCTACGCCCATCTTCCGCTCCTCGTCAACGAGCAACGCAAGAAGCTGTCGAAGCGCCGCGACGACGTCGCCCTAGCCAACTACGTCTCGCGCGGTTACCTCCCCGAAGCGATGCGCAATGCGCTGGCGCTGCTCGGGTGGGGGCCGACCGACGAGGTCGAGATCCGCCCGATCGAAGAGATCATCGAGCAGTTCTCCCTTGAGGCCGTCAACAAGGCGCCTGCCTTCTTCGACCCGAAGAAGCTGGACCACATCAACGCCGAGTACATCAAGGCGATGACGCCGATGGCGTTCGTCGAGGCGGCCGAGCCGTGGCTCACGGCCGACGACGCCCCGTACGCGGCCGCCAACTACGACCGCACGGTCGCCCTCGCCCTTGCCGAAGACGTGCAGCAGCGGGTTTCGACCCTCGCTGAGGCGCCGGCCTGGTTGGACTGGCTCTTCGTCGACTCGGTCGACGAGTACGACGAGAAGGCGTGGACGAAGGCCATTGTGAAGGGCAAGGTTCCGGACCGGGTCCTCGACGACATCACGGCCGCTCTCACGGAAGACGACTTCACCGACCGCGATCGCCTCGAGTCGGTCGTCATGGGCGTCGGCACGACCCTGTCCGAGGAGCTCGACGCTCGGGTGATGTCGCAGGCGCCGCTTCGGATCGCCCTCACCGGCAAGGGTGCCGGTATCCCACTGTGGGAGGCGATGACCCATCTCGGGCGCGACGTCTGTCTCGAACGGATCGCGGCCGCCCGGGCGAGGATCGACTGACCGATGCGGCTCGGGCTGCCTCGCTGGCTGCCCCTGCGCCGCGCCCGTCGCGTCGCCATCGTCGCCGTCGCGATCGGGGCCGGCTATGTGATGCTCACGTTCTTCCAGGTGCTGCAGGCATCGGGGGAGGACAACCGTTCGCCCGCCGACGCGATCGTCGTGCTGGGCGCCGCGCAGTACGACGGCGAGCCGTCACCGGTGCTCGCGTCCCGTCTCGACCACGCCTACGCGCTTTGGGACGCGGGGGTGGCGGACATGGTCGTCACCACCGGCTCGAACCAGCCCGGCGACCGCTTCACCGAGGGTTACGCCAGCTACGAGTACCTGCTGGTCGAAGGCATCCCCGATGCTGAGCTGCTCGTCGTCACCGACGGCGCGTCCTCCTACGAACAGCTCGCGGCCACGGCCCGTCAGCTGCGCGAGCGCGACATGTCGTCGGTCGTCCTCGTCAGTGATCCGTACCATGCGCTGCGCCTACGCCAGATTGCCGACCAGGTCGGACTCGATGCGGTTGTCTCGTCGACCGACGGCGGCTCGTCGATTCGCCAGCTCCTCCGAGAGACCGCAGCCGTGTCGCTCGGCCGCATCCTCGGCTACCGCCGGGTGGACAACTGGCTCGGCCGCGTCGGCTGAAGCGCTGCACTTGGGGTCAGACCCCCGCTGCAGTTTTGGGGGGTGGCCTGTCAGCTGGCCGGAATCGGGTCGGCAGGAGCGCCCGCAAGCGATACGATTCAAGCTGCCTTCGGGCACCCTTTCGGGGATGGTGTAATCGGTAACACATCTGGTTCTGGTCCAGACATTGGGGGTTCAAGTCCTCCTCCCCGAGCGCAACGAAGCGGCACCTCCGGGTGCCGCTTCTGCGTTTTCCGCCGAGAGAACTACCAGTGGATCAGGTCAGCGCCGGCTCGCGAGTCGGGAGCTCGGGTACGCAGTCGCAGCCGAAGTGGCCATGACCCGGATCGTTCTGGCCGACCGCGCGTAGCGCCGTGCGGGGCTCTGGCACCCACGGCCGTCGATCGATGACCACGAGAAGCGCGGCCACGACCTCAGTGTCCCATTGTGTTCCCGCGTGCTCACGCAGGACTCGTCGCGCGATCTCAGGATCCATGCCGTCGCGGTAGTGACGGGTGGCGGACATCGCGTCGAACGCGTCGCACGCGACGCAGATGCGAGCGGACAGTGGGATGTCCGGTCCGGGTCGCCCGAGCGGATACCCGGTGCCGTCCCACCGTTTGTGATGGGCGCGGACGCCCTCGACGTGCTGTTCGAGTCCGGGCGCACGGGCGATCATTTCGGCTCCGGCGTGGGCGTGACCTTTCATCAGCTCGAACTCGGCCTCGGTGAGCCGGCCGGGCTTGGCGAGGATCGAGTCCGGCACGGTGACCTTGCCGATGTCGTGAAGCAACGACACGAGCCCGTCTTCGCGGACAGCGTCCGGTGGCAGCCCCAGTTCGACGGCACAGTCGATCGCCAGCTCTGCGGTGCGCACGACGTGGTCTCGGGTCATCGGGTCCTTGTCGTTCAGGCCGGCCGTGAATTCGTGGACGAGAGGGGAGAGGCCGATCTCTAGCGCTGCGTGAGGGTCGACGGTGAGCACTGGCGAGAACACGGCCCGTGCGGACCCCTCGCGGCGGTAGACGATGGCGCCGCCGATCGTGCCGAGGAATACCCCGCCGATATCGACCGCATGGGCGAGCCAGAAGTGCGGCATCCACGGTCCGGGGGCCAGGAAGACGAGCGATGAGGCCCCGACGAGGATGAACGCGAACGCGAGCACGGCGGGGCCCGGGCGCTGCGCGATCCGGCTCAGGCGAACCTGGCGCATGCCGGCCACGACCGTGAGCAGGAAGAACACGCTGATGGTGACTCGTGCCATCGGCGTCCCCATATCGGGGAACGCGACGAGATTCGGCGAGCTGAGCATCACGCCGGCGAGCGCCGTGACTGCCGGCACGTGGCCGATCCACCATGCGCGCCAGTGGCGGCCGATTGATCGACCGAGCGAGGTGTGGCGAAGGACCATCGGGACGAGGGCGACGAGGCCCGCCGGCACCGCCCAGTACACCGAGGCCGCCGTGGCCGAGTTCGAGCCGTAGAGGATGCCGGGCACCGTGAGACCGTGAACGAGCGGAAGAACCGAGACCGCCACGAAGAACGCGCCGAGGTAGCCGAGATCGGGAAGATCCTTTCGCCAGGCGACAGCCGACAGGATCAGCGCGGCCACCACGCACAAGCTCGCCGCGATCACAGCGAGCCAGAACAGAAACGTCGGCGCGACAAATGTGTAGTCGGCGGCTGTCAGGGCAAGAATCGCCATCGATGCCCCGACGACGCCCGCGAAGGCGATGACCGGGCGGGGAGTCACACGTTCCGCATCGGCAGATCTGCGCGAGGTCGTGAGGGTTTGGCGACTCGTGGGGCGGTCGCACGGGGCCCACCAGCGGCTCCGCACAGCGCCGAATCTGCGTTGGGCCGCTCGGGCGCCGGGGCTACACTCATCCAGTCGCACGCCGCCTCCGGACGGCTTCGAACACACACGCCCCGTTCGTCTAGCGGCCTAGGACGCCACCCTCTCAAGGTGGTAGCACGGGTTCAAATCCCGTACGGGGTACGCCTACACCGAAGACGTCAGAGGTTGTGCTCAGATCGCAGCGACGTGCGGGCTTGATGACAGCCCGATCCGCTGCCCGGCTCGGCGGGCCGGGGCTGTTACCCGACCGGGATCTTCGACACCGTGTCATCGAGGACGTTGGTGACCCAGATGTGGGTGCCGTCAAAGGCCACCCCATACGGGCCGTCACCGACGGTGATGGGGGCTGCGACTACACCGGTGGCGGCCACAATCTTCGACACCGTGTCATCGCCGAGGTTGGCGACCCAGATGTGGGTGCCGTCAAAGGCCACCCCATACGGGAAGTCACCGACGGTGATGGTGTCTTCGACTGCACCGGTGGCGGCCACAATCTTCGACACCGTGCCATCGCCGTAGTTGGCGGTCCAGATGTGGGTGCCATCAAAGGCCACCCCCGACGGGATGTTACCGACGTCGATGGTGATGGTGGCCGAGTTCGACCATTGCAGCAACGGCACCGACCGCCCAAGAGCGTCAACCCTGTCACCCAACCCCGCCAACTCCCCAGCATTCGCATCAGCGGTTGTTTGTGCGGTGTCGGCATCGGTTTGTGCGGTGTTGACGTCGGTTCGGATGTCGTTAAGGAGCGGGTCGATCACCTGCTTTTGATGCCGGTACATGAACGTCACGTTTTGGCCTCTGGTCACAGGATCATCAGGCGAAAACGTTGTCGCTGATGTGCCGGTGGTGACCCCGTTATCAAACGCCCACTGGACCGGTTCGCTATAAAATCTGCCGTCAGG
>JAQWMR010000005.1 GCA_029246685.1 Acidimicrobiales bacterium | reverse complement strand
TACGGCGAAGTGTTTCTGTTTCCAGCGGTTGTGTTTGCCGCAGAAGGGGCCGCCGTCGTGGGGTTCGGTGTGGCCGCCGTGGGCGTGGTCTGTGGTGTGGTCGATTTCGCTGTGGGTTGTGGGGACGGTGCAGCCGGGCCATCCGTAGTTCGCCGCTCACCAGTCCGATCACTCCGACGACAGCAACCGCCGAAGCAATGACGATCACGAGAACCTCTTTGAGCCACCGGTACGCCCCGACGAGGTCGCGCAGTTCGAGTTCGGTCGGTTCGTTCTGCGACTCGTCCATCGGTGTCGAATCGTAGACTCCACCGTCCGGTCGAGGCCGGGCCAGCCCCGGGTGCGGACAGACAGCGTTGACCATCTACACTCATCGCCATGACTGCTGTTGTCTGGCACTTCTGGATCGCCGTCCCGCTGGCCGCAAGCGCCGTGTTGCTCGCGATCGCGATGATCGCCGCCTACGTCGGCACGGTCAGCCGGGCCCGCTACCCGCGGGACTGACAGCCTTGGCGGCAGACCCCGTCGACTGGGAAGTCGCCCGAAAGGTCGCCCGACGCGTTGCGGGCAAGGAGCCGTTCACGGGTCCTCAGCACCGCGACGGGCTCGAGGAAGACTTCGATCGCTACACGGCGATGGCCGAGGATCTCGTCGCGGCCGAAACCGGGCTGCGCTCGTTGGACGGCAACGCCCGCGGCCGGGTGACCGACCGTAACGGCTGGATCGACGCCAACCTCGCGTCGTTCGCCCGACTGCTCCGGCCGATCACCACGAAGCTCGGCGAGAAGCTCGACGACGGCAAGGGCCCGAACCTCGGCGGCAAGGTCGCCGGGGCTGAGCTCGGCGCAATGCTCGGCTGGATGTCCACCCGCGTGCTCGGGCAGTACGACCTGCTCGTGATCGAGGACGAGAACCCCGACGATCAGGACATCGTCTACTACGTCGCCCCCAACGTGTTGGCGCTCGAACGTCGCTATGCGTTCCCCAAGCAGGAGTTCCGGCTCTGGCTGGCCCTCCACGAGGTGACGCACCGGGCCCAGTTCACCGGCGTGCCCTGGATGCGCGAGCACTTCCTCGGCCTCGTCAACTCGACGATGGATTCCGTCGACCCGGACCCGCAGCGGTTCTTCGCGGCGCTCCAGCGCTTCATGGAGGCGCGCAAGCGGGGCGAGGACCCGATGGACTCCGGCGGGATGATGGCGCTGTTCGCCTCTGACGAGCAGCTCGCGGTCATCAACGAGGTCGCCGGTCTGATGAGTCTGCTCGAAGGCCACGGCGACGTCACCATGGACCGCGCCGGTCAGGGGCTCGTGCCGTCACAGGAACGGTTCGCCCGCGTGCTGCGCCAGCGCCGCCAGAACTCCAGTGGCTTCACGAAGGTGTTCCAGCGCCTCGCCGGGCTCGAGGCGAAGATCAAGCAGTACGCCGAGGGTGAGCACTTCATCTCGATCGTGGAGGACCACGGTGGCGCGGCGCTCCTCGATCGGGCGTGGGCCGAACCCGCCAACGTTCCGTCCATCGCGGAGATCCGCGAGCCCACGCTGTGGATCGCCCGCGTGGGGTCCGACGACACCGACGACACGGCTGCCGCCTGAGCCATGGATGCGGTCGAGCTGCTCGACCGTTGCGACTTCCCCGCGGGGCACCTCCAGCTCGGCGTGAGCGGCGGCGCGGACAGCGTCGCGATGGCGCTTCTCGCTCAGGCGGCCGAGCGGGAGTTCACGATCTGGCACGTTCACCACGGTCTTCACGCGGAGGCAGACGAAGCGGCCGAGGTGGTCGAGAAACTCGCAGCGGACCTCGGCGCGGGATGCGAAGTTTGTCGGGTGACGATCGACGCCGGTGCGGATCTCGAAGCGCGGGCTCGGGCCGCGCGCTACGAGGCGCTGCCGGCCGACGTGTGTGTCGGCCACACCGCCGATGACCGAGCGGAGACGGTGCTGCTCAATCTCTTTCGGGGCGCCGGCCTCGCGGGCGTTGCTGCGCGTATGGATCGCGTCCACCGGCCGATCCTGCGATTGCGTCGCGCCGAGACCGAGGCGCTCTGTGCCGCCGCGGGCCATGCGGTGGTCGCGGATCCGATGAACGACGACCCGTCGTTTCGTCGGGTGGCCGTGCGCCGCTCGGTCCTGCCCGCCGCGGCGGAAGCGTTCGACCGCGACGTCGTCCCGATCCTCAACCGGCACGCCGATCTTGTCGGCGATGCGCTCGAAGTGATCGACGCGGCGGCCGCGGCGATCGACCCGGCGGACGTCCGGGCAGTTCGAGCTGCACCTCGCGCGGTGGCCACCGAGGCGCTACGGCGCTGGATCGGCGACGAGCTCGGCAGCACCGAAGGCATCGATCTCGCGGCGATCGACCGAGCCCTCCTGGTTGTCGACGGCACCCACAAGGCAACAGAGCTTCCCGGCGGCCACCGACTGGCGCGGACCGAGGGGGTCCTACGCATCGAGCAGCGCCCGTGAGGGATCTGCTCGACGCGCTCGTCGCATTCGCGGCCGAGTTCGACGTGCGGGTGGACGACCCGGTCGTGCTCGGCGACACATCCAACATCGTCGTGCACCTGAAGCCGGCGCCGGTCGTCGCCCGCGTCCCGTACATCACCGCGCTGGGCCGCGATCAGCCAGACGTCTCCCTCGCTCGCGAACTCGCCCTCGCCGCCCACCTCGATGCGGCCGGCATCCCCACGATCCCCCCGTCGATCGTCTTGCCCCCCGGCCCCCACAAGTTGAAAGAGGGGTCAGACCCCAATCTTTCAACTTGTGCGTCGTTCATGGAGTACGTGGCGCTCGAGCCGGTTTCCGATCACGATGCCGGTGCGGTGGGGATGTCGCTGACCCGACTTCCGGTCGCGATGACCTGACGCCGGCAGGGAGCGGAGGTCATGTGCCGTCTCCCCAGCGGGCGCGGAACTGCTCGTCCCTGATTGCCCGCCAGCCCGCGTAGGTCTCCGGGTCGACCTGCAGCGCCTCGTCGAGGTGACCGACCAGAGTCGCCTCGAGTTCCTTCACCACTTCGGCGTGAGCGGAATCGTGGAGGACGTTCGTTTCTTCTCGAGGGTCGGCGTTGCAGTCGACGAGGTACGGGTCGTGGTCCTTGGGACCGAGGGCGACGCCGTCGCGGCGGGTGGAGCGTTCGTAGCGCCAGCGGCCCGTCCGAACGCAGAAGCGCTGCGGCCACCCGAGCCCGCCGGGGAACTCGCCCTTGTCGATCATCGGCAGCGGCTTGCTGCCCGGATTGCCGAAGCCGATCGCGCTCAGTACATGGTCGGGCGCCGGGTCACGGAACAGGCGACGACCGTCGACTCCGGGTCGATCTTCGAGGCCGGCCAGGTCGAGCAACGTCGAGCCCAGATCAACGCCCTGCGCCAGATCAGCTCGACGGGTTCCCGCGTCGAGTCGACCCGGCCACGACACGATGAACGGGACTTGGTGCGACGGCCGGGCGAACGTCATCTTCCCGTAGGCGCCGCCCAGCTCGCCGAGCTGCGCGCCGTGGTCCGACGCGACGACGAGGACGATGTCGCCCGCGAGCCCTTCCGCTTCGAGCGTGTCGAGCAGTCGGCCCACCTGCGCGTCCAGCCAGGTGACGAGGCCATGGTAGCGGGACTGCGACGCGACGATCTCCTCCGGAGTCATCGAATCGCTCCCCACGCTCGCGGTGAACGCGCGTTCGTAGTCACACAGACCCTCGTCGGGCCCGAACTCCGCTGGCCACGTTTCGCTGTCATAGGTCGTCGCCCACGGTTCGGGCACGACGACGGGCGTATGCGGCTGGAGGTAGCTCACGCGCAGCATCCAGGGCTGGTTCTCTGGTCGACCCTGCCGAAGCCACTGGACGGCCTGGTCCGTGAGCCGCTCCGGTGGGAACGGCTCGGCCGCCGGCCACGTGGCCGCGTGGAGCCCGATGGCGCGGGCGGTGATGCCGAGGTCGACGTCGGGGTTCCCGGTCGCAGTCATCAGGCTGATCTGGTCGGCGTGTTCGGTGAACGACGTATCGAATCCTTCCAACACCGCCGGCACATGCTCCTTGCCGAGGTTGACGGTGAGGTATCCGGCGTCACGGAAGTCCTCGGTGAACGAGCGAGCGTCGCCTGCGACCGGGAGGTAGCTGCCCTCGTTGTGGTACACGCCGGTCCGGGTCGGGAGAAGGCCGGTCTTGTACGCCGCCCGCGACGAAACGCACACCGGAGAGTTCACGTAGAACCGGTCGAATTGCACGCCGGCCGCAGAGATGCGATCGAGGTTCGGCGTGCGAATCGCCGCGTGCTCGTTCCCGTAGCTCGCGACCGCGTCGGCGCGCAGCTCGTCGCTGAAGATCCAGAGGATGTTGGGCGACTCGCTCATCTCATCGCTCTCGTCTCGTCCGTGCCGCGGCTCGATGCGACGGCCGCCAACGTACTCGTAGGGCCGTCGCAGTAGGGTCCCGGCGATGGGCGTACCTGCGGGAAAACTCGGCAAGACGGTGATCGGCGCGGAGGAGCTCGCGGCTCGTGTGCAGGCGCTCGGTCGACAGATCACCGAGGACTATCACGACCGCCAGCCCTTGCTGGTCGGCGTGCTCAAGGGCGCATTCATCTTCATGAGCGATCTCGGTCGCGAGATCAACCGGCCGGTCGAGTTCGACTTCATGGCGGTGTCGTCCTACGGGGACTCCACAGAGTCCTCGGGTGTGGTGCGGATCGTGAAGGACCTGGAGACCGACATCCGTGACCGCGACGTGATCCTCGTGGAGGACATCGTCGACTCCGGGCTCACGCTGCGCTACCTCCGTCAGCTGCTGGAGGACAGGGGTCCGACGAGCCTCGAGGTGTGCGCGTTGCTCGTTCGCGAAGGCGCCCGATCGGACGATGTGAAGTACGTGGGCTTCCCGATTCCGCCGGACTTCGTGGTCGGCTACGGCCTGGATGTCGCTCAACATTATCGGGAGCTCGACTCCATCCGCGTGTTCGAGTCCGCTGAGTGATGGCTCCGGCTGCTCGCTAGGTTGCCCAGCGTGAGTCACGACGACGACTTCGACAACGACCGGCCCCTGCTCAACGGCGTGCACGCGCCGGAGATCGACCAGCCCCGTATCGCCGCAGCGGTGCGGGAGATCCTGGAAGCGATCGGCGAGGACCTCACCCGCGACGGGGTGATCGACACGCCCGACCGGGTTGCCCGGATGTACGCCGAAGTGTGTTCCGGCCTTCACCAGGAGCCCGCGGAACACCTCGCGAAGACGTTCGAAGCCGGCCACGACGAGATGGTGATGGTCCGCGACATCCCGCTCTACTCGCTGTGCGAACACCACCTGATCCCGTTCCTCGGAAAGGCCCACGTCGCCTACATCCCGAACGAGACCGGCCGGGTCACCGGCTTGTCGAAGCTCGCTCGGCTGGTCGACGGCTACGCCAAGCGACCGCAGGTCCAGGAGCGACTCACCCGCCAGATCGCCGACGCGATCGAAGACCAGCTCCATCCCCGTGGCGTGCTCGTCGTGCTCGAAGCCGAACACCTCTGCATGTCGATGCGGGGCGTTCGCAAGCCGGGGGCCAGCACGGTCACCTCCAGCGTCACCGGCATCTTCCGTGAGAACGTGGCGACCCGGGCCGAGGCCATGCGCTTCCTCGAGCGTCACTGATCGGCCGACGTCGTGTCTGCCGCGACCCAGCCGCGGGTCATGGGCATCGTCAACGTCACGCCGGACTCGTTCTCCGACGGCGGGAAGTTCGGCGACGCGGGGGCCGCGATAGCGCATGCCCGCCAACTCGTCGCGGAGGGTGCGGGCATCATTGACATCGGGGGTGAGAGCACACGCCCTGGCGCCGAACCGGTCGACGAACAGACCGAGCTTCAAAGAGTGATCCCCGTGATCGAGGCGCTGGTCGGTTCGATCGGCGACGTCGAGATCTCGATCGACACGACCAAGCCCGCGGTAGCGGAGGCCGCCTGCCGAGCGGGCGCCACGATCGTCAACGACGTCTCCTCGTCTCTGGAGGCCGTCGCCGCCGACCGGGGCGCCGGATGGGTTGCGATGCACACCCTCGGTCCGTCCGTTTCGATGCAGGACGACCCGACGTATCACGACGTCGTCTTCGACATCGCCACGTACCTGGCGGACGCAGCGGAACGGGGCCGTGCTGCCGGTGTGAGCCGGATCTGGATCGATCCCGGGATCGGCTTCGGGAAGACCACCGAGCACAATCTCGATCTGATGGCGAATCTCGATCTTTTCCTCCCGATCGCCCCGGTGCTGATCGGGGCGAGCCGAAAGCGGTTCGTGGGCGAGATCCATGCCCGATCCGATGGAATTTCAGGGCAAACCGGTGTCACCGATGCAGACGACCGATATGAGGGTTCCGTTGCATTGGCCACGTGGAGTGCTCATCTCGGGGTGGACATCGTCCGCGTGCACGATGTCCGCGGTACGGTCCACGCCGTGCGAGTTGTGAACTCATGAGGGGGAAGTGGGCCCAGGGCATCGAGCCGCGCTATTTCCGCTGGATCGTGAAGGATCGCGTCGCCGTGTGCGAACGGCCCGGCGGTTATGGCGACAGCCACCGCAAGGTGCGCCGCCAAGAGGAAATCATCTGGCTTCGCCATCACGAGTTCGATTTCGTGCTGTCGCTGATCGGATCCACGCACAACCTCCACAACTACGAGGAGTTGGGCGTCCCGTTCCACCATGTGCCGTTCTCCGGCCCGAGGGACGGTCCGCTGGGGCTTACTCGGGCGATGGCTGCGATCCGCGACCACGTCGACCGAGGTCACAAGATCGTCGTGCACCGCGAGGAGCTCGGCGAGCGCGTGGCCGGCCTCATGTCTGCGTACCTGCTCTGGACGGAGCTCGTCCCAGACGGGCCCCGGGCGATCATGGTCACCGAGCAGCTCTTCGAGCGTGAGCTCGGCCCGACCGCTCGCGAACTCGTGTCGATGGTCGAGAAGTGCGCGCCGCACGGCGATGTCGGCCCGGACGCGTTCGCCGTTGACCCCGACGAGATCGAAGTCATCGAGGACGACGATGACGACAACGAGGATGACGAAGCCGCCGCCTCCGAAGACGCGGCCGACGAGAAGTAGCTCGCCGTGGCGTCTGGCGACATCGTGATCCAGCTACGCGACATCCGGCTCGCGTGCATTTGCGGCGCCCTGCCCGAAGAGCAGGACCGTCGTCAGCCCTACGCCTTCGACGTCGACATCGTGGCCGATGTGGCTGCCTTGGAGAGCGACGACCTCGCCGACACGATCGACTACGGCGCGGTACTCGCCCGGATCGAAGCCGTCGCCCGGGACGAGTCGTTCCAACTCTTCGAGCGCATGGCCCAGCGGGTGGCCGAGGTGGTCCTCACCGACGAGCGCATCGACGAGGTGACGGTCGAGATTCGCAAGCTCCGGCCTCCCGTCCCCCAGGATGTCGCTTCGAGCGGCATTCGCCTCACCCGCCGGCGCGGATGACCGGGCGGCACCGGACGTTTCTGGCGCTCGGGTCCAACATCGGCGATCGGGTCGGCCATCTGCGTCGCGCGCTCGCCCTGATCCCCGACGTCGATGGCGAGTCCGCCGTCTACGAGACACCGCCGATCAGCGAGATCGAACAGGACGCCTTCCTCAACATGGTCGTGCGTCTGGATACGGAGCTCGACGCCCGTGCACTCCTTGCCGTATGCCGGGCTTGTGAGGCCGACGCCCAGCGGGTGCGGATCGGGCATTGGGGCCCTCGCACGCTCGACGTCGACGTGCTGTGGGTCGACGGCGAGACCGTGGACGATCCGCCCGACCTGATCGTGCCCCACCCCCGCATGCTCGAACGCAGCTTCGTGCTCGTCCCGCTGGCGGACGTGGGCGCGGACCTGCTGCCGGAGGGCTACGACGTCGAGGCCGTCGCCGCGGCCGACGAGATCGTCCAGGTCGGCATTCTCGCCGATCTCGACGACGAGCCGACCGAGCTTCGCGTCCACATCATCGGTGCGGGGCGGGTGGGCGGCGCTCTCGCTCTCGCTCTCACCGCCGCGGGCTGGCCGGCGCCGACGATCTTCGGACGGGGCGATGACTTGGCGGCCGTCGGTGACGAGGCTGATATTGTCGTCATCGCCACGCCCGACGCCGCGATCGCCGACGTCGCGGCCGCCATTCCTCGGCGCGACGACGTGACGGTCGCTCACCTCGCCGGATCGCTCGGCCTCGACGTGCTCGGTGACCATCCCCGCGTCGCCGCCATTCACCCTCTGGTTGCCCTCCCTGATCCACAAACCGGCGCCGAACGGCTTCGGGGCGCGTGGTACGCAGTCGCCGGAGACCCGTCGGTGCAACACCTGGTGGCTCTCCTCGACGGGCATGCGTTCCATGTCGCTGACCAGGACCGGGTGGCGTACCACGCCGCCGCGGTGGTGGCCTCGAACCACCTCGTCGCGCTGCTCGGTCAGGCAGAACGGATTGCGTCCACCGCGGACGTGCCGCTGGCTGCGTTCCTGGATCTGATCCGGGGAACCGTCGACAACGTCGCCTCGCTCGGACCGGCCGCGGCGCTGACGGGCCCCGCGGCCCGGGGCGACGAAGCCACGATCGCCCGCCATATCGCCGCCCTGGCGGACGACGAGCGCTTCGCCTACGAGGCCATGGCCGCCGAGGCCCGCCGGCTCGCCGGTCGACCACAGCCGGAGGATGGATGAAGACCTTCGACACCATTGCTGAGCTTCGAGAGCAACTCGACGCGGATCGGTCCGCCGGGCTCGCAGTCGGTCTCGTCCCGACGATGGGCTACCTCCACGACGGCCACAGCTCGCTCATCGATGCCGCGGTGGCGGCCAACGATCGGACCGTCGTTTCGATCTTCGTCAACCCGCTCCAGTTCGCCGAGGGCGAGGACTTGGACGACTATCCCCGCGATCTCGACGCGGATCGGGGTTTGTGCGGCGCCGCCGGAGCCGACTACGTCTTCGCGCCGGCGGTCGAGGAGATGTATCGGCGCGCCGTCCACACGGTCGTCACCGTTCCCGGAGTCTCGGCACCGCTCGAGGGGGTGCACCGGCCGACGCACTTCGCCGGCGTGGCGACCGTGTGCACGAAGCTGTTCGCCATCGTCGGGCCGTGTCGCGCCTACTTCGGTGCGAAGGACTGGCAGCAGATTGCCGTTGTCACCCGCATGGCGAGCGACCTCTCCATCCCGGTCGAGGTCGTCCCCTGTCCGACGATGCGCGAGGCTGATGGCCTCGCCATGTCGAGCCGGAACGTCTACCTGACCCCCGCGGAACGCACGCAGGGCCCGGCACTGCGCAGAGCCCTCGCTGCCGGTATCGCGGCAGTCGAGGCGGGGGAGCGCGATCCGGCCACGGTCGAACAGGTGATGCGTTCGCTGCTTGCGGCCGACGCGCCCGACGGTGCAGTCGAATACGCCGCCGCCGTTCCGGCAGACACCTTGGTGGCGAGCGGTCCGCTCACGGGCGACGTCCGACTCCTGCTCGCAGTGAAGTTCAGCAAGGCCCGCCTCATCGACAACGACGGGGTTCGGGCGGGCTGATCAGAGTTCGGCCTGGAGACGTTGGGCGACGTCCATGACGCGGTCGAACTCGGTGCCGACACCGCGCCGCAATCGCCATGCGAACTTCGCACCGGAGATCGGCCCCGTCGGGATCCCGGCCTCCTCGATCGCGGACGTGACCCGGTCTCGCTGATCCTCGGCGAGCTCCGGTGGCGCGACCCGCGACAGCAGCGCGGTCGCAACCTTCCGGGCGAGCCACGAGACAACGATCATCGCGAGCCCGAGCAGGACGGTCAGGCCGGCGAGCCACCGCACCGGGCCGTCGATCACGGCCACGAGCACGACCGACACCACGGCGACGAACGCGCCGGCGAAGGTTAGGATCCGCGCGCGGTCACGGATCAGATCGAGCACGAACCCGACCACGAGTCTGCGGGCCAGGTCCCAGGGTTCGACGGTCACGCTCAGGACACTAGAGAGTCCCTGCTCGGCTCGTCGGGAGGATGCCGCCTATGCTCGCGTCATGAGTGAACATCAGGCGGACTGGTATCCGGATCCGGGGGGCGTACATGAGCTGCGCTACCACGACGGCACCGTGTGGACCGAGAACGTGTCGAATCACGGGAAGCAGAGCATTGCTCCCCTTCAAGACGCCGGCGCCGTGCCCACGACGGGCATGTCCACCGAGAAGATCCAGGCGCAGGTAGCGGCCAAAGCCGGGCTCGAGCCCGGTGCCGCGGCCGGCGGAGGCACCATGTTCACCGAGCCGGTGCTGGTCGTGAACCAGAAGGCCAAGTTGCTCGAGATGAACACCGAGTACGCGGTCTATGACCAGAACGGCACGCAGATCGGTGCCATTCGGCAGGTCGGTCAGTCGGCGCTGAAGAAGGCGGCCCGCTTCGTCTCCAGCCTCGACCAGTTCATGACCCACACGCTGCAGCTCGTGGACATGAACGGTGCCGTGCAGCTCTCCGTCACGAGGCCCCGCAAGTTCGCCAAGTCGAAAGTGCACGTCTCCGATGCGTCGGGGAACCAGATCGGGTCGATCGTGCAGCAGAACATGATCGGCAAGATCCGATTCTCGCTCGAAGGCATGAGCGGCTCGATCGGCTCGCTCAACGGCGAGAACTGGCGGGCCTGGAACTTCAACATGCAGGACGCGGACGGCAACGAGGTCGCCCGCATCACGAAGACGTGGGAGGGGCTGGCCAAGACGATGTTCACCAGTGCCGACAACTACGTGCTGCAGATCCACCGACCGCTCGAGGAACCGATGCGCAGCCTGGTCGTCGCTTCGGCCGTGTCGGTCGATCTCGCCCTCAAACAGGATTCACGAGGCCTGGGCTGAACCGATAGCGTTTCGGAGTGCTTCTTACGATCGACGTCGGCAACACCCAGAACGTCCTCGGGCTCTACGACCTCGACAGCGAGGCAGGCGACGGCGCTGCCGTCGGTTTGGTCGACCATTGGCGTCTCTCGACCGACCAGGAGCGCACGTCGGATGAGTACGCGATCGCGATCCGGTCGCTGCTCGACACCACCGACGTGGATCTCGAGACGGACCTCGACGGCGTGGCGATCTGTTCCGGTGTCCCTCGCATACTCGCCAACCTCCGAGACATGGTCGATCGCTACCTGTCCTTCGAGCCGATCATCATCGAGCCCGGTGTGAAGACCGGCATGCCGATCCTCTACGACAACCCGAAGGAGGTCGGCGCGGACCGCATCGCCAACGCGATCGCCGCCCATGACCTCTACGGCGGACCGACCGTGGTCGTGGACTTCGGAACGGGCAACAACTTCGATGTCATCTCCGCCGAGGGCGAGTTCCTCGGCGGCGCCATCGCTCCCGGCGTCGAGATCAGTCTCGACGCGCTCTTCGGCCGCGCCGCCCAGCTGCGGGCGATCGAGCTCGTGGAGCCGCGCAGCGTCATCGGCAAGTCCACGGTCGAGTCGATCCAGTCCGGCGCCGTGTACGGATTCGCCGCGATGATCGACGGGATGGTCGAGCGCTTCGCTGCCGAGCTCGGCGACATCAACGTGGTCGCGACCGGCGGCCTCGCCCACCTGATCTCCCCGGTTGCGGAATCGATCGAACACGTCGAGCCGTTCCTGACACTTCACGGTCTGCGAATCGTCCACCAGCGGAACCAGCGGTGACCCGATGATGAGGAACCAAAGGTGATTCGACGATGAGCAGCGACGTCCCGTATCGAGCCGACGTCACCGCGACGACGGCCCAGATCCTCGAGGACCACGACAGTCTCGAAGTGGGCGAAGAGACCGCCGTCGTCGTCTCCATCGCCGGTCGGCTCATGCTGCGCCGCGACCAGGGCAGGCTCGCCTTCGGCGTGCTCCAGGACTCGACCGGTCGCATCCAGCTCTTCGCGATGGCGAAGTCCACACCCGACTTCGATGGCTTCACCGGGTTGAACATCGGCGATTGGGTTCTTGTTACCGGCATCGTGATGAACACCAAGCGGGGCGAGCTCTCGGTCCGTGTCGATGAGTGGACCGTGCTCGCGCACGCTCAGCGATCGTTCCCCGACAAGTGGCACGGCATCAGCGATCAGGACCTCCGCTACCGGCAGCGCTACGTAGACCTCTGGGTCACCGAGGAAGCTCGTACTTCCTTCCGTCAGCGGTCTCAGATCATCGCCTCGATGCGCAACTGGTTGGCCGAGCGCGACTTCATCGAGGTCGAGACGCCGATCCTGCACCCCATCCCCGGCGGTGCGCACGCGAAGCCCTTCACGACTCATCACAATGCGCTTGATCGCGAGCTCTACCTGCGCATCGCCCCCGAGCTCTACCTGAAGCGCCTCGTGGTCGGCGGCATGGAACGCGTCTTCGAGATCGGTCGAGTGTTCCGCAACGAGGGGATGTCCACTCGGCACAACCCCGAGTTCACAATGCTCGAGCTCTATTGGGCCTACGCGGACCACAACGACATGATGACGCTCACCGAAGAGATGGTCGCCGCGGTGGCGATCGATGTTCTCGGCACCACGACGATCGACTACGACGGACGAGAACTCGACGTGTCGGCTCCGTGGCGGCGGGCGACGATGGAGGATCTGATTCTCGAGCACGCGGGCGTCGAGGTGAGCCTCGACACACCGCTCGACGAGCTCCGAGCGCTGTGTGAGAAGTTCGGCGTCGAACACGAGGCCCACTACGGACCGGGCAAACTCATCCTCGAGATCTACGAGAAGACGACCGAGTCCGAACTCTGGGGTCCGGTGTTCGTCACGGACTACCCGGCGGAAGTGTCGCCGCTGTCGCGCGAGCATCGCGAACGGCCCGGCTACACCGAGCGTTTCGAGCCGATCGTGGCCGGACGTGAACTCGGCAACGGTTTCTCGGAGCTGCAGGATCCGGCCGTCCAGCGGGAGCGTTTCGAGTCGCAGGAAGCAGACCGCGACGCGGGTGACGACGAGGCAATGGTTGTCGACGAGGACTACATCCGAGCGTTGGAGTACGGCCTGCCCGGCACCGCCGGCCTCGGTATCGGCATCGACCGACTGGTGATGCTGCTCACCGGCACCACGACGATCCGCGACGTCGTCCTGTTCCCGACACTACGCCCCGAACAGGGCAGCGCCGACGAGCCAGCACCGGAACCCGACGTCACATCGTGATGACGAGGTTGCCGATGTGGGCCTTTCTGCCGAAGGCTTCCTGCGCTTCGTGGATCTGTTCGAGCGGATACGTGCCGCCGAGGACCGGGCGCACCTCGCCGCGTTCGATGTAGCCGACGAGGTCGGCGAAGATCTGTGGTTCGAAAATCGTGGCGCCGTACAGCTCGAGGTCGTTGAGGTAGAGGGTGCGGAGGTCGAGTTCGACCATCGGTCCGGCTATGGCGCCCGAGGTGACGTAGCGGCCGTCTCGGCTGAGGGCGTCGAGCCACGGCAGGAAGTCGGCGCCACCGACAACGTCGGCGACGACATCGAGCGGACCGCCGTTCGCCTCGACTACCGCGTCCACGAGTGCGTTGGACTCACGCGCCATGACGAGGAACGCGGCGGGGGAGAAGTGCCCGACGATTGCGTCGGTTCGGGCCGCGTTGGGCGGGCTCTTCTCCACCAGGACCGGCATCTTGAGGTCCCAGTAGCTGTCCTAGACCTCCTTGATTCTGGGCCAGGACACATCGACGTCCGGTTCCCATGCGGCCGCGCGCATCTCGTCCTTGACCTCTGGGAGAAACTGACCCTCCGCGGGCAGTACCGAAACGTTGGAAGACGTCGCGACGAGACGCCACAGCAGCGTCGACCCCGAGTAGGGCGGGCACAGGATGAACAGGTAGGTGGGAGCGGTCATCGGCGAGCGAGGGCGAATCGACGCGCCGAGCGTGGCGCCTAGCGGGCCTTGCGGCTGAACCGTTTGCGTCCGAGCGGCGCAGCGGCTCGCTCGATCAGGTGATCGGCCGCCGCCCGCAGGGCCCGGGCCCCAGGGGTATCGGGCAGATCGGTGAGTGTCGCGGCGGCCTTGTCCGCCCAGCTCTGGGCGACATCGAGGGCGACAGTGACACCATCACTTTCACGGACGAGCTCGCGGGCCCGGTCGCGGTCGGCGGGCGTGATATCGGCGGTCAGCAGCGGGCGCAGCTGCGGGCCGAGGTTCGGATCAGCCAGCGTGTGGATCACCGGCATCGTGTAGATGCCTTCGACGAGGTCGTTGCCGGCCGGCTTCCCGAGCTGTTCGTCGGTGGCGATGATGTCGAGGATGTCGTCCACCACCTGAAAGGCCATGCCGTAGGCCTTGCCGAACTCGGTCATCGCCTCGACCGCGGGCCGGGGCAGGTCGCCGACGATGGCGCCGATGCGACAGGCGGTCGCGAGCAAGGAGGCGGTCTTGCCGGAAATGGACCGTTCGTAGGCATCGATCGAGCGGTCGGTGGAGTAGGCCGACTCGAGCTCGAGGATCTGGCCCTCACAGAGTTCCGTGATGGTCGTGGCGAGGATGCCGGCCACTTCGGTGCCCAGATCCGCGGCGATCTCCGACGATCGGCCGAGCAGATAGTCACCGGCGAGAATGGCCCGCAGGTTGCCCCATTGGGCATTGACGCTCTTCACGCTGCGCCGTGTTGTGGCGTCGTCCATCACGTCGTCGTGGTAGAGCGACCCGATGTGAACGAGCTCGACGGCACAACCGCCGCGGATCACCGAGAGTGACGCGGGGTGGCCTTCGGGGTCGAGAACGGACGATGCAGCGATGGAGAAGCCCGGCCGCACGCGCTTCCCGCCGGCGAGGATTAGGTGCGAGGCGACCTCAGTGAGGAAGTCGCCTTCTGCCGCGACGGTGCGGAGAAGCTCGTCTTCGACGCGCTTCAGGTCATCTTCCATGCTCGGGAGAATGGACAGTGGGGACGTCGCCACAGGCACACGCTATGTGAAATCCCCCTGCTCAGCCCATACGAGATTGACGGTCGGAATTCACACCGACACCACATGTGCCGATGGGCACTACAGGAGTTCACCGGTTTCGACCGTTTCAGGCCGATCCACACCGGTACACTCTCCGCAACGACCCAGACCTGGGAGGGATAACCCGATGTTCGAGCGGTTTACCGACAGAGCTCGTCGTGTTGTGGTGTTGGCGCAGGAAGAAGCGCGCCTGCTCAATCACAACTACATCGGCACGGAGCACATCCTCCTCGGCCTCATTCATGAGGGCGAGGGTGTCGCTGCGAAGGCACTCGAGTCGCTCGGCATCTCCCTGGAGGCCGTGCGCAACCAGGTCGAGGAGATCATCGGCCAGGGCGGCTCGTCGCCCAGTGGCCACATCCCGTTCACGCCTCGGGCCAAGAAGGTCCTCGAGCTGAGTCTCCGCGAGGCGCTGCAGCTCGGCCACAACTACATCGGCACCGAGCACATCCTTCTCGGCCTCATCCGCGAGGGCGAAGGCGTCGCCGCGCAGGTGCTCGTCAAGCTCGGCGCGGACCTGAGCCGCGTCCGCCAACAGGTCATCCAGCTGCTCTCCGGCTATTCCGGTTCGGGCGGCGGTGGCGGCGGCGAATCGTCGGGCAGCTCCGGCGGCAGCGGCGAGAAGGCCGGCGCCACGGCCGGTGGATCGGGCGGCGACAGTGCGTCCGGATCACTTGTGCTGGACCAATTCGGTCGCAACCTCACGCAACTCGCCCGTGAGAAGGGCCTCGATCCTGTGATCGGCCGTTCCCGCGAGACAGAGCGGGTCATGCAGATCCTCTCCCGCCGCACCAAGAACAACCCCGTGCTCGTCGGTGAGCCCGGCGTCGGTAAGACCGCCATCGTCGAGGGCCTCGCCCAGTCGATCGCGGGCGACGACGTGCCCGAGACGCTCCACGGCAAGCAGCTCTACACGCTCGACCTCGGCGCCTTGGTCGCCGGCTCGCGCTATCGCGGTGACTTCGAGGAACGCCTCAAGAAGGTGCTCAAGGAGATCAAGACCCGCGGCGACATCATCCTCTTCATCGACGAGATCCACACGCTCGTCGGTGCCGGCGCGGCTGAAGGCGCGATCGACGCGGCCTCCATCCTCAAGCCGATGCTCGCCCGCGGTGAGCTCCAGACCATCGGCGCCACCACACTCGACGAGTACCGCAAGCACCTCGAGAAGGACGCGGCGCTCGAGCGTCGCTTCCAGAAGGTGGTCGTGGACGAGCCCACGGTTCCCCACACCATCGAGATCCTGAAGGGCCTGCGCGACCGCTACGAGACCCATCACCGGGTCACGATCACCGATCAGGCCCTCGTCGCGGCGGCAAACCTCGCCGATCGCTACATCGCCGATCGTCACCTGCCGGACAAGGCCATCGACCTCATCGATGAGGCCGGCTCGCGTCTGCGCATCAAGCGCATGGAGACGCCGCCGGAATACAAGGAACTCGAAGCGGAGCTCGCCGACGTCGTCCGAGAGAAGAAGGACGCCGTCGAAGGCCAGCAGTTCGAAGAGGCTGGTCGTCTGCGCGACAAGGAGAAGGATCTCCTCGCCCGTCGTGAGTCGATGGAAGGCGAGGCCAAGGCCTCGGGAGTCGACCTGTTCGACGAAGTCGACGAAGAGGCCATCGCCGAGGTGCTGTCCCTGTGGACCGGGATCCCCGTCTACAAGCTCACCGAAGAGGAGACCGAGAAGCTCCTGCGCATGGAGGAAGAACTCCACAAGCGGGTCATCGGTCAGGAAGACGCCATCAAGGCGGTCTCCCAAGCAATCCGCCGCACGCGCGCCGGTCTCAAGGACCCGAAGCGTCCGAGCGGTTCGTTCATCTTCCTCGGCCCATCCGGTGTCGGTAAGACAGAGCTCGCCAAGACGCTCGCCGAGTTCCTGTTCGGCGACGAGTCCGCACTCATCAGCCTCGACATGTCGGAGTACATGGAGAAGCACACCGTCAGCCGTCTCGTGGGCTCGCCTCCCGGCTACGTGGGCTACGAAGAGGGCGGTCAGCTCACCGAGCGTGTCCGCCGCAAGCCGTTCTCCGTGGTGCTCTTCGACGAGGTCGAGAAGGCCCACCCCGACGTCTTCAACACGCTGCTGCAGATCCTCGAAGAGGGTCGCCTGACCGACTCACAAGGTCGTTCGGTCGACTTCCGCAACACCGTGCTGATCATGACCTCCAACCTCGGTACCGCCGATCTCCGCAAGGCGCAGATCGGTTTCGGCTCCGGTGACGAGGCCGTCAGCTACGAGAAGATGAAGGAAAAGGTCAACGACGCGCTGAAGGATCACTTCCGGCCGGAGTTCCTCAACCGCATCGACGACACCATCGTTTTCCACGAGCTCAGCCAGCCCGAGGTCCGCCAGATCGTCGACCTCATGGTCAGCCGCACGGCCGTCCAGCTCGGTGGCCAGGGCATGGGCCTCGAGCTCACCGACGCCGCCAAGGACCATCTCGCGGCGAAGGGCTACGACCCCACGATGGGCGCCCGTCCGCTACGGCGTGCGCTGCAGCGCCTCGTCGAGGATCCGCTGTCGGAGAAGCTCCTCTACAAGGAGTTCCGCGCCGGCGAGATCATCATCGTCGACGTCGAGCCGGACCCCGAGTCCGACAACGAACTCGTGATCGTTTTCCGGGCCATCGAGGGGTTCGAGCCCCCCGAGCCCGAACTCGAAGACGCCCTCGACGCGTTCTAGCTCAGCGACTTCTCGGCAGCCTCGCTGCGCTCGGCTGAGAGCCGAGCGCTCCGAGCGGTGCCCACGCTCAGGGCCAGGCACAGCGGGCTGTAGAACGTCTGGTCCAGTCTCCGGAACTCTTCCGTCGCGTCGCCGCTCGTCGCCATTCCGGCGCGCGCCATCACCAAGCCGCCGATGCCTCGCGTTCGGAGCGTCCTCGAGGCGATCTTGGTGGCCAGGCGGGCGGCGTTGCCGATCGTGCTGTCCGCCTTCGTGTGCACACCGACGAGGACGGCTGCCGCTGCTCCTGTGAGCGCCGCGGCCACGGCTGCTGACGCGGCCGGCGGGGGCATCGGGCGCTTGCCCACGACGAGGTCGGCGAGTTCGTCCTCGCTCTCACGGGGCCACGTGGACCCGCGGGCCCAAGCGAAGTGGACAGCGGCCGCCGCGCCCAACGCGACGGCCGTGGCCACTGATGGCAGATCCAGGTGGCGTTCGTTCACGTCGCCGATCGTAGAGGTCGCTCAGCCTCCGGCGAGGTCGGCGACGCGAGCCACGAGCTTGTCGAGGGCCATGTTCCAACCCATTGCGCCCGGAGAGTCGGCGGGAATGCCGGCGTGGGTCATCACGAACCGCGTCTGTGCCCCGAGGTCCTCAAGCTCGACGGTGATCTCGGTGACCACAGGATGATCGCCGGGCATGCCCATGTCCGCCGGGGAGAGGACGTCGCCGGCCTCGTTGGGCATCGATTCCGTGTAGACGAGCCGGGACGTGGGGTCGACCTCGCGGTACTCGCCCACGAACCACATCTGCATCGTGCCATTGGGCGTTTCCATCTCCATGCAGATGTGGCGCCGGCCGCCGGACTAGACGTCCATCTCGGCGACGGGAATGGCCGCGCCTTCAGGGCCGTACCAGGCCGCGAAGTGCTCGGCCTTGGTCCACAGCTCCCGTGCGAGCGAGATCGGTGCGTCGATGGTGCGTTCGAGCTCCACGGCGTTGTCGGTCATGTCAGGTTCCTTCTTCTTGGTCGGGTTGGTCTTGAGGATCCGGGTCTGTCGTGAGTTCGTGGACGTAGTCGTCCGACCGGTCGAAGCGGGCTTCCCAGACGTGGCGATACTGCTCCGTCCAGCCGGCGACCGCTTCCAACGGACGCGGGTCGAGCGTGCAGGGCCGGTACTGGGCGCGACGGCCCTGTTTGATGAGGCCGGCATTCTCCAGCACGCGGATGTGGCGCGAGACAGCGGGAAGCGTCATCTCGAACGGTTCGGCGAGCTCACTGACGCTCGCTTCGCCGCGGGCGAGACGAGAGAGAATGGCGCGCCGAGTCGGGTGGGCGATGGCGGCGAACGTGTCGTTCAGCTGCTCGTCCAGCGTTGCCGCAGTCATGTCGTCCTCCTTATTTGAGCAAGTCCTTAATTAACGTTCTAGTAAAATAGAGACCATGCTCGCCCGAGTCAAGCGCCCTACTCGTTTCGGGAGCATCGTCACTCGATTCGTTGTCCATGTGCTTCTACCCGTCCTCGTTGTGTCAAGAGCCGGGTGGGGTCATTCGATAGGACTGGCACGGCGGGTGATCCACCGGGGAGACCCGGCGGTGAGAACAAACCGCAGGCTTCGCCTGTGGCAACAGTGAGGAGGGCCGACTGGCGGGGTCGGTCCTCCTTCGCGTTTTGGCAGTGGTGTCCGCGTTGGTGTTCTGGCGTCTAGCGTCGGACTGATGCGTCGGGTCCGTTTGCTGCTCCTGGGGGTACTTGTCCTCCTGGCCAGCGCCTGCCGGGTCGACACGACCGTCGACATCCATGTCGAGCCGGGCGGCTCCGGCACGGTGACCGTCTCCGTCGTTGCTGATGCCGACGCGGTCGCAGCGCTGGCGGACGCCCCGGATTCCCTGCAGTTCGACGACCTGATCGATGCCGGATGGACGATCGAGGGTCCGGACATCAACGCCAATGGCGCCATGGAGTTCTCCGCGGCGAAGCGGTTCGAACATCCCGACGCGCTGCCGGGCGTGCTCGCCGAGATTGTCGACGGCGACACTGTCCGTGAGGGCACTGCCGGCGTGGAACTGGTCTTCACGGACATCGCGCTCGAGAAGTCGCATTCCTTCGACCGCATCGGGCTTGCACCCGCGAAGACGTCCTACTCCCTCACGGGCACCGTCAATCCGAACCCGGATCTGGCGTCGTTCATCGACGAGTTCCTGCCGACGGGCCTCAATCTCGACACCCGTAACGAGCTCCTCGAGGAGCGGCTCGACGGAAATCTGATCATCGTGCGGGTTCGCCTCCCGGACTCCGAGCGGACCGAGACGGGTGAGCAAGACGGCGAGGCGGTCGTGTGGGAGACGGAGTTCGGCGTCGAACAGCGCGTCATCCTCGACGCATCGTCGACCACCGAGGACATCCTTCCGCGGGTCTGGGCAATGGTTGCGCTGCTGGCGTTCCTGCTCCTGATCGGGATTGCCCTGGCCCGCCTCGGCGCTGCCGCACTCGCGAGGATCCGCATGCCCAAAGGCCGACGCCGGCGCGACGTCCGTCGCCGTCAGGATCGGGCGGCCATCCGAGCAGAGGAGGCCAATCGACCGCGGCGCCGGATGCTGCGCCTCCTGGTCGTTGACGTGCACGGCGTTCTCGTTCGCCCCACCGACCCGGTCGAAGGGCTGCTGCTGCCCCTCGTCACCGCCGAGCGCCCAGACGTGGACCCCCAAGAGGTGCGTGATCTGCACCGTCAGCTGGTGCTCGGGCGGATGTCTGTCGAGGAGTTCTGGGCCGACGTCGGGCTCGGACCGGCGGCCGAGGAGTTGGAGACGAAGTACCTCTCGTCGTTCCGACTCGTGCCGGGCCTGCACCCGTTCCTCGATCGGATGCGGGCGAGTCGGCTGCCCGTCGCTGCCGTCGGCAACCAGCCCCGCGCCTGGGGCGACCGGCTTCGTCGGGTGGCGGCGCTGGACGACGCAGTCGCCTCGTGGATGGTCAGCGGCGAGATCGGTTCGCTGTTGCCGGAGCCGGCGTTGTTCGAGGCCACCCGCCGAACGATGTCGGTCGATCTCTTCGACTGCTTCTACTTGAGCAACGTGCCGGAGCACCTCGACGCAGCCAAGGAGCTCGGCATGGCAACCGGCCTCTTCGTCGCGGGCAATGAACCCTCGCCGCAGACCGACCACACACTGGTCCGGGGCTTCGAGGATCTGCTCCGCAGCCGCGGCGGCTGACTGTCACACCCGCGATCTAGGGTCCTCACATGGCTCGCACCCGCACCATTCACCGCTGCACCAGCTGTGGCGCATCCGCACCGAAATGGGCGGGTCGTTGCGACGGCTGCGGCGAGTGGAACACGTTGGTCGAGGAGCTCGACGTGCGTGAGGAACCGTTGATCATGACGGGCCCCTCCGCCGTTGCTCGCCCCATCGCCGAGGTGGCCGACGAATCGTCGCAGATCCGGTCCACGGGGCTCGTCGAGGTCGATCGGGTGCTCGGGGGCGGGCTCGTCCCGGGCTCTGTCACCCTCGTCGGTGGTGAGCCCGGCATCGGCAAGTCCACGCTGCTCCTGCAGCTCGCCGGCTCGGTTGCCGAGTCGGGCCAGCGAGCGCTCTACATCTCCGGCGAGGAGTCGGCCTCGCAGGTTCGCGGCCGCGCCGACCGGCTCGGGGCGCTTCACGACGAGCTCTGGTTGGTGGGGGAGACGGCGCTCCCACACGTGCTCGCGCAGCTCGACGAAGTGAAGCCGGACCTCGTCGTCATCGACTCGGTGCAGACGCTGGTCGACCCGGCGTTGTCGTCGGCGCCAGGTTCTGTCGCCCAGGTACGCGACTGCGCCCATGTGCTCACCCAGGAGGCGAAGCGGCGCGGGATCGCGATGCTGCTCGTCGGCCACGTCACCAAAGAAGGCACGCTCGCCGGCCCGCGGGTTCTCGAGCATGTCGTCGACACCGTGCTCGAGTTCGACGGCGATCGCGATCACGGATTGCGGCGACTGCGGGCGTCGAAGCACCGCTTCGGTCCGACCAGTGAAGTCGGTCTCCTGCAGATGGACGAACTCGGTCTCGCCCCGGTGGACGACCCCAGCGGGCTCTTCCTGGCTGATCGGGTCACCGGCGTGTCCGGCTCGGCCGTAGTCCCCACCGTCGACGGCAATCGGCCGCTGCTCGTCGAGGTGCAGGCGCTGGTCGCCCCTTCGCAGTTGGCCACGCCGCGGCGCAGTGCGCAGGGGCTGGACCAGGGTCGACTCGCCATGCTGCTTGCGGTCCTCGAGCGGCGCGTGGGGCTGCCGGTCTCGAACGCCGAGGTCTACGCCCTCGCGGTCGGTGGTGCCCGCGTCTTCGATCCCGGAGCCGACGCGGGTGTTGCGCTTGCCGTCGCGTCGTCGCTCACCGGTCACTCGTTGGATGACGATCTGGTCGTGGTCGGCGAAGTGGGTCTCGGCGGCGAGCTGCGCCACGTCAGCCACATCAACCGTCGCCTCTCCGAGGCTGCGCGGATGGGGTTCCGGCGGGCGATCGTTCCCCACGCCACCGGCGAGGCTCCCGACGGACTGTCGCTCCTGCGGGCGCCCACGCTCGCGGCTGCCCTGCAGCTCGCCGAAGTCGGGCCGAGCTGAGGCGCTCGTCTCCGCTCAGCGTGAGCGGATCGAGAGCTGTTCGCGGTTGGTGATCACGTAGCGGCGGTCGCTCTGCTCGAGCCACCCGAGCTTCACGAACGATGCGATCGCCTTGTTCACCCTCTCGCGGCTGGCGCCGACCATGCCGGCGAGCTCTTCCTGGGTGATCGGCAGCGTGAACTCGTCTTCTTCGCCGGCGAGTTCGAGCAGCCGCTTCGCCGTGCGGCCCGTGACATCGAGGAAAACGGAGTCGGCGAGTGTCTCGTCCATTGAGCGGAGCCGTTGCGCAAGCAGCTTCACCACGCTCCACAGCTCGGCTGGTTCCTCCTCGTAGAGGGCGCGCACCGGCCCGTAGGGGATGGCGATGACGCCCGACGGCTCGAGCGCCCGTGCCTCGGCCGAGCGGCCGCCACCGTCGAAGAGCGGCATCTCGCCGAACAGGTCACCGGCTTCCATCAGGGCGACGACGGACTCGCGGCCGTCGATCGACTTGTTGGCGATCGCGATCCGTCCGGAGGTGACGATGTAGATCTGGTCCGGCTCTTGCCCCTCCGCGAAGAGGACATCGCCACGCCGCAGCGACCGGTCGGAGGCGGTGGCGGCGATCCGGGCGAGATGCTCCTCGCCGACCTCGGCAAAGAGCAGGGTGGCGCGGAGTGTGCTGGTGTCAGGCATGGGCGGCCACCAGACTAGGCAGGTGAACTTATCTGGTGCAGCCTGGCGACGTCGATGAGTGGTGGCCAGCGCAGCTCGGTTTGGACCATCGTCGTGGCCGCAGGAGCAGGAACCCGCTTCGGTGCGCCGAAGCAATTCCTCGATCTCGTCGGCACGCGTGTGGTCGATCGGTCCATCGCGACGGCGGCTCGGCACAGCGACGGTGTCGTCGTTGTCACCCCCGCCGAACCCGGCCCGGGCATCATGCCGATCGAGCCGCCGAACGGAGTCGTGTTCCGCGAGGTCGTCGGTGCGGAGTCGCGCGCCAGCTCTGTCCGCCACGGTCTCGCCGCGGTTCCCGATGATGTCGACATCGTGCTCGTCCACGACGCGGCCCGCCCCCTCGCGACCGATGCGATCTACATAAGAGTCATCGACGCGGTCACTGCCGGGGCGGACGCCGTCACGCCGGCGGTTCCCATCGTCGATACGCTTCGCCGACGCGGCGGCGGAACCGTCGATCGGTCGGAGGTCGTTGCGGTCCAGACGCCGCAGGGGTTCGCGGCATCGGCCTTGCGGGCCGCGCACGCGACCGGCGGAGATCCGACAGATGACGTGACCGTTGTTGAGGACAACGGTGGCACAGTGGTGGTCGTGGACGGAGATCGACGCAACATCAAACTGACAACGCCGCTCGACCTCGACATCGCCGCACTCTTCGTGGAACGTGACCGTCTTGAGCATGACCATCTCGAGCGTGACGCGTGAGCGACGAGATCCCGTTTCGGGTGGGTCAATCGTTTGACGTCCACGCGTTCAGTGACGACCCGGACCGTTCGCTCGTCCTCGGTGGTGTGCGCTTCGACGATGCTCCTGGGCTCGCCGGGCACAGCGATGCCGATGTGGTTGCGCATGCGTGCACCGATGCACTTCTCGGCGCGGCCGGTCTCGGCGACATCGGCCAGATGTTCCCCGACACCGATCCCGAACTGGCCGGCGCCGACAGCGTTGACTTGCTGCGTCGCGCCGCTGATGCCGTTCGCGCCGCGGGTTGGCGCCCCGGCAACATCGACTGCTCGGTCGTGCTCGATCGCCCGAAGCTGGCGCCCGTGAAAGCGGAGATGGAAGCCAATCTCTCCACCGCCGCCGGCGCTCCCGTCACCGTCACCGGTCGACGCAGCGAAGGCCTGGGCGCACTCGGGCGGGGCGAGGGAGTCGTGGCTTGGGCCGTGGCGCTGGTGGCCCGATGAGCCGCGGTGCGGGCAAGGGTCCGAAGGGCGGCCCCCGGGGGCCGAAGGGTGTAGGCGGAGGTAAGGGATCCGGCGGCGGGCCGAACCGTGGGCGTGGACGCGACGGGCAGCGCGGGACCACGCCGGTACGCGCGGCCGACGGAGGCGGGGGCAAGGGCGGGTCGCTCGGCGGCGACCAGGTCGAGGGTCGCCACGCGGTTCGCGAGCTTCTCCTCGCCGGCACCCGCCGCACACGCGAGGTCTTGCTCGCCGGTGACCTCGACGCGGCGCCGATTCTCGACGAGATCATCGACCTGGCCGACGAGGCCAAGGTCACGATCACCGAGATCAGCCGAGCGAAGTTCGAGTCCATGACCCGGACCGAGGGCAGCCAGGGTGTGCTGGCGACGGCCCAACCACTACGGCCGACCGAGCTCGAGGAACTCCTCGAACCCGGGTTCGACGGGTCGCCGCCGTTCTTGCTGCTCCTCGATGGCATCACGGACCCCGGGAACCTCGGCGCGATTCTGCGCACCGCCGAGTGCGCCGGTGTGTCCGGCATCGTGCTGCCGCGGCACCGGGCCGCCCGCATCACCCCCACGGTTGCGAAGTCGGCCGCCGGCGCGATCGAGCACCTCCCGATGGCGCTCGTTGGCGGGCTGCCCGCCGCGATGACCACGCTGAAGAAGCGCGGCATCTGGAACGTCGGCCTCGACGCGGGTGGTGAGTGCTCGATCCACGAGCTCACCGTCGCCGACGAACCGGTCGCCCTTGCCCTCGGTGCCGAAGGCGCGGGCCTGTCCCGCCTGGTCCGTGAACGGTGCGACACGGTCGCCTCGATCCCGATGGCCGGCGTCCTCGACAGCCTCAATGTCAGTGCTGCCGCCGCAGTGGCCTGCTACGAGGTTGCCCGCACCCGCGGGAACTGACTGGCGCAAAGGACCGGCCAACCCTGACGGTGTTGTCGTCAGGCCGCCGAGAGCTGACGGCGGATCTCGGGCGCCCACCGTCGGAAGCGGCCGCCGATTCGGCGGATCGAGATCATGTTGTCGCCGTATTTGGTGACTGCCATCAGGCCGCGGTGCGTGTCCCCGCCGAACTCGACGTCGATGTCGCGCGTGAACTCGACCGTGTCGTTCTCGTACCGGTAGAGGCTCGCCGTGTAGCGGTGGAAGTTGCTCGTGATGATCTGCCCCGCATCGTCGACCTCCAAGAGGTCGGTGGTGACGAGTTGATCCTCGAACGTCGTGTCGACCGAGTCGAGGATCTGCCAATCTCGCGTCGTCAGGTCGAATTGCAGGAGATAGAGCCGAGCCCCCGCGAAGTTCGCGGCGGCGACGCGGTCGGGCGCAACGAATCAGATCGAGGTCGCGGTGGCGAGCCGTGAACGATCATGCACGAACAACGGCTTGCGGTTCATCTGGTTGAACTCCGGCAGCGCGATGTCCAGGCCCATGAGGTCGGTCGCACGCACGGCGCAAGTCTCTCAGCTCGACAGAGCCCGCGACAGGAGTTGAACCTGCGACCTGCTGTTTACAAGACAGCTGCTCTACCAACTGAGCTACACGGGCGTGTTCTGACAGCGTAGAGCGCCCCCGGCGCCACCCACGGCCTCGTTTCTGCAAGGCTGGGGGGATGCAGCTCACGGAGGCCGAAGCGGCCGTCCTCGATTTCGAACGGACGTGGTGGACCGAGCCCGGTCCGAAAGAGGAGGCCATCCATGGCCAACTCGAGTTGTCGACCACTCGCTACTACGAGATCCTGAACGAGCTCATCGATCGCCCGGAGGCGGAGGCGCACGACCCACTGGTCGTTCGTCGACTCCGGCGAATGCGAGATCGACGTCGTCGCTCTCGTGCCGAACATGTGGGCGCAACCAGCGAGGAGCTCAGCTGATGACTGCACCAGGACGCTACGCGGCGGACGACGGATCGTTCGTGAAGTCGGCGGGAGGGGCTGCGGCCCGCGGCGGGGTGTTGATCGCCATAGCGTTGATCATCGGCGTCGCTCTGCTGGCGTGGGGGTTCGACGCCGGTGACGCGGATGCGACGTTGCCCGTGGGCAACGGCGACGGCGACTCGACGGACGACACGGATGCGGACGCCGACGCTGATGCCGATGCCGATGCCGATGCCGATGCCGATGCCGATGCCGATGCCGATGCCGAAGCCGACGCCGACAACACGACGACCACCGAGCCGACCGACACCGTCACGTTGCGCCCGCCGTCCGACGTGCATGTCGCCGTGCTGAATGGCTCGGGCGTCGGCGGTCTCGCCGGAACTCGCAAGGATGTGCTGACCGCCCTCGGCTACGTCGCCACTGCAGGCAACGCGCCCAACCAGACGATCGAAAACAGCGCGGTGTACTACACGTCTGGATTCGCCGAGGAGGCGAAGCAGGTGGCCGAGGCGCTCTCCGGCGATGCCAGCGTGCTCGAGCAGGCGCCCGCCGATCCGGCGTCCCTCGCCAGCGAAGGTGGGGCGGCCGATGCCGCCGCCGCCGACATCATCGTGGTGCTCGGCACCGACGAGCAGCTGCGCTGATCCGCAGCCAGGCCAGGCCCACGAGGTGACGCGATCCACTCGATCCGTTCGGGTGGGCGCCGGAACGCGCCGGTCTCTTTCTGGACTTCGACGGTGTGCTGTCCGGCATCGCGGCGGAGCCGGATGAAGCGGTCATTCGAGACGGCATGGCGGACTTGCTTGTCGAGTTGAGCGGAGTCCTCGGGCGCGTCGCTGTCATCAGCCGTCGCCCGGTGCGCTACCTCGACGACATGGTTCCCACGGAGATCGATGTTGTCGGGTTGTACGGGCTCGAGTGGCGGCACCGCGGCGTCCGCCACACGCTTCACCAAGCCGAACCGTTCCGATCGGCGGTCCGTGAGCTCGTCGAGTTGGCGACAGAAGCGTTCGGCGCGGCGATCGTCGAGGCGAAGGGACTCTCGCTCACGCTGCACTACCGCAGCGATCCCGATCTCGCGCCGAGGCTGAGCGAGTGGGCGGCCGAGCAGGCCGAGCGGACGGGCATGGAGCACCGGCCCGCAAAGCGCTCCTTCGAGCTGCATCCGCCCATCCGTCGCGACAAGGGGACCGCGCTGATCGAGTTGGCCGAGGACCTCGATCCGGTTGCCTGCGTCGGCGACGACCTCGGCGACCTGCCGGCGTTCGATGGTCTCGACGAACTCGATGTTCACGGGGTCGCCACGCTCCGGGTCGCGGTCGACTCGGCCGAGGCGCCGCCGATCCTCCGCAACCGGGCGGACATCGTCGTCGACGGCCCAGCGGGTGCCGAGGAACTGCTCCGGTCGATCCTCGCTCAGGCGCAAGCCGCGACGGGCCGCGCCCGCAGCTGATCTACTCGCCAATGGCTGCGAGCTGATCCGCGAGCCAGTCGGCCGGCCGGCGAGCGCCGGCCCGGCGCCGAAGTTCCGCGGCCTGCGAGGCCCGGGCGTCTGGCGTCATGTCCAGGGCTTCGACCAACGCCGCGGCCTGGTCGGCGACGAGCTCGCCGCCGTCGTCGCGAAACGACAACGGTCCGCGATTGGAAACGAGTACGACCGGCACCGCCACCCTGCCGACGCCAGCGACCTGCTACACCTCCTTCGGTGAGGGTTCTCGTGTGCGCCGACAAGTTCCGGGGAACGGCGACCGCGCTCGAGGTGGGTGCGGCAGTCGCGTCGGCAGTCGAGGCGGTGGGCAGTGAGGCGATCGTCCAGCCGATGGCCGACGGAGGCGAGGGCACGCTGGAAGCGTTCGGCGGACCGAACCGCACCACGACCGTCGCCGGCCCGCTCGGCGATCCGGTCGCCGCTGAGTGGGCCATCCGCGACGGGAGGGCCGTCATCGAGATGGCGCGTGCATCGGGCCTGCTTTTGGCGGGGGGCGCCGAGGGCAACGATCCGATGGAAGCCTCTACCGCCGGTACCGGTCAGCTGATCGCCGCCGCCGCCGAGGCCGGGGCCACGCAGATCCTCGTCGGTCTGGGCGGAAGTGCGACGACGGATGGCGGTCTCGGCGCGCTCCGAGCCATGGCGCCGCTGCCCCGCTACCGAGGGGTGGATATCGACGTCGCGTGCGATGTCCGTACCTTGTTCGTCGACGCGGCCGCCGTCTTCGGGCCGCAGAAGGGAGCGTCCGATGCGCAGGTCGGGCTTCTCCAGCGTCGCATCGATCGCCTGGCACAGGTGTATCGCGACGAGCACGGCGTCGACGTGCTCGAACTCGAGCGGGCTGGCGCGGCTGGTGGCCTCGGCGGCGGTCTCGCGGCAATCGGCGCGACGCTGCATGACGGCTTCAGTCTGATCGCCGATGCGGTCGGGCTCTACGACCAGATCGAGATGTCAGATCTCGTCATAACGGGGGAGGGCCGGCTCGACGAGAGCTCGTTCGCTGGAAAGGTGGTGGGCGGCGTGACGGATCTCGCGGACGCGGCCGGTGTTCCGGTCGTCGCGGTCGTGGGTCAGGCGACGGTCGCCGCGCCGATTCCTGTCGTCGATCTCACCGAGCGCTACGGCGAGCGCGCGATGACCGACACGGCTGCGGCGATCTCCGACGCCGCGGCGGCGTTGCTCAGCGACCAGCTTTGGCGCTGAGCACCCCGCCGACCACGCCCAACACGACGACGACCAGCAGCCCGAACTTCACGAAGGCGATGAGCGACGTGAGGACCCACTGGACGAGGCTGACTGCGCCGAAGACGGCCAAGCCGCCGATGACGAGCCGGGTGGGGAGGGAGGCACCGCCCTTGCTCGGGGCGTTCTTCTGATGCTCGAGTCCCACGCCCTCCAGCGTAGATCAGTCGGCGCTCGAGACTTCCGCGGGCCCGTTTCGTAGCGTGATGATGGCATCGGCGATGTTCAACAACTGGTCGCCGGTGTCGCCGTTGCGAGCGAGCGCGTCATCGATCGCAACGCGGGCTTCGGTGACCTCGGCGCCGCTCAGCTCGACGACGAGTTCTGCGAGCCGGGCGTGGGCCTCAGTGGAGGACGGGGTGGATGCGGCAGTGATCGTCGAAGTCATCGGGCCAACATGCGCCGAGCCGTACCAGTTGGTGGAAATCCCTATATCCGATAAAGTTGGTCGGGATTTACAGGATTACCTTCGCCCCCTCCATAGTCATCCTCGGAGCACCACCATGAGCGTCACCGTTCGAGTCCCCACCACCCTTCGCACCCTCACCGCAGGCGAGGCCGAGATCGCCGTCGACGGCGCCACCGTGGCGGAGGTGATCGACAGCCTCGAAGGCGCGCACCCGGGGTTCAAGGAGCGCATCCTCGACGACGAGGGCTCGCTGCGCCGCTTCGTCAACGTGTTCGTGAGCGACGACGACGTTCGCTTCCTCGACGGTCTCGGCACACCCGTGCCGGCCGGCGAGACGCTCAGCATCGTCCCGGCCGTCGCTGGCGGCTAACGCGGAGATTCTGACGGAGCTTCGCCGCTCTCGGTTGCGATTCCGCCTGTCTCCGGATTGAATTAGCAGTCTCGGCACGAGAGTGCCAGAGCCCTTCTTCACCCAGTTTCCGGAGGAATCATGGCCAAGACGATCCAGTTCGACGAGGAGGCCCGGCGTGGCCTTGAAGCGGGCATGAACCAGCTCGCCGACGCCGTGCGCGTCACCCTCGGCCCGAAGGGCCGCAACGTTGTGCTCGAGAAGAAGTGGGGCGCCCCCACGATCACCAACGATGGTGTGTCCATCGCCAAGGAGATCGAGCTCGAGGATCCCAACGAGCGCATCGGCGCCGAGCTGGTGAAGGAAGTCGCCAAGAAGACGGATGACGTCGCCGGTGATGGCACCACCACCGCCACCGTCCTCGCCTGGTCGATGGTTCGTGAGGGCCTCCGCAACGTCGCGGCCGGCGCCAACCCGATGTCCGTCAAGCGCGGCATCGAGACCGCCGTCGAGGTCGCCGTTCAGTCGATCCGCGACAACTCCCAGGACGTGTCCGAGAACAAGGACCAGATCTCCAACGTCGCCGCCATCTCGTCGGCCGATCCCGAGATCGGCGCCACCATCGCCGAGGCGATCGACAAGGTCGGCAAAGACGGCGTGATCACCGTCGAAGAGGGCCAGACGTTCGGTCTGGACCTGGACTTCGTCGAGGGCATGCGCTTCGACAAGGGCTACATCTCGCCCTACTCCGTCACCGACGCCGAGCGCATGGAAGCCGTGCTCGACGATCCCTACATCCTCCTCGTCGGCTCGAAGGTCACCGCCGTGCGCGACCTCGTTCCGGTGCTCGAGAAGGTCATGCAGTCGAGCCGTCCGCTCCTGATCATCGCCGAGGACGTCGAGGGCGAAGCGCTCGCGACTCTCGTGGTGAACAAGATCCGCGGCACCTTCACCTCCGTCTCGGTCAAGGCTCCGGGCTTCGGTGAGCGTCGCAAGGCCATGCTGCAGGACATTGCGATCCTCACCGGCGGCCAGGTCGTCAGCGAAGAGGTCGGCCTGAAGCTCGAAGGCGTCGAGCTCGACATGCTGGGCGAGGCCCGCAAGGTCGTAGTCACCAAGGACGAGACCACTGTCATCGAAGGCGCGGGCGAGCAGGCCGACGTCGCCGGCCGGATTAACCAGATCAAGGCCGAGATCGACAACACCGACTCCGACTACGACCGCGAGAAGCTCCAGGAGCGTCTCGCCAAGCTGTCCGGCGGCGTTGCCGTTCTCAAGGTCGGCGCCGCCACCGAGGTGGAGCTCAAGGAAAAGAAGCACCGCATCGAAGATGCCGTGTCCACCACCAAGGCTGCGATCGAGGAAGGCGTGGTCGCCGGTGGCGGTACCACCCTGATCCGTGCGCAGGCTGCCGTGGTGGCCGCCATCGACGGCATCGCCGATGCCGACGAGCAGGTCGGCGCCCGCATCGTCGCCAAGTCGCTCGAAGGCCCGCTCACCCAGATTGCCGTCAACGCCGGTATGGAGGGTGGTGTGATCGTCGACAAGGTGCGCAACCTCTCCGGCAACGAGGGGCTCAACGCCGCGACTGGTGAGTACATGGACCTCGTCGAGGCTGGCATCATCGATGCCGCCAAGGTGACCCGTTCGGCTCTCCAGAACGCAGGCTCGATCGCGGCGCTGTTCCTCACCACGGAAGCCGTCATCGCCGACGCTCCCGAGGACGGCGGCGGCATGCCCGGCATGCCGGACATGGACTTCTGAGCGCAGCTCAGAAGTCCCAGATGTAGAGCCTTCGGCCACGCGCCCGAAGCAGTTCGGAAGTCGGCCCCATCCCGAGCGGGTGGGGCCGCTTCGCGCCCGGCACGTTCAGCGTCACATGCGGTCGATGACCGGCTGGTCTTCGTCGTAGAGCCAACATTCGGCGAAATGGTCGCCGTCGATGCGGTAACGGAGGACGCGGGTGACTTTGTGGGATTCGTTGTCGCGCGTGAACCGCTCCGTCACCACGATGGTGGACGTCCCCTCGCCGACCATGATGTCGTCGACGGACAGGAGCTCTCGCTCCGCGATGGCGGCACCGGTGATGAGTGCGGCGACCGCGGCATCCTTGCCGACGTGGTCGCCGGAGAGCTGGTTGTCGCCGAAGTAGTGCAGCACGATGTCGTCGCCGTGGCAGGTGAGGAGCGTGTCGAGATCGCCGGCCATCCAGGCGGTGCAGTAGCGCTGGGTGACGGTGCGGGCGGAGTCGGACGGCGCAGACATGGCCGGAGCCTACGAACCAGGCGGCGGCGAGTCGATGACGTCGTGCGTAACTCGATATCGTGACCCCCCGATGAGTACCGCTGAACTCCATGCGGCCTGTGAGGCCCTCGCACCACTGCTCGGCACCTGGCGGGGCCCGGGGGAGGGGCACTACCCGACGATCCCGGACTTCGGGTACCTTGAGGAGCTCTCCTTCGGTCATGTGGGCAAGCCGTTCTTGGCGATGACCCAGCGGACCCGAGATCCTCAGTCCGACGCCCCGCTCCACACGGAGGTCGGCTACCTGCGCCCCCAGCCCAACCGGGTGATGGAGATGGTGCTCACACAACCCACCGGGGTGGTCGAGATCCACCACGGCTCGATCGAGGAGACCGGCGGCGGTGTCGTCATCGAGCTGCGCACCGAACGCGTGGAAGGCACCCGTACGGCCAAGCCGATCAGCGAGGTGCGCCGTCGCATCGAGGTTGCGGGCGATGCGCTCGTCACCGAGATGTGGATGGCCGCGATGGGTCAGCCGTTGACCCACCACCTGCGCGCCGACCTCATCCGCGCTTAGTTCGACGCTGCGCCGCCGTTCGTCAGGTGCGGGGCGATCTCTTCGTGGAAGAGCGTGAGCTGCTCCGGCGCGGGCCCGAACGGGATGAGCACCACCGAGTCGAGGCGGTGTCGAGAATCGCCTGGAACTCCTCGATCCCGGCGTCGGGTGACGGTCCGACGATCGCAAAGTCGTCCTCCACGTCCTCCGGGGGCGGCGGGAGGGTGGAGACATCGCCGCAGAAATAGCCGACGAAGACGGTGAGGCGGTGCGAGTCGGTCCGGCCGGCTCGAGTCCGCCCTACCTCGATCCGGGCTTGAGCCTCACGGATCTGGTCGGCATCGGAGCCTCCCGGCAAGACCGTGCCAGCCGCGACTTCGCCGCTGAGCTCCAGCGAGTTCGGCCCGGTCACCCCGGCGACGACGGGAATGGAGCCCAGCGGTGGGAACTCCAGGGCGACGTTGTCGATCGAGACGTAGCGGCCTTCGTAGGTCGTGGGGCCGGCGAGCACAGCCTGGGTCGACTCGATCGTCTCGCGCAGGAGGGTGAGCGGCGAGGCGACAGACTCGCCGATTCACCTCATCCAGTCGGGTACGCCGTGGCCGATGCCGCCGACGATCCGGTTCGGGAAGCGGCGATCGAGCGTCGCCCACTCCATCGCCAGCGCGGCAGGGTTGCGAAACGGCGCCGGAGCGATGCCATGGCCGATGACGGGCCGACCGCTCGTGTCGTCGTCGGTTGAATCCAGCACCATGGCGAGCTGGCTGACGCCCCCGGCCCAGTTGAGGTCCTCGATGATCCAGAGCTCGTCGAGCCGCGGGGCGATCGCCCTCGCCGCCACCTGTAGGTCCTCCGGTGGGATCTCTCGCAGCAACATGGCACCGATACGGGTCATGTTGCGCACGGTAGTCGTACGCTTGTGCGCGTGAGTCCGAGGTCGCGAAGCGAACGTCGTCTGGTGCGCAACTGGTCGCCTGCGGACGACGACGCGGGCCGCGCGCCAGCGCAGCTCGCCACGGAGGAGCCGCTCGCGATCGAGTTGGACGGCACCCGCGTCGCCACCACGATGCGCACGCCTGGCAACGACTTCGAGCTGGCGGTCGGCTTCTGCCACAACGAGGGTCTGCTCGACGGCCACCCTGTTCTCGAGGTGAAGTACTGCGCCAACGGCTCGGCGGCGGCGACGGCATTCAACATCGTCACGGTGTCGACCGGTGGCCTGGCGCCGGAGCCGGTACCGCGCCTGGCGGCGACGACGTCATCGTGCGGGTTCTGCGGCACGGACGACATCGAGGAGCTGGCATCCCGGCTCGCTCCGGTGGTGGGGGATCGGGTCGACTGGCAGGTGCTCGCCGCCGCCCCCGACCTGCTTCGACCTGCGCAGGAGCTGTTCGAGTCAACCGGTGCGGTGCATGCAGCGGGCATCGTCGAGCCGGGCGGAGACGTGTCGCTCGTGCGAGAGGACGTCGGGCGCCACAACGCCGTCGACAAGCTGGTGGGCCGCAGCCTCCTCGACGGACACGTGCCGTTGACAGGCAAGGGCGTGGTCGTCAGTGGACGGGCGAGCTTCGAGCTCGTCCACAAGGCGTGGGCCGCGGGCTTCCGTGCGCTCGTCGCCGTCAGCGCCCCTACGGCACTCGCTGCCGCGACCGCTGAGCGGGCCGGGCTACAGCTAGCCGGATTCGCCCGAGACGGCTCGCTGACAGTCTACGTCGACTGAGGGTGGCGGAACGCTTCCTGGTGCCCGAGGCGCTCGTCGAACCGATAGCCGAGGAGACGCACCGGTTCACCGAGCTGCTCGCCGATGTGGGTGATGACGTCCCGGCAGAAGCAGTAGTCCTGGATGTCGGTGATCAGCCCATCGGTCGTCGAGAACCGCCACACCTCTTCGAGCAGCATTCCCTCGGCGCCGCCACGGATGGCGACGATCACCGGCTGTCCGGCGAACTCGAGGTGGCGAAGTTCGGTGGGGAACGGCCGTTGCGTCGGCTCGTAGTCGGGGTGGTGGTAGATGCTGCCGTTGATCCAGCCGTCCGCCATCGCGTCGTCAGCGCCCACGCCGCCCGGGCACGGGAACACTCGAGTCACCACGTCCTCGGCCAGGAGTGTTCGGATGCGATCGACGTCGGCCGCCGTGAAGGCCTCGATGAACGCGTCGATCACGGACCGGTCCACGGTCGAGGGCGCGGGCTGCGGGTCGCGGAGCTGGTCCTTCGCCCGCGAGAGCGCCATGCGGACCGCGCCGGCCGAGCTGTCGGTCATCTCCGCGACCTCGGCGTGGGTGAACCCGAACGCGTCGTGGAGCACGACCGCGGCCCTCTGCGCCGGTGACAGTGCGAGCACCCGCTCCGACGCCGCCCGCACGTCATCGACGTCCACCGGCTCGGGGGCAACGACCTCGGCCATCGCTTCATTGTCAGGCTCCGGATGGTTCCGCCGCTGATGGTCGATCCAGAGATTCGCCATCGTCCGGAACAGGTACGACTGCAGGTTCCGCACGCCGCCCGGCTGAGTGGCCGTTGACCTGAAGCCCCGCATCAGCGCCTCCTGGGCGAGATCCTCACCGTCGAAGGGGCTGCCGGTGAGCCTGCAGCCGAATGTGAACAGGGCGGGCCGATGGTCGCGGCCCTCGGCGATGTAGGAATCCCAGGTGGCGCTGACGGCGTCGGTCAGCTCGGTGGTGGTATCGGTCATACGGGTGTCGAGTTCGATGCTCATGCTCCCATGACGGATGGCGACACCAAATCGTCACGCCGGGGTCAGTCTTCGTCGTTCCCCGGAATCTCAAGCCTGCGTTCCCACCACTGGAGGAGCAGGCTGAGGACGAGGGTGAGGGTGACGTAGATGACCGCGAGGACGAAGAACGCCTCGCGGAAGCGGAAGCTCGACCCGCTGTAGATCCGCGCCTGTTGGGTCACCTCGTGAACGGCGATGACCGAGAGCAGCGAGGTGTCCTTCATGAGGGCAATGAAGTCGTTGCCCAGAGCGGGCAACGCGTTGCGCAGGGCCTGCGGAAGGACGATGTGGCGTTGGGTGCGGTACCGGCTGAGCCCGGTCGCTTTCGCCGCCTCGACCTGTCCGGGATCGACGGATTGAATGCCGGCCCGGAAGACCTCGGCGATGAAGGCAGCGTAGAAGAGGCAGAGCGCGGCGGCGCCTCTGTACAGAATCGGGATCGAGCGAGTGCGAATGCCGAGGAGGTCGGCGATCTCGGGGGTCGCCACGTTGTGCACGATGAAGATCCACACGATCATCGGCATTCCCCGCATGAACTCGATGTACACCTGGGAGATCGTGTTCAGGAATCGGTTCTTCGACAGCCGTCCCATGCCGATGATCAGGCCGAGCGGCACGGCGACCACGAATGAGAGGACGGTCAGGTAAAGCGTGGTCTGCATGCCCGGCTTGATCGCCGTCCAGGCCTCGCGGTACTCGTCCGACACGATGACCTGGAAGAGCATCCAGCCGATGATCGCCATCATCACGGCGAGCCACCATTGGAATTCGCGGCCGCGCATGCGCCGGAATCCGGCGAGCGGTGATCGACTTGCGTCGAGTGGCACGCCGTGCGGAGCGGTGGTCTGCGTCATGTCGTCTCCAAAAAGCAGAATGCGCCGGGCTTTCGCCCGACGCACTCTGTCAGTTCAGTCGAGCAGGTGCTCGGTTCAGCCCTCGATGTCGTCGTAGGTGACGGTGAAGGCGTCGGTGAAGTAAATCTGGCCGATCTCGTCGAGGAAGCCGCTGTCGCGCATCATGTCGATGGCGTAGTCGACGGCCGGGATGAGGTCGGTGTCCTGCGGGAAGATGAAGCCCAGCGGGTCAGCCTGCAGCGCGTCGTCGATCAGCTCGACGGAGTCGGCGTTCTCGCCCACGTAGCCCTGCCCGGCAGCGTCATCGATGATGACGACGTCGACGTCGCCCTGGATGAGCGCCTGGATGGCGAGACCGAACTGGTCGAACGCCAGGATGCGATCGCCACCGACGAGCTCGTCAGCGAGCTCGAAGTTGGTAGTGCCCACCTGGGTGCCGACGAGAGCGTCGCCGTTGATGACGTCGTCTGCGCTGTTGAAGCGGTCGTCGCCCACGGCCTTGATGAACTTCTGGTCGACCGTCATGTAGGCCTGCGAGTAGGCGACGATCTCCTTGCGTTCATCGGTGATGGAAATACCATCGGCAGCCGTGTCGATCTCGCCCTGAGCGACCTGGTCGATGACGTCCGGCCAACCGGCCACGACGAACTCAGCGACACAGTTGACGATTCGGCAGATCTCTCGCCAGGCGTCGTAGTCCCAGCCTTCGCCCTCGGTGCCACCCACGGGCACGTAGTTGAACGGCAGGTAGGCGTTCTCGACGCCGACGGTCACGGTACGACCCTCGAGGTCGTGCGTCGCCATGTCGCCGTCGTCGTCCATGTCTGTGTCGTCGACAGGAGCGGGGTCATCGCCGGCGTTGGTGTCGTCGTCATCGCCGCACGCCGCCGCGATCAGCGTGAACGCCAACAGCAGGGCAAGGAGCCGCCAAACGCGGCTAGTGGACTTGGTCATGTTTCTCCTCCAGGAGCGGACGGGAGAGTCCCGCCCACATGTGATCTGAAAAGCGTAGCGGCAGTCAGCTCGCCGCGTACTCCGACAGCCGTTCGTAGAGCGGCATCGCTTCGGCCAGGACAGGCTGCAGATTGTCGGGAACGGGGCGAGTTAGGTGCTCATACGGTGAAAAACCGGTCGATTTGTGCACGTTGTCGTACCAATAGGTCGCCCAGCTGCCGTCCTCCGGCTTGGGGCCCGCTTCCCATGCGAGAACGGCCGGATCGAACTCGAGCCCTATGTGGTCGCACACCTGCTCGAGCACCCCGGGCGGGTCCTTCAGGAGCGCTTGGGACTCGATGACGAACGGCCGACCACCACTGTCGAGTACCGCATCGAGCAGTTCGACGCTCTCCACCAGACCGGTGTCGTACAGGTCGCAGTTCGGGAGGCGGACGGAGAGCGAGGCGATCATCTCGCGGGGATCGCGGCACAGCAGGATGTTCTCGGTGTGCGCGAGATGAGCACGGTCGACGCCCTTCAGGTGGTGCGCCATGTTCTTGATGTAGAGCACCGGCGTGGGGCAGGCGCCGAGCACGACGTCGCGGATCACCTCGTCGGCATCGGTCGACTGGCTCGCGAGCGTGTCCTCCACGCCGGGGTGACCTCGGTCGTCGAGCGTGAGGTAGTGGGCGTAGAACGGCTCGTCGAGGACGGTCGTATCGGCCCGCTGACGCCATGAGTACATGAGCGCGGTCGAAATGTTGCGCGGCCCGGACCAGCACTGGATGCGTTTCACGTCGTCATTGCTCGCGGTTTGGTCAACCACGAGCGAGATCCGCCTCGATCTCCGCTTCGTACAGTTCGCGGAGTCGAACGGTCATGGGGCCCTGGCCGCCGTCCGCGATCGTGCGGCCGTCGATCGTGTGGACGGGAGTGAGGCCACCGAACGTGCCGGTGACGAACGCCTCGTCGGCGGCGTAGACGTCGGTCAGCGAGAACGGCGCCTTGTGAACGGGGATCCCGGCCGCTTCCGCGACCTCGCAGACGAGAGCGGAGGTGATCCCGTTCAGGTTGTACATGCCTGTGGCGGTCCACACCTCGCCCTTGCTGATGATGAAGAAGTTGGTGGCGTTGCAGGTGGCGACGGCGCCGGTTGGGTCGAGCATGAGCGCTTCGTCCGCCCCTGCCTTGGTTGCTTGGATGAGCGCGATCACCTCGTGGAGCTTCGAGTGACAGTTCAGCTTCTGGTCCAGCGTGTCGGGCGGCGGGCGCCGCACGGTCGCGGTGAAGAGCGAGATGCCCTTGCCCCTGACGTCGGGATCGGCGGCCTTGTGCTCGGCGATGATCACGATATTGGGCCCGCCGATGTTGTTGGACGGATGCTGACTCGGCGTCTTCTTGTCGCCTCGGGTGATCATCAGCCTGACGTGGACTGAGTCCTCCATGTCATTCCGATCGATCGTCTCCCGGAGCGCGGCGGTAACGCCGCCCCGGTCGAGGCCGATGCCGAGATCGATAGCCGCGGCGCTCGCGAAGAGCCGGTCCAGGTGGCGGTCCAGATGAGCGAACTGCCCGTGATGAAGCCGGATGCCCTCCCAGATCCCGTCGCCGACGAGGAAGCCGCTGTCGAACACGGAGATCTTCGCCTCGTCACGCGGGAAGAACTCGCCGTTGATGTAGATTTCGACCGTCGCGTTGCGCTCGTCGGTCAACGCTTGGTGGGTGCTGCGTGCCATCCGCCGACTGTAACGGGGTGTCTGACCCCCCGTTACAGTCGCGAGCATGCTTGAACCCGTTGTCACGTCTGAGGGTGTTGCTGTCGTTCATCTGTTCTGTGAGCGCTCGACGCGAGCCGACGATGAGGCCGTCATCGCCGCTGTGAAGGCCGCGCAGGCTGACGACGTGCAGGTCGTCTCCGTCGCCCTGCTCGGCCACAAGGCGTCGCTCGGCTTCATGGCTCTGCATTCCGACGTGTGGAAGCTGCGCGATCTCCAGTCGGGTCTGGTCGATGCCGGGCTCGAGGTCGTCGACAGCTTCGTGTCGATCACCGAGCTCTCCGAGTACGCGCAGGGTCTGCCGGAGGAGATGGCCAACATGCGCCTCTACCCGGACCTGCCGCCGGAGGGGAAGAGCGCGTGGTGCTTCTACCCGATGACGAAGCGGCGCAACGCGGACCAGAACTGGTACGAGCTCGAGTTCGATCAGCGCAAGGATCTGATGTACGAGCACGGCACATCCGGACGAAAGTTCGTGGGCCGAATCACACAGCTCATCACGGCCTCGACCGGCCTCGATGACTGGGAGTGGGGCGTGACGCTCTTCGGCGTAAAGCTTGATGATCTGAAAGACACCGTCTACACGATGCGTTACGACACGGCGTCCGCGAAATATGCCGATTTCGGCCCGTTCTACACCGGCATGGTCGGCACCGTTGACGAGATCGTCGCCCGCGCCCGCTAGGTGTTGGTGTGGTCGTTCGACCACACTGCGTAACCGAAATTCGACGGATGGGGCGCTTTTGTCGAACCGGCTGACCTATGCTGTGCCGTCGAATAGACCGGCCGTGTGGAGCCGACCTGAATCCGCGAAGACTTAATCCCATTGGAGGGGACTACCTAATGAAGCTTTCACGCAAGCTCATGATGTTGCTTGCCGTGCTGCTGTCCTTCTCGCTCATCGCCGCTGCCTGTGGTGATGACGAGGAGACCGTCACGGACAACACTGACGACACCGATACGGACACCGACACCGACACCGATACGGACACCGACACGGACACCGACACCGATACGGACACGGACACCGATACGGACACCGATACCGACACGGACACCGACACGGGTTCCCTCGGGGACGGCTCGCTCGGCACCATCACGGTCGCTCCGGGTGAAGAAGTCCAGATCCGGTCGCTCAACGCGATCACCGGCGAGGTGGCTTTCCTCGGCATTCCGAACCAGGTCGGCATCGAGCTGGCAGTGTCGCACTACGGCGACATCCACGGCTTCGCTGTCACCTCGGGTGCGGGTCTCGACGACCTTTGTTCCGCTGAAGGTGGAGTGGCTGCCGCCCAGCAGATCGTGGCGGACGAGCAGGTTGCCGGTGTCATCGGTACCTCGTGCTCCGGTGCTGCCGCTGCTGCGGCCCCGCTGATCAGCGACGCTGGTCTTGCGATGATCTCGGGCTCCAACACCTCGCCTTCGCTGACCTCTGACTTGCAGGGAAACGCGAACGAGAACTACCGCGCCGGCTACTACCGGACCGCTCATAACGACCTGTTTCAGGGTGCGGCCATGGCTGACTTCGTCTACAACGACCTCGGTCTCACAACCGCTGCTGCCATCCACGACGGCGACCCCTACACCCAGGGTCTCGCTCAGGCGTTCATGGATGCGTTCACGGCCCTTGGTGGCGAGAACGCCGGCTTCACGTCGGTCGCAAAGGGCGACACCGACATGGTTCCGGTCCTCACCGAGATCGCGGGTGCATCGCCACAGGCGCTGTTCTTCCCGATCTTCCCGCCTGAGGGCAACTTCATCGCTGCCCAGGCTGGTGGCGTGTCGGGTCTCGAGGACACGCAGCTGCTCGCAGCTGATGGCCTCCTGGTCGACAACTTCATGGAGGACCCAGCGTCTGAGGGCATCTACATGTCCGGCCCGGACGTCCGCTTCGGCACGAACGTCAACGAGTCGACCGGCCAGACGGCCGCCGACGTGCTGGCCGAGTACGAGACGGTTCAGGGCGAGCCCCCGTCGGCCGCCTTCTGGGGTCACAGCTACGACGCTGCTGCCATGCTCCTTGATGCCATTGCAGCCGCTTCCCAGGTGGACGCAGACGGCAATCTGGTCATCGATCGCGCTGGCATCCGTGAGTTCCTGAACGGGATTTCCGGCTACAGCGGCCTCATTGGCACTATTAACTGTGATGCCTTCGGTGACTGTGGTTCGCAGAAGATCACCATCGTGGACCACACCGATTCGGGCGACATTGAGGCCGGCAAGGCCAACGTCGTCTTCGAGTACGCACCGGCGTAAGTAAGCGGTCAGTAACTCGTAGGGAGAACCCCCGGCCACCGTTGGTGGGCGGGGGTTTTCCGCGGGTACGCTGCTGCGCCACAAGGGGACGGGGGAGAGAGCTTGACTGCAGCTATACGTCAACGAGTCCGACCGCGGACGGCCGTTGACCGGTTCCTGACGTTCCTGCGCTTTGCGCTCACCGCGTTGGTGGTCTTCGGACTCTTCGCATTCCTCGTCCAGCAATTCGTGGGCCCGGACAATCCGCTCACCCGCTTCCTCAACGAGGACGCGAACCGACTCGACTGGGATGCCTTCCGCGGCTTGTTGGTGTCCGGGCTGAGCCAAGGCTCGATGTACGGGCTCATCGCGCTCGGCTACTCGATGGTCTACGGCGTCCTTGGCTTTATCAACTTTGCGCACGGCGAGGTCTTCATGGTCGGGGCGATGACCGGTCTGATCACGTCCAACAAACTCTTCGAGGCGGGCGTCTGGGACGACGCCTTCCCCGTCGCTATCCTGATTGCGGTTTTGGTGTCGACCATCTGCGCCACGCTGACTGCAGTATTGATGGAACGCATCGCCTATCGGCCCCTACGGGGCGCCCCCCGCCTCATCCCGCTGATCACCTCGATCGGCGTTTCCTTCTTCATTCAGAACACGTCGGCGCTACTGCTGGGTCCCGGTGCGAAGCGCTATCCGTTGCTCCCCCAGTGGTTGAGGGACGACCGCGGCCCAACGTGGCTGCGTATCGGGGGCCAGAAGATCCTCGTGATCGTCGTAGCTGCGGCGGCCATGGCCGCGCTCTGGTACCTCGTCGAGCGGACCAAAACTGGCAAGGCGATGCGAGCGGTTGCCGAGGACAAGGAAATCGCGTCTCTCATGGGTATCGACGTCGACCGAACGATCGTGACTACGTTCGCGATCGGCGGAGCGATGGCCGGTATTGCCGGCATCCTCTGGGGCATCCTTTTTGGCTCGGTCACCGAGTTCACCGGTTTCCTGCCTGGCATCAAGGCCTTCAGCGCCGCGGTTGTTGGTGGAATCGGCAATCTCGGTGGCGCGATGGCCGGCGGTCTCACCCTCGGCGGATCAGAATCGCTCGCGCCGCAGCTCATCCTTGAGCCCCTTGGCGTCACCGGCCACACACAACTCAAGGACGCAGTGGCGTTCCTGGTCCTCATCTACGTCCTTCTCGTCAGGCCGACCGGCCTGTTTGGTGAGCGCCTGTCTGCGGAGGATCGGGCATGAGCGACACAGCGATGAGCGCACCAGCGGACCTTGCACCAGCGCGAGCGCCTCTTGATCAGGATTGGCGAAAGGTCGTCAACTACGGGCTCGTGCTCGGACTTGCACTCGTCTTCATCTCGCTCACCGGCATGCCGGACGGGCTCAACAGCCGCGTGATCGTCGAGCCGTGGCTTTCGATGGGCTATCTGTCCCTGATGTGGTTGCCGTTCGCCATTGGGTTCGCGGTCACACACGAACAGGTGCTCGAGGGGATGGTGCAGCACAAGCGCGGCGCGCGTGAACTCTTCGCCGGGGCTGTCGTCGGCCTGATCGGTGGACTCTGTCTCTCGCTGCTCGTCTACCTGCTCGACACCCGCGATCTGAGCGACCCGTTGGTCAACTGGAACCAACCGTTGCTCGACTTCCTCACCCGTGACGGCAGCGTCGGCGAGGGCGTGCTGCTCTGGGTCGGCGTGTCGACTGCGCTCGGGCTCTTCGGCGGACTCATGCGAATCGTGCCCGCACTCGGCTCTCGGCTGGTGCGGGCCGTGATCCTGACGGTCGTCGGGGCAGCTGCGATGGAAGCGCTGATCGACGATCTCAGCGAAGGGGTGTGGAAGCTCGAGGGGGTCGTCGAATGGCTGTACCACCCTCGGGAAGGGCTCGAGCCGGCCGGCGCCATCGCCTTGGCGATCGCCGCCGCGTTTGTCGTGCTGTGGCTCGGCCGACAGCTCAAGAAGGGTGGTGCGGTTTACAACTTGGCCCGGGAAGCACAACCGCTCGCGGTCAACGCCGTGTCGGTCGTTGCCGTGGCTGCGGCCGCGATCTTGCTGCCGATATTCCTCGGCCGACTCACCAACGATCTGCTCGTCAACGTCGGGCTGTTCGTCCTGCTCGCCCTCGGTCTCAACATCGTGGTCGGGCTCGCCGGCATCCTCGATCTCGGCTACGTCGCGTTCTATGCGGTCGGCGGCTACTCCGTCGCGATACTTACCTCGCCGACCTCACCGGGGATCTCGCCCACGCTCCCGTTCTGGCTGGCGATTTTCATCGTGGTCGGCATGGCGACGCTCGCGGGTCTGTTCATCGGCGCGCCCGTCATCCGAATGCGCGGCGACTATCTCGCGATCGTGACCCTCGGCTTCGGCGAGATCATCCGTTTGACCGTGCGCTCGGACTGGGCGTCCGGCCTCACGGGCGGTGCCCAGGGAATGCTCAGCATTCCCGGGCCGGATCTCAACATCGGTGGCTGGACCCTGCCCCTCGTCGGTTGGACGATGCCGAAGCTGGAAGTCGACCTGATGGGGACGAATCCCCAGCACATCCTCTACGTCGTCATGTTCTTTGTGGCGATCGCCATCTATGTCAGCTGGCGGCTCGAGAACTCTCGGATAGGCCGCGCGTGGATGGCGGTACGTGAGGACGAGTCCGTCGCCGAGGCGATGGGCATCAACACCGTCACGGCGAAGCTGCAGGCCTTCGTGGTCGGCGCCATTCTGGCGTCGTTCGCCGGCGCCGTGTTCGCCGCCAAGGTGGGCTCGATCTTCGAGTCCAGCTTCAAGATCCTCGTGTCGATCGTGATCCTCGTGATTGTGATCGTCGGCGGCATGGGCCGGATCGCGGGCGTGGTCGCCGGAGCGTTCGTGCTCGTGGGCATTCTTGGCGGTCCGAACCAGCCGGGACTCATGGCCGAGTTCTCCGAGTACAAGCTCCTGATCTACGGCGCGCTGCTGGTCTGGATGATGCTGAAGCGGCCCGAGGGGCTCATCCCTAACGTCCGACGAAGCCGAGAGCTGCACCAGGAGGAGTTCCTCCAGGACGCCTGGCTGCGTGGTGAGGTCGACCGCGACGAGGCCGGGAGCGAAGCGACAACCGACGAAGGGTGGGCGCCGGCATGAGCGGCGAACGTCTTCTCGACATCAAGAGCCTCAGCGTCACGTTTGGCGGCCTGAACGCTCTCCACGACCTCGACTTCCATGTCGACAAGGGCGAGATCGTGTCGGTGATCGGACCCAACGGCGCCGGCAAGACCACGTTCTTCAATATGATCTCTGGGATGGTCACGCCCACCTCGGGCGACATTGTCTACCGCGGCGACTCGCTGCTGGGGCTGGATCCCAACCAGGTGACGGCGCGTGGAATCGCGCGCACCTTCCAGAATGTCCGGCTCTTCGCGAACATGACGATCCTGGAAAACGTGATGGTCGCCCAGCACTGCCGGACCAAGGTCGGTGTCTTCGGGTCGCTGCTCAACACCCGCAGCTTCCGTCGCGAGGAAGAAGAGATCCGGGAGTACGGCAAGGAGGTGCTCGGCTTCTTCGGCAGTCGCCTCGTCGGGTACCGCCTCGACCAGACCGCATCCGTGCTGTCCTATGCCAACCGCCGTCGCCTCGAGATCGCCCGCGCGATGGCCACCAAGCCTGAGATCATCCTGCTCGACGAGCCGGTGGCCGGCATGAACCCGAAGGAGACCGAAGAACTCACCGGGCTCATCGGCAAGCTCCGTAGCGAGTGGGGCTTCACCATCGTCATGATCGAGCACGACATGAAGGTGGTCCGCGACGTGTCCGACCGTGTGGTCGTCCTCGACCACGGCGAGACCATCGCCCAGGGCTCCTACGAGACCGTTTCGAACGACCCCGGCGTGATCGAGGCATACCTCGGACGCCCGATCGAGGGGAACGCATCGTGACCGATCAGAACGGCGCGCAGCCGCTGCTCGAGATGCGGGGTATCAACACTCACTACGGCGCGGTCCACATCCTCAAGGACGTGGACCTGGCCATCTACCCGGGCGAGCTCGTCTGTCTGCTCGGCGGCAACGCCTCCGGCAAGTCGACCACGCTCAAGACGCTCCTCGGCATGGTGGAGCCGAGCTCCGGCGAGGTCGTCCTCGACGGTGAGGTCGTCAACGGCAAGCCGACGTCATATCTCGTCGAGCGAGGCGTCACGATGGTTCCGGAGAACCGACGGCTGTTCAAGCGCCTGTCGGTCCTCGAGAACCTCGAACTCGGCGCCTACCTGCGCAACGACCGCGACGGCATCGACGAGGACCTGGAGCGCGTCTACGACATGTTCCCCCGGGTCAAAGAGCGTCTGAACCAGAAGTCCGGCACGCTCTCCGGTGGCGAGCAGCAGATGGTGGCCATGGGTCGTGCGCTGATGGCTCGGCCCCGAGTACTGCTGATGGACGAGCCGTCGATGGGTCTCGCTCCGGCGCTCGTCCAGACCAACTTCGAGCTGATCCAGCAGATCCACCAGGAAGGCGTCGCCATCTTCATGGTGGAGCAGAACGCCAACATGGCGCTCTCGATCGCCGACCGCGGCTGGGTGCTGCAGACCGGCCGCGTCGTCCTCGACGACACCGCCGACAAGCTCCTCGCCAACCCCGACCTCCGCGCCAGCTACCTCGGCGAGGGCTGAGCCTCTCTCCATAAAGTGCAGCGGGGGTCAGACCCCATCTTTCAACTTTGGCGGGCCTGGGTGATCGACTGCGTGGGAGTCAGCTGATCGGGGTCGACGCGCAGGTGGAGAAGAGCGCCTGTCGTTGACGCGCGCGCTCGGGCGAACGCTGCGGGGAAGTCGGCGGTGGTTTCCACCTGCTCGGCGTGCATGTCGTAGGCCCGGGCGATCGCGATGAAGTCGGGGTTGACGATGTCGGTGCCGACGACCCGCTCGGGAAAGTGACGTTCCTGGTGCATGCGGATCGTGCCGTACATGCCGTTGTCGATCACAAGCACGATGGGCTGGGCGTCGTGTTGGAGACCCGTGCCGAGCTCGGGAAGGTTCATCTGCAGATCGCCATCGCCGGCGAAACAGACGACCGTCCGGGCCGGGTCGGCCACCTTGGCCGCCACCGCGGCTGGGAGGCCGTAGCCCATCGACCCGGCCTGGGGGGCGAGAAGCCGCGCCTCCGGGCCGTAGACGAAGAACTTGTTGGGCCAGACGGAGAAGTTGCCCGCCCCGTTCGTGAGCACGGCGTCGGCGGGGAGGTTGTCGCACAGCCACGCCATCACCTCGCCCATGTCGAGCGGGCCGGGCTGGGCAGGAGACGAGAGCGAGGCGACGAACGCGTCACGCCGGGCCGCTCGCCACTCGCCGTGGCCGGGAGTTGCGGGCGCTCGCGATCGCAGGGCGGCGAGCAGCGCGTCCGATCGTGCGGTGATGCCGACGCTCGGCGTGTGGATCTTGCCGAGTTGGGACGGATCGGGATGAACGTGGACGAGCGTGACGCCGGGGTCGCCCACCGGCCAGAGGGACCATGCCGCGGTCGTCATCTCGCCGAATCGAGGCCCGAGCGCGATGACGCAGTCGGCAGCTTCGAGCGTCTCCCGCACCGACGGCGGCATGGACACCCCGGCCTCGCCGACGTAGCTGGCGCTCGTGTTGTCCATCAGGTCATTGCGGCGGAAGGTGACGACGACCGGGAGGTCGTGAGCCTCTGCGAAGGCGACAAGGTCGGCGCGGGCCTCGTCGTTCCAGGTGCCGCCTCCAACAAGCACCACAGGGCGCTCGGCGGCTGCGAGGGCAGCGAGCACAGCGTCGACCTCGTCGGCGCTCGGCTGCTGGAGGTCGACCGCGATCGCAGGGACCGCCGGCGAGTCCGTCGTCGATGACAGCACGTCCTCGGGGAGCGCGACCACGACCGGACCCGGCCGACCGGACGCGGCGCGATGGAACGCCTCTGCCATCACGGCCGATGCGGTGTCGGCCGACTCGATCTCCGTTGCCCACTTCGCAACGCCGCCGAACATCTCCCGGTAGTCGATCTCCTGGAATGCTTCGCGGCCCTGCTCGTGCGTCGCTACCTGGCCGACGAGCAGCACCATCGGCGTCGACGCCTGCATCGCGGCGTGGACGCCGATCGACGCATTGGTGGCGCCGGGGCCGCGGGTGACGAGACACACGCCGACGCGTCCGGTGAACTTCGCCCACGCCTCGGCCATGTAGGCGGCGCCACCCTCGTGGCGGCACGTGACCACGCGGATGTCTGTGTCGTGGAGCGCATCGAGCACGGCGAGGTAGCTCTCGCCCGGCACGCCGAACGTGGTCGTCACGCCATGCGCCACAAGGCTGTCGACGACGATCTGCCCCCCGCTACGACCCATGAACCGACCCTAGATGACTGCGGTTTCGACGAAGGGCTCGTTGGCCGGAACCCGGCTGTAGCCGAGCGGGGCGAGGTCGAGAGACCGGAACTCGCCGTAGGTGATCCACTCGCTCACGCCCCGCCCCATAGCGGGGGACTGCTGGATGCCATGGCCGGAGAAGCCGTTCATGAAAACGAAGTTCTCGATCTCGTCGTGCGGCCCGACGATCACGTTCTGGTCGAGTCGGTTGTGGGCGTAGTGGCCGGCCCAGCGGCTCGTGACCTTGATCCGTTCGAAGGTGGGAACTCGAGTGGCGATCGTCGGCCAGATCTTGTCCTCCCAGACGTCGTGATTCATCGCGAAGTCGTCGTGGGCGACGGCGGGGTCCACGACGGGAGCGCAGCCGGTCATGTAGGCGTCACCGTCGCTGCGCATGTGAACGCCGGACGGATCGATGGTGAGCGGAAGCCGTCGATCGAGCGGCTCGGCCGCGTCGAAGATGAACGTGAACCGCTTGCGGGGCTCGACGGGAATCTCAGCACCGACCATGGCGGCAACTCCCGCGGCCCGGGGGCCTGCGGCGTTGACGACAGCGCCACAGCTGATCGCATCACCAGACGCGAGCTGGACGGAGGTGACCCGAGTACCGGCAAGGGTGATGTCGACGACCTCGTCCGCGACGTACTCGACGCCGTTCTCGCGGGCTTTCCGGCGCCACCACTCGAACATCGTGCCGGAGTCGAAGTAGCCCTCGTCCACGAGGTTGTGGCTGCCGCAGATGATCCCGTCGAGGTTGTAGAAGGGATAATCCGCCGCGATCTCGTCGGGCGTCATGATCCTGGTCCCCGCGCCGCAGCTCGCCTGGAGCTCCTGATTGCGGCGGAGCGTGGCCGCGAATTCCTCGGTGTCGGCGAGATACATGTAGCCGTAGTGGTCGACCTGGATCTCGGGGACCTCGGGGTCATCGCCGAGATAGCGCTGGAAGTTGCGCACGAAGTCCGCTCCGAACTGCGAGATCCGGATGTTGATCTCGTTGGCGAACTGCTGGCGCATGCAGCTATTGGTATGAGCGGTGGACGCGAACTCGTAGGACGGGTCTCGCTCGACCACGAGTATCGAGCCGTCGAAGTCGGGGTTGGCCGACAGGAACCATGCTGCCGATGAGCCCATGATGGCCCCGCCGATGATGACGACGTCGTACGACGACTTCGCTGGCGGTCGCGGCGTCACGTGATGTAGCCCTGGGTTCGGTCGTTGGCATCGGCGTCCGGGTCGCGTTCGGCGGGATCGCCGAACCCGCCGCCTCCCGGCAGCTCCATGATGAGCCGCCGATCGGCCGCCACGGTTTGCTTGCCCTTCGAGGCGAACGGCGTTCCGTCGTCGAGATACACCGCGCCGGCTGCGCCGTCTTCGCCGCCGGCCCGACCCCGAGCCGGGTTCTCCACTCGGTCGAACATCGCCGAGAACTCGAAGAGGTAGCCGTCGGTAGGGCCGACTTCGATCACCTGCCCGAGCCCGCCCCGCTGGCGACCGAGCCCGCCGGAGTCCGGTCGGATCTCCTTGCGCCAGATGATGATCGGGCCGACCTGCTCGGTGGCCTCGGCCGACATGGTGCGGACTCCGGACGGGAATGCGGTCGCGGTGAGGCCGTCCAGTCGGGGACGGGCTCCGGTGCCGCCGCTGTTGAACATCAGCAGCTCGACAGGCGGCTTCGGGTCGTCGGCCGAGGCCGAGCGAGCCGATGCCTGGAAGTTCCACAACGCGCCCGCGCCCTCGGCGGGGATCCGGTCCGGTCGAGCCTGGGCGATCGCGCCAAGGCAGAGATCCGTGACGAAGTGTCCGATCACGTGACGGACCGCCACCGGGTCCGGATGTTCGGCGTTGAGGATCACGCCGGGCGGGGCGGAGACGGTGAACGGCGCGAGCGAGGCGAAGTTGTTCGGAAGCTCCGGGGCGAGCGCGACGAGCATGCCGTACGTGAAGTACGCCTGGGCGTAGGTGAGCGGCACGTTCACGCCGAAGGCGCTGGTGGGCGAGGTGCCTGTGAAGTCGGCGTGCATACCTTCGTCCGTCACCGTGATCGTGACCGCGAGGGTGAGCGTGGCGTCGTACCCATCGACCTGCATGTCGTTGCGGTAGACGCCGTTGGGCACGTTGGTGAGCGCGTCGAGTGTCGCCCGTTCCGTCCGCTCGAAGACGAAGACCGAAAGGTAGTCGAGACCGCTGAGGTCGAACTCCTCGAGCATCGCGAGCAGACGACGGCGCCCGGTCTCGTTCGACGCCGCAAGACCGTGGATGTCGCCGACGACCTGATCGGCCTCGCGCACGTTCTGGCGCACGATCGTGACGAGGTCCTGATTGAGCTCGCCGCGCTCTACCCACTTCAGGATCGGGATCCGCAAGCCCTCCTCGTAGACCTCGCGGGCGTCAGGCCCGTAGCCGCTGCCGCCGACGTCCACCACGTGCGCAGTTGAAGCGAAGAAGCCGATCAGCTCCTCGCCGCGAAAGACCGGCGTGGCGACCGTGATGTCGTGGAGGTGCCCGGTGCCCTTCCACGGATCGTTCGTGACGTAGACGTCTCCGGGATGGATCCGCTCGGGGCCGATGTCGTTGATGAAGTGTGGGACCGCCGCAGCCATCGTGTTGACGTGGCCTGGCGTGCCGGTGACGGCCTGGGCGACCATGCGTCCGTCGCGATCGAAGACGCCGGCGGAGAGGTCGCCCGCCTCGCGAACCGACGTGGAGAACGCCGTGCGCACCAGCGTGAGCGCCTGCTCCTCAACGATCGAGATGAGCCGGTTCCACATCACCTGGTTGTGGACCTCACTCATGACGCCCTCCTGGTCACTCGGAGCGAGCCGTCAGGCTGGATCGCAGCGACATGGTGGACGCCGATGATCGTGGTTGTCTGCGATTCGACGATGATCGCGGGGCCGGACACGACCGCGAGCTCCGCTAGTTCCGAGCGATCGACCACTGTGGCGGTGATCCAGTCATCGATGACCGAGTCGTAGACGTGGCGGCCGTCGCGTCTGGTCGCAGGCGCGGGTTCTCTGCCGTCCTGGAGCTCGACGGGAACGGGCGGTGTCGTCACGGAGGCGACACGGACCGACCAGCTCACGGCCTCGATCGTGAGGTCGTCGATCGCCCGGCCGAAGAAGCCCTGGTACGCCTTCGTGAACTCGGCGGCGAGGAGTTCGGCGGCCATGCCATCGAACGGCGCGTCGCTCAGCCGCACCGGGATCTCCCATCCCTGGCCCTTGTAGCGCATGGCGACCTGCCTTTCGACGACGAGCTCGGCGTCCGTTCCTTCTCGGACGAAAGCCATCGCCTCGGCCGCGAGTTCGTCCAACACGGTGTTGGCACCGTCGACGTCGAACTCCTCGGTGGTCGTGTAGAAGCTGCGGACCGCCTCGTAGGCGAATGGAGCCCGGAGGAAGCCGACGGCTGAGCCCACACCCGCGTCGGGCGGAACGATGAGCTCATCGAGGCCGAGCTTGTCCAGGAGACGGGAGGCGTGGAGCGGCCCGCCGCCGCCGAAGGCGATCAGCGTGTAGCCGGCCAGATCGCGGCCGTTCTCGACCGCATGGACCCGCGCGGCGTTGGCCATGTTCTCGTCCACGACCTCCGCGATGCCGATCGCGCCGGCGTGGGTGTCCATCGCCAGGGGCACTGCGATTGCCGTATGGATTGCGTCGTCGGCTCGCTCGGGCGAGAGCTGAATGCCCGGCGCACCGAACGTGTCGGGATGCAGGCGCCCGAGGACGATGTTGGCGTCGGTGACCGTGGCCTCGGTGCCGCCGAGGTCGTAGGCGGCTGGACCTGGCTCGCTCCCGGCGCTCCGCGGGCCGATGCGGATCTGGCCGAGCGAGTCCACACTCGCGATCGATCCACCGCCCGCCCCTATCTCGATCATGTCGATGACCGGAATCGAGATCGGCATGCCAGAGCCCTTCTTGAATCGGGCGCTGCGGTCGACCTCGAACGTCTTCGCTGTCTGCGGAGTGAAGTCCTCGATCAGGCTGATCTTTGCCGTGGTGCCGCCCATGTCGTAGGAGAGCACTCGGTCGCGGCCGTAGCGGTGGGCGAGGTCTGCGGCGAAGATCGCCCCGCCGGCAGGCCCGGACTCGACGAGCCGCACCGGAAACGCCGCGGCGGACTCGACGGACATCAGACCACCGCCGGAGTGGATGAGGTATAGCGGCGCGGTCGCACCTCGCTCCGCGAGCTCGTCGCGCAGGCGCACGAGGTAGGAGGCCATCAGCGGTTGCACGTAGGCATTGGCGCAGACGGTGTTGAAGCGCTCGTACTCGCGCATCTGCGGCGATACTTCGCTGGAGATCGACACCGCGACGTCCGCGAGCTCGGCGCGCAGCATCGTGCGGAACCGTTCCTCGTTCACCGGATTGCGGTAGCTGTGCAGGAAGCCGACGGCGACGGACTCGTAGCCGCCGGCCGCGATCGTGGCGATGACGGACTGGGCTTCGGCCTCGTCGAACGGCACGAGCGTCTCGCCACGGGCGTTGAGCCGCTCCGTGACCGTGAATCGGTCCTTGCGTTCGATCAAGGGCGTGGGCAGGACGATGTCGATGTCGTACTGCTCGAACCGACTCTCCGTGCGCGTCTCGATCACGTCGCGAAAGCCGGCGGTGGTGACGAGAGCGGTCCGGGCGCCGCGTCGCTCGATGAGTGCGTTGGTGGCGAGGGTGGTGCCGTGGATGACCTGCTTGACCTCGGAGAGATCCACGCCGGCTTCGGCTGCCACCTGACTGATGCCGTCGAGGATTCCTCGCTCCGGCGCGTCGTGGGTGGTGAGCACCTTGGTGGAGTGCAGGCTCGCGTCGGCGCGCTCGATGACGATGTCGGTGAACGTTCCCCCGACGTCGGCACCGATGCGCGCGTTCACGTCTACAAGTCCTCGATCGCGGGGAACTCGGAGGGCGGCTTGATGTCGACCGTGGCCGAGCGCTGCTGGGCGAGCATGCCGCCGTCGACCTTGATCACGTCGCCAGTGATGTAGGCCGCGTCGTCCGATGCGAGGAACAGCGCCGCGCCGGTCATGTCGAGCGGCTCCCCGATGCGTCCGAGCGGCACGTTCTCGCCGCGGTAGATCCGGTCCTCGACGGCCAGCCCGCTCGTGTCGATCGAGCCGGGCATGAGCGCGTTGACTCGAATGTTGTACGGGCCGAGGTCGAGCGCCATGGCGCGGGTGAGGGCTTCGATGCCGCCTTTGGTGGCGTCGTAGGCGGTGAAGCTGCGATGCGCGCGTTTCGCTCCGCCGGACGACATGTTGAGGATCACGCCGCCGCCGTTCTTCGCCATGACCCGTGCCGCTCGATGGGAGGTGAGGAAGTGGCCGGTGAGGTTCACGTCGATGATCCGCCGCCACCACGCCTCGTCGGCCTCGAAGAAGTGCAGCATCGGGCTGACGAGTCCGGCGTTGTTCATGAGCACGTCGATCGTCCCGAACTCGGCGAGGAACGCATCCACCATCGACTCGACGGCCGATCCGTCCGACACGTCGGCAGCAAGCGCGATCGCCGTGCCTCTGGCGTCGTTGATCGCCGCCGCGGTTTCGCTTGCCGCTTCGGCCTCCACGTCGTTGACTCCGACTCGACAACCGACCGACGCGAAGCGTTCGGCCAGAGCCCGGCCGATGCCCTTGCCCCCGCCGGTGACGAGGACAGACTTGCCGTCGAGTGATTCGTATCCCGTGCTCATAGCCGCGACTGTAACGGGGGGTCAGACCCCTCGTTGCAGTCCGTCGGTCGCCGCGATGTGCTGTGATGCGTCTATGGCATCCGATGACGGCCCCTGGATCGAGACCGTGCCCGACGACGAATGGGAGGGCGACCTCGCCCCGCTTTATGACGCCGTCGTGGACCGCACCCACGGCCGAGTCGACCACATCATGGCGGTCCATTCGCTGAACCCCCGCGGTCTCGCGGCGCACAACGGCCTCTACGCATCGGCGATGGCCGGCACGGGTTCGCTACGCAAAGCCGAACGAGAACTGATCGCTCTCGCCGTCAGCCTCGAGAACCACTGCCACTATTGAATCGTGCATCATCGGCGCGGTCTGCGCCGGCTCCTGAAGGACGACGATCTGGTCGCAGCGGTGGAAGCCGACTGGCAGACGGCGCCGTTGTCGGACGCCCGCCGAGCGATGCTCACCTACGCCGTCAAGCTCACGCGGACGCCCGGCGACATGGTCGAGGCCGATGTCGTCGCGCTGCGCGATGCCGGGTTCTCCGACCGCGACGTTCTCGACATCGCCGAAGTCACCGGGTACTACGCCTACGCGAACCGCATCGCCGACGGCCTCGGCATAGCGATCGAGGACTGGCTCCCCGAGTGAACGCGCCGACACCGGTGTTTCTCGATGATGCGGCCGTCGCAGGGGCCCTGCCATGGGACGCGCTCATCACTGCCGTGGAGTTGGCCGTCACCCATCCGGACGGCGAGTCGCCGGCGCGGACGGTGCACCCGGTCCCCGTCACGGGTGCGGCAGACGGCGCGTTCCTCCTGAAACCGGCGTGGATCGCCGGCGACGTGATCGCCGTGAAGGCCGTGACCGTCTATCCGGACAACGGCGCGATCGATCTGCCGATGGTGCAGGCGGGCGTGCTGCTGTTCGACGCTGCCACCGGCACGCTGCTCGGCGCGTGCGCGGGCAACGAACTCACCACGCGGCGCACAGCGGCGGCGAGCGCCGCGGCCGCGAAGCGCCTTGCCCGACCCGACGCGCGTCGACTGCTGGTTGTTGGTTCCGGCGCGCTCGCTTCGATCGCCGCCCAGGCTCACGCCTCCGTGCGCGACTACGAAGTGATCGAGATCTGGGGGCGCCGGCCCGAAGCTGCCGCCGCGGTAGCCGCTCAGCTGGTCGACGACGGGCTGCCCGCGTCGGGGAGCGTCGACCTCGACGCGTCGGTTGCGGCTGCGGACGTGATCAGCGCTGTCACCGGGTCTCGAGCCCCGCTCGTGCGCGGAGCGCTGCTGCGGCCCGGCACGCACGTCGACCTCGTCGGTGCGTTCAGCGCCGAGATGCGCGAGTCGGATGACGATGTCGTTCGCTCCGGAACCGTCTTTGTCGACACGAGAGACGACGCGGTCCTCGCCGGAGACCTCGCCCAGCCGATCGCTGCGGGCGTCCTCTCGGCAGACGACATCGAGGCTGATCTCGCCGAACTGATCCGCGGCGATCACCCCGGCCGTACCGACAGCAGCGAGATCACCGTCTTCAAATCCGTCGGCCTCGCGCTCGAAGACGTCGCCGCCGCGAAGCTCGCCTTCGCTCACCGATCGATCAGCTGACGGTGATCGACCCGTCTGCGGCGATCACAGCGTGGGTTGCGGCCGCAACGGCCGGGTAGTCGGATTCGCTCACCAACACGATCGGCACGGTGCGGCCGTAGAGCTCATCCGCGACGATGGCGCCGGTCGCCAGGATCTCGTCGGGATGGATCATCACGATCGCCGCCGGTGCGGTGCCCAACCGGACGGCCTCGGCGAGCACGGAGCTCGCGGAGCTCGATCCGCGAGCGGCTCGCATCACCAGCACCACGCCGGTGAGGCATGCGCCGGTCTGCGGGTGGTGCTCGTCGGTGACCAGACCGGACTCGGCAGAGAGCCCGCCCCAGAAGCTCAGCGGCTCGTCGAGCGACAGCACCGGTCCCCGTGCCTCGCCGGCCACCACGACCTGAGCCGCCGCGACGGTCATCGGTCGCTCCACATCTCATCGTCGAACACGAGGTGGCCGGCGATCGCAGACTCGACGCAGTCGTCGACACTTCCGAAGGCAACGTCGATCCCGAGGTTGCCCGGCGCGTAGTGAGCCCACTTGGCCGAGTCGGTCATCGCGTAGGTCTGCACGTCCGCCATGATCGGCGTGATGTAGGTGCATGTGTCCGTGACGATCTGCACACCTGCGGCGGTCAACTCTCGCTCCCAGCCGCGGAGCCGTACTTCGTTGAGGACATCGCGGCTGGTGTTCACGAAGAACTCCACGCCCGGGGCAACGCGGCGCTCGCCGAGCGCATCCACGAGCCGAGCGAACTCGCCAACGGCGTAGTGCGGCGTGCCGAGCGAGACCGCGCCGAGCGGCCCGGTGGTGTCGGACGCGGTACTGAGTTCGTCACGCGCCTGCCTGAGATCCGCCGGCGTGATCGTGATCGTGTCCACCGGCGGGCGACCGCCGAGGGCGGTGTCGAGTGTGGGCGCCTCCGGCGTGGTTCCGACTGCGTGGAACATGGCCACGGATCCGGACGAGGCACACGCGGCACCGAGGGCCTTCAGGCGGTGCTCGGCGGTGTCCGGCGCAAGCCCCTCGATCACCGGCACGTGAGGGCCGGCGCGGTGGCCGACGAGGTAACCGAGGACTGGGGCCAGCGCGTCGTGATCCAGGAGCTCGTCGCGCACGCCCGTCAGCCGAAAAACGATCTCGCCACGGCGGTGCTCGTCGAGGTGAAAGCCGGCGGCAGGCGCGCGTCCGGTGATCGCCGCGCAGATGTCGATGAAGTCGCCGTAGCGATGGGTGCGGGCGCCGAGAACGGAGTTGGCGAACACGATCGCGTTCGACTCGGCCCAGGCGACGTGCTGCCCGAACGAGGGCCGATCGTCGAGTTGGTAGGGCGCGCACGTCCACGTCGGCTGGCAACCCATGTCCTCGTAGAGCTGCATCAGCTCTCGGCTCTGCCTCGCTGTCTCCTGGTCGCCTCGGTAGAGGTCCGGGTGGAGGAGATCGAGCGACGACACGTTGAGCGAGGTCGGGACCCGAACTCGTGCGTTGTCGGCCGCAAGGGCGGCCGCGAAGTCGATGCCGGACTGGCCGTGGTACAGGCAGCTGTCGATGTGGGCACCTTCGATCGACAGCAGCTCGGCCGCCCCCATCGTCTCGGCCACCCGGCTGACGACACGCATCGCCATTGCCGTCGCCGGACCGTGGTCGCCGGCGAGCATCGCGGCATCAGCGTCCGTCAGCAGGAGGGGCATCCGCGTCACCGTAGTATTCGACGTCGTGACGACGGAGCCCTCTCTCGCCGATGACGAGGCTCGCCTCGCGGCGATCTCAGCGGAGCTGCTCGCCGGTGTGCGCGCGACAGCGACGGGCTGGCTGACGGCTCGGGCGACGACGCTGTGCGACGCGGCAGGCATAGCGCCGCAGGGCGTTGCCGATGCCGTCGCCGACGCGGTTGCGCTGCTCGACCCGGAGCTCGAACGCATCCTCCTCGCCGATCCCGATGCCGGGGCCGGCAGCCCACTCGCCGCGATCCGCATGGCGACCCGACCGGTCACGACCCGCCTTCGCGAGCTCGGGGTGCCGCCGGTCGTTCGTGATGCGTTCGCCGAGGAGAACTTCCGAGACGACGTCTATGACTTCGGCCCGGCTGCGTTCGCCGACCTCGACGTCGCGCTCCATGAGCCGGGTCTGATGTGGGGGGCGGCACGCGCCCACGTCCACCTTCGTCGCCGTCGAGAGGCCGAGGCATGAGCGGACTCGTCGTGCTCACCCGCGACCTCATGGACGGAGGTCGGTTCCGCAACGCAGCGCCCGAGGTCACGGTCGTTCGCGACGCGGCGGCACCGGAGCTCGCCGATGCGACAGTGATCGTCGTGGATCTTGCCGTCGGAGCAGACCTGCCCGCTCTCGTGGCGCTCGGTCCGCCGGTCGTCGCGTACGGGGCCCATGTCGATACCGGGGCGCTCGATGCGGCCCTTGCCGCCGGTTGTGTCGGTGCCGTTCCTCGCTCGAAGATCTTCCGCCGCGCCGCGGAACTGCTCGACTGACCCGTCGCTAGGCTGCACCCTCGTGTCCGACCGCCCCGCCTTCGCCGATGTGCTCGCGTCCGTCGCCGGCGTCGAGGGTTGGATGACCGATGATCAAGCCTGCCGCCTCTACGACCGAGCAGCGGATCTCGGTGCCGGCGCCCGGATTGTCGAGATCGGGAGCTTCCGAGGCCGGTCGCTCATCGTCCTTGCGTCATCCGCTGTCGACGGGGTCGAGATCGTCTCGATCGACCCGCACGCGGGCAGCGACCGCGGCCCTCAGGAGATCGCCGCCGACCAGGACCGGGGCGACGACGACCACAGCATCTACAACGCCAACCTGTCCGACGCTGGTGTGCGCGACCGGGTCGACCATGTCCGCAAGATGAGCGACGACGCCCTCGACGATGTGAGCGGCGACGTCGACCTCCTCTACATCGACGGCGCGCACCGACTCGGCCCCGCCCGCGCCGACATCGTGGACTGGGGCAACAAGGTCTCCGGTGGCGGCGTGATGCTCATCCACGACTCGTTCAGCTCGATCGGCGTCACGTTGGCGCTCATGTCGTCCACATTCCTCTCCGGCCAATGGCGCTACGTCGGACGTTCGCAGTCGATGGCCGAGTACCGACGCGAGCAGCTCGGCGGCGGCGAGCGCGTCGCCAATGTGTTCCGCCAGACGCTCCAGATTCCGTGGTTCATCCGCAACGTCGTCATCAAGGTGTTGCTGACGGCGAAGCTGTATCGGTTGACGCGGATCTTGGGGCACACCACCCGCGACTGGCCGTACTGAGCCTGTTCGTCCGGCCGCGTCCGAAACAGACGCATCAGCCGGAGGAAACAATCCTGAAACAGTCGATTCGTACGTTGCTCCTGTTCGCTCGCGGAGACCCGCGACGCCTGGGAGGAACAAGGGAATGACCGACGACGAGATCATCGAGCTCGCCGAGGCCGCAGCCGGAACCGGCAACAACGCGTGGATGCTGATCAGCACCGCGCTGGTGCTGTTCATGGTGCCGGGCCTCGCGCTGTTCTACGGCGGCATGGTCCGCTCGAAGAACATGCTCAACATGCTCAACATGAACACCTATTGCCTCGGCATCGTGCCGCTGCTGTGGGTCGTGTTCACGTACTCACTCGGCAACAACGGAAGCGGCGACGGATTCCCCGGCGCCTGGATCGGCAACTTCGATCTGGCCGGCCTCGACGGCTTGACGGGCGATTCGGACGCGCTGATCACCGTCGCGTTCCTCATGACCTTCGCCGTGATCACGCCCGCACTCATCTCTGGTGCCGTGGCGGATCGCATGAAGTTCGCCGCTTGGGCGGTCTTCGTGCCGGTGTGGTCGATCCTCGTTTACACACCGGTCACCTACTGGGTGTACACGGGCTGGCACACAGACCTCAATCCGCATGCGCTCGACTTCGCCGGCGGTACTGCGATCCACATCAACGCAGGTATCGCCGCCCTCGCCGTGGTGCTCGTGCTCGGCAAGCGCAAGGGCTGGCCGACCACCTCAATGCCGCCGCACAACCTCCCGTTCGTCATGCTCGGTGCGGGTATCCTCTGGTTCGGCTGGTTCGGCTTCAACGCCGGCTCGGCCTTCGCGGCCGACGGCGCCGCTGTGCAGGCCCTCCTGAACACGTTCATCGCCGCCTCGGCCGGCATGATCACGTGGCTGCTCGTGGAGAAGATCCGTGACGGCCACGCCACCACGCTCGGCGGCGCCTCCGGCGTCGTCGCCGGCCTGGTTGCCATCACGCCGGCTGCGGGCTTCGTGGGCGGTCTGTCGCCGATCATCTTCGGCGCTGCCGCCTCCGTGTGCTGCTACTTCGCCATTCAGCTGAAGGGCAAGTACGGCTACGACGACTCGCTCGACGTGGTCGGCGTCCACATGGTCGGCGGCATCGTCGGCGGTCTTCTGCTCGGCTTCTTCGCCGATGCCCGCATCGGTGACCAGGACGGACTCTTCTTCGGCGAGGCCGGCCTGGTCGTGAGCCAGGTCATCGCGATGGCCTCGGTCATCGTCTTCTCGTTCGTGGTGACCTACATCATCGCCAAGGTCCTCGACGCGACCATCGGCCTGCGAGTGAGCGAAGAGGACGAGCAGTCCGGCCTCGACCACACCCAACACGCCGAGACCGCCTACGTCGACTAACCCGCAACAACTGGTGTCCGGGAAGTCGGCGCAGCCGAGTTCCAAGGAACGCGTAGCGTTCCCAGACACCCGCTACATCTCGGATTGAAGAATGAGCTTCGCAGCCCGGCCGCCTCATGCGGCCGGGCTGCTGCTCTAATGGAGAAGCAATGAACGCCATTCCCGCTACGTCTTCGGTGCTGGCCGACTCCTCGCTGGTCGGTACGGGACTCTCGCGGGCGTACACCGCGGAGATCGACCTCTGGCTGCAGAACGTGGTCGGCGGAGTCGGCGAGATGGAGGGCGTGGCTCTTGCAGCTGTTGGTGGCTACGGCCGCGGTGATCTCAGCATGGGGTCGGACCTCGATCTCCTCCTGATCCACAACGACTCGGGTCATGTGGCCGAGGTGGCGGAGCGGATCTGGTACCCGATCTGGGACACCGGGATGAAGCTCGGTCATGCCGTGCGCACCATCGAGGAAGCGCTGGATCTCGCGACCAGCGATCTCGATACCGCCACGTCCCTGCTCGACATACGCCTCATCGGTGGCGAAGAACGACTGGTCACCGAGCTCGCCGAGAAGTCCCGGGAACTCTGGCGCGAACACGCCGACAAGATGCTCAACCTGCTCGCCGAGGGCACGAAGCAGCGCCATGCCGAAGCGGGCGAGGTCGCGTTCCTGCTCGAGCCGGATCTGAAGCTCTCCCGCGGCGGCCTGCGCGACGTCCACGCGCTCCACTGGATCGATCTGGCTGACGACGACCTTCTCGAGACCTCGGAACGTCAGGGCCTCGTCGGCCCGCTCGACACCTTGCTGTCGACGCGTGTCGAGCTCCACCGCTCGACTGGTCGCCACTCAAATCAGTTGCTCCTTCAAGATCAGGACGAGGTGGCCGCCGCGCTCGGCCACGGCGATGCCGACGACCTCATGGCCGACATTTCCCAGGCCGCTCGCACGGTCGCGTGGATCACCGATGCGGTGTTGCACCGCATGCACCTGCGCAGCAACCGGCGTCGCTGGCGGTCGAAGGTCCGCGAGATGGGCCATGGCATCCGGCTCGTCGACGAGACGCTCCACCTTGTGGACGGCGCGCCGGTTGCGTCCGATCCGGTGTTGCCATTGCGCGTTGCCTACGTCGCCGCGAGCGAAGACGTCTTCATCGAGCGCTCTGTGCTCGACCGGCTCGCCGACGACAGCCCGCACATGCCGGACCCGTGGCCGCCGGAAGCTCGCGACGTGCTCGTCGATCTTCTCCTGCTCGGCTACGACGCGATCCGCACGCTCGAAGCGCTCGACCAGGTCGACCTGCTCTCCCGCCTGCTCCCCGAGTGGGCCCCCAACCGGAGCCGCCCACAGCGCAACGCCTACCACCGCTACACGGTCGACCGGCACCTCATGGAGGCGGCTGCCGAGTGTGCCGCCATTGCGGATCGGGTCGAACGGCCGGACCTGCTTGTCCTCGGCGGCCTGTTCCACGACATCGGTAAGGGTTACCCCGGCGATCACTCGGAGGTGGGCGTCGATCTCGTCCGCCGGATCGCGCAGCGGATGGGCTACCCGCCGGCGGACGTCGAGGTGCTCGCCGCGCTCGTGCGGCACCACCTCCTCTTGCCCGACGTGGCGTCGCGCCGTGACCTGGAGGACGAGGACACGATCCGCTTCGTCGCCGAAGAGGTGGGGTCGATCACCACCGTCGAGCTGCTCGGCGCGCTCACCGAGGCGGACTCGATCGCCACGAGCCGGGCAGCCTGGAACGGGTGGAAGGCGGAGCTCGTCAGCGACCTCGTCACCCGCACCAGCCACTACCTGCGCAGCGGCGGCAACGTGTCGCCGTCGGCGTTCCCGTCACCGGGACTGCTCGAGCGGCTGTTGGCCGGGGAGGAGCTGGTGAACCTCGATGGCCATGGGCTCACCGTGATGACGGAGGACCGGCGGGGCACCTTCTCGCGCGTCGCCGGCGCGCTCGCGCTGCACGGCGTGGAGATTCTCGAAGCACAGCTCCACACCGAGGACGGCCGCGCGCTGGAGGTGCTGCGAGTGGGTGGCGGCATCGGGCTCGACGAACGACCAAAGCAGGTGGAGGAGGACGTGCGTCGTGCGCTCCGCGGCCGACTCGCCGTGCGGGCTCGGCTGATCCAGCGGGCGCGGAACTACCGCTACCAGAGGGTCACCACCGCCCGACTCAGTGATCCGCAGGTGATCATCGACAATGACGTGTCGTCGTCATACACGGTGCTCGAGGTACGCGGGCCCGACTCGATCGGGCTGCTCTATCGCGTCACGCGAGCAATCGCTGATCTGGATCTCGACATCTACACCGCGAAGGTGCAGACGATCGGCGACGACGTGGTCGACTCCTTCTACATTCTCGACGCCGACCACGAGAAGGTCGTCGAAGACGCGTTCCAGCGTGAGATCGAGCTGGCGATCCTCACCGCCATTGCGGCCGACGCTTAGTTCACGATCCCGGAGCTGGTGATCTCGAGCCGGCAACCATCGAAGTCGATGATGGACGACGAGCCGGTCGGTACCTCGGGCGTGTAGATCCCGTCGGGAACCAAGGCGGCAACGATGCCCTGCTCGGCGAAGACCGAGTCCTCCTCGATTAACGTGAGTGACATGTGGTGCTGGCCCAACTCGACGTGCGGCCCGACGTCGACCGTCGGTGTCGACCAGTCCGGCAGGAAGCCGCCGACGACCACTTGTGGTCCGTCCGCTCGCATCCAGTCGATCCACAGCAGCACCGTCAGGGTGCGCCCGTCGTCGAGTTGGACCTGCACGTCGCCCAGCGAGTCGTGCGGGCCGGACCCTCCACCGAGGCCACACGGGTGGCGCTCAGGGAACGATCTGGACGCCGTCCGAGGGAGCGTGATTACTCCTTCCGGGAGGCCTCGGATTGGCTCGACGAAGCCGAACTCCAGGTCGATCTGCACTGGCTCGCCCATACCGAAGAACGGGCTACACCACAGCCACGAACCCCACTCGAGTCGATGGGCTCGTCGTTGACCACTGCCGACCAGGCCGGGTTGCCTGCGTAGTCGATGACATCGATTCGGCGCTCGACGAACGACGCAAAGTCGAGAACGATCGCGCCATCCGCGAGAAACCCGACGTGCACGCCCATCTCCCAACCGGGTCCGCTGCTGAGCATGATCGTCTCTCGCGAGGCCAGGTCGACGAGACGGATCTCCTTGAACGTGTTGTTCGGACCCGCGAAGCCGTAACGGACCTGGATGAGCGCGGTCGGTCGGCCGTCGACTGTCGCCACGACATCGAGCACGAACTGCTCGAACCGGGTGCCGTCGTCCGCGAGATCCATCGTCACCCCCTAACCGGTTCGGGGCCGCGTCGCGCTACAGCGGTCAGTCGAATTCTCCCAGACTGCGTAGGGTGCGAGGCGTGAGCGACACTCCTGCGCCTCGACGGGCGACCGAACGTGAACTGCTGCGCTGGGCGGAGACACTGTCGGCTACGGCCCGCACCGGTCTCGGTTTCACCGACAACCTTTACGAGCAGGAGCGATTTGAAGAGGTCCTCGCAGTGGCGGCCGACATTCGCAGCCATGTGGAGGGCGGGTTCCACCCCGAGGAGCAGGTGCAGGAATGGCTCGACCGAGTCGGGTCGGGCGTGTCCGGCTACGTCACGCCGAAGATCACGGTCGGCGCCGTGGTCGGCAACGACGACGGTCAGCTGCTCATGGTCCAGCGGGCCGACTCCGGCGTGTGGCTCTATCCCACCGGCTGGGCCGATGTGGGCTACTCGCCGGCCGAGGTGGTCGTGAAGGAAGTCCACGAAGAGACGGGGATCGAGTGCGAGGTCATCCGGCCGATCGCGATCCTCGACGGCCAGCGCCGGGGCTTCACTCGCATCCCGCTCGTCTCTCTCGTTTTCCACTGTCGGATGACCGGCGGTGACCTGAACGCCCACCCGCTCGAATGCTCCGATGTGGGTTGGTTCGGGCCCGATGAGCTCCCCGAGCCAACGGCGGGCGCGGACCTCTGGGCCGATCAGGCCTTCGCCGCCATCCGCGGCGAGGATATGCCCGTGCAGTTCGATCTGCCTCGCACGCCTCCGTGGCGGGGTGACCCAGGAGATCACGAGTGAGCGTCACTGAAGCGACTGCGTATGAGCCCGTCACGTCGACGGTCGACCACGGCACCACCCGTGACGGGTTGGTGCAGCTCCGCCGCCGCTGGCAGCCGGCCGGCGCCCCGAAAGCAGCAGTCCTACTTCTGCATGGCATTGCCGAACACAGCGGTCGCTACGAACACGTCGGTCGCCGAATGGCGGACAACGGCTACGACGTCGTCGCCATCGATCACCGTGGCTACGGCGGCAGCGGCGGGCGCCGTGGCCACGTCGACAGCTGGGTGCAGTTCTGCGGCGACGTCGAAGACCAGATGCGAGAGATTTCGGCCCTCGACATCCCCACCGTGCTGCTCGGTCACTCGATGGGCGGCCTGATCGCCACGCGCTACGTGGTCGAACAACTCATCCAACCGGACCTGCTCGTCCTGTCCGGTCCGGCCCTGGGTGCCGACATCCCCACGCACCTGCGGATCGCGGCACCCCTGCTCGGCCGCATCCTGCCTCGCCTCGAGATCAAAGAGGACGGCGACCCGGCGCAGCTGTCGCGCGATCCTGCGGTCGGCGAGGTCTTCTACGCCGATCCGTACCGCGTTCCCTACCCGACCGCCCGCCTCGGCATGGAGCTGATGAAGGCGATCGAGGACGCCCGCGCCGGCATCGCCAACGTCACCATGCCAACGCTCGTGCAACACGGCGGCGACGACACGCTCGTGCCGGTCGACGCGTCGGAGATCTTCGAGACGCTGCCCAACGTCACCCGCATCGTCTACGACGACCTCCGCCACGAGATCTACAACGAGCCGGAGCGCGCGGGCATCATCGACGAGATGATCGCCTGGGTCGACGACAACCTGCCCGTCTGACGCATTACTCGTTGTTGGCTGACGAGTACCGCTGACGCGTTACTCGTTGTCTCGCAGGAACTGTTCGACCTCGGCGAGAAGCGTCTCGGGGTCGTCGTCCAGTTCCTCGTCGACTTCTTCCTCGTCGCCGTTCTCGTCGGCGTCGTCCCACGCCTCTTCGAGATCGGCGACGTAGCCGGCGGTGTCGTCGTCTTCGGAGACCAGCTCGTCGACCTGCCGCTCGTAGGTGGCGGCCGCGATCTCGAGATCGGTGCAGTAGACCGACGTGCCGATCACGTCGCACACCCGCTCGACCAGCGCGAGCCCGGCCTTGGGTGACGGCGCGCCCGGTACGTATGACGGGACGGTAGCCCATACCGAGGCGGTGGGGATGCCTGCTTCACGACACATCGACGAGAGCACGCCCACGATGCCAGTGGGGCCCTCGTAGGACGACGGCTCGAGATCGAGCTCGGACATCAGCTCCTCGTCATCGGTTGCGCCGTAGACCTCGACCGGTCGAGAGTGGGGGACATCGGCGAGCAGCGCCCCAAGGGTGATGACCTGACCGACGCCCACCGCCTCGGCCGTGGCGATGACCTGTTCGCAGAAAGTGCGCCACCGCAGCTGCGGCTCCAGACCGGTCAGGACGATCGCGTCGCGAGTTGCCCCGGAGATTCGACACGACCGGAACATGTTGGTGGGCCAGGTGAGGGAGCGCTGGCGGTCGTCGTCCAGCTGGACGAGCGGACGCGTGGTGCTGAAGTCGTAGAAGAACTCGGCGTCGATCTCGGCGAGTGAGCTGCCGTCCCAGCGGTCAGCGAGGTGTCTGGCCGCGATGCTTGCGGCATCACCGGCGTCGTTCCAACCCTCGAACGCCGTGATGAGGATGGGGGAGCGGAGCTCCGGGACGTTGGACAGCCAGCGGATGTGGGCAGGGGATTCTGCGTGCGTCGACACCCCGCAACGCTATCGGCGACAGGGCCGTCAGCGTTCCTTGGTGACGCGGTACGTGCCGTCGTTGTTGCGGCTCACCACAGCACCGTCGTTGCACTTTCGTAACTCATCGGCGGTCGCCCGGTCGACACAGTTCGCCAGGACATAGCCGCCGGACTGCTTCTACACATTCACGTGGAACTCCTTGAAAGGATCGCCCGTGGAGGAAGAGCGCCCTATCCCGCCTGTGACACAGTAGCGGGTCGCTGTGTCTTCATTCCGTCATCCAACCGACATATTGCGAAATTTCCGAACGGTGGCCATCTGGGCACCGCACGGCACGCTGGCTATCGTTGCGACCATGGACGAGCAGACGACGATTTTCATCGACAATGAGCACGTGACCGCCGAAACGGCGGACCGGATCCAGGTCATCAACCCAGCGACCGAAGAGATCATCGGTTCGGCTCCGGACTGCGGTCCGGCCGACATCGACGCTGCGGTCGCGAGTTCCGTCGCTGCGTTCAACGGCGAGTGGCGCACGTGGACGCCCGATGACCGGGTGGAGGCGCTCAGTCGCTTCAGTCAGGCCATCCAGGCGCGGACCCAGGAGTTCGCCGACGTGATCACGGCGGAGGTCGGAACCCCGACGACGCAGTCGATGATGATGCAGGTCTTCGCCTCAACGATGGTCCTCGACCAGTACGTCAACATCGGCAAGAACTACGCATGGCAGGAGCAGCGCCAGGGCTCGCTCGGCCAGAAGGTGCTGATCAATCGTCAGCCGGTCGGCGTATGCGCCGGCATCGTGCCGTGGAATGTGCCGCTGTTCATCGCCGCCATGAAGCTCGGTCCCGTGATCGCCACCGGCTCGACGATGATCCTGAAGACTGCGCCGGAGACGCCGCTGCACGGGCGGCTCATCGGCGAGTGCGCCAAAGAGGCCGGCATTCCGGCTGGTGTGATCAACGTCGTCTCGGCGGATCGGACCGGCTCGGAGTATCTCGTCCGCCATCCGAACATCGACAAGGTGAGCTTCACCGGTTCCGCTCTGACCGGCAGCATCGTCGCTGGCATCTGTGGCGAGCAGATCAAGCGCTGCACGCTCGAACTCGGCGGCAAGTCTGCAGCGATCGTTCTGGACGACGTCGATCTCGATGCCGTCATGGGCGATCTCGTCATGTCCGGGATGCTCAATACCGGCCAGGCCTGCGGTGCCCAGACCCGCATCCTCGTGCCGAGGACCCGCTACGACGAGATCACCGAAGCGCTCGGTGCCGCTGTGAGCGCGCTGCCGTACGGCGATCCCACCGACCCGGAGATGGTGCTCGGACCGCTCGTTGCGAAGCGTCAGCACGAGAAGGTCGGTGGCTACCTCCAAGCCGGCAAGGACGCTGGCGCGGTGGCCGTCACCGGCGGCAACCTCGCGAGCCAGTTCGAGAAGGGCTACTTCGTGGAGCCCACAGTTTTCCGCGATGTCACCAACGACATGACCATCGCCCGCGAGGAGATCTTCGGGCCGGTGCTGTCATGCATCGCCTACGACACCGTCGAGGACGCGATCCGTATCTCGAACGACTCGGACTACGGCCTGAGCGGCTCCGTGTGGACGACCGACCTCGATCGGGCGGCTGACATCGCCGGCCAGATCCGGACGGGGGTCGTCGCCGTGAACAGCGCCGCCATCCTCGACATGGCCAGCCCGTTCGGCGGCTTCAAAAAGTCCGGTATCGGCCGCGAACTCGGCCCAGAGGGCTTCGGCCCCTTCACCGAAATCCAGTCCGTCCTCCTCCCCGCCTGAGCTTGTGTAACGGGGGGGGTCTGACCCCCCGTTACTGTCAACTTTGCTGTTGGGCGGGTGGGGCGTAGCGGTAGACGTTGGTGTCGCGTTCGATGAAGCCGATGCGTTGGTAGAGGCGGTTGGCGGCTTCGCGTGAGGGGCGTGAGGTGAGGTCGACGGTGATGGCGCCTTGCTCGAAGGCGTGCTCGATCGCTGCCTCGTTGAGGATCCGGCCGACGCCCTTGCCACGGGCGGCCTCGTCCACGATCACGTCTTCGATCCACGCTCGGATACCGGTCGGGATGCGGAAGAGGATTAGCGTGAGCGTGCCGAGGACCCCGGTCTCGTCGCGGCACATGAAGAGGATCGCTGCGTCGGAGTCGATCATCTCCTGGAGCGCCTCGTTGGTCGGCGGGGGATTGGACTTGGACAGCTGGGGTACGAGCCGGTCCATTGCCTCTCGCAGATCGTCGGTGACTTCCGTGGCGATGTAGGTCTCGACCATTGTCCGAGCGTAATTCTCAGAGACGCGGCGGTGGCGCCGACCACGGCGCATCGACGATGTAGTCCTCGGCCGGCTGCGACTCCTCGAGCCGATACCCGACCGGGAACCAGAGGTCGGCGATCGCGGCCGAGTAGTGGATCTCCCAGGCATGGGCGGCGAGAAACGACCGGTCGTCCTCGCGGAACAGGGTGGCGTAGTGGGTGACGGCGGCGACGTAGGCGTCGGAATTGTTGTAGCCCCAGAGCGCCTTGTGCATGTCCTCCGGCCCGCCTCGGCGCACGAGATAGAGAGCGGCGGCGGGAATGGCGTCGTAGGGATCGTCGATGTCGCCGTCGCTGACCTCCTCCCACGTGGTCGGGAGGAACTGCATCGGCCCTTGCGCTCCGGCCGTGGACAGGCCGTCGATGCGACCGAAGCCGGTCTCGAGCATGTTGATGGCGGCGATGAAGCTCCAGTCGATGCCCGTGTCGGCGGCGGCCGCCTCATAGAGCGTCCGTAGCTCCTCGGCGGGGAGCGGGGGAATGATCTCCCACGCCGGCACGTTCGTCGGTCCCTCGCCGGAGCCGCTGCTGAGCGCGGCGATCGATCGGCGGGCTGCGAGGTGGCGTTCGATGATCGGGCGCAGGGATTCGGGCGCGCCCGCCAGCACCACGGGGATCTCGCTCGGCGCCCGACCGATTTTCCGGTAGAGCATCTGTTGTTCGTGGGCGAGGTTCGCGAAGTCGGCGTCGGTCGGCTCGATCGTGTGGATCATCGCCTCGACGGAGTAGAGCCGCTGCGCTGCCTCGCCGATGTCTGCGGCCACCGCCGGGTACAGGCGGCCGTCAGGCGCGGCGGGCTGGACGAACGGGGCTTCGGTGGTCGTGGTGGAGGTCGATGTCGTGGACGTCGAGCTTATGGTGGTCGCGAGGGTGGTGTCGCTGAGGACCGGGCGATCCGTTCCGGAGCAGGCCGCGACTGCGAGAGCGAAGCCGACCAGCCCCGCGGCTGCCCGGCCGATCACGCCGGCACGATGCGTTCGATGTTGCCGCTGAGCGTGAGTGCGAGCAGCTCGCCGTCTGCATCCGCGGTGATCCCGACCAGCTCGTCGACCTCGCCTCCGAGGTCTGCGAACACGACTTCGCCGGTCGAGGTCGAGATCGCCCAGACCGTCGAGTTGCAGTAGTCGCCGAACGCATAGGCACCGACGAGGTCGGGGATGGCGGTGCCGCGGTAGACGACGCCACCGCTGATGCTGCACCCGCTCGGCGAGGCGCCGCGGTGGGGGTACTCGAACACGGGATCGATGTTGCCGTCCGGCTTGGGGCCGCCGAACTCATGGGTGCCTTCCCGCAGGTTCCAGCCGAGGTTGCCGCCGAGGCCCCAGCCGTTGGCGCCGAGCATGAGGTCGACTTCCTCCCAGAGGTTCTGGCCTACGTCGGCGATCCAGAGATCATCGGTGACCGGGTCGAACGAGAAGCGCCAGGGATTGCGAGCGCCGATCATGAAGATCTCCGGACGCCCGTTCGCTCCGTCTGCATACGGATTGTCCGCCGGGATCGCGTAGGGCGTTTCGCCGCCGGGCGTCGGGTCGATCCGCAAAATCGAGCCGAGGATCTGCGTCGGGTCCTGACCGGCGCCGAGCGGATCGGCGGCCAGGCCGCCGTCGCCCACACCGATGTAGAGATGGCCGTCCGGCCCGATCGCGAGCCCGCCGCCGTTGTGGTTGCCGAACGGCTGCTCGATCAACAGAAGATGGTGACGCTCGCCGGGATGACCGTCGTCGTCCAGCACGAAGGCGTCGACGTTCGTATGCCCGTCGAGGTCCGTGAAGTTCACGTAGAGGTTGTCGCCGTCGACCGCGAGGCCGAGGAGGCCCCGCTCGCCGCCGGCCACCGTCTCCGTGGTGATGTCGACGATCGCGTCGCTCAGCTCGCCGGTGACGGGATCGAGCACACTGATCAGGCCCTCCCGCTCGGCGAGCCAGAGTTCGCCGTTCGGGGCGACCGCCGTGTCCACCGGCTCGGTGTAGTTGCCGAGTGTGGTGAGGCTGACCGCAGCTTGGCTGATATCGCCGTCGGCCGCGGCCGGCTCGGTGGTTGTCGTCGTGGTCGAGGTGGTTTCGTCCGGTGGATCGGTGACGACCGGCAGCGTGGTGCCCGTTGACGGGTCGAGCGCATTGTCCTCGCCGCACGCGGAGGCGACGAGTCCGAGCGCGAGAACGCCGGCGATGAGGGATCGGAGTCTCACGAGGAGGATTCCACCTTTCGGATGAGGCCTTCTTGCATGACGCTCGCGATGAGGCGGCCGTCGTGGGTGAACACTCGGCCCGTTGCCAGCCCACGGGCGCCGGTGCTGGCCGGTGTGTGCTGGTCGTAGAGCAGCCACTCGTCGGCTCGGAACGTGCCGTGGAACCACATCGCGTGGTCGAGCGACGCCATCTGGGCGTCCCCGCCGATGGCGCCGGTGCCGTGCGGCATCGGCGTGGTGTCGAGCAGAGTCATGCCCGACGCATACGTGAGCAGGCACGTGTGGAGCACCTGGTTGTCGGGTAACTTGCCGTCGGCTCGAAACCAGACCTGCTGGACGGGCGCCATCGGCTCGCTGCGATTCATCGGCGAGGCGGTGATGTAGCGGAAGTCGAGGGGGCGGGGTTGGTCCGGGAACGGATCCTCCATCCCATCTCTGCGAACCGGTCAGCCTGGGTCGGCAGGTCGTCGGGTCTCGGCACGTCAGGCATCGGCTCGAGGTGCTCGAGCCCGGGTTCGTTGATGTGGAACGACGCGGCGAGGTTGAAGATCGCCCGCCCGTGTTGGATCCCCACGACTCGGCGAGTGGTGAACGACCGTCCGTCGCGAACCCGGTCCACCTCGTAGAGCACCGGAATCGACGGGTCGCCGGGGCGCAGGAAGTACGCGTGGAGCGAGTGGACCGGGTGGTCCTCGTCGACTGTTCGGGCAGCCGCGACGAGCGCCTGACCAGCCACTTGTCCGCCGAAGATCCGCATGCGGCTCTCGTCAGGTGACACGCCACGGAAGATGTTGACCTCGATCACCTCGAGGTCGAGGAGGTCGACGAGATCGTCGACGTCGTTCTGCATCGGCTCATACTGCCGCACCGCCGCGGCCTGCTGCGGTCAAGGGCGACGGCGTGTGACCGACAGGAAGGGGTATGCCGGTAACCTCGTCTCCCATGTCCACGTCGCGTTTCGCCGCGCTCCGCGAGCTCGTCAGTGACCCGTGGAAGCTCGTGCGGTACTGCGGCGTCTCGGTAATCAACGTCTTGGTCGGAAGCGGCACCTTCGTTCTCTGCCTCAATGCGTTCGACATGGAACCGCTTCCCGCGAACCTGGTCGCGTGGGCAGTAAGTACGGGCCCCGCCTACATCTTGAGTCGCTATTGGGTGTGGGAGCAGACGGGAGAGAACAGCGTGAAGGCGGAAATCGCGCCGTTCTGGATTCTGGCCCTCATCGGGCTCGGATTTTCGAGTGTCTGCGTCACTATCGCGGGGACGATGACAGACCACAGCCTGGTGCTGCTGGCCGTCCAGTTCTGCGCCTACGGGGTGGTCTGGGTCGCGAAGTTTGTGATCCTGGACCGGCTCATGTGGGGTCCTGACAAGTCGGCCGACGTTGAGGTCGAGGTCGTCTGAATGGACGACAAGGTCCGCGAGTTCGCTGAGGCCGCGCGCGGCTTCATGCCTCCCGACGAAGGCCTGGCGCTTCACGAGGCAGCCCTCGCCGTCGATGTGGACGGACCGTTCCTCGAGGTGGGCAGCTACTGCGGCAAGTCCGGCGTCTACATCGGCGCGGCTGCGCAGGCTCGCGGCCGGGTCCTGTTTGCGCTCGACCACCATCGAGGCTCTGAGGAAAACCAGGCCGGCTGGGAGTGGCACGAGCCCGATCTGGTCGACCCTGCCGTCGACAAGATGGACACCCTCCCGATCTTTCGTCGCACGATCCACGACGCCGGCCTCGAGGGCAGCGTGGTCGCCCTCGTCGGTGATTCGCCGACGGTCGGCTCTGTGTGGGCGACGCCGCTGGCGTTGCTCTTCATCGATGGCGGTCATGGCCACGATCCGGCCCATCGCGACTACGAGATCTGGGTGCCGCACGTGGCCATCGGTGGCCGGCTGTTGATCCACGACGTCTTCCCGAATCCGGATGACGGCGGTCGCCCTCCGTACGAGATCTACTGCCGTGCGCTCGAATCGAACGCCTTTCAGGAGCTCGCCGCCGTCGGGTCGCTCCGCGTGCTCGAGCGCGTCGCCGACGGTATCTGACGCACTGAACGTCACTCAGACGACGTTCGGCTGCCACGACTGAGTCGTTTGGCCTAGTGGCGCTAGGGACCCCTTTCGGGACTTGTGGGCTTGTTGCCCTCATTGCGTCAACAGCCGCGGTCCCTCCGTCGATGGTTACCTCGAGGAGACAGCGGAACTACGGGAATCACCAATCCGGGCGGGATCGTGAGCGGGATAGTGACTTACAGCGAGAAGGTCTTGGCCACGGCGGCTACACGAGACGAGGCTCGAGCGCAGGCTCGCGGGCTACCCCGTCCGAGCGCAGTTCGGCAGGCTGCTGACGGTCAGTGGATCGTGGTGCAGCTACTCTCGGCCAAGTGGTCCCCCGTGCGGGTCACGAAGGTGACGGCGTAGCAGTCATTCCGGCGACGATCATCGCGCCGAACTGCTCAGCCACCTCACCGATCGGCGGGATGGCGCCCTGGCCGTGGCGAGCGCCCACGTCCTCCATTTTGACGTAGAGCTCGACGAGACTCTGCATGGCCGACCAGCCCAAGCTCGTCGCCGTTCCGATGTCGAAGTCGATACCACTCTGCGCCCTCATCTTCACGATCATCGAGGCGCCCGAGTGGGGATGGGCGAGCGGCACCACCCTCACCGGCTTCGCGGCCGCGGCGGCGCTCCTGGCGTCCTTCGTGGTCTGGGAGCTGCGGACGGCGCACCCGATGCTGCCGGTCCGGATCTTCCGAAACCCCCGGTTCTCCGCAGCGAGCTTCAGCGTCACGTCTGCGTTCTTCGCGCTCTTCGGCTTCATCTTCCTCGTCACCCAGGACTTCCAGCTGGTCCGCGGCGGCGGTCCGCTGGAGGCAGGCCTACGGACCGTGCCGGTCGCGACGGTGATCGCGGCCGTGACGTCCCCGAAGTTCGCCGAACGCTTCGGCACCACTCGGGTCGTCTCGCTCGGTCTTGCCCTGATGGGCATCGGCTTCCTCTGGGTGTCCACTGCTTCGACGGTGACGCCGTACATGGAGATCGTCGGCCAGATGTTCTTCCTCGGCACGGGCCTCGGTCTGGCAACGGCGCCGGCGACGGAGTCGATCATGGGATCGCTCTCGGCGGACAGGGCCGGCATCGGGTCGGCCGTGAACGACACGACCCGCGAGCTCGGCGGCACGCTCGACGTCGCCATCATCGGGTCCGTCTTCAGCTCGATCTACATCAACGCTCTCGGCGACAGCGAGGTCATCGGCGCCCTCCCCGAGAGTGCTCGGCATGCCACCGAGGAGTCGGTCGCAGCGGCTCAGTTCGTCTCCCCCGAGCTCGGCGCCGCCGCGCCCGCCTACCTCGACACGGTGAACGACGCCTTCCTGTCCGGCATGTCCGTCGCCGCCGGCAGCGCCTTCGCCGCGAGATTCCTCCCAGCCCGAGCGGAGATCACCGAGCCGGGTGAGCCGACTCTGTTCGAACCCGCTCAAACCCTTCGTTCTGGGTGAACATTCGGTCGGTATCCGACCGAATGTTCACCCAGAACGAAGGGTAGGCGGTCAGTCGCGGGCGCGCTCGTCCACGTCCGTGTCGACGGGGCGGTCGGCGGGGTCGACGTCGATAATCGCGGGCAGGAAGTCGTGGTCGGCGAAGAGGCGCCACGCGGGGCTGGTGCCCTCGATCGCTTCCGCTGTCAGCAACACCGCGGCTGACGAGTAAGTAGACCGCTCTTCCGGCGGGAACAGCGTGCCTTCCGGGTGGACGATGCCGGTGATGTACTTGCCGTCGTCCTCACGGGTCGCCTGGGCGGCCGCGAAGAGCTGGCGAGCGATCTCGGTTTCGCCGACGCCCAGGTGGGCAAGGGCGCATTCGCAGGTCTCGGCGGTGGTGACCCACGGCCGGTCGGAGACGCAGCGGATGCCCTTGTCCTCGAGCATGAACGTGTCGAAGCGGTCGGCCAGGTGGGCGCGACCGGCGTCGCCGGTGATCACGCCGGCCAGGACCGGGTAGTACCAGTCCATCGCCCAGCGGTGCTTCGGCGAGAAGGCGTCTTCGCGCTCGTGGCGGATCGCGTGGGCAAGCTGGCCGACGGAGAGTTCCCAGTCCGGCCGTTCGTGGTGGAGTTCCTCAGCGATCGCCACGGCGCAGCGCAACGAGTGGGCGATCGACGACGAGCCGGTGAGCAGCGCGAACGACCATGGAGTGCCGTCGGGGTGACGGGCCCAGAGGATCTCGCCGCGGGGCTGCTGGAGGTCCAGCACGAAGTCGATTGCCGGCTCGACGACCTTCCACATCTCCTCGAGGTAGCTCAGGTCGCGGAAGTGGAGGTAGTGGTGCCAGACGCCGGCCGCGATGTAGGCGATGACGTTGGCGTCGAGCTTGTCCTGCTCGACCTCGTTCTCTAGGTAGTACTGGTGCCACGAGCCGTCGTCGCGTTGGACGTCGATGAGCCACTGGTACGCGGCTTCAGCTTCGGCCCGGCGATCGCCGATCACGAGCGCCATGGCGGCCTCGATGTGGTTCCAGGGGTCGGCGTGGCCGCCGGGGTACCACGGGATCATGCCGGACGTCAGCTGCCATTCGGCGATGTGGTCGGCGGTGATACGGATCTGCTCGGCGCTGATCACGCCGGGGATCTCAGGCGGCATTCGCATCCTCCAGCGTGCGGTTCGAACGGAGCGGTGATTTCGTCGCGTAGATGATCAGGCTCTTGCCGAGAACGGGATTGAGCACCTTCTCAGCCGTGCGAGTCAACCACGGTTGCTTGACGATGTCCCACTCAAGGAGCTTGTGGTACGTCTTCACCGACCAGTTTTCGTCGATCTCGTTGTTGACGCCGACGGCGCACCGGATCCACCAATACGGCGAGTGCAGGGCATGGGCACGGTGGGAATCGACCGGGTCGAGGCCGGCGCCGCGGAGCTTGTTGCGCACCTCGTCTTCGGTGTAGATCCGCACGTGGCCGCCCACGGCCTTGGGTGCGTAGTACTCGTCGCTGATCTTCCAGCAGATCTTCTCGGGGAGCGTCGCCGGCACGGTCACCGCAAGCGTTCCGCCGGGCTTCAGGATGCGCATGAACTCGTCGTAGGCCGCTTGATCGTCCGGGACGTGCTCGAGGACCTCGGAGGCGATGATCTTGTCGAACGTCTCATCCGGGTAGGGGAGACGGGTGCCGTCGCCTTGCACCTGGGTGTGGAGCAGCGAGCCGTCGAACAGGCCGTCGTCGATCATCATCGGCGCCGCGTTGTGAATCGCTTCGAGCTCGCCGAGCGCCATGTCGCAGCTGACGACGTCGGCGCCCTTCACGAGCGCCTCGTAGGTGTGGCGACCGAAGCCGCAGCCGAGGTCCAGGAGCAGGTCACCGGCGCGCAGGTCGAGCCGGTCGTAGTCGACGGTCAGCATCGGTCAGCCCTTCTGCCCGGCGTGCTCGGCGAGAACGGCTCGGTACTGCTCGACGGTCTTGATCGCGGTGTGGCGCCACGACCACTGGTCGATGACACGCTCGCGGCCTTGGGCACCGACCTTGGCGCGCAGCTCGGGATTGTCGAGCGCCTCGCGGATCGTGGCGGCGAGCGCCTCGGAGTCACCCGGTTCGGCCTGGAAGCACGTCTCGTTGTGGGTGCCGGTGACCTCCGGTAGCGCGCCGCCGGTGGTGGCCACCACGGGGACGCCGCACGACATCGCTTCGATCGCGGGGAGCGAGAAGCCCTCGTAGAGCGACGGGACGACGGCCAGTTCCGCCTCGCTGTAGAGCTCGACGATGCGCTCGTCAGGCACGCCCGACACGAAGTCGACGCAGTCGTCCAGGCCGAGCTGGGTCATGACGGTGCTGGCGTGGCTTTCGGGGCGGCGCTTGCCGATGATCGTCAGCTCGATGTGGCGCTCCGTGCGGAGCTTGGCGACGGCTTCGAGGAGGAACTTCAGTCCCTTCATCGCCACGTCGGCGGACGCGGTGGTGACGAGGTGACCGGGGCGGCGCTCCACACCAGGAACCGGGAGGAACAGCTCGGGATCGACGCCGACGGGAACCACGTGGATCTTGTCGGGGTCGACGCCGTGGTCGGCCGCGATGTCGCCCTTGGACGACTGGCTCACCGACATCACCCGCGTCATGCGCTGGGCGACCTGACTCTGCATCTTGGTGAACGAATACCAGCGCCGCTTGCCGAACCGCTCCCGCGGCGTGCGGGCGTGTTCGAGCTCGAGCTTGCGGTCGACCGTGATCGGATGGTGGATCGTCTCCAGGATCGGCCATCCCTCTTGCTGGAGCTTGAGCAACCCCCAGCCGAGCGTCTGGTTGTCGTGGATGAGATCGAACTCGCTGCGTCGGCTTTTCAGGTGACGCCAGGCGCGGAGGCTGAACGCCATCGGCTCGGAGAAGTTGCCGGTACTGAAACTGGCGTGCTCGGCGAAGTCGGTCCAGTCCTTCCATTCCCAGATGCGGGGCTTGCGCATGGGATGGGGATCGCTCCAGATGTCGAGCGACGGAAGCTCCACGAGCGGCACCCGATCATCGAGAATCGGATAGGGCGGGCCGCCGAGCACTTCGACGTGGTGACCGAGGTCCACCAGCGCCTTGCTGAGGTGTCGGACGTAAACGCCCTGGCCGCCGACATGGGGCTTCCCCCGGTACGTCAGCAGCGCAATGCGCAGGTTCTCCGGTCCGGACATGAAGCACCAAGGTTTCCGCGGGGTAATCGAGACGTCAAATGATGCCCTGTTCTTCGGGTTTTCCACACTCGCGGTGACGTTCGGCACGTTCTTCGTGGTCGTTCCGCTAGGAAGAAGCGGTGCGAGCACTGGTTCAGCGGGTCACCCGGGCGTCCGTGACGGTGGACAACGAGACCGTTGGTGCCATCGGGCCCGGGATCCTGGCCCTGATCGGGGTGACCCACGACGACACGGCGGCGCAGGCCGAGAAGTTGGCCGCCAAGGTCTGGAACCTGCGGATTTTCGACGACGAGGACGGCGTCATGAACCGGTCTGCGGCCGACGTCGGCGGGGAGATCCTGATCGTCAGCCAGTTCACGCTCTACGGCGACACCCGCAAGGGCCGCCGTCCCGGCTACTCCGATGCCGCCCGTCCGGAGGTGGCGGAGTCGCTCGTGGAAGCCGTTGTTGACGCGCTGCGGGCGGGCGGCGCGACGGTCGCCACCGGGCGATTTCGAGCCGAGATGGCCGTCGAACTGGTGAATGACGGCCCGATCACACTTTCGATCGAAGTGTGAACAAACTGGTCGGGCGCGGATCCCGACCCTTGTCGTCATCGCGACGTTGAACGCCAGTGCGTGCTCGGACGATTCGACCCCCGCGACGCCGGCCGAGTCGAGCACCACGATGGCGAGCACCACGACCGCCAGCACGTCCACGACGGTGGTGCCCGCGGTGCTCGCGGTGGCCGACATCGCAGGGTTCATCGTCAGCGCACCGCCGGACGGATACCGGGCGACGCACGCGAATGACCGAGGCGATGGTGTCCTCGCCGAGATCTCGTACTACGACCGTCACTGCGGGACGTTCGACTGGGACATTCAGGTCCGGCTGCGGGAGGAAGGCGAGTTCTGGGCCGGCGTGCCGGGAGACCACGACCTCCACGTGCTCGCCGACGGGACCGTGGTCGAGATTCTCGAGCTGTGGGACGACGGCCAGCTTTATGGCTACACCGGCGGGTGCAGTTGAGTGACGGACGCAGGGTGGAGGTGCGGTATGCCGAGCCTTTCACGCTCGACGAACTTCGAGCGGGCCTCGACACCATCACGCCGATCGATGCCACCGAGTGGGAGCGGCGGCGGCGGGCACTGTCGATCGACACGCACGTCAATCGTGTCGACCCAGACGCCGAGGACGTGATCGTCGAACTCGACCCGATCGACGGATCTCCGATCGCCGTGACCTTTCATGTGCCCGGCGACTACCCGCTCGGGGACGACGACTGTCGGCGGGCGTGCTTCTCATCGCAAGCCGCGGATGCGACGTTCCCTCGGGACTGCAACACCCATCCCACACCGGTTCGTCACGACGGTTCGATCTTGGTCGCCGCGCTGGTCGCTCCGATCGTTGAGACGGTCTGGATCGACGCCGGCCGGAGTGTGATCGTGGACGACGACGAGCGGCGCGAAGCATCCACTGTCGCGATCCCAGGTATGGCCGATCGGTTCTTCGTCGTGCAGGTGCCGACCGACTGGTGTCACTGGGTCGTGACGAGCCCTGATGCCGACTTCGGATCCGGCCTCTCGGAGGGTGGGTTCATCACCAGCGACTCCCGCTATGCCGGATGCGAGCGCGATCTCGAGCCGGTGGAGTACGAGCCGCCGGACGTGTGCCACGAGGTCACACGCGACTGGGTTGCCTCGACCACGTCACTGACACCCACCGAGTGCATCGATGTCCCGGCAATGGCGTCAACGTCGACGACGGTTCCGGCCGACGACGAGTAGCGCGAGCATGAGCATCGGCCACGGCCCGACGTGGGTCGCGAGGGTGCGGCCCTCTCGAAGCTCGATCGTGTCGGTGAGCACGGCCTGCTCGCTGACGCCGGTGCGCTGACGTACGTCGCCGTCGGGTTCGACCACGGCGGAGAATCCGGTCGGCGCGGCCTGAAGCACCCAACGGTCCGTCTCGATCGCCCGCAGGCGGCTCGACGCGATCTGCTGGGTCTGCACGATGGTCAGCCAGTACGACGATCCGTTCGTGGGGTTCAGGAGCACGCGTGCGTCGCGGTTCATCGCATCCCGGACCCGGTAGTCGAAGAAGACTTCCCAGGAGATCGACACGCCGAGCGGACCGAATCGGCTGTCGAGTACAGCGGGTTCGGTCCCGGGGCGGACGTCGCGCCCAGGCAGCTCGTCGCTGAAGTTCTCGAGGAAGGAGCGAAGCGGCACGAACTCGCCGAAGGGGACGAGGCGGACCTTGTCGTATCGGTCGCCGATCGACCCGTCGGGCTCGATGATGATCGAGTAGTTGACGTTGGCCTCGCCGTCATCGGAGCGCTCGAACCAGCCGCTGATGATCGTCGCATCGTGGGTCGCAGCGAGGCGCCGAAGCTCGGCGATCGCCTCGCCGTGGCGCAGCAACTCGTCGTCGCATCGTGAGGGCGTGGGGATGCTGTCCACGCTGGGATGGACGACGTCCTCGGGCCACAGGATGAGGTCGACATCGGCCGTGATGAGCTCGGTCGCGGCGACGTGGCGCTCGAAGACGCGTCGGTTCTCGCACGAGTCGGCGCGGGTGTTCTGTGGTCCGCCGCCTTGGACGACGGCGATGTCGAGTTCGCCAACTCGCTCGACGGACACGCCGCCGAGATGACCGAGGATCATGGCGCCCAAGGCGAGACCGGCCACGGCCGCGACCGCACGTCGGTCGCTCGCGGCGGCCCCACATGCGACGCCGATCAGGACCGTGATGGCAAGAAGGAACAGCGAGCCGAGGAACTGCGCACTGATCGCCCACGGTGTCGCAACCATTGCCATCGGGATCGACGCGATCGGCACACCGCCGAACGGCACGTGCCAGCGCACGACCTCCATGAGAACGAGCGCAGCCGCGAACCCCGCCGGCCGACCTCGCCCCTCTGCCGGGGTGAGCGCGCCCGCCGCGCCCGCGAGCAGGCTGAATACTGCGATCGCCACAGGCCAGCCCGCCGCCGTCAGGTTGAGCATCCAGAGCGTGCCGGGCACGAACCATCCGAGCCCGACGACGAGCGACCGGCGGAACCGCCGCTTCGCGCTGACGCCGTCGAGCAGGTGGAGCCACAGCGCGAGGCCGAGGAGGGTGAGCGGCCACCAGCCCCACGGCGGAAGCCCGGCTGCGATCAGCAGACCTGCGACGACGCTGAGGAGGCGGGGGTTTGTCACTCGGGAGACGGTAGATCGACGCGGAGCCGATGCACACCGCCGACCGCGCCGACGCCCTTGATCCGCACGCTCACCTCGCCGTCCGTGACGACCCAGTCGGGGAGGTTGGAGGGATCGGTGATCGCGAGGACCTCGCCCGGTGATGCGGCGTTGCACAGCTTCGCGGCCATGTTGACCGGCTCACCGATGTAGTCGTCGCCCTCGAAGAGCAAGGCGATGCCCGTGGCGAGACCGACGCGAACCCGGATGGCGCTCTCCGAGAAGTGGTGCACCAGATGGGCGCCGAGCGCGATGGCCGGCGTGGGATCAGTTCCGACGAGCATCACGCCGTCGCCGAGCCACTTGGCGACGCGAACGCCGCGCTTGGCCGCAACGTTGCGAGTGATGCGCCGGAACTCGCCGAGCTGCTTCACTGCGGCGTGGGGACCTGATTCGCGCGTGAACGCGGTGAACCCGCTGAGATCCGCGAAGCAGAAGGTGCGGGTGACGTTGAGGTGGGTGTCGCCGTCCTCGAGTTCGTTCGGACGGGCGACCTGGTCGGCTTCCGCCGCGTCGGCCCACTCGCGCGCGGGGCCGGTGTCGGCCGCGAGCAGCGGGACCAGCAGATCGCCGGTCGCGTCGGTGCTGATGGTCACTGCACCGTCAGACGCGGTGCGAGAGTCCGGTTGACGGGGAGTGTCTGGCGCGTTCATGGCGTCAGACTCTCACACGAGGTCAGACCCGGTGGCCGCAAATCGGCCAGGGTTGCTTGCCCCGCTCGGACCAGAGGGCGCGAGCCATCGCGTCCTGCCACCACGGCTCGACCGTCTTGGGATCACGGCCGTGGAGCCACGGGAAGTGGCGACCGGAGACGTCGTTCCAGGTCGTCTGATCGAACTGGTAGGCGCCGCGGTAGGTCCCGCTCGGGGACACGGCCTCGTAGTTGTCGGTGGACTCGCACATCCGGAGACGGTGCAGGTCCTCGTTCGACAGCACGTCACGGACACGCTCGGTGGAGTCCAGGTACAGCTCGATCTGCTCGGGGGTGCAGGCGGCGGTGACGAACAGGGCTGTCAGGGCAAACGCGATCAATCGGATCCGTCGACGCATGAAGAGTGCTGCCTCCTCGGGCGGGTGCCCTTGTCGTGGCGTGGTTCGGGTGGTCGGTCACACGACGCGTTGGTCGTGGGCAGGGGTGCAGGGCGACCACCGACGCCTCAGCGACCGACAAGGTAGAGGCGTTTCGTCACACAACCGCAACATTATGACGGAAGTCACACGGCCGGAGTTTCCCCGGAATCGAGGCTCGTGGTCGCTACCGCTGCTCGAACAGCGTGTTCAGCAGACCCCACAGCGCCAGGCCCTAGAACGTCCGCTCGTCGGCCGCGTTGTCGGGGCCGGTGTTGAGCACGAACGTCGGCTCGTCCTGCTCGGTGATCAGGTTCCGAAAATCGAGTCCGTCACCGACGGCGACCGTCATCCGCGTGAGCGTGTCGTAGGGGTCCAGACCGTCCGGAACGAACTCACGGGCGATGAACTGCGTCGCGTCACATGCCGCCCTGAAGCCGTCGACGCTCGCGTCGTGCAGGCGGGCGTAGGAATCCCCGGCGCCCTGGCGAGCGGCGGCGCGTACGGGCGAATCCTCCGGCTGCGTGGACATCGTCACCACGGACTTCAGCCACTTTCCCCAACCGTCTGTCTCGTTCGTTTCGTTCAGGTACTCGCCGCCGAGCACGCGGCAGGCGTCCATGGCCGCTCGGGACCGGCCCTCGCGACTCGACAAGTCCGCCTGGCTGAAGCTCTCGACGGCAGCCCGGCCGAAGGCGTCGGTGCTGTCGGTTCCGTCCCACAGCCCTGCTCGTTCGATGACGGAGAGTTGGTATTCCTGGAGGCTGTCCCAGATGCGTTCGTGGACCGAGCCGTAGGTGACGCGCACGCCCTTCGTGCGCTCGAGGTGCGCGAAGACCTTTGCGTAGCTGACGGAGGAGATCTGCATCTCGACGCCGCGCTCCGCGAGCACCTCTGCGCCCGCTTCGATCATGAGCTCTTTCAGTTCGGCGCGAGGGCGGCGCTTCTTCGGGCCGGTATGTCCTCGGCCACTGGTTCAACAGGCAATGGATCATCAGCCATACGTACACCGTATGTGTCGGCCGTTGGCCTGAAAAGCCTCGCATGGGCGTCTCGCGACGATCAAGATCCGCCGGACGTGTCAGCGCGATGCGGCGGAGCGCCCCTGGCGGACGCAGGCGGGCAGGCCCAACCCGCGCATGCTGGCGCCCGCCACCGTGATGCCGGGCGTGTCTCGGGCCAGCCACTCGTCGATCTGATCGCAGCGGTCGAGGTGGCCGGCGCGGTACTGCGGGAGGCAGCGGGGCCACTCGCTCACGCGATGCGTGACATCGCCGGTGAGGCCGATGGTGATCTCCAGCTCGGACCGCAGGTGGGTGACGACGTCATCGATGGGCATGTCGACCCAGCGGCGGTCGTCGGTGCGGCCGGCCGACACTCGGAGGACGACGTGCTCGCCATCGTCGTAGTGCGCCCACTTGTAGGACGACACCGATGTCGCGGTCATCAGGAGGTCCTGCCCGCGCGGAACCAAGAACCCGGCGCCGTCGAGCTCGTGACCGAGCTGGTCACGCTGGGCCACGAAGGTGACCAGCACCGCATCGCTGTACTGCAGCCCGGCGAGCACCGCAGCGGCCTCGGGCGCGTACGGCGCGAGCAGCGAGGCCGAGATCCAGCCCGGCGTGGTGAGGATCACCCGGTCGGCGTCGTAGGCGGCGTCGTCGGTGCGGACGGTCCAACTGCCGCCCGTCGGCTCGATGTCGAACACCGCCTCGCCCACGTGGAGCCGGTCACCGATCTCATACGTGAGCGCGTCGATGATGCGCTGACTGCCTCCCTCGATGCCATGGAAGACGGGGCCCGGCGTCGCCGCGGCGACGTGGGTGCGGAGGGCGTCGATGAACGGGCCACCCTTCGACGCCGCGTTGGCGAGCGCGGCCGCGCCCGTGCGAATCGACATCTCGTCCGCGTTGCCGGCGTTGATGCCGCCGAGCAACGGGTCGACCATCCGCTCGAACACCTCATCTCCGACACGAGGTCGGAGCACCTCGCCGACGGTTGCGTCTCCGTCGAGGGCCGGAAGGTCCGCCGCGAGCGCGGCCCGTAGGGCAGCGACGCCGGCGTCGCTCACGATGCCGGCGTCGGCGACCACGTCCGGGTCGAGTGGCGCGCCGAGGACGCCGGGAGGGATTCGGCGTAGCGCACCGTCGACCCAGAGGAATGCGCCTCCGGGGCGAGGCGACGTCAGCGAGTCCCCCAGTCCGAGTTCGACACAGAGGTCGGTCATCTCCGGCTCCCGAGCCAGGAAGCCGTCGGCCGCCATGTCGACATCGAATGCGACGCCGGCCATCGGGCCACCCGCGATCTTTCCGCCCGCACGCGGGTCGGCTTCGAGCACGACGAACTCACGGCCTTGCGTGTGGAGTTCGTGTGCCGCGGCGAGGCCGGTGATGCCGCCACCGACGATCACCGTCCGGTCGGTCACGGGTTGATGCAGCCCTCGGTATGGACGACCCGAACGACCTCGGCCAACACGGCGGGATCGCAGTCCGGCGTCACCCCATGGCCCAGGTTGAAGATGTGGCCGGGGTGGCCGTCGTTGCGGGCGAGCACGTCTCGAGTGCCCTCGACGGCCGCGGCGGCTCCGGCGAGCACCATCGTGGGATCGAGGTTCCCCTGCAGGGCGATGTCGCCGAGCCGGGCCCGGGCGCGATCGATCGGGACCCTCCAGTCCACACCGACGACGTCGGCTCCGGCATCGCGGATCAGTTCGAGCAGCTCGCCGGTGGTGACACCGAAGTGGATTCGTGGCACCCCGGTGTCGGCGACGCCAGCGAGGACCTTTGAGGAGTGGGGGAGGACATAGCGCTCGTATTGCGGCGGCGAGAGTGCACCGGCCCAGGAGTCGAACAGCTGGATGGCGGACGCACCCGCGTCGATCTGGGACCGCAGCGAGGCGATGGCCATGTCGGCGAGCCGGTCCATCAACGCGTGCCAGAGCGGCTCGTTGGTGAACATCAGGCCCTTGGTGTTGATGTAGTCGCGAGACGGGCGGCCCTCGATCAGATACGACGCCACGGTGAACGGGGCGCCGGCGAATCCGATCAGCGGGACGTCGAGCTCAGCGACGAGCTGGCGGACCGTTTCGAGCACGTACGGCGTATCCGCCTCCGGCTCGAGGGGGCGGAGGCGATCGAGGTCCTCGGCCGCTCTGAACGGGCGTTCGACCTCGGGGCCGACACCCGGAGTGACGGTGAGCCCGAAGCCCACGGCGTGGGCGGGCACGACGATGTCGGAATACAGGATCGCCGCGTCGACCCCGTAGCGACGGACCGGCTGGAGCGTGATTTCGGTGGAGAGGTCGGGGTCCGCGATGGCATCGAGGATCGTGCCGGTGCCGCGGATCGCCCGATACTCCGGCAACGAGCGACCGGCCTGGCGCATGAACCACACAGGGACCTGGTCGTGGGGTAGGCCACGGCACGCCCGGATGAATGAGTGATCGTCGAAGCGGCCTGTCATGGCCCTGAGGCTACCGACGCGGGGCGCGCCGAGCGGCAGTGGGCCGACCACTAACGTCGAACGGATGTCGATGCTCGCCCGCCCCCCGGCGTTGCTCCTCACCGTCGCGGCGTGTGGCACCGGCGACGTCAGCGTCGAGCCACTGCCCGCGCTCGAGCCGTCGTCCGACGCGGTGACGAGCTCGACAACGACGACTTCCACGACGACCACGTCGACCACCTCCACGACGGCGGCGCCCACCACCACGACATCGCCGCCGGCCGTCTATCACTCGCAGGACTACACGCCGATGACGACGGTCGGGCCGTTGACGCTCACGCATCCCGCCGCTCGCGTCGAACACATCGGATTCCACCAGTCCGGCCACGACGGCTCGCAGGGCCAGTTCACGATGGAGAGTTCGGCGCCGTCGACGGTGCTGGAGGATCGGGGTCGCAATACGGAACGAACGGGCGCGGCTGACGTGGTCGTCGACCCGACGGCCGAGATTCGCTCACCCGTCACGGGAACGGTCATCCGAGCCGGCGGCTACATCCCTACTGCGACCACGAGGACCACTTCGTCGTGATCGAACCCGACAATGCGCCCGGCTGGGAGGTCAAGGTCTTCCACATGGAGACGATCTATGTGCAGGTCGGCGACGAGTTGGTTGCCGGCGTGACGCCGATCTCGCCGAACTCGCGGCGGCTCCCGTTCGTGTCGCAGGTCGACGATTTCACTGCAGAACCGTCGAATCCCCATGTCCACATCGAAGTGGTCGACCCGAGCATCCCGGACATTCCGAGCGGCTCAGGCGGCGGCTGCTAGACGGCCGCTCTGGCGATCAGTTCCCGCATGCCGACTCCGTCAGGGCCTGCAAGTGCGGTGTCGGCTGCGGTCGCGCCGGCCTGAGTGGCGGCGACGCGAGCGTCATCCGCCTCCTTGTCGAGCGCCGGGAGCGTGTCGGCATCGGGTTGGATGACGGCGACGGCGGTGCCGCGACTGCGGATTTCCGCCACTTCGTCGTCCAGCTTGCGACTCCACCACGTCCGCTGTGGGGAGGTGATCGAACGGCTGTCTTCGGTGGCGGTCATCGCGGAGCTGATGATCACGAGGTCGAATCCGAGCATCGCGGTGAGGTCCGCGTTGGTGGAGGAGTGGACGCCGCCGTCGACATACTCCCGCTCGCCGACACTACCGGGCACATAGACGCCGGGAACCGCTGTCGACGACCGGACGGCCTGCCCCACGTTGCCCCGGATGTCGTCGCGGCCGAATACCACCCGTCGGCCGTCGGCGAGCCGGACGGCCACGATCCAGGTGGGGTCTGCAGTCCACGGGCCAGGGTGGAGCTCGTTCATCCGTGTCTCGAGCGGCTCACCCGAGCGGGCGCCCCTCGGCAGGTTGGCTACGGCGAAGCGGATCGGGTCCGTCTTCCACGGGGGCCAGGCAGCCTTGAGCGCCATCTTCGGGGAGCTTGGTCGCCAGTCCCGGTCGACGGGCGGCTCTTCGTACGGTGTGACGATTCGCTCGTAGATCGCTTGGGCCTCGGCGGACACCGGTCCGCCTTCGAAGTGGGCCTTGCGGTCGATTGCCGCCACGCCGGCGCGAATGGTGACGGCGGTGATCGATCCGGCAGACGTTCCCACCATCAGATCGGCCGTGCGGGTGTCCCAGCCGGTGACCTCTTCGAGGCGGCCGAGAACGCCGGCGTGCCAGGGATCACCGAGCATGCCGCCGGCGCTGAGAACCACTCCGATCGAGAACATCTGACCGTAGGGTACGACTGTCGGGCGGTCTTCGGGCACCGCTACACTGGACTGTTTCCCCATCCCCGGGAGTTCGCCCCCACCCGTGTCCGATCGCCACCCCGAACTCGACGCCGAGCAGGCGTACTTGGACTTCGCCTACGCGTGCCTCGAGGATGCGCGTGAGCGGGCCCATCGCGTCACGGGCACCCACGAAGCCCAGCAGGGCGGCACCACACAGCATCGATTCGAGCGCGAATCGATGCTGGAAGGCGCGGTGAACCGGCTGACGCAGCTCAACCTCGGCGACCGGTCGCTGGTCTTCGGTCGCATCGACATCGCCGACACCGACGAACGTTTCTACATCGGGCGCCTCGGCGTCTGGGACCGCGAGCAGGATCCCGTTGTGGTGGACTGGCGAGCCCCCGTGGCCGAGCCGTTCTACCGGGCCACCGGCCGCGAGCCGATGGATCTGGAGCGACGCCGGTACTTCGCGACGCGGGGCCGGACCCTCCTCGGCCTCGACGACGAACTGTTCGGCGATCTCCGCGATGTGAACGCCGAGGACCTCGGTACCCGCGGCCAGGGCGCGTTGATTGCGGCGATCGAGGCGTCGCGGACCGGGCGGCTCGGTGACATCGTCGCCACGATCCAGGGCGAGCAGGACGAGATCATCCGTGCCCCGATGCCTGGGGTGCTCGTGGTTCAGGGCGGTCCCGGTACGGGCAAGACGGTCGTCGCCCTGCATCGCGCCGCATACCTGCTCTACACGCACCGGTTCCCGCTCGAGGGCCAGGGTGTCCTCGTGCTCGGCCCGAACCGGCTCTTCGTGGCCTACATCGAACAAGTGCTGCCGTCGCTCGGCGAGGCCGGTGTCGACATCGCCGTGCTCGCTGATCTGTTGCGGCCGAAGGTGCGGGTCGATCAACTCGACGACGAGGCAACCGCGCGGGTCAAGGGCGACCTCCGAATGGTGAAGGTGTTGGCGCAAGCCATGCACGACAGGGAACGCCCGCTGCGCCACGATCTCCAGATCGGGTTCGGCGTCCAGAACCTCCGCATCACCGCGGCGCAGACCATCGGGATCATCAAGGAGGCCCGGCGACGATCCCGGGGCCACAACTCCGGCCGTAAGATCGTCGAGGAACTGTTTTTCGAACGTTTGGCGGCGAGTGCTCGACGTCATGTCGACGCGGCGACCGTTCGTGAACGCATCCGCCACGAGCTGCCCGTACGCGAGGCGCTCGACGCGATGTGGCCGGTGCTGTCGCCGGCCCATCTGCTGCACGATCTCTACGGTTCGCGGGCGCTGCTCAGCTCGGCCAACCGCGGCCGGTTCGCCGACGAGGAGATCCAACGGCTCCATCGGCCTCGTATCGACCATGCCTCCGACGTCATTTGGCGTTTCCAGGACGTGCCGCTGCTCGACGAGGCCCGTGCGCTGCTCGGGTACCGCCCGGGCAAGCGTGATGAGGATGCGGTGCGGACGTATGGCCACATCTGCATCGACGAGGCTCAGGATCTCTCGCCGATGGAGCTGCGAACCGTCGCTCGTCGTTCCCTCAACGGTTCGATGACCGTCGTCGGCGACGTCGCGCAGGCGACCGGGGCCTGGGCCAACGACGGTTGGGACACGACCGTGTCCGCTCTGCCGGAGAAGCGCGAGCCTCGCCATCGCGAGCTCACGATCGGATACCGGATCCCCGGCCCGGCGATGGCGCTCGCCAACAAGCTGCTGCCGATTGCGGCGCCGGGCTTTCGCCCTCCGCAGCCAGTCCGCGAAGACGGCGACGCGCCGCGGATCATCTCGACCGACAACCTGCGCGACGACCTGGTCGAGGTGGTGCGGGTCGAACTCGGCGCGGTCGTCGAAGGCAATGTCGCGGTCGTTGTGCCGGACTCTCTGGTCGCTGAGGTGAACGCGGCCTTCGACGCCCATGAGATTCCGGTCGGAGGACCGACGCGCCACGGTCTCGATCAGCAGGTCACCGTCGTCCCGGTTCGGCTCGTGAAGGGACTGGAGGTCGACGCCGCCGTGATCGTCGAGCCGGGTCGGATCGTCGCCGAGGAGCGGCAGGGCATTCGCTCGTTGTACGTCGCGTTGACCCGCGCGACGAAGCGCATCGCGGTCGTGCATCGCGACCCGCTACCTGAGATCCTGACGGACGCATGACCGCATACGACGCAACCTTGCTGCCGCCGGCGGACGAGTCCGAGCGCTGTGCCGCGCATGCCGAACGCATCGATCTCGACCCGGGCGGCTCCGCCCTCTGGGTCGACGAACTGATCGTGGTCGACATGCCCTTGCCGTGGCCCAAGCCGGTCTGGGCAAAGGAGGGCTACACCGCCGTGCCAGAGCTGGTCATGGACGCGGAGGCTGCGGGGCGCCGTATTCGCGTGCTCGCCGCGGTCCCGCTCGATGACGGCATCGGGCGTGTCGTCACCCACCGGCTGGCGGCCGACGGGTCGTTCGCTCGTACCGAACATCATGTTCGTCCGGTGGGTGTTGATCCGGGTGATGTGATCGATCTCCTCACCGTCCTGATCGCCGAGAGCCTCGACTGCTCACCGACCACCGTTGTCGACTCTGCTCGCCGTCGCGAACTGCTGCTCTGCACGCAGGGCAGCCACGATGTCTGCTGCGGCACCCGGGGTATGGCGCTCGAGTCCGAGCTTCGCGATGCTGGCTCGATCGTCCCGATTCGGCGCGTCAGCCACACCGGCGGACATCGCTTGGCGCCCACAGGGGTCACGCTGCCCGACGGGCGGATGTGGGGCATGGTCACGACCGCCGAGATGGTCGGCATTCTGAACGGGGCGCTCTCGCCCGGTGCCGTCGCCCGACGGTGTCGCGGCTGGATCGGCGCTGAGCCCGGTCCTGCGCAGGTCGCCGAACGGGCGGTCATGGCGGAGATCGATGACTGGTCCTTCGATCACACGGCTCGAACGGTGGTGGTTGACGGCGAGGCTGCGACGATCACGACGGATGTCGGGACGTGGCAGGTGGACGTCGTCGACGGCCGGGCGGTCCCCACGATTGCCTGCGGTGAACCTGGCGGGCTTCCGGCCAAGCCGGGAGCCGAGTGGCAGGTCCGCTCGATCAGTCGAGTGGCCGATTAGTCGAGTGGAATGAGCGTGGTTACGCCGTAGCGCCCCAGCTCGGGGCGTCGGGTCACGTCCACTTTCGCGCCGAGCGCATAGTCGACGGCTGTGATTGTCAGGCCGTAGGCATTGAAGAAGAGCTGCTCGTTCGAGAAGATCTCCTCGAACCCGGGGCAGGCGAAGACGTTGGGCTCGAAGACGTGGATCAATGCGTCCGTCGAGCCGAGGAAGTGACGTGTGCGTCGCCCGTCGTTGCCACCGGCTTCGATGATGTGACGTCCACCGATGCGTTCGAAGATGTCGAGGAACATCCGTTCCCCGATCTTCACCGACCCTCGGCGAGCCTTGGGCAGCGACACCATGTCGTCGTGGAGCACCTCGATGTCGGTGGCGAAGTCCATCAGTGACCGGGTGAGTTCCGGTTCCAGGCCCCCGCTATCAAAGGCGAACATCTTCACCACGATTGAGGCTGCTGTGTCGACGTCCGGCGCACGGAAGAACACCCAGGCGACCATGGCGACGAGCAGCGTCAGCGCTCGGCGGCCGACTGGGAAGCGGGTCGCGTCACGCAAACCGGTGGTGGCGTTCGCCGACCCGGTGCGCGAGTGGTTCACCTCCACCTTCCGGGAAGCCACTGCGCCGCAGCACAAGGGCTGGCCTGCGATCGCGAACGGTGACCACACCCTGATCCTCGCTCCGACCGGCACGGGCAAGACCCTGTCGGCCTTTCTGTGGGCGCAGTACCGTCCCCGGTGTGACATCGACCATCGAGCCTCAGCCTCGTCTGACTTTAGGGATTTCGGCACTTGCGAGCGATGTGGCGCAGTTGGATCTCCCTGCGCCAAACAGCGATCGAGAAATCGTCGTTGTGGTTCAGGGAGGCTCGGCTCCCCTCTATAGACGACCTGATGTCCGCGTTGAGACGCTCGACACGACTGGGGTGGCCAAGAGCCGAAATCGTGTGCTCGAGCTTGCTCGAACGGAGTTCCTGTTGTTCGCTGACGCTGATAGCTCCGTTATCTCAGTCGGTGTCGATAGCGTTATCGACTATCTCGATCGCAACCCGGAAATTGGCGTCGTGCTTTGTCAATCACTTGACGAACGAGGCGCCCTTCGGAAGCGCTTTGCGTCCCGCAGTAAGAGGCTGAGCCGTTGGAATTCAGCTCGGGCTGGAACGATTGAACTTGTTGTGCGTTGCTCTGCACAACAAACAGCGGACGTTTGGTTCGATCCTAAATTTGGGGCGGGGTCGCAGATTCAGATCGGCGATGAGTACGTCTTCATTACCGATTTGCTAGCTGCAGGAGTCGTAGGGCGAACCCTGCCAATTCCCGTCGCGATCCATCCGGGTCAATCGTCGGGGCACGCCGGGGGTCTGCTTGATCATCGTGCCGCGGTCCTGGACCGGGTATTCGGTAAGCGGTTGGCCTGGTTTGCCCGGTTCATGTTTGTCGTGCGTCGTCCCGTCCGGTTCGGTTCGATCAGAGCGACGTGGAGTTTTCTCACTCGTAGGTGAGGTCACCTTCGCCTTCGAGCGCTCGCTCGGCTCGCTCGTGGAGCACATTGCCATAGCCGGACTTGAGCAGTGGCGCCGCCAAGTCTCGGAGTTGCGCAGCCGTGATGAAGCCTTTCTCAAATGCAACGTCCTCCGGGGACCCGATTTTGAGTCGTTGGCGGGTCTCCAACACCCTGACAAATTCGCCGGCTTCAACGAGCGAGGCGAATGTGCCGGTGTCAAGCCACGCTTGGCCACGACCCATCTGCACCACATGGAGATCGCCACGCTCTAAGTAGGCCTGGTTGACGGTGGTGATTTCTAGTTCTCCGCGTCCGGAGGGCGTGATGGACTTTGCGACTTCGACGACATCTCGGTCGTAGAAGTAGAGACCGGTCACCGCCCAGTTACTTCTCGGATGACTTGGCTTTTCTTCGATTGAGAGTGCTCTTCCGGTCTCATCGAAGTCAACGACGCCATAGCGAGTGGGGTCGTTGACCTCTTTGGCGAAGACGAGCGCGCCGCTCGTGGCGGCTGCTGCGTTGATGAGCTGCTCGTGAAAGCCGCCTCCGTAGAAGAGATTGTCCCCGAGTATGAGCGCGCACGCCTGACCGTCAATGAATTGCTCGCCGATAAGGAACGCCTCAGCGATCCCATTCGGCTCAGCCTGCGTTGCGTACGACAGTTCAATTCCCCACTGCTCACCGCTGCCGAGCAGTCGCTCGAATGCGGGCCGGTCGAGTGGTGTCGTGATGAGCAGGATCTCTCTGATTCCGGCGAGCATCAAGACTGAAAGCGGGTAGTAGATCATTGGCTTGTCGTAGACGGGCAATAATTGCTTTGACGCCGCCATTGTGAGCGGGTGAAGTCGGGTGCCTGTGCCGCCTGCGAGCACGATGCCTTTGGTCATGATCTTGTCCTTGTGTGAGCAGAGTGTTGGAGTGCATCAACTACGCGAGGGAGTGATGAACGCCAACCTGGTAAACGGATTCCAGTCGCAGCGGCAAGGGTTGAACTATCGAGACGACTGTTTTCTGGGCGAGGTGCCGGGGTTGAGTAGTTGGCCGTTGTCGTTGGCTCCACTACAACGTCGAGTTGGGCCGTATTGAAGATTGCAGTGGCGAACTCGCACCAAGTCACGTCCTCAGAACCGGCAAGGTGGAAAACCCCCTTGAGGTCATAGTCGACAAGTTGGAGCAGCGCGACCGCAATGTCGTGAGCGCTGGTCGGGCATCCAGTCTGATCGTCGACAACTTGTACGTGTCTGCGGTGCGCCCCCAACTGCAACATCGTCTTCACGAAGTTAGTCCCGTGGGCGGCATAGACCCACGAGGTGCGCAGCGTGAGGTGCCTGGGATTTGTCGACGCAGCTTGTTCTCCAAGCCACTTTGTCTCACCGTATACCCCGAGCGGAGCTACGGGATCAGACTCGGTGTACCAGCTGGATTTCGTTCCGTCGAAGACATAGTCGGTCGAAAGCTGGATGAGACGGCGGTCGTCATAGGCGGCGAGGTGGGCGACTCCGTCTCGATTGACACGCATCGCCGCCTCCGGATCGCTCTCGGCTGAGTCAACCGCGGTATACCCAGCGGCGTTTATGATCACGGCTGGATCAAGCGCCTCGATAGCCGCCGCAACTGACTTTTGGTCGGTTATGTCACATTCTCGACGACCCAGGACGGCAAGAGATAAGTGTCGGAAGCGGTGATCGTCGGCTATGTCGAGTATGGAGCGACCGACTTGACCGTCGCCACCCGTAACGAGAACGGAAGTCACGAAAGGCCGAGCCGGCCACCGGCATACGTGCCGTCCTGAATCGGCCGCCACCAGGCATCGTGGTCGATATACCAGTCAATCGTTCGGGCCAAGCCCTCATCGAAGGTCACTGTCGGACGCCAACCGAGCTCATGTTGCAGCTTCGATGAGTCGATCGCGTAACGAAGGTCGTGGCCTGGGCGATCGGGGACGAATTCGATGAGACGCCGGCGAGGCCCCTGAGGGGAAACGCCTAGTTGCTTGTCGACGAGATCGCAGATGGAATGAACAACGTCGAGGTTCGTTCGCTCAGCGTTCCCTCCTACGAGGTAAGTCTCGCCCACTGTGCCTTTCGTCAATACGGTGACGAGCGCGGCTGCGTGGTCTTCGACGAAAAGCCAGTCACGGACATTTTCCCCAGTTCCGTAGATCGGAAGCGGTTGTCCGGCGATCGCCTTCAACGTGACGAGGGGAATTAATTTCTCCGGGAAGTGGAAGGGTCCATAATTGTTCGAGCAGTTGGTGATCAAGACCGGCATGTCGTAGGTCTCGCCCCACGCCCTCACCAGATGGTCCGCCGAAGCCTTTGAGGCTGAATAGGGCGAGCGGGGGGAGTACGGGGTGCTTTCGGTGAATGGCGCATCGTCATGGGCAAGGGCGCCGAAGACTTCGTCTGTCGAGACATGAAGAAATCGGAACTCGCTATCGGAGGCTCCCATGCGATTGCGGGCAGCCTGAAGCAGGTGCATCGTCCCGACAACGTTCGTCTGAAGAAATTGCTCGGGTCCATCAATAGAACGGTCGACATGGCTTTCGGCGGCTAGGTGCATGACCGCGTCTGGCCGGTGTTCGTTGAATATTTCTTCGACGTGTTCGCGATTGCAGATGTCAGTTTCGAGATGCAGGTAGCGATCGCTTCCAGCAACTGTCTGAACGCTCCCGAGCGTTGCTGCGTAGGTCATCTTGTCGACGTTGATGACCTCATGTTGCGTATCGTTGACGAGGTGGCGAACCACTGCGGAACCGATGAAGCCACATCCGCCGGTGACGAGAATGCGCATTGCTAGACGTCCTTGCTGTTGATCTGTTGAGCAAGTGTTTCGGCACTGGCGTCTCTCTCGGAAAGGGTCGCACCGTCAGCCTCAACCGGCCAAGTTATCCCATGATCCGGATCGTTCCAGCGGATTGAGCGCTCAGCCGTGAGGTTGTAGAAGCTTGTCGTGCGATATGAAATCGTTGTGTAGGCCTCGAGGGTGCAGAAACCGTGGGCGAAGCCAGGCGGTATCCAGACGACGCGGAAGTCATCTTCTGAGAGTTCGATGCTTGAGTGTTGAAGATACGTGGGTGATTGGGGGCGCAGATCGAGAGCAACATCGAAGATTGCCCCCCGCAGAACCCGGACGAGTTTTCCCTGTTCGAACGGGTCCACCTGGAAATGAAGGCCTCTGACCGTCCCAACGGCTGTTGATCGAGACTCGTTGTCCTGAACGAAGTTTGCGGCGACTCCGAATTGACGAAGCGTTCGCTCATTGAACGTTTCGCAAAAGAGTCCGCGATTGTCGGAGTGAACGGTCAGCTTTAGTTCGAGAAGGCCAGGCAGTGGTTCGTTGATCAGTTCCATGTTTCTAAGAGGCGCCGCAGCGTTTCGCGGGAGGCTACACTCCCGTCAGGCGCTAGAGATGCGTCGGCAGCCCCGCTCGTATGCGCCTGCGCTCTGACCTCCAACAGTAAAGTCGGGGACTTGTCACTGTTTAACTTTGTAGGCTTGCTCCTCGACGAACTGCGCGTGCGTCGCGCCGTGCTGGCCGTTTTTGGTTTTGCTGCGATCCTCACGCTGCGTGTCCAAAGCCCGCTGGGCTGGGACGAATCCGTGTACGCATCGCGAGCGAAGGACCTCGAGCGAACCAACTTCGAATGGGATGCAGTCTCCAGCCCGTACTGGAGTGACCTGCGTGCGCCGGGATTCCCAGCGTTTGCGGGATTTGCGTTTGAGATCTTTGGCACGTCGGACTTCATCGTTCGGGCGGTAGCCGTGGGCTTTTCGGTCGGCCTTCTCGCAATGATTGCCCGAACGCTAGACCTGATCGCAGCCCCTCGGGTTGGAACTACCGCTGCGCTGATTGCGGCTCTATGTCCTGGGTTTTTTGCCACCTCAACACTTGCGTTTGGCGATAACGCAGCCGCCTTCTTTGCCGTCGTAGCCGTCTGGGCCTTGCTGAGAGCTCATGTCTGCGGATCTACCGGTATCCTGGTCGTTGTACCGGCGGCGATCGCAGTTGCGACAACCATTCGATTCGGCGCGGTCATGCTGGTCGTCGCCCCTCTCGGTCTGGTTGCTTTAGCCGTTGTCATCAGCTCCGTCCGTCGGAGGTCCTACCAAGATTTTTTTTCGTTTCTAGCGGTGGGGCTCATGTCGGTCATGGCCGTCGCCTATCTGCTGACCAGCACATTCCTCACGCGGCGGTTGTCTCCACTCGATGCGTCGAATCAACAGCTCGATGTTCTCAACAATGCCTCAGACCGTTGGTTGACCGACCTGCAGACGATTCTTTCCCCTGGCCCGGTTGACTATGGCTTCAACGGCGCGTTTTGGGGCTGGTCTTTCTTTTCTGCCTTCGTATTGACTCTGCTGGTGGTTGTCACCAAGGCGTTGGTCGATCGTCGAATCGGTTTGCTCTTCGTTGCAGCGACGATCGGTTTTGTGCAGGTCGGGCTCTATGCGTGGTCGGTAAATCAGTACGTTACGACCTATCTCGCTCCACAATTCGCGATTGGGGCAGCCGCGCTGGCCATGGTGATCTGGGGTCCCTCCCTGCTCCCGCTAACCGCTGCTCAGGTTGAGATCGTTCAGTCTGCCTTGTCATCTGAAACTCGAACCAGGGTCCGCAATCGCTTCAGCGCAGTGGTTCTCTTTTCCTTAATGGCGTTTGTGGGCTGGCGTACTTTTGAAGGTGCAGAGGCTATGCATGAGCGTCTCACAGGATTCGAACAAGTACGAGTGGCGTCTATCGCGGCAGACGACATCCTTGGGCAGAACTGTCGGATCTTCACCACCCGCGTGCCCCAAGTTGCTTGGTACTCGGCCTGCAATGCAGTTGGGTTTTCGGGTTCCTTCCAGCCGGACGGAGAAGTGGTCGGTGATGGCCTGACTTGGGAAGAGTATGTTGAAGCCCAAGCTGGCCGAGTTGATTCGAGTGGCGGGGCCGGGCTTGGATTTTTGTTGCTGGAAGGCGTCAGTTCCCAGCCACCGATCGATGACGTTCTTGACGCCGCGGAAGGCGAAGCGATTGTGTTGAGAGCTCCCGGTGGTCGGCGAGTGGCTCTCGTTGAGGTCACGCCGGCTGGATAATCTTCATCTGCGAAGTCAGCTAGCAGTCACTCGGCTACTGTGACATGGCGGGTCATAGAACCCAGCAAGTCAAAGCCATCCCAGAATCGGCCAAATTTGAGCGCCGAGCCGACGCCTACCACGCGGTCAACGCTTCGGGGCCCCAAGTTTCGAACAAGGGCTTCAAGATCGCTTTTTTGGAACCCGGCATGCGTCATGGTTTGGTCTCGGTCCTTCAACATTTTCGCAAGATCTGGCAGCTCTTCGATGAAAATTTCAACGAATGCACCTGCGCCCATCCATTCGACGAACCGCTCACTGGCTTGGACCAGGCCTAGACGAGATCGGGTCAAGTCAAGGGAAGCGTCTGCGTCATTAAGTGCAACGCCATAGAGAGATACTCGGCGCTGCATCGCCATCGCCGGGTCGTTACCGAGCCCTGCAGCCTCCAGTCGTGAATGAACTGCATCGAGAAAACGGCGGCGTGCGTTGGTTTGGGTATCGCTGTTGCCGACCCACACAAGTGTTCGGGGAGAAGAGCAAGCTGCTTGGTCAAACCACCATACGTCGTTGACGAACCCGGCGGCCAAAGCATCTAACGCGCTGCTGTCAAGCTCTGCGATGAAGCGCGCATTGAGCACCGTCAGCGAGGTTCGATCCGGGAAGGTCAATTCCGCTCCTCTGGCATCGAGCGGATGTTGCCGGATAGCACGTACTGCCTCATCACCTCCCCAGATCACACGCTGCGCACATCGCGAAGAAAAATCCGCCATTGCGGGCTCGCTGTGGTCGATCGCCAGAAACCATTGCGTCGCCCGAAGATTGTTTGGGGCATGCTGCAGCGTGCTATCGATTTCATCGAGCACGAGTCGTGCTGCGCCGCCGCAGCGTTCTGAGATCCGGACAATGTTGGGGTTACCGGAGATGAGTGAGAGCGCCCATGAATAGACGAAGACGGTGTCGACATTTGACGGTGGGATATGAAAGTGAAGACCTCTTGGCACTCGAACTACGTCGTCCGGTCCGCCTTTAGCGGCCTCGACCAGCCTGATGAGCTCTGAGTTCCGCAAAAAAAACCCTAGCGACGCGAGTTCGGGGTAGCTGCGACGAACTGACGGGGTCATTAGACGGCGTGCCAGCGTCCCGAGAAACTTGATGGTGTCTGGTGCCCCGATCTCTTGTGAAGGGGCGTCATCAATCGCAGCTAGCACTTCGTTCGTTGTTGTCGGCCGATTACGAAGTAAGTCCTGCATCAGACTTCAGCCGTGTCGCTGCAGCCGCGCGCTTCGGCGCGGGGAAGACGTCCGTGCACAACGAACCGTCGACCCTTCCATTCGGTATCGTCGACCCCGACAATTGTCCCGAGGTCCTCGGTAAGCACCGAATGGCCCGGGTAACTGCGGGGCAGGAGGCTCAGAGTCTGGATCAAGCCAGGTTCACCATCGGGTACGGGATCGAAAGTGAGCGGATCCCGAATGACCACATCCGCAAAGCTTGGGCAGACAAGTGATCCGTCGCCTTCCGGCGACTCGAGAAATAGTGTGCCTATCTGCTCGACCATGCCGTAGTAGTTGTGGATGCGCTTAAGCCCCGTCGACGCCTGAAGCCGCTGCCGGAACTCCTCTGGCGGCACTGCCAGGTTGATGAGCTTCTTCCATCCGCCACTATGGACCAAGATGCCATTGCTGAGATCGAGGGAATCGCTGCGCTCGATCTCAGACAGGTGGTGCCACACCAAAAAGGTGAACCCAAATATCAAGAAGGGTTCGCCTGCGTGTTTCTCAAGGAAGTCTTGAACGGCGCTCCTATCAAGCCGCATTTCGTCGTCGAGGGCAAATACATGCTTGCGTCCGAAGTTCATCATGCCCAAGACGCCTGCTCCTCGAGCGGAAAAACTCGCGCCTCTTGTCACCTTTTTCGAATCAAGAATGAGCATCGGGAGTCGCTGTGGGCCCAGCACTACCTGGAGGGTTCGAGATAAGGCTTTCGCCTGAAGCTGGGCGGAGTCAGCATCGAGATCGATCTTGCTCACGTTGGCACCGGTCGTGCCGCTAGAAGTTAGGCGCCGAAAAACATCATCGGAAGGAATGCTCCGTAATTCGTGGTCTTTGAACAGTCGGACCGGTAGCCACGGAAGTTGACTGGTTAATGCGGCGTCACCGGTCCAACCGATAGAGCGAAGGAGTCTTTCGTACTTGTGACATGAACGTGAATGGTGCTCGGTCAGATTGAGCAGATCTCTGAGTAGTGCTGGCTCTTTCTCGGCTTGCGAGATACCGAACACCTGCTCAAGGTCCGGTGGAGACGGGGTAATCATGATTCGTGTTCTTCTTTGTCCGAAGGAGGCGCCGCTCCCTGTGCGAGTCGGGCTAGGTCGGCGTAGTCGATCTTGCCGCTATTGAGCAAAGGAAGCGCCGGAAGGGTCTGAACTTCGATACCGGTTCGATGCACACCAAGCTCAGATGCGATATGCGTCCGAAGGGTTGTGGCGAGTTGGGCGTCTTCGCCCTCGAAGAAGATCACTACGTGATCGGAGCCGCTGGTCGCTGCCACTGGCTCGGTGATCGATGCAGCCAGCCGCTCTACGTCGTCGAGGTCGACTCGCTCTCCGAAAACTTTGGCAATCCGCTTTTTGCGGCCGCTCAGCCACAGATAACCCTCGGTGTCGAGTTGACCGGTATCGCCAGTAAGCAATCGCCCTCCGCAGCTATCCGTTGCGTGGAGGTCGGCCTGATCTTCTGCATATCCCAACATAACGTTTTGTCCGTAGTACACGATTTCGCCCTCAACGTTGGCGGTATCGGTTTCGCAGTTGTCGGCCAAGACCGAGAAACGACCGCCTTTGAGCGCTCGGCCTGCTGAGGATCGGCGATCACTAAATTCGGCGTGGGGAAGAACTGCCATCCGGGCCGTCGCCTCGGTTTGACCGTACATTACGATAAATTGCCCCCTGACTTCGTCCATCGCACTGTGGAACTTTTCTCGAAGTTCAACGGAGAGTCGTCCTCCTGCTTGCGTCATCGTCCGAAGCGACGGGTGGTCAGTGGGCGAAAACCGCATCCGGGCGAGCATCGAGTACGTGTATGGAACACCGGCGAACGAGGTACATCCATATCGATCGAAGTCATCCCAAAATTGGCGTGTGATGACGCTGTGGTCGATCAGCGCTAGTGCAGCACCAGCGACGAGGTGCGAGTTGAGCACCGACAGTCCATAGCTGTAGTGAAGCGGAAGGGTCGTTGGGGCAACATCGTTGAACCCGATGCCTAGTTCGGCCGCAATCGAACGGGCGTTTGCACGAAGGGCGCTGTGAGGCAGTCTCACCATCTTTGGACTGCCTGTGGAGCCAGATGTGGGCAACAAAATTTGGGGAGTCGCAGGATTAGGCGTTGGCCCGTCCTGACCATGGACCGTGACATTGTCGCCTGGCCCGAATTCAAGCGTGACGCCGTAGCGATCGATGATGTTGCCAATAACCTCGGCCTTGGATCGTCGGTCAGCCAAGATGATGGTTCGGCCACTTCGAAGTGCTGCAAGGTAGAACACGATGGCCTGCATGGTCGGCTCGAAGAGAATGAGCGCAACTCCGTCTTTTTCGCCGACAAGCTCCAAGGACTTAGATTCCACGGCCTTGCGAAGGTCAGCGAACGAGTACTCGCCAAACTCGTCGACGAGCGCAAGGCCGTCTGTCGTTGAACCCATCTCTAACGGATCGAACTCAGTTGGTGAGGCCACCGTCGACTCCTAGGCATTGGCCCGTAATGAAGCCCGCTTCATCGGACAGCAAGAACTGAACGGCATTGGCGACCTCAGCAGGGGTCCCGAGCCGGCCGAGCGGGGTCCGGCGTTCGACTTCTTCCCGCTGCTGCTCACTGAGCGAGCTCGTCATGTCGGTCTCGACATAGCCAGGGGCTACGGCATTAATTCGGACTCCGCTCGTCCCGAGCTCCCTTGACAGCGGCCGCAGAAGGCCGTGAACGGCGCCCTTGCTCATGGCGTACGCAGTCTGGCCGCTTACACCATCGGTTCCCATCAGAGATCCGATCAAGACCACTGCGGGCGCCGGAGACCGCCGCAGCAGCTTCAAGGCTGACTGGACGAGGAGGAGCGTGCCTCGGGCGTTTACCAGCAGAAGCTGCTCAGCATCGGCTGATGAGACCATGCCAATCGGTGAAGCTTTGTGTGTACCTGCGTTTGCGACGACATGGTCAAGGCCGTCAAGTTCTGCCTTGATCTCTCGAACAAGAACACTTGTCGCGTCGGGGTCAGCCTGGTCGAAGGCGTGGGCTGAAACAGTCGATTGTGGATTCACGTCCATTATCGAATTTCGGGCCTTTTCGGCGGCTTCTGGCGTTGTTGCGGTGATCGCGACGGTCGCGCCGGACGCGGCGAGCTGGTCGGCGACCCTTCGCCCGATCCCCCGTGATGCCCCGGTGACGAGCACCCTTCGGTCAGTCCAGACGGTCACTCGAAGCTGACCTCATACCGGGCGAGAATTTCCTGTGTTTTGGCGAAGCTGCTCATATCGATCACGTCATCGGTTTCCAGCATGATGTCGAAAGTGTCCTCTATTTCAGAAACTAGGACCATGTGCGCAACCGAGTCCCAGGACTCGATACCTCGATATTCCAGGTCATCAACTGCTGCGTCGCGATCGAGCTCGAGAGCAGTGCGGAAAATTGCTCGCAGCTGGTCGAGGGTGTGTGTGGCCATGAAGAACTCCTTGCAGGGAGATTGTCGGTTCAACGAGGGGTGAGTGTTTCGGGCAGAGAAGTCTCTGACGCCTGTGTTGGTCGCAGCCAAACTCCAGTCGCCGAGACGAACAGGCAACCGATGGCCACGTGGGCGTTCAGAGCGGAAAGATTTGCAGCGCTCAGAGAAGAGACCATCGTCGAGGCTCCGAGATCCCGATAAAGGCTAGCTGCGCCGAGATAGATACCGAGTCCGGGCACGCTCGCCGAACGCGAGGCCACGGCAAGCGTAAATTCCGCTTTTCGGCCATTGACTGAGCCAAAAACGTAGCCAGCGACCTGATTACCTTTGAGAATAGTGGCGCAGGCTGAGGGATGTTTCTCAACGAGGTTGCGCGCCCAACGCTGGTAGCGGTCAGCGATTCGCCGCGGCGTAACACCGGGAAGACGGCTGTACCTTTCGCCATTGAATTCGGCGAAGTCAGATAGGTCGATAGAACGTTCTTCAGCAGAGACGTACGACCAGCCCTCCGGAAGGGTCTCGATGCGGTTCAGGCTCGCTCGGTAGGCTAGCTGAAGGTCGGCCCAAACGAAGCCGTTTGTCGGTCCCAGCCAACCGTCGGGGACTGCCCGGGTAGGTACGCGGGCTTCGACCCATGCATACGGTTGACAGGCTGGGCTGAGCTGGCTTCGGTCCGCAGTTAGGACATCGACCGATGATGAAATCCCAGCAGGCGCTCCCCACCAATCGCTGTTGAAACGGTGTTCGCTGATCATGAGTCGCTAAACGATGCCAACAGACCTGCGCACGTTGTACGCAGGCTTGCTCATCGAGCGGACATGCATACGTCCGAGATACTCGCCTATCACGCCAAGCGCAAAAAGTTGAAGGCCGCCGAAGACCGAGATCATGGAAGCCAGAAATGCGAATCCAGGGGTTGCGTTCTCGGTCATCCACCAACGGCCGATAACGAAGAACAAACTTGCAAGCCCAGCAAAACTGGCGAGGAACCCTAAGAGGGTGACTAGGCGCAGAGGGCGGGTTGAATATCCCGTCATCATGTTGAGCATGTGGCGCATCAGCTTGAGGAAGCTGTAGTTGGATGTCCCCGCTGCCCGCTCATCCATCGGGATCGGAATTGCGGCATGGCTGGTCGTAACCCACGAGAGCAGGACATCGAGCGAGACGTACGGGTCGCTAACCCTGCTCCATCCATCGCTTAGCTCACGGCGAAAGGCTCGGAAGGCGCTCGAGTTGCGGGCTTGTTCGGCCCCGATGGTGTTGGAGAGGATCCATTTAGCGGTTCGGCTGGTGATGTTTCGCCATTTGGCGTGCTCACCTTTCTCCGGCACCCCGTACACCAGATCGTTTCCTTGGCCGAGGGCGCCAATGAGTGTCGAAATCGTTGATGGACGGTGTTGGAGATCGTCGTCCATCGTGACCACGATGTCTTTTGTGGAGATTCGC
>JAQWMR010000017.1 GCA_029246685.1 Acidimicrobiales bacterium | reverse complement strand
CTGATCGATCGCCGCTCCGACGCGGTCGTTGACCTCAGCGGCCCGCTCACGGCGGCGACGTTCCAGTTCGCTACGAAACTCGCCTCGGTGATTCGCCCACTCCGTGACCGTCGTGCGTGCCACACCGGCCGCGTCCGCCGCTTCACGATGCGTCGCGCCTGTGAGAAGCGTGTCGATGGCGATGAGCTTGGCGTCAGACAGTCTGGGCGGTCGGGTCTGGTCGGGATCGGTCACGAGTGGCTCCGCCTTCCACGGACGTCGGAACCGGACAGCCTGAGCGAGACACTGGCGGCGAACTCGTCATCCATGCGACACCTCTTCCGGGCCGAGGCGGGCGGCGACGCGGTCGACGGTCTCGTCGGTCACGAACTCGCTGCTGAGAATCTCTTCGACGCAGAACAGGCCGTTGTGTTCTAGGACGTCCGACCGGTCGTATTCGCTGAGCTTGCCGAGCCGAGCAGCGACGCAGTCACGAACGGACCTCTGCTCGTCGAACGGTCTCTCTGGATCATCAGGATCATACCGATCCCTACATCCCTCGATGCCTATAAGAGGACCCCCGTTCGCCCCTGGATCATGCGGATCGCTCGCGTCATTCAGCGCGAGCGAAGCGCGAGCGAAGCGCGAAGGAGGAGCAAGATCGGGGCCGTTCGCGTCATTCAGCGCGACCGCCGCCGCGACATCGTTCGCGCCAATCGACGCGAACGGCTCATTCTTCGCTGGCTTGACGATCAGCGACCAGCAAGCGATATCGATGACCGCTAGCGAGTGCCCGCCGCTAACGAACGGTTCGACGATCACGAGCAAGCCCTTCTCTGCGAGCGAAGTGATCGCCTTCCGGATGGCGTTCCGGCCGCCTCCGGCGTCGTGGTGAAGATCAGCGATCGAGCCGCGAAATCGGCGGCCGTTCCGCAAGGAAGCGTTCAGCACCAAGGTCCACAAGACGATCTGCTCCGTTGAGGTGAGTCCATGCTCTCGCCGAAGCTCGAACCATTCGACGTTTCCGATCATCGTGAAGGACGCGAACGGCTTCTTGCTCATCCGCGATCGCCTTCGTGAGGCCGGTCATCTCGCATTGCCGACATCCGGCTATCGCGCCGTCGACAGGTTGCGCTGCTCGTCGAGCCAGGCTTCGACCTCGGCACGTCGGTAGCGGACGTGGCGGCCAACCTTGAAGCCGGGCGGGCCTGAACGCGTGTAGCGCCAGTTGTAGATGGTGGAGACGGGCACGCCGAGCCAGGTCGCGAGGTCCGTTGGTGACAGGAGGCTGTTGTGGTCCATGCCGAGCCATTGGATCTGATACCCTCGACTCTTGTGAATTCAGAACCTGAATTGTCAAGGGTTGCGGAGGCGGACGCTGCCATCCAAGACGACCCCTCATTCGCCTACGAGAACGCCGAGGAAGGACGCGTTCTCAAGCGAGCTGCCGCTGGACCAGGGAACATGCTCGACTGGCACGTCGAGCACCGCCCAGGCGAACCAACGACATTGACCTTCAGCAAGACCACGGTCGACTTCAAGATCGAGGTCGTGGTCGCTCCCTCCTCGCTGTCTCCAGAGAACCTTCGAGCAAGGTCGATCACGATCACCCCGCCAACCGACGACACGCTCGATCCGTCGGTCTTCGGCGCGCTTCGCCTCCGGGCACTGCTCAAGGAAATGACAGAAGACCTCCATTCCCCGTTCCTTCGCTACCAGCTCCAGAGTGGCCAAGACCCGGAGTGGCTGGACCCGTTCATCGACCTGCCCAAGCCCGGACGGCGCGGCCGACCTGACGTCGAGTACGCCATCTGGGCCGACCGCTACGTCCTCGCAGTCGAACAGAGTGGAGGCAAGCCTCTGCCGTTGCTGATGTCGCAGCACCCGGGCCACAGCGAGGCCTCCCTTCGGGCGATTCTCAACAAGGCGCGGGTTCGGAAGCTCTTAGGCAAGTCCCCTCCGGGCAAGGCAGGAGGCCAGCTACTTCCCAGAGCAATCGAGCTACTGGAGCAACACTCCTGCCCAATCACATCGCGAGGTGCGTGATGGCCCAGATCCAACTCAACGAGAACCGACCACAGCCAGAGGAGGACTGATGGCAGCAATACAGAAGCGAATCCGAAACGGAAAGACGAGCTACCGGGTCCGCTATCGCGATCCAACCCACACCCAACGATCGAAGTCATTCGACCGCAGGATCGATGCGGAGCGATTCGCCCGCACCGTCGAAGTCGAGAAGGACTCTGGGACCTGGGTCGACCCCACGGCCGGGCGAACGCTCCTGAACGACTGGCGCGCAGACTTCATCCGCACCGAGATCGGACTCCGCGACTCCACACGCCGTCGCGACGCCAGCTTCTGGCACGCGAACGCGGAGACTTCGATTGGTCGACTACCTCTCTCGGCGATCGACTACAGCACAGCCCAGTCCTGGGTTAGCGACCTGACAGATCGATTGGCTCCGGCGACCGTCTTGAAGAACTACCAAATTCTCTCGAAGACTCTGAACGGTGCGGTCAAGGCCGGGATGATCCCTGCGAATCGAGCAAGCGGAATCCAGCTTCCATCAATCGAGGTCAAGGAGCAGCACTTCCTCACCCCACCAGAGGTCAACACATTGGCTGAGTCGATCGATCCCCGGTACCGGACACTCGTGCTCACGATGGCCTACGGCGGGCTGCGAAGAGGCGAAGCGTTCGCGTTGCGCCGTTCAAGAATAGACCTGATGCGACGGCACCTAGACGTAGTCGAGGCAACAAGCGAGGTCGCAGGTACCAGCGGTGTCCAGTTCGGTCCGCCAAAGACAAAGGCGGGCCATCGACAGGTGCCCCTGCCCCGTGTTGTGATCGACGAACTGATCCCAGAGATCGCACCAATGGAGCCGCATCAACTGGTCTGGACCTCACCGAACGGCGAGGTCCTCCGCTCGTCATTTCGGTCGCGCTTCTGGATGCCCGCGGTGAAGCGAGCCGGTCTGGACGGTCTACGACTTCATGACCTTCGCCACACCGCGGTCTCGCTGTGGATTCACGCGGGAGCGCACAACAAGGCTGTTGCGAAATGGGCGGGGCATGCAAGCGTCGCATCGGTGATCGACCGGTACGGCCACCTCATGCCCGACACCGCAGACCCGGTCATGGCCGCCCTCGACGCCATGTCAACGACGGCCGACGCGCAGGTCATCGGCCTCCACGGATGAGGCCTTCTTGGGCCGCGTGTGGCCCCCATGTGGCCCCGTCCCGAAGTCTGCCTGAACGAAAGAACCCCTGGCCCGAGGTTTATGGCCTCTGACCAGGGGTTTCGTTGGAGCGGACGACCGGGTTCGAACCGGCGACCTCAACCTTGGCAAGGTTGCGCTCTACCAACTGAGCTACGTCCGCAACGGCCTGCAACTGTATCGGCCGGTACGCGATCCGGCACCTCGGAAACGGTCCGGTCAGCCGTCGACTCGAGCCCGAACTCCTGCGGCGATCTCCTGTGCGAGCGCGGGATCGGGAATCTGATCGACCACGAGCTCGTGGCCGTCGCGGGAGAACACGAGCGCGGCTTGGCGCTCGTCGGCCCATCCCCGCACGGTGAGGTCTCCGTCGAGCGAGACGGGCAGAACGTCGGGGTCCCACTCGCGAGCGTTGACGATGATCAGGCGGGCGTCGGTCAATGCGAGCGCACCGATGGCGCCGCGGAACCGACAGGCGGTGAGCGACACAACCGTCTCACCCTCGTTCAGCGTCTGCAGCAACACCATGAAGGCGGGGTGGCCCACCTTGCGAGCGGCGTTGGAGAGGCGTCCGACCGCCGCTCCGACTCCGTGGGAGTCGGTGAGGCCGGGGCCGGCGGCGGCATCCGGCATCTCCGGCTCTGGAGCCGCCGGAGCAGGAGCCGGCTCGGGCGGAGCAGGCGGCGGAGCCGCCGATTCGGGCGGGGCAGGAGCCGGATCAGGTGAGGCCGCGTCGGGCGGTGCGGCAGCCGGCTCGGCCGCCGGTGGCGCCGGGGCCTCGGGTTCGGGCGGCGGGGGCGGGGCCACAGTTGCCGGCGGAGGTGGAGGCGGCGCGGCGACGGGCGGGGGTGGCGGCGGAGCCGCGGCAGTGGGTGGAGGCGGCGGAGCCGCAGCGGCGGGAGGTGGTGGCGGGGCCGCGGCAGGCGGGGCCGGAGGGGTCGGAGTAGGCGGCGAGGGATCAACGCCCGCGATCGGCGGCGGAGGCGATGCGTCGACACCGGCGATCGGCGCGTCGGTGACCGGTAGCGACGCGATGTCGTCGGCCGCCGGGATCGCCGGTTCGGGCTCGGGCGGAGGCGCAGGGGCGGCGGGTGGTGGTGGCGGCGGGTGGTGGTGGCGGCGGTGGCGGCGGGGGCGGCACGTCCTCGCCCTGGGACTCGTCAGACATCGGGATCCTCCTCAGTCGGCGGGCGAAGATCGATCGTGAGCGTGAGAATGCCGTCGTCGAGCGATGCCTGGGCGTCGCCGATCATCCCGAAGTCCTGGAAGTCGTTCTGCGCCTGATCCAGGAACTGTTGTCGCTCGTCACCGCCGACCGGCGGCAGATTCCGCTTCTTGACGGAGGCGGCGCGCTCCTGGAAGCGAGCGATCATGGCGTCGATGTCGAGACCGGGCATGGAAAGACAGTATCGGCCCCGCACGAGCCGGGCTTCAGTCTTGGTCGGCAGATTCCTCGGAGCCGGTTGCGCGTTCGACACGCTTCGCGGCAACCCGTAGGCGCCGAGCCGGGCTCGTGTGCCACACATAGATCAGCAGTGCCGCCGCGGCCACGATGCCGACGAGGATGAGTTCGCGTCGGATTCGTTGCACGGTGTCGCTCGTCTCGTCGTCGCGCACGATTTCGGAGCCCGGTTGGGCCTCATCCGTGTCGTCGAGGACCGTCACGCCTGTGGTGTCGGGCGCCTCGTCGTCTTGAGCTGCCGCAGGCGCGATGGTGAACCCGATCGCGACAGCGATCACCAGCGCCAGCAGCCCACGAGTCCAGTGCAAGGGCCGCGACCGTACCGGCTTCACGCCTGGTGCCGCGGGCACCAGTAGGTGGTGCGCCCGCCAACGTCTTCTCGCCGGAGTTCTTCGCCGTCTTTCGGACAGCAGCCGCCTCGCTCTCGAGCCGGCTGCAGGTCGCCCGTGTGGCTGCCGCCCCGCTCGCCGAGAACGGCGAGCGTGCGCCGCATCGACCGGTGCAGCACCCCAACTTCGTGATCGTCGAGCGACTCGGCCGGGCGCGTCGGGTCGATACCCGCGCGCCACAACGCCTCGTCGGTCAACAGGTTTCCCATCCCGGCGAGGCGGCTCTGGTCCATCAACCGGGCCTTCACAGGAGCGGTGGACGCAGCGAGGATCAGCCGGAACGGCCTGAGCGTGACGGCGGCTGCATCCGGGCCGAGCTTCGACTCGTCGGGATCGAGTTCCACACCACCAAGGCGCCGTGGGTCGCGGATCACGAGGTCCCCGCCGTCGCGGAAGGTGACGCCGAAGCGGTCCCAGGCCGGATCGTTGCGATCACTCGAGTACTCGAGCTGTTCGATCGATGCGCCGCCATCGACCAGCAGGCGGCCCGTCATGCCGAACCGGAGGCCGAGAACAGGGCCGTCGGTGTCGAGCAGAAGGAGCTTGCCGATGCGTCGCGTTCCGGACACCACGAGTCCGGGCAGGGTCGCCTCGAGTTCTTCCGGCGTGGTGTCGCCCTTCGTGTACCAGTCGTCCGGCGCATGGACGGACGCGATGACTCGGCCCACGGTCGGCGCAGCGGCCTCGCGGTACGTCTCGATCTCGAGGAGTTCGGGCATCGCCCGCCAGCTTGCCCGCTAGCCGATCGAGTCCAACGCCTGTCGCAGATCCGTCTCCAGGTCGTCGGCGTGTTCGAGGCCGCACGACATGCGCACCGTTCCCTCGCTGATGCCGGCCGCCTCCAGCTCCTTCGGGAGCAGCCCGACGTGCGTGGTGGATGCCGGATGGGTGAGGAGCGTCTCCGGACCTCCCAGCGACGTCGCGAGCTGCGCCAACTCGACCCGGTCGACAAGCTGACGGCCCGCATCGCGGCCACCGGCCAGATCGAAGCTGATCAGCCCACAATCGAGATCGAGTTGGCGCTGCGCCAGCTCATACTGTGGATGCGACGGCAGGCCCGGATAGAAGACCTGCTCGATCGCCGGATGCGCTTCGAGCGCCTGGGCGAGATGCGTGGCCGTCTCGGTCTGCTGACGGAGACGCACGCCGAGGGTGCGCAGCCCGCGAAGTCCGTTGAGCGCATCGAAGGGCGACGCAACTGCGCCGTGCAGGATCGCAAACCCGCGAATCCACGCAAGCAGCTCCTCGCTACCGCTGACCACGCCGAGAATCGCGTCGTTGTGCCCGGCGATCCCCTTCGTCGCCGAGTGGATGACGAGGTCGACGCCGTATTCGAGCGGACGTTGGGCGATCGGCGGTGCGAACGTGCCGTCGACCACGGTCATCGGGCCCTTGATCGCTCCGAACCGCTCCAGGTCCACGAGTGCGAGCTTCGGGTTGGCGGGCGTCTCCGCGAAGCACAACGCCGTCTTGCCGGGAATGACAGCCGCCTCCCACGCGTCGGGATCGGTGCCGTCCACGAACGTGACGTCGATGCCGAACCGGGGACAGACCGCCTGGAACAGCAGTTGCGTGTGGGAGTAGAGCTGCGACTGGGCGACGATGTGGTCGCCGGACGAACACAGCCCGAGGATCACTGCGCTCACCGCACCCATGCCGGACGAGAACGCACGAGATGCCTCCGCACCCTCCAGTTCCGCGATCGCGTGCTGGAAGTCCGCAACCGTCGGGTTCGAGTGACGCCCGTAGAACTTCGGCATCGTGATGTCGGTCGCGTAGCGATGGGCTTCTTCGACGCCTCCCGCCACGAACGTGCTGCTGGCCCACAGGACCGGTGCGAGCGCAGTGTCGTTGTAGACCCGTCCGGCCCGAATGGCCGTGGTGTCAGGTTGGTATTCGGTCATCGCTTCTCCTCTGCGGTGGCGACGGTTCGGGCGATCAGAGGCCCGAGATATGCGGATTCGAGCAGGAAGCCGTCATGGCCCTGCGGACTGTCGATCACGTGGTACTCACACGTCCCGCCGGCAGCTTCGACGCCCGCGTGGATCTCGGCCTGCTGGTAGGCGGGGTACAGCACGTCCGACGTGATCGACGCGGTGAGAACGGGCATCTGGAGCCGAGCCAACGCAGCTGCCACTCCCCCGCGGCCACGGCCGATGTCGTGGAGATCCATGGCCTTGCTGAGAACGAGAAACGTGTTGGCGTCGAAGCGGCGAACGAGCTTCTGGCCGTGGTGGTCGAGATACGACTCGACGTCGTAGCGCCCCCATTGGGAGAACTCTTCTCGTTGGTTCGTGTGGTGGCGGCCGAACCGCTCGTCGAACACCTCGGTGGTGCGATAGGTGATCTGGGAGATCTCGCGGGCGAGGGCCAACCCCGCCCACGGGCCCTTGCCGGGCGGAGCGTCGTAGTAGTCGCCACCGGCCCACTGCGGATCGTTCACGATCGCGACCCGCTGGACCGCGCTCCAGCTGATCTGCTGCGCGCTCGCGGCCGCCGTCGTCGCGATCGGGAGAAGGGTGTCGACACGGTCGGGGAACATCGCGCCCCACTCGAGCACCTGCATGCCGCCCATGGATCCACCGACGACGGCCAGCCAGCGGCCGATGCCGAGTCGGTCAGCGAGGCGGCGCTGGGACCGCACCAGGTCCCGGATCGTGACTTGGGGGAAATCCGCGCCGTAGCGGCGGTCCGTGCCGGGAACGACGCTGGACGGTCCGGTGCTTCCCTGACAGCCGCCGAGCACGTTGGCGCACACGACGAACCATCGATCGGTGTCGAGGGCCTTGCCCGGCCCGATGAGGTCGTTCCACCATCCGTCTTCCGGGTGGCCTGGCCCGATGGCGCCGTGGGCGTGGGAGTCGCCCGTCAGCGCATGGCAGACGAGTACGGCGTTCGAGGCGCCGGCATTGAGCGAGCCCCACGACTCGTAGGCGAGCACGACCTCATCGATGCGACCGCCGCCCTCGAGCGCGAACGGACGGCCGTCGGTGACGGTGACGAAGCGTCGCTGCCCCACGGGGTCGCCGGGCTGCAAGGCGCCCGTCGCCGGCAAGTCGTCGGCGAAGCGCTGGTGGGGATCGAAGCCCAGGGGCGGAAGGTCGGAATGGTCCACGAAAAGCGTGTTTCGGGACTTCTTCCTTCGGGCCCAGCGGATGATGGCGGACCATCAGACACTTCGTTGCAGAGACCGGAGCCTCCACCACATCCCCGCCGAAACGGGTGGGCACCTTGGGTGTCTGTCCCAGGTTGCCGGGTTCGCTTCATCACCGAGGTGAGTCAGCTTGCCGCTCTGAATGTGCAGTGCACCCTATCGGGCAGGAAGCCGCGATTGCCACCAGTTGTGAAGATCGAACCGCTCTGCGACGCCGTACGCGGCCATGCTCGCCCGGCCGATCTCGATGACCGAGACCGAATCCGGGCTCGCCAGACGGCGCTCCACCAGCGCGGCTGCTGCATCCCAGGCCGCCTGGTTGCCAGGCAGCGGCAACGAAGCGATCGAGCGGGCCGTGACTCGCATGGCGTCGCTCGACAAGGCCGTCCCGGCAGCCTGGCGGAGAAGCAAGGCGGTGGTGATCGGCGAGGTCAACACCACCGCGAGGTGCGCCAGGCCGGCGCCGGCTGCATTCGGCTCGACGCTCACGACCGGCGTGCACGGCACCATCGTGCCGGTGGTGTCGACGACCGCCTCGATGGTCTTCGTCTGGCTCGCCAGGAGCAGCTTCGGCACGAGTCGAGCCTCGATCCACCCCTGAATCGACGGGTCGACCTGGTCCAAGTCCACGCCCGGATGGCGCCAGGCGCGACGATCGAATCGGCAATCGACGCGACCCCAGCGGTCGGACAGCGGGTCGATCAGACCGGACGTCATCAACCGCAACGCGGCGCTCGGGTCCTCGTGGACTGCATCACGCAGGCCGTAGTACTGATCGCGGAAGCCGGCCGTGACGGCCGCGATGTCGCCGACCTCCCCCGCTGTCGCTAGCGCGGCTCGGTCGAGCACGGGGGCCGAAGTAAGGAGAAGCGGCGTCCACGACCCGGCCTCGGGGAGTGCATCCGGCAACGGCGCAGGCGGCACGCCCACCGAGCGGCTGACGACGGCGGCTTCGCGGCCGGGCGTGAGCACCAGGGCGACCGTGTCGACCGAGGCAGCGAACCGCTGACCACCGTCGAGCCAGACCGCAGCCGGAGGCGCGATCTCCTCCAGGCGGGCACGCACCGCGCCCCCGTCGCGAGCTCCGAGCACGGAGGCCGGCTGGATCATCGCGACCACGCCGTCGGTCTGAACGGTGTCGGCCGCGGCGAGAAGGAAGAGCAGCGCGTCGTCGACATAGCCGCCGACCGACGGCCAGCGGTCACGCAGCGATGCCCGCCGCGAGTCGTCGCGTGCCGTCCCATCGCGCAGCTGGGAGAGGAACGGCGGATTCCCGATGACCGCGTCGATCGGCTCGTGCCACGTCTCGAGGAGACCATCGGCCACGCGAATGGCATCGGGTCCGAGAGCCTCGCCGCCGCTCCACAGCTGTAACGCCGCACGTGCGGTGGCGACCGCAAGCGGGTCGATGTCGCACCCACGGAGCAAGCCGACTCGCTCCCCAGGAGTGCCCGGCAACGCGTCCGCAACCGCGAGCAGGAACGCCCCGCCTCCGACCGCCGGGTCGAGGACGACGTCGCCGGCCCTCCACGGTCGAACGTCGCCGGCCACCGCAACCACAGCGGCAGCGACCTCCGGGGACGTGTGGTGCGCTCCCTCACCGCTGCGTTGCGCGTCGCTGAGCATGGCCTCGCGCACGAAGCCCGGCAGCCATGGGCCGACGTCGAGCACGCCGTCGTCTACCGGGTCAGCCAGCGTCTGCGGGTCCGGGGACACCGTTCGTCCGTCGAAGACGAAGTCCACCTCGACATCGAGGCTGCGGGCCACGAGGGCCACCACCGCAGAAAGGATCGCGGCAGGTTCGACTCGATCACGTCGCGCCGCCCAGGTGGCGACCGCTGACGCGACGACGGGGTCAGTCGGCGAGGGGATCCCAGCCGGCGAGGTCGTTGAGGCGCTCATCGTTGGAGAACATCTCCGTGAGCGGCTGGATCACGTCGATCCGCTTCTGCAGCCGCTTGACCTCGAGCTCCTCGTCCCACATCGACAAGGTGACCACGAGACCGGTCTCGCCTGCACGTGCGGTGCGCCCGGCACGATGCAGATACGTCTTGTGATCGCCCGGCGGGTCGTACTGGATCACGATGTCGACCTCGTCGACATGGATGCCGCGGGCAGCGACGTCGGTGGCGACGAGCGCTTCGAGCTTGCCGCTGCTGAAGTCCTTGAGGGACTTCTCTCGGCTGGTCTGGCGCAGATCGCCGTGGATCGGCGCCGCAGTGACGCCGAAGTCCTCGAGATCGCGGGCGAGCCGGTCGGCCATCGCCTTGGTGCGGGTGAACATGATCGTGCGGCCCGTGGACTTCGCGATCGTTGCGGCGACCTTGGACTTGTCCATCTTGTGAACGGCGATGAACCGGTGGGTCATCTCCTCGATGGTGACTTCCTTGGACTCGACCTCGTGCATCGACGGGTCGGTCTGGTAGCGCTTGATCAGCGTGTTGACCACACCATCGAGCGTGGCGGAGAACAGAAGCGTCTGGTGCTTTGCCTCGACGTTGCGCAGGATCCACTCGACCTGGGGCAGGAACCCCATATCGGCCATGCGGTCGGCTTCGTCGACGACCACATGGGCCACGTCGGCCACCGAAACGGCCTTGCGGTCGATGAGGTCGATCATGCGGCCCGGCGTGGCGACGACGAGATCCACGCCCTTCTCGAGCTTCTCGATCTGCTTCTCGATCGGGGCGCCGCCGTAGATGGCGAGGGCCGTACGGCCGACTGCTCGAGCGGCCGGATCGAGTTCTTCGGTGACCTGGTTGGCGAGCTCACGGGTGGGCACGAGAACCAAGCCGGTCGGGCGGCTGGGCGCAGCCTCGTCCATCCGCTGGAGGACGGGCAGGCCGAACGCGAGGGTCTTGCCGGAGCCGGTCTGGGCCTTGCCGCAAACATCGCGGCCGGCGAGGGCGTCGGGAATGGTGAGGGCCTGGACCGGGAAGGGCGACATGATGCCCCGCTCTTCGAGCGCAGAAACAATCTCGTCGCTCAGACCCAGCGCCGCAAAGGAGGTGGTGGCGGTGTCTGTCATCGAAGCGCCAAGGATACCGCCGACATGGGCCGGGGCGGTGACTCAGCCCCGGATGCGGCCGTCGCGGACCTCCACCCCTTCGGCGGTGAGGCGCTCGGTCTGCTCGACCTCGTGATCCTTCAGAAGGCGGCCGGACGCGCTGACCACCCGCCACCACGGGAAGATCCCACCGGACTTCCGCAGAATCGACCCGACCGCCCTTGCCGCACCGGGATAGCCGGCTTCGGCTGCGACGTCTCCGTAGGTGACGAGGTCGCCGGGCCGAAGCCGATCGAGGACCGTGCCGACCGCCTGTTCGAAGGCCGTCCACTCGGTGCGGTCGTCCGGCAACACGTCAACCCTTGACGGACAACCGAACGACGGGGATGGGTTCCTCCACACCCGGCACGACCCGCTCGCCGACCGGTTCGACGTGTGTGTTGACGAGGAGCGATGACACGGAGTCGGCGGTCGCAAGCACTTCATTGGACTCCGCCGCGTCGCACAACCGGGCGGCGACGTTCACGGCGTGGCCGATGTAGTCATCGCCTTCGAACAGCATCACGGGACCGATCGAGATCCCGGCTCGCAGAGGCAGGGGCGAACCGGACGTGCTGATGCGCTCCGAGATGTCGACGACAGCTTCCAGCAGGGGCTCGGTCTCGACGCCGACGAGCATGGCGCCATCGCCGAGCCACTTCGCGATGCGTACGCCCCGCGACGACGCTGCGTCGCGCACCGCGAGCCGGAAGGTCCGCAGCAGCTCCACCGCCATGTCGTCGCCGTGTTCGTCGGTGTAGCGAGTGAAGCCCGAGAGATCGACGAACGCGAATCCGCGATCCAACCGCGCCGTCGTAACCGCCTGTTCCTCACTCACGACGCCAAACTACTCACCCTCCCCTTCTCGGCCCCACACCGGGCAGTACCGTCGCCGCGATGGATCTCGCCGCCTTGATCGCCGACTGGCCGGTCGACAACGCAGCCGTCATCACGGTCAACAACGGCGAGCGCGCGACCGCCGGCGGCGCGAACCGACCCTTCGCGCTGGCATCGATCACGAAGCTGGCAACAGCCATGGCGGCCCTCGTCGCCCACGAAGAAGGCACCCTCGATCTCGACGAGCCGGTCGCCGACGCCGGCGCCGGCGCGACGACCGCTGACCTCCTCGCCCACACGGCGGGGTTGGCGCCGGACGTACCCGACCAACTGTCGCCCCCGAATCGTCGTCGGATCTATTCCACCAGCACCTACGACGTGCTCGCCGACGAAATCTCTAACCGGTCAGCCATGTCGTTCGAGGCCCACCTGACCGAGGCGGTGCTCACGCCGCTCGGCATGTCCTCCACCACGCTACGGGGCTCCGCTGGGGCGGGTGCCACGGCGAGCGCTCATGACGTGCTTGCGCTGATGGCGGCGTGGCGGACACCGACGCTCGTCCACCACGAGACCCTCCGGCGTGTCTCCACCGCGCACCGACCCGACCTCGCCGGCGTCCTGCCAGGGTTCGGACGCCACGACCCCAACCCGTGGGGGCTCGGGCCGGAGATCCGCGGCCGCAAGGCCCCGCATTGGACGGGAAACGGCAACGCGGCGAGCACCATCGGCCACTTCGGACAGACAGGCACGATGACGTGGAGCGATCCCGAGGCCCTACTGCACCGTTGTCGCGCTCACGGATCGGGCTTTCGACACGTGGGCGGCGCGGGCATGGCCCGAGTTCTCCGACACCGTGCTGGCCGCGCCTTGACACAACTGGGCTAAACAGCCCATCGGTGCGGCGCGTTGGCCGAAGCGGGCTCAGTTCGCCGCCCGTGGTGCCGATGGTGAGGGCATGAGTCCAGTCTCTTCGACGCGAGGTCGAGGTCCAATCAAGGGTCGGGCCGCGTGAACGAACGCCGAAACCCGATGGCCATGGCGCGCGCTCGGCATGCCCTCCTGCAGGCAGGTCTCGACTCAACCGTTCCTCTCGAGGCGGCGACCAGCGTCACGAACGAGGTCTGGCTCACGCCGACCCATGTCGTTCGCATCAACCGTCGGCCCAACCAGCGTCTCCGCCGTGAAGCGATCCTCGGACCGAAGCTCCCTGCGGAGATCGGCTATCCGATGGTGGTGGCGTACGGCGGCCTCATGGGCGCCGACTACCTCGTCCTGAAACGCGTTCCCGGCAAGCCGCTTGCGCACTGGTGGCCGTCGATGACGACGGTGCAGCGACGAGCCGCCATCTCCCAACTCGCCGCCAAGATGCAACGCCTGCATCAGGCGCCCGGACCAGCGGACCTTCCCGTGATCGATGCGCCGCAGATGCTGAGGGGCGAAACGCTGTCGCCCGTCATGTCGCTGCTGGTCGCGCTCGACCAGGCCCGCTCGCTCACGCACGTCGACCGCGGCCTCATCGACGACATCGAGCGGATGGTCTACACGCTCACGCCGGCGATCGAGCCGTTCGACAGCAGGTTCCTCGTCCACGGCGACCTCACCTTCGAGAACATCCTGTGGGACGGCAGTGAGATCACCGCGCTCCTCGACTTCGAGTGGGCCCGGACGTCGCCGCCCGACGTCGATCTCGACGTCTTCCTGCGCATGTGCTCCTTCCCGGAGCTGCACGTCGGTGACGACTGGGTGGACCGCACCCGCGCGGAGGACTACGCCGACATTCCGTGGTGGCTCGCCGAGGACTATCCCGAACTCTTGGACGTTCCCCGCCAGTTCGATCGGCTTCGGCTCTACGCCATCGCCTACGACATCCGTGATCTGACGATGTTCCCGCCTCCGGCACCAGCGCCAGCGTCACCTGACGCACGGCCCCGAAGCAGGAGCCAGGCTCCCGCGACGGCGATCCCGACGATGCTCATCCAGATGTTGACTCGCACGCCGGCGATCTCTGTGGCCGGGTCGATGCGCACGGTTTCGAGCCAGATGCGGGCGACGAGATAGCCGACGGCATAGACCGCGAGCAACGCGCCCGACTTCAGCTTCTTCGTCTTGCCGACCCAGATGAGGAAGAGCACGAGGCCAAGGTTCCACGCCGCTTCGTAGGCGAAGGTGGGATGGAAGGTCTCCTCGAGGAGGTGTTCGTCGGGACGATGCTCCGGCGCGATCTCGACGGCCCACGGAAGGTCGGTGGGCCTACCGAACAGCTCCTGGTTGAACCAGTTGCCGATCCGACCAATGGCCTGAGCGAGAGGCAGCGCGGGAACGCACGCATCGAGGAGTCGGCCCCGGTCCCAACCGTTGCGGTTGATGACCCAGACACCGACGATCACGCCCGCAGCCATGCCGCCAGGGATGCCCAGTCCGCCCTCCCAGATCTTGAACGGCTCGGCCCAGCCCTCGTCGAATCGCCAGTCGGTGAGGACGTGGTAGATCCGTGACCCGATCAACCCGGCCGGCACCGCCCACATGGCGATGGTGCCGATGTCGTCTGGATCGCCGCCGTCGGCAGCCCATCGCTTCTGGGCCAGCCAGACCGCGGCGAGCACGCCGAACGCGATCGCGAGTCCATAGGCGCGCAAGGTGAGCGGCCCGAGTTCGATGGCCTCACTCGACGGACTGGGGAAGGACGCCAACAGCATGCGAGAAGAAACCCTACGCGGCTGGCGACACTTCCGTGATCTCGCCTCGCGCTAGCTGAGGACCGTTGTTCGACCGGCGGCGAGCTCGGGGCCGAGCCCGGAGACGGCTGCGAGGTTGCCGGGCGCCCGGGCAACCCGGTTCACGGCGAAGAAGCGAGCGAGAACGGCCTGTTCCTCAGCAGCGGGGTCGTCCGCTTGTTCGGCGCCGAGCGCCGTTTCCGCGAGCATCGAGCCGGCGGTGGTGACCGCGAGCATCTCCAGGTACGGCGCAGCGCCCGGCAGACGATCCGCCATGTCCGCGGCGAGGAGGAAGTCAGTCGCCTCGGTGACAGCGTTGAGCGCGGCGCGAAGATGCGGGACCGCGACGGCCAGCGTGTCTGAGCCTTCACAGCGATCGGCAGTGGCGGCGATCGACGCGAGATGGCCGCGAACGACGGCGCCATCCGCCATCGAGAGCTTCCGACCGACCAGATCGATCGCCTGGATGCCGTTGGTGCCTTCGTAGATCGGCGAGATGCGGGCGTCGCGGTAGTGCTGGGCCGCGCCGGTTTCCTCGATGTAGCCCATGCCACCGTGGATCTGCAGGCCGATGCTCGTGAGCTCACAACCGGTGTCGGTACACCAGGCCTTGGCGAGCGGTGTAAGGAGCCCAGTGAGCGCCTCGCCCGCGGCGCGATCGTCTTCGGTGGTCCCGGCCTCGGCCTGATCGGACGCAGCCGCGGTGCGGTAGCAAAGACCGCGCATTGCCGCGATCGACGACGCCATGTCGAGCAGCATCCGCTGCACGTCGGCGTGATCCACGATCGGGCTCGACGCGCCGGGCTCGGCGCCGACCGCGCGGCCCTGGCGTCGCTCGTGCGCGAAGGCCTTCGCCTGTTGGTACGCGCGCTCGCCCATCGAGACGCCCTCGAGGCCGACGGACAACCGGGCGTTGTTCATCATCACGAACATCGCGCGCATCCCTGCGTGCTCCTCGCCGATCAGCCATCCGGTCGCGCCGCCATCGTCGCCGTACGCCATGACCGCAGTCGGGCTGCCGTGGATGCCCATCTTGTGTTCCAGCGAGACGACGCGTACGTCGTTGCGTTCGCCGAGGGAACCGTCGTCGTTCACGAGGAACTTGGGAACGAGGAACAGGCTGATGCCCTTGGTCCCGGGAGGTGAGTCGGGCGTGCGAGCGAGCACGAGATGGACGATGTTGTCCGTCATCTCATGGTCGCCGTAGGTGATGAAGATCTTCTGACCGGTGACCCGCCAGGAGCCGTCGTCGTTCGGTTCGGCCCGGGCGGTGAGCGCGCCCACATCTGAACCCGCTTCCGGCTCGGTGAGGTTCATCGTCCCGCTCCACTCGCCGGTGACGAGCTTCGGCAGGTACACCTCTCGCTGCTGCTCGGATCCGAACGCGAGAAGTGCGTCGATCGAGCCGCCGGTGAGCAACGGACAGAGGGAGAACGAGAGGCACGCCGTCGCCAGCAGGTCCTGGATGGCGATACTCACCACGCTCGGGAAGCCTCCACCGCCATACTCCACCGGAGCGCCGATGGCCGTCCAGCCGGCCGCGACCGTCTGCTGGTACGCCTCCATGAACCCCGGGCTCACCGTGACGGTTCCATCGGCCGCGAGCACAGCTCCTTCGACGTCGCTCCCCCGGTTCAACGGCGCGACAACCTCCTCGAAGAAGCGGCCCGCCTCGGCCACGAGCGCGTCGACGGTTTCGAGGTCGATGTCCGCGAACGCGTCGAGCCCGAGAATCTCGGAGAGGCCGACGCCGTGATGTAGTTGGACCCCGATGTCGGCGATTGGCGAGCGGTAGTCAGTCACGAATCCGACTCTACCGGCGGGTCTTCGGCGCCTTTCGTGCGGGCCGCTGGCGCATTGAGATCGAGACCGCGGTCGACGGCCAGCAGCGAGTTGACCTCGGCGCCGAGGAGAAGGCCCATCGCCATCAGGTAGAGCCAGAACAGGAGGCTGATTGCGCCACCGAGGAACCCGAAGATCGCGTTGGCCCCGGAAGTAGCGACGGTCAGGTAGGTGTTGAAGCCGAGCGAGACCGCCGACCACCACACCGCGGCGATTGCCGCTCCGGGCAGTTCCGTACGCCACGGCGATCGGTGATTCGGCGCCACGTGGTAAACCGTCGCCGCCCAGGACACGAGAACGAGGAACACCACGGGCCACCGGAGCCACGTCCACAACGTGCCGAGCCAGGCACCGACACCCAGATCGTCAGCGATCTCGCTCCCTCCGCCGAAGAGGGGGCCAACCACGATCAGCACGAGCACGATTGCGGCGACCAGCACGGTGACGAGCGTGAGTCCGAGCCCGACCAGGCGGGTGGAGAGCCAACCCCGGCGGTTGTCGTGGTCATACGCGATGTCGAGCGCCCGAACCACGGCCACAAACCCTCGAGACGCCGCGTAGAGCGCGATCACCGCACCGATCGTCAGCGCGCCGCCATTCCCATCCCTGAACAACCTCCCCACGGTCTCCTCGAGTGAGTTTTCGCCACCGAAGACGTTGACCATCTGATCGACGAGCCACGCCTCGACGTCGGCTGCGGTGTTCTCACCGACGAACGTGTCGGCCGACCCGAGCGCTGCCGCCAGCGCGACGACGGTGGGGAAGAAGCCGAGCAGGGCGAAGAACGCGATCTCCGCCGCGAGCCCGCCCACGCGGTCACGCGACCACTCGGTCGCGACGCGGCGCCCGAAGCCATAGCCACGTTTTGCGAGCTCGACGAGCCGATCCATGCCGAGAGGCTAGGGGCAGATCATCACGCGACGATGTCGACCGGCGTGCCGATCGGGACCGTCTCGGCCAGAGCCTGGATCCCGTCGTTGGGAATCCGGATGCAGCCGTTGGGGTGTGCCCCGCCCATGAGATCCGGACGGTTCGTGCCGTGGATCGCGATGACGGGAATGCCGCCGCGGAACGTCTCTATCGCTTCGGAGAAGCCGGACAGACTCCGGATGTAGGGCCCGTAGGCGCTGGTGTCCCACTTCTCGATGAGGTCGTTGACGAAGAAGCTGCCGAGCGGCGTGGGCGTGGCCTGCTTGCCGATCACAGCGGTGGTCTCGACCACGACATCCGGGCCATCCCAGACGGTCACGGCGCGGGCCGTCAGGTTCACTTCCGCTCGGAACCGGTGCGATGTGATCTCCGCGTCGGCGGCATGGATCCACGCCTCGGTCCCGTTCGGACGGACCGGAATCTGCACCCGCAGCCATTCGCCGTCCTGCGCCTCATCCGCCACCATCAGCGCGAGCGGGTTGCCGAAGTAGGTCGGGTTGGTGATCGCATACTCGAAGACGGCCGGATCGCCGTCGGGCTCGTCGTAGGCGTCGAGGATCCTGATGTCCGGGTGGATGTTGGCGACGAACGTCTCGAACGGATCGGGCGGAACCGTCGTGGTGGTCGACGTGGAGGTGGTCTCGACGGGGACCGTCGTCGTTGTGGTGGTCGTGGAGGTCGTCGTGGTGGTTGTGGCCGGTTCGGCGACGCCCGAATCAGACGCTCCGCCGAACGTCGCCGCGTACTCACACCTCGAACCGGCTCTGGCGGCAGACTTCGACGAGCTCACCACTCGGCCCGTGTCGCACACCGTTCGAGAGGCCGCGTGGCTGACCGCGCGGGTCGTCGTCGCGCCGACGCACGGACAGACGGGCGAAAACCTCGTCGTCCAGATACCCGACGCCAATGTGGTGATCGCGGGCGCGATGGCGTCGTTCGGTGCGATACCGGCCGCATAGGCCGGCAATCCCGCCGTGTGGGCGGACCAGCTCGACGTCCTACTCCGATGGGGAACCACGATCGTGCCGGGCTACGGGCCGGTCGGTGGCGAAGCCGAACTGCAGAGCCTGCAGGAGTACCTCCGGGCGGTCGCCGCCGGCGCCATCAAGGACGGCCCGTGGAGCACCTGGTCCAACCAGCGGTTCCATCCCGCAAACCTCGAACGGGCGACCAACTTGGCGCCGGGCGACCCCTCTCCCCCGCCCACCATCCTGCGCCTCATGGGGATCGACTGAGTCCACGCCTTACCCTGGAATGTCGATGACCGAGGTCCGCAGCCACTCCGCGAACGACTTCCCCCTCGCCCTCCTCCAGGAAGCGAAGGGCGACCACGCCATCTCCGTCTGCATTCCGGCCCGCAACGAAGAGGCCACCGTCGGCACGATCGTCGGCGCAATCCACGAACACCTCGCGTCCAACGGCCACTCCCTCGTCGACGAGATCCTCGTTATCGACGACCGCAGCGAAGACGCGACCGCGGAGGTGGCGGCGCGCGAAGGCGCGACCGTCGTCCAGGTCGCCGACGTCCTGCCCGACAGCGGGCCCGGCCGCGGCAAAGGCAACGTTCTGTGGAAGAGCGTCGCCGCCTCCAGCGGCGATCTCATCGTGTGGATCGACGCCGACCTCACGAGCTTCACCCCCGCCTGTGTCACCGGGCTCGTCGGCCCGCTGCTCACCGATCCCGACATCGCGATGGTGAAGGGCTACTACGAGCGACCCGAGATCGGCGGCACGGGCGGCGGGCGCACCACCGAGCTGATGGCCCGGCCGCTCCTCGCCACGCTGTTCCCGCACCTCACGTCCGTCCGCCAGCCGCTCGGCGGCGAGTACGCCGCTCGCCGCGACATCCTCGAGCAGGTGCCGTTCAGCACGGGCTACGGCGTGGAGACCGGGCTGTTGATCGACATCGCCACCCTCGTCGGCCTCGAACGGCTTGCCCAGGTCGATCTCGGCGTGCGCGTGCATCGCAACCGTCCGCTCGACGAGCTGTCCGTCCAGGCGATGGAGATCCTCCACGTCGCCCTTCGCCGAGCCAAGGTCGACTGGAACGACGAGTGGAGCCACGTGCTGCTGCGCCCCGATCTCGAGCCGGTCAACGCCCTCGTCGACGAGCGCCCGCCCCTGCGCACTGTCGCCGAATACCGCCTCTGACCCCACTTACGTAACGGGGGGTCAGACCCCCGTTACAGTCGGCGACCGTGACGCTCGATCCGCTCGCCGCCTACCGCTGGATGCGCCTCACGCGTGAGGTGGACGAGACAATTCGCAACCTGTGGCTCACTGGGCAGGGTGTCGGCGGCACGTTCAACCAGCGAGGACACGAAGCAATAGCCGTCGGGCCCGCACTGTGTCTGGAACCCGCCGATGTCGTCGCCCCAATGCACCGCGACCTCGGTGCCTATCTCGTTCGGGGCATGACACCGGAACGCCTGCTCGCCCACCAACTCGGCCGCGAGACCGGTCCGAGCCGCGGCCGCGACGCCAACATCCACGGCTGCGGCGATCTCGACCTCAACATCATCGGCTTCATCTCCCACCTCCCGCAGTCGTTACCCGTCGCAGTCGGTGCCGCCATGGCCTTCAAGCTTCGCAGCGAGCCCCGGGTCGCGATGACGTGGACGGGCGACGGTGGTTCGATCACGGGCCTCTACGCCGAGTCGCTCAACCTCGCGGCGCTGGACCAGGCGCCGGTGGTGATCATCGTGGAGAACAACCAGTACGCGTACTCCACGCCGATCGAACAACACTCCGCGAATCCGGACATCGCGGAGCGATCCGAGGCGCTCGGCGTTGTCGCAGTCGAGGTCGACGGCAACGACATCGAGGCCGTGCACAAGGCGAGCCGCAAAGCCGTGAACCGGGCTCGCAACGGTGGTGGGCCGACCGTGATCGTCGCGGAGACGATGCGGATGCTCGGCCATGCGATCCACGATGGGTTCGAGTACGTCCCCGACCACCTTCTCGAACGGTGGGAGGCGCGCGACCCCCTGACGATCTTCGAGCAGCGCGCCGGAGAACACGGCACCACGATCGACCAACTGCGGGCGATCGATTCCGATGTCGCGGCCGAGGTGAAAGCAGCTCTCGTGGTGGCCCAGGGGAGTCCGTTCCCGGATCCGGCGACGGTGACCGACGGCGTGTGGGCCGGCTGATGGCCGAAGGGACGTATCTCGACGCGATCAGTGCGGCGATCATCCACGAAATGGAACGCGACGAGCGCGTCCTCGTGATGGGCGAGGACGTCGCCGGCCCGTTCGGCGGCGCGTTCAAGGTGACTAAGCCGGTCGCCGAACGCTTCCCGAGCACCCGCGTCCGCAACATGCCGATGACCGAGCTCGGCTTCATCGGCGCGGCCAATGGCATGGCCCTCATGGGACTCCGCCCAGTGATCGAACTGCAGTTCGCGGACTTCATCAGCTCGGGCTTCGACTCGATCGTGCAGTTCGCCTCGACGGCCCACTACCGCTGGGGAGGCGCCGTCCCGTGGGTGATCCGAGCGCCGTCGGACGGCAACCTGCGCTCCGGGCCGTTCCATTCGCAGAACCCGGAGGCGTGGTTCGTGCACACGCCGGGGCTCAAGGTCGTCGCGCCATCCACCGTGGCGGACGCCTACGGGCTCTTCCAGTCGGCCGTGCGAGACGACAACCCGGTCATCTACTTCGAATCCAAGCCGCTGTACCGCTCCCTCAAGGGCGAGGTGCCCGAAGGCGACGCACCCGTGCCGCTCGGCCTTGCGGAGGTCGCTCGCTCGGGCCGGCACTGCACTGTCGTCACCTACGGCGCCATGCGCCACGAGGCGATGGCCGCGGCGGAGGAGCTCGCCGCCGAAGGAGTCGAGCTCGAGGTCATCGACCTCCGGACCTTGAAGCCGCTTGACATGGACACGGTCGCGTCGTCCGTGGCGAGGACCAGTCGCGTGCTCGTCACTCACGCCGCGAACCAGCTCGGCGGGGTCGGCGCCGAGATCGCCGCCACGATCGCCGACGAGTGCTTCACCGACCTCGATGCGCCGGTCAAGCGACTCGGCGGCCTGGACGTGCCCGTCCCGTTCAGCCCCCCACTCGAAGACGCGTACCGCCCCAACGCCGCGAAGATCGCGGCCGCTTGCCGAGACCTCTGCGCCTGGTAGCCGTCTGGTCTCTCGCCTCCCGATCCGACAGACTCTCCCCACCAGTCGACACAGGGGGCAGAGATGGGACGTTGGACACGAGAGGAACTCGAAGACGAGTTCGAGAAGTATCAGGCGCGGGCGCTAAAGGCCGCGACCACCCACGACTGGCGGGAATGGGCTGACCAGTTCACCGAGGACGCTACCTACATCGAGCACCACTACGGCGAACTCGGCGGGCGCGAGGCGATCTACAAGTGGATCCAGTCCACGATGGACGAGCCCATCAACAACGAGATGATCTACTTCCCGATCGAGTGGTACATGATCGACGACGAGAAGGGCTGGGTCGTCTGTCAGGTGTGGAACCGCTTCGCCGACCCCGGTGACGGCTCCATTCACCAGGCCTACAACTTCACGCTGCTCAAGTACGCCGGCGGCGGAAAGTGGAAGTTCGAAGAGGACATCTACAACCCCGAAACCTTCGGCCAGATGGTGGGCGGGTACCTGCGCCGCAAGAAAGAGCTCGCCGCCGACGAGTGACCACCCGGCCGAGCGCTGCGGGTGAGATGCTTGCTCGGTGCGTCCGGAACAGCGGCGGAGACTCGATCGCGTGTGGATCCTCCTCGGCGCGCTCGCGATCGTTGGGGTCGTTGCGATCGGCGCGTTCGCCGGCGACACCGAACGGATCGGCGGGTACTGGCTGCAGGCGTCGCTGACCGACGGTGAGCCGACGCAGGTCGTCGAGGTGATCGACTACGACTTCGGGCCGAACTCCCGACGCGGCATTCTTCGCCAGATACCCGACCTGCCGACGTCTGCGGACTACACCGTCTCGTCGCCGACTGCCCCCGACGATGTCTCGATTCAAAATTGGTGGCTCGGCACCGAACTCCGAATCGGCGATCCCGACACCACGATCCGAGGCCGACACCGCTACACGATCACCTACTCGCACCCGGGCCTGGTCTTCTCGGACGAGTTCGCGTGGAATGCGATCGGTGACGGCTGGGACGTCAGCGCCCACGACATCGAGATCCACGTCACCAGTGACCGCGAGCTCCTCGACGCCGCGTGCGACACCGGCGAACTCGGCGATACCGGCGGGTGCACCATCGAGCTTCTTGCCCCCGGCCATGCCGTCGTGCATCACCGGGAGAGCAGCCCCGGCCGGTTCCTGACAGTCAGGGGCCGCCTCGGCGCACCGGTTGAGCCGGGCCAGGTGACCATCCCCGTCGGACCCGCGGTCGATCCGGGCACCGGCGTGTGGACGCCCGCGTTGTACGCCGTCATCGCCGCAATCATCGGCGCCATCCCGATCTCGTTCCTCTGGCGTCGGGCGGGGCGAGAGTGGGCTTGGGACGGCGGCACCGTGGCTGCGGCGTTCGGCCCGGCCGGCGACGACCCGGGCACGGCACGCCGGGTCGATCACACCGAGCTGCGGGAGATGACCACCATCGAGTTCGAGTCGCCCCGCGAGTACAGCGCCGCGGTCGGTGGCGTCATCCATGCCGAGCGGGTCAAGGACGACCACAAGATGGCCTGGCTCCTGGAGTCCGCCATCCGCGGCGAGATCGAGCTCGTGACGGAGGGATCCGACCCGTCGATAAGGCGGGTCTCCGCGGGCGCGACGCCTGAGGTCGAGCATGTGCTGCGAAGCATGTTCGGCGGATCCACATCTGTGGACCTCTCGTCCTACGACAAGGATTTCGCGTCGGCGTGGGACGATCTGGGGAGTCAGCTCGAGTCATGGCGCTCGACCAGTGGCCACTGGGACCGCACCGGTGCCCGGCGCCGGATGTTCGCCATCGGAATCGGCGTCTTCGTCGCTCTGCTCGGCACCCTCCTCGCCACAGTTGCGGCGATCGCGGCGAACCGAAGCGGCAGCGGACCGCTCGCAGTGGTCGCCATCTTCGGCCTCGTAGCCGGCGCCGGATTCGCCTCGGTGATCCGAGCCTGGGAGCTCCGAATCCGCACGCCGCAAGGATCTGGCGCCTGGATCCGTATCGAGTCATTTCGCCGCCTGCTTCACGAATCCGAGGCGGAGCACGTCGAACGAGCAGCCGAGATGGGTCTGCTGCGGCAGTACAGCGCGTGGGCGGTCGCCCTCGACGAAACCGACCGCTGGGAGAACTCTGTCCGAGAGGCGACGGCAGTTCCGAGCTCTCATGCCGCCGGCGTCGGACACCACGCCATGTGGATCTACGCGGCCCCTGCCATTCGTAGCGCTGTGAGAGCCGCTTCCACCGCGCCGTCGTCATCGGGTAGCGGCGACGGCTTCAGCGGCGGCGCCGGGGGTGGAGGCGGCGGCGGGGGTTCCTGGTAGCGGTCTCGTGGGATGATGAAGGCACGATGCCTCGGCTCTCCGATCTGATTCCCACGGCGCTCACACCGAGCCAGGCCGGGTATCTGCTCGAGCGAGACCACCGCGGTCATCACAAGTCGGCCTGGTTCCTCGATGCGGCGGCAGCTGGTCTCCTCGCGGTTCGCAGCGATGGCCCCAACGTGACCGTCCAGCGGGGCACCAAGGACCCGAAGGGCAGTGCGCGCGAGGTCCTCGACGCACTGTTCGAGCACGGCGAGGTCGTCGCGGTCGGCGACGACCGGCCAGACTTCCGCCGCGCCTGGGAAATCGTCGACAAGCAACTCGAGCAGTGGAGTCTCGACACTGCCACGCTGAAGCCACGGCCTTTTCGCCGACTCATGCGTTGGTCACGGCCTCGCACCGAGTTGGGCAGCCGTCTGGCCGACGACGCAAAGTGACAGCCCTACGGCTCAACGATCGCGAACTCGCTCGTGAACGTGTCGAGGTGGCCGAGCAACGTGTGGAGCGGATCGGGGTTGTCGACCGACACGCCTTCGAGAGCCGTGAAGCCGTCCACGTCCACGTCGCCTCGCAGCACCTGGGCGAGATCCATCTTCGTGGAGACCACGTTGGCGGCCGCGTCGTTCAGCGTCGCATCGGGGCGGTGGTGAAGCGCACAGTTGTCGAGGCCAATCGCGTGGTGCTCGTCGACGTCGGTAAAGTGCCAGTTGATCTCGAAGGCCTGACCCTCGACCTCCTCTGACTTCAGGCGGACACCGACGAGCTCGACGAGCATCTCCACGTCGAGCTCATCAGAGATCGACCGACCGCCGAACATCGGCAGACCCTTGCTGCCCGTGCGGAGCTCCATCGCTCCCATCAGATACGAGTCGCGCCACGGGCCGGACTCGGCCTGATACGCGAGCTGTTCGAACGAGTCGGCCTGCAACAGCCGACCAGCCTCGAAGTCCGGCTCGGCGAAGACGAGGTGGTTCAGCAGTTCGGTGCTCCACCGGTAGTCGCCCTCGTCATACGCCCGCTGCGCCTCGGCCAACACCGCATCGGCGCCGCCCATCGCCGCGACGTAGCGACGGCCGCTCTCCTCGGGCGTGTGGGGGTTGAGATTGGAAGGGTTGCCGTCGTACCAGCCGATGTAGCGCTGGTAGACGGCCTTCGCGTTGTGGCTGACCGTGCCGTAGTAGCCGCGGGTGTGCGACTGGGTGAGGAAGCAATCCGGCGCCTCCAGATCCTCGGCGATCTCGCGCTGCGTCATACCGAGATTGGCTCGACGCATGGTCTGATCATGTAGCCAGCGGTACATGTCACGTTGCTGTTCGAGGTAGCGGGTGGCGTCGTCGTGGCCGAAGCGCGGCCAGTTGTGCGTGGAGAACAGCAGGTCCATGTCGTCGCCGAAGAGGTCCAAGGCCTCCTGGATGTACTTGCTCCAGCTCAGCGTGTCGCGGGCCTGGGCCCCGCGGAACGGCAACGTGTTGTGCATCGTGTGGGTGCAGTTCTCCGCGATGCAGAGCGCCCCGTGCTCGGGGAACATGAAGTTCATCTCCGCGGGCGCCTCGGTGCCTGGCGTGTTCTGGAAGACGACCCGCACGCCGTCGAGCACCAGCTCGGTGCCAGTCAGGCTGATCTCCTCGGTCGGCGCGACGAGGTCCGGCGTGGCCCGCGGGATGGCCTTGCCGAGCCCACAGTCGATGTGGCCCATCGGCCCGGGCGGCAGGAGCATGCCGAACTGGTAGAACGCGCGGCGACCCATCACCGGGCCGGCGATCAGATTCTCGGCGACCGCCTCGCGCATGAATCCCTCGGGAGCGAGGATGCGGACGTTGCCCTTGTCGACCTCTTCGCGGCTAGTCACGCCGAGGATGCCGCCGTAGTGATCGGTGTGGCTGTGGGTGTAGATGACGGTGGTGACCGGCCGCTCGCCGAGCGTCGCGTTGGCGAGGTCGAGACAGGCCTTCGCCGTGAACGACGTCATCAGCGGATCGATGATCACCCATCCCTCATCACCCTTGATGAAGGTGATGTTGGAGATGTCGTAGCCCCGGGCCTGCCACACGTTCTCCGTGACCTCGAAGAGGCCGTGGACAGCGTTGTGGCGACCATGGCGCCACAGGCTCGGGTGCACCGTCGCCGGCGCCTCCTCCTGCTCGCGAAGGAAGTCGAAGTCCTTGGTGTCCCAGGAGAGCCCGAACGGTCCGTCGATCTCTCCCGTCTCGTGCGTGGCGATCAGGCCGTGGTTGGCCCGCTCCCAATCGTCTTCGAGGTTCAGTGCGGCTGCGGCGGCCGCATTGGCCCGCGCCGTGTGTTCGGATGCGGGCTTCGGCTCGCGAGGGTCGTCACTCATGGCCTGCAGTATGGCCCACACACTCCGCGGGGTGATCAGGCAGGTAGCGCTCTTCCGTGGCTTCAACGTGGGTGGACACAACAAGGTGCGGATGGCTGAGCTCCGGGCGACCTTCGAGGCGCTCGGCTACGCCAACGTCTCGTCGATCATCCAGAGCGGCAACGTCTGCTTCGACAGCGACGACGACCCGGCCGCCATTGTCGCTGCGTTCCGCTCCTCGGTCGTTCACGAATTCGAAGTCGACGTGCCCGTTCTGCTCCGCACGCGCGCCGAGATCGACGCGGCACTCGCCGCCCACCCGTTCGCACTGGGCGCCACCGAGCCCAAGCTGCGCTACGTCCTGTTGCTCGCCGAACCGGCACCGGTGGACGCAGCCGAGCGAATCGGCGACCACACGCCCGGCTCCGAGTACGCGGTGATCGGCGCCGAGATCCACGCTCGGTATCCGAACGGGTCGGCCCGAGCCACCCTCGGCGTGGATGTGGTCGATCGAGCGCTCAGTACGAATGCGACCGCTCGTAACCTGCCGACCGTGCAGAAGATCGCCGTCGCGCTGGCGGGCTGACGCTCAGCTACAGCCGCTGGTGGTGCCGCAGTCGCCGCAGACGAAGCAGGCGCCGGCCCGCTGCATCGGTACGCCGCACGTCATGCAGAAGGGCGCATCCGCCGCTGCCGCACGCGGTTGGACGGGAGCACTCCCGCGCTCGTCGGCCGCCGGTTCCTCCGGCGCATCGTCGGCGCCGAATTCGAGTTGGGCGACCAACTCGGAGGGCGACGGCACCGTGGGCGGATCGGGCGGGATCTCCGAACCCTGGACCGTCTGCGTGACCTGCTCCTCGACGCCCGGAAGGGTGGGCTGGGTGCGCTCGCCGGTGGTGAGGATGCCGAGGGCGGCGCGCTCGTCGTGGCTGAGGTACATGACCGCGAGCTTGCGAAAGAGGTAGTCCATGAGACTGTTGGCGATCCGAATGTCGGGATCGTCGGTCATGCCGGCCGGTTCGAATCGCATGCCCACGAACGCCTCGATGAACGCCGTGAGCGGCACGCCGTACTGCAGGCCATGGCTCAGCGAGATGGCGAACGCGTCCATGATTCCGGCGAGGGTCGAGCCCTGCTTGGACACCCGCACGAAGATCTCGCCCGGCCGACCATCGGTGTACTCGCCGACGGTGACGAAGCCCTTGCAGTCAGCGACGCGAAACTCGAACGTTCGTGAACTACGAGACCGGGGCAGTCTCTCCCGCACCGGCTGTTGCACGATCTTCTCGACGACGCGCTCGACGACCTGCTGGCCCGCAGCCGGGGTGTCGGCATCGTCGCTGCTGCCGTCTCCGGCCGAGAGCGGCTGCGCCACCGACTCGCCCTCTCGACCGTCTCCGGCCGAAAGGGGTTGGGCGACCTTGCAGTTGTCGCGGTACAGGGCGACGGCCTTGAGCCCGAGGCGCCAGCTCTCGATGAGCAGCAGTTCGATCTCCTCGACCGTGGCGGTCTCGGGGAGGTTGACCGTCTTCGAGATGGCGCCCGAGATGAACGGCTGAACGGCGCCCATCATCTTCACATGGCCGAGATGGTGGATCGGGTCGTCGCCCAGCGAACAGGCGAAGACCGGGAGGTGCGTCGGGTCGAGGCCCGGAGCGCCAACGGCCGTGTGGTTCGTGTCGATGTGGGCGATGATCGCCTCGACCTCGTCGCTCGAGTAGCCGAGGTTACGCAACGCCCGAGGAACGGACTGGTTCACGAAGCTCATCGTGCCGCCACCGACGAGCCGCTTGAACTTCACGAGCCCGAGGTCCGGCTCGACGCCGGTGGTGTCGCAGTCCATCAGCAAGCCGATGGTGCCCGTGGGCGCGAGCACGCTGGCCTGCGCATTGCGCACACCGGAGTGGTTCGCTCGATCGCATGCGTCGTCCCACGCAACCTGGGCAGCCTCGAGGATGCCGGCGGGCGCGAGTTCTTCATCGATGCCGGCGGCCGCGCTGCGATGCTGGTCCAGAACGCGGAGCATGTGCTCACGGTTCTCCGCGAACCCGGCAAACGGCCCCATGCGGGTCGCGAGCTTGGTGGACGTGCGGTACGCCTCGCCGGTCATCAGCGCGGTGATGGACGCGGCGACGGCTCGACCGCCATCGGAGTCGTAGGGCAGCCCGAGTGTCATCAGCAGCGCGCCGAGGTTGGCGTAGCCGATGCCGAGCTGACGGAACTGGTGGGCGTTGTCGCCGATCGGTTCGGTCGGGTAGTCGGCGTTGCCGACGAGGATCTCCTGTGCTGTGAACAGGACCTGCACGGCGTGAGCGAACCCGGCGATGTCGAACCCGTCGGCGTCGTCGCCCCCGGTCAGGAACTCGAGCAGGTTCAGCGATGCCAAGTTGCACGCGGAATTCTCGAGGTGCATGTATTCCGAGCATGGATTGCTGGCGGTGATCGGACCCGTGGTGGCGGCGGTGTGCCAGTGGTTGATCGTGGTGTCGAACTGGATTCCGGGATCCGCGCACTCCCACGACGCCTCGGCGACCTCATGGAAGATCTGACGGGCCTTCACGCTGTCGAGAACGGCTCCATCGCCCCGAGCGGTGAGATCCCAGTCGGCATCGTCGACCACGGCCTGCATGAACTCGTCGGTGACGCGGACCGAGTTGTTGGCGTTCTGGTACTGAACGGAGTGGATGTCGGCGCCGTCGAGCGTCATGTCGAAACCGGCCGCTTCGAGGGCGCGGGCTTTGCGTTCCTCGCGAGCCTTGCACCAGATGAACTCTTCGATGTCCGGGTGATCCGCATCGAGAATGACCATCTTGGCGGCGCGGCGGGTCTTACCGCCCGACTTGATGGTGCCGGCCGAGGCGTCGGCGCCGCGCATGAAGCTGACGGGGCCGCTGGCGGTGCCACCACCGTTGAGACCCTCCGTGGACGCCCGGATGCGCGACAGGTTGACGCCCGCGCCGCTGCCGCCCTTGAAGATCCGTCCCTCTTCTGCGTACCAGTTGAGGATGGAGTCCATCGTGTCGTCGACGGAGAGAATGAAACAGGCCGAGGCCTGCTGAGGAACATCGGCGACGCCGATGTTGAACCACACGGGTGAGTTGAACGCCGCCTTCTGCGTGATCAGGAGGTGGATGAGCTCGCCCCGGAACGCATTGCGTTCATCCTCGTCGGCGAAGTACCCGTCGCGCGAACCCCACGCGGTGATCGTGTCGGCAATACGCCCGACGACCTGGCGAAGCGAGCGCTCTCGCTCCGGGGTGTTGAGGGTGCCGCGGAAGTACTTCTGGGCGAGGATGTTGGCGGCGTTCTGCGACCAGGACGCGGGCACCTCGATGTCGATCTGCTCGAAGGCGACGGAGCCATCGCGGTAGTCGGTGAGGCGAGCATCACGACGTTCCCACTCGACCGCGTCGAACGGATCGGTGCCGTGCGCGGTGAACCGTCGGCCAATGCCGATGGCCGCCTGATCAGGGGCGAGCGCCATGAGTCGGCTCCTTTCGCGGGCCGTCGAGAGCGGGAACGACGCCGTCGACGATGGAAACCACTCTACCGTAATTTCGACCGTGTGACACGCAGAATGCTCCTACCGCCACTGTGTGTGACTGGCACTGGGTGGGATGGAATCGGGTGGGATGAGACTGAGGTGCCGTGCGGACGGATCGACCCGGGTAAGAAGGCGACGCCAATGGCGCCGGTCTCCCCACACCCCCCGGCGTAGGGCCCTCAAGGAGCGATTCCGACTCAGCTGAGCGAGACGATTGCCACCACCATCCTGGCGATCCATTCCGCACGGCAGCGAGCACCATACGGCCGCTGGCATGTGAACCAAAAGCGAACATCATGTGGATTTCCGGTGGAAATGAAGGCCGCCATCCACAGATGCTCCACATCGCGGTGGAGAACCTCATTCGGTAGGGTCCGGGATCGTGCGACAGCTCATTCCGACTCCGGTCGACGATGTCGATCCGCTCGACCTGTACCTCGCAGATCGACGCGACCTTGTGGGCGATCGCCCGTGGGTGATGTGCAACATGATCTCGAGCGTGGACGGCGCAACCGCGCTCGGCGGAGTCAGCGGTGGACTTGGCGGCCCTGCCGACAAGGCGATCTTTCGAGCAGTTCGCGCCAGCTGCGACGCGGTGCTGGTGGCATCCGGGACCGCGGCGGCCGAGCGTTACCGCATGCCGCTGACGTCGCCGGAACTGACGGAGCGGCGAGCCGCGCATGGCCGCCCGCCCGCGCCGGTTCTGGCGATCGTGACGGCCAGTGGGCGCATCGACCCGACGCTGCCAGCCTTCGCTGCACGCGACGCCGGCCAGGACCGCCCGCTCGTGATCGCCGGCGGAGACGCCGACGAGGCCGGACTCGATGCGCTGGACGCCGAGATCGTTCGCCTCCCAGAGCCCACACCCGAACCCGATGCAATCCTGACTGCTCTGGCGCACCGGGGCGCACAGGTAGTGCTCGCCGAAGGCGGGCCGCGCTTCAACGGGCGCCTGCTCGCCGCCGACGTGATCGACGAACTCTGCTTGAGTCTGTCCCCCACGCTTGCGGGAGGTTCGTCGGCGAGAATCGTCGCCGGTGCGCCGGAAGGCGCTGGTGCGGGGATGAAGCTCGATCGGCTCCTCGAGGAGGACGATCTGTTGTTCGCCCGCTACGTGCGAGCCTGAATTCACTCGACGAGCGAACCAGGGACACGCAGCAGCTGACCCGGCTGCAGGTATCCGGGGCCGGCGATCTCACGTAGCTCCGAGACGATCGGGCGAGGATCGGATCCGGGCGCCAGCGTTTCCGCAATGCTCCACAACGTGTCGCCCGGTTGCACGACGACGAGAACGGCATCGACGGCCTGGGACTCTGGGGTGAGGGTGGCGTCGGCGGAGCGGCCGAACGATGCCAGGCCCAGCACGAGTCCGAGCACGAGGGCAACAACGGCGAGGCGGCGCCGGCGGTAGACCTCGGGGCTGAGCGGTCGGGCGGGGCGGGCTGCAGCCGGGGCGAAGTCGGTGAAGTGCGGCTGGGGTGCGAGTGCTGCAGTCATGATGATGATTGTGCTCCTGGGGTGTGACACTCACCGGAGGAAGCGGTCCGGTTGGGTGTCTTCCGGCCCCGTTCCAAGGTTTTTGGCCCGGGGTACTTGACGTCGAACGAATGTTTGGCGAACATGTGTGCGGCGAACAGCCGTTCGAGACTAGAGTCAACCCGAACAAACGTTCGTTGTCAACACCTCATCCACAGGTTTCGCCACAGCGGCGACACCGCCCCGGAGGCAGCCATGCCCGACACCCTCACCAAGCGTCAGCGTCAGATCCTCGATGTGATCGTCGCCCACCAGAACGACCGCGGCTACCCGCCGTCGGTGCGCGAGATCGGCGAGGCTGTCGGCCTGCGCTCCCCTGCCACCGTGAAGTCCCACCTCGACAACCTGCGCGATGCCGGGTACCTGGTCCGCGATCCCGCCAAGCCTCGAGCCATCAAGGTCCACTACGACGGTGGCGCCAACAACGCCGATCGTCGCCCCGTGCGCCACGTGCCACTCGTGGGCGACGTCGCCGCCGGTACCGATGTGCTCGCCGAGCAGAACGTGGAAGAGCTCGTACCCATGCCGGCTGACCTCACTGGCGACGGCGAGCTCTTCATGCTGCGGGTCCGCGGCGACTCGATGATCGACGCCGGCATTTTCGATGGCGACTTCGTCGTCTGCCGCAGTCAGGAAGAGGCGAGCGACGGCGACATCGTGGTTGCCGGCATTCCTGGCGAGGAGGCGACCGTCAAGACGCTGCAGCGCCGCGACGGTCAGGTTGTACTAGTGCCTGCCAACGAGCGACTGACCGAGATGGTCTTCGATCCATCCGACGTCGCGGTGTTCGGTCGTGTCGTCACGGTGATGCGCAAGCTCTGAGCCCAGACGGCTCGGCGCTCACACGCCGTGCGTCAACAGATCGACCAGCGCGGCATAGGTGTCGTCGAGCCATGCGCGCTCGACGTATTCACCGGCCGTGTGCGCCATCGTCGGGTCGCCCGGCCCGAAGTTGCTCGCCGGGACGCCCAGCGCCGAGAAGAACGCCACATCGGTCCAACCGAGCTTGGCGCGCACCTCGAGCCCGCTGCGAGTGACCAGGCTCTGGAGGAGTGGATCGGCGAGGCCAGGAAGAGCCGCCGGTGACGCGTCGACCACGACGATCTGGTCCTCTTCCGCGAGAGCGGGGTCGAGGAGCTCGCGGACGAAGCCCTCGGCTTCCTCCACGGTGCGGTCCGGGGCGAATCGGTGGTTGATGCGGATCATGGCCCGATCGGGGACGACATTGCCGGCGACGCCGCCCTCGACGTGGACCGCCTGGAGCGCCTCTCGATACGCACAGCCCTCGATCACGGGCTCGCGCGGCACGTAGGTATCGAGTATGGCCAGTAGCACGCCGAGCCGATGGATCGCGTTGCGGCCCATCCACGGCCGCGCCGTGTGAGATCGTGCCCCCACCAGCGTCACTTCGAAGCGCATCGTTCCCTGACAGCCCGCCTCGATCGCGCCGAGCGTCGGCTCGCCCAGCAGCGCCACATCACCGTTCAATAGTTCCGGGCGCTGCTCCTCGATCTCGCGAAGCCCGTTGTGGACCACCGCCACTTCCTCACGGGCATAGAAGACGTAGGTGATGTCGACGGCCGGCTCGGTGACGGTGCGGGCGAGCTCGAGCATGGTGGCGATCCCGCCCTTCATGTCGGTCGCGCCAACGCCGGAGAGCCGGTCGCCGTCGATCACGGCGTGCTCATTGCCGTCGGGCGGCACCGTGTCCGTGTGGCCGCCGAGAACCAGGCGCCACTCGCGTCCGAGTTCGGTTCGGGCGATCAGGTTGTCGCCCACACGGTCCACCGTGAGATGCGCGAGCGTACGCAGTTCTGCTTCGAGGATGGCGGTGATCGCCTGCTCGTCGTGGCTCACCGACGGAATGTCGATCAGCGCGGCGGTAAGAGCGAACAGATCCCCGGCGGGAAGCGTCGTCATCGGCCCTCGTTCATCGGCGCTCTCTTCTCACCCACACCGCCGTCATCAGGTGGCCGCTCCGTGGTCACGGAGCAGATCGTTGAGCTTGGACTTGTCGTGGCGCTGACCGGGCTCGAGTCGCTTGATGACGAGAATCGCGGGCAAGCCGAAGCGACCGCCGGGGAAGTCTCGGGGCCGCGTTCCGGCGACGGCGACGCTCCAGGCCGGCACTTCACCACGGCCGATTTCCTCCCCCGTCTCCACATCGATGACCGGCATCGAGCCGGACAGAATCGCACCGGCGCCGAGCACCGCGCCCTCTCCAACCCGGGCCCCTTCCACGACGATGCAGCGGCTTCCGATCATGCACTCGTCCTCGACGACGACAGGGGCGGCCTGAGCCGGCTCCAGCACACCGCCGATTCCCACACCCCCGCTGAGGTGGACGTTCTTGCCGATCTGGGCGCACGAGCCGACGGTGGCCCAGGTGTCGACCATGGAGTTCTCACCGACGTAGGCACCGATATTGATGTAGCTCGGCATCATGACCACGCCGGGCGCCTGGTAGCTGCCCCAGCGAGCCTGTGCGCCGGGGACGACCCGCACGCCGCGCGCCATGAAGTCGCTCTTCAGTGGGATCTTGTCGGCGTACTCGAACGGGGCGTTCTCGATCGTCTCCATCTTCGAGATCCGGAAGAGGAGCAGCACCGCGAACTTGCACCACTCGTGGACGACGATCGAACCGTCCGCTCCGACCTCGGCCACGCGAGCCTCGCCCCGGTCGAGGGCATCGACTGCCTCGTGAACCGTGGCGATGACGTCGGGATCGTCGGCGTTGATGGTCTCTCGGGCGACCCAGAGAGCCTCGATGCGGGACTGAAGATCGGACATGAGCGGCAGACTATCGGCCGGAATCGGCCGGCCACTCGCCGGACGACCACGCAGACGGCGCGGGCGGATCCGCCCGCTTCGTACGGCGCCGCGTGTCACGCACGGCGCTCACAACGGCGATGGTGGCTCCACCGATCACGAATGGCGCCGCAAGGAGAAACCCACCGAGCAGCGTCGAGAACATGTCGCTACCGGGGCTCCGCCCGATGGCGAGCGTGTGCCGACCCGCCAACACCTCGAGCGTGTACGCGCCCGGATCGAGGTCGACGGCAGCGATCGAGCGACCGGAGTCACCGAACCAGTCGTAGCTGAACTGTGACCCCGCCCGCCCGATGGAAACCGGGTCGCCGTCCGCGTCGAACACGGCGTACTGCAGCCCTGACTGAGATGCGCTCGACGGCTCGATGAAGATCGTCCACCTCCCCGGCTCGGATACATCGAAATCGACGCTCTCGCCCGGGGTCGCCCGGTGCATCGCGTCGATGTCCTCTCGGAATTCAGGAACGGTTCGGATGAGCCACACCGCGAAGATCCCGATGCCGAGCAGCCCGATCACGACTCCAGCCCACATCCAGCGATTTGCTGCTCGGCCACGGGCAGGCAGCGCATGTGGTGCCGGCGGGGGTGGCGGCGGAGGCAGTGCCGACGTCATCGAAGCCGGCCGGTGGCCAACTCGATATCCGCGGTGGGTTGCACGACCGCCAGCCGAACATGGCCGGCCGACTGTTCGCCGTAGAACTCGCCGGGGCTGACGATCACGCCGGTCTCCTCCGCGAGTCGGGCCGCGAGCGCCCACGCATCCCCATCGGGAGCCGGCGCCCACAGATAGAAGCCGCCGCCGGGCATCGCCACGGTGACCCCGAGGGCAGCGAACAGGTCGATGCCGACCTCCAACCGTCGTCGGTAGACCGCTCGCTGCTCGTCGACATGGTCCTGGTCAGCCCATGCCGCAATCGCAGCGGCCTGTACGGGCCCGGGCACGATGTAGCCGGCGTGCTTGCGGACCTCACGCAGGTACTTCACGAGCTCGGCATCGCCCGCGTAGAACCCGGCCCGCACGCCGGCGAGGTTCGACCTCTTCGAGAGCGAGTGCACCGCGAGCAGCCTCTCGGTGCCCTCGGTGAGCACCGTCCGAGCCGGACCGTCCCACGTGAACTCGATGTAGCACTCGTCGCTGAGCACGACGACGTCGTTCGCGCGGCCCCACGCGGCGACCGCCGCGAGATCGTCGAGACCGCCCGCCGGATTGCCCGGCGTGTTGACCCAGAGACAGAGCGCCCGGGCCGCATCGGCGGGGTCGATCGCGGTGAGATCGATCCGCCATTCGTCGTCCACCGGCACGGCGACAGCCCGGCAGCCGGCGAGCGTCGCACCCATTTCATACGACGGGTACGAGACGGCCGGATACAAGACGGTGTCGAGGTCCGGTCGGCGGAGCTTCAAGAAGTGGGGGGTGGACGCGACGAACTCTTTGGTGCCGATACACGCAGCGATCTCTGCGAGGCCGTCGATCGAGACCCCGAACTGGCGGGCCAGCCAATCAACGGCCGCCTCTCGGTAGGCCGCCGAACCGATTGATGGCGGGTAGCCCCGCTCGTCGCCCGAGTTCGAGAGCGCGGCGATGACGGCTGCAGGCGGGTCGTCAATCGGCGCGCCGATCGAACAGTCGATGGCCGCGCCGTGTCGTTCGACCGCGAGCGCTCGCAAATCGTCGAGTCGGTCGTAGGGGTAGGCCGGCGGCACGAAGCCCTTCACGTAGATGTCTCCTCGAGCTCGTCGTCCACCACATACTCCCGAAGCGCGCCGAGCGATGACGGCTCCAGCCGCGCCCGCAGACGCATGCCGTGCTCCTCGGCGGATTCGCTCAGGACCTGGCCCTCCCGATGGACCGACGCCAGCACATCGCCGCGATCCCAGGGAACGACGAGCTCGGCGAGCTCGGTCATCGACCGCACGCGATCGCCGATGGTCGCCATGACCAGGTCGATCTGGTGACCCGAGTGGGCGGACGTCGCCACCGAGCCTTCGTAGCGCTCGGCCAGCCGCTCGGCTCCACTCCCCTGATCCGACTTGTTGAAGACCAGCAACTCCGGCACGTCGCCCGCTCCGATCTCCTCGAGCACCTCGCGCACTGCGGCCATGGATCCTGTCGGATCGGGGCCGGACCCGTCCACCACGTGCACGAGCAGATCGGCATCGCGCACCACGTCGAGCGTCGTCTTGAACGCCGTGACGAGCTGATGGGGCAGCTTGCGCACGAAGCCGACAGTGTCGGTCGCGAAGACCGTCTCGCCGCCGGGGAGGGCGAGCTTGCGGGTCGTCGCGTCGAGCGTGGCGAACAGCCGATCCTCGACGAGCACGTCGGCATCCGCGAGCCGGTTGAGCAGCGACGACTTGCCGGCGTTCGTGTAGCCGACCAGCGCGACCGCCCGGTTCCGGGTGCGACTGCGCGCCTTGGACTGCGTTACCCGGTGGTCCTGAACCTTTCGCAGATCGGCTTCGAGCTTGTGGACTCGGCGCACGAGCCGACGTCGGTCGACCTCGAGTTGCGTCTCGCCCGGGCCCCGCGTTCCGGTGCCGCCGCCCTGCTGGGAAAGGCTTCCGCCCGAACGTCGGAGCCGAGGCAATCGGTACTTGAGCTGCGCGAGCTCGACCTGCGCCTTGCCCTCGAGGGTGCTCGCGTTCTGGGCGAAGATGTCGAGGATCACTGCCGTGCGGTCGAGCGCGCTGCGACCGAGGATTTTCTCCAGATTGAACTGCTGAGCGGGGCTCAGCTCGTCGTCGAAGACCACGGTGTCGCAATCGATGCGCTCCGCGATCTCCTTGATCTCGGCCGCCTTGCCGGACCCGATGAATGTCGCCGGGTCAGGCGAGGTGCGGCGCTGATGCACCCGCTCGATTGCGTCGGCTCCTGCCGTGTCGACGAGCAGCGCGAGTTCGTCGAGCGACGCGTCGGCGAGTTCGGGGTCGTCGCCGTCCTGGGTGACCCCCACAAGGATGATGCGCTCCCGAAACGTTCGCTCGATGAGGCCAGAGGATTCGCCGCCGTAGTCGCCGAACGCGCCGCGGTGGCTCTCCTCCTCGCCGTCGGGCTCGAGCGTGTCGTCCGGCTCGTCGCCGGGTTCATGCATCGGGTACCTCGATGTCGGCGATGTGCGTCGCCGGACCGGTGAGGGTCACGGGCCCCTGCAGATCGACGAGCGCGTCGCCGCCGGGCATACGCACGACGACCTTCGGGCCCACGAGATCCCAGTTGTGGAACAACTGGGCCGAGACAGTCGCCCCCGTGCCGCACGCGTTGGTCACGCCGGCGCCGCGTTCCCAGACTCGAACGCTCAGTTCGTTCAGGCCGGTCACGGCAACGAAGTGGACATTGGCGCCGTCCTCGAAGTGCGACTCGATCGCGGGGCCGGCGACGAGCAGATCGACCTCGCTGGGATCATCCACTTCGCAGATGACGTGGGGGTTGCCGATGTCGCCGGTCTCCCAGCGCTTCACCATCCGCACGGCATCTCCGACATGGGCGATGAGATCGTCGACATCAGGATCGGGCCCGGGGCAGACGACGCCCATGTCGACTGTCGCGACGATCGTGTTGCGATCCGGCGTGGCGTGGACGGAGCAGTGCCGGACTCCGGCCGGGGTGTCGACGTCGATCTCGAGGTGGGGAACACCGCGATGACGCGCCACAGCCTGCGCGAAGCAGCGCAGCCCGTTTCCGCTGAGCTCGGCCGGACTGCCATCGGAGTTCAAGAGCCGCATCCCCATCGAGCCGTCCAGCCCCTGGAGCCCGAAGATCAGGCCATCCGCGCCGATGCCGGTCGTCCGGTCGCACAACGAGATCGCCCGGTCGCCCGCGTCGAGGGGCAGGCTGTCCGTGAGGGTCACGAGGAAGTCGTTGCCCAGTCCGTGGTGCTTCGAGTAGCGGACGGCCATGGCCCTCCATTGTCGCAGGTCTGCAGCGTCATGCCCCGCGTAAACCGCGTTCTGTGTCCCAGCGGGCGATCACGGCGTCTGCGTCGACGGGCATGTCGAGCCATGTGATCCGAGGGTCGCGCCGGAACCAGCGCTCCTGGCGACGGGCGAAACGGCGGGTGCGAAGAATCGCCTGGTCGATCGCTTCGTCGAGGCTGCACTCACCGGCGACGTGACGAAGGAGCTCTCGATAGCCGAGGGCCTGGGCGGCCGTGCGGCCGGGACCGAGAGCCGCAAGCTGTTCGACCTCCGCCAGGAATCCCTCGTCGAGCTGACGTGCGTAGCGGGCCTCGATGCGTTCGTTGATGGTCTCTCGCGGCCAGCGCAACGAGACCTGCACGAACGGCGCCGGTTCGTACTGCTCAAGTCCTGGTCCGTAGGACGAGAACGCCCGGCCGCTCCCCACGGTGACCTCGAGCGCCCGCAACACACGGCGCCTGTTCGTGGGCTCCATCCGGCCCGCCGCCACAGGATCCAGCACCAGGAGACGCTCGTGGAGCGCGCGCGTGTCCGGCTCTGCATCGAGCTCCGCCGCCACCTCGGGGAAGCGCCCCGGCAGTTCGAGATCATCGATGACCGCTCGGAGGTAGAGGCCGGTTCCACCAACGAGCACCGGCGTGCAGCCCCTCGATCGGATGTCCGCCATGGCGGACCGAGCCGCGTCTTGAAAGGTGCCGACGGCGAAGTCCTCACTGGCGTCCACGAGGTCGATCAGATGGTGGCGAACCGCAGCCTGCTCCGCTGCGGTTGGCGTGGCCGTCCCGATGTCCATCCCCCGATACACCTGCATCGAATCGATCGAAACGAGCTCGACATCGCTGAGGATGGCCGCGATCGAGAGTGCGAGAGACGACTTCCCCGAGGCCGTGGCGCCCAGAATGACCAGCGGCAGGTCTGCGCGCTCTCTGCTCATGACAGAAGGTGCACGAGCAACTGCGCGGCGTCGAGTCGAGCAAGGTCGACCCGGTCGAGTCCGTACGCATCGAGCATCGGCGCCACCACCGCGGGCCCGTACAACTCGCCCGCCAATGCTGCAGCGGCAGCGAGGTCGACGTGATGGTCACCCACGCCGGCGCGTCGCCAACCGGTGAACGCAACGGTCCCGTCCGGTCCCATCCAGACCCGGTCGCCTCGCAGCCCGGCATGGATGAAGACCGCCTCCGTATCCGGAGACACCAGATCTGCAAGGACTGCCAGGAGGTCGGCCGGCTCGCGGCCGACGTAGGCACCATCGGCGGCAACCGCGACCAATCCATCGGCCACGCGCTGCGCCGCGAGCTGGTGAAGGCGATCGCCGGACGCATCGAACGGGCACCTCTCCACCGGCAACTCATGCACGGCTCGCAGCGCCGCAGCGACCGCCTCGATGAACATCTCGGGTCCGACAGGGAGGCCGACGCCGGCGGACATCGAGTCGTGTCCGAGGCGCAACACGACGGCCTCATCGCCCTCATCAGCACGCCCGGCGGCGACCACGCCCGGCGCACCTGCTCGGCCAGCGAGCCAGCTCAGTCGATCCGCCTCATCGAGCGTCGCCACGATGTCAGGCGGCCGCTGATGCAGAACGAGCAGCGAACGGCCAGGAATCTGCGGGCGGAGGAGAGCGACACCGTCGTCGACAGCCACCTCCTGCAACACATCGTCGCCGAGCACTTCGCGCACGCCCGGCCCGTACGCGCGCGGATAGTCCAACGGCATGTTCAGCCGGCAACGACCGGGATTCGCGTGCGGTGCCGAGCCGCGTGGGTGACCTCGACCAGCTCACCCAACAGATGGTTCATGGATGCCTCCACGACCTCGACCGTGGCGTAGGTGCCCGGCCGCAGGGGTGTCGGCGATGCGAAGTGGACGAGGGTGTTTCGTCGGGTGCGCCCGGTGAGTACCGACGGGTCCTTCTTCGACGGGCCCTCCACCGTCACCTCCTCGATCACGCCGATGCGCCGCTGGTTGGCTGCCCGGCCGGAGCGCTCGATCACGACGCGAAGGCGCTCATAGCGCTCCACGGCAACCGCGTGATCGACGAACGAGTCCTGCATCTCGGCGGCTTCAGTGCCCGGACGGGGCGAGAAGATGAAGGTGAACGCACTGTCGAACTCCGCCGCGGCGGCGACCTCGAGCGTGCGTTCGAAGTCTTCGTCCGTTTCGCCGGGGAAGCCGACGATGATGTCCGTCGTCACCGAAAGGCCGGGGATCGTGGTCCGGGCCTCCTCGAGCTTCTCCAGGTAGCGCTCGCCCGTGTACCCGCGGTGCATCGCGGCGAGAATCGCATCGCTGCCTGATTGGAGCGGGAAGTGAAGGTGTTCGCAGGCTTGCGGCGTCTCCGCCATCGCCTCGAACACGTCGGTCCGCATGTCCTTGGGGTGGGGGCTCGTGAATCGGACTCGATGGATGCCGTCGACCGCACCTGCGGCTCGAATGAGATCGGCGAAGAGGGGCCGAGCCCGACGATCGTCGAGCCAGCGCTCGCCACACCAGTGCCCGTCGTCCGGAGCGGCGTCGCTGCGGCGGGCGAGGGCGAGATCGCGCCCGTAGCTGTTCACGTTCTGGCCGAGCAGCGTGATCTCGCTGACGCCGTCGGCGGCAAGCGTCTCCACTTCGGACACGAGATCACCGAAGGGCCGACTCACCTCGGGTCCCCGAACCGACGGGACGATGCAGAAGGCACACGTGTTGTCGCAGCCGAGCTGAATTGTGACCCAGCTGGCATGATCCACCTCTCGACGAGTGGGCAGCGCGGATGGGAACCGCTCAGCGTCCTCGCGGGCAGTTGCTTCCAGGATCTCGACGATGGGCCCGTGCTCGGCCGCGTGGTCGAGGAGCTCAAGCGCCCGATCGACGTTGTGAGTGCCGAAAACGACGTCGACATGGCCGGCGCGCTCCGTAATGAGCTCGCGGTCCTTCTGGGCCAAGCAACCGGCAACGGCGATCTGCAGATCGGAGTTCTGGTCTTTCAGTGCCTTCAGGTTCCCGAGGGCGCCGTAGAGCTTGTTGTCCGCGTTCTCACGAATGCAGCAGGTGTTGAGGACGACGACATCGGCGTCGGCTTCATCGTCGACACGGGTCATGCCGTCGGCTTCGAGCAGCCCCGAGATCCGCTCGGAATCGTGCTCGTTCATCTGGCACCCGTAGGTCCGGATCACATACGACTTGGCCACGACGGCAAGGGTACCGTGCGCCCTGATTCACACCCGCTCGCTACTCTTCCGTCATAAACGCCATCTCTGATGAGAAGTACGTCTGCCTGACCACCTTCACCAAGGACGGCCGTCGCAAGGAGTCACCCGTCTGGATCGCCGACCTCGGCGACAGCACCGTGGGCTTCACGACGGACGACGACACCTGGAAGGTCAAGCGCATCAACAACACGCCAGCCGTGGAGATCGTCCCGAGCAACATGAAGGGGAAGGTCGAGGACGGGGCCACCACGCTGACCGGCACGGCCGCCGTGGTAAAGGGCGATGCCTACGATTCGGTCGCGGCCGCCGTGAAATCGAAGTACGGCGTGCAGTACCGGATCATGGATCTGATGTCGAAGGTCAGCCGACGCGTCAAGCGCGACAAGGGCGACCCCGGCGTGGGCATCGTCATCACGCTGAGCGACTAGCGCCCCCGGCCGCCCTGCCCGGGCTCGGCGTTAGCGTGGCGCGCATGAACGCGATCGCCGATGAGAAGTACGTCCGCCTCACCACCTTCACCAAGGACGGCCGCCGCAAGGAGTCGCCTGTCTGGATCGTCGCCCTCGACGATGGGGTCGTTGGCTTCACGACCGACCTCGATTCCTGGAAGGCGAAGCGGATTCGCAACACCCCGAAGGTCGAGTTGGCGCCGAGCACCATGAGGGGAAAGGTGACCGACGGCGCGCCGACGGTGACCGGCACCGCTCGGCTCGTGACGGGCGCCGAATTCGAGCCGGTGATGGCCGCCACCAAGGCGAAGTACGGCTTTCAGATGACGATGGTCCAGGTGGTCGGCAGGGTCCGTGGATTGTTCGGCCGGGGCACCGAGGAAGAAGAGGGCGGCGTCATCGTCACCCTGGACTAGAACCCACCGATGGTCGGGGTCGGCCCCATGGCCGACGTGTCCGAGCAGGACCCACCGATGGTCGAGCAGCTCCCACCGATGGCCGGGGTCCGGCCGCATGGCCGAAAAAGCACGAGTGGGCCGCCGGGGAGGGCGACCAACTCTCGCACGTCCAGGCGGGGGAATTGCCCGGATCGTCGTCTGTCTCGCGTCGACTATTCGTCGATGGCGATGGGCATCTCGTCGGCCTCGGAGAACTCGTCCTCATCCACGGACGCTGACTCGGTGAGATCGATCTCCTCTTCCGGTTCGGGCATGACTGCCTTCCAGACCCGGTCAGAGATCTCAACCATGACCTCGGGGTTCTCCTGGAGGAACTTCTTGGCGTTCTCCCGGCCCTGGCCCAGCTGTTCGCCGTCGTAGGTGTACCAAGCGCCCGACTTCTTGACGATCGCCTCCTCGACGGAGAGATCGAGTACGGAGCCCTCACGGGAGATGCCGGTGCCGTACATGATGTCGAACTCGGCCTGCTTGAACGGCGGAGCCACCTTGTTCTTCACGACCTTAACTCGGGTGCGGTTGCCCACGACCTCGACGCCGTCCTTGATGGACTCGATGCGACGAATGTCGAGGCGGCACGACGAGTAGAACTTCAGCGCCCGACCGCCCGGGGTGGTCTCGGGCGAACCGAACATCACGCCGATCTTCTCTCGCAGCTGGTTGATGAAGATGCAGACCGTGTTGGACTTGTTGAGGTTGCCTGTCAGCTTGCGCAGCGCCTGTGACATGAGACGGGCCTGGAGGCCGACGTGGGTGTCGCCCATCTCGCCCTCGATCTCGGCTCGGGGGGTGAGAGCAGCCACCGAGTCGATCACGATGACGTCGAGCGCACCCGAGCGGATCAGCATGTCGGTGATCTCGAGTGCTTGCTCGCCCGTGTCGGGCTGGGAGATCAGCAGCTCGTCGATGTCGACACCGATCGCCCGGGCATAGATCGGATCCATAGCGTGCTCGGCGTCGATATAGGCACAGATGCCACCATTGCGCTGGGCCTCGGCGACCACGTGGGTGGCGAGGGTGGTCTTGCCGGAGGACTCCGGGCCGAAGATCTCGGTGACACGGCCGCGGGGCAGACCGCCGATCCCGAGGGCGAGATCCAGGGCAAGAGCGCCTGTGGGGATCGATTCGATCGCCATGCTGCCCTTGTCGCCCATTTTCATGACCGAGCCCGTACCGAACTGCTTCTCGATCTGCCCGAGGGCCATGTCGAGTGCCTTGTCTCGCTCCACTGTGTCTCCTTGAGTTCTGATCCATCCGTAGGTGATGGATCTGCGTTTTTTTGGGGGGGTGTGGGTTGTTGGGCTCGAACCTACGGAGGGGGTGTGACACCCACCGGCGGTCCAGAACGAATGACAGCAACGTAATTGCGAACAGCTGTTCGGTCAAGGACCCGAACAGATATCTTTTCTGACCGGGACCAAACAGCGCACTCACCGTGTTCTACGGTGCAGACGAGATCCGCAAGGAGCGATCAATGAGCGAAACCACCCTCCCCACCGGCGAGACGGACGACCAGCTGCGCGACCGCCTCACCCCAGCCCAGTACACCGTCACCCAACAGGCCGGCACCGAACGGGCGTTCACCGGCGAGTACTGGGACTGCCACGACGACGGCACCTATCGCTGCGTCGTGTGCGACACCGCGCTGTTCATGAGCGACACCAAGTTCGAGTCCGGCACCGGATGGCCGAGTTTCTTCGACACGGTCGGTGAGGATGTCGTCGAGATCCACACGGACAGCAGTCACGGCATGGTTCGAGAGGAAGCCGTGTGCGCCAACTGTGGCGCCCATCTCGGCCATCGGTTCCCCGATGGGCCGGGCCCCAGCGGTCAGCGCTACTGCATGAACAGCGCCGCCATGCGCCTCGACCGGGACGAGATCGCAGAAGGCTCGTGATTGGTTGAAAAATCTTCTCTGACCTGGGATTTTGTCGTTAGTGCCGAGTTTAGCGGTCAGCGCTGGCAAGTGAGATAGGAGTTCTCCAGTCACGCATATCGTTCTGTTTTCGGTGATACCCGGAGGCCCGACTGCGGCCCCTCGGTGAGCTCAGACACGCCCCCGGGGATCCTCACGGTTCCTCGAGCGGTGGACCGTCTCGGAGCGCCCCCGGTATGGCTACCGGTACCCGGCCGCTCGAGCCTCTCCGTAGAGGCCACCACCACCGCCGCTCCCGCCGAATACGGCGCCGTCGTCACCTGTGCCGCGCTCGCCGTTTGCGGCGACCATGGTGCCGCGCCCGCCGCCTTCCGCAGTCGCGCCGCCACCACCCACGGGCTCCGTCCAGGCGTCGAAGGGGTTCGCGCCACCGACCGCGCCGCCGGCCCCGCCCACGAGCGCCTCGTTCACGAATGCGCCTGCCGTGACCCAACCGCCGCCGCCACCGCCACCAGCGACCAGCGACCAGCGACCAGGGTGCGGTTCTTCAGCGGTGCGGGGGCGAAAGCACGACCATCGGCTCGTCGGCTCCACAGGGTGGCCGGGTGCGTCCCTCGCCGTGACAACGCGTGCGCGGCGATAGCCTGTGATCGCACCGGACATGTCGGGCGGCCACCGCCGACGACGATCCCGCTGCGGAAACGTCCTCGTCATGTCGCCCACCTTCGCCGATCTCGGCGTGCCAGACGCGATCGTCGCCATTCTCGATCGGCAGCGCATCCGGCAGCCGTTCCCTGTGCAGGAGGCGACGATTCCCGACCTCCTCGCGGGTCGCGATGTAGTCGGCCGCGCCCCCACCGGGTCCGGCAAAACGCTGGCGTTCGGTATTCCTCTGATCGTGTCGGTCGACGAGGCCGGCTCTCGGCGCCCCACCGCTCTCGTCCTCGCCCCCACCCGTGAGCTCGCCCAACAGATCGCCACCGACCTCCGGCCGCTCGCCGACGCCATGGACCGCCGAATCCTCGCGGTCTACGGCGGGGTCGGACTCGAACCGCAGATCAAGAAGCTCCGAAACGGCATCGACATACTCGTTGCGACGCCTGGTCGACTCGAAGACCTCATCGACCGTCGCTCCGTCGACCTCAGCGAGGCCTCGATCGTCGTGATCGACGAAGCGGACCGGATGGCCGATATGGGGTTCATGCCGGTCGTGAAGCGGCTGTTGGACCAGACGGCTGAAGAGCGTCAGACGATCCTCTATTCCGCAACGCTCGACGGCGACGTCGGCAAGCTGATCTCGCGTTACCAGGACGACCCCCAGCGCTACGAGATCGGCCCGGCCTCACCGGACCTCAAGGCGATGGAGCATCACTTCTGGGAGCTGCCCCGCACCGAGCGGGTGCCGCTGTGTGCCTCCGTGATCGCCACGTTCGGTCCGACCATCGTCTTCACCCGAACCCGGCACGGCGCGGATCGGCTCGCTAAGCAACTCGGCCGCGTCGGCGTGAAGGCCGCGGCCATTCACGGCAACCGCTCCCAGGCTCAGCGCACCCGGGCCCTGAACGACTTCGCAAACGGCAAAGCACACGTGCTCGTCGCCACCGACGTTGCCGCACGCGGAATCCACGTCGACGGCGTCGAATGCGTGATCCACTTCGACCCGGTCGACGAGGACTCGGCCTATGTCCATCGCAGCGGCCGCACCGCCCGCGCGGGCGCTCACGGCAAGGTCATCAGCTTCGTCGACCCCGGCCAGGTCAAGCTCGTCAAGGCCATGAAGCGGCGACTCGAACTCCCGCAAGAGATCACCCGACCGCCGGAGGTCGAGGGCGGCGAGCTGCCCGAGATCCCCGAGGCTGACGACTGGATTCCTGATGATCGTCCGTCTCGCGATCGCGACGACCGCCCGAATCGACAGCAGACCCGCCGATCGAGCAAGCCCCGCGCCCGCAAGGGCGGCGGACGCAGCCGCCAGGGCGGAGGACAAGGCGGAGGCGGAGGCAAGGGCGGCAGCCAGGGTGGCAGCCAGCGCCGCGGCCCGAAGCAGGGCGGATCAAAGTCGGGCGGATCAAAGTCGGGCGGATCGAAGCCGGGCGGATCACGTCCGGGCGGGGGCAAGCCAACGGCCAAGAAGTCCGCGAAGAAGCGCTCGAACCAGAAGGGTCGGCCACCGGGGAAGGGCGGCGGACCGAAGGGTCGCTCGGGCGACAACCGAGGCAAGCCGAAGAGCCGCCAGTCGGGCCCGAAGAGCAAGCGGGGCCCGGGGCCGCGCTGACGAGCGACGGCGTCAGCTACACAGAAAGTCGCGGATCGTCGTCATTGCGCGACGGTCCTGCATCATGAAGATGTGGCCGCCCTCGAAGACGTCGAGTTGGGCGCCGGGGATCGCAGCAACGATCTTCTCAGAGTTCTCGAGCGGGGCGATGCCGTCGTACCGGCCGGCGCACACGAGCGTAGGAGCGTCGACCGCGGGGAGGCCGGCGGTGGCGTCGTGATGGCGGCGGGCCTCGAGTTGGGCAGTGAACCCGGCGTCGGCCTCTGGCGATCGCGCGGCGAGCTGCCGCTCCCGAAACATCTCGGTGAAGCCCTCGAGCCCGGGGATCTCACCTCCCGCTTCGTAGCGCGTGTCCATGATCGGCATCCAGGAGTCCGCTCGTTTCTCGGGGGACAACGTCTGGAGCTCGTGCAGCGGATACGAGGGCGAGTCGCCGCCCGGCGATGTGCAGTTGAGGACCAACTTGTCGACCAGCTGTGGATGTCGGATCGCCACGTGTTGCGCGACCATTCCGCCGAACGACGTCCCCATGACGTGGCACCGGTCCCATCCGAGAGCGGCGCACAGAGCCGCCGCATCGTCCGCAAAGTCGGTCATTGTCGGAGGCCGGTCACCGTGCGACGTCTGCCCGAGTCCGCGCTGGTCGTAGTGAAGACCCTCGAAGTCCCGGTTGAGTGCAGACTGGTCGGGCATCGTCGTTCGCAGGTCGCCCCCGGATCCCGAGATGTGCAGCAGCGGCGGGCCGTCGCCATGGAACTCGTGGTAGATGCTGAGATCTGCGACGTCGATGAACGGCATGGCGAGACCATACGGCGCCGGTCGCAAGCCGTCAGAAACCCACCGCACCTTCGACCACAGGGCGAAAGACTTCCGCAGTGGATGTGATCCCCTCCTCCAGGTCGACGACGCGCGCTTCGCCGAAGCGCTCGCGATCCAGCAGGCGACGGAGCGCGGCTACGACCCGGACGCGACGCCGGTGACGGCAGAGGAGCTCGGGCTCCTCGCCGCCCACGACCCCACCGACGCCAACCGCGATGAGCGATTCGCGGTCGTCGACATCGGAGCGGCCGAGTACATCCACGAACAACTGCTCGCCCAGCGCTCGGAGATGGCTGCGATCCTGTTGATCTCCGAGGACCTCGACGAGGTCCGTCAGCTGGCGGACCGCATCATCGTGATGTTCGAGGGCCGGGTCATGGGTGAACTCACCCGCCAGGAGGCAGAGCTCGAGATGATCGGTCTTCTGATGTCTGGAGTCGACAACAACGAGTCGGCGGGCTGACCCGCCTGTCAGACACGGACCTCGTAGTACCGATTCAACGGGTCGACATCGAACTCGCGACTGTCGACCGATCCGAACCCGGCGGCGGCCGTGAGCTCGCCGAAGACGGATTCGGTGAGGCCCAAGGTACCCAGGCCGGCGCCATCCGGCTCCGACATCGCAGAGGACATGCAATAGAGCAATGACATGCCGTACATCAGAGGCAGGACCGGGATCACCCGGTTGTCCTCGAGCCCACCGCGCGTCTTGATGTCCGCCACGAACCACACGCCGTTATCGGCCAGACACGTTCGCGCCGAGCGGACCGCATCACCCGGCCGCGGGAGATCGTGGATCACGTCGAGCGTGAGCAGGAGGTCCACGCCGTCGACTTGGGCGAGATCGTCAAAGACGCCCTGGCGGAACTCCAGATTCGTCAGGCCTGCGTCGTCCGCCCGGGCCTGAGCCGAGACGATCGCGTGGCCGGACGGATCCATCCCGATCACCGTGCTGGCCGGATATGCCGCGGCGATCACGGACGCCGCGACGCCCGCACCACAGCCGATGTCGACGACCGTCGCCCCCGCAGTGAGGCGGTCGGTCATACCCTCGATCGAGTCGAGAATCACCGGGACGAGCCACGTCTTCTGCCCGCCGGCGCCCATTGCGGCCTGGAAGTGGCACGTGTGCGCTCCGTGCTCGTCCCACGTCATGCCGATGCCGGTCTGGAAGGCCTCGGCCGTCCGGTCGATCTCACGGTGCGTGATCGGCGGGCCGAACACGCCGCCCACTGCTGCGGGGTGGTCAGGCTGTGTGAGCGTCGCCTTCGCCTCGGGGGTGAGGGCGAACGCGCCGTCCTCGTGCTGCGCGAGGTCGGCAGCCGCCACTGCATGGAGCCACTCTCGGACCCAGCGTTCGTGAAGCCCGGTGGCCTCGGCGAGCGCTTCGCTGGTGGCGCCGTCGTTGTCCGCAAGGGCGTCGAAGAGTTCGAGGCGCATTCCGAGGTGGACGACGGCGCTCATCACCTCGCCCTGCTTGAATCGGTAGAGATCCTGGACGGTCTGGCCGAGGAGCTCCATGTCGAGTTCGGTTCGCATCATGAACCTCCGAGTAGCCGAGTGCGCAGCATGTTGAGCGACATGATGCAGGTGAACTGACGGATCCGTTCCCGGTCGAACGGGATCGTCAGGTTGACCGCCTCGGACTCGCCTCGCAGGTGCAGTCCGATCCAGAGCGCGCCGGGATCGAGCCCTTCGTGGGCGTCCGGACCCGCAACACCGCTGACCGCGATCCCGACGTCGCAACCCAGGGTGTCACACACCCCGGAGGCCATGGCGATGACCATCTCCTCGGAGACCGCCGGCACGTCAGGCGCGTCCAACACCGATTGCTTCAAGTCTCGGTGGTACGGGACGACCGCTCCACGGAACACGTCCGAGCAACCGGGAATGGCGGTGAGTCGGCTTGCGATCAGCCCGCCGGTGAGCGACTCGGCGAGCCCGAGCGTGAGGCCCTCGTCGCGCAGCAGTTGAAGCACGACGGACTCCATCGTGTCGTCGTCCATCCCGAACACGACATCACCGATGATGTCGCGGACGCGAGCCTCCTCGTCGTCGAGGATGGCGTCGACTTCGGCCTCGGTCGCGGCCTTGGCCGTGATGCGAACCTTGAGGCCCTCCCATCCGCTGGCGAGGAACGCGATCGTGGCCCCGCCGGCGTCGTCGAGGCGCTGGATCTCATCGTCGAGCTGCTCTGCGAGGCCCGACTCGGACTGGCCCCAGGTGCGCAGGGTACGGCTACGGATGACCGAGGTGATCCCCGCTCGCTCCTGCAGGTCCGGCAGGATTCCGGCGGCCACCATCTGTTGCATCTCCCAGGGCACGCCCGGGACCGCGTAGATGGTCTTGCCCTCGTCGTCTCCGGTGAGCGGGCAGATCAGCCCGGGCGCCGTGCCCGGCATCGCAGGGTTGAGCGACGCACCGACCGGCACGTCGGCCTGCAGCAGGTTGTTCTCCGGCATCTGGCGGCCACGGCCACCGAACATCGCCTGGATCTTCTCCACCAGCGCCTCGTCACGCACGAGTTCGACGCCCATCACGAGCGCGATGGCGTCGCGGGTGATGTCGTCCTGTGTCGGCCCGAGCCCACCACAGACGATCACCGCGTCGCTGCGGTCCACCGCCTGACGCAAGACCTCGACCATCCGCTCGAGGTTGTCGCCGACCTTTGTCTGGTAGTGGCTGTCGATCCCGACGAGCGCCAGCTGCTCGCCGATCCACGAGGAGTTCGTGTCGATGATCTGGCCCAGGAGCAACTCGGTGCCGACCGCGACGACTTCGCACTTCATGAGATTGTCCTCCGGGACGGTGGCTCAGTCGCCGGTGGCGCTGAGGGCGTTCTGTCCGTCGATCAGATACTGGATGCCGGTGACCACCGTCCAAACGACAGCGATCCAGAGCAACACGTCGATCGTGGTGTCCTGATCCTCGAGCGTGGGCATGACTGCGGCCGCGAGCGCCGCGCCCTGCACGAACGTCTTGTACTTCGCGGACTTGCGGGCGGGGATGGACAGGCCCTCGCGAGCCCACCGGCTGCGCCAGGCCGTGATGCCCAGCTCGCGGACCGCCATGATCGTGACGGGCACCCACCAGTAGCGCTCAACCGCAACGAGACAGAAGGCCGAACCGAGGACGACCACCTTGTCCGCCAGCGGATCGAGAAATGCGCCGCTCCGACTGACCACATTCGCGCGACGAGCGACCTTCCCATCGAAGAAGTCGGTGCTCGCCAACGCGACGCCCAGCCCGAACGCCGCCCAGGAGACACCTCGGGTTTCTTCGGCGTCGAGCACGAGCCAGAACAGCAATGGCGCGAAGACCAGGCGGGTGATCGTCAGCAGGTTCGCGGGATGTGTGAGCCCGGCCTGGCGCGGCTCGACGAGTTCGCTCATGAGGCCTCGAGGTCGGGGCCATAGGCGGCATCGACGGTCACGGTGGCAAGTGATCCCGCCGCAAGAGTTTGGGGCACCGCAACGATTCCGTCGATCTCGGGTGCTTCGCGGTGACTTCGGCCGATGCCCGGTTCGTCCACGAGAACTTCGACTTCCTGGCCGATCAGTTCGTCACGTTTTCGTGCGGTGATGCCGTCCTGGAGCTCGCGCAGCTCCGCCAGCCGGTCGTCACGAAGACTCGCTTCGACCTCGCCATCGAGGTCTGCGCCGTAGGTGCCTTCCTCCCGGGAGTAGGCGAAGAACCCACACCAGTCGAGTTGTGCCTGCTCCACGAACTCGAGGAGTTGGTCGTGGTCGGCCTCGGTTTCGCCGGGATACCCGACGATGAAGTTCGAGCGAAACGCCGCGTGCGGCTCGCGGCCGCGAATCGCTTCGATGCGCTCGAGGAACCGCTCACCGTTCCCCCACCGCCGCATCCGTCGCATCAGCGGCGGCGACACGTGCTGGAGGCTGAGATCGAAGTACGGGACACCCGTGGCGAAGATCGCTTCGATCAGGTCGTCGTTGAGATCCGACGGATAGAGATAGAGCAGCCGCACTCGAGCGACCCGCTTCGCGACCTCCTCCACGAGGGGAACGATCGCCCGCTCCCCCACGCCCTGGTCCCGGCCGTAGGCGGCGAGGTCCTGCGCCACGAGCACGATCTCCTGCGCCGCGAGCTGATCGACCTCCGTGAGGATCTGCTCGATGGTGCGGCTGCGTTGTGGACCCCGGAAGGTGGGGATCGCGCAGAAGCCACAGGCACGGTCGCAGCCTTCGGCGATCTTCACGTAGGCCCACGGACGAGCCGACGCCGGTCGAGGCAGGTTGAGCAGGTCGAAATCCGGTGCTCGCCGTGTGGGGCCGAGCTCCACCGCCACCGCAGTGGACGACGGGGCGAGGGCGACACCGAAGGGCGCCACCAGGTCGATCTCGTCCAATTCGGCCGCGAGCTCCGGTCCGTGACGTTCGGCCATGCATCCCGTGACGACGAGCTGCGCTCCCGGACGGCGTTCGGCGGCAACAGCGATAATCGTGTCGATCGACTCGGTGCGCGCATCCTCGATGAAGGCGCAGGTGTTGACCACCACGACATCTGCATCGCCGATCTCGTCAACGCGAGCGAGGCCATCTGCTTGGAGGGTGCCCTCGAGCTTGTCGGAGTCGACGTCGTTCTTCGGGCAGCCGAGAGTGGTGAGGTGGTACGTCTCGGCTTCGTTCACCCGGTCAGCCTAAGGCGAGGCGAGGCAGTCGCCCGCGGAGCGTGATCGCTAGGGTGTCGGATGGTCAGGGAGGGGAACGATGAGCGCCGCCTGACCCGATCGCTCGGTCTTCGCCACGTCTTCGTGCTCAGCACCGGCGCGATGCTGAGCTCAGGTTTGTTCCTTCTGCCCGGGCTCGCCGCATCGGCCGCCGGTCCCAGCGCCGTCCTCGCGTACGCGATCGCGGGACTGCTCGCCGTGCCAGCGATGCTCTCGGTGGCCGAGCTCAGCGCCGCGATGCCTCGGGCCGGCGGGGCGTACTACTTCCTCCAGCGGGCCTTCGGTCCCGCGGTCGGAACCGTCGCCGGCATGGCCACCTGGCTCTCGCTCGTCCTCAAAGATGCGTTCGCACTCGTCGGAATGAGCGCCTATCTGAATCTCGCGTTCGACGTGCCCGCCAAGCCGCTCGCGGTCGTGCTCATTGCGTGCTTCGTGATCGTGAACATCATGGGCTCCAAGGCGAGCGCGGCGCTCCAGATGGCACTCGTCGGGTTCGTCCTCGCCGTCCTCTCCGTATTCCTCGTCGCCGGACTGTCGGATGTCGTCGCGGGAGACAACGAGGGCACTCTGGAGCCGTTCTACACGGACGGGCTCGGCGGGCTCGTCGCTGTCGTCGGCTTGGTGTTCGTCTCCTACGGCGGCCTCACAAAGGTCGCCTCTGCCGCAGAGGAGATCGAGAATCCGAGCCTCAACATCCCGCTCGGTATGTCGCTGTCCCTGCTCGTCAGCACCGTGATCTACACGCTGGGCATGCTCGTCGCCGTCGCTCTCGTTCCGGCCGACAAGCTCCACGACGATCTCGCGCCCATTCACTCCGCGGCGGAAGCGGCATTGCCGACGGCGGGCGCCGTTCTGGTCGCCATCGCGGCACTCGCGGCGTTCTCGTCCGCGACCAACGCGGGAATCCTGGCCGCAGCCCGCTACCCGCTGGCCATGAGTCGGGACCACCTGGTGGCCGCAAGGTTCCAGAACCTGACCCGGCACAGCACCCCGCTGTGGGGGATTCTCGTCACCGGGGCGGCCATGGCCGTCGTGGTGGTGGCGTTCGACGTGAGCGCGATCGCGAAGCTGGCGAGCGCCTTCGTCTTGCTCACGCTCGGACTCGTGAACGCCGCAGTCCTGGTGCTGCGGGCAGCTCGCATCTCGTCGTACGCACCGGAGTTCCGCGCGCCGTTCTACCCGTATCTTCAGATCTTCGGCATCACCGTCGACGTCTACCTGATCATCGAGCTCGGCGCGCTCGCCCTCGCGATCACGGGCGCCTGCATCGTTGTCGGCATCCTCTGGTACCTCGGCTACGGGCGCACCCGGTCCCGCCACGCCGGTGCGATCTACCACGTGTTCGAACGGTGGGGGGAGCTCGTCGATCGGGGCATCGACCGTGAGATCAGCGAGGCGATGAAAAGCCACGGTCTGCGCTCCGAGGACGAGTATCCCGGCCTCATCGCCCGCGCCGCCGTGGTGAGCGTCAACACCGGTGACGACATCTACGAGGCTGCTCGGCGAGCGGCGGAGGTGCTCGGACGTCGCATGGAGGTCGAGGTGGAGACCGTCACCAACCGCTTCGTCGAGTCGGGTTCGCTCTGGATTCAGCCATCGGAGGCCCACCCGACGGCCACGCCCGTCGCCTTCTTCGATGCCGACGACGACCATCTGATCATCGTTCGCGCCGAGGGCGGCATCCGTATTCCGGCGCAATGGGGCGGACGGGGCGAGATCGTCTACGCGTTGTTCTTCCTCGCTGGCTGTGAATCCGCCCCCGGGCGGGCGCTGCGGCTCGCGGGTGAGCTCGCCGCCTACCTGCACGCCGACGAGGCAGCCGGCGTCGCCGAGGCATCGCACGAGGCGGAGGTCAAGGAAGCGCTGCTCCCCGACCTCTCGATCGGCCAGTACGCGCTGCTCGCCGAGCTGTCTACGGGCGCATTGATCGATCAGCCTGTTTCGGCGCTCGCCATGGACGCGAGCCTGCACCTCGAGGCGATTCGTCGTGACGGGCGCGTCATTCGAGTCCACGACGACCTCGTTCTCCGAGCCGATGACCAGATCACGCTCATCGGGCCGCTCGACGGCCTCCCCGATCTCGACGGCCTCGCGGCTGCGATGACCTCCGGCGAACCCACCGGGTCGATATAGGGAGCCAGAGCCGCGGTCCACGCCCGCTGCGAGGTTGACGGTCGCGGCACCGGACTCCACCCTGGGGCGATGACCATGCCCGGCACGAGACGTCGCCGCGAACTCGTCGCCGTTGCTCGCCGGCAGCTGACCGACCGACACCCGGCCACGCTGTTGTTCGCGGCCTACGTCGCGATCACGCTACCGCTGATCACACTCCACATCGGTCGCTACCACTGGTTCTTCCGCGACGAGTGGGCGTTCCTCGCCGGCCGCGACCTCGGCAGTGGCTCAGACATCTTCGAGCCACACAACGAGCACTGGGACACCGTTGGCGTCGTTGCCTTTCGCGTGCTCTATGGCCTCTTCGGGCTCCGGACCTACGTGCCCTACCAGGCCGTCGCCGTTCTCTTTCATCTCCTTCTCGTCGTGGCGCTGTACCTGCTCATGCGCCGCAGCGAGGTCCGGCCGACGATCGCTGCTGTCGCCGCGGGCGCGTTCGTGCTGTTCGGGCCCGGGTCGCAAAACATCGTCTCGGGGTTCCAGGTCGCGTTCACGGGGGCCGTGGCATTCGCACTGGTCCAGATGCTTCTGCTCGACCACGACGGACGGTGGGGCCGTCGCGACGGTTGGGGTATCGCCTCCGGCGCTATTGCTCTGATGTGCTCCGGCATCGCGATCCCGATGCTCATAGGCGTCGGCGCGTTCGCGCTGACGCGGCGGGGCTGGCGGGTGGCAGCTGCTCACACTGCGCCGCTCGGAGCGATGTACGTCACGTGGTACGCCATCTACGCACCGAGTACGAGCGCGGCCGTTTTCGGGCGACCGTCGCTGGATGCGCTCTGGTCCTGGATCTGGAATGGCGAGGTCGGAGCGTTCGTCGCGCTCAGCGCAACACCACAGTTGGCCATACCGCTGGCGGCCGTGACGATGTGCGGCGTTCTCCTGGTCCTCGCCGACCGAGCTGCGGACATTCCTCGCCAGGCGCTGCTCGCCCCCGTCGTGCTGTTGCTCGTCGGTGCGCTGAATCTCGGCCTGATCGCACAGGGCCGCTGGTGGACAGGAGCCGACGCCTCCCGGCTGAACCGGTACGTCTACATCACCGCGGCGTTGGCCCTCCCGTTGGTGGCTGTCGGACTCGAGGCCTGTGCTCGGCGGTGGCATCCGCTCATCGCCGCCGTGATCCTCCTGCTCGTCGCGATACCCGGCAACGCGTCGAACTTCACCGAGAAGCCGTCCGACGAGGCGTACCACGAGAAGCAAGAACGACTCGTCCGCTCGATCCCCGCCCATCCCGCGGCCGCAGACGTACCCGCGGATCACGACCCGTTCGGCGCCGCGGTCTCACCGCACCTCACGATGGGATTCATCCTCGAGGCGCACGCCGACGGATAGTTGCAGGCGGTCGGCACGCTTCGGGACGAGATCCGCAATGAGCTGACGATGCGATTCGCCTTCGATCAGCGCCTGCTGGAGGGCGAGCTCGGCACATGTCGGGACGAGCCGTCGCCGTTGGCGTTGCGGACAGAGACAGGCACCGACGTCGCCCTCCAGACGAGCGTGCACGTTCGCTACGACGCGAAAGTGGACCGGGGTTCGTCCATCCGCTTCTTCGCGAGTGCGGCCAACCCGGGCCGGATGGAGTTCCTGTTGGATGACGTACCCCTGACGCTCAAAGCGCTGGCCGGCGACATGGTCACGGTCTGCTCGCTCGTGGACCCTAATCAGACGACGACTGCAGTCGTCTCAGCCGATCAGCGCGAGGGCATCCTCCAGAGCGTCGCCACCGGAGAGGATGACGACGCTCGCGATCCACATGCAGATCAGGATGATGCCGTTGCGGCGAGTGACTCTGCCGCCCTGCATCATCATCAGCCAGCTGATGACGACGATCGCAACCATCAGCACCGATCCCCACTGCGCGAGCCTCGTGTCGAGCACCGGGCCGGGGCCGACGAGTCCGATCACCCCGCCTACCGCGAGGCTGTTGAAGACGTTCGAGCCGAGCAGGTTGCCGATCAACAACTCCGTCTCGCCCTGGCGCGCCGCGGCCAGCGCCGTCACGAGCTCGGGAGCGGATGTGCCGACGGCGACAAGCGTGAACCCGACGAACCCGCCGGAGAGGTTGAGCTCATCCGCGACCCGTATGGCGCCCTCCACGATGAACCACGCCGACGCCGCGACCGTCACGAGCGCGAGCGACGTGCGAACGGTCTCTCGTCTGGTGGAGTGCTCCTCGTCACCCAGCAGCTCCCCCACGTCGCCGGCCAACGGATCATCGGGCCGGGCAGCTCGGAGCACCAGCAGCAGCGCGCAGACCAGAAGGACAGCGAGGACGGCGCCCTCCCGGCGATCGAGATCACCCTGGATCAGCCCGGCAAAGACCAGCACGGATGCAACGGAGATCGGAGCTTCACGTCGAAGGGTGACCGACTGGACGGGAATGACCGCGACGAACGAGGTCGCCGCGAGCACAAGCGAGATGTTGGCGACGTTGGAGCCGATGACGTTGCCGACACCGATGTCGAGGTTGCCGTCGACGGCGGCGAGACCCGAGACGACCATCTCGGGGGCACTCGTGCCGAACCCGACGATGACTGCGCCGACGATGACCGGCGCGACGCGAAAGATCACGGCGAGCCGCGCCGCACCTTTCACGAACTGGTCCGACGCGAGGGTCAGGACGACAAGTCCGCCCAACGAGAAGACCAGCCCGAGCACCATCGGCGAGGACCCTACCGGCCGAGCAGGTCAGCCCTCGCCACGGCGCGCAGCGAGATCTTCGGGCGAGATCAGAACGTCGCGCGCCTTGGATCCGGTTGACGGGCCGACCACACCGCCCTCTTCCAGGAGATCCATGATCCGGCCGGCGCGGGCGAAACCGACCCGCAGCTTGCGCTGCAGCATCGAAGTGGAGCCGAGCTGCGTCTGCACCACCAAGTCCATTGCCTGGCCAAGCAGCTCATCGCCGTCGTCGTCCAGGGCGGGGGGAGCATCGGTGATGTCGAGGGACGGAGCCGTGTCGCTGACGCCACCAGGGTTCGCCGGGGGAAGCGGTGCCGCATCGCCCGTGTCGAGCGAGATGGTGGCGGCAGCCTGGCCCTCGATGGCGACCGTCTGATCGTCGGTGAACTCCGGCGCCTGATCCTTCCAGTGCTTGACGATGGCGCGCACCTCTTCCTCCTCGACCCAGCAACCCTGCACGCGATGAGGCGACGAGGAGGACGGACCGAGCATCAGAAGATCGCCCTTGCCGACGAGCCGTTCGGCACCGGGCTGGTCGAGAATCACGCGCGAGTCCGTGAGGCTCGACACCGCGAAGGCGAGACGGGCCGGCACGTTGGCCTTGATCACGCCGGTGATCACATTGACCGAGGGCCGCTGAGTGGCGATAACGAGATGGATGCCCACGGCGCGGGCCATCTGGGCGATGCGGGCGATCGAGTCCTCGACATCGCGCGCCGCGACCATCATGAGGTCGGCGAGCTCGTCGACGACCACGAGGATGAACGGAAGGCGGCGGTACTGCAGCGGCTCGCCGTCCTCGCCGACCTCGCCGAGGCCCGGCTCGAGCGTGTTGTTGTCGACGGCCTTGTTGTAGCCCGTGATGTCTCGGAAGCCGACCTTGTGGAGGAGGTCGTAGCGGCGCTCCATCTCCCGCACAGCCCATGCAAGGGCGTTGGCCGCCTTGCGGGGGTCAGTGACGGGCGCGGTGAGGAGATGAGGGGCCTTGTCGTACTGACCCATCTCGACACGCTTCGGGTCCACCAGGATCAGGCGAACCTGGTCGGGAGTCGAGCGCATGAGGATCGACGTGAGGAGCGAATTCAGACACGAGGACTTGCCGGCACCGGTGGCGCCGGCAATCAACACATGGGGCATCGTGGCCAGGTTGACCATCATGTTGCGGCCGTTGATGTCGCGACCGATCGCCACCTCGAGCGGATGGGCGGCCTGGCGGGCCTCCTTCGACGCGAGGATGTCGCCGACGGTGATGATCTCGCGCGAGGTGTTGGGCACTTCCACGCCGATCGCACGCCGACCCGGGATGGGCGCCAGAATCCGGACGTCGGGCGATGCCATCGCATACGCAATGTCTTTGCGGAGGTTCTCGAGCTTCGAGACCTTGACGCCCTCGCCGAGTTCGAGGACGTAGCGGGTGACGGTCGGACCGACGACGGGCTCGAGCAGCGTGGTTTCCACGCCGAACTGATCGAGGGTGCCCTGGAGAAGACGGCCGCGCTCCGCGACCTCGGCCGCGTCGACCTCCTGCTTCGAGCTGCGGGCGAGCATCGACACCGGCGGGAGCGTCCACTCCCCCGGGTCCATCGGGAACGCCTGCTGCTCCTGCTCGCGAACCGGCTCGGCCGCGGCCTTCTTGCGGCTCTTCTTCGGCTTCTCCGGCTCGAGCGCGACCGTCGGCTCGGGCTCATCGACTGCCTCCGGCTCTGGCGCTCGCTGAGGTCCGTCACGCATGTCGATGACGTCGGAGTTCGGATCCGCGAAGAGACCCTGCATCGCCTTGGCGACGCCTCCCCACAGAGGACGCAGCACTCGGCCGGCGCCCGACCCCACCTGCCGTGCGGTGGAACCGGTGAGAACCATCACGCCCACGACGGCAATGCCGGACAGGATCAGGATGCTCCCCGCGAGCGCGGCGAGGCCGTGAAGTGGGCCGCCGAGGGCCATGCCGACAATGCCGCCGGCCGCGCCGATTTCACTGACTGGATCATCGATACCGGGCCGACCACGCAGAACGTGAAGGAGGCCGGCGAGGGCGATCGCGATGAGCACGCCGCCGACGGCGACACGAGCGAGGCGTTCGGCTTCGGTGTCGCCTTCCTCGTCGGTGCCGCGGACGAGGACCACGCCGAGCAGGATCAAGCCGACCGGAACCACGACCCGGAGCAGCCCGAGGCCGAGCGCGAGGACGTCGTCGAGTCCGTCGCCGATAACGCCTGCCGCGCCGATCCAGACGCTCGCGGCCGTCAGGAGGCCGAGCAGGATCGCTCCGACACCCCAGATGTCGGCCTGGTGGCCGCTCAGGACAGAGCCGACCGCCTGGCGAGACGCCGAGGGCGCCTTCGACTGACGTTTTGCCCGTGTTTTCTTGGCTGGGGCGCGCTTCTTTGAGGATGTCTTCGTGGCCACGATGGCCTCGACGCTACCAGCGGCATATGACGTGTCTGGGGCACCCTCGCGCGGGTCGCGCGAGGATTCGCGCGAGGGGTCACTATCCACAGCCCGTCGGTCGCCGACTCAGTAGCGTTCGCGGGTGCTCCAGATCCCCAAGATCGTGCAGGAGAAGGCCCGGGTGGAGGGTGTCTCCAGCTGGATCGACAGTTTGCCGGCGGTGGTGGAGCAGGTGGCCGCCGAGTGGAATCTGACCGTCGGAGCGGTTCTCACCGGTGGAACCGAGTCGCAGGTCATCGAAACGACGACGGAATCAGGCGATCTCGCTGTTCTGAAGCTCGTCGTTCCGCGCAGACAGTACGGCTCGACGGCAGAGAGTCAACTGCAGCGATCATTGACGAGTCCAACGAACTCGCGGAGGTCGGGAGCCCGACCGGCCGGTTCCTCGGCGCGAGCACTGTCGGCGGAAGGGGACTGGTCTTCCTCCATCAGGACTCGGTAGGAGTGAAGGTGGTCGATCTCGAGACAGGGGCTGACGCGCTGCTGCGCTGCGCCGGCTGCCTCGAGCCGGCGGGCGACGGCGCCATCGAATTCGTCGATGCCGCGGCGGCCCATCTCGCCGTTCTTCATGTCGTCGGCGACAGCTTCACCACGACGATCCACTCGTTTGATCCCGGGACGCTCACCCTTGGCGGAGTCGTCGGGGAAATCGACAGCTCACACGCCGCCGGGCGCGGCCACATCGCGCCGGACGGCGACACGGTCGCGGCCCTGGTCTTCCCGGAGCTCAACCAGCCGTCGACATCCATCTCGCTGTTCAACGTGGCGAGCGGCGAGCCCGTCGAAACCTGGACGATCGACGGTGACGCGCACCTTCGCTTCATCGACTACGACGGGCGCTGGATCGTCGGCGAGCTGAGCGATGGGACGACGTGGGTGATCGACACGGCCGACGGTTCGACTCGCGTCGTCGATACCCCGGCGCGCATTCGCTTCGGCTAGGACGCCTCCGCGGAGACGTCGGAGGTCAGCCCTCGCGGACCATGGGCACGATCATGGGGCGGCGCCGAGTCCGATCGCTCACCGTTGAGCCGGCCGCACGACGGGCAACCTGGTTGAGCTTCTCGAGGTCGGTCTCGCCACCGTTCAGCGCCTTGCCGAGGTCGCGCGCCACCGCATCGGCCACCGCGGTTTCGTGGGCGAGGAGGGCCGGCTTCTCGACCCAACCGCGCGACACTACATCGGGTCCCGCGGTGATCTCTTGGCGGTCAAGATCGACATGGCACACGACGGACACGAATCCGTCGTCACCGAGCACGCGACGATCGCCGAGTACCGCGTTGCCGAGGTCCCCGACGGTGCCATCGACATACACCCGCTCGGTACCGATCGATCCGAGGTGGACGATGCCGTCGTCGTTGAGTTCGATCTGGTCGCCGTCCTCACAGAAGACGACGCGGTCGTCGGGCATTCCCATCTTGTAGGCGAGATCTCGGTGGGCGACGAGGTGGGCATATTCCCCGTGGACCGGCACGAACCACTCGGGCACGGCGACAGAGTGCAGTGTTGCAAGCTCCTGTTGCTTGCCGTGGCCGCTCGTGTGCACGTCGACCTGGCCGCTGTGGAGCACCTTGGCGCCGAGGCGAGCGAGCCCGTTGCGCACGGACGCCACCGCGGCCTCGTTACCCGGAATCGGATGGGAGCTGAACACGACCGTGTCGTTGTCGTCGAGCTTGAGCCACCGGCTCTCCCCGATGGACATCTGGGTGAGGGCGGCTCGAGGTTCGCCCTGCGAGCCCGTGCACACGACCAGAACCCGCTCGTCCTCGAGATCGTCGATGTCTTCGATGTCGCGGATTGATGCGTCGGGGATACGAAGAATCCCGACGTCCCTGGCCAGCTTCACATTGCGGCGCATCGACAGTCCGAGGGTGACGAGCACCCGATCGGTCTCGACTGCGGCATCCGCGATCTGCTGGATGCGGTGGATGTGGCTCGCGAAGGAGGCGATGATCACGCGCCGGCCCGCCTCGCCCCGGATCACCGCGGAGAGCGCAGCGCCGACCTCCGTCTCCGACCGGGAAGCACCGGGCTGATCCGCGTTGGTCGAATCGGCCAACAGCAGCCGGACTCCCGGGTCCCACGCGAGCGCGCCGATCCGCGACAAGTCGGTGCGGCGGCCGTCGACCGGCGTGAGGTCGAGCTTGAAGTCGCTCGAGTGGACGACCACGCCCTGATCTGTGTGGAACGCGGTGATGTTGCCGGACGGGATCGAATGGGTGACCGGCAGGAACTCGCAGTCGAAGGGGCCCACCATGCCGCGGTCGCCATCGTTGATCTTGCGGAGCGTCGTCTTGTCGAGAAGGCGCGCTTCCTTAAGCTTGTGCTGGACCAGCCCGAGGGTGAAGGCGGACCCGTAGATGGGCGCCGACAGATGTTCCATCAGGTACGGCAGCGCGCCGATGTGATCCTCGTGCGCATGAGTGGCGATGATCGCCTCGACTCGATCGGCGTTCTCGATCAGGTACGAGAGGTCCGGAAGAACCGCATCGACACCAGGCAGATCGTCTCCCGCGAACATCTGGCCGCAGTCGAGAACCACGATCCGACCCTCGGTCTCGATCGCGGCACAGTTGCGGCCGATCTGGCCGAGACCGCCGAGAAAGGTGATCGTGACCGGTGCAGCCATCTCAGCTCCGCCCGAGATCGGCGAGAACCTGCTTGGCCGCCGCCTCGACGAAGTCCGGTTCGGGACCCATCGGCATGCGTGTGGGTCCGCCGGGGAGGCCAAGCACCCGCAGCATCGCCTTGCTCGGGATCGGGTTGGGGGCGAGGTCGCCGGTCTCGAACTCGTACGAGGCGACCAGGCGTCGGTTGATCTCGGCCGCACCACGGACGTCGCCGCTGAAGAACGCGTCGAACATCTCGCGGGTCTCCCGGCCGGCCCAGTGCGTGGCGACGCCGATCGTCCCGACGGCGCCGATTGCGAGCAACGCCAGATTCAGACCATCGTCGCCGCTGTAGACCTGGGTGCCCTCGGGGGCGATGGAGAGGAGCCGGGCTGTTTCACCCGGGTTTCCCGCGGCATCCTTCACGCCGATGATGTTGTCAACGTCGGCGAAGAGGTCGACCATCGTCTCGGTCTCGATCTTGCGTCCGGTGCGACCCGGGATGTCGTAGAGCAACACCGGCAGATCGGTGGCGGCGGCACAGGCACGAAAGTGCTCACTCAGGCCGGCCTGCGACGGACGGTTGTAGTAACCGGCGACATGGAGAACGCCGTGGGCACCGGCGCCCGTCGCTCGCTCCGTGAGATCGACCGCAGCGCTGGTGTCGTTGCTACCTGCGCCGGCCACGACAGGGCAATCGGTCGCGTCGACAACGGCGCGTATGAGATCAATCTGCTCGTCGTGCGTGAGGGTGGGGCTCTCGCCGGTGGTGCCGGCGATGACGAGCCCGTCGTTGCCGCCCTCAGTGGTGAGGTGCGCCGCCAGCTTCTGCGCGCCGTCCAGATCCAGCGAGCCGTCCGCGTTGAACGGCGTCACCATCGCAGTCATCACCTGGCCGAAACGTGCTTCCATGCCGCAATGGTGCCACGCGCCGACCTGATTCCCGCACCGTTTCCCGACTTACGGCTCGGTGGTGCGGTCGCGGCCGAGGGTGGCGAGGAGGTGCTCGTGAAGCTCGAACCAGATCGTGTGGATCGAGTCACGCGTCGGGGAGGTGATCCACTCGGCATCCATGAGCGCCAGGTCGAGCGCGGTGGTGAAGCGGGCGCGGTAGCTCCGAAACCGAGGGAGTGCGGCTTCGAGCGCATCGAGTATCCGGTGGAGGTCGTCGATCATCTCCGCCAGCGCTTCGACGGGGACGTCGGGCATCTGCACCGCCGCGAGAAACGCCCGGTTCATTGGCAGGAATGCTTCGTACGACGTGACCACGTCGGCCCGGCCCGCAGCATCGGTCTCGAGTGCGAGGTGAGCGACGAGTTCGGCTTCGCCCGCTCCCGTCAGCGAGCGGTGTTGTTCTTCGCCGCGCACGCGGACCTGGTCGAGCGCTTCGGCGGCGGCGAGCCGGTCCTCGAACGTCGTGGGCGAGCCACCGAGAAGCGCATCGGTGACGCCGATCAGTGGCGCCGGCGCCCTACTTCGGAGCCGGACCGCGAGCAGCACGAGGACGTCGGCGTGCGTCACTCGACCGCCTCGACCGCGACCTCTCGGCTCCGCTTCCGCAGGATCAGCGCGTACGCGATCACCGTCGCCGTCGAGAAGAAGAACCACTGGAACGCATAGGAGAGGTGCGGCCCCTCGTCCAGCCCGGGCGGCGGCACGGGGACCGGCAGTTCGGCCAGCGGAGGCGCCTGTTCGACGAGCTGGACCCAGGAGTCCTCGAGCGCGAGGCCAAGGAACTCCTCGACCTGAGGCAGATCGAGGCGGGTCATCTCGACGAGGCCGGCATCGGTCGTCGACCCCACTCGCCCGCCGCCGACGGACGCGTGGATGCGGCCGAGGACCTCGATCTCGCCGGTCGGCGTGGCGATCTCTCGCGTGTCGTTTCCCGCCACCCAGGTGCGCGGGACCCACCCGCGGCTCACCATCATCGAGCGGCCGTCAACGAGGCGCATCGGGGTGACGAGCCAGTAGCCCGCCTGCGTTTCATACGTGCGGTTCGCGATCAGCACCGAGCCGGTCGGGTCGTAGGTTCCCCGCACGAGGACCGCTCGGTGATCGGGCGAGTTCGTGTCGAGCATCTCTTCGATCGGTACGGGATCGGCCTCGATCGCGGCGCGGACGACCTCGTTCAGGTCCTTGCGCTCGTCGAGTCGGTTCAGTTGCCAGAAGCCGAGGCCGGTCATCACGATGACCATCGTCGCCACGAAGACGTGCGACAGGATCCACTTCGGCGTCAGGAACGGCCGCATCGCGGGCTCAGAGCCCGAGGTAGGAATCGAGCCCGATCGTCAGGCCCGGGTGATCAGCGATGCGCTTGCACGCAAGCACGACGCCGGGCATGAACGAGGTGCGGTCCACGGTGTCGTGGCGGATCGTGAGGGTCTGACCCGTGGTTCCGAGCAGCACTTCCTGGTTGGCGACGACGCCCTTCATGCGCACGGCGTGGACGCGGATCCCGGCAGGGCCCTCGCCGCCGCGGGCGCCGTCGAAGACCTCGATCTCCGTCGGGTCATCGGCCCAGTCGGCCTTCGCCGCGGCCATCCGTTCGGCGGTGTGAGTTGCCGTGCCGGATGGCGCGTCGACCTTCGCGTTGTGGTGGTACTCGACGATCTCGGCCGTTTCGAAGAACGGCGCGGCGATCTCGGCGAACCGGGTCATGAGGACGGCCCCGATCGCGAAGTTGGGAGCGACGAGGCAATTGCTCGTCGTGAATGCCTCGCCGAGGGAAGCGTGATCGTCCTCGCTGAGACCCGACGTGCCAACCACCGCGTGGATCCCGTTGGCGGCCAGCACCGGAAGGGTTTCCCGAGCCGCGGCGGCCACGGTGAAGTCGACGACGACGTCGCAGCCGGCATCGACGAGCGCCTGCACGTCGTCGCCTTCGTCGATCTGAGCGACGAGTTCGAGGTCGGCGTCGGCTTCGACGGCACGACAGACTTCCTGGCCCATCCGCCCGCGGGCGCCGGCGACTCCGACTTGTGTCATGCCCCGAGACTAGGCCCGCGCACGGGCCTTCACGTGCCGTTTGATCAGCGGGCCACAGACAGCGCGGCGACGAGCTCCACCGTGACGCGGTCGACTGTCGCCTGATCGTCGGCGACAGCCGATACGTACCGGTCGGGCCGCACGATCGAGCAGCCGTGGCCCGCGATCTCCTCGGACTCCACATCGACGATCGTCCCGAGCGTCTCCCAGACCGAGGGAACCGCGAGCTCCGGGTTCGAGCGAAGAACGGTGAAGCCGGAGCCGAATCGGTCGTCGGTGAACGTGCCATCAGGCCGGCGCTCCTGCGAGGACTGCGTCCCGACGAGCGTCCCGACTGTAAGGAACAGCGAGCCTTCGAGCTCGGGGAACTCACGCCCACCGCCATAGCCGGCGGACTCGTCGACTTCACCTCCCTTGCCCGACAGCGCGTCGATCAGGCGCCCGGTATCGACCGCTAACTCCACGACCGTCGCCGCATGCGGGCGGCGCTCCTCGTCGTAGGTGTCGAGCAGCGCGTTTTCTGCCGCCCCCCGATCGACGAGGAGCCGACATGACCTACGAAGACGACCTGCGAGTGCGCCGTGAACGGGGCGCACCCCGCGGGACAACGTCCGTCTGGGCAGCGGCAACGCTCGCCTCGGGCGGTAGCGGCTCCCGTGGTCGGCGCAGGATGGCGCTGGTCGCGGCGGCCTTCGTCATGGTCGCCGGCGTGGGTCTCTTGTTCGCGCTGGACGCCGACAACCCGGCGGACGCGGAGATCGAGTCAGCCAGCCCGACCACGGCGCCGACCGCTACGCCGACGCCGTCCACCGTCCCGGATGCACTGCCCGACTGCACGATCGCCGTGCTCAACGCCATTGGTCGGGTTGGAGCGGCCGCTGAGGTCTCGGAGCTGATCCAGGACTTTCGACGGGATGCCTTTGGCGAGCAGACAACGATCTTCCTCGAGAACGCGACGACGTTCGATGGCCGCACTGCAGTCCTCCATCCGCCCGCCGACGTCTGCGTGCCGCCAAAGCTCGTCGGCGAAGCGACAACATTCCCCGAGCCGACGCCGTCACCCTGGCCGGCCGATCTCGCGTCGTATGTCCACGAAGACGTCCCGACGGACGCGGTCGTCGTCATCCTTGGCGAAGACTGGGTTCTGCCGCAGGAGCGCGAGGCCGACCTCGTTGGCCCAGAGTCGCTCGACGACATGCAGCTCGTCAGCTGTGAGGCGGAGTCCACGCCGTTGGTGTGGTTCGCCGACGACCCGGACGGGATGGCCCCAGCCCCACGCGCGGAAACGCCGGAGGCCGCGGCTGACGAATTCGTCGAGTGGTTCAACCTCCTGCCGCTCGACACGGACCCGCCGACCCCCTTCATCGCACCGCGGCCGACCGGTTGGAGCAAGGTGGTCGACGTCGAGGGCGGGTGGCGTTCGGCTGGAACCCAGTCGGGGTGTCGGTGAGGGTCGGCCTCTACACCCAGCTGCTCATCCTGGACTCGGACGGGTCCGAGTGGTGGGTCGATCAGTTCGAAACGGGGAGTTGCTAACGAGCCGCCGCGATCGCGCGGTGGTAGACGGCCGGAAGCACGACTGCGTCGAGTCCGCTGAGAGGCAACCATGCCGCGCCGACGTGCTCGTGGCTGATCTCGACCTCAGTGGCGGTCACCGTGGCGTCATAGGCGACGATGATCACGCTCCGTCCGTCGCCCACCTGTTCGAAGATCTCGACGTGGCGAACGGAACCGACCTCCGCGAGGAGTCCGGTCTCCTCTTCGATCTCCCGAGCGAGGGCCTCCTCGCATCGTCGCATCGTCGGGGTCGACGCGACCGCCGGGAAGCTCCCAGTCGCCGCGGTCGTTCTCGAGCAGCAGGACCCGGTCGCCGTCGAAGAGCACCCCCTTCACCGAGACCGGCCAACCGACCTCCACCGTCAGGCCGGCTGCACGATCGACCGGACCTGCGGGCCGCAGACGACCTTGGTGATCACTCGCTGCACGTCCTCGGCGGTGACCGCTCGCACCTTCTCGAGGTACTCGGGGATCAGGACCACCCGATCACGCACCAGCAGGTTCGTGGCGATCTGAGTCATACGCGAGCCCGCGTCTTCAAGCGCAAGCACGGTGCCGCCCTCGAAGCCGCCGCGAGCGACGTCCATCTCTCGCTCGCTCGGGCCGTTCTCGACGAGGTCCGCGAGTTCTCGCTCAACGATCTCATCCAGCTCGGCAACCCGATCCGGTGAAGTGCCCGCGTAGATCGAGTAGGTGCCGGAGTCGACGTAGCTGCCCATCGCGGAGAACACCGTGTAGGCCATTCCCCGCTTTTCGCGCACTTCCTGGAACAGCCGGCTGGACCAGCCGCCGCCGATCATCTGGTTGGCGATCGCGAGCGCGAACCGGTCATCGTCGAACTGGTCGACCGCTCGCCAGCCGTAGGTGACATGCGATTGTTCGATGTCGCGCTCGGTGACGGTCTCGGGGATGACGGGCTGGGTGGGCGCGGTCCGGGTCGGCGCTTCGCCTGGTTCGAGCCCGGCGAGCCCGGCGTCCACGCGTGCGACGATCTCGTCGTGGTCGACGTCGCCGACCACCGCGACGACCAGGTTCGCCCGCCGGTACCAGCGGTCGTGGAAAGCGCGAATGTCATCAGCCGTGATGGACCGCACGGACTCGGCGGAACCGAGCACCTCCCACCCAAGTGGGTGATCGGGGAACAGCCCGAGCGAGAGGTTCTGATGAACGACGTCGTCCGGTGTGTCAGCGCTCCACGCGAGTTCCTCGAGGATGACATGGCGCTCCGCGTCCACCTCGGCATCGGAGAACCCCGGATCAGCGATGACGTCGAGCAGCGTGTCGAGGCCGAAATCGAGTTCCCACGCCGGCGTGCGGGCGTGGAAGGCCGTGTACTCCTTGGACGTGTAAGCGTTGAGATCACCGCCGACGGCATCGATGCCCTCGGCGATCTGGCGAGACGTCCGCGTGGAACTCCCCTTGAACAGGAGATGTTCGATGAAGTGGGAGGCGCCGGCGATCTCGGGGCTCTCGTCGCGATTACCCACGCCGACCCAGGCGCCGACGGCCACGGTGCGAGCGGTCGGGTCGTGCTGGGTGGCAACTCGGAGGCCGCCGTCGAGGCGACTCACTCGTGTCTCTCGCTGTACGTCGGGCACGTTGCTGTCGGGGACGGTCACGACGCGAACTCGTAGTCGAACATCTCGATGTCTCGGGCGTAGACCTCGGCGACCATGCGTCTCGTTTCGGGGGTGTAGTAGCTGGGGTAGTCGACGGCTCGCGCCGTTCGGTTGAGATGTTCGGGCCTAATGGCTCGGCCCAGCGCAGACTCCACCACAGTGAGGTTGTCCGCAAGGCGTTCCATCCGCCCGACGTGGTCGACGAGCAGCATGCCGTCCTCGTCACAGAGGAAAGTCCACTGCGGCCAGAACACGACGTCCGCCGTGTCGAGCGCGGTCACCGTCAGATACTCGGCCACGAAGGACTCGAAGGTGGCAAACGATGCGGATGCGTAGACCGGGTCCGGAGCCGGCTCGACCCATTCGGTCCCACCGGCGCGAGCGAACTCGTAGGCGGAGACCACCCGGTCCCACGGATTGCGCACGAACCAGAACCGGAAGTAGCGACGAAAGTGCCGCGCGGAAATCCGTTGGTAGTCGAGCGCCGTCCGATGGCCGATGTTGCCTCCGTAGAGCGCGTGGCTCACAGAGGTGCCGGCCGCCTTCGGCACGTGAATCTGGATCGATCCGGTATCACGGAAGCACGAACGAAAGACGTCCGTGCCCCCGCGAGCCAGATGTATGCGTTGTCGCCAGAGCTCCGGGACCAGCCGGTCGTAGGACCGACGGATCACTGGATGCTCGCAGGCTGATCAGCGTCGACTCAGCGTCGGCCGCCGCGGCCTCGGCCACGACCTCCGCCGCCACCGGCGCCGCTGCGACGGGGAGCGTCGGGACCGAGGTCGCCGTACTCCTCGCTCAGCTCAGCGTCGAAGGCCGCCTCGAAGGAGACGGTCTCGGCGTCGCTGTCGTCCGACGCCGGCGAATCGTCGCCGTTGTCGTCACGCTCGCGACGCGGGCCACGATCACGATCGCCACCTCGGTCGCCACCGCGATCGCGGTCACGACCGCCGCTGGACCTCTTGTCGGAGTCGGGCGCACCCTCGGGCTTGAGGCTGATCTTGCCGTTCGGGTCGACGTCTTCGACCGTCACTGCAATCTCTTCGCCCAGCTCGAGCACGTCCTCGACACGATCGATGCGCTTGCCGCCGCCGATCTTCGAGATGTGGAGCAGGCCGTCACGACCCGGGAGGATGTTCACGAACGCACCGAACTTGGTGATGTTCACGACACGACCCTGGTAGGTCTCGCCAACCTCAGCGGTGGGCGGATCGAGGATCAGCTCGATCTGGCGACGAGCTTCGGCGACCTTGGCGTTGTCGGTGCTGGCGATTGCCACCACGCCGACCATGCCGTCGTCGTCGACAGAGATGTCGGCGCCGGTCTCCTGCTGGATCGTGTTGATGACCTTGCCCTTCGGGCCGATCACTTCGCCGATCTTGTCGATCGGAATTTCGAAGCTCTCGATCTTCGGAGCGGTGTCACGGACCTCTTCACGGGGCTCGGCAATGGCCTCAGCCATGATGTCGAGGATGTCGAGGCGGGCTTCCTTGGCCTGGGCCAGGGCGCCGGCGAGGACGTTGGCCGGGATACCGGAGATCTTCGTGTCGAGCTGGAGAGCCGTGACGAAGTCGGTGGTACCGGCGACCTTGAAGTCCATGTCGCCGAACGCGTCTTCCGCACCGAGGATGTCGGTAAGGGTGACGTATTCGCCTTCGGCATGGACGAGGCCCATGGCGATACCGGCGACGGGAGCCTTGATCGGCACACCGGCGTCCATCAGCGACAGGGTCGAACCGCAGACCGAACCCATCGAGGACGAACCGTTGGAGGCCATGACCTCGGAGACGGTACGGACCGTGTAGGGCCATTCTTCGAAGCTCGGGACCACCGGGAACACGGCACGCTCCGCGAGCGCACCGTGGCCGATCTCGCGACGCTTGGGACCACGCATGAAGCCGGTCTCGCCCGTGGAAAACGGCGGGAAGTTGTAGTGGTGGAAGTAACGCTTCTTGTCGGTCGGCGAGAGGTCGTCGATCATCATGTCGCTGCGGCCCATGCCGAGCGTCGTGAAGTTGAGGACCTGGGTCTCACCGCGCTGGAAGAGGCCGGAGCCGTGCGCCGTCGGGATGACCCCGACTTCGCTGGACACGCCGCGCAGCTCGTTGGTCTTGCGACCATCGATGCGGATGCCTTCCTCGACGATGCGCTTGCGCACAACGGCCTTGGTGACGGAGCGGATCGCGTTCTTTATCTGCGATACGGCATCAGCGTCGTCGGCGAACTGGCCTTCGAGCTCGGCGACGAGAGCGTCCTTGAGGTCGCCTTCGGCGTCCTGACGGGCCGTCTTATCGGCGATCTTCTGGCTCTCGGCGATGCGGTCGGTGCCCGCAGCCTGCACGGCGGCGAGGATCTCGTCGCTGTAATCGGTGACCGTGGGCGGGTCCATCTTCTCGATGGGGCCCGCAGCGTCGATCGCCTGCTGCTGCAGCTCGATCATCTCGCGGATCCAGGTCTTGCAGGCTTCCAGGCCGCCGGCGAGGACGTCCTCGTCGACCTTCGGGGTGCCGTTCTCGTAGAGGTTCCACGAGTTTCCGGTGCCACCGGCCTCGACCATCATCACCGCGACATCGTCGTCGGCAAGGCGGCCGGCCACGACCATCTCGAAGGCCGACTCGTCGGACTCTTCGTAGGTCGGGAACGGAACCCATTCACCGTCGGGCGACCAGCTCATGCGCACGGCGCCGAGCGGGCCGTCGAACGGCACGGGTGACAGGCACAGGGCCAGCGACGCGGCGTTGAGCGCCAAGACGTCGTAGGGGTTCTCCTGGTCGGCGCCGAGCACGGTGCCGACCACGTGGACCTCGTTGCGGTACCCGTTAGGGAAGGCGGGGCGCAGCGGGCGGTCGATGAGACGGCAGGTCAGAATCGCCTGCTCGCCGGCACGGGCCTCACGACGGAAGAACGAGCCGGGGATCTTGCCCGCGGCATACATGCGCTCTTCGATGTCGACGGTCAACGGGAAGAAGTCGGCACCGGGACGGGCCGACTTGGCGCCCGTTGCGGTGACGAGAACGACGGTGTCGCCAATGCGAGCCGTCACGGAGCCACCGGCGAGAGGAGCGAACTTGCCCACCTCGAATGTGGCGTCTTTGCCCTCACCGCGCGTGAATGCGCCCGTGAAGGAAGTGGTTTCAGTCATGTGTTGTATTCCTTGGAATTCGGACACATGACTGCCAGTTCCCAGTCGTGAGCCTCCCTCGTGGAGAGAAGTTCACGACTAATACCAACTGTCATGTGTTCGGTTGTTCGCAGGACGTTCCTGCTACTGGGTTTCGTCGGGCCTGTCGGGATCCGTCCCGGCAAACCGAAAGGAGCGGCCCCAGAAGGACCGCTCCAGAGATTCTGTCAGCGACGGAGCCCGAGATGGGCGATCACTGCTCGGTACTGCTCGACATCATTGTTCATGATGTAGTCGAGCAGCCGGCGCCGTTTGCCGACCAGCATCTGCAGCCCTCGCCGGCTGTGATGGTCCTTTTTGTGGTCCTTCATGTGCTCGGTGAGGTGCGTGATGCGATCCGAGAGCAATGCGATCTGGACCTCGGGAGATCCGGTGTCGTTCTCGGCGAGGTCGAACGCCTTCGCCATGGTGGCGATGGTGTCGGACTTCGGAGGCAGGTTGACGGCAGCCATAGTTCTGTTTTCTCTAACTTTCAGACAATGTGGGTCTCGTACCCGGCCACAAGCCCCGCGTTGCGCAGGCCGTCGCCGCCGACTCATCTGAACCGGACCCTCTTAGGGTATCCGCGCCCCACAGAAACCCGCCCCCCGCTACATCTGGGGTCAGACACCCGCTACATCTCAGGCTCGGCCGGCGGCGGCTTCGTCGGCTCGATTTCGACCCGACAGACGGATCAGCTCCTCGTGGAGCTCGAACCAGACCGTGTGGTAGCTGTCCTTGAGCGGGTGGGCGAACATGTCGGCCTCGCCCGCCTCGACCGCCTCTAGTGCGGCCACGAGGCGGGCGGTGTAGCGGCCGAGCCGGGGATCGGCGGCGGAGACCTCGGCGATGATCGGCTCGATACCGGCGTGGATCTCCGTTCGGAGCCGTGCGGTGATCCCGGCGTCGTGTGCGACGTCGGTGTGGTCGTTCGGCGTCTGCGCACCGTCGACAGTCCGCATCTGCCAATCCGTGACCACTTGCTTGAACGCGTCGTTGACGACGTGAAACCGGTCCATCACGGGCTCGATCTGCGCGGAGAGACGAGCGGCATCGGCTGCGTACATCGCAGTCACTCTCGCCACGGCGTCGGGAAGGAGTCGGACGCGGCCCTGTGGCAACTCTTGTGCGTCTCCCGACTCCACGAGCGCTGCGAGGAGGGCCGCCACTGCATCGGACTCGACGTCGAGGATGTTTGCGACTGTTGCCGCGTCCCCCATCCCCTTCAACCCGAGTACTCGCTCGACCTCGCGCTCATCGATCTGCTCCGTCGGGGCGCTCGGCGCTGGCGCAGTCGACTCGGCCCAGCCACGGACGACCGCCAGTTCCGGCACCTCCTCCATCGCAGGGACGTGCGCGCCGAGGAGGATCGCGCCGTCGTCGCCGTTCACCGTGATGACGGTGCCGTTCGCGAGGAACCGTCCGTTGACGCTGACGCCGTCCGTGCGGACATCGAGATCACTAGCGCCGACCACCGCTGGCACCCCCCACCCTCGGGCGACAACAGCAGCGTGGCTGACGAGCCCGCCAAACGCGGTCACGATGCCGCGGGCCGCAGCCATTCCGGCGACGTCGGCCGGCGAGGTCTCTCGGCGGACGAGAATCACGGCCTCGCCCCGGCCGCCGGCAGCGATCGCCTCATCGACGTCGGTACAGATCGCTCCAGCGACAAGGCCCGGCGACCCGGCGAGCCCGCTGGTGAGTTCTTCGCCCGCGACATCGTCGGTGGCGACGGGCACCATCGGTGGATCGGCGAGTTGCGGGGCGATCCGCTCCAACGCAGTTTCTGCGTCGAGCGGGAAGTTCGTGTCCTCGACCATGTCGATCGCGATGCGAAGCGCGGCGCGGGGACTGCGTTTCCCCCGGCGGACCTGGAGGAGCCAGAGGGTCCCCTCCTCGACGGTGAACTCGATGTCCGCGAGATCGGTCAGATCGGTCTCCAAGGCGTCGACCATCTCCTCCAGCTCTGTGCTGAGAGAGGGCCACCGCTGCGCCATCGCCGAGATCGGCTCGGTCTGGTGCGTGCCGGCAACGACGTCCTCACCCTGGGTGCCGACCAGGAAGTCGCCAATCATGCCCGGCGCGCCGGTGGACGGGTCGCGGGAGAACACGACGCCCGTACCCGAACGATCGCCGAGGTTGCCGAACGTCATTGCCTGCACGGTCGCCGCGGTGCCGAGTGACGCGTCGATCCCCTCCACGTCGCGGTAGACCTGCGCTCGGTCCGAATTCCACGAGGCGAAGACAGCTTCGACGGCGGCACGAATCTGAGCGGCGGGATCGTCGGGAATCTCATAGCCCGCCGTCTCGAGATCCGAACGCAAAGCGACTCCCGCCGCCCGAAGTCCTTCGTCGTCGAGCGACGCACCCTCGTCCGCGCCGAGATGCCGCCGGCTCAGTCCGGACAGAAGTTCGCTGGGGGCGTGGAGAACAACCGCGGCGTACGACTGGACGAAGCGCCGCGCCGTGTCCCAGCCGAAGCGAGCGTCGCCGCATCCGTGGCCGAGCGCCTCGGCGACGGCGTCCGTCATACCGGCGTTGAGGACCGTGTCCATCATCCCGGGCATGGAGATCGGGGCGCCGGAGCGGACGCTGACGAGCAACGGGCGATCGCCGTCGCCCAGCCGACGGTCGAGCGTGGCCTCGAGCGCCGCAACACCTTCGGCGAGGACGGCGTCCAGATCGTCGGACCAGCCGTCGGCCAACACGCGGTGGCAGGCGCCGGTGGTCAGGGTGAAGCCGGGCGGCACCGGCAGGCCGAGCGCCGTCATCCGCGCGAGCGCGGCGCCCTTGCCGCCCATCTCAGCGACGCGATCAGCGTCCGGCAGCGACGCGCCGTCCGCGAACGAGTACGACCAGCGAGGGCTCACGCGGTGCTCCCCCATCCCTCCAGCCGGGCACGCACGCTCGCGGCGAACTCCGCCGCCGGCGCACCGTCGAAGGCTCGGTGGTCCCACGTGAGGCTGAGGGTCAAGACCTTGATCGATGTGACGTCGCCGTCGACGACTCGCACCTCATCGCGGAGCCGGCCGACGCCCAGGATCGCCGTGTTCGGCGGATTGATCACGGGCGTGAACGCATCGACGCCGTACATCCCGAGAGCGGTGACGGAGAACGTGCCGCCTTCGAGATCGGAGAGGCCGAGCTTGCCGTCGCGGGCTGCCGCCGCGAGGCGCGTCGTCTCCGTCGAGACCTCTTCGATCGAGCGCTCGTCGGTGTTCGTCACGACGGGCACCACGAGCCCACCGTCGAGCGCGACCGCCATGCCGACGTGGATCTCGGGGAGTAGCGCCACTCCGTCGGCGGTGATCTGGCTGTTCACCACCGGATGGTCGCGGAGGGCGCCGGCGGCCGCGGCGATCACATAGTCCGTGTATCCCGGCTTGTCCGTGCGCGCCGAACGGTCCGCGATCACCGCGTCCATGACCGCATCCATTGTGAGCGTCAGCTGCGCCATCTGCTGGAGCGACTCGTGCATGCGAGAGGCGATCGTGCCCCGCATGCCTGCGAGCGGGACGACCTCAGTCGGCGGCTGCAGCGCTGGCAGCAGCGACGGCGCGGATGAGGCGGCCGCGGCTGGTTCCGCCGCGAGACGGCCGCGGACGTGGCGGGCGACGTCTTCTCGACTGACGCGTCCCTCCGGTCCGCCCGCGGCCACGGACGCGAGATCGACGCCGAGCAACTCGGCGAGTTGGCGGGCCGCGATCGTGGCCGGCCAGTTTCCGGCCGCGGCCACCGGCGCGGTGAGCGGCACGTCTTCGGAGGTGATGCGGCCGCCGGGACCAGTGCCGACAACGCCCTGAAGATCGATGCCTCGTTCAGCGGCCACCCGTTTCGCGTTCGGTGAGGCAAGCAGCCGGCCACCCGTCGGTGCAGCATCCACCGGTCGTGTCACCGTTGCGGCGGGAGCCGAGTTGGAAGAGGGGTCAGACCCCGATCTTTCAACTGGGGTGGTCTCGGACGGTGCGTCTTCGCCGTCGGCCAGGAACCAGCCGATACGGACGCCGCAGTCGTAGGACTGGCCCTTCTCGCCGGTGATGTGGAGCCGGCCGGCCGCGTTGGCCTCGACTTCGCTCTCGACCTTGTCCGTCTCGATGACGAGCACGGCGTCGCCGGCGGCGACCTCCGAGCCGGACTCGACGAGCCACTCGAGGATCGTGCCGGCCTCCATCGTGAGGCCGAGCTTGGGCATCGCGAACTCGACCGCCATCGTCAGACCGTGACTCCCGGAGCCGGACGATGCATCGTGGCGCGGATCTCTGCAGCGATCCGCTCGGCCGATGGCACGTAGGCCGTCTCGAGCGCGGGACTGAACGGGATCGGCGAGAACGGTGCGCCCACCCGAGCGACCGGCGCATCGAGATGATCGAAGGCGTGCTCCTGGATCTGAGCGGCGATCTCGGCGCCCAGCCCACCGAAGCGGACCGCCTCGTGCACGACCACGATCCGGTTCGTCTTGCGAGCCGAAGCGACGATCGTCTCGATGTCGAGCGGCTGCACGGTGCGGAGGTCGATGACTTCGCAGTCAACGCCCTCGTCGGCCAGCGTGGCCGCGGCAGCGAGCGCTTCGGAAGCCATGCGGCTGTAGGCGATGACCGTGACGTCAGAACCTTCACGGGTGATCGCGGCCTGGCCGAGCGGCACCTCGTAGAGCTCCTCGGGCACCTCACCCTTCACGCCGAACATCCGCTTGTGCTTCACGAAGATGACGGGATTGTCCTCTCGCACACTCGCGGCCATGAGGCCCTTGCAGTCATACGGCGTGGCCGGCATGACGACCTTCAGACCAGGCACGTGACAGAGCATCGCTTCGAGGCTCTGGCTGTGCTGCGCCGCGGCCGAGAGGCCGGCGCCGCCGTTCGTGGTGATCGTCATCGGCAGCGACGCGTTGCCGCCGAACATGTACTTCAGCTTGGCGGCCTGGTTCGCGATCTGGTCCATGGACACGAGCACGAAGTCCATGAACATGAGGTCCACGACCGGGCGAAGGCCGGCAACCGCGGCACCGATCCCCAGACCCACGATCGCCTGCTCGGAGATCGGCGTGTCGATCATCCGACGCTCACCGAACTCGTCGAGGAGACCGACGAAGCTGCCGAAGACGCCACCCTTGCCGGCGACATCCTCGCCCGCGACGAAGACGTCGTCGTCCTCCGCCATGAGCTGATGCATGGCCTCGTTGAAGGCCTGCAAGTAGGAGAGCTCACGGCCACTCATGACCGGACCTCCGAGTTCACAGCGTCCGAAGAGACAGCGTCCGAAGAGACAGCGTCCGAATACACATTGTCGAGCAGGTCGGCCGGATCCGGCATGGGGCTCGAGTCGGCGAAATCGATGGCCTCGTCCACCTCCGCCTGAATCGATGCCCGGTTCGCCTCGACCTCAGCCTCGCTCGCCACGCCGTCGGCCACCATCCGCGCTTCGATCGCATCGATGGCGTCGCGGCCCTTCCACTCCTCGACTTCCTCGTCGGTCCGGTAGGACAGGCCGAGGTTCTGGATGCCGTGGTGGTTGTAGTAGCGGTACGTCTTGCACTCCAAGAAGTACGGCCCCTCCCCCGCGCGCACAGACACGAGCGCCGACTCGGTCGCTTCGAAGACCGCCATCGCGTCCATGCCGTCGACGATCTTGCTCGGCATTCCGTAGGCCCCGGCCCGTTCGGCGACGTCCTTGATCGCCATCGATTGCTCGCGCGGCGTGTATTCGGCGTACCCGTTGTTCTCGCACACGAACAGCACCGGCAGCTTCAGCGCGGCTGCCATGTTTGCGGCCTCGTGGAAGGCGCCGATGTTGGTGGAACCATCGCCGAAGAAGACGACGGACACGGTCTCGTTGCCGCTGTACTTGTTGGCGAAGCCGGCCCCGACTGCGATCGGCACGCCGCCGCCGACGATGCCGTTGGCCCCGAGCATGTTGAGCTCGAGGTCGCAGATGTGCATCGAGCCGCCCTTGCCGTTGCAGTAGCCCGTGGCCTTGCCCATGAGCTCGGCCATCATCTTGTTGAGGTCGCCACCCTTGGCGACGAGATGGCCATGGCCGCGGTGGGTCGAGCTGATCTGGTCCTCATCGCGCAGCGCAACGCTGACGCCCGCGGCGACTGCTTCCTGGCCGACATAGAGGTGAATGAAGCCGGGCATCTTGTTAGCCTCGAACAGGCGACCCGCGGCCTCTTCGAAGAAGCGGATCCGCACCATGCGACGGTGCAGGTCCTTAACGATCTCGGGGTCCAGCGGCATGAATCTCTCCGGTCAGGCAGTCTCGCCGAGCGCCCAGCGGATGGCTCGGCGAAGCAGCTCGTAGTACTCGGGCTTCTCCCACGAACAGCGATCGATCGTGGGGTGGTAGTCCTTCAGCGGGACCATGTCGAAGTGGCCGCGGCAGTGGCCGAGGGTGTTGTAGAGCACGGCGCCCGTACCGAACGGCCGCACGTATTGCACGAGGTGGGTCTCGTCGCCCGTCGTCCAGTCGTCCTCTTCGAACCCGGGCGCCTCACCGGAGTACGTCGTGTGGAGCAGCGGCTGCAGTGCGCCGCGGTCGGGATACTCCATCAGGTACAGCTCGTCGTCCGTCTCGAACTCGTCGACGCCGGCGACGAGCCAATGATCGGGATCGCTGAGACGGACGGGGTACGGCGCGATCTTCGGGTGGGCGATGAACTGGCTGCCGAGCGTGTCGACCCAAGTCGGGAAACAACGCGGCGACTCGACCCCGTTCGGCCGGGGCAGATCGAGTGCGGTGTTGGTGCCGTGGAGGGCAACCCACCGGCCGCCACCTTCGACCCACGCCCGCATCGCGTGCTGCGACGCCTCGGACGGTCGCACGTCGCACGTGTACGAGACGACGAACGCCGAACTCGTGAGCGCGTCGATGTCGTCCCAGTTCGAACCGACCGTGACCCGGACGTGTTCGTGCTCGGCCAGCAGGTCGAGCAGCTCGCGCCGGGCGAAGTCGATGTCGTGGTACTTGCCCCCGGCGACGAGGTACGCATCGACCCGCTCGACCATTGGCTCGGCAATCCCGCTCAGTAGTTGACACGCTTGAGGAAGCCGCCGTCGACCGTGAGGTTGGCGCCGTTGATGTGGCCGGCGGCCGGGCTCGCGAGGAAGGCGACTGTGTTGGCGATGTCCTGCGTGTTGCCGATCGACCCACCGGGGTGCGCCTTGGACACGGTCTCGAACAGCTCCGGTCGAGCGTCGCGGATCATGTCCCAGTCGCCACCCTCGACCATGATCGGACCGGGCGACACGACGTTGCAGCGGATGCCCTGGGCGCCGAGAACCTGCGCTTGACCGAGTGTCCAGTTCGTGACGGCAGCCTTGAAGGCGCTGTAGCTGTTCGAGCCGGAGCCGAAGTGCTCCGCTGCGGCCGTGGTGCCGATGCTGATCAGCGACCCGCCACCCTCGGCGAGCGCCTCCTTGGCGACGGCGGCTCCGCCGACCAGCGCCTTCAGGTCGATCTCGAAGTTCTTCGACCAGTCGTCGAGGACCTTCTGCGGCTTGCCCGAGGTGTTGTGGACGTAGATGTCGATCCCGCCAAGCTGCTCAGCGCTGCTGGCGATCCAGCTTTCAAGCGACCCCAGATCGGCCGCATCGACGATGCCGCCGACGACAGTCCCCTGCGAGCTGAGCTCGGCGACGGCGGCGTCGACGTCCTCTGCGCTGCGCGCACAAATCGCGACCGAGGCGCCTTCGGCGAGAAGCGTCTCAGCAACGGCGCGTCCGATCCCCTTGGTCGAGCCGGTGATGAGCGCCTTCTTGCCAGCGAGTCCGAGATCCATGTGTTCTGCTCCAGAATTGATCGACTGGTTAGTTTCTATCGGGATTGCTACCGAGGAACATCTTTCCAGGGGATGCCCTTGTCCACACGGGGCTCGCCCGGAAGGCCGAGGACGCGCTCGCCGATGATGTTGCGCTGGACCTCGTCGGAGCCGCCGGCGATCCGATAGCCGGGCGCCCCGAGGACGTGCTCGCCCCACTCCCAAGTGCCCCACTCACCCGTGTCGACGACGAGTCGAGACTGCAGAATGCGCGAGGCGACGTCGGCCATCTTCGTCATGCCTTCGGTCCACATCAGCTTGCCGAGCGACCCCTCGGGGCCGGGCGTGCCCTCGCGGGCGAGGTCGCTCGCGCGTCGGTTGAGCATCGCTTCGACGCGGCCATGGATGTAGACGTCCATCAGGTCCTGGCGCATGACTGCATCGTCGGTAACGCCCAGGGCCTCAGCCGTTGCCAGCAGCTGACGCCAGCTTCCGCCGACACGCCCGCTCGAACTGCCGCCCGAGTCGCTCTTGTCCCTCTCGAAGCCGAGCGTGGTCAGCGCGACCTTCCAGCCTTCGCCCTCCGGGCCGAGGCGCAGCGAGTCATGCACGCGGCAGTCGTTGAAGAACACCTCGTTGAAGGACGTGCCGCCGCTCATCTGCTTGATCGGCCGGATCTCCACGCCCTCGGCGTCCATCGGGACCATGAATGCAGTCATGCCCTTGTGCTTGACGGCGTCCGGGTCGGAGCGGGCAATGAGTTCCCCCCACTCGCAGAACTGGGCGCCTGAGCTCCAGACCTTCTGGCCGTTGATGACCCACTCGTCGCCGTCACGAACGGCGCGGCACCCGAGCGCGCCGAGGTCGGTGCCGGCGCCGGGTTCGGAGAACAGCTGGCAGCACAGCATCTCAGCCGCGAGGAACTGGGCGACGAACTGCTCCTTCTGCTCGTCGGTCCCGAAGAGTTCGACGGTCGGAGCGATGAGACCCACGGTCACACTGAACGACTCGTGCCGCGGCGGCGGCTCGAAGCCTCGCTCAACCGCGGCGAACGCTCGGGCGTGCTCCTTGCTGAGCCCCAGCCCACCCCAGGCAGGGTCACCGGTGATGGCGTGGTAGCCGCGCGATGCCTTGCGCTGTTGCCACTCCTTGGCGGACTCCAACAGGTCGCGCTCCTCGTCGAACGAGAGCGCGTGGAAGACGGCGACGCTGAACTCACCGTCGCCCCAGACGAGCTCCGTCTCAAGCGGTTCGTCGCTCCTGGATTCGCAGTTCTGAGCGAGCCACGACGCGGCTTCAGCAGCGAACTCTTCGACGGATGCGGTCACGAGGTGTAAATTAACCGGTCGATAGGTCGCGAGCGAAGCCGCGCCCACAACAAAGCTTCTACCCTTCATCGAGATGGCAAAGAACTCCCGACGCCTCGGCCGACCACCGGCCTCCAGCTCAGCCGAGACCCGCGGCCGCATCATCGACGTCGCCCGTCGCTGCTTCGCGGAACTCGGCTACGAGGCGACCACGAACCGCACGGTCGCCAACGAGGCGGGCATCACCACCGGCGCGATGTACCACTACTTCGATTCGAAGCTGGACCTCTACTCCGCCGTGCTCGACGAGGTGCAGAACCGCGTCTACCAGCGATTCGCCAAGGCGGAGCGAGAGGCCGACACGATGGTCGGAAAGCTCGAGGCGGTCCTCGAGACTGCCCACCAGCTCAACCGCGACGATGCATCGCTCGCGCAGTTCCTCGGCGCCAGCCGGATCGACCGACGCCGCATCCCCGAACTGTCCGACGCGCTCGGCACGGGCGACATCCGCCGCGACGGATTCTTCGAGGGCATCGTCGACTGCGGCCTCAAGACCGGCGAGGTGTCGAAGGGCGACCGCGCCGCGATGATCAGCTACATCCGGGCATTCACGATCGGCCTGACCGACGGCCTCTCGAACGACCACCGCGAACACCGCCAGGCACTCGACGGCTTCATGTTCGTGCTTCGCGGCAGCGTCGCCGACCCGAAACGCTGACTCGCCAAAAGTGCAGCGGGGGTCTGACCCCAATTGCAGCGGGTCAGCGGCCGGTCGTCCAGAGGGTGGTCAACGTGCGGTGACGGATGCGCCAGCCGTCGGGGGTGCGGATCAGGTCGTCGGCGTAGATGCCGGCCAGGGTGAACAGCGGCGGCTGCTCGCCGTCGGGGCGGATGTGCTGGGCGTGGAGGTAGCAGCGTGAGGTTGCGGTGTCGCCGTCGACGGCGATCTCGTGGGTGCTCACCATGTGTTGGCTGCCCGAGTACTTGGCGAGTGACGTGGACACCCGCTCGATGATCTCGTCCACGCCGTCCTGGTCCGAGCTGCCGAGCGTCGCGGTGGCATCGGGCAGAAAGACCTCGCGCAGGCGCTGGTAGTCGCCCGTGTCGAGGGACCAGCAGTAGCGAGCCGTGAGCTCGACGATGGCCTGATGATCGGCGTCCATGGCCGAAACGTAGCGGCCATTCGACGCAACTTGCCGAAATTGATCGCGCGGTTAGTATCGGCGCTTCAACAGCCATCCCGCATCGGGACAGGGGGAATCAGATGGGTGAACTCGACGGACGCGTGGCCTGCATCACAGGCGGCACACGCGGCATCGGACGAGCGACCGCAGAAGCATTCTTGCGAGAGGGTGCGCAGGTCGTCATCAACGGACGCAGCGCCGAGAAGGGCGAGCAGGCGCTCGCCGAGATGAACGGTGGCGACAACGTCCACTTCATCGCCGGCGACGTCATGCAGCGAGAAGACTGCGAGGCCTTGGTCCAAGGAACAGTCGACCGCTACGGCAAGATCGACATCCTCTTCGCCAACGCCGGCGGAGCGAGCAACCACGCTCCGGTTGCGCAGCTTACGGACGAAGCCATGCAGGACTCCCTGGTGTGGAACTTCTGGCACACCTTCTGGACGATGCGGGCCGCGCTGAACCACATGATCCCCCAGGAGAGCGGTCGCATCATCTGCAACTCCTCCGTGGAGGGAAAGATGGGCAAGCCGGCGCTCTCGATCTACGTCGTCGCCAAACACGCGATCAACGGGCTCGTGAAGTCCGCGGCGCAGGAGGTCGGCACGCTCGGCATCACGGTCAACGCCGTGTGTCCGGGTGCGATCGAGACCGACGTGATGATGGCCGAGGGGCCGGGCGCCGCCGAGTCCATGGGCATGACCTACGAGGAACTACTCGCCATGTTCTCCGAGGAGTCCGCGATCAAGCGGCTCAACGAGGTCGAGGACGTCGCCGAGGTGAACGTCCTGCTCGCCTCCGCGGCGGGCGCCGGCATCACCGGATCACTCATTTCCATCGACGGCGGCACGTCGCCCTACTAGGAGGAGCAGCACAATGGGAAAGCTTGACGGAAAAGTTGCTGCCATCACCGGCGGCACACGCAGCATCGGTCGCGGTATGGCCGAAGCCTTCCTCCGGGAAGGGGCCAAGGTCGTCGTGAACGGCCGAGGTGAGGAAAAGGGCCAGCAGTGTCTCGCCGAGATGGACGCGGGCGACAACGCCGCGTTCTACGCCGGCGATGCCACGCAGCAGGCCGATGTGGAGGGCATCGTCGACTTCGCTGTCGAACGCTACGGCCGGCTCGACATCATGTGCCTCAACTCGGGCGGCGTACAGCAGACCGCACCCGTGTTCCAGATGAGCGACGAAGAGTGGAAGCTCGAGGTCGACTGGAACCTAAACCACGTGTTCTGGGGCATGCGCAAGTCGCTGCAGCACATGATCCCGCGCGAGACGGGACGCGTCCTCGTGACGTCATCGGTCGAGGGCAAGCTGGGCAAGCCCGGCATCCCCGGCTACGCCGCCACGAAGCACGCCGTGAACGGGCTGGTGAAGGCAGCGGCCCACGAGGTGGGCACGCTCGGGATCACGGTCAACGCCATCCTGCCCGGCCTCATCGAAACGGACATCGTCCGTGAGACCGGACCGGACTCAGCGATCGCGATGGGGCTCGGTACGTACGAGAACCTGATCGAGGCGTTCAGCGGGGACTCGGCGATCAAGCGGCCCAACACCGTCGAAGAGGTGGCCGCGGTAGCGGTCCTGCTCGCGTCGGGCGCAGGTCGCAACATCACCGGCGCCATGTTCCCGGTAGACGGCGGGACAATGCCATATTAGGGAGTCGGCCCTACTAGGGGCTCGGCCCGACGAGGAGCGGCTCATCGTGCTCGGAGAGCCGATACAGATCGCGTACGCGGTCAACGACGTCGAAGCAGCGGCCCGGACCTGGGAGAACCTCGGGGCCGGGCCGTTCTTCATTCGTCACCACATCGAGCTGACCGGCGCGCGTCTGGACGGCAAGCCGGGGCGGTTCGACCACTCGGCCGCCTACGGCCAGTGGGGCGAGGTGATGGTCGAGCTGATCGAGGTACACGTCCCCGCGGGGACGCCGCTGGGGCTTCACCATGTCGCGTTCTTCGTGGACGATCTGGCAGAGGCCACAGCAGCGTTGGCCGACCGGGGCTGGCCCGAAGCCATCGCTGCATCGACGCCGACCGGCAGCACGTTCATCATCCACGATGCTCGCGCCGAACTCGGCCACTACGTGGAGATCTACGAGGAGACGGACTCGATCGCCCGCCTCTACGCGATGGTCCGCAAGGCCGCGGCCGAGCGAGCTCAGTAGGGGGCGGTCCAGAGAGGGTCGTCGGCGGTCCATTCCGGGGCCTGGCCCCACGTGTCGACGTAGACGGCTTCGTGAGCCGGCCGACGACGAGGGACGCCCCACTTCCCGGTCGGATACCCGATGGGGATCATGCCGTGCATGTTCCACACGTCGTCCCTCGGCATGCCGAGCAGATCCTCGACTCGCTCCTTCTGAAGCTTCAGCAGGGAGGTGATCGCCGTGCCGAGGCCTTCGGATCGGGCGGCGAGGCAGAGGTTCCACAGACACGGGTAGGTGGTCGTCTCTCCACCGGGCTTGCCGAAGACGAAGATCAGCATCGGCGCGACGTCGAGGTTGTTCGCCAGCCACTGAGCGGACTTGTCGACCCGCATCGTCTGCTGCACCTCCGGGTCATCCGGGTCACCCGTGGCGATCGTGTCCTGGGCCGATGCGTACTGGGTGGCGTTGAGCTCGTCGAGACACTCCCGGTAGATGACTTGGATCGTCTTCTTCATCGCCGGGTCCGTGACGCAGAGAAAGCGGAAGAGCTGCGTGTTGCCGGAGTTCGGTCCCCGGATCGCGGCGTCGAAGAGCTTGGGCAGGAGTTCCTCCGGAATCGGGTCCGGAGAGAGCCGACGCATGGCCCGGGTCGTGTAGATCGCTTCGTAGACGTCCATGGCGTGAAACTAACCGCTTGATAGGTCGCGGGGTACCTTGGCCCGATGCAGGCACACGAGGGACGGGTCGCGATCGTGACGGGCGCCGGGTCCGGCATCGGCCGGGCCACGACCGAGCTGTTGGTCGAGCAGGGCGCATCCGTCGTCGCTCTCGACCGCGAGGGCGTGGTCGATGCTGAACACGTCGCCGCGGTTATCGGTGACGTCACCGATGAGGCCGTCAACGAGCACGTAGTACAGACGGCGGTCGAGCGCTTCGGTGGCCTCGATGCCGTCGTGCTGAACGCCGGAACGTCGGCGAGTGGACGCATCGACGAGCTCGACCTGGCGCAGTTCGATCGCGCGGTGGACGTCAACGTCCGGGCCGTCGCGCTCGGCATCCGAGCGGCAATTCCTGCGATGCGGGCGCGAGGCGGCGGCGCGATCGTCGTGACGGCATCCACTTCCGGCATCGCCGGCGACCCGGCCATGTGGGCCTACAACACGTCGAAGGGCGCCGCTCTCAACCTCGTTCGCTCCGCCGCTCTGGACCTCGGCCCGGAGAACATCCGGGTGAACGCGGTGGCGCCCGGTCCGACGGAGACGGTGATGACGAGCGGACTCACGAGCGCGCCGGAGCGATTCGAGGGTCTGCGTCGACGCATCCCGCTACAACGATGGGCCCAGCCCGAGGAGATCGCGGCCGTGCTCGCATTTCTTGTCTCCCCGGCGGCGAGCGCCGTCACCGGTGCGGTCGTTCCCGCCGACGGTGGCATCACGGCGAACACCGGCCAGTTCTCCCCCGCCCCTAAGGAGGGCACATGAGCGACAACGACTTCGACTACGAGGATCTCGCGAACTACGACCTCGATGCGGACCGCGCGGAAGAGCTCCTCCTGGCCCACAACGAGTGCACCTTCAACTGGGCGAACAAGGAAGGGTGGCCGGTCGGCGTGATCATGTCCTACATCTGGCGCCGCGACCGGTTCTGGCTCACGGCCGCCGCGCACCGAGCCCGCGTCCACGCTGTCCGACGCGACCCGCGCGTGTCGATCGTGGTCACCTCCACCGGCTCCCCGCTCCCCCGCAACAAGACGGTCACGTACAAGGGCCTCTGCACGGTCCACGACGACGCCGAGACGAAGGCGTGGTTCTATCCCGACTTCTCCATGGCACTGCAGGGCGACGCGGCGCGAGCGGCGGAGTTCGAACAGTTCCTGGACTCGCCGAATCGAGTGATCCTCGAGGTCGAGCCCGTCCAGCGCATCGGCTACGACGGGGCGAAGATGTTCAGGGCGAGTCAGGAGTGGTCGGCCGACGAGCCGCCCACGTGATGGCGTTGCGCAAGGCGCGTCGGTAGGCCGGGTCGGCGTAGGCCTGCGGGCCGTCGCCGAACTGCAGGTACACGATCGTCGACGCGCCGGCAGTAGTCGTCCACGCCACCAGGTCACTCCCCGGGGGATGCGCCCACCCGTCGCGGGAGCCGCGCTCACCGCGAATCGCGAGGTCGGCCGAGAAGAACTCCGTGTCCGCGAATGTCGCCGCACTCCGCATGAGGGGCATCACCGCCGCTTCGTCCACGGGGAAGAGATACAGCTCGTCGGTGATCGTGAAATGGCCGCCCAACCCGACACAGACCGGATGATCGGGGTCGAGGACCTCCATGGTGTGGGTGACGTCGTGGCGGTAGCCCGAGCCAGGCCAGTCCTGGCCCATGAAGGATCCCGGCGCGTAGTGGAACCGTCCGCCGAGCATCTCGGCGAACGCCGGCCAGGCCGGCCAGCTCGCGATGGCGTGGTGCAGGAACACCATCGGTACACCGTCACGGGTCATCCGCTCGAACAGCTCGACGACCTCGTCCGGCGGTGACGTCGCCCGCATCGGCGGATCGGACCCGGTGAACTCCACCCCGGGCATGTCGTAGAAGACGAGCACGTCGTCGCTCAGGTCGGTGGCCGCGAGGTGGGCATAGGCATCCGGATGGGCCAGGTGGCGCCAGTCCACGCCCTCCATCTCGTCGAACACCGCAAAGAACGGCTCTGACTCGAACGGATGGCCGCCCGTGAGGACGATCGCAGTCACGGCTGATGGACGACGTCAGCTGTCGCGACGACCGAGGCGAGCGCGGCAGCGTCGTCCGCGCCGACCAGCGCTTCGACCCACTCGTGGAACCGCTGGCCACCCGCCTCGTTGCGACCGAAGAGGACGTGGTCCTTTGCACCTGTCGCAAGCGCTCGTTGGATGCGCAGCCCCGTCGCATAGTCCTCGTCGCGCACGACGCCGAGAAGAAACTCGATGCGCTTGTCGATCGCCCGCTGCTGCTCTTCGTCCGGCACGAACGGAGCCAAGAAGTACTGGACGGTGCGCGAGCTGCCGACCGCCGATCCCGGCGACAGGACGGAGACCATGAACATGCGTCCACCAACGTCAAAGCTCGCCACGGAGATGCCAGGAAAGACGGTCCACACGCCGCCGGTGAGCTTCTCGTCGGTCCAGTCGTCCTCCGGCATGGTGTCGAGCGCGGCGATCACTCGGTCGTCGGGCTGAAGCAGGCGCTGATGGGGACCCCACGCGTCGTAACACGCCTTGTTCGAGTAGTCGGGTCCGAACGAGTCCTTGTGCAGGATCGGCAGGTGGTAGAAGTCGAGATAGCCGTCGTAGGCCACCTTCCAGTTCGGGCCGGCGACCTCCTGGCGACCTACCAGGTGACAGCCCGCCAACCCCAGGTGATCGAGCACGTCGTCGTAGCCGAGGAGCCAGGCGTCGAGATCGAGCTCCGCTTGCGGGTCGAGCGAGCCCCAGACGAACCCGGCGCGTTCCTCGCACGGCAGCGCAGTCAAGCCGTGGCAATCCACCTCGATCTCACCGAAGGCCTCCCGATCGAGAATGCCGCCGAGCGCTCCGTCCTGGTCGTAGCTCCAGCCGTGGTACGGGCACGTGAACCGTCGGGCGATGCCGTGCCCCTCCTCCATGACGATCGCGCCGCGGTGCGCGCACGAGTTCACGAATGCTCGAACCTCCCCGTCCGCGCCGCGACTGAGAAGCACAGGAACCTCGGCCACGTCGAGCGCCACGTAGGAGCCAGCCTCCGGCAGTGCCACGCTCGGTGCCAGCACGAGCGGAACTCGCCGCCAGATCCGGTCCATCTCGAGCGCCCACTGGTTCGGATCGACATAGGTGCGCGTCGGCACTTCGACCACGCTCTCCGCCAGTGGAGCCGTGCCCGCTCGAGCGTGGGCCAGCGTGCGCTGGGCCATCGCCACGAGGTCGGCCCGGGTCACGTCAGTGATCCTTGGAGATCCGGTGATGGACCATCTTCGGGCCGGCGACCCAACCGCAGAGCTGTGGGTCCGCTTCGCGGATGTCGCCCTCCACCCACCGCCCGTCGGAGGTGAAGCGGCCCCAACGATCCCCGTCGGTCACGCGGACCATGCCGTCGTGGTCGTCGTCGCGCTGGTAGAGCGCCCGGGTGAACGGATGGTGGAGCCCGTTGCTCACGTGTAGACCCCGCACCACTCGTCGAGCTTGGCGTGGATCCAACGGATCTTCAGCTCTTGATAGTTGCCGAGGGTGACACCGGGCTTGCGAGTGGTTTCGAGCCCCTGCTGCACCCGCGCCATGTTGAACAGGTCCTGGTTGAAGACCTTGCCGAGCGTGCCGAGCTCCGGCGCGTCGGTGAAGGACTCGTGCTCCTCGAGGAAGTGGATCGGGCGCGGGGCCGGCTTCTCGCCCGCGTACGGGGCGAGGAACAGGACCTCCATGATCGAGCTGCGGTGATCGTCGCCGTTGGGCCGGAAGCGGTAGACGATCCGGTTGAAGCCGCCCCATGGATGGAAGTTGGGGAAGACGGTGTAGTCGAGGTTGTCCATCATCTCGGCGTCGGACATCGTGTCGACCCGATCGCCGGCGATGGGACGCCATCGATCGCGACTGGCCTCGGCACCGGCGGCCCGCATCGATTCGTCTTCCGTCAGCGGGATCGGCGTGGGCTCGTCGTGACGGGTGTCCGTCATCGCCCGCATCATCTCGTCCTGGGTGGGCACCCACTCGAGCAGCGGGCTCGGCGTCCCGCCGGGAGTGATCGCCCGCGAGAAGTTGTCCCAGATGTCGACCTGGCTGTTCGTGTCGCCGAGGTACGCCAGAATCTGCGGGTGCGTGGCGTTGACGTGGTACGCCTCGCAGAACGCCTCCTGGGCGATCTTCCAGTTCGCGTGGATGATCTTCTTGACGTGGAGCTGCGTGTAGCGGTTCTCGAGATCCCAGATCTCGAAGTGCTCCGGAAGGTCTCCGAGGTAGTCGGCGAGCGACTCGGCGTCCGGGTCGGCGTTGAGGAACACGAACCCCGCCCACGTGTCGACCTTCGCCTCGGGAAGGGAGAAGTCCTCGTCGTTCACGTGCTCGAAGTCCCAGCGAGCCGGCACCTCTTTCAGCTCGCCGCCGAGCGTCCACGCGTAGCCATGGTACGGGCAGCGGATCTCGCTGCACTGGCCGGGGTGATCCTTCAGCCGACGACCGCGGTGCAGACACGCATTCGGGTACGCCTTGATCTCGTCCGGCGCCGTTCGCATCACGAGCCACGAGTCGCGAACGATCTCGTAGATGACGTAGTCGCCGACCTCCGGAATGTCGTCCTCTCGGCACGCGAACTGCCAGACCTTGCGCCAGACGTGCTCGAACTCGAGTTCGTGGAATTCACGGGAGATGTAGTGGTTGATGTCGACGTCGGCGCTGCCGAGGTACTCCTCGGCTTCCAGGCGCAGCACCGGCGGTACCTCGTGGGTGTCGTTGTCGAGCAGCTCCTGGTAGCTGATGCCTGGCGAGCGAGCGCCGCTGTAGCCCTCGCTCACGACTCTTCCTTCGGGGTGTACTGCGCCGTCCGCTGAGTCCGCCCGCCGGCGACGAGGATCAACTGCCCCGTGACCCACGACGCGGCATCAGATGCGAGGTAGATGACGGCGCCTGCGATGTCGTCGCCCGTCCCCGTGCGCCCGAGCGGGATGGACGACGTGATCTCCGCCAGCTTCTCGGGGTCGTCAGTGAGGACGTGCTCGAACGCTTCGGTGATCACCGGCCCCGGGGCGACCGCGTTCACTCGGATGTTCGGCGCGAGTTCGAGGGCGAGCGTCTGCGTCATGTTGTTCATGCCCGCCTTCGCCGCCGCGTAGGGCCCGGTGAACGGAGATCCCCGGGTTCCGGCCCCTGACGAGATATTCACGATGGCGCCTCCCGGGCCCATGCGCTTCGCCGCGGCCTTGCAGCCCTGGAAGGCGGACGTGAGGTTGAGCTCGAGCTGGTTGCGAAAGGTCTCGTCCGGCGTGTCGATCAGCGCTGCTGTCGCCTTCTCGTCAGACCCGCCGACGTTGTTGACCCAGACGTCGATGCGTCCGAACTCGTCAACCGCGCGATCAGCGATCGTCTCGGAGAGGTCGCGGATGTCCCCGTCCACGATGAGCGCCCGGCGGCCCCGTTCCTCGACGCCGGCGGCGGTCTTCTTCAGGTCGTCGAGTCGCCGCGCGTTGAGCACGACGTCGCAGCCGTGATCGGCCAGGCCCCACGCAATCGAGCGGCCGATTCCCTGCCCACTACCGGTGACAATCGCGACGCGATCCGCCATATCAAACGATTCTCGGAGGCCCATCGACAAAAAACTAACTCGTCGGTTAGTTTTAGACAAAATGCTGGAGATCCGGAAGACCTTCTGCCGTGTGTGTCACGCGGCCTGTCCGGTGCTCGTCGACATCGAGGACGGCCACACCGTTGTCGGCGTGCGCGGCGACCGCGACGATCCGGTCTTCGGCGGCTACACGTGCATCAAGGGTCGTCAGCTCGCCGACCAACATCACGACCCCGACCGGCTTCGTTCGTCCCTGCGGCGGACCGACGGCGGATTCGAGCCCATCGCCAGCGCCGATGCCCTCGATGACATCGCGGCGCGGATCCGCGCGATCGTCGACGAACACGGACCTCGCGCCGTCGCCAGCTACACGGGCACCGGCGCCTTCCAGAACTCGACCGCCGCCGGGGTCGCCGCCGCCTGGCACGCCGGGTTCGACTCGCCGTCATTCTACACCTCGGTGACGATCGACCAACCGGCTCATCGCAGCGCTGCGCTGCGCCTCGGCGCGTGGGACGCCGGCTGGCACAACTTCACCGACAGCGACGTCACACTGATCGTGGGCTACAACCCGCTCGTCTCCAGCTACGGCCCGGCCGGCGGGCTCCAGGGCACGAACCCATTCGTGAAACTGCGGGAGGCCAAAGAGCGGGGTATGTCGGTGATCGTCATCGATCCCCGTCGCACCGAGACGGCATCCTTCGCCGACATCTGGCTCCAGGTGCAGCCCGGCCAGGACCCCGCGCTCCTCTCGGCGATGATCCGCCACATCCTCGACGACGGACTGCACGATTCCACGTTCTGCGACGAGTTCGTCGACGGCCTTGACGACCTCCGCCGTGCGGTCGACCCGTTCACGCTCGACGTTGCGGCGGAGCGGGCCCGGGTTCATGCGGCCGACGTCCAAGCCGCCGCTGAACTCTTCGCAGCCGGACCCCGCGGCGCCGGCGGCACGGGTACCGGCCCGAACATGGCGCCGCACTCGATGCTCAGCGAACACCTCACGCTCACGTTGAATGTGATCTGCGGCCGCGTTCTGCGGTCGGGCGAAACCCTCGAGAGCGGCGCGTTCCTGACCCCGGGCGACACTCGCCGGGCCCAGGTGATCGCACCGAGCGACCCCGCGCCGGGCGCGCCGCATCGCATGCGAGACCTACGAGGGCAGCCTGGCGAGATGCTGACCAACTCCCTGGCCGACGAGATTCTCGAGCCCGGTGACGGGCAGGTACGGGCACTGATCGTGTCCGGCGGCAACCCCGTGGTCGCGTTCCCGGATCAGGAGAAGACCGAGGCGGCGCTTGCGGACCTCGACCTGCTGGTCGTCATCGATCCGCGGATGACCCCCACTGCGGAGATGGCCGACTACGTCATCGCGCCGAAGCTCGAACTCGAGCGCCCGGACGTGCCCCACATCATGGACAAGCGGATCCCCGCTGTGTACACGAACTACACGCCCGCAGTGCTGGAAACCGACGTCGACCTGCTGAGCGAATGGGAGGTGTTCGCCGGCATCGCGGCTCGCAACGACACGCCGATCACGCTCCCCGGCGGAACGGTGCCGATGGGCGCCGGCGCGGTGGCCGACTCCGTCGACGACGACACGATCCTGGACCTCGTCTACGGCACGGCCCGCATGCCGATCGCGGAGATGCGAACGCAGCGCGGTGTCGTTCACGACGACGTCGTCCGCGTCGTCGACGCCGACCCCGGTGCCGATGCCCGGTTCGCGGTCGCCCCGCCCGACGTGGTCGACGAGCTCAGCGTGGTCCGTGACGAACCTGCAGCCGATGCCGCTTTCCCGTTCCGTCTCGTGAGCCGACGCATGAAGCACGTCCTCAACTCACTCGGCCGCGAACTCCCCGGCCTCGCCTCGGTGGGTACCACGAACCCCGCGTACCTCCATCCGGACGATCTCACCGAGCTCGGCGTCGCCGAGGGCGACCTCGTGGCGCTGGAGTCGCCGCATGGCCGCATTGTCGGTGTGGCCGCCGCGGGTGACGACGTGAAGCCCGGGGTCGTCTCGATGTCACACGCCTGGGGCCTGGGCTCCCGTAGCGAGGGAGACGTGCACGAGCACGGGTCGCCCACCAATCGGCTCGTCGCGAACGATGTCGGCTACGACCCGATCACCGGCATGGCCATCCAGAGCGCAATTCCGGTGGCTATACGGCCATGGACCTGAGCGGCTAGCCGAGCAGGTCGGCGACGACATCGGCGTAGAACTGCGTCGTCAGATGGATCGACTCGATGTCGATCCGCTCATCGTTCCCGTGGAAGCGTCTGCCGAACTCGGTGGGGCTCAGGTTCGGACTCATCAGCCCCGCCCCGTAGCTGACGGCGCCGAGCTCTCGATGCACGCGCGCATCGGTGAATCCCACAGAGAGGCTAGGCGAGATCCGACTGGTCGGGAACGGGTTGGCCACAGCCTTCTGCATCGAGTCCCAGAGCGGGGTGTCGACGCGGCTGTGCGTCGACGGCTCGTCGAGCAGGATCTCTATATCGACCTGGTCGTAGAGATCGCCGAGCGCCTCACGGAGATGCGCCTCGACGTCCTCGGTGCGTTCGCCGGGAAGCGTTCGGATGTCGACCTCGACGTCGACCGCATCCGGAATGATGTTCGTCTTCGTCTGCGAGCCCACCACATTCGGCGAGAACGTCGTGTGGGTGCACGCATGGATGTGTCCGGCCTGAGCCGCGTTGGGGAGCACCGCGAGCGCCTCGTCGATCGCCCCGTCGTCGAGCAGGATCGCCTTGATGTCGTCGTCGACTCCCATGGCATCGACCTGGGGCCGCCAGATCTCGTGGAACCGCGGCCCGGGCTGGTACTCGGCCAGTCGTTGGACCACCGCGGCGGCTTTCACGAGCGCGTTGTCGGAGCGGTACGGCCGCGAGCCGTGTCCGGGGGTGCCGCGAACCTTCAGGCGCCGCCACGCGATGCCCTTCTCCCCCACCACCATCGAGATGGTCGGGTCATCGGTCGTGCCGCCGTGGAGCCCGCCGTTTTCGGTGAGGAGGAAATCGGTCGTGATGGCCTCGGGGTGGTGGTCGCCGACCCAGCGGGCGCCGTACGCCGAGCCCGCCTCCTCATCGGCGACCGCGAAGAAGACGAGGTCGCCGCGGAGGCGAGTGCCTGAGCGAGCGATCGCGCGGGTGACGACCGCCATCGACGAGGTCAACTCGAGCATGTCGACCGCGCCGCGTCCCCAGACTTCGTTGTCAATGATCTCGCCGCCGAACGGATCCTCCCGCCAGCCATCGATGTTCACCGGCACGACATCGGTGTGACCGTTCAGGCAGAGGCTTGGCGCGTCGGGATCGGTCCCCTCGATGCGCGCCACCAGTGACGTTCGCCCCGGCGCCGCGTGGAACCGCTCCACCTCGAGGCCAGCGCCTTCGAGGAATGTCGCGAGCACGTCTGCGTTGCGGATCTCCTGCCCGCTCTCCTCGGTGCCGTCATTGACGCACGCATTGCGGATCAGGGTCTGGAGCAGCTCGACAGCCTCGTCACCGCGCGGTTCGCTCATCAAAAGATCAGGCCGTGAAGAAGTCGGCCCGCGCGGTGCCGGTGTCGTCGTACACGGGCTCGGACAGGTCGCTGCGGTACTTCCGCACATCGCCACCGGTTCGCTCGAAGCTCCGGAGCACGGTTCGCATGTTCGTGTAGTTCGGGTGATGGAAATGGGCGGCAAGCGTCGCCTCGTCCTCCCACAACTCGTAGACCTGGATGTTGCGGTCCTCACACGGGTCGGCCGAGAAGATGTAGGCGAGGCATCCGGGCTCCTCGCCCCGCGTGGCCTCCTGTTCCTTGGCCCCCGCGACCACGGCACCATCTCGGCTCTCCTTGTCGACGAACTCGAGATGGCCGGCGATGATGATCATTCTGTCTCCCTGTCGGTGGGGCTGGTTTCGTCCCACATGTCCATGGCGGAGCCGCCGCGGACGCAGTGCTCCATGGTCTGGTGATACCGGGTCGGCTTGCATTCCCGGGTCGAGAAGATGTTCTGCGTGTAGCCCATCGAGTCGCGCGTGGCGCCAACTTCGGCGAAGACGAAGAGGTCCTCTTCGACGACTTCACGAAGACGCTTCCACCGAACATCGGCGGCTTCGCGATACGCCGGGTAGTCAGCGTCGTCGCCGCCCTCTGGTCGGTACATGAGCTCCCAGCAGATGAAGCGAGTGCGGTCGACGGCCGCCGGGACCGGCTGGAAGAGTTGGATCTGATCCGGGTTGTTGTTGAATACCGCGTTGGGGAACACGACGTAGTGGCAGATCGAGAACTGATGATGATCACCCGTCTCGGCCAGCGCGTCGCGATGCTGCTGGCGAGGCACGAACATCATCGAGTTCGGCCCGCTGATGTGGAACGCGGTGTCGCGGGCCGACCGGGTGAACTCTGGGTCGACGTGGTGGAGTTCGGTGACGTGGTACACCTCGTTGAACCCGTCGACGATCGCCTTGTAGTTGACCCGCAGGTCATAGACGAGCTTGTCCACGAGCTCCATGTCCTCCATGCGGAAGCGACCGAGGTCCTCGACGATCTCGGGCCCGATCCAGTCGAGGAGGGACGGCGCGTCGTCACCGGCCAGGTTGATCCATATCCACCCACCCCACTCATCCGCGGCGACGGACGGAATACGAAGACCATCGAGGTGGACAGGATCGAAGTCTTCCCGCTCCGGGACGCCCACGAGGTCGCCCGTTGTGTCGTACACCCAGCCATGCCAAGGGCACGTGAACCGGCGATTGCACCCTGAGGTCTCACCTCTCGTCAGCCGGGCCCCGCGGTGCTGGCAGACGTTGTGGAATGCGGCGAGCGCGCCATCGGCTTGGCGGACGACAACGACCGTTTCACCGTGGCCTTCGTAGATGAGCCAATCGCCCTCTCCGCCGATCTCTTCGGAGCGACCGGCGATCATCCAGGCGTTGCGCAGCACGCGGGTTCGCTCGGCTTCGTAGCGCTCGCCGTCGCGGTAGACCTCTGCGCTCAGGGTGGACCCAGATACGCCCGGGAGCGTCACCACGGTCTCGCCGATTCGCTCAGGAGCGTCGCCGCGTGTTGGTCGATGTACCACGTCGCTTCCCTTTCTGCGAACCCACTGAGGCTGCCGGTTCGTTGAGCGACGATAATTGATCGGTCAGTATGTGGGGCAATCTCCGCTCACGAGACCAGGACTGGACCACAGTGCACGCAGCGTTGATCACCGGGACTCGCCAGGTCGAGGTCCGTGACTTTCCGGAGCCGACCCCGACGCCGTCGGGCGTCGTCGTTGACGTCGCGCTGTGCGGCATCTGCGGCACGGACGTCCACGCCTACACCTCAGGCCGCGACTACAACCCGGCGATCTGTGGCCACGAATGGACCGGCACGATCTCTGCGATCGGCACCGAGGTGAGCCGATTCACCGAGGGCGACCGCGTGATCGTCGGCGTTCCCCCGGCATGTGGCACGTGCCCGGCCTGCGAGTCGGGGCACTTCGCCTACTGCTCGACTGCACTGTCGTTCGCGACCGGCCGAGACAAGGAGGCGCCTCCGCACGGCGGTTTCGCACCGCAGATCGCCGTTCACCAGGACCGCGTCATCCACGCCCATCCGAGCTTGAGCGACGAGGCACTCGCCCAGGTCGAGCCGGTCACGATCTCGTTCCATGCGGTCGCCCGAAGCGGTCTACGCGAGGGTGACTTCGCGGTCGTTCAGGGGGCCGGGCCGGTCGGACTGACAACGCTGCAGTGTGTGGCCGCCGCGGGCGCCACGGAGATCGTCGTGATCGAGCCCGGCGCCGCCCGCCGATCGCTCGCAACACAACTCGGCGCGACCCATGTGACCGCACCCGAGGACGCAGCCGACCTCGTCGAGTCGCTGACTGGCGGCCTCGGGGCCGACATCGTCTACGAATGCGTGGGGGCGCAGGCGACGGTGCAGACGGCGGTGGATCTGGCCCGACGTGGCGGACTGATGTGTCTGATCGGTCTGGCCGACGGCGACGTGCCGATCAATCCGCGGACCTGGCTCTACAAGGAGATCACCACCACGAGCGCGCTCGCGTACCTCCACCACGAGTTCGAGGAGACCATGCAGCTGATTGCCGACGGCCGGATCGTCGTCGATCCGCTCCACTCGTCGACGACCTCGATCGACGGACTCGGCGCGACCCTCGAGGATCTCGCCTCCGGCTCGACCGATCAGATCAAGGTGCTGCTCGACCCCAACGCGAGCTAACGATCGACCTGGCCGGCCTCGCGGTACATCCCGAGCGGGCCCTGGTTGAAGCGATTCGCGCCGACGCCCGAGCTTGTGTGGCCTGCGTCGACCACGAGGCAGTGACCGGTGATGTAGCGCGACTCGTCCGATGCGAGGAACACTGCGGCATCTGCGATGTCAGCCGGCACGCCGGTGATGCCGAGAAGATTCCGGCTCGAAATGTGGTCGGTCACAGCGGTGAGATCGCTGGGGTCGCCGCCATGAATTGCGGCCGTCATCGCGGTGGCGGTGTTGCCCGGGGCGACCGCGTTGACGCGGATGCCGTGCTCGCCAAGCTCGTTCGCTACGGACTTGGTCAGACCGACCACGCCGTGCTTCGACGCCGTGTAGAGGTGGGGACCGAGCCCCCCGAGGACGCCAGCCGTGCTCGCCGTCGACAGAATCGCTCCCCCGCCGCCGGGAATCATGACCCGGGCTGCGTGCTTCACGCCGAAGAAGACGCCCTTCAGCAAGATGCCGACCGTGAGGTCCCATGCTTCCTCGGTGATCTCCGCGACCGAGCCGACGGCGCCGACGATGCCGGCGTTGTTGAACATGATGTCGAGCTGCCCGAACCGTTCGACGGCGAGGTCCACAGCACCTGCCACGTCGGCCTCGACGGTCACGTTGGTTTCATGGAACGCGGCGGCGTCGCCGTGCGGCGCGACCACAGCCTCGCCCGCGTCGCGCTGCATGTCCGCGACGACCACTCGGGCGCCCTCCGCCACGAACCGCTCGACGGTGCCCTCCCCGATCCCGCTCGCGCCACCGGTGATGACTGCGACCTTTCCATCCAATCGACCCATGCCTGCGCTCCTCGTCGGGTGTCGGAGAGAATGTTCACACATGCCGACCGCTCGCAAACCCCACGACCTCCGAGCGCGCGACATCGTGCTCAGCCACTTCACCCTCGGCCGCCACCACGACATCACCAATCGGCTCGATGCGGCGGCAGCCGCGGGCTGTGCGGCGATCGGCCTCTACATCCGCGACTACCAGCGTCTCCTCTCCGAGGGCACTGCTCCGGGCGAGCTCACGGAGATGCTCGACGCACGCAACCTGTGCTTGGCCGAGATCGAGGCGCTGCGGGGTTGGTCCGACGCGACGCCCACGGACGACTACCTCGAGCAGGAGCGCACGGCCTTCGAGATGGCCAATGCGTTCGAGTGTCGCTACGTCCAGGCGATCGGGCCGACTGTCGATGATCCCCGAGCCGCGGCCGCCGGGTTTGCGGCGTTGTGCGACCGCGCGGCCGACCACGGCCTCGTGGTCGGGTTCGAGTTCCTCCCGTTCACCAACGTGGTCGACGCCACCGCCGCCTTGCGTCTCGTCCAGGACGCCGACCGCGCGAACGGCGGTGTCTGTGTCGACATCTGGCATCACCAGCGGGGCGCGAACGATCTCGCTCTGATCCGGGCCATCCCCGGCGACCGCGTGATGGGGATCCAGATGAGCGACGGGCCGCTCACGCCGACGCTCGACTCCTACTACGACGACACGCTACGGACCCGGGTCCCGCCAGGCGAAGGCGAGATGGACGTGGCCGGGTTCGTCGAGGCCGTGCAATCCACCGGCACGGCCGTGCCCTGGTCGCTCGAAGTCTGCAACGAGGCGAACTGGGACAAGGACGCGACCGAGTTCGTGCAGGCCAGTGCCGACGGGCTTCGCCGGTTTCTGTGAGACTCGTCGGATGGACGAACGAACACAGTCGTTGTGGGAGGAGCAGAGCCGACACGGAGACGATCGCCGCCTCCTCTTCGAGGCGGCCGCGCAGCTCAGGCCCTACACGAAGGTTCTGTACCCGGGCTCGTTCGTCGACGTGGCAGCGTCGCTCGTGTTCCCCGACGTCACCTACGTCGACAGCGACAACGAAGCCGCGGCCTTCTTCGGCGATGAAGCGGGCGTCGCGGAAATCCTCGGGAACCGCGCCGAGGCTGCGACATGGACCTTCCACCACGGCGACTACACAGACCTCGCGCTTCCCGCGGGCAGCTTCGATCTCGTCATCTCGCTCTACACCGGCATCGTGACCGACCATTGCAGCCCGCACCTCGAAGCCGGTGGCCACCTGCTGGTCAATTCGAGCCACGGCGACGCCGCCCTCGCGTCGCTGGATCCGTGTTACCGACTCGCTGCCGTCATCACGAACCGGTCCGGCACGTATCGGCTCGGCACCGACCATCTCGACACGTACCTCAAGCCGAAGCGGCCGACGACGCTGACCCCTGACGTGATTCGCGAGCAGCGCCGAGGCGTCGCGTACACCCGCAAGGCGGCGGCCTATATCTTCGAGAAGACGTCCCCCGGATCAGCCGAGGCGTAACCGCTCTTCGAACCGACCGGGGTCGAACGCGGTTTCCAGCGGGCGTCTTGAGTCCCACGAGTGGACGACCACCCGTGACGCGATCTTCCACGTTCCTTCCCGCGCCTCGAATCGGTCTTGGTACTCACCCTCGAACGTGACGAGCGTCAACCCGTCGTCGCCTTGCGCGACGTGCTCGGCCCGCACGTAGGTCACCACGTCCGCAGCGGTGTCCGAAACGAAGTCGATCGCCGGGTCGGCGGTCGTGTGCTGCGTAGCGAGGTAGCTCTCCCGCAGTCGCCGCGCGACGTAGGTCGCAAAGTCCGATCCGAGCCCCACGAAACTCCCGTGATCGTCGGTTCCGTCGTCGTGGTACACGGACGCGACCATCTCGGCATCACAGCGATCGACACCGTGGCAGTAGTCCACGAGACGCCGACGGATCTGTCGTTCCGCCAGCAGCCTGGCGAACTCGCTCGCGCTTGATTGATCAAGGATCATAATTGATCGCTAGGTTAGTTTTCATGGCCAACCAAGTCCCAGTTGCCGAGGGCGTCTTCACCTGGCCGAGCGAGGAGCCCCGCCTCTTGGCCAGCAGGTGCACGGCATGCGGCAACCACATGTTCCCGATCCAGCAGGACTGCCCGAAGTGCAGCGGATCCTCCACCGAACGGGTCGAACTCGGGCGGACCGGCACACTCTGGACCTGGACGATCCAGGGCTACCCGCCGAAGTCGCCGCCCTACGCAGGCGACGACGACCCGGTCACCTTTGAGCCTTTCGGCGTCGGCTACGTGGAGATCGACGGCATCGTTCGCGTCGAGTCCCGCCTCACCACCGCCGACAGAGACGAACTCGAGATCGGCATGGAGCTCGAAATGGTGCTGGATCCGCTCTACATCAACGACGATGGAGACGAAGTGGTCACCTTCGCATTCGCCCCCGCCAACTCTGGAGGCGCCTGATGAATCGCGACGAGAGGGGCCGCGCGGCCCCGAGCTTCAGCACTGAGAGGGCATAACAATGAGTGATGATGTCGCCATCGTTGGCATCGGGATGCACGAGTTCGGTCGCCACGATGGCGTCTCGGGCATCGACCAGGGGGTCGTAGCGGTCCGCCGGGCGTTGGCCGACGCCGGTGTGCAATGGGAGGACGTCGAGTTCGCGTTCGGTGGCAGCAAGGACGGTGGCGCGGCCGACACGATGGTCAGCAAGCTCGGCCTCACCGGCCTGCAGTTCATCAACGTCGCCAACGGGTGCGCCACCGGCGGGTCAGCGCTCTTCTCCGCCTACAACTCGATCAAGTCCGGCATGTTCGACATCGGCATCGCCGTGGGCTTCGACAAGCACGAGCGCGGCGCCTTCCGCATCGACCTCGCGTCGCATGGCCTCGAGGAGTGGTACGGCGAGTCCGGGCTGGCGCTCACCACCCAGTTCTTCGGCATGAAGCTCAATCGCTACATGCACGACCACGGGATCACCGAGCCGACCCTCGCGAAGGTCGCCGAGAAGGCATTCCGCAACGGCTCGAAGAACCCGATGGCCTGGCGACGCCGCCCCATGAGCGAGGCGGAGATCGCCGAGTCGGCGATGCTCTCCTACCCGCTCACGCAGTACATGTTCTGCTCGCCGGGTGAGGGCGGCGCTGCACTCGTGCTCTGCCGGGCCGACAAGGCGAAGCAGTACACGGACACCCCGATCTATCTCAACGCCGCAGCCGTGCGGTCGCGCAAGTTCGGGTCGTTCGAGGTGATGGCGCCGCACCTCGCTACCGAGCGCAGCGATGGTCCGACCGTCGACGCATCCAAGGCCGCCTACCAGATGGCGGGCATGGGCCCGGAAGACATGGACCTCGCCCAACTGCAAGACACCGAGGTCGGCGCCGAGATCATGCACATGGCCGAGAACGGCTTCTGCGAGCACGGCGAGCAGGAACGGATGATTGCCATGGGCGAGACCGAGATCGGCGGTCGTTTCCCGGTCAACACCGATGGCGGATGCCTCGCCAACGGCGAGCCGGTCGGCGCGTCGGGTCTTCGTCAGGTCTACGAGAACGTGCTGCAGCTGCGGGGCCAAGCCGGTGACCGGCAGGTGCCGAACGACCCCAAGACCGCGTACACCCACGTCTACGGGGCGCCAGGAATCTCCGGCGTCACGATCCTCAGTCGTTGAGCCTCTGATGGGCAAGGTCCGCTCCGTCGATCTCGGTAGTTCGTTCCTGCCATCGATCGAGGGCGCCTGCGAGATCGTCCTCGTCCGCCATGGCGAACAAGAGTTCTCGACGGAGGGCAGCCTTGATCACAACCGCGACGCGCCGCTCTCCGATCTGGGAGTCAAGCAGGCCGAGGCCGTCGCCGAACGGCTCTCCTCGTGGGAGATCGACGCGGTGCACTCATCACCGATGCAGCGAGCCCACGACACGGGCCTCGCCATCGCCCGCCATCACGGCCACGATGTCGCGCTCCACGCGATGATCGAAGAGATCGACATCTGGAAGGGCTTCGATCAGGACCTCACGCTGCTCGAGGCGACCGGCGGTGAGGGCCCACTGCGCGAGATTCTCCGCGAGGCGAACCGGACTCGGCGCTACGACGCCTATCCGGACGGGGAGGACCGCGTTGCCTTCCGCCAGCGGGTCGTGAGCACGATCGACTCGATCGCGGCGACCCACGAAGGACAGCGCATCGTCGTCACGTGCCATGGCGGCGTGATCAACGCATACCTGGCTCACGTGATGCAGTCGGACCTCGACACGATCTGCACCGTGCACCACACGTCGATCACGACGATTCGAGCAATGGACGATCTCCGCCGCGTCGTTCAGATCAACGACTTCGAACATGTGCGGCCACTGCAGACGTCGATCAACCCGATCAACGCGGCGTGATGTTCACGCGCACGCCACTCTCGTCCTCGACCACCTCGTACGACGCGACGCCGACGATCGCAGGCGGGCCCTGGTGGGTGCCGTCGCGGACGTCGAAGCCCGTGCCGTGGCGCGGGCAGACAAGACAACCGCGACGGAGGCGACCCTCACTCAGTCGCGCCTCGGCATGCGAGCAGCGATCCGCGATCGCGTGCAGCACGCCGTCCACCCGACACAACGCGAGGTCGAGTCCCCCGGCGATCGCGGCAATCACGGCGCCGTCCGCCACCTCGATCGCTCCGATCTTGACCCACTCGCTCATGGCGCCATCGTATGGACCGGAGGCGACGAGATGACCGACGACCTCGAGCCCGGAGCCGCTCGCTGTCCCGGGCCGAGCACCGCCGACATCCTGCGGGCCGACTCTGCGCCGCCACCGGAGGTGCTGCTGCGGGAAAGCCCCGTCTACCTCGGCAGCGACGACCTGCCGTACACCGAGTACACGTCGCCCGACTTCGCCCGCCTCGAGCACGACCATGTGTGGTCTCAAACCTGGCAATGGGCCTGCCGCGAGGAGCACATTCCCGAGCCCGGCGACTACGAGGTCTACGACGTCGGCGACCGCTCCGCCCTCGTCATGCGGGGCGAGGACGGCGTCATCCGCGCCTTCTACAACGCGTGCCTGCATCGCGGAACGCAGCTGAAGCCGGCTGGCTCGTCCGGGTTCGGCAACCAGGTGACCTGCCCATTCCACGGCTGGACCTGGTCGACGAACGGCACGTTGACGGACGTTCCCTGCGAGTGGGACTTTCCCCACGTCGACAAGGCCACCGCGAACCTGCCCGAGATCCGCGTGGAGTTGTGGGGCGGCTTCGTCTTCGTGAACTGGAGCGACGACGCGCCGGATCTCGAGGACTATCTCGGCGAACTGCCCGAGCACTTCGCGAACTGGAACCTGGCCGAGAAGTTCGTGGAACTCCACGTTCGCAAGCGGCTCCCCGCGAACTGGAAAGCTGCCCAGGAGGCGTTCCTCGAGGCGTACCACGTCAAGGAAACCCATCCGCAGTCGATCCCCACTGCCGGCGACGCCAACGCGCAGTACGACGTGTTCGGCGACCACGTCAGTCGATTCGTCCACACGGCCGCGACCCCGTCGCCTCACGTGCCTGAAGACGAGCGACTCGACGACGACGGCATCATCGAGCTGTTGATGGCGCGCAAGAACCCCGATGGCGCCGTCCCCGCCCGTGAGCACGGTGAGACCGCCCGCGATGTCTACGCCCGCTGGACGCGCGACACGCTGGGCGAGCGTTATGGCATCGACGTCTCCGATCTCTCCACCAGCGAGGCGATCGACTCGATCGAGTACTTCTTGTTCCCCAACGCGTTTTTCTTCCCCGGGCTCCAGTTCCCGATGGTCTACCGATTCCGGCCGGACGGTCACGACGTCGACCACTCGATCTTCGACCTGGTGATCCTGCGGCCCGTCCCGGACAGCGGCCGCCGGCCGGAGCCCGCCACGCCTTACGACCTCGACGTCGACGACAGCTACACGACGGTCCCCGGGATACAGCAGTCGCTCGGCGCGGTCTACGACCAGGACACATCCAACCTGGCTGCCCAGACCCGCGGCTTCCGGGCCAGCGCCAAGCAGGGTCAGACGCTCGGCAACTACCAGGAGATCCGCACCCGCCATCTCCACGACACGATCAACCGCTACATCACAGCGGTCCAGGAAGGTCAGGCAACATGAGCCGCGACGCCATCGAACGACTGGTGCACGACTACTCCGACGCGGTCGTGCACCGTGATTTCGGCCAGTGGGGAAGCACCTGGGCTCCCGATGGCGTCTGGGATCTCGGCAAGGGTCGGCGAGTCGAGGGCCGCGAGGCGATCCTCGAGATGTGGACGGGAGCGATGACCCGCTTCACCGCCGTGATCCAGACCGTGTTCAACGGCGCCGCTGAACTTGACGAGGAAAGCGGAACCGGTACCGGCCGCTGGTACATCCTCGAAGCGATGCAGCGATCCGACGGCACCAATTCGATGATGCTCGGCCACTACGACGACTCGTACGTGCGCGTCGACGGCCAGTGGCTGTTCGCGAGCCGCGAGCTCACGCCTCACTATCAGGGCCCCGGGGATCTCTCCGGTGACTTCCACAACGCCGTCACGGAGTAGCGCACCATGCCCCGGTTCAGCGCAGACCTCGCTGCGCAGCGTCCCGACGACTTCGCCCTCATCGACCCGAATCAGCGGCTCGGCTGGGCAAAGGTCGACGCCGCACTCAACCGCACGGCCAACAACATCCTTGATGCCGATCTGGGACCACAGCATCGCATCGCGGTGTTCGCCGAGAACGCCGCGGAGACCGCGCTCGCCCATCTGGGCGGACTACTCGGCGGCGCCTCCGCCGTGCCGGTCAACTTCCATCTGACCGCCGACGAGGCGTCCTACATCCTCTCGGACTCGGGCACCTCGATCCTGTTTGTCGGTCCGGAGACAGCCGCCGCCGGACTGGATGCCGCCCGTCGGGCCGGTGTCGAGACCGTCGTGGGCTGGGGCGAAGATCTACCGAGCGAGATAATCCCGTGGGCCGAGTGGCTCGAGCAGGGACGGGACGAGAACCCGCCGAGCGACGTCGTCCCCCGCCCGAACCTGCTCTACACATCCGGCACCACGGGTCGGCCGAAGGGCACCGAGCTCCCGCCCACGATGTTCGCCGGCGGCGCAACGATGGACGAGCACCTCGACGTGCTGCGGGAGTCGCGCTGGGTCGACTTCGCTCCCCACCTGGTCGTCGGGCCGATGTATCACACCGGTCCGTTGTCAGGCATGCGCATCCTCGTGGCCGGCGTGCCCTCCGTGATCCTCGGACGCTTCGACGCCGAGACCACTCTCGCGAAGATCGACGAATACCAGACCGGCGGCGCCGTAATGGTTCCCACCCACTTCGTGCGCCTGCTTGCCCTGCCGGACGAGGTCAAGGCGCGCTACGACATCAGCTCGATGCGCTACGTCGCTCACACCGGTGCCAAGTGTCCGGAGGATGTGAAGCGGGCGATGATCGACTGGTGGGGCCCGGTGCTCTACGAGGCCTACGGCGCTAGTGAAGTGGGCACCACGTGCTCCATCAGCAGCACGGACTGGCTCGAACATCCCGGCTCGGTCGGCCGGGCCCTCCCACCCTTCGAGGCAGTCGTGATCGGCGACGACGACCAGCCTGTTCCCGCGAACACCGAGGGCCGTCTCTACTTCCGCGACAGCACCGGACGCGGCATCGAGTACCACAACGACCCGAAGAAGTCCGCTGAGGCCCATATCGAACCTGGCGTCTTCACCCTCGGCGAGATCGGATACATGGACGACGGCGGGTTCGTCTTCATCACGGATCGCTTCTCCGACATGGTGGTGTCAGGTGGCGTGAACCTCTACCCGGCCGAAGCGGAGAACATCCTCATCGAGCATCCGGCCGTCGCCGACGTCGCCTGCATCGGCATCCCCCACGCGGAGATGGGCGAGCAGATGCGGGCCCTGGTCATCAGAGGGAGCAGCATCGGCGACGACACGGATGCGATTGCCGACGAGATCCTCGACTTCTGCCGAGAACGGCTGTCCCATCACAAGTGCCCGCGGTCGCTCGAGTTCGTGGACGACCTCGGCCGTAACACGATGGGCAAGATCAACAAGCGGGCGCTGCGGGCGCCCTATTGGGCCGACTAACGCGACCGGGGCGGCGGTTCGTGCTCCACGTCGACGCGCCGCTTGCGCACCTTGATGATCCCCTGTCGGCTCGCGATACCGACTGCGATGATCAACGTGAGTCCCTCGAAGAGGGGCTGCATCCAGTCGATCTCGCGGGGGTACCGGAGCCCGATGCCCTTGATGCCGAAGGCCAATGTGTAGACGGCGATGATCGTGCCCCACACGTTGGGACGGCCCCGCAGCTGCGATGCGCCGAAGAACACTGCGGCGACGGCCGGGAAGAGCAACGGAGGGCCGACCGTGCTGCCGTAGGTGCCGAACTTCCACGAATAGATGAGCCCGGCGAATCCGGCGATCGCCGAGGAGGCGACCAGCGATCCCCACGTGAGCCGATCCGTTTTCACACCCGAGAGGCGGGCCGCCTCGCGGTTGCCGCCGGTCGCGAACATGTGCCGCCCGACTGGCGTGTGCTCGAGGACGAACCACACGATGACGGCGACGATCAGGCCGTAGAAAAAGTAGTAGGGCAGCGAGATCTCGCTACCGGATCCCGGCCAGGAGAACGAGAACACGTCGCGCTTGCCGAAGTTGACGTAGTCGTCCCCGAGCGCGGCGGTGATCTGACCGCGGTCGTGGATCCGACGAATCACGGCGGCCACGACCTGACTCATGCCGAGCGTAGCGATGAAGCTGTTGACCCGGAACCCGACGACGATCAGCCCATTGAGAGCGCCGACCACGAGGCAGGCGAGCATCGCCACGACAGCGCCGAGCATGTCCGGAAGATCGGTTTCCAGCGCGATCTTGTTCACGATGACGAGCGACAGCGCCATCTGATGACCGATCGAGAGGTCGAACGTCTCCGTGGTCATCGGCACGAGGAAGGCGAGTGCGAGCATGCACACGATCACCTTCTCGGTGAGGACGAACTCGATGCTGCCGTTCCACTGGAGGAAGTTGTCCTCGGTGAAGCCGAAGAACACGAAGAACAGGGCGAGCAAGTAGAGGCCGCTGAACCGGTCGAGCCCGATCCGCGACCAGACCGACGGTTGCGGCGTGTCGTCAGCCGCGTCGAGGTCGATTGCCGGAGCTGCCATCACACGCCTGCTTTCGTCGTCTGGAGTTGCGCCCGCTCGATGTTCTCCGCCGTCATGTCCGCCCCGCTCACCTCGTCGTTGATCCGTCCGTCGACCATGACCACGACGCGATGGGCGATGCGCACGATCTCGTCGGTGTCGGTGGAAGCAACCAGCACCGCAGCCCCAGTGGCCGCCGCCTGCTCGATCAGCTGAAGGATCTCCTCCTTCGCTCCGACGTCGACCCCGGTGGTGGGGTCGTCGAGGACGAGCACCTGGGGCGTGAGCCGCAGGCTTCTGGCAAAGAGCACCTTCTGCTGGTTTCCACCGGACAGAACCGCTACGGCGGTCTCCGTGCTCGGGGTCTTGACGCTGAGCGTCTCGATCAACTCGGCAGCCTCGGCCCGCTCGTCGCCGTGTCGGAGGCGGCCACCTCGCCAGTGGCGGCGGAGGTCGGCGAGGGTGATGTTCGTTCGGACCGACTCGAGCGGGAGGACGCCGAGCGTCGCCCGGTCGATCGGCACGAAGGCCATTCCAGCCTGGATCGCGGCTCGCGGGGCATAGTTCGGGATCGGGGTCTGACCGACGGTTACCGTGCCGTCATCGCTCGGTATCTGACCGGTGATGAGCGGCGCGATCATCTCCCTTCCCGACCCGGTGATGCCGGCGACGCCGACGATCTCGCCGGGACCGACGTCCAGATCAGCGCCGAGAAGCGTGCCGCCCGTGAGTTGGCGCACCCGCAAGCCACCTTCGCCGGCGGCGGCGGTCCGCTTGGTCGCCTCTCGCTTCTCGAGCTTGTGGCCGATCATCAGCTCGATCAGACCCTCGTGGTCGACTGCGTCAGTCGAAACGGTCGTGACCCGTCGCCCGTCTCGCAGGATCGTCACCTCATCGGCGATCTCGAACACCTCGTCGAGATGGTGTGACACGTACAAGATGGCGACGCCGCGCTGCTTCAGCCGTCGAATCGCAGCAAAGAGGCGCTCGACGTCTGCGCCGGGCAGCGACGCCGTCGGCTCGTCAAGCACGAGGAGGTTGGCGCCGTCCTCCCACCCGATCAGGGCGCGCGCGATCGCGACGGCGGTTCGCTGCGACGGCGCCAAGGACCCGACGGGCACGGTGACATCGATGTCGGTGAACCCCAGATCGTCGAGGGCATCGACGGCTCGCGCCGTGTCGTCCGTCCAGCGGATCCGACCCCAGCGATTGGTCGTGTAGCCGACTCCCATCGAGATGTTCTCGACCGCGCTGAGTGCATCCACGATTCCCAGATCCTGGTGGACGAAGCGGACGCCAGCCCCGTGCGCCGCCCGTCCGTCACCCAATGGGAGCGGCTGATCGGCGATGTGGGCCGCCGCTCCGGGATCGGGCGCGTGGTATCCCGCGAGGATCTTGATGAAGGTGGACTTGCCGGACCCGTTCTGGCCGACGAGTGCGTGGGTCGAGCCGGCCTCGATCTCGATGTCGAAGTCGGTCAAGGCCACCTGGCCGGGAAATATCTTCGAAAGGCTGCCCACGGTGAGGATCTTCGACATGTCTCCGTTGGCCCACTACCGTTCGACGAGAGTGGCTAGATACTAACCGGTTAATTTGTGCCGCTCCTCCGATGACCCACTCCCTGGAGGGAACATGAAGAAGCTCATTCGCATGCTGGCATTGTTGCTGGCATTCACTCTGATCGCTGCAGCCTGCGGCGACGACGAGGACAGCGGCGACGACCCGCCGGCCGACGACGACATGGTGGACGACTCCGGCGACGGTGACGTCCCGGCGGGTGTCGCGGCAGCGCAAGCCGTCGTTGATGCCAACAGCTCGGCGCCCACATCGATCACTCCGTCGACACCGCTCGACTCGGTCCCCGGAGCAGCGACGGTTGCCTGGCTCGAGTGCGAGCTTCCGTCGTGCGCGGCGATCACGCCGGGCTTCGAGGCGGCAACGGATCTGCTCGGCTGGGATCTCGAGATCATCAGCGTGCAGTCGTTCGATCCGGCTCCAGGATTCCAGCAGGCGATCGACCTCGGCGTCGACTACATCGCCATCACCGGCACCCCACCGGCGCTGGTCCAAGACCAGATCACCGCAGCGGCGGACGCAGGCATCGCGTTCATGAGCTGCTTCGACACGACAGACCCGGACGGACCGAACAACAACATCTGGACCAACTGTGGCGACGATGACGACGTGTTCGGCGCGGGCGGTCTCCTCGCAAACGCGGTCATCGCCGACAGCGGCGGCGACGCGAATGTCCTGATGGTCAACATCCCCGACTTCGCCGTGCTCGTTTCCGAGCGTGAAGGCGCCCAGGCCGCCTACGACGAGAACTGCCCGGATTGCACCTTCACGGAGCTTGCCGTCACCATCGACCAGCTGATCGCCGGCGAGGTCGCCGGAGCAATTGTCGCGGCACTGCAGAGCGATCCCGACATCAACTATGTGCACTTCGCGTTCGACGGTCTGACCACAGGGGTCTCGACGGTGCTCGCCGACGCGGGTCTACTGGAGGGCGTGAGCCTCGTCGGTGTCGACTTCAGTGGGGCCGTGCTCCAGGAGATCGTGGACGGAACGCACCAGTTCTGGACAGCGAACCCCAAGGAATACGCGGCGTGGATCATGGTCGATGCCATGGCCCGCCACTCGATCGGTCAGGACAATCCGGATGAGCGCTCGAGCGCCGACCTTCCGAACTGGATCGCCAGCTCGGCCGCCGAAGCCGAGCCGCTGATCGCGACCAACGGTTGGCCCGGACCGGACGGCATGGCTGATCAGTTCGCCACGCTGTGGGGCCTCGGCTGATCCACTGAACTCACATCCTCCGGTGTGAACGACGACGGCCCCGGGGTTCACCCCGGGGCCGTTTCGCGTTCGGTAGAGGTCGCGCTCAGTCGAGCATCGATTGGGTCTTCCCGGCGGCGGAACCGCGGAACATCTCTTCGCTGTCGAACCCGATTCGAGTAGTCGGCTTCACTTCGATCACCACGCGGCCAGGCGAGTCGAGATGGTCGGCGAAGGCCTGCTGCTTCGCCTCATCGTCGGGACGGACGAAGGCGGAAAGCGCTGGATAGAACCACTCCTTGGTCGCATCATCTTCGTGGACGTGGGCGATCCCCTTGTAGCTGACGCTCTGGCTGATCCCGATATCCGTTCCCCGGCTCGTGATCGCCACCGCGACCCGCGGATCTCGCTCGATCGCCGGGATACGGGCTCGCTGGCGCGTCGCCGTCAGCCAGAAGCTTCCATCGCGGTAGACGTAGTTCATGATCACGCCGACCGGCTCGCCCGCCTTGTTCGTCCACATGAACGTGCACTCGGTCTGCTTCGAGAAGAGCACTTGCTCACGTTCGTCGGACAGGGTGAAGACGGACACGTCCTCGTAGTCGTCGGCCATTGGTCAGTTTCCTTCTGCTCGGGGCGGGAGTTGGTTTCGGTAGGTCGTTTCGTCGAAGTAGTCACGCCAGAGCGTGATCAGCCCGTCGTGAACCTCCCACACGCCGGCGACCGGCACCTCCACCCAGCCATGTGCCATGCGGAAACGGTCGAGGCGTTCGTTGCAGACGATGGGGCCGTTCGAACTCTGACGTAGCACCGGCCAGTCCACCTCGCTGCATCCGGCGAGCATCGGTCGCAGGATCGCGGCAACCGCCTCCGGACCGTGGACTATTCCCATCGGCACGTTGTCGTATTCGCAGTCGGGGGCCAGGAGAGCGACGGCTGCGGTGACGTCGCTCCGCTCGATCGCGGCGATGAAGGCATCAACGACGGCGGTCGGTTCGTTCGGGTGGTCGGTCATGGGTGGTTACGCTCCTTCGAATGCAGGACACAGATCATCGCGGCCGAGTCGACGGACAGGTCACCGTCATCATCGGCGGTTCCAGTGGGTTCGGGCTCGCCACAGCCGAGCGACTCGCAGAGGAGGGCGCCACGGTGATCATCGCCGGACGCCGCGGCGATGCGGCAGAGGAGGCGGCCGCCCCCCTCGGAGGTTGGGGCATGGCGTGCGACGCCACGGACCACGACTCGGTCGGTGCCCTGGTCGACGCCGTGGTCGAGCGGCACGGCACCGTCGACATCGGCATGAACTGTGCGGGCTACGCCCGCTCGACCCGCATCGCAGACCTGACACCCGATGTCCTCCAGCCGATGGTCGACGTGCAGTTCATCGGAGCCATCTGGGCCATGAAGCATCTGTGCAATGCAATGGCCGCGAGCGGCGGCGGTTCGATGATCAACGTGTCGTCGCTCACTGCGCACAACCCGTCGCCGGGCCACGCCGCCTACGCGGGCTCCAAGGCCGGAATCGAATACGTCACCAGAATCGCGGCAGTGGAGTACGGCGCCGGCAACGTGCGGGTGAACACGATCGCCGCCCACTTGATCGAGACACCGATGACCGCCGGGCTCTTCCAGGACCGAATCAAGTTGGAAGCGGTCCGCCAGCAAACGCCGCTCGGTCGGATGGGCGACGTGCGCGACATTGCCAACTGCGCGCTGTACCTGGCTTCCGACGAGGGTGCCTACGTCTCCGGCGAGACGATCAACGTCGACGGCGCGGCGTCGAGCCAGAAACTCCCGAGCACGGCCGAATACGACATGATCGAGCAAACGCGGCCGGATCTTCGCGACTGACGTCATCGGCGGACCGTCCAGCGGATCGGCATCGCCGTGAAGCCGCGCAACACGAATGGTGCGGACAAGGTGGGATGTCCATCGAGTTCGACGCTCTCGAATCCGTCCACGATTCGCCGCAAGGCGTGCTGCGCCTGGATTCGAGCCAGCGGAGCCCCGATGCAGTAGTGGACGCCCCAGCCGAACCCGAGATGTTGTCGGGCGGTCGCCGAATCGCGATGGAGGCGGATTTCATCGGGGTTCGCCCACACGGCAGGATCACGGTTCGCTGAGGCGTAGAGAACCTGGAGCTTGCTGCGCGCCGGCACGGTGTACGCAGCCGCGCTGGCGTCATCACGCGCTGTACGAAAGAGGCCCTGGACCGGCGAATCGAACCGCAGGAATTCTTCGACCGCCGAGTCGATCAACTCCGGCTCCTCGCGGAGCTCGAGACGGAGGGCGGGGTTCTCGATCAGCCGGTAGAGCATCAGGCCGATGAGGCTCGCGGTCGTTTCATGACCGGCGACAAGAAGTTGATGGGCGAGACGGCGGAGCTCGTCTCGGGAGAGCCCTCCCGACCCGACAGCTTGGGTGAGCAGCGTCACGACGTCATCGGGCGGGTCCGCACCGGCATCGATCGCCGCGAGGCGAGCATCGACCATGTCGTCGACGTAGGCCCAGATCGATCTCGTCGCCTCGTCGTAGGCGTCCATGTCGCTGTCACCGAGGCTCGTGACGATCGCCTGGGACCACCGACCGAATCGATCGCGGTCGCCGGGTTCGACTCCGAGAAGTTCGCCGATCATCAGCGCAGGGAACGGGAACGCGAACAGCTCAACGAAGTCGCCCGCCCCATCCGACGAGAAGGCCTCTTCCCACAGCTCCGCGCAGAGCGCCTCCACCCGCGGCTCCAAGCGAGCCAGCGCGCGTGGTCGAAACGCAGGCTGGAGCAAGCCTCGCTGGCGCCGGTGGTCGGGGTCATCGGCCGAGCCGAGGACCCCATTCTCCTGGAAGAAGACGCCCGGGCCGTGCCGGTTGCCCCACGTCCCGTTGTTCTTCAGTACGTCGAGCACATCGTCATACCGACTCACCACGTAGAACGGCGGATCGTGGTCAGCCTCGCGGTGGATCGGGCACTGTCGCAGCACGCGATGCCCGCCCGAGGGTTCGAGGTCGTTTGCGTGCGCGAGGTGCGAATACGTCGAGTCGTAGTCGCTCGGCAGACTCTCTGTCATCGGCCCTCCGTGGCAGGGAAACCTATCGATCGGTTAGTTTCCCCGCCATGTCATCTCAGCCATTGCAGAACTGGATCAGCGACACCGAGCTCAGCAGCCGTTTCCCGTACTACACGCGGGCGAACGCCGACGAGGTCGGCCCGGACCCGTTCAGCCCACTCGGCTGGAGTCTCGGATGGGCCAAGGGGTGCATTCCAGGCGTGGCCGGCGGCTTCATCTCCTTCGGCGTGGTATCCGCCGACGAATTCGCCGTGGACCCACCGGAGGTGTTCGGCAACTGGGGCGGCTACTTCTACAACCAGTTGTCACTCCCTCGCGTGATGGGTTGCCGCATGCCGGGCGCGTCGCCCGAGGCGATCGATCAGGCGTACTTCGGTGACCACCCCGGCGTCCCCGACTACACACCGCATCCGGACGACGACAACCCGGAGCAGACCGCCAAGCTCGAGGCCACGATGGGCTGGGCGATGAGCACCGACGGGTTCCCCCGTCAGGACGAGACCGCCGCGATGGCTCGCCGGGTCGTGGCCGAGCGGCCCGACTTCACGGCGATGGCCGACGCGGATCTCGTCGCCTACGGCCGCCGGATGGCATCGCTCGTCGAAGAGGCCTGGGTGCCGTACTGCGAGACTTGCCTCGCTGTCTCGCTCGGCCCAGGCGCGGTGCAGGCGATCTGCGACGCCGCCGGCCGCAGCGAGGATGCGGTCAAGCTGCTCGCCGCCATCGGCGACGTGGAGTCGGCCGAGGCCTCGTTCATCATGTGGGACCTCAGCCGCACGGTCGCCGGCAGCCCTGCGCTCATGGAGGCGTTCGACGATGGGGTCGATGGCCTACTCGGCCGCCTCGGCGATAGCGACGACGACGCCGTGGCGATGTTCGGGTCCGGATTCGCCGATCTCCTCGAGCAACACGGTCACCGCGGTCCGAATGAGTGGGACATGCGGCCCCACTCCTGGACGACGAAGCCCGAACTGGCGCTCGGAATGATCGAGCGACTCCGATACCAGGACGACGCCCGGTCGCCCCACGTCGCCAAAGCCGCGGCGGCCGAGGAACGGGAGCGGCTCAGCGCGGAGATCCTCGCGATGGTCGAGAGTGATGAGGAGGCTCATGGCACGCTCACCGCCGGGCTGGCCTCCGCGGCGTTGTTCTACAGCCTGCGGGAAAAGGGCAAGAACTCCTGCATCCGCCTCATCCACGAAGCGAAGCTCGCCTTCTTCGAACTCGGCCGTCGGATGGTGCAGATCGGCGCGATCGACGACGTCCAGCAGGTGTTCATGGCTGTCGACAGCGAACTCGAGGCGCTTCTTGCCGATCCGCAGTCGATGCGCGACGCGCTCCTGCAGCGCGACTCCGACTTCGCCACGCTCCACACACTCGAGCCGCCCTACATCGTGAAGTACGAGGAGGGTGTGCCACCGATCAGCGAGTGGGCGCCCCGCAACAGCGGCACAGCCGAGACCGTCGCTGCCGGCGACGTGCTCCAGGGTGGCGCCGGGGCGCCAGGCGTCACCACCGGCACCGCCCGCGTGGTGCTCGATCCGAGCGACCCGTCAGCCATCCAGCCCGGCGACATCATGGTCGCGCCCACCACCGACCCATCGTGGACGCCGCTGTTCCTGTCAGCCGCGGGGGTCGTCGTCAACGTCGGCGCGGTCGCCAGCCACGCGGCGATTGTCTGCCGCGAGTTGGGCGTGCCGTGCGCGGTCTCGGTGGTCGACGCGACCCGCCGCATCCCCGACGGCGCCACGATCGAGATCGATGGCGCCACCGGCGCCGTGACGATCATCGACCTCCCGTAGAGAGCGGCTTTCCTCAGAAGTAACCGATCGATTAGTTTCTCCCCGACCACCCGAGGGGGAGACATGGAAGACGGATTTATCACCGACTGGCCCGTGAGCGAGCGGTTCCCGCACTACACGCGGGCCAACGCGGGCGAGGTCATGGGCGACCCGGTCACCCCGTTGTCGTGGTCGTTGTGCTGGGACGGCGCCATGGTCCTCGGCTTTCGCGACGGATGGATCCGTGGCGGCACCCACGAAATCGAAGACTTCGACGGCGACCATCCTGAAACTGTCTCGATGTTCGGGGGCTACTTCTACATCAACCTGGCGAGCTGTCGACTCCAGGGCGTCCGCAATCCGGCGGTGACGGTCGAAGCGCTCGACATGGCGTTCTTCGGAGACCATCCCGACGTTCCGGACTACGTCGCTCACCCGGATGACGAGAAGCCTCATCTCGTCGAGAAGATCGAGGCGAACACGGGCTGGATCATGACGGCGACCGAGTGGCCGGAGCTGCTTGAGGACAAGGCCAAGGCCGCCGCGTTGCGCAACAACCGCGGCGACCTCGCGAGTTACTCCGACGCGGAACTGGTCACCCGCGCCCGAGACATCCGCCCATTACTCCACCACCTCTTCGAGCAGCACTGCGTCTCCGGATCGTCCTCCGCAGTCGGTCCCGGCATCCTCGCCGCCGTCGGCGAGGCCATCGGCGACACGACCATTCCGATGAAGCTCCTCGCCGGACTAGGCGACGTGGACTCCGCGCTTCCGAGCCTCGCTCTGTGGGACATGTCCCGCTCGATCCGAGCCAGCGAATCGCTGACCGCAGTGTTCGACGCCGGAACCGCGGGCGTGCTCGACCGACTCGCCGCGGACGGCGGTGACGACGCCACCGCGCTTCTCGACGCCTGGGCTGGCTTCATCGAGGAGTTCGGTTCCCGTGGCCCGAACGAGTGGGACATCGGCTTCGACACCTGGGAGACCGATCCGAGCCTCGCGCTTGCCGCGCTGGACCGCGTCCGCCATCAGAGCGACGACGAGTCGCCTCGATCCCGCTTCGATGCGATCGCCGCTCAGCGCGAGGCGGTTACCGCCGACGTGCGAGCCAAGGTGGCTGACATGGAGGAGCTGGCCGGCATGGTCGAGGGCGCCCTCGTGGCCGGCAACATGATGGCCTTCCGAGAGCGCACCAAGACCAACATCATCAAGGCCGAGCACGAGTGCCGTATGGCGATGCGGGAACTCGGTCGCCGCCACGCCGACGCCGGCAACATCGATGAGGCATCCCACATCTTCATGCTTCTCGAGACCGAGCTCGACGGATTCGTCGCCGACCCGGCCCCCTACGCCGGAACGCTTCGCACACGGGCTTCCGACTACGCCAAGCTCTGGGAGGTCGAGCCGCCGTTCATCATCCAGGACGGGAACATTCCGCCGCTCAGCCAATGGGCGAAGCGCAGCGAGTCGGGCTCCGACGCCGCGAGCGCCGGCGACAACATCGCCGGCGTATCGGGTTCCCCCGGTACCGTCCGCGGCACCGCTCGAGTCGTGCTCGATCCGGGTGATCCCCGCGGCCTCGAGCCTGGCGACATTCTCGTGGCGCCCCACACCGACCCGGCCTGGACACCGCTGTTCATGACCGCCGGTGGTGTGGTGGTCAACGTCGGCGGCCAGATCAGCCACGCCGTCATCGTGAGCCGTGAGCTCGGTCTGCCGTGCGTCGTGTCGGCCACGGACGCCACCACTCGCATCCCTGACGGGGCGACGATCGAAGTCGACGGCGACACCGGCGCCGTCACGGTCATCGAACTGCCGTGACGCGGCCGTTTCGGTTCGCGGTTCAGTCGTACAGCGCGAGCTCGGCTGCGGACTGGCGCACCCAAGCGCAGCGAGCCGAGGAGCTCGGATACTCGACGTTTCACACCGCCGATCACCACATCGGGCCCGGCCCCGCGCTTGACCCGACCAACCACGGCGTGCAGGACTTCGCCGCGGTGCCCGCGATTGCAGCGGCGGCCGCGGCCACGACCTCGATCAGAGTCGGCTGCCGGGTGTTCTGCACCGACTACCGCAATCCCGTCGTCTTTGCGAAGGAACTCGCGACGTTGGACGTACTGTCCGACGGCCGTATCGAGGTCGGTATCGGTTGTGGCTGGCTGGAGAACGAGTACGACGCCATCGGCATTCCGTTCGACCGGGCCGGCATCCGGATCGACCGCATGGAGGAGACGTTGCGTGTCCTCCGGGCGCACTTTGCCGACGGCATGGTGAACGTGACAGGCGACCACGTGCACGCCGTCGATTTCGAGGGCGTTCCAAAACCGACCTCGCCCGGCGGGCCGCCCATAAAAATCGGCGGGGGGGAGAAAAGAGTGGGAGGCGGCGCCCGCCGGGGGGCGGGC
>JAQWMR010000002.1 GCA_029246685.1 Acidimicrobiales bacterium | reverse complement strand
GCGAGGCCACGCCACTCCTCGAGCGCAGCGTGCGCAGCCTGTACCGCGTCGTGGACGTCATCGGTTCCGGCGAGCGGGACCGGGCCCTGCGGCTCGCCCGTGGCAGGGAAGACGTGTTCGTGAACGCCCCCCGAGCCGATGCGGCGACGTTCGTCGCCGATGTGAAGGTGCACGTCCGGCACCGTTCGGTCGAGCGCCATCGCGTCGCCTCTCTCTCGTTGGCCCTCCACTGTTGAGCCAATCAGCTTCGATGTCAAGCCGCTTGACTTAGACGGCTCGAGCGTGGTCCTGTCGAGCGCATGACTCCCAACGAACTGTTCGACCTGTCCGACCGCGTGGCCATCATCACCGGGGGTGCCGGTGGAATCGGCACCGTCTATGCGCGCGCCCTCTGCGAAGCGGGGGCCTCGGTTGTCCTCGCCGACCTGAACCTCGACGCCGCCGAGGCGGCCGCCGCCGCGCTCACCGCCGACGGCCATGCCGCCAGCGGCACGGCTGTCGACGTCCGATCAACAGCGTCGGCAGAGGCGATGGCCGCCCACGCCGCCGCAGTCTTCGGCGGCGTCGACATCCTGGTCAACAACGCCGCAATCATGACGGACCTGCCGCCATACGGGCTCTCCGACATCCCCGACGACCAGTGGGACCGGGTGATGAACGTCAACTTCCGAGGCCCACTGCTCTGCACCCAGGCGGCGATCCCTCACATGCAAGCGCGCGGCGGGGGCCGCGTCGTGAACGGACTCTCCTCCGGCGGCTTCATGCCCGGGGGCATCTACGGGGTCAGCAAGTACGCCCTCCACGGCCTCACCCTCAACCTCGCCGCCGAGCTCGGCGGCCGAAACATCACTGTCAACGCCATCGCACCTGGCCTCGTGGACAACGACAGCGGCTACGCATCACTCCCGAAGGACTCGCCGTTCCGCGACGCAATCGCCGCCCAGATTCCCGGAAAGCCATCCGGACCGCCCTCCGACCTCGTCGGAGTCCTCCTGCTGCTTTGCTCGGCCGCAGGCGAATGGATCACCGGCCAGTCCATCCTCGTCGACGGCGGTTGGAACCTCCGCTTCTGACCCATCCTCTCGACGCCAGGAGATGGCGTACGACGGTCCCCGCTGCCGAGGTCGGATTCGTGCAGGATCGGCGTTCAGAGCAGCGCGGTGAGCTCCCGGTATGGGTCGAGCCGGGCATCAGCGGGATCGAGCTCGGTGACGAGGAGCTGGACCCGCTCCCACTCGATCCCGACGGCGGCGGCGCGGTTGCCGAGCTTGGACGCGTCGACTGCGAGAACCACCCGACCCGCATTCGCGGCGATGCAGCGCTTGACCTCAGCCTCCTCGAGAGTGGCTTCGAGCGACCCCGACGCGGGATCGATCGCCGCGGCCGATGCGAAGAACACATCGACCAGCAGTTGGCTCGCCGAGCGACACGCGATCGGCCCGACGAGGCTGCCGGTGCGAACATCGAGGCGCCCGCCTGTGAGTTCTGGCACCGTTCCCACCGTGTCGCGCAATGCGTCGAAAGTGTCGGGGCCGTTCGTGAGGATCGTGAGATCGCGAGCAGGCGCGAGCTTCGATGCGAGACGCATGATCGTCGACGATGCATCGAACCCGACGACCCCGTGATCAGGCACGAGACCGGCGAGCTTGGCCGCGATGCGGGACTTCGCGCGAGCGGCAACACCGTGTCGTTCAGCGAACGGCTGCGGCCCGACCGCCCTGGCACCGCCGCGAACTCGGCGAGCGCTCCCGCGTTCCTCCATCTCTGTCAGGTCGCGGCGGATCGTCATCTCGCTCACACCGAGCGTGTCAGCGGCTTCCACGATCCGCACCTCACCGTCGGACGACAAGCGAGTCCCAAGCCATCGCATTCGCGACTCAGCATCGAGGTTGCTCGGCATCGCACCTCCGTTCGCCTTGACGGATCTGTTCAGACATGTGAGTGTTCACATGTTCTAACACAAGGAGCCGGCAATGACCACCTTCTCCGACATCGCCCGAGACCTGGATCGCCAGGCCATCGAGTTGCCATCGTGGGCATTCGGAAACTCGGGGACCCGGTTCAACGTGTTCGCCCAGAAGGGCGTCCCTCGCGATCCGTTCGAGAAGATCGCCGACGCCGCTCAGGTGCATCGGTACACCGGCTTGGCGCCGTCGGTGGCGCTGCACATTCCGTGGGACCGGGTCGACGACTTCGACAACCTCCGGGCCCACGCCGAAGGGCTGGGAGTTCGACTGGGAACGATCAACACGAACACATTCCAGGACGACGACTACATGCTCGGCAGCTTCTGTCATCACGACGAGCGAGTGCGGGACAAGGCGGTGGCGCACGCCGTCGAGTGCGTCGACATCATGGACGTCACCGGGAGCCGTGACCTGAAGGTGTGGCTTCCCGACGGGCTCAACTACCCGGGCCAGGGGGATCTCCGCGACCGCCAGGACCGGCTCGCCGACTCACTGGCCCGGGTGTACGCACGGCTCGGCGACCATCAGCGGTTGGTGCTCGAGTACAAGTTCTTCGAGCCGGCCTTCTACGCCACCGACGTGCCCGACTGGGGGACGAGCTACGCCCACTGCGTGGCGTTGGGCGAGCGCGCCGTGGTGTGTCTCGACACCGGGCACCACGCGCCAGGCACGAACATCGAGTTCATCGTGATGCAGTTACTGCGCCTCGGTCGGCTCGGCGCGTTCGACTTCAACTCCCGTTTCTATGCCGACGACGATCTGATGGTCGGGGCCGCCGACCCGTTCCAGCTGTTTCGCATCATGCACGAGGTGATCCGCGGCGGCGGCTACGACGAGGACTCCGAGATCGCGTTCATGTTGGATCAGTGCCACAACATCGAGCCGAAGATTCCTGGTCAGATCCGCTCGGTGCTCAATGTTCAGGAGGCCACCGCCAAGGCGCTGCTGGTGGATCGAGATGCGCTGGTCGCGGCCGAGCGGGCCGGCGACGTCCTCGGCGGCAATGCCGTCTTGATGAACGCCTACGACACGGATGTCCGTGCCGACCTCGCCGACTGGCGGGCATCGCGTGGGCTGCCGCCCGATCCGATGACCGCCTACCTCGAGAGCGGCTACGCCGACCAGATCGTCGGCGACCGGCTCGGTGGCGAGCAAGCAGGATGGGGCGCGTGATGAACGAGACCGTGCGCCAGCTCATCGAACGGTCGAACCGGCTCGGCGCCGATCGGCGGAACACCAACTACGCCGGCGGGAACACCTCGGCCAAGGGCACCGACGTCGACCCGGTCACCGGCGACGACGTCGAGCTGTTGTGGGTCAAGGGCTCCGGCGGCGACCTCGGCACCTTGACCGAGGACGGCCTGGCCGTGCTTCGCCTGGATCGCCTACGTGCCCTGGTCGACGTCTATCCCGGCGAAGAGGCCGAGGACGAGATGGTCGCGGCCTTCGACTTCTGCTGCCACGGCAAGGGCGGCGCGGCACCGTCGATCGACACGGCGATGCACGGACTCGTCACCGCGTCGCATGTAGACCACCTCCACCCCGACGCCGGCATCGCGATCGCCACCGCGGTTGATGGAGAGCGGCTCACGAAGGAGATCTTCGGCGACCGTGTCGCGTGGGTGCCGTGGCGTCGACCGGGCTTCCAACTCGGCCTCGACATCGCAGCCGTCCACGACGCCGACCCCGACGCCGTCGGCGTGATTCTCGGCGGGCACGGCATCACCGCATGGGGGGCAACCAGCGAGGAAGCCGAGGCGAACTCGCTGTGGATCATCCACACGGCACAGGCCTACATCGACACCCACGGCACCCCCGAACCGTTCGGTGCCACGGTCGACGATCGTCGGCCACTCCCCCGTGAGGAGCGCCGCGCGAGAGCCGCTGCGCTCGCTCCCCGGCTCCGAGCCGTCGCCTCACGCGACCGGCGAATGGTCGGCCACTTCATCGACAGCGACAACGTGCTCGAGTTCCTCGCCGGTGAGCGACTCGTGGCCCTCGCCGATCTCGGCACGTCGTGTCCCGACCACTTCCTGCGCACCAAGGTCAAGCCGCTGATCGTCCTGGCCGACGCCGACGAAGCACAGATCGCCGCGCTCCACGAGCAGTATCGGGCGGACTACGCGGCCTACTACGAGCGTCACGCCGACGCGGACTCGCCGGCCATGCGCGGTGCAGATCCGGCCATCATCCTGGTTCCTGGCGTCGGGATGTTCTCCTACGGTGTCAACAAGCAGACCGCCCGGGTGGCCGGCGAGTTCTACACCAACGCCATCAACGTGATGCGCGGCGCCGAAGCCATCTCCACCTACCGGCCGATCGAGGAGGCCGAGAAGTTCCGCATCGAGTACTGGGCCCTCGAGGAAGCCAAGCTCGCCCGGATGCCGAAGCCCAAGCGTCACGCCGGCCGCATCGCGCTCGTCACCGGCGCCGCATCCGGCATCGGCAAGGCGATCGCTACCGCCCTCGCCGCCGACGGTGCGTGCGTCGTCGTCGCCGACCTCCATGCCGACACGGCCGGTGCCGTGGCCGCCGGACTCGGAACGACCGATGTCGCGATCGGCGTCGCCGCCGACGTGACCGACGCGGCCGCAGTCCAGCGCGCAGTCGACGAGACCGTGCTCGCGTTCGGCGGCATCGACCTCATCGTGAACAACGCCGGCCTCTCCGTCTCGAAGCCGCTGCTCGAAACCACCGAAGCCGACTGGGACCTTCAACACGAAGTCATGGCCAAGGGGAGCTTCCTCGTCGCCCGCGCCGCGGCCAAGGCCATGATCGAGCAGCAACTCGGTGGCGACCTCGTCTACATCGCCTCCAAGAACGGCGTGTTCGCCGGCCCCAACAACGTCGCCTACGGGGCCACCAAGGCCGACCAGGCCCACCAGGTCCGCCTCCTCGCCGCCGAGCTCGGTGAGCACGGGATCAAGGTGAACGGGATCAACCCTGACGGTGTCGTGCAAGGTTCAGGCATCTTCGCCAGTGGCTGGGGCGCCCAACGGGCGGAGGTCTACGGCGTTCCCGAGTCCGAGCTGGGCGAGTTCTATGCACAGCGGACGCTTCTCAAGCGTGAGGTGCTCCCGGACCACGTCGCCAACGCCGTCTCCGCCATCTGCTCCGACGAGTTCAGCCACACCACCGGCCTCCACGTGCCTGTCGACGCCGGCGTCGCTGCGGCGTTCCTGCGCTGAATGGCAACGTTCGCCGCTGTCGACATCGGCGCCTCGAGCGGACGGGTCATCGCCGGCGCGGTCACCGACGCAGGCGGTCTCGACATCGAGGTCGTGCACCGATTCCCCAACGGCGTCGTCGAGCGCGACGGCCACCTTCGCTGGGACTTCAATCGCCTGCTCGCCGAGGTGGAAACCGGCCTGAAGGCCGTTCCCGGTGCCGAATCAGTCGGGATCTCGACCTGGGGCGTCGACTACGGCCTGCTCGACGAACACGGCACGCTGCTCGCCGACCCGATCGCCTACCGCGACGACCGCACGACCGAGGTCATCGAGGAGGTACACGCCAGGGTCGACCCGGTCGAGCTGTACGAGACCACCGGAGTGCAGTTCCTGCCCTTCAACACCATCTACCAGCTCGCAGCGGAGCGCCTGCAACCCATCTGGGCCCGCACCGCGCACGTCGCCCTCATCCCGGACCTGGTCGCCCACCACCTCACCGGCGAACTCCGCACCGAGCTCACCAACGCCTCCACCACCGGCCTGCTCGACGCCCGCACCCGCCAGTGGGCCCTCCCCCTGCTCGACCGACTCGGCATCGAACGCGACCTCCTCCCGCCCATCGAGGCACCCGGTTCGGTGCGGGGCCACAAAACCGACGGCACCCCCGTCGTCTCGGTCGGATCCCACGACACGGCATCCGCCGTCGTCGGCGTCCCCGCGACGTCCGAACACTTCGCCTACATCGTCAGCGGCACCTGGTCGCTCGTCGGGCTCGAACTCGACAGCCCCGTCCTGACCGACGCCGCCCGCCAGGCCAACTTCACCAACGAGGCCGGTGTCGATGGGCGCACCCGCTTCCTCCGCAACGTCGGCGGCCTCTGGCTGCTACAGGAGTGCCTGCGCGAGTGGGGCCGAGACGACCTCGACGCTCTGCTCGCCGCGGCCGCCGCCCTACCGAGGGGCGGCCCGCTGGTCGACGCCGACAACGACGCGTTCATCCCACCGGGCGACATGCCCGAGCGCGTCGCCACATCGGCCGGCCGGGAGCTGACCGAGGCCGAGACAGTCCGCTGCATCCTCGACTCCCTCGCCGCTGGCTACGCCCGCACCATCGAAACCGCGTCAGCGCTCGCCGAACGACCCGTCGACATCGTCCATGTCGTCGGCGGCGGGTCACAGAACGAGCTGCTCTGCCAGCTCACCGCCGACGCCACTGGCCTTCCTGTGCTCGCCGGTCCCGTCGAAGCCACCGCCCGCGGCAACCTCATCGTCCAGGCGCGAACCGCCGGAGATCTCCCCGAGTCCCTCGCGGAGATCCGGGATCGCAGCGCGTCGACACTCCCCCTTCGGAGGTACCAGCCGGCATGAACAACCCGATCCGCACACTCAAGTCGGTTGTCAGATTCAAGAAGTTCGAGACGGACCCGGTCGAGCGACGCCTCTCCCGCGCGGCCTCCGTCGAGGACCTCCGACGCATCGCGAAACGACGCCTCCCAGGAGGTGTGTTCGACTACATCGACGGCGCCGCCGAAGACGAGCGGACCTACGCCGCGAACCAAGACGCCTTCGCCGCGACCGGTTTCCGTCCGCGTGTTCTCCGCGACGTGCACGACATCGAGACCCGTTCGACCGTCCTCGGCACGCCGCTGGCCTACCCCCTCGTTCTGGCACCGACCGGATTCAGTCGCATCGCCGACCCTGATGGCGAACTCGCCGTGGCCCGCTCCGCCGAACGCTTCGGCCTGCCCTACACCCTCTCGACGCTCAGCACCCGTTCCATCGAGGAGGTGCGCGCCGCGAGCGCAGGTCGCCTCTGGTTCCAGGTCTACGCATGGCGAGACCGAGGGCTCGTTCGGGAGATGATCCAGCGCGCCGGAGCGGCGCGCTACGAGGCGCTCGTCCTCACCGTCGACACCGCCGTCTTCGGCCGACGCGAACGCGACGTCAGAAGAGGATTCTCACTGCCGCCCACCATCGGACCCCGCACCGTCATCGACGGTGCACTCCATCCGTCCTGGACCTTCGCCTTCGTGCGCAGCGACCCCATCCGTTTCGCCAACGTCGCAGGACGCGCCGCCGACGACGGTCCCGGCGACGGCGCATCCCCCGTCACGCTGTCGGACTACATCAACGACCAGTTCGACCCACAGCTGTCCTGGCACGACATCGACTGGCTCCGTTCCGTGTGGGACGGCCCGATCGTCATCAAAGGCATCCAAACCCTGGAGGACGCCGTTCTCGCCGCGGAGCGCGGCGTCGACGCCATCTGCCTGTCCAACCACGGCGGACGCCAACTCGACGGCGCACCCGCCACGTTCCCACTCGTCGCTCCAGTCCGCGACGCAATCGGCGACAACACCGAGATCATCTGCGACGGCGGCGTTCGGCGCGGCGGCGACATCGTCAAGGCAGTCGCCGCCGGCGCCACCGCGGCGATGGCCGGTCGAGCCTATCTGTACGGTCTCGGCGCCGCCGGCGAACAAGGAGTGGATCGCGTCCTCGGCTGGTTCCAGGACGACGTGGCCCGCACCATGAGCCTCCTCGGCGTCGGCCAAATCGCAGATCTCGACTGCGCCCTCCTCGACCAGCCGTAGACCACCTCATGACCACCGGCGCGGCCCGACCGGCCTGAAGGCTCGCGCCCGAGGCCGCCGAGTAGCTCCAACACGCGAACGAAGAACGGATCCAACGTCGGGACCTGTGTCGGCCGCGCTGCTCCCGGCCAGCCACGACTTGGTGACGCCCGAGGGCTCGTAGCTCCGCGCTGACTGAGCAAGCCTCGCCAACATGGCCGACGACGTGTGAGCTTTCTGTGAGCTTGCTTCCTCCCGCTGTCCCTCTTCCCGACAACGACGAAGGCACGGAAACTGAAGCTCGCCGGGTTTTCGCAGGCGTTTCGTGTGGTCCCGGGTCGCGGACTCGGCGGTGTGATGACCTTGTTGCCACAACCGCAGCGGCAAAGATGAGCTGCGCTCTCGGATACGCACCGTTCCCGGCTCGAGCACCTTCAGGAACGACTCGACGTCGCCCGAGTCGCTCGGGCCCGCAGTCCGCTAATCGTCGGCGTGACTCCGCGCGGCAGCGACACCGACGCTGACATTCCGCGGATCAAGACAGGTTCACGCGATTGGTACCGGTGTCGGGCCGCTGATCGTCGTCAAGCCCCACCACCACGACTCGACGAGGGGCTTCGCCGCCGCCACACGGGAGGTCCCGTGATCGGCCACCTGCACCTCGCGACCGATTCGATTCGTTGAGTCGCCGTGGCCGGTTCGGTGTCCCTGGGTGAGGCGGTTGACGCCGGGGCCCGCCCCCGGTTTTGGGCGGCCATCGAAGCGCAGCGCAGCACTGCGCTTCGACAGGCAAAGCCCCTCCGGAGGATCACCCATGAACTACACCGAACTCGCCACCGACGTGACCGAACGGCTCGTCTCTCAGATCGAGACCAACCCCGACGGCACTTGGTCGATGCCGTGGCACCGAACGCCGCACGTCCTCGATGTCCGCAACGCCGCCACCGATAAGCCCTACCGCGGCGTGAACGTCATCGCGTTGGCGTCGACCTCGATCGAACGCGACTACCCCACCTCGCTCTACGCCACCTACCGCCAATGGGCCAGCCTCGACGCCCAGGTCCGCCGAGGCGAGAAAGCCGCCCAGGTCATCCGCTGGGTCACCCCCAAAAAGCCCGACACCGGCAGCGACAACGCCGAAACAATCAACGGCCGGCGACTGGTCCCCGTCGTCTTCTCGGTGTTCAACGCCGCCCAAATCGATGGCTGGACACCCCCAACCGCCGCCACTCCTGGCATCGATGTCGACGACAAAGCCGAGCGTTTCATCTCCGCCGCCCGCGCTGACATCGACCACGGCCACAACCACGCCGCCTACCTGCCCGGGCCGGACCGTATCGAGCTTCCTGCGGTCGACCAGTTCCACAGCACCGAAGCCCTCTATGCGACGACGCTGCACGAGCTCGTCCACTGGACCGGCCACCACAGCCGCATCAACCGCGATCTGACCGGCCGCTTCGGCGACGATGCGTACGCCGCCGAGGAACTCATCGCCGAGCTCGGCGCCGCCATCGCCTGCACATCACTCGGCATCGCACCCGAACCCCGAGCCGATCACGCCCACTACCTCGCCCACTGGCTCCGCATCCTCAACGCCGACCCCAAGGCCCTGTTCGCCACCACCAGCAAAGCCCAAGCCGCCATCGACCACCTCGCCGGCTACCAGACCGCCGGACACGCCGAGGCGGTGGCGTCATGACCGCCACCGACACCGCCGCAGCCACTGATGTTCGTTGGCCACTCGCTGCCGTGCTCGACGCCTGCGCCCACCCACCCGCCACTCTCCTCGCCGACCAGCTCGGCGTGTCGGTCCGAACCATCTGGCGCTGGCACCACACCGGACTCAGCGACACCCAAGCCGACCGAGTCGCCGTCACCCTCGGCTACCACCCCGCCAACATCTGGCCCCACTGGTAGCAACCGACGCAGCCCAGCCGGCAGAACCGACCGGCGCCGCCAGCACCATCGACCACGCTGACCCGGCAGACACGCCCAGCTCGGGATCCAGGTGACGGTGCCGCGTCATCGGCCGAGGTCCTCGCCCTCACCCGCCGAGCCGCCGGACCCGGGCCCGGGTCCGATGCCCTCGAGGACATCCCGGTGAGTCGTCCGCCGGTGGCCGATGTCCAACGGCGACGCGTTCGGTTGGCGGCTCCCGCCGGTGTGCTTGCAACGACACGACACCCTGCCCGGCAGTCGCGGACGGTCAAGGACCGCTGCGGTATTGCGTTTCCAGCATTCTCGGCGCCCCTACGGGGACGCTGCGACACGTCTCCGCTCGCCTTGCGAGGTCCAACACAATCTCCTCGCTCTCCCGGAGGTCGTCCTGGACCGCCCGCTCGGCGCTGCCGGGCAAAGAGCCGCCCGGACAAGCCCACAACGGGCACCACCAACACAGAAAGCGAAACACCATGAACAACGTCAACCTCATCGGACGCCTCACCGCCGACCCCGAACTCACCGCCCCCAAAGGCAACCCGGTCTGTCGGTACCGCCTCGCAGTCGACCGGGTCGGAGCCGACGGCGCCGACTTCATCAACATCGTCACCTTCGGATCCCGAGGCGAAAACGACGCCAAGTGGCTCACCAAGGGCCGACTCGTCGCCATCACCGGCCGGCTCCACCACAACACCTGGACCGACACCGACGGCAACAACCGAGAACGGCTCGAGGTCATCGGGGCAACCTGCCAGTACCTCGACTCGCCCAAGACGGCCAACGCCGAGAAGCCCGGCGAGGAAGCCTTCTAGGCAACAGCGGCTCGGACCGGGGCAACCCGGTCCGAGCAGCGCGGTCACCGGGCAGCAGTCCGCAACGCATCGCAACGCGCCAGAAGGCCTCGACAGGCACATGCCTCCGCCTGGCGAAAGGCCACCTCGTCACGAGAGCCAATCGAACCGCCCGCGCCGTCCCCGGCTCACCACTCGGTCCCGACGAAGCCGAGGTTTAAGCAGACCGAAGAGCGTCCGGGTGGTGTCGCGTCGTCTCGTTCGTGCTGGTCAGAGCGCTGCTGCGTCCGACTCGTGCGCTTCGATCCGGTCCGATCTGGGGCGTTCGCGACTATTTCGCGACTACCTTGGGCAGCGATCGTCCACCCGTCGAACCCGCTCACATGTGCCGATAGCGAGCGGCACTACCAATCCTGCGAGGGCAGCGCCATCGGCATCGGCTGTACGAGAATCGTCGGATGACGCTTGGGGTAGCTGTGGGTGGATTCATCGGTCTCACCGTCGGGGTACTTCTCAGGCGGCGAGCGGCACCACGCGTCGCGGCGCCGAAGCCCGATGACCGAGACGGCCGAAAGCAGGAAGCGCGGTCCCGAATTGAGGCACGGGAGCGCCTGCGCGACCACGAGGAGAGGTTCGATCGCGAGCGCGCCGCGGCCACATCGAAAGAGGAGCGCAATCACCTAGCGCAGGAACTGACTCATCACCGCCGCGAGTACAGGGAGTACGAAGGACGCACAGCTACCGGGATAGCGATGCAGCAGTACATCTGGGCACGTTGGCTCGAGATCGCGGTCGAGAACGAGCTCCGGTCGCGCCATCTTCTGAACCAGATGCTCTCAAACCGAGAGACCAACCTCCTGCTCGAGGAGTACCGCTCCGGCCTAGTCGCGGTGACCTCCGCAGCCTTCGCAATCGAAGCCCTCTACAACGAGATCGAGTATCTAGTCCCAGCTCAGAAGTCCCGCGGCGCCCGCCACAAGGACCTCCGTCACACCTTCAGGATCGCCTTCGGAATCAATCAGCCCGAAGACTCCCGATTGGCCAACGATCTCAAAGCGCTCTTCGATCTCCGAAACGAGGCCGTACACGCCTACGCAGAGATCGCGCCACCGCGACGACACCCGGCAGGCCACAACACCGGAGCAGAGAACTCGCTGTTCAACGGACTCACCGCTGGGATGTCCGTTGACCTGGCCATGAGACTGCACACGATTGCCTCGGCTCCACCCAACCCGCACTCCCGCTGGGTCGAACGCTGGTCGGAAACGAGAACAAATGCCGGCGCGGTCGCGGCACTTCGTGAGCAGCGTTCCGCGGCCGACCCTCTCTCGCTGCGGCAGCGAGACCTCCGTTGGCCGACATCGCCCTAGACGAAGCCGGCCTCTGGATCGAGCGACCGCCGAACTAGCCGACCCAGCCAAGCGAGTAGAGGATCCCACCACCGATCACTGTCGCAGCCACGCCGGCGACGAGACCGGCGAGCCACCCCGGAAACGAGACCCCGTCGGCCGACACCCGCTGGGCTCTGGGCGGGTCATCGACGAGGCTCTCGTACGCTCCAATCGCCTGATTCGTCATTGTGTCGAGCAAGCTCGGGTCGTACATCGGGTCGGCTCCTAGGATCGTCTCCCAGGTCGACGCCGGATTGATCGGGTACCGACCAAAGGTTCCGCGAGGCTTGTAGGAGATGTTCGCTCCGACAGTGTCGAAGGAGCGAGCAGCTGCCGCGACGAGGCGGTCCGCCGTCGATTTCGCGGCGTACCACTCCTTCTCGTGGCCAGGCTCCGGTCGGACCGCCCGCCGGCCGTAGCCCGCCTCCACGAAGTCGGTCAGGTCGAGAACATCTCCCACCGCGTTACGGAAGTCGACGAGCGCCTTGCTTCGGCGTTCGGCTTCGGCGCGCCTCATCGCACGGACGTTAGGACACCATGACGTGCGGAACGATCCGCTCGAGAACCGATGTTCTGGAGCGGGCCAGCTACCTGGAAGCATCAATGAACGACGCGATCTCGTCGATGTCGGGATGCCAACCAGCGGACCCGTCGACATCCAGCTTGGGATACGGCAATGACAATCGAAACACATCGATGTCCCTGGTCCCGTCGGTGATCTCTGCAGCGAACTCCTCATCGTTGTGGGCTGGGTGCCGTTGTCCCGTCCTCGCTCGCTCGATGAATCGGTCGAGGGCGAGATGATCTGGGGTGGTGAGCCGAATGTGAATCACTCTGCACTGACTCGAGAAGGCGGCGATCGAGTCTTCTGAACGTCCTGCGTGAAAGGCGGCCTCGGCCACGAGGCTCACTCCAACCTGCGTTAGGCGAGCGATGGTGTCGTAGAAGATGTCGAACGCCTGGCCGGCGAATCGCGAAACCTCGTCCGGGTCTGCGCTTCGATGCGTGACGTGAAGGCCGGTCTTCACATCGTCCCGGCTCAGGAACGGAACGTGCAGTCGCCGCGAGAGTTCCCAGCCGAGGGTTGTCTTGCCTGCCCCGGGCGACCCAGAGACTAGGACGGCGAACGGGCGCGGAGTGTTGACCGAGGAGTCCATCCTCCACACCTTCGCACGAGCAGCTCAACGCTGAACACGACTGGCCATCATGCTGCCGCCTCTATCTGCGGAGATCCGGCATTCTGGAGCGGCTCTTCTTGCCTCTCTCGCGGGGAACGGCTCCCCGGGGCCAACACGAGGAGCTCAACCCGGGCAAGAGCCCAAACATGGTCCGGCCCGTGCCGTCGCGCTGGATTCCGTGGGCTCAAGTCCGTCGAATGCGGCCGATTCCGAGCAGTAGATGGGATGCCGGATGGGATGACCTCTTGCTTGACAGACCACCCCTGAACGCTCGTCGGGGCGGCCCTACTCGAGGGCAGAGCGGTGGCTTCGGCCTGGCGCGGGCCAGCGGCCGGGATCTGACGGTGTCGGCGCCGTTCCGTCCGGTCCCGACACCGTTCTGGGCTCCATCGTTCGCCAGTCCCGACTCATAGCCATGAAACGCAGGGACATACGCACAACAGCTGAACAGCGGCTACGCGCCGCGACTATGGCAATGCCCGCGCGGCCGCGGCCAGGGCAATCGGGTGGGTGTTGCGAAGAGCGGTATTGCTACTGACCGTCGCGATGGTCGCGACCGCCTATTCACCCTGGTTCTTGTGGACGTCGTCCATGTGACGATCATGAGGCTGAGTGGTAAACCCGACCGACAACGGACAGTGGCGGGAGCGGGGCTTCAAGTGAGTTGGTGGAGGCGACGGCGCAATGAACCAGTGGAGGAACGCCGGCAGAGCGGCCTCCCCCCTCCTCCGTCGGCTGCAGCTCCGCAACAAGACCGTGCGACTGGCAACGTGTTCGAGGCGATCGCGGGAGGCGCCGATCGGCTTGTGGTCATCGACACCGAAACGACGGGGCTCTACAACTCCGACCGGGTCGTGGAGTTCGCCTTGATCACCCTGGCGCTCGACGGCCAGGTGATTGATGTGTGGGACTCGCTGATCCAACCCGAACGCGACGTCGGCCCGACTCACATCCATCAGATCACAGCGTCGATGGTGGCCAACGCTCCAACCTTTGCCGACGTCGCTGGCGATATCGCAGTCCGGCTCGAGGGAGCTTGCCTCGTGGCCCACAATCTGCCCTTCGACCTCCGAATGACCAACGGCGAGTTCGAGCGTTTAGGCGAGCGGCTTGAGGTGACCGCCGGCGTCGACACTCTCCGAGCGTCCGGCTGCGCGCTCGGCGCTGCTTGTGCAGAGCACGGGATCGAACTCGACAACGCTCACCGGGCCCTCGCCGACGCCACAGCGACCGCCGAGCTCCTCCGCCAACTGGCTGCGAGATGTGACCAAGGCGCGCCCGCGACGGCTCCGCTGTCCCTACCGAGATCCGGCGTAGTGCTTCGCCGGCAAGACGCCGAGCCGGTCGCCCTCGACGAGCCACCCCTCGTCATCTATCTCGCCTCGCGACTCAACTTCGCAGGCATCGAGGTCGGATCGCTCGCCTATCTCGACGTGCTCGGCCGAGCGGTCTCCGATTTGCACCTCGACCGCCGTGAGCGCGACGAACTCGCCGGTCTCGCTCAGAGTCTCGGCATGACGCCGGCACAGACCTCGCAGGCCCACCGGCGGTTCGTCAACCAACTCGTCGACTCCGCTCTCGATGACCACGTCGTAACCGATGACGAGTACGACACCCTCCGACGCGTCGCCGCCGCGCTCGAGGTCGACGCTGGTGTGGTCGAGCGGCGTACTCGCGATCTGCGAACCAACACGCGATCAGTGGTCTTGGAAGCTGGCACACCCGTGGTGTTCACGGGCGAGGCCGACGTGCCCCGCTCGGAGCTCGTCGACCACGCTTCGCGCCTCGGGCTGGAGCAGCAGAAGAACGTCACGAAGAGGACGGGCCTCCTAGTCGCCGCCGACCCCGCGTCAGAGAGTGGGAAGGCTGGCAAGGCACGTCAGTACGGGGTGCCGATCTTGAGTGCTAGCGAGTTCATCGACTCGAACCTCGGCGACGCGCTCGAGGCGACAGTGATCGACTCGGTGAAGGTCGTGACCTGTCCCGAGTGTCTCGCCAACTGGACGGTCCCAGGCTCGTCACCTGCGCAGACCTCTCGTCGTTGCGATGACTGCGGGTAGCTCATTGGCCGTCGTCGGCGAGACCGGGGTAGCACCGACACACTCTTCATCTTTTTCTCAGCGCGTGCCCGCAGCTTGAGCCTGCCCAAGATCCGGGGCCCGACGGCGTAGCCACCCCGGGTTAAGCAGGGCGGGGACGGTCCAGAAAGTGCGGCCGGGTCCTGTTGGTGCTGGTCAGAGCTTCGCGATGTCCGCCTCTAGGCAAGCGATCCGTCAAGAGTCATGACGTTCGCGACTACTCCGCGACTACTCTTGCCCTTCGTTCGCACGCGGCGCGTCGAGATCGTATTGGACAGGCAGCGGTTTCGGCGGAGTCGCAATACGGATTACTCCAACCACCAGAGGCTCACTGCAACAATGGGCCACTGCTACCGGCTGATGGATAAGCGCCGGGTCCCGAAAGGACTTCCTAGAACGATGCCGTACCGGATCGAATTCGACGGCCCGCAACAGAGCAAGATGATGCTCCGGGTAAAGGACGGCGGCAATCAGCGAGTGCTCACTGCGCCGTGGACGGCCAGCGTCGGGCTCCCGGACTCCCACATGGTGAGATTTCTCAAGCAAGCCCACGACGAACTCCAGGCCGAGATTGTCGAGGTCGACGGCAGAACTGCTGATCACCAACTCGAGTTGAACCCAGCCGAGTACGGCCTCGCCGACGTCCACTGGCAGAAACGCTGCGCCTGGCAACACGAAGATGGCCGTGACCTCTACTGCACCGCGATCCAGCAAGATCAAGACTCGATCCAATGGATCTATAGCGTGGGCGATCGACTCGGGTACGAGACGGATCTCGCGACGTGTCAGGCCTGCGCGATCCCGGACGAGCGGCTGTTGTGCGATGGGTTCTCGCACGCCAAGGTGTATCCGAAGACGACTATGGGGCCGGGCAAGGCTGGCCACCCGGAGCAGATCAGCGGTGCGTCATGCCGCTTGGGCAACAGCGAGGTCGATTCCCCCGAGGAGTGTCGACCAAGCGGCAACCACTGCTGGCACCAAATCGCCACGGTCCAAAGCTGGGAACCGGTCGCAACAAGCGGGCTCCACCTTCTCGAGGCCTTCGACTTCCTCGACTCCGAGTGGCGACATCGGTATCCGAGCAATCCGCTCGTGGTGCCGACCTCGCTGGCCGAAGCTGCTCAGCTCACCGACCCTGTTCAGACCAGACAACAGTTCTCGATTCAAGTTGGCCGCGTGGGCGAACTGGTCCAGAAGTTGAAAGTGGACGGCGGTCTATTCACTGAAAAGGCCCGGAAGGGAGCGGTGGAGAGACTCCGCCAGTGGTGTGACGAGCACGCGCCTGCAGGCGTTGCCGCAGTAGACGAGCTGGCGAAGATCAACACCCTCCGCAACGCGGTGTCCCATACGGATCCAGCGAGCCTCGCCGATGCGCTCAATGACATCGGAATCAGCTATCCACCCGAATCCTGGTCCGAAGCGTGGCAGCATGTCATCTCGCGTATCGAGTCGGCGCTCCGCGAGCTTCGGAGGGAGATCAGCGCCATCTCCTAGAAGCGATGGGTCAACTCCACGGACCCGCAACCGTGTTGACTTGAGGAACGACGTCAACTGGCCCTGAGGACTACCGTGTTTCTGAGCAAAGTGACCGCCCACGGATACAAGGCAGCATCTGACCATCCCTTGGAGTGCCACCTACCGGGTCGCTTCTCTGTTCTGGCCGGACCGAATAGCGGCGGCAAGTCGACGATCATCGAGTCGATACTTCTCTCCCACCGTGACGTCTTCCCGTACACCGGGCGGCCCACAGCAGCGGCGTTGTCACGCTCGGTCTCATCGCGCTCGATCGAGATCGCGTACGAGCTGGAGGAGAATGACCATTCGCCCCTCGGCGAGTTGTGCCGTGCGGATGGACGACTTCCGGAATGGACGACAGAGCTTTCGGCGTCGATGGGTCGAGTCTCGGCGTCGCGGACCGAGGCGATCTCAGAGGGCCAACTGCCCGTGCTGTATCTTGCGCCGACTCGGACACCGACGACAGAGCTCTCGGGCCGCGACGCCCGGCTTATTGTGGAACTGCTCCGTTCGCAAGCGCTTCGAGACCGAGGGGACAAGTCACTCAAGGAGCTCCGTGGCCGGCTCGGAGGCCTGATCAGCTCAGTCGTGTCGAAGTGGCCAGTCGCCGATGCAGAAGCCCGCGTCGCTGAAGCCTTGCGGGAACTTACCGACGGAGTGTCAGGGCACATGCCCTACCTCGGAACAACGGCGATAGATGACACATTCTTGGCGCGGGTATTCGAGTTCCTGCTTGCGGCCGGGGGAGCCGATCGTTTCGACGCCCATCGCATCGAAACGGAAGGACTCGGTTACGCGAACTTGCTGCAGCTCGCGGTTGTCCTTGCCGCTATACCCGACCTGACCCACGCGACCGTTCGGGACCCCGAGGAATCGGCAGTGGATGACGTCGAGGCTGACGCGACCGGATTTGCCACAGACCGGGATGCGGCTTCGGTGGGCGATGACGATCAAGGCGACACCGATGACCGCTCAGATGAGGACCGAGCAGCCGCCATGGAGGAAGCCGTTGAGCAACGGGAGCTAGAAGACGACGCGTTCTTCGCCCGCCAGTTCCACGCTCTGGTTCTTCTGGAGGAACCCGAAGCCCACCTCCACCCCCAGCTTCAACACGGTCTTGTCCGCTACCTAAAGGAGGTCGTCGAGGCTCGCCCAGAGGTCCAGGTGGTTCTCACCACTCACTCCGACGAGATCGTCTCAGCGTGTGAGCCGGCGGATCTCGTCGTGTTTCGTCGTGGAGTATCTGGCGCGCCCGCCGCTCGAACTATTGCCTCGTTTGGACTGAAGAACGCGCACCTCGATCAGGCCCGACGCCACCTCGACGTCAACCGCTCGGCGACGATATTCGCCGAGCGTGTCGTGCTCGTCGAGGGTGTCACGGACGCGATGGTCCTTCGGGTTCTCGCCAAAGCCTGGGCGGGCGAGGATCGAGTACGCCGACGATTCGCCGATGCGCTCACAATCACCGTCGTCGGCAGTCGAATCGGCGCGTGGATGCCCGAGCTTCTCACCCGAGAGGGTAAGGAGATCTCGACACGGCTGGCCGTCCTACGAGACAGCGATGGGAAGACCGCACCCAAGTGGGTTACTTCAAGAGTCAACGACCACTTCGGCTATTTCCTCAGCGAGCCGACACTCGAGCCAACTCTTGTGCCGGGGAACGAGGAAGTCATCCTTGCCGTCTTCGATGCCATGAAGATCAGCAATCTGCCGTGGGACGACGGCGACGGACCGACGTCGGACAATGTCCGGGCGTGGTTCGCAAGGAAGGGCAAGGGACGCAAAGCGAAGTTCGCCGATCAGTTCAGCGCCCACGTCGAGCGCGACCTTCAGGGCGTGGTCGTTCCACCCCAAATGCAGCAGCTACTCGATTTCACCTGGGAAGGGTTCCTTCCGGAATCTGTCGTACCGACGGCAGACGCCAGCGAAGAGGACGGCACAGACGCCGACGGGGAGTCACACGACGCTCAGGTTGCCGAGCCACCCTCGGGTAGCTGAGGTGCTCGTCCCGCAGATGACACAAGTGCAGCTCCGCGCTGCGACGACCAATCGGCCACTCTGCTACGTCAAGGCCGGTCCAGGTTCAGGCAAGACCTTCCTCGCCGCTGAGGCTTTCGGGTATCTCCGCTTTGTGCGCCACCGTGATGCTCCCGGCGGCGTAGTCGGTGTCACCTTCGCTCGCTCCGCTCGAAAGGAGCTCGAAGACCGCGTGCGGGTGCGATGGGGCGCCCGCGCTGTCGGCTGGCCGAACGCGATCTGTACATTCGATGAGCTACACCGGCGCCTCGTGCGATACCTGGTCCACCAGCGGCTCATCGACTGGCCAGGCGGCTCGCTGCCGGATCGCCCCCAGGACTCCTGGGCCATGCACGACAAGGCCACGTCGAGGCCCGGCAAGCAGTCAAAATGTCTCCTTACCCTGGACGACGAAGGAGTCGTGACCGTCCGGAAGACCAAATCGAAGCGACTTGCGCCGACCCCCGCGTTCACTGACGAAGACTCGTTCCTCTCTGCATTGGCTAGCGGCTACTGCACTCACAGCGATGTCCGCAACGTCCTTAGTGCCGCGATCGGCGGCGACCGCCACCCTCGCTACGCCGCGGCAATACGCGACTGCCTTGCCGGTTCCGTGTCCCATCTCGTCGTCGACGAGGCATTCGACATGAATTCTCTTGACATCGCAGTGGTCGGCAGCGCAATCCAAGCGGGAGTCCCCGTGACCATCGTCGGCGACCCCTGGCAAAGCCTCTATGAGTTCCGAGGTTCGTCACCCAAGGGCGTGCGCGCCCTGCTCGATGCCCACGACTTCGAGCACCTAGATATGCCCGGCACGCACAGATACACAACCGCCGAAATGCTCCATCTATCCCAGAGGCTCTTCGACGGCGAGCCGTTCCGAGTCCGACCAGCAGAGGCGGGCGACGAGTTTGACGTGGTACTCGCTCACGACTGGGGTGCGCTCTGGGCGGAGCGCCGCATCCCAGTTCTACCGGCTGGAATCCCATCAAAGATCGATCGTGGCAAGATGGCGAGCTGCTTCATCCTCCTCGTCAACGAAGTCGTACGGGCACAGTTTGGTCACGAGGCAAGCGGTCTCGCGGAAGCGAAACGAGCGATTGGGTCGGAGGATCCATCACCGTTCCTCGCGCCAGCGGTCGAAACGCTCCGCGACCCCGACTCACCAGCGGAAGCAGTGTGGGACGCCCTTCGAGACGCTTTCCAACCCAGCGAAGCAAGACCGTGGCCCGTGCCGGGCAAGAAGGCGCGCGACTACCTCGAGCAGCTGAGCTGGGTGGTCCGGCGCGCCGAACCGCCTGCACTTGGCCTATCCGTCCATCAAGCAAAGGGACTCGAGTGGGACCGCGTCCTATTCTTGGATGGTGAGCTGACCACCGCATCAGGCAAGGCGAACGTTCTCGACGTCGATCAGGGATCTCATCGGGCCGTATACGTCGGCCTCACGCGCGCAAGATCAGCGGTTCGAGTCCTGAGGGTCCAGACTGATCCATTCGGACACGAGCGTTCGCCGATTGCCCATGTAACGATCGCCGACGATACGTAAACGTCGACTCGGCCGATGGGCCGGTGGGAATCGGAATCAACCCGCCGACTGCCCGGCCGCTCGCCGAAGCCGCAGCCGCCGCGGAGTCGGAGCGATGGACACTCGCGCCTCGCGAACGCAGCTCCCAGAACCACTACTGGGTCGTTGCGCTCCGTCCCTGCCCTATGCCCATCGAGACCGCGATCGATCATCTCCCGCCCGCCCGGAAAACGCCGAGACACATCCGCAGGTCCTGCGGACCTGCCAGAGATAGGTCACGGATAGGTCTGGCGGATACCGATCCGAACCCGGTCTCCGACTGATTCGGTCGTGTCTGTCCCAACTGGCGGAACCGGCGGGTCACAGGTGGGTATGACACTCGTCGAGGGAGCCGGCGGTACGCCACTTGTGACCAGAGCAGGTTGTCGATCACTGCCGTTGATGTCGCGGTGCGCTCCCGTAGGTGTCCCTGTGACAGACGTGAGGGAGCCGACTGGACTCGAGGATGCCTATGCGGTCACGTGATCTTCGCCTCGTCTATACCGTCGCCGAAGCGGCCGAGCTTCTTGGGATCGGCCGTTCGACCGCCTATGAGCTGGTCAACCGCGGCGAGCTAGCCACGACTCGGCTCGGGAGCCGGGTCGTCGTGACCCGCCCCACGCTCACGACACTCTTGGGCTTCGATCCCCCGCTGCCGGGCGAGCTCGACGACGCACGCGACGCAATCGCCACGCGGTCAAAGCAGCCGACGAAGGCTGGCAACGCTTCTCGGCCGCGCCGTCTGGCCGTCGACGGCCAGACCCACCTCCCGTTCATCGCCTGAGGACGTGGCCATGCAGCTGTCGAACACCTCCCGCCGAAGCGACAAAGAAGGAACAGACGGGTGCACAAGTGTGTGCGGTAGGTGTGACCGGCCGGCCGGTAGGTGGTTGCGGTGACGGCGCGGGTGACGACGTTGAAGGGAGTCGATGCCGGCGCGTACTACGTCGAGGCGTTGCCGAACTATTATCTCGATTCGGGTGAACCGGTCGGTGTGTGGCACGGCGAAGGCGCGCGACTGTTGGGTCTCGAGGGCGAGATCGTCGACGGCGAGTTCATGCGGATCATGGCTGGACTCCACCCGCACTCGAGAGGTGAGGTGCCGTTGGGTCGGGCCTACGGAGATGACTCGGTTCGGGGGTTTGATGTGACGGCGTCGGCGCCGAAGTCCGTGTCGACTCTGTTCGCGGTCGGCGACGACCGAACCCGGGCCGAAGTGCTGGCCGCGCATGACACGGCGGTGGCGACCATGTTGGGTTGGGTTGAGCAACACGCCCATACCCGCTACCGGATCAACGGCGAAGTGGCCGTGGTGGATGCTGAGGGGATCATCGCTGCGACGTTTCGTCAGCACACGTCACGGTCGCTTGACCCGCAGTTGCATACCCATGTGGTGATCGCCAACCGGGTGTGTTCCGACGATGGGCGCTGGTTGGCGCTGGACGCCCGCTCCCTGAAGTTGGATCAGCGGACGCTGTCGGCGATCTATCACGCGACGCTGCGTTCGGAGCTGACCGAGCGGCTCGGTGTCGCATGGCAGCCGGTCGAGAACGGCATCGCCGAGATGGCCCATGTGTCGGATGTGGTGTTGGAGGAGTTCTCGACCCGCACCGCCGGTGTGCAGCGTCGCATCGATGAGAAGATCGACCGGTTCATCGACACCCTCGAACGCGACCCGACACCGAGGGAACGGTGGCGGCTTGAGCGCGAAGCCGTCATCGACAGCCGACCGCCCAAGAGCCACGCCGTCAACGCCGACGCGCTTCACGACGGGTGGAACGCTCAGATTCAAGCTCTCGGCCACGACCCGGTCCGGCTGGTCGACAACGCTGTCAACCAGACCAGTAGCCGAGTGTTGGATCGCGAGGTCGTCGCCGAGATGATGGCCCAGGCGATCGCGGTTCTGTCACAGAAGCAGTCGACGTGGCGGCCAGCGGAACTGACCCGCGAAATCGCCGCCGCGCTCCCGACCGACGTGCACGTCGACCCGTCCGACATCGGACCAATGCTGGACGGTCTCACCGCCATTGCCGTGCGCGACTACTGCGTCGACATCTCCCGACCCGTCCCCGACAATGCCGTTTTGCGCCGTGACGGTCGGCCGATCACCGAATCGATCACCGACCGGGCCCTCACCACCCCCGAGATTCTCGCTCAGGAGGAACGGCTGCTGGCGTGGGCGGAACGGCGCATGGCTCGAGACGGTGTCGACTCCGCTAACGCGATCCGATGCGCCCGGGTCGAGCTCACCGGCCCGCAGGCCGAGACCGCGGCTGCGGTCGCAGGCGACGCCGACCTCGTGCTCGTGGTCGGACCGGCCGGCACGGGCAAGACCACCGCCCTCAGCCCGGCGGTCGAGCAACTCCGCACCGAGGGCCGGAGCGTGTTCGGCGTCGCACCCTCCGCTGCTGCGGCCGACGCGCTCGCGTCTGAGACCGGGCTCGCGGCCGACACGATCGACAAGCTCCTCACTGAGCACGCTCTGGAGCGGCCGCCCGATCACCGCTACGACCTCCCCACCGGCGCAACAGTCATCGTCGACGAAGCCGCCATGGTGTCAACCACCCGCCTCGACCAACTCGCCGCTCTCGCTGACACCCGGGGCTGGCGTGTGGCGTTAGTGGGCGACCCGATGCAGTTCTCCGCTGTCGGCCGCGGCGGCATGTTCGACCACCTCATCGACACCCACGGTGCCATCGAACTCGACCAGGTCCACCGCTTCGCCAACGACTGGGAACGCCACGCTTCGCTACGGCTACGTCGCGGCGACCCGACCGTCGCCGACGTGTACGACCAGCACGGCCGCCTCCACGGTGGCACCGCGACCCGCATGGAACAAGAGGCCCTCGACGTCTGGTGGACGGCGCGCCACAACCACGAAGCGGTGCTGCTCGCTGCGCCGACCAACGACACCGTCGCCCGGCTCAACAAGGCAGCCCAGCAACGCCGCATCCAAACCGGCGAACTCGACACCCGCGGCCGTCACGTCGACGCGTCGGGCTATCGGTTCTGGGCCGGTGACGAGATCGCCACGCGTCGCAATCATCGTCAGCTCCACACCGACCAAGGATTGATGATCCGCAACCGCGACCAGTGGACCATCGACACCGTGCACCGCAACGGCGACCTCACCCTCCACGGCCGCACCGGCACCATCCGCCTCCCCGCCGACTACGTCCAGCTACACGTCGAGCTCGGCTACGCCCAGACCAGCCACGCCAGCCAAGGCCGCACCGTCGACCGATCCATTCTCCTGCTCGACGGACCCGGCGATGTCCGCGGCGTCTACGTCCCCCTCACAAGAGGACGTCACCACAACGACGCCTACATCGTCACCACCGGCGAGGCCACCGCCCACGACCTGTTCGCCGACGCCATCACCCGAAGCTGGATCGACCGACCTGCCCACGCCCGCCAAGCCGAACTCGCCGGCCACAACCCCCACCGGCCCGGCACACTCCCCGCCCACGAACTCCGCACCCTGCTCGAACACAAGGCCCAACTCGCCACCACGCTCGACCATCTCCGCACCGACCTCACACACCTACCCCGCGAATACCAGCGGACCCGCCACGACCTCGACCAGGCAACCAAGCAACTCAACGCCGACCACGCTCACCTCCAGTCCGCCCACGACACCATCGCCCAACACGACCGGCCCTTCCGCCGCAAGGGCCACGAAAACCAAATCAGCGACGCTCATCGGACAATCGACACGGTGCCCGACAACATCCACCGCCACGAAACCAACATCGATCAGCTCGCCGACAAGATCCACGACATCGACCGACGGCTCCACCAAGCCGAGCAACTCGACCAGCAACGCCCCACCCTCGACACGCAACTCGCCGACATCGACGCACGACTCGGCGACGACCGCCGCATCCGCACCCGCCAAATCCGACGCGACCCACCCGACCACATCACCAACACCCTCGGCCTCCGACCAGCCGGCGGCGACGCGTCACTAGCCTGGGACCACGCCGCCGGACAACTCGACCAACACCAAACCGCCCACAACCTCACCAACGGCCTCGGCCCCGCGAACGAACCGACGCTCTCGAACGGGTTCCGGCTCAGCCGCACACTCACCCAACACGCCACCACCGACCTCGACCACGCCATCACCCGACAACAACAGCAGACACACCAGATCGAGGGACCAGGACTCGGAATCAGCCGATAGACGCAGCCAAGCCCCGCCCCACACGGGCGGGGCTCAACCAAGCATGACCAACACCTACGGCGTCAAGGGCCGGCTCCGGGACGCCGCTCCGCTCCGTGTCCTCACCTCCACCCTCCGGGCGATCCCTTGACCCCCACAAGCGGCGTCGCAGGGCCTGCGCTGTGCCGCACCGCGACCTTGGCGCCAGCAGTCCACGAAACCCGGCGAGTGCCAAACTCGGTGCCTAACTTGCCGTAATAGACTGGACAGTGCCGGACTGACCGGACGACCAGCCAGACAAAAGACCTGGTCAACGGACTACACGGGACCGTGCCGGAATCTTTTTCGTGGACTCTTAATCCGCAGGTTCTGGGTTCAAGTCCCAGGGGGTGTACCAAGCAAGCCGAGCGCCGGACACGGCTCCGGCTATCGTCGGCCCGTGCGGTGGAACCGTTGGACCCCGGACGTCCGACGAGTCGGGGCTCTGCTCCTGGCGACGTTCGTGTGCATAACCACTGCATGCGTGACCGAGGGCTCCGAACAGGCCTCGCCCACACCGGACTCAGCCGACGAGGCATGCGAGCTGCTCGTCGAGGCCGAAGTGGCCTCCAGCCGGATCGACATCCAGGACCTCGACTCCATGCGCCTCGGTGTGCCGGCGGTGGCCGCGGCGCTCGCGAAGCTCCCCGACGTCGCGCCGGGCGACATCGCAGCGGAGGTCAGCGTGCTGGTCGACCGCGTGGACGAGTGGCTCGAGCGAATCGATGACCCGTCGCTGAGCCTTGACGAGAACACGCTCTATGTGTGGAAATCACCGGAGTCGGTCGACGCCGCCGAGCGCATCGGGACATGGGCGCAGGCCAGATGCGTCGTGCCGGAGGGCGCTTCACTGCTCGAAGACCGTGCGGTTCGACTCTGCCTGCCCGAGGGCGCAGATCGCGCCGCCGTTCAGGAGCTCGTCGAGCGAACGAATGTCCCATCATCGACCGGCACCGGTTTCGATCTCCTCGAAGGTCTTGTCGCCGTTGGTTTCCGGTCGGATGGGGTGGAGGTCACGATCAGCCGGTTCGCATCAGAGGCCGGGGTCGACAGTCTCCTCCGACAGCTCGGCGAGCCACCGGTCGTCGAGATCGTCGCTGCGGACGAGGAGTGCAGATGACACTCGCTGCCGCTCGGTCCGTGGGTAGCGATCCGGCACGGGCGTGTACGTTCGCGCAATGCGGGTCGTGTTCGTGATCATCGATGCTCTCCCCAACCACTGGGTCGGGCCGGACCACACACCACACCTGTGGCAGCTGGCGAGCGAGGGCGGATGGAATCCGGCGGGTGGCGAGGCCGTCCTCTCCACGGCGACGTATCCGAACCACGCGACGTTCATCACCGGCCTCTCCCCGGTGGACCACGGGATCCTCGTCAACCGGGTGTGGGATGGCGCCGAGTTCGTGCCGTCCGCCTCCGTCGGCCCGCGGGGCGACACGCTGTTCACTGCGGCTGCCCGAGCCGGCCGGAGCACGGCGATCGCGGTGGGCGACCACAAGCTGATCGGTGTCATGGGCGGGCGCAAGGCAGACCGGCACTGGCCGCCGGACGGTCGGCGGCTCGACGTCGCCCTCGACGACTTTCGCTACGCCGTCGACAGCGCTGTCCTCGACGCGGTCGATGAGATCGATCTGATCGACGCCGATCTCAGCGTGGTGCACTTCAACGAGCCCGACACGGCCTGCCATCAGTACGGCCCCGACGCGCCCGAGATCGGGGAGCAGGCGCGGGCGACCGACCGGGCGCTCGGCCAGCTGGTCGAGCGCCTCCAACCGGGCTGGGACGACACGGTCATGGTGGTCGTGAGTGATCACGACCAGGAAGCTGTCGTCGCCCACGGATTCGACCTCGCCGCCGAGCTCGACCTGCGGGGCATGCCTGGCCGGGTCGAGCCGGAAGGCACAGCCGCGCTCGTGGTGGACGGCCCCAGCGAAGTGGAGCTGTGCGCCATCGACGGAGTCGACGGGGCCGAAGTCATCGACGGTCACAACACGCTCGTGTGGGGTCCGCCCGGTCATGTCTTCGGGCTGTGGCTCGATGAGCTCGGCGGCGCCCACGGCAGCCCCCGATGTGCCACCCAGGTGGCGGTCGTTGGCGGCGGACACCCAGCGTCGGCGGAGCTCGGCGGCGCCGTCGCCACCAGTCGGCCCGCCGCGACTACGTGGGCCCCGACGATCGCAGATCTACTCGGCTTCAGTCTCCAGAAAACCGATTGACCGAGGCTTCACGGCCGGCGCGCGATCGGGCGTCGAGGCACAACCGCAGCGCTAGTCTGCCGTTCTCATGCCGACCATCTCGCTCGACCAGATCGAAGCCGCCACCGCTGCCGCGCTCGAGCGCCATGGCGCCTCGCCCGGAGCCGCCGACTCGGTATCCCGCGCGGTGCGCGTCGCCGAGGGGAACGGCAACAAGATCTGCGGGCTCTACTACGTCGAGAGCTATTGCCTTCAGCTCTCCACGGGCCGGATCGACGGACACGCCGAACCGGTGGTCAGCGCCGACCGCCCCGGGGCGGTGCGGGTGGACGGCAAGCTGGGGTTCGCTCAGGTGGCATTCGCTGCCGGTTTCGACGCTGCCGTCGCCTCAGCGCGCGACAACGGCGTGTGCGGGTTCAGCGTCGAGCACACCCACACGGCGACGTCGCTCGGGTTCTTCACCGAGCAATTCGCCAAGGCTGGCCTCCTCGCCATCGGCACCACCAACGCCACGCCGCGAGTCGCTCCCCCCGGCGGCTCCGTTCCCGTTCTCGGCACGAACCCGATCGCGTTCGCTGTACCGGACGGCGACGGTGGTGTCGCCTTCCAGTGGGACTTCAGCACGAGCGCCGTCGCCCTCGGCAAGATCACCATGGCAGCGGCAGCCGGCGAATCGATCCCGCTTGGCTGGGCCGTCGACGAGAACGGCGAACCGACGACGGACCCGCAGGCCGCGCTCAAGGGTACGCTCGTCTCGATGGGCGGCTACAAGGGCTATGGCGTTTCCCTGCTCATCGAGGTCCTTTCCGCAGCGCTCACCGGCTCCCGGTTGAGTGTCGACGTCCCGCCGCTCAAGACACCCGAGGGCGAACCACACGACCTCGGTCAGTTCTTCATGGTCATCGATCCGGGCGCATACAGCGGCAAGGCGTTCCACGAGCATGTTCAGTCCCTGGCTGCCTCGATCGAGGCGCAGCCCGGCGCGCGTCTCCCGGGCGCCGGCCGGACCGAGCCGACCGAAGTCGAGCTGGAAGACGAAGTTTGGACGTTGATCCAGCGCCTCGCCGAGGCCTGATCAGGCCAGTTCGTCGAGCGTAGCTTCGGCAACGAGGAAGGCTGTCGCTCGGACCTCGAGCACCTCGAAGGCGGCAGTGGGAACCGCGACGCCGTTGCGCATGCATCCGGCAACGCGGTCTCGGAGCGGCTGCAGCTGCGCCTCCTCAGCCTTGCCGTCGACGATCTCAACCGCCGCGCACAGAGCGGATGCGTCGCTGCTGAACGCCGGCGTACACGACATCGGTCGGCCGAGCAGATGCCAGATCGCTCCGGCGATTGCCGCAAGCGGCACGGGCTCATCGAACTCGGCACGGCCGTCGCCGCCCGATCTCAAGCCTGCCTCTGCCGACTCGACGCGATCCGCGGCCTGCGCGAACGCGGAGGTCGGCTCATCCGCACCGGCAGTCGCCACGAACGCGGCCACTCCCCCGCCGATCAGCACCTCGGCATACATGACGTTGTCCGCGACCCGGTCGGCGAGACCAGGGTCGCATCCCGCAACCCGACAGCAGCGGTAGACGAGATCGTGGATCTCGCGGGGCGCAACGGCAACCGTGGTCATGGCGGACTCACCCGAAGATCTCCCCGAACAGTCGTAGCCAGTTGCCGCCCAGGATCAGATCGCGTTCGGACTCGGCGAACCCGACCCCGTCGAGACCTTCACCGAGGGAACGGAAGTCTTGGGGGCCGCGGAACCACTCGGGCCACGGCGCGAACTCGGGAATCTCGGACGGCCCGTCGGCCCGATCCCAGCGGCCGTTGCGCATCCAGTCGAGCGCGTCGGGTTGCCAGCCAAGGACAGCGTCCGTGCCGATCGCGACGTGGTCGACACCGATCAACTCCGCGAGCGACGCCAGCATGGTGCAGTAGTCGTGACGGGTGACGTCCGCCCCGCCCATGAAGAGCGGGTAGAGCGTGCAGCCGATCACACCGCCACGCGCCGCGACCTCCTTGACGAGTTCGTCGGGCTTGTTTCGGGGTGAGTCGCAGAACGACACCGGGTTGCCATGCGTGATCGCGATTGGTTGCGCAGAGGCGTTGACGGCGTCGAGGCCGGTCTGGTTGCCGACGTGAGAGATGTCGATCAGGACCTGTGCATCGTTGAGCGCGGCCACCATCCGCTGCCCCACCCGCGTCAGCCCGCTGTCGGTGGGTTCCCAGCAGCTCGAACCCAAATGATTCGTGATGTTGTAGGTGAGCTGTATGACCCGAACACCGACGTCGGCGAAGATGCGTGCCATCTCCGGATCGTCGCCCAGCATCGTGCTGTTCTGGAAGCCGAGCACCGCTCCGAGCACCCCGTCGGCCTTCGCGGCGTGCATCTCGTCGACCGTGCGGACGACACGAATGATGTCCGCGTTGTTCCGGCAGAGGTGGCGGAAGGCGCCGATCCTGGTCATCGCCCCGGCCATGTCCTCCCAGACGCCGACAGTGGCGTGGACGATGTCGACGCCGCCGCTGCGCACCTCCTCGATCACCTCTCGTGACCAGTTGTTGATCTCAAGTCCGTCGATGATCATGCGGTGCTCCATGGTCGTTCGGGTAGGACCCAGTCGTCCGTGATGCCGTCGGCAAGATCACTGATCCTCGGGGCGCCCTGGAAAAGGGTGACACGAAGCCAGTCGGTTGACTTGGGTTTGAAGTTGTCCATCCCGTACATCGCCAGCTGGAACCGCTGGATCTGCAATGGGAGGTAATCAGCGGCACACGCATTGTCGCGGGGCTCGCCAAAGGGTCGATTGCTCTGCTCCAGCCGCTCCACTGCGAGCCGATGGTCCGGCTCGCGCTCGAGGACCGTACTCATGGGTGTGCTGGGGTCGATCTCGGCGAGCGCGGAGCGAAGGCGCCACATCCGCAATCCGACATCGATCGCCACGTCGCGGCCCTCGGGCTCGAGTCGACTCCGGTTGGCGCGGCGAGGTTCCTCGGTGTTGTCGCTGACCACCCACCAGAAGTGGTCGGCGTCGTCGGTTTCGAGGCCGAGGTCAGCAAGCCAGCCGAAGCGCTGGTCGATTCGGTTCAGGGCTGCGCCGGCCGTGTCGCTCGGATCGGCAGACGAGTACTCGTCGACAGCAAGCAGATCGTCCATCAGATCATCGTCTCCGTCATGAAGCTCGACGAGCAACGACGTCACGAACTCGGACGTCTCGGCATCGATCGATTCCGCCCAGCGGTACAACGCGTCGAACGGCCGATCCTCACCCGCACAAGCATCGAGCGCAGCCCGGATCGACTGCACGACCGGTACCAGCTCTCGCGGGCTCAAGAACGGTTCGCAGGGCTCGTCCGTACCGGAGGCGAAGTGACGCTCTGCCCGGTCAATCCAATCCCGTAGCGCGGCGAGCCGCTCGGCGTCGGCGGCCATCTCACGCACGTCGGCAAGGGCGAGCTCGCGGACCGTCGCCCACGCGTCGATCACCCGCGGGTGCTTGAAGGCGTAGGGCACAAGACCGAGGCCCGTCGCGTTCCCGAGGCCGAAGTACCGCCGCCACGAATCGTCGAAGCCGACTGCATCGTCGTGGCCCTTGAGCCGCGCGCAATGCTCTACCGAGTCGTAGCTGAGCTCACGAAACATCCAGGCGCAGACGAACTGGGCCCGATAGGGCACCGCCAACGGATGCCCGGTCGGATAGCCCGCAAACGAGCGCATGCCGCACTTACCGTTCCCATAGAAGGCGGTGCTGCGCATGATGTAGCCCGCATCGCCGACATGGTCCGTGTCGGGTTGGCGACCGGCCGCGAGTTCGTCGACCAGGTAGCCGAAGAAACGCACGCTCCGATTCCCACGGGTGAGGACGAGGACGCGGGAGTCGAGACGACCCTCCTCCTGAAGCGGGATCTCGGACCGGAGGCGGCCCATCAGAGCGGCGTCGAGTTCGCCTTCCACGAGACACGCCGTGATCTCCCAACCGCCGGCGATGACACGGTCGGTGTGCATCGACTCGTCGATCGTGGTGGTGAACGCCACGAACTGGAACTGCTGATTGCCGGTGTCGACCGTGTAGACGGCCTCACCACGGCCGTCTGCGTCGAGATCGAGCAGCGTGCGCTCAGCTGTCCAGCCCTCGGCGTTCGCACGTCGCAGCATCGAACGACTGAAGCTGTACCGGGTCAGACGAGCCGCACCGAGGACGTCGGGCCGCATGACGTAGGACGGCGAGCGCAGACGATCGGCCCGCGCCTCGATCTCGCGATCGAGCGCTCCCAACGTCGGAGCGACGGTCATCGCACGGTGCCCGGCCGGATGTAGGCGGAACGGGTCCGGGTGAAGAAGTCGACCGCGGTGTCTCCCTGTTCGCGAGGCGCATGGGCGGAGGAAGACTTCTCGCCGCCGAAGGGAACGTGCAGCTCCGAGCCCGTCGTCGGTGCGTTGACCTTGACGATTCCGGACTCGAGTTCGTGGATGGCCCGATCGATCCGCCACAAGTCGTTCGTGAAGACCGACGACGAGAGGCCGAACTCCGTCGCGTTGGCGAGCGAGAACGCGTCGTCCTCCGAGTCGACCCGCAGGATCGTGGAGATCGGGCCGAAGACTTCATCGTGCGCGATCGACAGCGATGTGTCGCCCGACAAAAGGGTGGGAGGGAAGAAGCATCCCTCGTCGGGGGAATCGGCTGCGGCAGCAACGACCGATGCGCCTTGCGAGATGGCGTTGGCCAAGGCCCCGGCGACTTCCTCGCGGGCCCCGGTCGAGACGAGTGGTCCGATGCCGATGCCGTCGGTCATGCCATCACCGACGGCGAGCGCAGTGACTCCCTCTGCCATCCGCTCGAGAAGAGCATCGTGAATGTCCCCGACGGCAATGATGCGTCGTGTCGCGGTGCACTTCTGGCCCGTGGCACCCATTGCACCGGCGACGAGACACGGCACAGCGAGATCCAGGTCCGCATCCTCGAAGACGATCGCCGGGTTGTGGCCGCCCAGTTCGAGCTGGACGCGGCCATTGCGGGCCGTGACCGTGTCACGAATGGCTTCGCCGACGGGAACCGAGCCGGTGAAGCTCACGCCGTCGACACGTGGATCCGCCACGAGCGCCGCACCCGTCGAACCCGGGCCCAGGATCAGATTCAGTACTCCGGCCGGGACACCCGCTTCGGCGAGGATGCGCGCGATCGCAACGGAGAGCAGCGGCGTGTTGCTCGCCGGCTTCCACACAACGGCATTTCCAGAAGCGAGAGCAGGAGCGATCTTCCACGCCGGAATCTGCAGCGGAAAGTTCCACGGCGTAATGATGCCCACCACGCCGAGGGGTGTGCGGACGGTACGGATGGTCTCCCCGGGTGTGGGCGACGGGAACACCCGTTCCGTGGAGATCTTTGCCATGCCCGCATGGAAGCGGAACGTCTCCGCGGCGAGAGCCGCTTCACCGCGGGATTCAGCGATGGTCTTGCCTTCCTCGAGCGTGCAGAGGACAGCGAGGTCTTCTCGGGCCGCGTCCAGAAGGGCTGCGGCCCGTTCGAGGATCGCGGCGCGAGCCACGAAGGTCGTGGACCGCCACCCGGGGAGCGCCTCGGCTGCCGCGCCGACGGCCGACGCGGCCGTAGCCGCGTCGCCGAGGACGTACTCGCCGACCGGGTCATCCGGCCGAGCTGGGTTGTCGCTGACAGCGGTCGGGCCGTCGGTCGACCACTCCCCTGCGATGAGATGTCCGCCGATGGTGTCGGTGGTGTTCATGGATCTGCTCCACTTCGGGACCGCACGGGCGCGATCTGACGAGATCTCTGTCCGGCCGAAGTCCCTGGCCGGAGAAAACACTGGGCGGGGCCGAAGCCCCGCCCACTGCCTACGTTCATATCAGTCGCCGAGGCGACCGATCATGCCGGATCAGGCAGCGGCGAGCGCAGCCTCGATCAGCGGGTCGACGATGTCGCGGTTGTCGGCGATCCACTTCGTAGCGGCCTCCGTCATTCCGGATTCGACGTCCGCACCGGCATCGATAGCGACGGCCTGAACGGCCACGGCAACGGCATCCATCTCGAACGCCGCGAGCAGGGTGGCGGCTGCCGGGTTGGCGGCCAGCCAATCGCTGTTGGCGGTCACGACGATGTCGCTCGGGGTGAAGCCCGTGGTGCAGGGGTCGTTGGTGCAGGCATCGCCGACGGCGGACACGCCGTCCTGGCCCTCGAGGGTGGAGCCGGCATCGAGGGCGAGCCACAGAACATCGCGGCCCGGAACGAGCTTGCCAACGAAGGCGGTGGGGGTCCACACGTACTGGAGGAGGCCCTCGCCTGCGGCGAAGCTGGCTTCGGACTCGACGAACAGCGCCGAGTGCGTAGCCGAGACTTGCGAGATGCTGTCGCCCCAGCCGTTGGCATCGATGGTGTCGTTGATCACCTTCTGGCAGCCCCAGCCGTCGTCGCAGCCGTTGATGTCCGCACGGCCGTCGCCGTCCTTGTCGAAGTGAGCGACGGCGTCAGCGTTCGCTAGCAGTTCGTCCATCGTGGTGAAGCCGAACTGATCGACGCTCGCGACGTCGACGAGAATGCCCTGCAAGGCACCGGAGCTCATCATCACACCAACTTTCTCGATGCTGTCGGCGATGATGCCGCCGTCGGGCATTGCGCCTTCAGTGAGCGGGTCGTGGTTCAGCGGCCAGGTGGACGCCCACAGGTCGAAGTCGCCCTGGGCTAGCGCCGGGAAGAAGGTCGCGGGGGCGATCTCTTCAGGGTCGCCGACCGAGTAGCCGAGCTCCCCGAGCAGCTGCTGGATGACCTTGTTCTGGAATGCCGTCTCCTGCCAGTTGCCACGCGCCATGCTGACGCTTTTACCTTCGCCCGGCAGCGAGCTGCTCGAGTCGTCGCTGTCGTCGCCGCAGGCGGCCGCGAACAAGGTGAAGGCGAGAAGCAGGCCGAGTATGGACCGCAGTCGTTTCGATGTCATGTTTCCTCCAGGGAAAAGTTGCGGTGGTTTCCGCACCGAATCTCAGGCACTGTAGGCGCTCACAAGTGACGGAAACAGTATCTGTTTGAACCCCTATCATATGTTTTGAATATAGTGTTCGAATGCATCTGGATCGGCTTCGCTACTTCGTGACGGTCGCAGAGGAGCGACACTTCGGACGGGCTGCGGACCGGCTGCACATGTCGCAGCCGCCGCTCAGCCAGCAGATCAAGCTGTTGGAGGCTGACATCGGCGTGCAGCTCTTCGACCGCTGCGTTCGACCGATCGCCCTCACCCCGGCCGCGATCGCCATCCTCCCGGATGCGTTGCGACTTCTCGCCGACTCTGAACGTCTCGATCGCCGGATGAACGACATCGCCGTTGGACAGGGCGGCCTGCTCCGGATCGGCTTCGTGGGGTCGGCCAGCTATGAGACCATGCCTGCGTTTCTCCGCCGGTTCCAAGCACGATGGACCAAGGTCGACGTCACCCTCGCCAGCATGACCTCGGACCAACAGTGCGACGCACTGGCGGGTGGCACCATCGACCTCGGAATAGCTCGCACGCCCGGCCACCGTTCCGGGATCCGGGCGTCGCCGTTCCTCAACGAGCGACTCGTTGTCGGCCTGGACGCCGATCATGTCCTGGCGTCGAGAGATTCCGTGTCGCTCGCGGATATCGCAGAGCTCGCACTGATTGGCGTCGACCGCAACGCGTCGACGAGCCTTCACGTCGAGCTCCGAGCGATGTTCGATGCCCACGGCCACCGATACAACCCGGCGCTCGAGGCTGCCGACTACCCGACCATCCTCGGGCTCGCCGCGTCTGGACAGGGACTCGCCGTCGTACCAGCGAGCGTGCAGAGCTTTCGCCCTCCGTCGCTCTGCTACGTGCCGCTCTCCGATGAGGATGCGACAAGTTGGCTCATCCTGCTCAGCCGCGAGGACGAAACCTCACCGCTGCCCGGGCGAGCCGAGGAGATGATGTTGGAGCTGTACGGCTGATGTCGAGCGGACGTCAATTTGGCTGGACGGCGCGCCATCCCCGCATCGCCAGTACGAGACCGCCGACGACTGTGAGGAACGAACTTGCGCCCGGTTCGATCTGGCTCGCAGAGAGTCGAATCAGACTCGCCATCCATGCGACGCCGATCAACGTCAGCGCCGCGCCAGAACCCATGGCGACGTAGCCGAGTAAGAGCTGTCGGTTCTTCGTCGCCGCGAGCCGAAGAGCTGCGGCGCCCGCGCCGAGGATCGTCAATGCGACCACGACGTAGCCGGTTTGGGGACCTTCGCTCTGTACACCGGTGACGGTGACGCGCCGCGACACGGCGAGCGCCTCGCTGAGGAGATCGGCCGCAATACCGCCTTGGTCAGAGCCCTCGGCCTCCGCCGCGAGCGCCTCAGCAACCGCGACACTGTCGCTGCGCTGGTCGAGAATCCACGAACCAGCCGCACCGGCGCCGCCGAGGAAGGCAGCCAACACCGTGATCGCGATGAGCTCGCGCCAATTCGTTTTCGACGTCTCGGGATCAGGCGTGGCGAGAATCGCCGGCACTGCGGCGGCCATCACAACCAACCCGGCGAGCAGTGCGAGCCAAGGCCCGACCCCTAGCGTGTACACGTCGGTCGCCTCGCCGGTCATGTTGATCGTGAGGTAGGCGACCGCCAGTCCGGCCAGGCCGAAACCAGCCACGAACATGGTTCCTGGCTGAGTGAGCATGCCTCGTCGAGACCGCGGGCTGCGCAGCGCCAGCAAACCTCCGAGCAGCAGAGCGAGGCTCACGATGATGACGAGGATGCCGTACCAGGAGCCTCCGACCGACGATAAGCCGTTGTGCGAGCCGGGCACGGCAGCGTCCGAATCGCGGAAGAACGTGGTGATTCGGCTCGCCTCGGACCCCCAGGTCATGAACGAACCTACGATGGCGACGACGGCCGCGCCGACTGCGATCGTGGCCACATTTCGACGCTCCCCGGTGAGCGGGAGCAGCTGCTGTCGAGCCGGAGCCACAACAACTTCGGCTTCTTCGGCCAAGCCGGGCGAGGGCATCGGCGGCACAACCGGATCGAGCCGGTTGGACCACGCGTTGCGCATTCGTTGCATCAAGCTCTCGTGGCTGTCCGTCTCCTCAGGCTGAGAGATTCGGTCGAGCAGCACGCCCACGAAGTAGAGGCCGGCGCCCGCGGACGCACCCGTCGGGATGTTCGCGGTGGCGAGGGCCGTCAGGATCGGCTTCCCCAGGCCACCACCGGCGATGATCGCCACGATGCCGACCATCGAGAGAGACAGCAACAGAGTCTGGTTGAGACCGGCCATGATCGCCGGTCGAGCGAGCGGCAGTTGGACCTCACGCAGGACTCGACTCTCGGATGCACCGAAGGCTCGGGCGGCCTCGACCACGTCATCAGGCACCTGACGCACACCGAGGTTGGTGAGCCGAACGATCGGCGGCAGCGCGAACACCAGCGTGGCGAGCACGCCAGGCGTTCGGCGCACACCGAACAGGAAGATGATCGGCAAGAGATAGACGAACGGGTGCACCACCTGCATGCCGTCGAGAATCGGCCGCAATCGGTTCCAGAACCGGTCCATTCGTGCGGCGAGGATCCCGAGCGGTATGCCGATGACGGCACAGATGATCACCGCCACGATGATCATCCCGACGGTCTCCATCGTGAGATCCCAGTAGTCAGCGCCGAGGAGGCCACACACCAACAGCGCGGCCGAACTTCCGAGCCCGACTCGCACATTGCGCGTGGCCAACCCGAGCAGGAAGAAGAGCACGAGCACGACGGGCCACGGGAGCCAGTCCTGCAGGATGTCGTCGATGATGATCTCGAGCAGGAACGTGACGGGAGCCTTGATCCAGTCGAGCAGGAACTGCACGTTGCGAGTCAGCCAGAAGACGATCTCCTCGATCCACTGACCGAACGGAATCTCCCAGTCGTCGAGCTTCTCGTTGTCCCAGAATCCGGCGGCAAGAACGTTGCTCATGACTCACCTCCGCGGTTCTTCATCTCTTCAAGTCGTTCGCTGATGCTCTCCACGCGGCCGAGTTCGGCCAACACTTCGAGCGGCTGGACTGCCCCCACCAGGGCGCCCTGACCGTCCACGACGGCAACGGGAAGCCCGGATCCGCAGAGTTGGTAGACCTTGGCCAGCATCGTGTCCGACGCCACTTGCTCTGCGGGCCGCGCGACCTGCGCGGCGCTCTCCTGGCCTCCCTCGCGCCCCGACTCGGCAGCCGAGCGAGTGACGACCGTGCTTGGCGCGCCGGTGCCGTCCGTGACGAACGCTTCGTTGCTGCCCGCCCGGTCCATCGCCTCGAGCGCGGCGCCGATGGTGGCATCGCCGGTGATCGATGCCGCCTCCTCCTGGATTGACTCGACGAGGAGAACTCGTCCCTGGTCGACGTCCTGGACGAACTCGGCGACGTAGTCGGTCTCGGGGCGCATGAGGATGTCGCCCGGTGTACCGATCTGATGGATCGCGCCGTCTTTCATGATGCAAACGCGGTCGCCGATCCGCAGCGCCTCGTTGAGATCGTGGGTGATGAACAGGATCGTGTTGCGTTGATCCATGCCGGCTTGGATGTCCATCAGCTCGTCCTGCATCTGGCGGCGAATCAGCGGATCGAGAGCACTGAACGCTTCGTCCATCAGGAGGATGTCGGGCTCGGTGGCGAGCGCGCGGGCGAGGCCGACGCGTTGCTGCATGCCACCGCTCAGTTGGCTCGGGTGGCTTCGCTCGTAGCCGTCGAGGCCGACGAGAGCCAGGGCTTTCGCGGCAGCCTCCTCGCGGCTGACGAGATCCATACCCTTGACCTTCAGCGGGAAGGCGACGTTCGTCAGCACGTCCTGGTGCGGGAAGAGCGCGAAGTGCTGGAAGACCATTCCGGTCTTGTCGCGACGAAACGCCTGAAGCTCGCGCTCGTTGAGTGCGGTGATATCGACCCCGTCGACCGTGACGGTACCGCCGGTCGGCTCGACGAGTCGGTTCACGCAACGGATCAGCGTGGACTTCCCGGAACCGGAGAGGCCCATGACGACGAAGATCTCGCCCTCTTCGACTTCGAAGTTCGCGCTGTGCACGCCGACGACGTGGTCGGTGCGTTCCCTAATTTCATCCTTCGACTTGCCCGCGTGCAGCATGTCGAGCGCTTCGCCGTCCGGTTCGTCGCCGAATATCTTGACGACACCGTCCACGGTGATCTTGGTGGCCATAGCTTCCCCCCGGAGTACTTTCCCGCCGGGCACTTTAGACCCACGTGTCAAGCGCGGTCGCCGTCACGGCCATCGGTTGACGGGTAAACGGGCCGCTCCTAGCATCCGGATGTCTCGAGTCGGGCAGGCATCGAGAATAAACGTGTGTGCCCATTCCCTGTCAGCCGACACGAGAGGACACCCATGAAATTCGGGTATTTCCTGAACCACAACAACCTTGACGGACAGTCGGACTTCACGACTGTCCTCGAGAACGGGCGAGACATCGCGCGATATTGCGACCGCAACGACTGGGACGCGATCTGGACGACGGAGCACCACTTCGGGCACGAAGGACTCGAGGTGAATCCCAATCCGATCATGATGGGCGTTGACCTCGCGGCGCACACGGAGCGACTCCGCATCGGTCAGGCCGCGAGCATCATCACCTTCCGACACCCGGTCCAGCTCGCCGAGGACGTCGCGCTGCTCGACCACATGTCGGGCGGCCGGGTCGAGTTCGGCATCGGTCGCGGCATCTACCCGCGCGAGACGGTCAACATGAACCCAGCGGCCGACGTCCGAAATCCGGAAGTCAACCGCGCCCTCTTCAAGGAGAGCCTCGAGATCATCCGCGAAGCGTGGACGAACGAGTTCTTCTCGTACGAGGGCGAGCACTACCGATTCCCGCAGCCGGGCCTCACCTTCGATCACCCGATGAGCCCGCCGCAGCCCGAGAACACCGATGAGACCGGGCACCTCAGCGCGCTTTCCCTGATCCCGAAGCCGCTCCAGCAACCACATCCGCCGATCTGGCAGGTCGTCGACACCGAACCGTCGATTCGCAGCGCCGGCGAGATGGGGTTGAACGCGATGTTCTGGATTCCGCCGACGGACGCCTTGCTCCCCCGCTTCGAGATGTACCAAGACGCACGGTCGACGGCCCAGGGCCACGAAGCCGAACTCGGCGAGGGGGTCGCCGTGCTGCGCGACCTGTTCGTCACCGAGACCATGCAGGAGGCCGAGCGCCTTGCGGGAGAGGGTCTTCTCACCTACATCCGCTGGGTGTGCAACTACCGCGGCCTCGCGAACCACCGATACCCCGGTGAGGAGCTACCCGAGACCGCCGGGAAGCTCGACCTCCTCAGCTACGAGTGGCTCCACCCCCGCAACATGTTGTTCGGCACACCGGACTACGTCGCCGAGAAAATCGCAGAGATGCGCGCAACGCTCAACCTGCAGAATCTTCTGCTCTGGTCGAGCTTCCCCGGTGTCCCCCATGAAGCGGTGATGAACAGCATCACCATGTTCACGGAAGAAGTCATGCCGCAGTTTGCTTCCAGCGACACCACGTCCGACGCTCGAGGAGCCCGCTGATGTCCCAGCTCGAACTCCGAAAGCTTGTCGCCACCACCGAGGAGATCCACATCGACGGCACGCGGCCCGCCGATCCGCCGTTGCTGCTGCATGGCGTCGCGGCCGTCATCACGAACCCGCGGGCCGGCCAGGGATTCGTGGAGGACCTGCGCTCCACGATCCTCGAGGTCGCCCCGGACCTCGGCGCGATCATGGTGCCCCGACTTGTCGGGTTGGCGGGCAGCGGCGATGTCGTCGAGGCCTACGGCAAAGCGGCGATGGTCGGCACAAGCGGCGAAGTCGAGCACAGCTCGGCGCTGATTCACACGCTTCGCTTCGGCAACGTCTTCCGTGACGCCGTCGGCGGCACGGCGTACCTGTCGTTCACCAACTCCCGCGGTGGGCCGGGGGCAACCGTCTCCATCTCGATGATGCACAAGGAAGACCCCGGGTGGCGGTCGCACTACCTCACGCTCGAGATGACGGTCGCGGACGCTCCCGCGCCAGACGAGATCGTGGTGGCCATCGGCGCGAGTGTCGGCGGCCGCCCTCATCACCGGATCGGCAACCGCTATTCGGACATGCAAGAGATGGGACTGAACCCGGAGTGAACGGCCGGACCCGCCTCGTCGAAGCGGGCGCGGGCCGGCCAACCGTGCTCGTGCACGGTGTCGGGTTGGATCACACCATGTGGGACGAGGTCGTCGAGGATCTGGCGGCGTCTCGCATAGTCGTTCGCTACGACCTTCTGGGCCATGGAGCGACGGCCGACGCCGATGGTCCCCGTTCGCTCGACGACTTTGCCGATCAGTGCCTCGCCGTCATCGATCAACTGGAGACGCCCGTCGATGTGGTGGGGCTGTCGCTCGGCGCCTTGATCGCGTTGCGGACGGCCGCCCGAGCGCCGGAACGCGTACGTCGCCTCGTCGTCGTCTCGACCGCCTACGGCCGGCGGGCCGAACAGCAAGCTGCCGTCGAGGAGCGGCTGGCAGTCGCCAGACATGACGGCATGGACCCGATCGCAAGCCGAGCGATCGACCGCTGGTTCACGGCGCCATGGCAAGCAGCTCACCCCGAAACGATCGACGGGCTACACACCCGGCTGACGACCACCGACCTCGACGGCTACCTCAAGGCCTACGAAGTGTTTGTCGCCAGCGACGATCTCGTGCGCATGTCCGCCGGCGGGCTCGTCGTCCCCACCCTTGTGGTCGCGGGCGAGCATGACCCCGCATCCACACCGGAGATGGCGCACCGGCTCAGCGAGGACCTCGCCGATGCACGCTGCGTGATCCTTCCTGATCTTCACCATGTGCCCCCGATCGAGGCACCCGACACGTTCACGGATGCGATCATCAGCTATCTCGACGAGGAGCTCACGTCATGACGGACTACCAGCACTACATCGACGGCGAGTTCGCCGATGCGTCCGACGGCGGCCGCATCGAGTCACGCAACCCGGCAACCGGCGACGTATGGGCAAGTGCGCCAGCGGCCACCGAGGCCGACGTCGATCGGGCCGTCGACGCCGCGGACCGTTCCCTGTGGAGCGGGCCGTGGGCGGAGATGACGGCGACCCAGCGCGGGCGACTGCTGTATCGGCTCGCGGAGCTCGTCGAGGAGCACGCCACCAATCTGGGCGATGTCGAAACGACCGACAGCGGGAAGCTGGCGGCCGAAACCCGTGCACAGACCGCGTACGTCGCCGACTACTACCGCTACTACGGCGGGCTCGCGGACAAGATCGAAGGCTCCACGCTGCCGATCGACAAGCCCGACATGCACGTCTTCACCACCCGTGAACCGATCGGTGTCGTGGCCGCAGTCGTGCCCTGGAACGCGGAGATGTTCCTCACCGCGACCAAGCTCGCCCCGGCGCTGGCCGCAGGAAACACCGTGGTGGTCAAGGCCTCCGAAGACGCCCCCGCGGCGATGCTCGAATTCGCTCAAATCATCGATGAAGCCGGGTTTCCGCCCGGCGTCGTCAACATCATCACCGGTCACGGGGAGCCATGTGGTCGCGCGCTCACCAGTCACCCGAAGGTGGCTCGGGTTGCGTTCACCGGCGGCGTCGAAGCGGCTCGTCTGGTGATCGGCAACACCGCTGCCAACTTCGCCCACGTCACCCTCGAACTCGGTGGCAAGTCACCCATGATCATCTTCGACGACGCCGATCTCGAGAGCGCGGTGAACGGCGCGATCGCGGGCAACTTCGGAGCGACGGGTCAGAGTTGCGTCGCCGGCAGCCGCGTGATCGTCCACGACGCGATCCACGACGATTTCGTCGAAGAGTTGGTCCGTCGGGCCGAAGCGATCCGAATCGGCGACCCCCTCGCGGCCGACACCCAGATGGGACCGCTCGCGACCGAAGCACAACGGAACACGATCGAACGGGTCGTCGCTGAGTCGTCGGGCCAGGGCGCCGTGGTCCTCACGGGAGGGCAGCGCCCCGAAGGGCTCGATGCCGGCTGGTACTACGAGCCCACGATCCTCGGCTGTCCGAACCAGTCCATCCGCAGCACGCAGGTCGAGCTGTTCGGTCCGGTCATGTCGGTGCTGCGCTTCGATGACGAGGCGGACGCGGTGGCTCTGGCCAACGACACCCCGTTCGGGCTCGGCGCCGGCGTCTTCACGAGCGATATCGGCCGAGCCCACCGTGTCGCAAAAGCGATTCGGTCCGGCATCGTCTGGGTCAACACGTACCGAGTGATCTCGCCCATCGCTCCGTTCGGCGGCTTCGGAGAGAGCGGGTACGGCCGCGAGGCAGGCGTCGAGGCGATCCGTGATTACACGAGATCGAAAACCGTGTGGATCAACACGTCGGCGGAGCCCATGGCCAACCCGTTCGTCATGCGCTGACCTGCGCTGCAGACGTGGCCGACTCCCCGATCGATCCCTCCGATCCAGGACCGCGATCGTTCCGCAAGAAGCCCGTCATCGTCGAAGCGATGCTGTGGGACGGCTCGCCCGAATCAGCCGACGCCGTCCTCGCGTGGATCCATGCCGGGGCGCCGGACGACGAAAAGCTGGCGGAGTACACGGACCCTCGAGACAGCGGCGCCGAGTTCGCGACCCACACCCTGGAGGGACGTCTGACGGCGTCACCGGGCGACTGGATCATCCGCGGCGTGGTCGGTGAGTTCTACGCCTGCAAGCCCGAGGTCTTCGCTGATACCTACGAGTCGGCCTGACTGCCGCTTTCGCGATTCCTCGATCTGAGGGACAGTGGTGGATGCGCTGGCGCTTGATCGTTGGAGTGGTGACCGTTCTTGCACTCGTCGTGGCGAGTTGCGGCGACGACACCACGGACGTGGGTGGCAACGGAACGTCCACCACTGCGCCCACGACCATGACTGCCGATACGGGCTCGACCAGCGCCGCGCCGGTCGAGTTGCCGGCCAGCTTCACGGGCGTCACCAGCGACACGATCACCATCGGCGTGGTGTGGTCCGACCTGGACGAGCTCCGCGAGATGGGGCTCGTCGACATCAACTACGGCGACATCCCGCTCGTCTGGCAAACGGTGATCGACGACATCAACGCCAACGGCGGCATCGGCGGTCGCCAGCTCGAGATGGTCTTCGACCGCTACAACCCCGTGCTCGCGATCTCGGTCGAGGAGATGTGCATTCGGTTGACGGAGGACGAGGAAGTCTTCGCGGTTGTCGGAAGCCTCGCCGGCCCGGCGCTCGAAGGCATTCTCTGCATCCTGGAGACCCAGGAGACGATGGTGCTCGGCGGTGTGCACCGCCCCGAACTACTCGAGCGGGCTCGGGCGCCGTGGATCACCACCGAGTGGTCACAGGACCGACGCTATTCCGCGCTCCTCGAGATCTACCAGGAGGAGGGATACCTCGAAGGAAAGCTCGGCCTGCTCGACGATCATCGCGAGCACAACGGGCTGACCGAGGACATCGTGCTCCCGACCCTCGACCGACTCGGCGTGGACCTCGCGGTCGAACTGACCAGCACCGCCACCGGTGGCGACGAACTCGCGCTCGAATCGCAGATCGGCCTCTACGCGGAGCGGCTCAAGGACGAGGAAGTCGACACGCTCCTGATCGTGCAATCCGCGATCGCACTCGGCCTTCCCCTCATGCGAGAGGCAGGCTTCGAGGGCGAAATCCTCACCGTCGACAGCGGCTCGTTCCTCGCCGGAATCGGCGGGTTCGACGAGCGCGACCCGGAGATCTACGCCGGCGCCTACGGCCCCACGCCCTTCACGAGCGATGACGCCTGGGCCATGGAGTCCACCCAGGAATGTGTCTCGATCTTCGAGACTGCCCACCCGGAGATCGATGTCATCCCCAGCGCCGACGTTCCCAGCGGCGACCCGCAGTGGGCAACGCCATTGTTGGCAGCCTGTCGCTTGCTGTGGTTGTTCGACATCGTCGGCGAAGCCGTCGGCCCGGATCTCACCCCGGCGAACTTCGAGGAAGCCGCCTTTCAGGTCGGCACGTTCGTGTTGCCGGGACAGCCGTTCAACTCCATCGCACCTGGAAAACTCGACGCGAACGACGGAATGGGCCTCGGAATCTTCGATCCCGATGTCGGCACCGACGGCGGCCTCGCGGAGGTCCTCCCGTACGTGAGCGTGACCGAGGACTGACCGGCGGGTACTCTGGTGACAGCGAGACGACGAAGGGGCTAACCATGCTCGATACACAGAACGTCCAACTCGACCCGGAGACGCAGTCGCATGTCGACTCGGTCCGCGACGTCGGTTACACGATCATTCCGGACGTGTTCGACGCCGACCGGGCCCGGGCCTACCGGGAGAGGATCAGCGAGATCGAAGCGACCACGCTGCGCCCAATGGAGCCCGGCGAGACCGAGGAAGACAGCTCGTTCTTCCGCACCGCCGGCTTGCTGCGCATCGATCCCATGTTCTGGGACGTGCCCGCCGACCCGACGGTCACCTCGGTCGTGGAAGGCGTGCTCGGCGCCGACTTCCTGCTCTCCACGTTCTCCGGCATCGACCTCAAGCCCGGCAGTGACAACATCCAGCCACTCCACCCCGACGATGCGCTCGTCCCGGTTCCCCGCCCCCACCAGCAGCCAATCGGTGCCACCGCGATGTGGGTCGTCACTCCGTTCGGTGCGGCCACCGGTGGCACCCGAGTACTCCCAGGCAGCCAGGTCGAGCCCCTCGATCTCCTCTTCGGCCAGACGCCGGAGCAGGAAGCGGCCATCATCCAGCCGGAGATGGAGCCGGGCACCGTCCTGGTCTTCGATCACGCCCTGTTCCACGGTGCGGCCGACAACCCGTCGGACGACTGGCGCCTCGGCCTCCAGGTCTCGTACCACGCAGGATGGGTGCGCCCGTACACCAACTGGTTCCGCAGCATCCCGATCGACGAGGTCCGGGCCATGCCGGAGAAGCTCCGTGACCTTCTTGGCTACAAGACCTACAACGGCATCGGCGGCGCCAACGAGCAGCCCGGTTCATACCGGGAGAGCTACAGCGGCAAGGGACGCCCCCGCGACCCTCGCCTCTCCCTCGACTGAATCAGGTTCCCGTCCAGTTGGGCTGGCGCTTTTCTGCAAAAGCGGCGGGTCCCTCTTTGGCGTCGTTCGATGTGAAGACCGGGACGTACATCTCTCCCTGAATCGCCAACAGCTGGTCTTCGGTGTGTCCGAGAGTCGCGCGAACGATCTTCTTGGACGCAGCCACTGCGAGAGGCGCATTCTTCGCGATGCGCTCCGCGAGCTCGATTGCGGCGTCCAGCGCTGACCCCGGTTCCGCGAGGCGGCAGATCAGTCCGTAGGTATGACCCTCCTCGGCCGTGATCGGATCACCGGTGACCGCCATCTCCATGGCCTTGCCGTAGCCGACCCGGCTCGGCAGGCGGATGACACCCATACCAGCTGCGAACAGCCCGACCTTCACCTCTGGAACGCCGAGCTTGGCCCCCTCGGCCGCCACGAGCAGATCGCACGACAGGGCGATCTCCAGGCCACCGGCGAGGGCGAAGCCCTCGATCGCGGCGACGAGCGGCTTGTCCGCACCGTTCGCGAAGAACTTCTGTATCGGCCCGATGTCCTCACCCTTGGCGAAGGCCTTGAGGTCCATGCCGGAGCAGAACGCACCATCTGCACCGGTGAGAACGCCCGCGGTGAGCATTGGGTCCGTGTTCAGCTCTTCGACCGCGGCCCAGAGGCCGTTCGCAAGATCGCCGTTGATGGCGTTCTTGGCCTCGGGTCGGTTCATCGTGATGACGAGAACACGGCCGCGCCGCTCGGTCAGGATTGCATCGCTCATTGTGGAGTCTCCTTCAGATCTCAGCGTCTACTTCGGGGGCATCCGGATGCCGCCGTCGACCCGGATGGTCTCACCGTTCATGTACGGGTTGGTGATGCACTCCATCACCATGAATGCCAACTCTTCGCCGGAGCCGAGCCGCTTGGGGAACAGCACCGACTGGCCGAGGTGGTTCTTGAACGCCTCGGAGCCTTCGCCCTCGCCGTAGATCGGGGTGTCGATCAGGCCGGGGGCGACCGTGTTGACCCGCACGCCGACGGCGGCGAGGTCACGAGCGATCGGAAGCGTCATGCCGACCACACCACCCTTCGAGGCGGAGTAGGCGCACTGACCGATCTGGCCGTCGAACGCAGCGGCAGACGCCATGTTGACGATCGAACCGCGGCTGCCGTCGTCATCGACGGGGTCGGTCTTCGCCATCGCCGCGGCGGACCGGCTCAGCATGTTGAACGAGCCGATCAGGTTGACGTTGATCACGAACGCGAAGTTGTCGAGCGGGAACGGGTTGCCCTCGCGGTCAACGGTGCGACCTGCGGAGCCGAGCCCGGCCGAGTTGACCAGCGCCCGGAGCGGACCCATCTCCGACGCGGCGGCCACTGCGGTGTCTGCGTCCTCGATGCTGGTGACGTCGCACTTCACGAAGAGGCCGCCCAGTTCCGACGCGACCGCTTGGCCCTTCTCCTCGTTCAGGTCGGCAATGACGACTCGGGATCCGGCGTCGGCGAGCTGACGGGCGCTGGCCTCGCCGATACCCGAGGCACCGCCGGTGATGATGGACGAGCTTCCTTCGAGATTCATTCGTGGCATCCGGGCAGTTTCCCATGCTGGGGCCGCAAGGGCCTAAGTCTGCGGGCGAGATCCGAACGTCCGCAGACGCAAACTGTTCGCCATGACGCACAGCGACGAGAGGCTCATCGCCGCTGCTGCGATCATCGGATCGAGCACGCCGGACGCCGCAAGCGGAATCGCGGCCGCGTTGTAGACGAACGCCCAGAACAGGTTCGCTTTGATCGTCGCAAAAGTTCGCCGCGACACGTCGATCCCCGTGACGACGGAACGAAGGTCGCCCTGAACGAGCGTGAGGTCCGATGCCTGGATCGCAATGTCGGTTCCGGTGCCGATCGCGATGCCGAGGTCGGCAGCTGCCAAGGCGGGCGCGTCGTTGATCCCGTCACCGACCATGGCCACAACGCGCCCCTCGCCGCGGAGGCGCTCGATCACCTCCGCTTTCTGGTCCGGCAGAACGCCGGCAACGACATCTTCGATGCCGACGGCCTGGGCGGCCGCCCGCGCACTCCCCTCGTTGTCACCGGTCAGCATCACGATGTCGAGGTTTCGTTCAGCGAGCGCGGTGATCGCCTCGGCCGATGTGGGCTTGATCTCGTCGGTGAGGGCGATCACGGCCTCCGCGTCGCCGCCACGACCGACGAACACCACCGTCCGCCCTGCATCCGCCTCAGCGGCGGCGATCGTGTCGACGTCCGCGGACACGACATCGAAGAACTCCCGACGACCGACCCTCAGCCACACGCCATCCACGGCGCCGACGACACCTCGTCCAGCGTCGTTGTAGAAGCCCCGCACATCATGTTCTTGCGTGCCCTGTTGCGCGATGGCAACGCCGATCGGGTGCTCCGAACTCGCCTCCAGCGCGGCGGCCATCTCGAGGAGATCATCGAGGGGTCCGCCCGGCCCCCGAATACCGAGCGCGGACATCCGGCCGGCCGTGATGGTTCCGGTTTTGTCGAGCACGATCGTCGAGATTCGGCGGCTGTCCTCCAACACCTCGGCCCCGCCGACGAGGACGCCGAGTTGGGCGGCACGGCCGGTGCCGACCATGAGCGCCATCGGCGTCGCGAGGCCGAGCGCGCACGGACAGGCAATGATCAGCACCGCGACCGCGGCGGTGAAACCGTCCGCGACCGGCTGCCCTGTCGCCAACCAGGTCAGCAAGGTGACGATCGAGATCCCGATCGAGACGGGGACGAACACGCCTGACACGCGATCGGCCAGCCGCTGGATCGGTGCCTTGCTCTGCTGCGCCTCGTCGACCAAACGAACGATCTGCGCCAGTGCGGTGTCCGCGCCGACGTTGCTCGCCTCGATCGTCAGACTGCCGTCGAGGCAGATCGTTGCGCCGATCACCGGCGAGCCGGGCGCAACATCGTCCGGTACGGGCTCGCCCGTCAGCATCGACACGTCGACGGCAGCATGCCCGTCGACGACGATGCCGTCGGTCGCGATTCGCTCGCCCGGCCGAGCGACGAACCGGTCGCCGACTGCGAGTTCCTCGATCGGAACCTCCCGGCCGTCCTCCAAGCGCACGTCCTGTGCTCCGAGGTCGGCGAGCGCTCGGATCGCGTCTCCACTGCGACGCTTGGCCCGGACCTCCAGCAGGCTGCCGAACAGGATCAACGTGATGATGACGCCGGTGGTTTCGAAGTAGATCGGCTCCTCGAGATCCGCGAACAGGACGACGGCAGACCAGAGCCAGGCCGCGAGCGTGCTGACCGAGACCAGCGCGTCCATCGAGACGACGCCGTGCCGCGCCGCCGCAAGCGCGGCCTGGTGGCATCGGCGGCCAGGTCCGAAGACAACTGGCGTCGCCAGTCCAGCGGCGACCCACTCCCACCCGCTGAACCGCACCGGCGGGACCATCGAGATCAGCGCGAGCGGGACGGTGAGGACCGCGGCCTGCACCACTCGGCGCGCCAGATCCGCTTCTCGTTCGGCGTGCGCGTCGAACGCGTCGCCATCTTCAGGCGCCCCGTAGCCGAGAGACTGGACTGCCGCTCGCAGCTCGTCAATGGCCACGGCGGCGTCATGGTCCACCCGGGCTCGGCCGGTTGCGAGGTTCACGTGGGCCGAGGCCACGCCATCGACGCGTGACAGGCCCGTCTCAACGGCCTGCACGCAGGCCGCACAGGTCATCCCTTCGATCGTGAGGTCGGTCTCGACGGCTGTAGGCATGCCGTCAGCATAAACCTTCCAGTCGACAGGAAGGTCAAGCGTCCTGGGAAGAAATGACCTGACAGCGGTTGGGGTCGGTGCACGCGGCAGGATCGAGCTTCGCGGCCCGTTGTGCCAGCGCCGCAAGCTCCGACCGCGCCGCCGTAAGCCGCGTGATCTGACCATCGAGGTCGTCGAGGTGACGTTCGAGCAGTGCCTGCGTGTGGGAACAACTGTTCGAACCGGTCGCCTTGACCTCGATGACCGATTGGATCTCCGCCAGCGTGAGCCCGGTCGCTTGCGCGTCGCGTATGAACCGCAATCGCTCCCCAGCCGCGTCGTCGTAGTCCCGATACCCGGACGCCGTGCGCGCCGGTTCCGCCAACAAGCCGATCGACTCGTAGTAGCGGATCGTCTTGGCCGTCACGTCGGCCGATTCGGCAAGCTCCCCGATCTTCATGTCCACCAGCGTAGGACTCCGTAGGCTGGAGAACAGGAGGTCAGCCATGCGGCTCGATCAGCTGACGTTCGACAACTCGTTCACTCGGGATCTCCCGGCCGACTCGTCCGATGAGAATCGGCCCCGCCAGGTCAGTGGCGCCGCCTACTCGCGGGTCTCGCCAACACCCACCGAGCACCCCGCGTTGATCGCCTACTCCCCTGAAGTGCTGGCGATGTTGGACCTCGACATCGATGCGCTGGACGACACGTTCACGCAGGCGCTGTCCGGCAATCGGGTTCTCGACGGCATGGACACCCACGCCATGGCCTACGCTGGTCATCAGTTCGGGAACTTCGCCGGCCAACTCGGCGACGGACGGGCGATCACGCTCGCCGAAGTCGTCACCACCGAACACGGCCGTCAGACACTCCAGCTCAAGGGCGCCGGCCCCACCCCCTACTCGCGCACCGCCGACGGCCTCGCAGTCTTGCGCAGCTCCATCCGTGAGTTTCTCTGCAGCGAGGCGATGTATCACCTCGGCGTGCCCACCACCCGCGCGCTCAGCCTCTGCCTCACCGGCGACAAGGTGATGCGCGACATGTTCTACGACGGCCGACCGGCGCTCGAGCCCAGCGCCGTGGTCTGCCGCGTCGCCCCGTCGTTCATCCGCTTCGGCAACTTCGAACTGTTCGGCTGGCGACAGGAGCTCGACAACCTCCGCACCCTGGCCGACTACACGATCCGCACCCACTTCCCGGAGCTCGGCGAGCCCTCCCCGGAGGTCTACGCGGCGTGGTTCCACGAGATCGCTCGTCGCGCCGCCGACATGGTCATCCATTGGCAGCGGGTCGGCTTCGTCCACGGCGTGATGAACACCGACAACATGTCGATTCACGGTCTGACGATCGACTACGGGCCCTACGGCTGGCTTGAGGACTACGACCCGGGTTGGACCCCCAACACCACCGACAACCAGATGAAGCGCTACCGCTACGGCGCCCAGCCCGCCATCTGTCAGTGGAATCTCACACAGCTAGCCAACGCGATCTATCCGCTGATCGAAGACGTCGAGCCACTCCAGGCCGGCCTCGAGGGCTACGTCGAGCGCTTCAACGAGGAACGGCCCCGGATGATGGCGGCCAAGCTCGGGCTGGCCGACTTCGATCCGAACGACAGCCACGACTACGGGCTGGTCGAGCGCCTCACGGACCTCCTTCCCGCTATCGAGACCGACATGACGCTGTTCTTCCGTGGCCTTGCGTCCGTTCCCGGGGCGACGTCGGACGAAGATGCGCTACTCGCACCTGTGCTGGACGCCTACTACTCCCCTGACGAACTCTCGGGCGACCACCGGGCGGCGACGCTCGCCTGGCTCCGTGACTACTCGGCTCGTGCCGCCCGCGACGGGCGCGCCGACGCCGACCGAGCCGTCGCAATGGACGCCGTGAACCCGCTCTACGTCCTGCGCAACTATCTCGCCCAGCTCGCGATCGACGCCTCCGAGCAGGGCGACCACGCCATGATCACCGACCTGCTCGACACCCTCCGCACTCCATACGCCGAGCAGCCGCGTCGCGAAGCGTTCGCCGAGAAGCGCCCCGAGTGGGCCCGCACCCGCGCCGGCTGCAGCATGCTCAGCTGCTCCAGCTGAAGTTTGGACATGGGGTCTGACGCCCGTCCATTCTCAATAGCCGGAGTTTGGACAGGTGCCTGACCCCATGTCCAAACTCAGAGCTTGGTGATTTTGTCGCCTTGGCGGATGGCGCCGGGGGTGACGACACGGGCGTTGATGCCGCGCAGGTGGAGTTCGGTGCCGACATCGCTGTTCACGAAGCGATGCGCCTCCGTCCCGAAGCGGGCGCTGAACTTTGCACAGCCGGTGTGAGGCTGGTCAGTGATCTCGATCACCATCTGTTATCACCCCATCTTGAAGAAGACCGCCAACCGGGGGACTGTCTCGCTCGTGCCGCGCAGTTCTGGTTGGGCTCGCCAACAACGCAGGCATCGCGCCAGCGCTGATCGAGTTCTCGCTGACCACCTCGGCAAGCGCCTCGCAGGTTTGAAGGAGCCTGTTACGCCGGGCAACTCCCACCAAGGCTGTCGCAGACACATCGCGGGTCCCCTCAGGCCACAGTCGACGGCGTGACGAAGGATGTGCGGTGCTCGAGCTGGATCGTGTCTCGCATGGTGAATGACCCCGCAAGCGGGAGATCGTTCGACGACGAACCTGCCATCACGGCGACCTCGCCCGCTTCAACGATGAGGCGGTTGTCCGCTCCAAGCATCGCGAGTTGGTGAGTGTCATAGTCGAACTCGACGCGGGCCTTGTCACCGGGATCGAGGGTGACTCGTCGGAAGCCGGCGAGCTGGCGAACGGGACGCACGACCGAACCGACCATGTCACGCACATAGACCTGGACGACCTCGTCGCCGGCCCGGTCGCCTGTATTTGTGACGGTGACCCCGATGGTCACCGACTCGCCACACGTCAGCTCGTTCGCCGAGATGGTCAGGTCTGAGATGTCGAACGTCGTGTAGGAGAGCCCGTGCCCGAATGCCCAGACGGGGTCGCTCGGGCCATCGATGTAGGCGCGATCAGACGAGTACCCGCTGCCGTGGGTATGGCCGTGATAGGTCGGGCAAGCTCCCGTGCTCGCCGGGTAGGAGATAGGGAGCTTGCCGCCGGGGTTTGTGACGCCGAAGAGTGCGTCGGTGATGGCGGGCGCTGCGTCGGCGCCAGGATGCCAAGCCTGAAGAACGGCGGCCGCGCCGGCGATGTCGGCTGCCACATCGAGGGGACGACCGCTGAGTAGGACGACGACGCAGGGCGTGCCGGTTGCGATCACTCGGCGGGCGAGTTCGGCTTGTGCGCCTGGAAGGTGGAGGGTGGAGCGGTCCCGGCCTTCGCCACCGGTGGCGTCGCCGACCCATCCGGTCTTTTCACCAATACACAGCACCGCCGCGTCCGCCGATGAAGCGGCATCAACGGCAGCATCGATATTGCTGCGATCGGCGTTAGTCCAGTCACACCCTTCCACGACGGTGGCGAAAACGCGTTCGGAGATTGCGTTCCCGATCGTCGAGATCCTCGGATAGAGATTCCGGATCGCGTCGTCGAGCTCGTCGCGGGCAACGACCTCGGCAGTCGAGTGAAACACTTGGGTCACCGCATCGAGAGTCGGATCCACCGATGCTGACGGCTCTTCGTCAGACACTCCGGCCATGGTCCCGCCGAGCCCGGCCATCATCGCGCGGAAGAGTTCGGCCCCAGAGGCTGGCGTATAGGTCGCGAACAATGCCCTGAGGTTGTCAACCATCGGACCGACCACCGCCACCGAGCCGATTGATGTCGACAGCGGCAGGATGCCATCGTTCTCGAGAAGCACGAGCGACTCATCGGTGATCCGCCTGGCGAGCTCCAGAGACGCAGGAACGGCAAAGACCGATGGCGCCGCCTCGGCATCGGCATAGGGCCTGTCGATGAGGCCGACCGCGAACTTGTGGGTGAGGACCCGGCGAAGCGCAACGTCGACGATGGCCTCGTCGAGCTCACCGGTGGCGACCATCTGCGGGATCTTCTTGAAGCCGATCGCCGACGGCAGTTCCACATCCAAGCCCGCGGTGAGCGCCATCCTCCCGGCGTCACGGTCAGTTCCGGCGACCGCGTGGGGATCTCTTATGCGGGTGACGGCCGAGTAGTCGGCGACCACTGCCCCGGCAAAGCCGAGCCGATCCCGGAGCAGATCGGTGAGGATCGCGTGGGACGCGGCGACCGGTTCACCGTCGATCTCGGAGTAGGAGTTCATGACCGATGCCAGCCCAGCGTCTCGGATTGCCGCCTCGAAGGGCAACGCGAAGACCTCGTAAAGCTGGCGCGGTCCCGCGGTTGTCCTCGTCTGGTTGAGCGCTCCTTCGGTGAGTGAGTAGCCCAGGAAGTGTTTACCGGTGGCAATCGTGCCTTCGGCGAGGTCTTCGCCTTGCATGCCCTGTACGAACGCGACCGACATCGCAGCAACGAGGTGTGGATCTTCGCCGTAGGTCTCGTGGATTCGCCCCCACCGGGCATCGCGAGCAACGTCCATCACCGGCGACAGCACGTGGTGCAAGCCAACCGCTCGCGCCTCCCTGCTCGCGACTTCGGCCATCGCGCGGATGCGATCGGGTCGGAACGTGGCGCCGAGGCCGATAGCGGTCGGGAAGTTCGTGGCCGCGTCCTGGGCGAGGCCGTTCAGGGCTTCATTGTGGGCCATGGCGGGAATGCCGAGGCGAGTCTCTTCCACGAGGAAGTGCTGAATATGGTTGAGAGCATCGGCGAGGGCACCTGGCTCGCTGGCGAGGTTGCCGCCCATGCATATGTGGCCGAGCCCCTCCGGAATGCTGCTGGAGAGATCGTCCATGTCCATGTCGGCAGGGAAGGCGCCGACGAGCTGCGCGGCTTTCTCGCCGATGGTCATCTCGGCGATCAGCGCTTCGACGCGTGCGGAAACGCCGAGGGTTGGGTCGCGGTGGCTCATTCACAGACCTCGAACTGGTGAAGGCGCTGGTGGTCGGAGGGCGGGAGGTCGATCGCGGCGGCGGTCGCGTTCTGGCGAATCTCCTCGGGCGTCGCACCGCCGACGATGGCCATCGGCGCGAGGTCTGACCGAAGCAGCCAGGCGATGGCTATATCGCTGAGGGTGACTCCAAGGCGGGCAGCCAGCCCTTCGGCGCGGGATCGCCGAGCCCAGTTCCGCTCGCTGTGGTAGCTGCGGTACACCTCAGCGAGGTGGCCATCGGTGGAGGATTCGAAGTCCTGCCGGCTGAGGTTCGACGAGAGAAGTCCTCCAGCGAGTGCGGACCAGGCGATGACCGGCAGCCCGTGGTCGACGTGCCATTGTCGATCCTGCGCACCGGTCTCCCCGGTGAGCGTGACCACGTCGTCCCATGGCGGGTTGATCTGATCTACGAGGCTGTAGTGCGCACTGTGGGAAACCGGCGCGGTCAAGCCGGCCGAATCCGCGTACGCGATCGCTTCCTGGATTCGGGATGCCGACCAGTTGGAGACCCCCCACGCCGATATCCGATTCGCGGCGATCTCGGCGTTGGCCGCTTCCACGAGGGAACCGACATCGACACTGCGGTCGTCACGGTGGAAGGACCAGAGGTCGATGCGGTCAAGTCCCATTCGGTCGAGCGAGTCGACGACATCGACCGCCACCGCCTCTGGCGTGACCCTCGGCGTTTCCCAGTCCGGCGGCTCCGGGTGACACCCCTTCGCCATGATGATCACCTCGTCTCGCACGGAGCGATCGTCGATCCACCGCCCGAGAAGCCCGTCGACCGTGCGGTCCTCGAATCCGTAGACGTGGGCGGTGTCGAACGCCGTGATGCCGGAGTCCAGTGCAGCATCGAGACACTCGAGAGCTCCGGCATCGTCGAGATTCAGGAGACCCATAGCCCCCTGGACCACTACGGACACAGGCCGGTCGATTCCGTTCAGTCGGATCGTCTTCATTGGGTCTCGAAGGGGTAGGTGACGCCGAGTTGGTTGCGGATCTGGTCACAGACCTCCGCCAGCTCGAGGCTCTGGCCGAGCGGCATTTTGTCGCTCTCCGCCTTGCCCTCGCGCACACAGGCCATGACCTCCTCGATCTGATGTTCGAACCCGTTCACACGATGGGGGTGGGACGAGGTCTCGATCGTGTCACCGCGGTGAAGTGTCGCCGATTGGGCTGACCAGAACGCGGGAATCTCTATGTGACCCTCGGTGCCACGAACGACGGCGCAAGTGTCGAGATTGGCGCGCACGGCACAACCGAACTGCGCCAACCCGCCGGGATAGCGCGCCGACACAACAACGTGTTCGTCGACGCCCGTCTCGCCCACGACCCCCGTCGCAACGACAGTCTCGGGAGCAGACGCGTACAACCATTGAGCCAGGGCCAGCGGATACACACCGACATCGAGCAGGCCACCTCCGGCGAGCGCCGGGGAGAACAGCCGGTGCTCGGCGTCAAGCTCGGCGCGGAATCCGAACGATGCGGTGAGCAGTTGGACATCGCCGATCCGGCCTTGGTCGATCCACTCACGGACCGATAGGTACGCGGGCAGAAAGCGTGTCCACATGGCCTCCATCGCGAACACACCGGCACCCCGCGCCGCGTCGACAAGCTGGCCTGTGGTCCCAGCAGCGGGGGTCATCGGCTTTTCGACCAGGACCGGGATCTTGGTCCCGACGGATGCGAGGGCGGCGTCGAGATGCGCGGGATGAGGAGTGCAGACGTAGACGGCGTCGATTCCTCCTGCATCGAGCATGTCGGCCGTCGACACGTAGTGCTTGGGAATCGCATGGGCCTCGGCGTACGCCTTGACTCGGTTGGTATCGCGCCCCGCGACGGCCACGAGCTCTGCGCCCGGGACGGCGGCCAGCGCATCGCGAAAGGTGCTGGAGATGTGTCCGTGGCCGGCCAGGGCCCAGCGAAATGTCACCGGGTCTGTCCTTCGATCCCCACTTCTTCGAGAATCTCGCCGGCGTCGTTGTGGCTGTGGGTGAACCCGAGTTCGCGCTCGATCTGGACGGTCGACTCTGGCCGGAACGCAAGAATGTAGGCGCGCCGGAATCCGCCGGTGGAGTTGCCACCCGATCCGTGCAGCACGGTCTCGTTGTGCACGGTGACATCGCCCCGGGCGATGGGCACCGTCACGGGTGCATCGGTTTCGAGCAGCGTGGTGCCGAGGGCATGCGACTCGCCGCGATCTCCGAACTGAGGGTCATGGGGCCGTAGTGCTTCCTCGTGGATGGTTGGCGGAACGAAGCGCATGCACCCGTTTTCGACCGTGGAGTCGTCGATCGCCAACCACAATGTCGCCGTTCGCCTGTCCGCCGTATCGGGCCAGTACGCCATGTCCTGGTGCCAGGCGAACACGGCGTCGTCCTTGAACGGCTGTTTGGCCAGCAGCTGGTCGTAGTCGATGACCATGCCGTCACCATGAAGCTGCTGAGCGACCGATGCCGCTCGGCGCTCGTACACGTTGTTCACCCAGTCCGAGAAGTACCGGCGCGGGAGCATCACATTGATGATCGAGAAGTCCTCAGGATCGCGTCCGTAGTCTCCCGCCATGTCGCAGTAGTCCCTACCGGGCACATCGATGTCGCGGCGAAGGAAGCGGTCGTAGACGACCTCGAGTTCCGACACCTCGTCGGGCGTCAGGAGTCCTTTCAGATGCACGTAGCCGAAGTCGGCGAAGTGCTGCTTCTCTTCCTCTGAGATGACATAGTTGTCGCCCTCGATGCGATCGTTCATCGGTCGGCCTCCTCAGCCAAGCGGGACAAAGTCGTCGGCGGTCTCGTCATAGGTGAGCAAGAGCGGTTCACCGTCACCGATGTCGAACTTTCCGACACTGATCGACGCCGACTCGGCTCCGGTCACCGACAGCGGCCCGAGTGTTTCGGCGGCTGACCGGAACGACCCGTTCGTCAGATCAGCGCCCGCGGCCCGAGCGATCTGGGAGAATATGTCGAGCGCCTGACACGACCAGATGGTTGTGTTGAGGTTCACGGCTTCGTCGCCCTCGGGTTCGATGTTGACGGTCTCACCAGACGCTGCTTCGAAGCGGCTGACGCAGTCACCGACCCCGGCATCGCCGGTAGTGGCAAGGTCTTGGAAGTCGCGAAAGCCGACTGCGACAGAGTCGACGAGGGCGTCGGTGCTGTAGCCGAGGTCCCGATAGATGTTCGGATCGAAATCACTCGGGTTGGTCATCAGCAGGCGCGGTCGAAAGGATCCCCGGTCGATTCCGGACACGACGTTGATGCCGGAACCAGCTCCGATAGCGAGCACGGCTTCTGCTCCCGCGGACTCCCAGACCTGCGCGAACGCTTGCATCTCGGCTTCACTTGCCACAACGTCGCCGCCTCCGACCGTCGACTGCGTTTCCGCCACGACGTCGATCCCGCGATCTGAAAGCGCGGCCAACCAGACGTCGAGCTCGCCGCCTGCATCTGCGCTTGCATGGACCGCGACCGCGCCGCCGAGTACGCCGGCCTCGGCGAGAGACGTGACGTTGATTCCCGCACTTCTGGCGGGCAGGGCACCCGGGCCGACAACGACAGCGGAGGACCGATCGAACTCCTCCTGACTCACACCGAACGTGTTGATGAAGATTGTGTCGTTGACATCAGAGAAGCACGTCAGGTTCGAGCGCAATGGGCCCATGGCGGCGAACACCTTCTCGTCCTGGGTCAGTTTCACGCAGGCGGCCTCGGATTCGGTGTCTCCGAGAGGTGAGTACTTGGCGAAGACGGGCTCGACGCTGCGCCCCAGAATGCCGCCCTCTGTGTTGACGGCATCGATCGCCGTCTGCCATTGGGCCTCGACGTCGCCGTTACTGCGGCCAATCACCGAAACATCGATGATCACAACGCCGATCTTGATGGTGTCAGAGGTGACCCCGCGAAATGAGTCTGTGAGTTCCTCGATCTCGGTAGTCGTCGATGGGTCTTCCGTCGGCTCATCGGGCTCCGCAGGAGTAGAGGACGGCGTCTCGTCGTCATCCTCGGCGACCGTGGCGTCGGATTGCTCTGCCCTGGTCTCGTCGTCACCCCCTCCACCACACGCAGCGGCGAAGAGCGAAAGGCCGAGAAGTATCGCAAGGAGTCGAAAGCGGCGCATGAGGTCCCCCAGGAAGCGGTGCATCCGCAGTGTTGCAGAATAAGTTGACGACCGCAACCTAATTGTGGATAGTGGTGGCATCGCACGCCAGTCCGCTTCCGCCACCGCCGATCTCCGTCGGCTGAACCTTGCAACTGTGTTGACCCTGCTTCATCAGGCAGGGCCGATTCGCCGAGCGGAGGTGACCCATCGCACCGGGCTGAACAAGAGCACGGTGCTGAGCCTCGTCGACGAGCTATCCGAGCTCGGCCTCATCAGCGAGTCCACCGCGGTATCCGATGGTTCCCGAGGCCGTCCCTCGGCAATTGTGCAGCTCAACAGCGAGAACGTGGTCACTGTCGTCAGCGAGATCGCGGTCGACTTCGCCCGCATTGCGGTCGTGGGCCTCGGCGGCATCGTGATGCAGTCGATCGACGTCGATGTCAACCCTCGGGCTGTAGGTCCGACAGCCACCGCTCAGGCGCTCGGCGAAGCGGGCGTGAACCTGATCGTCCCCGGCAGCGCGGTCGTCGCAGCCGCCACGGCGGTACACGGCGTAGTTTCCACCGAGGGCCATCTCACGACCGCGCCCAATCTCGATTGGCGCAACCTCGACCTTGGCCAACTGGCGAGACCGTTCCTGCCACGGGACATTCCGGTCTTCTTTGGCAATGATGCCGATCTGGGCGCCCTGGGCGAGCACCGGCGCGGCGTCGCCCGAGACGTCGAGGGTTTGCTCTATCTCTCTGCCGAACGCGGCATCGGCGGCGGACTCATCCGGGGCGGAGAACTCCAGCAAGGAATACACGGACACGCCACCGAAGTCGGTCACTTTGTCGTTCGGCGCGCCGGGTCGCGCTGCTCATGTGGATCCAAGGGATGCCTGGAAACCGAGATCGGCGAGTCCGCGCTGCTCCGCAAAGCCGGCCGACGTAGCAGCGCCGGTCGCGTGGTCGAACTTGCCCGAGAAGGTGACTCCGCCGCCCAGCGAGCGGTCGCCGATGTTGCCTCCTGGCTCGGGTTCGCCATCGGCAACCTCGTCAATCTCCTCGACCCCGGTATGACCGTCGCGGGGGGTTTCCTCAGCGACATCGTCGAGCTTGCCGGCGACACCGTCCGCCGCGAGAGCGAGGCCGTCGCCCTCGTTACGGAGGCGATCGACATCCGGGCGTCCGCCCTCAACCGCGACGCGGCCCTCGTCGGTGCCGCCGAGTTGGCCTTCGACCACATTCTCCAAGACCCAGCGGCCATCGCACTGCGCTCGCCCATCGTTAGAGAGACAGCATGATCGACATCGACGTCCATCCCCCCGACCTCTCGGCCAGCCCGGTCGAATTCGGAGCGAGATTCGAGCCGCCCGCTGGTCGGGTACTGCACTGCTGGGGTCAACTTGGCGTGGAGGACCGTCCACAGAACGTCGAAGACGAAGCTCTCGTCGAGTACGAGGCAACCGTTGAAGAGCGCGCCGGCGTTGTTTCCACCTACGCACATGTGCACGACACCTCCCCCACGATCCTCGATGCCTTCTGTGAAGGCGTCGGCAATCTCCTGACCAAACGGCCCACCCTTGGACTGATCGTTGGGCTCCACGTGCGACCCGTGGAGCACATCGTGGCCAGTGGCGAGTGCGACGAGGCGCTGCGCAAGCTGGCCCGCCGTCTACGCGACCTCGGCAACCCCATCTGGTTGCGGATCGGCTACGAGTTCAACCTGAGCTTCGAACCGCACGACCCCAGCGCATACCGAGATCTGTTCGCTCACACAGTCGAACTGCTCCGAGCCGAGGGCGCACACAACGTTGCCGCAACGTGGTGTTGCGCGGCCGGCTCCCTACCGAACCAAGACTTCCGCGACTGGTGGCCGGGCGCCGATTACGTCGACTGGGCCGCGATGGATGTTTTCGCTCCAATCGGGTTCCAGATTCCCGAGACCGCAGAGTTTCTCGATCAATGCCGAGAGTGGCGCAAGCCGGTGATGATCCCCGAGTCGTGTCCACTCTGGTTCGATTGGGACAAGGTCGACCCGGCGAAGCCTGAGACGTTCCGCGACGGTCTTCTCGAACCGGGCGACGCCGATGACCAATGGGTCTGGTACGAGGCGATGTTCGAACTGGTCCGCCGCCGCCCGGAGATCAAAGCGCTGACATTCATCGCCGAGGACTGGAGCAGCGGGCCGTACCCGTTCTATGGCGACAGCCGTATCGGGTCATGGGAGGGCTTGCCCGAGCGCTTCAACGCGGCGATGAGCGACCCCCGGTTCGTCCACGAGGCCGAAGCAATCGAGCTGTTCGCGGCAGGCGCATAGCCACGGCGCACAGATCACTGGGGGAAGTGTGACCGAAACTCAACTCGACGGTGATGCGGGGGCCCTGACCCGCCAGGTCCTCGCAGCCGAGGACGAACAGCAGGCCGCCGCGGAAGCGGACGTCCAGGTCGACGACTTCGTCCCCGGGTACAACGAAGGGGACATGACCTTACGCGAAGGCCTCGCGAAGGGGGGCCTCGCGACGTTCATCGTGCTCCTCGCACTCAACAGCCTCGACGAGCTCGAAGCTGCCGCCCTGACCGTGCTGGCACCAGAGATCCGAGACGCGTTCTCGGTCGGCGACGGAGTCATCGTGTTCCTCGCCGCCGCATCGACCGCCTTCGTGTTCCTCGGTGCCATGCCCATGGGCTGGCTCGCCGACCGCATGCACCGGGGCCGCTTGATCGGCATCGCCTCGCTGATCTTCGGCGCCTGCACGCTCGCGTCGGGCCTCGCCCGCCATGTCGTCGTCTTCTTCTTCGCCCGGCTCGGCACAGGCGTCTCCAAGGCGAACACCTTGCCGGTGCACGGATCGCTGATCGCCGACCAATACCCCATAGGGGTCAGAGGCCGCATTGCCTCGATGAACGTGATGTTCGGCCGTGGCGTCAACGTCGTAGCCCCTCTGTTGGTCGGCGCCATCGCCGCAGCAGCCTCCTGGCGTTGGGCGTACTACACGCTCTGGATTCCGGTCGCGATCGCGGCCGTGTTCGCATTCCGCCTCCCCGAACCCGTGCGCGGCCAATGGGAGAAGAAGAGTGTCCTGGACGAGGTCGTCGACGCCGACACAGCACCGATCTCGGTCGAAGCGGCATTCGCTCGACTCAACAAGATCGCCACCCTTCGCACTGTGCTCATCGCGTTCGCCGCGCTCGGCTTCGGCCTGTTCACCCGACCAGTCCTCGCCTCGTTGTTCCTCGAGGACGAGTACGGCCTCAGCTCATTCGGTCGGGGCGCCATAACAACCGTCTCCGGGCTCGGCGCCGTGATCGCCATGCCCTTCGTCGGCCGCTACTTCGACAAGCTCTACAAGCAAGACCCGGCACGAGCACTCGCCCTCGTCGGCATGCTGATCATGCCATCGGCGCTGTTGATGCCAATCCAGTTCGCCATGCCCAACGAGTACCTGTTCGCCGCCTTCGACATCCCGGGCTCGATCATGATGTTCTCCGCCTTCGCCATGGTCGGCCCCGTGATGCAGGCCGTCGTGCCATATCGCCTTCGCGGCATCGGGGCGGCTCTCGGGACGCTCTACATCTTCTTCATCGGTGCCGCGGGCGGCGGACTCCTCGGCGCCATGATCATCGAGGCCGGCGGCCCCAAGACCACCGTGCTCATCCTCGGCCTCCCCTCGACGATCATCGGCGGCGCCATGATTCTCAACGGAGCGCGCTCGATTCGCAGAGACCTCGCCATGAACGTGGCCGAGCTACGCGAAGAACAGGACGAAGCCGAACGCCAGAAGCGGGAACCCGACGCGATCCCAGTGCTTCAAGTCAATGACATCGACTTCAGCTACGGCAACGTCCAGGTGCTCTTCGACGTCGCGTTCGAAGTCCACCGAGGCGAGACACTGGCGCTGCTCGGCACCAACGGCGCCGGAAAATCCACGATCCTGCGCGTCGCCGCAGGTCTCGGTACTCCCGAACGGGGGGTGGTCCGGCTCAACGGACGCAACATCACCTTCTCCACCCCAGAACAACGGGCGGCGATGGGAATGCACCTCCTGCTGGGCGGCAAGGGCGTCTGGGATCCCCTCACTATCCGCCACAACCTCGAGATGGGCGCCTACCAGTACCGCGGCGACAAGGCGGACCAACAGCGCCGAATCGAGAAGGTTCTCGATCTGTTCCCGCCACTGCGAGCGGCGATCGACCTCGACGCGAGTGAGCTCTCCGGCGGCCAGCAGCAGATGCTCGCCCTCGCAAGAACCCTGCTCCACGAACCGGAGATCCTCATCATCGACGAGCTCTCACTCGGCCTCGCACCAGTCGCGGTCGGCGAGCTGATGGGCCACATAGAACGACTGCAAGAGGCGGGCCAGACGATCATCATCGTCGAACAATCCCTCAACATCGCCCTCGAACTTGCAGACCGGGCAATATTCCTCGAGAAGGGACATGTCCGCTTCGCTGGCCCAGCAGCTGAATTGGCCGAACGTGACGACCTCGCACGAGCGGTCTTCTTCGGATCGGAAGGCGGATGATCACCGGCTTCATCGACGCCAACCGCCAGCTCGTCTTCGACGGCGCGGTCAACGGACTTGTCTACGGAATGTTGGCCATGGGCGTGGTGCTCGTCTTTCGGTCGTCGCGGGTCATCAACTTCGCCGTCGGCAACATGGGCCTGCCCGGAGCGGGCCTCTTGGCACTGCTCGCTCTGCGATGGGACATACCGCTGCCGGTCGCGATCGGAGCCGCGATCCTGGCCGGCATCGCCTTCGGCGGCATCCTCGAACTCACGGTCATCCAGCGACTCTTCGAAGCGCCTCGCGTCATCGTCCTTGTGGCGACGATCGGCATCGCGCAACTCGCCCAAGGGATCCAGCTCGCCTACCCCGAAGTCGGTGGCGGAATCGGCGTCCGCTACCCGGTCGTCACCAACCACACCGTCGACGATGCATTTGGGCTACTGATCACCGGACCACAGCTCACCGTATTGATCGTCGCCCCGACAGTCGCCCTCCTGCTCGGATTGATACTGGACCGAACGACCTTTGGGCGAACCGTTCAGGCAACCGCCGCGAACCCCGATCTCTCACGGATCTCGGGCATCAACCCCAAGCGAGTCTCCACATCGGTATGGATGATCGCCGGGCTCCTCTCGACGCTGGCCGCGATCCTCCTAAGTGCAGACAAGAGTGTCAGCGGGCTGGAAAACATCGGCCCCTTCACCATGGCCAACGCGTTGGCCGCCGCCGTGCTCGGCGGCATGCGGTCGTTCCCCAGGGCACTACTCGCCGGGGTCGGAGTCGGGGTTGGCTTCTCCCTCGTCAAGTTCAACTACCCGGTGCAAGCGGGCCTGTACGAGTTCCTCCTCCTGCTCGCGGTCCTCGTGGCGGTCGCGTTCCAAGCCCGTTCCAGCGAGTCAGGCACTGGCCGTTACTCATTCACCCCGGCGGTGAGGGCAATACCAGAACGCCTCCAGTCGATCTGGTGGGTCCGCTACCTCGGCCGGGTCACCCTCGGTGTGCTGCTTGCAGCTGCAGTAGCCCTTCCGCTGCTGATCACCACTGCGTCACGGCACATCACCTACACGACCATCCTCGCCTACGCGATCTGCGGCATCTCGGTGACCGTAATCACCGGCTGGTCTGGCCAGCTGTCGCTGGGTCAGATGGCGTTCGCCGGTCTTGGCGCACTCGTCGCAGCAAGCGGCCAGCGGGCCGGGGCGCCCTTTGTCATCTCGGTCGGTCTCGGCGCACTCGGCGCCGCGGCCATCGCCGCGATCGTGGGGATGAGCGCGCTGCGGGTCAAGGGGCTCCTGCTGGCGGTGAGCACGTTCGTGTTCGGCCTCGCCACGCAGGAGTACTTCTTCCGACGCGACTTTCTCACCGACGGCAACACCGGTTCCGTGCCCTTCCGGCGCGGCACGGTATTCGGCCTCGACCTCGACAACCAGCGGACCTTCTACTGGTTCGTCTTGGCAGTCTTGTGCCTCACCGTGCTCATGGTGGCGAGACAACGCACCAGTGCCGTCGGGCGGGGCATGCTGGCTCTGCGCGACAACCCCGACGGCGCAGCTGCCTACGGGATCCGCCCTGTCCGCACCAAGCTCCGCTCGTTCGCCCTTGCGGGCGGCGTCGCCGGCCTCGGAGGCGGGCTCCTGAGCGGCATCATCTCCGAGGTCCCGCTCACCGGCCGCTTCTACGGCACCGGCGAATCGCTACGACTTGTCTCGATGGCCATCATCGGCGGCCTCGGCACCGTGATCGGGCCCGTCGTCGGCGCCGCATGGGTGATCGGCCTTCCCGCGTTCGCCCCGAGCAACCGCCTGATACCACTGTTCACCTCCAGCGTCGGACTCCTCGTGCTGCTGTTGTACTTCCCCGGCGGCCTTGTGCAACTTGCCTACGGTGCCCGAGACCGACTCGTCGGCTGGCTCGACCAGAGAACACCCCGCGGCGCCGCAAAGACCGCCCAGGCCCCACCGGCCGCTCTTCGCGCCCCACGTACGTTTGGCGAAGCAACGCTTGAAGCCACTGACGTGACCGTCCGATTCGGCGGCAACAACGCCGTGAGCAGCGCCAGCATTCGAGTCGACGACGGTGAGGTCGTAGCGCTCATCGGAACCAACGGCGCCGGCAAATCGACGCTCATGAACGCCATCGGCGGGTTCGTGCCCGCCAGCGGGAAGATCAAGCTCGGCGACCATCGGATCGACGGGCTCTCGCCGCCCCAGCGCGTGGCGCATGGTCTAGGGCGCACCTTCCAGGCGGCAACGCTATTTCCAGAGCTGACCGTCCGCGAAACCGTCATGGTGGCGGTCGAGGGTCGAAAAGCTCCCGGCGCCCTGGCCATCGGGACCGCATGGCCGCCCGCTTCACGGTTGGATCGAGCCACTCGAGCCCACGCTGGTGAACTCATCGACTTCCTCGGTCTCGGCCGCTATGCCGACAGCGTCACCTCAGAACTCTCCACTGGGACACGCCGCATCGTCGAGCTCGCAGGTCTCCTCGCCCTCGAGGCGAGAGTTCTCTGCCTCGATGAACCAACCGCCGGCGTCGCCCAACGAGAAGCCGAGGCGTTCGGACCCCTCATCCTGAGCCTCCGTCAACACCTCGATGCAAGCATGCTCATCATTGAACACGACATGCCAATGGTCATGAACATCAGCGACCGCGTCTATTGCCTGGAGACGGGAGAGATCATCGCCGAAGGCTCGCCCGATGAGATCCGAGGCAACGCGCGTGTCATCGCGAGCTACCTCGGCACCGACGACCGTGCCATTCAGCGAAGCACACGAGGAGCAACCGCATCGCCCGCTCCGGCTTCCGTCGACCAGTAGCGCAGACCGTGTGGCGGTGGTGCGAGTTCGTAACTATCGGGTTCCGCGATGCGGAGCAAGGGCGGCACGGAACACCTCGCAACGGACGCCGAACGCACATCTGCCCGCCGACCCTGGCGACCCCGAGCTCCGACCATCGGTCACACAGCGAGGCATGAGTCAGAGCTTGCGGATCACGTCACCCTGACGGATCGTGCCGGCGGTGACGACGCGGGCGTTGATGCCCCGCAGCTTCAGTTCCTTGCCGACATCGCTGTTGACGAAGCGGTGGGCCTCGGTGCCGAACCGGGCGCTGAACTTCGCACAGCCCGTGTGCGGCTGGTCAGTGATCTCGATGACGGCCTCACCGATGGCGAGCTTCGTCCACGTCGGCAGGTTCACGTCGCTGAGGTCCATGTCGACGATGAGCTGATCGCCGGCCAGCTGCATCCGCTCGGGGCTCTGCGCGATCAGTGCCAGGATCCGAGAGTTCATGATGTTGAGCTGCATGTCGGGGTCAGGGCCGCCGTCCTCCGTCCGCTTCGATCCGCGCTGGTTCCAGTTGTCACCGGCGAGCCCCTCTTCCGTGTTGAGCTCGGCCTCTTCGAGAACCACGCGCTCTTCGGTGGCGGGTCGCTGCACGATCAGCTCGATCGTGCCCTCAGCGGGCGATGCCCGGATGTGGTCGAGGGCAGCTTCCAGGTCAGCGGTGGTGAGGTGCTCCATGGCCCGAGTATCTCACGCGACCGGCGGCACACCAGTCAGATTCGACTCACACAGCAGGCCACCGTCGATCTGGATCGCCTGGCCGGTGATCGCCGTGGACTCGTCTGAGCCGAGGAACAGCACCAGATCGGCCACCTCCTCCGGTTGGATCGTCCGCCCGATGGCGTGCATCGCCGCGACCTCCTCGCGGGACTTGAGACCGATTCCGAGGACCGCTTCGAACATCGGCGTCTCGACGACCCCCGGGCAGATCGCGTTGCAGCGAATGCCCTTGCGGCCGTATTCGACGGCGGTGACGCGGGTGAGGTTGATCAGCGCAGCCTTCGCCGCGCAGTACGGGGCATTCGCCGCACCGGCGACGAGGCCGTAGACGGACGACGTGTTGACGATCGACCCGACGCCCTGCTCGATCATGTGCGGAATGGCCGCCTGCATCCCATGCAGAGGGCCGTTGAGCATCAGCTTCATCGATGCGTCGAAGCCGTCCAGATCGAGGTCGGCCACGTAGCCACCCGTCGACGTCGCCGCGTTGTTGAAGAGCACGTCGATGCGACCGTGGTCGGCCACGCACTGGTCGACTGCCGCGCGCACCTGCTCCGGCGACGTGACGTCTGTCTGGACGAACGTCACGTGCTCAGCGCCGATGTCGTCCACCATCTGTGCGCCGCGGTCCGTATCGATGTCGGCGGCAATGATCTTCGCCCCCTCCGCCACGAATCTCTTGGCCGTCGCCCACCCGATGCCGCCCGCGGCGCCGGTGATCACTGCTGCTCTTCCGTCCATTCTTCCCATGCGCGAAGTTTCGCACGGCATGATCGTCAACATGGAAATCACTCCCAAGCTGACCTCCGCCGTCGACCACGTCCTCTCGACAACGCGGGCCGTGCGCAAGCGCATCGATCTCGACCGCCCCGTCGAAGACCAGGTGATCTACGACTGCATCGACCTGGCGGAGCAGAGCCCGACCGGGGGCAACCAGTCGACCCGCCGGTGGATCGTCATCCGCGATCCGGAGCAGAAGAAGGCCGTCGCCGATCTCTACCGCGAGGCCGGCGGTGAGTGGATCATCGCCAGCTACGAAGGCGTGAAGGAAACCGGCCATCACAACGAGAAGGTGCTCGGCTCTGCCGCCTTCCTCGCGGAGAACCTCGAACGCATGCCGGCGATCGTGATGGTGGCGATCTGGGGCGAACACGATGCGAGCGGCAACCCTGGGCTCTTCGACTCCGTCATCCAGGGGGCATGGAGTTTCTGTCTCGCCCTGCGGGCCCGTGGCCTCGGTAGCGCCTGGACCACGCTGCACCTCAGCAGAGCCGACGAATTCAAAGAGCTTCTCGGCATGCCCGACGGGCTCACGCAGATCGTCCTGCTCCCCGTGGGCTACACCGTCGGCACGGACTTCCGCGCGGCGCCGCGCATCTCCTCGCGGGCGATCACGTACTTCGATCGCTGGGGCGACACGATGGCCGACAACGCCGACGGAGCCCTCACCTTCGCTGCCGGACCCGGAGTCACCGTCGAAGTGGAGACCAAGGCGAAGGCCGCCGCGTTGTGGCCGCTGATCTCCGACCCCGACATGCCCGCTCGATGGAGCGATGAGTTCCAGGGAGCGACATGGGACGGAGAGCCGGCGGTCGGGCAGCGCTTCACCGGCAGGAACTCGATCGAGGACTTCGGTGAGTGGGAAACGTCCAGCGTCTGCACGCACTACGACGAGAACCGTTGCTTTGGCTGGAAGGTGCAGCGCCTCGATGCCGACGAGCCGGGAACCCAATGGCGCCTGGAACTGATCCCGCTCGCGGGCGGAACCCGTCTTAGGTTCGCGATGCGGTTCGGACCGGGAAGCTCTGGGCTCACCTGGAACATCGACTCGGATCCCGATCGAGAAACCGAGATCATTCGGCAACGCCAGGACGTCCACCGGGCGAACATGCTGCGGTGCGCCGAAGGCTTCGTCGCCCTGGCGGAAGCGGCGGACTAGGCGTCGAGCCAGGCCTCGATCTGGTCGGTGGACGCAAAACTCTCCACAAGTGAGTTGATGGCGAGATCGCGCAACCCGTCCTCATCGAGATCGCAGAGGTTCCACGCGTTCTCGTACTCGGCAAGCAGGCTCGTCGCGAACAGCGGTGGATCGTCGGATCCGAGCGTGACCGTAATGCCTGCGTCGAGCATCGCTGGGAGCGGGTGGACGTCCAACGACGGCACGGCGGCGAGAGCCAGGTTGCTTCCGGGGCAGACGTCGCACGCCACGCCCTCCTCAGCGAGGCGGGCGACCACGTCGGGATCGCCCATCGCCCTGATGCCGTGCTGAATCCGCTCCGCGCCGAACTCGTCGAGCGCATGGGCGACCTCCCACGCTGGGCCGTGTTCGCCGGCGTGGCTGACGGTGTGGAGTCCGGCCTCTCGCGCCCGCCGGAACGCCGACCCGAAGTCCTCGGTACGCCAGTTGTCTGCGGGGCCGCCCATGCCGATGCCGACCACCCGCGGATGGAGCTCGGCCAGCACGACATCCAGTGCCTGATGGGCCGCGTCGGCTCCGAGATGCGGTGAGAGATCAGGGATGAGGAGCGAGGAGATGCCGAGGTCTGCTTCGGCCCGCTCACAGCCTGCGACAACGCCCGCGAGAACCTCCGACCAGTCCGCCTCGCGCTCGACGATGTGGTAGCTCGACGAGACGTGGAGCTCCACGTGGACTGCACCCTGCTCATGGGCGTGGCTGAGGTAGGCGTGAGCGATGTGCGCGAAGTCGTCAGCGGTCTTCAGTAGGCCACAGACCCAGAAGTAGCGCTCGAGAAAGCTCGGGAAGCCGTCGAAACGAAGCCATTCCCGAATGCCTGCCTCATTGGCCGCGGGCGCTTCGATTCCATGGCGTTCGGCCAGCACGAGCATGGTGGCCGGGTCCACACTCCCCTCGAGGTGGACGTGCAGCTCTGCCTTCGGGAGAGCGCGGGCGAACTCGGTCGGGAAGTCGGTCACGTCACCCATACAAGCCGAGAAGTCGGCCTGAGAAGATGATCACGGCGATGACGAGCACCGGCCGGATGACGCGCTCGCCGCCCACGACCGTCACCCTCGCACCGATGTAGCCACCCGTCGCCAGGCCGCAGGCGAGAACGAGGGCCGGTGCCCACTCGACGTCGCCCGCAATGATGAACACCGGCAGGGCGAAGAACGTGAAGACGAACGTCACGATGGCCTTGATGTTGTTCGCGGTGACGAGGTCCACGCCAGCTCGGGAGAGCGCGACGATCATTATCAAGCCGACGCCCGCTTGAAACGCTCCGCCATACACCCCAATCCCGAAGAAGACGAGCGTGGTCAACCACGTCGGCCACTGCGGACGGTCCGCCAGCGCCTCGGCGTCCGGCTTGCGCAGCGACAGAACGAGGATCGGGATCATCACGAAGCCGAAGAGCTTCTCGAACGCGTCGTCAGCGAGCTGCGAGATCACGATCGATCCGACCACCGAACCGACCACGGCAGGGCCCAGGATTCGGCCGATCCCGGTCAGCCCGGCGACGCCGAGGCGCCGGAACGTGCTGGCCGCGGTGAACGAGTTGGCGAGGACGCCGACCCGGTTGGAGCCGTTGGCGCTGTTGCCGGGGACGTCGGCGAACACGAGCAGCGGCACCGTCAGCAGTGAGCCGCCTCCGGCCATCGCGTTGATCACGCCCGCTACCAGCCCGCCGCCGAGGAGAACGACGACGTGAATCCACTCCATCGCCGCAACGCTACGGCACCGCAGCTACCTTGCTCGGCGTCTTCCGAACAAGTGAACGGCCGTTTACCCTGCGCCATGAGGCGCACACGAGCGGGGCATTCAACGCTGTCACCTGGGATACGAGCCGCGCCCCGGTCACGGACGCCACACTCGACGACCTGACGCCCCACAATCCGTACTGGCAGTCAGATACGTGGCGTCGGCCCCCAGTGACACCGAACGCGGTTCGCGTCTGAACGCGGCCCGACGGGCTGAACGCGGACGTCAGTATCAGCGACGACCGACTTCATGCCACGCTGGGTCGCGGCGTCGAGTCCACCGTCGAGACCTGCCGTAGCCGACGCCACCGTGATGACGGACGCCGTCGGCTACGGCACCGTCTTCGTCTGGCAGGGCGACGGCGTTGCCGCGGCGTCCACGCGCGTCGATCTCCTTGCGCAGCTTACGACAGCGTTGGGTACGCCAATCACCAAGAACCCTGCCGTCGCCGAGGGACTCGTCCACATCCGCTTCCTCACTCCGACCCAGACGGGCTACCGGGAGATCGCCACCCTCGATGGATCGACCCAAGCCCGGCTGATCGATGGACGGGTGCAGCTCGAACCCGCGCGAGACGCCGTCGACTGGGACCGGCGTGGCACCGAGCGGCCAATCGAGCAGCTCGTCACCGAGATCGTGGCCCAGCTGGAGGCTGCCCTGGACCCTGGCCCGATCCGGGTTGATCTCACGGCTGGTCGCGACACCCGGCTGATCCTCGCCGGGTTGTTCCATCTCGGCGCCGCCGAGCACCTCGACTTCTACACGATCGGCGGGCCGCTTCTCGAAGACGTTTGCGTGGCCCAGGCTCGCGCCACGCAGCTCGATCTCTCACACGAGGCCGGCATGCCGTTCACCATCCCGACCGAGCCGTTCGACGACCAGTTCCGTCGCCACGCCGCGATCACGGCGGGCATGTCCAACCCGAAGGATGCCTTTCGACTGCCCGAGTCGTTCCACGACTATCGACGAGTGTCGGGCCTCTTCGGCGAACTCCTTCGCGGGTGGCGGTCGATGGGAAGCGGAAAGCAATCGTCGGAGCGCAACGCCGACCGGATCGCCATGCGATTCGGAGTCGGCAAGCTCGACCTCCTGGCCAGGGACGCCCTCACCCGCGTCGAACAGCGGGTGAGGGCCGAGATCGTCGACCCGACCGATCCGGACCGACTCGGACGGCACGCCGCGCACCGCTTCTACACCCGCAACCGCCTTCGCTCACGGGCATGCCGAATCGATGACATGACACCGGAGGCCCGCTGCTATCCGCTCTTGAGCCGATCGCTCGTAGAGCTCGGGTTGGATGCCATGTGGCATCACCACGATGAGCCCTTTGACGACCTCATCGTGGCGCAGCTTGCCCCCGTCCTCCTCGAACCGCCACCACCCCTGCCCGCAGCCGACGCCCTGGCCCCCGTCGCCATGAACTCGGCTGGGAAGCCAACTTCGGTCATGCAACAAGCCCTGCGCCACTCGAGCCAGGCCCGCCGCGAGCTGTTCCTCGAGCTCGCTGCGACAGAAAGTGCCGCGTGGGACGTCATCCATCGCGATGCCTTCGAAGCCGCCGCAACAACTACACGGGACTGGACAACAACGCGGTCGGGCTGATCCAGGGCGCGGCATGTGCCGTGGAGTGGCTCAGCTCAGGCTGAAGGGCTCTTTCCCCATCTGTTCCCGGATGGGCACCACGGTCGGATTGGTCATCGCCCGCCGCTGCCAGTTGGCGCCGTCGACAACGAGCGTGTGTCCGGTGATGAACTGGGCGTAGGGGCTGGCCAGGAAGGTGGCCGCCCAACCGAACTCGCGGCGGGTGCCAACTCGCATGGCGGGCTGAAGAGCGTCCTTCTCGTCGTCGGCGCGGGACAGGTTCTCCTGGATGTCGGCCGTCATGTCCTCGTGCGGGATCAGGCCGGGGACGAGGCCGTTGACCTGGATGCCATACGGCCCCCACTCCACGGCGAGCGTCTCCACCATGTTCTTCGCGCCGGCCTTCGCCGCAGCCGAGTGGGCGAATCCGGGCCCACCGGTCCAGGCGTAGGACGCGCCGATGTTGATGATGCTCCCCGGAGTGTCGGCGTCGAGATGGCGCCGGCCGAACTCGCGCGCAACGAAGAACGTCCCGTTGAGCGTGATGTCCACAACGGTGCGCCATGCGTTGGGCGACATGTCCTCTGCGGGGACAGGAAAGTTGGCCGCCGCGTTGTTGACCAGCACCTGGGGAAGTCCGAACGCGGCCTCCGCGGCGTCGAACGCCGCCGCGATGGTGTCGGGTTCGCGGATGTCGCAGGCAACGGTCTCGACCGGTGCGCCGAGCTCCTCCATCGCAGCGCGACCAGCGTCGAGGTGCTCCGGCTTGCGGCTCGCGATGACGATCGATGCGCCGAGGCGGGCGAACTCCTGGGCAATGCCCTTGCCGAGCCCGGTGCCCGCACCGGTGATGAAGACGCAGACGCCGTCGAACGTCCCCGCGGGGAGCGCTGAGGCGCCCAGCGGCGGCGGGTGGGGAAGGCCCATCGGTCAGCTCCCCCGGTAGGTCGGTTCGCGTTCCTCGGCCCTGGCGGCTCTGAACTCGGCGAAGTCCTCTGACTTGTTGAGGAACGTCTGATAGATCAGCTCGTCCTCCATCGAGGACCGGATCTCGGGACGACTCAGATGACTGATCACCCGGCGAGCGAGCTTGACCGTGACCGCCGGCGACGCCGCGATCTTCTCCGCCATCTCGCGCGCCGTCGCGTCCAACTCATCGGCCGGAACGATTCGGCTGACGATGCCATGGGCGAGGGCTTCCTCGGCTGACAGTCGGCGTCCGGTCAGCACCATGTCGCTGACGAGGCCGTGACCGCAGATCTCGTAGAGCACCGCCATGCCTCCGGTGTCGGGGATCACGCCGTGGCCGACCTCGGGCAACATGAACCGCGCTCCTTCGGCGGCGATCCTGATGTCGCACATGAGCGCTCGTTGGAACGACCCGCCGATGGCCCACCCCTGGATCGGCACGATGATCGGCGCCTCGAGCTCCCAAATCCTCTGGATTCCCTTGTGACCGCGCGTCATCAGCTCGTGGTGGGTGAGTTCGGTGACGTTCGTGCCGATGGCGGCGAGGTCGCGGCCCGACGACCAGCTCTTTCCTTCGCCCCGCCAGATGACCGCCCGCACGGACGGGGTGGCGATCAGCTCGTCGAAGATCTCGAAGAGTCGAGCGTCCATGTCGTCATCGAAGGCGTTGTGCTTCTCGACGTTGTTGTTCGTGATCGTGGCAATCGCGCCCTCGATCTCGAGACTGATTTTCTCGCTCATGCGCCCTGTCTAGTGCCCCCGTCAGCGTGCCGCGAAGGTGACCACCTGCGCCATGTCATCCGGATTCGCCGAGTCGGAGCCTTCGTAGACCGGCACGACCACGGTCTCGAACGGGGTGACAAGGCCTGTGGTGGCGGCCCGATCGAGCCAGTCAGCGAACCGAAACTCGGCGAAGTGCGCAGCGTTGATGCCGATCGCCGCCCGTCCGCCGGGCGCAAGAATCCGTATGAGTTCGCCCAGGGGTTCGGGTGGAAGGTGCCCGTGGGTGAACGTGCCGGCACTGATGACCGCGGCGTAGACGTCGTCGTCGAGCGGGAGCGTCTGCGTCAGATCGGCTTCGGAGAGAGTCCGATAGATCCCTCGTCGGTCGGCCTGGTCGAGCATCTCCGGGGAGATGTCGACGCCGTCGAAGACGACCACACCAGCGTCGCGAAGCGCCGCGCCGACCTGACCGGTTCCACATCCGACATCGAGTACTGGCCCGTCCGGGACGCCATCGCGGACGAGCACCCGCGTCACTTCAAGGTGATACCGGTAGCCCTTCGCCTCGATGAACTCGGTGTCGTACGTGTCGGCCCACGAGGCGTAGAGCCGGCGATTGTCGTCCGGCGTCTCTAGTGCGTAGGCGTCGTCGAGGCCGAGCGGTTCGTCGTCTCCCACGCCGGGCGACGATACTCGCCCGATGCAGATCACTTCTTTGGGCAACTGTCCTTCCACTCTGCTCCCGGACCCGATGGCCGTCGATGGCGACTCGTTCCGCGGGTACATCGACGCGACGGCGGCGGCCGGGTTCGACTCGGTCAGCCTGTGGGCGTTTCACCTGATGTTCGCCGGTGCCGGGGCAGTCGACGCGGTGCGGGCCTCCGGGCTGAAGGTCGAAGCCGTCGAGGCGACGATCGGCTGGACCGGCGGGCCGAGCGATGCCGTCACGGCGGAGATCGACGGGTTGATCGCGACCGGCTCGGATCTCGGCGCTCGCATCATCGGCGCAGCCTGTCTGGGGCCCATCGACGACACAGGCGCGGCCGCGGCCGGGCTCGCCTCGGTCGCCGAGCGAGCAGCGGAGGCCGACATGCTGATTGCCCTCGAGTTCCTGCCTTGGACGGGCGTGCCGTCCCTCGCGGCAGCCAACGAGCTGGTTCTCGCCAGTGGCTCGGACTCGGCGACCGTGCTGCTCGACACGTTCCACTGGATCCGCCAGCCGGGCGGACCGGACCTCGATGTCCTCCGTTCTCTGCCCGGTGACCGGATCGCCTACGTCCAGCTCTGTGATCCGTCCGACGCTGCGGACATGCCCGTCGATCAGATCGAGAACGAGGCGATGCATGGCCGCCAGGCGCCGGGCGCGGGGCTCGTCGATTACGCCGCGATCTGGGATGCGCTCGAACACATCGGGAGCGATCCGTTCGTGGCAGCAGAAGTGTTCAGCGATCAGCTGGCGGCGCAGGGGGCATCGTCGATGGCCCAGGCGGTGCACGATGCGTGCCGATCGGTGCTCCCGCGCTGAGCATTCCGGCGACCGTTGTTGCGGTCTCGATCGAATCGGCCGGCGCCCCGGCGGTGAGCTGACGGACCTCAGCCAGTCGACCGGCGCGGAACAAGGCCACAGTGAGCCAGCGGGCGTGGAGTGTCGTCGGTTCCCGACGAAAGATCTCGATGAGCTCATTGACCCCATCGACGCCGCCACTCTCGACGACGAACGTCAGCGCATAGGCGGCCGGAGACAGTGGCTCGCCCGGAGTGTTGAGCATGCGACGAGCGGTCGCCGCGTGGACGAGCGACGCTGATGCCCTACTCACGACGGCATTGAACCCGACCCGGTAGGCCCGAGTCGCCGCTTCAGTTCTTCGGCAGGTCCTTGAAGGCGGTGTTCTTGTCGGGGCCCGGCTCGCGGGGCAGGCCGAGAATGCGCTCACCGATGATGTTGCGCTGAATCTGGTCGGTGCCGCCGTAGATGGACGGGCCCGGCGAGAAGAGCGTCAGCTCCGCGACCGAACCGCCGGTCGTGGGCTCCGACTTTCCGGAAAGCATGGCGTCGGCACCGAGCACCGAACAGCCGACATCGCGGAACGAACGGAACATGTCGGACATATGGAGCTTGCCGATGTTGGCCTCGGCGCCGGTGCGCTGGTTCGGATCCTTTGCTCGCAGCGTGCCGAGCCGGTTGATCTCGATCAGCGAATAGAGCTTCATCAGATCCTGTCGAAAGACGGGATCCTCGATCTTGCCGGACTTCGTCGCGAGGTCGACGTAGCGCTGCCAGAGGCCCGGTCCGAGGGCTGGCACCCCGCCCTCGGTGCGCTCCTTCTTCGCAAAGTCGGTGACGGCACGCTGCAGCGCCTTCCCCTTCTTGCCCGGCGTCGCCGTCTTCGGCTTCTTGCCGGCCGACCCGAGCGACGCCCGCTCGAACATCAGTGTCGAGTTGGCGACCGCCCAGCCGTTGTTGAGCCCACCGATCATGTTGACATCGAGCACGCGGGCCTCGTCGATGAAGACCTCGTTGAACATGGCCCGCCCCGTCATCTCCGTGAGCGGCCGCACGGCGACACCCGGCTGGTCCATCTCGAAGGCGAAGTAGCTGATCCCCTTGTGCTTCGGCGCTTCGGGATCAGTCCGTGCGATCAACATGCCCCAATCGGCAACCTGGCCGCCGGACGTCCACACCTTCTGGCCGGTGATGACCCACTCATCGCCGTCCTTCTCCGCCTTGCAGCTGAGGCCGGCGAGGTCAGACCCTGCTCCCGGCTCGGAGAACAACTGACACCAGCCGACCTGGCCGGTGAGGATCTCGGGGACGAACTGGTCGATCTGCTCCTGCGTGGCGTGCGCAGCTATGGTCGGTGCCGCCAGCATCCAGCCAAGACCGGACGACGGCGGACCCATCACCTCACGATCAGCCATGACGGTGTTGACGACCGCCGCGAGGTCACGGCCCCAGCCCTTGCCTCCGGCGTTTTCCGGAAGCGTCGGATGGGCGTAGCCCGTCGGCGCGAGCCGGTTCCACCACTCCTCGACAGTGAGGCTCTCGTCCCAGTTCTCATCGAGCCAGGCGTCGAGGTCGGCTCGCACGGTGTCAGCGGTCGGCAAGGGGGTGCTCATTCCGCCATGGTACCAAAAAGTTAGTGAGCGTTCACTTCTCGGCCAGCGTCCCAACGACGGGTCAGAGTCCAGCGCAGTCCAGGGCCTCGGCAACGATGAGGTCGCGGTACGCAACACGACCCACCGAGTTCGGGTGAGGCTGACTCCCTCCGGAAACCCAGGCAAGGTCCGGCTCCCACGGGACATAGGTCGCGTTCGCGTGGAGCGCGGCTTCGTCGGCGAGCATCGCGTTCCAGGCGGGCCCGGAAACGTCCAGACCCCAGCCCCAGATGTTCTCCGCGACCCCGACCAGCACGACGCAGGCGGCCGGAACCTCGGCAAGCCATGCCTTGATGTCGAGCCGGGACTTCTCCACGTCGCCACCTGGCTCTGTTTCACCCGGAAATATCCGCATGTCGTTCGTACCGAGTGCGACGACCAACACATCGGGGATGATGCCCTGGCGGCTCGGGCTCTCCCACGCAACCTCGTAGCCGAGCCAGAGCGTGGAGCCGATCCATCCGGTCACGTACCCGTAGGCACCTCCGGCGACCAAGTCATCGGTGATCCAGGTCTCGGTGCCACCCGGTCCGGACCGCTCGCTGATGAAGACCAGAGAGTCGCCGATGACGACAACGCTCGGGTCGGCGTTGTTCCCCGTCCAGGTACCCGTGACGCACGACGAGACCATGATCGCCAACGCACTCACGAGCCCCGCCAGTCGCCCTGATCTCCGAGACATGCGTCTCGAGAGGTACGTCAAAACGAGGCACCGTTCAACACTCGGGCTCATCGCACGGATGACACTCGGCCTGCAGCGTCACGTGGGTGATTCCTTGATCAGCAAGAACATCCGACAGCCGCCGCGTGACGCTCTCCGCCTCATGGAGTTCATCGGTCGCGACGAGCACATGGCCGGTGAGGCTCAACGTGGCGCCGTCGAAGGGACCTGCAGGTGGTGGACGTCTTCCTCCAAGGGCTCGGCGACCACAAGCTCCCGGAGCTCATCGAGATCCACGCTCTCCGGGACTCCGTCCAGCAGCACATGCAGCGACACTCGAGCGAGTCGTCCGGCCGACCAGACGATGAGCGCGACGACCACCATCGACGCGACCGGGTCGACCCAATCGGCATCCGTGAACACGACAAGGGCGCCACCGACAAGGACGACGAAGGACCCCATTGCGTCGGCGACCAGATGCAGAACGGCACCTTCCACGTTGAGTGAACCGCCATGCCCGACGTGGAGCCAACGGGCGCTCAACCCGTTGAAGAGAAGCCCGAACGCGGCCAGCGCGACCACACCAAGACCGTCGACGCGATGGTCGCCATCGAGGCGGCGGACGGCCTCGACTACGACCAGCACTGCGCCGGAGGCGAGCAGGACGGCGTGCGCGAGCCCACCGAGCGCATCTGCACGCCGGAAGCCGAAGGAGTACTGGCTGGACGTCGGTCGAGCGACGAGCGCCGCAATGCCCACCGCGAGGAGCAACGAGACGACGTCGCTCGCCTGATGAACCGAATCGGCCAGCAGCGCGACAGAGCCGAACGCGATCGCTCCGATGACCTGGACGACCAGCAGAACGGAGTTGGCGCCGGCCGCCACCGCGAGATCGCGGCCCGTGCCATGTGCGTGATCGTGGGCCACGTTGTGGCCCTCCGGGGTCAGGCCGGCAGCGGCGTGTTCAGGGAGATGACGTTGTCGAGCAGAATCTTCTTCTGATCGGCAGCGTCGAACTCCTTCAACTCGACCAGGTAATCGAGCGGCGTGGGCAGACCCTCGATGTGGGGCCAGTCGGACCCAAAGATGACGTGGTCCGGGCCCATGAGCGCCGCGACCTCGTTGACGTCGTCCTCCCAGAACGGGTTCATCCACACCTTCTCCTTGAAGGTGTCGATCGGGTGGTCGTTGAACCAACCGAAGCTCTTCTTCACCGTCTGGTCGAACTTGCGGAACATCGGATCGAGGAAGTCAGACCCGTTCTCGATCGACGCGACCCGCACCCGCGGGAACCGGTCGTAGATCTTCTCGAAGACGGACTGGATCAACCAGTCCTGCGCCGCCCGCTCGATCGCGAAGCTGGCAAGGCTGGGGCCGAAGTATCCCGCGTTCTTGCCGATGCCCCCGGCCGAGAACTTGCGGTCCGGGGTGTAACCCATGGACGAGTAGCCACTGGCGCCAGCGTGGATCACGAGCGTGACGCCGGCCTCGTTGATCCGCTCCCAGACCGGGTCGAAGTAGCTGTTGAACGGCGAGAGCTGACCGGTCTCCGTCATGACGGGAGCGGGCCGCATGACGAGCACACGGGCGCCCAGACCGACCACCTTGTCGACCTCGGCCGCCGCGGCCTGCGGGTCGCCCAAGCAGAGATACGGCGCGCCGAAGATCCTGTTCTCGTAGTTGTAGCCCCAGTCGTCGAGGATCCACTGGTTGAACGCCTGCATCATCACCGTGCACGCCTCGACGTCACGCTGGATCAGCTGCTCGTAGAGCACGCCGAGCGTCGGGAAGAGCCACACACCGGAAAGGCCCTGCTCCTCGACGACCTTCAGCCTGGCCTCGGACCCCATGTAGTAGTCCGGAAGCGGCTCACGCTCCTTGAGCATGTCGGCTGGGCTCCGGCCTTCAGGGTTGCCCTTGAAGTACTCGTGCAGCGCACCCGGCATCGCGACCGGATCCCATGTGGGGTTCACGACCGCGTTGGAGAGCTTGCCGCCCACGAGGTTGTACTTGCGGCCGTTCATCTCGACCCACTGAACGACGCGGGGCTGCATCTCCGCTGGAACGTGGCGAGTGAACGCGTCGATCGCCTCGTAGTAGTGGTTGTCGGCGTCGAAGGGCTTGTAGTCGAGATCCTCGGGCGTCATGACAACCAGGGTAGTGCGACGCCTACAGCGGTCCCCACTCAGGTTCGCGGCCCTCGCCGAACGCCCGCATGGCTTCGGTCATGTTGCCGGTGAACGTGCCGAGGATTTGCTGTCGATTCTCGAGCTCGACTGCATGACGGATCGACGGCGCGTCGATGTTGGCCCACAGCCCCCGCTTGGTCAGCCAGACGCCGTATTCGTTGTTCTTCGCGATCTGGGCGGCGTAGTCCTTCGCCGCATCGAGGTGGGTGCCTTCGGGCACGAGCATGTTGAGCATGCCCATGCGGTCAGCCTCCTGCGCCGGCACATGCCGGCCGGTGATCATCATGTCCATGGCGTGACCCGAGCCGACGAGACGAGGCAGGAAGTAGCTCGTGCCGATGTCGCATGACGTCAGGCCGACCTTGATGAACACCGAGCCGAAGTATGCAGTCGTGTCGGCCACTCGCAGATCGCTCGCCAGCGCGAGTGCGAGTCCCCCGCCGACCGCGGCCCCGTGCACGGCCGCGACCACCGGCTTGTCGCACTCGTGCACCGCCATCATGAAGTCCACGATGTGCTCCTGAGCGCGGTAGACGCTGCCGACGGGCCCGCGGCTCTCCGAGTCCGGCGCGGGCGAACCGCCCTTCAGGTCGGCGCCGGCACAGAACCCCTCCCCCGCCCCGACGAGGACGACCGCCCGTGCATCGCGGTCACGGTGCAGCTCGCGAAACGCGGCGATGCCGTCGCTGACGAGCTCCATGGAGAGCGCATTGCGGCGATCCGGCCGATTGAGGGTGACGACGGGAACGGTGGGGTCCGTCCGGTCGATGGTGACAAAGGTCGCAGGAGACGAGTCGCTCATGTCGTCTGACACTAGACGGAGGCGCTACATTTTCTCCTCGTGCCGAAGCCGCCACCCACCGCCAACGAACTCCAGGCAAATCCGTTCAAGCGGGGCACCAAGGTGCGCCTGGTCGACGACATTCCTGGCTACCCCGCGGGCAGCCAGGGCAAGGTCGCGGTGGCGAACGGATTCGAGTGGACCCGCTACTGGGTGCGCTTCACCGACGGCGAGTCGATCGGCCACATCGATCACAACAGCCTCGTCAAGGCCAAGGACTACGAACGCTTCCTCGTTCAGCGTGACCACGAAGCCATCGAGGCTGAAGCGGCCGCCGAAGCCGCGGCTGCAGCAGCCGGAGGCGGCGAAGAAGCCGCCGACGGTGGTGGAGCTGCCGCCGGAGGCGTCGAAGTCAACGGCGTCATGGTTCCGCAGCGCCTGATCGACATGAGCGCCGCCGCCCGAGTCCGCCTCGGCGTCTGACCGTCCGATTCTGACCCGTCAGCGAGTTCGCGGTTCGATTCGCGCGCCTTCGCTGAACGAGTCGGCGCCCGCCGCGAGCGCGGCGACGTCGGTGCCGGTCGTGAGAATGGAGGGGGCCATCGCTATGGCGTTGAGCCGGCCCATGTCGTTGGCGGCCCAGATCGCCCGCATCGTGCCCTGCACCGCGACCGGCGGCTGAGCGGCGATCGCGTCGGCGATCCACTTCGCCCGTTCGACGAGCTCCTCGCCAGGACAGACCTCGCTCACCAAACCGATGCGGTGCGCAGTCTCGGCCGACATGCGCTCGTAGTTGCCGAGCAGAGACAACCGGAGGATCTCGCCGAGCGGCATGCGCTGCAGCATCTTCATCGGCTCGTAGACCGCAGCCATGCCGTACGTGACGTGGGGATCGAAGAAGGTCGCATTGTCGGCCGCGATGATCACGTCGGCCTCCGCGAGGAGATAGAACGCGCCGCCGACGGCCATGCCGTTCACCGCGCAGATCACCGGCTTCCAGAGATCCTGCGACTTCGGTCCAAGCTTCTCGCCGGGGTCGTCATACATGAAGTTGTTGGAGGTGCCGTAGAGCCCGGCACTGTCGTCGAGGGCGGTGAACTCGCTCTCATTGCGGTCGATGCCCACGCAGAACGACTTCTCTCCTGCCGCGGTCAGCACGATGGCGCGCACGTTGTCGTCGCGGCGGAAGGCTTGCCACGTCTCGCTGATCTCGCGCTCCATCGTCGGTGTGAATGCGTTGTAGGCGTCCGGCCGGTTGAGCGTGACCCAGGCAACGTGCCCGTCCATCTCGACGGTGATGGTTGCCAGCTTCGACGGGTCGTAACTGTTCGGGTCGGTGCTCATGGGGTCCAATCTCTCAGTCGGGCGACCGCTTCCGCCACATCCGCCTCGTAACCGGCGAACGAGAAGCGGTGGCCGTTGGCCGGATCGAAGTCGATGCCGGGCGTGGCGGCGATGCCGAGCTCGTCGAGCCATCGGGCGCACAGCACCTGGGAGTCGTCCGCGAGATAGTCGGTTCGAGCCCAGATGTAGAAAGCGCCGTCGGCCGGCGCGAGCTGATCCAGACCGGCGGCCAGCAGACCATCGAGGAGGACCTGACGATTGCGGGCATAACGGGCCACGTTCGCATGGCACTCCTCGTGCGCGTCGAAGGCCGCCACTGCGCCGAGCTGGCTGAGTGTCGGAGCAGCGATGGTCGCGTTCTGGCCGACTCTCGTGAGAGCAGTGCGAAGGGCCGGAGGGGCTATCATCCAGCCGAGCCGCCATCCCGTCATCGAGAAGTACTTCAAGAACGAGTTCACCACGACCGCCTCCGGGTCGAACTGAAGCGCCGTCGGCGCCGACTCCCCGTAGGTGATGCCGTGGTAGATCTCGTCGCTCACGAACCACACATCGTTGGCGCGGCACCATTCGCAGATCGCAGCCATCCGCTCGGCGTCGAGCATCGTGCCCGTCGGGTTCGATGGTGAGCTGAGTACGAGACCATCGATCGAGTCGAGCGACTCGAGCTGAGCGACAGTCGGCTGAAAGCGATCCTCGATCCCCGTCTGCAGTTCGACGACGTCACATCCGAGCAACTCGAGAGCATTTCGGTAACAGGGATATCCCGGCGTCGGAACGACAACCCGATCTCCGGGATCGAAGGCCGCCATGAACGCGGCAACAAAGGCGCCTGACGCACCGACGGTGAACATCACCGCCTCAGGGTCGATCGTCACCCCGTACCAGGCGGCGTAGTGCTCCGTGAGTCGGCGCCGCAGCGGCTCGATCCCTGCCGCGGTGGTGTAGCCCAGCTCGTCACTGTCCAGCGCCTGATGCGCAGCTTCGATCACCGCCCTCGGCGCGGGAGTCGAAGGTTGACCGACTTCGAGATGGAGCACGTCGTGACCAGCCGCCATCCGTAGCTCCGCGGCGCGCATGACCTCCATGACGTAGAACGGGGCGATGTCGGCGCGAGCCGCCGCGACGCGAGTCACCGAACTCGGGTGAGCCAGCTGCGCACCGCTACCTCGACCGCCTCCGGCTGCTCCGGCAGGAGCGCGTGGCCGGCGTGTTTCACCATGACCATCGAGGCACGGTCGGGGAATGCGGCGCAGAGGTTCTGGGCGTTCTCGGTCACCGCCATGACGTCTTCGTCGGGCTGCACGATGAAGAGGTCCTTCCCGCCCGCACCCCACCAGTGTTCAATCGGCTGGCTTGCGGTCGCAGCGCCCTGACCGGCCGCGGCGACGCCGTGCCAACCGTCGAACCAGACCGACGCATCGTTGCCTTCGGCGAAGAAGGCGAGGTCGACAGCCGCGAGGTGGTCCTCGTCGGATGCCTCGACGTCGAAGACCTTGATCAGCGCCTCTTCGTGCTCGGGCGCGGGGCGGACCTGCCCTCCACAGCACAACAGCACCACGCTGTCCACGAGGTGCGGGTAGTCCGTGGCCGTCATCCGCGACACCCGGTTGCCGAACGCGTGGCCGACGATCGTCACCGGCCCGTTGGCAACTGCGTGAACGACGGCAGCCGCGTCCGCCGCGAGGTCTGCCATCGAGAGGTCTCTCAGGTCACCCGTGGAACCGTTGATCCCTCGAGGCTCGGGATAGATCGCGTGGTAGCCCGCGTAGGCGAGGCGCCGAGCCAGATCCTCGAAGTCCGCGGCCCCACGCCCAAGCGACGGGATGAGCAGTACCGGCTCCCCGTCGCCGTACTCCCAGACCTGGATCGGGCCGGTCGGGCCCTCGATGACGGTCTCTCGCTTGAGTTCGTTGGTCAGGTCGAACTGAGGCAGACCCGCCTTCACCAGGCTCAGCTGCTCGTCCTCGGTCGCTTCCTCGAGACTGCGACCGAGGAATCGGAGCGCATCGATCAGCCGGGGCCCGAGCGAGCGGCCGATGTGGTTCCCGCCGCGAACAGACCGGTACTCGTGGCGGATCCCGACGTCCCACAGCCGGCGGTGTAGCGCCTCCGTGCCGTTCTGGAGATGCAGGAAGTCCTCGTCTCCGCACTCCAAGTAGATGGCGAGACCACTGGCCACGATGTCGACGGCGTTGTCCATCGCGACCTGGACCGGATGGTTGCGCCGGTACAGAGAAGCGTCGACGGGATCGCCGAAGAGCGCTTCCATCACGCCATCCCGACGGAACACACGATCTCGTTCTCGTACTTCGCCGTAGATCTCTGTGGGCTCGATGCCCGGTTCCATCGACACCACCGCGGCGAACAGTTCAGGGTGGCGGAAGGCGAGCCGCAGCGAACCCATCCCACCCATGGAGATTCCACCGGTGACAGCCACGTCGCCACCGCCGTGCTGTTCCCGCACGCGCGGGAGCAGTTCCTCGGTCAGCATCGTCTCCCACGCCGCGTTCTCGCCTACACCGTCGAGCCAGAACGAGCGCGTGGAATGGGGGATCACGACCGACATCGGCGGAAGCGAGCCATCGCCCCAACACTGCTCGAAGGCCGGGCGTGTCTGGGGGGTGAACTGCTCCGGTCCGTCGCCCCCGTGGAGCCACAAGAGGACCGGCGATCCGGGCTCGAGATCGGCCGGTTGGAGCAACTCGTAGGTCATCGGCGACACGACGTTCACGCTCGACAACTCGTGTCGGGACAGCACGCTCTCGCTCATGTTCTGATCCTGGCACGTATGGCCCATTTCGGCCGTGTTCACAGGTGCGTACCCTGGGGCCCCAGCAATGCGAGTAGACGGGAAACGGTTCGAGTATCAACCGGCCCTCGACGGGCTGCGAGCCGTCGCGCTCCTGGGCGTCGTCGGTTACCACGCCGGCATCGACTGGCTCCGTGGAGGGTTCCTCGGTGTTTCCACATTTTTCACGCTCTCCGGCTTCCTGATCACCACCCTGCTGTTGCAGGAACGGCGCACGACCGGCGGCATCGCGCTCGACTCGTTCTGGGAGCGCCGGATCCGTCGTCTGCTGCCGGCAGCCATGGTCACGATTGTTCTGACGACGATCCTCGTCGCCGTCGTGGCCGACGCCTCACAGCTCGACCGCCTCCGCGCCGACGCGTTCGGCTCGCTGTTCCACTTCTCGAACTGGCGGTTCATCGCTGAGGGCGACAGCTACGGCGCGCTCTTCCAGAGCCCGTCGTTTCTTCCGCCACTTCTGGTCGCTCGCCGTCGAGGAGCAGTACTACTTCGTCGTCCCCGCTCTGCTCGCGATCTCTCTGCGTGCGGCTGGTGGGGCGACGCGCCGCTTCGCCATCGGCCTCACCGTCGTCGGACTGGCCGTTCTTGCGTGGCCGGCGTTCCTGATCGCGAACGGCGCCTCCACCGACCGGGTCTACTTCGGAACCGACGGGCGTCTCGGCGAGCTCGCACTCGGCGCGCTGTTGGCCGTCTGGTGGCAGCGCCGCTCCGAGGCCCCGACGTCCTCTGCGATCGTCCGGACCCTCGACGTCGCCACCGCCGGCGCGCTCGTCGTAACCGCCGCGATGTGGGCCACCGCCACGCCCACCGATCTGTGGCTGTACCGTGGCGGGCTCGGGCTTCATGCGGTGCTCACCCTGATCATGCTCGTCGCGGCAATGACCCCTGGCACGATTTGGCGCCACGTCCTCGCCCTCGAACCCCTCCGCCAACTCGGCGTGATCTCCTACGGCGGATACCTGCTGCACTGGCCGATCCTTCTCCTCCTGCAGCAGGAGACATCGCTGCAGCCACTCGCCCGCTTCGCTGTCAGCCTCGCGAGCACCGTCCCGCTCGCTCTCGCGATGCATCGCTACATCGAGACGCCGATCCGGCGGGCCGACGGCAGCGGCCGCCGCCTGCTCCTCGTGATCCCGGCGACCGCGGTCGCGGCGCTGGCGATCGTCGGTCTCGCGGCAATGAATCAACCGGACGAGGCGCCGATCGACTTCGCCCAGGCCGAACGGGAACTCGCAGAGCTCACGGCGGCGCCGCCCACGGCGGCACCGACGACCGAACCGGCAACGTCGTCCACGAGCGCGGCCGCCGGAAGCGACGGCTGACCTCGCCGTGGCCGGTGCGATCCAGGAGACAGAACCGGAGCTCGTTCCCGCGATCGCGATGTTCGGCGACTCGACGGCGCTCATGACCGGCACCGGCGTCGCCCGATGGGCGCAGGAGAATCCCGGCCGGCTCTGGGTCGTCCGCGGCGATGCGACGCTCGGCTGTGGCCTCATCAGCGGCGGAACCAGGATCCTCGAAGGCCGGGAGTTCGCGGTCGACGCGGACTGCGACGATTGGCTCGGAAGCTGGCTGCGGGCCCTCGATTCCCACCAACCCTCCTACCCGGACGGCTCGCCGCGGCGACTCGATGTCGCCATGGTGCAGCTGGGAGCGTGGGAGATCGTCGACCACCGGCTTGGCGGCGGCGACTTCCTCTCTCTGATGGACCTTGGTCGCGCCGAGATGCACCGGGAGCTCCTTCTCGAGACGGTCGACGCGCTTCACGAGTACGCCGATCGGGTCGTGTTGATCGCTCACCCCGACGTCGGCGAGGCTCGAATCGACGGCCTGCCCACGGGTTCGAGCTTCAGCGAGTACGACCCGGGTCGGGCCGAGCGGTGGCGCGAGATCATCGCCGACGTAGCCGCGGATCGGCCGAACGTCGAGGTGATCGACATGGCGGCGTGGGTCGATGCCCGTGACGACGACGAATGGCTGCGCCCCGATGGCGTCCATTTCTCGTCCACATCGACCCTAGTGGTCGCCGAGTGGCTCGCCCCCCAACTCATCGCCGCAGCCACCGCCCCGACCGACGGTTTGTAACGCGGGGTCAGACCCCCCGTTACACAACCGGCTGCCTTTCTCGAAGGGTGGACTTGGTAGCGTTGCCGCCCGTGGCACGGCTCATGGGGATCTGCGGCGGCTCAGGCGCGGGCAAGACCACGCTCGCGAACGCGTTGCTGCGCAGACTCGACGCCGGGCGGGTGTCGTCGCTCGCCTTCGACGCGTACTACCGCGACCTCTCCCACCTCACGATGGCGGAACGTCGGGAGGTCAACTACGACCACCCCGACTCGCTCGACCATGAACTCTTCGTGGCTCATCTCAGAGAGCTGCGAGCTGGTCGCTCGATCGAGGTCCCCGAGTACGACTTCGCCACGCACACCCGGACGGGTCGCACCAACAACGTGACGCCACGCGAGATCGTCATCGTTGACGGGATCCTGCTCTTTTGCTTCCCGGAGATACGCGATGTGCTCGACCATGCCGTGTTCATCGACGTCCCCGAGGACGTGCGACTCGAGCGCCGAATCCGTCGCGACATCGCCGAGCGGGGCCGCGATGCCGACGACGTCCGCCGCCAGTTCGCGCAGTTCGTGGCCCCGATGCACAACGAATTCGTGCAGCCCTACCAGGGCCACGGGGACCGTCTCGTCGGCGCGTCCGAGGCACTCCCCGAGGTTGCGGACGAATTGATCGGAAGACTCGGCGTCGGCGGAACCTGAATTCGACAAATTCTCGTGCCGATGGGATTTCATGTCAGAGATCGGGGTGACTGACGCGTCTGAAAGGGTGGTGACCATCGACGCGACCCTCAGCGCCCCCATGGCGGCAACGTCGTCAAGCGCTGTCGCCGCGCCCCGCCGCACGACCCAGACTCGCCGAGTTTCACGCAAAGACAAGCGAGCCGAGCGCCACGACGAGCTCCTGGCGGCATACGAGGACCACTATCGGGACCTGCTGCGGTTCGCCGGCTTCATCGCTCCTGAACCGGCAATGGCCGAGGATCTCGTCCACGAAGCATTCGTGAAGCTCTACGGCGCGCGGGACCGCATCAACGACGAGGCCAAGGTCGGCGGCTACCTCCGCACCACCGTGCTGGACCTAGCGCGCGGCCGAGGCCGCCATCTCGGCGTCATCAAGCGAAACCGGCCGGAACCCCAGCCGGACGTCGCCAGCGCCGAGTCCGAAGCGATGCGCAATGACTCACGCGACCAGGTGGTCGTGGCGCTGCAGGAGTTGTCCGAGCGCCAGCGCGCTTGTCTTGTGCTGCGTCACTACGAGGACCGCACCGAGTCCGAGATCGCCGAGATTCTCGACATATCGATCGGGTCCGTCCGCACCCATGTCTACCGGGGCATGGAAGCCCTGAGCCGCCTTCTCGAATCGGAGATGCCGCGATGAACGAGTACGAAGTCCGCCGAGCCCTCGCCGGCGCCGGTCCAGCCGGCCCGACCGGTGGCCCCGACCCGGACCGGATGCGAGCCGCGCTCGTCCACGCCGACCGCATGAAGACGGTGCGCACGGCGATGGCGGTGTGCGCCATCACGCTGGTCGCCAGCCTCGGCGTCTTCCTCGCACAGACCGGAGAATCGACGGCGCCGGTCGACGTCGTCGACGTGCCCACGCCGGACCCGCTGCTGCCGGTCCTCGACGATGCGTCCACCGAGACGGCGACGGAAGCGCCGGGCCCACCATGCCACCCAAGACCGAACCCGATCACCTGGTCCCGCCGACCACCACCGCCGCACCCGCGCAGATCGAACCCACGACGACCGCTCCCCCACCAACGACGACCACTGCCGCGCCGACGACGACCGCACTCCCACCATCGACTTCACTGCGCAGGCTCGCTACGGCAGCTGCGAGGAAGATCCGCCGTACGACGAGTACTCGGGCACAGCTGCGCCTGGAGCGACGGTCTGGGTGACGTCGGCTCACTCGACCACCGCGCCGACGACCGCCGATGGCAATGGCGACTGGTTCGTGCGAGTCGAGTTCCCTTCGGCCCCCGCGAATGAGCGCTTCGACGTGAGCGTCGACGACGGAAACGACACCGCCGTGTTCGACTTCGTCCGCACCGTCTGATCGACCAGGGACATCCCTCCAGGAGCAACCGGCGGGTGGTGCTACCGTCCTGCCACATGGCCCTCACACGCGACTCGCGCTACCTCGACGACGACGTGACCTACGCCGGTGTCCGCGGCGAGAACGTCCAGATCCCCACCCGGAACCCGAGAAACTACGTCGACGCGATGACCGCTTCGACGGGCGATGACGACGTGGTGATCGACGGCAAGCTCTTTGTCGCGTCGGATCCCAACGGCGCGACCGTCATGGTCGTGCCGGGATCGCTCGGAGTGGGGCCGAACCACGAAATGCACGCGGAGACACTCGTCCGCAACGGCTACACCGCCTTCGTACTCGACCCGTTCGGCGCCCGTTCTGTGAGCTCGACTGTCTCCAATCAGGTTCAGTACAGCTTCGCCGCCAGCGCCTACGACGTCCTTGCCGCCCTTCGGGTACTCGCCGCTCGCCCGGAGATCGATGCGACGCGGATCGCCGCGCAGGGCCACAGCCGCGGCGGCGCGGCGGTGACGATTGCTTCCTCGATCCACTTCGCGGGCGCGATCATGGGCGACGGCCCTCGGCTCGCTGCGGCCTACGCCGTCTACCCATGGTGTGGGCAGCAGTTCGCGGACCCAGCTCTCGGAGGTACTCGCCTCCGGGCGATCATCGGGGAACACGACGAATGGTGCTCACCCCAAGAAGTGCAGTCGCAGGTCGCCGCAATGCGGGCGGCCGGGGGTGACGCCTCCATCCGGATCGTGGGCGGCGCACAACACAGCTTCGATCGCCACGAGGCGGTCTCATTCATGGACGAGGCCCGCGTGTGCCCCAACATGCCCACGACGTACCTCGCGGACGACGGGGCAATGATCGATCCCATCGTCGGAACCCCCGACCCAGGCCTCACCGACCTCGACACCTTCATGGCCGCCATCGAACGCGGTTTCGGCCAGAAGGGCGCCCACATCGGCGGCGAAGGGGATCAACCGGCGATCTTCGAAGCCGACATGCTCGCTTTCCACGCCGACCTCTGAGCTTCTGTAACGGGGGGTCTGACCCCGCGTTACACAGCGCTAGGTCAGCGAGCGTTAGGCGACGAAGGCTCCGACGGTCTCGACGTGGGAGGTGCCGGGGAACATGTCGACGACGGTGAGTCGGTCGAGGCGCATGCCGGCATCCGTCAGCAGTTTGGCGTCGCGGGCGAACGACGACGGGTCGCAGCTCACCAGCACGAAGAGCTTCGGTTCCGCTCGCACGAGCGATGCGACGCCAGCCTTGCCCAAGCCCTCGCGGGCCGGGTCGGCGATGACCACAGCTGCGGGCGAGGGGCGCCAACGTTCGACGGAGGCCTTGATCACCTTCACGTCGCCCTCGAGGTTCACCTTCGCGTCGGCGATGGAGTCGCGACCGCGCTCGATCGCGTAGACCGTCCGACCGGCGCCGATCGTTCCGGCAAAAATCCCGATGCCCGCATAGGCATCGACGAGCGGTCCGTCCTCGCCGAGTTCGTCGACCATCTCGGAGACTTCGTCGACGAGCGCGTCGACCCCCGCCGGCCGGTTCTGGAAGAACGAGCGAGCCGAGACGCGCCACCGACGGCCACCGGCTTCCTCATGAATCCAGGCTCGCTTGCCCTTCTTGAGATCGTCGGTGCTCGCCATGAGCACGTCGTCCGGCAGCTCGACATCGAAGGTGCTGCCCTCGACCAACACGAGCCGTTCGCCGGTGCGGTTGCCAACTCGGATCGTGATCTCTCGAGCGTCGCCAAACCGACCGTCGACGAGTAGTCGCTCAGCGCTCGGGTCGACCGCGTCGCACACGTCCGGGACGACAACGTCGTGCGAACCCCGAACTCGATAGCCGGCGCGTCCGTCGCTGATCGCCGCACGGATTGTGGTGCGGCCGTGATCGTCATCCAGCGATCGCAGCGCGGGATCCGGTGCGTCGACCTCGGCCCGGACCAGCTGGTCGATGACCATCGACGACTTCGTCCGCAGCTGGGCGTCGGGCCCGACGTGGAGCAGGTCGCATCCGCCGCAGCCTTCGATCTGATGCGTGCACGGAACCGGCACCCGGTCCGGCGACGGATCCAGCACGGTGACGACGCGAGCGCGGGACCAGCGACGGTCGACTTTTAGCATTTCGACGGTGACGGTTTCGCCCACGAGAGCACCCTCAACGAAGACCACCCGGCCGTCCTCAGCTCGAGCGACGCCAGCACCATCTCGCGCCGTAGCGGTCACTCGGAGTTCCACACACGGAACGGTATCGGCGCCCCACCGAGAATCGCCCTGTCGCCCGTAGCGGCGCGGGTAGGGTCGCGCGGTGAGCCGCGCCATCGAGATCGCCCCGTCCATTCTCCCCGCCGACTTCGCCCGCCTCGGCGAGGAATGCGTCGACTTGGAGAAGGCGGGCGCCGACCGAATCCACTGGGACGTGATGGACGGCGTTTTCGTGCCCAACATCACCGTCGGCCCCGATGTGGTCGCGAGCATTCGCTCCCACCTCACGATCCATTTCGAGGCGCACCTGATGGTGATGAAGCCCGATGAGATCGCGCCGCTCTACATCGAGGCCGGCTGCTCCACGGTCATGGTCCACGCCGAGGCATGCACACATCTCCACCGGTCACTCGACAACATCCGCAAGCTTGGGGGCCGCAGCGGCGTGGTTCTCAACCCGCACACACCGGCGAACGTCGTGGCGCATGTACTCGACGTCACCGACCACATCCTCGTCATGACCGTGAACCCCGGCTTCGGGGGTCAGAAGTACATCCCGCTGCTCGACAAGATCGCTGACCTCAAGGCGATGGTCGATGCCAGCGGAAACGAGATCGACATCGAGATCGATGGGGGCATCAGTGCCGAGACGATCGGTGAGTGCGCCGCCGCGGGCGCGAACGTGTTCGTCTCCGGCTCGGCGCTGTTCCGCTACGACGACAAGGCCGAAGGAGTCGCCGAACTGAAGTCCATCGCCGAAGCAGCCCGATGAGCGGAACCGTCTCGGAGCTGCGCCGCTACCCGATCAAGTCGTTCCAGACATCGCTCGTCGACCAAGTCGATCTCGGGCCCGACGGCATCATCGGCGATCGCTTCCTCGGTCTGCGCGAAGTCGGCACGGACCGGGTTCTGAGCGCCAAGGCGCCCCGCCTCGGCGAGACGCTCCTCAGCTTCGCCGCCGAGTTCGACCGGACGCCCACAGCGGGCCAACCCATGCCGGCGGTCACGGTCACGATCGACGGCAAGTCGTTCTCCACCACCGACGGTGCAGCAATCAGCGCCGCGGCTTCTGCTGCGCTCGACATGGACGTGGAGCTCGTCACCGCGGGCGCGGAGGCGCTCAACTACGCCTCCGAGTGGCCCGACATCGGCGAAGGCTTCGCCCTCTCGGGCATCGAGATCGACCTGCCGTCTGCGCTCGCCGAACGGGGTAGCTTCGCAGACCTCGAGCCGCTCCACATCCTCACCACGGCGAGCATTGCCCACATCCAGGAACGGGCCGGCGACAGCGTCATCAACTCGGACCGGTTCCGGCCGAGCATCCTGATCGACACCGCCGACGCCGAAGGGCTCATCGAGAACGACTGGGAGGATCGCACCGCCACGATCGGCGGCGCCACCATCCAGTTCGGTTCCACGGCGCCGCGCTGCGTGATGACCACCCGCGCCCAGGCCGGTCTCCCCCGCGACAAGAACGTGCTGCAGACCATCGCCGCGCAGAACAAGCGCCCCTTCGGAGGCTTCGGCGACTTCCCGTCGCTCGGCATCTACGCCGTGGTCGTGGACCCGGGCCCGGTCGCTGTGGGCGACGCCCTCACCTTCACCTGACCCGACTACCGTCGCGCGATGCGGTGGATGGCAGGACTCGCGGCATTGGCGCTCCTGTCCACGTCGTGCTCCGACGAGCCCACGCCGGACGTCGCCACGCCAACCGACACCACAACCACGACGACGACCTCCACGGTCCCCTGGGCGGCGCCGCTGGCAACTCCGTGGCACGAACAGGTCCCCTTCGATCCGCTGGGGCAGGATCCCGCTGACTGCTTCGACGTCGTCGATACGGGCCCGACCGACCCGGAGAGCGGGGACACAGAGCCGGCCACGATCTTCGGCGAGAACTGGATGATCAGCTACGACGTTCCGACGCTCATCGACGGCGTGGAAGTCGACAGGATCGTCGTCGACACGGCCGCGGTGACCCTGCACCCTTCGGCCGACTTCACGCCGAGTCATCTCGTCACCACGCAAGCGGAAATCGCCCGCACGCTCAGGTGGCTGGACGCTTGCTGGGACGTCGAGTTCGTGGCGATTCCGTTCGCCGCAGATGACGAGCTCGCGGTTGACTCGACGGCGACCGAGCAGCTCGGCGCGATGTTCTCAGGCTGGACAGTCGTGGGCGACGAACTGATCTCACTCACCAGGTGCCACATCATCTACGGACTCACAGGTGCGCTACGCGAAGCCGGTCTCGGCGACGCTCGGGATAAAGGTGGCTTCGTCGACGGACTTCGTCGCATTGCCGGCGACCGGGAGACGCGACTTCGGTCGATGGGCCTCGGTGGCAACGAGTTCAGTTTCAGTCGCTGCGCCGCGCCGAACCCCGGCGTCATCGCTCAGCCTGGTTTCAGCGGCCCGGACATGGCGTTCGCGTGGGGCGAGGTGACGGATGGCTACGGCTCACCGCGCCTCGAGGTCGACGACTGATCGATTCTGAGCTCGCCCGAGCACGACCCGGCGACCAACCTCAGAGCAGCGCTCCCGGGAAGCTGGCCCCGAACGACATGGTTCGTCTCGCACCTCGCTACCGACAGATCGCCCGTGGCCGTCGGCCTGTTCGGCGTCGATCCCGAACTCGGCTTCTACGCCTCGACGCCGCTCACCTACGACTGGGAGCACATCTGCGACATCGCACGCGACGTGCTGGCCTTCGCCGAACACCTACGCGGCGAAGAGCCGGACCGGGAGCGGTGGCAACTCCCCGTGGGCGAAGCCGGCGACGAGCAGATCATCATCGACACGCTGCTCGCGCTGCGCGACGACGAGGTTGCGCGCGCCGCATTCCTCGATTACGTCCCTTGCACGTTCAAGCTCTGCGTGCTCCACGGCCTCGTGGAGCCACGCATCAGCTGACGGTCAGATCATCTCGCCACGTTTGACGATGACGTGGTCGATGATGCCGTAGTCCTTGGCCTCTTCGGCGGTGAACCAGCGGTCACGATCGGAGTCGGCCTCGATCTGCTCGTAGGTCTGACCCGTGTGCTGCGCGATGCGCTCCTGCAGGAGGCGCTTCGTGTACGCCATCTGCTCGGCCTGGATGGCGATGTCGGTGGCCTGGCCCTGAACGCCGCCGAGCGGCTGGTGCATCATGATGCGCGCGTGGGGCAGCGCGTAGCGCTTGCCGGGGGCACCGGCGCAGAGCAGGAACTGACCCATCGAGGCGCCGAGACCCATGCAGATGGTGCCCACCTCAGGCTCCACGAACTGCATCGTGTCGTAGATCGCCATGCCACTGGTGACGGAGCCACCGGGGCTGTTGATGTAGAGCCAGATCGGCTTCTCGTTGTCCTGGCCCTCGAGGTAGAGGAGCTGCGCCGTGATGTAGTTGGCGATCTCGTCGTTGACATCGGTGCCGAGGACCACGATGCGGTCCTGGAGCAGGCGGTGGAAGATGTCGGCCTGCGGGTTGGCCACCATCGCGGCCATGCGGTGCGCGTTCTCAGGGGTCTGCGTCATAGGGCGAAGGGTATCGGGGTATCCGCTCGGGCTGGCGGCATGCGGAGTCACCCAGTCGGCAACCGGGACCGGTGGTTGAGCCTCGGTACGCTGGACCCACCACGCGGACGTGGTGGAATTGGCAGACACGCCAGGTTTAGGTCCTGGTGCCCGAAAGGGTGTGGGAGTTCAAATCTCCCCGTCCGCACCAGATCAAGTCAGCCCGGCCCAGAAGTCGACGAGTGCGTCGGCCGCCAGAGCCGGTTCGCTGATCATCCACCAGTGACCCTGGCCCTCGAGGGTGACCGCACCGACGCCCAGCCGTGCCGCCGTCTCCTCCGCCAGCGGTGCCGGCACGAAGTCGTCCTCGGACGCGATCACGATGAACCCGGGCGGGCGATCAGCGCTGGCGACCCGGTCACCCAGCGCCCGCATGAACGGCTGCGCAGCGGCCCGGTACAGGGTCAGAATGCACTCCCCATCTCGGCGTTGACCGCCGCCGCGACGTCGCGAGCGATCAACGGCGTCATGCCCATCATCGTGAACTACTCGGCCCGTTCGTGGACTTCACCGCCGGTCATCGCCTCGATCACCTGCTCGCCGACGTCAGGGGTCTGCCAGGCCTGCGCCATGTCGTGCCACTCGTAGTCCGGGTGGATGAGCGCTCCACAGTCGGCCGCCCAGGAACGGATCAGGTCCAGACGCTCGGCCACGAGGCCGAACACGTGCCCGGCGCCCCGGCCATCCCCGCCGAGGTCGATCGGTCCGTCGATCGCCTCCAGCTCCGCGGTCAGCCAATCGACGTACGAGGCCGGCGTCATGTCGAAGCCGTCCGGCACGGGCGCGCCGAACCCCGGTGGCGGCAGGAGCAGCGTGTCGGAGACGACGTGTCCGGCAAGGGCGTCGACGAGCGGGCCCCAGATCGCGTCGCATTCCGGATTGCCGCGGACGATACCTTTGTCATGAGTCAGCCTCCTGAGTGGCCTCGAAGCAGCGGGTGATGAAATCGCGGATGATCGGCATCGCCGTGGCCGGTTGATCCCGGTAGGCACCGTGCCCGCAGTCAGCGAATCGATGAAACTCGACGAGGTGGGCCGGGAGCGCGGCGACGATGTCCTCCTGATCCTCGATGGGCGTGGTCGGATCGTCCTCACCACCGAGGACGAGGACTGGCGATTGCGCCCGCGCGAGACCCGGAAGCAAGTCCATGGTCTGGTACTCGCCACGGAAGAAGTCGTAGAGCACCTCGAGCTGGAACACCGTGCGATCAGTCCCGTCCGGGTCCGAGAAGTGGCGGTTGTAGGTCGACATCGCATCGGCGACAAACGCGGGCAGCGTGTCGGGACCGGGGTCCGCATAGAAGGCCGTGGCCGCGTCGACCGCTGCCGCGCTACCGAGACGTTCGAAGACCGCAAGGTTGCGGGGGATGTTCTTGCGGGCCGACGTGCTGGAGAGCACGACACCAGCCGGATGATCGGGATGGCGGGCCAGATAGGCCTGCGCCACCATCCCGCCGAACGACTGCCCGAGCACGACCGGCCGCTCCATGCCGAGCACGTTGCAGACCGTCCTGATGTCGTCGCCCCACTGGTCGAGCGTGTGAAGGGCCGGATCGCCGCGATCGGAACGGCCATTGCCCCGATGATCGATGTAGACGAGTTGAGCCATGTCGGTAAGCTCGGCGAGCTCGCTCTTGAACGGACTGTGATCCATGCCCGGCCCGCCGTGCAGAAGCAGCACCGTCGGACGGCCGACCATGAGCGGAACACCTACGGCGTACTCGGGCCCGTCGACATCGACGAACACCCGGACCCCGTCGCCCACGTCGATTCTCACGAGACGGTCCTCACGAGACAGCTTCCGTCGAACGACCCCAGAGGAAGCCGGCCATGAGGTCGCTGAACCCGAGGTGCTGGTAGAACGCGATCGCATTCGTGTTCTCAGGCGAGCAACCCAAATGGATCGCGTCGGCGCCGGCCTCTCGACACGCGGCGAACAAGGCGTTCATCAGCTGCTTGCCGAAGCCACGACCCTGGAGCCGCGGCAGAAGGTCGATGTGGAGGTGGGCCGGATACTCACTGGTGACCTCGGCCGGCATCACCGGCGGCGTGTGGATCAGGTTCACGCAATCGCCGTCAGCCTTGCTGTCCGGAAACGATCCGGCGGGATGGCGCTCGCGCAGCGGCGGGAACCACACACGGTCCGCCCACTCGTCGTAGGCCGCAGTGTCGGGCGCGCCGACGATGTAGCCGCCAACCCCTTGGTCGTCCTCGACCACGAATGCGCACTCCGGATGATGGGCGAGATACGGCGCGACCCACACCTCGCCGACGATCCGAGGGTCCGTGTGGAGGTCGGTGGCATCCTCGCCGTTGTTCGCGGTTCGGAGGCAGATCTCGTAGCACGCGTCGGTGTCAGCCGGGTCGAACGGGCGGAGGCGGGGGTCGGTCATGCGGTCAGGCGGTCACGCGGTCACGCGGTCAGGCGGTCACAGGGTCGGGAGTGGGCCGGCCCAGCGTGCCATAGAGCATCCCCGAGATCACGATGACCCCGCCCACCACTGTCCAGACCTCGGGCACCTCCGAGAATCCGACCCAGGCCCAGATCGGAGCGGCGACGGTCTCGATGGGCGTGAACATCGCCACCTCACTTGCCGGTACGTAGCGGGGCGCGTGGGTGTGGAAGAGCCGACCGATCGGGTTGAACACCAGACCCATCCCGACGAAGGCGAACAACGCTCGGCCGTCGATGCCGAAGTCGACGCCGGCGATCAGCGAGACGATCGCAACGAATGCCGCCGCGGTCGACAAGCCGACCAGGCGGCTCATCGCCGGCCACCGTCGCCAGAGGTTCATGTTCGTGGCGAAGGCGAGGATCGCCAGAAGGGCGAAGAGAACGCCGTCGAGGGTCGGATCACCGAGCGACCGAACCACGATCACCAGCACACCGACGACGGTGACCACGATCGCCACCCACACTCGTCTCGACGTCGGCTCTCGGAGGAAGACCCAACCGACGAGCGCGGCCAGAACCGGTGCAGCGGCGACGATCACCACGACGTTCGCCACCGACGTGCGGGTCAGCGCGGTGATGAACGCCAACTGGCTGACGGTCGCCCCGATCGCCACGGCGAGCAATGGCCAACCCGCCGCGCGGAACGCCGCCACGGGCGTCGGCTCTTTCGTGACCACACCCATCGCCGAATAGAGAACCAACGAGAAGATCGCGACCCAGAACGCGATGGTCCAGCTGTCCTCCTCGCTCCAGCGGACCCAGAAGGAGTCGGTCGATACGAGCAACATGCCGAACGCCGCGAACACCCAGCCGCGGCGTCGACGCTCCATCGTCAGTCGGCCAGCGCCGCGGCGAGGGCTCGAAAGCCGCGGCCTCGGTGACTGATGTCATGCTTCTCGTCGCCCATTTCGGCGAACGACCGACCATCGGCTTCCACCGGGACGAAGACCGGGTCGTACCCGAAGCCGCCGTCGCCTCGAGGAGCCGCTGCGATCACGCCCTCGACCACGCCTTCGACGGCAAGCTCCGTGCCGTCCGGACGCACGACCATCACGACCGTGCGAAACCTCGCCGTACGGTCAGCCGGCTCCATTGCGCCGACCCGTTCGAGTTCCCGCAGGAGCTTGTCGACGTTGTCCTGATACGTGGCGTCCTCGCCCGCGTAGCGAGCCGAATAGACGCCCGGGGCGCCATCGAGCGCATCGACCTCGAGGCCGGTGTCGTCGCTCACTGCAGCCGCACCGGCGGCGCGGCACACGGCGACCGCCTTCAAACGGGCGTTGCCTTCCAGGTCCGGTGCGTCCTCGACCACATCCGCGAGGCCCGCAGGACGGGGCAGGAGGTCGACGAGCCCATCGAGCACGAGCGCCATCTCCGCGACCTTGTCGGGGTTGGCACTCGCACACACCAGCTGTGGCAGCGCGCCAGCGGTGTCAGCCCCAGCAGCACCGTTTCCCGCCACGGCTCAGCGCCCAGGCGAGCGGGGCTCCGGGGCCGTCGCGAGCACCTCGCGCTGGGCGACGGCGATGGAGGCGATGCCGGCCTCAGCGAGGTCGAGCAGGGCGTCGAGTTCGGAGCGAGAGAAGGTGTTGCCCTCGGCCGTTCCCTGGACCTCGATCAGCTGACCTGTGCCGGTCATGATCACGTTGAAGTCCACGTCGGCGGTGGAGTCCTCCGGGTACGGCAGGTCGAGGACAGGCTGCCCGTCCACCATGCCCACCGAGATTGCGGCGCATTCCGTGGTGAGCGGGTTCGCCGGGATCGAGCCGGCCATCACCAGGCGCTCGCACGCATCGTGGAGCGCGATGTACGCGCCGCAGATCGACGCGGTGCGGGTGCCGCCATCGGCCTGGAGCACATCGCAGTCGAGACGGATCGAGTGCTCCCCCAGCGCCTTCATGTCCGTGACTGCCCGCAACGACCGGCCGATGAGCCGCTCGATCTCCTGGGTGCGGCCCTTGGCACCGTTGCGCTCACGCCGGATCCGCTCGGGCGACGAGCCCGGCAGCATCGAGTACTCGGCGGTGACCCAACCCTCGCCCTGGCCCTTCATCCAGCGGGGAACGTCGTCCTCCACCGAAGCAGTGCATAACACACGGGTCTCACCGAAGGAGACGAGGGCCGAACCCATCGTCATGTTGGTGAAGTCTCGGACGAACGAGAAGGGGCGGAGGTCATCGGGCTGACGACCGTCGTAACGGGTGGACACGGTTGGCTCCGGGTGAAGTTTGGGTGAGGCGCGGTCGAGGATCTAGAACTCGAAGACGGAGCCCGCCAGGGCCACGTTGACCGGGCCACCGTACGCCGCGACGGCCTCCTCGCGGTGCGCCGCCGGGTCGGACCCGGGAATGAGGTGGGTGAGCACCAATTGCCCCACGTTCGCAGCCTCGGCTCGCTCCGCCGCTTCGCGGGCACTCATGTGAGGAATGCCCTGGCCCTCGAAGTGCTCGAGATGGCTTGCGTCGCAGAACGCCACATCGGCGTCACGACCGAACTCGTCGAATGACCACCCCGGCCCGCTGTCCGAGGTGAACAGGACGGAATGCTCGCCCACCGTCACGCGAGCAGCAAGCGTCTCGACCGGATGATCGGTCCGGTCGAAGGTCCACGTCTGATCGCCGATGACCAGCGTGGAAGCAGAATCGATGGTGTTCCATTCGAACGGCCGCGGCGCACCCGGCGCCTCGACCGTGATCGCGGCATCCATCTCCCTGGTCCGGGCCGTGCCATGAACCGGGATGCCGTTACGGGGAGAGAACCAGGTGAAGACGTTGCGCAAGACCGGCAGCTCGAGCCAGTGGTCCGGATGGCAGTGGCTGAGAACGATCGCCGTGAGCTCGTTGATGTCGATGGCGGCCTGCAGCGGACCGACGGTTCCCGGACCGCAGTCGTAGAGCACGGTGGCGTCTGCGCTCTCGATCACGAAGCCGGTGCACGGGTTGCCGGGTGCCGCGTAGGACCCGGATGAGCCCAGGACCGTCACCTTCATCGCCGTCTCACCGTCCTCGCCAACACCGTCCGCTACCACTGGTGCGCCTCCACCGTGTCGAGCTCGGGGCCGAGCAGTTGCCGACCGAGACGAGCGAACGTCTCGACATCACCACTCGACACGAACCGCCGAGTCGGTGGTTCGCCACCAACCCGATCGGCACCGAGCGCCGCAACTGAACGTTGTATCGCAAACGCGGTCTCGTCCGCGGAATCGACCAGGACGACATCACGTCCCATCACATCGCTGATCGTGCGGGCGAGGAACGGGTAGTGCGTGCAGCCCAAGAGGAGGCTGTCGACCTTCGCCTCGCGCATCGGCGCGAGCAGCCGTTCGGCAAGGACGTGGACCTGATCCGAACGGGTCTCGCCCCGCTCGACGAACTCGACGAAACCGGGACACGCAGCGCAGGTGAGGTCGACCTCAGACGCCAGATCATGGGCGAGGCGCTGATACGCGCCGCTCGCGACCGTGCCAACCGTGCCGATCATGCCCACTCGACCGGTGACCGTCACCTCGATCAGCGAACGCAGACCCGGTTCGAGAACGCCGATGACCGGAATGTCGACGAGTGATTGCAGCTCGGCGAGCGCCACCGCGGTCGCGGTGTTGCACGCCACCACGATCATCTTCGGCTGGTGCGTCTCGACCAACCACTCGGTGATCTCGCGGGCGTAGCCGCATACCTCGTCATGGGTGCGCGGTCCGTACGGGTAGCGCGCTGTGTCGCCGAAGTAGACGAGGTGCTCGTTCGGCAGCAGATCGATAACCGCTCGGGCGACCGTCAACCCACCAAAACCCGAATCGAACATCGCCACGGGGCGATCGGGGGACACCATCACCTCAGGCTAGAAGCCCGCCGGTCCGTAGTCAGGGAGCCGGACACACGTCACAGCCGAGGTCTCGCGCACAGGAGTGACTGCTCCCGGCTTCTTCGAAGAGAACTAACGCTCTTCTTTGAAGATGACGTGCTTGCGGACCTTGGGGTCGTACTTCTTGATCTCGATCCGCTCACGCGTGTTCGTCTTGTTCTTCGTGGTCACGTAGGTGTAACCGGTGCCGGCGGTTGACCGCAGCTTGATGATCGGACGCTTGTCGCTCATGAGATCTCAGACCCTCTCTCTAAACCTGTTGCCCGTTGCGACGCATCTGAGCGACGACGGACTCGATGCCGCGCTTGTCGATCGTCTTGATGCCCTTGGTGCTGACATTGAGCTTGATCCAACGCTTCTCGCTCGCGAGGTAGTAGCGCTTCACCTGCACGTTCGGATCCCAGCGACGGCTGGAACGACGGTGCGAGTGGGAAAGCTGCTTGCCAAAGTGGGGCTTCTTGCCGGTGACCTGGCAAATCTTCGACATCGGAATTTCTCCTGGACGAACGGGCTACATACCAGCGAACTGGACTCAGAGAGGTTATCGGCACGGCCTCAGGACTCCACCTGCTCACACCGGTCCAGAACGCCACCCACCCAGTCATCCATCGCCTCGTTCGCGAGGCGTGAAAGCTCTGCCGGATAGGCGTTGAAACCGTGCGGACAGGCCGGGAACACATTGACGTTCGCCTCGCTCCCGGCGGCATGCCAGCGGCTGGCCATGAACAGCGAATCGTCGAACAGGTAGTCGGCCATCCCCACAGTGAAGAGTGCCGGCGGCATCCCCGTCAGATCGCCGAAAATAGGCGACATCTCGGGGTCGTCCCGGTCACGCCGCTCCACGTCCGGCAGGTACAGATCCCGAAACGTTGGAATGCCGCGTTCGCACTGGCTCGGCGTTCCCCGCATGTCGTAGACGCCGTACACGAGATTCGCGCCGGCGATCTCGGCCAGCGCGTCGTGCCTGTCCCGAAGGCGCTGGAGCGCGACCGCGGCGATGTTGGCGCCGGCCGAGGACCCCATCACCACCCGCAGGGGCACGCCCCACTCCTCCTGGGCGTTCTCCAGCAGCCACAACGCTGCGGCTTCGGCATCGTCCGGCCCTGCCGGGAAAGGTGCTTCGGGGCCGAGGCGGTAGGTCGCCGCGACCGTGACGGTGCGCGTGGCCGCGGCGTGGCGAAGGTTGAACACGTCATCCATCTCGGGAGAGCCGAGAAAGAACCCGCCGCCGTGCCAGTCGAGGACGACCGCGCGTACATCGCGGTCCGGAACGTGGACGCGCAGCCGGATCGGGCCGTGACGACCGTCGATCTCGCGGTCCGTGAACCGGTCGGTCACCTCTTGCGGGTGCGACGCGTAGGCATCGAAGTTGGCCCGTGCCGCGGTGACCGCCTTGTCGCTCCACACCGCAGGCGTTTCGCCCTGCGCGCTCGCCACGAACGCGGCGATCCGCTCCATCTCCTCGACGTGTTCGTCGAGCGCTGGGTCGTACAGCGGGTTTCGAATAGGTGCGCTCACGCCGCGACGGTAGCCCCGGGAGTCACTAGCCTCGAAGCCGTGACCGTCGATCGTGTCCTGCTCGCCTCGCCCCGCGGATTCTGCGCCGGCGTGGAGATGGCCATCAAGGCCCTGGCGTGGATGGTCCGGGCCTTCGAGCCGCCGGTGTACTGCTACCACGAGATCGTGCACAACCAGCTCGTCGTCCGCCGCTTCGAAGACGCGGGCGTGGTCTTCATCGACGACATCGCTGAAGTGCCGACCGGACGTCCGATCATGCTCTCCGCCCACGGCTCGGCACCAGAGGTGGTCGCGGCGGCTCGCGAACGCGGCGGCTACGTCGTCGACGCCGTGTGTCCCCTGGTCACGAAGGTCCACCACGAAGTGAAGACGCGGGCCGGGAAGGGCTTCCAGATCGTCTACGTCGGCCACGAGGGCCACGAGGAGGCGGTCGGCACCATGGCCGTCGCCCCAGAGGCGATCCACCGGGTGGAGACGCCCGAGGAAGTCGCCGACCTCCCCGAGTTCGAGACGCCGGTCGCGGTTCTAGCCCAGACGACGCTATCGCATCGGGAGTGGGTCGGGGTCCTCGACGCCACGCGGGAGAAGTTCCCGCAGCTCTGGCAACCGGAGCGCTCGGACCTGTGTTTCGCGACGACCAACCGCCAGTCAGCCCTCATTGAGATCGCGCCGCGATGCGACGCGATGGTCGTCATCGGATCGGCGAACTCGTCGAACACGAACGCGCTCGCCGCGCTCGCGAAGGAAGCCGGCTGCCCCCGGGTGTTCCGCGTGAACGGTCCCGACGAGCTCCCAGACGACATCGCCGGCACAGTTGGAGTCACGGCCGGCGCCTCGGCCCCCGAAGATCTGGTGCGGTCCGTGATCGATCGCCTCTCGCCCGAGAACGGCGTCGAAGAAGTGCGAGTCACCGACGAAGACGAGTACTTCCCGCCGCCGCGCAACCTGCGAGAGCTCCTCAGCACAGTCGACGCCGTTGCCGGCGTGATGCTGCCCTCCTCCGAGGCGTCAGTGCCCCTCGATGACCGAAACATCGACGCCAGCGACGTGCTCGAGTCGCTCCAGTCCTCGGGGTGAGCCGCCCCGCATCGGTTAACGCACGCCTGCGGGCCGGGCTGCCGTTCATTGCCGGCGCTGTCACCGCGCTGGCGCTCGGGGTCCACGCGTCAGCCCACGACCCCTCACATCGTGACTTCGTGATCACCGGTTTTGACAGTGTTCGCTCCTGGAAAGCCGCCTTTTCAACCGCCGCGGTCCTGCTGTTCGCAAGCCAGCTCGGGAGCGGCCTACGAGTCCACGGGCGAATCGGGCCAACCCGACCCGCACCGCCATGGCTTCACGAGGTCCACCGGCTGCTCGGCACGCTGGCCTTCGCGCTGACGATCCCTGTCGTCTTCCACTGCATCTGGTCGATCGGATACGAGACCTTCCACCTGCGTCAGGCGATCCACAGCGCAGCCGGCTGCATCGCCTACGGGCTCTACGTCGCCAAGGTGCTGGCCGCCCGCAAGGCCGATCAGCAACCCACCTGGGTGCTCCCGGTCACCGGATCGCTCGTCGGCGTCGCGTTCATCGTCGCCTGGTGGGGGCAGGCACTGTGGTTCTACCAGGGCGGTGGAAGCCCATGATCAGCCTCCGACGGATCACCGACGTCGTGCAATGGCTCGTGGGTGTCGGCGCTGCTACCGCGGTCGTCATGCTGTTCACGCTGGACGGCTCCCGACCACCCACGCCGCGCGAGCCATCACAGGAACCACTCGCCGTCGGCGCCCGCATCTACACGGCCGGATGCGCCGGATGCCATGGGGTCAGCGGCGAAGGAACTGCGGGTCCCCGACTCGCGGGCGTCCTCCTCGACGCGTATCCCGACCCGGCCGACATCGCAGCCCTGGTCATCGACGGCCGCGGCACGATGCCGGCGTTCGGGGCAGAGTTGAGCGATGAGGAGATCGACGCCGTCGTGCTCTACGTCCGAGAACAGTTCGGCTGATAGCGAGCTAGGCGCACTCAGCTGGCAGGTTCGGGCTCGTCGCCGGCGAGCACTCGGGCCTCGATGTAGAGATCGCCCAGATCCGCGAAGAGCTGGTCCGTCAGGTCCTTGACGGCCCGCCGCGGCACCTTCCCGTTGACCTTGTCTGGAGGATCGATCGGCTCACCGATGACGACCACGATCTTGCGAGGCCGGGGGATCTTGGCCCCGAGCGGAAGCGCCTTGGCACTCCCACCAATGCCGACGGGAACGATCGGCACACCGGCGCGCGCGGCAACGAACGCGGGGCCGTCGAGCACCTGCTCGCGATTGAGGCGGGGCCCTTCCTGGCGAGTTCCCTCAGGAAACATCACGAGCGGTTCGCCGAGGGCGAGCACGTCCTGAGCCGCTCGCAGCGCCGTGCGATCCGCACCGGAGCGCTCGACGGGGAACCCTCCGAAGAACGTCAGGAATGCGCCGAGGGGCCTGTTCTTCCAGAGGCTCTCCTTGCCCATGAACCGCATGCGCTTGCCGGTGATCACGCCGACGATCGGCGTGTCGACGAACGACCGGTGCACGGCCGACATGATGAACGGGCCGTCGGGCAGATTCTTGCGGCCGTCGACCCGGAGCCGGAACAGCAGCTTGCACAGCGTGAAGACGAACAGCCAGAAGGGTCGATAGAGGAGCCGGCCGAACAGCCCGTGAGCGCTGCGTTCGACAGTCGCTCCCTCCTGGCTGCCGTACGCGCTCTCTGTGCTCATGTCACGCTCTGCTCATATCAGCAGCTGCTCGATCTTCGCGACGACCTCGTCGATCGACAGGCCCGTCGTGTCGACCTGGATCGCGTCTGGCGCCTCGGCGAGCGGATCTGCCTTGCGGTTCGTGTCGAGCGCGTCGCGGCGGGCGAGATCGGACGCGACCGTCTCATAGTCGAGGTCGGTGACCTCCTTCGCGCGTCGACGGGCCCGCTCCTCGGGATCAGCCGTCAGGTAGACCTTCAGTTCGGCGTCCGGGAACACAACGGTGCCGATGTCTCGACCCTCGAGGACGCCCCCGCCTCGACGCTCGGCCCACTCACGCTGACGCGAGACCATCTCGGTTCGCACGTCGGCGTTCGCCGCCACCAGGCTCACCGAGCGGGTCACCTCGGGTCCGCGGATCTCGACCGTGGCGTCCACGCCGTTCACGACGACCGCATCCAGGCTCACATCCAGCTCGATCGATCGGGCGATGTCAGCGGCGACATCGTGGTCCGCCGGGTCGGCGCCGGCTCGCAGCGCGGCGAACGCGACTGACCGGTACATCGCGCCGGTGTCGAGGTACTGGAGACCCAACCGCTCTGCGACCGCCTTCGCGACCGTGGACTTGCCCGATCCAGCCGGGCCATCGATGGCGATCACACGCATGTCTCGCCCATCTTGCCGCGTCACCGGAGCTGTTCCAACGCAGCGAAGTAGCCGGGGAAGGTCTTCGCCACGCACCCTGGATCACGGACGGCCACGCCCGGGACGACCAGCCCCACCAGGGAAAACGCCATGGCCATGCGGTGATCGTCGTAGGTCTCGAAGGTCGCAGCGTTGGGTCGGCTATCGGGTCCGCCATCGGGCCGGATCACCATGCCGCCGTCGACCTCCTCGGCGTCCACGCCGGCCCGGCGCAGCTCGTGCACCGGCGCGCCGATCCGATCGGACTCTTTGCCCTTCACGAAGCCGATGTCGGTGATCGTCGTCGGGCCATCGGCGAACGCGGCGACCACGGCGAGCGTGGGAGCGGTGTCGGAGATGTGGCGGAGATCCACGTCGATCCCGCGCAACTCGCGGCCGCGAACGTCGATGGAGTCCGCGCCGACCTCGACGTCTGCACCCATCTCGGCCAGCACATCGGCGAATGCAACATCGCCCTGCACCGACGATCGGCCGAGTCCCTCGATACGGACGTGCCCGCCGGTGATCGCCGCAGCGGCGAGGAAGTAGGACGCCGCCGACGCGTCCGGTTCGATCTCGTAGGAGCCCGGCGACGTATAGCCGCCACCCACCGTCCATGCGGTGCCGTCGTTGTCGCTGACCTCCGCACCGAATGCGCGCATGACCTCCGCCGTCATGTCCAGATACGGGCGGCTGACCGCAGCGGTGGTCAGTCTTGCGTCGAGGCCGTGAATCGCTCCCGCGAGCAGGAGACCGGAGAGAAACTGGCTCGAGACATCCGCGGCGAGGCCGATCCCCGCGGCCTGCAGCGGCCCGGTGAGTCGAAGGGGCAGGCGGCCGGGCTCGCCCAACTCTTCGACCGTCACGCCCATCGCACGAAGGGCATCGATCTGATCGTCCATCGGCCGGTCTCGCATCTGCGGATCCGCGTCGACCGTGACGGGCGCGGCACCAAGGGCGACGGCAGGAGTCAGGAACCGCGCCGTTGTGCCCGACTGGTTCGCGTTGACCGTGGTCTCGATGCCCGGGAGCTCGCCACCACAGCCCCCAACGCGAACCTGGTTCGAGGTGCGGTCGATCTGGACGGTGATCCCCAGCTGCTGCAGCGCCGCCAGCATCGCCTCGGTGTCGTCGGCGAACAGGACTCCCTCGAGTGTGGTGTCGCCCTCGGCGAGCGCCGCTGCGACGAGCGCTCGGTTGGTGATGCTCTTCGAACCCGGCAGGGCGATGGCCGCGTCGGGCGGGGCCGCCAGCGGCTCTATGGGGTACGGATCCGGCAAGGATCGAGGATCGGGGCTGCTCATCCGACCATCTCAGTCGAGCGGACGAATCGATGGCCGGTAGCCCTGCACCATCAGGCCGCCCTGGAACCGCTCGGCGAACGCCGATTCGACGAGCACGACGACCACACCGCGCGGCCCCTCTGCGGAGTGAGCGATCTCGAGGTCGTAGATGTTGACATCGAGATCCGCTGCGAGCGTGGCGATTGCCGCAAGCTCGCCCTGGCGGTCCAAGACCGGGATCCGTATCTCCGACATCTGTTCGGTCTGCAGCGCGGTGGTCGGCAGGTTGCGCCGAGCGTGGCGGGCGGACTCCAGATGGTCGAGCAGTTGATCACCGGCACCCTCGGCGACGACGTCGCGCAGCGAATTGAGTTCGCGGATCAGCTCATCGAGCACATCGGTGATCGCGCCCTGATTCTGCGCGCAGATATCGGGCCAGATAGAGGGGTGCCCGGCCGCGATTCGGGTCATGTCGCGGAATCCGCCTGCCGCGAGCCGCAGTAGCGACCGGTGCTCTTCGGCGCGACCATCCGCGAGGCGCATCAGCGTCGCCGCGGTGAGGTGCGGCACGTGGCTGACGACGGCGACCAACGTGTCGTGGCGGTCGGGCGGCATCACGATCACCTGGGCGCCGAGCGACGAGACAACCCCTCTGACCTCGGCAAACGCGGCGTCGTCGGTGGCCTCGGTGGGACACAGCACCCACATCGCGCCGCTGAACATGTCGGCGAACGCGCCGTCGAGTCCGTCCTGCTCACTACCGGCCATCGGGTGGCCGGGGACGAACCGGGCATCGTCGACGGCTGCAGCAATCGGAGCCTTGACGCTGCCCACGTCAGTCACGACGGCTGCGCCCGCATCGAGTGCGGCGCGGACGAGAGCCGCACCGGCGTTCACAGGTGTCGCGACGACGGCGAGGTCACACTCCCCCAGCTCTCCGGGCTCGTCGATCGCCCCTGCCTCCACGGCGGCAGCGAGCTGCTCGTCGTCGAGGTCCACGCCGACCACATGCCAGCCGGCGGCCCGAAGCGCCATCCCGACGGAGCCGCCGATGAGACCGACGCCAACCACCATGGCGGTGCGCGTGTCGGTGTCGGGTGGAGGAGTCACGAGAGGCGATGTTAGCGCTCGACCGAATCGCCACCGACGGCGATTTCGAGGCTGCGTACCTCTTCACGGGTGAGAGTCCGCCAATCCCCCGGCTTGAGGCGACGATCGACCATCGGCCCGATCCGGGTGCGCACGAGCCGCTCGACCGGATGTCCGACCGCCTCGCACATACGCCGCACCTGGCGGTTCTTGCCCTCGTGGATGGTGATGCGCAACAGGGAATCCTCGACTGCAGTGACACGCGCCTTCGATGTCTTCCCGTCCTCGAGCTCGACGCCCTCACGCAGCTCTCGCAGCGCCGCGCGGCTCGGCACGCCGTCGACCTGGGTCAGGTACTCCTTCTCGACACCGAACGACGGATGCGTCAGCCGATGCGTAAGCGTGCCGTCGTTGGTGAGCAGGAGCAGTCCCTCGGTGTCGGCATCGAGACGGCCGACCGGGAACACCCGAGGCTCGTCCGGCACGATCTGGACGACGGTCGGTCGCCCTTGCGGATCATCAGCAGTCGTGATCACGCCGGTGGGTTTGTTGAGCAGGTAGTAGACGAGATCGGGCCTGATACCTACGATCGCGCCGTCCACCGCGACCTCATCGTTGTCCACGTCCACCCGACGGCCAAGCACGGCCGTGTCGCCGTTGACGTTGACCCGCTCGTCGGCGATCAACTCTTCACACAGCCGCCGACTCCCGAACCCGAGCCGGGCGAGCACCTTCTGGAGCCGCTCGTCGTCGTCGTTCATGTCTGCGCGGGACTCACGACTCGTCGTCGCTCGCCACAGCGCCGTCGGCTTCAACGCCGTCACCGTCGCGGTCGACGTCTCCGTCGTCGAGTTCGATGAACTCATCGTCGGGAACAACCCGAAGGCCGTGTTCAAGGGCTTCCACCACGTCGCTGCCCGGGAAGAACTCGCCGAGCGGCGGGAGTTCGCTGATCGAGTCGAGCCCGAGACGCTCGAGGAATGTCGGGGTGGTGCCGTAGAGCACGGCCTGGCCTGGGCCCGGGTCTCGAGCCACTTCATCGACATATCCGCGCTGCTGCAGGGTGCGCATCACACTGTCGACGTTGACGCCACGGATCGCCGCGATCTGGTTCCGCGAGACCGGCTGCTTGTAGGCGACGACGGCCAACGTCTCGAGCGCCGCCGCGGACAGCCGCGACGACTGCCCCTCGAGCACGAAACGCTCCACGTACGGCGCCTGTTCGGTCGCCGTCTGATACCGGAAACCGCCGGCGACCCGGGCGAGGATGAACCCGCGCCCCTCGACCACGTACTGATGGGCGAGCGACTCGCACACCTCGTCGATCTCCTCGGCCGACGTGCCGACCAGCTGGGCCAGTAGTTCGGGCGGCAACGGATCCTCGGCCACCATCAGGATGGCTTCGACTGCCGGCGGGATGTGTTCGGCAACCACGGATCAGCCCTCGTAGGTGTCGATCGAGATGGCATCGGCGCGGACGGACTCGTCGCCGACCCACACGATGTTGATGTCGCCGAAGTTGCCCGGCTGGTCCAGCTCCACTGCGCCCTGTTTGAACAGCTCGAGCACCGCCAAGAAGCGGACGACGACCTCGATGCGGTCGACGAGCCCCGATGTGAGCTCTCGGAAGGTGAGACGGCCGACGCGGGGAAGCTCGTCGACGAGCTCCTCGACCGCTTCCTGCACCGTGACTTTGATCGGCGTGAGGTGTGAGAGGTCGACGCGGACGATCGGCTTCGGCGCGACGGCGGAGAGATACGCGTTGCGGAGGTCCTCGGGGGTGGTCCGCTCGAGCAAGTCCGGTGCCATCCCGATGAACCAGTCCTCGACGGGCCCGACGCGTCGGGGATATGACCGCGCCGCATGGGCCGAGAGCTTGCGCAGCACCATGGCTGCGTCCTTGAACGTCTTGCACTCGACCAGGCGCGCCAGGAGAAGATCGCGCTCTTCCCACAGGCCGAGCTCGTCGTCGAGGTCGATCTCGGGGTCGTCGGGAAGGAGCCGCCGAGCCTTCAACTCGACGAGCGTCGCCGCGATGAGGAGGAACTCGGTGGCGACCTCGAGATCGAGCCGATCCATGCGGTCCAGTTCGATCAGGTATGCGTCGACGATCTCGCTGAGATTGACCTCGTAGAGGTCCACCTGCTCGCGCAGGATCAGGTGCAGAAGCAGATCGAACGGCCCGTCGAAGACCGGTGTGTGCACCTCATACGGCATTCCGGTGACCCTAGACCGTCAAAACGCGCGTTCCGTGTTCCTGAGCGGGGTTCTCGCGTGCATCCATTCACCCAGGTCGGGCCGTAGATTCGGATGATGCAGACCTGTTCGATCGCGTGGTTCCGCCGGGATCTCCGTCTCTCGGACAACCCAGCGTGGTCCGGAGCGCAAGACGCCGCGAACGCGGTCCCCTTGGTCGTGCGGGAACCCCGTCTCCTTGATACGGCTGGGCCGTTTCGGCGTCGGGCCTTCCTCGACGCTGTCGATGCGCTCGGCGAGTCGCTCGCCGCCACCGGGGTCGACCTCCGAATCGAATCGGGCGATCCCACCGAGATCGTCGCTGGCGTCGCCGCCGAAATCGGCGCGAGCGCGGTCCACGTCAACGCCGACGTCACCCGGTGGGCGACCCGTCGCGACGATGCCGTCAGCGCCGCACTCGGCGCCGTGCCGCTCCATCCGCACTGGGGAACGCTCGTCCACGCCCCCGGAACAGTGCTCACGAAGAAGGGCACGCTGTCGCGGGTCTTCACGCCGTTCCACAAGCAATGGCAGACGCTCCCGCTCGGCGAACCTCTCGATCTCGACGAGTCCGTCCCCGAGCCGCTCGGCACCGCCGTCGAACGGGCCGGCGGCTACCCGGCAACACGCGACCTGCCAGGCGTCGCCGGCACGACCGACCTCTCGACCGCGCTTCGATTCGGCATGGTCTCGGCTCGCGCCGTGGTCCGCCGGATGCTCGACGAGGGCGATGGCGGCGAGGCCATCGTGCGCCAGCTCGCCTGGCGGGACTGGTACGCCCACATCACCCTCGGGGCACCGGACATCGACCGGGTGGCTTTGCGGTCGGAGTTCGACGCCATTCCATGGGAGACGGGGAAGGACGCCGATGCGGCCTTCGCGGCCTGGAGCGAGGGACGGACCGGGTATCCGATCGTCGACGCCGGGATGCGCCAGCTCCGCGAGACGGGCTGGATGCACAACCGGGTCCGCATGATCTCCGCGTCGTTCCTCGTCAAGGACCTGCTGATCGACTGGCGCCGAGGCGAGCGCTTCTTCCGCCACTGGCTGCGCGACGGCGACATCCCGTCGAACGCCGGAAACTGGCAGTGGGTGGCCGGGACCGGTCCGGACGCCGCCCCGTACTTCCGGGTCTTCAATCCCGTCACCCAAAGCCGCCGATTCGACCCTTACGGCGCCTACATCCGCTCGTGGGTCCCCGAACTCGCCGGCCTCGATTCTCGCTCGATCCACGCACCGTGGGAGGCAGTGCCCGTCGACCTCGCCAAGATGGGCGTAGGTCTCGGAGTCGACTACCCGACGCCGATCGTCGATCATGCGCTCGCCCGCGAGGAGACGCTGCGGATCTACAAGGCCGCTCTCCAGAACCGAACGGCCGACCCGCTGGGGACATCCGCCGAGAAATGACGGGGAAGCCCGAGGGTTCGCCGTAACATCTCGGGCCATGACCCGCGTGTTCTCAGGCATTCAGCCCACCGGCGATCTTCACATCGGCAACTACCTCGGCGCGATCCGGAACTGGTCACGCATGCAGCACGAGACCGACGCGATCTTCTGCGTGGTCGATCTCCACGCCATCACCGTGCCGAAGACCCCGGGCGAGGTGGGCGCGGCCTCGCTGCGTCTGTCGCAGCTCCTCATGGCCGCGGGCCTTGACCCAGCGGTCTGCACGCTCTTCGTGCAGTCCCATGTGCGCGAGCACACCGAGTGCGCCTGGTTGATGGAGTGTTCTGTCTCGTTCGGCGAGCTCAGCCGGATGACGCAGTTCAAGGACAAGTCCGACCAGCACAAAGACTTCATCTCGGGAGGCCTGTTCACCTATCCGGCGCTCCAGGCAGCCGACATTCTTCTTTATGACACCGACGAGGTGCCGGTGGGCGACGACCAGCGCCAGCACATCGAGATCACGCGCGACATCGCCGAACGGTTCAACTCTCGATACGGCGACACCTTCGTCCTGCCCAAGGCCGTGGTTCCGAAGGCGGCTGCTCGCGTGATGGATCTCCAGCAGCCGACCAACAAGATGAGCAAGTCCCTCGACTCGCCCAAGGGCACCGTCAATCTGCTCGACGAACCCAAACAGATCGCCAAGAAGATCCGCAGCGCGGTAACGGACAACGACGGCGAGGTCAGCTTCGACTTCACCGAGAAGCCGGGCGTGTCCAACCTGCTCTCGATCCTCGGCGCCGCGACCGACCGCGATCCGGCGTCGCTGGCCGGCGACTACGAGCAGTACGGCCAACTGAAGGTCGATGCAGCCGACGCCGTCGTTGCTCTGCTCGAGCCGTTCCAGGCCCGCTTCCGCGAGCTGGAGGCCGATCCCGGCGAGACCGCCCGACTCCTGAAGGTCGGCGCCGAGAAGGCCCGCGAGACCGCCGCGGTCACCCTCGCCCGAGCCAAGGCCAATATCGGCTTCTTGGCGGACTAGGACCCGCAGCACCGCTCTCCCCTGTCTCGACTCAGCTCACGCCGCGTTCTTCTTCTGTGCGTCGGGTGGTGCGAGTGTTCATTGTCCGTTGGTTCGGGTGAGTTTGTAGTGGTGGTGGTGGTGGTGGATGAGGTTGTGGGTTTAGTTGCAAACCAGTGCGAGGTGGTCGATGTCCCGAGCCGCAACGACGCCCTGTCCGTCGACGAAGCCCATCGGATCCGTGACCCACGAGACACGCTGTTCCCACACGGCAGACCCGTGCTCGAGCGCACCCTCGAGATCCTCCGATCCCCCAACGTCGCTCGCGGCAGCCGCCGACGACAAGGCAGAGCACGAGAAGGAGACCGCCGAGCTTCACCCGACGAGCCTCGCACACGCTCAGTCGTCGTCGACCTCGTAGAGCACCTGGGCGATCTCCATCGGCACGGTCCACTCCTCCGAAGGCTTGTGGTGCTCGGCAGCCCAGGCGACTGTGAGCGGGTCCGACTGGGCCATCTCCAGGAGATCAGCCCCGAACTCGGGGTGGTGCAGGTACAGCCCGACACGGCGGGTGAACCCGGAGGACCGAACCCAGAGGCGAGCCGTATCACGGCCCGCGACCTTGGCCGACAGCGTGGCGATCACACGGCCCCACGTGCCCAGATCCGCCTCGATCTTGCCGATGTCGTGGAGTAGCGCGGCGGCCAGGACCGGCGGCGTCGCTTCGTTGCCCAACCTCCTCTCGACCTCGCGGCCCACGGACGCCGTGTGGCGCCGGTCCGGCCCGCACTGACGCTTCCAGAGCGCGTATTCGGTGTCGGAGAGGACCTCCTCGACCCACGCCCGGTCAGTTTCGCGAGGTCCGCCCGGCCACAGCGCGCCGAAGAAGCGTTTGGTGAGGTGGACGGCGCCGCCCATCAGCCGAACCTTGTCATGAGACGGCCCTCGGGTGGGCGTTGCGGTAGACCGCGAGCAGACGCTCTGTGGACACCTTCGTGTAGATCTGCGTGGTCGAAATGGACGCATGGCCGAGCAATTCCTGCACGGTTCGGATGTCGGCACCATGGTCGAGCATGTGAGTGGCGCAGGAGTGGCGAAGCACGTGCGGGCTGAGCCGATCGCCGAGGCCGACCTCGTCGCCGTGCCGACGGACCACCCCCCACGCTCCCTGGCGACTGAGCCGACCGCCCCGCTGATTCAGGAAGACGGCGTCGGCGTCGTCACGGCGAGCCCACCGTTCGGGCTCCATCCCCCCCCGTCCGGAAGCAGCCGCCCACTCGGTCAGCGCCACTGCGGCGTGGCGGCCGATCGGCACGATGCGTTCCTTGTCGCCCTTGCCGAGCACTCGCATGAGCCCGTCGTGCAGGTCCACATCGCCGAGCGACAACCCGACCAGCTCTGAGATCCGGACACCGGTGCCATAGAGCGTTTCGAGGATCGCGCGGTCTCGCCGGGCGACCGGATCGTCGCCCACGACCACCTCGATAAGCGAAGTGACCTCCTCGAGCGTCAACGCCTTCGGTAGCCCGCGCGGCACCCGCGGCATCGCGACCTCGGACGCCGGATCGTTAGGGCGAACCTCTTCTGCGACCAGGAACCGGTGCAGACCCCGCACCGCCACGAGCGTCCGGGTGACCGACGATGCAGCCAGCCCCTCGCCTTGCAGCACGTGCACGAACGCGATCACGTCGTCCTCGTCGGCCGCAACAGCCGACGATCCTCGCCGGGCCAGATGATCGCGGTACCGCAGTAAGTCGCGTCGGTACGCGTCGAGCGTGTTCACCGAGCGCCCTTTCTCGACCGTGAGCCAGATCAGGAAGTCCTCCGCCTCCGGCTCGAGCCGGTCCTCGGCGGCCACGATCGAGCCGTTCATCCGACTACCGCCCCAGGTGACGCAACGCGGCGAGGAGGCCGATCACCGTCTTTGCGTCCTTGATTCGGTGGTCGGCGATCGCCGCGGCGATGTCGTCGACCGGCCACCGTTCGATGGTCATGTGCTGCTCTTCGGGACCCTGCCGGTCCAGCGGAACAGGCTCGAGGTCCGTGGCGAGGTACACGTAGGAGTACTCGTCGGAGAATCCGACCGAGTTGTAGAACTCGGACAGCGGCACGAGCGGCGTTGACGTGGTCAGCCCCACCTCCTCGGCCAGCTCCCGTAGCGCCGTCTCCTCCGGAGGCTCGTCGGCGACGTCTCGTTTGCCGGCCGGAATCTCAAGAAGGTCTTCCTCAGCCGGCGACCGAAACTGACGGACCAGCACGATCTCGTCGCCGTCGAGCGGCACGACCGAGACGGCACCGGGGTGGCGGACGACGTCGCGCGTGACCGTGTCGCCCTCCGGGGTCTCGAACTCGGCCACGACGACGTTGATCGACCAGCCCTCGTAGACCTCTCGCTCGCCGAGCCGGCGGAACCCCGACGCAGAGCGGGGCCCCGGCTCGGTCATGACTCCGCGTTGGCGGGAACGTCGGCGTCGATGTCGATGAGTTGCGGGTTGCGACCTTCGGCGCGCTGCATGGACGCGGCGACGAACTCGCGGAAGAGCGGATGGGGCCGATCGGGCCGGCTCTTGAACTCCGGGTGAGCCTGGGTGGCGACCCAGAACGGATGGTTGTTGAGCTCGATGAACTCGACGAGCCGCCCGTCGGGCGATTCGCCGGACAGCACGAGCTCGCTCTCCTCGAAACGCTGGCGATACTTCGGGTTGAACTCGTAGCGATGGCGATGCCGCTCGGAGACGACCTCTTCGCCGTAGGCCTCGGCGACCCGGGAACCCGGCTTCAGCTGCGCCACATAGGCGCCCAGCCGCATCGTGCCGCCCATGTCGGTGACGTCGCGCTGGCTTTCCATCAAGTCGATGACGGGATGCGGTGTGCGGGTGTCGAACTCGGTGGAATTCGCGTTGGCGAGGTTGAGCGCGTTGCGGGCGTACTCGATGGTCATCACCTGCATGCCGAGGCACAGGCCCAGACACGGCACGTCGAACTCGCGGGCATACGCAGCAGCCGCGATCTTCCCCTCGACCCCTCGCTCCCCGAAGCCACCCGGGATGACGATGCCGTCGAGATCCTTCAACCGACCGGCAGCGAGGAGACCTTCGACCTCCTCGGCCTGGATCCACTCGATCTGGATGTCGCCGCCGTGATGCAGTCCACCGTGGTTGAGCGACTCGACCACAGAGAGATAGGCGTCGGGCAGGCTGACGTACTTCCCGATCAGGCCGATCCGCACCGGCGTGGTGGCAGCTTCGACCTTGGCGACGATCTCTTTCCACGGGTCGAGATCGACCTCGCGGTCGTCGAGCCCAAGGACGCGGCACACGTATTCGTCCAACCCCTCGTCGTGAAGCACGAGCGGAATGTCGTAGAGGCTCGACGCGTCGGCCGCGTTGACCACGCCCTCCATGGGCACGTCGCAGAGGTTCGAGATCTTGCGTCGCAGATCGGCACTGATCGGATCGTCGGAGCGACAGACGATGGCGTCGGGCTGGATGCCGCGGCTGCGCAGCTCGGTGACCGAGTGCTGCGTGGGCTTCGTCTTCTGCTCGGACGACGGGCCGATGTAGGGCACGAGCGTGACGTGGATGTAGAAGACGTTTTCCCGACCGACATCGAGCCGGAACTGCCGGATCGCCTCGAGGAACGGGAGGATCTCGATGTCGCCGACCGTGCCGCCGACTTCCGTGATCACGACATCGACCTCGTCGGAGACCAGCCGGTTGATCCGACGCTTGATTTCGTTGGTGATGTGCGGGATCACCTGGACGGTCTTGCCCAGGTAGTCGCCACGGCGCTCCGCCGCGATCACGGACGAGTAGATCGACCCCGTCGTCGCATTGGAGTCCTGGGTGAGGTTCTCATCGACAAATCGCTCGTAGTGGCCGAGGTCGAGGTCGGTTTCACCACCGTCGTCGGTGACGAAAACCTCACCGTGCTCAAAGGGGTTCATCGTTCCCGGATCGACATTCAGATACGGGTCGAGTTTTTGCATGGTGACTCGGAGGCCCCGGGCCTTGAGCAGGCGCCCGAGCGACGAGCCGCTGAGCCCCTTGCCGAGCCCGCTCACCACTCCACCGGTCACGAAGATGTGCTTCGTCATCGGGATCTCAACATAACCACTTGCGCGGCCTGTGGCGCGCACGGCGCGGAGAAGATTCTCATGATCTTCCTGACGCAAGGAGTTCGATGGCGTGTTCGCGAGCCGCTTCGCTGTCGGGGGAACCGGACAACATCCGGCTCACCTCGGTGATTCGCGTCTCGCGATCGAGCAGGTTCGCGGCGCTGACGGTGGCTCCCTTGACCTCACGTTTCGAGATCGCGACGTGGTGATCGGCAACGGCCGCGACCTGCGCCAGATGGGTGACGACCAGCACCTGATGAATGTCGGCCAGCGACGCGAGCGACGCGCCGACCGTGTTGGCGGCCTCGCCACCGATGCCGGCATCGACCTCGTCGAAGACGAGCGTGGGCGGCCCGGCACTCAGCACCAGGCGGAGAGCGAGCATGGTGCGAGCAAGCTCGCCACCCGATGCGACCTTGGCAAGCGGCTGGGGCTCGTGGCCGGCATTGGCGGCCAACTGGAAGACGACGTCGTCTCCGGCGGGCCCGTCGACCGACACGTCGAGACGCGCGCCGGCCATCGCAAGCCCGACGAGGTGACCCTCCACGGCCGATGCGAGACGGGGCGCCGCCGCGACGCGTGCCGCCCGCACCCGCTTCTGTTCGGCGGCGAGCTCGATGACCAACTCCGCTCGGCGGGTGTCGAGGTGGGCCGCTCGCTCGTCGTGGCTGCGCAGCTCGGCCAACCGCTCGGTGGCCTCTGTCGCAAAGGTCTCGATGTCGGACAGGTCGTCGCCGTACTTGCGCCTGAGCTCGCGCAGCGTCGCTCGTCGCTCCCGCAACGCGGCGAGCCGTTCTGGGTCGTCGTCGATGCCATCGGCCCGGTCGCGGACCTCGGATGCGATGTCGGCGAGCTCGGCGACCAACGTGCGGAGCCGCTCCTCGAGGTCGGCAAACGGCGTGCGGCCCTCGAGCGAGGCGAGCGCTCGGGACACACCGCTCGCCGCAGGGCCTTCGGACTCGAGCAGCCCGCGGGCCTCACCGGCAGCCTCACGGTGCGCCGAGGAGTCGGCCAGAAGATCCTCTTCCTTGTCGAGCTTCGCGTCTTCATCGGGGCCAGTGATGCCGGCTGCCTCGATCTCGTCGAGTTGATACTGGAGGAGGTCGATCTCGCGGGCACGAGCCCGCTCGTCGCCACCCAGCTCCTCGAGCGCAGAGTCGACCGCGCGGAGATCGTCGACCAGCGCGGCGAGCGCGGCGGTGTCGATGGCGCCGAACCGATCGAGTGCGGCGCGCTGCACCGGTCCCTTCAGCAGCGACTGGTGCGCGTGCTGCCCGTGGAGGTCGACCAGATCGGCGCCGGCCTCGCTCAGGGCACCCACGGTGGCGAGACGGCCGTTCAGGTACACGCGGCTACGGCCATCGCGGGGAATGACTCGGCGAACCACGACTTCCTCGTCGCCGTGGACGAACCGTCCTTCGATCTCGGCCTCGTCGGCGCCGGGGCGCACAAGCGAGGCATCGGCCCGGCCGCCCGTGAGGAGATCGATGGCACCGACGATCAGCGTCTTTCCGGCGCCTGTCTCACCGGTGACAGCCGTCATTCCTTCGCCGAGGACGAGGGACAATTCATCGATCACGCCGAGGTCGCGGACGACGAGCTCGATCAGCACGGTCCGTCCTCTGGACGGTGGTGAACGATCATGGCGTTCTAGCGATCATCGGTCTAGCGATCATTGAGTCCGAACTTCGCCTTCAACACTCGATGGAACTGTCGGGGCCCGAACGAGACGAGTCGGACCGAATGAGACGATGCCGTGCACTCGATCGTGTCGCCATCGCCCACAACCGCCACCCTACGACCGTCCACTGACACTGTTGCCGGACGGTGACCGTCGATGGTCATACGCAATCGGGTGGACGGGGCCAGCACCAGCGACCGATCGAACAGCATGTGGGGCGACACCGGCGTGAGCAGCAGCGCCGAGTGGCTCGGATCGATGATGGGGCCCCGAGCGGAGAACGCATACGCCGTGGAGCCGGTGGGCGTGGCCACGATCAGGCCGTCGGCCGCGTAGCTCGTGAAGAACTCGTCATCGACGTCGACTGCGAGACGGATCGTGTTCGCATCGGCCGATCGCTCGATGACTGCCTCGTTGAGGGCCCGGTGGCTCTGCACCTCGTCGCCGGCGATGATGGTGATCTCGATGAGCATCCGCTCGTAGAGCGCGTGGTCGCCGGCGAGCGCGCGAGCCACGGCAGACTGCGCATCGCCCGGTTCGACCTCGGTGAGATATCCGAGCTGCCCGTGGTCGACCCCGAGAATCGGCACGGGCGCGTCGCCCAAGAGTTCGACCGCACGGAGGATCGACCCATCGCCGCCGAGCGTGACGCACAGATCGAGCCCTGCACCGAAGTCCGATGCGGCGACCTCGTGATCGGCGAGCCCACTCACATCCGCGTCATCGGGCGGCATGCGAACCGTGTGTCCTTCGGCGCTCAGCCACTCGGCGAGATCTCGGGCATGCGCCGATGCCTTGTCGCGACCGAGATGGACGATGAGTCCGACGTTCGCCATCAGCCCTGCTCCGCCATGTCCACGGCCGCCGCCACGGCGGCCTCGATCAGCGGGCCGGCGGCGACGCGCTCGCCGCGCACGGCGTGAACGAGGAACTCGACGTTGCCATCGCCTCCGGTGATCGGTGAAACCATGACCCCCATGATGGCCGCTCCTCGGTCCTGGAGCGCGGTGCATACCTCCACAAGGGTTCGACGCCACACCTCCGGATCGCGGATCACGCCGCGGCCTTTGTCGGCCTCTGCCTTTCCCGCTTCGAACTGGGGCTTCACCAACAGCACCAACAGGCCGTCCTCCTCCGTGAGACCCAGGAGCGAATCAACGACCGTGCGCAGCGAAATGAACGACAGGTCGGCGACCACGATGGCGCCGGGCCCACCGACGTCGTCCGCGGACAGGCCCCGCACGTTCGTCTGCTCATGGACATCGACACGGGCGTCGGCTCGAATCCGCTCATGGAGCTGATTGCGGCCGACGTCGATCGCAACGACGCGAGCGGCACCATGCTGCAACGAGCAGTCGGTGAACCCACCAGTGGACGAGCCGGCGTCCACCACTCGCAGCCCCTCGAGGTCGATCTCGAAGTGGGCGAGGGCTGCAGCGAGTTTGTCGCCACCACGGCTGACGAAGCGCGGCCCGTCTCCTTCGACTTCGATCGCGTCGCCCGGATCGACCTGCCGCGCGGACTTGTCGGCGACCGCCCCGTCGACCGTCACCCGATGGGCCGCGATCAGCTCCTGGGCCTGCGTTCGACTGGGCGAAAGCCCCCGCCGAACCAGCTCCGCATCGAGTCGACGTCGCCGACTCAAGGGTTCGTCACCAACTACGCTTCATCATCGCAACAGCCACGGTACGCAGTAATGAAGCTCCCCGGGTAATGCGCAGGCTCTCGTCCTTGGGAGGATGGAGCCATGACAGAGCAACGACGGCTGGGCAGGTATCCGGCGGAGATGCGCGAGCGAGCGGTCCGGATGGTGCTCGAAGCTGAGCAGCACACGGGGTCGAGACGTCCGTGACGATGTCGGGATCGATCTGAAACGCGGCCGCGGCGGCGCCAACAATGGCCGCGACACCCGCAACGCGACTCCAACGGTTCCGCACGGCGTTCAGGGCACAGCACCCCCCTCTGGGCGACATGGGGCAGGAGGTCCAACCGGTTGCCACCGAGGGTGACGATCTCAGCGCGTCAGAGCAGCTGTTCGACGAGGGAGAGGATGTCGTCGGCCACGAACCGTGGCGACGGCTCGACCGGCAGATCCGCGGCGCCAACCACCCCGCTCAGCACGAGCGCGAAGTCATAGCCGACGGACAGGGCGAAGAGTCCATCCGTATCCGGGCGGTCTCCGACCATCACGCCGTCATCGCCGAGGCGAGCTCGCACGATGTCGGCAATCGGGGCATGTGGTTTCCCGGCCACCTCCGGCTCGGTCTCCGCACACGTCGCGACGGCCGAGACGAGCGCGCCGTTGCCCGGGAGGAGTCCGTCGGCGCTCGGGAACGTCGAGTCATCGTTCGTGGCAATGAACCGGGCGCCGCCGCGGATCGCCCGCATCGCCCTCGTGAGTGCGTCGTAGTCGAACGCCATGGTGATCCCGACGGCGACGGCGTCGGCGGCGCCGTCGCTCACCACCTCGACTCCCCGGTCGTTCATCGCGGTGTGGAGACCGTCGCTGCCGATCACGAGCACTTTGCTGCCCGGCTCGACCATCGCGGCGGCAGCCATCGCGGCGGTGATGACCAGATCCTCTGCGTCAGGCACGCCATGTGAGGCAAGCTTTTCGCCGACCTGCGCCGGCGTCCGCAAGGCCGAGTTGGTGACGAACGCAAGGGGTTCGCCGGCGGCTCGCACGGCTGCGATCGCCTCAGGCGCGCCGGGAATGGTGTCGGTTCCCCGCCAGATCACTCCGTCGAGATCGATGGCCCAGGCGGTCAGCTGACTTCCCAGGTCGGCAGGCTGTGAAGCAGCCCGTGGAGATCGCCACCGCCCTCGGTCTGCGCGGCGGCGAGCTGTGCGTTGACCGCAGCGCCGTAGTCGATCGAGTCGAGGGCACGGAACACGCCGACCGGGGTCGGGCTCTCTCGATCGCCGGCGAGGCGGCTCAACGCGAACGCGACCGACGAGTCCGGAGCGGCTTCGTTGTGAACGATAAGGGCATCGACGCCGACATCGTCGACCTCGACGATTCGGGCGATGCCGTTGTCGAGCATCACGCCCCGCTCGCCCTCCGGCCCGAACCGCACCGGCTCGCCGTTGGTGAGCTCGATGAGCATGTCGGCCCGGGCGTCCTTCTTGGTGATCGAGGCGAAGGCCCCGTCGTTGAAGACGTTGCAGTTCTGGTACACCTCGACGATCGCCGCGCCATTGTGGTCATGCGCCCGTCGGAACATTTCCTGCATGTGGGCACGATCCATGTCGTGGGTGCGAGCCACGAAGGTGGCTTCCACACCGAGCGCCACGGACACCGGATTGAAGGGCGTGTCGAGCGAGCCCATCGGCGTGGAATTGGTGACCTTCCCGACCTCACTCGTGGGCGAATACTGACCCTTCGTGAGGCCATAGATCTGGTTGTTGAACAACAGGATCGTCAGGTTGACGTTGCGCCGCAGCGCGTGGATCAGGTGGTTGCCGCCGATCGACAGCATGTCGCCGTCGCCGCCCACCACCCAGACATCGAGGTCCGGTCGGGCCATTGCGAGCCCGGTGGCGATCGCGGGAGAACGCCCATGGATCGAGTGCATCCCGTAGGTGTTCATGTAGTACGGGAAGCGAGCAGCACAACCGATTCCCGAGATGAAGACCGTGTCTTCGCGGCGGGTGCCGATCTCCGGCATGAGCAGTTGCATGGCCGTGAGGATCGAGTAGTCGCCGCACCCTGGGCACCAGCGGACCTCTTGGTCGCTCGTCCAGTCCTTCTTGGTCGTGGTTGCTGTGTCGCTCATCCGACGATCTCCTCGATCTGGGTGACGAGTTCTCCTGCGGTGAACGGCTGACCCGTGACCTTCGAGATCACGGTTGCGTCCACGAGATACTCGGCCCGCAGCAATGCGGTGAGTTGGCCGAGGTTCATCTCGGGGACGATCACGTGTTCGCGATTCTTCAGGATCTCGCCGAGGTCATTGGGGAAGGGGTACAGGTTTCTCAGGTGGACATGGCCGACCGAGCGTCCGGCGCGCTGCAGGCGTCCGACGGCACCCGTGATGGCGCCCCACGTGGAGCCCCAGCCGACGAGCAGGACGTCTGCATCCGGCACGCCGACCACCTCGAGACTCGGGTAGGACTCGGCGATCTTCTGGATCCGTTCCTCCCGGATATCGACCATCGCCCCGTGGTTCTCGGGGTCGTAGCTGATGTTGCCGGTGCCGTCTTCCTTCTCGATGCCACCGATGCGATGCATGATGTCGTCGGTGCCCGGGATGGCCCAGGATCGGGCGAGGTCCTCGTTGCGGATGTAAGGCCAGAAGACGTGTTCACCGTCCTCGTTGAGAGCGTTCGGCCCGGCTGCGAAGTCCACCGAGATGTCGGGCAGGGAGTCGACGTCGGGAAGGCGCCAGGGCTCGGTGCCGTTCGCCAGGTAGCCGTCGGACAACAGGATCACCGGTGTGCGGTAGCGAAGCGCTATCCGCACCGCCTCGAACGCGGCTCGGAAACAATCCGACGGTGAGTTGGCGGAGACGATCGGCAGCGGGGCCTCCCCGTGCCGGCCGTAGCGGGCCATCATCAGATCCGCTGCCTCGGTCTTGGTGGGGAGGCCGGTGGACGGACCGCCGCGCTGGACGTCGACGATCACGAGCGGGAGCTCGAGGCTCACCGCGAGGCCCATCGTCTCGCCCTTCAGCGCGACTCCCGGACCGCTGGTGGTCGTGACGCCGAGGTGTCCGCCGTAGGCCGCGCCGAGCGCAGACCCGATCGCCGCGATCTCGTCTTCGGCCTGCAGCGTCCGCACGCCGAAGTTCTTGTGTTTGGCGAGCTCGTGAAGGATGTCGCTCGCCGGCGTGATCGGGTACGAGCCCAAGAAGATGGGAACGCCGGCCTTCTGCGACGCCGCGATCAACCCCCACGACAGCGCCGTGTTGCCGTTGATGTTTGTGTAGGTGCCTGCCGGAAGCTCCGCAGGGCGAACCGCCAGCCGACTCGCGCTCAGCTCGGCAGTCTCACCGAACGCATGACCGGCTTTGAACGCGGCTTCATTTGCCGCGATGACGAGGTCCTTGCCCGCGAACTTCTCGCGGATCCAGTGCATCGTCGGCTCGGTGGGGCGCGTGTAGAGCCACGACACGAGACCGAGAGCGAAGAAGTTCTTGGACCGTTCCGCATCGCGCGGCTTCACGCCGAGGTCCTTGCAGACCTCTTTGGTCAGCGCGGTCATCGGCGCCGTGATGACGGAGTAGCCATCAAGCGTGCCGTCCTCCAGCGGATTGCTGTCGTAGGCCGCCTTCGTCAGGTTGCGCTCCTCGAACGCGTCGGTGTTGACGATGACCGTCCCGCCCGACTCGAGCTTGGGAAGGTCGCTCTTCATCGCGGCCGGGTTCATTGCGACCAGCACGTTGGGAGCGTCGCCGTGAGTGTGGATGTCGTGGTCCGAGATGTGGACCTGGAACGCCGAGACGCCGGCAAGCGTGCCGGCCGGCGCTCGGATCTCCGCGGGGAACTCCGGAAGCGTGGCGAGATCGTTGCCGGACAACGCACTGGCGGAGGTGAACCGATCGCCGGTCAGCTGCATGCCGTCGCCCGAGTCGCCGGCGAACCGCACGATGATTCGGTCGACTTCACGAATCTCAGCCAAGCGTTCGTCTGTGTTGGTCACCGGTCCCCCTTGACAACGACGTCCTGTCGCGGACTCGGTCACCATAACCACCCCCCGCCGCTAGTGGTGCATCCCCAGCGCTGCGACGCCGACTCGTCGACGCAGCAACGTTCCGCGGCCGCGAGGACGGCCTTCTCGGCCCTGCTCGAGCCGGCCTTGGCAAGCATGCCGGCGACCACCTCGGTGCGGCTCTGGCTCCCTCCGCCCGCTCGGAACCTCCGTCGCCGGACCTGCCCGACGACCACCATTTCGTCGCCCGCGGCGAGCCGGGGAGGACGCCGCGCGTCGTACCAGGCGGCCGGCACAACCGACTCGGCCGTTCGGAATTCGAAGTTGTGGACACCTCGGCCATCAGCCAGGTCGGTGTGACTCGCATCGGTCGCGACGACGCCGCGGAGGATGGTGATGTTCATTGCTGTTCCCTTCAGAGCCCGCTTGGCCGCGAGACGCGACAAGCGGTTGCGTGAGGGGAAGTGCTGAACCCACCGTAGCGACGGCATGTGACAGACAGCCGGCCTTGGGGCCGAACCGATCAGCTGAGGGCTTTCACCCGCGTCTTGACGTCGGCGAAGCGCGGATCGTGCCCGGCGATCCACTTGAAGAGCTCCCGAGCTCGAGCCGCCTTGCCGGCGCGGTCGTAGAAGTCGGCGAGGGCGTAGGCCCGGCGCAGGTGGTACTCCTGCGGGCGCTTGGGCAGCTTCCATCCGGCCTGCAAGGTGCGAATCGCCGCCGCGAGGTCGTCCTGGTCTGCTTGGGCTCCGGCGAGAACGATCCGGCCTTCGGTGATGAGATCGCCGGCGGGCGACGTCTCACCCAGTTCGGTCCAGAGAATCTCGACATCGGCCCATCGCTTCTTGGCCCGGTGACAGTCCATCAGCACGGGATGCTGTTCGGTCGAGTGGGTGATCGCCCGGAAGTGCTCGAGTTGGTTGATCGCCTCGGTCCACTTCCCCATGCGGTAGTAAGCGAGCCCCATCAGCTCGCGGCCGTCGGCGAGCTCCGGCGCCTCCTTGACGATGGGTCGCAGCGCCTTCTGCGCATCGTCGAAGCGGTCACTCTGGTATGCCCGGCCGGCGTCGTTCAGTCGACGGGCCAGGCTCTTCGCCCGGTCAGGACCGACGAGACGCTTGAGCGCGACCGCCGGGTCCTCGACCGGCTGAGGGCGGGCGCCGAGGGGCTTACGGTCTCGCGCGGCAGGGCCGCGACTACGGCGAACCGCTTTCGCCGTGTGGCGCTGAAGGTCTTCTGCCCCAGGCAACTCGCGATCCGGCCGGGGTGGCAGCGGCTTCTTCTCGACGACAGGCTCGGGCTCCGGTTCGACAGGCGCGCCGTCCTCGCCGGTTTCCTCATCGACAGGGGGCGGCGGCTTCGGGCGCTTTCGCCGTTGGGGAATGTCGTCGTGGGCCTCGGTGCCGATGGCCGGCGACTCCATCCGTCCGGCCCCGCCTCGGGCGATACGGCCCCACTTGGCCGGACCGGCCAGATCGGGACCCGGTGGGCGTCGTTCCTCGGCGCGGTCGTCTCCATCACGCGGCGGACGCCGGTCGCGGTCGCGGGACCGATCATCGCGGTCTCGCGGCGGACCCGAACGGCCCTTCGGCGGACCCGAGCGACCGTTGGACGGGCCCGAACGGCCCCCGGAACCACCGGTGCCAGATCGATTGTCTCGGCGACCGTAAGAGGGCATAGCGATCGATCCTATCTGGGCCAAAACGCACTCAGGCCCCGCCGAAGCGGGGCCTGAGCAATCATTGATTTCGCTCGAGCGAGGCGAGCCCCGCGAGCAGAGAAATCCGGCGGCGTCCTACTCTCCCAGGGACTGACGTCCCAAGTACCATCGGCGCTGACAGGCTTGACTTCCGTGTTCGGAATGGGAACGGGTATGACCCTGTCGCTATCGCCACCGAAACTGTTGAGTTGGCGATTGTCTGCCGGCAAGCCGACAACAATGCCGAAGGGCGGGGTCGGTGGACCCCTGCCTCTTCAGAACTCCATAGCGAGCACGAACATCCGGGTTGAATTGTGAATCCAAGCCCTCGGCCGATTAGTACCGGTCAGCTGAATGCATTACTGCACGTACACTTCCGGCCTATCAACGTGGTGTTCTGCCACGGGCCTTACCCGGTTAACCCGGTGAGAGATCTCATCTTGGAACAGGCTTCCCGCTTAGATGCTTTCAGCGGTTATCCCTCCCGGAGGTCGCCAACCAGCAATGCCCTTGGCAGGACAACTGGCACACGAGAGCTCCGTCCATCCCGGTCCTCTCGTACTAGGGATAGGTTTCCTCAAATCTCTTCCGGCTACAGAGGATAGGGACCGAACTGTCTCTCGACGTTCTAAACCCAGCTCGCGTACCGCTTTAATGGGCGAACAGCCCAACCCTTGGGACCTGCTTCAGCCCCAGGATGCGATGAGCCGACATCGAGGTGCCAAACCTTCCCGTCGATATGGACTCTTGGGGAAGATTAGCCTGTTATCCCCGGGGTACCTTTTATCCGTTGAGCGAC
>JAQWMR010000019.1 GCA_029246685.1 Acidimicrobiales bacterium | reverse complement strand
GGAGGGTGTTGCCCGGCCCAGCTGATCGAGAGACCGGGAGCGGACGACGCATCAACTATGGCGCCCGAGCCCACAGGCGTTCCCGAGGGGATAGCGGCGCCCGCTGCGGCGATGAGATTCGGGAGAAGCGGTGCAGCCGGGGACAGCGCGAGCAGCTGCAGGACTCGCCGACGCTGCATCACGAGACCCGCATCGCCGGCGGCAGTTCCATGCCCTCGGCGAACGCCTCGGGTTTGCCGGCGAGGCGCCACAGGAACGTCGCGATCTGCGCACGAGTGAGTACCGCATCGGGGTCGAAGGTGGTCGGGGACGTGCCGGTGGTGATGTCGTGCTCGACCATCCAGCGCACGGCCTCGGCGTAGTACTTGGCTTCGTCGATGTCGGTGAAGCCGTGCTCCGCGTCGGATGAAGGACTTCCGGCGAACCGCCACAGGAACGTCGCGGCCTGGGCCCGGGTCACCGTGCCCAGCGGGTCGAACTCGTTCTCCGAGATGCCGGTGGTGATGTCTTGTTCCTTCATCCACGCGACGGCGAGTTCGTAGAACGCGCCCGCGGGAATGTCGACGAATCCGGACGGACCCTCGGGATCAGGCTCTCCGACGAAGCGCCAGATGAAGGTGGCGAGCTCGCCGCGGGTGTTGCTCAAGTCGGAGCCGAACTCGTCCTCGGAGATTCCGGTGGTCAGTCCCTCGGTGGTGAGCCAGAGGACCGGGACGTAGAAGTAGTCGGTGAACTCGACGTCCCCGAACGTGAGGATCGAAAGGATGTCGAAGTTGGTGGACGACAACGGATCGTCGCACGTCGGGTCGGCGATGCATCCCTCCCGAAGCGCCGCGTAGAACCGGTAGCCATACGGACCCTCGATCACCTGGCCGCCGGACCTCCGGTCCTCGACCATGGTGGTCTTGAGCGTGCCGACGATCGTGACGGCGGCGAACGACACCCGGCCGGAAGCAGGAGCGTCGATCTCGATGCTACGGACCGTGCCGACGTGCAGTTGGTCGCCGTTCTCTGTCACGGGATCCTCGTGGGCGTTGAGCCAGCTCGAGACCTGGTCGACGGTGTACGTGTATCCGCGGGCACGGTTGGGGTTCGCCGCGACGTGGTCATAGGGGTCCTCGATCGATACGAGGTACGGACGGCTCGTCCCGCCGGCCCAGACGTCGGGCGGCTCCACGCTCGCGCCACCGTTCGAGGATGAGTAGAAGGTCTCCGCGACGTCGCCCTCGGACACGACCACCTCGTTGTCGGTGGCGTCGACGCCACCGCCGGGATCGCACCAGAGCCCGCACGAGCCTGCAATGACGTTGCCGTGGCCGCCGTAGTACTGATCCTGAACCGAGTCGAAGAGGTCGTAGGGCTTGTCGTTTCCGGCGCGGCGAATCATGGCGGAGGCCGCATAGCTGCGGGCTGCGACCGCCTGGGCCTTCTGTGCTTCGATCGGCCACGACGTGGGGATTTCGGCGATGCCGTTCACGTACTCCTGGAGGTCGAGGTCGGCGTGGATGACGCAGAACGACTCGGCGCCGCCGCAGTGTGCGGTAAGGGCACCCGGGTGAAGCGTCATCAGACCGTGCATGTAGTGGCCGGTGAGGCCGCCAGCCGTGTTGCCCACGTTGGGCCCGTCCTCGAACTCCTCGAGGACGACGTGGGTCCCGCCGATGACGCGGAAGCTGAGGACGCCCGTGCACCTGGCGTCGCAAAGCTCGGAACCGTCCGCCGTCGCGCTCCATTGGCCGGAGCTGTAGGTCGCGCTCACCGGAGTGGTGGCGGTGTCGGGCAGCGCGACGCCGTTGGCGAGGAGTTCGACTTCCCAGCCGGGCTGCGGCGAGCCGCTCTCGTAGGGAACCGAGATCGCGACCTGGGAGCGGACGTCGATCAGGACATCGACGTCGTCTGTGCCTTCGCCGAAATCGCCGTGGCCGTCGACCGACTCGAGGGTGGTGTCGGCGTAGTAGGCGCCGAGGATCGCGTCGTAGGTGTGACCGTCTTCTGCTCGCCCGAGCGCGCCGTACTGCGACATGCCGATGCCGTGCCCGAAGCCACCGCCGAAGAACGTGATCGTCGGCTCGCCTTCGCCCTCGTCTGCGCCGGCAGGCATCGTCGACGCCACAACAGCCGCGACAACGACGGCACAGAGCATTCGGCGGATTGGCAGACGGTTCATTCCATGAATCCCGTTGGCGGACCGCCCGCTCCAGGACAGCGCCAATGGTACGGCATTGTTGCGATGTAGGGTGCGCACCCCGGGCCGGTTCGGTCAGGTCCGCCTCGGATCTGCCGATGGAGCGGTTACTCGCGGTCGGCTGGAGACACGTTGCGCATCCCCCTTCTTCTCTCGGTTCTTGTGGCATGTGTTGGCCTCGCCGCGTTCGGCGGAGCGGCAGCTGCAGGCGACGAGGAGCCGCTGATCGGGGCAGACGCGTCGCCGACCGCTGTGATCATCGAGATGGTCGACCTCGGCGTTCCGGGCGATGCTCCGGTGCTCGCCGGGCTACTCGAGATCGAGCTCGACGGCTTCGAGACGACCGGCGCGCTGGACGGCATCGACATCATCGCCGCGGATGTCAGCGCCGAAGCGCTGCGGTCTCTCGAGACGGCATCGTTCGTGGAGTCGGTTCGGCCCGCCCGCGACGATCTGCGGCTCCTTCTCGACGAGAGTACCTCAACGATCGGCGCCAGTTCTCTGCAGGTGGATGGCGCCACCGGGGCGGGCCGCGTCGTCGCGGTGATCGACAGCGGCGTCGACGCGGATCACCCTGGCCTCGATGGCTCCGTGATCGACCAGCGCTGCTTCCTCGACGGGTTGCCCACCTTCTCGACGGAACCCGGCATCAGCGTGACTGAGCTGTGCGAGAACGGCACCCGGGCCGACACGAGCGCCGAGCCATGCACCGTGATCCCGATCAGCTGCAGTCACGGCACCGCAGTTGCCGGCGTCATCAGCGGCGACGACGAGGTGCTCACGGGCGTCGCCCCGGAGGCCGACATCCTCGCGATCCGCGTCACCGGCGTCGTCGAAGGAATCGCAGAAGTGGGCGACCCGGAGTTCCCGTACAGCGCCTACATCCCGGAGGCCGGGGTGCTCGCCGGCCTCGAGTACGTCTACGACATGCGTGACACCTACAAGATCGCCGCGGTGAATCTCAGCCTCGGCGGCTCGCCCGGTGGCTGTCAGGACGCCGTCTGGGAGGACGTCATCGACCGGCTGACTTCCGCCGGTATTGCTGTCGTTGCGGCCAGCGGCAACAACGGCTGGGAGGACTCCATGACCTTCCCCGCGTGCCTTGCGGACGTGATCTCCGTGGGCGCGACGACCAGTGCCGGAGAAGTAGCCTCGTTCTCGAACTCCGATGAGGATCTCGATCTTCTCGCCCCCGGGAGTCCGATCGAGAGCACTGTGCTGCTCTCCTACGACGCTTCAGGGTTCGCGTCACAGCAGGGCACGTCGTTCTCTTCACCCCACGTGGCGGGTGCGTTCGCACTGATCGGCAGCGACTGGACGAACGGCTGGAACGTGTCGCGCCGCCGGAATCTGTTGCGAGCGGCGGGCGAGATGGTCACCCGGGTGACGGCCAACCCCTTCGATCGAGATCCACGCTTTCCGGAGTTGCGGCTCGAGGAGATCGTGGACTTCGTGCCCTTCGATGACGCGACCGGCGGCTATTGGGTCGAACCGGCGGACTGGGCGAAGTTCGTCGGTGTCAGCTCCGGTATTGGCGGCAACGACTTCGGTCCGGACGGCGAACTCACACGGGCCCAAGCCGTCACGTTCCTCTGGCGGTTCATGGGCTCGCCCGATCACGGCACGTCCTCCGGGTTCGCGGACGTCGACCCGGCCGCGTGGTACGCGATGGCAGTCGCGTGGGCGGCCGATGCGGATGTCACCACCGGCACCGCGCCCGGCGTCTTCTCGCCCGACGACGCGGTCACCCGCGGCCAGCTCGCGACATTCATGTGGCGCACGGCGGGCGAACCGAGCCCGTCGTTCTCGTCGAGCTTCACCGACGTCGACCCCGGCGAGTTCTATGCCGAGGCCGTCGACTGGATGGCCGAGCACGAGATCACCACGGGCACGGGGCCTGGACTCTTCTCGCCCGATGACGTCGTGACCCGCGCGCAGATGGTTACCTTCGAGTCCCGACTCGCGAATGCCGACTTCGCCTGGTCGGGCAGCGTTGCCCCACCGGATCTCGCACTCTTCTAGACGGCGCTGGTCGAGAAGGTTCAGTCCCGCAGGTGACTTGGACGGCTGCGCCGCGCCTCGATGCCGTACTTCACGATGCACCGGACCGCGGCGACGCCATCGCGCCAGCTGATCTTCTTGCCCTCGGCGTAGGTGCGGCCGCTGTAGGAGATTCCGACCTCCCAGACGCGCCAACCGCCGGCCGCGACCTTGGACGTGATCTCCGGCTCGATGCCGAAGCGATCCTCCCGGAGATCCAGCGACTTGACCACTTCGGTGCGGAGCGCCTTGTAACAGGTCTCCATGTCGGTGAGGTTCAAGTCCGTGAACATGTTGGACAGCAACGTCAGCAGTCGGTTGCCCATCGAGTGCCAGAAGAAGAGAACACGCCGCGGGCGGCCCGACTGAAAGCGGCTGCCGTAGACGACGTCGGCGTTTCCGGCGAGAAGCGGTTCGAGAAGGAGGGGATAGTCGACCGGGTCGTATTCGAGGTCAGCGTCCTGCACGATGACGAACTCGGCCGATGCCTCGCGAAATCCTCGGCGGATCGCGGCGCCTTTCCCCTGATTCTGGGGCTGGAGGAACACCTTCACTCGCTGATCGTCGAGGGCGTCGAGCATGTCGCGGGTGCCGTCCGTGGACCCGTCGTCCACGATCACGAGTTCTGCCGTGTGGGGGCTTTCGAGCACCCGCTTCACGATCTCGTTGATGGTTGCCGACTCGTTGTAGCACGGCATGACAACCGAGAGCCGGGGGATCACTGACTCCTCCATGGACGATGGACGCTACCAGCAGCGGTAGCGTCCGCGAGATGCGCGAGCCCGCCCCCAATGACGGTCCCCGGATCCTCGTCTGTGGATGGGCCGGCGCCGGCAACGTCGGCGATGAGCTCCTCACCCGAGCGATCGTCGAGCTGATCCGCGAGGCCGGAGCGGTCCCGGTCGTCGCATCGCGTGATCCCGCGGACACGTCCGACCGACACGGCGTCGACGCGGTGTCGTGGGGCCTCGGTGCTCGGCGGGCTGTGTCAGCAGTGGACGGCGTCGTCGTCGGCCCAGGCGGGATCCTGCAGGACAGGAGCAGCCTGTGGAATCTGCCCGGCCACCTCGCGGCAGCGTTTCGAGCAACGCGACTTGCTGTCCCGGTTGCGGGGGTGGGCGTCGGGGCCGAGCCGCTGCGTCGGTCATCGTCGCGTCGGTTGCTGCGTCGCGCGCTGAGTTCGAACGTGATCGTCACGCGAGATCAGGAGTCTTCAGACGCGCTGTCGGCGGCTGGGCTCCACGACGTCACGACGGGTGCCGACCTCGTGTTCGGCCTGGCGCTTCCTGCAGTCGTGAAGACCGGCGAGATTGTGGTCGCGTTGGGGCCAAGCGTTCGGCCGGGGCGATTCCTGCCCGCCGCTCGACGACTCGTCCAACCTCCGGTCCATGAGATCGCCGCGGCGGTCGACACGCTCGCAACCCGACTCGACGCGCCGGTCGCGCTTGGATGTTTCCGGGGCGACCGGGACCGCGCGTTCGCCCGCGATCTGGCCGGTCGGCTCACCGCGTCGAGCCGAATCATCAGCCTCGATGAGGACGACCACGTCGAGGCAGTGGCCGGCGCCAGGCTCGTCGTGTCGTCGCGCTACCACGCCACGGTGCTCGCCCTCATGGCGGGGGTGCCCAGCGTTATCGTGTCGACGGAACCGAAACTCTGTTCACTGGCCGCCAGCCACCCGGACGAGGTGTCCCAGCTCGGCTCGTTCGCCGAGGTCGCCGATGCTGATCCGGGCGTCCGTCGTGAACCCCGGCTCGCAGCGGACGACGTGGCAGGCGCAGCGATCTGTCAGCTGATCGCTGGTGCGACCCGGACCCCATGACGGGCCGGTTAGCATCGTCGCAGGCCCCAGCTGGGCCGAGGCGTCGATGCAGACACAGCAACCACCCGTCGAGACGGTTCCCGACACGGGCGAAGTCCTGGTGATTCGCCAGCTTCGCCGTCGCGGTTTCCGCTACCTCCACGTCTTCGACGCGGTCCTGCTCTACGGCCTGATGTGCGCGATCACCGTCGCCCGGTTCGGGTTCTCGTGGCCGAACTATGCCGTGTCGCACTATCTCGTCGGATTCGGCATCGCGACCGCGATCCACATGGTGATGTACTACTTCGGCGGGCTCTACGAGTACGAGCAGCGGCTCGGCCTGCCGCCGTGGCTACCGCGAATCGTCGCTCTGTCGGCGGTCTCCGTGCTCATCAGTGCGGCCATCGGACTGGCGACGGGGCGGTACCTGATGCCCCGGCTCAACCTGGCGGCGCTCCTCGTCCTGGGCACGGTCGCCGTGGCCGTGCCCCGGCTGGTCTCGCGGCGGCTCCGCTCGCGGCGCTATGGCCATTCGCAGATTCTCCTCGTCGGCACACCGGACGACATCACACTCGCTCGCACCCATCTGGCCGACGCCGGTGGCGATGCCGAGGTCGTGGGGCAGACGCCGAATGCCCACGACCTGCTCGACGGGTGCAACCGCTGTGGCGCCACCGACGTGCTGTTGTTGAGCGGCCGGTCGCTCGACCAGATCTATCCGGATCCGCTCGACGAACTCGAGCGCCGCAAGATCGGCGTGTTCTACCGGATCTCGCCGTCGGACACGCTGCTCGGCCTCCAGCGCAGTCGACAGATCGCCGGCATGCCGTTCGTGGCGCTGCGGACCCACGCGGTGCCGCAGTACCGGCTTCGTCTCAAGCGGATCATCGAGCTGGCTGTGCTCCTCGTGCTCGCGCCCGTGCTCATCCCCCTCAGCGCTGCGGTTGCGCTCTACGTGCGGATCCGGGTCGGCAAGGGCGTGCTCTTCCGTCAGGAGCGCGTCGGGATTGGCGGTTCGCGATTCACGATGCTTAAGTTCCGCACGATGCGTCACGATGCCGAGGACGGCTGTGGCGCGGTGATGGCCAACGAGGACGATCCCCGCATCGTGGCCGGCGTGACATTGCTGCGCGAGAGCCGACTGGACGAGCTTCCGCAACTCCTTAACGTCGTTCGGGGCGAGATGTCGATCGTCGGACCCCGTCCGGAACGGCCGGAGTTCGTCGCCGGATTCGAGGAGCTCATCCCGGGGTACGGGCGCCGCCACGACCTTCCGCCCGGCATCACCGGCCTGGCGCAGATCCGTGGGCACTACCAGACGGACCCGGGCTACAAGCTCGGTCACGACCTCCAGTACGTCGTGAACTGGTCACCGATCCTGGACCTGCAGATCATGGCGGAGACGGTGCTGGTCATGCTGCGGCGCTCGGCGCGGTGAAGCCCGCGGCAGTCACCGAGCTGGCGCCGGCTGTCGACGTCATCGTCCCGGCACTGAATGCGGCCGGCACGCTCGACGCCTGTCTCGACGCGATTCTGGAGCAGGACTACCCCGGCTCGATCAACGTCACCGTCGCCGTCGGGCCCGGCCGAGACGCAACGTGGGAGATCGCCGCGTCGCTCGCCGAAGCGGACCCCCGCATCACCGTGATCGCGAACCCCACGGGCCGCACCCCGGTCGGACTCAATCTGGCGACCGCCGTCGGCGTTTGCGACATCGTCGCCCGCGTCGACGCCCAGAGCGTTCTGCCGCCTCGCTATCTCCGCCAGGCGGTCGCCACGCTTCGGCGAACGGGCGCAGCCAACGTCGGCGGCATCCAACGCCCGGTCGGAGACGACGGGCTTCAGCGGGTGATCGCAGTCGGTATGTGCTCACCGTTCGGTGCGGGGCCCGCCCGGTTCCGCAGCGACGGCTACGAGGGCCCGACCGACACCGTCTACCTCGGTGTGTTCCGCCGCGAGGCGCTCGAGTCCGTGGGTGGCTTCGACGAGACCCTCGACCGGAACCAGGACTTCGAGCTCAACTACCGGCTCCGCGCCGCGGGGGAGCAGGTGTGGCTCGACCCGGCCCTCATGGTGACCTACCGGCCCCGGGCGACGTTCTCGCAGCTCGCGTCGCAGTACTTCCAGTACGGCGCATGGAAGCGCCACGTGCTTCGCCGGAACCCCCGCTCGCTGAAGCCCCGCCAGACCGTTGCGCCGTTGCTGGTGATCGGGCTGATCATCAGTGCCGTCGAGCTGCTTCGCGGCCGAGCCCGGGGTTATGCGCTTCCGGTGGCCTACGCCGGGTCGGCCCTCTTGGTCGCCCGCGACTCGCGCCCCGACCTTCCTCGCAAGTCGGACCGCTACCTGCTGATGGCCGTCTTCGCGACGATGCACGTCAGCTGGGGATGTGGGTTCTTGTTCGGGCGACTTCGTCGCTCGGCCCCCGCGTCGGCTCAGTCGGCGAGCGACTCCAGCGCGTCGAGGTAGCGCTTCGTCGCGCGGCGCTGCAGCGCCATCGCGATCGGCCCGAGGGCGCGGACGAGCGCGCCGGTTGGTCGAGCATTGGCGACGATGTCGAGTTGCACGTCGCCGTTTGGGAGAAGTCGAAGGGTGAAGGTCTCCTCGCCCTCTTCGGGGTGGCCCGGAAGGGTGACGTAGCGAAACGAGGCCCCATCGTCCGTTCGCGTCACCTCCTCGACGCGACAGGAGAAGAGCACCCACACCACCAGGACTCGAGTGGCAACCGTGACCGTCTCGCCCGTATCGACGGTTCCTCGAAGCGGCCGCACGCCGGCGTCTCGGTGCATCGCCAGTGAGAGGAGGGCGTCGGCGCCGCGGGCGAACTGCGCCGGTTCATGGCCGACGATCCGGCTCTGGGTGAGGCGGTGATGCGACGAATCCGGATCGTGCGTGGAGTCGGCCTCCGTCGCCGTTCGATGATGCGTGTCGATACGCAGTGCGGATGGCCGACGAAGCGACAGCGAGAGCATCGGAGCTGATCAGTCCCGGGTGGTGAGCTTGTTGTCGCCGTCGGCGTCGACGGCTGCGAGGTAGCTGGCGATCACGCCCTCGGAGGGGCCGACCTCCATGAGCCGGCCGTGGTCGAGCCACCCGATGGTGTCGCACAGCTCGGTCATCAGCCGAGTGTTGTGGCTGACGAGCACGATCGTGGTGCCCTTCTCCCGCAGGAGGTTCATGTGGGCCATACAGCGGCGCTGGAATGCCTCGTCGCCAACCGCGATGACCTCGTCGACGAGGAGGATCTCGGGGTCGACATTGACCGCGACGGCGAAGCCGAGGCGGACGTACATGCCGCTCGAGTAGATCTTCACCGGCTCATCGATGAAGTCGCCGATGCCGCTGAACTCGATGATCGTGTCCATCGATTCGGCCATCTGCTTCCGGCTGAGGCCGAGCATCGCGCCGTTGAGGAAGACGTTCTCCCGTCCGGTCAGGTCAGGGTGGAACCCGGAGCCGAGCTCGAGAAGAGCCGAGAGGCGCCCGTCGGATTCGATGGTCCCGGTGGTGGGACGGTGGATCCCGGCCATGAGGCGCAGCAGCGTGGACTTGCCGCTGCCGTTGTGGCCGATGAGGCCGAAGAACGAGCCCCGCTCGATCTGGAGTTGGATGTCGCGCAGCACCCAGAAGTCGTCCGCGTCGTTGGTTTTGCCGATGCGCAGGATCGCTTCTTTGATCGAGCTGGGACGGTTGCGCTCGAGCCGGAACTTCTTCGAGACACCGTCGACGGAGATCGCACGCGTGCTCATGGCTCTTCGCTGATTTCCATGCTCTTGGACCGGAAAAAGACCCAACCGACCGTGAAGGTCACGACGGCCCAGACCGTTGCCGCGAGCAGCCGGTTCCACTGGGGGACCTCGAGGAAGTACATCGCGTCGCGGGCGATCTCCACGAAGAGGGCGGGCGGATTCCACGTCACGAACACGCGAACGAGATCCGGAACCTCTTGCCGGTTCAGAAGCTCCTCCGTGTACACGATCGGCACGGCGAAGAAGGCGACGCCGAGCAGGATTCCCATCAGGTACTGCATGTCGCGATAGCGGGCGTTGAAGACCGACACGATGAAACCGATACCGAGGGCGAAGAGCATCACGAGGGTCAGCGCGACGAACAGGAAGATCACGGTCCACGAGATGTTGGCGAACGCGATCATGATGGTGATCAGCACGACGGCCTCGAGGCTGGTCTGGACCGCGTTCGCGGCGGCTCCGCCGAGCAACGCGGTCTCGGTGGGGAAATAGATCTTCTTGCGGAGCTCGCTCACGCCGGCGAGCCATCCCATGGAGCCGTTGACGACCCCGGTGAAGACCGACCACACCACAAGTCCGGTGAAGAGGTAGAGGCCGAAGCTCTCCGCCTTGCCGTTGTCCGTGAGGGGTGCCTTCGCGCCGTAGACGACGCCGAAAACGAAGTTGTAGACGAGCACTGTGGTGAGCGGGTTCATGAACGACCAGAACCAGCCCAGGAGGCTGCGCTTGTAGCGGGCCTTCGATTCGCGTTCCGCGAAGTGGTAGATCAGCGACGCGCTCTTGCGCATCGATGGCGAAAGGGTGGGCATGACCGATCGGATCCTACCGACTCCCGGTCGGTACGATGGGACGATGCCGACGTCACGTGCCCGTCTCGCGCTACTTGCGCTCGGCGTGGTCGTCTGCATGAACGGGCCTGCCTTCTTCTTGCAGTTCCGGGTGTTCGAGCACTGGTGGGACTGGGACGGACCGGTCGTGCGAGAGTCCCTCATCGCATTGGCGGTCGCCGCTACGGCCGTCGTGGCGATGACCGCTTTCGGGCCCGGGCGATGGTCGAGGGTGTCCAAGGCCCAGCGCGCCGCCATCGTTCTCGTCGGCGGCCTCACTGCGTGGATCTTCGCGACGAGCCTGTGGAGCGTTGCGCCCGACATCACTCGGGGCCGCGCCGCGATGTACATCGGGCTCGCCTGCTTCGCGTGGTTGCTGGCGCAGCTCCGCTTCGATGACCTGCGGACGGTCGTGCTCCTTGCGTGCACCGTGGTGCTGGTCGCCAGCGCGGCGGCCATCGCGTTCAGCGACTCGATAGGACAGGACAAGAACGACGACTGGCGGGGGATTTTCACCAACCGGAACTCGCTCGCCCCCGTTGCCGCGCTCACCGTGATCCTGGCTGTCGGGTTGGCGATCGAACGACGGGGCCGAGTGCGCGTCGGGGCGATCTGCCTAGCGGTGCTCGGCGCGGTGCTGATGCTCGGAAGCGGCAGCCGCACGGCGTGGCTGGCGATGTTCACTGCCGCGGGAATCGGGCTTGTGGTCGTCGGGACGAGACGAGCGAGGGATCGATGGGGTTGGCCGGCGCTCGTCGTCGGACCGATGATTGCCGTTGGTGGCGCTGGTGTCGTGACCGCGGTTGTCGCCTCGCTCTGGGACGAGTCCACATTCATCCAGCGGCGCACCATCTGGGATCTGGTCGGGAACCAGATCGGTGAGCGCACCTGGCAGGGCCACGGATGGTTCACGATGTGGACCCAACCGGACTTCACCTCCGGCCACGAGCTGCTCCAACGCGGGAGTGCCCATGGCAGCATCCACGACGTCTGGCTTGGTGCCGGCCTCATCGGCCTGGCCAGTTTCGCGGCCGTGGTGGCGGTCGGCCTCGCGAACGCCGGGCTCGCCGCATGGCGCCGACCGAGCGTTGCCACGTGGACCTGGCTCTCGGCGATTTCGTTTCTCGTCATCGAGAACCTGACGGAGAGCTTCGTGCTCTGGTTCTCCTACAACTGGGTGCTGCTTCTCGTCGCGGCGCTCAGCGTCGGTTCCGCGCGCTCTGCCGAAGTCGACCGCCCAGCGCCTTCACCATCCGAACGGGTGACCGTGTGAGCTGAGCCATCTCGGAGTGGAGCTCTGTCAGCTCCCGTTCGTGGCGGCTTCGACTACCCGGTTCGAAGTGGGTTCCCGCGAGACGCCTGGCATCGCCGGCAGGCAGAACTACCTCTGCGGCGCTCAGTCGGTCGACCACCGCCGCGTGTGCTTGTTCCCACTCGGCCACCGTTGCGGCCGTGTCTGCGTTGCCGCTGTCGAGGCGGCGGTACAGCGTGGTGACCGCCGGGATCGACGTGACCCCGAGCAGCATCGCGGCTCGCATGAGTAGGTCCCAGTCCTCGTAGACGGGCAGCGTTTCGTCGAACCACAGATCGAGTTCTTCGAGCGCGAGGCGCGGGTAGGCGAGGGCGCAGATCGGCGTGTTGTTGACGCTCATGTGTGCGAGGAGGTCGAAATGGTCGGGGAACGGATGCTCGATTTCGCCCATCGGCCGGGCCGGCTGCTCGCTGCCGTCGGTGGCCCACGCCTGGGTGGCGGTCACCGACCGGACGATGGTGCCGGGTGCAGATCCGGCGGCCGTCGCGGCCTCGGCGATCCAGTTCGGCTCGGCGAGATCGTCGTCGTCGAGGAAGCACACGTAGTCGCCCGCAGCGGCGCGCAGGCCGACGTTCAAGGGTGCGCCTCGGCCCGTGTCAGTGGTGTTCACGACCGTCACGCCGGCTCGGGCGCCGATCTGCTCTCGCACATCGCTCGTGGCCGCAGTGTCTCCATGGACGACCACCACGGTGTCGACGTGATCGTGCGTTTGCGCCGCGATCGAATCGAGTGCTTCCCGGAGCGATCGCGGGCGACGCCCCTGGGTGCGCACGATCACCGTGAACGAGCCGGGTGCAATCGCGGCTGGGCGCGCCCCGGGCAGCCCGTCGATCGGCCGACTCATCCGCCGCTGCCGATCCGCCGGCGGACGGCGCGGACGAGGCGCATCACAGGATTGCGGGCGAGTTCGGTGTGGAGGTCTTGGTTGGCTTCGTCGAGCTCGCGCTCTCGCGTTTCCAGCTCGGTGATGCGGTCCCGAAGCACTTCCGTGCGGCCGTTCGACGAGAGGAAGCTCTCTCGCAGGCGCAGGATCTCCGCCCGTAGGACCGTGGGGTCTGCGCTCTCGACGGGATCAGCACCTTCGTTCACAGGGAGATCGTCGAAGGTTGCCACGGGCCGACGATAGGTCAGGCGCCGACGGCCGCGGCGCGGCCGCGATGCACTCGGGATCGCAATGACGGGAACCGCACCAGTTCGGCCGCGGGCGCGAGGTCCTCGATCGGTTCGAGATGGTCGGCGTTGCGATGGAGCTGGTGCGGGTCGTCGGGCCGTCGGTGGCCCGGGTGATACCACGGGTCCTCGATCTCGCCCCACCGATCGATCCAACGATCCCATTCCTCCGCAGTGATGACCGGCTGCCGACTCAGCGTCTCGTGGTGCGTAAATCGGGCGGCGGGCTCGACGACCACGCGTCCGACGGCACGCTGCAGGCGCACGCACAGGTCGATGTCGTTGAAGGAGAGAGGGAAGCCCGTTGAGAGCGCGCCGACCGCGAGGAGATCGCGGCGACGGGCCAGCAAACACGCTCCGGTGACGGCGGCGACTTCGCGCGCGATCAGCCCGCCATGGGGCGCAGTGGCCTCTGGCGTCCAGCCGACGAACGAATGCAGCGGCCGTGCGTCATCGAGGACGACACCGTTGTGCTGGATAGTTCCGTCGGGATAGGTGAGGAGGGCCCCGACGGCGGCGACGCCTGGGTCGGCGAGGTGTGCAGCCATGGCCGAAACGGCATCCGGGGTCAACGCGGCCATGTCGTCGTTCAGGAGGAGGACCTGGTCAGAGGTGGCGTGCTGAAGGCCGAGGTTGACCGCCGCCGAGAAGTTGAACGGGCCGGCGGGTCGCGTGATCACGCGCACGTCGCTGCGAGCGGTCAGCTCGTCAATCCGGCCGACGAACTCGTCGCCGACCACCACCAGGATGGAGGCGTTGGCGCTCACTGGAAGGGTCGCGAGGAGGCCGGCGATCGCCATCGCTCCACCAGGTTCGATCGGGAAGCCGGCGGAAGGGATGACGATGTCGACATTGGCGGATACGTCGGCGGTGAGGACTCGACTCCGGTGAGCGGCCTGCTCGGCGTCGCTCGGCGACTCGGGCGCCGTCTTGTGGCGGGTCAGCGTCGCCGGAAGATGGCCGACTGTCGCGTGCTGTTCGACGAGGCGCAGAGGCAACGCTGGGTCGCCCCCGGCCGCGGCGGTGGCGCGCAGCCACCCAGCCCGGACCGCGACCGGTGAGGCCGCCGTCGGGTCCGCCCGCAAACGCGTCGGGCTCCACGCAGGACGCCTCGTGCGGTGACCGGCCACCTCGATGTCGCCATAGAACGCGTCGGCCTCCGAGGTCGCCGCCGCCTCGACGAGGGCAGCCGCAGCGGCGCCATCGAGGGCCGCGTCGGCGTCGAGCGCGATCACCAAGTCCTCGTCGGCGAACGAGTTCGGTAGGGGGTCGGATCCCGGAGGGATGGTCCTGAGCGCAACCATGGCTGTCAGCGAAGCTAGCGTCCGTCGGCGATGGGATCGGTTCTTACCTCACGACGCGTTGTGCTCTCGGTCGCGCTCGCGGTCGTGCTGTTCGCGTTCTGGCCCGCGCTGTTCGGCGGCGGCAGCCTCGTGTCTGATGACCTCGTGGCGACGGCGCCGCCGTTCGACGCGTACCAACACGAGAGCTACTCGCTCGAGAACGGCCCCGGCGACCCGATCAACATCCACGCCCATTGGGCGAGCGCGGCGGACGACCTGCGCGCCGGTGACCTTGGCTGGTGGAACCCCGATCTCGCCGGCGGGCAGCCGACCATGAAGGCCGGCGCGCCGGTCTTCGCGTTGCCGTACCTGTTCACGCCCTCCTGGTACTCGCCCGGGCTGGTTGCTGCCGTTCGCGCCATGATCGCGATCGTTCTCGCCATGGGATTTCTCCGTGCCGTCGGTCTTCGTCGCGTGTCATGCCTTGTCGGCGGTGTCGCGTTTGGCCTCTCCGGCTTCATGGTCGGTTGGATGAACTGGCCCCACAGCTCGGTCGCCGCGCTCGCTCCTGGCCTGTTGTGGGCGATCGAGCGGATGATCGCCGACCCGAAGCGCTGGCGGATCGTTCCTCTGGGCGGCGTCGTCGGGTTGATGGTGTGGGCCAACTTCCCGTCGGTGCTCATCTACACGTTGTTTGGCGCATCGCTCTACGCGATCGTGCGGCTCGGCGCGGAGGTGTTCGGTGCTACAGACCGGCGCCGCTGGCTGGCGCCGCGACTGCTCGTGGGTGCCGGTGCGGCCGTCCTCGCCCTGCTGATCGCCGGACCTCATCTGATCGGCTTCTCGGAGTACGTCGACTGGGCCGATACCTCGCACCGCGTCGGCAACCCGGACGATTCGTCGGCCGGCCTGGGATATCTGCTCACTGCGGTCGCTCCGGCGATCTGGGGGAGCGACGCCGTCGGCGAGCCGTGGTTCGGCCAGGGCAACTGGGTGGAGTTCAACACCCACCTCGGGGCATCCGTCGTCGTACTGGCGCTTGTCGGCTTCGTCGCCGGGCTGGTCGGCGAGGATCGACGACGACGATCCGTTGCCGCGGGGCTCTTGGTGGTGGCCCTTGTCGGGGTCCTGATCGCGTACGTCGGCGGCCCACTCGGCGTTGCGCTCGGCGACCTCACCGGATCGCAGGGTGGGGTCATGACGCGAGCGAAAGTGCTCATCAGTCTCGGCGTCGCGCTCGGAGCGGCGCTCGGTGTCGAGTGGCTGTGCGAGGACCGAGCGGATCGACGCCGCGAGCTCCGAGCCATAGGTGCAGTCGGCACCCTCGGCATGCTGGTGATGGTCCCCTCGATGTTCGAGTGGGTCGACGCCGCGCGCGCTGCCGACGCCGTTCGGCCGTCGATCGCGGCTTCGAGCGCATCGATCCTCGCGCTGCTCGCCGCTCTCGGGATGGTCGGTGCCCGGCTGCGAGGTCGGTTGGACGCCGATCAGCTCGGGGCCGGGTTCGTGGTGATCGTCGCGGTGGAGCTGTTGGCGTTTGCCATGCCGGTGCCGACGATCGTGAGCCGCGACGAACGGATCGCAGCCACGCCGGCACACACGCTCGTGCAGAACGAGCTCGGTCCGGGCGAACGGTTGGCAGGGGAGGGCCGCACGTTCTTCCCATCCACCACGCAGCACTTCGACATCACGGACGCTCGCGGGCAGCTGCTCAAGTCGCCCGGCTACCAGGAGCTGTTTCGCGCCGTGGACCCAGACATGTTGCGCCGCGCCGGTGGCGGCACGCCGACCTATCCGAACATCGCCCGGGGAACCGACATCGCGTCGCCGATCTGGGACGCCATGGCCGTCGGTCTGTGGGCGCAGTTCCCGGATTCAACTCCGCCGGGCACCCGCAGCGGACCGCCTCGCGCCACAGCGGGCGCCGATCCGGCGGTGCAACCGCTCGCGGGAACCGTCGCTGTTCCGGAGGGTGGTCTGCGGGCCGTGCTCGTGGAGCTCGCCCCGGACGCGGACGGGTTCGTCGACGTCGCGGTGACGACCGACGATGGCACCACCAACGAGCGGCGGTGGGTTGAGCCGTCCGACACGGGCGCCGTGAGCTTCGCGGTGCTCGGTGAGCATCTACAGCTCGGTTCCACCGTCAACGTCGTTGTGACAGCTCCCGCCGCGACGATGTTGGTTGGCGTGAACGACGCGGGGAGTGCGGTGGTGGGAACGATCGCGGGCGACGACGCGTACGAACTACTCCGAGTCGGCGACGTGATCGTGCTCGATCGGCCGGTCGAGCCGGTGCGTCTGGCGCACGGCGCCGTGACGCTTGCTTCTCCGGAGGCCGCTGCTGCGGCGATCGCGGCCGGACTCCCGTCGGGCATCGCCGTCGTCGATCGATCCGTGGTGATCCCGGAGCTGCCCTCCGTAGGCGCCGACGCGTCCGTCGCCGACATCGACTACGGGCGGGGACGGATCACGGCGATGGTCGACACCGATCTCGCTGTACTGCTTGTGGCCTCGGAAGCGAACTACCCAGGATGGCGCGTGACGATCGACGGTGCGGACGCCGAACTCGTCACAGCCGATGCCGCGTTCCTGGGCGTGGTCGTGCCGCCCGGCGTTCACGACGTCGAGTTCTCGTTCACCCCGGAGCATGTCGGTCGCAGCACCCTGATGCTCCTGCTGGCGGCCGGCGTGATCGTCGGTCTCTTGGGCGACGGTGTACGCAGGGGCGACCTCCGCTCGCCTCGCGGCAGGCGCGGGTAGCGTCGCACCGTGTCCGACCCGCTTTCCGACGAGCAACTGCCCGACGACCGATTCGCGGCGCGGATCCAGGCCGAGGTCATGGCCGCTGCCGAGGAGCGGCGTCGAGAGGATCCCAAGCTGGCTCGCATCGAACGCGAGATCGAACGGGCGTGGGCGGACGTCGCGCCGCCGGGCGCCGTCGGCCCGACCGAGGAACTCCTCCTCGACCGTGTCGATCGCCTCGCTCTTGTCGACGTCGACGCGCCGATCGGCACGAAACCCGGCGTCAAGCAGGTCAAGGGGGCGATTCGCAAGGGGATCTACTGGTACCTGCGCTACATGAGTGACCAGCTCAACGCCTTTCACAACGTGCAAGCGCGGCTGCTCCGTCGTTTCGACGACCGCCTCAGCCGGCTCGAATCGGTCATTGGTGTCGACTCGGCGGTCGATGACCTCGTGTATCCCGCGCCGACTGCGGGAGCGTCGTCCGGGCGTCGCCTCGCCGACGCCGTCGGTTCTGGCCGAGTGCTCGTTCTGGCGGCCGGCGCGGGCGCCGCGCTGACGGAGTTGGACAACGCATACGGCGTCGAACGCGATCCTCAGGTCGCGTTGGCAGGAATCGATGCCGGGCTCGATCTCCGGGTGGGCGACCCGCTCGAACACCTCTGCGGACTCGAGGCCGGAACCATCGGTGCCGTCCTCATCGGTGGGGCGCTGCAGCGTGTGTCGCCGGCCGCGGCGATCGCCCTGGTAGCGTCCGCCGCGGTGGCGTGCGGTCCCGGTGGCATCGTTGCCGTCGCCGTCGAGGATCGTTCTCGGCGCGCCGATGCAGCCGCCGAACTGCTCGGCGACCGCGGCCTCGCGCCGACAACATGGGGGGCGATCCTCGGTGGCGTCGCCGCGTCGACCGAGAGCGTCAAAGTGGACGACGACGGGCTCGAGGCGCTGGTTGTCGCGCGGCTGTCGTGACCAGGTCGCCCATCGTTCACCAGTTCACTGCCGTCCTCGCCGAACGCGACGCGCTCGGTCGCCACACGTTGGCCGTCGACGATCTCCTTCGGGAGATGGGAGCGCAAACGCAGATCTACGCGACCCATGTGCACGCCGAGGTGCGGGACCGCGGACGCGACTTTCGCGAGCACCCCGATGATCCGGCTCCCGACCTGATCATCTATCAGGCCTCCACCGGGACGCCGGTGGCCGATTATGTGGCGAGTCGGTCGGAGCCGACGGTGCTCAGCTATCACAACATGACGCCGGCAATCTTCTTCGACATGTGGGAGCCGGCGGTCGCGGCTGAGCTCGACCACGGTCGCCGCCAGCTCGCGCGTCTCTGCCGCAAGGCCAGCAGCGGCATCGCAGTGAGCGAATACAACGCTGCGGAGTTGCGTGATCTCGGGCTCGATCACGTCGACGTGGCCCCTGTGCTCTTCAACCCGCTCGGATCCGACGGCGACGCGCCCGACGCCTTCGATGGAGCGACTCTGCTTTTCGTGGGGAGAGTGTCGCCCAACAAGTGCCAGCAGGATCTGGTGGGTGTGCTCGTCGCATTGCATGACCGCGGCATCGCGGCGCGCCTTGTGCTCGTTGGTGGAGCGTCGTCGACCGGTTACCACGACGCCGTCGTGGAGTTGGCGGCGCGGATGGGGGTCGCCGACTCGGTGGTGTTCGCGGGGTCGGTGTCCGAATCGGAGCTCGTGGGTTGGTACGGCGCCGCCGACGTGTTCGTGTCGGCGTCAGAGCACGAAGGATTCTGCGTGCCGGTGGTCGAGGCGATGAGCCTCGGAGTGCCGGTTGTCGCGTTCGGATCGTCCGCGATTCCCGAGACCGTCAGAGACGCTGGGCTCGTCCTCGCGGACAAATCCGCGGCAGTGATGGTCGAAGCCATCGATCGAGTACTCACCGATGCGACGGTCCGCGACGCGATGATCGAGCGGGGCCGAGCTCGCGCCGCGGCGCTCGGCCCGCCCGCATCCGTTCGACGCATGCGTGACGTGCTGCAGCCGCTCCTGGTCGGAGCCGGTTCGTGAACCGCGGAGTGGATCTGGTGCTCTCAGAACTGCACGAGCGGGACGCGACGTCCACGCACGCCCGGCTGCTGCGCGACATTCTCGCGGCGGATGGCCACATGGTGCGGTTCGTGGTGGAACGCACGATGGTGGCCGATGAGCAGGTTCTTCTGCTCGACCGCTGGAAGGCGGATGCCGATCTCACGATCCTACAGCACTCGATCGGCAGCCTTGTGGCGAGCGAGATCGCCAAGCGTCGCGTGCCGGTCGTGGTCAATTACCACAACATCACGCCACTCGAGTTCGTGGAGCCGTGGGAACCCGAGCAGATCGAGGGTCTGCGGTGGGGGCGTCAACAACTGTGGGAATTGCGGCCCTTGGCCCACGCGGCGATCTGTGACAGCGACTACAACGCCCGAGAATTGCGCGAGGTCGGCTACGAGGACGTGAGCGTCTCGCCCGTCCTCTTCGACGGGTTGGAACGCGAAGGCGAGAGCCCGCCGGCGTTCGCCGGAATCACGCTCGTGTTCGTCGGCCGGCTCTCGCCGAACAAGTGTCAACAGGATCTCGTCGGCGTGCTTGCGGCGCTGGACGCGCTGGGCATCGACGCGCGCCTGGCGCTCCTCGGCGGCGGATCGTCTGATTCCTATCGCGACGCATTGGGGGCATTCGCGGCTCGTCTCGGTGTGGCCGAGCGCGTGGTCTTCGGAGGCTCGGTCTCAGAGCGGGAGTTGGTGGGTTGGTACGAGGCCGCCGATGTGTTCGTGTCGACGTCCGAGCACGAGGGGTTCGGCGTACCGCTCGTCGAAGCAATGGCGTTCGGAGCGCCGGTGGTCGCGTTCGGCGCGGCAGCGGTGCCGGAGACAGCCGGTGGCGCGGCCCTGGTGCTTGCCGACAAGTCACCGGCGGTCGTGGCGGAGGCAATCGCTCGCGTCGTGAACGACTCCCAGGTCCGGGCGAGTCTCATCGAACGAGGTCGGGCGCGAGCGGCAGAACTGAGTGGTCCGCAGGCGGCGGATCGGATGCGGTCAGTCCTCGAGCCCCTGCTGGCCGGGGCCGCTCGATGACCACGCCGATCACGTTCGTGACGCCCCGCTATGGCACGGAGGTGCTGGGCGGGGCCGAGGCCGGCGCACGTCAGCTGGCAACGCGGCTCGCGGCCGACGGGCGAGATGTCGCCGTGATCACCACGCGGGCGCTGTCCATGCGCACGTGGGCGGACCACTATCCCGCCGGAACCACCACCGAGGACGGCGTCAGTGTCACCCGCTGTTCGGTCGACGGTCCCCGAGCCGGCGACTTCGGCGCGCAAAGCGACGCGCTGCTCCCGCGGGCAGCTGAGGCCACCTCCGCCGAATGCGAGCGCTGGATCGATGCGCAGGGTCCGACGAGCTCCGAGCTCGTCGAGGCCGTCTCGGCCGTGGCCGACGGCGTGCTGGTCTTCTATCCGTACCTGTACCACCCGACGGTGGCCGGTCACCGAGCCGCCCAGGTGCCGACGATTCTGTATCCGGCCGCTCACGCCGAGGCACCGCTCGACCTCCCCGTGTTCGACGAGGTCTTCGGCGAGACGGATGGCATCGCGTACCACACCCGCGCCGAGCAGGAGCTCGTGCACCGCCGGTTCCCGTCGACCGTGTCGTCGGTGCAGGCAATGGTGGGTCTGCCGGTGGAGATGGGCCAGACGCCAGACCCCGAGGGAGCGAGGGCCGCGCTCGGCCTCGGTGACGAACCCTTCGCCCTCTGCCTCGGGCGAGTCGACCCGGGCAAGGGCGTCCACGACCTCGTCGAGCGCTTCGATCGACATGTCGGGCTGGGGGGCGCCGGGCGGCTGATCGTCGCCGGAGCGGTCGACGGAGCGGCCCCGAGCGGGCGTGGCGTCACCTGTATCGGGCCCATCCCCGAGAAACACAAGTCCGGTCTCCTGGCTGCGGCAGATGTGCTGATCAATCCCAGTTTCTACGAGTCGTTCTCCATCGTGATCCTCGAGGCCTGGCTCGCTGGCACACCTGTGCTCGTGAACGGATGGTGTGGCCCGATGGTGGAGCACGTCACCCAGTCCGGGGGCGGACTCTTCTACACCGGCGTGGCCGACTTCGACCTCGCCCTCGAGCGGCTCCTCGGCGACGCCGAACTCCGCACCCGGATGGCGGACGCGGGAGGCGAATACGTTCGCCGCCGCTACGCCTGGCCTTCAGTACGAACGCGCTTCGACGGCCTGATCGACGCCGTCAGCTAGCTGACGTCTTCGAGAATGTCGCCGGGCGGGATCCGCGTCGGCGGCTTCGTCACTCGCACGACGAGGTCGGCGAGCAAGCCGATCACGAGGACCTGCAGCAGCGCGAAGCCGAGCAGCAGGGTGTTGGCCGCCGGCCTGAAGTCCTTGTCGACGAGGTCGTAGCCGAGCTTGCCGACGAAGACGAGCCCGAGGACCGTGGCGATCGGGAGCACGACTCGAAGGGGGTCGTACGACAGGATCATGCGGATGACCTGGAGCGCGTAGCGGCGAGTGTCGGCCAACCAGTGGAACTTCGACTCACCGGCCCGGGTCTGGTACTCGATCGGTGTGTACTCGACCGAGTAGCCGTTCATCAGGAACGCCATCGTGATCGTGGTGACACAGGAGAAGCCCGCGGGGAGTTGGTGCGTGTACTGCAGAGCGACGTCGCGGCGCATGGCGCGGAACCCGCTGTTGAGATCCGGGATCTTCGTCTTCGTGAGGTAGGAGGCGAGCCGACGGATCGTCCACTTCGTGGGCACGCGGAAGACCTTCAGCGTGCCCTGTTCGCTGGTGCGGGCGCCCACGATGTGGTCGCCGTTGCCGAGCTTGTCGACGAGGTCGGGGATCTCGTGGTTCGGGTAGCTCATGTCCGCATCGGACCACACGACGACGCGGCCATAGGCGGCCTCGGTCCCGATGCGTCGAGCGGTTCCCGCTCCCCGGTTGCGGCCGGAGCGGAGTACGCGGACGTTCTTGCGCCCGGCGCCGATCTCGGCAGATCCGTCCGTGGAACCGTCGTCCACCAGCACCAACTCCCATGAGTAGGGTGAGGCGTTCATGGAGGCGCTGATCCGATCGATCTCGTCGGCGAGATGCCCGGCCTCGTTGTGAACGGGCAGAACGATGCTGACGTCGAGCGTCGATTCGGTGGCGGTCACGGCGTGAGCCTAGGCGTGCGGCGCCTGCCCCTGTGGGTCCTGCTTGGGCTGATTCTGCTCCAGCCGACGCCGCATCGGGTGAGCCAGACGGTGGCCGGCGATCTCGGCGACTCGATGTTTCTGACATGGACGCTGTCGTGGGGCGCACATGGTCTGCGCAACGACCCGATGTCGGTGTTCGACGCCAACATCTTCCACCCCGAGCCCCAGACGCTCGCGTTGTCCGACCCGATGCTTTCCCTCGCGCCGTTCTTCGGCCTACTCGAATGGATCACCGGCGACTCGATCGTCGCGTTGAACGTCCTGATGTTCGCGCTGTTCGTCGGGGCGCTTTCGGCCGCCCATGCCCTTGCGATGCGCCTCTTCGGGCGGGGCGACGTCGCACTCGTCGTCGCCGTGGTGGCGTGCTGCAACAGCTACGTCTTCGGCCAGCAGAACCACCCGCAACTCCAGACGTTCGGGTTCCTCTCGCTGAGCTTCCTGCTGCTTCTTCGAGCGGTCGAGCACCGACGGGTTCGCGACGGCGCCTGGCTCGGCCTAGCGATCGTCGCGATGACGTTGGCCAACGTGTACTACGGCCTCTTCTGGGTGCTGTGCGCCGTGGTGGTCGTCGCCATGCTGTGGCTCCAGGGAGTGCTGCCGTCCGTTCGCAGCCTGCTGCCGTCGGGGCTGACGGCGGTCGCCGTCGTCGCTGCAGTCCTCGGTCCGGTCATGCGCATCTACCTGGAGGTGGACGAGCGCAACGGGCTGACGCGGGGGTACGAGCCGTCGAACTCACTTCTCCCCACCGATCTGATCACTCCGCAGCGGGACAGCTGGTCGTGGGGTACCGCCCTCGACGACATCAATTCGTTCGGGAAGGCCGGGGAACACCCATTTTTCCCGGGCTTCGTGGCGATGGCATTGGGCGTTGTCGGTCTGCTGGTGGGGTGGCGCCTCGTTCGGCGTGGTGTGTCCTGGGTCCGCACAGGAATCCGCAGTGAGGAGCTCCTGGCGCTGGTCGTGGCGGGCGCCGTCGCCGTCGTCTTCGCGCTCGGGCCCTCGCCGGGCGGGTTCAAGGGTCCGTTCCGGGCGCTGCATCGGTGGGTGCCCGGTTTCGATGGTGTCCGGGTGACGTCTCGATTCACGGTTGTCGCCTTCATCGCGCTCGCCTTGCTGGTCGGGCTGGCCTACCAGCACCTCGCCGACCGCCTGCCGGCGGGTCGGCGGCGATGGTTGGCCCTCGGCATCGTCGTTGTGGTGATGGTCGAGGTGGGAGGACCCATGGCCCGGGTCGACGTTCCGGAGGGCGATCGTGTGGCGGTCTACGAGGCGATCGCGGAGCGACCGGACGGTGCCGTGCTGGAGCTGCCGATGCGAACGCAGGTTGCCGGCGGGTCGTGGGCCTTCGTTGAAGCACCGAGGATGTATCACGCCACGTGGGACTGGAATCCGCGGGTGAACGGCTATTCGGGAAGTGCGCCGGCTGGTTTCGCCGATCTGGCGGCACTGCTCAACACGTGGCCGGCGGACGACGCGGAGCGCCGCCTCGACGAACTCGAGGTACGCTACATCGTTCTCCACGGCGGCGTGGAACAACGCACACCCGCACTCTCGCCGGCGGACCAAGAGAGACTCGTGGCCGAGGCGCGGGCGCTCGGCTACACCGCAGAAGCACACGGTGAGGACTGGCTGATCGTTCGCGAATAGCGCCGATCGGAGCCGTCACGACGGTTCGCGGGACAAATACCTGGGCCTCGTGGCCTATCTTGTTCAGTGCGCGGGCAATCGATACCGATCGGTTGTTCATGGTCCACAGGTCTTTCGTTGCTGCCCTTGCTCTCGCGCTCCTCGGCAGCGTGGTTGTCGCAGCGCCCGCAGGCGCGTCAGTGCCCTATGTCAATGACTGGGCGTTCCTCATGGACGGCTGGAATCGGTCGTCATCGCCCGTGATCGCGGACATCGACGCCGATGGTCAGAACGAGATCGTCTTCGGCCACCAGGACGGCATGGTGCGTGCGTACGAGGGCGACGGAAGCCTCAAGTGGGCGACGGCCGCCGTGCCGACCGTCAACACCGGCAATGGCTGCAACGGGCAGGGCGGTGCATCCGCCGTGGACTCGAGCCCGGCCGTGGCCGACATCGACGAGGACGGCACGCCTGAGGTCATCGTCGGTGTGGGTTCGACCTGGGTCGCGAACCAGAACGGCGGCATCATCGTCTTCGACGGCAAGACCGGCGCCAAGGAATGGGGAAGCGCACTCGGCCGCGACACCGGCGACGTGTGGGCGAACAGTGGCAGTCCCGACGGCTGGTGTGAGGGTGTGTTCTCCACGCCCTCCATCGGAGACATCGACGGTGACGGCCACCTCGACGTGGTGTTTGCGAGTTTCGACTTCTACATCTGGGCCGTCGACCGCACGGGCACACCGCTCTCCGGCTTCCCGGTCAACAACGACGACTCCGTCTGGTCGTCGGCTGCGCTCTTCGACATCGACGGCGACGATGACATGAAGATCTTCATCGGCGGCGACAGCACGCCGGGCGGCTACTACAGCCACCTCGGTGGCGTCTTTCGTGCGCTCGACTGGACACCTGGCGGTGTCCACGCTGTGGAACGCGGAGGCCAACGAGGTCTTCCACTCGTCGCCTGCGATCGGCGACATCAACGGCGATGGTCGAGCCGAGGCGATCATCGGAACGGGCAACAACTGGAACATCGAGTGCGGCAACGGTCATCCGCAGTGTGGCCCCGGCGACGGCAGCGACCACAACAAGCTCTTCGCCTTCCATCTCCACGATGGATCTCCCGTGCCCGGCGTCCCGGTGTCGGCGGGCTCTACGATCATCGCTTCGCCCGCTCTCGGCGACATCGACAGTGACGGCGAACTTGAGGTCGTGGTCGGTTCCGCTGACCACTATGTCTGCGCCTGGAACGGCAACGGATCGCTCGCATGGAAGATGCGACCGGACTTCAACCACCTCGGCACCGGACGGATGAGCGGATCACCGATCATCGCCGATCTCGACGGAGACGGCGACCAGGACGTCGCCGTCGGTGGCGACGACGGTCTCGCCCTTCTGCGGAGCCACAAAGGCAGCAACATCGAGGGCGGCACGATCTGGCAACAGCGCGTCGGATTCGGACGGTCGATGGAGTCGTCGGCTGCAGTTGGTGTATTCAACGGCAAGTGCCACATCGTCCTCACGCAGTTCGACACGCCTGCCGTGCAGACCTGAGTGGCGGCCTATGAACTGCCCAATACGTCCGCCGAGGATGCCTGGCCGATGTTCCGTCAGGGTCCGACCCGTCAGGGATCCGTCGGCGCGGACCTGTGCGGCTTCTCCAACAGCGGGGCGTTCTGCGACGTGACCGGGGCGGCCTACTACGCCGACGCCGTGAACTGGATGGTCGCCCAGGGCATCACCAACGGCATCACGGATCTTCTGTACGGCCCGAACGAGAACCTCACTCGGGCGCAGATGGTGACGTTCCTCTGGCGCGAAGCCGGCGAACCGACCGGCTTCGCCTACCACGGCTTCTCCGACGTGCCGTCGGGCGCCTACTGCGCCGATGCCGTGCGTTGGGCGAAGGCAACCGGGATCACGACCGGCACCTCACCCACGGCGTTCGCGCCCAACCAGAACGTCATCCGCGGCCAATTGGTGACGCTGCTCTGGCGTCGAGAGGGCGAGCCCGCCGCGGACCCGCCGAGCCAGTTCGTCGACGTGCCGAGCGGCAAGTGCTACACGACGGCCATCGGCTGGGCGAAGGACAACGGAATCACCACCGGCACCTCGGCGACCACGTTCGCCCCGAACAACCCGGTGACGCGCGGTCAGGCTGCCGCCTTCCTGCATCGAGCGGCCGGCGAGCCGAACCCGTAGCGAGGCTCAGGCTCCGCGGGACGCGATCTCGCGGTAGATGTCGGCCATCGCCGATGCGGCGCGGTCCCACGTGAGGGCACCGATCCGTTCGGTCACAGCGGCGCTCACATCGGCCTCGTTCTCGAGGGCATCGACGGTGGCGGCCACGAACGCGTCGTCATCGCCGGTGGCAACAAGCGGTACGAGGTCGCCGATCAGCTCCGGCAGTGCTCCGACGGCGGTGGCGACCACCGGTGTGCCGACGGAGAGTGCCTCCAGCGGCGGCAGGGCGAAGCCTTCGTAGATCGACGGCCACAAGAGTGCCGTCGCGCCCCGCAGAAGGGCGCTGCGAGTGTGATCGTCCACGATCAGGAGCCGCCGCACCCGACGGGGATCGATCGGCTCCAGCGCGCCGTGGAGGGCCGCCTCGTCGTTTCCCTCCTGCCCGGCGATCACCAGATGGACATCGTCAGGTAAATGCGCCATGGCCTGCGCCGCGGCGGCCGCGTTCTTGCGGCGCTCGACGGTCCCGAGGACAAGTACGTAGCGAGGGCTTCCCGCGATGCCCCGACCGGTCGCCGGATCGGCGGAGACGAGCGGTTCGACGCCGTGATGCACGAGCCGTGTCTGCGCGTCGGTCGCTCCGAGTAGCGCTGCGGCCTCGGCGCCGACGAGAGCGGAGGAGACGTGGACCGTTGCTCCCTCGCTGACTGCGCGGCGGATGGCAGGGGCCATCGCGGCCACCTCTGGTCGGCACCACTCAGGATGCGAGACCGGCGTGAGATCCTGCAGCGAGATGACGCTTCGAGGGGTCGGCGGGGCGACGAAGTTCGGGCCGTGGACGATATCGACCCGACCGGTGACCGCGCGGCCGAGAAGCGCGGACGAAGACCAGAGACGATGGGCGACGGAGGCGGGAATGCGCGAGCGGCGCACCGGCATGGCGAGGTCAGGTCTGCCGCCTCGCGCCGTGAGGAGCCAACCCCGAGCCTCGATGTCGGTCTCGGCGCCGAGTGCGTCGATGAGCGCCCGAGTGACCCGGTGGATCCCGGTCGGCGGACCGAGCAACGGCGTGACGTCGATGCCGACCCGAACTGGACTCACGGGACGTAGACGCCGTTGAGGGCGAGGGTGGTTACGACGGTCAGCGCGACCGCGGAAGCAGTCGGGACCCACCGGTCCAGCCGCGGGTTGCGGGAGATGACCGCGGCTGCGATGACGAGCGGGAACACGCTCAGGGCGTAGCGCTCCATCGAGTTGAGGTTGTCGGCGCTCACCAGCAGCAGGGTAGAGAAGCCGGTGTACAGCGCGAGGTCGAGCGACAACTTCCGCACGACCACGATGGCGAGTCCGATCAGGATCAACGCGGCGAGTACGTGGAAGAGCTCTCCTTCGTCGCCGCCAAGCCCATCCACGAGGCCGCCGACGATGCGGGTGAAGGGTTCCGCGATCTCGCCGCGCAGTTCCCGCTGGGCATCAATCGGGGCTCGCCAGCCGTCGTGGCGCAACTCTGCCCAGATCAGGAACGTGATGGTGCCGAGCGGTGCCGAGATCACTGTCAACCACGGGAGTGGTGAGCGTCGGTGCGTCCGCAGGGTGGGGAGGATGGCGACGAGGCTGAGGAGTCCCGCAACCGGCCGGGTGAGACCCGCAAGGAAGCCGAGCGCAGCGGCCCCGGGCCAGCGTCTGGCCCGCACCGCAAGCACGAAGCCGAGGGCGAGGGTGACGTAGAGGGCCTCGCTGTACCCGAGAACGAGAACGAAAGCGGGCGGGAACAACGCGAACAGTCGAACCGCTCGCCGTGCCGTGCCGTGATCGCCCGTCTCCTGGACGGTCAGTCGGTAGAGGAGCATCCCGGCGATCAGGGCGAAGAGGTTCGCAAGGATCACGAGGGCGATGTCGGGTCGGTCGCCGACCCACCCGAAGACGCGGCCGAGGGCGGGCCAGAGCGGGAAGAATCGGATGCCGCCCTCGAGCCCGGGGTCGCTGTAGCCGTTGGCGGCGATGTCGCGGTACCACGTGCCGTCCCACGGAATCAGGCCGTCATCGATGGGGGAGAAGGCCGGTGGCGGTTCGAGGCGATCGAGGATCGCCCAGGTGGTGATGTAGGCCGTGGCCACGTAGAGCCGCGCCTCCGTCCACGACGTCAGTGCGGCGATGAACTCGCGACGCCACCCCTTCACGAGACGGGCTCGAATCGAGTGAGGATCATCCGCTCGAACACCTCGGTCGGTGCCACGAGTTGCTGGGCGCGGTGCGAGCGACCCAGCACGTTGATGATCGTCTCGCAGCGGTTCCCGAGGCTCTTGTAGCCCAAGCCGGCGACGAGCCAGATGTCGTTGCCGTCGGCCGCGGTGACGGCCCCGTCGACAAAGCTCTCAGGGTCCGTCGTTGCGATGACGTCGGCATAGTCCCGCCAGTCCACGAGTCGGCCGTCATCGGTGGGGTAGGCGATCGTCTCGAGCGACGCCTCGAGTGCCCGGTGAGTGGCCGGCCCGAGTTGGTCCGGGCAGAACACGATCACATCGCCGGGCGCATGCCCGGTGTCGATCGCCTGGGCAACATCGCCTGCCTGAGTCCGGTCGCGGCGAGCCTCGTCCACGCCGACGGCGAGCCCGAACAGGACGAAGCCGGCGAGGATGATCGGCCCCGCGGGAGTCGGGATGATCGTGAGCCCTCGGGCGGCCAGAACGAGCGCGAACGGCACGATGACCGCCGCGTAGCGACCCTCGAATGCGCCGGCCGTGACCAACGCGACTCCGCCGCCGATCGCCAAGGTGGTGAGGAGGGCGGCTGCGACGAACGTGAGTGGACCGGATCGGAACCGCAGTGCGACTCCGTCGCCCATGCGGGTGCCGACGGCGCCGAGCAGGATCGCGACCGCGAAGAGCACGCCGAGCAGCTCCCCCTCGAACCGGTTGTTGCCCCCGAGGGACTGCATGGTCTCGACGGCGATTTCGGCCGGGCGGGCCCGGTCGGCCCACGGGGTGCCGGTGGAGCCGAGCTGATCGAAGAACACCCCGAGCCAGATGACGAACGTCGCACCGCCGGCCATGATCGCTGCGCCGACGCGGATCGCGGTGGTCCGGTGCTCGCCCGCGCGCCAGGCGGTGACGGCCAGCAGCAGCAGCGTGGCGCCGATCAGCCAGAACGTCCAGTAGTGCGTGTGTACGAGCAGCGCGGTGGCCCCCGCGACGGCGGCGAGACGGCCGATGGTCGGATCGTCGAGCGCCCGCTCGACGGCGAGCCAGGCGAGCGCCACGAAGAGCGCGAGGAGGGCGTACATCCGCGCCTCGGTGCCGTAGCGGAGCAGGTAGGGGGCACTCAGGCCCAGCAGCGCCGCGGCGATGCCCAGATCGGTCGATCGGCGTCGTCCGATGCGCCAGAGAACGCCCACAGTCGCCAGGGACGCGAGGCCCGACATGCTCCGCACCGCGGCGTCGGAGTCGCCGAAGAGGTCCATCCAGCCGCCGAGCAGGAGGTAGAAGAGGCTCGGATGGCCGTCATTGCGCAGCGCATCGACCATGTCGCTGAAGCCGCGCGACGCGATCTCCACGGAGAGCGCCTCGTCGAGCCACAGCGGCGAAGGCGCGTAGACGCGCAGAACGAGCCCGCCCAGAAGGGCGATCGCGCCGAGTCCGAGGAGGGGACCCCGCCACCGCCATGGTGGGGTTCGATCATCATGCCCGTCTGGTGCTGGTGCGGCGGTGACCACGAGGGGCGAATCTAGCCGCCTTGCGAGGCCCGCCCCCCATGGCGCTCCACTGTCTTCCCGGCTGCGGCCGGTAGCCTCGGCGCCGATGCCCAAGCGAATAGTGATCATCGGTGGCGGCCCGGCCGGCAACTCCTGTGCGACGAACGCCGCCCGACTCGGCGCGGAGGTCGTCCTCGTCGAACGCGACGTCATCGGCGGTGCCGCGCACCTTCATGACTGCATTCCGTCGAAAGCGATGATTGCGACGGGCAACGCGCGGCAGTTCCTTCGCCGCGTCATGCGGATGGGCCTGGCCGAGGTCGGTTCCGACGTGGATCTCGAGGCGCTCGGTGAACGACTGCGCACCATCGAAGGCCGGTTGGAGGCGCAGACGCGCACGTTGCTCGCGAGCCAGCGAGTGGACCTGATCCACGGCGAGGCAACGATTGTCGACGCCCACACGGTGCGTTCCGAGTCAACCGCCGGCGTGACCGACCACGAGGCCGACATGATCGTGCTCGCCGCCGGCAGTCGACCCCGCATCCCCGACTGGGCTGAGATCGACGGCGACCGGGTGATGACCACCCGCGACGCCTACCCGCCCAACACGGTCCCGTCACACGCGATCGTGATCGGGTCCGGCGTCACCGGCGTGGAGTTCGTCCATCTGTTCGAGTCCATCGGAAGCGAGGTGACCCTGGTGGTCAGCCGCCAACAGGTGCTTCCGGGCAAGGACCCAGAGGTTGCTGCCGTGCTCGAAGAGGACTTCCTCCGACGCGGGATTCGACTGTTCAAGGGGGCACGCGCGACGGCAGTCGAACGCGAGGGCGATGACGTCGTCGTGCAATGCAACGACGGACGCGTCGCCCGGGGATCCCACGCACTGCTCGCGGTCGGGTCGATCCCCAACAGCGAAACACTCGGACTCGAAAACGCGGGCGTCGAGACGGACCAGGGCTACGTGCCGGTCGACATGAATCTGCGGTCCAACGTGCCCCACATCTATGCGGCCGGCGACCTCTCGGGCCGACTCCCACTCTCGTCCGTCGCCACCATGCAGGGTCGCAAGATCGCGGAGCACGCGATGGGGGCGCTGCGCCGGGAGCATCACCGGCTGATCGACTACGACAAAGCGGCCTCGGCCATCTTCACAGAGCCGGAGATCGCCGATGTCGGGCTCGCGGAGGCCGATGCGTTCTCCGAGGGTCGCAAGGTCCGGGTCACGAAGGTCCCGTTCGCGGCGTCGGCCAAGGCGATGATCAACGACGACTCGCGCGGATTCGTCAAGATCGTCTCCGACCCTGCAACGGGCGTGGTGCTCGGCGGCTCGATCGTCGGTCGACACGCCGCGGAGCTGATCTCAGTGCTCGCAATCGCCGTCACGAACGGCCTGACGGTGAGCGACATCCACGAGAGCCTACTCGTGCACCCCACGCTGTCCGAAGCCCTGAGCGACGCTGCCGAGTAGTTCGGCCTGGCGGCGAACTCAGACCGGGGGGACCCCGTGGCGGCGGCGACTGAACTCACGGTCCTTGCTCGCGGCCAGCGCGAGCCGGGTGAGTAGTTCTCGGCGGAGGTCCTCTGGTTCGACGATGTCGTCGATGACGAGGTCGGACGCGAGCCGGAGAAGGTCGACGTCCTCGTTGAACTCGTCCTGGCGAGCCTGGATGAATGCCTCACGTTCGGCCTCGTCGTCGATGGCAGCGATCTGATTCGCGAACACGGCGTTGACTGCAGGCTCGGCCCCCATCACGGCGATCTCGGCGGTCGGGAGCGCCAAGCACGCGTCCGGACCGAAGGCCGGGCCACACATCGCGTAGAGACCGGCGCCGTACGCCTTGCGCAGGATGACGCTCACCGTGGGCACCGTCGCCTCGGAGACCGCGGTGATCATCTTCGCCCCGTGGCGGATGATCCCTTGCCGCTCCACCTCAGTGCCGATCATGAAACCGGGGACGTCGGCGAGGTAGATGAGGGGCACGTTGAACGCGTCGCACAGCCAGATGAAGCGGGCGGCCTTGTCGGCCGAGTCGACGAAGAGGACACCGCCGTTGGCTGCCGGGTTGTTGGCGACGAGCCCGACCGTGTTGCCGCCGAGCCGGCCGAAGCCGACCACCAACTCGGGCGCGAACAGCGGCTTGATCTCGAAGAATGAGCCCGTGTCGACGATGCCGTTCACCACAGTGCGAACGTCGTACCCCGCCTTGTCGTCGGTCGGAATGAGTTCGGCGGTGAACGTGTGCGCCGGTTCGGCGGCGGGGACCGGAGGAGGCGGCTCGGTCCACGCGGTGGGGAGGTAGGCGAAGAAGTCGCGGGCCTGACCGATCGCGTCCTCGTCGTCGGAGCAGAGGTTGTCGCCGCATCCGGAGACCGTCGCGTGCATCCGGGCGCCCCCCATCTCCTCGAGCGTCACGTGTTCGTTGATGACCTCCTCAGCCATACGAGGCGAGCCGAGGTACATCGAGGCGTTGCCTTCGACCATGAAGACGACGTCGCAGAACGACGGAATGTAGGCGCCGCCGGCGGCGGAGGGGCCGAACAGACAACAGATCTGGGGCACTCGTCCGGAGAGCGCGACCTGGTTGTGGAAGATTCGCCCTGCGCCTCGTCGACCGGGGAACAGCTGCACCTGGTCGGTGATGCGGGCTCCGGCAGAGTCCACGAACCAGAAGATCGGCAGGTCCGTGGCGATCGCCTTCTCGGTCAGTCGGACGATCTTCTCCACCGTGCGGGCGCCCCACGATCCGGCCTTCACGGTCGGGTCATTCGCCATGACGAGCGCCGGGCGGCCGTCGACCAGCCCTTGGCCGGTGACGACGCCGTCAGCGGGAAACCCGTCTGCGGTCGCGTTGGCGAGCTTCGCATCTTCGACGAACGTGCCTGCATCGAAGAGCAGATCGATTCGGGCCCGGACGTGCAGCTTGGCGTCGCGGGCGAGTCGGGCTGCGGCCTTCTCCGTCAGATTCTCGGTGGCGGCCCGGGCGTCGGCGATGCGATCGCGGATGGAGTCGTCAGGCACGGGACCAAGTGTGGCCCATGCTGCGGTGTCGGGGCGACGACCCGCTACTCGATGACGGCAACGATGTCGCCACCGCCGACCGAGTCGCCCTCGGCGACGCGGACCTCGGTGACCGTGCCCGCCTTCTCGGCGTTGACGTTGTTCTCCATCTTCATGGCCTCGAGCACGACGATGGGATCGCCGATCTCGACCTCGTCGCCGATGGCCACGACGACCTTGACGATGGTGCCCTGCATCGGGACAGCGACCTCGCCGGATCCGGCACCGCCGCCTCCACCACCACCACCGGAGCGACGCGGTCGTGGTGCGGCACCCCCGCCCGCGGCGGCCGCGGACTCGGGAACCCACATGGACACGGAGAATCGCTTGCCGTTCACCTCGACGTCGAGGTCGCGCTTGACCTTGGGGGCATCGTCCTCGGCCGCATCGGCGGCGGGAGTGGCACCGACGCCCGTGAGATCGAGCGTCTCCTCGACCCACTTGGTGCTGTGCTCGTTCGCGACGAAGTCGGCGTGCTCGAGGATGGCGATGTCGGCCGGAATCGTGGTGGCCACGCCCTCGACCGTGAGCTCGCCGAGGGCTCGCAGCGCCCGGGCGATCGCCGTCGGGCGGTCCTTGCCCCAGACGATGAGCTTGCCCACGAGGTTGTCGTAGAACTGGCTGATCTCGTCGCCGGACTCGTAGCCGGTGTCGAACCGGGTGCCGAAGCCGTCCGGGGTCTTCAGCGTGGTGATCGGCCCCGGTGACGGCAGGAACGCGCCGCCGGCCGGATCCTCTGCGTTGATCCGAATCTCGATCGCGTGTCCGCTGATCTCGACGTCTTCCTGGGTGAACGGAAGCGCCTCGCCGCTCGCGACGCGGAGCTGCTGCTCCACGAGGTCCACGCCGGTGATGAGCTCCGTCGCCGGGTGCTCGACCTGCAGACGAGTGTTCATCTCGAGGTAGTGGAAGCCGCCGTCCTCGTAGAGGAACTCGACGGTGCCGGCGTTGACGTAGTCGCAGCCCTTGGCGACGGCGACGGCCGCCTCACCCATCTGGGCGATGATCTCGTCGGGGATGCCGGCCGCAGGAGCTTCCTCGATCAGCTTCTGGTGGCGGCGCTGCGCGGAGCAGTCTCGGGTGCCGAGGTAGACGCAGTTGCCGTGCGTATCGGCGAGGATCTGGACTTCGACGTGGCGCGGCTTGGTGAGGTAGCGCTCCATGTAGCACTCGTCGCGGCCGAAGTAGGAGAGTGCCTCGCGCTGGGCGGAGTCGAGTTGGTCTCCGGCCTCGTCGGCCGAGTTCACGACCTTCATGCCGCGACCGCCACCGCCGTATGCAGCCTTGATGGCGACAGGCCATCCGTGGTCCTCGCCGAACGCAACGACCTGCGCCGCGTCGGTCAGGACCTCGGTGGACCCCGGCACGCCGTGAACGCCGACCTTCTCGGCGGCCTCGCGGGCAGAGATCTTGTCGCCCATGACCTCGATAGCCTCCGGCCGTGGGCCGATGAACGTCACGCCTCGCTCGGTGATGGCGCGGGCGAAATCGGCGTTCTCGGAGAAGAAGCCGTAGCCGGGGTGAACCCCGTCGGCGCCGCTCTTCTCGATGGCGTCGAGGATGGCCTCGGTGTTGAGGTACGACTCGGCGGCCGTCTGGCCTCCGAGCGAGTACGCCTCGTCAGCGAGTCGGACGTGGAGCGCGTCGCGGTCCAGCTCGGAGTAGACGGCGACCGTGGCCACCCCCAACTCGCGGCAGGCGCGGATGACACGGATGGCGATTTCGCCTCGATTGGCGATCAGAACCTTGGAGAACACGTGCTAATGGTTAGTCCAATGGACGACACCCGTGCGACATCCGCGGCCCGGTTTCTGCCCGAAAGTTCTGCGGTCGCCGCCGCGCTCGGACCCGGTCCCCTCGGCCACCTTGCCACCACAGGCTCCACCAACGCAGACCTGGCCGACGAAGCGCGGGCTGGCAACTCGGCCGGGGCGGTACTCGTGGCCGATCACCAGAGCGCGGGGCGGGGCCGGCTCGATCGCACCTGGGAGGCCGACTCGGGCGCTGGGCTGCTCGTCAGTCTGCGCATTCCCGCCACGCTCGAAGGCGCCGGACAGGTCATGCACGCGGTCGGAGCCGCCGCCCGAGCGGCGGCCGATGGCCTGTGTGTCGACGCCGTTCGATCGAAGTGGCCGAATGATCTCGTGGTGATCGAGGGCGAGGCTCCGGGAAAGCTCGCCGGCCTCCTGGCCGAGTTCGTGGACGGGAGCGCACCGAGCGTGATCGTCGGCGTCGGCATCAACATCACGCCGATCGAACGGCAGCCCGGAGCGACGTCGATCGTCGCGTGTGGGGGGCCGGCTGATCGCGACGTGCTTCTCGCGGCTCTTCTGCGCGAGCTCGCCCCGCGGCTGTCCGATGGCGGTGGGCTCCTCGACGAACTTCGCACGCACTCGGCCACGCTCGGCGCCCGGGTGCGGGTCGAACTACCCGGGGGTTCCGAGTTGGTCGGCACAGCCGCTGATCTCACGGACACGGGCGAGTTGGTCGTGGTCGACGATGACGGTGAGCGCCATGTGGTGGGCACCGGCGACGTGATTCACCTGCGAACCATCTGACGACAGGGAATGGGCGAGGCCGCGACCCGCCGACCCTCCACTATCATCCGCCCGATGTCCGGCACCGGCACCGTGGTCCTCCGACGGACCTGGCCACAGCGAATCGTGATCCTCGCCACGCTCGGCGTGATCGGCGCCGCGTTTGCCGCGGCGTGGTTCATCGAGGACGTCTACGAATCCGTTTCGGAGATCGGACGGGTCGAAATCTCCGGCCAGATCCTGCTGACCGACACCCCGCCCGGGGAGCGGGTGAACTTCCTGCTCATCGGCGAGGACAGCGCTCTCGGTCTCGACCCCGAAGATCCGATTCTCGATGGACGCGGCTTCGACCCGCAGCTGCGGTTCTTCGCCGACAGCATCACGATCCTTCGGGTCAACCCCGCGACCGGGCAGGCGTGGGTCCTGTCGATACCCCGGGATCTGCTCGTGGAGCACAACGGCGAGAAGCGAATCAACTCCGTCTATCTGGTCGAGGGGCCCGAGGGTCTGATCGAGGCGATCTCGAACAACTTCGGTATCCCCATCAATCACTTTGTCGCGCTGGACTTCCTGGGTTTTCGCGAGGTCGTGGACGAGCTCGACGGCATCCCGATCTGGTTCAACAACCCGGCACGTGACATCAACATCTACGGCGATCCCGCCAGCGGGCTCAACGTACCGACGGCGGGGTGTCATGTTCTCGACGGGGTCCGTTCCCTCCAGTACATCCGGTCGCGCGGCTACCAGGAGCAGATCGACGGCAGGTGGGAGTACGTCGGCAATGCCGATCTCGGGCGGATCCAGCGCCAACAGGACTTCCTGGTACTCGCTCTCGAGCGCGCGATCAGCCGAGGCGCGCGGGATCCGATCTCGCTCTCGGCACTCATTGAGGCGGGGGCTCGGAGCATCGTCCTCGACAGCGAACTCACGGTGGCCGAGCTCATCGATCTCGGCGAGGCCTTCAGTGAGTTCGACGCGGAGAACCTCCAACGGCTCTCCGTCGACATCATCACGATCGGCAGCGGGTCGGACTACAAGGGTGAAGCGTTGTCGGGCGACCGCAACGAGACGGTCTTCGCCGTGTTCCGGGGCGACACCGACCTCGTCACCCCAGGCGATGTCACGTTCGACGTCTACGCCGGGAGGGGACCGCAGGCATTGCGAGCTGCCATCGAGTTCGAGGCGCTCGAATTCAACGTGGGCGAGCGCTATGCGGTCGACGCGCCGGAGGGCGGCAACGTCGTTGTGTATCCCGAGGGACAACGGGCTCACGCCGAGACGATCGCGCAATACCTGGAGCCCATTCCCCGGCTGGTCGAGGATCCGGCCGCGGCCATCGTCACGCTCGTGCTCGGGACCAATCACGACCAGATTCTCTTCCTCCTCCCGCATCCTCCGGTGAAGGTCCAGACACAGGTCAACGCCCTGGGCAGCGGGTCGATCCCCGACGTCTCGGGCGCGGTAGAGGTCCTGGCGGAGGAGCCCACAACCACGACCACCACCACGACTGCGGCAGCTGACGCCACGACCACGTCGACGGTTGCCATCACGACGACTACCACGGTGACGACCACCATCACGCCGACCACAACGACGACGCTCCCGCCGACCACCACGGGAGGCGTGATCGGTACGGCGCCGCCCGGCGAGTCCTGCGGCTGAGCACGGCCGGTACCCGGGTCGCCGAGCGCGGCTCGTAGACTCATAACCGGCCGGGTACGGCCGATTTGAGGTTGGTACTCGAAGGAGCAACTGATGACGAGCAAAATCTCGGTGATCGGGACGGGTTATGTCGGCTTGACCACCGGTGCCTGCTTCTCTCACCTGGGCCACGACGTGATCTGCGCGGACATCGTGCCGGAAAAGGTCGAGATGCTGCGGCGAGGCGAAGTGCCGATCCACGAGGCCGGGCTGCCAGAGCTCGTGCACGAAGGAATCGACACCGGTCGCCTCTCGTTCGTTCTGGGCGCGCAAAACGCCGTGAAGGAAGCCGACTTCATCTACCTCTGCGTCCCCACGCCGCAGTCGGCAGACGGCTCGGCTAACCTCAGCTACCTCCAATCGGCCGCCGCCGAGATCAGCGCCCACCTCCAACCGGGTGCCGTCGTCGTCAACAAGTCGACGGTTCCGGTCGGCTCGACCCGCCTCGTCGAGCAGGCCATGAATCGGTCCGACATTCCGGTTGTGTCGAACCCCGAGTTCCTTCGTGAAGGAACCGCGGTCGACGACTTCCTCAACCCCGACCGCGTCGTGATCGGCGCGGACGATCAGGCCGCGGCCGGCCGCGTCGCCTCGCTCTATCTCGGCGTTGGAGCGCCGGTCATGGTCACCGATCCGGCGTCGGCCGAGACGTGCAAGTACGCGGCCAACGCATTCCTCGCCACAAAGCTCTCGTTCACCAACGCCATCGCGGCCGTGTGCGAAGCCGTGGGCGCCGATGTCAACGACGTGCTTCTCGGCATGGGCTACGACCATCGGATCGGTCACGAGTTCCTCCGCCCCGGCCCCGGTTGGGGCGGTTCGTGCTTCCCGAAGGACTCCCGGGCGATCATCTCCATTGCCGAGGACGCCGGCTACGACTTCGCCCTCATGCGCGGTGTCGTTGCGGTGAATGACGAGCAGTTCGAACGAATCGCCCGCAAGGTCGGCTCCGTGACGCAGTTGGACGGCGCCGTCATCGGCATGCTCGGACTCGCGTTCAAAGCCGGTACGGACGACACCCGTGAATCGCCTGCGCTCGCCGTGGCCCGTCGTCTCGTGGCCGCCGGCGCGACGGTGAAGGGCTACGACCCTGCCGTGAAGGCCGTCGACGTCGAGGGCGTCGAGGTCGTCGACGACGCCTACGCCGCCTGCGAAGGGGCGAACGCACTGGTCATCGCGACGGAGTGGGACGACTTCAAGTGGCTCGACCTCGACAAGATCGCTGACTCGATGGCCGAGAAGCACATCGTCGACGCTCGCAACCTGCTCGACCGCGGCGCCGTTCGTCGTCGTGGCTTCACATACCAGGGTGTCGGGCGCAGCTGATGGCCCGTGTGGTCGTCACCGGCGGGGCCGGTTTTCTTGGCTCGCACCTGTGTGACCGGCTGCTCGACCGGGGCGACTCGGTCGTCTGTGTCGACAATCTGATCACCGGCAATCTCGCCAACGTCGCCCACCTGCAGGACAACCACGCGTTCGAGTTCGTCGATCACGACGTCTCCAACCACCTCGAAGTCGACGGGGAGGTCGATGCTGTCCTGCACTTCGCTAGCCCGGCCTCGCCGATCGACTATCTCGAGATGCCGATCCAGACCCTCAAGGTCGGTTCGCTCGGCACGCACAACACCCTTGGCCTCGCGATGGCGAAGAACGCCACGTTCTTCATCGCCTCCACGTCGGAGGTCTACGGCGATCCCCACGAACATCCCCAACAGGAGAGCTACTGGGGCAACGTCAACCCGGTCGGTCCCCGTGGCGTGTACGACGAGGCGAAACGGTTCGCTGAGGCCATCACGATGGCGTACCACCGCTACCACGGCCTCGACACACGGATCGTGCGCATCTTCAACACCTACGGGCCGCGGATGCGTCCTAACGACGGGCGTGTCGTCTCCAACTTCATCGTGCAGGCGCTCCAGGGTCAGAACCTCTCGATCTTCGGCGACGGGAGCCAGACGCGCAGCTTCTGTTTCGTGGACGACGAAGTTCGGGGATTGATCGCCCTGCTGGACTCGGGTGAACACGACCCGGTCAACATCGGCAACCCGAACGAGTTCACGGTGACCGAGCTCGCGGACATCGTGGTCGATGTCGTGAACTCCGCGTCCGAGGTGGAATACCACCCACTCCCGGTCGATGATCCCACGCAGCGCCGGCCCGACATCACCCGCGCCAAAGAGCTGCTGGGATGGGAACCGACTGTGCGGCTCCGCGAGGGCATCGAGAAGACGGCCGAGTACTTCGCCGAGGTGTTGGCCCAGGGCTGAGCCGCTCGGCTCGTCAGTTGCGGCGGGCTTCGGCTGCTTCGCGGTTGGACTCGAACCAGGCGATCGTCTCGGCGAGCCCGTCGCGGAAGTCGGTGGCGGCGAGGAAACCGAATCGCTCCTTCGCCTGGGTCGGGTCGACGCAGCGGCGAGGCTGACCGTCCGGGCGGGAGTCGTCCCAGCGGATTCGACCCTCGAAGCCGGAGAGCTCGGCGATGATCTCGACCAGCTCCTTGATCAGCATCTCGCGGTTGGCGCCGAGATTCACCGGCTCCGGTCCGTCGTAGTGCTCGGCCGCAGCGACGATTCCCGCGGCGGCGTCGTTCACGTAGAGGAACTCGCGGCTCGCGCCTCCGGTTCCCCACACTTCGATCTCGTCCGCCCCGGCGTCGCGGGCCATCACGCACTTGCGGATGAGGGCGGGGATCACGTGGCTGACGTCGGGATGGAACTTGTCGCCGGGGCCGTAGAGGTTGGTGGGCATCAGGTAGATGCCGACTTGGCCGTATTGCTGACGATTCGCCTGCAGGTGGGTGAGCTGCGCCAACTTGGCGATGCCGTATGGCGCGTTCGTCTCCTCGGGGTAGCCGTTCCACAGCGACGTCTCCTGGAACGGGACCGGCGTGTGTTTCGGATAGCTGCAGATCGTGCCGACGACCACCGTCTTCGCGACGTCGGCAGCTCGGGCTGCCTCGATCATGTTCGTGCCGAGCATCAGGTTCTCGAGGTAGAGCGACCCCGGGTTCTCCATGTTGGCGCCGATGCCGCCCACCAGCGCGGCCATGTGGATGATGACGTCGGGGGCCGCGTCGGCGACAGCCGCGTCGGTCTGGGCCCGGTCGAGAAAGTCCACGTCTGCGCTCGTCGGCGCCACGATGTCGGTGACGCCTCGAGCCTCGAGTGTTCGTGTCACTGCTTGCCCGAGGAAGCCAGATCCGCCGGTGAGGAACACACGCTGCTGCTCAAATCTGATCATGGTTCGGAGCGTACTCGCGGCCAACGCCGCACGAGTTGCGGCTCGTGCCAGACTCCAGGCCGTGCCCCGCGACGTTGCCGCCGATACTGAACAGCGCCGACGGGTCGTGGCGGTCGTTGAACAGAGCTGGCACCGCGTGCCCGGCGGAACTGCCGTCTCGACCGTGCGGACGTTGGACGCGATGGCGACGCGTGCCGAGTGGGATGTGGTCGGGATCGCGGCGGCTCACCGGTTCGCGGCCCACGACATGGCCTCGCCGACCGTGCCGGTCGTTCACCATTGTCTCCCTCGCCGAGCTCTCTACGACGCGTGGCACCGGTTTCGCCGTCCTGCCCTCCGCTCTGCGGTTGGTTCGGTCGATGTCGTCCATGCGACGGGCGGCGTCGTCCCGCCTCCCGGGGACGCCGCATTGGTGGTGACCGTCCACGACCTCGCCTTTCTCCGGCGGCCCGAACACTTCACGCCGCGCGGTGTGCGTTTCATGACGCGCTCGCTCGAATTGACGATCGCTGAGGCGCACCGGGTGATCGTCCCGTCCGAATCCACGGCGGCCGAGTGTCGCGACGCCGGACTCGACGCCGACCGCCTTCGCGTCGTCCCGTGGGGGGTGACGGCGAGCTCCGTGAACGACGGTGATCGCGGCTACGTCCGTGAACGGTTCGGCCTGCCCGATCGGTTCGTTCTGTGGGTCGGTGCTGCCGAGCCCCGCAAGAATCTGGCCGGACTCGTGGCTGCACTCAACGCCGCTACCGCCGACGTGCCGTTGATCATGGCGGGCTCGGGTGGGTGGAACGTCGACATCGCGGCCCTTCTGGCCGAGGCGCCGCCAGGGATTCGACACCTTGGGGAGGTCGACGCTCGGGACCTCCCGGTCCTCTACGACCTGGCCGACGCATTCATCTATCCGAGTCTCCAGGAAGGTTTCGGCATGCCGGTGCTCGAAGCCATGGCGCAGGGCACGCCGGTGATCACAAGTTCCGGCACCGCGACCGAGGAGGTGGCCGGCGACTGCGGTCTGCTCGTCGATCCGTTCGATGTGGACGCGTTGGCCGACGCGTTCGACCGACTCGTGGGCGACGATGCGCTCCGAGTCCGGCTCGGTGAGGCCGGCCGCGAGCGGGCAGCTGAGTTCTCGTGGGCTGCCACCGCGGCGGCCACCGAGGCGATCTATTCCGAGGCAGTCTCCCGACGGGCGACCGCGTGATGCGCGTCATGCTCAACCTCGCGTACATCGCGCCGGGCCGAGTGGGGGGCAGCGAGGAGTACGCGGTGCGGCTGGTGCGAGCCGTCGTCGAACGCCAACCGGACGACATCGAGTTGCGGATCTTCGCCAGCCGGCCGTTCTTCGGCACCTACCCGGATCTGAAGGCGCTGGGCGACGCGAAGCTGAGTGGGGCTGCGTCTCGGCCGCTTCGGATTCTCTCGGAATCGACGGCCCTCTCCCGTGGCTCTGTGGACGTCGATGTCGTGCATCATTTTGGCGGTCGGCTTCCGGCGCTCCGAGCGGCGCGCCCGGCTCACGTCGTCACCGTGCACGACCTCCAGCCGGTCCATCAGCCGGCCAACTTCTCGTGGGTGAAGCGGCGCTACCTCAACTGGGCGCTTCCCCGCTCGGTCACGAAGGCGGAGATCGTCGCCACGCCGTCCGAGTGGGTCGGTGAGAGCATCGTGGACGCGTACGGCGTGCCACCCACCCGCGTCCGAGCGGTCTCGTCCACCTGGGATGACGATGACAGGGTGGACCCCGCGCTGGCCGAGAGGTTCGCCGACCGGCGCGTGATCCTCTATCCGGCGGTCACCCATCCGCACAAGGCACACGACGTGTTGATCCGAGCCGTCGGCGAACTCGCCCGCCACCGCTCGGATGTGGTTCTCGCTCTGCCCGGCGGCGAAGGCTCGGCCGAGGCGGCGGTGCGTCGCACGATCGAATCGGTCGGTGCCTCCGTGGAGCGACTCGGCCGGGTGACGGCACCCGAGCTTCGAGGACTCCTGGCCTCCGCCGGCGTCTTGGCCTTCCCGTCTGACTACGAGGGCTTCGGGCTGCCCGTGCTCGAGGCAATGCGAGCAGGAATCCCCGTGGTCGCCGGCGGAGCGGTGGCGGTCGCCGAGGTTCTTGGCGGGACCGGACGCGTTGTCGCCCACCCCGACCCGTCGGCGTGGGCCGCGGCGCTCGACGACGCGCTGAACGCGCCGGCAGGCGACTTGGAGGCCGCTCGGAATCGAGCCGAGCACTACGCACCCGCGAACGCGGCCGAGCGCCTCATCAGCGTCTGGCGTGACGCAGCGGCGCACGCGTCGACCACCGACTGACGGGTGTGCGAGGCTGCCGCCCGTGCGAATCCTGGTCGTCTGCCCGCACTTCGAACCCGATGTCGCGCCAACGGGCGTCGTCATCACGGAGATCGTCGATCAGCTCGTGGCGGCCGGTCACGAGCTCGAGGTCGTCACCTCGTTGCCGTGGTACGAGTCGCACGCGATCGAGGACGGCTGGGGTGGCCGGCCCATCCACCGCGCCCGAACGGCGTGGGGCCGGGTCACGCGCGTCCATCCGTTTCCGACCGATAAGACGAGCATTCCGGCCAGGGCACTCGGGTTCGCGGGCTTCACCGCGCTGGCCACGCTGGTCTCGGTCTTTCGCCGCCGGCGTCCCGATGTCGTTCTGGCGATGTCGCCGCCGCTCACGCTCGGTCTGACGGGCTGGATCGCGGCACGGTTGCGGCGGGTGCCGTTCGTCTTCAACATCCAGGACGTCTTCCCCGATGTGGCGATCGAAGTCGGCGCGATCACGAACCGGCGACTGATCCGTGTGCTGGCGTGGCTCGAGCGCTTCACGTACCGACGGGCCGACGCGGTCACCGTCCTCAGCGATGACCTGGCCGCAAACGTCGAGGAGAAGCTCGCCGGGAAGGGGCGGACGGTCGTTCGTGTTATCCCGAACTTCGTCGACACAGAACGAATCACACCCGGCGACCGGAACAACAGCTATCGAGCGGAGTTCGGCCTTGGCGACCGAACGGCGGTCATGTACGCCGGCAACCTCGGGTTCAGTCAACCGCTCGAGCTGATGATCGAGACTGCCCGTGCGCTGCGCAGTCGCGACGATCTCGTTTTCGTGATCAACGGCGGCGGGTCGACTCGACCCCGGCTGGAGGAATCGGCGGCGGATCTCGACAACGTCGTGTTCGTCGACTTTCAACCGCCCGAGCGCCTGTCCGAGGTCCTAGCCGCCGGCGACATCCACGTCATCGCCTTACGGACCGGCCTGGGCCGCTCCTCGGTGCCGTCGAAGATGTACTCGATCCTCGCCGCCGGCCGCCCCGTGCTCGCATCTGTCGACGAGGGGACGGAGGTCGTTCGGGTCGTCGAGGCGACGGGCGCGGGCATCGCCGTCGCCCCGGATGACGCCGACGCGTTCGCAGCCGGGTTGTCCGAACTCCTCGCGCAGGATCGAGCAGCGATGGGGCAGCAGGGGCGGGCGTTCGTGGAGGAGTGGGTGTCGCCGGCCGGCGTCGCGACCGCCTACATCGCCCTGTTCGAGGAACTGCGGGAGTGAACGCAGCGAAGGGGTCACCGACCGCTAGCGTTGTCGCTCGTGGGTAAGGCAGGTTCGTCCAAGAAAGTCCAACGCGCGGCCCGGGCCGCGGCATCGTCGCGCGGCACCGGTGAGCGCCGAGAGCGGGGATTCCCGCTGCTCGTCCTGCTGATCGTGGTGCTCGGCATCGGCCTCGTCATCGCGGCGCGAGCGTCTCGCGACGAACTCGTGGCACCGTTCCTCGAGGACCACTGGCACCTCGGTTATGAGATCTACGACTGTGGCGAGCTTCGGCCCGCCCTGCTCAACGAAGCCGGCGGGGACGGCATCCACACCCACGGCGACTCGCTCATCCACGTGCACCCGTTCAACAGTTCGGCCACCGGCACGGACGCCGATCTCGGTGTCTTCATGGAAGCTGCAGGCCTGACGCTGAACAACGACCGGATCGAGGCGATCGAGGCCGGTTTTGCCAGTATCGACAACTCCACAGGTTGCGGCGATGAGGACAGCGTGATCCAGGTGGCTCGGTATGCGCCGGGCAACAACACCGACCCGTCCACGATCTACCCCGACGACTTCTCGCAGATCCGCCTGCTCGCGAACCTCGAAGTTCTCGTCATCGCGAAGATCCCCGTCGGGGGTGACATGCCCACGCCGTCGCAGACCGTGCAGGCTGCTCTCGTCACCCACGGTGCCGGGCTGAATCTCTCGTCCGATGCTCCGCTGGAGTTCGACCCGACCACCGGCGCGCCGATCACCGGCGAGATCATCGACCCGGACGGCGACACGACCGACGACACCGGGACGGATGACACCAGCACGGACGACACCGAGACCGAGTCCGGCGAGGGGTCTGGCGAGGGGTCCGGCGAGTAACAATCGTGGCCGTCCGTCGTGACGGCTTCGTCGGGGAGGTGCCATGAAGGCTGTCGTTCTGGTCGGCGGGTTCGGTACGCGGTTGCGGCCGCTCACACTCACCACGCCCAAGCAGATGCTGCCGGTCATCGACCGACCGATGCTCGAGCACGTCATCGCCGGCCTGAGTCGTCATGGCGTCGACGAGGTCACACTCTCGCTCGGCTACAAGGAAGACGTTTTCCACGAGGCGTACCCGGACAGTGAGTGCGCGGGAGTGGCGCTGAAGTACGCCGTCGAACCTGAGCCGCTGGACACTGCCGGTGCCGTCCGCTTCGCCGCTGAGGCGGCGGGCATCGACGAGACATTCATCGTCATCAACGGCGACGTGTTCACCGATCTGGATGTCACCGAAGTCTGGAACCGACACCACGAAGTCGGGGCCGAAGGCACGATCGCCCTCACGCCGGTGGATGATCCGTCCCGCTACGGCGTGGTGCCCACCGACGAGGATGGCAGGGTGCTCGGCTTCGTCGAGAAGCCGCCGCGCGACGAGGCGCCCACGAATTGGATCAACGCGGGCACGTACGTACTCGAACCGTCCGTGATCCGCCGGATCGAGACCGGTCGGAAGGTCTCGATCGAGCGGGAGACATTCCCGTCGCTCGTGGAAGCCGGTGGCCTGTGGGCTGCGCAATCCGATGCCTACTGGGTCGATGCGGGCACACCCCAGACCTACATGCAGATCCAGATGGATCTTCTCGACGGAGTACGCGGTGCCGCGGTCAATGGCGTGTCTTCGGGCGCGTCGATCGCCGATGGCGCCATCGTCGAACGATCGGTTGTGATGGACGGTGCCTCTGTTGCCGCCGGCGCGATTGTGCGCGACGCGATTATCTCGAGCGGCGCCCGCGTGAGCGCCGATGCCGTCGTCGAGGGCTCGGTCGTCGGGCCGAATGCGATCGTCGGCGAACGGGCCAGAATCACCGGCATGACGATGATCGGCGATGGCGCCCTCGTCGAGGCCGGCACCGCGCTGGACGGCGCCAAGCTTCCGGAGTCCGACTGATGGCCACTCTCGTCACCGGTGGAGCGGGTTTCATCGGTTCGCACACCGCGGTGGCGCTGCACGAAGCCGGCCGTGATGTGGTCATCCTCGACAACTTGTCGAACTCCTCGCCGAAGGCTGTCGACGCGATCCGCGCCCTCACGACTGACTCGCTGGCGTTCGTCGAGGCGGATCTGCTCGATCGCGACGCCGTCGAGCGGGTGTTCAGGGATCACCAGATCGATGAGGTCATCCACTTCGCCGCCTGCAAAGCGGTGGGGGAGTCGGTGGAGAAGCCGCTCGACTACTACCGCAACAACATCGGATCCACGATCGGACTCGTCGAGGCGATGGTTGATCACGGCGTGACCCGCCTGGTCTTCTCGTCGTCGTGCACCGTCTATGGCCAGCCCGAGACCAACCCGGTCACCGAAGCGGCACCGACGGGAGCCGAGAGTCCGTACGGCTGGACCAAGTACATGAGCGAGCAGATCCTCGTGGACGCCGCGAAGGCGCTGCCGCTCGATGTCGTACTGTTGCGCTACTTCAACCCGGTCGGCGCCCACCCGAGCGGCACGATCGGCGAGGACCCGAAAGGCATCCCGAACAACCTCGTGCCTTTCGTCATGCAGGTCGCGGTCGGCCGCCTCGAACAGGTTCGCGTCTTCGGCGACGACTACGACACCGTCGATGGCACGGGGGTGCGCGACTACATCCACGTGATGGACCTCGCGGAAGCTCACGTAGCCGCGCTCGACGCCCTCGCGGGTGGTCTGTCGGGGGCAACGCCGGTCAACGTCGGCACCGGTGTCGGCAACAGCGTGCTCGAGGTCGTTGCCGCCGCGAGCAACGCCGTCGGCCGGGACCTCCCCTACGAGATCGTGGACCGTCGTCCCGGCGACATCGCCAAGACCTGGGCCGCCACGGAGTACGCCGCCGAGGTTCTCGGATGGCGGGCGAGCCGTGATCTCGACGACATGCTGGCGGACCACTGGCGTTGGCAGAGCCAGAACCCCAACGGCTTCGAGTAGTCGATCCGGTTAGCGGAAGAGGTCGTCTTCGGGCGCCCGCACGATCTCCGCGACCACGCCGCTCGGACGGAACCACTCCTCCGGCAGGCCCCGCACGATCGCGACGCAGATTCCTTCGGCCTTGCCCATCACCAAGTCGGCGGCTGCGGCGATCTCGTCGACAGCTGCGACTTCGGTGACCATGAGTTCGCGGCCGAGCGCGTCGGTTGTCCCGCGCAGGTCCACGATCGCGGCGATGCCGGCACAGCCGATCGCCACGTCGGTGACCCCGCGGCGCCACGGTCGGCCGAAGGTGTCGCTCACGATCACACCGACGTCGTGGCCGGCTCGGGCCTTCAGCCGGTCCTTGATTCCACGTGCGGAGCGGTCGCTGTCGACCGGCAGGAGCGCCGCTTGGCCCCGCTCCACGTTAGAGAGATCGAGTCCCGCGTTCGCGCACACGAAACCGTGCTCGGTCTCGGAGATGATCAGCTCCCCGCGACGACGCAGGATGCGTACCGACTCGCGCTCGACGAGCGGCTTGTGCGAGAGCGGGTCGTTCGGGTCGATGTCGATGAGGCGGTTCTCCGCCTTCGACACGACCTTCTGCGTGACGACCAGGCAGTCACCGTCGGCGATCTCCGTCTCGGCCGCGATGATCAGGTCGGCGAGATCGTCGCCGGGGCGCACCTCGCCGATTCCTGTGACCGGAATGATCTGGAGTCCGCTCATGGAGTTCCTCCTGCCTCGTGGCATGCCCGGGCGAGCGCCGGGGCCACTCCGGGTTCCGACATGATCGTCGGCATCGCGATCGCTCGCATGCCCGCGGCCTCGATCTCGGGTACGAGGACAGCGTCGACCTCGTCGACCACGAGGGTGGCCGCGAGGTCGCGGTAGCGGCGGGCGACACCAACGACGGTGGGCTCCTCGCCGAGTTCTCGCAGCATCCGATCCGCTGGTCCCTTCAGCGCCTTGCCGCCGACGATGGGGGAGACGGCCACGTTGCGGTCCCGGCGGGCCTCGACTCGCTCCCGCACGCCCGGGACCGCGAGAACGGGGCCGATCGAGACGATCGGGTTGCTGGGCGCGATGACGAGCGTGGTCGCCTCATCGATGGCGGCGATGGCGGCGTCGGTCGGCCGAGCGGCGTCGACACCGTCGAAACGGACCGACGAAACGGCAACGTCGTGCTGCAAGCGCACGAAGTACTCCTGGAAGTTGATCTCGTCACCGTCGGCCAGGGTCACGCGAGTTTCGACGGGGTCGTCAGAGACCGGGAGGAGACGGCACTGGAGGCCCCAGGCCGACGTGATCTCCGCAGTCACCTCCGTGAGGGAGGCGCCTGCGTCGAGCCGCTGGGTGCGGAACAGGTGCGTGCCGAGATCGCGGTCACCGAGGCTGAACCAGTTCTCGCCGCCATAGCGACCGAGCTCGGCCATCGCCTGCCAGCTCTCGTCGACCAGGCCCCAGCCGCGCTCGGGGTCGATGGCGCCGGCGAGCGTGTACGTGCAGGTGTCGAGGTCCGGACAGACGCGCAATCCGTGCAGCATGACGTCGTCGCCCACATTGACAACCGCGGTCACCTCAGTCGGATCGAACGCCTCGAGCGCGCCCCGCAGGTAGCGCGCTGCTCCCACACCGCCGGCGAGGACCGTGTGCATGCTGGAGCCCGAATCAGGCCAGGCCGCGAAGGCGACCCTCGAGCAGCGCGATGTCGGCATCCACCATGAGGCGGACAAGCTCCGAGAATGACGTCTGGGGCACCCAGCCGAGCTCGTCGGCTGCCTTCGTGGCGTCGCCGACGAGGAGATCCACTTCCGCCGGGCGCATGAACGTCTCATCGACCACCACATGCTTCTCCCAGTCGAGACCGACATGGTCGAAGGCCAGTTCGCAGAACTCGCGGACCGAGTGGGTGGAGCCGGTGCAGATCACGTAGTCCTCGGGCTCGTCGCGCTGCAGCATGCGCCACATGGCGTCGACGTAGTCGGCCGCGAATCCCCAGTCCCGCTTTGCGTCGAGGTTGCCGAGACGAAGTTCGTCGAGCTTGCCCAGCTTGATCTGGGCGACGGCGTGGCTGATCTTGCGAGTGACGAACTCCATGCCGCGGCGGGGAGACTCGTGGTTGAAGAGGATGCCCGACGTGCCGTGGAGCCCGTAGGACTCGCGGTAGTTCACGGTGATCCAGTGGCCGTAGACCTTCGCGACGCCATACGGGGACCGCGGGTGAAACGGCGTCGACTCGGTCTGGGGGACTTCCTGGACCTTGCCGAACATCTCCGACGAGCTGGCCTGATAGAAGCGGATCTCGGGATCGACCAGCCGGATCGCGTCGAGAAGGCGGGTCACGCCGAGCGCGGTGGTCTCGCCGGTCAGCACGGGCTGTCCGAACGAGGTCTGGACGAACGACTGCGCGGCAAGGTTGTAGACCTCGACCGGCCGGTACGTCCGGAGGATCTCGATCATGGAGACCTCGTCGAGGAGATCGCCGGGAACGAACCGCACCTGGTCTTGGATGTGGGCGATCCGCTCGAAGTTGACGGTGCTCGACCGGCGAACCATGCCGATCACATCGTACCCCTTGCCGAGAAGGAGTTCGGCGAGATAGGAGCCGTCCTGACCGGTTATACCCGTGATGAGTGCGCGCTTGGCCACGATGTCCTTCTCTCCGGAGTTTTTAGGCGATCTCGGGACTTCCGACGCCCTCGGGATGAGCGCGCCAGAACTCCAGCAGATCGTGAAGCGTAGTGGTGAGGTCGACCAGTGGCTCCCAGCCGGTCTCCTCGTTGATCTTCGAGTAGTCGCCCCGCAGGACGGGAAGGTCGACGGGACGGTGGAGTTCCGGGTCGACCTCGAGCGTCATGGGGTGCGCTGCCATCGCCACGAGTGCGTCGGCGAGCTCTTTCACGGGACGGTCCACGCCTGAGCAGACGTGGTACACCTCGCCGGCTCGGCTGTTCGTCATGAGAAGCCGGTAGGCCCGGGCGACGTCGCGGACGTCGGTGAAGTCACGTCGCGCAAGAAGGTTGCCGACCCGAACAGTGGTGTCGCCGCTGATCTCGTTGGCGACGATCCGCCCGGCGATCGCCGACGCCACGAACTTGTCGTTCTGGCCGGGTCCGAGGTGGTTGAAGCTACGGGCCCGGACCACCTCGATGTCGTGGGCGGCGCCCGCCGTGACGCACATAATGTCGGCTGCCGCCTTGCTGGCGCCATACGGGCTGACGGGCCGCACGGGCTGCGACTCGGTCAGCGGGAGGTCTTCTTCGGACACCGGTCCGTAGAGGTCGGCGCTCGTGACGGCGAGCAGTCGACGCACACCGGCGCCCACCGCGGCGTCGAGCACATTGACCGTTCCCTCGACGTTGATCCGGAGCGTCTGGATCGGGTCGTGCCACGAGCCGCCCACGTCCGCCTGCGCGGCGAGGTGGTAGACGACATCGGGAGCAACGTCCGCCATATGAGCCGCGAAACGGTCGCGGTCGGTGATGTCGATCGCCGATTCCACGACCTCATCGCCGCTGTCGCGGAGATGGGCGACGAGGTGTCGGCCGACGAAGCCGTTGGCGCCGGTGACGAGAGCCCGCATGCGGCGACGACTCTACGGGTGGCAGCGCCCCGCAACCACTCGCGACGAGCCGGATGAGGGTGTGTGATGGCCCCGCCGTGGATGAGTAGGGCGGTAGCCTCGCACGATCGTGGCCGACCAGACCGATACCCCTCGCGACGCGACGCCATCGGTGCTCGCAGTTGTCGTCGCTCACCAGCCCGGTGAGTGGTTCGAGGAGACCCTCGACAGCCTCGCGACCCAGGACTACCCCCGCCTCTCGGTGGTAGTCATCGATGCCGCCGGCGATCCGTCGTTGAGCGGTCGCGTGCATGCTGCGCTGCCGTCGGCATCGGTGCTCGACGCCCCCGACACGTCCGGATTCTCCGAGGCGGCGAATGCGGTTCTCGACACGGAGGTCGACCCGGCGTTCTTCCTCGTGTGCCACGACGATGTCGTGCTCGCCTCCGACGCGGTGCGCCTCCTGGTGGTCGAAGCGCTGCGAAGCAACTCGGGTATCGCCGGCCCGAAGCTCGTCGACTGGAACGATCCCGAACGCCTGCAGCATGTCGCCTACGAGGTCGACCGGTTCGCGGTGGCCGCCGACGTCGTCGACCCCGGGGAAATCGACCAGGAGCAGTACGACGCGGTCGCCGACGTCTTTGCCCTGCCATCCGCGTGCCTGCTCATCAACTCGGCGCTGTTCCGCACGCTCCGCGGGTTCGATCCCGACATTCCCCATCGAGGCGAACAAGTCGACCTGTGCTGGCGGGCCCAGCTCGTCGGAGCCCGGGTGATGGTGGTTCCCGACGCACGCGTGCGTCATCGCGAGGATCTGCTCGGGCGAACGGGCGTGGACGACATCCGTCGCACCCGGGCCCGTCACCAGCTTCGTACCATCCTGGTCACCGCGAGCCGACCAGAACTGTTCGTCACGCTCCCGTTGTTCGCACTCCTCACGCTCGGCGAGGCGGCGATCGCGCTCCTCGCCGGACGGATATCGCAAGTGCGCGACGTCTTCGGTGCGTGGTCCTGGAACGCCCGCCGGCTCGGAGCCATCCGTGAACGTCGGCGCCAACTGCGCCGTCTCGTTCGAGCCCGCCACAGCGACGTTCGCGCCGCGCAGGTGACGGGCAGCGTGCGGATCAATGCGTTCGTTCGCGGCCAGATCGGTCGCCGGCGCGACGATCCGCACTTCCAGGCGATCGTTCGCACGGGTACCGCGCGCGTCTCCGCCGTGGTCGCAGTCGTGGTGGGGGTATTCGTTCTGTTCGGCAGCCGAACGATGATCACGGATGGCATCCCCGCGGTTGGCGAGTTCCTTGCCTTCGGCGACGCCGAGTCGCTGGTCGGCGAGTGGTGGGACGGGTGGCGCCATCGGGATCTCGGCAGTCCGGGCACACCGCGCGGCGGTGTGGCGGCCCTCGGCGCGGCCACGTGGATCCTCGGCGGTGCCGATGGCCTCGTCCGATTGCTCTGGGTGTTCGGCCCCGTCGTGGCGGGCCTGATCGGCGCGTGGCGCATGCTCGGCGTCACGGGGTCGAGGCGGGCCCAGATCGGCGCCCTCGTCGCCTACACCGTCGTGCCCCTTCCATGGGTGAGCATCGAAACGGCGTCGATCTCCGGCCTCTACGCGTACGGCGTCGCGCCCTGGATCCTGGCCGCTCTGCTCCACGGCCAGGCGGTCTCTCCCCATCGATCCACGAGCGGCCCGTGGCGACCGGCCTCGGCCGTCGGCATCGGCCTCGGCATCTCCGTCGGTCTGGCCGCGTTGTTCGTCCCGGCCACGTTGTTGCTCGTCATCCCGATCCTGGGCGGCCTGCTCGCTGCGGCGTTGCTGACCGGTCAGCTCCATGGCCTCGGCCGCCTCATGGTGACCTTGGTGATCGGTGCGGCCGTCACGCTCGTGCTCGCCCTGCCCAACCTGTTGGATCAGCTGGCGGTCGGGTTCGACTGGGCCCCGTTCGTCGAGGGGCGCAGCGCCGGCGGAGCCGACCTCGACCTCGTCGACATCATCGGGTTCGCGCTCGGGGAATCCTCGGTTTCCTGGCTGACGCTCGCACTGGTCGTGCCGCTGGCTCTGCCGTTGCTCGTGGGCCGCAGCTGGCGTTTCCGACTGGCGGTCCGAGGCTGGCTCGTCGCGATGACGTCGTGGGGGCTTGTCTGGGCCGCGGCTTGGGGGGCGCTGCCGTTCGCGCTGCCCTCGCCTGCCGTGATGCTGGCGCCCGCAGCGGCTGGTCTCGCTCTGACCGCCGGCGCTACCGTAGCCGCGGCCGAGAACGACATTCGCCGAGCTGGGTTCGGCTGGCGCCAGGTGCTGCTCCCCGTCTCCGTCGTCGCCGCATTCGTGGCGTCCTTTCCCACGCTCGCGCTGCTGGAGAGCGGCCGTTGGGACATGCCCCGGGGCGACTTCTCACAGACCCTGCCGATCGCCGACCCGTCGATCGATGGCAGTTATCGGATCCTCTGGGTCGCCCGGCCGGATCATCTTCCGGGGGGCGGGCATCGTCTTGATGACGAGCTTGCGTGGGCGGTCTCGCTCGATGGCCTCCCGCTCCTGGCGGACGCCGGTCTCCCAGCAGACGCGGGTTCGTCGGCGCTCATCGCGGAGACGCTCGGCACCGCTCTGGACGGCGACACGATGCGGGTCGGGCGCACATTGGGCGCGCTCGGCGTCCGCTACATCGTCCTTCTCGATCGCATCGCGCCTGCGCCGTTCGGCCCCGACGCCGAACCTGCCGCTCCCGTCGTCGACAACGCGCTCGGACGGCAACTGGACCTCCGTCGGGTCGAGGGCATCAACACGGCGATGGTCCTCTACGAGAACACCGAGTGGACGAGCGTCCGCGCTGCCGGCGTCGCCGGGTTCGACGACGGGAGAGACGAACTCTCCGACCTTGAGGCTGCGCCGCTCCAGGGCACGCTCGGCGTCCTCGCCGGCCGCTCGGCGTCGCTCTCGGATCAGCTTCCCGCCGGCGTCGAGGTCTACGTCTCCCAGACGCCAGACACCCGATGGCGCCTCCATGTGGACGGCGAACGCACCGGACGCCGTCGAGCGATCGGTTGGGCGACCGTCTTCCTTCCCGACAACGAAGGGCAGGCCGAGCTTCGCTACGACACACCGTTGTGGCGCCAAGGCGCGCTCCTCATCCAGTTCCTCGGGTTCGTCGTCATTGCCGGGTCGATCGTTCGTCGCCGTCTCGGTACGAGAAAGGGCGAGTCATGAAGCTGCTCCGAGCTCTTGTCGTCGCACTCATCGCGGCAGCCGTAGTCGGGGCATTCGTCGCTGATCAGGGCGAACGCCCCGACCGAGACGTCGTCGTCGAGCCGCAACAGGCGGCGGGCACGGTGGACGCCGGCGTGTGGTTCTGTCCCGGCGGATCGGAGCCGGGCGGCGTCGCCGAGATCGGCATCGAGCTGATCAACGTGGGTTCGACGCCCGCCTCTACGCTCGTCGCCGGGGTGCGGTCCGGGCCGGGGATCGACGCTCGCGATGTGTCGGTTCCGATCGCGTCGGGCGAGCGTGAGCTCGTCCGGGTTGCGGACATCGTGCCGGAGTCACCGTGGATGGGGGCGGTCGTAGAAGTCCTCGAGGGCTCCGTGATCGTGGAGCAGACGGCCATCGGCGACACGACAGACACAGATCGCACCACGTGTCACACAGCCACCTCCGACACCTGGGTCCTTGCGTCAGGCGCCACTCGCGTTGCCGAGTTCGGCGAGACCAACACGATCTTGGTGTTGAATCCGTTCCTCGAAGACGCGGTGCTCGACGTGCGTTTCGACGCTGACGTCGGTGTCGACTCCCTGCCCGGTGTCGTTGCCCCCGCTCGCCGAGTCACCCCGATCGACGTCACGGAAGCGGTCACCGTCGCGGGTCGGGTGACCGCGGTCATCGACGTCGTGGCCGGCCGCGTCGCCGTCAATCGGATTCAGGCGGTCGCGAACGACGCCCAGGTCGGCCTTGCCGTCGCGCCGGGAAGCCCGGAGCTCGCACCGGTGTGGTTCCTGCCGAATGTGAACCGGACGGTTCGCAGCGATGTGATCACCGTGGTGAACCCGTCGACCACATCCGAGGCGAAGGTGGACCTCGAGATCATCGCCGACGGCACCATCAGCTTCGATCCGATCGAGCTGACACTGCGTCCGGGCCGTACCGCGGTTGTCCGCCTTGCGGATGAGGAGCGACTCGAGGGGCTCGAGTCGATGTCGATCGTGGCTCGCTCGCTCGACGGCGTGCCCGTGGCCGTCATGAACGAGAGCTATCTGCCGTTCGGCGATCGCCCGGTGTCGAATCTGTCAGCCACCGTGGGCACCTCCACGATGGCCACGAGTTGGCTGGCGCCGATCGAGCAGGACGAGGGCGGGCTTGTCATCTACAACCCGTCCATCGGCATCGTCACGGCCTCGGTATCGGAGTTCATCGACGGCGAGTTGGTGCATGTCGCCGATGTGGAGCTGGGCGGCGGCCGCCGTGCGATCCTCGAATCCTCCGCCTTCGCTGGTGACCGACCTCTCGTGCTCGTCGACGCGCCGTCAGCGGTCGTCGTCGGTCGCGAGCTCCGCGGCGTCTCCGTGCACGCACAACTTCTCGCGGTGCCCGCGGGCGGCGTGGAGCCGCTCGGCTAGAGCTCGCCGGTGTGGCAATCCGGCGGAACGGAGCCGGGCTCGCGGGCGTCGGCCATTGCGGCCCACAGATCGGTGGTCGTTGTGGGCCCGAGGAACGCACGCTTCACCTCGCCGTTCGCGTCAGCGATCACGAGCGTGGGGACGCCGTCGATCTTGTATCGCTCATGAATCGCCTTCTCTACGCCAACCTCGAGTTCCACAACCGACACCTGGTCGCTCGCAAGGTGCTGGGCGCGTTCCCAGACACCGGCGCAGGTATCGCAGGTGGCGGAGGTGAAGATCGCGACCAGCCAGGGGACCTCAGGATGGGGGAAGTCCGCTCGGTCGAGCTGACGGGGGATGTGGTGGGTGTTGGCGGCGGGTGCCGCCGACCGGCGGCCGACGATGGCCGCTACGAGACCCGCGATTGCTACACCGCCGAGAACCAGGAGGACCCGGTCCACCGTTAGGCGTCGTCGACTTCGGCGAGGTCGCCGGCGTCGGTCGCGGCCTCAGCTGGGGCGTCGGTCGCCTCGGTGATCGGTCCGGACCGCGAGAGCTCGATGAGGCGGTTGACCTCATCGCCGGAGATCGTCTCGTGCTCGAGGAGGGTGCGAGCGACAAGGTCCAGCCCGTGGCGGTACTCGGTGAGCAGGTCGCTGCAGCGGTCCTCGCTCTCGACGAGGATCCGCCGAATCTCATCGTCCACCAGCTTCTGGGTGGCGCTCGAGAAGCTCTTCGACTGCATCATGTCCTCGCCGAGGAACACCGGACCGTTGTCGGAGAGCGACATCGGTCCGACGGCATCGGACATACCCCACTCGGTGACCATGCGGCGGGCCATGTCCGTGGCCTGGCGCAGGTCGTCGGAGGCGCCCGACGAGAACTCGTTGAACACGAGCTCCTCGGCGACTCGGCCGCCCATGGCCCGGATCATGATCGCTTCGGCTTCTTCCTTGTCGATGCCGTGGCGGTCGCCCGCCGGGAGCATCATCGTCACGCCCATGGCCATGCCGGTGGGGATGATCGTGACTTTGTGGACAGGATCGCTCTTGTCCTGCACGGCCGCACAGAGGGCGTGGCCGGCCTCGTGGTAGGCCGTCCGCTCGAGCTGCTCCTGGGTCTGGACCACGTGTTGACGTTCGATACCGAGCAGCACGCGGTCTCGAGCCGAGTCGAAGTCCGTTGCCGCGACGACGTCGCTGCCGCGACGGACCGCGAACAACGCGGCCTCGTTCACGAGGTTGGCGAGATCAGCACCGCTGAACCCGGGCGCACCGCGGGCGATGACATTGATGTCGATGTCGTCGCCGGTGCGCTTGCCCTTCAGGTGGACCTCGAGGATCCGCTTACGATCTTCGAGTTCGGGCAGCGAGACGATCACTTGACGATCGAATCGACCCGGGCGGAGGAGCGCCGGATCGAGGATGTCGGGCCGGTTGGTGGCCGCCATCATGACGATCCCCTCCGTGGCCTCGAAGCCGTCCATCTCGGCGAGCATCTGGTTGAGGGTCTGCTCCCGCTCGTCGTGGCCACCGCCGAGCCCGGCGCCGCGCTTGCGGCCGATCGAGTCGATCTCGTCGATGAAGATGATGGCCTTGCCCATCTTGCGGGCGGAGTCGAACAGGTCACGAACTCGGCTCGCGCCGACGCCCACGAACATCTCCATGAAGTCCGAACCGGTGACGGACAAGAACGGCACGCCCGCCTCTCCCGCGACGGCCTTCGCTATGAGCGTCTTGCCCGTGCCGGGCGGACCGACCAGCAAGACGCCCTTCGGAATGCGAGCGCCGATCTCGGCGAAGCGATCGGGGCTGCTCAGGAAGTCGACGACCTCGGTGATCTCTTGCTTCACGCCGTCGTAGCCGGCGACATCGTCGAAGGTCGTGCCCGGGCGCTCGGTCGAGTAGGTCTTCGCCTTGCTCCGGCCGATGGACATGATGTTGCCCATCTGTCCTTGCGCGCGTCGTTGCATCCACACGAAGAAGAGGATCAGGAGACCGACGGGGAGCAGGAGCGGAAGGATGGATCCCCAGATGCTCGGTCGTGGCGTCTTGAACTCGAGCTCGGTTTCGGCGCGGATCAGGGCGATGTCTTCGGACGGGAACTCGAGAGGTCCGACCGTACGAAAGTCGCCGCTGTCGGTAGTGAAGTCGATGCCGCCATCGGTGTTGTCGTAGACGGCATCGATGACTTCTCCGCGTGCGACGCGATCGAGGAAGTCCGAGTAGTCGACGGACTCACGGTCGTCGCCCGGAAGCAACGCCGTCACGGCGAAGATGGCGAACGCCATGCCGAGCAGGATCCAAATTGCGTAGCGCGACCAACCCGGGTTCTCGGGTCGCGCGAGTCCCCCGGGCTTCTCGCCGTCGCGGGGCGGCGGGGGAGGGGGAGGAGGAGGGTTGGACGCCATAAGGAAAGGGTAGACCTGCCGCGGGCTCTTACGGTTGCAGATCCCCGTCTGCGCATCCATCGGCCGGTACGGTGCCGATTGTGAACCGTCGCTGTGCTCGTCCTGGCTGTGGCCGACCGGCCGCCACAACCCTGTCTTTTGTCTACGCGCAACGCACCGTGTGGCTCGATGACCTCCAACCGGAGGACAGCCCGGCCAACCACGATCTGTGCGGCCCCCACGCTGATCGCACCCATCCGCCCAAGGGGTGGGATCTGAGCGATCGTCGGCAGGTCGAGCCGGTGCATCGCCTTCGCTACGCCGGCTAGTGGACTCGTCCGCCCCGGTGCCCGCACCGAGCTGGCGCATCGTCCTCGCGCTCATCTCCCTGTTCAGCGGCGTCTTTCTCGCCGTCCTGGTCGGAGGCGCGATCGTCGCGGCGGGCGGCTGGGATCTCAACGTCTCGTCGAGCCCGGGCGCCGATCTCGGCCGAGCGGTCGGGCAGTTCGGGCGAGGTGAAGCGCTCGACCACAACCGGCTGCCGCTCGTGTTCTCGGTGCTCGCCAACTTGCCGCTCTGGGCGGCGTTCATCGGCGTGCCCTTCCTCGCACGGAGTCGCGGGCTCGATTGGCGACGAGACCTGGGCTGGACCATGCGGGCGATCGACGTGCCGGTCGGACTCGCGATCGGCGTCGCCTCCCAGCTCGCACTCGTCCCGCTGCTATACTGGCCAATTCTTCCCCACGTCGATTCCGACGAACTCGAGCGTCCGGCCCGCGAGCTCATCGCCGGTGCCACCGACCCGAGCGGCGTCTTCGCCCTCATTCTCTTCACGGTCATCGCCGCACCGATCTGCGAGGAGGTCTTGTATCGGGGCCTTCTGTTCCGCGGGATCTACGACATGGAGGCGCAGCGCCGCGGCGCGTTGGCGATCGCCGTGATCGCATCGTCGGCGCTCTTCGCGGCATCGCATCTCCAGGCTCTCCAGTTCCCGGGCCTGATGCTGATCGGCGTCGTCGCCGCGCTTGCCATGCACCGCACCGGGCGTCTTGGGACAGCCATCTGGGTCCACATGGGCTTCAACGCCACAACTGTGGCCATTCTGCTGCCCGAGCTCTACTGAACGCGGCCGAAATTGCCACGGTCGTGAGATTTCTGATGGGTATGCCTCAAACGACCACGCACAGCGCCGAAGGAGGTGCGAACGACGCTGTGGAATACAGCACTGTGGGGAACGAAGCTGATGTCGACATCGGATTGTCCGGGATGCGCCGCACCGCTGGTCACCATCACGATCAACGTGGGTGCCGGCGAGCGCACGCTCTGCAGCTGTGCCAAGTGCGATCGACGTTGGTGGCAGGTCGAGGGTCGATTGACCACCCTCGACGGCGTGATTCACGAGCTCGGTCAGCCCGAGGCACCGCGCTTGCGCTATCGCCGATGACCCACGTTTCGGCTGACCACCCGGCGTCCCCAGTTGGCGCGCACCGGGTGGCACCATGGTGGCCATCATGACGACTGATTTCCGTTCGCGGCTAGCGCGCGACCCGCGCCGGGTCGTCACCGCCCTGATCGTCGGTGCCGTGACCCTCTTCGTCGTCTGGACGATGTCGCCGTGGGCGTGGTTCGTCGACTCCACACCGACCGGCGGCGACATGGGCGCCCACGTCTGGTCGCCGAAGTTCCTGCGCGATGAGCTGCTGCCGAACTTCCGCCTCACGGGCTGGTCGCCGGATTGGTACGCCGGCTTCCCTGCGTTCACCTTCTACATGGTCATCCCGTCGCTCGCGATCGTGATGGTCAACGTCGGCATCGAGATCGAATCGATCGGCCTCGACGCCGGTGTCTACGCCTTCGCCGCGATGGTTCTGGCTGGCCGGGAGATTCCGCGGCGGCTCGGGTTCGACGCCACGATTCAGCGGATCACCATGGTGTTCGCCGCGGCGCTCAACGTCGCGATGTCGACGACGTGGGAAGGGACCATCAACCAGTGGATTCCCGGCTTCGGTCAGCTGATCGTGACCTACAACGACACGCCCGTGGATCTGGCGATAGCGGCGATCGGCCTGCCTCTGCTCGTCGCCTTGAAGGCCGGTGAGGCGGCCCAGCATCTCGGGCGATGGCGGGGCGTGGTTGTCGCCGCTGCCGCAATCGCGACGATCCTGATCGTGCCTGTGCCCTACGGCGTGGCCATGAAGCTGGTGGCAATCTCTGGCATCGTCACCCTGCCTCTCGCTGCCTTTGCCGCGGGTCGGCTCGGCGGCCTCGCCTACCCGGGCCCAGCGGTGCTCTCTGCGATGACGCTGCCGTTCCTGTTCGATCGCTCGTTCAACATCTATGGCGGCAACGTCATGTCCACGATGGCAGGCGAGTTCGCCTACTCCATCGGTCTGTCGATCGCGGTGCTCTACATCGGTGTTGCCGCGAAGAGCATGGAGACGGGGCGCCACCGGATGGCCGCGGCGGCGCTGCTCGCCCTCGCCGGCCTGACGCACCTGTTCGCGGCGTTCTTTGCGCTGGTCGCCACGCTGGCGCTGTTCCTGCTGCGGGTCGGTCGCCGTGAGGCGGTGTGGCTGGGAACCGTTGGCCTCATGGGCGGTCTGTTGTCGGCGTTTTGGGTCCTCCCGTTCTTCTGGAACCGGGCCTACCTGAACGACATGGGTTGGGGGAAGGAGCGCGACTACATCGGTGGGTTGTGGAATCGCGGCGACAACTTCGGCGGCCACACGTTCCTCACGAACGACCTGCCGCTGCAGCTGTTCGTCGTCCTCGCCGTGCTCGGCGCCATCGTGTGCGCGCTGCGGCGGGTGCGGCTCGGTATGGCGCTGGCGCTGACGGCGGGCATCTTCGCCATCGCGTTCATCCTGTTGCCGGAGACGCGGCTCTGGAACGTCCGGATCCTGCCCTTCTACTACCTGTGCGTCTACATGCTCGCCGGCCTCGGAATCTCCGAGATCGCTCGCCTGGTGGGCGATGCGCTCCGCAGCCACGAGGCCTTTCGCCATGGGCGGCCCGCCTGGACGCCGGGTCTCGTCGGAGCGTTGCTCGCGATCATCCTCATCTTCTCGCTCGGGCTACCGCTGCGGTCGTTGCCTGGCGGGTCCGTCTTCACGAACGACGAGGGAGCCCACGAGTTCGGCTACGAGACGCGGATCGGCGACATCTCCACTCCGGCGCTCAATCTCGGCCCGAGCTGGATGCGCTACAACTTCACCGGCTACGAGGCGCGTGGCGACGCGTACACGGAATACAGCCATCTGATTGCGGCTATGGACCGAGTCGGCACCCAGTTCGGTTGCGGGCAGTCCCTGTGGGAGTACGAGGGTGATCGCCTCGGGAGCTACGGAACGCCGATGGCCCCGATGCTGCTGCCGCACTGGACCGACGGCTGCATCGGATCGATGGAGGGCCTGTACTTCGAAGCCTCCGCGACCACGCCGTACCACTTCCTTCTGCAATCCGAGTTGTCGCTCGGCCCCTCGCAAGCGATGCGGGACATGCCGTACTCCTCGCTCAACGTCGCCAAGGGTGTGGAGGGTCTCCAGACCATGGGCGTGCGCTACTACATGGCATCCACCGAGGCCGCGATCACGCAAGCCCGTGACGTCTCCACCCTGACGGAAATCGCGAACAGCGGGCCCTGGGTCATCTTCCTCGTGCAGGACCAGGCGCTCGTCGTCGGTCTCGACCATTTCCCGGTCGTCGTCGACAGCGCCGCGCTCGGAGGCGAGGACTGGCTTGTCCCGACGGTTGCCTGGTGGGAAAGCGGGCACGACACAGCACTTCTGGCTGACGAAGGCCCAGAAGAGTGGCCGCGCTCCGCAATCGACGAGATCCTCGAAGACGCCGAGGCCGAGTACCTGGAGGTGTTCGAGGCCGAGCGCTTAGCTGCCATCGACGCGGGGCTCGACGAGCCCCAGCCGCGGGCGGAAGATCGCGTCCGCGACATGCGAACGCTCGCGGCACAGTCCGACGACTGGCTGCCCCGCGTCGACGCTGAGCTCGCCGTGGTCTCCAACATCTCGACCGAGACCGACGCGATCCGGTTCGAGGTCGACCGAATCGGCACGCCGGTGCTCGTGAGGGCGAGCTACTTCCCGAACTGGGACGTCTCCGGCGCAGAAGGTCCGTACCGCGTGGCGCCGAACCTCATGGTCGTCGTGCCCACGGACACCACGGTCGAACTCACCTACGGACGGTCGGGGATCGAGCTGTTCTCGATCGCGCTGACCGCGATCGGCATCGTCGGAGCGTTCCTCTCACGCCGCTGGCTGCGCTGGACGAACGACATCCCCGACGAACCGCTCTGGGACCTGGCCGGGAATCGGATCGACGTCCCGGCTCGTCACGACCTGATCGAGGATGTTCGCGCCGGTGTCATCGGGCATCGTGAGCTCGACGAGATCGGCAACGAGGTCGACGATCAGATCCGGCGCGGCCTGTTCGCGCTCGGCGTCACCTTCATTCTCGGAGGCCTGACCGTTGTCACTTGGCTCCACTCGCGGGCGAGCGACACGATCAATCCCGGCGGCGACGCCGTCCGCGATTCGGTGTACGTGTTCGGACCCGGTGTCCTGGCGATCGTGGTGCTGTTCTTCGCGGTGCTGCCCGCGCTCGTCGATGTGCTTCGCATCGAGGTCGGCGTCATGAACTCGGCCCGACTCGTCGCCGACGTCGTGAATGCCGAGCCCACGGTGGAGCCGCCGACGGCAGGCGAGCGGGTCGACGTCGACTCGGATGGCGAGCCTTCGTGGTCACCTCCTGACGACTCGTGACCGGTCGTCTCGCGTCCCCGGCTCTGGCCGACCGGCCCACCCCGAGCCGTTTCGCGCTCGTCGGCCTGTTGGCGACCGCGATCGACCTCGGGCTCGTCGTTCTCCTGACGGAGGCAGACGTCGATCGGTGGCTGGCTGACCTCATCGCGCTCGGCGTCGCTGCACCCGCGTCCTACGTGCTGCACCGGCGCGTGACGTTGCGAGGCGACCGACTCGATCGCTGGATCCGTCAGCCGCCGGTGTTCGCGACGGTGGCTGTGCTCGCCGGTCTTGTGGATCTTCTGGTGTTCACCTTGGTCACTTCGCCGGCCGTTTTCCCGGCCAAGCTGCTGGCGATCGGCGCGGCGGCGGTGATTCGGACCGTGGGCCACAGGCTCGTGCTGTTCCGCGCGGTTCGCCGCGACCAGGATCAGCCGTCCGGCCGGCCACCGGCGGAGGGCGACCATCGACTGTCTGTCGTCGTGCCGGCCTTCCATGAGGAGACGCGCATCGCTGACACCGTCGCCCGAATCCGATCGGAGCTGGGCAAACTCGACCAGGCCGGTGACCTCGAGATCGTCGTCGTGGACGACGGCTCCAGCGACGACACGGCGGCAGTCGCCCGCTCGGCCGGCGCGGACCAGGTCATCGTGCAACCGGAGAATCGCGGCAAAGGCGCCGCTGTCCGGGCAGGCGTGCTCGTGGCCCGGGGCCGAACGGTTGCGTTCACCGACGCCGACCTCGCCTACGCGCCTGGCCAACTGGTGCCGATGCTCGACGCAGTGGAGTCGGGATATGACGTCGTCGTGGGCAACCGTCATGACAACGACTCCGACACGCTCGTGGGCACGTCGGCGCTGCGCTCCTTCGGAAGTCGGGTCGTAAATATGGCGACGAACATCCTTCTCCTCGGCAACTACCGAGACACCCAATGCGGCTGCAAGGCGTTTCGCAGCGATATCGGCCGCGTTGTACTCGGCGCCGGCAAGATCGACGGCTTTGCGTTCGACATCGAGATTCTCCACCTGATCGAGCGCTACGGCCTCTCCCTCAAGGAGGTGCCCGTGGAGGTCGTCAACAGCGAGACCAGCACGGTGCGGGCACTCCACGACGGACTCGCCGTGGGTCGTGACATCCTTCGCATCCGACGCAATGCCACGCAGGGTGTCTATCCCTCGCTTTCCGCCGACGCACTGCCGACGGGCTCGTGAGCATCGATCCTGTCTCCCATACCCGAAAGTAGATTTGCACTGTGACGACCGACTTCGACGCGATCTTCAAGGCATACGACGTGAGGGGCACCGTCCCCGACCAGTTCGACGCCGACGGCGCCCGGGCGATCGGCGGTGCCTTCGCCCGTTTCATCGCCGAGAAGGGCGAGACCTCCATCGTGGTGGGCCACGACATGCGCCCAGAGGGTGGCGAGTTCTCAACTGCGTTCGGCGACGGCGCTATCGAGCACGGTGTGGACATCGTGGACGTCGGGCTCTGTGCGACCGACATGATGTACTACGCGTCCGGCGTCCTCGAGATGCCTGGAGCGGTGTTCACGGCGTCCCACAATCCCGCCGGCTACAACGGCGTCAAGATGTGCCTCGCCAAGGCCGCACCGATCGGTTCCGACTCCGGCCTCGACGCGATCAAGCAGATGGCGATCGCCGGTCCCGATCCATCGGGAAGCACCGGGAGTCGGTCGCAGCAGGACATGCTCGCCGGCTACGTCGAGCACGTGCACTCGTTCGTCGATGTCAGCGCGCTGAAGCCGCTCAAAGTCGTTGCCGACACCGCGAACGGCATGGGTGGACTCGTGCTGCCAGCAGTCATGGCGAGCCTGCCGTTCGCCGTGGACCACATGTATCCGGAGTTGGACGGCACCTTCCCGAACCATCCCGCCGATCCGATCCAGCCGGAGAACCAGAAGGACCTGATGGCGCGCGTGCTCGCCACGAACGCCGACATCGGTCTTGCCTTCGATGGTGACGCCGACCGTGTGTTCCTCGTGGACGAGACTGCCCGCGCGATTTCGGGCTCGCTCACCACGGCGATGGTCGCCCGTTCGATCCTTGCTCGCGAGCCCGGCTCCACGGTGATACACAATCTGATTTGTTCGAAGACTGTTCCTGAGGTGATCGCCGAGGGTGGCGGAACCGCCGTTCGTACCCGAGTCGGCCACAGCTTCATCAAGCAGGTCATGGCCGAGACCGGTGCCGTCTTCGGAGGCGAACACTCGGGTCACTACTACTTCCGAGACAACTTCCGGGCCGACAGCGGTCTGATCGCCGCGTTGGTCGTGCTTGAGGCGCTCAGCAACCATCCAACGGGCCTCGCCGATCTCGTGTCCACCTTGGACCGCTATGCGGCGAGCGGCGAGATCAACACCACGGTCGACGACGCAGCTGCCGTGATCGACCGGGTCGCCGAGTCCTACGGGGACGCGTCTCAGGACCGCATGGACGGCCTCACGGCCGACTTTGGCGACTGGTGGTTCAACCTGCGTCCGTCCAACACGGAGCCGCTGCTTCGTCTCAACCTCGAGGCGGCCACCGCCGAGGAGGTCGACCGCCGTGTCGATGAGGTCCGGGCTCACTTCAACTGACGCCGTCGGCAGCGGGTTCGCGCCCTTTGCTGATTGACTGTCTGGCACCCGCCGTTCCTGGAGGACCGCAATGACCCTCGACGCCCGCCTGCTCGAGATCCTCGCCTGCCCGACCGACAAGGGCCCGCTCTATTACCTCGAAGACGAAGCCGCGCTCTACAACCCGCGCCTGCAGAAGCGCTACCGGATCCACGAGGGCGACATCCCGGTGATGTTGCCCGACGAGGCCGACGATGTTGCCGACGACGAACACGCCCGCGTGATGGCAAAAGTCGAGGCGGACGGCATCTCGCCGACGTTCGAGGCCTGATCGCCCCGTCCCATGTCTGCCGAGGAGCTACTCGAGGCCTTGCGCCACCTGCCGGATCAGGTGCGTGATGCGGCGGTCGCTGCTGCCGATGTGGACGAACTGCCCGAACGAGACGGCATCACGCAGGTCGCCATCCTCGGCGTCGGCGGGGGCCGAGTGGCCGCCGATGTGATCGAAGCGATCGGCGAGATCCGAGGCTCCGTCCCGATCGTCGCCACCGGCGCTCGCTGCCCCGCGTGGGTGGGGCCGTCCACGCTCGCCATCGCGCTGTCGCCATCCGGCGACGAGCGGGCCACTCTGGCTGCCGTCGAAGTGGCCCGTGACGCCGAGGCTCGGCTCGTTGCCGTCACGTCGGGCGGTGCACTCCGTGAGCAGTGCGTTGAGTGGGGCGTTCCCATCGTGCCCGTAGACCCCGAAGCCGGGCCCGCCGTCGGCCTCGGGGTGTCGATCGTCCCGGTCCTCGTCTTGCTCGAGCGCCTCGGCCTCGCTCAGGGCATGAGCCGCGCGATCTCGGGTGTCGCCGAGCAGCTCGCCACTCGCCACGCCGCGCTCGACGATGACCTCGCCGCGATCGAAGCGCTGGCCGATGTGTTGCTGGGCCGGGTGGCGATCGTCACCGGCGCCGGCGCCATGGGCAAGCACGCAGCCCGTCGCTGGGTGCAGGAGATCGATCGCGTCGGCGGCGTCGCTGCGGTGCGCCGCCGGCTGCCGACCGGCCCGGCCGATGTCGAAACCGGTGTGCGGCTCTCCGATGCGACGGTCAACGGTGCCGTACTCATCGTTCTACGTCATGACTTTGAGCCCGACGGTCTCGACGGGGGAGTGGCGCTGCTCGACGGCGCGTTCGACGAGATCCACACGTTTGTCGCCGAGGGCGACGGCCCGCTTGCACAACTCCTCGACCTCGTGCTGCTGGCCGATGCCATCGCTGCCGCGCTCGTGCGGCGAACAGGTGGCTGAAGGTGCAGCTGCTCGATGGGCTGATCCGCGACTACGACTGGGGATCGACCACGGCGATCCCCGAGCTGCTCGGCCGCCCCGTCACCGGTGAGCCCGCCGCCGAGCTCTGGTTCGGCGCCCACTCGAGCGCGCCCTCGCTCGTCGGATGCGATCACCATCCCCTCGACCAAGTGGTCGCGGCTGATCCTGTTGCGGCGCTGGGGTCGGCAGTCAACGAGAGATTCCGGTCGCTGCCGTTTCTGCTGAAGGTGCTGGCGGCTGCGGCGCCACTGTCCCTCCAAGCGCACCCGTCCATTCCTCAAGCCGAGGCCGGCTTCACTCGTGAGGACGCGGCGGGGATCCCGGTCGACGCCCCCAACCGCTCCTTTCGCGACCGCCTCCACAAGCCTGAGTTGATCTGCGCGCTCACGGAGTTCGAGGCGCTCTGCGGCTTCCGCGATCCTGCGGCCACGCTCGACGTGCTGGCTACGATCGGCACCGCCGGTCTCGACACAGTCACGGGCATGCTGCGCGACGACCCGTCGCCGGCCGGTCTCAGTCGGCTCCTCGAATGGCTCCTCACGCTCGACCAGTCAGACGCTGCGGCGTTGAGCGTGCCGGTCGTCGAGGCATGCGCCGAGAAACGCGACGGCCCGTTCGCGGCCGAGCGGGCCATGGCGGCGGCGCTCGGCGAGCGCTATCCCGGTGACGCCGGGGTCATCACCGCGTTGCTGCTGAACTTCGTCACGCTGCAGCCGGGCGAGGCGCTCTTCCTCGGCGCCGGGAACCTGCATGCCTACCTGCAGGGCACGGGCGTCGAGATCATGGCCAACTCCGACAACGTGCTTCGCGGCGGGCTCACCTCGAAACACGTCGACGTGCCGACACTCATCGACGTGGTCGAGGCCAACCCGATCGTCCCGGCCGTGCAGCGCCCGGCGCTCGTTGGCGGCGTTGCGACCTACCACACGCCGGTCCCCGAGTTTTCGCTCCAGCGCATCGAGCTCGACGGTGAGATCACCCTCGAACCGGGCCCCGCGATCCTTCTGTGCACGATGGGGACCGCTGAGGGGTCCGGGCACGTTCTCGACCGAGGTTGTGCGGCATGGGTGCCTGCCGACCATGGGCCCGTGACGTTCGAGGGCACGGCGACGGTCTTTCGAGCAGGCGTCGGCGACCTGGGCTGACGCACGTCTGGCGGGACGCGGCGGAGTGGGTCGTGCGGCTCATGCCCCGTCCTGCGTGTGCGCCGTACACTGGTCCGCTGCGGGCTGTTCCGAGATGGCGTCAGTAGACCCCGGCCCCTCCCCACAAACCACAATCTCGAAATAGGAGGGCCCCCGTGGCTCTGAATGCTGGTGACTACAAGGTCGCGGACCTCAACGAGGCCGAGTTCGGCCGCAAGGAAATCCGTCTCGCGGAACACGAGATGCCCGGCCTCATGGCCCTGCGGGGCAAGTACGCCGACGAGCAGCCGCTCGCCGGTGCCCGCGTCGCCGGGTCGCTGCACATGACCGTGCAGACGGCAGTGCTCATCGAGACGCTCGTCGCTCTCGGCGCCGACGTCCGTTGGGTGAGCTGCAACATCTTCTCGACGCAGGACCACGCGGCCGCTGCTGTCGCGGTGGGCCCGAACGGCACGCTCGACAAGCTCGAAGGCACCCCGGTGTTCGCCTGGAAGGGCGAGACGCTGGAGGAGTACTGGTGGGCGACCGAGCAGCTGTTCCACTGGCCCGACGGTGGCGGCCCGAACCTGATCCTCGACGACGGTGGCGACGCCACGATGCTCGTCCACAAGGGTCTCGAGTTCGAGAAGGCCGGCGCCATTCCGGAGACGAGCGAAGACGCGTCTGAAGAAGAGGGCGTCTTCATGGAGCGTGTACGCGACATCGCGAGCCGAGATGCCGATTTCTTCACCCGCATCGCCCCGGGCATCCGCGGCGTCTCCGAGGAGACGACCACCGGCGTGCACCGGCTGTACCAGATGATGGAGAGCGGCGAGCTGCTGTTCCCGGCCATCAACGTCAACGATGCGGTGACCAAGTCGAAGTTCGACAACCTCTACGGCTGTCGCCACAGCCTCATCGACGGCATCAACCGTGCGACCGACGTCATGATCGGCGGCAAGGTCGCCGTCGTGTGTGGCTACGGCGACGTCGGCAAGGGCTGCGCCGAGTCCCTCCGGGGCCAGGGCGCCCGCGTCATCGTCACCGAAGTCGACCCGATCTGCGCGCTGCAGGCCGCGATGTCCGGCTTCGAGGTCAACACCCTCGAGGCCGTACTCGACATCGCCGACATCTTCATCACCACGACTGGCAACAAGGACATCATCCTCGCCGGCCACATGGCGAAGATGAAGCATCAGGCGATCGTCGGCAACATCGGACACTTCGACAACGAGCTCGACATGGCCGGTCTGCACCGCATGTCGGACGTCCAGAAGATCAACATCAAGCCGCAGGTCGATGAGTACGTCTTCCCCGACGGTCACTCGATCATCGTGCTGTCCGAGGGTCGTCTTCTGAACCTCGGTAACGCCACGGGACATCCCAGCTTCGTGATGAGCTGCTCGTTCACCAACCAGGTGCTCGCTCAGATCAAGCTCCACGAGGACTCCGGTTCGATGGAACTCGGCGTCGAGGTCCTCTCCAAGGAACTCGACGAGGAAGTCGCCCGACTCCACCTCGACTCGCTCGGCGTGAAGCTCACCCAGATGAGCCAGGACCAGGCTGACTATCTCGGCGTCAACGTCGACGGCCCCTACAAGCCGTCCCACTACCGCTACTGACCCTCCTTTCTGAAGTCTGAGTCGCGCATGGCGCAACTCAGACTTCAGAGATCAAGGGAGTTCGGGATCGTCGGGGGAAGTGAACGACCGCTAACGTCGCCCGTATGACTTCTGTGGATCGTGGTGTGTGGTTGGCGCCTGAGGGGCTGACGGGTGAGCAGGTGGGCGCGCTCGGGCCGCAGCTCGAGACGCTTGGCTACTCGACCCTGTGGGTGGGGGAGACGATGGGGCGCGACCCGTTCGCACTGCTCGCGCACGTCGGCGCCCGCACGTCGGCGCTGAAGCTCGCGACCGGCATCGCCAACATCTACAACCGTCACCCCGGGGTGATGCTACAGGGAGCGAACACCGTCGCCGAACAGACGGGGGGACGGATGATCCTCGGTCTCGGCGTCTCGAGTCCGGTGATCGTGAACAAGGTGCGGGGCATCGAGTACGACAAGCCGCTGTCGTTTCTCAAGACGTACCTCGACGGTATGGAGGCGTCCCGCTACTCATCGGTCCCGCCCGCCGAACCGGTGCCTGTCTATCTCGCCGCCCTCGGCCCGAAAATGCTGGAGCTCGCCGCCGAGCGCGCCACGGGGGCCCATCCGTACAACACGACGCCCGAGCACACCGCGTTCGCGCGTGAGGTCATGGGCCCCGACGCCGGCCTCTGCGTCGAGCAGAAGGTGATGCTCACCACCAACGCCGCGCAGGCCCGCGAGACCGGGGCGGGCGTTCTGAAGTTCTATTCCCGGGCGCCGGGCTACCGGAACGCCTGGATTCGCATGGGCTTCAGCGAGGAGGACATCGACGGGATGTCCGATCGATTCGTCGACGCCCTGGTCGCCTGGGGCGACGCCGACGCCATCGAGGCGCGGCTCCAGGAACACGCCGATGCCGGCGCGACGCACGTCTGTATTCAGCCGCTCCATCCCGAACACGGCGTCGGGGCGATCGATGATGCGGCGCTCGCCGCGTTGGCTCCCGGAGGTGCCGCATGAGTGAACGCCGCATAACTGTGGAGATCGACGGAGGCGTCGCCGACGTCCACCTCAACCGCGGCGACAAGATGAACGCCATGGACGGCCGCATGTTCGCCGCTCTCGTCGAGACGGCTGACGAACTGGCCTGCAACAATGCCGTCCGCGCCGTGGTTCTCTCGGGCAACGGCCCGTCGTTCTGTGCCGGACTCGACTTCTCGGGCTTCCAGGCAATGGCCGGCGGCGTCGGCGGAGACGAGTCCGACAGCACCGGCAACATCGGACGGGTCGAGAAGGAACGCGAGCACGTCACCCATCACGCCCAGCAGGCGGTGTGGGGCTGGCACCAGCTGCCGATGCCCGTGATCGCCGCGGTCCATGGCGTCGCGTTCGGCGCGGGGTGCCAGCTCGCCGTCGGGGCCGATATCCGATTCGTCACGCCGGACGTCCGCATGTCCGTCCTCGAGATCCGATGGGGCATCAGCCCCGACATGACGATCACGTCGCTTCTGCCGTCCCTCATCGGAGCGGACCGGACGAAGGAAATGATCTGGACCGGTCGCGAGGTCAACGGTCCGGAGGCGGTCGAGATCGGACTCGCAACACACATGACCGACGATCCTCTTGACGGCGCCATGGAGCTTGCCAAGCTGATCGCCACCAAGAGCCCACACGCGATCCGGGCTGGCAAGCGGCTCGTGAACAGCGTGGCGCCCGAGGACTACAACGCCCAGTTCGAACGGGAGCGCAACGAGATCGGCTCGCTCATCGGCACGCCCAATCAGGTCGAGTCGGTCGGTGCCTTCTTCGAAAAGCGTCCGCCGGACTACACGGATCCGGAGTAGCGGACCATGTCCGACGAAGTGAACCTCGGCACGGTCAACGTCGCGGTGGTCGACGACCACATCCTGACGATGGAGATCGATCGGCCGGCGAAGCTCAACGGCTTCACGCCCGAGATGATGGACGCGCTCGTCGACGCGTTCACCCGCCTGGATGAAGTCGAGGACCTCTGGTGCGGCCTCGTCACGGCCGCCGGCCCCCACTTCACCGCTGGCCTGGACCTTCCCCGCTTCCAGGAGCGGATGCAGCAGGGCGAGCGCTCGATGGACCGCAAGGGGCTCGTGGATCCGACGGCGCTCGGGCGGGGCTGCCGCAAGCCGGTCGTCTACGCCGTGAAGGGCATCACCTACACCGTCGGGATCGAGCTGATGCTGGGCGGCGACATCGTCGTCGCCGCTGACGACTGTCGATTCCGCCAGCACGAACCACTCCGCGGCATTCACGCGACAGGCGGCGCAACGATCCGTTTCGTGGACCGGGGCGGATGGGGCAATGCGATGTACCACCTGCTGACGAGCGACGAATTCTCCTCCAACGAGGCCTACCGCATCGGACTCGTCCAAGAGGTCGTGCCGGCCGGTGAAGAGTCCGAACGAGCATTGGCCCTCGCCCGGCTCGTCTGCGAAGGCGCGCCGAAGGCGGTGCAGGCAACGAAGGCGTCGTCGCTGCGCTACGTGCTCGAGGGCCAGGAAGCCGCGCGGGCTCGGTTCAGTGACACCCAGGCCGAGCTCAGTTCCTCCGAGGACTTCCAGGAGGGCTTGCGCTCGTTCGTGGAGAAGCGCCCGCCGAAGTTCACCGGCCGCTAGCCGGCTCGCAGCGCGGCGAGTTCGTCGCGAACGACCCGCTTCAGGATCTTTCCCTGCGGCGATCGCGGGAGCATGTCGTCGCGGATGTCCACGACCGTCGGGATCTTGAACGACGCGAGCCGTGACGTCAGGAAGCTGCGGAGCTCGTCGCCGTCCAGCGACGCTCCGTCTTTGAGGTAGATCGCACAGGCGAGCTCCTCGCCGAGGCGCTCGTGGGGGAGGCCGAAGACGGTGTTCTCGTAGACGGCGGGATGTTCGGCGATCGCAGACTCGACTTCGATGCAGCCGATGTTCTCGCCGGCTCGGATCACCATGTCCTTGGCGCGGTCCTCGACGTAGACGAACCCCTCGTCGTCGATCCGGCCGAGGTCGCCCGAACGCAACCAGCCGTCGTAGAACGCGTCTGCGGTCGCGTCCGGCTTGTTCCAGTACTCGCGGATCACTGTTGGCCCGTAGAAGCAGATCTCGCCCTGCTCGCCGAGCGGCAACTCGTTGCCCCCGTCATCGACCACCTTGAGCTGCATGACCGGTACCGACCGGCCGGTGGACGTGGGTCGGGCGACGTAGTCGTCGGACGAGTTCTGGGGGCCGTACGCCGTCGTCTCGGTCATGCCGTAACCGAGACCTGGCCGGCCCCGCGAGAATGTGGACTCCACCCGGCGGACCATCTCGGGGGCAGCCGGGCCACCACCACCGCCGACCTGTCGCAGCGACGATGTGTCGAAGGAGTCGAAGTCCGGCACTTCGAGAAGGTCCTGCACCATCGTCGGGACACCGACGAAGTTGGTGACGCCTTCGGCCTCCACGTGCTCGAGCGCCTTGCGGGCATCCCACTTGTACATCATCACGAGCTTGTTCCCGTGGAAGAACGTGCCGAGCATGACGGGCACGAACCCGGTGATGTGAAAGAGCGGCACGGCGAGGACGAAGCACGCCCGGCCCGGCCCGGGTTCGGGGGTCGTTCCCTCCGCAGCGGCGCGGTCCTTCTCGAGGGCGTTGCCCACCAAGGCGCGGCACGCGAACGCCATGATCGCCTGGCAGTGGTTCCGATGGGTGTGGACCGCTCCCTTCGCGGCGCCCGTCGTGCCGGAGGTGTACATGATCGTCGCGTCGTCATCGGGATCGATGTCGACGTCCGGCGCCGCCCGGCGCGGTTTCACCACTTGGTCGTAGCGGGCCGCGTCGCCGCCTCGCGCATCGCTGCGCACGACGATTGCGTGGACCTCGCCTCGCCCAACAGGTTCGGCGATGCGCGCGAGGCGCTCCTCGTCGACGATCACGACCTTCGAGCCCGAGTCCGACAGGCCATACGCCAGCTCGTCGGCCTCCCACCAGGCGTTGAGCGGAACCGACACAGCGCCGGCCGCGGCGATGCCCACCACTGCGGTGATCCACTCCGGATAGTTGCGCATTGCGATGGCGACTCGATCGCCCTTTGCGATGCCGTACTCCTCGACCAGGGCCGCAGCGAGCGCATGTCCATGGGCGACCACCTCGCCGTAGGTCCAATGCTCGTCCTCGTAGACGAGGTACTCCTGGTCGCCCCTCACCTCGGCAACTGCAGCGAAAGCGGTGGCGAGATCCGGCTGCGCGTTCACGAAGACCGGGTAGGTGCGCCCTCGGATCTCCGTGTCGGCCAACTCCAGCGGCTGGCCAGGAGCGGTGAGTGAAGCGCAGGCGTCTTCGAATGTGGGCATCGTCGCAATCTAGAGTCATCATCTCCAGGGCATCGAAACAAGGGGGCCATCGTGCAGGACTTCACCGGGAAGGTCGCCGTCGTTACCGGCGGCGCAAGCGGGATCGGACGGGCAACCGCCGTCGCACTCGCGGCCGAGGGCGTGCTGGTCGTCGTCGCCGACATCGAACAGCCGCCGCTCGACGCCGTTGTCGAGGAGATCACGGCTGCCGGCGGCGACGCGATCGGCATCGTCGCCGACGTGTCCGACTGGGAATCGGTGGACGCATTGCGCGCTCGCTGTGACGAAGCCTTCGGTGCCGCCGACATCGTCATGAACAACGCCGGCGTGGCGGGTGGCGGGTCGATCTCCTCAGTCGAGCTCCCCGCGTGGGAGTGGACGCTCGGTGTGAACCTGTGGGGAGTGATCTACGGCGTGAAGGCGTTCCTGCCAGCGATGCTCGAGCGGGGGAGCGGCCACATCGTGAATACGGCGTCGATCGCCGGTCACCTGACGAGCACCGGCATGGGTGCGTACAACACCTCGAAACATGCGGTGTCCGGCTTCACCGAGACGCTTCAGCAGGAGATGGTCGCGGGCGACACCGGTGTGGGGGTGACGTGCCTGTGCCCCGGCTTCGTCGCCACGAACATCGTCAACAGCGAACGCAACCGCCCCGAGCGTTACCGCGAGGGCGGCCCGGATCTGGACGAGGGCGACGTCGAGGGCACGGCGCTGGCCGACTCGGGTTCCGCAATCGCCGATGCCTACGCCGCGCAGATGAAGCCGGACGTCGTCGCGGCGCAGGTCGTGCAAGCGATCCGTGACAACAGGTTCTGGCTGTTCACCGACGACTTCGCGGACGACATGATCCGCGCCAGACACGCCGACATCGAGTCCCACGGCACGCCCGCCTCACGCAGCCATCTCGTGGAACTGATGTTCCGGGGCGGCGACCAGTGAAGATCCTCGTCACCGGAGCGACAGGGTTCGTCGGGAGTCATGCGGTTGGCCGCCTTCTCGCCGACGACCATGACGTACGGGTCCTCGCCCGGACTCCCGCGAAAGTCGGACCGTTGCTGGAGAAGATGGGGCGCGATCCATCCCTCGTGGAGATCGCCGAGGGCGACATCACTGACGAGGCGTCGGTGCGTGCAGCAGTCGACGGTTGCGGCGCCGTCATCCACGCGGCGGCGGTCGTCGCGACCGATCCGGCGTCCGAGAGCTTGATGGAAGCGACGAACCTTGCTGGCGCGACCAACGTCCTCGGTGCCGCGGTCGAGCAGGGCTGCGATCCGATCATCCACGTGTCGTCGGTTGCTGCACTGTTCCCGTTCGAAACCGACCCGGTGACCGCGGACCACCCCGTGAACGGCCAGACCGCGGCCTACGGGCGAACGAAGGCGGCGTGTGACCTCCTCGCTCGCAGCTATCAGGACGACGGTCAGCCGATCATCATCCTCTACCCGTCCGGGATCATGGGTCCCGACGACTGGAACGAGTCGATCAACCTCGCATCATTCAACGTCTGGCTCGAGAAGGGACTGCCGAAGGCGAAGCGCCTGAGCGGGAGCTATGTCGACGTTCGCGACCTCGCCGAGATCATGGCGGTCTCGATGGCGCCGGGCGGCGGTCCCCGCCGCTTCCTGGCGATGGGTACCTACCTGACCGCCGACGACCACGCGCAGGTTCTCGAAGACATACTCGGCAAGGCGAAGAGCTTCCCCCTGCCGCAGCCTCTGTTCTGGGTCTGGGGCAAGTTGGGCGACGTCGCCAAGAGGTTCGGCAAGGACCTCGTCGTCACGAGCGACGGCTATGAGTACCTCTTCCACTCGAAGCCAGGGGACGACTCGGCGACGACCGCGACCACCGGCGTCGAGTTCCGGCCGGTCACCGAGACCTTCGGCGACACGTTCATGTGGATGCACGAGGCCGGACTCGTCGACGCGAAACACCTGGGCACGCTGCTGGACGGCTGAACACGGTTTGGAGATTTCACGTCTTCTTCGGCGTTGTGTCAGCCACGCGACTTTCCGTGTCACACCGGCGTCGTACCTTCTGGGTATGCGCTGGGGACGAGACGAGATCGAGAAGCTTGAGGCACCGCCGGATGCGGCCATCGACCGGCTGGTGGCCGTGTGGCCTCACGCAGGCGAGCCGGCGGGCCTCGTCCGCGAGCTGAAGTACGGACGGGCCACAAGCGTCGTCACCGAGTTGGCAGAGGCGATGGCGGCCAAGGCGCCGGAGGCGGACCTTGTCACCTGGGTGCCGGCGTCGTCCGCCCGGCGCCGTCAGCGAGGCTTCGATCAGGGTGAGCTTCTCGCCCACGCCGTTGCGCGGCGTCTCCGCCTCCCGGTCAAGAAGCTGCTGCGGCGCACCGACGACGTCGCGCAGACCGCCCGCGAGCTCGAGGGCCGCCTCGCGGGGCCCGACTTCGCACCCGTCGGCCGGCGGCTGCGATTCAAGCCCACGGTCCTGCTCGTCGACGATGTCTACACGACAGGGTCGACGATGCGTTCCGCTGCTGAAGTGCTGCGGGCTCGTGCTGCCGGCTCGGTCCACGGGCTCGTCGCCACCCGGGCGGCGATTCCAGGTCGGCAAGCGGACTCTCGGCTCGAGGTCTACCATCTGCCTATAAGCGAATAAACCGGAGGTTAGGAATGGACGTCTCCATCAGTGCACGGCATGTGACCATCACGCCGAGACTGGAGGAGGTGATCCACGAGAAAATCGGTCAACTCGACCGATATCTCGATGGGCTCGATTACGCGGGCGTTCATTTCGACGAGGCCCGGAATCCTCGAATCGCCGACAAAGAGTTCTGCGAGGTCCATTTGAAGGGCCACGGGCATCACTTGCGCTGCAAGGTCCACGCGCCTGATCCGTTCACGGCGATCGATCTCGCCGAGGCGAAGCTCGAGCGGCAGATCCGCAAGCTGCGCACGAAGATCCAGCGCCGGCACCAGGGCACCGGCGCGTCGATCAGGACGGAGACAGCGCAGACGGTCGTCGCAGCCGAGCCGGAAGCGGACATCGTCGATCTCGATGACGAGGCGCTGCCGGAGATCGTTCGAACGAAGCGCTTCCATCTTGCGCCGCTGACGCCGATCGAGGCGGTCGAGAAGATGGAAGAGCTTGGGCACGGGTTCTTCTTCTTCATCAACCGAGACACGAGCCGCAGCGCGGTCGTCTACAAGCGCGACGACGGCAATGTCGGGCTCATCGACGAAGCCGGCTGAATCAGCGGGGCCTCAGGCGCGGCCCGTCGCAACCGATTGGAAGGGATGTCGGCGTTGCTCGATGACCACGCGCTCTATCGCCGCGGTGTCGTGGTGGAGCTCGACGACGCTGACGACCTCGAGGTGGTCGCCGAAGCCGCCGACGGTCAGGAGGCCGTCGAAGCTGCCATTGCCCTCGCCCCGGACGTGATCCTCATGGATGTTCGGGTGCCGGGAATGGACGGCATCGAGGCGTGCCGACGCATCATCGAGGCCACTCCGACGACTCGGATTATCATGCTGACCGTCTCCGACGACGCCGATGACCTGCTCGACGCCGTGAAGGCGGGAGCCGCCGGATACGTGCTCAAGGAGACGTCCATCGCCGACATCGCGGACTCGGTGCGCCGAGTCGCCATCGGCCACAGCTTCGTGTCACCTGACCTGGCGGGCCGAGTCCTGGATGAGTTCGCCGCGATGGCGCTGCGGGAGTCCGAGGCCGGTGGGTCCACCGCTGACCCGACGGGGCTGACGGCACGAGAGATTGCTGTTCTGGGCGCGATGGCGGACGGGCTCAACGATCCGGGAATCGCTTCCGCTGTCGGGCTCGACGAACACGCGGTCCGCAATCACGTCCGCAACATTCTCGAAAAGCTGGAGCTGGCGTCACGCACCGAGGCCGTGCTGTTCGCGATGCGTGACCGTCTGATCGACCCCTGATGGCCCTGCCTCTAACAGTGTCGGCCGGTCGGTAGAGTCGCTGCCGTCATGAGCATTTTTGATCGAGTACTTCGGACCGGCGAGGGTCGGAAACTGAGGGCGGTTGAGGCCCTCGTTCCCGACATCAACGCGCTCGAGCCCGAGATGCAGGCGCTCTCCGACGAGCAACTGCAGGCCAAGACGGCGGACTTCCGGGCGCGGTTGGAGCAGGGCGAGGAGCCCGACGATCTGTTGATCGAGTCCTTCGCGGTCGTTCGCGAGGCCGCGTGGCGGGTCCTCGGCCAGCGTCCGTACGACGTCCAGTTGGTCGGCGGTGCCTCCCTGCACCTCGGCTGGGTCGCAGAGATGAAGACCGGCGAGGGCAAGACCCTCACCTCCACCTTGCCCATCTATTTGAACGGTGTGACCGGCAAGGGTGTCCACGTCGTCACGGTCAACGACTATCTGGCCTCGCGTGACGCCGAATGGATGGGGCAGGTCCATCGATGGATGGGGCTCGATGTCGGGCTGATCATTCCGGGAAACCGCGAAGCAGAGCACAAACGGGACCAGTACGGACGAGACATCACCTACGGCACGAACAACGAGTTCGGGTTCGACTACCTGCGCGACAACATGGCGATGTCACGCGAGAAGCAGGTGCAGCGGGGTCATCACTACTGCATTGTCGACGAGATCGACTCGATCCTCATCGACGAGGCTCGCACGCCGCTGATCATCTCCGGACGCGTTGCCGACGCGGCGAAGCTCTACGTCAAGTTCGCGTCGGTCGCCCGTGGCCTGCAGCGCGACGTGCACTACGAGGTGGACGAGGAGAAGCGCACCGTCGCCCCGCTCGAGGAGGGCGTTCACGCCGTCGAGCGGGCGCTCGGCGTCGACAATCTCTACGACCAGGTGTCCGCTAATCTCGTGCACCAGCTGCAGGCTTCCCTGCGGGCCAAGGAGCTGTACAAGAAGGACAAGGACTACATCATCGACAAGGGGCAGGTGAAGATCGTCGACGAGTTCACCGGCCGTGTGCTCGACGGCCGCCGCTGGTCCGATGGCCTCCACCAGGCGGTGGAGGCGAAAGAGGGCGTGTCGATCAAGGAAGAGAACCAGACGCTCGCGACGATCACCCTTCAGAACTACTACCGCCTCTATGAGCGGCTGGCGGGCATGACCGGAACCGCCGAAACGGAGGCTGCCGAATTCGTCAGCACCTACGGGCTCCACGTCATCCCGGTGCCCACCAATCGCCCCCTGACCCGTCTCGACGAGGGCGACCTGATCTACAAAACCGAAGACGCCAAGTTCACTGCCTGCGTGGACGACCTCTTCGAGAAGCACGAAACCGGCCAACCGGTCCTGGTCGGCACGGTGTCGGTGGAGAAGTCCGAGAAGCTCTCGCGAGAGCTCGAGAAGCGGGGCATCCCCCACGAGGTGCTCAACGCGAAGCAGCACACTCGAGAGGCCGAGGTCGTCGCCCAGGCCGGCCGGCTCGGGTCGATCACCGTTGCGACCAACATGGCCGGCCGCGGCGTCGACATCCTGCTCGGCGGCAACCCTGAAGGGCTCGCCGAGCGCGACGTCCGTGCCGATGGCCTCGAACTCGACAGCGACGACGGTCAGAAGCGTTACGACGAACGTCTCGCTGCGCACACCAAGATCACGGAGGACGAGAAGCAGAAGGTCCTCGACCTCGGCGGCCTCTACGTGCTCGGCACCGAACGCCACGAAAGCCGGCGGATCGACAACCAGCTCCGCGGCCGCTCCGGCCGTCAGGGCGATCCGGGCGAGAGCCGCTTCTACCTGTCGCTCGAAGACGAACTCATGCGCCTGTTCGCGACCGGCGCGATGAACTGGGTCATGGATCGGGCCCTGCCCGACGACGTGCCGATCGAAGCCAAGATGGTCACGAAGGCGATCGAGCGCGCCCAGAACACGGTCGAGGCTCGCAACGCCGAGACCCGCAAGAACGTCCTCAAATACGACGAGGTGATGAACGAGCAGCGCAAGGTTATCTACAAGCGTCGCTCCCAGATCCTCGACGGCGCCGACCTCCGCGACAAGGCGCTGGAGTACCTGTCCGACGCGATCGAGGACGCGGTCAGCACCTGCTGTGTCAGCGAGATCATCGAGGAGTGGGACCTCGAAGGGCTCGCGACCGAGATCAACACGCTCTGGCCCGGCGAGGTCAAGATGATCGAGCTCGGCAACTGTCGCACCATCGACGAGCTCGAGCACATCCTCTGGGAAGAGGGCGCCTCGCTCTACGAGGTACGCGAGAAGGAGCTCGGCGAAGAGGTCATGCGCCAAGTCGAGCGTCAGGTGATGCTGCGCATCATCGACCAGCGCTGGCGCGAGCATCTCAAGGAGATGGATCTCCTGCGCGAGGGCATCCACCTTCGGGCGATGGGCCAGCGCGACCCGGCCACCGAGTGGCAGCGCGAGGGCTTCGACATGTTCGGTCAGATGATGACGGGCATCGCGCTCGACTTCGTCAAGTACGTCATGCACGTCCAGGTCGCCGTCCAGAACGCTCCGGCCGACGACGAGCAGCAGCTCTCGGGTGTCACCGAACAGAAGCAGTACGCTGCGGCAGGCACTCCGGCCACGGAGATCCCCGATGCCGGTGCCCCACAAGTGGCCCAGGCCACCGAGGCACCGAGCAACACGCCGATCGTGAAGTCCGACCTCGAGAAGGTCGGCCGCAACGAACCGTGTCCCTGCGGCTCCGGCAAGAAGTACAAGGCCTGTCATGGCCGCCCCGGCGCCGCCGGATAGGTTTCGACCGGAACCGCTGCAGTTGGGGTCAGACCTCCGCTGCACTTTTGACCTCCATGCAGGACTTCACCGAACAACTCGCCGCGATCCGCGCTCGCCTCCACGAGGCATCGGGATACCTCCGGATCGCCGAACTCGAGCAGCGCCAGCCGCAGCTCGAGACCGAAGCGTCGCGTCCCGATCTCTGGGACGACCAGGACAAGGCTCGCGCCGTCACGAGCGAGCTCGCTTCGGTGAACGAGGACCTCGAGCTCTTCGGCCGGCTCTCCACTGACGTCGAGGACGTCGAGACCCTGCACGAGATGGCCCGCGAAGAGGACGACGCATCGCTCGAAGGCGAGATCGGGGAAGCGGCCGCCGCGCTGGAATCGCACCTCGACGAGCTGGAGATGCGATCCCTCTTCACCGGCGAGTTCGACGAGCGCGATGCCGTCTGTCAGATCAAGTCCGGTGAGGGTGGCACAGACGCCCAGGACTGGGCCGAGATGTTGATGCGGATGTACAACCGGTGGGCCGACCGCCGGGGGTTCTCCATCGAGATCACCGCCGTGTCCGAGGGCACCGAAGCGGGTCTCAGTAGCGTGGAGTTCATTCTCAAGGGGCGCCATGCGTACGGGTTGATGCAGGCCGAACACGGGGTCCACCGGCTCGTGCGGATCTCGCCGTTCAACAACGAGGGCAAACGCCAGACCGCGTTCTCCGCGGTTCAGGTCGCGCCGTTCTTCGAGGAGGTCTCCGCCGAGATCGAGATCGACGAGAAGGAACTGCGGATCGATACGTACCGTTCGTCCGGCGCCGGCGGTCAGCACGTGAACGTGACCGACTCGGCTGTGCGGATCACCCACCTGCCGACCGGCCTTGTCACGAGCTGCCAGAACGAACGCAGCCAGCACCAGAACAAGGACCGCGCCATGACGATGATGGCGGCGAAGCTTCTCAACCTCGAACGCCAGAAGCGTGAGGACGAGATCGCCGGCATCACGGGCGAGCAGCAGAACGTGGGCTTCGGCAGCCAGATCCGCAGCTACGTGATGCAGCCGTACCAGATGGTGAAAGACCTCCGCTCCGAACACGAGACCGCCCAGGTCGAGTCCGTGCTCGGCGGCGAGGTCGAACCGTTCATGGAAGCCTGGCTCCGATGGACCCGCGCCCAAGCCGAAGCGGAGTAGTGGCTGACCTGGAGTGCCGCTGATTCGCTGTGGCGCGCTGGTAGCGTTCAGCGGTCGGGCGGACCGTCTCTGCGCAGGATCGTGAATGATCAAACTCGAGAACGTCACGAAGGTGTACAAGGGCGACGTTGTCGCTGTTCGTGACGCAACTGTCGACATCGGAAAAGGCGAGTTCGTCTTCCTCGTGGGCCAGTCCGGCTCCGGGAAGTCCACGTTCATTCGCCTTCTGAACCGCGAGGAAACGCCCGAGCACGGCACCATCTACGTGGCCGGCAAGGACATCAGCAGCCTGGGCGCCTGGAAGGTGCCCTACCTGCGCCGCAACATCGGCTACATCTTCCAGGACTTCAAGCTCCTGCCGAAGAAGACCGTCGCCGAGAACGTCGCGTTCGCCCTCGAGGTGATCGGCAAGCCTCGCCACGTCATCCGCAAGCAGGTGCCGGCGATCCTCGAACTCGTCGGACTCGCCGACAAGATGGAGAACATCCCGACGGAGCTCTCCGGTGGTGAGCAGCAGCGGGTGTCGATCGCTCGGGCCTTCGTCAACCGACCACTGATCCTGCTCGCCGACGAGCCCACCGGCAACCTCGATCCTCAGACCTCTGTCGGCATCATGAAGCTGCTCGACCGCATCAACCGCACCGGCACCACGGTGGTCATGGCCACCCATGACCGCGGCATCGTCGACACGATGCGGCGCCGGGTCATCGAACTGGACCGGGGGCAGGTCGTTCGCGACCAGGCCCGCGGCGTCTACGAGTAGGGGATCGGCATGGCCATCAGTCCCATCTACGCGCTGCGCGAGACCGGTCAGAACCTGTGGCGCAACTTCATGTTGTCGTTTGCGACGATCATCACGATCGGCGTTTCGCTCTGGCTCTTCGGCGGCTTCTTCCTCGTGAACTACGCGGTCGACAACGCGACCGCTCGCTGGGAGGGCGGCATCGAGTTCGTCATCTGGATGAACCCTGATGCGTCGGCCGAGCAAGACGCCAACATTCGCAACAGCCTCGAGAGCCCGGCCATTTCCAGCTTCGCCTACGTGGATCAGGACGCGACCTACGCCGAGTTCGTGGAGCTCTTCGCTGACACCCCCGAGATGTACGAGGTCGTCACCCCGGAGATCCTGCCCCCGTCGTACCGGGTGATCCCCACCAATCCCGACGCCGACGTCGTGCAGGAGCTCGCGCTCCAATTCGCGGACCGTCCTGGCGTACGCGATGTGGTCTCGGCCGACGAGACGATCCGTCAGATCCAGAATCAGGCCGACGAGATCAGTCGTGTGTTCTTGATCGTCTCCATCATCTTGTTGATCGCTGCAACGTTGTTGATCTTGACCAATGTTGTCAGCGCGATCCGAAGTCGTGGCTCGGAGATCGAGATCATGAAGGTGGTGGGTGCGACGAATTGGTTCATTCGCATCCCGTTCATGTTGGAGGGTCTCGCCCAGGCGATGATCGGCGCGCTCGGTGCGTGGGTTGGTCTGTTCTTCCTGAACAACAACGTGATTGCGGGGCTCGGCGATGGCGACGCGCTCGAGCTGATGCGCGGATTCCGGGTGTCGGACAGCGAGTTCTATTCCACGAGCGTCCTCATGCTCGGCATCGCTGTCATCGTCTCGGGAATCGGCTCGATGGTGGCCGTCACCCGCTACCTCGACACCTGAGGTCTCCGTGGACGTCTCGATGACGCTCCCGACGATGACGTCGGGCATGGACCGGGACGTCACCAACGATTGGTGCGCTGCGATCGACGAGGGGCCGTTCCGCTCGTTGGCGATCGGCGAACGGATCGCGTTCGACAACCTCGAGATGCACACGACCTTGTCCTACGCAGCAGCCCGCACGGAGCGGGTGCGGATCGCGCCCACCCTCGTCATCCTGCCGATGCACCCCGTCGCACTCATGGCAAAGAAGCTGGCCACGCTTGACGTCCTCTCCGGAGGGCGAGTCGATGTCGTGGTAGGCGTCGGCGGACGCGACCAGGACTACAAGGCGGCCGAGCGATCCTTCGCCAGACGGCATCAGGCGCTCGATGATCAGATCGCGGAGCTGCGTCGGCTGTGGGCCGGCGGTGCTCTCGCCGCCGGTGAAGCATCCGTCGGTCCGCCGTGCGCGCAGCCGGGCGGTCCGCCGGTCTACGCGAGCGCGCTTGGTCCGCTCTCGACCGCACGCGCCGCGCAATGGGCCGACGGCAACATGGGTTTCACGCTCGGACCGAACACCGAGGATCACGAGGCCACCTTCGCGCCCGTCCGAGCGGCGTGGACGGCGGCAGGCCGTACCGACGCGCCGCGGATCAGCACGAGCTTCTTCTACTCGGTCGCGCCCGATGCTGAGCAAGCACTGCGGGACTACGCCTTCCGCTACCTGGCGATCTTCGGCCACGAAGCGGCCGAAATGATGGCGTCGATGACCACCGCTGCGGGTTTCGACGCGGTCGCCGAAGCACTCGACCGCCTGGAGGCCGCCGGCTGCGACGAGGTGTACCTGGTGCCCACCACCACGGATCCGTCGCATCTCAGCGAGGTCGCTAGTCTCCGGGGATGACCCGAGAGCTCACCCTCTTCCACACCGGTGTCGACTTCGGCGAAGGGCCCCGCTGGCACGACGGCCTCCTTTGGTTCTCCGACTTCTATCGACATGGCGTGTTCACGCTCGATGCCGACGGCAACGAGACCCGGGTCGTGACCGTGGAGACGCAACCGTCCGGGCTCGGGTGGCTGCCCGACGGCACGTTGCTCATCTCGTCGATGCTCGACATGAAGGTCCTGGCTCTCGGGGACGACGGCCAGCTCCGCGACTACGCCGACCTCTCAGCCATTGCCAAGTACAAGGGCAACGACATGGTGGTCGCAGCCGACGGCACCGCGTACGTCAGCAACTTCGGCTTCGGCCTCGATGAAGGCGCGGCCTTCGAGTTCGCTGCCCTCGCCGGCGTTCGGCCGGATGGCACCGTCTTTGTGGCTGCGGAGGATCTCATGTTCCCGAACGGCTCCGTGATCACTCCGGACGGCTCCACTTTGATCGTCGGGGAGAGCTTCGGCGGTCAGTACACCGCGTGGGACATCGAGGCCGACGGCTCGCTGAGTAATCGCCGGATCTGGGCGAAGATCGATGGCCACGTGCCCGACGGATGCTGCCTCGATGCCGACGGCGCGATCTGGATGGGCGACGTCACCAACAATCGGTTCTGTCGAGTGCACGAGGGAGGCGAGATCTCCGAGATGATCGAGGTCGACGGTGCAGCGGTCGCGTGCATCCTCGGCGGCGAGGATGGCAAGACGCTCTTCATGCTCGTCTCGCCCGGGACGGCACCGGAGGACCTCGCCGGGCAGGGGAAGTCCGTCATCATGTCGACCCGCGTCGACGCGGGCGCGGCCGGGCTGCCGTGAGCGACGCTCGCCCGAATCCCGTCGACCCGAGCGTGGTCGACGTCGACGTTCTCGCGGGCTGGATGGACGCGCGCAACCTCGGCGTCGGACCACTCACCGATCTCACGCCGCTCGCCGGTGGAACCCAGAACCTGCTGCTCCGGTTCGTGCGAGACGACCGCACGTACGTCCTGCGCCGCCCGCCCGAGCACAAGCGGAAGAACAGCGACGAGACGATGCGGCGAGAGGCTCGCGTCCTCGACGCACTCGCTGGCTCCAACGTGCCCCACCCTGGTCTGATCGCGGCGGAGTCTGACGTCGACGTGCTCGGGGCGGCGTTCTATCTGATGGAGCCAGTCGACGGCTTCACCCCGACGACCGGGTTGACGGAGTTTCACAGCGGCGACCCCGCTGTCCGCCGGGCGATGGGCTTCAGTCTCGCCGATGCGGCTGCCGCGCTCGGCCGCATCGACTACCAGTCCGTCGGGCTCGACGGATTCGGGAAGCCCGACGGATACCTCGAGCGTCAGGTGCCGCGCTGGCGTTCGCAGCTGGACTCCTACGCCGAACTCGGAGGCGACTGGACGCCCGACATCCCGCATCTCGACGAGGTCGGGGAGTGGCTCGACGCGAACCGGCCCGACACCTTCGTTCCGGGGATCATCCACGGCGATTATCACTTCGGCAATGTCATGTATCGCTACGACAGTCCGGATCTCGCGGCGGTCGTCGACTGGGAGCTCGCCACGATCGGGGACCCGCTGATCGATCTCGGCCTGATCATCGCATTCTGGCCAGAAGAGGACGGCGTGCCAACGGCGGTCAGCATCACGCCGTGGGAGGGTTTCCCAACGGTCGGTGAGTTGATCGCCCGCTACGGCGAAGGGTCGACCCGCGATGTCAGCGCGGCGGCTTGGTACGGCGTGCTTGCGTGCTACAAGACCGGGATCATTCTGGAGGGGACGCACGCCCGGGCGATGGAAGGTAAGGCAGCGAAGGAATTCGGCGACATGCTGCACGCCACGACCGTGGGGCTGTTTCGCAAAGCCGAACTGCTGATCCGGAACGCCTGAATCGAATCTGAATTGCAGGTATCCCTCGCGGGCCCTCTTCTCTTGCGTTGGCGTCGGAGCAATCAGGAGGTTGCGATGAGTCCTCGGCAGGAGGTCGCCGCAGCAGACGGTCGGCGGATCTCATACCTCGTAGCGGGCGCGGGGCCCGCTTTGGTCATGGTGCCATCGCTGCTTCAGACAGCAGAGTTGTGGCATCGGCGGGGCTACGTCGACGCGTTCGATGAACATCGCAGGGTGATTGTGGTGGATCCACTCGGCCACGGAATGAGCGATCAACCCCATGACTCCGACGCCTACAGCGCGGAGAACGCGGTCGGCCACCTCGTCGAAGTCATGGAACAGGAGCAGGTGGAGCAGGCGACGCTGTGGGGCTATGGCAGTGGCGCGGAGACGGTCCTCGACCTGGCCCGTCGGCGCCCGCAGATGGCCGAAGCGGTGATTGTCGGTGGTGTCTACCTCGACGACTACGCCGCGGGCTTCCGAACGCTCGGGCTAGATCTGCGGGCGATCACCGAGCGCGCCGACAGTGCCCTCGATGACGGCGATTGGCAGACGTACTTCGACGTTGTGCCGTGGGACGTCTCGCCGGAGTCGATGGCCGAACTGGCGTCCCAGAATGATCCGCTGGCGATTGGCGCCGCGATTCGGAGCAACCTGCGGCGAGCTCGGGGCTTCATGAAGCCGGCGGTGCCAACGCTGGTCTATTGGGGACGAGACGAGTTCTTCGGCGATGAGAACCAGCGGATCGCGGAGACGATGCCGATTGTCTGGGCCTCGATCGAGGGCTCGAGGGCGACTGCCTTCGACATCCCTGACCCTGTGGTCGCGCGCGTTCGCCAGTTTCTCGACAGCTCTGTCAGGGTGTGACGGCGGCCGCGGCCTCTGCCACGACGGTGTCCGCGAAGAAGTCCGGATTGCCGGCGCTGAACAGACGAACCGGGTCGTCGAACACGAAGTCACGGAAGTCGTCGGTGTCGAGGAGTTCCTTCTCGATGAGCTCGAAGGCCTCGGGAAGCACCTCGGTGAAGTCCGGCACGTCCCAATGGCCGATGTCGCTGGCGAAGATCGCTCGCAGACGGACGCCGGCGGGCACGAGGTGTCGTTGATAGGCGAGGGCATTCATCGGATCGTCGGCTTCGCAGCCGAAGTAGAAGCGGTCGCGGAACAAGCCGATGATGTCGTCGGCTGAGCGGATCCCGCTCTCCGCCCACTCGTCGACTGTGGCGTCGTCCTCGTCGCCGTCCGACAACATCTGCAGTGCGTAGTCGAGCCCGTCGAGACGTTGCGTGACCGCGTCGGACCCGTGGGACTCGATCAGCGATCGGAGTTCGTCTCGATCGAGACTTGCCGGGTTGTAGTGCTGAATCGCTTCGGAGTTTCGCTTCTCGTAGTGACCGAGCGCGTCTCCGAGGAAGTTCGCGCCCCACGCAACGCCACCCTCCAGGAAGGCCCAGCGAAGCTCAGGGAAGCGCATCGGCGCGCCGCCGAGAAGCAGGCTGCGGAGTCCCGCTTCGCCCGCCGCCGCGAAGTTGCCGATGTGGTTGTGGACGTAGTTGGTCCGCGAGGCACGCGAACCCCACCCTTGCGCCGAGGCGTGAAACGTCGGGCAGACGCCGAGCTCCTGACAACGCTGCCAGACCGGGTCGTAGTCGTACTCGCTGTCGTGTCCGACGCCGTTGATGAAGCGCGCGCCGCGGACATTCTCGGCGCCGGGAATCGGGCGGGGGATGACGCCGGAGAGCATCACGGCCTTGAGGCCGAGTTCGCCGACCGCGTGATCGAGCTCGGCGATCGCTTCCTCCGGCGTGAACATCGGGATCGAAGCGACCGGGATCAGCCGGTCGCTGAACTCGGCGTGAGCCTCGGCCATGTAGATGTTGAACGCCCGGGCCATGGCCTGACGCAACTCGTCGTCCGCGAAGGCCGTGACGGTGAGGCCGTAGGTGGGGTAGAGCAGCGCGACGTCGATGCCGATCTGGTCGAGGCGGTTGTAGAGCAGCCCGGGCAGCATCGCCGTTGCCCGATCGAGGGTGTTGCGGGAGGGCAGTGCCCACCAGGCGCTGCGGGTGACTCCCGCTTGTCGGCGCAATTCACCGGGCACCTGGCGGACAAGCGGCGCCGAGCCGACCATCTGGTCGAGTCGTTGGGCGACGTCCTCGCCGGCGATGTCGACGACGAGGTCGCGCACCCACGGCATGTACTCGATGACATGGCCGTCTGTATCGATCACGGGATGATCGAGCTGGGCGCGGATGGACTGAACGGCAGGACTGGCGAGGTAGGTCATGAACTCTCAGCGGTGATAGGGGTGTGAACACGGACGGGTTCGTCGAATCCCTTCAGCATGCGTCGTCCGGCCGGCTCCGTCGAAACGTGGCCGGCGATGGCATCGTCGCCGAGCACCGCGCTGTCGGTGAGACGGGCGGCGAGGTTCACGACCGGGCCGACGTAGTCGCCGTGGATGTTGATCAGGTCGCCGAAGGCGAGCCCGCCGCGGGGGACGATTTCATCGTCCTCGAGCGACGCGATCATGCCGGCGACGAACCGAGCGGCGTCCGCTGGATCCACGGCAACGATCATCACCTCATCGCCGATGAAGGCGGGAACCACGTAGACGCAGATGATCTGCGCGCTCTTGATCTTCCAGTCGCCAACCCTGCCCGGAAAGCTCGGCCACCTGTCGCCGTGGCTCGACATGCTCACCCGTCCGCTCACCGATGTGGTTGCCGATCTCGAGGCGCAGACGCATCGACGGTTCATCAAGACCCACACGCCGGTGGACTGCCTGCCGATCGACGATCGGGTGACGTATGTCAGTGTTGGCCGCCATCCGCTCGACCTCGTGAGTTCTGCCGCCTGCCATTCCGGCAACATCGATTTCGACGTCACCTTCGGCGCGATCGCGGTGGTGGCAGGCGTGGACGAGACGATCGAGATCCTCCAGGGACGGCCGATTCCCAGTTCTGACCCGGCCGAGCGACTGCAGTTCTTTCTCGATGAGGACCATCCCGGCGACGTCTCGCTGACATTGCGAAGCGTGATGGACCACTACCGCTCGTATCTGTCGAGCGACGTCCGGGTTGTGCGGCTGCACTACAGCGACCTGAAGGTGGATCTCGGCCGGGAGATGCGCCGGCTGGCCGCTGAGCTGGACATCGACGTCGAGGCCTCGCGATGGGATGCCTTGATCGAGGCCGCCGGCTTCGAGGCCATGAAGGCGAGAGCGGACGAGTTGGCCCCTGAGCCCGACACGGGCATCATCCGCGACCGTGACAGCTTCTTCGCCGTCGCGGGCGAAGGGGAGTGGCGTCGAGAGCTCACGGCAGAGACGATCGCCCGCTTCGAGGACCGGCTCGCGGAGATCGACCCGAGCGGCGAGGTCGCACGGTGGGCGGTCGGTGGGCTGTACTCGTCCGCATGACCTGGGACATCAGCGGCAAGCGAGTGCTCATCACCGGCGGAACGACCGGTATCGGCCGTGCGACGGTCGCCGAACTCGCCCAGCGTGGCGCCGAGGTGATCTTCACCGCCCGCAATCCGGCGACGGGCGACGAGGTGATCGAGGAGGTCGCGGCCGCCACGGGCAACAACGCGCTCGAGCATCGCCGGCTCGATCTCGACGACCTCGCCGCGGTGCGGTCGTTCGCCGACCAGTTCCAGTCGGACTTCGACCGCCTCGACGTTCTGATCAACAACGCCGGCGTGGTTGTGACGGAGCGGAAGGAGACGGCGGACGGCCACGAGTTCACCTTCGGGGTCAACCACCTCGGCCATTTCCAGCTCGTCGAGTCGCTGCTTCCGCTGATGCGGGCCTCCGCTCCCGCACGGATCGTGATCGTTGCGTCGGACGCCCACAAGTTCGTGAAGGGGCTTGATTTCGACGATCTCCACGCCCGCCAGGGGCGCTTCGGGCCCGGGCGCGGCATGGCTGCCTACTCGCGTTCCAAGCTCGCCAATATGTTGCACACGCGAGAACTTGCTCGCCGGCTTGCGGACGACGAGGTCACCGTCAATTGCCTGCATCCGGGCGCGGTGCGGACTCGTCTCGGGCGAGACGGTGAAAGCACTCGACTGAGCGAGGTGGTCGGGCCGGTGGTGAGTCGCTTCTTCATGACGCCCGCCAAGGGCGCGCGTACGTCGGTCTGGGCCGCGACGGCGCCGGAGCTCGACGGCGTGACGGGGGAGTACTTCAGCAAGTCCAAGATCGCGAAGCCGAGGAAGACCGTGCTCGATGAGGTCGCGGCGGCCCGGCTGTGGTCCGTGTCCGAGGAGCTCGTCGGGGGATGAGCCGGATTCTCGTCACAGGCGCGACCGGCCGTGTTGCCGGGGTCATCGCACGCGAACTGGCGCCGGACAACGACGTTGTGGCGCTCGCCCGGTTCAGCGACCCCGCCACCCGGGAGCGGCTTGAGTCCTACGGGGTCGAGTGCGTCACTGCCGATATGTCTGGCGACTTGTCAGTAGTGCCGGACGATGCGGAGATCCTGCTGAACTTCGGGGTCTCGTTCTCCGGCAACTGGGATACAGCCCTCGCGGTGAACGCGGAGGCGCTCGGCCATCTCGTCGACCGCTTGCCGAGCCTCGAACGGATGCTCCACTGCTCGTCGATGGGTGTCTACGCGGCATCGACCGACATCCACGGCGAGGATGATGCGCTGGGTGACTCCAACGCGCTCATGATGCCGACGTACAGCATCTCAAAGATCGCTGGCGAGTCGATGGCCAAGTACCTCGCGCGGTCCCGAGGCATCCCGACGACGATCGCCCGCCTCGCCAGCCCGTACGGCAACCACGGCGGCTTCCCGTGGTTTCACCTGCTGTCGATCCTCGCGGGTGATGCCGTCACGCTGCACACAACGTCGCCCTGCCTCTACAACCTCATCCACGAGGACGACCTGATGGCGAGCCTCCCGCTGCTCCTCGATGCTGCTGATGTGCCGGCGACCGTTCTCAACTGGGGCGACCCGGAGGCAACGTCAGCAGAAGACTGGTGCGCAGAGCTGGCCCGCCTGGTCGGTCGGGAACTGACGATCGAGCGCAGCGACATGGCCCCGCCCCCTGGCTACGTGGACGTGAGCAAGCTCACCGCCCTCGGCTACACCCCGTCCGTCGACTGGCGAGACGGCATGCGTCAGATGGTCCAACACCTCCACCCCGACGAGTACACCCCCTAACCCGCTACATCTGGTGTCAGACACCTGCTACATCTCGGTGAGAGCAGCGAGTACGAGCGCAGCCAGGTCGTTGGCGAGGATGCCCTCGTAACCCTGCACGCCTCCGAGGGCACCGATGCGTACGGCAATGACGTCTTCAGTGGGAAAGACGGCGGCGAATTGCTCGCCCGCACCGTTTGAGCTGAACGTGTCGATCGGGAGGGGTCGGGCCAGAACCGCTGGGTTCGGTCCCGACGGGGGTCGGTGTGGTCCCATGTTCCCGGTTCTGCGTTGTGCCAGTAGAGATAGCCGTAGGCGTTGTTGATGTCGGTGCCGGTCGTGGCGGCGGCCATGTAGTCTTCGGCGATCACTCGGTCGGCTTCCCAGGCACCCATGCGAGACGACATGAGCGCGAAGCGCCCGAGGTCGCGACAGCCGGCTCGGAGTCCGGCGAACATCGGGATGTTGTCGGCCTCGTCACGGCTGTACTCGACCGTCGTCCCGAGCGGCCCGAATAGGTGTTGCTGCGCGAACTCTTCGGGATCCTCGCCTGTCGCCCGCTCGACGACCGCCTCGAGCACTTGGATCGCGGACTGGTTGTAGAACCAGGCGGTGTTCGGGTCGCGCTCCTGGTGGAGCGCAATCGAGTGGGCGGTCATGTCCGATTGACTGCCTAAGCCGACGAGGTCCGGTATCGGGTCGTAGAAGCGACCCGATACGTTCTGGAGGATCTCCTCGATGGTCACCTGAGCGGACTCGGTGCCTTCCCACTCGGTGATGTGCGCGCTCGCAACTGCGTCGACATCAACATGGTCGGCATACGACGCCGCGCCGACGATTCCCGCGGAGACGGACTTCGTTACGCTGAACACACTGAAGTTGTCGTCCTCGGTGACGTCGTCGGCGTACCACTCATGCACGATTCGGCCACCCCGCAGCACGAGCAGGCAATGCGATTGCGGCTCCTCGGCGAGGTCCGTGGCAACCTGCAGCGCGGCGACGTCGAATCCCGCCTCGCCCGGATCAACGGTCTCCCACTCGTCGGTGGGGCCGTAGGGCACCGGGGCGAGTGTTGTGGTCGGCTCGGCCACCGTCGTGGTCGGAGCCTCCGACGTGGTGCTGCTCGTGGTCGTGGGTGGCGCGGCGGGCTCGACATCGTCGCTGCAGGCATCCGCGTGCAGGAAGAGGACGGCGAGAACGGACGCGGCACGCATGGGCCAAGTCGAACCGGTCGGGGCGTGGGTGACAACTCGGGCCCCATCACTGCGATGTGCGAGAGTGCACCCAGAGCGAGCAAGGAGCAGCAGCCGTGACGGAGATCCAGGGCCAAGTGGACGAGGGATTCGGAAAGGTTGCCGACGCGTTCGCGGCGAACTTCGCCGAGCACGGCGATGTCGGTGCGGGGTTCAGCCTCTACGTCGACGGGAAAGCTGTTGTGGACATCACCGGCGGCGTTGCCGACGAGACGACCGGCCGGGCGTATGACGACTCCACGCTGCAACTGGTCTTCTCCACCACGAAGGGAGCGGCTGCGCTCTGCGCGGCGATCCTGCACGAGCGAGGCCAGCTCGACTACGACGCCCCGGTCTCGCAGTACTGGCCGGAGTTCTCCGCGGGCGGCAAGAGCGAGCTGACGGTCGCGCAAATGCTCAGCCACCAGTGCGGCTTGGTGAGCGTGGACAACCCGCCTCCGCTCGCAGACGTCCTCGCCATCGATCCCATCGTAGAAGCGCTCGCCGCCCAGGCGCCGCTCTGGGAGCCGGACGGCAGTCACGGCTACCACGCACTCACCTACGGCTGGCTTGCGGGCGAACTCGTCCGCCGCATCTCGGGTCAGCGCATTGGTGCGTTCTTCCAGGAGAACGTCGCGGGCCCGCTCGGCCTCGACTTCTGGATCGGGCTACCGGAGAGCGAGGAGCCCCGTGTCGCTCCGCTGATCGCGTCGCCACCGCCTGCTGACCCCGCCGCGATCGAGTTGATGCTCGCGATCATGGGCCCCGGCACGCTCGGCGGGCGGGCCCTGAGCCTCGATGGCGCCTTCGGAGTCAGCGAGGAAGGGAACGTCTTCAACACCCGAGAGGTTCACGCCTCGGAGATTCCTGCGGCCAACGGCATCACGAACGCCTCGTCGCTGGCGCGGATGTACGCGTCCACCGTAGGCGCGGTCGACGGCGTGCAGCTCATGAACGACGCAACCCGCAAGACCGCGACCACCGCGGTGACGTCGGGCAGCGACCGATGCCTCGTCATGGAGACGAAGTTCGGCATGGGGTTCATGTGTCACGACGGCATCCTGCCTCTCACGGGGCCGAACGCATACGGGCACGCGGGCGCCGGTGGATCCGTCGGGTTTGCCGATCCCGATTTGGGAATCGGGTACGGCTACGTGATGAACAGCATGAGCGGAAGCCTGGTCGGTGATCCGCGCACGGGTGGGCTCACCGAAGCGCTGAAGGCCTGCGTGGCCTAGTCGATCTGGGTGCCGACTTTCAGATCCTTGAAGGGGATGCCCTTGTCGACGCTGATGTCGCGGGGGAGCCCGAGGACACGGTCGCCGATGATGTTCTTCTGGATCTCGTTGGTGCCGCCGGCGATGCCGCCCTGGAGACCGGTGAGCGCCGCGCGCTGCCAGCTCCCACCGTGATCGCCTTCCCAGGCGACGCCTGAGGCGCCCACGATCTCCATCGAAACGTCGCGCACCTCGTTCATGATGAGCGTGCTGAAGAGCTTGCCGATCGATCCGCCCGGCCCGGGCGTCTTGCCGGCCTGCATCTCGGCGCGCGTCCGCATGGACACCATCGAGTGGCAGGTCTCCTTGATGTAGATCTTCATCAGCTTCTGGCGCAGCGTGGCGTTGTCGATCAGGCCTCGCTTGGTCGCCTCTTCGATCAGGGAGTCCGCTCGGTCGTGCTTGATGCCGGCGGTGGCGCCCGAACCGATGGCGACGCGTTCGTACATGAGCATTGCGGTGGCCATGTTCCAGCCGTTGTTGAGATCGCCGAGGAGGTTCTCGGCCGGGATGCTCACGTCGGTGAAGAAGATCTCGTTGAAGTGGCTGCCGCCGTCGATCTGGTTGATCGGACGGACCTCGACGCCCTCGGCATCCATGGGGACGACGAACATCGAGATGCCGGCGTGCTTGGCGACCTCGGGGTCGGTGCGGGCGATGACCACGCCGTAGTCGCTGACGTGGGCAAGGGTGGTCCATACCTTCTGTCCGTTGAGGACCCAGGTGTCGCCGTCGCGGATTGCTCTGGTCTGCAGCGAGGCGACGTCGGAACCGGCACCCGGCTCGGAGAACATCTGGCACCAGATCTTGTCGCCACGAATGTTGTCGGCGAGGTAGGCGCTCTTCTGGTCATCGGTGCCGTACTCGGCCAGCATCGGCAGACACATGCCGTGCGAGATCGTGAACTCGAACGTCATGTTCGGGTAGTCGGCGTATTCCTCGCGCCACCAGCGCTCGTGGTCCTTCGAGAGGCCCTGTCCGCCGAGCTCCTTCGGATACGTCAGTCCGGCGAGGCCGTTGTCGGCGAGCGCGTTCTGGAAGGTGCGGCCGGCCTCGAGGCGCTTGAGACCGCCGGAGTCGGCATCACCGTCGAGCTGGAAGCCGACAGCGTGCTCGTCGAGGAACTCGCGGCAGCGGGCTCGGAATTCGTCTTCGGACAGGGCGTCAACAGCAACGTCGGACATCACGTCTCCACAGAAGTTAGCGATCGTTCACCACGTTATCTCTGGCTTGCGGGGACCGGCGAGTCCGCGCTCGCGGTCTCGAGCTCGTCGCCACTGGCTCGTCATGGCCGAAGGCCAGGGCACCGAGGCGCGTGGAGAAGGGCGGTCCGGGCGTCGCCGCCTACGCTGACCGCCGTGGCGACGGTGCGACAGATCCTCGAGCGTCGGTGGGCGCCACTCGCGGTGTTCGCCTCCGCTATCGGCGTCCTTCGTCTGCCGAGTTTCGTCAACCAGCTGTTCGACCCGGACGAGGCCGCGATCTCGGCCCAGGCGATCGGGCTTTGGCGGGGTGGGGAGCTCTACGTCGACGGCATCGATCGCAAGCCCCCGCTCGCGGCGTTCGTCTACGAGTGGAGCCACCGGCTTGTCGGCAGCACTGACTTGCGACCGCTCCACGGGCTCGCTGCGTTGCTTCTGCTGGCAGCTGCGCTCGTCATCGCTCGGGAGGCTCGAAGATGCGGCGGGCGCGAGGCGTATTGGTGGGGCGGCGCGCTGATGATCGCCGGAGCGTTGGCCATGGTGCCGGTCGACGCGCAGGCCGCGAACTACAGCCACCTGGCGATGCCGTTCGGTGTGGTCGCGATGGTCAGCGCTCGGTGGGGGAGTGACCGGTCGGCGTTCGTTGCCGGATTGGCCCTGTCGATCGCCACGCTCACCCGCCAGACGTGGGCGATCGGCGTGATCCCGACTGCATTCGCGCTGTGGCGCTACGGCGCATGGAAGCGCCATCTGCCGATCGCTTTCGTCGGCGGCATCGTTCCGATCGGGTTGATCGCGCTCATGGTGCCGTGGGGCGACTTCGTCTACTGGACGTTCGAGAGCAACGGCAGCTTCGTGCTCGACGGTGCGCAACCCGGCCGCATCATCGGGCGGGCGGCGGTGAGCGCCGGGATCTTTGCGGCCTTCCACCTGGCCGCGGTCGTGGCGATCCGCCGGGCGCCGTGGCGCGAGAACGCCGACCTGTGGCTGTGGATCGGGACAGGCTTCGTCGCGGTCGCCGCCGGCTACCGGTTCTACGGCCACTACTGGCTCCAGGTCATCCCCGCGCTCGCCCTTCTCGCTGCGATCGAGATGCGAACGATCGGTCCCGTCCTCCAACGCCGTCTCGGAGCGCTCGTGGGCGCGACCGCGCTCGTTGCGCTGGTGCTCGCCTGGACGCCATCGACCGTGCGCGAGTTGCCCGACCCGACGCTGCTCGCCGACTTCGTCGTCGCCAACTCAACAGACGACGAGACCGTCCTCATCTGGGGCAACTTCCCGGAGGTCTACTGGGATGCCGAGCGGCGCCCTGCGGGTGGGTTCGTCAGCATGGACTTCGTGACCGGACGCACTGGTGCCCGCGACAACGGTCCGCAGACGATCGTCGACGCGCCCGGCCGCGGCTATCCGCATCTGCTGGCGGCGATCGATGCCGAGCTGCCGGCCGTGATCATCGACACGCAGCCACGCGAGTTTCGTGAGTACGCCCCGTACCCGATCTCGCTCTTTCCTGAGCTCGAGGCGATCATCGCCGAGCGCTACGAGCCGGCAGAGATCGTCGACGGCTTTACCGTCTACATTCGCAGCTGAAAACCCACCCGAACTGGTGGGGCCAGGGCGCCGATTAGGCGCCGCTGACCCACCAGAACGAGCAGATTGACGATCATTTCCTCGAGTACTGTCGGTCGACCGAGCCAGAAAACGCAAACAACCCGCCCAATGGGCGGGTTGTTGTGTGGAGCTGGAGGGAATCGAACCCTCGTCCGTCAGGTGGTTACCCGACGCGATACGACCGTTCCCGTGAACGTGGGTCATGGTTCCCACCCTGCCGGGTCAGGCGGACCACGAGGGTCCGGCCACCGAGTCTTTCCTCGATGTCAGCGGTCTTTGCCGGCTGTCAGTGGTCTTTCCCTACCGTCCACCACTGCTTCTGGTGACAGGCTGCAGTGGTCAGGCCCCGCGTGCCATTGCTGGTCGCGATGACTCTCTACCTACTGACTAGGTCAGGCGGCGAGAGCGAGATCGTCCGAATCGGCGTCTCTGTTGGTGCCCTGTTTAGAGAGTCTGAGCAACTCTGGTCGCACGTCGTTGCATCCTGGCCCCAACGTCGAAACCGATCAGCCCCTGGTGCTGTGTTGATTGTCAAGCAGCACCCTCAGGGTATCGAACGCCGGTGGTCATCGCCCCGCGATGCCGGTTCGCGGTACGTTTCGAGCCATGACGAACACGGCCGACGACGACACTGTCGACATTCACGAGAAGGAAGTGATGGCGACCGCCCCGGAGATCTGGGCGCCCGGCGGGCCGGTCGAGGACTGGACGACGGACTACGACATCCGCGACGAGGCATACGTCGAGAATCCGGTGCCGATCTGGGCGGAAATGCGGGAGAAGTGCCCGATCGCTCACACCGACAGGCTGGGCGGCTCGTGGAATCCGACGCGATTCGACGACATCCGCGCGATGGCGAAGATGGTGCCGGAACTCTCGTCTCGGCAGGTGCTCGTGATGCCGGTCGGTCCGGGCATGCCGGAGATGTCGCGCTACGAGCAGCAGATTGCGGCAGCGCCGATCACCGCGGACCCGCCTATCCACGACTGGACGCGGCGCATGTTGCTGCCGGCGTTCGCTCCGAAGGCGGTGCTCTCCTATGAGGAGTACACCGAGAAGCTCTGCCACGAACTGGTCGATGCGTTCATCGAGAAGGGTCAGTGCGACGGCGCCGTTGAGTATGCGCAGCAGATCCCGCCTCGGGTGATCGCCCACATGATCGGGATCGACGAGGGCATGGCGGACCAGTTCGTCATCTGGGTCAACGGCGTGCTCGGCGAGGGACTGACCGACCCGGAGCTTCGGATCAAGACGCGCGACGAGCTCCTCGGGTTCATCGGCGGGGAAGTCGAGAAGCGCCAGACCGATCCGCAGGAAGACCTGCTCACCGAGCTGCTCTTCATGGAACTCGATCACCCCGAGGCCAACGTCACGCCCGAGGTCGTTGTCGGCATCACCAACTTGCTGATCGTGGCGGGAATCGACACCACCTGGAGTTCGATCGGGTCGGCGCTGTGGCACCTCGGCACGAACCCGAGCGACCTCGAACGGCTCGTGAACGAGCCGGACCTGCTGACGACCGCGATGGAGGAGTTCCTGCGCTACTACGCGCCGGTGACGATGGCCCGCGTTGCCGATTCGGACGTGGAGATCGGCGACGTCTGTATCCACGCAGGCGACAAGATCCTCATGAACTTCCCGGCCGCCAACCACGATCCCGAGCACTTCGAGGATCCCGATGAGTTCATCATCGACCGGGCCCGCAACCGCCACGTGGCGTTCGGATCCGGCATCCATCGCTGTGCCGGATCCAACCTCGCCCGGCTCGAGATGCAGACCGCGTTGAAGGTGTGGATCGAGCGCATCCCGGAGTTCCACGTGAGCGACCGCGAACCAATGAAGTGGGCCGGCGGTCAGGTGCGGGGTCCACGCATCATGCCGATGAGCTTCCCGGCCGGATCGCGGCGGTAGCTCAGTCCTTACCGCTGCGGCGGCTCATCGCCCGTTCTGCCTCACGATCGGCGTCGCGCTTGGCGATGTCGTGGCGACGGTCGACTTGGGCCTTGCCTCGGCCGAGGGCAATCTCGAGCTTGGCTCGGCCGTCCTTGAAGTAGAGCGACAGCGGCACGATCGTCAGGTTCTCGCGGTCCAGGCGGGCAGACCATCGTTCGATCTCGGCTCGGTGAGCGAGCAGCTTTCGACGCCGGTCGTTCTCATGACCGAACGCCCCCGACGAGTGCGAGTACGGGGCGATGTGGAGCCCGATCAGCCAGAGTTCGTTCTGGTAGACGAGGGCGAAGGCCTCGGCGAGCTGCACCTTGCTCTCCCGGAGTGACTTCACCTCGCTGCCCCGGAGCTGGATGCCCACTTCGAGCGTGTCGAGGATGTCGTAGTCCCGACGAGCGCGGCGGTTCGACGCAACGGCGGTGGCGCCGTCCGGGATGATGCGCTTCTTCTGTGACTTCGCCATTGCCACTCGTCCAAAACTGCAGCGGGGGTCTGACCCCCGCTGCAACGGTACCGGTCCGCTGTCGCTCCAGGACGGGGATTGCTACCGTCCGCGCAGGGGGAATGCAATGTTGAAGTGTGCTGGAGCCTTGCTCGCCGTCCTGGCCGTGTTCGCCGCGGCCTGTGGCGACGACGCCGAGACAGGCGATCCACCGGAATCGACGATGACCGAGCCCGCAGATGAAACGCCCACGTCGACCACCGAGGGCACAGTCGAGCTGACCGCATCGTGGAAGGGCGTCACGCCGGACACGGTGAGTGTCGGCATATCCATCCTCGACTTCGATGTGCTGCAGGAGATGGGCCTGCAGGACTTCGGGTGGGGCGATCAGAGGTTGATCTGGGAGTTCTACATCGATCAGATCAACGAGCGCGGCGGTGTCGCAGGCCGACATCTCGACGCCGTGCTCGACTTCTACAATCCGGCGCTCGCCATCGACGCCGAGGCGTCGTGCCTCCGTATGACCGAGGACCGTGAGGTCTTCGCTGTCATCGGTGCGTTCCTGGGGCCAGCCGAATCGGCCACTCCGTGTCTGACGAATCAAGAGGACCTCGTCGTCTTCAGCGGGACCATGACCGTGGAGCTGCTCGAGAACGCGAAGTCCGTGTGGGTCAACGGAGGGTCGGCGGCTCGGCGGAACATCCCGATCTTCTTCGAGCTGCTCGATCAGGCGGGCTATGTCGATGGTCAACGAGTGGCCGTCGTGAGCGGCAACGAGAACGAGAGCGACAGCGTCGACGTGATCGAGCCGATCCTCGCTGATCTCGGTGTCGACATCGTCATGACGTCCGTCAACAACGTGTCGACCGACGATGTGCTCGCCGAGGATCGGTACTGGGATACGACCGCCGAGAAGATCCGTACCGAGGATGCCGAAGTGATCGTGATCAACGGCGACACCACGGGCGCGATCCGAGGGATCGGCCGCAACGATCTCGACCAGGAACTCTGGGTGGTGACCGCTGGCCAGCTGGCCAACCTGGGCACGACGGTCGATCGTTCCGATGCGGACGGTGCGATTGCTCTCGCCGGCCTTAGCGCCGCGGAGTCGTGGGAAGAGCCGCGGATGGCGGCCTGCGTGAAGCAGTTCACCGACGCACACCCCGAGGTCAATGTGTTCGGCCCGCTCGAGGTGGGCGAGGGCGACGACCGGTGGGACACCGCACTCATGCAGGCGTGCCGGTGGATTGCCTCGTTCGAGGTCATCATGAACGCGGCTGCGCCGGAGCTCACCCCGGCATCAGTGCAGGCTGCATACGAGGGATACGGCGATGTCGAGCTGCCGGGCTCCGTCTTCGCCTCGTGGGGTCCGGGCAAGCCTGACGCCAACGACGGGTTCCGTCTGTCGGCCTGGGACTCGAGCGAGGGCGAGAACGGCACGCTCGTCCCGATCACGGACCTTCTCGACGCAACGCCCTGACACGACGGGCCGTAGCGGTACCCTCGGCGTCGTGCTGGAGATCCCTGCGTCGATTTATGCCGAGATGACCGGCCACGCCATCCTCGGGCTGCCCGACGAGGCGTGCGGCCTCTTCGCCGGCGCGTTCGGTGGCGACCGGGTCGAGCGGTTCTTCCCGATGGCCAACGCTGCGAAGTCGAGCCAGATCTACGAGCTGGACGGCCAGGAGATGATGGACGTCGAACGCACCGCCGACGACGCCGGCATCGCCGTGATCGGCGTGATGCACAGCCACACCCACACGACCGCCTACCCATCACCAACCGACGTGGCCGACGCCGCGCGGTTCGACCCGTTCGGCGCCTGGCGCTTCATCATCGTCAGCCTCAAGCTGCCCGACCCCAGCCTGCGTAGCTACCACATCCTCGACGGCGAGATCACCGAAGAACCGGTCACCATCCTCCCTGCGACAACTGGTGTCTGACACCTGCAACATCTGCTGGCGCTAGGTGCGCACCTCGCCGGCTTGGATGCGGGCGAACAGGTGCCGCTCGGCGGTCGGCAGGGAGTGCATGGGACGTCGCCCACGCCGCTCTGTATCTCGCCTCCGACGAGGCCCGCTTCGTCACTGTGGTGACGCTGCCGGTGGACGGTGGCCAGTCGGCGCGGATCGGCTGACCACCCCACTACAATCCCGAGTACTTCGGTCGGAATTAGGGGACTCCCGTGGCGATCCACAACTCGGTGCTCGACATGATCGGCAACACGCCGATGGTCGACGTCAGCCGGCTGAGCCCCAACCCCAACGTCCGTATCCTCGCCAAGATGGAGGGCCAGAACCCGGGCGGCTCGGTGAAGGACCGCATCGCTCGCTCGATGATCCTCAGCGCCGAAGCCGACGGCACGCTCAAGCCCGGCCGCCAGATCATCGAGCCCAGCTCCGGCAACACCGGCATCGCTCTGGCGATGATCGCCAAGGAGCGGGGCTACCCGATCAAGATCGTCCTCCCCGAGAACGTGTCGATCGAGCGCCGCCAGATGCTCGAGGTCTTCGGCGCCGAGATCATCGACAGCCCCGGCGCCGAAGGCAGCAACGGCGCCGTCCGTAGAGCCCAGGCCCTGGCCGACGAGCACCCCGAGTGGGTGTTCCTCTACCAGTACGCCAACGAGGCCAACCCGCAGGCCCACTACGACACGACCGGCCCGGAGATCTGGGCCGACGTTCCGGAGATCACCCACTTTGTGGCCGGTCTCGGCACGAGCGGCACGCTCATGGGCGTGGGCACATATCTCAAGGAACAGAACCCGGACGTCAAGATCCTCGCCGTCGAGCCGCCCATCGGCGAACAGGTCGAAGGCCTCCGCAACCTCGATGAGGGCTACATCCCGCCCGTCTACGAGAAGTGGGGCGGCCCGGACCTCCTCGACGGCAAGCGCATCGTTCGTCCCCGCGAAAGCCTGGGGTGGACGCGGACGCTCAGCGAGATCGGCATCTTCTCCGGCATCTCCGCCGGCGCGGCGCTCGCCGGAGCGATCCGCACGGCCGACAAGATCGACGAGGGAACGATCGTCTTCATCGTCTGTGACGCCGGCTGGAAGTACCTGAGCACCGGCGCCTGGACCGACGATCTCGACGAGGTCGTCGAACGCGCCAAGAAGATCATCTACTTCTAGGCAGCGCGTCGGCCCCCGGTTTCAATCGGAGCGCTCCGTGTACGGTTCGGCGGAGACGAGCGACGAGCTGGCTGCATGACGACCGACGACGATTTTGCCTGGGCGCGCGCCATGGCCTGGAGCGACTCGGCGTATCGGAGACAGCGAGCATTGCGGCGGACAGGCTTCGCCGTGGTGGCGCTCGGTTTCATAGGAGCGTCGCTCGGAATAGCGGCCTCTCAAGCGGAGAGCAGGGGCTTGGAGATCACGGTCGCGGCCCTCGCTGCCGCACTCCTGTTGGCGGCAGCTGGGTTGGACTTGGCCAACAAGGCGGAGCACAAGGAAGCAGCCATCGCTGCAGCACGTCGGGCAGCCGAGTTCTTGCGAGCCGAGGTCTACCTGTTCCAGATGCGGAGTCCTCCGTACCACGACGAACGCCGCGCCGAGCGACTCCAGCAAAAGGTCGAGGACGTCGAGTGGGATGCAAGGATGTTCGCCGTCTCACCGCCCGTCTCCGAGGGGCGAGGACAGCGACCAGAGTTGACGTCGATCTAGGACTACATCGACCGACGCGTCACCGACCAACTTCACTGGAACCGCGACCGGGCGCGATTTCTTCACCATCGCGCGTACCGGATCCGATTGGCCACGGTTGTCTTGAGTGTCGTCGGCGCTCTTTCCCTGCTGGTCTCGGCCGTCGCGACTGACGGCGCACAACTGTGGATCTCCGTCGCCGCCACGGGCGCGGGTGTCGTGGATCTGTCATCGCCACATCTCACAAGCCTCAGAAGTAATCGATATAGCGTTAAACAGAACGGGAATTATTGAAAATAAAGAAAAGTTCTGCCGCATCGGCGCCGTGCTTAGTCGCTTGCGAGTATCGTTCGCCATTGGAAGCGTGCAAAAGCATCGAAAGTGCGCGAGAGTGACCTCCATGTCTCCGAAGTCTTCCTCTGACGAATCCGACGACGATCTCGGCTGGCTCTCCACGCCGGGAGCGGCAGAGCGCCTCGGCATCACCGCTCGCACGCTCTATCGGTTCATCGATGAGGGCCAGCTCCCGGCCTACAAGTTCGGCCGGGTGATTCGTCTCAAGAAGGACGACGTCGACGCCTACATCGAGTCCTGTCGAGTGGAGCCAGGGTCGATGGCTCACCTGTACCCCGAGACCGCAGGCTCAGGCGACTGACGCCATGAACGACGAGCGTCGAGTTCGGAGTTTCCGGCTCGAGCGCTCCGTTGAACTCGATGGCTGGGAGCGTGCCGCCGCCAAGGCGGCTGCCGACTACGACGCTGGACCGCCGCCGAGCTGGTGGAGGCGCCTTCGCCGCGGTCGCTGTGGGGAGTGCGGCCGGATCGACCCGTTCGAAGCGATCCCGGACCCGGCCGCGGGCTCGGGCATCGAGCTCTATCGCTGCCGCTACTGCCTCGCCGAACGCCCCCGCGAACGTCTCAAAGGCGGCGGGGACTAGGGCGCCATCGCCGCCCAGGCCTCGGCGACGTCGGTGTTGCCGCTGATCGTCACCTGGCCGCCACGGCCCCAGAACCACAGGAGTAGGTCTTCGGCGTGGCCTTGCACGGTCGCGTCGGCTGACGTTCCGGCGTCGCCGTTCTGGGCGATGAGGAGGGTGCCGTCCATGGCCCGGATTCGCCAGCGGTCGGTGCCGTCGGTGCGCTCGAGGAGCACGTCGCCCTTGGGGTAGTCGATGGCGGAACCGTCGCCGCGGAAGCGCAGGCCGACGTCGCAGAGTTCGTTGATGCCGTCGGTGGCGACCTCGGCTTCGATGGGGGAGGGCGTGCCGGCGGCGTCCTGTGCGTCCCAGCGATGCACGGCCGTCTCCTGGAGCATGCGTCGGTGGTAGAAGCCGCCGTTCTTGCGGTCCGTCCACGTCCACACAGATTCCTCCGGGCCGATGTCCTGCAGCGCGGCGATCACGAGATCGAGGCCGTCGCGGCACCACTGCCACGGGGCGTTCAGGTCGGCCGGCTCGTGGTCCGGCCAGCGCTCGGGCTTCTGGAGACGACCCGTGCACCAGTGGGCGACGCGGCGGTGCACGCCGGTTGTGTGGATCGCCAGTTCGGTCGCGTTCCATTCGGTGCAGGCCCGTACCATCGCCGTGGGGTTGGCCTCCGCAGCCGCGATCAACGCCTCACCATTCCTCTCGATGTGCTGGAGAGTTGTGGTGAGGTCGAGCGTCATCTGCGTTCCTGATTCGGGGCTGAAAATGGGCCATTGGTCTGGTAGCCGTGACGGTAGCGGGCTGTGTAGCGTCGCAGGTGCACAGGAGATCGCCGGCATCTGCCTTGGGGGCATGGCCGACGCCGCCCGCGAACAGTCCACGCCTTCTTCCCGCTTCCGCGCCGCGGCCGAATACCTCGCCGATCATCCAGGGGAAGCCGCTGCAGTGGTTCCGCTCGCGGCGATGGTCTCCGTCGGTGTGCTCGACGCCACCGTGGAGAAAATCACGGGCGACACCGGCTCATCGCCGATGATCGTTGGTATCGCCGTGATGTCCGCCACTCCCGGCCGCGAGCCGGGCGACGAAGAAGCATTGAGCGCGGCCATCGACACCTGCGCCGCCCTCCTGCGCTGACTCCCGTCGTTCTGGTGAACGAGGAGTGTCCTGGTGACACCATTGGTGCACCAGAACGATGGTTTAGACCGACGCCGGGATGCGAACCGTGGCGCTCCCGATGGTGCTCGTGCCCGTACTGAGGGCGCACCTCGATCGACACACGGGCACGGCCAGCACTGATCGAGTGTTCGTCGGCCCGACTGGGGCCACGCCGCGGGCGTCCAACTACGGGGCCGCCTGGAGGCGTGCCCGTGCCGAGGTCGGGCGCGAGGATCTCCACTTCCACGACATGCGGCACTTCGCGAACACGCTCGCCGCGGCGGCGGGGGCCAGTACCAAGGAGCTGATGAACCGGCTCGGGCACTCGTCACCCGCCGCCGCGCTGCGGTACCAGTACGCGACGGCCGAACGGGATCGGACGATCGCGGACCGCATGGACGCCATGATCGCGCCAGTTGAAGCGCGCTCGGACACAGCTCGGTTCTGACGAACTGTGTCAGGGATGTGTCACGGCCGGGTCACGGCATCCCTACCCCGAAGGGCCGAACCGTCGCTGACCTGCATATTCGTGGAGAGCGGGTGACGAGAATCGAACTCGCATCATCAGCTTGGAAGGCTGAGGTTCTAGCCGTTGAACTACACCCGCGGGTGCCCGCAGGTTAGCGGCCGGGAGCCGGACTCCAGACAGCGTGTGCCGCTCCGCAGCCGCGCCCGAACTCAGTAAGGGCGACGCCTCGGCCCGCTGGATTCACGGATCGTCGTGCCTCCGTCGCCTATCTCCACAGTCAAGTCGACATTCGCGACTGCGGCGGCGAGGTAGTCGTCGATCCAGGCAGCATCCACGGCATCGGGCGACGAAAAGGTCGCGTGGCGGATCCGCGCCCCCGTCCCCTTCAGCACCGCTTCCGGGTCATCCAGCAGTGCGCCGTCGTTGAATCCGAGGTTCACATGCTTCGAGTAGAGGGCGACATGGCAGATGCCGTCCTGCCAACGATCCGTCAACGTGAAGACGAGTGACAGTGCGTTGGTTGCGTCCCACACGACTTCGTGCGCGTTGGGCAGAAACTCGAGCACACGGGCGCGAAGGCGTAGGGCTGTTTCGACCACCTCGTCGGGGAAGGGCGCCAGGAAGTCGTTCAGTTCATCAGGCGCAGACCGGACCACGAAAGAAAACGTAGTTCGAGTCGTCGATCGCGGGGTCGGATCGCCGACCGAAGCGGGGGAGCGCGCCGTTAGGCTTCGCGGTGATGAGTTCCAGCACTATCTCCAGCACGATCGAACTCCTTGACGACAACAAGGTCAAGCTCTCGGTCGAGGTCGACGAGGCCGAATTCGACTCCGCGATCAACGACGCCTTCAAGCGCATCGCCAAGGAGGTGCGCATGCCAGGCTTCCGGCCCGGCAAGGCACCCCGCAAGCTTCTCGAGGCTCAGTTCGGTCATGCCGTCGGCCGCGAAGAGGCCCTGCGCGAAGCGCTTCCCGACTACTACGCCCAGGCGGTTGTCCAGCACGACGTCGACGTGATCGCCCCGCCCGAGATCGACATCACGGCCGGTCAGGAAGAGGGTGCCATCAGCTTCGATGCCGTTGTTGAGATCCGGCCGGTCGTCGAGGTCGGTGGCTACAACGGCCTCAAGGTCGAGATCCCGAGCCCCACGCCGAGCGACGAAGAGATCGGCGAGCAGATCGATCGCATGCGTCAGCAGTACGCCGAGTTCGAGACGGTCGAGCGCCCTGCCGACGATGGTGACCACGTCACCATCGACATCGAGGGAACCCACGAGGACGAGCCCGTCCCCGGTCTGACCACCGCCGACTACGACTACGAAGTCGGCACCGGTGCTGTTGTCGCCGAGATCGACGAGAACCTCCGCGGCGCGTCCGCCGGCGACGAGAAGGAGTTCGAGGCCGAGCATCCGGACCCGGACGAGGAAGCGCCGTTGCAGTTCAAGGTCACCGTCAAGGAAGTGAAGGAAGCCGTGCTTCCCGAGCTGAACGACGAGTGGGCCGCCGAGGCATCCGAATTCGAGAGCGTGGACGAACTCCGTGCCGACCTCACGTCCCGCATGAGCTCCATGCGGATCGCGCAGGCCCGTATGGCGCTCCAGCAGAACACCGCTGAAGCCCTCGCCGCGCTCGTCACCGCCGAGATCCCCGAGGCCATGATCGACAACGAAGTCGACGCCCGCCTCCAGGACATGGTCGGTCGCCTCCAGCAGCAGGGCATCGACCCGGGCCAGTACCTCGCCCAGGTCGGTCAGACCCCCGAGCAACTCCGCGACGAGTTCCGCGAGCCGAGCGAGCAGGCTGTCAAGGTCGACCTCGCCCTGCGCACGGTCGCCGAGGCCGAGGGTCTCGTGCCCGACGACGAGTCACTGCGAGCGTCCATCGCCGAGATGGCCGAAGAGTCCGGTCAGGACGCCGAGGACCTGTGGGAGCGCTTGGCCGCCGTTGGTCAACTCAGCGCCCTACGCGCTGACCTGGGCAAACGTGACGCCCTCGAGTGGCTCGCCGAAAACGTCGAGCTGATGGACGACAATGGTGATCCTGTCGACCGGGACGCGCTGGAGTTTCCCGAAGATACTGCCGAAGAGGAAGCGTCTGCTGACGAAGCCGTGGACGAAGAAGTGGACGCCGAAGAAGAGGCCGAGGGAGAAGAAGAGTGAGCATCTACACCGACATGAGCATCCCGCCGCAGAACTATCTGGTCCCGACTGTCGTCGAGCAGACCAACCGCGGCGAACGGGGCTACGACCTCTACTCGAAGCTGCTCAAGGAGAACATCATCTTCGTGGGCACGCCGATCGACGACACGATCGCCAACCTGATCTGCGCCCAGTTGCTGCACCTCGAGTCGGAGAACCCCGACAAGGACATCAACCTCTATATCAACTCGCCGGGTGGCGACATCAACGCCCTCTTCGCGATCTACGACACGATGTCCTACATCAAGCCCGACATCACCACGATCTGCTTCGGCCAGGCTGCGTCAGCTGCTGCCGTGCTGCTGGCCGCTGGTGCGCCGGGCAAGCGTCTGGCTCTGCCCCACGCCCGCATCCTCATTCACCAGCCCTACGCCGGTGCACAGGGTCAGGCGAGCGACATCGAGCTCATCGCCGCAGAAATTCAGCGCATGAAGCGCTCGCTGGAAGAGGTGCTTTCGCACCACACTGGCCAGAGCGTGGACAAGATCTCGAGCGACACCGACCGCGATTTCGTAATGACCGCGCAAGAGGCCAAGGAGTACGGCATCATCGATGAGGTCATCGATACGCGTAATGTGGTGGACAACAGCGGCCCGATCACGGCCATCAACTGAGGTCCGAGAAACCGACAGCTCAGTCCGACTCACACACTCTCAAGGGGAAGCGTGGCCAAATTCGGCGAAGGTGGAGAACTTCTGAAGTGCTCCTTCTGCGGTAAGTCGCAGAAGCAGGTCAAGAAGCTGATCGCCGGTCCCGGTGTCTATATCTGTGACGAGTGCATTGATCTCTGCAACGAGATCATCGAAGAGGAACTCGCCGAGACCTCCGAGGTCAGCCTGGGCGAATTGCCGTCGCCTCGCGAGATCTACTCGTTCCTCAACGACTACATCGTCGGCCAAGACACGGCGAAGCGGATCCTGGCCGTCGCCGTCTACAACCACTACAAGCGCGTCGAGCTCGGAAGCGGCCTCGACGGCGAGGTCGAGCTCTCCAAGTCCAACATCTTGCTGATCGGCCCCACCGGCTGCGGCAAGACGCTCATGGCGCAGACGTTGGCCCGAATGCTCAACGTGCCGTTCGCCATCGCCGATGCCACCGCCCTCACCGAGGCCGGCTACGTGGGCGAGGACGTCGAGAACATCCTGCTGAAGCTGATCCAGGCTGCTGACTACGACGTCAAGAAGGCCGAGACCGGCATCATCTACATCGACGAGATCGACAAGGTCGCTCGCAAGAGCGAGAACCCGTCGATCACCCGTGATGTCTCCGGTGAGGGCGTGCAGCAGGCACTGCTGAAGATACTCGAGGGCACCACGGCCGCGGTCCCGCCCCAGGGCGGCCGCAAGCATCCGCACCAGGAATTCCTCCAGATCGACACCACCAACGTGTTGTTCATCTGCGGTGGTGCGTTCGCCGGCATCGAGAAGATCGTCGAGAACCGGATCGGCGCCAAGGGCGTCGGCTTCGGCGCCGACATTCGCCGTCCGGAGGACAAGGACCTCGGCGCGATCTTCGACGCCGTGCTCCCCGAAGACCTCACCAAGTTCGGTCTGATCCCCGAGTTCATCGGTCGTCTGCCGGTGGTCGGTGCCGTGAGTTCGCTCGCGGCGGATGCCCTGGTCGAGATCCTCACCGAGCCCCGCAACGCCCTCGTGAAGCAGTACCAGAAGATCTTCGAGTTCGAGAGCGTCGAACTCGAATTCACCGAGGATGCTCTCGCTGCCATCGCCGAGGAGGCCATCAAGCGGGCCACCGGCGCCCGCGGTCTGCGGGCGATTCTCGAAGAGTCACTGCTCGATGTGATGTACGAGCTGCCCGGTCGTGACGACGTGATCAAGGTCCTGGTGGACCGCGACACGGTCATCGACAAGGTGCCGCCCACGATGATCACCAGCGAGGACGAACGCGCCGCTTCATAGTCCCGGCAGAATGACGCCGTGGACGAACTTGAAGCTCTCGATCATCTCGACTCGCTGATCAACTACGAGGTCACGCCCCGGGCCGGCGCGATCGAAGGTCTGTCGCTCGAACCGATGCTCGGGTTCATGAGCGCGATCGGCGATCCGCAGGACGCGTACCCGGTCATCCACCTCACCGGCACGAACGGCAAGGGCTCCACGAGCCGGATGCTGGAGCGAATACTGACCGTGATGGGCTTGCGGGTGGGCCTATACACGAGCCCGCATCTGCATGATGTCACCGAGCGGATCCGGGTCGGCGGCGAGTCGATCGAGGCCGACGACTTCGGTCAGGCGATCGCCGATGTGGTGAGCGTCGAAGAGGTGCAGGGCCTCGGACCGCGCACATGGTTCGACACGGTGACCTCTGCGGCGCTGCTCTACTTCGCCAATGAGGCAGTTGATGTTGCGATCGTCGAGGTCGGCATGCTCGGCCGCTTCGACTCGACCAACGTGGTCCACGCGGACGTCGCGGTGATCGCCAACGTGTCGCTCGATCACTCCTCCGGAGGGGCCGGCTGGCGCGAGGAGATCGCTCGGGAGAAGGCCGGAATCATCGAAGCGGGTCGGCCGGTGGTGATCGGGGAGCCTAAAGGGCTGCTCGAGATCGTGGCCGAGGAGGATCCCGGGTCCGTCGTCGCGCTGGGACGCGATGTCTCCCTCGACCGCAACGACTTCGCCGTCGGTGGGAGGTTGATCGACGTCACGACCCCACGAGGGAGCCACGAGGAGGTCTTCGTCGCGCTGCACGGCGAACACCAGGGAATCAACGCTGCGGTCGCGATCGCAGCGGCTGAGGAGTTCTTCGACGCTCCGCTGGGCGAAGAGATCGTGACGGAAGCGTTCGAGACCGTGGTCGTCCCCGGGCGCCTGGAAGTCGTCCAGAACGCGCCGACGGTGCTGGTCGATGCGGCCCACAACATCGGCGGCGCGGAAGCCCTGAGCGTGGCCGTGCGCGAGGAGTTCGGGACTGGGGCCCGGCGCTTCCTCGTGATCGGGATGCAGGACGGGCGAGACCCGGTCGCGGTGCTGGGCGCGATGGACGCGGCGTCGTATGACGTGGTGGTTGCCTGCACCCCACCGACCGCACGTGGCATTCCGGCCGAGGACCTTGCCCGGGCGGCCGAGACGGTGGGTGCGCGGGCCGATGTGGTGGTCGACGTCGACGCCGCGATCGAACACGCGCTGGGCCTTGCGGCGGACGACGATCTCGTTGTCGTCGCCGGCTCGACCACTGTCGTCGCCATCGCACTGGGGCTCGGCGACCTCTGACATTCGCCGTCATAGGTCGTGTGGCCCACGTTTCGGCGGTCACCGGCCCGATTGGCCTATCTCGACCCGCCATTTGACCCATGAAGCCGAGGACGGCCGCGCCAACGACAATCCCGTGTCCTATCTGAACGGTATTCGGAAGTGGTTGGCCGGCAGAGGTGAGCGCGGCGCGTCCCGCCTCGAGTACGGCCTCGTCATGGCGCTGATGCTTGTCGGATCGACCGCATCGTTTGAGATGATGGACGAGAACATCGAAGACTACTACCAGGAGTCCGCCGAGAACATCGGTCGCGCCGACCTCAGCTACTTCGACGTGACGACCACGGCCTGTCAGTCCAGCTGTGGGACGACCACCACGACGACCACGACCACCGAGCCGCCGACCACGACCACGACGGCGCCGCCGACCACGACAACGACGACCACCACGACGGTCCCGTCGACGCACGCCACGTCGCAGCTCACCGACCTTTCGTACGAGGCCTTCAGCGGCTGGAAGGCCAAGGCGAGGATCGAACTCGATCTTCCGGACGGCAGCCCGCTGGCCGGCGCCGAGGTGACGGTCACCTGGACCGATGCCGAGGGCGACACCCGGACCCGCTCCTACACCACGAACTCTGCGGGCAAGACCGGGCCGACCTGGGGCCGCCGCGACGGGGACAAGTTCCCGATGACCTTCACGATCGACTCGGTCACCTACGACGGTGAGTCCTGGACGGTCTCGGACGACACGATCACGCTGAACGCCTGGTGACCCCCGGTCGAGGCTCGACCGGATCCCGGTAGCCTCACCGCCATGGATCGCACTCTCGTCATCTGCAAGCCCGACAGCGTCGAACGTGGCCTCATCGGTGAGATTCTCGGGCGCTTCGAGCGCAAGGGCTTCTCGGTCGCTGCGGCGGAGCTGCGCACGCTTGACGCCGACACGCTGGCTCGCCACTACGAGGAACACGTGGGCAAGCCGTTCTACGACGGGCTCGTCGAGTTCATGAGCCGCGGCCCCGCGCTGGTCGCAGTCATCGAAGGCCCCGAGGGCACCGTCGCGACGATCCGCACGATGATGGGCGCCACGAACCCAATGGCTTCGGCGCCGGGCACGATCCGCGGCGACCTCGGAACCGAGTTCACCGAGAACCTGATCCACGGCAGCGACTCCGATGAGTCCGCGGCGCGCGAGATCGGGATCTTCTTCCCCAGCCGCTAGAGCCGGATGCCCTAAACATCACGGAGAGTGGGCCTGCCGGCACCATTCGTCTGCTCTGTTGCAATTCGGTGACGGGACGCGCCTACACTCTCGCACAGCAGAGGGAGCACTCGTACGGGTCGTGTCCTTCTACGTGCTGTTACCCCACCTGCATCGAGGCAACTGAGCATGGCCGCAGAAGCATTTCTCAACTCCTTTGGTAGTGGCTTTCGAGCCGTGATCGGCCGCGACATGGCCGTTGACCTCGGCACCGCCAACACGCTGGTCTACGTGCGCGGTGAAGGCATCGTTCTCGACGAGCCGTCCGTCGTCGCCATCAACACCAACGACGGCAAGCCGTTGGCTGTCGGCGTCGAAGCCAAGCGGATGATCGGGCGCACACCGTCCAACATCCAGGCCATTCGTCCGCTCAAAGACGGCGTGATCGCCGACTTCGAGATCTGCGAGAAGATGCTCCGGTACTTCATCCACAAGGTGCATCAGCGCAAGTGGGCGAAGCCCCGCATGGTCATCGCCGTTCCGTCGGGCATCACCGGCGTCGAGCAGCGTGCCGTTCAGGAAGCCGCCGAGTTCGCCGGTGCGGCCAAGCCCGCCTACATCATCGAAGAGTCGATGGCGGCTGCCATCGGCGCCGGCCTTCCGGTGCAGGAGCCCACGGGCAACATGATCGTCGACATCGGCGGCGGCACCACCGAGGTTGCCGTCATCTCGCTCGGCGGCGTTGTCGCCAGCCAGTCCGCTCGTGTGGGTGGCGACGAACTCGACGACGCGATCGTCCAGTTCGTCAAGAAGGAGTACTCCCTCGCGCTCGGCGAGCGGACGGCGGAAGAGGTCAAGGTCCAACTCGGGTCCGCCTCGTCGCTCGAGAAGGAACTGCGGGCGGAGATCCGTGGACGGGACCTTGTGACGGGCCTTCCCCGCACCATCGTCGTGAGCACTGAGGACATCCGCGAAGCGCTCGAAGAGCCCGTCGCCGCGATCTGCGACGCCGTGAAGTCCACGCTCGACAAGACGCCGCCCGAATTGGCCGCCGACATCATGGATCGAGGCATCACGCTCGCCGGTGGCGGTGCGCTGCTGGAGGGAATCGATCGGCGTATCGCCAACGAAACCGGCATGCCGATCCAGCTCGCTCCCGAGCCGCTCTACGCCGTCGCTATCGGCTCCGGCCAGGTGCTCGAAGAGTTCGAGGCGCTGCGCGGCGTCGTGTTCGGCTCCGGCGACTACTGAGCATCACGTAACAGGTCATGGCACTGGCCCAGCGGACTGGGCGGTCCCGACATCGACTGGTTCTGCTCGCGCTCACGGCGATCACGCTGCTGACGGTTGACCTGAACGGGTTCGGCCCGGCGGAGTCCGCACAGCGCGCGGTACGCGACGTGCTGAATCCGGTGGCGTCGCTCGCGTCCACGATCTTCTCGCCGGTGGGCGATGCCTGGAACTCGGTCTTCAACTACGACGACCTCGAGAAGGAGAACGAGGAACTGCAGGCCCAGATCGAGGACCTTCAGGGCGCAGCTCTACGCGGCGAAGCCGACACGGAAACCCTGCGACGGCTGCTGGCTGCGTCGGACATTCCCTACGTCGGTGACCTCCAGTCCGTGAGCGCGCAAGTGGTGCGAGGGTCGGTGGGCAACTTCGACGCCCATGTCGTGACGATCGACAAGGGCAGCCGCCACGGGATCGAAGAGGGGATGCCCGTTGTCACCGGAGCCGGCATGGTCGGCCGGGTCGACCAGGTGGACAACTCCACGTCACGGGTACAGCTGCTGAGCGACGACGACCTCAACGTGGGCGTCCGACTCGTCTCCACGGACCAGGTCGGCCTCGGGTACGCGATCGCCGGCGAGCGCGGCATGTTCGTGATCGACCAGGGCGTCAACTGGCCCGACACCGACGACGCGACCCTGTTGCCCGGTATCGGCACCCTCGTCGTGACGGCCGGCGAAAGCGGCAGCTATCCGGCCGACATCCCGCTCGGCCTCATCGCTGAGGTCGGGCGAGCAGCGGACGAAGTCTCCATGCGAGTCGAGGTCGAGTTGGCGAACGACGTGGGCGATCTGCACTTCGTGAGCGTCGTTCTGTCTTCCGTATCCGACGAGTTCCCGCTCGGCGAGGTGATCGCCGACACGACCGGCCAGGGCATCGACCCCGACGTGCTGGACGGCGACGAGGGGGACGGCGGATGACGTGGCTCAAACTCGGCCTGGTCCTCGTGGTCTCGGTGGTGATTCAGCTCTCCGTGTTCGTCGACGTGCGCTTCTTCGGCGTCGCCCCCGAACTGCTCGCTCTCGTCGCGGTGCTGGCCGGATTCCTGGCAGGGCCGGAGCGGGGAGCGACGGTCGCGTTCGGCGCGGGTCTGCTCTGGGATGTTTGGCTCCCGACGCCGCTCGGGGTCGCCGCCATGTCGTTCGCCACCGTCGCCTTCGCCATCGGTTCCGTCGAGGCCGGGCTCTTCAACGAGACGCGCGCACAACTCGCCGGGCTCGCGTTCCTGGGGACGTTCGGCGCCGTCATCGGCTACGGCCTTCTCGCCGAAGTGGTCGGCCAGCGGGGCTTCGTCGACGTCGAGCTCCTTCGAGTGGCGCTGATCGCGGCCGCACTCAACGGCGTCATCGCTCCGCTCATGGCCCGCCCGATGAGCTGGGCGCTGCGCGGCCCGACGACGCTGCGCGACCCCGCGGTCCTTCGATGAGCAGGGTGCGCTAGTTCTGATGTCCGTGGACGACGACGCCGGCCGCTTCCGCCTACGGATCTTCGCGTTCGTCGCGCTCGTCCTTTTCGGGTCCCTTTTCACCCGGCTCTGGTACCTGCAGGGCATCGAAGCCGATCAATTCCAGGCTGAGGCGGAGGCGTTGGTGCTTCGGCAGGTCTATGAGGAAGCGCCCCGGGGCCGGATCCTCGATCGCAACGGCCGCGTTCTCGTCGACAACAAGGTCGTCGACGTGGTCACGGTCGACAAGGCAGTCCTCGAAGATCTGTCGGACGAAGAAGAGCGGGAGATGTTCCACCGCCTCGCCATCGCGATCAGTCGTTCCGGTCGGCTGACGAAGCTCGAATCGATGGTCGAGGAAGTCAATCGGTCCCAGCACGGAAGATTCGACGTCGTGCCGGTGGCCGTGGACGTCGATCCGAGCCTGCTCATCTATCTCGGTGAGCGGCCCGACCTGTTCCCCGGTGTTGCCGTGTCGAGCCGAACGGTGCGCAGCTACCCCTACGGCCCCCTCGCCGCGCACCTACTGGGCTACGTGGGCTCTGTGACGCTCAGCGAACTTCAGACCGCCAACGCTCGCATCGACGACGCGCGCGGTGCGAAAACCTACCAACTCAGCGACGAGATCGGGAAGACCGGCGTCGAGCGCGTCTTCGAGGATGTGCTGCGGGGCGTACCCGGCGTCCGCTACCTCGAGGTCGACAACCGCGGCGAGGTCGTGCGTGAGCGCTACGAGTACAACCGACAGCCCGTCGCGGGTGCGGACCTGTATCTGACGATCGACGTCGATCTGCAGGCCCTGACCGAGGATCGGTTGGCCGCACAGCTGCAGCAGGTCCGCCAGCGGCCCGACGAGCCGGGCGAGGCACCATTCGTCGGCGCCGCCGGCTGCGCGGTCGCGCTCGACCCCCGTGACGGCAGCCTCCTGGCGATGGCCAGCTTCCCGACCTACGACCCGAGGGAGTTCGTCAACGGAATCTCGTTCTCGCAGTTCGAGCTACTCACGTCGCCTGACAACTACGCGCCAATTCTCAACCGATGTATCCAGGGCAGCTACGCCCCGGGCTCGACCTTCAAGCCGGTGACCGCGCTCGTGGCGGAGGAGCGCGGCTACCTCGGCCCGGACAGCCCGATGGAGGAAGCACGCGACGGATCGATCGAGGACACGATCAACTACGTCTTCCCTGGCTGCGAAGACGACTTCGAAGCTGCCGACACCTGCATCTTCAAGAGCCCGGCCACCAGGATCGCGACATACGGACTCTCCGAGGCGTTGAGCGTGTCGAGCGACGTGTTCTTCTACAAGCTCGGCGGAGAGGGGTTCTGGCCGGAGCCGGTGCAGGGGCCCGAGGGCGACGAGGGAATCCAGGACATGGCTCGCCGGCTCGGCTTCGGCTCGTCGACAGGCATCCAGCTGCCGTACGAGCGAAGCGGTGTGGTCCCGGACCGCGACTACTTCGACGTCCAGGCGGAGGCGGGTGTGTTTCTGCGCGACGGGTCCCAGTGGTTCCCGGGGGACACGATCCAGTTGGCGATCGGGCAGGGCGACCTGCTGGTGACGCCGACCCAGCTCGCGAACCTCTATGCGACGGTTGGCAACGGTGGTGTGCTCCACCAGATCAACGTGGCGCTGCGAGTCGAGGAGCCCGACTTCGTCACTGCTGACGGCGAGGTGATCCCGGGCGAGGTTCGGGAGTTCGGGCCCCGGGTACTGCGCGATCTCGACATTCCGACCGACACGATAGACCAGATTCACAGCGGCCTGGAAGGCGTGTTGACCCACATTCGGGGCACCGCCACCAACGCGTTCCGCGGCTTCCCTCTTCTCAGCTATCCGATCGGCGGCAAGACCGGCACGGCCGAGGTCCGAGGGCTGGCCGACACCAGCCTGTTCGCCGCATACGGACCGACGGATGTCGGCACACCTGAGATCGCGATCGCTGCGGTGCTCGAAGAGTCGGGCTTCGGCTCGTCTGCCGCCGCGCCGCTCGTTCGATCGATCCTCGAGCCGATCGCACTGGACGAGGTGCCCCGGGCCCGCACGACGGATGAACTCGATCGCCTCCAGGTGCAGCTCACCTCCGAGGCCCTGGACGCCGCCGAGGAGGACGGGGAATGACCACCATCCACACGTTCGACGGGCCGATCGGGGCCCGGATCAAGCAGGACGACGACGAGCGCTGGTGGTTCGTCGTCGACCCGATCCTGATCGCGTGTGCGTTCTTCATCACCGCGCTCGGGGTCCTTCTTGTCTATTCGGCGACCCGCGGCCCCGCGACCGAGGTGCAGTCGGCCGACACCTCGTTCCTCGAGAAGCAGATCTTCTTTGCCATGGTCGGTATCGGTTTTGCCTTTGCCGCGGCGCTCGTCGATGTTCGCCGCATCCGCGCCGTCACCCCCATCGGCTACATCGGCTTCATCGTGCTCCTGGCCGGCGTCCTGATCATCGGCGTCAACATCAACGGCGCTCAGGCCTGGTACTCCGTGGGCGGTTTCACGTTCCAGCCCTCCGAGCCCGGGAAGCTCGTGATGATCGTCGCGCTCGCCGCGGTGCTGTCCGCGTCGCGGGTGACGAGCGGTCGACTGCTCACCGCCCTCGCGCTCGCCGGCCTTCCGATCGCCCTGATCCTGCAGCAGCCCGACATGGGCACGGTGCTCGTCTACCTGGTCGTGGCAGCCACGATGATCATGCTGAGCGAACTGAAGGCTCGCGTGATCGTGCTCCTGGCGATCGTCGCCATGACCGCACTCGTCGGTGCCTTCCAATCAGACGTGCTCGAGCAGTACCAACAGGACCGATTGACGGTGTTCCTGCTCAGCGAGGCGGAGATCGAGGCGCTCGACAACGCCAGCCTCGAGCGGGTCGCCTACAACGCCGAGCAATCCCAGATCGCCATCGGCAACGGCGGCCTCGGCGGAACCGGACTCTTCAAGGGGACCCACACCGGCAGCGACCTCGTCCCGTTCCAGGAGACCGATTGGATCTTCTCGGTGGCGGGGGAGGAGCTCGGCTTCCGCGGTGCGGCGTTGTTGCTCGGCGTCTACGCGCTCCTGCTCTTTCGGATGTGGCGCATCTCCGTGCTCGCGACGGGACGCTACGACCGACTGCTCGTGGTCGGCGTCATGGCCATGTTCCTCTTCCAGATCTTCCAGAGCACCGGCATGGCGATGGGCATGATGCCGGTGACCGGCATCCCGCTCCCGATGGTGTCCTACGGCGGCTCTTCGATGATCACGTCGCTGACCGCGCTCGGTCTCGTCCTGGGCGTGCACCGCCGGCGCTACGACTTCACCGAACGCGCCTGATTCGCAAGAACCAGATCCACGGACGGTCGCAGGTAACCTGACCGAATGACGACTTTGTGGACGCAGCTCGAACCGCTGCTGCCGCAGGTGCAGAAGCCGGCTCGCTACATCGGCTGCGAAGACGGGATGCAAACGCCCGAGCACGGTCCGGGGATCGTCAGCTGGCTGCTGATCTATCCCGACACCTACGAGATCGGGCTGCCCAACCAGGGCCTACAGATCCTTTACGAGATCATCAACGAGCGGCCCGACGGCGCGGCCGAGCGCAGCTATGCGCCATGGACCGACATGGAGGCCGCGATCCGTCAGGAACGGATCCCGCTGTTCTCCGTCGACACCCACAAGCCGGCCGGTGAGTTCGACGTCATCGCCTTCAACCTGAGCGCCGAGCTGACGTACACGAACCTCATCAACTGCGTGGACCTCGCAGGCGTGCCGATCCACTCGGCGGCCCGAGCCGACAACGACCCGCTGATCGGCGTGGGTGGACACTGCACGTACAACCCTGAGCCGATCGCCGACTTCGTGGACTTCGTCGTCCTCGGTGACGGTGAAGAAGCCGTGGGCGACATCACCGAGCTCCTCCGCGAGTGGAAGCAGGCCGGCAAGAACTCAGGTACCCGTGAGGGGCTGCTTCGGGAGCTCTCGAAGGTGCCGGGCGTATACGTGCCGTCGATGTACGAGGTCGAGTACGACGGCGAGTTCCTCGCTACGGTCACGCCCCGCTATTCCGATGTCCCCGAGACGGTCGAGAAGCGCACCGTCGCCGACCTGGGCGACTGGCCGTATCCCAAGAATCAGCTCGTCCCGATGACCGAGGTCGTCCACGACCGGCTGTCGGTCGAAGTGTTCCGGGGCTGCACCCGCGGCTGCCGATTCTGCCAAGCCGGAATGATCACCCGTCCGGTCCGCGAACGGCCGGCAGAACAGGTTAGCAAGATGATCTCCGAGGGCCTCCAGCGGACCGGCTACGACGAAGTTGCGCTGACGAGCCTGAGCACGGCCGACTTCAGCGGCATCGAGCAGGTCATCGGCCAGGCTGTCGTCGACCAGGGGGCCGACCAGGTCAGCGTGGCCCTCCCGAGTCTGCGAGTCGACGCGTTCACGGTCGGCATCGCCGCCGAGATCCAACGGGCTCGCCGCACCGGCCTCACGTTCGCGCCCGAAGCCGGAAGCTGGCGGATGCGCCAGGTCATCAACAAGCTCATCCGCGAGGAAGATCTCTACGGGGCGGTCGAGTCGGCCTTCTCCCAGGGCTGGCGGCGCATGAAGCTCTACTTCCTCACCGGTCTCCCCACGGAGACCGACGAAGACACGCTCGGCATCGCCGAACTGGCCCGCAACTGCGTGAAGCTGGGCAAGACCCACAAGAGCAGCGCTTCGGTCACCGTCTCGGTCGGCGGATTCGTCCCGAAGCCGTTCACCCCGTTCCAGTGGTTCGGTCAGAACACGGTCACCGAGCTCAACCGCAAGATCGGACTCCTGCGAGACGACACCCGCCGTGCCAAGGGCGTGCAGCTCAAGTGGCACGACCCGAAGGCCACGCTTGCCGAAGGCATCACCAGCCGCGGTGACCGTCGACTCGGACCGGTCGTCGAATACGTATGGCGAAATGGCGGCACGTTCCAGGAATGGTCCGAGCACTTCAGCTACGAGCTCTGGCTCGAGGGCATGGCTGCCCACGACCTGGATGTGGACTGGTACGTCCACCGCCACCGCACGGAGCAGGAGGTGCTCCCGTGGGATCACCTCAACGCAGGCCTCCACAAGGACTTCCTCTGGCAGGACTGGCGAGATGCCCTCGACGAGCTCGGTCTCGAGGACTGTCGGTGGACGCCGTGTTACGACTGCGGCGCATGCACCGGCTACGGGATCGAACACGTGGTGGCCTCGGCCACCCCGCCCGCGGGCGGCAGCCAGGGCACCGGTGTGGACCTGGCCTCGGGCGGCGCAGTGCCGGTGATGCTGCAGCCACGGCCGGCGCAGTCAACCGAGGGCGCAGAGGTTCCGGTCTCATGAGCGAGAACCTGAACCTGCGCGTCCGTATCGCGTTCGAGAAGTACGGGAAGATCCGGTTCACGTCGCATCGCGATGTTGCCCGGATCTGGGAACGCACCCTGCGACGGGCATCCTTGCCTGTCGCGTATTCGGAGGGATTCTCCCCCCGTCCGAAGCTCAGCTTCGGTCTGGCTCTCTCCACCGGACATGAGAGCGACGCTGAATATCTCGACGTCGAACTCGATTCGGACCGCGTGGATGAGGACTTCGATCCGGAGGCGCTCGTCGCCGACCTGACCGAGCGTCTTCCCGTCGGAATGTCCGTCACCGCAGTGGCGCTCATCGACCGATCGACCACGTCATTGCAGCAAGCAGTCACCAGCTGTACCTGGCAGATCGACGTCGTCGACGTTGATGCCGACACCGTGGCAGAGGCCGTTGCCCGAGCCCTTGCCGCGGAGAATCTCATCGTGACTCGGGAGCGAAAAGGCAAGGAAGTCACCGACGACCTGCGTCCACTCGTTCTCAGTCTTGATGTCAAAGGGCCGATAGAAGCCCACAACGCCGATAGCGTTATCGGTGTACGGCTACTGGCTGAGCTTGGAACCCAACCGCGTGCGGTCCGGGTCTCGGAACTGCTGGCAACCCTCGATCCACCGCTCACCGAGCGACGAGTAGTACGGCTTCACCAATGGATCCAGAACGACGACACCGACGAGCGCAGCGATCCGCTGAGCGCCGCGGTGTCGCCCGCACCGGCGGGGGCGACATGAGCGCTCACTGCTGCGTGCCCCGAACGAAGGAAAACAACCATGGCCGATCAGGCCGAGAACCAGACACCAGCGTCCGATCAAGGAGCGGGTTCACCACAAGCTGACAAGCCCAAGATCGGCGACAGCAGACGAGCCCCACAGGTCGGCGACAGCCGCCCCGCCCCCTCCGGTAACAGCGGCGGCGGCGGCCAGGGTGGTTCGAACGGCGAGGGCGGCCCCAAGAAGCGGCGTCGCCGACGGGGCGGCCGTGGCCGTGGCCGTGGTGGCGGCGGAGGCCAAGGCGACCAAGGCCAGAACAAGCAGAACCGGGGCGGCCAGAAGCAGGGCGGCCAGAGAGGCAAGGGCGGCAACCGTCCGACCCCGGTCGAGGCCATCATCGACGACGACGCAGTCGAGCTCGATGAGAAGACCCTGGAGCAGCGTCGCGGTCGCACCCGAAACGGTCAGGCCATCGGCCGCTACATGATGTGCGTCTCTGTCGGCGACAAGGCCACACAGATCGCCACGCTCGAGGGCCGCAAGCTCGTCGAGCACCAGGTCTCCCGGCCCGCCGACGACGTCAGCCAGATTCACGGCAACATCTACATCGGTCGGGTGCAGAACGTGCTTCCGGGTATGGAAGCGGCGTTCGTCGACATCGCGACGCCCAAGAACGCCGTGCTCTACGCCGGCGACATCCAGTACGACCCCGACGATCTCGACACCGGTGGCAAGGGTGACGGCGGCGGCAAGGGAAAGGGTGGCAAGGGTGGTCGCAAGAACCGCCACCAGCCCCGCATCGAAGACGTCCTCAAGGCCAAGCAGTCGATTCTCTGTCAGGTCACGAAGAACCCGATTGCCCACAAGGGCGCCCGGCTCACCCAGGAAGTGTCGCTGCCCGGACGGTTCGTCGTCCTCGTACCGAACAGCACGACCTACGGCATCTCCAAACGTCTGCCCGACGGCGAACGCAAGCGGCTCCGCAACATCTTGGACAAGGCCAAGCCGAAGCAGCACGGCGTGATCGTCCGCACCGCAGCGGAGAACGTCACCTCTGAGGAGATCGAGCGCGACGTCAAGCGGCTCCTCGCTCAGTGGGACGAGATCGAGAAGCTCGCGAACAGCACGAAGGCGCCGGCTCTGCTCTACCGCGAGCCCGAGGCTGCTGTCCGCATCATCCGCGAGGACTTCACGAAGGACTTCCGCGGCGTCGCCATCGACGATCACGAGCTCTACGAAGAGATCAAGGGCTACGTCCAGTCGATCACGCCCGCGCTGGCGGAGCGGATCGAGTACTACGACGCCGAAGCAGAGAAGCTGCCGCTGTTCGAGCGTCATCACGTGGATGAGCAGCTGAAGAAGGCCCTCGACAAGAAGGTGTGGTTGCCGTCCGGCGGCTCGCTCATCATCGAGTCCACCGAGGCGCTCACCGTGATCGACGTCAACACCGGCAAGAACGTCGGCAAGTCGTCGCTTGAGGAGACGGTCTTCCACAACAACCTCGAGGCAGCCGAAGAAGTCGCCCACCAGCTTCGCCTGCGCGACATCGGCGGGATCATCGTCATCGACTTCGTCGACATGGAGGTCGCCAAGAACCGCGCGGAGGTCGTGAAGACGTTCCGTCAGGCGTTGGCGAGGGACAAGACGCGCACCCAGGTGTTCGACATCTCGGGCCTCGGACTGGTCGAGATGACCCGCAAGCGCATCGGCGAGGGACTCCTCGAAACGGTCACGGATCTGTGCCCGACCTGTGATGGCGGCGGCCACGTCCTGATCGACGGAATGATCGACTGAACCGCTAACATTGTCGGCCTATGTACGCAGTAGTAAAGACCGGCGGTAAGCAATACCGCGTCGAGGAAGGGCAGACCCTTGAGGTCGAGCGCCTTGGCGAGCCCGGGACCGACGTGAGCCTCGATCCGGTCCTCTTGGTCGACGGCGACACCGTCCTTGCAACGCCCGATCAGTTGAAGGGCGCCTCCGTGTCCGCAACGGTGGTCGAGGAAATCAAGGGCCCGAAGATCAACGGGTTCGTCTACAAGAACAAGTCGAACAACCGGAAGCGCTACGGCCACCGTCAGACGCTGGCTCGTATCGAGATCACCGGAATCAAGAAGGGCTGATCGACCATGTCGAAGACCAAGGGCGGCGGCTCAACCCGCAACGGCCGCGATTCCAACAGCCAGCGCCTCGGCGTGAAGGTCTACGACGGCGGCCAGGTGCTCGCCGGCGCGATCATCGTTCGCCAGCGCGGTACCAAGATCCACCCCGGTGAGAACGTCATGCGAGGCGGCGACGACACGTTGTTCGCCACCGCTGACGGCAAGGTGAAGTTCGGGCAGCGGCGCGGCCGCAAGCTCGTCGACATCATCCCTGGCTGAGATTTCGACGCAGCCGAAACTCGAGCAACCCGCAGGGTTGCCTTAGTCCACGCCGCGGGGCAGTTGCTGGGGAGTGAGTCCGAGCCAGTCGCCGGCGGCTCGTCGGGCGTAGCGGTCGGTCATGCCGGCCACCCACTCAACCGCAGCGCGGCGGATGCCGGCTTCGGAGTCGTCGACGCGTAGTCGCGCCGGAATTCGGCCCGGATCCGATGCGAGATGTTCGACCAGGCCCTGGAGCATGTCGATCACCAGTGTCGCCTGCGAGCGCGACTCCGGCCGTAGGTAGATGCGTTCGTAGTTGAAGGCCCGGAAGTCCGCGAGCGCCTCGGCGTGCGCGGTCGTCATGGCGATTCGGCCCGTCGATTCGGTGGCGTCGATCATGGCGCCGATCAGTGCAGCCAACTGCGTACGCCGCGTTGCGCCACAACGATCGAGAACCGTCGCCGGTAGGTCCTCCACACGGATGACCCCGGCGGTCGCGGCGTCTTCGAAATCGTGGCAGACGTAGGCGATGCGGTCGGCCCAGCTGACCACCTCCGCCTCTGGAGTGGCCGGGGCGGGCCGTGACCATGAGTGATTGCGGATGCCGTCGAGCGTCTCCGTGCACAGATTCAGCGGCGCGAGGGTGACGTCGGCGCCCCAGACGGCGTGGTCGAAGCCGTCATCCAGAAACGGCGCAAGCGCGTCTTCACTGGCGTGGCCGCCGGGGCCGTGACCACAGTCGTGACCGAGGGCGATCGCCTCGGTGAGCGGCACGTTGAGCCCGAGCGCACGGCTCACGCTCCGGGCAACTTGCGCAACCTCGAGCGCGTGGGTGAGCCGAGTCCGCTGGTGGTCGTGGGGAAAGACGAAGACCTGGGTCTTGCCCGCGAGGCGTCGAAATGCCGACGCGTGGAGAATGCGGTCTCGGTCCCGTTCGAAGCAGGTCCGGGTTCGGTCGGGCGCCTCTTCGATCGCGCGGTCGCCGGCGCCTCCGCTACGAGTTGCGCCGTCACGAAGCGACGTCGCCTCGAGGGCTTCTCGCGCCTCTCGCTCGAGTCCAGGGCCGGCGGCCACAGCAGCGACCGAGTCGGCGTGGGCGACCTCCACACCCCCTTCGTTATGGCCGCGCATGGTGGTGCCCCACTCGCGCTCCCGTGCAGTGAGGTCGCCCGTAGTTGCCATCGCAGGAGCCTAATCCGGCCTCTGGGTGGGCTGAACGACCTACGGCATGGTGCGAACACCCCCTGAAACCAGGGCGCAATGGCTCAACCACACGGCGTGCCCCGCCGACAAAGTAGAGGGATGGCGAATGCCGCCTTGTTCTGGTGTATGTCGGGGAGAGCCGATGCGTAATCGACGCGGTCGTGGTGAACGGAGGGGGGGCGACCCTCGTCGAATCCGCGCTGATCATGCCGATCCTGCTGCTCTTCGTCTTCGGCATCTTCGAGTTCGGATTCGCCTTCCGGGACTACCTCGCCGTTTCGAACATCGTGCGCGACGCCGCCCGCGAGGCAAGCGTCGCGTGCAACGCCGCGGACGCGGACTATCGGATCCTGTGAGCTGTCGAGCGGGCGAGCGCCGCGCTACCGGACGAGGCGATCGACCAGTTGATCGTCTTCGAGGCGACAGACGCCGAGTCCACACCCCACGCAGACTGTCTCGCCGGCACGTCACGAGGGCCGACCGGAACCGAGCGCTGCAACGTCTACTTCGCGTCGGGTCTCGCGCTTCCTGAGAGCGAGACCTTCTGCCAGCTTCTCCCGGCGCCGCCGGATCCCGATCTTCACTACTGCCCAACCGACAGAGACGTGGTCGTCGGCAACCTCGACTCTGATAACCAGCAGCTCTTCGACGACCCTGCGGGCACGGACGAGGGCGGCGCTAACTACTTCTCCTTCTGGGCGGACTCGTCGTCCAGCGCCAACTACTGCCTCACGTTCAATGACCCGAACTGTCCCGGCGTGTATGCGAACGAGTGGACGCCGGTGCGTACCGATCCGCCGGCCGGTGACCGCTGGGCCATCTTCTACCTGGCCGAGATCGAGGCGCAGCACCAAAGCAAGACGCTCATCGTCTCGCTGTGGGATCCGGGCGAGGGTATGGAGTCGATGGAGATCCTCGATCCGAACGGCGCCGCTGTGGACTTCACGTTCCGAACGTCCTACAACCTGCCTTCTCGCGGCCCCGCAGTCGCAGAGCAGCCGGCCGTGTTGTGCCCGTCCGGTCAGAGCAACTACTGCCTCGACGTGCAGAACGCGCAGTGGGGCCGTCAGCTCGTGACCATCGAGATCCCGCTCGCCGGCCTGCCGTGGGGCACCTACCCGAACGACTGGTTCAAGGTCCGGTGCAAGCTGATCACAGGTCAGACGTCTGCTGACTGGACCACGTGGGGCGTCGAGATCATCGACGACTCGGTTCGTCTCCTCGAGTAGACACCCGGCAATAACCAAGAGACATCGACCACATCCCCGTAGCCTTGCGGGGTGTCGTCGTTCGTCGATGAGTGCAACATCAATGTGCAGGCCGGAGACGGTGGCGCCGGCTGCGTCGCGTTCCGACGCGAGGCGCACGTCGCCAAAGGCGGCCCCGATGGCGGGGACGGTGGGGATGGCGGCTCGATCTGGTTCGTGGCCGACATGAATGTCGCTTCCCTGCTGGCCTTTCGCGACCATCCGCACCGGAAGGGCCCTTCGGGCACACACGGAAGCGGCTCAAACCGTCACGGCGCTCGCGGCAAGGATCTCGAGATCCCGGTGCCGGTCGGCACAGTCGTCCTGAACCACGACACACGCGAGCCGCTCGCCGATCTGGTGAACGCGGGCGACCGCTGGCTCGCGGCGACGGCGGGCGAGGGTGGGCGAGGGAACGCTCGTTTTCTGTCGAACAATCGACGCGCGCCCTCCTTCGCCGAACAGGGGGAGCACGGCGAGGAGCGCTGGCTTCGTCTCGAACTGAAGCTCCTCGCCGACGTCGCGATCGTCGGCTTCCCGAACGTCGGCAAGTCCACCCTGATCAGCCGACTCTCTGCGGCGAAGCCGAAGATCGCTGACTACCCGTTCACCACCCTCGAGCCGAATCTCGGTGTCGTCCGGACAGATGACGACTTCGAGATGGTGCTCGCCGACATTCCAGGGCTCATCGAAGGAGCGAGCGAAGGCAAGGGCCTCGGCCATCGGTTCTTGCGTCATGTCGAGCGGGCTCGGGCGCTGTTGATCCTGCTCGACCTCGCCCCCTATGACGGCGTATCGCCGGAGGAACAGGAGCGAGTGCTGCTCCAAGAGCTCGGCAACTATCGCCCGGATCTTCTGGATCGGCCTCGGCTCGTGGTCGGAAGCCGAGTCGACATGGCCGCGGAGACCGAGTTCGACGGCCCCACCATCTCGTCGGTCACCGGCGCAGGATTGCCTGAGCTGATCGGAAGCCTCCGCCGTCTCGTGGAGGGCGCCCGGGGCGAAGAGCCTGTCGGTGAGGCGATCACGATCCATCGTCCGGTCTCGCATGAAGTCGAACTCACCCGCCACGACGATGGGTCCTGGGAAGTGCTCGGACGAGCGGCGAGGCGGGCCGTCGCGCTCAGTGACCTCACGGACGAGGAAGCGCTCGCCTATGCCCAGTCCCGCTTGCAGCAGCTGGGCGTGAACACCGCGCTCGCTCGGGCCGGCGTCAAACAGGGCGATGTGGTCCACATCGGCAGCTTTGCGTTCGAGTACGAAGAGGACTGATGACAGCGCAGCGCACGATCGTGGTGAAGATCGGAACCTCGTCGATCACCGACGACGGCGGTGTGATCGAGCGCGCCGCGATCGAGAAGCTCTGCGCGGATGTCGCTGCCCTGCGAGACGATGGCCATCGGGTCGTCGTCGTCACGTCGGGTGCCATCGCCGCGGGTCTGCCGGAGATCGGACTCGGTGGCCCCAACCGCCCGTCCGACACCATCACCCTGCAGGCCGTCGCCACGATCGGCCAGACGGCCCTGATGGGCGTCTACCGCGACGCGCTCGCCGCCCACGGCCTGATCGCCGGTCAGGTGTTGCTCGTCCCTCTCGATTTCATCGTGCGGACCCAGTACGTCCACGCGGGCCAGACGCTCGTTCGGCTACTCGAGCTCGGCGTGGTCCCGATCGTCAACGAGAACGACGCAATCGCGGACGACGAGATCCGCTGGGGCGACAACGACCGCATCGCGGCGCTCGTCGCGAACCTGGTCGATGCGGATCAACTCGTGCTGTTGACGGACACGTCTGGCGTGCTGACAGCCGATCCTCGAATCGACGCCGACGCATCTCTGATCGAGGAGATCGTGGAGATCGATCACCAGACCGAGGCGTTGGCCGGCGGGGCCGGATCGGCGCGGGGGAGTGGGGGCATGGCCTCCAAGCTCACGGCCGCCAAGATCGCCGCCTGGTCGGGCGTGTCGTCGGTCATTGCGTTCGCTGACCGAGCCGACGTCGTCCTCGACGCCGTCAACGGCGTGCCGGGAGTGGGAACCGTGGTTCGGGCCCGGCCCGCTCGCCTGCCGGCCCGAAAGCTCTGGATCGCATTCGCGGTGGTCGCGCGGGGGTCGGTCATCGTGGACATGGGCGCCCGGGCCGCGCTCGAACGGGGCAAATCGCTGCTGGCCGCCGGTGTGACCGAAGTTGTCGGCGAGTTCGACGCTGGTGCGCCGGTTGAAGTGGTCGACACCGACGGTGAGATCTTCGCGAAGGGCCTCGCCCGCCACACCGCACGAGATCTGCGTTCGGTTGCGGGTCGTCGAAGCGACGAGCTTCCGGCGGGCGCGCCCCACATCGTTGTTCACGCCGACGATCTGGTGACACTCCCCGGCTGAGGCCGGGAGTTCGCTATTCGGCGGCTGGTTCGCCAGCTGGTTCAGCCGCGGGCTTGGCAGCTGCTTCCGGGATTGCCTCGACCGGCGTGGCCGCCGTCTCGATGCCGAGCTCCGCCTTGATGCTGTCGAGACGGCTGTGCGCCTCCGCATTGCGGGCGGCCTTCTCGATCTCGAGCATCTGCGTTTCGACGTTGGACTCCGAGAGTTCGGCGCTTGCCTTCGCCTTGGCGTAGCGGGCCTCGATCTTGTCGCGGACCTCGTTGAAGGTAGGCACGTCTTCGCCGACGGCCTCGGAGAGCGTGGTCATGGCCTGGTTGACGCTCTCCTGCATCTTCGCCTGGTCGAGCTGGCTGAGCAGAGACTGCTTCTCGGACAGCTTCTTCTGGAGGAGGTCGCTGTTCTGGTCGACGGCGCCCTTTGCCTGCTCCGCAGCTTCGCTTGCCTGGAAGTGAAGGCTCTTGAGGCTCTCGATCTCCGATTCGAGGGTGAGGAGCCGGTTGGCGAACTGCTCCGCGGCATTCGTGTAGCGGCCCGCCTTCTCCGCTTCGCCGGAGGTGTACGCCTCGTCGGCCATCGTGACAGCCTGGCGAGCGTTGGCGTTGACCCGCTCGAGCTCCTCGATCGCGCGGTTGAGCCGAAGCTCGGTCTGCTTCTGGTTGGCGATGACGTTCGCCGCCTGCTGGCGTAGCCGCTTGTGCTGGTCCTTCGCCTCGGTGATCGCCTGCTCGAGCTGGACCTTGGGGTCGGCGCTCTCCTCGAAGTTGCCGGACAACTTCGCGACGAGGTACTTCCAACGCTTCTTCAGATACTGGAGCATTCCTTGATCGTAGTTCGCGCGGTCACCTGCGCACTGTCGTCACCGCCAGATCATTCGCCGCACGGGTCGCAGGATCAGGTTGCTGTCGCGCACGCCTCCGCGGAACGCGGCGATCGCATAGACGCTGATGGCAACGAATCCGACGATCGCGGCCTCCAGAAGGAGCGGCAGTGATTCGACTCCGATCTTCACGAGCGCGGTTGCCACGAATGCGATCGCGGCCGCTTTGGCCGGGCCAAAGAGGGATGTTCGAGGGTCGGCGATCCCGGGGATCTGTCGCCGCACCAACGACGAGAGCAGCGTTAGTTCGACCCACGCGCCGATCGCGGATCCGACCGCCAGCCCGACTGCACCGAGCCGGACGGTGCCACCGGCGGAGCGAACGCCCTCGTCGAGCGGCGCGAAACCGAATCCGTCACCCACGAGACCATCGGGCCCCACGACGACATGGTCGAGGGGGAACATCACCGCGATGCCGATCACGGCGGCGATTGCGACCCGGACGGCAGCGATCCGCGCCGGGCCTTTCGTGTCGCCCGCCGCGAAGCAGGTGTTCTGAAGCAGCCGACTCGCGCCGATCGCCGGAAGGCCGAGGGCGTATGTGCCGAGCACAAACCAGACGAGTACGCCGTCCGTGCCATCGAACTGGCCGCCCTGGAAGAGGACGCCGACCACGAGGTCGCCCATCGAGATCATCACGAACGCGGCGAGTAGCATCCAGAACGCGATCCGATCGAGGCTTCGATGCGTACGTTGCCCCAGTGCAGCGGGATCGTCGGTGAGCCGCGACATCTCCGGCAACTCCGCGGCGGCAACGCTCATCGCGAACAGCGAGACGGGCAGGGTGTAGAGCATCTGCGCTTTGAAGAGGGCCGACAACGCTCCGGCGGCAAGGAACGTGGCGAGGATGAGATCGAGATACGCCGAGATCTGGACGACGCCGCGACCCAACACTGCCGGGGTGAACCGGCGACGGATCTCCCGCACGCTCGGATTCCCGTTGTCGGGCCGGAATCGGAGTCCGCGGGCGAGTCGGCGAACCGTCGGAAGCTGAATGAGCAGCTGCAGTGCACCGCCGACGGTAACCGCGATGGCGAGCCCGCGCGCCGCGTCCTCCAACGCCCAGTCGCGCCACCAGATGAACAGCAGCGCTGCCACCTGTGCGGCATTCCAGATTACGGGAGCCGCGTAGGGGAGGAAGAAGTGGCGATGGCTGTTGAGGACGCCGAGGCACCAGGCGGACATGACCAGGAACCCCAAGCCGACCGCCATGATCTGGGTGAAGTCGACGGCGAGTTCGAATCGTTCGCCCTGGAGCCCTAGCGCGAGCACACGGGTGATCGGCTGCGCGGCGAGGACGAGGATGAGGACGGCGATGCCCGTCACGATCAGGAGCAGCGACCCGACCGCGCCGGCGACCCGGCTCGCCTCCTTCTCGGCGTCCTCGTCGTCGCTGTCGAGAAGCTGGCTGTAGACGGGAACGAACGAGGCGGACAGAACCCCCTCCCCGAGGAGGTTCTGGAGCAGGTTCGGAATTCGTGCCGCCGCGGCGAACGCGTCTGCTGCGAGCGAGAGCCCGAGCACCCGGCTTGTGACCATCTCGCGAAGAAGTCCGGCAATGCGGGACAAGCCGATGCCAGCGGCGACCAGGAGCGATCCGCTGCGTGCCACGGTCGACTGAGGCTTGCGGTAGCGCCATCGAGGTTGGTCGCTCACGTGTCGTTCCCGACCTCATCGAGCGCGATCCGCAGGCTGTCGAGCTCGCTCACCATGCCGTCCACCTGGCCCGCCAGCTCCTCTATCGCGATGGCTCCGCCTGTGCGGGTGGCCAGCTCGCCGGCGCGGGTGATGGTCTCGCCCATACGGGCGTCGAGAATCTCCAGACGCTCGCGGGTGTCGTCCTCGCGCTGGGCCAGACGGGCATGGCTGTCCTTCTGGGCCTGTGCTGCCGTGTGGCGAGGATCGCCTTCGGGCGAGCTACCGAGAGTGCGTTCCAGCGCGACGAGATCGATCCTGCGGCGCGCGTCAGTGAGTTGTTGGCCCCGTAGCGCAACATCCCATGTCACCTCGACCGCATGGGTGAGCTGTGCCTCGATCTCAACAAGCCGCGTACGCAGCGGACCGTCTTCCGCGTCGTGGAGGGCGTCGGCAAAGCGCTGACGTGCGGACAGCGCATCGCGGACGAAGAAGCGCCACGGCTCACGGAGTGCAAACGGATCTATTCGGCGCTCCAGCCCGCTGACGCGCTTGGCGATCGCCCGGGAGAGAGCAACCCGCCCGAACCAGACACCAAGCCCCATGGCGACCGCGGCGATCCACGAGCCGGACACGATCAGCGTCAGGGCCGCGACGCCCACGACGAGCCCAACCGTGATCGGCGAGATCATGGCGAGGAACACCGTGGGTTCGAGCCGACGCGACATCGCTGGCGAGGCTAGTCCTGCCTGCCAGTACCCTGGGGGCTCGTGACTGCCACCCCGACTCCGATTCCCGAACTGGCGGCCCGGGCCAAGGACGCATCGCGCGCCCTCGCGGTTGCCTCCACGGCCGAAAAGGACGCCGCACTCCACGCTGCAGCGGACCTGCTCGTGGCGAACGCCGAGCCGATCATCGAAGCGAACGCGATCGATGTGGCCCGCGCCGAAGCCGAGGGCATGGCGCCGCCGCTCGTGGACCGGCTCCGACTCGATCCCTCTCGGATCGACGGCATGGCGGGTGGTCTCCGTCAGGTTGCCTCGCTCGCCGATCCGATCGGGGCGATCACAGATGGCTGGGTACGTCCCAACGGCCTGCGGATCGAGAAGGTCCGGGTGCCGCTCGGCGTCGTGGGCATCATCTACGAGAGTCGGCCGAACGTCACCAGCGACGCGTTCGGGCTGTGTCTCAAGTCGGGCAACGCCGCATTCCTTCGGGGTTCGTCGTCAGCGATCGACTCCAACCTCGCGATCTCCGCCGTCCTGCGCGACGCCGTCGCGAAGGCCGGCCTGCCAGAGGATGCGCTGATCGTGGTCGACGACCCACGTCGCGAGGCCGCGGTCGAGTTCATGCAGCAGCGCGGCTTCGTGGACTGTCTGATTCCCCGCGGTGGACCGGCGCTGATCCAGTCGATTCTCGACAACGCCACGGTGCCCTACGTGATCGACGGGGCCGGCAACTGCCACGTCTACGTCGACGCGTCGGCAGACCTCGACATGGCTCGGGAGATCCTCTTCAACGCAAAAACGCACCGCACCGGCGTCTGCAACGCCGCCGAGTCGCTCGTTGTTCACGCCGACATCGCCGCCGAGTTCCTGCCGTCTGCCATCGCCACGCTCGAGGGAGTCGAACTCGTCGGCGATGCCGCGGCACAAGCGATCGATCCATCGATCGGGGAGGCCACCGAGGCTGACTTCGCGGAGGAGTACCTCGACATGAAGATGAGCGTAAAGGTCGTCGCGGACCTCGACGAGGCCATCGCCCACGTGAACGATACGTCCACCGGTCACAGTGAGGCCATCGCCACGAGCGACATCGACGCGGCGGACCGATTCACCCGCGAGGTCGATGCGGCCGCGGTCCTGGTCAATGCGTCGACCCGCTTCGTCGATGGCGAGGAGTTCGGCTTCGGCGCCGAGATCGGCATCTCCACCCAGAAACTCCACGCCCGCGGCCCGATGGGACTCGAACAGCTGACCACCGAGAAGTTCGTGGTCCGAGGAACCGGACAGGTGCGGGGATGAACGAACCCAATCGCGAGCGGTGACTCAAGCAGCTCCGCGGCAGCGTGCAGTGGCTCGGCGGGATGGCTCGTCCTGGTGGGAGCAGGGGCGATCTCGGGCACCGCGGCATCCTCGGATGTCGGCCCCGGAGGAATCGCGTTCGCTCAGGCGGCCTGGCCGTGGTGGATTCTGGCGGGCCTTCTGATCGTGGCCCGTGCCATCGCGATGTCGGCCTTCTGGCGTCTGGCGACCGGCGATTGATCGTCTACGGAAATCGGTTACGGGACTCTGGTTAACGGCCGCTAACCTGCGTCCTCATGTCGTATCGCTTCGAAGACGTCGCCTCCGTCAAGGAAGACCTGTCCAAGGTCGACTACCTCTCTGACGAAGGCATCGCCGGTGTCGTGTACCTCGCCGATCGGCTCCAGAAGCCGATCCTGGTCGAGGGCCCGGCCGGCACAGGCAAGACCCAGCTCGCCAAGAGCGTGAGCGAGATCCTCGGGGCTCGGCTCATCCGCCTCCAGTGCTACGAGGGCTTGGACGAGGCCAAGGCGCTCTACGAGTGGAACTACAAGAAGCAGTTGCTGCGGATCCAGACCGAGCGCAACGAGGACAACGCCGAGTGGGCCGAGATCTCCGACGACATCTTCTCCGACGAGTTCCTCCTCACCCGCCCGCTGCTCGAAGCCATCTCGGCCGACGAGCCGGTGGTACTGCTCATCGACGAGGTCGACCGTGTCGAGGTGGAGACCGAGGCGCTGCTGCTCGAGATCTTGTCCGACTACCAGGTGTCGATCCCCGAACTCGGTACGATCGAGGCGAAGCAGATCCCGCTCGTCTTCCTCACGTCGAACAACACCCGTGAGCTCTCCGAGGCGCTCAAGCGTCGCTGCCTCTACCTCCATATCGACTACCCCGACATGGAGCGCGAGAAGGAGATCGTCCTCACCAAGGTGCCGGACATCACCGAGAACCTCGCCGATCAGGTCGCCCGCGTCGTGCGGTCGATCCGTCAGATCGAGCTGAAGAAGCACCCGTCCGTGTCGGAGACGATCGACTGGGCGAAGACACTCGTGCTGCTCGGTGTCGAGAAGATCGACGAGCAGACCGCCACAGACACCATCAATATCCTGCTCAAGTACCAGAGCGACATCACCAAGACGGTGAAGGAACTCTCCACCGCCGACGGCGTCACGGTCTGACGTCGTGGGTCGGAGGTAGCGCGCGATGACGGTCATCGACGATCCCGGGGCCTCACCGCCGCCGGAACTCGGCGACCCCATTCTCGAGCTGCTCAACGGGTTCATCATCGAGCTCCGCAATGCCGGCCTCCCGGTGTCGCTCACCGAGAACCTCGACGCGATGGAGGCCGTGCGCCACATCTCGATCGGGGAGCGCGACACGTTCAAGTACGCCCTGGCCGCCACGTTGGTGAAGCACTCGAACCACTGGAAGGCGTTCGAGACGGTCTTCGAGGTCTACTTCTCGTTGCGCGGCCAGGAGTACGCGATCGGCGAGGACGGCGACGAACTCGGCGATCCCGACGACATGGACAACATGGACGGAGCGGAGGGTTCCGGCGATCAGCAAGGCGGTGGCGGGGGAGAGAATCTCACCCCTGAAGAGCTCGCCGAGATGCTCTACCAGGCCCTCATGCGGGGCGATCAACAGATGATGCGCGGCGTCGCCCGTCAGGCCGTGCGTCGCTACGCCGGCATGGAGCCGGGCCGTCCCGTCGGCGGCACCTACTACCTCTACCGCACGCTTCGGAATCTCGATCTCGAAGGTGTCCTCGAGCGGTTGCTCGAGCAGCAGCAGAACGAGGACGGTGAGTCCTCCGAGTTCGACCAGCGTCTCCAGCGCGACGAGTACCAGACCCGCGTCGATCAGCTCCAAAAGGAGATCGAGGCGGAGATCCGGCGCCGTCTCGTCGCCGATCGCGGTGTCGAAGCGATGGCGAAGACGCTGCGCAAGCCGCTGCCCGAAGACGTCGACTTCATGCACGCCTCCCGCGAGGAGATGGCGTCGCTGCGCAAGGCGATCTACCCGCTGACTCGCAAGCTCGCCTCCCGGCTACAGCGCAAGCGTCGGCATGGCCGCAAGGGTCCGCTGGACTTCCGCCGCACGGTTCGTGCCTCGCTGTCATACGGCGGCGTGCCGGCCGAGCCGAAGTTCCGCAACCCGAAGCCCCACAAGCCCGAGATCTTCGTCATCGCCGACATCTCCGGGTCCGTCGCAGCGTTCGCCCGGTTCACGCTCCATCTCGTCTATGCGATCTCGGGCCAGTTCTCGAAGGTTCGCTCGTTCGTCTTCATCGACGGCCTCGACGAGGTCACCCAGTACTTCGAGGGTGTCGAGGACATCAACGAGGCCGTACACCGGGTCAACACCGAGGCCGATGTCGTCTGGGTCGATGGCCACTCCGACTACGGCCACGCGCTCGGCGTCTTCTGGGAGAAGTACGGCAAGGACATCGGTCCTCGGACGTCGATCATGATTCTCGGCGACGCTCGTAACAACTACCACGCCTCCGAGAGCTGGATCATCAAGGAGATGAAGGAGAAGGCCCGCCAGGTCCACTGGCTGAACCCGGAGCCGCAGAGCTACTGGGATACGGGAGACTCCATCGTCGGCGAGTACGCGCAATACGCAGACGGCTGCTTCGAGGTGCGCAACCTGCGCCAACTCGAAGGCTTCGTCGAGAACCTCGCCTAGCCGGGCTCAGATCTCGACGAGTGCACCGCGGATCAGCGACATGCCGGAGTGGGCCTCGTCGCCGTCGTGCGGTTCCACGCTGATGTCGACAGCGACGGCGTCGTAGGCATCGCGATCGAAGTCAGCCGGTACGTCGTAGGTGCCCGGGTCGCCGGGGTCGACGAGGCCGAGCGTCTGGACGATCTGGATCTCGCCGTCGGAGACACCGATCAGCCAGATCTCGAGGTCGGCGTCGTCGCCTGAACCCGGAAGGTCGGCTCGGTCGACCCGGAGGATCTCTCGATCCCCGTCCTCGAGCAGCGTCGCGTCGGCGGAGCGACCAGCGCCGTCGTCGATGAATCCGTCCGTGTCGTCGAGATAGACGAGCTCAGCCGACGCCACCTCGACCGCGCCGGTGTCTTCACCGGTGAGCACGACCGCGAGGCCTGCCACCAAGATGAGGGCGGCCGCAACGGCCGCAGTGATCATCGCCGGCCGGCGGCGGCTCGCCAGCGAGATCACGGGGGCCACCGGAGTAGATGGCGCGTCCTCGACGAGCTCGGCTTCGATGCCGGCCCAGATGCTGGCGGGCGGCGTCTCGAGCTCGAGATCGCCGGCGTCCATCGATCTCAGGAGGGCGTCGACGCGGGCTTCGTCGTCGTCGAGATGGAGGTTGTCGTCAGACATGCTGCTGCTCCAGGTATCGGCGGATTCGGGCGAGGCCTCGGCGAATATCGGATTTCACCGTGCCCAGTGGGAGATTCGTTCTCTCGGCTATCTGCGGATGGGTCAGATCCTCAAAGTAATGAAGAGTGAGGATCTGGCGGGGACGTTCGGGAAGGATTCGGAGTGCGTCGGCGACAAGCATTTGGTCACCGAGATGTTCGGCTTCGCTCTCGGTCGGGAGTTCTTCTGTCGGTTCTGGTGCCCTGCGGTCCGAGTGACGCTTTTCCGCCCTGATCGCATCGATGATCCGGTTCTTCGAGATGCCAGTCAGCCATGCGGCGAGGTTGCCTTTGGCGGGATCGAACTGGGTCCGCGCTCGCCAGGCGCTCAGAAAGACTTCCTGGGTGACGTCGTTGGCCCGCTCGGGGCCGAGCGCTCGGGAGCACAACGTGTAGACGAGGCTGCCGTGCGTGTCGTACGCCTGCCGCAGTGCGTCCTCGTCGCCCCGGGCGAAGGCAGCATCGACCTCGTCGACCAACCGAATCTCGGCAGCGCTCACGCACGGAGCGTATCCACGAAAGCGGCGCTACCGGGAGGTGAAGGGTGAGGACTGAGGTCATTGCAAGGCGCTCGATCGGAGACCAAGGCCGGCCGGGCCGCTCTGCAGCGTGGGCTGCGGAGCGACCCGACCGGTGGGTCGACGTAGCAGGAGGGTCCTACGCCGGCGGGAGCAGGACGGCGTCGATCACGTGGACGATGCCGTTGGAGGCGGCGACGTCTGCGGCGATGACGGTGGAGGTGCCGTTGATGACGACGCTTCCGTCGACCACGGAGATCGCGATCTCGGCGCCGTTCACCGTGGCGGCGGACTGGCCGTCGAGGCTGATGGCGGTAGCGGCGTCCACTTCACCGGCGATCACGTGGTACGTGAGGATGTCGGCGAGGCCGTCGCTGGCGAGGAGCTCTTCGGCGGTGAGTCCGAGGTCCTCGAGTGCAGCGGCGAACGCTTCGTCGGTCGGTGCGAAGACCGTGAACGGGCCGTCACCGGAAAGGGTGTCGACCAGGCCGGCGGCCTGAACAGCGGCGACGAGGGTGGTGAAGTCGTTGGCGACCGCAACATCGACGATGGTGCCAGGCTCATCAGCCATGTCCTCGTCGTCCACGTCGTCGTCCGACATGTCGCCGGAGGGTGCTTCGGTCGTGGTGGTTGTTGGGCTCTCCGCCGTGTCGTCGTCACCGCACGCGGCACCGAGCAGCGTGAAGGCGAGAAGTGCGGAGAGAATGCGCAGGAGGCGCTTGGTCATGGGTCTGGTTCCTTCCAGGGAATGTTTGACACCCCTGTTACGGACCAGACACGGCCTCCGGATGCACCCGGATCAGATCTTCTTTTCGCTAGCTCTGGGCTTGGAGCAGCTCGGCCACGCGGAAGGCAAGATCGACCGACTGGCGGCCGTTGAGCCGCGGGTCGCACATCGTCTCGTAGGCCTGCTCGAGATCGCCGTCCACGAGGTCGTCGCTGCCGCCGAGGCACTCGGTGACCGCATCTCCGGTGAGTTCGACGTGAACGCCGCCGGGCCAGGTGCCTTCCTCCTCGTGAGCGGCGAAGAAGCCGCTGATCTCCTTGAGCACGTCGTCGAAGTGGCGCGTCTTGCGGCCGCCCTCAGCCGTGTAGGTGTTGCCGTGCATCGGGTCGCAGGCCCACACCACAGGATGGTCGGCGTCGCGAACGGCGGCGAGCAGCGGAGGGAGCCCCTCGGTGACGTGGTCGGCGCCTTGGCGGACGATCAGGGTGAGACGGCCCGGAACCTTCTCCGGGTTGAGTGCCTTGCACAGGCCGAGAACCTCGTCAGGGGTGGCCGTGGGGCCGACCTTGCAGCCGAGCGGATTCTGGACGCCACGCAGGAACTCCACGTGGGCGCCGTCGAGTTGACGGGTGCGCTCGCCGATCCAGAGCATGTGGGCCGAGCAGTCGTACCAGTCTCCGGTAAGGGAGTCCTCGCGGGTGAGCGCCTCTTCGTAGTTCAGGAGGAGCGCTTCGTGCGATGTGTAGAAGTCCACCTCATGAAGTGCGGGGACGGACTCGCCCGTCACGCCACAGGCCGCCATGAACCGGAGGGCCCGATCGATCTCGTCTGCCATGACGGTGTAGCGCTCGCCGGCGGGGGAGGAGGCCACGAACTCGCGGTTCCACGTGGACACCTGGCTGAGATCGGCGTAGCCGCCACGGGTGAATGCCCGGAGCAGGTTCAATGTGGACGCGGCGCGGTTGTAGGCGGCGAGAAGACGCTGCGGGTCCGGACGGCGCTCGGCTTCGGTGAATCCGACGTCGTTGACGCTCTGCCCCAGAAACGACGGGAGTTCCTCGTCTCCCTTCGTCTCGGTCGGGCTCGACCGCGGCTTGGCGAACTGGCCGGCGATACGGCCGATCTTCACGAGCGGCGTGCCGCCTGAGTATGTGAGCACGATCGCCATCTGGAGAATGACGCGCAAGCGGTCGCGGATGGAGTCGGCTGAGCTCTCGAAGGACTCGGCGCAGTCGCCTGCCTGCAGCAGAAAGGCCTCACCTCGGGCGACACTGCCCAGCTGAGCGGTCAGATTGCGGGCTTCGCCGGCGAAAACGAGCGGCGGCTGGTCGCCCAGCGTCTTCAGCGCCTGCTCGAGTTCGGCCTCATCTGGCCAGACCGGCTGGTGCTTGGCTTCCAAGGACCGCCAGCTGCTGGGATTCCACGTGGTGTTCACGGGACAAGTCTGGTGGCGCAAGGGGTCTTGTTCCAACCAGTTTCGGCACGAACCTGTGGAAAACGGCAGTTATACCCGGCCAAAACGGCCGATGCCCCCGGCCAGAGCCAGGGGCATCGGTTCAGCGTTTTGGGGTGCGCTCAGGCGGCGTCGACGGTGTCGGCGATGCTTGCGGCGTGCTCGCGCACGGAGTTGATGGCTCGCTTCACGAGGCGACGAGCGGCTTCGGCGGTGACGCCGAGGTCTTCGCCGACCTCACGGTAGGAGCGCTTGCGGCCATCACCGAGACCGAACCGCTGCTCGACTGCGTACTTGGCACGCTCGTCGAGGATGTCGAGCAGGCCGGTGACCATCTCTTCTTCGGCCTTCGCCATGACCTCGACCTCAGGGCCGGGGTTGGAGTCGGGGAGAAGGTCGACGAGCTCGTTGGAATCGTCGTCGCCGATGGTGCGGTCGAGGCTGGTGGGGGTGGTGAGACGGTGGAGACGAGCGTGCTCGTCGTCCAGCTCGTCGCCGTCGCCCGACGCGGCACGCAGAGCGGCACGCAGCGAAGCGGAACGGTCACCGGGGAGACGGACCAGGGAGGCCTTCTGGTCGAGGGCACGACCGATGGCCTGGCGGATCCAGAAGGTGGCGTAGGTGGAGAACTTGAAGCCCTTGCGCCAGTCGAACTTGTCGACCGCGTGCTCGAGGCCCAGGTTGCCTTCCTGGATGAGATCCAGGAGCTCCATGCCGGGGGGAAGGGGGTAGCGGCGAGCAACGCTCACCACGAGGCGAAGGTTGGCCCGGATGAACCGGTCCTTGGCGGCCGCAGCATCGCGGATCGCCCGGTCGAGTTCACGACCCTTTTCGCCTGCTTCTTTGCGATCACGTGCTTCGAAGCCCTTCTCGATGACCTGGGAGAGCTCACGCTCTTCCTGGGCGTTGAGAAGTGCAACCGCACCGATCTCGTTCAAGTACTGTCCAACAGAATCGCTCATGACAACTCGCTCAACGGAATTCGCACACGCGATATTCCGTGTTTCGTTTCTTGGCACACTCGCTTGTTCGTGAATGCCTTGGGTGGTTTTTGGGGGGAAGCAGGTACCGTGTGCTCGCGACTTGCGGGCGCGCGTCGCACTCCGGTCCAGCGGCAGTATTAAACACCATGGCGCGCTTGCTGTCAGCATAGTCTTACGTGACTTGTGTCACGTCTGCTACCGAACGTGGTTTTTCGGGCGACATTCGCTGACTTGCGCCCGAGTCGTACACTGCGTCCCGTGAAATCCGAGCGCATTGGGGTCTTCGGCGGCACCTTCGACCCTCTCCACAACGGGCACGTCATGGTCGCCCTCGAAGTGCGTGCGGCGCTCGAACTCGACCGGATGATGCTCGTTGTCGCCAACGATCCGTGGCAGAAGGACGGCGACGCGGTCAGTCCAGCGCCCATCCGGCTCGACATGACGGAACGGGCCGTGTCGGACATCAACAAGCTCGCCGGCGAGGCCCTGCTCGAGGTGAGCGAGATCGAGATCCGGCGGGGCGGGGAGTCCTACACCGCCGACACACTCGCCGAGTTGCACCGCCAGCATCCCGATGCGGAGCTGTTCCTCCTCGTCGGATCCGACGCGGCGGACGGGCTCCCGAGCTGGAAGCGACCCGACGAAGTACGTGATCTGGCGACGACGGTGGTCGTCGATCGGGGCGGTCGTGATGGTGGACGTCCACCGGCCGGCTGGCCTCATGAGGTGGTGGAGGTCGAGATGATCGACATCTCCTCGAGCGACATCCGTGAACGAATCCGGACGGAGAAGACGGTGGACGACCTGATTCCCCGTACCGTCGTCGACGATGTGGCGAACTATGAGCTCTACGGCGTGAGCGTCGTCGACGACGTGCCGACCGAGACGGAACCGGCGGAACCGCCGGCCCCGCCATCTCGGCGGCGTCCCGCTCCGCCTGCGAATCCGTTCTTCCGGTTCGTCTTCCCACTGCTCATCGTGATGGCGGGCGCCGTCGTCTTCCTCCTCTGGCGCGAGGGCACGAAGGCCGTGCTCGACACGACCGACGGACAAGAGGTTCCCGTCGTCAGAGACCCACTGGCCCCGGGCTTTCTGGCATTCACGACACCCACGCCGACCCTGATCGTGGCCCATACCGACAACTTGGACCGCCTTGTGGGCGTCTCGGTCCTCGCGCAGACCATCGTGCAGGAGGGCGGCGCGAGCCTCACGCTGCTCTCTCGCGATCTGCTCCTCGAGAACGAGACGCAGGTATTTCTCGGCCAGCTCTACGAGGAGGACGGCATCGAAGCGCTCGAGGCCGCTGTCGCCGAGTGGATGGGTGCGGGGTTCACCGACGACCCGATGATCATGTCCACGGACCGGCTTGCTTCGTTCTTCGAACAGGTCGAGCCGATTCCGTTCGTTCTCGTGGATGACCTGGTCGTCGAGACGGATGACGGCATCGAGGTCGTCATCGAGGCGGGCGCCCGCGACTTCTCGGCTCAGGATCTCGCTGCGGTCTACGGCTGGTTGAACCCCGGCGAACCAGACGCGACCCGCTTCGACCGCCAGCTTGACGTCTGGCGGGCCTGGCTCGGCGAGATCGAGCAGGTCGCCGCCACCGGCGATCCAGCCGACCTGATCGCCGCAACGCTTCCGTTCAACGATGGCCTCCCTCCATACCTGCGGGGCATGGCCACCGGTACCGCGGACATCTCGCTGCCGCCTATGGCGCCGTTTTGGATCGATCCCGACAGTCCGCTCTACGCGCTCGAGGCGAAGGATCTCGCGTGGCCGACGGATCGCGCGCTCGCCACGATCCCGCTTCCGATCGCGCATGCCCCCGGAGCTCGGCCAAGCGTTCAGGTGCTGGATGGCACAGGCGATGCCAACAACAGAGCTGCGGCCATTCCCGCGATCGTCGCGGCGGGAGCCGAGATCACGATCGTCGGCAACGCCCGGGAGTTCGGCGTCGAGGCGACGGTGGTGAGTTACCACGTCGAAGAGAACGTCGCGATCGCCGAGTCGTTCGGGGCAGCGCTCGGGGTAGACGTCCGCTTCGACCCGAATCTCAACGAGGTCGTGGATCTGACGGTTACCATCGGCGCCAACGCATGACCGACCCTGTGACTACCACGACTGACGAGATCCAGCGCTGGACCCGTCTTGCGGCCGATGCAGCCGATGACAAGAAGGCCACAGAGACGCTGATCGTCGACGTCGGGGAGGTCCTCTCGGTGTCGGACTACTTCGTGATCACCAGCGGTTCGAACCCCCGCCAGGTCCACGCGATCGTCGACGGCATCGAAGAGAAGATCTCGAGTGCCGGCGGCCCGAAGCCGGCCCGGGTCGAGGGCAAGGAAGAACGTGAGTGGGTCCTGATGGACTACGGCGCCTTCGTCGTCCACGTCTTCGTGCAGGAGAAGCGCGACTTCTACCAACTCGAGCGCCTGTGGGGCGACTGCCCACGGCTCGACTGGCAGCCTGCGGCTCCCGCCACCGGAGCCGGCTGAGCTGGTCGACAGGGTCTGCTCAGAGACCAGTCGCCCGGGCGTTCGGCGAAGCCGAACTCCATGGAACCCGGAGGGTTCGCGTGGATCTAAGGGGAATTGAACCCCTGCAAGCCCCAAATGGGGGCTTGCATGCTCGACTTCGTCGAGTCTGACCTCGTCCTCAGTCGTGTGTTTGCAGAACAGTAGCGGCTGTACAAGGTCTGGGTTACAGATCGAGATCCCGTCTCTTAGGGCCATCGTTCGGATTGCTCGGGCGACCTCTCCTCGCAGGCGTAGCCCACCCCCGAGGGGGGGCGGCCCAGGTCGTAAAGCAGATGTATAGATACGGCTAGCGGGAGCGGCGGCGTTCACGCCGCTGGGTCAGCAGCCTCGAGTTGTCGCTTTGCGTCCTCAAACAAGACGGGGGTGCGCGCAGGTGGGGCAGACCATGACTCCTGCCACCTTCCAACTCGGTCATTTGACAAACCATTCCTGAAGGTGGACCTTGATTTCGAAGCTCTTTGGTGAGAGAGGAACTAGGGACAGTGGAATCGCCAGAAAATGGACAGACGACGGACGAGCGACGCGTTGACGGGCCGCGGTTGATCATCATCGGGTTGATCTTGATCATCTTGTTGTTGTTCGGCTTGCTGCTGGCTCAGTGTGGTGACGGAGCCGAGAACGATCACAACAGTGATCAGGAAACCCAGGTTGGGACAGCTGACGCTTCTTCATCCACGGAACCGCCGACGACAACCGTGCTGGCGTCAACCGCGACCCAAACGCCGACGACTGTGGCGTCGTCAACCTCGACGACCGAAGCCCCCGCAACAACGTCGACAACCGAAGCGCCTCAGCCCGTTTTCGACTGCACGTTGAGCGTGGAAGACGGTGGTCTCGCTGGGCTCAATAAGGACGAGGATCCGACGGACGTCACCACAGCTGTGGCTGCAATCACCGATCTTTGTGGCGCACCAGATTCCGATACTGGGTGGCAACACCAATGCCTCCTGGACGTACCTCCCGACCAACTGTCAGATGAGAAACCGCTGCGCATCGTCTCGTGGGGAGGGTTGGATCTCACCTTTCGGCGGGGCTACGAAGTCGACTGGATCGAACCTCCCACCGTGGATGAGCAGGGCTACCCAATCGTGTCGCCCGCTGAGCCAAGCTATGGGCCCGCCGTCTACACCGATTCAGGCTTTCTGGCGAAGTGGAATTACTACGGTCTGGGCAGCGACGGCAAACAGGTTCAACTCACCCTGGAGGGAGGCTCCATCGGCGACCCGATGGCAGATGTGATGGCCACCCTCTCGTTGAGTGTCGATGACATTGATGAATGGGCCTACGAAGCATTCGGAAGAATTGTTGTCAATGGTCCAGACGGGGTTTACTCCAGCCAGATTGAGGCTTGGGACGACGACGTGGCTGCAGCGATTGAGAATTCGGTGCTCACTTCGTTCGGGTGGATCCAGTACTGCCACTGATCTCTTGCAAGCTCCAGGTGGGGGCTTGCCTGCTCGACTTCGTCGAGTCTGACCTCGTCTTCAGTCGTGTGTTTTCAGAACAGTAGCGGCTGTACAAATCGGGTGTTTGTGCAGGCAAATCCCACCCGTGTCAGAGTCGGGATGCAGCTTGTTTCAACAGGAGGGTTGGTTTCATGACGGTTCACATCACGAAGTTCAAGGCGGCGGTGGCGCTGGTTGTTGTGGTGTTGTTGGTGCCTGCGACGGCGTTTGCGACGCATTCGTTTTCCGACGTTGAAGATGGCACGTACTACACCGCTGCGGTTGAGTGGGCGGCTGATAAAGGGATTACGACGGGTACATCTGCGACGACATTTTCTCCCGACGACGACGTGACACGTGCTGAGAACGTGACGTTCGCGTACCGCTATGACCAAAACGTCGTTCAACCAGCACTCACGGAACTCGAATCACTCCTACCGATCGCACGCTCCGCGGGATCGAACGTAATCGTTGACAACGGCGATGACCCTGCCGAGCTGGTGAGTGTCGAGATCGTGGCGCCCGTGGCAGGGATCGTTCAACTCCACGGCTTCGTCCGAGTCGATTCTGAAGATGGGCCAGTAACTCCTGGAACCGTTTGGTGTTGGTTCGAAGACAACCTCGGAGTCCCTGAACAAACTCACGAACTGTGGCCCGCTGCTGAAGTCTTCTACTCAGGTGTGCACGATGAGGAAGTTGTGTGTCCCGTATCGGGTGCTCTGACCGTCGAAGCTGGCACTCACACGATCACGTTTTTTGCTAACGGACCCGAGACAACATCATTCCTGAACTACCAGATGAACGCGCTCTTCGTTCCAGGCGGGTCCAACGACTACGAATCGGGGTTGGTCGTCTTCGGTGAGTGAATCTCGGCCGCCAGGGGTGTTCGACGCAGATCAGACAGCGTTCGGAGTGGAGCTAAGGGGAATTGAACCCCTGACCTCCTCCATGCCATGGAGGCGCTCTACCAACTGAGCTATAGCCCCGAGATGTTCGGCGCACGATCGTAGCACCGTGGTCTGAGGCTCCCACCCCGGATTGGCCGGTCGGCGTAGCGTCGCGGCGATGTCTCGGACGGGCCGGAACCTCGCTGCGTTGACGGCCGCTCATGCGCTGGTCGGGTCGCTCGTTGCGGTGTCCGTTCGGGGGCCGCTGCTGGCCATCGACGACATCGCCTTTCTGTCGATGGGCCGATCGATCGCGGGGAACGGCGGCGCCGCCATCGGGGCGCAACCGCCGTACGGCGTGCTGTACCCGGTGCTCTTGGCCCCGGGATGGCTCGTCGGGCTCGATGAGTCGCAGATGGTCGTCTACGCACAGGTCCTCAACGCCGTCCTCGGCGCGCTTCTGCTTCCGGTGCTCTACCTCTTGGTGCGGCGATCGACGACGGCGACGGAAGGATCAGCGATCCTCGCCGCGCTGATCGGCGCGTCGTTGCCGACGGCCCTGCTGACCGGCACGATCGCCTGGACCGAGCGTCTCCTGCCTCTCCTTCTCGCTATGGCGTTGCTCGGTGTTTCTCTGCTCCAGGAACGGGTGACGGCGGGACGCGTCGCGACTGTGGTCGGTGCGGCTGTCGGGCTCTTCGCCACCCACCCGCGCACCGGCGCGGCGGCGATCGTCCTGGTCGGTGCCGCGATCGCGTGGCCGATGGTCCGAACCCGACTCGACCTCGCCGTCATCGCCGCCGCGGCGGGGCTCGGGGGTCTTCGTCTGGCTGAGTGGCTCCGGGATCGTCTCTCGCGCTCCGCGTTCGGCGACGTCGCGACGTACGACACCGGGCAGCTCGTCGATCGGCGGGGCCTCGACGAGGTGCCCCACATGGTCGTCCACGCGGGCGGAACGGTCGCCTACCTCGTGATCGCCACTGCCGGCCTCGCTGTCCTGGGCGCGCTGGTCCTTCTCAGTGATCGATGGATGGCCGCGACAGTCGGTGGGGTACTGATCGGCACGGTCGCAGTGGCGGGATGGTTCCTCACCGGTGTCGACCGGGCCGATGCCTGGCTCCATGGCCGCTACATCGAGATCCTCGCGCCGCCCCTTGTCGCCTTCGGTGTGATCGGCGCCCGAAACCTGTCATGGAAGCTGTCGGCACCGCTCTTGGGCGGATCGGTGGTGGTCGCCGGCTTCTACGGAGCGTGGGCCGGGCCGGGCGACAACTTCGGTTCGAACAAGCGCTCGCCGGTGATGATGCTCGGCACCGAGGTGAGCGGCGCGCCGTTCGGCGGCACCTTCTTCGAGGTAGGTGCCGCGGCATCGGTCGGCCTGGTCGTCGGCCTGCTGATGATCGCTGCGGCGCACACGCGTCCGCAGGTGACGGCCGTGGTCGCGACGCTGGCGATCTCTCTCGGAGTGTGGTCAGGGCTCGCCGCGCTGGAGTCACTCCAGGAGAACTCGGTGGTCGGGCAGGTCCAGGCTTCGGCTCTCGCGGACGAGGACGCCGCGTTGATCGTGATCGACACCGACCGCGTGGCGCGCAACCTGACCGCCGCGGTGGCCTGGGAGGCCGGCCTGGATCACGTGGCGGCCGAACTCACGGCCGGCGCCACCCACCTGTTGCTCCCGGCCGACGAGCAGCCGCCTTCCGGCGCCACGCTCGTCGCCGAATTCAGCAACGGCTCGGTGTGGAGGATCGCGAGCTAGATCGCTCGGATCTGGTCGCCGACACCGGCCCACTCGCTGGATCCGCCGTCGTCGTATGCGAACTGCACGCGGTCGACGAGGCCCTGGTAGCGAGCGGCCAGCTTCGGCGCGACATCGCTCGGCTCTCCGACGATCGAGAACGCGTCCAGCATCTCGTCGTCGACGACATCGGCCATCTCGACCCACTTGCCCTCTTTCGACATGCGGTTGAGGTCGGCGTGGGCATCGCCCCAGCCGTGATGATCGAGCACCGGCTTGTACGCGGGAGTAGATCCATAGAACGCGATCTGCTGCTTGTTGCCCTGCTTGCGCCGGTTGAAGTCCTCTTCGTTCGTGCCGCTAGTGACAAACAACGGCATGGAGATCTCCACGTCGGCGCGAGTGCGACCGCTTTCGGCGAGCCCCGTTTCCAACGCGGGCAAGGTGACGTCGCGGAAGTAGTCCGGCGTCTGGAAGGCGTGGGAGACGAAGCCGTCAGCCACTCGCCCGGCCACCTTCGTCATCAGCGGGCCGACGGCGGCCAGCGAGATGCGCGGGTTGCCATGGGGGTTCGGGCCCGGGTCGAACATCGGCGTCATCAGCGTGTGCTTGTAGAACTCGCCGCGATGCTCCAGTCGCTCGCCGTTGTTCCAGCAGTCCCAGATGGCGTGGATCGCTTCGATCATGTCCTGCATGCGCGCAGCCGGCTTGGACCATGGCATCGAGAAGCGCTTGGTGATGTGGGGCTTGATCTGCGAACCGAGACCCATCGTGAACCGGCCCTTCGAGTACGCCTGGAGGTCCCAGCCGATGTTGGCGAGCAGCATGGGGTTGCGGGCGAACGCGACCGCGATGCCGGTCGCGAGCTGCACGTTCTCGGTTCGGCCCGCCGCGATGACCAGTGGGAAGAACGGGTCGTGATTGATCTCGACGGAGAGCAGACCGTCGTAGCCGACGGCTTCCATCTCAGCGGCGCGGTCGCCCACCGCGTCGAGTGAGCCGATCAGTCCGGCATCGAGCTTCATTCGTCGTCTCCAGGATTGTCAGGGGTGTCGGATTCGTCAGTGACTTCGCCGTCGGGTTCGTCGTCCTGGGACCGCAGGAAGTTCTCGACTTCCTCGGCGAGCTCATCGGACGTGGGCAGCGTCTCGCCGTCGTGGCTGAACTGGTCGTGCTGGCGTTCGAGTTCGCCGATCATCGCCTGGTGGCCGTCCTCGTCGGCGACGAGGTCGTCCAACCGATTGCGGGTGGCCAGCGCCTGCTCACCGAGGGAGCCCACGGTGACAGACACGTGAGCGCTCTCGCTGAGTCCTTCGATCAGAGCCTGGCTCGCGGCCGGATACGGGCCGGAGGGGATGTAGTGGGGCACTTGCGCCCACATGGTGAGGGCCTCGATGCCGGCCGCGTCGAACGCCTGCTCCAGCACGGCCGCCATTCCCGCGGGAACGTCGAGCGTGGCCCGGGGCTCGTTGCTGCGAGCGAGGTCGACGGTGGGTGAGGTGACCGTGAGGCGCGACGGTCGGGTATGGGGGACAGCGGCTGGGTACGCCCCGAGGGCGACGACTCGCCGAACACCGAAGCCCTCGGCGAGCTCGACCACCGCACTGATGAACGTTCGCCAGTTGTGGTCCGGCTCGGCTCCGCTCAGAACGAGCACGTCGCGGTCGTTGCTGTCGCGGCCGCTCGTGATCTCGATCGTGGGCCAGTCGATGCCGGCGTTCACGCCGTCGACGATATGCATCACCGGGCGACGAGCGCGGTGGTCCAGCAACGACTCGGTGTCGAACTCGACCAGCGGATCGGCGCCGCACGATTCGATCAGGTGCCGCACGGCTTGGCCCGCGGACACGCCGGCATCGATCCAGCCGTCGAAGTGAACGACGAGCACCGGATCGATGAGATCCGGTGTGCGCAGCACGGTGTAGAGGTCGCTCGGCTCAGTCGGGTTGTTCACGAGAATCGCATCTGATCACGTTCGCGGGTGGGGCGTCGATACGGCGGGCCCGTCGCCGAGCGGGAATGCGGTGGGCGTCGGCTACGTTGAAAACCACGATGGCTGACGTAACAGACGCAACGTTCGAGACCGATGTGGTGGAGCGGTCCAAGACCGTCCCCGTCGTGGTGGACCTCTGGGCCGAGTGGTGCGAGCCGTGCAAGCAGATCGGCCCGATCCTGGAGAAGGTCATTGCCGAGACGAACGGCCAGGTCGAACTCGCGAAGGTCGACGTCGACGCCAACCCTTCGGTCTCTCAAGCCTTCAAGGTCCAGTCGATCCCCGCGGTCTACGCGATGAAAGACGGCCAGGTTGTGGACGGGTTCATGGGAGCCCAGGGAGAAGCGCAGATCCGGGAGTTTGTCGAGCGTCTCGTGCCCACGACCGAGGCAACCGAGATCGAGAAGCTGATCGAGGCGGGCGACGAGGCCTCGCTGGTCAAGGCGCTCGAACTCGAAGCAGACAACCCCGCCGCCGTCACCGGCTTGGCCGAGCTGCTCGTGAATCAAGGCGAGGTCGAGACGGGGCTCCAGCTCCTCGAACGGATCCCTGAGTCGGCCGAGACCCGCCGCATCGCGGCGTTGGCCCGTACCGGGGGAGTGGGCGACGACGTCGAGGCAACCCTCGCGGAGTTGCTCACCACGGTGAAGACGGATGACGACGCCCGTCAGCAATTCGTGGACCTGCTCGAGGTTCTCGGACCGGAGGACGATCGCACCGCGAACTGGCGCCGGAAGCTCAGCGCCGCACTCTTCTGAGCCGCGTCAGTCGCGGTGCCCGCGCATGCGGGCGGCTTCCTCTCCCGACCAGATCCCTGCTCTGGTGGATCGGCGGTGTGTCCGCATGGCGGCCGCGGCACCGGCGGCCCTGCTCGCCGGGCGCCAGCTCCTGGTTCTGGCAGGGGCGGTGCTGTTGGCGATTCGGCGCCGAAGAGCGAGCCCGCTCGCGCTTGTCGTCGTCCTGGTGGTGTGCGCGCATGCGGTCGCCATCGCTCAGTCGCCAAGGAGCGGGCCGGCCGTCCTGGGCGACGGTGTCGCGATCGTCCATGAGCGTGAGGCGACGGTCGTGGTCCTCGACAACCCAAGACGACCGCAGGCCGTACTGGAGCGGCTCCGCTAAGCGGGGGTGCGAACTCCCGTGCTCATCATTTCCCTCGATGGTGATCGAGCCGATGCTGACGCGGTCCTGGCTCTGCACGACCGCTTCGGCGCGGTTCCGGTGGCTGCTCCGCCTCTGCACCGCGTGCCCGGAGGGCGAACGGTGGTGGCCGATCAGACCATCGTCGTCGAGGGCCACATCATCGCGATCGTCGCCGTCGAGCCTCGGCTCGAGATCGCGTTCGGGGTGACCGACGAGTGACGGTAGGGTCGGCATCGATGTTCCTCGAGCTCGGCAGCACCCGCTTCGACATCACCACCCGGGCGCTCGTCATGGGCATCCTCAACCGCACACCGGACTCATTCTACGACGGCGGCCAGTACTGGGATTTCGACGAGTTCCTGCTGAAGGCCGAGCAGCTCGTCGACGAGGGGGCCGACTTCCTCGACGTCGGCGGCTCCAAGGCCGGCCCCGGGCCCGAGGTCAAGCCCGAGGAGGAGATGGAGCGCGTCGTCCCGGCGGTCGAGGCGTTGCGGGCCCGCTTCGATCTGCCGATATCGGTCGACACGTTCCGGGCATCGGTCCTCGACGAGAGCTGCAAGGCCGGCGCGTGCATCGGTAACGACATCAGCGGGTTCGCGGACCCGCAGTTCGTCCACGTGGCAGCGGCACACGGCGCATCTGTTGTGGCCACGCAGGTCCGCATCGGGCCTCGCATTCCGGACCCGGAGCCGATATACGACGACGTCCGGGTCGACGTCACCGAGTTCCTCCGCATCCGAGCTGAGTGGGCTCTGGATGCAGGGATCCCGCCAGAGCGAATCATGGTCGACGCCGGGCTCGACCTCGGCAAGACCCCGGCCATGTCCACTGAGCTCCTTCGCCACAGCGACGATCTGGTTGCGCTCGGCTTTCCGGTGTTCCTGTCGGCAAGCAACAAGGGGTTCCTCGGAGAACTCTCTGGTGCCGATCTCGACGACCGCCGAGACGCCACGTTCGGCACCCACGCGCTGGGAATCGCCCTCGGCTGTCGGATCCTGCGGGCCCACGACGTGGAGGGCAACCGCCGCCTCGCCGACATGATGAGCGCCGTCCTCGAACATCGGCGAAGCTGACGTTCGATGAGCCTTCACCTCATTCTCGGCGACGATCCCGTCCTGATCAGCGAAGCCGTCACTCACACCGTGGACGACCTCGTCGGCGAAGGGGATCGGGGTCTCATGCTCGAGATCCTCAGCGAAGGCGAGTACAAGAACGACGACGGTGGCTACGACCCCCTTCGCCTGATCGACGCGGCCCGCACGCCGCCCTTCCTCACGGACAAGCGGGTCGTCGTGGGTCGCCACGTCAGTCGCTTCTCCCGCAAGGACGACTACGGCCCGCTCGTCGCGATGCTCACCGACCCGATGGACACCACAGACCTCGTGCTCGTCTGGGAGAAGGGCATCGAGCCAAAGGTCGACAAGATGCCAGCGCTTCCGAAGGCGTTGAAGGAAGCGATCGAGGTCGCCGGGGGCATTGTCGTCAAGACCGCAGCCGGCCGCGGCAAGGAGGCCGGGGTCTGGCTACGTGACCAGCTCGGCGCATCCGACCTCGATTTCGACCATGACGCGGTCGCTGCGATCGAGGACCTGATCGGCGACGAATCCGGTCGACTCATCGGCATCTTGCGCACGCTTGAAGGCGCACTCGGCGCCGGCGCGACCGTCACCGCGGCAGGCGTTGCGACCTATGGCGGCACGGAGAAGGGCGGCACCGTCCCGTGGGCGCTGGACGACGCGATCGACAAGGGCGATGTGCCCGCCAGCCTGGAGCTGCTGACCCGCCTCATTCCGTATGAAAGCGCCCCGGCGGATCGCAACGGCGCGGCGTTCCGGCTGATGGCCACGCTGCACCGGCGCTACAGCAACATGCTCCGCCTCGACGGCGCTGGTGTCGGCAGCGACAAGCAGGCTGCCGAGCTGCTCGGGATGAAGGGTTCCACCTTCCCGGCCAAGAAGGCGCTCAGCCAAAGCCGCAAGCTCGGCACCGAGAAGCTGTCGCGGGCGATCGAGCTCCTCGCCAACGCCGACATGCAGCTGCGGGGCACCGTGGACTGGCCTCCCGAACTCGTCATGGAAGTCCTCGTGGCAAGACTCGCCACCCTCAGCGCCCGCCGCTAGTTGAGAAAACGACGAGACGCCGGCCTCGAGGCCGGCGTCTGAATCGAAATCTGGTTGGCAGTTACTGCTGAGCGGCCAGCTTTTTGGCGAGGCGGCTCTTGCGGCGGGCGGCCGTGTTCTTCTTGATGACGCCCTTCTGCGCAGCCTTGTCGAGACGCTTGATGGCGTCGGCAACGGCCTCTTCGGCACTGGGTCCATCAGCACTGCCCTCGTCCAATGCGCCGAGCGCGGACTTGGTGCGGGTGTGAAGCTCCGAACGAACCTTGCGGTTGCGGAGGTTGCGCTTCTCGGTCTGCCGATTGCGCTTGATTTGCGACTTGATGTTTGCCACGTCTACCTACTGAGTCTACGGAGGAATCCGCACGAAAGAACAGTCCGCAAGGGTATCGGGCCCTGACACGGGAACGCACCTATGCATCGGTATCGTCGCGAGGACATGGAGCTCGATCGGATCCGCAACACTTCGATCATCGCCCACATCGATCACGGCAAGTCCACTCTCGCCGATCGAATGCTGGAGCTGACCGGAGCGGTCGACGCTCGGGACATGCGCGCCCAGTACCTGGACTCGATGGATCTCGAGCGCGAGCGGGGGATCACGATCAAGCTCCAGTCAGTCCGCTTGGAGTGGGACGACCACGTCGTCAATTTGATCGACACGCCGGGCCACGTGGACTTCGGCTACGAAGTCAGTCGGTCGCTCGCTGCCTGCGAGAGCGTGATCCTGGTGGTCGACGCGGCGCAGGGAATCGAGGCGCAAACCCTGGCCAACTGCTACCTCGCCATGGAGAACGAGCTCGAGATCGTCGCCTGTCTCAACAAGATCGATCTGCCGGCAGCCGAACCTGATCGCTACGCCGCAGAGATCGAGAACGTGCTCGGCATTCCGGCTCAGGACATTCTCCGCATCTCGGCCAAGACGGGCGAGGGCGTCGGCGAGCTCCTCGATGCGGTGGTCGCCACCACCCCCGCACCCGAGGGCGATGCCGGCGAGCCACTCCAAGCGCTGATCTTCGACTCCCATTTCGACCAGTACCGCGGCGTGGTGTCGTCGATCCGTGTCGTCAACGGAGTCCTGCGCAGCAACGACAAGCTTCGGTTCCTGCAAGCCGGCACGAGCCACGACGTCGACGAGATCGGCGTGCGCACGCCGGACAACATGCCCGTCGACCAGCTCGGTCCCGGCGAGACCGGCTATCTCATCGCGGGCATCAAGGACGTCGGCGAGGCCCGCTCGGGTGAGACGGTCACGTTGGAGCGAAAGGGGGCGACGGAGCCGCTCGATGGGTACGCGGAACCGAAGCCGATGGTCTTCTCGGGTCTGTACCCCATCGACGGCGATGAGTTCACCGACCTCCGTGAAGCCCTCGAGAAGCTGCGGCTCAACGACTCATCATTCACGTTCGAGCCGGAGACGTCGGGCGCGCTCGGTTTCGGATTCCGGTGCGGGTTCCTCGGACTGCTCCACATGGAGATCGTCCGCGAGCGCCTGGAGCGCGAGTTCGACCTCACGCTGATCTCCACCGCGCCGTCCGTCGAGTACCACATCACCAAGGCCGACGGCAGCGAACTCGTGGTCTCCAACCCGTCGGATCTGCCGTCGGCAGCCGAGATCGTGAGCATCGCCGAGCCGTACCTGAAGGCGAGCATCCTCACCCCGACGGACTTCACCGGCACGATCATGGATCTCTGCCAGACCCGGCGCGGCGAGATGATCAAGATGGAGTATCTCTCCCCGGAGCGGGTCGAGCTGCACTACCGGCTCCCGCTCGCCGAGGTCGTCATCGACTTCTTCGACCAACTGAAGAGCCGCACCCAGGGCTACGCCAGCCTCGACTACGACCCCGCGGACTACGCGATCGACAGCCTCGTGCGCGTCGACATCCTGCTCCACGGCGACCCGGTCGATGCATTCAGCGCCATCGTCCACAAGGACAAGGCTTACGACTACGGCAAGAAGATGGCGGACAAGCTGAAAGAGCTGATCCCGCGCCAACAGTTCGAGGTGCCGATCCAGGCCGCCATCGGCGGCAAGATCATCGCCCGCACCACGGTGCGCGCATTCCGCAAGGACGTGACGGAGAAGCTCTACGGCGGCGACGTGACCCGCAAGAACAAGCTCCTGAAGAAGCAGAAGGAAGGCAAGAAGCGGATGAAGTCGATCGGCCGCGTCGACATCCCGCAGGAAGCCTTCATCTCCGCGCTCCAACTGGACTGAGGCAAGCCCCGCTCCGGGGCTACTCTGGCCGACATGCTCGACGACCGGAAAGCCGCGATCCTTTCGGCTGTCGTCCAGGAGTACATCGAGACTGCGCAGCCCGTCGGATCCGGTCGAATCGCCGATGCGCCGAGCGTCGCCGTGTCGTCCGCGACCGTGCGCAACGAGATGGCTTCGCTCGAGGAGCAGGGCTACCTGGTCCAACCGCACACAAGCGCGGGCCGGATCCCCGCGGACAAGGGCTATCGCTTCTTCGTCGACCGGCTACGAGGTCTGGCACCGGCGCTTGTGCCGCAGGACCGCGGCCGCGTCCGCGACTTCTTCGATTCGACCGGCCGCGAACTCGAATCCACGTTGTCTCGTACCTCTGACCTCCTCACCTCGCTCACGGATTGCGCAGCGGTCGTCGTTGGCCCGAGCGGCTCCGTCGCCACGATTCGGTCGACGCAGCTGGTCGACCTCTCGACCCACATCGCGATGGTCGTCGCCGTGATGTCGAACGGCGTGATCGAGAAGCGAACCGTCGAAGTCGCCACCGAGCTCACTCCTGAGATCGTCGAGGATGCCGGCCGTCGCCTGGCCGCCGCGGTGGACGGCAAGACGCTGGCCGAACTCGAGATCGACACGATGGGGGAGAAGGACCCACTCCTGTCGGCTGCCCTCGCGGCGCTGAGTGCAGCAGGGCGCGAAGCCGAGGTGTTCGTCGGTGGTGCGTCGCGGGTGGCGAGCGCCTTCGAAGCGGTCGAGAAAGTGCGCGACATCCTCACGATCCTCGAGCAGCAGATCGTTGTGGTGTCGCTCTTAAGCGACGTGCTCGAGCGGGGCCAGCGAGTTGCGATTGGCGAGGAGACCGGCGTCGAGCCGCTCGCCGAGTGTTCGCTTGTGGTCGCGCCGTACGTGATCGAGGGCGAAACGGCCGGCACCATCGGGGTGCTCGGGCCAACCCGTATGAACTACAGCCAAGCACTGGCCGCTGTCGCGGTAGTGAGTCAACGCCTCGGTAACGTTCTCTCCGAGGGCTGATGGCTGACTATTACGAGACACTCGGGGTTGACCCGAGCGCGACTCAAGAAGAGATCAAACGGGCGTACAAGAAACTTGCGCGCCAGTACCACCCGGATGTGAATCCGGGCGATGCCGACGCGGAAGCCACGTTCAAGACGATCGGCGCCGCCTACGAGGTGTTGTCGGATCCCGACCGCCGTGCCCGCTTCGATCGGTTCGGATCGGACCAGCCGCAGGGCGCCGACTTCGGCGCCGGCCTGGGCGATATCTTCGAGGCGTTCTTCGGCGGCAACGTCGGCTTCGGTGGTGGCGGCCGCAGCGGTCCGCCCCGGGGCGAGGATCTCGAAGCGCACGTGGACCTGGACCTCGAAGACGTCGTCTTCGGCGGCGAACGCGAGGTCACCATTCGCACCGCGGTTCGCTGCGAGCCGTGTGACGGTTCCGGGGCCGCGGTCGGCACTGCGCCGACCACCTGTGACGAGTGCGGCGGCGCGGGCCAGGTCCGCCGGGTCCGTCAGTCCGTGCTCGGTCAGATGGTCACGGCCAGCGCCTGTCCGTCCTGCGGCGGTATCGGGCAGACGATCGAGACACCGTGCGGCATGTGCGAAGGCCAGGGCCGCGCCATCGAGAACCGCACGTACAGCGTCGAGGTTCCGGCTGGCGTGGATGACGGATCCACATTGCGGCTCACCGGACGGGGAGCGGCCGGGCCCCGCGGAGGCGGTGCAGGCGATCTCTACGTCCACGTCCGACTTCGACCACACCCCACGTTCCGCCGCGACGGCGACGATCTCGTCCACGACTTCCACGTTCCGTTCGTGCAGGCCGCGCTCGGCGCGCACATCGAATACCAGACACTCGACGGCCTGGAGGATCTCGTGATCCCACGCGCCAGCGAGTCCGGCACGGTGTTCCGCCTACGTGGTCGCGGTGTGCCGCATGTGCGCGGCCGGGGCCGCGGTGATCTGCGGGTTCGCATCGTTGTCGAGGTTCCGGACGAGCTCACCGACGAGCAGGAAGACCTGCTTCGCCAGTTCGCGACATCTCGCGGCATCGCCGTCGCCGAGCCGGGCCAGGGCCTCTTCTCGCGGATCAAGTCCGCCTTCTCGTGAGGTCGTGGCGGTGACTGCCCTCGACGCGCCCGACGGATCGCACGGTCCGCATGTTCTCGTCGCCGATGTCGCAGCTCCCGTCCTGGTCGACGACGACCGCCATCACCTCGAGCGGGTTCTGCGGATTCGCTCTGGTGACCCCATCACCGTTGGCGACGGCGCCGGCGCGTGGCGGGCCTGCACGTACGGCGACGTCGTGGAGCCCGTCTCTGACGCAACGCACGTTGTGCTCCCGGAGCCGTCAATCACCGTCGGGTTCGCGCTCGTCAAGGGGGGTCGGCCGGAGCTGATCGTCCAGAAGCTCACCGAGCTGGGAGTGGACCGCATCGTGCCGTTCTCCGCACAACGGTCGGTCGTCCGCTGGGACGAAGCGAAGGCCGCGAAGAATGCCGAGCGCCTGCGCCGGGTCGCCCGCGAAGCGGTGATGCAGTGTCGTCGAGCGTGGCTGCCGCGGATCGACGAGCTGACGACCTTCGCCGCGCTCGCCCGCGAACCCGGCGTTGCGATGGCCGATCGCACCGGGGTGCCGGTGTCGCTCCAACGGCCGATGATCCTGGTCGGGCCCGAAGGAGGGTGGGACGATGATGAGCGTTCTGTCGGCCTCCCCGCCGTTCGGCTCGCCGGACCGGTCCTGCGAGCCGAGACAGCGGCGATCGCAGCAGCCACATTGTTGTGTTCCACACGAGATGTGGACTGATCAGCGTTCAGTTTGAGTACGCCCGCTCGGTCCGGCCTCTCAGATTGCGAGCATGGCTCGGATGGCCTAGGGTCACGCGTCACGGTGCGTAACCACGCGACTTCGGGACGTGGGGATACCACCGAACGGGGGTTCCCTTGCGGGGAAGGGGTGAGGCGAAATGTCAGTAACGAACATGGCGCAGGAATACAGCAAGAGCGTCGGTGAGCGCCTGCGCGCGATCCGGCGTCAGAAGCGCCTGAGCCTGCAAGAAGTCGAGGCGGCGTCCACCCAAGAATTCAAGGCGTCGGTCCTGGGTGCCTACGAGCGCGGTGAGCGGGCGATCTCGGTCCCGCGTCTCCAGCGGCTCGCCCGCTTCTACAACGTGCCGGTGGACCAGCTGCTCCCGGGCGACGTCAGCCCAAGCTTTGGCCTCGCGCCGGCCGCTGAATCCGTCATCGATCTGACGGACCAGCCGATTCGCCGCGAGGGCGAGTCCATGACGATCGATCTCACGCGGCTCGAGAAGCTGTCCGGCGCGGAAGCCGAGATGCTCAACCGCTATCTCACGATGATCCAGGTGCAGCGACAGGACTTCAACGGCCGGGTGCTGACTATCCGGGCCAACGATCTCCAGGCGCTCGCTGCCATTCTCGGCACGGGCGTCGACGGTGCCGGCCCCCGCCTGGACGACCTCGGGCTCAGCTACTCAGCCTGAGCGCCAATCTCCTGACGATCACGCCGGGAGAATGAGCACGAGACCTGGATGAACGAGGTCCTCGTCCGCGCCGAATGCCTCTCGGTTCTCGGCGACGACGGTCTGCGTCGTCGCCAAGCCCCACTTTGATAGCAAGGAGCGCATCGCTGCGCCGGCTGACCGTGATCCCGCTCGTCGGACTCAGGTGCCTTGAAATATCGTCATAGCACAAGGAAATTCATGAAAGAATCTGAAACGCAAGTGAACGACTCGACGGGCGTCTGGGGCGGTCGCCGGTAGCCTGACGAGATGTCGTCGCCTCGGATCGTTGCGGTCGAGCCGGATTCGCCGGCGGCTCGCGCCGGGCTTCGCGCGGGCGACGTGATCCGCGCGATCGACGGCGAGGTGCCCCGCGACGTCATCCGGTGGCAGATTCTGACCGACGAACCGGAAGTTCAGCTCTCGATCGATCGAGAGGGCGATCGGCTTGAGTCTGTCGTGCGTAAGGCGCAGGGCGAGCCGATGGGAGCCGAGGTCCATGCCGCCGTTTTCGACAAGGTGCAGACCTGTGACAACCACTGCGAGTTCTGCTTCATCCATCAGCTGCCAAGAGGCATGCGGCGCTCGCTGTATCTGAAGGACGACGACTATCGGCTCTCGTTCCTCTACGGGAACTTCACCACGCTCACCCGCTTCACCGAACTCGATCTCGAGCGAGTGATCACCGAACGCCTCTCGCCCCTGCACGTCTCCATCCACGCGACCGACCCGGAGATTCGCGCCGACATCCTCCGCAACCGCCGCGGCGCAGTCTCGTTGCGTTGGCTGCGTGAGCTCCTGGACCACGACATCGAGGTTCACGGGCAGGTCGTCGTGTGCCCCGGCCTCAACGACGGCGACATCCTGGAGGACACGCTGGCCGGCGTCGTCGAGCGCTTCCCTGAGCTCGCGACGATGTGCGTCGTGCCGCTTGGCGTGTCGCAGTTCAACACGGCCGAGCGGATGCGCCCGCACACGCTCGCCGAGGCGCTGCGGGTGGTCGACATCGTCGAGGAGTGGCAGCAGGTATTCCTCGACACGATCGGGCACCGCCTCGTCTTCGCAGCCGACGAGTACTACCTCCTGGCGGAGCGTCCGTTCCCGCCGGCGGAGAACTACGGCGACTTCCCGATGCACGAGGACGGGATCGGGATGGCCAGAACCCTCGAGCTGGAGTATCACGATCCCACCGCGGAACCGGCCGGCACGCAGGCGGGCTTCTTCGCCTGGGTCGATGGTGCGCCGGCGGATGGCTACCGCGCCCCCCGCACCGACTCGCCCGCGCAGATCGTTGGGGGCGCCGTTCCTGTTGTCCAGCCGGTCTCGTTGTCTCCTCGCCGTGACGCGCCGATCGGCGTGCTCACCGGCGCCCTGGGTGCCCCGATCCTCGAGCCCCTGGTTGCCGCCAGTGGCCGCACCGACGCACGGGTGATCCCCGTACCGAACGACTTCTTCGGCGGCAACATCGGCGTCAGCGGCCTCATGGTGGGGGAGGACCTGGCGAGGGTGTTGAACGACGAACCCCCTGGTCACCGGTATCTTCTGCCGGATGTCTGCCTGAGTCGCGGGGTGTTCCTTGACGGCACCCGACCCGAGGACCTGCCCCGACCCGTCGAGGTCATTCCGACCGACGGAAGCGCGCTGCGCCGAGCCCTGGAGCCTTCCCGATGAGCCGCCCAACCGTCGCGATTGTCGGGCGGCCGAATGTAGGCAAGTCCACGCTGGTCAACCGGATCATTGGCCGTCGAGAGGCGATCGTCGAGGAGCGTCCCGGCGTCACCCGTGATCGCAAAGAGGTCGACGCGGAGTGGCTGGGGCACGAGTTCCGTCTCCTCGACACCGGTGGCTGGATGGCCGGCGGCGATACCCTCGACGACAAGGTCACCGCGCAGTCCGAACGGGCGATGGAAGACAGCGACGTCATCCTGCTTGTGCTCGACGCGACGATCGGCGTCACGCCCGACGACGAACAGGTCGCCCAGCAGCTGCGGCGCTCGAAGACTCCGGTCCTCGTTGTCGCCAACAAGGTGGATGATGCGAGCCACGAGGCCACGATCTGGGAACTCCTCGGTCTCGGCATGGGTAATCCGTTCCCGGTCAGCGCACTCCACGGCCTCGGAACGGGCGATCTTCTCGACGCAGTTGTCGCGCTGCTGCCCGACGCAACCGATGAACCGGATGAGGAAGACGACCGGATGTACGCGGTCACGATCGTGGGCCGCCCAAACGTCGGCAAGTCCACGCTGTTCAACCGTTTGATCGGTGAAGAACGAGCCGTCGTCCACGATCGGCCAGGCACCACCCGCGATACCATCGACACGATCGTCGAGACCGAGAGCGGACCGATCAAGTTCATCGACACGGCCGGCATGCGCCGCAAGGCCCGCATCGATGAAGACACCGAGTACTACTCCCTGGTCCGGGCGCTCAACGCGGTCGACAAGTCCGACGTGGCGTTGCTCGTGATCGACGCCACCATCGGCGTGACCCATCAGGACCAACGTCTCGCCGAACGCGTCGACGGAGCCGGCTGCCCGATCGTGATCCTGCTCAACAAGTGGGAGCTGCTCGATACCGATGAGCGCGAGAAGATCGCCGTCGACCTGGAGCGCAAGTTGTCCTTCCTCGGAGAGCCTCTGGCGCTGCGGATCAGCGCGCTCACCGGCAAGGGTGTGAATCGGCTGTGGCCGGCGCTGCAGGAGGCCGTCGGGGCGTATCGCACACGGATTCCCACGCGTGAGGTCAACAAAGTCATTCGAGCAGCCCAGGCCGCACAACCCGCTCCCCATGGGGCGCGCGTGCTCTATGCCACGCAGGGCGCGACGGATCCCCCCACATTCACCTTGTTCTCGAATCGCGAAGTGCCGACGACATACATGCGCTATCTCGAACGGTCACTCAGAGAGGCATTTTCTCTGGGATCCACACCCATCAAACTTCGCGTCCGAAAGCGCAGTGATTGACCGCTACCATTCTGTGACCGCCTGAGAGGAGGCACGATGACCACAATCATTCTGGCCGCTCTTGCTGTGGTCTCGCTTGCTGCGTGCGGCGCCTACGTGCAGTCGGCGCGTCTGCGGCTACGCCTCGTCAACCTCGTCGACAACGATCCTTCGGTCGATGTGGAAGCCCACTCGCTCGCGTTCGCGGCATTCCGGAAGGAGGCGCACACGGCGATCGTCTACGGCGCGATCGCGATCGCCGCCGGCATCGTGGCGTTCGTCGACGTCGAGAACATCAGTGTGATCTTCGGTGTCCTGGCCATCCCGGGGCTGGCCTCGCTGTGGTGGGCCCGAACCTCGAGCCGCGAGGCCCGCATGGCCCGCAACCGCTACGACATCGAACGGCGCGCCGGCGAAGCCCTCGAGCAGGAGCAGCTCGCGCCGAAGGCGTGGGCCGCCCGTCTTGCGCCCGAAGAGGTTCCCGACTTCAGCGGATTCGAGATCGGCCGCGTTTATCAGGCCGGTTCCGGTCTGATGGCCGGCGACTTCTTCGATGTGCATCGCGTCAGCTCCACTCGAGTCGCCGCGGTCATCGGCGATGTGGCGGGGCATGGCATCGAGTCGTCCATCACCGCATTCCAGGCGAAGTACCTCCTCCGCGTGTTCCTCCGTCAGTTCCGCGACCCGGCCCAGGCCTTCGAGGAACTCAACGCCCAGCTCGCCGCAGGCGACCGGCACGAGGAGTTCATCTCCGCCGCCGTCATCTTGTTCGATACCGAGGCCGGCACCCTCCGCTATGCCTCGGCCGGCCACCCCGCGATCTTCCTGTTCCAAGAGGACGGCACCAAGCCACTCCGGTCGACCGGGCCACTGCTGATGCTGGACCCGGGCGCCGGGTACTTCTCTCGGGAGGTTCCGATGGAGAGCGGCGACCTCGTCGTCCTCTACACCGACGGTCTTGCCGAGGCCCGCGCCGGCGGCACGCTGTTCGGCGAGGAACGGATCATCAAGACGGCCGAGCGCGAGCTCAACGCGCCGCCCGATGTGCTGTGCAAGGCGCTGCTCGACGCAGCCAAGGACCATGCCGGCGGCGTCATCGACGACGACACCGCGATCATGGCCATTCGCCGCGATTGAGGGAACTCTTCGAGTTCCTCGGAGTTGCGGAACGCAACTCCCAAGTCGAGCCCGCGGCCGTAGCCTCCTTGCGATGCCCTGGTGTGAGCCCTGCACGAAGAACTGGACGCCGACGTCGGTGACCGCCGACGGCACCTGTCCGGATTGCGGCGAGGTGATCGAGGGCACGCCCGGTGTGGATCACGAGCCCTACAAGACGCCGTGGCACTTCTGGGTCGGCGTCAGCGCGGCCGGTATCTACCTCGGTTGGCGGGCGATCCAGGGCCTCCTTCTCCTGTTCTGACAGCCGGGTTGACGCGTTCTCGGAAACCAGGCCGCTGGACCCACGCCTCGGGTGCCCTCAGGGCGTATCCTCGACCCTCATGAACGCGGACATGCTCCAGAAGATCAACAACGAGAACGGCTTCCTCGCAGCCCTCGACCAGAGTGGTGGCAGCTCCGGCAAGGCGCTGAAGCTCTACGGCATCGAGGAGGACGCCTACAGCGGCGACGACGAGATGTTCGATCTCATCCACGGGATGCGAACGCGCATCGTCACGAGTCCCAGCTTCAACGGCGACCGGGTCCTCGGAGCGATTCTCTTTGAGATGACGATGGACCGCGAGTTCGGCGGCGTCGGTGCGGCCGAGTATCTGTGGAACGAGAAGAGCGTTGTCCCCTTCCTGAAGGTCGACAAGGGCCTGGCGGACGAGGCGAACGGCGCCCAGATCATGAAGCCCATGCCGGAGCTCGACGACCTGTGTCAGCGTGCGGTCGCAAAGGGCGTGTTCGGCACCAAGATGCGCTCGGTCGTGAACGAGGCGAACCAGACCGGTGTCGATGCAGTCGTCGACCAGCAGTTCGCCGTCGGCAACCAGATTCTCGGCCACGGTCTCATGCCGATCATCGAGCCTGAGGTCAACATCAACTCGACCACGAAGGCCGAAGCAGAGGTGCTACTCAAGGCGGCGATCCTCCGCAACCTCGGCCGCGTCGCCGATGGGCAGCAGATCATGCTGAAGCTGACGCTGCCCGAAGAGGACGGCTTCTATGCCGATCTGATCGCGCATCCCAAGGTGCTCAAGGTCGTTGCGCTCTCCGGTGGCTACTCGCGTGAGGAGTCCAACGCCCGCCTGAGCCGTCAGCACGGGATGATCGCCAGCTTCTCCCGAGCGCTCACCGAAGGCCTCTCCGCGCAGCAGTCCGAGGACGAGTTCAACTCGCTGCTCGATGGCGCGGTCGGCAGCATCGCCGCAGCTTCCGCCACCTGACCTCCTGTTGGTGAGTGACCGTGGGTGTCAGGCCCGTCGCACCAGACGTCGTACCTGACGGCCGGTCCAGTTCGTCGTACCATCGACGATCAGATACAGCACCGGGAAGAGCGTGAGAACCAGCACGGTCGAGCTGACGAGTCCGCCGATCAACACGTAGCAGAGCGGCTCCCAGAACGGGTCGCTCAGCGCGAGCGGAAGCAGACCGTCGCTGGCGCCGTCGCGCCGTTCCTGGTTGGCGGCATCGGGGTTGGCATCACGCCGACGCCGATCGCCGCCGTCGACTCCGAATCGCCTGAGGCGGCAAAGCGGGTGAAGGACGTTTGGCGGACTTCGGCTTCGTCTGTTTCCGGGTTGATGGCCTCAGTCAGCAGGCCGAGTGATGTGGCATCGGTGACCTCGTCGAGCTCGCACAGGCTCGCGGCAACGATGGCCGCCTGCTCCTCCAGCTCTGCCGCGATGGCCCCTGGGGGTCAGCAACAGTGACGATGAGGACGTAGATGTCGGCGAACTTGGTCGGGTTCTCCGGACTGATCTCGAGCACGACCCCGTCGGGGAGCGCGAGCTGATCGGTCGCGAGGAGCAGCGCCACGCCGTCGTCCGAGGTGTAGTCCGACTCGAACTCGATGAACGCGAAGAGCCGATTCGGCCGACTGAACGTCTGGATCCGCCCGATGCCCTCGACATCTGAGTAGGCGTCGAGGAGTGGCTGCGCTATATCTGCGTCGACCCGTTCGATGTCGTCGACGAAATAGTCCGTCTCGACCTCCACGAACGGCGTGTTGACCGGCGGGAAGCCTTCACGGTCCAGCGCCCACACGAACACATAGAGACCGACCGCCAGGAGCACGCCCCAGAGGGCCAGCGTGACGCGAGGCCGGCGGCTGGCCACGAGGGCCGGCCGCGTGATGATTCCGGGCGCGCTGCTTGGCGGAACCGTGGAGAGTCGGCGGGGGACAGGACGGCGACCGTAGTTCGTGGCGGCTGCCCGCCGTCAACGAAACCCTGCCGGTCACCTGTCACGTCGTCGATCGATCATGATGGAGCGATGGCCGTTCTTCCGTCGCTTCTCCGTCGCCGCGGGACCGACGAATACGTGACGCCTGCATCGACACCTCCGGAGAAGCGCGCGGCTGGTCGTGCGATCGCCGGACTGGCGGACCGGGCCGACGAACGTCGGCTTCCGGCTGCTCGCCTCGCTGGCGAACGGACTGCGACCGCCGTCGCGCTTCGCGCGCTCGATGCCGAGGCGGGAGGGGGGTTCTTCGCGGTATCGGAAGACGCGGAACGAGACGACGACGCCGCAGCGGCCGACTTCGACGACCCCGAAGGCACTCCTGTCGTTGACGTCCAGACGCACCTCGTCAACCCCGGCCGCTATGTCGGCCATGCCGCCGACGCCCTCTCCTGGTTCCTGGGCTTCGCCGACGTCGACCGGTGGGGAGCCGGGGTGGATCCGCATCTGCTCTCGCCGGCGACGTGGGCGAGCCTGGTCTTCGGGCAGAGCGAGACGGCCGCGGCGCTGATCACCCTGCCGCCCGGCGTGGGCGACGGACGGGTGATCGACAACGACGAAGTCGCACGATGTCGTGCTCTGGTCGACGAGATCGCCGGCCCGGACCGGGTTCGCAGTCACGCGATCGTGCATCCGAACCTCGCCGGCGAACTCGAGATGATGGGGGAGTGGGCGCGGCGGTGCGACCCGTCCGGCTGGAAGGCGTATCCGCTCTTCGGTGAGGACGGCGGCTGGCGCCTCGACGACGAGATCGGCGATGCGTTCCTCAACCGGGTCGAGGAAGTCGGCCCGTCGTTGGTCGCGGTACACAAGGGCATCTCGGGCCCCGTCCCCGATGCCGCTCCGGTCGGTGCAGCGCCGCACGACGTGGGCCCGGCCGCCGCAGCCCACCCGAGCGTCACCTTTCTCGTGTATCACTCCGGCTACGAGCCGCTCTGGACGGAAGGCCCGTTCGCAGCCGACAACGACGGCGTGGACGCGCTGCTCGCATCGCTCGCCCAAAGCGAGATCGGTGCCGACGGCAACGTCTACGCCGAGCTCGGATCGACCTGGCAGCTCGTCCTGCGCAAGCCGGTCGAGGCAGCCCACCTGATCGGCAAACTGCTCAGCGCCGTCGGGGACGAGCGGATCCTGTGGGGGACCGACTCCGTCTGGTACGGATCGCCGCAGCCGCTGATCGATGCCTTCCGCGCCTTCACGATCCCGGAGTGGATGCAGGAGGAGTTCGGCTACCCGGCTCTCACCGCGGCGTCCAAGCGTCGCATCCTGAGCTCGAACGCCGCGAACGTCTATGACCTCGACCCGCAGCCCCGCGATGCCGCCTGGGTCGAATTCGCGGAGGCCCGGCTGGCCCGCATCTTCGCCTGATTCCCGGTGTCGCCAAGCGTTCATCGGGGTATCGTCGTCCCGTCACGGGCTGTGGCGCAGCTTGGTTAGCGCGTCGGTCTGGGGGACCGAAGGTCGGAGGTTCAAATCCTCTCAGCCCGACCCCTGAGAACCCCTGCTACGGCGGGGGTTCTTGTCGTTTTCAGGCCGTCTCCGGTTCCGAGTTCTAAAACTACTCCGTGACACGGATCTGACA
>JAQWMR010000001.1 GCA_029246685.1 Acidimicrobiales bacterium | reverse complement strand
ACGCCCACGGCGGCCACACCGAACCCCACGACGGCGGCCCCTTCTGCGGCAAACACAACCGCTGGAAACAGAAACACTTCGCCGTATGGCGCGACCCCCAAGGGGCATGGCACACCTACCGACCCGACGGGTCAGAGATCTGAATGGGCGATCCTCTCGATCGCTCACGAAGGCGGCCGCGCCTAGGGTCGCTCCATGGGGATCAATCATCTGGCATTCGCCGTCAAGGACATGGCCGCGACGCATCACTTCTACACGGAGTCGATGGGGTTCGAGCTCGTGAAAACGGAGATTGTTCCGAAGGAAGCCGGCGGGTTCGCGCGCCACGCCTTCTACTCGACGGGCTCGTTGGGTTCGGGCGACGACCAGCTGATCGCGTTCTGGGATCTGGCCAGCGACACGGGCGCGGGAACGGAGTTCAAGACCGACATCTGCCTCGATCTGGGGCTCGAGCCACTGACCAACCACATCGCGTTCCAGGCCGTCGATTTCGACGACTTGCAAGCCAAGAAGCAGCACTGGCTCGACCAGGAACACACGGTGCTGGAGATCGACCACGGATGGGTCCACTCCATCTACACCAACGACCCCGACGGCATCTCCGTCGAGTTCGCGGTGATCACGCAGCCGTTGACCGACGCCGACAAGGCAGAGGCGGAAGCGCTGTTGTTCGCCGAATCGCCCTCGCTCGACGCGGACACACCGTGGGCATGGCTCCACATGCCCGGCGTGGATGAGCCGACCGTGCTGATGGAAGGCACCGTGAAGGAAGGGTCCGTCTGATGCCGCGCCTACGGGAAGTCCCGCGCGCCGATGCCCATCCGATGGCCATCGCCATCTACGACTTCATCTTCGGCGAGGACCGTGACCCCGCCACCGATTCGGGCACGTCCACCGGCAGCCCCGGCGACTGGTGGACGGTCACGGCGCTTGTCCCCGATGCGTTCGACCACATCGCGGGCGGTATCGGCTTCTACCAAAGCAAGAAACGGCTCATCGCGCCGCACCTTCGCGAGCTCGGCCAGCTGCGGGTCGGCTACACGAAGATGAGCAAGTTCGTCTGGTCCCAGCATTGCAAGGCCTGCCGCATGATGGGCTGGTCCGACGAGAAGATCCTCGCGGTGCGGGCCTGGCAGACATCGGATCTGTTCGAGCCGGGCGAACGAGCCCTGCTGGCCTACGCAGATGTACTCAGCCTCGAGCACGGCCGAGCCGACGACCAGCTCTTCGACGAGCTCAAGAAGCACTTCAGCGACGAAGAGATCCTCGAGTTCACCTACATCACGGCCACGTATGCGATGTACGCCACGATGAGCAACGCGCTCAAGCTCGAGTTCGACAACATGGACGACGTCATCCAAGAAGTCCCGGGCGACGACCTCGACCTGCTCGACTAAGCCGGCAGCTGACGGCTTAGTCGTCCAGCACCTTGCCGCGCATCCGAGGGACGACCATCGGCGCATGCAGCGCGCAGAACTCCTGCTCGTTGTAGATGCTCAGCTGAGCCTCACACTCTGGCTCACCGCAGACTCGACCCACCGCCTTGGTGGGGAGATTGCGTTCGATGCTCGTGAAGCGTTCACCTTGTACCCGCATGTCAGATGAAACGACGGCGATGGTCGATTCGTTCCCAACAAGCGCGGGAATGTTCGGGCGCTAACCCTGCTTGCCTAACCCTGCATCTCCTGGCGGATCGCCTCGGCGATGCGGTTCTTCAGTGCGTCGGGCACGGATTCCTGGCAGCGCATCGACACGACCTGCCGCAGCTCCGTCTCGAACGTGTAGCGATCACCGCAGGGCGAGCAGAGGTCCAGATGGGTGCGGATGATGGTGCGGCGCTCGACGGTGAGCTCGCCGTCCAGATACCCGTAGATCTCGGCCAGGGCCTGCTGGCAGTCGGGGTTGCCGGCGCACGGGTCGTCGGGATCGGGAGTCTGCATCATGTAGTCGCTTCCGAGATTGCGTCGTCGGGGAGCAGGCGTCGTTGTTCGGCGAAATTGTACAACCGCTTCTGCAGCTGCTTTCTTCCACGATGGAGCCGACTCATCACGGTTCCGATCGGAACATCGAGGATCTCGGCGATCTCTTTGTAGGCGAAACCCTCCACGTCGGCGAGCAGAATCGGCAGGCGATAGTGCTCGGGAAGGGCCTCGACAGCCTCTTTCACCTCGGCTTCGCCGAAGAGATCCATCAGCTCGTCCTCGGCGCTGCGGCCGAGCGCCGCGCCTTCGAGCCCACCGATCCGGCGGTAGAGGTAGAGGTCCTCGACATCCTCGAGATCCTGCTCGTCCGGGCGGCGCTGCTTCTTGCGATACGCGTTGATGTAGGTGTTGGTGAGGATGCGGTACATCCACGCCTTGAGGTTGGTACCCGCCTCGAACCGCTCGTAGGCCCGGTACGCCTTGAGGTACGTCTCCTGGACGAGGTCCTCGGCATCGGCCGGACTGCGGGTCATCCGCAGGGCCGCGCTGTAGAGCGATGACATGAGCGGCATCGCATCTTCAGCAAAGGAGGCTTGGTCAGCCACGGCCCCTCCGAGGGACGGGAAAGAAACGAGCCCGAGAGGAGAATTGAACTCCTGACCTACGCTTTACGAGAGCGTCGCTCTACCAACTGAGCTACTCGGGCGAGACCCGAAAACGTACCAAAGCCGCCGAGCCGATCCTCCCCGGTTCCGCGACCCATTCGGGTCAGCCGAGCGGCGGAAGACGAACGAAGAGCGACTGCAGAAGCAGTGCCTCGCTGGGGTTGCGGATCAGCGCGTCGGATGCATCACGGATCCGACCGATGGCGTCGAGGGGACCCTGTCGGGGGTCCCCTCCGGCGACAGCCTCGCGATAGCGGCGGGCCAGTGTTGCGAGCCCGAACATCAGCTCGTCGGTACGGTACTGGCGCAGTTCGCGCTTGTGCCGCGTCTCCATCTCGCGTCGTCCGGAGCCCCGAGTGCCCATCTGCTCCTCGCGCTCCTCGAGAGCGACGAGCTCTTCGTCGTGGCGAGCGACCCGGGCCGATGATGCGTCGTCGATCATCGTGCGCAACTCCTCGACCAGCGCACCGACGGCCGCGCCGGTGCCGTCGAGGCGGTCCGGCACTGACCACCAGGCGTCGCGCCGACCGGCAAGTCGTTCGTCGAGGACGAGCACGCGGGCACGGTCCAGATCGCCGTTGGCCGCGGCGCCGACGACCGCGGCCCGGTCCGGGTCGGTGAGCCCTTCGGCAACCAGGGCGGCCGCGATGTCGTCCGCGCCGAGCGCGGCGAAGTCCACCCGGGTGCACCGCGATTCGATCGTGACCTGGTGAGGAGGAACGTCGGCCGCGAGAAGAACGAAGAGCGTGCTCTCCGGCGGTTCCTCGACCAGTTTGAGAAGGGCGGACGCCGGGCCGGCCTCCGCCGTCTGGAACTGGTCGACGACAACGATCTTACGCGTTCCCTCGGTTGGCGAGCGGCTCGCCTCCTTCACAATCGCGGGGATCTCTCCTGGATCCGTCGCGGAGCCGAGCCGCAGCGCGTTGCCACTGGGCGAGAAGACCACGATGTCGGGATGAATCAACTGACCGGCCAGACGGCGATGCCGTTCGGCGCCCTCGGGATCGGCTGCCGCGAGGATCTCGCCGCCGAACACGCCCGCGGCCTGGCGCTTCCCCGCGCCGCGGGGGCCGACGAAGAGATAGGCGTGCACCGGCATGGCCGCAGCGGCCTGCAGTCGGCGGACCGCGTCGGGCTGGCCGATCACGGCCGCCCACGGATCAGAGATGATGTTCGTGTCGGTCACTGGGTTCGATCCAACCAGGCGTCGACGGCGGCGTCGACCCGGTCACCGACCTCGTTCACCGTGCCACCGGCGTCGATCACGAGCCAGCGGTCCGAATCAGCCGCCGCTAGTTCGAGATAGCCGTTGCGAACACGCTGATGGAACTCGGCTCCGGCCCCCTCGATGCGATCCATCTGATCGCCGAGACGAGCCCGCGCCACCTTGAGATCGACGTCCAACAACACGGTGATGTCAGGTTCGAGCCCGTGGGTGGCGAAGTCCATCGTCGTTCGCAGCAGTTCGAGGTCAAGGCCGCGGCCGTAGCCCTGATACGCGAGAGTCGAAGCGGTGAAGCGGTCGCTGATGATGGTGTCGCCGGCGGCGAGCGCCGGTCCGACGATCTCGGCCACATGCTGCGCTTTGTCCGCGATGATCAACAGCGCTTCGGTGCGGTCGTCGAGATCATCGTTCGTGGGGTCGAGCACGATCTGACGGATCGCCGCGCCGACCTCGGTGGCACCGTGCTGAAACGTGATCGCGAGGTCCAACCGAGCCGCGAGCCGGCGCGCCTGTGTGGACTTCCCCGATGCGTCGGCTCCCTCGAAGGCGATCAGGCGGCCGCTCACACGGTCCCGCTCACGACCGGTCCTCAGACAGGGCCGATGGGTCGAGCGGTGTCGCCGACGCTGTTGCGTCGGGTTCCGTGCCGTTCGACAGGTCGATCGATTCGTCCGCTGCTGCCTCGTCGGCCAGATACGCGCCACTCCCGGCACGCAGGCTCCACGAGGCGAGCAGGCCGGCGCCGATGATGGTGATGGATGCGAGCCACAGCGTGAGCCGCACGCCCGGCGCCATGACCGTCAGCCCGAACGCGTTGAGATTGCCATCCCACCAGCGGTTGGACAACGTGTCGAGGCCTTCGGAGACGAGCGGGGCGATCGCCAGCGCGAACAACATGCAGAACCGAACGAGGACGAGGAGCGCGCTGAAGATGCGGCCCCGCAGTTCGTCGTCGACGTTCTCGTGGAGCAGGGTGAACCCGAGGACGTAGATCGGCCCGGCCGCGAACCCGACGACACCGATCATCGGCACGACGACGGACAGGAACGGAGAGGAGGAGACGACGAGCAGGGCGCCGCCCGCGAGAATGAGCGCGAGCGGAAAAACAGCGGCTCGATTGATGCGGTTCTGCAGCAGTGATGCGGTGATGACGCCCACGGCCATGCCAACGCCGAGCGCGAAGAGGACGAGATTGAAGTCGGCGTCGTCGCCGACGATCAGCTCGTCGACATAGATCGCACCGAGTGGCACGAGCATGCCGCCACCGATCACACCGACTCCGAGCCCGACATTGACCGCGCGCACGATCGGGTTGACCGCGATGAAGCGCCAACCTTCGCGTAGCTCGCGCCAGGCGCCACCGAGATCCCATCCTCCTCCCTTCCCCCCACGCTCATCGCGGGAACGGACCGGGAACGCGATCGTCCAGATGATCAGGGCGGTCAAGAGGAAGGAGATGCCATCCACATAGAAGGCGAGCCCCTCCTCGTTGAGCCTCCACGTGTCGACCCAACCCTCGTCGGCGAGCGACTCTGCGACCTTGGCCAGCAGCGCCGCGATGCCCGCCGCGACCGGGAACATGCCGTATGCGGCCGCTACGTTGAGGGAGTTCGCGGTGGTCAGCTTCTCCCTCGGAACGATGTTGGGGACGATCGCTTCCTTAGCCGGTGACCACAACATCGTGAAGATCTCGAGCAGGAAGGAGGCGATGATCAGCCCGAAGAGGCTGTCGACGAACGGCAACGAGAACATCACCACGGCCCGGCCGATGTCGCAGATCAGCAGCAGGCGCTTGCGGTTCAACCGGTCGACGATGATGCCCGCGGCAGTGGCGAGGAAGAAGCCCGGGGCGATACGGGTCGCGAGCACGATCGCGATCGCGGTGCCCTCGTCACCATCGGGGCTCAGCTTCGCAGCGAGCGAAATCGTGGCAAGCAGGCCGAGCCAATCGCCCGTCGCAGAGATGAGCTGAGCGATCCAGAGGCGGAAGAATTCCCTCGAGCCGAACATGGACTCGATGCGCCCGACCGAGCGCGTGTGGGACATGGCTTCGCCCATTCGGGACGCGCTACTCGAGTGCCTTTCCTCCACCGAGATCACCCTAGGCGGTCCGAACTGAAGCGTCCGCTCGGAGTTCAGTCGGCCTCGGTGGCGTCGTTGCCGGCGCCGTCGACAGCCTTTTTGGCAGCCTTCTTCTTGGTCGCCTTCTTCTTGGTCGCCTTCTTCTTCGACGACTTCTTCTTCGCCTTCTTGGCCGGGCCCTTGGCCCGTCGATCGGCCAACAGCTCGGCCGCCCGATCGACCGTCAACTCTTCGACCGTGTCGCCCTTGCGTAACGACGCGTTGTACTCACCGTCGGTGACGTAGGGGCCGAACCGCCCGTCCTTCACGATCATGTCCTTGCCCGTCTCCGGATCCGGGCCCATGTCGCGCAGCGGCGGCTTCGCGGTCTGACCGCGGCTGCGCTTCGGCTCCGCCAGGATCTTCAGGCACTCGTCGAGACCGATCGTCAGCAGCTGCTCCTCGGTCTGGAGGCTGCGACTGTCCTTCCCCTTCTTGAGGTACGGCCCGTAGCGGCCGTTCTGGACGGTGATGACCTCGCCATCGGCCGGATCCGCGCCGACCGTGCGGGGCAGCGACAGCAGCTGGAACGCTTCGTCGAGCGTGACTCGTTCGAGCGTCATCGTCTGGAACAGCGATGCCGTCTTCGGCTTCTCGTCGGTGCCGTCGAACTCCTCGAAGGTGCCGACCTGCACGTAGGGGCCGAATCGGCCGGCCTTCGCGTAGATGTCCATGCCGGTCTCGGGATCGACGCCGAGGATGCGGCCTTCCTTCGGCTGGCTCAGGTACTCCATCGCCTTCTCGAGCGAGAGCTCGTCGGGCGGAATGTCGTCAGGGATGGACGCGGTCTGGTTGTCGTCGGCGTTCTCGCTGTCGCCGAGCTGGACGTAGGGGCCGTAGCGACCGACTCGGGCCACGACGGGCTTGCCGTCCTCGGACATGCCCAGCGGGATGGTGTTGACGGCGCGGGCGTCGATGTCGGGCAGCCGCGTCGACACCTTCTCCTTCAGCCCGGGCTCGCCATCGTCGCCTCCCTCGCCGAAGTAGAAGCGGGTGAGCCACGGCTCGGCGAACTCGTTGCCGCTGGCGATCTTGTCGAGGTCGTCTTCCATCTTGGCCGTGAAGGCGTAGTCGACGAGGTTCGGGAAGTGCCCCTCCATGACGTTGACCACGGAGAAGGCGGTGAAGGACGGCACCATCGCCGACCCCTTCTTCCACACGTAGCCACGGTCCTGGATGGTGCCGATGATGGACGCGTAGGTGGACGGACGGCCGACGCCGAGCTCCTCCAGCCGCTTCACCAGCGAGGCCTCCGTGAAGCGCGAGGGCGGTTGGGTTTCGTGGCCGTCGAACTCGAGCGGGCCGGCGGCGCGGGCCGCATCGCCCTGCTGCAGCGGGGGAAGCCGACGCTCATCGTCGTCGGCGTCGCCCTCGTCGTCGTTACGGGAAGCTTCCTTGCTCTCTTCGTAGACCTCGCGGAACCCGCGATGCTGGATGACCGTACCGGTAGCGTTGAACTCGACGTCCTTGCCCCCGGTGCTCGATGCCCCGAGGCGGAGCTGGACGGTTTCACCGGTGCAGTCGGTCATCTGCGATGCGACGGTGCGCTTCCAGATCAGCTCGTAGACGCGGGCCTCGCTGATCGGCACCTCGCTGGCGACCTGGTCCGGCGTCTTGAACGTGTCGCCCGCGGGGCGGATGGCCTCGTGGGCCTCCTGGGCGTTCTTCGACTTCTTCGTGTAGAGCCGGGGCCCGTCGTCCGGATAGAAGTCGTTGCCGTAGCGCTCGAGGATCGTGGACTTCGCCGCCTGCAGCGCGGTGTCGGACAGCGTCGTGCTGTCCGTTCGCATGTAGGTGATGTAGCCCTTTTCGTAGAGGCCCTGCGCAGCCCGCATCGCCATCGCGGACGAGAGCCCGAGCTTGCGGCCGGCTTCCTGTTGCAGGGTGGAGGTGATGAAGGGGGCGGCCGGGCGGCGGCGGTAGGGCTTCGATTCTCGGGAGCGAACCTCGTAGGGCACGCCATCGAGATCGTTGACGAGTTCGGTTGCGCCGGCCTCGTCGAGCACCACGACATCGTCGCGGGACAGGGTGCCGTCGTCGTTGTAGTCGCGGCCCGACGCGAGCCGGGTGCCATCGATTTGGGCGAGGGCTGCGGCGAATTCACGGGTGTCGCCTTCGGTGGTAGCGAAGGTGCCTTTGATGTCCCAGTAGCTCGCCGCGATGAATGCCATCCGCTCGCGTTCGCGCTCGACCACGAGGCGGGTGCCGACACTCTGCACTCGCCCGGCCGACAGCTGCGGCATGACCTTCTTCCACAGAACCGGGCTGACCTCGTAGCCATAGAGACGATCGAGGATGCGGCGAGCTTCCTGCGCGTCGACCATCTTCCGGTCGAGCTCTCGCGGCGACTCCATCGCGCTCAGGATCGCTTTCTTGGTGATCTCGTGGAACACCATGCGCTTGATCGGCACCTGCGGGTTGAGCACCTCGATGAGATGCCATGCGATCGCCTCTCCCTCGCGATCCTCATCTGTCGCGAGGTACAGCTCGTCGGCGTCCTTGAGGAGCGACTTCAGGAGCTTGATGTGGTCCTTCTTGTCGCTGTTCTCCACGTAGAGCGGCTTGAACCCGTTGTCGACGTCGATCCCTGTGCGGGCCCACTTCTCGCCCTTGTAGGCCTTCGGCACGTCGGCCGCATTGCGCGGGAGGTCACGGACGTGCCCGATCGACGACTCCACAGTGAAGCCGTCGCCGAGGTACTCAGCGATCTTTTTTGCTTTCGCCGGGGACTCGACGATCACGAGGGCGTTGGCCACGAAACGGAAACCAATCTGATTCGACTACTACTTGTCAAGTAATACTTGTCAGGGACGTCGCGCGAAACGTTGTTCGGCAGAATGGCCGTCAACGTGAATGTTCTCGCTGCGGGGGGCCTACGAACCTGCGGGCCCAGGAGCGTCGATCTCCACTTCGACCACCTCTTTGGCCCGCAGGAGAACGAGCGTGCCGACGATCGCCGCGATGGCGGACGCGGCCAGGATGCCGATGCGGGCTTCATCGGCGATGACGGCGTCGTCGAACGCAAGGCCGGTGATGAACAACGACACCGTGAAGCCGATTCCGGCCATCGCGGCCAGGCCGTAGACGTGGGTCCATGTGGCCGCGCGGGGCAGCTCGGCGATCCCGCTCTTCACGGCGAACAGCGTCGCGATCGACACGCCGACGATCTTGCCGAAGACGAGTCCGAAGACCACGCCGAGAGTCACCGGGCTGCTGATCGCGTCGCTCAATGTGTCGCTCGAGAGCACGACACCGGCATTGGCGAGCGCGAACAGGGGAACGATCAGGTAGCTCGAGAACGGATGGAGCGCGTCCTCCAACCGCTCGACCACCGAGACCTGCTCCTTCAGCTCGAAGTTCGCACGTCGAACGACGAGCGCGCTGGCGTCGCCACGCACCGCGGAGCGGATGACGTCGTCGATGTCCTCCTCCTCCGCCTCCGGCTTGAGCGGCACCGCTGGGGTAATGAGGCCAAGGATGACGCCGGCGATCGTCGCGTGGATCCCAGACTCGAAGACGGCGAGCCACACGAAGGTACCGACGATGACGTAGGCCGGAATCCACCAGATCTTCACGACGCGCATGATCAGGACGAAGACGATCGCGGCGATGGCCACGAGGAACCATCCCGAGGAGAAGTCATCGGTGTAGAAGATCGCGATGACGGCGATCGCGCCGATGTCGTCGACGATCGCGAGCGTCAGCAAGAAGACCTTCATGGCGCTGGGCACGCGGTTGCCGAGCAGCGAGACGACACCGATCGCGAACGCGATGTCGGTTGCCATCGGGATGCCCCAGCCATCGAACCCCGGGGCGCTGGAGTTAAACGCGATGTAGACGGCGGCGGGCACGACCATGCCGCCGATCGCCGCGATCGCAGGAAGAGCTGCCGCCCGAGGGTCGCGCAGCTCGCCGACGACGAGCTCCCGCTTGATCTCCAAGCCGACGACGAAGAAGAAGATCGCCATCAGCGCGTCATTGATCCAGTGAAGCACCGACTCGTCGAGGTGGATCAGATCGCCGACTTCGATGGTGATGTGGGTGTGGAGGATGTCCTGGTAGGTCTCGCTCCACGGCGAGTTCGCCCACACGAGCGCCACGATCGTGGCAATCAGCAGGAGGATGCCACCCGCAGCCTCGATGCGCAGGAAGTTGCGCACCGGACGACCGACGCGACGCGCGAGTCGACGCTCGCCGCCGATCCACGTCAACGGCGAGAAGGGAAGTTGGTCGTCGGAGGCCATAGACGGAGAGAAACGGTATCCGTCAGATCTCTTCTGGCAACGCGTCCCCTTTCCGACGACGCTTCGACGAGTAGACGACAAGGCGCACGTCCGTGCCCGTCTCCGTCGCGCTGATCTCGGATTCGTCGGCGAGCATCTGCATGAGGTGTACGCCGAGGCCGGACTCATGCAGCAGCCGCTCGGGCGTGTCGGGCTCGGGAAGCTGCGGCACCTCGTCGGGCTCGAAGCCCATCCCTTGGTCGTGAACGACGACGGCGACCTCTTCATCGGCCAAGTTGCACTGGATCCGGACCCGGTCGCTTACGCCATGGAGATCGTGGGCCTCGATCGCGTTGGTGGCTGCCTCGGACACTGCGACGCGGAGATCCTCGATGCGGTCGCTGTCCATGTCCGGCTCGATCTCGGCCGCCGCGGCGACAACGACGCGCACAAGGGAGACGTACTCCGTGCGGGCCGGGATCTCGAGGACGATCTCCCCGGGGCGGAAGTCCGCCACCGCCATCTCATCGCCTGCCGGCGAGTCCGGACTCATTCGCGCGCCGCCGCAACGTCGTCGTGAAGGGCGAACACCCGGTCCAGGTCGCACACTTCGAAGACGCGGCGAAGCCTCGGCTCCGGGACCACGAGGCGCAGATCACCGTCGAGAAGACGTGTGCGTTTCAGGGCGCCGACGATGACACCGAGGCCGAACGAATCAACGAAGTCGACACTTGTGAGGTCGAGTACGAGGTGGTGGTTGCCCTGCGCGACCTCGCGCATCACCGCCTGGCGAAGATCCGGGCCGCCGACCACATCCAGCTCGCCCGCGACCGTGACGACAGTCCACTGGCCGTCTCGATGGCTCGCCGTGACGATCTGCACACCGGCGAAACTAATACGGCGAGTCCTGCCGCCGGAACCGCCCCACCGTCGGTCAGATCACACGCGTGTGATCACACCCATGTGATTCGGTCACACCCCTGCCGTAACATCGTTGAGTGGCGCTGGCTCCCGAGCCCCAGCCAACCGGCAGTGCAGACGCTCTCGCGCCCGACGACACAGCCGATCTACGGCTCGCACCTCCCCCGCTCGCCCGCACGGCCGCGTTCGACAACCTGCTCACGGAGCTCGACGACGACGGCCGCCTCGTCCATATCGAGCACTTCGCGGCGCGTGGCGAACGCTTCGCTACTCTCCAGCAGCCACTGCCCGAAGCGATCACCGACGCGATGAGCGGCGATGGCTTGTGGACGCACCAGGCCGAGGCGATCGAACTTGCTCGCAGCGGCACCAACGTCGTCGTCGCAACGGGCACGGCGTCGGGCAAGTCGCGCTGCTTTCAGCTCCCGATCGCGGAAGCGGTGATCGATCCGATCAAGCCCGGAACCGCGCTCGTTCTCTATCCCACCAAGGCACTCGCCCACGATCAGCTGCGCGCGCTCGATGTGATCGGCTTCCCCGACCTGATCCCCGGCGCCTACGACGGCGATGCCACGCCGGAAGAGAAGGCCTGGGTGCGCGACAACGCCAACGTGGTCCTCACCAATCCCGAGATGCTCCACGGCGGCCTGCTCCCCCGCCACGCCAAGTGGGACGCACTACTCATGCGGCTCTGCTATGTCGTCATCGACGAACTGCACGTGCTGCGGGGCATCTTCGGTACCCACGTCGCCCAAATCCTGCGCCGGCTCCGACGAATCTGTCGCCACTACGGCAGCGACCCCACCTTCATCTTCTGCTCCGCCACGATCGGAGAACCCGCCCGTCTGGCATCCGCCCTGTGCGGCGCGCCGGTCACCGCTGTCACCGACGACGGTTCGCCCACCGGCCCCCGCCGTTTCGCGCTGTTGGATCCGCCCATCGTCGAGGTCGAGTCCGGGGCCCGGTCGTCGCCGAACTTGGAGTGCGCTTCGGTGACCGCCGCGCTCGTCGAGTCCGGCCATCGCACCATCACCTTCTGCCGGTCCCGGAAGGGCACCGAACTCGTTGCGGCCGATGTCGCGCGCCGACTCCCGGCTGAGCTCTCCGACTCCGTGCTCGCCTACCGAGCCGGCTATCTCGCCGAGGAGCGTCGGGCGATCGAGCACGAGCTCTTCGGCGGGGCGCTGCGCGGAGTGGTCTCCACCTCGGCGCTCGAGCTCGGTGTCGACATCGGTGGCCTCGATGCCTGCGTCATGAACGGCTTCCCTGGAACCATCGCCTCGATGTGGCAGCAGGCGGGCCGTGCTGGCCGCCGAAGCGCCGAGTCCGTCACCGTTCTGGTCGGTGGCGACGACCAGTTGGACCGCTACTTGATGGCCCACCCGGACGAGGTCTTTTCCAGGCCTCCCGAGCCCTGCGTCGTCAACACCGCCAACCCCTACATCCTCGATCCGCACCTCGCCTGCGCGGCCTACGAGCTGCCGATCAGCTACGACGATCTGCGGTTCTGGACCGAGGAAGAGCTCCACGACGGGGTCCGTAACCTCGTCCGCCTCGACGATCTCCGACTGCGCCGCCGGTGGCGCAACGGCACCGATGAGCCGTTCGCTCACTGGTGCGGGACGGGGTATCCGTCGCGAGGGATCAGCCTGCGCTCCGGTTCGTCCGGCGAGGTTCGGATCATCGATCACCACACGGAGCGGCTCATCGGCACGGTCGACGAGAGCCGCGCCCACAGCTCGGTCCACACCGGGGCGATCTACATGCACCGGGGGCAGACCTTCGAGGTGCTGTCGCTCGATCTCGCCGAGCGCGAAGCACGCGTGGTCGACGCCGACGGAGGCGAATACACCCAGGCTCGGAGCAACACCGACATTCGAGTCCTCGACGTGGAGGCCGAACGAGCGGTCGGGTCCGCGACCCTTCACCTCGGAACGGTCGAGGTCATCACCCAGGTGACCGGCTATCAGCTCCGCGAGTCGCGCAGCCGCAAGATCGTCAGCCACGAGACTCTCGACCTCCCCGAGCAACGGCTGGTCACCCGGGCGTTTTGGTACACCGTCGACCTCGAGACTGTTCAGGCGGCCGGCGAGGTGGGCGGCACCCTCCACGCCACTGAGCACGCGGCGATCGGACTGCTCCCGCTCTTCACGATCTGCGACCGATGGGACGTCGGCGGAGTGTCCACCGCACACCACGCCGACACGGGCGCCCCCACAGTCTTCATCTACGACGGCTATCCAGGCGGCGCCGGCATCGCCGAACTCGGATGGGAAGCGGGCGAACGGCATCTCTGCGCAACCACCGGCGTCATCGATGCGTGCGCCTGCACCGACGGATGCCCGTCGTGCGTGCAGTCACCCAAGTGCGGAAACGGCAACGAACCGCTCGACAAGCGGGGCGCTTCTCGCCTCCTTCAGGCAATTCTCAGTTCTTGAGAGACTGAATCCAGTTCAACTAGGCCACCTGACCCATCGATATTGCGACGTTGGCACCGACGGAAGGGGGGATACAGGAACAAGGCGTTTCAACAGATATCGAACGGCGCGCCGCCGAGTGGCGTAGCCGGCCTTGGCTCGCCCGCTTTGCGCGCCTCACCATCCTCGGCGTCCCCTTCGTTCTTGTTGTCGCGGCGGCCTGGAAGATCAACTCCATGCTCGGACACCCGCCTCGCTCCTCGAGGCGGTGGCGCGTTGGGCCGTGCTCTCCGTCGTCTCGACGTTCGCGCTCGTCGGCATCGACCGGGCGGCACGCCTGTTGCTCCCGCTGACCACCCTTCCCCAGCTCTCCATCGTCTTCCCCGACCAGGCCCCGTCGAGGATGAAGATAGCGCTACGCCGAGGCACCGCGAAACATCTCGCGCACGAGGTCGCCGTCCTCGAAGACGCGACCGCGCAAGAAGCCGCCGAGTACCTCCTCCGGGTGGTGGCAGAGCTGACCGCTCACGACCGGTTGACCCGCGGCCGCTGCGAGAGGGATCGATCGCGGCGCCCAAGCCCCGCACGGTCGGGGCAGGCGCACTCGGCCTCGGACTCGCCGCCGGCGCTGCGCTGCTGTGGCGAACCCGGCGCGCCGCGCCGAATCGCGGCCCGATGGGCCGGGTCTGGCCGCTCTGACCGATGCCGAGTCGGCTCAGTCCTTGACCTTGCGGGCGAGGACAGCGAGCAGAACGACGAGGATGGCAACAAGTACGACACGGTTCTTCGACATGTCCGAGACCGTAGCGAGCCGATCACGAGATGTCTCCGCGACCTCCACCACTAGCCTGCGGCGATGAGCAACGACCTGCCCGACGTGGACCCGCGTACGTGGGTCGTCACCGCGGCACGCGGCGAAGATCCCGGTGACCCTCTCAACACTCCACTGGTCGCGGCGTCCACCTACATCCGTGGCGGCGACCTCGGCTACGCACGCGACGGAGGCACGCCGACCTGGCACGCCCTCGAATCGCTGATCGGTGGCCTCGAGGGCGGCCCGACCCTGGCGTTCGCATCAGGCATGGCCGCCGCAGCCGCAGTGTTCGACCAGGTCACCGCCGGAGCGACAGTCGTGATCCCGGACGACTGCTATCAGGGCGTGGCGGGAATCGCCGATGACGGCGTGACTCGCGGGCGTTGGCTGGTCGAACGAATTGCCGTCGACGACACCGCCGGCTGGATCGACGCGCTCCAGCGCGCGGCTCTGGTGTGGATCGAATCGCCGTCGAACCCGCTGCTCAACATCGCCGACCTCGCCGCGATCGGTGCCGCGCCACGGCGAGAAGGAACGATCCTCGCGGTCGACAACACGTTCGCGACACCGCTCAATCAACGTCCGCTCGAGTTGGGTGCCGACATCTCGATGATGTCCGTCACCAAGTACATCGGCGGCCATTCTGACCTTCTGTCCGGGTCGCTGAGCACCAACGACGACGAACTCTACGCCGCGCTGCATCGGTTGCGAGTCCTGACGGGGGCGACGCCCGGCGCGCTGGAGTCGTACCTCGCCGTGCGAGGCGCTCGAACCCTGGCGATCCGGCTCGACGCGGCGCAACAGAACGCCATGGCCATCGCCGAGTATCTCGACGATCACCCAGCGGTCAACTCGGTTCGCTACCCCGGCCTCACCAGCCACCCTCAACACGACATCGCGACGGAACAGCTCAACGGATTCGGCACAATCGTGAGCTTCGAAGTCGAGTCCGGCGACGCAGCAGACGCGCTCTGTCTCGCGACCACATTGATCCGCCACGCCACGAGCCTCGGTGCCGTCGAGTCCACCATGGAGCGCCGATCCGTGATCCCGGGCCAGGAGCATCTGCCCGCCGGTCTCATTCGTCTCAGCGTCGGGATCGAGTCGACCACCGACCTTCTCGCCGATCTCGAGACCGCCCTGGCGGGCTGAGGGGCACCCGCGTCGCGGCGATAGGTTGCCGAGCGGAGGTGTCCGAGCGCCTGGTGGGCTCCCCCGCCTTCAAAGCGGGTGGGATGGGTGATCCCTGTCCGGCGGGTTCGATTCCCGTCCACCTCCGCCACGAGCCCGTTCATCGGCGCCGAGATCACGATCAAGACGATGTTGATGGGCTATCCGGTCGGCGAGGTCGGCATTCAGACATTTCCCCGCGAGTTCGGTCGGGGTGGCTCCACGTCGTTCACGAACATCCGCAAGACGATCGCCGACATGCTGCGCACCCATCGGCGGATCTTCTCCGAGGACTACGGCCTGCCCGAGTCCGGCGAGCGGGCCAGCGAGCCCGCCGACGGATGAACCTCCGCGCACTCACGTCGGAGCGGGCGGGCACGATCGCAGCGCTCGTCGTCTTCCTCGCCGCGCTCCCCACGCTTCTGGTGTGGGGTGACGGCGTCTGGTACTTCCTCGACGAGTGGTCGTTCCTCGCGAACCGCAAGCTCCCGTCGATGGAGGGGTTCTTCGGCGACCACAACGGCCACTGGGTGACGCTGCCGCTGATCGCCTACCGGATCAACTTCGAGCTATTCGGCCTCCACACCTACTTCCCGCACCAACTCCTGGTGGTGCTGGCCCACCTCACGGTCGCTGGTCTCGGCCACATGATCATGCGCCGCATGGGAGTCAAGGCGTGGCTTGCCATCGCACTCATGGTCGGCTTCGTCTTCTACGGCGCCGGCTGGGACAACATCGTCTTCGGCTTCCAGATCACCTTGAACGGGTCAGTCATCGCCGGTCTCGTGCAGATGCTCATGGCCGACCACGACGGTCCCTGGTCGCGACGCGACAGCGCAGGCCTGGGCGTCGCGATCCTCGGGCTGATGACGTCGGCCGTCTTCCCCGCGGTTGCGGTGGGGGTCGGCGCGTTCGTCCTCGTCCGCCGCCGAGACTGGCGCATCGCGGCGCGCCATACCGTGGTGCCGGGCGTGGTCTTCGTCGTCTGGTTCCTCACCTACGGCGGGGCTTCCGAGTCCGACCCGCATCCCTGGCGCATGGTGCAGTTCGCGCACCACATGGTGTCCGGTGCGCTCGAGGGACTCAGCCAGGGAAGCAGGGGCGGTGGAATTCTCGGCGCGATCCTCATTGTCGGCTGGTGGCGAGCCGCCGCGGCCCGACGCGTGGATCAGCACGCATCACAGTTCGCCTACGTCGTCGGGCTCACCACGGCGGTACTCGTCTTCGGGCTGCTAACCGATTACAACCGCGCCGTCGCAGGCGGCGACATCGAGGGTGTCGCGAGCTTCGGCCGTTACCTACACGTCTCGATGGGCCTCATGCTGCCGATCCTCGGGCTCGGCGTCGCACAGCTGTGGGAGTGGCGTCGACCGCTGGTCCTCGTCCCCCTCGTGGTGATCGCGCTGGCGCTTCCCGATGCGACCGATCAGATTCGCAATCGCCCACCCTTCGGGACCGGGCACCCCGACCAAGTCGCGGCGCCCGCCCAATCGGAGTTCATCGACCAGGTGCCCGAGAGCTTCAAACCAATCCATGAGGTGCGCGCCAGCTGGATCATCGACGCGGATGCGGCCGGCGACATCCCCGATGTGTCGAGCGGTTTCTCCGTCGCCGGCCAGCTCAACGCCGACGCCTCGCTGGCCCTCGTGACCGGACCGACCCACGAACTGCTGTGCGAGCCGGCCGTCGGACGAATCTCACAGACGATCGAAGCCGGCACACAGATCTTCGTCGACTCAGCCGCGCGGGTGATGATCACGCAGGGCGACGTTCGCTCGTTTCCCATGCAGGTTGCCGCGGGTTCCACGGTGACGACGCAGGCAGGCCCCGTCGACGTGCTGGTCATCGGCGCGGGCGACGCTGATCTATCCGCCTGCGTGGTGCCGCCAAGCTGAGAGGCGGCGTTCGCTCAGACGCTGAGAAGGTCGCGAGCGCCTGTGTCGCTCGACGGGTGCCGGAGCTTCGACATCGCGCGGGCTTCGATCTGACGGATCCGCTCACGGGTGAGATTGAAGTGCTCACCGACCTCTTCGAGGGTGCGAGGCTCGCCACGGTCGAGGCCGAAACGAAGCTTCAGGATCTCGCGCTCGCGCTCGTCCAACGGGGCGAGGAGGCGGGAGATCTCGACGGGAAGCAGCGATGTGGCTGCGCTCTCGAAGGGTGAGTCAGCGCCTTTGTCCTCCACGACATCGCCGAGTTCGGCGTCGCCGTCTTCACGGAGCGGTTCGGAGAGCGACAGGGGCTCGGCCGCGAAGCGCAGCGCCTCGGTGACCTTCTCCTCGGGCATCTCGACTTCGATGGCCAGCTCGGCGAGCGTGGCCGGACGGCCGTACTTCAGCTCGAGGCGGGCGCGAGCCTTCTGGAGCCGGGCGAGGGTGTCGCCGGCGTGGACCGGAAGGCGGATGGTGCGGCCGGTGTTGGCGATGCCACGGGTGATCGCCTGACGGATCCACCAGGTGGCGTAGGTGGAGAACTTGAAGCCCTTGCGCCAGTCGAACTTCTCGACGGCGTGCATCAGGCCGAGGTTGCCCTCCTGGATGAGATCCAGCAGCGGCAGGCCCGACGCCTGGTACTTCTTGGCGATGGAGACGACGAGGCGCAGGTTGGACTGCACGAAGGTGCGCTCGGCCGCTTCGCCCTTCTGGATGGCTCGGCGCAGTTCGCGCTTCTTCGCCGGGGTGAGCTCACCCTCGGTGGATTCCATCTCGACCCGAGCCTCGGTCCCGCCCTCGATCTCCTGAGCGAGCCGGACCTCGTCTTCCTTCGTGAGAAGGGGGTATTGACCGATATCGGTGAGGTACAGCCGAACCAGGTCCTCTTCGTCCCGTTCGACACGTTCCTTCGCCACAGAGTTGCCCTCTCGTCGCTACCGGCTAGTTGATGCACGATACCGAGCGATCGTGATTCCACCACCGGGGGTGCTTCGTAATGTGTGGCGCACGCGGCGCGTTCGGACTGCGGATCCAGCATGGTGCCGGCGTATCCCACACCGATCATGAGGACGCGACCGCAGTCTGTCCAGAGTTGATTCGTTGGGCCCAGCCGCCGGCGACGCCTTGTCAGTCGATGCCGACCGGCAAGAGACCGCCTGCCGTGACCAGGCGGGACTCCGCTTCGAGCATCCTGGCGTTCGCCTTCTCGACCACCGAGACGTCCGTGAGGAGCCGGCCGAGGAGTGCCTCACCGTCGTCGCGGTCACGACGAAGATCGGCGAGCAGGAAGGCTAGAACTCGAGACAGCGCGGCATCGTTGTGCGGACCGGACACCCGCTCGATCGCCACGCAGCGGGCCGCGATCCGGGCGAGCAGGACGCGATGGGTCACCGCGAGGCGCTCGATCGATCCGGGAATTGCTCGTATCGCTTCGACCGCGGCGTCCACTTCGAGGGCGTGTGGCGCGGTCTGCACCGCGTCGTCGAGCAGCACGGAATCCGGCAACAACTCGGCCAAGTCGGACGCGTGCCAGCCGAGGTGGCGCGACGAAGTGGCCATCGAAACGGCGATGTCGGGCCGGTCGGCTTCCGCCGCCCACAACCCGAATACCTCAAAGAGCCGCGTCGTGGCCCAGTGCAGGCTTCCGACGACCTGTGCGGTCTGCACGGCCGTCAACCCTTGATTCACCCATCCTCCCGAGACGGTTGCAATGAACGCCACCACCCGTGACGCACCGTGGCGAAATTAGCCGCGGTACCGGTTGATGATGGGCATGCGTCGATCCCGACCGAACGCCTTCTTCGAGATGCGGGCGCCCAGCGGCGTCTGGCGTCGCTTGAACTCGGCCAGATCAACGAGCTGGCAAACGCGTTCGACGTCATCTCGATCCGCGATCTCCATCGCAATGATCTCGGCGACAGTCTTGTCGTCTTCGACGTACGCCTGGAGGACCGGATCCAGTATCTCGTAGGCGGGAAGTGACTGATCATCGGTCTGATCCGGTCGCAGTTCGGCCGACGGCGCCTTCACGAGAACGTTGTCGGGGATGAGCGGCTGACCGTTCTCGATGATCGCCACCTCGTTGCGCCAACGGCACAGCCCGTACACGCCGAGCTTCCACACGTCCTTGATGACGGCGTAGGCGCCGGCCGTGTCGCCGTAGAGGGTGGAGTAGCCGACGGCGGCTTCGGACTTGTTGCCGGCCGTGAGGGCAAGCCAGCTGTGCTCGTTGGCTATGGCCATCCAGACGACCCCGCGGATGCGGGCCTGCAGGTTCTGATCTGTGACGTCACCGACCTCGATCGCGCCGTCGGCCACGTGGGGAACGAGCATCTCGGCAAACGCGGCGTGGGCCGGCTCGATAGGAATGACATGCGTGGCGATGCCGAGGTTCTCGGCGAGCGCCGCAGCGTCCCCGAGCGAATGGTCGCTCGAGTACCGCGATGGCAACAGGATGCCGTGGACGTTGTCGGGCCCGAGTGCGTCGACCGCGATGGCGGCGGTCAACGACGAATCCACGCCGCCGGAGATACCGAGACACACGGCGGAGAATCCGGACTTGCGGACGTAGTCACGCGTGGCCATCACGAGCGCTTCCCACTGCTCGGCCAACGGGTCGAGCATCGGCACGAGTGGAGGCGGGATGAGGGTGCGGGCCGCCGTCGGCGCCGCCGTCACCGGGACCGACCGGTATCGATCCATCATCGGCCGCACGGGAGGCAGTTCGACGTCGAACACGTCGACACCTTCGGCGAACGACGACAGGCGGGCGACCACTTCTGTGCCGTCGCTGGTCTCGGCGACGACGAACGAGCCACCATCGAAGATGAGCTCGTCCTGCCCGCCGACCAGGTTCGCGTAGACAACCGGCACGCCGGCTTCGAGCACCCGCTGGGCGATGACGTCCTCGCGGACCGCCTGCTTGCCGACCCGGAACGGTGAGCCGTTGATGTTCAGGACGAGACGGGCGCCGCCTCGTGCGAGCTGCGAGACCGGACCGTCCGGGACCCAGGAGTCCTCGCACAGGGTGACGCCAACCCCGACGCCGGCGATTTCGAACAACGCGAGGGCCTCGTCACCCGGGCGGAAGTGGCGGAGCTCATCGAACACGTCGTAGTTCGGCAGATGGCGCTTGTGGTACGTGCCGAACACCCGGCCCTCCGCACACACCGCGACGGCGTTCCACACCCCGTTGAAGTGGTCGACCCCACCGAAGTCCTGGATGACCCGCGCCGCACCCTGATCACCGTCTGCGAATCCGATGACGACGGCACAACGACCGGTCTGCGCCGCGAACTTCTCGAGCGCGGCCCGGCAATCGGCGACGAAGCCGGGCTTCAGAACGAGATCCTCCGGCGGGTAGCCGGTGATCGTCATCTCCGGGAGAACCGCGACATCAGCGCCAGCGTCCTCCGCCTCGGCAAGCGCGGCGAGCGCCAGGGCGACGTTGCCGTCCAGATCGCCGACCGTCGGGTTGATCTGACAGATCGCCACGCGGAGATGGGACGGCGCCTCGTCGTTCGGCCGGGTGGTCATGTCTCAAGCGTACGAGGCGTCGGCAGGTGACGCCGTTTCGGGCGATGCGCGAGACTCCCGCCCATGAGCGAGCTGACTCTTGCCGATATGCCCGACCCTCTCGTCCGAACGAACCGCCAGGTCGTCCTGCGGAGTCGGCCCGACGGGATGCTGACCGAGGACGACGTCGAGCTCGTCGAGGGCGACATGCCCGAGCTCGGCGACCGCCAGATCCTGCTGCGAATGGTGTACCTCCAGATGGACGCAGCGGTCCGTAGCTGGCTCGACGAGGGAGAGGGATATCTCCCAGGGGTCAAGATCGGCGAAGCCGTGCGAGGCGGCGGCATGGGCAGGGTGATCGAGAGCACCCACCCCGATATCCCGATCGGCTCGTGGTGCGGAGGCGGTCTCCCGGGCTGGAACAGTTGGGTGGTCGCCGATGGCGACAGCCCGATCGTCAACGCCTTTCCACCAGAGCACGATGCGATCTTCCAGATGGCCGTGATCGGCAGCGCCGCGGCCACTGCGTACTTCGGGCTGACCGATCTCGGCGAAATCAAGGAAGGCGACACGGTGCTCATCTCCGCCGCCGGCGGATCAACTGGCTCGGTCGCCGTACAGGTCGCCCGCAACCTCGGCGCCACCGTCGTGGGCATCGCCGGGTCAGACGAGAAGTGCCGCTGGGTCGAGTCGCTCGGCGCCGAGGTGTGCCTGAACCGCCGCACCGACGATCTCGCAGCGCGTCTGAAGGAGATCCGCCCGAAGGGGTTCGACATCTACTTCGACAATGTGGGCGGCCCGATCCTCGACCTCGCTCTTCGGCGCCTCGCCATCGGGGCGCGGGTCGTGATCGTCGGGGCGATCTCGATGTACAACGAGAAAGGCCGGCCGCCCGGTCCGTCGAACTACCTCAACTTGATCAACAAGCAGGCGAAGATGGCCGGGTTCCAGGGACTCGCCTACGTCGAGCGCTACCCGGAAGCGTGGGACCTACTGAATCAGTGGGCCGCCGAAGGAAAGATGGACTACAAGACCGACATGCGCGTCGGCTTCGAGAATTGTGTCGAGAGCCTCAACTCGCTGTTCACCGGCGCCAACATGGGCAAGGCGATGGTCCAGATCTGCGAAGACCCGGGTCCGGGTCCCTACGGTTCACGCTCATGAGCGACAAGGCCATCCTTGCGCAGCTGAAGAATGTCCCTCTCTTCAGCCAGACGACCGCTCGCCAGCGCAAGAACATCGCGAGGATCGGCAAGACGGTGACATGGAGCGCCGGGTCGACGCCGATCGAGCAAGGCTCGGAGGCCGTCGCCTTCTTTCTGATTCTCGACGGCCGCGTGGAGGTCGTCCGTGACGGCACCACCGTCGCGCAGCTCGGCCCGGGCCACTTCGTGGGCGAGATCGCCCTCCTCACCGGCGACCTGCGTACCGCTGACGCCAACGCGCTCAGCGACAGTACGGTCTTTGCGCTCGGACGCTCAGCCTTCTCCCGGGCGATAAAGGCTGACCCGGCCATGGCGCTCGTCCTGCTCTCGGCCCTCGACGAGCGCCAAGCCGCCTTCAGCTGACCCCAAAACCACGAAATCTGGGGTCGTTTTCCACGTTGGACGTGGAAGACGACCCCAGATTTCGGGAAGTGCGGGTTACGCCAAGGCGCTGCAGATGGTGTTCGTCAGCAACGCGGAGACCACATACGGGTCGGCGTTGGCGTTCGGGCGACGATCCTCGATGTAGCCCTTCTTGTCCTGATCGACCTGCCACGGGATGCGGATGGACGCACCACGATCAGAGACGCCGTAGCTGAACTGGTCGAAACGCTGGGTCTCGTGATCGCCCGTGAGACGATCCTCGATCCCGGTGCCGTATCCGGCCAGGTGGCGCTCGACGGCGCCGTCGGCACCCATGGCCTCACAGGCAGCGATGATCGGGTCGTAGGACTCACGCATCGCCTTGGTGCTGAAGTTGGTGTGCATGCCGGCGCCGTTCCAATCGCCCTTCATCGGCTTGGCTTCGATGCTGACCTCGACCTCGAAGTTCTCGGCCAGGCGGTAGAGGAGGTAGCGGGCGATCCACAGATGGTCGCCGACCGTGACGGTGTCGGCCGGGCCGATCTGGAACTCCCACTGGCCGGGCATCACCTCGGCATTGGTGCCGGAGATCGCAAGCCCGGCATCGATGCACGCTTGCGTGTGCTGCTCGATCAGGTCACGGCCGTGAATCTTGAGAGCGCCGACGCCGCAGTAGTACGGGCCCTGCGGAGCGGGGAAGCCGTTCGGCGGGAAGCCGGCAGGCCAACCGGTCGCCGGGTTGATCAGCGTGTACTCCTGCTCGAGACCGAACCAGGGCTCCTGGTCGCCGTAGGCGACGAGCGCCTCGCGGGCGGCCGCTCGCGTGTTGGTCGGATGCGGTGAGAGATCGGCCGTGAGGGCCGTCTCGCAAAGAACGAGGATGTTGTTGCCGCCCCGAATCGGGTCCGGGCACTGGAACACCGGCTGAAGGACGACATCGGAGTTGTCGCCGGTCGCCTGGTTCGTGCTGGAACCGTCGTAGCCCCAGATGCCCGGCTCAGCGCCGTCAGCGAGGATCTTGGTCTTGCCGCGGATCTCTCGGGTCGGCTCGGAGCCGTCGATCCACAGGTACTCAGCCTGGTAGGCCATGTGTGCCTCTCTTGAGGTGTTCGTTGGATGGGTAGGGAGTGTTGAGAACTCGCCGTTTCTACTCGCGATCACACGATCGCGCCCAGGCAACGGCAAGCGGCTCAGTCTGTCGAGCCGGGCGCCATCGTTCCAATGCGGGATTACCCTGCAATGTCGCGTTTGTGAACGGCGCGTGAACGCATCCGCCGCGCCAGAGACGCCCGCCGTTGGGTCTGCCACAGTCAATCGGGCAAGCTTGTTGTGGAGTCCCGGGAGGCACCATGGAGCGCGAACAGGAATACGTGCTGCGAACAGTCGAAGAGCGCGGCGTCCGGCTGATCCGACTGTGGTTCACCGATGTGCTCGGGCAGCTGAAGTCAGTCGCCATCACACCGGCCGAACTCGACACCGCCTTCGACGAGGGCGTCCAGTTCGACGGCACGGCCATCAACGGGTTCAGCCGCGTTCACGAATCCGACGTTTTGGCCCGGCCCGACGCCACCACCTTCGAGCTTCTTCCGTGGGCCAAGGAAGACGAGCCGTCCGCCCGGATGTTCTGCGACATCCAGAATCTCGATGAGACGCCGTTCGCCGGCGACCCCCGTCAGGTCCTGCGTCGCAACCTCGACGAAGCCCGCACCCAGGGGTATTCGTTCTTCGCGGCCCCCGAGGTCGAGTTCTTCTACTTCGCCTCCGGCGACCCGTCGCTCGGCAAGCCGGTGCCCCTCGACCGGGCGTCCTACTTCGACCTCACCACGGCCGATGTCTCGAGCGACCTGCGTAAGCGCACCATCCACATGCTCGAGGCGATGGGCATTTCGATCGAGTACTCGTTCCACGAGGACTCGCCGAGCCAGCACGAGATCGACCTTCGCTACACCGAGGCGCTCGACGTTGCCGACAACCTGATGACGATGCGTCTGGTCGTGAAGAAGATCGCGCTGGAGCGCGACTGCTACGCGACGTTCATGCCGAAGCCGCTCAACGGCGTGCAGGGCTCCGGTATGCACACGCACCTGTCGCTGTTCAAGGACGGGGACAATGCGTTCCACGACGCCGACAACCCCTACGGCTGGTCCGACACCGCTCGCCACTTCACCGCCGGCGTGCTCCGCCACGCTCGCGAGATCACGGCCGTCACGAACCAGCTCGTCAACAGCTACAAGCGCATCGCCGAGACCTCCGAGGCGCCGCCCTTCGTCGCCTGGGCTCGCAACAACCGCTCGGCGCTCGTCCGGGTGCCGGTGCGCAAGAAGGGCAAGTCCGAGTCCGCTCGCATCGAATACCGAGCGCCGGACCCGGCCTGCAATCCGTATCTCGCATTCTCGCTGCTGCTCGCCGCCGGCATGCGCGGCGTGACCGAGCGCTACGAGTTGCCCGAAGAGACCAACACGAACCTGTTCGACCTGACCGAGCACGAGCGCCGCGACCTCGGTGTGGAGCCGCTACCCCGGTCGCTCGACGAAGCACTCGACGTGATGGAGCAGTCAGACCTCGTCCGCAAGACCCTCGGCGACCACATCTTCGAGTGGTTCCTGCGCAACAAGCGCACCGAATGGGCCGAGTACCAGAGCCAGGTCACCCCGTTCGAGCTGGAGCGCTACCTCCCGAGCACCTGATGGAACCGCTTCTCGTCTTCCCTGAGCCGGTCCCACCGGAGCTCGCTCAAGCCCTCGACATCGGGGGCTGGGCTTGGAAGGGCGCGCCCGACATCGACGCTGCTCGCCGCGACGAACCGTCGGAGGGCTGGATCGGCGCCATCGTGTCGGCCACCGCCGGGTCCGATCTCGAGCAGGCGCTCCGGTTCTGCCGGGCGATCCGCAACGGTGATATCAACGTCGACTCGGTGCTGCTGCTCGCCAACGGCGGGCAGCTCATGGAACTCGATCCTCGCGAGGACCTGTTCGACGACTTCTGCGTCCACCCGTTCCACCCCATCGAGTTCGAGACGCGCCTGCAGCACGTCTTCCGAAAGTCCGGCAGCAGCGACGACGTCGACCTCATCGAGTACGGCCCGCTGGCCATGAACCTGGAGACGTACCAGGCGATCATCGAGGGCCGCCCGCTCGACCTCACCTACATGGAGTACGAGCTGCTCAAGTTCCTCGCCGCCCATCCGGGCAAAGTCTTCACCCGCGAGACGCTGCTCAACCGGGTTTGGGGCTACGACTACTACGGCGGTGCCCGCACGGTCGACGTCCACGTGCGTCGCCTGCGAGCCAAACTCGGTGAAGAGCACGCCAACCTGATCCAGACGATCCGCTCCGTCGGCTACTCCTTCGGCCGCAGCCGCTGGCTCTAACCCGCTACATCTGGTGTCAGACACCCGCTACATCTCAGTGACGAGTCAGCAGTCCGGGCGGATCAGTCCTCATACGGGTTGGAGTCGCTGAGCGCGAGGTATTCGTTGGGTTCGCCCTCGTCGGTCACGTTGTCGAGATCACGGTCGCGACCAACGAGACCGCCGAGCGCGCCGGCGAGGCCGACCATGCTCATCAGGATGCCGACGGGCATCACGATGACGAGCGCAATGACGATGATGATCGCTCCGACATCCATGCGGGCAGTCTGTCAGACCTTGCGGTCCGGCAACGACCTCAGACGGTCGAGATCGCCTCGATCTCGATGCGGGCACCGATCGGCAATTCCTTTACGGCGACCGCCGAGCGAGCGGGACGATGGTCGCCGAACTCCTCCATGTAGATCGCGTTCATCGCGGCGTAGTCGCCCATGTCAGCCAAGAAGACTGTCGTCTTCACAACATCGGTCAGCGTTGCGCCAGCCGAGTTGAGAACGGAACGCAGGTTCACGAACACCTGCCGCAGCTCCGGTTCGAGACCACCCTCGACGAGACCGCTCTCATTGATGCCCACCTGGCCGGCGGTGAACAGGAGGTCGCCGCCTCGGACGATGGGCGTGTAGGGGCCGACTGGATTGCTCATGAGGCCACACTAGGGGCGAACGCCGGCCGGAAACACCGGCCGAAAAACCGTCTGGGTCGCTCATGCGTCTGTGTGGGTGATGGGAGATGCAATGACGGCCGCGCCGCGTGAACTCGACGAGTTCTGCCGAGTCGAATACCCACGCGTGCTCGGGGCCCTGATCCTCTACACAGGCGAACCGCTGCTGGCCGAAGAGCTGACGCAGGACGCGTTCGTCCGCGTCTGTCGAGACTGGGCGAAGGTTTCGCGTATGGGGCGACCCGGAGCCTGGGCGCATCGGGTGGCGATGAACCTCGCTCGATCCCGCTTTCGCCGCCGGGGCTCACGACGACGGGCCGAGACTCGTCTGCAGGCAGGCGCGGTTGCCGCTTCCATGCCGTCGACGGCCGACGCGGTCGCCATCCGCGACGCCGTCGCTGCGCTGGCGGACGACGAGCGAGCTGTCATCGCGCTGCGCTACTTCGCTCATCTCCCCGTGGCCGACGTGGCCACCGCCCTCGACGTCCCCGCGGGGACGATCAAGACCCGAACCCGACGAGCCATCGCCGCCCTGAGCGACATGGGACTGGCGATCGATGAGCTCGACGACGAACCGGAGCTTCTCCTGGAGGTGCTGCCGTGAACGACTTCCGTGACCAACTCCAACGCTCGGTCGACGTGACCGCCGAGCCGGACACCGCCGCGCTGTGGGCGCGGGGGCGCCGCTCCGCTCGTCGACGGACCGCAGTAGTTGCGGTCGCTGGGCTGGCCGCGCTCGGCGGGGCCGGGATCCTGGTGACGCAGATCGGCGACGAGGCGCGGACACTGACATGGTCGACGACCCCAACCTGCCGGTCGTGGAGGTGCCTCTCGGCGCAGACCTCAACGTCTACCCCGTTGGCCTCGGCGATGACTCGAGAGTCACGATCGAGTCGGTGGTCGCGGAGCTGGACGGCACGGCCGCAGTGTTTCTCGTCGGCGACGAGGGCCCTCTCGTCCTGACCTGGTGGTTCCTCGATGAGCCGACGGATGCCACTGAGACCACATGGTCGATGGGCGATCGGCCCGACTCGGCGGCCGTCGACCCCGACTCAACCCGGACTGTCGTGTGGCTCGGCGGCGAACACTCGGGCGCCGTAATCCTCACGTCGACAGGAAGTGACCTGAACAAAGCGGACCTTCGATCGATCGCCAAGGAGGTGATGCTCTCGACGCTGTTTCTGTCACCCGATGGGTCGCCGCCCGAGGGCTGGAGAGTCGCGCTCGACTTCCGCAACCTCGTCGGCGGCGCACGGCTCCTGGCGGATCACACCTCGGGAAACCGCGTCTCGCTGGACAGCTATCACCTGAGCACTGCCGTCTCGGAGCCGCTCACGTTCCTGGCCGACATGCCGGGTGCCTTGCGCACCGAGTCTGTCGAAGTGCTCGGTCAGGGGGCTGTACGCATCGAGGGCGACGATCGCACTTCTCTCGTCTTCATTCTCGATCACCGCCTGATCTCCATTGATCTTCGGGGCAGTGACGCCACACTGCTCGCCAAATTCGTCGACGCCCTCGAGGTTGTGGTGTCACGCCCCGTCCCGGGCAATACGGGCGAACCGCTCGTCGACGACCCGCCCAGCCAAGCTCCCGCATCCGGAATCGGCCCCGGACTCGAAGACCACTGGCATGCGGCCTACGCCATCATCGAGTGTGGCGAGGTGTGGCCGATCTTCGACAACGAGGTCGACCCTGACGGGACCCACACGCACGGCGACGGGCTGGTCCACATCCATCCGTTCAACGACTCGGCGTCGGGCGAGAACGCCACGTTCGCATCCTTCATCGAGCTGCAGGGGCTCACGATCGAAGACGGCCGCACGTTCATCGAGCTCTCGCGGGGGCAATGGGACCGCCTCGAGTGTGACCGGCAGCCGTCCGAGACCGTGCTCATTCGGCGCTCGGCGGTCGACCCGCAGGTTCTCGACGTCTACCGGGCAGCCGAGATACCGACCGCGTTCTTCCGGGAGAACAGCGAGGCGTGGGGGCTCGCCCGAGTCCCCGTCGGCGAGCTCCCCGAGATGCCCGACGATCGGTTGGAGAACCTGTCGATCGACATCCCCCCGCAGGCCGCGGACGACTGAGCCAGAGAGGACCTACGCCCCGGCGATGGATGTCGCCGTGGCCGATGTGATCCTCTTCTGCGAACGAACCATCGACGGCATGCGGATTTGCCTCGATCGGCTCGACGACGAGACCGTCAATGCCCAACCACCGCTGCCCGAGCCGAACTCGCCGTACCAGCTCGTGAACCACTCGCTCTCGGCGCCCGAGTGGTGGGCGTCGCACATCATCTGCGGCTACCCGACCGATCGGGAGCGTGATGGCGAGTTCACGTCATCGGGCACAGTCGCCGAGCTCCGCGGCCAGGCCGAGGCGACCGTAGCGAGACTCCGAGAGTTGGTCCCCGAACTCGAGGCGGCCACCGAGCTCGCTGAGATGTAGCGGGTGTCTGACACCAGATGTAGCGGTTAGGGGGTGGGCCAGGTGGGGGGGAAATCGAGGGAGCGCCAGACGGCGGCGGCTACGGCGGTGAAGACGGCGTCGCTCACTGCGACCGAGGCACGCTCGTCTTCTTCCACCACCACGTTGATCGTCGGCGTGTCGATGGCGCGGAGAATGCCGAAGCTGCGGATCGTCAGGTCGTGGATCTCGCCGGCCTCGTCGACCGTTAGCGACTCGCTGGTGACCCAGCCGAGCGCCATGTGCGCCGCACCGGTGCAGTAGGAGCGCAGGACGGTCTCATCGAGCGGATCGCCGGCGCGGACCCGTACGGCGATCGAACCGTCGTCCGCCACGGTCGCCTGCGCGGCTCCCCCGCCGGGCACCTCGATCCAGCCGTCGTCGTCACGCATGGAGGCGGCCAGAACCGCTGCTTCGGCCCATCCCGCGCCGCGAATGTCGACGCTCGTCGGTGGGCCCGGCACGTCCACTTCTTCGACCTCGAACTCGGGCGCGACGGCGGCTATAGCGTCCGCTATGCCCGGTGTGCGAGCGACGCGGATCACGCCGGTGCCGTCGGCGCGCACGCCGGCTGCGATCGGCGGGCGCTTCGGGCCCCGCTGCACCGCGTCCTCGCGCGAGTACAGGACCCGCACAGCTCGGCCGTGCTCGTCGGCCAGACGTCGGGCGACCGCGCCGACCTCGCTCGTCGACTTCGCGCCGAACGCGCCGCCGTTCGCCAACGGCGACGCCGGCTCGCCGCCTGGCTCACACCAAGCGGCGTCGGTCTCGAGATAGCCGGGCTCGATCCACGAGGTGCGCAGCGTCCGCACCCAGTCGCCCTCCGGGAGCTCGATCGGCGGCGACGAGTCGGCGGTCGTGCGGCGGCCTTGGATCTTGCCGGCCTGACGCAACGCCTCGGCTCGGGTCTCGGCCACGGCCCACCCGTCGCCCTCCGAGATGGGGACGGCGACCGGCGCGTCCAGAGGCGCCGTGTCGTCCGCGAAGCCGCCGTGGCCGAGCGCGACCTCCGGCCCCACGACCTGCGCGACACCGCCCTCGAGCTCTGCTCGCCGAGCCGCGCTGTCACTCATCGGCGATTCACTGGCGGACGGGAAGGCGACCCACGCGTCCACGACCGGCTGCCATCCCGTGCACCGGCACAGATGCGCCAGCAGCGCCTCGGCGGCCACATCGCGGTCATCGTGCGCCGCGCCCTTGACGCGCAGGCCTTCGTAGCGGCAGATGATCCCGGGGGTGCAGAAGCCGCACTGACTCCCCCCGGTTGACGCGAACGCCGCGCCCCAGGCGGAGGAAACGTCAGCGGGCAGACCATCCGGCGTAGTGATCTCGCGATCGCCGACGCGGCGCACCGGCGTCACGCAGGAGACGCGAGGCTGACCGTCCACAAGCACCGTGCAGCACCCGCATTGGCCCTGTGGCGCGCAGCCGTCCTTGACCGATCGCACGCCCGCGACGTCACGCAGAACGTCGAGCAGCGTTGCCGAATCGTCCGGCACGAGCACGTCGCGTCCATCGACTCGGATCGTGAGACCGTCAGCCATCGGCCGCACGCTACCGGGCGGTCCGCCCGTCCCGAGGCGTCGTAGCGGGCTCCGCACGATTACCGTTTCCGCCATGGCTGAACTCGATCGCCGCACATTCATCGTCAGCGCCGCAGGCTTCGCGGGCGCCGGAGCACTCCTCGCCGCCTGTGGCGACGACGGCGATGCCTCACCGACGTCGACAACGACTACCACCCTGCTCGCCCAGAACGGTGACGAACCCGGCGCGCTCGACATCCCGCAGATGCTTCCGGCGTTCCCCGAGTTCGCGATGGTGCACTCGGTTCCGCAGCGCGTCGCATACGCGCTGCATGACGGGATCGACATCATGCGCGCCAACGCGCCGGACTCGATCAACCTCGTACTCCGCTTTGGCGACGAGGTGATCGCGGCCGAGGAGCTCGCCAGGCGGGACGTGGGCACGCCCACGCCCTACTACTCGCTTCATTTCACGCCCCCCGGCGCCGGCGTCTACACGAGCGTGATGACCCAGGGTGACCTCACGACCGAGCACATGTTCCGGGTCGGCGAGCCGGGCTCGACCGACGTCCCCCAGCCGGGCGACATCCTTCCGGCGATCGCCACCGCCACCTTCGACGACGCCATGGGCGTCGACCCGCTCTGCACCCGAAGCAAGCCGTGCCCCTTCCACACCACCGACCTCGTCGATGCGCTCGATGCCGGCGACAAGCCGATCGTTCTCAGCATCGCGACCCCGGGGTTCTGCCAGACGGCGATCTGTGGTCCGGTCATCAACCTGCTCATCGATGCGGCCGCCGAGCGCGACGACCTCCACATCGTCCACGCCGAGGTCTACGTCGATCCCCACAACGATCCGGGTGTCGCCACCGGCACCGGCGAGTTCACGCCTGTCGTCGCCGCCTATGCGCTTCCGTACGAGCCAGTGCTGTTCGTGGCGCAGGCCGACGGCACAATTCTTCGGCGCCTCGACGCCGTCTATGACGGCTCCGAAATCGCCGAAGCCCTCGCTCTCGTCTGACGATCAGCGAGTCAGCGCCTTCTGCAACGCGTTGAACGTGTCGCGGGTATTCTGCTTGGAGACGGCCGCCTCCGTGACGAGTGCCGAGCCGTGGAATGTGCCTGGGTACGCATGCAGCTCCGTCGACACGCCGGCCTGAAGGAGACGGGTCGCGTAGATGAGTCCTTCGTCGCGGAGCGGGTCGAACTCCATCACGGTCACGAACGCGGGAGGGAGGCCCGAGAGATCCTCTGCGCGGGCGGGCGCCGCATAGGGCGACACATCGGCTGCTCCGGGGAGGTCGTCGTCACCGAGATACCAGCTCCACGAGCGGACGGCGTTGGGCCGGTTCCACAGCGGCGTGTCGGTGAACGCGACCATCGACGGCGTCTCGAGCCGGTCGTCGAGCTCGGGGATCTCGAGCAGTTGGAAGCACAGCGCAGGACCGCCGCGGTCACGGGCGAGCAGTGCCGTCGCCGCAGCGAGGCCACCGCCGGCGCTCTGACCCGAGATCGCAATGCGGTCGGGGTCAACACCGAGGTCGGCCGCGTTGTCCGCGAACCACGAGAGTACCGCGTAGCAGTCCTCCACACCGGCCGGGTACGGGTCTTCCGGCGCAAGTCGGTACTCGACGGAGACGACGACGGCTGGGAACTCAGCCGCGACCTGATCGCAAAAGCCGTCCATCATCTCGATCGACCCCATGATGAACCCGCCACCGTGGATCTCGAGCAGGCCAGGCATCAGGGCATCGGGCGCGGATGCCGGACGGTAGATGCGGACCGGGACATCAGGGTCGCCCTCGCGGCCCGGAACCCTGCGGTCCTCACGAATCACATCGGCCTGCGGCTCCGCCGGAAAACTGAACGACGCGCCGCCGGCGCGCATCTCCGCCATGTCCTCGGCCGGGCCCCATTCGATCTCGGTCGGCAGGAGCGGAAGGATCTCCGCGAAGTCAGGGTCGAAGGCGCGCTCAGTCATGGAGCGCGACCGTAGTCAGATGCCCCGAACGGGGCGAACAGCTCGACTAGCTGAAGGACTGGCCGCAGCCGCAGGTGCTCTGCGCGTTGGGGTTGTCGATGGCGAACCCCGCATCCTGAAGGCCGTCCTTGTAGTCCAGCGTGGCGCCCTCGAGGAGCTGTGCGGACGACGGGTCGAGGACGACTTCGACGCCACCGAACTGCTTCATCATGTCGTCAGAAGCGCGGTCGGTGTCGAAATACATCTCGTAGGAGAAGCCGGAGCACCCACCAGGACGAACGGCAACACGAAGGGCGAGGCCCTCTTCACCTTCGGCGGTGATGAGCTCGTCGACCTTGGCCACGGCGGTGTCGGTGAGGGTGATCATCAGGGTTCTCCTCGGGAGGGCTTGATCAGGTGAACAACAGTGTACCTGTCGGTATCCCCGAGGGACATATGTAGCCCTACTCGTATGAAGTGGGCTCGCCGGTATCCTGGGTGTCGTGGCCGATTCCTCCCTCCCCACACCTGACGATGTCATGGGGCTGCTGCGCGGGGTGATCGATCCCGAACTCGGCAGCGACATCGTCGAACTCGGCATGGCGAAGGGCGCGACCGTTTCCGACGACGGCCACATCGCGCTCGACATCGCCCTCACGACCAGCGGCTGCCCATTGCGGGCCCAAATCCAGAAAGACATCCGCAGCCGACTCACCAGCCTGCCCGGCGTCACCCGGGTCACGATCTCCTGGGGTGAACTCAACCAGGACGAGCGCGCGGAGGCGATGTCGAAGGCCCGGTTCAACGTCAGCCAGGACGCACCCGACACCGCCGTGCCGCCGACCACCAAGGTGATCATGATCGCCTCCGGCAAGGGTGGCGTGGGCAAGTCCTCGATCACCACGAATCTCGCCGCGGCGCTCGCCGAGACCGGCTACGCGGTCGGCGTCATGGATGCCGACATCTGGGGCTTCTCGGTGCCCCGCATGCTCGGCGTCGAGGGCGACCTCATCGCGATGAAGGGCAAGATCCAACCCGTCCTTCGCGAGATCGGCGACGGTCGCCTCGAGATCGTCTCCATGGGATTCCTCGTCGACCAGCAGGACTCTGCGCTCATGTGGCGCGGCCTCATGCTCAACCGAGCGGTCCAACATTTCTGCCAAGACGTCGCCTGGTCGGACGACCTCGACTACCTGCTCATCGACATGCCGCCGGGCACGGGCGACGTGCAGATGGGGCTGGCCAAGATGCTTCCCCGGGCCGAGATGATCATCGTCACCACGCCCGCCGGCAACGCCCAGAAGGTGGCCGCCCGAGTGGCCGACATGGGCCGAAAGAACTATCTCCGCATCGTCGGCGTCATCGAAAACATGAGCGAGTTCGTCGCCCCGGACGGCTCGCGCCACGCCCTCTTCGGCAGCGGCGGCGGCGCCGCGCTGGCCACCGACGTCGGAGTTCCGCTTCTCGGCACCGTGCCCATCGAGCCCGGGATCAGCGAGGGGGGCGACATCGGCGAGCCCGCCGTGCTGGGGTCGGGCCCCGCGGCCGACGCTCTACGCGGCATCGCCCAGGCGATCGCCGAAGAACATATTCCGCCAGTCGAGATGGCCGGCTGCAGCGCCCGCATGCTGGATGCTGCCGTCGCGGCGTTGGACGCCATGGACGCCGAGTCAGCGGCCGACTCTGCCCTTCAGAACACCGACGAATAGGGCATCTCGGACAACGACGTGGCGTAGGCCGCACCCTCAATTCGCTGCCTCGTTCTGCCGATTGAACGATGTGAACCCCCGCTCAGGACAGTGCGCATGACGGCGTGGAATCGCCGGGTCGCCGCAGCGACGCGCGTCCGCGAGGCCGGGGAACCGGATGCGCTGGAGGACAAGCTCCGCGCCCTCGGCCTGCCCACCGGCATGCACCCAGACGACATCGTTGCCGTCGCCACGCTCCTGCGGATCGCCGAGACCCGAGGAACCGGGTTCGGCACCACGCTTCTGGCGCGCGTCGCTGACACCGACGGCTCGATCCGCACGGTGCAGGTGGTCGTTCTCGGCAACGAGGGTGGCGCCACGACGCTGTGCGGCAAAGCCGAGGACGAGATCGAGATCGATTCGCTGACCGGTCTTCCCCGCCGCCAGTACACGATGTCCGAGATCGACCGGGCGCTCCAGGCGACGCTTCACGGCGACGGAAGCGTCGCCGTGTTCTCGATCGACATCGACCGGTTCAAGACGGTGAACGACTCCCGCGGTTTCCGTGAGGGTAACGAGGCACTCAGGTCACTCGCCCGCGCCCTCGAAGGACTCCTGCGACCAGATGACACGCTCGCCCGACTCGGCGGCGACGAGTTCACCGTCGTGTGCCCGGAGATCTTCGGCGTGGCTGAAGCGATGACGGTTGCCGAGCGCTTCCGCGCTCTCTGCTCGGAGGCATCCATCGACAGCCCGTTGGCGGGCCTCACCGTCTCCGTCGGCGTGAGCCTCGGCCGTTCCGAGCGCAGCGCAGAGGACATGCTTCGCGATGCGGAGACCGCGCTGTATCAGGCGAAGGGCCTCGGCCGGGACCGGTGCGAGGTCTTCGATGAAGAGTTGCACACCAAGGCGGGGCGACGAATCACCGTCGACCAGCAGCTCCGGCGCGCCCTCGACGAGGACGGCATCCAAGTCCACTTCCAGCCGATCGTCGAGACCCAATCGCGCCGTGTCGTCGGGTTCGAGGCCCTCCTACGCATCGTCGGCCACGACGGTCAGCATCTCAACCCGCAACAACTCGTGGAGGCGGCCAAGGACGGTGGTCTGATCCGCCGGATCGAGGAGATCGTCCTTCAGCGCGGCGCCGAGACCATGCTGAGCCTTCCCGAGGACGACGATCCGCTGTTCTCGTCGGTCAACGTCTCGGATCGACAGTTGGCCGACAGCCGGTTCCCGCTCGCCTTGGCCCGCACGCTCAACGATTCCGGGCTCGCCGCCGAACAGCTCCACCTCAAGGTCAACCGCTCGATCCTGGAACGGAAGGGCGCCGCGATCCGACTCGTCACGCAGCTCCGGGCGCTCGGGGTGGTCGTCGCGATCGACGAGTTCATCGGTGCGAGTGATGCAGACCTCGTGGTGCCAGACGGCATCGACCTCATCAAGCTCGACAAGCGTCTCGTCCACGGCGTGCACGGCGAGCGCGGTCGCGCCCGAGCCGAGCTCGTCGTCAGCGGCATCCGCGACCGCCAGGTCGAGGTGTGTGCCGTTGGCGTGGAGACGGACGACGACCTGCGTGTCGTCGCCGAGCTCGGGTGTCACTACGCCCAGGGCTATCTGATCTCGCCTCCGGTTGATTCGGCGCAACTCCGAGCGCTCGTGGTGGCCGACCGGTCAGTCTGAGGTTGGGCCGAGCTCGATCGCCCCGGGCGGCTCGTTGCCGTCGTCTTCGGCACTGATGTCGGACGCGTCGACGTCGGTGAAGCCGCCGAACCCGGAGCCGGGGGAGAAGCCCGGCCCGAAGCCGCCGGCGAACGCACCGCCGCCGACCTGCACTCGCCAGGCGAACCGCTTCTTGAGAATCTCCCGCACGATCGCCCGTGTGGGCGGTAGCAGGAGGAGCAGCCCAAGCCCATCGGTGAGAAAGCCCGGGGTCAGCATGAGGGCGCCCGCGACCAGAACGAGGAGCCCGTCGATCAGCGCGTTGGTGGGCAGCTCGCCCTCGCCCAGGGATCGCTGGATCTTGGCGAGAATGCTCATTCCTTCGCGCTTCACGAGCCAGGCACCGATCGCACTGTCGAGGATCAGCAGGCCGAAGGTCTCCCACCCGCCCAGCACCTGATTGACCTGCACGATCAGCCAGATCTCGGTGAGGGTGACGACTGCGAAGAGCAGTAGGAGGAAGCCGAACACGCCGTCAGCTTAGGGTTGCAACCATGTTCCGCGACCTCGCCGACCTTCGGCCCGGCCCCGTCGGCGACGTCCTCGTGGCGGCCGGCGAAGCCCAAGGTCGCATTGTGGACAGTCAGGTGAGCGCCCTATCGGAGTCCGCTGGGTTCCTCGGAACCCTGGCTGTGATGGACCTCGAATGGGACGGCAGTGGACCGGCGCGGGTCGTCGCAAAGCTGCCGACGACGATCCCGGCCAATCAGGAGATCGTCGACCGATTCGGCTACGACCGCCGCGAAATCGGCGTGTATCGCGACCTTCGCCCCTGGGAGCGCGCCCCCGCGCCACGGGCGCTCGCGCATCACTGGGACGAGGCAACCGGGCGCGGATGGCTGCTCCTCGAAGCGCTGGGCCACGCGGCCGGCGATGGGCTCGCCGGCGCCACCGAGGAACAGGCCCGCGCCGTCGTCGCGACTCTGGCGCAGCTCCACGCGGCGTACTGGAACGACCCGAGGCTCGACGAGCTGGCCTGGCTGCCCGAGTCCACCGATCCGGTCGTCGCCGGCTACGGCACGATCTTCGACATGGTCTGGGATCTCTGCGTCGCCAAGCTCGACGGCGTCGACGACGCGCTCGGTGCGGCGGCCGCTGCCGGACGAAACTGGTTCGATGTCGCGGTCGACGAGTTCTCCCGCGGCGACCGCACGCTCGTACACGGCGACGCCCGCGTCGACAATTTCCTGTTCGGTCCGCCGCACGGTGCCGTGGCGCTCGACTTCCAGCTGACGGCGCTCGGTCGCGGCGCCTACGATCTCGCGTTCTTCTGCGCCGGCTCGCTCGAGCCCGAGCTGCGTCGTCGTCTCGAGCCCGAGCTCCTCGCCGACTACCGCTCCGCGCTGGGGGCCGCCGGGATCGACGTACCGATGGACGAACTCTGGCGCGACTATCGCCTCGGCCACATGCTAAACCTCCCGAATCCCGTGAGCGCGTTGGCGGTCGTCGAGCCCACCGATGAACGCGGTGCCGCGTTCCTGCGCCGCAACGCCGAGCGCGGACTCGCCGCGGTGGCAGACCACGTCCCCCTCCTAGGCTGAACGAATCGTGTCCGACCAGACGCCGCCTGCCGATCGCCCGCCGTCCGTCGACACGCTCGCGCGATCCATTGCCGACGTCAGCCTCCCGCATCCGCTTCTGGTCGACGCAGCGCGAGCCGCGATTGAGGCTGGGGATCCCGACCGCGCCCGAGGCATCGCAACCGATCTCCAGCGGCGCATGCTCACGCCGGTCATAAACGGCACCGGCACGCTGCTCCACACTAACCTCGGGCGAGCACCGATGGCCTGGGAGCAAGCGGCGACGTACTCCAATCTGGAGCTGGATCTCACCACGGGCGAACGCGGGTCGCGTATGGCCACAGCACCAGCACTGATCGCCAAGGCTTGCGGAGCGGAGGCCGCCATCGTCGTGAACAACTGCGCCGCCGCCGTCATGCTGACGCTCGCCGGGCTCGCCGAGGGGCGCGGCGTCATCGTGTCGCGGGGCGAGCTCGTGGAGATCGGCGGCGGTTTCCGGATCCCGGAAGTCATGGAACGCTCCGGGGCACGGCTGATAGAGGTCGGCACCACGAACCGCACCCGTCTGGCGGACTTCGAACGAGCGGTCGCCGAGCACAGCGACGACGCCGGAGTGATCCTCCAAGTCCATCAGTCCAACTACCGCATCGTCGGTTTCACGGAGGCGCCCCGCACTGCGGAGCTCGCCTCGCTCGACCGCCCGCTCGTCGCCGACATCGGGTCCGGCCTTCTGGACTCCCGTTGCGGATGGCTCGCCGGAGGGCCGCCCGGTTGGCTCGCCGAGGAGCCCGCGGCGCGCCAGACCCTCGAGGCCGGCGCGGATCTCGTCACCTTCTCCGGCGACAAGCTCTTCGGTGGCCCCCAGGCCGGAGTCATCGCCGGCAGGGCGGACCTGATCGCCACGATCTCGCAGCATCCGCTCGCCCGCGCACTCCGTCCGGGTTCGCTCGTGTTGGGCGCCCTCCAGGCGACGGCCCTCGCCTATCTGGCCGGTGACGGTGACGCGATCCCGTTCTGGCGCATGGTCGTGCTCACGGTCGATGAGCTGCGGGCTCGAGCCGACGCGATCGGCGTCGGCACCGTGATCGACACCGAGGCCACGCCGGGCGGCGGCACGCTGCCCGAGGTCGGCTTCCCGTCGATCGGCATCGCCGTTTCGGGCGACCATCGCTACGCGCTACGCAACCGCGTTCGCCCGCTCATCGCCCGCGTCTCGGACGGGCAGACCATCGTGGACCTGCGCACAGTCGACCCCGGCGACGATGCCGATGTGGCCGAGGCCCTCGGGTCACTCTGAGTCGCTGATGCACGTCATCGCCACCGCAGGCCACGTGGATCACGGCAAGTCCACGCTCGTGAAGGCGCTCACCGGAACGGACCCTGATCGACTGGCCGAGGAGAAGGAGCGCGGACTCACGATCGACCTCGGGTTCGCGTCGGCGAAGCTCCTGTCGGGGCGCGGCGTCGCCTTCATCGACGTCCCGGGCCACGTCCGCTTTCTGAAGAACATGCTGGCCGGAGTGGGAAGCGTGGATGCGTGCATCTTCGTGGTCGCCGCGACCGAAGGCTGGAAGCCACAGTCCGAAGAACACCTCCGGATCCTGTCGCTCCTGGGCATCGACCACGGTGTGATCGCGCTCACCAAGGTGGGCCAAGCCGACGAGGAGCTCCGCGAACTCGCCGCGCTCGAAATCACCGAACGCGTCACGGGCACGTTTCTGGAGGACGCGCCCATCGTGGAGATCGACGCGCTCGACGGGATCGGCGTCGATGATCTTCAAGCTGCGCTCGACACGCTGCTGGACTCGACGCCGACCGCCACCGACCACAAGCGCCCACGGCTCTGGATCGACCGCGTCTTCGCAGCGAAGGGGTCGGGGACGGTCGTCACGGGCACGCTCACGGGCGGCATGATCCGGGTGGACGACGAGCTGAGCGCCCTCCCTGGCCACCTGCCCGTGCGGGTCCGGGCGCTGCAGAGCCTGCACGCCGAGCGCACGAAGGTGGGGCCGGGCAATCGAGTGGCCGTCAACCTGACCGGCGTCAGCCACGATCAGCTGCGTCGCGGCGACGTGCTCGTCATAGCCGATCAATGGCACATCACCTCCCGAGTCGACGGGCGACTCCAGGTCCTCGATGCCCTCGATCACGCGGTGACCCGCCGCGGCGCCCACGTCGCCTACATCGGGTCCGGCGAGCACCCGGTGCGGGTCCGAGTGCTCGGGCCGTCGGAGATCGCCCCCGGATCCACGGGCGCGGTTCGGCTCCACCTTCCCGTCGGGCTGCCGCTGCTCCCGGGTGATCGATTCATCCTCCGCGAGTCCGGCCGAGGCGAGACGCTCGGCGGCGGTGAGATCCTCGACATCGACCCTCGGGTCGCAGCGGCGAAGGCCGTGCCGGACCGCTCGATCGACCGCGTGATCGCCGATCGGGGCCGCGTCGACATCGACCACCTCTTCCGGTTGACCGGTGAACGCCGGGATCCGGACGTCGGTCGGTGGGCCGTCGATACGTCCGAGCTGGAGCGCACGACGGCCGCGCTGCGGTCGATGGTCGACCAGGCAGGACCGCTCGGCTTCGACGTCGCGTCCCTCGATGAGTTCCAACGAGCTGTGCTCGACACGCTCGACGGTGTGGCGATCGAGGGAGGCAATGTGCGCGTCGCCGACGCCGTGGACCCGCTGGCCGACCACTCGTTTCTCGCGGCGCTGGCAGCATCGCCGTTCGCGCCACCTGACCCCGACGGGGTCGACCGAGCCGAGTTGCGAGAGCTCGTGCGGCGAGGCGACGTGATCGAGGAAGACGGAATCTACTTTGCGGCGAGCGCGGTGGACGCGGCGGCACGCGTCGTGGCCGAGCTTCTCGAGGCTGCACCCGACGGCGTGACGGTGGCGGAGATCCGCGACGGTTGGGGCACGACGCGAAAGTTCGCGATCCCGCTCGTGACGATCTTGGACAACCAGGGCATCACGCGACGGCGCGACGACCTACGGATTGCCGGTCCCCGTCTCCCAACGTAGGGCCCGGCGCGTTGCCTCAGACGGTGAGGAGCTCGCGACGCTCGCTCTCGCTCAGGCCACCCCAGATGCCGTGCTGCTCACGGATCGACAGGGCGTGCGAGAGGCAGTCCTCACGAACTGAGCACGTGTCGCAGATCGCCTTCGCGTGCCGTTCGCGGAAGCGTTTCTCGTCTCGACGCTCGGGCGCCGAAGGGGGAAAGAAGACCGCTGCTTGAGGGCCACGGCACGCTGCCTTCAACTGCCATTCGACCTCAACACTCTGCAATGTCATAACCACTCCCGTTCTCCATTCGCTGGCTTACTAGAAGTGAGACGGATGTCACAACCGCGCTTCGCGGTCGTTTGGCAAATCCGAGCACCGCGCGTGAGATGAACGCCGATTTCCTCATATCGAGGGCGTTTCCCCTGGTCTTGACCCTGCACATTGGGAATCGGTGACGCCTTGATGACAGTGCCTTTCCATCATGGAAGACATGAGAGGTACCGTCCCCCTCGCATGGACGCGGCCAAAGAGCTCCTGGCCTCCGTTCCGCTGCCGCCCACGGAGACGCGGACGCTCCGTCTCCTCGGCGCCGAGCGTCTCGAGATCGGCGGCGTGGAGAGCGACCACGACGACTGGCGACGGGAACGAGTTCGGTCACTCGTCGGCTATCTCGTCGTCCACCCCGACGCGACCAGCGACGCGGTGATGACCGCTCTCTGGCCGGAGGCCAACGAGGAAGCCGCCCGCCGGAGCCTCCGATCCACCCTCAATCTTCTCCTCGGCGTTCTCGAGGAAGGACGGGCGGGTGGCGACGCCGCCTACTTCGTGCGAGCCGACCGCGGTCGAGTGCGGTTGGCGGGCCATGACCGACTCGACGTCGACGTGTGGCGCTTCGATTCGCTGCTCAACGAAGCCACGCAGCTGGAAGCCGACGGCGCGCCGAGCCTAGCTCTCGACTGCCTCACCGAAGCGATCGATCTCTACCGCGGCGGTCTGCTGTCCGGGATCGTGGAGGGCGAGTGGTTGCACCTCGAGCGCCAGCGCCTCCATGTCCGCTTCGTCGGCGCTGCAGTGCGGGGCGCCGAACTGCTGCTCGCCCACAATCGAGCGGACGAGGCGATCGCGCTGGCCACCCGCACGCTGCAGATCGAGCCATGGTCAGAGCCCACCCACCGGTCACTCGTGGCCGGCCATCTCCAGCGGGGCGATCGCGCCGCCGCGCATCGGGCGATGCAGCAGTGCCACGAGATGCTCGCCGACCTCGGCGGCCCCGTGGACGAGCTCACCGAGATGCTCGAGCGTCGTCTCACCGGCAGCTAGAGCCCCGGCGGCGGTTGCCCGAACGCGTCGCTCGTCAACTCGATGTCGCCGATCGTGTGGACACGGCCATCCGGCCCGGCGACTTCGAGGTCTCGGATCCACACCGTCAGGGGCTCGCGATCGACGACCGGCCACCGACTCAGCTCGAGTCGACCTGCGACCGCCTCGTATGTCGTCATGATCACGGAACGCGGCGCGCCGATGTCGACGCACCAGTTGTCGAAGAGATCCGTACCCACATCCAGCGTCGCTTTCCATCGATCGCTCGGCAGTTCGTCGATCTGGGGCAACGACGCGGCGTCGAGCGAATACGCAACGCGAGCCGATCCAGCAAGCTCGATCCGGATGCGCGTCGTCTGGTCTGGGGCACCGCCGGCGAGCGCGTAGTAGCAATCCCACGATTCCGTGAGGGCGTCGAGTTCGACGGGAAAGGAAGTGCCGCCGGACGAACGCGCCGCAGCGATGACCGCCACGGCAAGGGAAGCCGCTCCTCGCATACCGCGAGACTAGGCGGCGTCGTCCGCTCCTACTCGGCGGGTTCGATCTCGGCGTCGTCGTCCTTGGGGCCGCGCATCTCGCGGTAGTCGCGCGCGCCGCCCTCTTCCGGCTCGATCTCGAGGTAGAGGCCCTCGATCGCGACGACCCGGACGGGATCACCGGGCATGATCGGCGTGGTGCGGTTGACCATGGCCCGCCAGGGCGCGCCGTCGATCATCACGACGCCGTCCTTCTTGACCTCGGTGACGGCCTCGCCCATCGCGCCGACCATCCACTCGCGGCCGATCGTGGGCGTGCCGAATCGGGTGCGGACCATCGATGGCATGCCGTTCACCATCGAGAGCGCAACACCGACGATGCCGACCACGAGCGTGATCCACGAGATCGAGAACCCGTCGAACAGGAACAGCGAACCGATCACGAGGCAGACCGTCGCGATGACAGACCACGCGCGCGGCACCCCGCTCTGGACGTCGATCGCGTATCCGAGCATCGCGATCACGAGAAGCGCGAGCGCCCACCACCTCGTGGGCAGCACCTCGAGCCCGTAGCAGGCGAGGATGAAGCACACGGCGCCGACCACGCCCGCCACGCCGATGCCGGCCGTGTAGAATTCGAAGACGAGCAACGCCGCGCCGATGATGAAGAGCAGGTAGGCCATCGCGGGGCTGGCGACGCTGTGCATCCAACCCTTGAAGAGCGACAGCTTGCGGAGCCGGACCGGCGAGGCGATCTCACGGACCGGCTCCTCGCCGCTCGTCGTGTCGACGATGCTCTCGAAGCCGGGCAGTTCGTCGCCGATGGACGGGCCGAGAGCGAACAACGCGAGCGTGGGCGACTCGTGGCTGATGAGGCCGAGCTCGATTGCGTCGAGGTCCGAGATCGTGGCGTCTTCGAGGCCGACCATCAGTTCAGCGCGACCCTCAGGTAGCTCGCCGACGATCAGGTCGCCGGTGTTGCCGTACTTCGCGAACGACGCAACGCCCATCTTGTCGGTCACCGCCATCAGCTGCGCCATCCCGCCTTCAGCGGTCGCGTGGGAGGGGCCGACCCAGCTGTAGACGGGGACACGAGCGTTGCGGATCCGGTCGGCGAGCTCCACGAGCCGGGCGTCGCTGATGACATGACCGGAGCTGTTCACCTGGAGGATGACACCGCCTGCGCCGAGCGATTCCGCCTCCGCGATCGACGACTCGATAAAGTCGGCGTTGATCTCGTCGAGCAGGCCCGACACCTGGACGATCTCGAACACGGCGGCGTCGGTCTGCGCGCCTGCCGGTGGCGACAGGGCGAGAATGCCGAACGCCAGCCCGATGAAGGACAGCGCTAGCGTGAGGCGGCGGCGCACGCTGTGTCGTTGAACTACATGCCGTTGAGACACGTGCCGCTGCGTCACATGTCCCGGTCTCGAGGAGGGGAATGGATCCCGGTCAGTTCTTCGCATCGTCGCGGGTCCTCATCGTGGCAGGGAAGGGCGGAGTCGGGAAGAGCACAGCCTCGGCGACCCTGGCGTTGGCTGCGGCACGCACCGGCCTGTCGGTCCTCTTGGTGGAGGTGGCAGGCCGATCCGCTGCGGCACCGATGTTCGGCGCCGACACACAAGGCTACGAGGCAACGGTCATCTACGACGAGGCGGACGGAGGTTCCATCTACACCCGCTCGATCACGCCGGACCTGGCGCTCGTGGAATGGCTGGGAAATCACGGGTTCAAGACGATCGCGAAGCGCATGGCGAAGAGCGGACTGCTCGAGATCGTGGCTACCGCAACCCCTGGCATCAAGGACCTCCTCGTCCTCGGACGCATCAAGGCGCTCGAGCAGGAGTCGCCTGCCGACGTGATCATCGTCGACGCGCCGGCCGCCGGCCACGCGGTGCAGTTCCTGCGCGCTCCGATCGGCGTGCGAGACACCGCCCGCACCGGCGTGCTGAATCGGCAGGCCGCGGAAGTGCTGGAGATGCTGCACGATCCGGCGAGGTGCCGGGCGATGCTCGTCACGCTTCCCGAGGAGACGCCCGTCAACGAGCTGATCGAGACCGCATTCGCGATCGAGGACGAGGTGGAACTCGCCTTGGGGCCCGCAATCGTCAACGGGATCCTCCCGGCGCTGGATGGACTCGACGCAGTCCCGCCCGCCGAGCTTGCTCAGGCAGAGCGCGACGACCTGCGCATGGCCGCCGCGCTGCGCCGCGACCGCGCCGCGCTCCAGACCGAGCAGCTCGAGCGTCTCGGCACCGCATTGCCTCTTGCCCAGATTCGTCTCCCTCAGCGGTTCAGAGCGCAGCTCGGTCTCGTCGAACTCCAGGCGCTCGCCGACGCCGCCGTCGAGTCGATCGACTCGCTGGAGGCGTGGGCATGAACATGCGGGCGCTGATCGAGAGCCGTGAGGTCATCGTGTGCTGCGGCACCGGGGGTGTCGGGAAAACCACCACATCTGCGGCGGTGGCCATGGCGGCGGCATCCATGGGCCGGCACGCGGCGGTCGTCACCATCGACCCGGCGAAGCGGCTCGCCGATGCGCTCGGCATCGACGCGCTGCACAACGACCCCACCATCATCGACGGGCCGTGGCCGGGCACTCTCGCCGCGCTGATGCTCGACACCAAGGCGACGTTCGACGCAGTCGTTCGGCGCCATGCGGCCGACGACGAGCAAGTCGATCGCATCCTCGACAATCGCTTCTACGTCAATGTGTCGACGGGCCTCTCTGGCACGCAGGACTACATGGCCGTCGAGAAGCTGGCCGACCTCCACTCGTCCGGCGACTGGGATCTCGTCGTCGTCGACACGCCGCCCACCCGAGACGCTCTCGCCTTCCTCGAAGCACCGAAGCTCCTCACCCGCTTGCTCGACAATGCGATCTACAAGCTCCTGATCTCACCGCAGCAGGGCGTCCTCCGGGCCGTGAACCGCGCCGCCGGCTCCGTCGTGCGCCAGCTCTCGCGGGTCGTCGGCGCCGATGTGGTCGATGACGCCATCGAGTTCTTCCAGACCTTCCAGGGCATGGAAGAAGGGTTCAAGGAACGCGCCGACGCCACCCTCGCACTGCTCGGCGACGATGCGACGGCGTTCGTCCTGGTGGCCTCCCCGCGAGCCGACACGCTCAGCGAGGCCACCTACTTCCTGGATCGTCTCGGCAACGCGGGCCTCTCCGCTGCCGCCGTGGTCGTGAACCGGATGCTGCCGGATCTCACCGTGTCCATCGATCGGGCGGAGGCGCTGCGGGGAGAACTGGCCGACGGCGACGCGGCCGCGCTCGGCATCGCGCTGGCCGACCACGCCGCCGCGGCCGCCGGCGATGACGAGCGGGTCCAGGCGCTCGTCGAACGAGCCCCCGACGCGGTGTTGACCCGCGTGCCGCTCCTTCCCAGCGATGTGCACGACGTCGCCACGCTCCGGACGATCGCCAACCTCCTGACCCGATGAGTCAGAGGCGCCAGGTGTTGGCGAGGCGCTCCATCGAGTCGATCTGGCGGAGCAGTTCGTCCGTCGATGCGCCACTTCGGGCTGCGACCGCGAGTGAGACCGTGAAGGCCAGGAGCATGTCGACGTAGGTGTCGACCATCGACGCGTCGATCTCACCTCTCTCCGCAGCAGTCGCGAACAGCGGCCGGAGCCGGCCGGTGAGCACGCCGCGGTACTGACCTGCGAGCTCACCGATCTTGTCGTCACGCCTGCCCATCTCGGTCTGCGCGTTGATGGCCATGCAGCCCATGTCTCCGGTTGCGCCGGAACACTCCTGGCGCTGCATGTCGAAGAAGAGCGCGAGCTCCACGAACCCCTGCTCACCCGTGAGTGTCGCCGCCAGCATCGCCTTCGTGGACGCCATGAACTCCGGCTTCTGGCTCAGCGCCGGGGTCATGGTCGTCGCCGCCTTCGGCGCCGCCATCCTGCTCCCGAAGCGAGCCGGGACGGATCAGGTGGAACGGATCGAGATCCCCGACTCGCCCGAAGGTCTCGAAGACGTGATGCCCGTCGGGGTGTAGCGAAGTGCAGCGGGGGTCTGACCCCAAGTGCAGCGCGGACTAGCTGTCGGGGTCCTCGTCCAGGGCCTCGACAGCTTCCGCGTAGTCGTCCTTGACGGGGACGATGCGGTCGAAGCCGGTGGTGTGGAGCAGCTTGGTGATCGCCTCGCGATCGCTGAAGATCACCACGCGGCCTTCGGCTTCTCGGATGCGACGGATGCCGCCGATGAGCGCGCCGAGGCCGGCGGAGTCCATGAACTGCACACCGGAGAGGTTGACGACGACGCGCTTCTCGTCGGCCAGCTCGGCGAACGCCTCTCGGAATTGGGCGACGGAGTAGGCGTCGAGCTCGCCCTCGGGGCTGAGGTCGACCTGGATTCCGTCGTCGGATCGGGTGGCGTTTATCTCCAGCACGGGCCGCATGGTAACCCCATCCACCGACAGCCCACACGCGGTCTTCGATGGTGATGACGCGGACATGGGGGCGGAGCCGCTGCCCGTGTACGATTCGGCCCCGTGACGGACATTCTTCTCGCCACTGACGCGGACTGGTTGGTCGACGACGTCGAGGCTGCCCTTGGCGGCGCTCACCTGATCCACCGGGTCCGGGCTGGGGTCGAGGTCGTCGCCGCCATCGAGGCGGTCGAACCGGCGCTCGTGCTCCTGGATCTCCAGATCGGCAACATGGGCGGCGTCGCTGCCTGCTTGGCAGTGAAGCAGCGGGTGGAGATGGGCGACCTCGATGATCGGTCGATCATGTTGCTCCTCGATCGCGAGGTCGATGTCTTTCTCGCTCGCGAAGCACGGGCCGACGGCTGGTTGATCAAGCCGCTCGATGCATTTCGCACGTTGCGGGCGATCGAGTCGGCACTCGCCGGTGAGCCCGTCGCCGAAGCCAGTAGCTGACGACGACTTCGGCACTCCACGGGCCGATTTCCTGGACCGATCGCGGACGGCGCCCTGTAGCCTCGTGACCCTGCACTACGGGCAGTGGCGCAGGTTGGTAGCGCGCCTCGTTCGGGACGAGGAGGTCGTGGGTTCAAATCCCGCCTGCCCGACCATGTGATGTCGCGAGACATCGGAAACTCTCGAACCCTCAGGTTCGGGGGTTTTTGGATTTTCCGGTGGGTTGGTAGGTGCGGGTGGGGTCGAGGTCGAGTTGTCGGATGAGCTCGCCTGTGGCGGTTGCGATGATGCGGATATTGCGGTTGGCGATGAGCATGGTGATGGCGGTGCCGGAGTGTTCGCGGCCGACGCCGACTTTGTAGAGGTGGCCTTGGTAACGGAGGGTGACTTTGCCGTAGTTATCGACGCGATCTCGTCGGATCCGGTAGTCGATCTTGGGGTCAGTGTTGGGCCCGGCTTTTGGCAACCGTGCGTAGGCCAACGCGGGGGTGGCGCGGCCGAGGCTGGTGTGGGGTCGGTGCTGGTTGTAGTGGCCGCCCGGATCCGGTCGAGCGATCACCCTCGCGGATCTCGAACCGCTGCTCTGAGCAGACCAGGGCTGAGCGCCCACCGAGTCCGAGTTCTACGATCTCAGCGTGTCTCGACACGGCCGACGCCGTGAATCGCGGGCGAGGGGAAACGAGCACATGAGACTGACGGGAAAGACCGCGCTGGTCACCGCCGCCGGACAAGGAATCGGACGGGCGACGGCGCAGCGTTTCGCCGCCGAGGGAGCCGAGGTCATCGCGACCGGCATCAACCCGGACACCCTCACCTCGCTCGATGTCGGGCGCACCACCGTCCTCGACGTCACCGACGACGCGGCTGTCGCAGGGCTCGCCGCGGATGTGGGCGCTGTCGACGTGCTCTTCAACTGCGCCGGCTTCGTTCACCACGGCACGATCCTCGACTGCACTCCCGACGACTGGGCGTTCTCGCTGGGGCTGAACGTCACCTCGATGTAACGGGTCACGCGCGCTCTCCTCCCGGCGATGCTCGCCGGTAGCGGAGGCTCGATCATCAACATGTCCTCGGCGGCGAGCAACATCAAGGGCGCGCCGAACCGCTTCGTCTACGGCACCACGAAGGCGGCTATCAACGGCTTCACCAAGGCACTCGCCGCCGACTTCATCGGCCAAGGCATCCGCTGCAACGCGATCTGTCCGGGCACCGTGCAGACACCCTCGCTGGACGATCGCATCGCGGCACAAGGCGATGCCGAGCAGGCCCGCGCCGACTTCATCGCTCGCCAGCCGATGGGTCGGCTCGGTTCCGCTGAGGAGATCGCGTCGCTTGCCGTCTACCTCGCGTCAGACGAATCGTCGTTCACGGCAGGGACCACCCACGTGATCGACGGCTGCTGGACGATCTGAGTCAGCGGTCGGGCTAGCGACCCACGATCGACCACGACCAGGCGTAGGTGCCGCCGCCGACGATGTAGGGCGCAAGCGTGTCCGGTCCGCACGCGGCGGTGCCGAGACCTCGCTGCGCAACGTCCACGTGCACCTCCACCGTGTCCGCTCGCTCGAGTTCCGCGATCGTGTGAGCCGACGTCAGCGCCGCGTCGTGATGGCTACGAGCGGAGAAGCTCAATGGCGCGAGCGCATCGATTCGCAGGCCTCCACCGCGATCATCGCGCAGCGCGAACCAACGGGTCGCCTCATGTGCACCGTGTTCCTGAGGCACCACGTACTCGTGGTACTGATCAGCAACCGTGGAGCGCCAACGTCGCACGACGCCGCTTCGACGTCGATCCGGGTAGGTCTCGTGCGGTCCCAGTCCGAACCACTCGAGCTGGTCGAAGCCAACGGGCACCTCGAAGCGGACGCCCACCCGCGGCAGGTCCTTCCACTCCTTGGGGACGACGACGCGCTCGGCGAACGATGCTCGACCGTCGACGAGCGTTACGACGGTGCGATGCGTGGCCTCACCCTTCGGCCCGATGAGGCGGCGCCGCAGGGTGATCGTCTCGCCATCGTCGTTCGTCCGACGGGCGATCCCGTCGGTCACAACCTCGAGTTCGTCGAGGCCGAGCTTGAGCCACCACGACCGCGTTCCTCGCACGCCGCTCATCCAGCCTTGCTTGACCCCGTCGTTGTCGGTCGGCGCCCGCCACAGCGACGCGGTGATGTCACCGTCGATGACCTGTCGGTCTCCGACCCAGATCCCCTCGAAGCCCGAGTAAGTGGTTTCCACGCGCACCGACCCCCGGGTCTTGGCGGCAGTACGAGAGTTGGTGGGAAGGGCGAACTGGTCCCAACCGACGACGTGGCCGCGGTCGGCCCACGGCGAGGCGCGACGGGTGATCCATTCGACGAGGAGGTGCGCCTCGGCGTCTCGGGAACGCTTCACGGTCGTCGGGATCGTGATCGTGGAGGACTGTCCAGGCGCGAGGTCGACATCGAGTGTGCCGGTCTCGACGGAGCGGCCGTCGACATCGAGCGACCACCGGAGGCGCAGATCATCGGTCGACGTGAAGTGACGGCGATTGGTAACCCGGACCCGACGGCCACCGGCCGGCTCCGCGACCACCGGCCGGGAGGCCCACAGCAGTTCTCGAATCGCCGGGTGGGGCGTCCCGTCCGGGCCGACGAGTCCGTTGATGCAGAAGTTCGCATCGTGGAGGTTCTCGCCGAAGTGCCCGCCGTACGCCCAGTAGAACCGGCCCCGCTCGTCGGTTTCGGCCAATCCCTGATCCCGCCAATCCCAGATGAAGCCGCCTCCGAGGGCCGGCTCGGCGTGGAAGGCGTCGACGTATTCAGCGAGCGAACCGTTGGAGTTGCCCATCGCGTGGGAGTACTCGCAGAGGATGAGTGGCCGATCGTCCGCTCCCGTGCGCTCGGCCCACTGCGCCCAACCGACGATGATGTCGATCGGGGTGTACATCGGGCAGACGACATCGGTGACGCGACGCTCAGCCTCGCTCGCCGCCCGCGCGGTCGAGGAGCCGTCCTGCAGCGCATTCACCGCAAATCGACCACCGACCGCCCCCTCGTACTGCACGAATCGGGTCGGATCGACCCGGCGCACCCATCCGGCGGCGGCCTCGTGGCCTGGGCCGTGGCCAGATTCGTTGCCGAGCGACCAGCCGATGACCGATGGGTGGTTCTTGTCCCGGAGCACCATTCGCCGCGTGCGCTCCGTCACCGCATGGGTCCACCGGTCGTCCTGGGTCAATGAGGCGAGACGCGCGTGGCTCTCCACGTTGGCCTCGTCGACCACGTAGAGACCGAGCTCGTCGCACAGGTCGAGCAGTCGGTGATCATTCGGATAGTGCGCGGTGCGGACCGCGTTGATGTTGTGCTGCTTCATCGTGACGAGGTCCGCCCGCATCTCGTCGACGGTCAGTGTCTTCCCCGTGTCGTGGTGGTGGTCGTGGCGGTTCACGCCGTTGATCACGATCGGCGTGCCGTTGATCAGTAGGCGTCGGTCGCTGATCTCGACGTGGCGGAAGCCGGTCCAGGTCGCGTGCGCCTCGATCACGGCTCCCTTGGCGTCGAGCAGTTCAGTGAGCACCCGATACCGCGTGGGCCGCTCCGCGCTCCACGGTTCGACTGCGAGATCCGCCATGCTCCCCGCCGCGACCGGCCCCTGGTACCCGTAGGCCTCCAGCAGCTGCTCGAACTCGTCGCCGCCTTCGGCGAATCCGACCGCGGCCTCGACCGGTCGGCCGATCCCTCGACCGCTGTCGGTCTCGAGCGAGACCCGGATCGAGGCCCCGGCTCCCCCGACAACCGACGCGGCGACCGTGAGTGACCCGCGACCGGCTTCTGCATCGAAGTCAGCCCGCACGGTCAGGTCGTCGATGCGGCGCCGTCCCCGCGCTTCGATGAAACATGATCGATGGAGACCGGCGTGCCACCAGTGGTCCTGGTCCTCGATCCAGGTCGCGTCGCAGTAGCGGACGACCATCACGGCGAGCAGATTGTCGCCCTCGATGAGGTGCGGTGTGAGGTCGAACTCCGACGGCAGCCGCGAGTCCTTCCCCATGCCGACGAACTCGCCGTTGCACCAGACCACGGCGAGGCTCTCGGCGCCACCGAGATGGACGACGACCTGGCGGCGGCGCCACGCCGCCGGCACCCGGAACTCGGTCCGGTACAGGCCGGTCGGGTTCTCGCTCGGCACCTCCGGAGGCTCCAGGCCGGGCCACGGTATGATGATGTTCGTGTAGTGCGGAAGGTCGCCGACGTCCTGGCGAGTCCAGCAGCCGGGTACGGCGACCTCACGCCAACGATCGTCCTTCGTGGCGGGCACCATCCACCGAGCCGGCGCGTCGCCCGGCCGATCGACGAGACGGAACCGCCAGTCGCCGTCGAGCGACCGTCGCCAGGGCGACCGTCGGCCCGAGCGAGCTCCGTCCGAATCGCGGTGTGGCTGAAGCGGCGCTCGAGCCGGCAGTCGATTCAGTTCGGTGAGCTCGGGCCGGAGCAGATCGTCGATCGACAGCATCGAGGGAGGTTAGACGTCACCCCCGGGCCTCCCCCTAGTCTCCCTCCATGGACACACTCCCGCTGTTGTCGACCGTGGACGTGGCCCGCTTCGTCGCGGACGGGTACCTCCGGTTCGACGAGTTGGTACCGGCCGAGCTCAATGAGGGTGCCCTCGCCGAACTCGCCGAACTGCGAGAGTTCGCTCCGTTCGAAGGCAACCCGTTCCGGCCTCGCAGCGGCACCCCACTCGCCGGCTGTTGGCCGGCCGACAGCGCCCTGCGGCAGATCTACGACCTGCCAGTGCTCGCCGGCGCGATTCGGTCGCTCGTCGGCGACGACCCTGTCTACGATCACCAGTTCTGCCACTACATCCCGGCAGGCTCGTCCGGCTTCCAGGACCTCCACTGCGACGCCGCCGTGGACAGCTTCGACCCGACGTTCGACGTCCAGGTCTTCTACTTCCCTCAGGACGTCGAACCCGGCGCGGGCGGGACGCGGTTCGTGCCCGGCAGTCACCTCCGGATGGTCCACGAGAACAGCGTCGCCCGCTACCAGCACATCGCCGGTGAGCAGTTCTTCGTCGGTAAGGCGGGCACCGTTCTCCTCTTCCATCACGGCTTGTGGCACGCCGGCCAACCCAACCCGTCGGACGATGACCGCTGGATGTTCAAGGTCAGGATCAACCCGTCGGAGCGACAGGTACGGAAGTGGGACATGAGCGACTACGACTCGGCCACCGTCGGGAACTGGGACCACATGTTCGCCACCATGGAGGAGGGCGAGACCGCAGCCGGCCAGATGCGGCGTAGCCATCCGTGGACTCGCGCCGGCCAGGACCGTCTCGACACCATCGACCGAGTCCGGTTGTGGCGCTACCTCGCCGACGATCCGGACTTCGACGTCGACTGGTACCACACCCGAACAGACCGCCGAGCCGCGCAGTACCGGCAGGGCTCGACGTGACCCAGCGCCAGCAACTACTGCACCTCTACATGTCGAACTCGGCGATCACGAGCCCGGTCATCGCCTGGGCGTTTCACGACGGCGCCGCCGGGGCCGGGCCGGTCCTTCCCGACAACAGCTCCGAGCCGCCGTATGCCGTGGGCGTCCAGGCGCTCGAAGACGGATGGCGCCTCATTCAGATGTCGCCGCTCAACGACCCGGTCGAAGGCACGGAGCGACGCTCCTCGTACCTCCGCTACGAGTTCCTCTTCGAGCGGATGGTGGACATCGGGGAATGACCAGGCCGTGGACCATCCACGAGGGCGGCGTTCTCCACGTGGACGACACTCGTTTGGCCGCGCCGGGGATGCAGTGACCCGGCACGGGCATGATGCCGTACCGTGACGCGTTGTGACCCGCCCGAACACTCTCGTCATCACCACCGACCAGCACCGTTGGGACTGGCTCGGGTGCGCCGGCACTCCCGGCGTGGAGACGCCCAACATCGATGCACTCGCGGCGCGCGGTGTGTGGTTCACGCAGCACGTGACGAATACGACCGTGTGCGCGCCCGCTCGCATCGGGCTGGCCAGCGGCATCGCTCCCGTTCGGCTCGGCGCGTTCACGAACCAAGACATCCTCGCGCCGGAAACGCCGACCTACTACCAGGCACTTCGTGACGCCGGGGACCGAGTCGGATGCGTCGGGAAACTCGACCTCAACAAGCCCGAACAGGACAACGGCGCACTCGGCACTCGGCCCGACACCTACCGCTGGGGCTTCACCGACCCGGTCGAGGCGGAGGGGAAGATGCACGCGGGAATGACGCCGCCGGGCCACCCCTATGGACCGTACGGCGTGTGGCTGCAGGAGCAAGGGCTGTTCGAGACACTACGAGCGGACTACGCCCTCCGTATGGAGGAGATCGTCGCCAAGTACCTGCGCGAGCCCGGCGACCCGCCGAGTGCAGGCACGCGCTGGTTCGACGATTCCGCACTTCCGACCCACGCATTCGAGGATCTCTGGATCGGCCGCCGCTCGTGCGAGTGGCTCCGCACGGTGCCGGATGGGAGCCCGTGGCACCTCTACGTCAGCTTCGTCGGGCCGCACGATCCATTCGACCCACCCACCGAGTACGCCGATCACTTCCGCGGTGCGCCAGTTCCCGCGCCGATCCTCGATGACGGCACGGGCCGCAACCCTGCAACCCGCGCCAAGGAGTACGGCAACACCGAGGACGAGCTGATCGCAGCGCGTCGGCAATACACCGCAGCGCTGGCCGCGATCGACGACGCCGTCGGCGACATCATCTCCACACTCGATGACGTCGGCGCAGCAGACGACACGGTCGTCATCTTCAGCGCCGACCACGGTGAAATGCTCGGCGATCACCACCTCTTCCAGAAGAGCGTCCCGTACGAGCCGGCGATGCGCATCCCGCTGATCGTCGCCGGGCCGGGCATCGAACACGGTCGATGCGATGCCCTCACCGAACTGGTGGACGTCAGCGCAACGGTTCTGGATGTCGCGGCGGTGGATCCATTGGCGCCGATCGACGGCCGGTCGCTGCTCTCCTGTGTGGACAACCCCGCGTCGTCGCACCGTGACGCTCAGGTGGTCACGCAGTCCCACTATCGGTCGATACGCACCGCGACCCACAAGTTCGTCCACTACGTCGACTCGAGGTTCGACCACGACGAGCTGTTCGATCTCGCCGCAGATCCGGACGAGACACAGAACCTGATCGACGATGAACCGACGATCCGTACGGAACTCGAAGCGGATCTGACCGCCCGTCTGGGCGAGGAAGAGATGGCCGCCCGTGCCTGACACGACATTCCCCGAGCGTCCCAACATCCTCTCGATCTCGTTCGAGGACTGCACGCCGTGGTTCGGTTGCTACGGCCACCCCGTCAACACACCCAACGTCGACCGGCTCGCGAGCCAGGGGGCAATGTGGCCGAATGCCTTCACTCCTGCGCCCGTCTGCTCGCCGACCCGCAGCGCGGTCATGACCGGCATGTACCCCGTGAGCATCGGGACCCACCACATGCGGACGATCACCTACCGCGACCAGGGGATGTCCGGCTACGAGGCCGTCACGCCCCACTACGTCCGGTGTTACCCCGAGTACCTCCGCGCCGCCGGCTACTGGTGTACGAACGACGGCAAGCACGACTATCAGTTCAATGCACCCGTCACGGTCTGGGATCAGACGAGCAATCCGTGGGGCGAGGACGGCACCGCGCACTGGCGCAACCGACCGGACCCGGACCAGCCGTTCCTCGCTCAGTTCAATCTGCACGACACGCATGAGAGCCTCGGCTGGGAAGGTTCGAAGTTCGACGACAATGACATCGACCCGGCGTCGGTGATCGTGCCGCCGTACTTCCCCGACACGCCGAAGGTGCGAGCCTCGCTGTGCCGGGTCTACGCGTCGATCGAACACAACGACCGGATCGTCGGCGAGTTGCTCGATCAGCTCGAGGAGGACGGCCTCACCAACTCGACGGCGGTCTTCATCTGGACCGACCACGGTCCGCTCCCCCGCGGCAAGCGCTGGCCCTATGACAGCGGCATCCACTCGCCGATGATCGTGCGCTGGCCAGGCGTCGTCGACGCCGCGTCGGTGCAGAACCAGCTCGTGAGCGTGATGGATCTCGGGCCCACCTTCCTGTCCCTGGCCGGCGTGACGGTGCCGAGCTACATGCACGGCAAGCCGTTCCTCGGCGCGGCCGCCGGAGATGGCCACGACTACATCTTCGCCACGCGAGACCGGTTCGACCAGCACTACGACATGGTGCGGGCGAGCCGTGACACCCGCTGGAAGTACATCCGCCATTGGATGCCGAACCATCCGTACCAGGGGTGGGTGAGCTTTCGAAACCACCATCCGATCATGGAGGAGCTGTGGCGGCTCCATGTCGCCGGCGACCTCGACGAGGCGCAGGCCCGCTTCATGACCTCCACCCGACCGGAAGAGGAGCTCTACGACACCGAGGCCGACCCGCACGAGATCAACAACCTGGCCGACGACCCCGCCCACCGCGAGGTGCTCGAGCGGCACCGGGCCCGGCTCGATGCCTGGCAGACCGAGGTCGGCGATCTCGGCTTCGTGACCGAGAACGTGATGATCGACATGATGTGGCCCGGTCGCGTGCAACCAACGACGGACGCGGCGAAGTTCGTCATCTACAGCGAAACCGACCCAGGACGGGAGGACCGCCCTGAAGGCGGCGAGTTCGCTGGTCCGGTGCTGCTCCAACTCCACTGCGACACTCAGGGCGCGTCGATCGGCTGGACCACCGAAGACGGCGACGAACCCCGCTGGCTTGTGTACCACGAACCGATCCGACTGGAGCCTGGCGAGGCGATCACACTACGAGCCGTCACCCATCGCATCGGCTACAGGCCGAGCCACGAGGTGTCCGCCACCTTCACGATCACATGACCGAGCGCCGCAACGTCCTCTTCATCCTGGCCGACCAACTCCAGGCCTGGGCGCTCGGCTGCATGGGCCATCCGGACATCGCCACGCCAAACCTGGACGCGCTCGCCGGTACCGGCACCGTTTTCACGGACGCCTACGTCGAGTTCCCCGTGTGCACCCAGTACCGCGGCGTTCTCAACACGGGCCGCTATGCGTCGGACTCCGGCGTCACGAACTTCGGCATGGGTCCCGATCTCGGGACCCGTTTCCTGGCGGACGCGCTGAGCGAGGCGGGCCTCTGGACCAGCTACGTCGGCAAGTGGCACCTGTACGAGTTCTTCGACATGGCCGTGCTCCCTGAACAGCGCTGCGGGTTCGAGCGGTTCAACGGGTATCAGAGCTACAACAGCTACCGGGAGGGCATCCGCTTCTGGGACGAGGACGGTGCCTGTCGCGAGTTCGTGGGCGGGCATCGCACCGTGGCCACCGCCGACATCGCGATCGAACGGCTACGGGAGATCCCGGCCGACCGGGACTTCGGATTGTTCGTCAGCTTCCTCAGCCCGCACTACCCGCTCGAGCCGCTCGCCGAGTACGAAGCGATGTATGCCGGCGCCGACATCACGCTGCGGCCGAACGTCACCCAACCGGACCAGGTCTTCACTCGGACGTACAGCCCGCCGAGCCCCCAACCCTTCGAGGGAGACCCCAACTTCGCCCGCTACGGCGCCTCGATCGAGGACTTCTGGCAGTTCTACGCCGCGATGGTCACCCAGCTCGATCACGAGGTCGGCCGCCTCCTCGCCGAGTTGCAGGAGCTCGGCCGAGCGGACGACACGCTCGTCATCTTCACGAGCGATCACGGCGAGATGGGTGGCAGTCACGGCCGGATGAACAAGTACGTGTGGCAGGAAGAGTCCGTTCGGGTCCCGTTCCTGGTGCGCAGCCCTGGTTCACCGACGGGCACGCGGATCGCAACCCCGGTCGCCGCCGGTGTCGACATCTGGCCGACGGTGCTCGACTGGATCGGCGCGGACGCCGAGCCCGCGCTGCCGGGCGGTTCGATCGTGCCGATGCTCGACGACGGATCAGCCGGCGAACACCATCCGGTGTTCGCGGAAGCCACCGGCATGGACCGCGGCTACACGATGGTCCGCAACGGCGCGTGGAAGTACGTCGCCGCTCACGGCTCGGACGACACGATCGCGCTCCATCACCTCGGCGACGACCCGTACGAACAAAACGACGTCGCCGCCGATCACCCAGACGAGGTTGCCCGGCTCGGGGAGCTCGTCCGCGAATGGAAGATCGACGTCGGCGTCACACCGTGAGCGGCACGGACTTGTAGCCCCGCACCGTGGAGGTGTGGACCCAGTCGAGCGCCTCGTGGTCCACGTCCCACGTACCGAACCGGCGAACCATTTGCTCGAGCCCGATCCGGCCTTCGAGACGAGCGAGCGCGCCGCCGATGCAGAAGTGGGCTCCGTAGCCGAACGAGAGATGGCGATCGATGTCGCGATGGATGTCGAACCGGTCGGCGTCGGGGAAGTGACGCTCATCGCGGTTGCCGCTGCCGTTGATGAGCAACACGTTCGCTCCCGCCGGCACCGTCTCGCCGTGGAGTTCGACGTCGTTCGTCACCCGGCGCCCCTGGACCGGCGACGGCGCCTCGTACCGGAGGATCTCCTCGATCGCGTTCGGGATCAGCCCCTCGTTTGCCCCGAGCTCCCGCAGCTGCTCCGGATGGTCTGCGAGCAGCACGACGCCCCACGCCAACATGCGGGCAACGGTCTCGCTTCCGGCGCCCGCGATGAGCGCGACATAGCCCATGATCTCGTCGTCGGTAAGTGGCCGGGTGGAGCCGTCCTCGAGCTCGCGCTCGTGGGTGGCGAGCACCGTGATGAGGTCGTCGGCCGGCTCGGCGCGGCGCTCCGCACAGAGCTCAGGAATGAGCTCGAAGACGACACTGCCGATGTTCTCGCCCTCGATCACCGAGCGGCTCCCGGTCGCGGCGGTCGTCTCGTCGATCGCCATCGTGTTGTCGACCGACGCACGCATTTCGCTCTCCATTCCCTCCGGGAATCCGAGTAGGGCAAGGATCACCGTGGGCGGGACCAGGGACGAGAATCGCTCGACGAAGTCGAACGTCGACATGCCATCGAGTGGATCGAGCAGCCCTGCGCACACTCGCTCGATTCGTGTCTCCAGGCCATCGATCTTGCGCGGAGTGAAGGCGCGGCTGACGAGCTTGCGTAGCAGTGTGTGTTCCGGCGGATCCCGGAAGATGAACATCGGGAGCGGGAACACCTCGTCGCTCATCAGGTCCAACGTGGTGCCATAGCTGGAGATGTAGGTCTCCGGATCGAGCAGGCAAGCGAGCACGTCGTCGTAGCGAGTCAGCGCGTAGAAGTTGTGCTTGTCGTTGCGGTAGAGGGGGGCCTCCTCGCGCATGCGCCGCCACACCTCGTGCGCTCGAATGTCGATGCCGAAGTCGAACGGGTCGTAGTAGAGGTCTCCCGGCATGGCCCTTCTCTAAGCGCTCGAGCCACCGATATGCAAGGATGACGGCGTCGCAAAGGGGTCTCACGATGAAGGTTTTCCTACGTCTCTGGATAGTGCTGCTGGCGTTGGCCCTCGTGGCCAGCGCGTGTGGGGACGATGGCGGCGAGCCGGCCGCATCGGGCGAATCGTCCACACCGGACCCGGAGCCGACGGATGACGACCCCATCGATGAGCCCATGGATGACGATCCGGTTGACGAGCCGGTAGACGAGCCCGTCGACGAACCGGAGCCGCTCGACGTGGGGACGGGTGTGACCGAGACATCGATCAAGGTCGGCGTGGCGGTGCCCGACTTCGACGCACTGCAGGCGGCAGGCATCGGCAACTACCAGGGCGACGCCGACGTGGCGTTCCAGGTCTTCTTCGACCAGGTCAACGCCGCGGGCGGCATTCTCGGGCGCCAGATCGAGCCGGTCTATGTGGGCTTCGACTTCATTCGACCGGAAACGCAAGACGTCGCGTGTGAAGAGTTCGTCGGCGACCACGAAGTGTTCATCGTCCTCTACGGCCTGCTCGGTGACAGCAACCTCTGCCTCACCGAACTGAGCGACACCATGGTCATGACCCGCTCCTTCCAGACCAGCACCCTCCAGGAGCGGTCGGGCGAAACCCTGTGGCTGCAGCTCAATGCGGTCGACGAAGCCAAGACCGCGATCATGGCGCGAACGCTCGCGGGCGACGGTCGACTCGATGGCAAGACGATTGGCATCATCACCGGAGAGGACAGCGTGGCGGAGGGCGAACTGCTTCAGGACGTTCTCGATGACCTCGGATTCGGCGGTTCGTCGCTTCGCGTCACAACCGAATCCCAGGCCGACCAGGTTGCGTACCGAAACGAGGCCGAGTTGATCGGCGAGGCATGGAAGACCGACGGCGTGGATTTCGTCTTCGAGCTCCAGGGCGGCGGCAACCTTCCCACGTTCTGGGCCGAGATCGGCTTCGAGCCCCAGACCGCCCACAAGAACCTCGGCGCGACGGTTGACGCGCAACCCGACCGCTCGGTCATGGCCGGCGCGGTCGGGGTCGGCGAGATCAACGAGCAGGCGATCTTCGACGACGCAGACTTCAGCACGAACTGCATGGATCCGGTCCGCGAGGCGCACCCGGAGCTCGCGGAGGAACTGTCGTTCCTGCCGAGTGGCGACCAGCAGGCGACTGGGCAGCCGAACTGGATCAACCCGGTCATGATCGCCTGCGATCAAACTCGACTCTTCGTGGCCCTCGCCGTGATCGCCGGCACCGAGCTGAACAACACCACGTTCAAGGCAGCGCTCGACGAGCTTGGACCGTTCGACCTCTATGGCTACGGACAAGGATCGTTCCGAAGCGACGACAAGTGGGACGGACTCGACGAGTTCTACATCCAGGAGTACGACGCCACGACGGATTCGATTCAGGTGGTCAGCGACCCGATCGTCGTCAGCCGCTGACGACGACGGTCTTCCCGAGAGCCGAGCGGTCCGCGAGCGACGTCAACGCCAGCGGCACATCCGAGAACGCGAAGGTTTGCGTTGGGATCGAGCGCAGATTCCCGACTGCGCGCCGAGCCGCGAGCTGCTCGTAGATTCCCTCGACGTGGGGCCGGGCGTAGGCACCCGCATAGACGCCCATGGCGGAGAAGTTGCCGGTGACCAGCCTTCGTGGGTCGAGCTGCGGCCAGCGGCCCGAGGCGAAGCCAACGAGCATGAACCGACCGTGGTTGGCCATCGCCGCGGCCACAGACTCCGCGCTCTCGCCGCCAACGGGATCGAAGATGGCGTCAGCCCCCGCGCCGCCCGTCAGCTCGCTGATCGCCGCCGCCACATCGGGCGTCTCGCGGTGGTCGATCACATCGTCGGCACCGAGCGCTCGGCAGAACGCGGCCTTCTCGGCGCCACCCGCGACCGCGACGACGCGAGCTCCGAGGCTTGCGCCCAACAGGACCGCGGCCGACCCGCTTCCGCCTGCGGCGCCCAGCACCACGAGGGTCTCTTCCGGCTGCAGAGCGGCACGATCGACGAGACCGTTCCAGGCGGTCACGTAGGGAATGTGGAAGCCGGCGGCGGTGACGTCATCGAACTCCGGCGGAGCGGGGAAGATCGTGTTGGCCGCGGCGAGGCAGAACTCCGCGAAGCCGCCCGCACCCAGGTAGAACGCCGTCACGCCCATCTGGCGCGTGCCGACGAGTGCCCCGTCCACCCCGTCGCCGACCGCGTCGACCGTGCCGACGACCTCCTGGCCCGGCGTGAAGGGCAGCTCCGGTGTGAAGAGGTACGACCCTCCACACATCAGGACGTCCGGGAAGCCAACGGCTGCGGCGTCCACCCGGAGTCGCACCATGCCGGGGCCTGGCTCGGGAGGATCGATCTCCCGCAGTTCGAGCACGTCGACGGGCTCACCGGTTCCTGTCACACACCATGCACGCATGCCAGGAGTCTCCTCTACAGTTCGGTCATGGTCGATCTCAGCGGCAAGGTGTTCGTCATCACGGGTGGTAACGGCGGCATCGGCCTCGGCATGGCCGAGGGCATCGTGCTGGCCGGCGGTTCGGTGGCGATCTGGGGCCGCAAGGAAGCCAAGAACACCGAGGCCGTCGCCGCCCTGGAGGCCCTCGGCGGCACCGCGCGCAGCTACGTGTGCGACGTGGCCGATGAGGAGGCCGTCGTCGAAACGATGAACCGCTCGCGGGAGGACTTCGGGCGGCTCGACGGTTGCTTCGCCAACGCGGGCCACGGCGGCATCGCGAAGTCGATCCTCGATCTCACGATGGACGACTGGCGCACCGTGATGTCGGTCAACCTCGATGGCGCATTCGCGACCTTGCGCGAGGCCGCTCGCCACCTCGTCGACCAGGGCGAGGGCGGCAGCCTGGTGACGATCTCCTCCACCTCGTCGATCCACGGCGCCGCCGGCAATCAGGCCTACGGCACGTCGAAGACCGCGCTGAACGGCCTGATGCGAGCATTGGCCGTCGAGCTGGCCCGCCACCAGATCCGGGTCAACTCACTGCTCCCCGGCTGGACCATCACCGAACTCGCGGCCGCGCCCTATGCGAACGACCGATTCCGCGACGTGACGACCAAACGCACGCCCGTTCGCCGCTGGGCCGACCCGAGCGAGTTCCGTGAGGTCGGCGCCTGGCTCGCCGATCCGTCCCAGACGTTCCACACCGGCCAGGAAGTGTGTGTGGACGGTGGCTACACCGCGTTCTAGCTGCGCTACTTCGGAAGCGGCGATGTCCGCAGGGCGAGGATGAATCCGCTCTTCTTCAGAAGCGCGAAACGCCCGTCCGGTACCGCCTTGGCCTCCGCCTTGATGAACGAGGAGAACTCCCGGAACACGGACTCTCGTGAGTGGGCGTCGTTCACGGCATCGACGAGGTCGGCGCTGAGCTCGTTGAGCCGGAGCCCTCCGAGGTCGAGCACCGCGCCGGCCTGGGTGTAGAAGCCCTCGGCGCCGTCGGCCGCGATCGAGGCCCCGGGCGTGACGTGGGCGGCGATCGCGTTGCGCACGCACGCCTCGCCGTCATCGCCGCGATGCGACGCAACGACGGCAGCGTCACCGGAGCGAATGGTGAAGTCCTCGTTCTCGACGGGCTGCTCGATACCGGCGTCGTGCAGGAGTGAGGCGACGTAGGACAGTTCCTCATCGACCGACTCGCCGTCGATCGAGGCGAGCGCCCGTCCGAAAGCCCAGGTGCGATACGAGTGCCCGACGACAGCGGGTGACTGTTGCGCCGCTGCCTCCTCGGCCTCTTTCGCGAGCGCCGAGTCCGGTGAAGTCGGAACATCCATCGGTCCGTCGGGCCGGCGGCCGAGCATGAGTGCGATGCGTCTCGCCACCGATGCGCTCTGGCCTCGAAGGACTTCGCGGACCAGACGGCGCTTCTCCTTACCCATGAGCGCGCCCCCCGTCCGCTCGGGTCAGGCGACCCCGCCGAGACGGTCCGGGTCGATGCTCACGATGTGGGCAGATCCTCCGGGCGCCGTCCGACCGGCAGCTCGATGGTGCTCGGTTCCTGCATGAGCCCCACGATCGCCCGGAAGCCGTCGGAGGCCTCGCGGTGCAACATTCGGGCCGGCGCGGTGATCACACTGCCGGGCACGAGCGTGCACGTCTCGCCGGTTTCCGAGACCGTGATGGAGAGTTCGCCGGACACGATGTACGTGGCCGCCTCGAAGTCGTGCCAATGCTCATGCGGCTCGACAACCTCGAAATCGACCGGAACCGCGTGGAGCCCCTCTGCTTCGGCAAGCGCAGTCGCCTCGTCCTCGGTGGTGAAGACGTCGTGTTGAACAGTGAGTTCCATGTTCACCTTCGTACCTCATAGTTCGTCGAATGTCCCGTCTGTTCCGCGGGGTCCTGCCCTCCCCCACCACGTCGATGCCGTAGTACCGTCCGTCGCCATCGCGGCGACCGTAGCCGTCAGGTCAATCGAGCTTCGGTCGGCCGCTGCCGATCACGGTCGCCGTGCCCTCGACGAACATCTCCCGGCCCTCCACATCGGCGGAGCGCTCGCTCCAGAACGTCTCGAGCTCACACTCGGCCGCGCCGGCATCGACCATCTCCGAGCGGACGGTCGCGGTCGCCACTTCGAACGCGCGGGCCTGCGCGTCGTCCTTCTCGTAGCACGTCTCCGGATCGCCTCCGGCGTGGACACGGAAGATGCCGCGCCGCGGGGCCGTGACGGTGACCTGGCGCCGGATGCGCACCTTGCCGACGACCGCGCCAATCGCGTTCGCGACGTCGGCGTGCTCCGGCACAACGATGTCGGTGCCGAGAAGCTCGGCGATTGCCGGGTAGTAGTTCGCGGCAGGCGCACCGAGGCCGACGAGCGGGACAGCAAGGCCGATATCGGCCCGAGCGGTCTCAGCGGTGCGATCGAGTGCGGCATCGACCAGTTCAGACCGGACTGTGTCGCCCGAGAGGCCGTCTCGAATGAGTGCGGCTTCCAGCAGTGCCTCGGCCGAACGTCGGGTGAGCGCTTCGACAACCGCTTCGGCGAGTTCGGTCGCCGAGCCGGCGATCGGGTTGCCGTAGCGGTCGCGACGCTGCGCGAAGAGGTCCGCAGCAGCGATGGCCAGCTCCGGCTCGTGTGTGTCTTGTGTGCCCAGCACGTGGCTCGCGTCGGTCGGCGTGAATCCGCACATTCGGATGAGTCCGCGCGTCACGAGGCGTCGTAGCGCACGCGTCTGAAGGCTTGTGCCGACCACGACGTCGACCGCAGTCAACCCGTCACCGATCCCCTCGAGCACGGCCACTTCGTTGCGATCGAGGTTCGCGCCGTCGACGCGCGTCGTGGCCCGGACGAACATCCCAGACCACTCCGACGGTGGGGTCTCCGCGTTGCGCTGGCGAATGATCGCCTGTTCGATGGCGGCTGCGTCGGTCTCGGCCGCGACGACAATCGGCACCACCCGACGCGGCCCGACCAGGAGCTGGGCCCCGACGGCACGATCAACCAGACCGATCTCGCTGTCACCGCCGAGACCGTGCGTGTGCATCAGCACCGCCTCGACCATCGTCTGATGCCCACCGACCGTTGCGCCTTGGGCACCGAACTCCGGGAGCCCGCCGCGCAGAACAGCGATGTCAGTGGTCGTGCCGCCGATGTCGGAGATGATCGCATCGTCGGCGGCCGCGAGGTGAGCCGCGCCGATGAGGCTGGCAGCCGGGCCGGACAGAATCGTCTCGACCGGACGATCGCGCACGAAGTCGCTCGACACGAGCGACCCGTTGCCCCGCACCACCATGATCGGCGCGTCGATGGACCGCTCGGTCAGGATCTCGGCTGTGGTGGAAACGAGCTCCTCGATCATCGCGATGAGACGGGCGTTGAGCAGCGCTGTGACGGAGCGCTTCGGCCCGTTCAGGCCGTCGCACAGTTCGTGGCTGCACGTGACGGGAAGCCCGGTCGTCTCCCGGATGAGGTCGCGGGCCGCGATCTCGTGTTCAGGATTGCGCACGCCGAACTGACCCGTCACCGCGAATCCTTCGACTTCATCGCTCAGCTCGGCGAGGGCGGAGCGCAACGCGGCGAGATCGAGGTCTGCTTGGGCGCCACCGTGGGGCGTATGACCTCCGGCGATCGAGATCACCGTGTCGGAGCCGATCGCCTCCGCCAGTCCACCGCGCGTGACGGCCTCAGCCTCGAACCCGATCATGACGAGGCAGGCGGGTCGGCCGACGCCCTCAACGAGAGCATTCGTCGCCAGCGTGGTGGACAACGAGACGAGGCCGATGGCCGCCCCATCGACGGCGGCCGTCTGCAGCACCCGATCCAGCGCCGAACCGATTCCGATTGCAAGATCGTCGGGCGTGGTGGGCGCCTTCGCCTTCGCGATGACCGCGCCGGCAGCATCGTCATAGACGACCGCGTCGGTGTAGGTGCCGCCGGTGTCGACACCGACGAAGACCGTGCGACCCTCGGACATCGACTCATTCTGCACCTACGATCCGCTCATGCCTCGCATCACCCGCCCTCACATGACCGACTACGGCGTCCCGGAAGAGCTCGAGGGCACCCTTCCGTGGAGCTGGGCAGAGGAACGACTCGCCGAGTCACGCAACTTCTGGCTGGTCACCGCCGACGGCAACGGCCGGCCCCACGCGATGCCTGTGTGGGGCGTCTAGATACCGAAGAGCGAAACGTATGGCTTCAGCTGCTCACCGAAGGCCCGCAAGGTCCGCAACCTCGCGGCCAACGATCAAGTCGTCGTCACCAACGACGACGCGGTCAACGTGGTCTCGATCGAGGGCCGGGCGAAACGCATCGATGACGACCGTGACCATGTCACCGCGACGGGCCGCGCCTACCAGGCCAAGTACGCGGCAGAAGAAGGATTCGACGACGTCGACGGCGTCATCGAATTCCTCGGCCAGAACGCCGCATACGAGATCACCCCGGAGCGGGCGTTCGGCATGATCGAGACCCCCGAAGAGTTCGGCCCCTGCGCCACCAAGTGGACCTGGGACTGACAACGTAACGGGGGGTCTGACCCCCCGTTACACAACTGGCTGGCCGCTAGGGCCAGAGGGGCTCGGGGATCGGGTCGATCGGGTTGCCCCAGGTGTTGCGGTAGGCCACCTCGTGGGCCGGGTTGCGCTTGGCGACGCCCCACTTGCCGAGCGGGTACCCCATCGGGACACAGCAGGCCATGCGCCAACCTTCTTCCTTCGGGACGCCCAGCACGTCGAGCGGCTCTTCGCCCTTGAACAGCAGGACACTCGTGAGTGACGAGCCGACACCGTCGGCGCGCGCCTGGAGCATCGCGTTCCACACCGCCGGGAAGATCGAGCCACCACTGGTGTCGAACTGATCGAACGCGAACAACAGCAACGGATACTCGGCGAAGTTGTCGCGGGCCCAGTGGACTGAGTTCATGATCGCCTTGAACTGCTTCGCTTCGGGATCGTCCGAGGTCTGCGCGTACTCGGCCTGCTCCTTGTAGATCGTCGAGAAGAGCATGTCGATGGACTCGGCCATGAGCTCGCCGATCTTCGCGATCTGCCCCTTGTCGTCGACCATCACGAAGCGCCAGCCCTGCGTGTTGCCGCCGCTCGGCGCCCGGATCGCCGCATCGATGATGCGGGCCTGGACGTCGTCGGGGACGGGATCCGGCTTCACTCGCCGCATCGCTCGGGTTGTGTAGAGCGCTTCCCTGATGTCCATCGTTGTGTCTCCTCGGTGGCTGGCAGCAGTCGACCACATCCGAACCGGCGATTGCGAGACGAGATTGCCGTCGTCGTAGGGTCGACGCCATGCGCCGCCTTCTCGCCATCGTTTTGTCACTCGGACTCCTCGCCGCCGCCTGCGGAGACGATTCCGACGCGGCGGACACCGCCACCACGACCACAACTGTGCCGACCACCACCGAGGCGCCGGCCATGACGAGCACAACAACAACAACGACAGAGGCACCACCCGAGGTCACGGGTCTCGACTACGCAGAGATCGGGCCGTACCCCGTCGGCGTGACGACCCGGACGCTCCCGAGCGGAACCCGGATGGAGGTCTGGTATCCGTCCGGGCCCGATGCCATCGACCAGACGGACACCTACTCGGTGCGCGACTTCACGCCAGAGGTCATGCGCGTGCTCGTGCCCGAGGGGACCAACGATCGCTTCACCGTGAACGCCGGACGCGACGCGAGCGCGTCGCCGGTCGGCCCCTTCCCCCTCGTCTACTTCAGCCACGGTTCGACGTCGTTCCGCTTCCAGTCGACGACGCTCACGCACCACCTCGCCTCGTGGGGCATGGTCGTCGCCTCGGTGGACCACGTGTCGCGTTCGCTCCCCGGCATGCTCGGTCGACCCGACGGGCTCCCGTCCTCGGTGGACGACATCGACGAAGCCGCGCTCATCCTCTTCACGGACGAGACACTTGCGGCGATGATCGATGCCGAGCGCATCGGCATCTCGGGCCACAGCGCCGGCGGTGGCACCACGCTCGCAGTCGCCGCGCAGGGCGACATCGACGGCTACGTCAGCTACGCCTCGGCCGCCTCTGCCGACGGTGACCTCCCCGACGTGCCGTCGCTGTTCATGGCCGGATCGATCGACACGATCGTTCCGCCAGACCGGACACGCCACGCGTTCGACCGGGCACCGGCGCCGAGCTGGTACCTGGAGTTCGCCGACAGCGGACATCTCGCGTTCTCCGATCTCTGCGTCGTCGGCGACGGCGATGCGAACCTGATCGGCCTCGCGGAAGCTGCGGGACTTGGCGACTTCCTCACTGACGGCATTCGCCGCCTTGGTTCCGACGGATGCGAGCCGCCGAACCGTCCGGTCAAGGAGGTCTGGCCGGCGATCCACCAGGCGACCACGGGCTTCTTCCTGTGGGTGTTCGGCGTCGATCCGAAGCCGCTCGGTCTCGACGAATTCACGGTCGACGGGATCACGGTCGAAAGCAGCTGACACACCTCAACTCGTGAATCGCGGCGCCGATGGATTCGGGTGTCCAGCTTCATCGACACACTCTTCGAACCCGAGCGCCATTGCTCCTGCGGCCATCACGAAGGCTCGCACTGCCACGGTTTCAGCAACCAGGCATGCATGTGGTGTGACTGCCGTGTGTTCGAGGATCCCGAGCGTGAACCCGTCACGGCGGGACGCCGCGAACCAGCGCCACTGCGCCACTTCTTCGCCGGTCGCCCGTAGACCTCTGATCCAATAATTCGTTCGACGGACGTCGTCCGTTTTCGTGGGGTGCTTCTTCAGTGAGCGGCGATGAGCCGCTCGTTTCGGGAAAGGAGCACCGATGTTCACAAATTCGTTGATCGACGAAAACGCTGTGGCCACCGATGTGCGCCCCGGCTGGTGTCTCACCGCCGGCCGAGTGCGCTCGCTCGCCTAGCGCTCCTCGTCGAGTCCCCGCGACGACGCCACCTTGCGCGTCGATGACCCGTGTCGTTCGACGCCGCCTGTCCGCCCGTCGCCCGTCCCGTTCGGATGTTCGCTCTCGAGAGGCACTCATGATGCATGAACTCATCGTTCTCGCGATCCTTCACGATCGCGCGACCAACCCCAAGTGGTGAGAACTACCTCGCCACACCCGGTCCACCCGGCCGGCCCCGCGCCCGACGCCTCCGCGTCGGGTGAACCCTGGGCGTCGTTGACACCCCACATGACCGGCGGGGGTCACGCTCGTACGCTGGGGACTGCGTGACCCCCGCCTCGGAACCGCTCGGTGATCTCCGAACTCGCTTCGGCAACGAGATCCGCCGCGTCCTAGCCGGAACGGCGGAGATGCCCGAACGGCCGGCATCATTCACCGACGATCCCGGCCTCTTCGGTCCGGACAGCGCGACGTGGGAGGTCCACGGCGACCCAGCGATGATCATCGGCGGCGTACGAGCGCTCCTGCTGCAGGCCATGCATCCGCTCGCCATGGCCGGGGTGACCGACCATTCCAACTACAAGTCCGACCCTCTCGGCCGGTTGCACCGCACCGGCGGGTTCGTCCGAACCACCACCTTCGGCACCACCGACGAGGCAGAACGGGCGATCCGGATGGTTCGCCGGATCCACGAGCGGGTCACCGGGCACGCGCCCGACGGTCGCCCGTATGCGGCAACCGACCCGCACCTGCTGCAGTTCGTTCACTGCACGGAGGTGGACAGCTTCCTTCGTGCGCGCGAGCGCTACGGGACATCTCCTCTGTCGTACGGCGCGGCCGATCGGTACGTCGAGGAGATGGCCGTCGTCGCCGAAAAGCTCGGCGTCCTACGGGCGCCTCGAGACCGTGTGGAGCTCACCGCAGTACTCGACGCGTACCACGAGGAGCACCACATCGGGAGCCAAGCCCGCGACACCGTGCGGTTCCTCGCCTGGCCCCCGCTCCCGCTCGCGGCCCGGCCCAGCTACGCGCTCGTCTTCGCCGCGGCTGTCGCGATGCTCCCGCGCGAGGTCCGCTGGAAGCTCCGCCTGCCGGTCGCCCCGCTGGTCGAGCCGCTCGCGATCCGGCCCGCAGCGACCGCGCTGATGCGCACGCTCGGCTGGGCACTCGGGGACCCTCCTCACCAGAACCCCTAGGGTCGACGGAATGGACCTGGCTGAGTTGCAGCGGCTGATGGACGAGCTCTACGGAGCGGCTGACACGGAGCGGGGCATCCCGTCGACGGTGGCCTGGCTCTGCGAGGAGCTCGGCGAGCTGGCGCAAGCGGTGCGCAAGGGCACCCGAGAGCAGCAGCTCCACGAATTCGGGGACGTGCTCGCCTGGCTCGCGTCGTTGGCCAACCAGCTCGACATCAGCCTCGACGAGGCGATGCACCGCTATGTAACCGACCCGCCCTAGTTGCCGAGGACTCGCGACGGCTCGACGAAGATCGCCACGCGGCCTTCAGAGGCCATAACGCGGTCGTACTCGTCCCAGTCGTCGTACGTTCCGCCCGCAGCGGCGAACACGTCGCGGAGAACGGCAGCCAGAGACGACTCTCCGGCGTCAGCGTCGGAGTCGACGATCGACGCGGGGCCTTCGACGCCCGCCCACTGCCAGCCGCGGCGGAACGTGAGCGAGTCCTTGCCGGAGACCGGGTGAGCGATCGGACCGGCGTTGACGACAGAGCTGTGGACCGACCCATCGGTGCGGACCACGCCGACGACGCACAGGCCCTGCTCAGTAGCCGCCAGCGAACGGACATCGTCGAACGACGACTCAGATCACGCCTTGCTCGACGAGCGACTCGGCGATCTGGAGCGTGTTGAGCGCGGCGCCCTTGCGGAGGTTGTCGCTCGACACGAAGAACGAGAGCCCGTGCTCCACCGTGGAGTCGACCCGGAATCGGCCGACGAACGATGGGTCCGCGCCGGCGGCCTGAAGCGGCGTGGGGACATCGGTGACAACGACGCCAGGAGCGTCGGAAAGCACCTCGAGGGCGCGTTCCGGCGAGATCGGCCGGGCGAAGCGGGCGTTGACCGACAGCGAGTGGCCGGTGAACACCGGCACCCGCACACATGTGCCGGAGACGAGGAGATCCGGCAGCCCGAGGATCTTGCGGTTCTCCTCGCGGAGCTTCTGCTCTTCGTTGGTCTCGTTAAGGCCGTCGTCGATGATCGAGCCGGCGAGCGGCAAGACGTTGCAGGCGATCGGCTGGCTGAAGTTCTGACCGGCTTCCAGCGCGACGGCACCGCCATCGAAGGCGAGACCGGCGCCGTCGCCGCCGATCTTCTGCAGCTGCTCATCCAGTTCGTCCACCCCGGTGAGACCCGCGCCCGAGACCGCCTGGTAGGTGGAGATCACGAGCGCCTCGAGGCCGGCTTCGACGTCGAGAGGCTTCAGGACGGGGATGGCCGCCATCGTGGTGCAATTCGGGTTGGCGACGATGCCCTTCGGGATGTCGAGCAGAGCGTCGGCGTTCGCTTCGGGGACAACGAGCGGCACCTCCGGGTGCATCCGCCATGCCGAGGAGTTGTCGATCACGATGGCGCCCTGATCGGCGACCTTCTCCGCGATCGCGCGACTCGTGGTGGCTCCGGCGGAGAAGATGACGATGTCGAGACCCGTGTAGTCCGCCTCGGCGGCGTTCTCGACGACGACGTCGCGGCCCTGCCACTCGATCGTCTTGCCCGCCGAGCGAGCAGAGGCGAAGAGCCGCAGCGTGTCGACGGGGAAGTTCCGCTCAGCGAGCAGCGTCTGCAAAACGCCGCCGACCTGGCCGGTTGCACCAACGATTCCTACGTCCATGACAATCAAGGCTACCGGCTCGGAACCTGACCAAACCGAGGGTTTCGACCGTTTGGGGAGTCGACGAGAAGCGTGTAGCGCGAACAGTTGGCTCGGTGGTCGTACTGGCTGTGACGGTCATCGAGATCCTCAGCACCACTCCTCCAGCGGAGATCCCGCCACCACTCCGGCCCCGAGTGGTGGCAGTGGTGGTGGGGATCTTGATGATCGGCGGTGGCCTCCTCGCCGCGCTCGCTCCGCCGGAACCCCTTCCGACGGGACGGGCCGGCGTGGGGACACCCACACCCGCCGACTTCGCCTCCACAGCGCCGTGACCCGGCGGCTGTCACACTGGCCCGATGCGGCGGAAAACACAGTTCAGTACGGCAGTTCTCCTTACTCTCGCACTCATCTTCACGGGATGCAGCGACGACGGCGGAAGCGACTCGGACGACACGATTGGCGATCCGAGCTCCGGAGGCGATGGCGGAACGGACGACGGCGGATCCAGTGGCGACGGCATCGGATCGGACGACAACGACGGGTCCTCGGACGACAACGATGGTGGGAACAGCAACGGGTCGAGCAGCGTCGGTTCTGACAACAACGGCGCGATGTCCGTCTGGGGGCTCCCTCCGGGGGAGTTCGAGGAGTTTCTCCCGTACCAACTCATCGATGACGAGTTCCAGTAGAGCGAGTTCGCGTCGTTCCAGACGATGAGCCTGAGCGTCGACGAGGTGCTCGTCTTCTAACGCGGCTACTTCGCCGACATGGGCATCGAGACGAACGAGTTCCCCGCCGGCGAGTCGACCGTCATGAACCTGACCGACCCGACCAACCCGGCGTGGTCCGGCATGATGCAGACGGGCATCGGCTCCGACGGTTACGTCACCGTCACGCAGAGCTACTCCGAGCTCAAGGAGTCGACGGACACCACCACGACACAACCCGATGCGGTCGCGAGCGACGACGGGTCCGTGAGCATTTCCGAGTGAACCTGTAGCGCGAGAGGGCCGCTCCACGGTCCACCTTGGTGTGACCACCATCGAGATTCTCGACGTCGCTGATCCGTCCGATCCCCCACCCGGTGACCCTCCGCTCGCCGGCTGCGAAGTCGCGATGGCGATGTCGATGCTCATAGTTCTCGCGGTCATCGTCGCGGCGGTGACTGTGGCCAGTTCCGGCGGCAACGACGGTTCCGGCGCCGGTGACGGGTCGTCTGATCGCGCCGCGTGGGAGACCGAGCAGCCACCAGCGGGCGTCGACTTTGATCTGGTCGAGGCTACGCCGTCGGGAATCCGTCTCGTCCGCCTCGACGAAGATCGCGACAATGTTGATCTTGCCGGCCCCGCAAGCCGGCTGGCGTTCGGCTTCGACGGGCCGGTCATCGTTCATCAGCCCGAGTTCGACGTCGAGTCCATCATGATCCGCATCACGACACCCACGCGGACCGACATGGTTCCGAGCGATGGTCTCAGTCGACCGACCTTGCTCGACGTCGCCGTTCTGGACGGCCATCGAACAGTCTTGTGGGCCGGCCAGGATCGCGTCACGAAACGCTGGAGCCTCTCGCTGTTCGACCTCGAGACGAAGTCGACGCAGCGGCTCGGTGACGTCCCGGGATGGGTCGACGACGCCGGCAACGCCTACCTCAACGATGAACAGGTCTGGGTGTGGTGGCGAGACGAAACCGGCGAACCGGTCGAGGACCAATGGGACCTGAACGGCGCCTCCGTCCCGGTCCGCTTCCACGCGATTCCCGAGAGCTGTGACCGCACCGACCACGCACACGAACGGCCGTTCCTGTGTATGACGAGCGATGGCACCTTCGCCGGGTTTCGCACCGATGGGCTGCGCATCGTCCAGGGCGCCGCAACGTGGCGAGTCGAGACCGCCGTGGGTTGATCAGACGCCCGTGCGGGCGGCGCGCCCGCGGGCATAGCCTCCAGCCGTCCAGAGCAGGCCGATCACGATCGCCCCGGCTCGCTGGAACCCGCCCACGCGGCCCCGGAAGCCATCGCCGATCCCACGGAGCACGCCGAGCGGCAGCACCTTGGTCGTGTAGGCCCGTTCGGAGGCGACCCTGTCCTGAGCGCCGCATCGACGGGACGCGACCGCCTTCGACAGACCCTCGCTCCAGCACTGGGCCCGGAAGTACGTGAAGCCAAGGCGATCAGGCGACACCCGGTGTGAGACGTCGAGATCCGGATCGAAGACCAGCCGGGCGTGATCGAATTGCTGCTGAAGACGGATGCGGAACTCGGTGCCGTCACAGAACCCGCCGAGCTCATCGAAGACCTCGCGGCAGAACGACATGTTGCAGCCGATGAAGTTTCGCACCTCCTCAGCGTCCGTCGGTAGCCCGATGTAGGAGCAGCCGATGACCCAGCCGAACTCCGGCGGGAACCACTTCGGCGCCTCAACCCCATCCCAGTTCGGTGTGGCACCGCCACCCACGCCCGCGACCACCGGGTCGAGGTAGTCCTCTATCATCGTGGCGATCCAGTAGACGTCGCCGGCGCAGGTGTCGTCGTCCAGGAAGGCGAGGACATCGCCGTCGCTCCACGTGACGCTGGTGTCGCGGGCGCCGGATAGGCCTGGCTTCTCCAGGTTCGTGACGACATCGATTCGGATGTGGCTTCGTCGGTCGGCCATGAAGTCCGCGGCCCGTTCGAGAAGCTCGTCGTCGTGATCGATGACGAGCACGATCTGGTCGGGGCGGCGCGTCTGCGCCTCCAACGACTCGATGCCCGCCACGATGTCGTCCCACCGCTCATCGGTGTCCGCGCAGACGATCACGCTGATCGTCTGCGGCGTGTGTGTCGTGTGCTCATCGAGCACGGGCATCGCGACTGCGGCCATCAGTTACACCTCACGAGGAGTCGTGATCGCTCCTGTCGGCGGAGCGCGTGGTGGGCTGAGCGATTCGGCCGGGACGGAACGCGGTGAAGCGGGCCCGACCTAGAGGTCGTAGCGGTCGCGGTTGCCCGCCCACCAGGCGTCGACCCGGCTGTAGATCTCGTCCTCCGGAAGATCGCCCTCCGTGCGCTTGACCTCGAGCAGCATCTTCAGGATGTCGCCGACGTGGCGGCCGCCCGCGGTGCCGAGGTGCGACATCACCGCGTCGCCGTCCACCTGGGGACGCTCGGCCGCGCGGCGCTCGTCCTCCGCGAGGTCGGCGATGCGGTGCTCGAGGTCATCGATGGCGGACTGCAGATCGGCGGCCTTCTGCTTGTTGCGCGTGGTGCAGTCGCTGCGGATGAGCGCGTTGAGTCGCCCGAGGAGAGGTCCGGCGTCGCGGGCATACCGGCGAACCGCACTATCGGACCAGCCGTCGGCGTAGCCCTTGAACCGGCCGCTGAGGCGCACGAGCTCACTCACGTCGTCGACCACCTGTTCGTCGTAGCCGAGGGAGGTCATCCGCTTCCTCGTCATGCGAGCGCCGACCACCTCGTGGTGACGGAACGTGACGCCGCCGTGCTCGAAGCTGCGAGTGCGGGGCTTCGCGATGTCGTGGAACAGCGCGGCCAGGCGCACGATCACGTCGTCCGGTGTCTTCGCCACCACGGCGATGGTGTGGGAGAGGACATCCTTGTGCCGGTGGATCGGGTCCTGCTCCATGCGCAGTGCGGGAAGCTCGGGAACGAGCTCTTCGATCCGCCCGGAGTCGACCGCCGACCAGAGCGCGCCCGAGACGTCGTCCGCCATCATGATGGCGTTCAGCGCGTCGGCGTCAGAGAGTTCAGTCGAAGTCGTTTCCACAGCGTCGAAAGTCTACGGTCGCTGGTCATGGGACTCGACCAATTTCGACTCGACGACAAAGTCGCCATTGTCACCGGTGCCGGCCGCGGTATCGGTGCAGCGACCGCGGTGATGTTCGCGGAGGCCGGTGCCGACGTCGTGATCGGCGCGCGAACCGAGGAGCAACTCACAGAAGTCGCGTCGGTCATCGAGGACCACGGGCGACGCGCGGTTGTCGTCGCCGGGGATCTCTCAACTCGCGACGGCCTGTCAGGGCTCGTCGATACGGCGGTCGCGGAGTTAGGCGGGATCGATGTGGTCGTCAACAACGTCGGAGGCTCGATGCCCCAGGCGTTCATGGACACCAGTGAGAAGGCCTTCGACGGTGCGATGCGCTGGAACGTGACGACAGCGTTCAATCTCACCCAGCTGGCGGTGCCGCACATGGTTGATAGACCCGGTGCGAACGTGGTCAACATTGCGTCCACGGCCGGCCTGTTCGCCAGCCGTGGATTCTCCGCCTACGGCACGGCGAAGGCGGCGCTGATCCACCTCACCCGGGCCCTAGCTCAAGACCTCGCGCCGAAGATCCGCGTCAACGCAGTGTGCCCGGGCTCGATCGCCACATCCGCACTCGACATCGTCCTCCAGACCCCGGAGCTCGAACAGTCGATGAACGACGCCACTCCGCTCGGGCGGCTCGGGCGGCCCGAAGAGATCGCCGGCGCGGCGCTCTACCTCGCTGCGCCGATCTCGGCGTACACCACCGGCCAGTTCGTCGGGGTCGACGGCGGCATCACCGGCTCGAACCTCGACATGGGAATCCCCGACGTCTGATCCGGTCCGTAGCCTGCCCCGAGGGCCCTCGCCGATCTGATCCACGCCGACGACGACTTCCTGCCCTCGAAGACGCTGCTCATCGTCGCTCATCCGGACGACATCGACTTCGGTGCGGCGGGCACCGTGGCCCCGGTGACTGACAACGGCGTCGAGGTCGTCTACGGGCTGGTCACGAGCGGACAGGCCGGCGAGCCGGCCCACCTCAGCCCGGACGAGCTGCGCGAGGTGCGCCAGAAGGAACAGACCGACGCCGCGGCGATCGTGGGCGTCTCCGAACTCCACTGGCTCGACTTCCCCGGCGGCCACCTCGTGGCCGACCTCGAACTTCGCAAGGCGATCTCGCGCCTGATCCGGATCGTGAAGCCCGACCTGGTCATCACGCAAACGCCGGTGCGCAACCTCGACCGCATCTACGCCGCTCACCTGGCCACCGGCGAAGCGGCCGTCAGCGCGGTCTACCCCGACGCGCGCAACGGCCACTAGTTCCCCGAGCTGCTGTACGAGGGGCACGAACCCCATGCCGTTCCCCGCATCTGGCTCATGGCCGGTACCGAGCACAACCTCCACGTCGACATCACCGGTGCGATCGATCGCAAGATCGAGGCACTCCTCGCCCACCACTCACAAAACGACGATCGCGCCGAAGGGCTCCCCACGATGATCCGCGAGTGGGCCCAGGTCAACGCGACCTCCGCGGGCCACGACGGACGGGCCATCGAGTCGTTCCGAGTCGTCCACACCGAGTAGGTCCCGGACGTCGAGGATGCCTAGGCGGGCGCGACCTCGACGGGGATGCCGTTGACGGCGGCGTTGCCCGACGGGACGTCGACGAACGTGCCCGGCGCGAGCACGTTGTTGTTCACACCGGCGTGCTCACGAGCAACCGACATGCGGGTGCCGGGCTTGTCGTGGCCCCAGCCGTGGGGCAGCGAGACCACGCCGGGGCGCATTTCGTCGCTGACCTCAACCGGCACTTCGAGGGTTCCGGCTTCGGACGTGACGCGGGCGACTGCGCCATCGGCCACGCCGCTCGCGGCCGCGTCATCCGGGTGGATCAGCAGGGTGCAGCGGTCCTTGCCCTTCACGAGCACCTTCACGTTGTGCATCCACGAGTTGTTGGATCGCACGTGGCGGCGGCTGGTGAGGAGCAGCCCGTCGTTCGACCGGGAGAGGCGCTCCTCCAGCCGGGGAACGTCAGCGACCACATAGGGCGGGGCGATGTCGATCATGCCGTCGGTGTGGCCGATCATCTCATCGATCCGGGGAACCATCGGCCCCATGTCGATGCCGTGCGGGGCGTCCTTGAAGCTCTCCAGGGTGAGACCGTCGGGATTCTCGCCGTATCTGTCACCCCACGGACCGGTGCGGATCGCGTTGTCGTTGAGCCGCTCGGGTCCGGGCGCAGGGCAGGCCTCGAGGGCGACTGCCGGATCGGCGCCGCCCATCTCGGCGAAGGCGGCGAAGAACCCATCGTCGATCGCCTTGACGTCGACGTGCTCCTGGGGGATCCCGCCCATCATCGCGCCGACCCGAAGGAGCACTTCCCACTCGCCAGGGCGGCCATCCTGAGGCTCGAAGAGCGGCGGCGACCACTTGCCGGCGGAACGAACCGCCCATGCCCAGAGAAGTTCGTCGTAGTGGGGCTGTTCGAGCGGCGAGAGCCCGGGGAAGATGACGTCGGCGTGCCGGGTGGTCTCGTTCAACGCGTTGTCGATCGAGATCATGCAATCGAGCATCGGCAGTGCGTCGTCGAGCCGGTCGGCTTCGGGCGCCGAGATGACCGGGTTGCCGGCCACTGTCACGAGCGCTTTCAGCTGACCGTCGCCCGGCGTCGCGATCTCCTCGGCCATGCACGACACCGGGAACTGACCCATCACCTCGGGCGCCCCCCGGACGCGGGAGTGGAAGCGCCCGAACTCGATCGGCACGCCCCGATCCTGCAGCGTGGCCGACCACGCGATGGGCTTGCCCCACATCAAGCCACCCTCGGTGTCGAAATTCCCGGTGATGATGTTGATGGCATCAGGGAGCCAGGACGCAAGCGTGCCGAACTCCTGGTTGCATGTCCCGATCCGGGCGTACCAGACGGCCTTGTCAGCGGCGGCAAACTCCTGAGCGAGCGTCCGGATCTCGTCGGCCGCGACGCCGCACGTGGCGGCGACGCGCTCCGGCGGGAACTCAGCGGCGAGCCGCTCCAGCACATCGAGGTTCTTGACCCGGTCCGCAAGATGGCCGAGTTCGACGAGACCCTCGTCGTAGAGGACGTGGACGATCGCCAGCATGAGGGCCGCATCGGTACCAGGGAAGACCGGGAGCCACTGATCGGCATGGTCGACGGTGCCCGTGCGGCGGGGATCGATCACGACGACCTTGCCGCGCTCGCGGACCTTGTCGAGCTCGCCGAGCACGTCGGGGCAGGCGAGCAACGAGCCCTGACTCGCATGGGGGTTGGCTCCCATCACGACGATGAAATTGGTGTTGGGGAGATCCGGGGCGGGGATGCGCCATTGGTTGCCGTACATCGTCCAGCAGGTGACGTTCTTCGGCCACTGGTCGACCGTGCCGGCGGAGTAGATCGGGCCAGGGAGATCAGCAAGCCCCATCATCAGGCCGGTGTAGCGAGAGATCGAATAGTTGTGGGCGGCGGGGTTGCCGATGTAGATCGTCAGCGCCTCCTTGCCGTGCTCGGCGATCACGCCCGCCATCAGCTCTTCCGCCCGGGCGAAGGCGGCGTCCCAGGTGGCCTCCTGGTGCACGCCGTTCTCGTCCTTCACCATCGGCACCCGGAGGCGATCCGGGTCGTGGTGGAGATGACCGAGGGTCGTCCCCTTCGGGCAGATGTAGCCCTTCGACCACACGTCGTCCCGATCGGGCCGGATCAGCTTGACTTCATCGGCGCCGTCCTCGTTCGTCTCCACGTGGACTTCCAGCCCACACATCGCCTCGCAGAGATGACAGGTCCGGATGTGGATATGCCGTCCCTCGATTGTCGATCCAGCCATCAGATCCCCCTGTTCACACCGTTTCGCACGCCGTTCAGTGCGCCGTGCAAGACATGTCGAACACTACGACGAGGTGACGAAACGCACACATTTCCGGTTCTCGGGAACCGCGGCCCCCACCATCCGTCAGACTCCGCAATCATGACCCGTGGGGGGTTCGCCATGTTCATGCTCAACAAGGCAAGGTTCCGCGTCTCTGACATCAGAGATCCACGCGCACGCACGGCGCGCCGAGCCCGCTGGCTTGCGCTCCTCGTGCTCATTGCGCTGGTCGGCGCCGCCTGCGGCGACGACGACAGCAACGCGAGCTTCGACCAGGTCGATTCCGCGATCAGCGGGGGAGCCGGGACTGATAGACCTTCAGACCACGGCGACAGCGTCAGTTCGGACGACCCCGTGTCCGAACCCGACGACATCGGCGAACGCCTGTCCGTGAACGAGCCGGCCGACTTGACATTCGACGACGACGGCGAATTCGGCGCCGATGCGGACCAAGTCGACCCGACCGAGAGCGAAGCGCCGCAGGTTGAGTTTCCGACGCCGGATGAGCAGAACGCGTTGGGGGCTGCGTTGTTTGTCGGGTTGCAGATCATTTTCACGGGTGAGGTCGTGCTGGAGTCGCCTGGTGTGAAGGCGACGACGGACACGGTGATCAACGCGGTGTTCGCCAACGGCGGCGCGATCTAGGGTCAGGACAGCCAGGGCGGCACGAACCCCCGAACCGTGTTGACGGTGCGCGTTCCCCCCGAGGACTTCCCGAACGTGATGGCATCGCTCACCGGTCTCGACGGCGTGAACGGTGTCGGCGTGATCGCCGAATCGGTCACGACCGACGATGTCACCGAGGTCGTTGTCGATCTCGATGCCCGCATCATCGCCGCCGAGGGCGCGGTGCAGCGAGTGCAGGACCGCCTCGACGAGGCCCCCGACCTGAACCTCATCCTCCAACTCGAAGAAGAAGTCGAGTCGCTCCAGGCAGATCTCGAACGGCTCCGAGGACAACGCAAAACAATCGGCGACCGGATCACCCTGTCCTCGATCACCGTCACGATCATCGAGGCCGACCCCGACCGGCTCGGATCCGACATGGAAGTCGTCGCCTGGCTCGGCGAGGACATGGAAGACGCCTGCCCCGGCGTGTCCGACCTCTCGATCGAGGCCGACGGCAGCGCCGTGCTGTGTGTGCAGATCAGCAACACCGGCGAAGACGCACTCACCGACATCGACGTCACCGCGCCGGCGTTCCGGCTGCGCCGCGATGACTTCACCGTCAACGCCGGCAACGCCACCCTCGAACGCATGGCCCCCGACGACGACCTCCTCGTCTACGCCGTGCTCGACGCCGACGACGGCTTCATCCACCGCGTCGACACCAGCGGCGGCCGCCAAATCACCATCGACGTCACCGCAACCGCCGAAACCGACGCCAACGCCGAACCCAACGGCTCCGACTCGGTCTTCATCTCCGCTGGCCGCGACGACCCACTCCCCGGCTTCGGCGACAGCTTCTCCGGAGGCTGGAGCGCCATGATCTTCGTGCTCAGCCTCCTGATGCTCGTCCTCGGCGGCGTTCTCCCGTTCATCCCGATCATCATCCTCGTCGTCTGGCTCGGCCGAAAAGGCATCGCCGCCAACCGCCGCCGCGTCGCCGAACGCAACGTCTTCGTCGAGGCCTACAACGCCTCACAACGAACCAACCCAACACCCCCACCACCACCCGCAGCCGCAGCCGCAGCCGGCCGACTCGACTGACCCACGATCGCCCCTGGAGGGGCCAGCAGCCACTCGGTCCGCATCCGCGCCCACCCTGGCGACGGAGCGGGCCGGGTGGCTCAGGCGAACGTCGCCGGAGCATTCGCCCATCCACAGAGCGATGTCTACGCTTTGCGACCATGACGAACACCGACTCGGTCGCTGAACGCAACAGGGAGATCGTCGGGCGCTACTGGGATGCGCTCTACGCCCACGATTGGGATGGCATCGCCTCGTTCTTCACCCCGGAGGCGAACTATGTCGACGTCGGCATCGGTGAGTCCGGCGGCGGCGCCTACGGGCCCGCGCAGATCGTTGCTCGCCTACGACTTGGTCTGGAGCCCGTTCCCGACCACATCCACCACGACCCCGTGATCCTCGCCGACGGCCACCGAGTGGTCACTGAGCACGAGGAGGAGTGGGTGTTCCGGACCGGCGAGCGGGTGATGCACCCATTCGTCTCGGTGATGGAGCTCACCGAAGACGGCAAGATCGAGCGCTGGCACGACTACTCGAACATGTCGAACCTCATCGACAACGCGCCGCAATGGTGGCTCGAACACATCGCCGCTGGTTGGCAGGATCTGATCGACTGACCCGGAGCTCAATCGGCGAAGTAGCGCGCTTCGAGGCCAGCGAGGACGACCTCGAGACCCTCGTTGAACTTCTCTTCAGCCGAGAGAAGGTCAGCGGCTCGCTGGAGCTGGCGCGGATCCTCGCAGCCATCGTCGAGCAGCGGGGCGGCGACCGGCACCACGCCGTGCTCATTCACGATCGTCCCGATCACCCAGCTGGCGACGGTGGCGAAGGCGAGCGCACCGATACGCGGATCATCGGTCATCAGCTGCGCGGCCTCCACAATGCGCTGATCAAAGATCTCGGCCGCGTCGGACTCCCGCGCCGGATGGATCAGCAGCGTGACCGCCTTGGGATGCGCGGCCGCCACGTCGACATAGGCGTGTGAGAGCGCCCGGGCGTGCAACTTCCAGTCTCCTGTGGGTTCGCCGTAGGCGGCAAGCACGTCGGTGTACAACCGGTCGGAGACTGCGTCGAGTAGATCCGCCTTGTTGGCGACGTGGTTGTAGAGCGACATGGCTTCGACGCCGAGCTCGGCGCCGAGCTTGCGCATCGACAACGCATCGAGGCCGTGCTCGTCGATGAACGCCACCGCAGCGGTGGCGACTCGCTCACGAGTGAGCGGCTGGCGGTCCGTGAAGGTCACAGACGTCCAGACTAGGCGGCCGCGGGCCGCACGGGTCAGCCGACCTGGAGGGCAGCGAGACGACGAGCGACAAAGGCTCTGTCCGTGCCGGTTGGGGTTGACAGCGCCTAAAGATCATCGATCGGTGCGTTGATGAGGTTCACGGGGCCGCGCCGGATGATGCGCAGCAGATCGAGGTAGCGCCGGTACACATCGTCGACGGTGCAGGTGAGGGGAAAGCCGACGGACACCCAGCCGATGCTCAGGCCGAAGTGGTCGACATGCAGCGAATGACCGCCGCCGATTGCGTCTTGGGGCTCTGTAAGGGCCACGAGGATCCAGGGAATCGGAATCAGGGGCGCTGAGCCTGAGGCGCTCGGCTCATTTGGGCGAACTCTGACACGGCCAAGCCTGCGGGCCCCAGATAGGCCGAATGACCCAGTCCGGCTCGTCAGTGCCCGTGGGCATGGTCGCAGAGCGTGTCCTCGCCCTCGGCCACCTGACCGGCGCCGATGCCCTTCAGGGCCGCAAAGGGGCCGCACTCGTTCGGCTCGATCCACACATGGATCATCGGAATGAGCGGGAACCCCACGCCGCTACCACACTCGCCCCCGATCGACCGGAGCCCGGCCAACGTGGGCTGGTTCCCGGTGGTCATGCAGATGTCCTGGTGGACGCGCCACTACATGAGTTCGCTGCCCACGTCGGGCACCGTGTCGAGGGTGTCCGCGCTGTCGAGCATGAACATCGCGTAGACGAGCGACTCGGGATAGTCCGGATCGAGGATCCGACCGTCGTCGATGAGGTCCCAGTTGAGGTAATGCTCGTGGCCGGTGACGCCATCACCGAATGAGTAGTAGCCGTCCGCGACCGCGTCGGCTGGATCCATGCACTGCGGCAGGCGGGCGAGGGAGACGGCCACGAGGTTCTCGGCCCGCGCCTGCTGCTCCGGCGAGACGCCCGGCATGCCGCCGAGGTTGATGGGCAGGTCCGGGGGATATGGCGCGGACTCGACGATCGGGACGACTTCGAAGACCGTGCCGGTGCCTTCCTCTCTCACCGCCGGAGCGTGGTCATGTCCGTCGTCCACCACCGTGCCGTCGGCCGCCTCGACGACCTCACCGTGGTCGTGGGCCGCGTGATCAGAGGCCGCGACGAGCCCAGGAATCGCGACGACGCCGATTACTGCGACGATGAGGCCGGCGCGCAGCGCATCGACTGGTCGGGCGCTGACATGGCGGCGGGCGGCGGCTCGTTCGCCCACGAGGCCGATTGCTGCGGTGAGCGTGCTCATCGTGGCGAGCGCAGCCGCGACCGCGTCGGAGGTGGTGACGCCGTGGCTGATCTCGAGACCGTCGATGAAGGAGACGCTGCCGCCAGTGGCCATGAACCAGCCGACGGCCAGAGCCGCGTTGCCGAGGGCACCGGCAGCGACCACCGTGACCCGCTCGGTTCGGGTGAGCGGCGCGGCAAGGACCGTGACCGCCCAGCCGACCTGGAAGATGGCCATCGCGACGAAGACGAGGGACGCCTGGCGCGAGTCCACGTAGATGCCGATCGCGACGGCGTGGACCACGCCGGCAGCCAGCGACGCGATGGCGCTGACTACCATCGGGCTCGAGAGTCGGGCCCTGGCGTCACCTCACGGTTCGGGCCCCACGTGGTCGGCGTCCCCAAAGCGCCTCCTACGACGGTAGCCCGTTCGGTCCGTTCATCCCGGTCGGCTCACTCGGCGAGCCACTCGAGAACCTCGAACTGGCCCATCCCGTCGGGATCGAGGAGCGCGTCGGCCTCGCGTACCCGACTACGAGCCTTCAGCGCGGCGAGGTCGCCGACAGATGCCGACTCCTCCCACTGCCGACGCCCGGCCTCGACCAACTCGTCGATGCCATGCCTCCGCAGCCAATCGTCTTGTCGCGACCGAGCGACCGGATCTCGAAGGGAGGTCAGCTGGTCGAACGGAACGTCGGTGGTGATATCGCAGGAGCCGGGCGCGACGAGCCAGTCTGATTCGCCGCCGTGCGCCACGTGCGTACGGAGCCAGCCGAGGCCCCGAGCCGCGAGCACGGCTGTGTCCGCGCCGTAGTCGAACACCACGACACGGCCACCGCCCTGCAGGGTCGCCAACACGTCGGCGAGCCATTCGCGACCCGCGTTGATCACCGGCACCCGTGCGCGTGTCGCCAGGTCGGGAAGGTTCGCCGCCGGGTCGACCTCGTCGTGGACCTCCGTGAATCGGCCGTCATCACCACGCTCGTCCACCAGCAGCTGGCACCAGCCCTCGGCGGTTCGCTCGTGGATGTCGAACGGCAGGTTGTCGACGAGCTCGTTGGCAAGGACCACGTTCGGGCTGGTCGCCGGAAGCGTGGCCGCGGAACGCACCGCCGGGTGTTCCGGATGCCGGTCGCGCTGCGGGTCCGACCGCTCGATGGCGACCCATTGCAGCGCGCCGGAGACGAGGACCTCGGGCTCGCCATCGATCACCGATCGAGCGAGGGTTCCCGGACCCGCCCCCCACTCGTGGACGATGAAGGAGTCCGGCTCGCCGGCATCGCGCCACCAGGAGTCGAGGGCGCGGCCGATCACATGGCCGAACAGCGGCCCGACTTCGGGTGCCGTCAGAAAGTCGCCGCGACGACCGGCCTGGCCGCCGCCCGCTGTGTAGAAGCCGGCGTCGGCGTCGTAGAGCGCAGCTTCCACATAGACCGAGACGGGGATGGGGCCGATATCGGCGATGAGTTGATCGAGCCGGTCGGCGAGCGACTCGGCGGCCATGCGTCGCTCAGCCGCCGGAGGCCAGGAGGCTCACGTCGGTGAAGTCACCGACGACCACGCCGAGCCCGAAGGCGATCGTGACGATCGCCGTGATGCCGATCGCAGCCACGAGCGAGACCGGCACATCGACCTTGCTGAGGTCGCCGTCGGGCGTCTCTTCGCCCCACATCGCGAGCCCGATCTTGGCGTAGTAGTAGAGAGCGATCACCGAGTTGACGGCCACGACCATACCGAGCACCACGCCAGATGCGTTGTTGGCATCGATCAGGGCTTCGATCACGCGGAACTTGGCGAACCAGCCACCGAGCGGTGGGATACCGGCCAGCGAGAACAGGAAGATCGTCATGGCGACGGTGAGACCCGGGGCGTAGTGGAACAGCCCGCGGTAGTCGCTGATCTCGGCCGAGCGAGTCTTGCGAGCGACGGCCATCACCACGGCGAATGCGCCGAGGTTCATCGCGGCATAGATGACGAGATAGGTGACGACAGCGCCGAGCGCCGTGTCGGGCACGTCGCCGTAGACGGCCAACGGCGCCAGCATATAGCCCGCCTGGGCGACGCCGGAGTAGGCGAGCATGCGGACGATGTTGGTCTGGCGGAGTGCGATGAGGTTGCCGACGGTCATCGACGCGGCGGCGAGGACCCACATCAGCGGCTCAATGATGTCGTCACGGCCGAGGAGGGCGACGAACACGATGTTCATCAGCGCGACAAAACCCGCGGCCTTCGACGCAACCGACAGGAACGCCGTGACCGGCGTGGGCGCACCCTCGTAGGTGTCGGGCGCCCAGGTGTGGAACGGGAAGGCCGAGACCTTGAAGGCGAAACCTACGACCACGAAGATCGCACCGAGCACGACAACAGCGGAGGGCTCGCTCGCCGCACCGAGGGCGGCATTGATGTCGACCAGCAGGGTGGACCCTGACTCGCCGTAGAGCAGCGACATGCCGTAGAGCATCACCGCGGAGGCGAAGACGCCCATCAGGTAGTATTTCAGGCCCGCCTCGTTGCTCTTGAGGTCCCGCTTGCGCCAGGTGGCGAGCATGTAGGCCGGGATGGACAGCAGCTCGAGGGCGACGAAGATCGTGATCAGGTCACGAGCCGACGCCATGAGGACCATGCCGAGGATCGAACTCAGCAGAAGGCCGTAGTACTCGTTCTCCCAGTAGTCGCCCTCCGCGATGTAGTTCGTGGAGAGCAGGACGACGATGTAGCCGGCCAGCACGAACATCGCCTTCATGATGAGGCTGTAGTTGTCGACGACGAAGGCGCCGCCGAACATGGACCGGTCGGAGCCATCCACCGCCAGTGTGACGATCGGAATCATCGTGGCCAGCAGCGCGATCGACGCGATCGCAGACGCAGTCTTGCGGCCTCGCTCGAGCCAGCCGATGTCCATCATCGTGATGACAGCACCGAAGATGAGCAAGGTCAGTTCGGGCGCGGCTGCGTGCCAGTCGATCGGCGGGCGGACGAACTCCGAAGCGGCGAGCAGGGACGACATCAGATCAGCCTCCGGCTGTCTCGCAGCCGACCTGGATGCAGTTGTTCAAAGATTCGACCACCGCGGGATCCGTGATCTCGAAGATCAGGCCGGGGGCGACACCGAAGAGGACGATCAGGAACAGGAACGGTGTCCACGCAATCCACTCGATGGCGCTGACGTCGGTGATCTCGGGATCGTCGGCGAATTCTTCCGGCGGTTCGCCCATGGCGGTGCGCTGGAGCAGCCAGAGCAGATAGCCGGCGGCGAGAACGGTGCCGATCGCAGCAACCACCATGTAGCCCCGGAAGGTCTCCTCCGGAATGCCGGCGGCCGGGTTGTAGGCGGAGAGGATGGCGGGGAACTCGCCCCAGAACCCGGCGAGGCCAGGAAGGCCGAGCGAGGCCATGGCGCAGAAGCCGAGGATCCAGCCGAGCTTCGGGGCCTGCACGAGCATGCCGCCGAGGCGGTCGATCTCGAGGGTGTGGTATCGCTCCTTCACCGATCCGGCGATGAAGAAGAGCATGCCGGTGATGAGGCCGTGAGCGACCATGCCGAAGATCGCAGCGTTGATGCCGAAGTCCGTCAGCGTGGCGATGCCGAGCATCACGAAGCCCATGTGGGCCACCGACGAGAAGGCGATCAGCCGCTTCATGTCGGTCTGAGCCAGACAGCCGAGCGCGCCGTAGATGATGCCGATCACGGCGAAGAGGCCGATCCAGGGAGCCCATGCTTCGGCGGCCTCGGGAAGCATCGGGATGGCGATGCGGATGAAGCCGTAGGTACCGAGCTTCAGCAGCACTGCGGCCAGGATGACCGAGCCCTGGGTGGGCGCTTGCGTGTGGGCGTCGGGCAGCCAGGTGTGGAACGGGAACATCGGCACCTTGACTCCGAAGCCGATGAACATGCCGCCGAAGATGATCAGCTGGGTGGATCGAACGATGTCGTCACCGGCGGCGTCGGAGAGCACCAGCATGTTGAAGGTGTGCTCGCCCGTGGCCGGGTCCGTCGTCAGGAAGAACAGCGCCAGGAACGACAGGAGCATGAGCGCCGAGCCGAAGAGCGTGTAGAGGAAGAACTTCAGTGAGGCGTAGCGGCGATCCTCGCCACCCCACACCGCGATCATGAAGAACATCGGGAGCAGGACGACCTCGAAGAAGACGAAGAACAGGATGAGGTCCTGCGCCACGAAGGTGCCGATCATGCCGGTCTCGAGGATGAGCATCAGCATGAGGAACGCCTTGGCGTTGCCCGGGCTCGGGATGTGATTCCACGAGTAGATGAAGACGAGCGGCATCACCAGCACGGTGAGCCCGATGAGCGGCAGCGACATGCCGTCGACGCCCATCGTGTAGCCGGCCCCGATGACCTCGATCCAGTCCCAGTCCACGAACTGCTGGAGTGCGCCGGCCTGGTCGTAGTCGAAGATGGCGAAGAGGTAGACGCCGAGGCCGAGCGTGATGAGCGACACCGCGATTGCGAGACGCTTGTGGAGCTCCTCCTCCTCTTGGGGGATGAGCGCCATCAGCAGCGCACCGGCGAGCGGCGCGAAGACCAGAGCGGTCAACAGCCAGTCGAGATCAGCGATGGGTTCCATGGTTCAGTGTTTCCCTAGAGAGCGAGAAGGATGATGAAAGCGCCGGCGAGGAGTGCCGCACCGGCGAAGAGAATGGCGGCGTAGTTCTGGACCTTGCCGGAGTTGATGCGGCGGAGTTCTTCGCCCGTGGCATCGGAGATCCGGCCTGAGCCGTTGATGACGCCCTCGATGACGCCCTGGTCGATCCTGGCGTAGACCTGCTGGCCGGTCTTCACTGCAGTGCGACCCGCGGTATCGACGACCTCGTCGATGAGGTGCTGATTCGTCCAGTTGGCGGCCTTGGCGATCGGTCCCTTGGTGCCGCCGGCGATGATGCCGGTGTAGAGGTGATCGAGGTAGTACTTCTCGACGAGCACCTTGTGGCCGGCCCGGGCCCAGCCGCGGGTGGTGACGAGGCCATTGGGCAGCTCGGTGAGGTGTTGACCGGTGGACTTGGCGAGGTTGTCGACCTTCACGAAGTAGTACCGGTACGCCAGACCGAAGCCGGCGAACGCGACGAGGCTCGAAATGATCGCGAGCGAATAACTCGGCGTGCCGTGGCCGACCCCCGGGAAGTAGGACGCACCGGCAGGCTCGACGAAGTGGAGGAACCGCTCGTGCCACCCATCCGGGATCAGGGCGATCCCGGGCGGAAAGTTGACGAAGCCGATGACGATCGAGAAGCCCGACAGGATGTAGAGCGGGTAGAGGATCCGCGGTCCGGACTCGTGCGGATCGCCGTGCGCATGATCGTCGGCATGGTCGTCCGCGTGGTCATCCGCATGCGCGTCGTCGTGGGCGTGATCGTTGCCGCGGTACTCGCCGTGGAAGGTGAGATAGACGCAGCGGGTCATGTAGGCCGCGGTCAGGGCCGCGCCGATCATGCCCATCGCAAGGTGGAACGTGTAGGTGCCCGGACCGCCGGTGCCGCCGAGGATGCCCCAGCCACCCGTGCCGGTGAGGATCTCGTCCTTCGACCAGAAGCCGGCGAACGGGAACACGCCGGCGAGCGCGACGGAGCCGATGATGAACGTCTTGTACGTCTGCGGCATGAATTTGCGCATGCCGCCCATGTCCTTCTTCATGTCGAAGCTGTGGACGGCGTGGGCCACCGATCCGGATCCGAGGAAGAGGTTCGCCTTTAAGAAGGCGTGGGTGAAGAGGTGGAAGACGGCGGCCGTCCAGGCGCCGACGCCGAGCGCCATCGCCATGTAACCGAGCTGGCTGACCGTCGAGTACGCCAGCACCTTCTTGATGTCGGTCTGGACGAAGGCGAGCAGACCGGCACCGACGAGCGTGACCGCACCGACGGTGGCGAGCAGGTTGATGCTCGAACCCGGGATCTGCATGCCTTCCCAGAAGACCGGGTAGAGGCGGGCGACCATGTAGATGCCGGCGACGACCATGGTGGCTGCGTGGATGAGCGCGGAGACCGGCGTGGGGCCGGCCATGGCGTCGGGCAGCCAGGTGTGGAGGAGGAACTGGCCGGACTTCGACATCACCGCAGCCATCAGCGCCGCGGCCGCGACGACGAGGGCCGTGTGGCTGACGCCGCCCTGGTTGATCGTGTTGGTGATCGAGAGCGTGTCGAAGGTCTTGCCGCCGCCAGCGGCGAAGAAGAGCGTGATCATGCCGACGAGCAGGCCGACGTCGCCAACGCGGTTGGTGAGGAACGCCTTCAGTGCGGCGTCGCTGTTGGGCTTCTCTTCCCACCAGTGGCCGATCAGCGCGAAGGAACAGACGCCCACGAGCTCCCAGCCCACGATCATCTGCAGGACGTTGTCGCTCACGACGAAGAAGAGCATCGATGCCGTGAACAGCGACAGGAAGGCGAAGTAGTGCGTGTAGCGGCGATCGCCGCCCACGTAGTCCGTGCTGTAGATGTGGACCAGTAGCGAGATGATCGTGACGACGAAGAGCATCATCACGGACAGACCGTCCACCAACGTGCCGGCGCTGAACTCGATGCCGCCGGACTGGAACCACTGCGTGGAGTTCTGGACGGCCACGTAGGCGTGGCCCTCTTCGCCGTGGCCGTCGTCGACCGGATCGGCGGTCAGCGCGACTGAGTCAGCGGATGACGTGCCGTCTTCGCTGACCACCGCGATGGCGTGCTCGTCGTCGCCCTCGTGGGAGGCGGTGGGGTCCTCGAGCTTGTCGCCCTGGGCTGGCTCGATGCCGGTGGCGGGTGACTCGGCGAGCGGACCGTCGAAGTTGTCGCGATGATCGAGCCAGGCGAACCCAGTGATGATCGCGAGCACGAAGGCCAGGCCGACGGCCGCGATGCCGATCTCGGCGCCCTTCTTGGGCATGCGCTTGCCGAAGAACAGGATCGCCAGGAAGGAGAGCGCCGGGAGAAGCGGGATGATCCACACGTTCTCGAGGAACCAGTTCGCGTCGCGGGTGACCGACGAGACCGAGGTAGGGGCCTCGGCGGCGAGCGGCAGGGCGGCAGCAAGGAGAGCGTTCATGCTGTCATCCCTTCATGAGATCGGCCTCGGAGAGGTCGATGCTTCGGCGGTTGCGGTACATGAGCAAGACAATGGCGAGGCCGATGCCCACCTCGGCGGCGGCGACGGCGATCGTGAAGAGGGCGAACACCTCACCGCCCACGTCGTCGGTGAGCGCACCGAAGGCGACGAGGTTGATGTTCACGGCGTTGAGGATGAGCTCGACCGACATCAGGACGAGCATGCCGTTCTTGCGAACGAGCACCCCGTAGACGCCGATGCAGAAGAGAGCGGCGGCGAGGAGGAGGAACTGATTCAGGATCATGCTCAGTCCTTCCTGGCCACGACGATGGCGCCGATGAGGGCGGCGAGAAGCAGCACGGAGACGGCTTCGAACGGGACGATGTACTGCGAGAAGATCGCGTCGCTCACTTCGTCAACGCGCTGGGGCTCGTCGATGATCAGCTGGTCGTCGCCGTAGGTGTCGACGAGGGCGACCGCCATGACGACCGCGAGCATGACGCCGACGAGGGCGGCCATGGTCCGCTTCTCTTCGCCGACGGACTCGTCGTCGCCCATCGAGGCGCGGGTGAGCATGACACCGAAGAGGAACAGCACGACGACGGCGCCGATGTAGACGAGAATCTGGGTGACGGCGACGAATTCCGAGCCGAGGAAGATGAACTGAATCGCGACACCGGCGAGCACAACGACCAGCCACAGGGCGGCATGGACGACGTTCTTGGTGGTGACGACGCGCAGCGCGGCGACGATCATCACCGCAGCGATGACGCCCCAGAAGGAGTTGACGACCCATTTCTCCGTGTCGGTGAACTCCGCAGCGAGAATGCTCCCGATCATGTGGGCGGCACCTTCAACTTCTTTGCCTCCGAGCCGGCCTCGTAGTCCTCGAAGTCCGGCACCGTCTCCATCCACTCCGACAGACGCGACTTGTCGTGGAGCAGATCGGCGATGCGGGGCTCACTGAACTCGTACTCCGGGCTCCAGAAGAGCGCCTCGAACGGGCAGACCTCGACACAGATGCCGCAGTACATGCACAGCGCGTAGTCGATGTCGAAGCGGTCGAGGATGTTCTGCTGACGGACCTTGCCACCCGCACGACGCGGCGGCGCCTTCTCCTTGTGGCCCTCGATGTAGATGCACCAGTCGGGGCACTCGCGGGCGCACAGCATGCAGGCGGTGCAGTTCTCTTCGTGGAGCGCGATGACACCACGGGCGCGGGTGGGCGGCGCTTCCTTCTCGTGCGGGTACTGGACGGTGTCGGCGCCCTTGACCGGGTTCGGGATCGGCTTCTTGATCCCGTCGGGGAAGATCGTCCGCAGCATGGTGCCGCCGGTGACGCCGAGCCCTTTGATGAGTCCTGGTACGAGTCCCATGTCAGATCCAGACCTTGAAGATCGCGGTGACGACGATGTTGAGCAGTGCGAGCGGGATGAGGAACTTCCAGGCGAGCCGCTGGAGTTGATCCTCACGGAATCGGGGGAAGCTGAAGCGCACCCAGAACACGATGAACGTGAGGCCGACGACCTTGACGAACATCACGAGCGGTCCGAGGACGTTCATGATGTTGTCGTCCGGATCGATGCCCGGGATGTACCAGCCGCCGAGGAAGAGGACGGCGGCGATTGCGGAGAACACACCGGCAGTCGCGAACTCGGCGATGAAGAACAGCAGGAAGCGCATGCCCGAGTACTCGGTCATGTAACCCGAGACGAGCTCGGACTCGGCGATCGGCATGTCGAACGGGGTCTGGGTGAGTTCCGCCTGCATGGCCGTGAGGAAGAGGAAGAAGGCGATGCCCTGCGTGAGGACGTAGGGGTTGCCGATGCCGCCCCAGCCGAAGATCTCGCCGTTGGCCTGCGCGTAGACGATCGTCTGCAGGTTCATCGAGCCGGCCTGGATGACCACGCCGACAACCGCAAGGATCAGTGGCAGCTCGTAGGCGATCAGCTGACCGGTGGCGCGAAGACCGCCGAGCAGGGAGTATTTATTGGCCGAGCCCCAGCCGGCCATCAGAATGCCGATCACGGACACCGACGAGACCGCCATGGCGAGGTAGATCCCGAGGTCGTTCTGGATGAACCAGGCGTCGGGGCCGCCCGGCAGCACTACGACCAGCAGGAACGTGGATGCCAGCACCACGAACGGTGCCGCGGCGAAGACGAACTTGTCCGCCTTTCGGGGGACGATGTCTTCCTTCTGGAGGTGCTTGCCGACCTCGGCGAGGAGCTGCAGCGAGCCGAAGGGACCGGCCTCCATGGGGCCGAGCCGACTCTGCATGAACGACACGAGCTTGAAGAGGTGGACCATCACGAGCGTGCCCGCGACGAGGATGACTGCGACGAGTCCCGCGCCCACACGGATACTGGTCTGCTGCCAGTAGGAAAGTTCTGCGAGCAGACTCACCGGTCGATGTCTCCGAGGATGAAGTAGAGCGATCCGAGAATCGTGATGATGTCGGGCACGTAGACGCCCTTCAGCAACCACGGACTGATCGACATGTTGTTGAACGACGCCGAGCGGATCTTCACCCGGTACGGCACGAGATCGCCCTTCGAGACGACGTAGTAGCCCATGACCCCGAGCGGGTTCTCCGTCTCGACGTAGGCCTCGCCCGCAGGCACCTTGATGATGCGGGGCACCTTGGCCATGATCGGCCCGGCCGGAATGTCGTCGAGCAGCTGGTCGACGATGTTGGTGGCCTCGCGCGTCTCCTGGAGACGGACCCAGAAGCGGCTGAACGAGTCGCCGTCGGGGTGCGTCCACACCTTCCAGTCGACCTGGTCGTAGACGAGGCCGCAGGGGTTGTCGCGACGGACGTCCCAGTCCACGCCGGAACCCCGGATGTTGGCGCCGGACAAGCCGTAGCTGAGCCCGACGTCGGCCGGGATCACGCCGATGCCGCGGGTACGGGCCTGGAAGATCTCGTTGCCCAGCACGAGCGTCTCGATCTCGTCGCAGAACGCCCGCATCTTCTTCATGACCTGCTTGGTCTCGGCGATCCAGCCGGCAGGCAGATCGTCCTTGAGGCCACCGATGCGGTCGAAGTTCGGGTGGAAGCGGCCGCCGGTGGCGCCCTCGATCTGGTTGAGGATGTGCTCGCGGTCGCGGAAGGCAAAGAACACCGGGGTGACGGCGCCGACCTGCACGGCCATGTCGCCGAGGAACAGCACCACGTTGGCGATGCGGCTCATCTCGAACAGGATCGTGCGAATCCACTGGGCACGAGGCGGCGCCTCGACCTCCATCAGCTGCTCGGCGGCGAGGATGAACGGCACCTCGTTGGCGAAGCTGCCGAGCCAGTCGATGCGGTTGATGAGGGTGGTCACCTGCGGGTAGGTGCGCACCTCGGAGAGCTTCTCGTAGCCACGGTGCATGTAGCCCATGACCGGATCGGCGGCGATGACCTGCTCACCATCGAGCTTGGCGACGATGCGGAGGGTGCCGTGGGTCGCGGGATGCTGCGGGCCGATGTTGAGGGTCATGCCCTCGGTCTCGAGCTCCAGGTTCACGCGGGCATCGGCAGCCTGCGCCGCGATGTAGGAGAGCTGTTGGCGATCAGAGATATCCGTCACTCGGACGCACCCTCTTCCGACTCTTCTGCTTCTTCTTCGTCTTCGTCGCCCGGCATCTGCTCGACGTCGACGATGCCGGGCCACGGCTTCACTCGGCGGGCCAGCAGCGGGTAGTCCTTGCGGAGCGGGTTCCCCTCGAACTCGCCCGGAAGGTAGATGTGGCGCAACCCGGGGTGCCCTTCGAAGGAGATGCCGAACATCTCCCACGCCTCACGCTCGTGCCAGTTGGCCCCGGCGTAGACCTCGACCCAGCTGGGCACGGTGAGGGAATCGTCGGGCACGTCGGCCTTGAGGGTGATCGCGCGGTGATTGACGATGTCGTTGACCCGAGCGAACACCTGGAACCGGGTGTCGCCACCGGCGAGGCCCTGTTCGAGCGTTGAGTCGATCTCGGACTTCTCGTCGAGACCGAGCTCAAGGTCGACCTGCGCGTCCATGTCACGGCCGAAGGGCGAGGGCATCCAGTCGATTGCACTGAGGAAACCGAAGTAGGCGAAGCCCATGCCCGTGTTCAGGAACGCGGCGGTGTCGGCCCACGCTTCCGCAGTGACCCGAACGGTGAGGTCGATGCCGGGCTCGAGGTGCGAGCCGACGAGGGCGTCGCCGAGTTCACTCGACAACTGGTCGAGCGTCGCCTCGCGCACGGTGTCGGGCTCGGGCGCGGCCTCTTCTTCCGTGGCCTCGTCGGTGGTGGGGGTGTCAGTCGACAACAATTGCCTCACCCTTCCAACGCTCGGCCATGTCTTCGTTCTGGATGCGTTCCTGGAGCATCACGATGCCCTCGAGCAGTGCCTCAGGGCGAGGGGGGCAGCCGGGGACATAGACGTCGACCGGGACGATCTGATCGACGCCCTTCGTGACGGAGTAGGAGTCCCAGTAGGGACCACCGCAGTTCGCGCAGGAGCCCATGGAGATCACGTACTTGGGCTCGGGCATCTGCTCGTAGAGACGGCGGATCGCCGGAGCCATCTTGTCGGTGACCGTGCCGGAAACGACCACGAGGTCGGCCTGGCGAGGGCTGGCCGGCAGCGGAATCACGCCGAGGCGCATCACGTCGTAGCGGGCCGACCCGAAGGCGGCACCCATCTCGATCGCGCAGCAGGCGAGACCCCACTGGTACACCCAGAGGCTGTACTTGCGGCTCATGTTGAGCAGCGACTGCAAGCCGCCACCGATCTTCCCGGATTCGACGAGACCCATCAGACCCACCTGAGCATTCCCTTGCGCCAGGCGTAGATGAGCCCGAGCAGCAAGATGTAGATGAAGATCGCCATTTCGATCAGACCGAAGAGCGCGTAGGCCTCCAGGCGCATGGCCCAGGGGAAGATGAACACGGCCTCGACGTCGAACATGACGAAGAGCAGAGCGAAGATGTAGTAGCGGATGTTGGCCTGGGACCACATGTCGCCGGTCGGGTCGACACCCGACTCGTAGGTCTCGAGCTTCTGCACGGTCGGGTTCGAGGGTCGCAGAATACGGCCGAGGCCGAGGAGCACGCCCACGAGCACAACGGCCACGAGACCGAAGATCCCGACGGTGAGATAACTACGAAGAAAATCCGACACGAAGGAAGAGCCTAGCGATCGTGTTTCAGGCAGAACAAAGCCGGGGAACATTGTCTGAACGGCAGAGTTCCCAGCCGCCAGAACCTATCGCCCAAGGCTCGATTCCCGCGGGATAACAGGCCAGAATCCCGCTACATCTGGTGTCGGGAAGTCGGCGCAGCCGAGTTCCAAGGAACGCGCAGCGTTCCCAGACACCTGCTACATCTCTGGTGTGCACACACGGACCGCGTGTACTGCATGGAGGCCGGCCGGGTCATCGCGGAGGGCCCGCCGAGCGAGATCCGTGAGAACCCGCTCGTGATCACCAGCTACCTCGGCGGCGATCCTCGCGCGATCGACCGGAGCGATACCGCCTGAGGCGAGGGTCGGCAGGTCCTAGTGTCGACCGCGATGCGGGGCGACAACGACGTGACGATCCGCCGGCTCGGCGCCGACGACGTGGAGCTGGTCATCGACCGCCGAATCGCGTTCTTCTGTGAGACGCGCGGGTGGACGGTTGAGGAGATGCCCGCGGCGTTCATCGCCGCCAACCGGGCGTTCATCGAGCGCACGCACTGCCGCACGTTTCACACGTGGATCGCCGAGGCCGGCGACGAGTGCGTCGGCGTGATCTCGATCGTCGTGTCGGACGCGCCTCCGCGGCCGGAGGAGCTCCGTGAGCGCGACGGCTACATCATCAACATGCACGTCGACACCTCCCATCGAAGCCGTGGCATCGGACGCCTCCTGGTGAACGCGTGCATGGATGGCTGCGAGGCGATAGGCGTGCGTCGCTTCACTCTTTACGCGACCGATGACGGCCGCCCGCTCTACGAGTCCGTGGGTTTCGCCGACGAACACGGCTGGATGAACCGCTACTCCTGACGGCGCAGCGACCCGAAGACCTCGCGGGCGTGGAGCGTGTCGTTGTACTCCTTCACCTCGACGATGAGGCCATCCCGGAAAACGAAGAGCATGTGGTACTGGTTGGCATAGACCGCACCGGTCGTCAGCTCGGCGTGAGACGAGACCTCGGCCGCAACCCGATCGTCCTCCGCGGTCAGCGCATGCACGGTGAAGTCGATGCCGCCCGTGACGAAGATCGGCATCGGATCGACGATCGTCTCCTGCATCACCGCGATCGGATTCGTCCTAGCGGGCGGATTACCCCCGCCGGACCAGGTGGCGTCGCCAGCGAACAGCCCCCACATCTCGACGAATCGGCGCTCGTTCATCAGCGCGTAGAAACGCTCAACTGCAGCCCGGTTGTCCGCGGCGGTCACGACGGGAGGAACCCGACCTGGCCGGAGAACGCCATCGACCCCTCGGGGATGTCGGGCAACGCGTCGGGTGGGGTGGTGAGCGTGCGCAGGCTCGGTGCGTCGATACGGTCGGCCACCGAGCGGAGTTCGTCGGCATCGAGGCCGAACGCCCGAATGCCGGTCTCGCCGACCATGTTGCGCGCCGCGGCCGGGCCGACCCCGCCGAACGTGTTGCGCAACGACAGGTGGGTGATGGGCTCGGCATCGACATCGTCGAGATGCAGGAACGTGCCCTCCACATGGGGGTAGTCGGAACCCCAGACCACGTTGCTGTCGTAGCCATGCGCCTCGGCATCTCGCGCCATCCCCGGCGACAGGAAGCTGGCCCCGATGAACACGTTGGACGCGGCGTACTCCGAGGGCGGCTTCTTCAGATGCATGTCCGGACCGAAGCGCCCGCCCACGACATCCATCTCGTGCAGCGTGTTGCGCCACCACCCCTCGAACTGCTCGGTGATCACCAGCCGCAACCCGGGGTGGCGTTCGAAGACGCCACTCATCGACAGCCACCACACCGACCGACGGGCCAGGTAGCCGCCGCTCTCGAAGATCATGATCGCGGTGCCCGACGGGCCACCGAGGTAGTCGAAGAACGCGGCGCCGCTGGCGTGAGTCACCAATGACATGTTGAGCTCGGATGCGGCGGCCCAGAAGGGCTCCCATCGCGGATCGTTGTAGGCGATGTGGTTCGGCCTCGACGGGGGCGGGAAGTTGATTGCCTTCAGACCGGCCTCGCTGCAGCGCCGCATCTCCGCGATCGACGCGTCGATGTCCCAGGTGGGGAGGTAGGCCAACCCGATGTGGCGAGCGGGTTCGACGGAGCAGAAGTCCGCGAGCCACCGGTTGTAGATCTCGTAGGCAACGGCACCGCGCTCATAGTCGAACACCATGCCGAGCCCGTGGCCGACCCACGGCATGTCCTCGCCGTTCTGGCTGAAGTGGAACAGCACCTGCGTCGCGATGCCCTCGCCGTCCATGTCGGCGATGTTGGCGGCCGGGTCGTAGTGGCCGGGAAGGTCGAGGTTCGGGTGCGGGTCTTTCTCCGCCTCGGGGGATTCGGCCGCGAGCAGCGCGGCCTTCTCGGCAAGGTATTTCTGCTTCGACACGTCGTTGTCGAACTCCTCGAGCCAGTCCTGCGGACAGTACTGCCGCAGGTCCTCCACCAATCTGGGGCCGACGTGGCTGTCGCCCGACACGATCACCGTCGGCCGATCGAGCTCCGCCTCGGACAGTTCCTGAGATGCGCTCATGGGTCGACGCTAGGAGTCATGCCGGTTTACGGTCAACGCCGTGGAAGATCTGCAGGGAAAAGTCGCGGTTGTCACGGGTGCTGCAAGCGGGATCGGGGAAGCGCTCGTCTACGGCTTCGCGGCCGCGGGTATGCGGACCGTGGTGGCAGACATCGACATCGACAATGCCGAGAAGGTGGCGGGTCGTCTTGGAGGCAAGGGTTCGGCGACGATGGCCGTTCGGGTCGACGTGTCCGACCCCGCGTCCGTCGACGCGCTCGCCGACGCGGTCTACGCGGAGTTCGGCGCGGCTCATGTCGTGTGCAACAACGCCGGCGTCCTGCTCTTCACTGAGTTCGGCGAGTCGACGCTCGAGGACTGGCAGTGGGTGTACGGCGTGAACGTGATGGGCACCATTCACGGCGTGCTCTCGTTTCTCCCGCGCATGCAGGAGGGGGGCGAGCCTGGTCACATCGTCAACACCGCCTCGATCGCGGCGCTCGGCGCGACCGGCATCTATGGCACGTCCAAGGCTGCCATCCTGACGCTCACCGAGTCGCTCGCCGACGAACTCGACGGTTCGCCCATCGGCGTCACGGCACTGTTCCCCGGCCAGCTTCGCTCGATGATCACCGACGCTGAACGCAACCGGCCGGCCGACCTCGGCGAGAAGCGCAACCACCCGTACAAGGAGTACGCCGGGAAGGTGGGGCTTGATCCCTCGACGTGTGCGGACCGCCTCATCGACGCGATCAAGGCCGGCGATCGCTACGTCTTCGCCGGCATCCCTGAGAGCCCCGAGTACGGCTTCGCCACCATAGAGCAACGCCGCCACGACGCGATCATGGCCGCCATCGAAGCCGGCGTCGTCCCCGAGAGCTAGCGACTGCAACGGGGGGTCAGACCCCCCGTTACGTAATCAGTCGGCGACGGCGTCGGGGGAGGTCCAGCCGAAGGGGATGTAGAGGCCGGCGGCGAGGTTTTCGTGCATGCCGTAGCCGACACGGCCGTCGTTGGTCTCGTGGCGGCAGAGCGTCTCGTTGAGGAAGGCGATGTCGAGTCGTTCGGTCGGCTCACCGATCGGCGTGTCGACGCCCTCGACCTTCAACTCGTCGCCCTGCCAGACGCCGTGGCCCCAGTAGCCGTCGTTCATGTAGCCCGAACCGGCCTTCAGGTAGACGGTCCTGAGCGGTGTCGTCGTGATCCACAGATCCGACGCGCCATCGCCGCTGAACCAGATCGTCGCGGTCTCGATCTCGCGGGTGCCGGAGAAGTAGGTGATGTCGATCTCGGGCCGACCAAGGTGCTCGGGTTCACGCTCGTCGCCGAGGTTGTAGAGCTTCACGGCCTCTTCGAGGATTCGCCGTCCGGCGTGGTCGTTGTCGATCGTGATCTTCACCATGTGGTCGTCGAACTGGATCGGCAGCCAGTTGTGGAAGAACCCCATCGACATGTCCGGATGGATCTTGGCGCCGATGCCCTTCGGCTCCGGCTCGCCGACACCGTGGCGCACACCCCAGCTGTGGTCGCGGGCGCCCATCCAGCGATCCGGCGTGATGTCGTAGCGAACGCCGTCGATCTCGAGCCATCCCTCGTAGGAACCGACGTGGGCGAGACGGTAGGTGTCCTGCGTCTGGCGCTGCTGGACGTAGGTGATGGACTTCGGCTCGGCGAGCGCCTCCGTCATCGCCCGGAAGGTGAGGTCGCAGGACAGCCCCCACTCGTTCTCGTCGCAGGTGAGACGAAGCTCGCGGAGGCCCTCGACGACCTCGACCTTCAACGGGCCGACGGTCGAGTTCATCCGGTCCGACCCGAGCTCGCGGCTGGCACGAACCGTCACCTGATGGTCGCCGTGGGCGACGGTGACGAACGCATCGGTCACGCCGAGGTTCGGGTACTGGCCCATCCCGAACACCATGAACAGCGAGTCGTCCGACCCGTGCATGTTGAAGTAGTAGCGATCGTAGAAGTGGCGATCACCGGTGTAGACGGTGTCGATCGGCTCGGGAAACTGATGGATGAGGTAGTCGTCACCAGGGCTGAGAGGCATGTCGTTCAGTCTGCTCCCGCGACCTGAACCCCGTCCAAACCGCTACTCCTGGACGCGGTCGAGGACGTTCCAGCGGACTGCGCACGCCATCATTCCGGAAGTCATCTTCTCGAAGCGCTGACGGCCTCGGTCCTCCTCGGGGACACCGGCTTCGACAAGGCCCTGCAACGTGGCGACCGCGGAGGTGCAGTGGAACTGCAGTGACGCGGCCATGTCGTCGATCAGTTCGTCGCGTGACCACGCCGGCCCGCCGGCGGCCGTGAACGCGGCGAGGTAGGAGTCGAGCAGCGACCTCTCCTCCGCAACGGACTCGTCGGTCGCTCCGAGGCCTAGGAACCAGGCGAGATCGCCGCCCGGGAAGCTACGCATGAGCGTCTGCCAATCGAGGATCACCGGGCCGTCGGCGGCGAAGAAGATGTTGTCGAACTCGTAGTCGCCGTGGATCATCGTCCACGGCCGCTCGGCAACCCGCTCGAGCCAGGTCTCCGTGTCGAAGATCCAGGTGCGTTCGAAGAAGTCGAGGATCTCGACGGGCGCCAAGTCAGGGCGAGCGGCACGCATCGGCACCCAGGCGCCTTGGATGATCGGGATGCCGAGCTTGAGCGACGGCAGGGTCCAGTCGATCGCCCAGTCCAGCTCGCCGTATGCCGGATTCAGCCAGTACTCGCCGTGCATGGTCCCGAGCTGACGAACGAGCGTGTCGAACATCTCGATGTCCGGTCCGTTCAGAATGTCGCCCGCCTCGCCTTCGATCTTCTCGATCAGCAGCACGCCACGGCCCGCGGCCTCGTCGTATTCGTTGACGAAGACCTCTGGGACCCGCATCGGCACCTGGCCGGACAGGTCCCGGTAGAACCCGTTCTCTCGCTTGTACGAGTTCATGACCTCGTTGTACATCCGCGCCATGTCGTCATCGAGCGGGCATTTGCCGATCATCGTGGACGGCAGGTCGGCGTCCTCCGCGTAGGTGAGCGCAATCACCTGCACCTCCCCCATCAGGCCGCTGAAGCCTGGCAGCGGGGTGACGTCGACCGTTGCGACCTCTACATCGTTGCCTCGGGCCGCAAGACGTTCGGACACGAACGCCGGCGTCAGATCCGACAGCGAGATGGGTAGCTCACTCATGACGACTCCTGGGTGATCTCGGCTCTCGGTGAATCTAGTTCGCGGGTTCAGCGGACCGCAGCAGCCCGAAGGATGGAGGCGAACTCGGCGCGGCTGAGCTGCGATCCGATGTCGCCGAGCGCAACAACTTCGGTCGCGAACTCGGGGATCGGGCCCGCCATGCCGATCGGCGGAGGGAGGTCGGCGGCGCCGAGGCGGACCACGAATGCGAACGAATCGCCCGGCGTCAGGAACACATCGGGTGAGAAGGTGGTCGAGCTCGTCCCTTCGGTGAGCCCCTCGCTCCAGAGCCAGTCGACGGCCGTTGCGAAGTGGTCGGTCGCGTAGACGTCAGCGAACGGCGCTTCCCCGGTCGGGGTCGGCGCCTCGTGCAGACGCCAGAACATCGACGCGGCCTCGCCGCGGGTGATCGGGTCGTCCGGGCAGAACCGGCCCGGGGCACAGCCGACGGTCAGGCCGCGGTCGACGAGCCACCCGATGTCGGCCGCTCGGGGGCCGGGCCCCACATCGCAGAAGCCCGAGGGGAAGCTGGCCCCGAGGCCGCAGGCGATGCGGCCCGTCCCGATCCAGACGAGCTCCCACGGTTCCGGATCGGGGCCCATGAAATCGCCGCCCTCTGGGTACGACGGCACGAAGCCGTGCGCCTTCGGCCGGGCGAAGTCGTCTGCGGCAAGCCACGCATACGCACGGGTGTTGATGAACCCGCCTCGTTCCACACCGGTCTGACCGATGTCGACCGCGTATCCGCCGTGATGCTTCGAGTAGCCGGGCGGCGCGGAGAACCGGAGTGTCGCGAAGATCGCTGCGTCGGAGGTCCGCCCGCCGAGTCGACCACGAAAGAGAATCTGCTGATCGCGGAGGTCACGAAACGCGGACGTCATCCTGAGCGCCACGCCATCGGCGCGGGCATTGGCCTGCAGCGCCTCCCATGCCTCGGCGGCCGGAGGTTGCAGGAGACGTCCGTCCACCGGCACGAGCTCGGCGGCCGCAAGCGGCTGGCGGATGTAGCCGCGGAATTCCGCGATCTCCCGGATCCGGAGGTCGAGTTCCTCGTTGCCCGTGATGTCGATGAAGAGGTCGTAGACCTCCGCCTGCGGCTGCTCGACGCCCCGCAGCGTGGCCTCGTCGTACATCGCGAGATACGTCTCGGCGCTCACGGCCACCGAGGTCGGTTCGATCCCGCTTGCGGGCGACACCGCCAGCAGCGAGACGATCAATACGCCGACCAGGACGCGCCGCAGGTCACCCACTGGGGAAGGGTACGACGCGGCGGGCGAGCCATCCGGCCAACCCCGCCATCAGCGCGGTCGGGAGCGGGAACCGCATGACCGTCGGGAACCGCTTGAAGAAGTTGCGCACCCCGCCGGCCGTCGGGCCGAACAGCAGATCGACGATGAGGATGAGAGCCAGCACGAGCACGAACCCGGCGACCACGTTGACTGCTCGGCGCAGACCGGGCGCCACATCCACGGCCGGCGTCGTGGCGACAAGTACCGCTGCGCCCAGGATGATGATGCCGACGAGCGGTTGGGTCGAACTCGTGAGCGTCCCGTTCCACGCCCAACGGTCGAGCTGACCATCGATCAGCCGAATGATGATCGGCGCGAGCGCCATCAACGCAGCACACAGCGACAGCCCAAGCGAGACGACCTCGCGCGCTTCGTCCCAGGAGACAGGGGCCGGACCTCGCTCGGGCGGTCCGGCAGAGTCCATCGATCAGCCGGCGAGGGCGAGGATGGCGTCGTTGGCCAATTGATCGATCGGCCCCGGAACCAGGCCGAAGCCGATGGTGAGGACGAGCGCGACGCCGATGGCAAGGGCCGCGGTGGGATGCACCGATATGGGCTCAGCGTCCTCATCAACCGTGCCGAGATACATCGACAGAACAATCCGCAGGTAGAGGAAAGCGGACACGACTGCGGAGATCATGGCGATGACCGCGAGCCAGTACGAGCGGGCGTCGACCGCCGCGCTGAGCACTTCGAACTTGGCAACGAACCCGGTCGTGAGCGGCACACCGGCCTGACCCAGGAGGAAGAGCGTCAGCGCGAATGCGAGCACCGGGCTCCGCCGGTTCAGGCCATTGAGATCGTCGAGGCTGGACGCTCGATCGCCCCGTCCGGACACCACCGACAGCACGCCGAACGAGCCGACGACCATGAAGGTGTAGGCCGCGGCGTAGAAGACGACGGAGGCGACACCGCGCTCGGTCGCCGCCTGCACGCCCACGAGGATGAAGCCGGCGTGGCCGATCGACGAGTACGCCAGCATGCGTTTGGCATCACGCTGCACGATTGCCAGGAAGGCGCCGACGAGCAACGTCAACACCGCCATGGCGTAGATCACCGGCTGCCAGTCGTCTCGGAAGTCGATGAAGGCGAGATAGAAGACCCGCACGAGCGCCGCGAAGGCGGCGGCCTTGACTGCAGAAGCCATGAACGCCACCACCGGAGTGGGCGCACCCTGGTAGACGTCGGGCGTCCAGGCGTGGAACGGCACGGCGGCCACCTTGAACCCGAGGCCGACGAGGAGCAGCGCGAACCCAGCGAGCAGCATCGCGTTGTCGAGGATGATCACGGACTCAAGGTAGATCCGGATCCCGACGAGGTTGAGCGATCCCGTGGCGCCGTAGATCATCGCCATGCCGTAGAGCAGAAACGCGGACGAGAACGCCCCGAGGATGAAGTACTTGAGGCCCGACTCGAGCGATTCCGTCCGCTTCGTGTGCATGGCTGCCATCACGTAGACAGCGATCGAGAGCGTCTCGAGGCCGAGGAACAGCACGATGAGATCGTTAGAGCCGGCCATGATGAGCCCGCCGGCAGCAGACAGCATCAGCAGGACGTACATCTCCGCGCCGTCGATGCCCTCACGGCGGAGGTAATCGTCGAACAGGAGAGCACTGAGCACGACGGCCAGTGCGATCACGCCGCCGAAGACGAGCGCGAACCCGTCGACGCCGTACTGCGTGCCGAACGCAGCAATCGGTCCGCCGAAGTCCGGCGCGACGCCGGCGAGGAACTCCTCCTCGGTGATCGGCTGAGCCCGGAAGTGCTGTTGCCAGACAACGACAGTGGCGGCGAACGACACGAGGCCGACGCCGACCGTGAACGCCGCGTCGAACCCGATCTCGAGCGCCTTGACGAACAGGGCGGAGACGATCAGCACCAGCGCAAGGCCGATGTAGAAGGCGGGTTCGCCGACATCGTCTCGCAGGTCGGCGAGGGGCACGTCGGTGCCGACAAGCCCGCCGACGATCCACATCGCGAGAACCGTCACCGGGCCGACGAGCATGGTCAGCGTGGCGTCGTACTCCTCCGGCATCCGCTTCACGATCGAGCGGAACATGATCAGCAGGATCGCGCCGACTGCGAGGGCGAGGATCGGGCTGAGCGCGGACCAGACGACATCGGGGGTCTCGACCGGCGGGGTGGGGAGCTGGCCGAGCATCAGTGATCGTCCTCTTCAGACACGGCGCCGTCGTCGCCGTGGTCGTCCACCGGACCGAGGTGACCCGGCCGCGGGGATTCGAAGTCTTCGACGTGGAACTCGACGTGCTCGATGAGCGCCTCGACCGCGGGCTCCATCCGTTCGATGACCGGCTTGGGATACACGCCCATGAACACGATGCCGAACAGGAACGGCGCCATGATCAGCGCCTCCTTGAACGTGAGGTCCTTCATGGTCGCGTTCTCGCCCTCGGCGGGACCGTGGAACACACGCTGGTAGGCCCAGAGCAGGTAGAGGGCCGCGATGATGACGCCGCTGGCAGCAACGACGGCCCACCAACGGTGGGCGGCGAAGGCACCGATGAGCGTGAGGAACTCGCCGACGAAGCCATTGAGTCCGGGCAGGCCGATCGACGAGAGCATGACGACCATGAAGACGCCGGCGAAGAACGGCGCCGGCTTCTGGAGGCCACCGAGCTCGCTGATCTCGCGGGTGTGGCGCCGGTCGTAGATCCAGCCGACGAGCAGGAAGAGCGCGCCGGTCGACAGGCCGTGGTTGACCATCTGAAGGATGCCGCCCTCGATGCCCTCGGTGTTGAGAGCGAAGGTACCGATCACGATGAAACCGAGGTGGGCGACAGACGAATACGCGACGAGCCGCTTGAGGTCGCGCTGCATCGTGGCCGCGATGGCGCCATAGATGATGCCGATCGTGCCGAGCGTGACGAGCGCAGGAGCGAACCAGACCGCCGCTTCCGGGAACAGGTAGACGCCGAAACGCAGGAAGCCGTAGGTGCCGAGCTTCAGCATCACCGCGGCGAGGATGACCGAGCCGGCCGTGGGCGCGTTGGTGTGCGCGTCGGGCAGCCAGGTGTGGACCGGGAACAACGGGACCTTCACTGCGAACGCGAGCGCGAACGACAGGAAGATCCACCGGGCCGTCGTGGTGGCGATCGCCTGCGACTCCGCCAGTTCGATCAGGTTGAAGGTGAGGACGCCCGTCTCGGCCTGGTTGAGGAACGCGAGCGACAGGATGCCGACAAGCATCAACGCGGACCCGAACATCGTGTAGATGAAGAACTTCGTGGCCGCGTAGGCCCGCTCGCCGTGGCCCCACTGCCCGATGAGGAAGTACATCGGTATGAGGACGATCTCGAAGAAGACGAAGAAGGCGAACAGGTCGAGGGCGAGGAAGACGCCCATGCAACCGGCCTCGAGAATGAGCAGCCAGGCGTAGTACGCCTTCGGCGTGTGCTCCGCGTCGATCGCGATGATGGCGATCGGGAAGATCACGGCAGTGAGCACGACGAGCCACAGCGAGATGCCGTCGATACCGAGATGCCACGAGATGCCGAGGCTCTCGATCCAGGTGTGGGAGTTCTGGTGCTGGAAGTCCGCGGCGTGGGCGGTGTCGAAGTCCGTGAGGATCCAGATCGCCATGGCGCCCACGAGGGACGAGAAGAGAAAGGCCAGCTGCTTGAAGTTCTCCGGCCGGTTGTTGGGCAGGAGCAGCAGCGTGAGCGCGCCGATCACTGGCAGGATCACGAGCGCGGAAAGCACCGGGAAGCTCGCGGATCCGCCCTCAGCGGCGAGGAGTAGTGACTGCATCTAGAAGCTCGCCCTCGAGAGGAACCAGACGATCAGGGCAACGGCCCCGATCGCGACCATCGCCGCATACGAGCGGACCAGACCGGACTGGATCCGGCGCAACTGCCCTCCGCCGGTGCGGACCAGGCGACCGACACCGTTGACGGCGCCGTCGATGAACGTGGCGTCGAACCAGGCGACCAGGTCGAAGCTCTTGCGGCCGGGGCCGCCCATGAAGTTCGAGATGGACTCGTCGTAGCGCCACGCCCTGGCGAAGAGCGGCAGCTCCACCTTCCTGGCCGGGGAACGACCCTGCAGGTAGATGGCCACCGCGGCGGTGATGCCGACGACCCCGCCGATCACGGCAACGGCTGCGAGCGCCCACTTGGTGCCGGCCCCACTCGTCAGATGCGCAGGGTGCACAAGGGTGGGCTCGAGCCAGTGGTCGAGGAAGTGCAGGTCGCTGCTGAACGGCAGGTTCATGACGCCCGCGACAATCGCGGCACCCGCGAGGACGACGAGCGGCAGCGTCATCTGCCAGGGCGACTCGTGGGGGTGATACTCCCGGCGGGCACGAGCCGCGTCAGGGAGGTCCTCGTCGGCAATGTCGCCGAGGGCTGGCGCGCTGAACAGGTCGAACTCGATCGTCTCGGACCCCATCGACGCCGCGTCGACTGTCGCCACCTGCGCCTGGGCGGTGCGAACCGCGTCGCGGGCGGCCTCGACCGCCGTCGTCGCCTCATCGGCCGCAGTCTGGGCCTTGTCCACGCCGTCGCGAGCTTTGTCGAGGTTCTTCGTCGCCTTGTCGAAGGCCTTCTCGTCGGACTCGTCGGCCGCGGCCATGTCGGCCTCGCGAGTCGCCAGCTTCTCCTGCGCCTTCTCGAGCTTCTCCTGCGCCTTGACGACGGCCTCTTCGGCGCCGCCGATGCCCTCTTCGGCTTCCGACACCGCAGCTTCGGCGTGGGCGACCTTGCCCGCGGCCAGCTCCTCGAGTTCCTCGGTTCGCACGTCCGCGAAGCGGTAGCGGCCGAAGAACGTCATGAAGACCTGACGGCTCATGTAGAACGCGGTGAGGATCGCTGTGATCAGGCCGACGGCCCAGAGGCCGACGTTGTCTTCCCAGGCGAAGGCGAGGATCTCGTCCTTCGACCAGAAGCCGGCGAAGGGCGGCACGCCGGCGATGGCGAGCCAGCCGATGATGAACGTGATCGACGTGATCGGCATCAGCTTTCGGAGCCCGCCGTAGTGCCGCATGTCCTGGTCGTTGTCCATGCCGTGGATGACCGAACCGGAGCCGAGGAAGAGCAGCGCCTTGAAGAAGGCGTGGGTGACCATATGGAAGATGGCGGCCACGTAGGCGCCGGTTCCGATCGCCAGGAACATGTAGCCCAGCTGGCTGATCGTGGAGTACGCGAGGACCTTCTTGATGTCGTTCTGCGCCACGGCGATGGTCGCGGCGATGAGGGCCGTGCCGGCGCCGATCCAGGCGATCGTGGAAGGCGCCCACGCCGCGGACACGTCGATGACGCCGTTCATGCGGGTGAGCAGATAGACGCCCGAGGTGACCATGGTTGCCGCGTGGATGAGCGCCGAAACCGGCGTGGGGCCGGCCATGGCGTCGGGCAGCCAGACGAACAGCGGGATCTGGGCGGACTTCCCGGCCGCACCGATCAGGAGAAGGATCGTGATCGCCGTCGCCGTCGTCTCGGGAAGACCACCGGCGCTGTCGAAGATGTCGACGTACTGGATCGAGCCGACCGTCGTCCATGTCAGGAAGATGGCGACCATGAAGCCCCAGTCACCGATGCGGTTGGTGACGAAGGCCTTCTTGCCGGCGGTTGCGTTCTGTTCGTCGGTGAACCAGAAGGCGATGAGGAAGTACGAGCACGCACCCACGCCCTCCCAACCGAGGAAGGTGAGGAGCATGTTGTCGCCGAGCACGAGCATCAGCATCGAGAAGGCGAAGAGGTTCAGGTAGAGGAAGAACTTGGAGAACTTCGGGTCCCCGTGCATGTACCCGATCGAGTACAGATGGATCAGCGCGCCGACGCCGGTGATGAAGAGCGTCATCGTCACCGACAGCGGGTCGACGAGGAAGCCGACGTCCACGTTGAAATCGCCGGCCGGCACCCACTCGAAGAGCGTCTGAACGAACTGGCGGTCGTTGTCGGCGTCGCCGTGGGCGTCCTTGCCGAGCAGGCCGATGTAGACAACGACGGACGAGGCGAACGAGCCACCCATCGCGAGCGTCGCGAGCCAACCGGAACGCGGCTCGCCGAGCTTGGGGCCCGCGAGAAGAAGGAGCACGAACCCGGCCAGGGGGAACGCGGGGATCAGCCAGACTGCTTCGACCATCGCCCTACCCCCTCAGCACCGAGATGTCGTCGGCGGTGGCGCGCTGGCGGCGACGGTTGACGGCCACAACGAGCGCCAGACCGACAACCACTTCCACGGCCGCCACCACGAGCACGAAGAAGACGGCGACCTGGCCGCTCACGTCGTTGAGCTCTGCGCCCATGGCCACGAACGAGACGTTGACGGCGTTGAGCATCAACTCGACGCACATGAACATGACCAGCGGGTTGCGCCGAATCAACAGCCCGACCGCGCCGATCGAGAAGAGGATCGCGGAGAGCACGAGGTACCAGTCAGTTCCGACCTCCATCACTCCCCTCCCTCGCTGCTTTCGCCGGACACGTCCGGTCCGGATCCCCCGGCGTCGGCGTCGTCCCCAAGTTGAGAGGTGGGGTCTGACCCCTCTTTCAACTGGGCGAGGTCCGAGTCGTTGGCGCCGTAGGGGGAGACGGGCGGGAGGTCCATCGAGGCGGGCTCGAGGTCATCGAGCTGTTCGTCGCGGATCACCGAGCGGGTGAGCACGACCGCACCGATCACCGCGATCGTGAGTAGCCCGGCGGTGATCTCGAACGACATCGCGTAGTCGCTGAAGAGGACACGACCGATGCGCTCGACGTCGGTGAACTCGTTGTCGAGAGCTCGTTCGCCAGCGCTCTGCACCTGGCCGGTGAGTCCGTCGGTCGCAACGATGGTGACAACGACCACGAGACCGAGAAGCGCGGCGCCGACGATCGCAGCCAACGGCTGTTGTCCGGCGATCGGCTCCTTGAGATGCCACTCCTCGGCCTGGTCGACGCCGAGCAGCATGATCACGAAGAGGAAGAGGATCACGATCGCTCCGGCGTAGACGACGATCTGCACGGCCGCGAGGAAGTGGGCTTCCTTGACCACGAACAGAATGGCGACGCCGAACAGGGTCTGGATCAGGAAGAGCGCTGAGTGCACGGGGTTGCGCGACGCGACCACACCGATACCGCCGACCAAGACGATGATGGCGGACACGACGAACGTGACGAACTCGTAGTTCACGAGTCGCTCCCCCTGCTGTCGCCGTTTTCGGCGGACCCCGAAGGATCGGACTTCGTTTCGCCAGCACCGCTCTGGCCGACCTCGGGTTCGCGCACGCCGTAGCCCAGCTCGCCGGCCCAGTGGACAACACCTTCGTAGCGGTGATCGCCCGACGATGATGTGGCTCGCATCCAGCCGGATGTCATCTCGTCGTCGCCGGGACGCCAGTCCTCCCACGGCAGCTTCTGGGGCTTGCCGTCGTCACCGACCACGAGCTCCTTCTTCGTGTAGATCGCGTCGTCCCGGTTAGTGAACGAGAATTCGAAGAGCTTCGACTCGGTGATCGCTTGGGTCGGGCATGCCTCCACACACAGATCGCAGTGGATGCAGCGGAGGTAGTTGATTTCGTAGACGTAGCCGAACCGCTCGCCCGGGGAGGTGGGCTCCTCGGGGTCGTTGTCGCCGCCGCGGACGTAGATGCAGTTGGCGGGGCAGACACCGGCGCACAGCTCGCAGCCGATGCACTTCTCCATGCCGTCCTCGTAGCGGTTGAGGACATGGCGACCGTGAAGCCGCTCGGTCTTGACGCGCTTCTCGTCGAGCGCACCTTCAGGGGCTTTGCCGCCGCGGTAGGCGACCGTGAGCGTTTCGCCGGTGTCCGTGCTCTTGAAGAGCTTGCGGAAGGTGACGGCGAAGCCGCGGAAGTAGTCCGGAATCTCAGCCATGTTGATCGACCCCCTCTCGTTCGAGGCGTTCCTGTCTGGCTGTCTTGATGGCCGCCATCAGCAGGCTGCCCATCAGGAGGCAGGCCCCGGCGAAGACGGCGATGAAGATGATCTCGTCCTGGCCGTCCCAGCCCCGGTCCTGACCGACCTGGATACCGGCGAGCAGCAGGAACCACGCGAGGGCAAGCGGGATGAGAACTTTCCAACCGAGGTCCATCAGCTGGTCGTAGCGGAAGCGCGGCAGCGTGGCTCGAACCCAGACGAGGCCCCAGAGGAAGAACATCGTCTTGGCGAAGAACCAGATGATCCCCCAGATCCACGCGGGCCCGAACAAGACGGGCCCGGCGGGACCACCGAGGAAGAGCGTGACCGCGATGGCCGACATCGTGATCTGGTTCATGAACTCGGCGAGGAAGAACAGCGCGAATCGAATCGACGAGTACTCGGTGTGGAAGCCGCCAACCAGCTCCTGCTCCGCCTCAACCAGATCGAATGGCGGGTGGTTCAGCTCGGCCGTGCCGGCGATGAGGAAGATGATGAACGGCACGAAGGCGGTGACGATCAGGTTCCACCGAGGAACGATGCCGAACCAGCCTTCGGCCGCCTGCTGGGCGACGATGTCGTGGGTCGACAGCGAACCGCTGATGAGCACGACAGCCGCGATTGCAAGACCGAGGGCCGCCTCGTAGGAGACCATCTGGGCGGACGCCCGGACCGAGCCGAGGAGCGGGTACTTCGAGCCTGAGCCCCAGCCGGCGAGCATGATGCCGTAGATGGCCAACGACGACATGGCCAGGAAGAAGAGGATGCCCACCGGCGGGTCGGCGAGCTGGAGGTACGTGATGTTGTCCCCCCATTCCAGGGCGCCGGTCTCGACGGTGCCGTCGGCCAACTCGCGGCTCTTGTTGAAGTCGCCGCCGAGCGGGACGATCGCGAACACGAGGAAGGCCGGAACGAGGGAGAGGTAGGGCGCGAGCTTGAAGACGAACCGGTCCGCCTTCTCCGGGACCAGGTCCTCCTTCATGAAGAGCTTGATGCCGTCCGCGAGGCTCTGGAGAATGCCCCACTTGCCGGCGACGCTTGGGCCGATGCGGTTCTGGAAGTCCGCGATGACCTTGCGGAGGAACCAGATGTTGAGCATCACCGCGACCATCAGGAACACGAAGATGACGATGACCTTGACGAGCACCCAGCCGACATCGCCGATGTCGACGCCATCGGTGAAGAGTGGATCGAGACCGAGGATCATGGTCGTTCCACCCGCACGTCGGTGACCGGCGCCGCGGCGTCGATCAGCAGGTTGGCCACCCAGCCGTCCACCGAATACGGGATCGCCGCCGTGCCGGTCGGGACGCCGGCATCGGCCTCGACCGGGGCGAGCAGCTCGCCACGACCAGAAACGATCTTCACGAGTGCCTGGGCCTCGACGCCGAGCTTCTCGAAGTCGACGGGGTTGACGCGGACCTTGATCGCGGCCGCGAGTCCGGAGCTGGCGGGGCTGTTGCGAAGCGCGACGCCGCCGTCGTACATCTTGCGAGTGGCGACGAGACGGAGTGAGTAGGCGTCGTTCGCCGGACCGTCGCCCGCGGGCGCCGCCGGCAACTCGATGTCGCCGCTGCCGGGGATGAGCACGCCTTCGATGCGGCCTTCGGCGAGCGCCTCCTCGGTGAGTTCGCCATGTACGGCGGAGACCGATGCGAGTTCAGCGCGGATGGATTCGGGTGAGTCGACCCGGAGATCGGACCCGAGACGCAGCGCGATCTCGGCGGCGATCATCCAGTCAGGACGGGAGGTCCCGGCCGGCGTGACCTTCTGTTCCATCACGCTCACCCGACCTTCGAGGTTGGTGAACGTGCCGCTGGACTCGGTCGGCGCAGAGGCGGCGAGCACCACGTCGGCGAAGCCCATGGTGGAGTCCGACGCCAGCATGTCGACGGCGATGACCGTGCCGACGTTGCTCAAGCCCTCACAGACGAGGTCGTAGTCGGGGAAGTCGTTGACCGGGTCCGAGCTGAGCAGCACGAGCACATCGAGCTCGCCTGCCCTCGCCGCGGCGAGGATGGCTGCGGCGTCGTTGCCCTGCGACGACGGCACCGAAGGCCAGGCGTCGGCGAGCCGGGAGGCACCGGCGGCGAGCGTGGTACGGCCGGGGAGAAGGCCGGGAGCCAGGCCGTTGTCCAACGCGCCGTGCACATTGCCGCGTCGCAGCGCCGACAAGAACGACACGTCGGCGAGGCCGTTGAGCGCGTGGGCAGCCGCAACCGTGCTGTCGGCGGCCTCGGCGACCGAGCCTCGACCGAGCACGACGGTGACGGGGCCGCTGATGGCGCCGGCCGCCGCGGCGATGGCATCAGCCGACACGCCGCCGGCGTCGACCGCAGTACCGGAAGTTGCTGCGACAAGGGCCGCGGCGAGATCGCCGACTTCGCCCGGACGGGCGTGGAGCGAGTGCGCCGCAATGCCGCTGAGCCCACCACGCTGCGGCGTGAGCTCGATGAGCGTGGCGCCGTCCTCGACCACGGCGTGGCGGAGACGCAAGAAGAGCGCCCCGAGCTCTTCCTTCGGATCGGACCCGACAAGAAGGATCGTGCCGCCGGGACGGCAGGCATCGTTGATCGTCGCCCGGGGCAGGCCGAGCACGAGCTCCGCTGGGAGGCCGTCGCCGAGTTGGGCGTCGACATGATCGGTGCCGACAACACCCTTCATCAGCTTCGCCCAGGCGTACTGCGCCTCGTTGTTCATACGGGCGCCACCGAGCACCGCCACCCGGTTCGGGTCGACGTCGGTGAGCGCGTCGACCGCTCGGCCGAGGGCATCCGCCCAGCCGGTGGTGACCAGGTCGTCGCCCTCACCCGGGCGAACCATCGGGGCGATGAAGCGGCCCTCGGAATTGAGCGCCTCGAAGCTGAAGCGCTCCTTGTCGGAGAGCCAGCCCCAGTTGACCGCGTCGGCGTCGATGCCGAGCAGACGCAGGACCTGGTTGCGGCTCGACTGCACCGTAATGCGAGAGCCGACCGAGTCGGTCCACGCGGTTGAGATCGTCTCTTCGAGATCCCACGGGCGAGCCTTGAAGCGATACGGCTTCGCGGTGAGGGCGCCGACCGGGCAGATCTGCACGGTGTTGCCGGAGAAGTACGAGGCGAACGGCTCGTCCGGGAACGTGTTGACCTCGGTGTTGTTGCCCCGGTCCATGAAGTGGATCAGCGTGTCGCCCGCGACTTCATCGGCGAAACGGGTGCAGCGGTCACACAGGATGCAGCGTTCTCGGTCGAGATAGACGGTGTCGCTGATCGGAATCGGCTTCTCGTAGTGGCGCTTCTCCTCGACGAAGCGCGACTCGGCGGGGCCATAGGCGACCGTCTGATCCTGGAGCGGGCACTCGCCGCCCTTGTCGCAGACCGGACAGTCCAGCGGGTGGTTGATGAGGAGGAACTCGAGGACGCCGTCCTGGGCCTTCTTCACCACGTCGGTCTCGGTCTCGACGGTCATGCCGTCGGAGCAGTCGACCATGCAGCTCGGCTGGAGACCGGGGCCGCGGCCCGAATCGACCTCGACCAGACACATGCGGCACATGCCCACCGGGTTCATGCGCGAGTGATGGCAGAACCGGGGGATGTAGGTGCCGGCCTTCTCGGCCGCGTCGATGAGCTTGTCGTTCGGGTCAGCCTGGAAGGCTTCGCCGTTGATCGTCACGGTGACGGTGGACAGCTGCTTCTCCGTATCGGTCATGATTCGCCCTCCACCGGAGCAGCAGTGACCGGAATGCTGTCGCGCTTGGTGATCTTCGCTTCGTACTCGTGGCGGAAGCGGCGGATCGTGGAAGTGATCGGCGCGACCGACGACGGGCCGAGCGGACAGATCGTGGTCTGCTTCGGCGGGAACGGAATCGCCTCGAGTCCCTCATCAGGGTAGGCCGCATTGGGGTAGGGACCAGGCGAGATGTTGTCGGCGATGTCGAGCAGCATGTCGATGTCGCTGGGGCGACCCTCGCCGTCGAGGATGCGCTGGAGTACGCGCTCCTCCCAGGTGGTGCCTTCACGGCACGGCGTGCACTTGCCGCAGGACTCGCGGGCGTAGAACCGAACGAGCCGGAGAGCGGCCTTCACCGCGTCGGTGGTCTCGTCCATCACCATGATGGCGCCGGAGCCGAGCATCGATCCGGCCGCGCCGACGGGGCGGGCTTCAAGGGGCAGATCCACCTGCTCGGGGAAGAACCACGGGGCCGAGCCGCCGCCGGGTACGAACATCTTGAGTTCGTGGCCGTCGCGGATTCCCTGACAGAAATTGTCGCCGTAGAACAGATCGCGGAAGGTCGTCACGCCCTGCTCGATCTCGTAGACCCCGGGCCGGTTGAGATGACCCGAGACCGCGACCATGCGGGTGCCCGGCGAATCGTCGGAGCCATACGTCTTGTACTGGCTCGGGCCGTTGAGCATCAGCCATGGCAGGTTGGCGAGCGTCTCGACGTTGTTGACGATCGTGGGCTGGCCGTAGAGACCGATCGCGGCCGGGAAGTACGGCGGCTTGAGGCGGGGCATGCCCCGGTTGCCCTCGAGGCTCTCGATGAGGGCGGTCTCTTCGCCGACGATGTAGGCGCCGGCCCCCCAGGTAAGGGTGATGTCGACGCTGAAGTCGGTGCCCAAGATGTTCTTGCCGACGTAGCCGTTGGCGTAGGCGTCGTTGAGGGCCTGGGCGATCCGCTCCTGGGCAAGCGCCATCTCGCCGCGCACGTAGAGGAAGCACTGGGCGAGGCCGAGCGCGTAGCAGGTGATGAGGCAGCCCTCGATCAGCTGGTGGGGGTCGCGCTCCATGAGGAGGCGGTCCTTGTAGGTGCCGGGCTCGGACTCATCGCCGTTGACCACGAGGTAGTACGGGAACTTGCCGGGAGGCATGAAGCCCCACTTGACGCCGGCCGGAAAGCCGGCGCCGCCGCGACCGAGCACGGTGGCCTCACGGACCTCGTCGTGCACCTCGGACGGCTTCTTGGCCAGCGCGGCGCGCAGCCCATCGTAGCCGCCGGTCGCCTCGGAACGCTCAAGTGTGTACGAGTCCTCGTGGGGGAAACGGCTGGTGACGATCTTGGGCCCGTCGTTGTCGACGTATCCAGGAGCATGGGGAACGTAGGTGTGCGTCGGCATCAGGATCCCACTCCATCGTCGCCGCCCGCGACGGACCCCGGCACGTCATCGGCGCGATTACGAGCCAGCCACACCGGTTCTTCGCGCGCCTGCTCGGGCGGCACGATCCCCGCGCCCATACCATCGGGGATGGTCTGCCGAATCTGCGCAAGCGTGCCGTGCGACGGGATGTCGTCCAGGCCGCCGTTGCGGAGGTCGGCGATCATCTGATCGAACTCATCGGTGGTGATCCGGTGCCGGTATCGGTAGTTGACCTGCAAACAGGGCGCCTCGGTGCAGGCCGCGATGCACTCCACGTCTTCGAGCGTGAACATGCCGTCGGCGGTGGTGCCGCCGGCCTTCACCCCGAGCGACTTCTCGGCGTGGTCGAGCAGTTCCTCGCCGCCGAGAAGTTGGCAGGAGAGGTTGGTGCACACGTTGACCATGTAGGTGCCCACGGGATGGAACTTGAACATCTCGTAGAACGACCCGGTGCCCTTCACCTCGGCGGGGGTGGTGTCGGTGAGCTCGGCGATGTGGCGCATCGCATCGTCGGTGACGTGACCGTTCTGCTCCTGGGAGAGATGCAGCAGCGGAATGAGGGCGGACTTCTTGACCGGGTAGCGGGAGATGATCTCCTCTGCGGTCGCCACGTTGGCGTCGCTGAAGCGGCTCATCGGTCCACCTCCCCCATAATCGGGTCGACCGACGAGATGATGGCGACGCCGTCGGCGATCAGGCCGTCCTTCATCAGGTGGGGCATCGTCTGCAGGTTGATGAACGACGGCCCCCGCACATGCATGCGGTACGGCGTGGAGGTGCCGTCGCTCACGATGTAGACACCGAGCTCGCCGCGGGGCGACTCGACCGAGGCGTAGGCCTCACCCACCGGAACCTTGTAGCCCTCGGTGAAGATCTTGAAGTGGTGGATCAACGCTTCCATCGACTCATCGATGCGGACGCGAGGCGGCGGCGTCACTTTCTTGTCCTGCACCCGGTAGTCGCCGGCGGGCATCTTGTCGATGATCTGGCGGACGATCTTCATCGACTCGCGGATCTCGTTGAGACGGATCGCGTAACGGTCATAGCAGTCGCCGTAGGTGCCGACGATCACGTCGAAATCGATCTCGTCGTAGGCGAGGTAGGCCTCGTGGCGACGGAGGTCCCACGCGTAGCCGGTGGACCGCAGGAGCGGCCCGGTGGCGGAGAGGGCAAGCGCCTCATCGCTGTTGAGCACGCCGACACCCTGGAGTCGTTCGCGCCAGATCGGCTGCCCGGTCATGAGGACGTCGTACTCGTCGAGGCGGGGAGCGGTGATGTCGAGGAGACGGATGACCTCGTCTTCCCAGCCGTCGGGCAGATCTGCAGCCACACCGCCGGGGCGGATGTAGTTGTGGTTCATCCGCAGGCCGGTGACCATCTCGAAGAAGCGCAGAACCTCTTCGCGCTCACGCCAGCCGTAGATCATCATGCCGACAGCGCCGAGATCCATGCCGTTGGTGGCCATGAAGAGCAGGTGCGACGACATGCGATTGAGCTCGCACATCAACATCCGAATCCATGTGGCCCGCTCCGGAACCTCGATCTCGAGGAGCTTCTCAGTGGCGAGCGAGAACGCCAGCTCGCTGAAGAGCGGCGCCGCGTAGTCCATACGGGTGACGTTGGTGGGGCCCTGCAGGTAGGTGAGCTGCTCGGCCTGCTTCTCCATGCCCGTGTGGAGGTAGCCCACGACTGGCTTGGACCGCAGAACGGTCTCGCCTTCCATCTCGAGCATGAGCCGGAGCACGCCGTGCGTGGACGGGTGCGACGGGCCCATGTTGAGCAGGACCCGTTCGTCGTCGACCGGCGTGTCGGGGTCGTTGCCGATCTCGGCGGCCTCGGCCTCGGAGAGACGCAGAACCGCGGAGTCGTGGCCCCGCCGGAGAACCCGCTCCGCGGTCATCGCTCTTCCGTCGCCTTCTGGCTTCGCACCGTGCGGCTCATCGGATGTTGCTCGCAGCTTTGAACTGCACCGGGATCGAACCCACGGCGTAGTCCTTGCGGAGGGGGAAGCCGATCCAATCCTCGGGCATGAGGATGCGGCTCATGTCGGGGTGGTCGCCGAACTCGATGCCGAACATGTCGAACACTTCGCGCTCGAGCGCTTCGCTTCCCGGCCACAGATCGAAGACGGAGGGAAGGGCGGGCTCATCGGCGGAGACCTGAACGCGGATGCGGATGCGCTCGCCGGATTCGTGGTTGATGAGTGCGGTGACGACCTCGAAGCGCTCCTCGTCATGGCCCTGGGGCAGACCCCGGGGCGCGGCGAACGCGAGATAGTCGACGGCCGTCAGGTCGATCAGCTGGTCGAACCCGTCGGCCTGCGCAGCGGATGCCACTTCGAGGTAGCCCTCGGCGTCGGTGTGCAGCACGCTCTCTCGTCCAGCGGACGGCGCCGCTGATCCCTGCACGTCGGTGACGATTGCGCCATATCTTTCGGCGGACGGCGCCGCCGATCTGTCATCGTCCGTGTCGACGGTGGGTTCCGCGTCAACGTTCTGCGCGGGCGTTTCCTCGTCAGCCGTCTCGTCGGCTGTGGTCTCCTCGTCGCTCACCATCAGCCCCCGATGGTGAGGCCGGCGGACTGGCCGTCGCGCTGTTCGATGACGATGCCGGCACCGCCACCGGACTCGGCGCGGCGCTTGACGATCTCCTGGTTCTCGATCTTCTCGTGGAGCGTGAAGATCGCGTGCATCAGCGTCTCCGGGCCGGGTGGGCAGCCGGGGGCGTAGACGTCGACCGGGACGACCTGGTCGACACCCTGCACGATCGCGTAGTTGTTGAACATGCCGCCGCTGGAGGCGCACACGCCCATGGAGATGACCCACTTGGGCTCCATCATCTGGTCGTAGACCTGACGAAGGATCGGGGCCATCTTCTGGCTCACGCGGCCGGCGACGATCATGAGGTCGGCCTGACGGGGCGACGCGCGGAACGTCTCCATGCCGTAGCGGGCGAGGTCGTAGTGCGCCGCGCCGGTGGCCATCATCTCGATCGCGCAACAGGCGAGGCCGAACGTGGCCGGCCAGGTGCTGCGGCGACGAGCCCAGTTGACGAGCGACTCGACGTTGCCCGTGATGAAGTTGTGCTCCAACCCGCCGAGCCCATCGGCTGCGATATCGGAGGTCTCACCAAGGATCGGAAGCTTCATCAGGCCGCCTCTCGACCGTTGCCGCCTTCGGCGACCGGGCCCGGGCCGCGGTCCTCGAGACCCACGCGGCGAATCGTGGTCTCGAGGGTGCGCTCCGGTGACGTCATCTCCGACGGCGCCATGGAGTGCTTGAGCGGACCCCACTCGAGGGCGCCGTTGCCGATCAGGTAGATGAACGACTCGAACACGGCGAACGAGAACGTCATGATCAACACGAGGCCGAAGATGCCGAGGCCGCCCTGGGCGACGGCCCACGGGTAGAAGAAGATGATCTCGATGTCGAAGACGATGAAGATCATCGCCACGAGGAAGAAGCGCACCGGGAAGCGTTCGGGCGTCTCTCGGGTGGGGACGATGCCGCACTCGTAGGGGGCCTGCTTCGCAACGGAGGGGTTGCGGGGCGCGAAGAGTCCGGAGGCGAGGAACGAACCAGCCGCGAAGAGCGCAGCGAGGACGATCAGGAAGAACAGCGGGAGGTACTGGCCGAGCACGGCCCCTCCCCTAGTTCTCGGCGGCGAACTCGGCTCGCCTGGCCATGACGACCTTGTCGCGTTCGTGGAGCATGTAGCAGAACGCCAGGAAGATAAGCAGCGAGCCGATCGTGACCAGAGCAGGCAGCTGACGCAGGTTGCCGAGATCTCGGATCATGATGACGGAGATGATGGGCTCGTCTAGGTCCTCGAGCGGGCGTTGCGGGGCGTCGCCCGGCAGGTTGTCGATCGACCGCTCGGTCACGGCCTGCATCTGGATGATGGCGTAGCCGGTCGGGTGCTTGATCGTGAGTGCGGAGGTGATCTGCGTGCTGATGCGATCCCAACGGCTCGGGTCCTCCGGCAGGCCGTCCTTGCCGCCCGATGCGTAGCCGTTCAGGATCTTGAACTCAGTCGCGCTGGCGAAGTTGTAGTCACCGCTGTCGATCAGGGCCGCTATCGCCGAAGCCTGGGCCTCGCCCATCTCGGCGGTGGAAAGCAGGCGCCAGTCGCCGAGGGCCTCCAGGTTGTCCGGAATCAGATCCGGGGCGACGGCCGCAAGCTCCGAAAGCGTGGTGCTGCCGTTCTTGGCGTTCTCTTCGTCGAGCAGGGTGTCGATCTCCTCGGCACTGAGCCCCACGATCTGATCCTCGGTGAGGACCTCTTCGGTGAGCACGCCGAACTCGAGCCAGGCGACGGCGAAGTCGACCATCTCCTGGACGCCGGAGTTGGCCATGCCGTCGGTGTCGATCGTGAACGCGCCGTCGGACTCCTGGATGAAGTTCGCGTACTCGTCGCTGAACGTGGCGGCCTGCGCGAGCAGGATGTCCTGCGCACTCGGCAGATCACCGGACAAGAGTGTCTCCGCGACGTCGTTCTCCGCGAAGTCGAGGTGCGCACCGTTCTCCTGGTTCTCGTCGACGATCTCGAGCTCCACGAACGTGGGACGATCGCCGGAGTAGCCGATGCCGTAGATCCACCAGACGCTCGCCATGATGGCCATCCACCCGAAGAAGCCGGCGCCGGCGATGAGGGTGCCGAGGCGAGTGCCGGAGTTGGTGGAGAGCAGCAGCCACACGGAGCCCATGAGGACAACGACGCCGGTGAGCACGGCCAGAAAGCCACGGATTTCCGGGTCCCATCCGAGACCCGCGATGAGATCGATCGTCTCCATTACTGAATGGTCCTCTCGAACGCGACGATCGCATCGATCTGATCTGCGGTCAGAAGGGCGGAGTAGTTGAACTCGTCGTCGTTGCCGATTGTCGGGCCGGTTGCATCGGTTTCGGTGCGGGCCGCCCAGCCCGGCATCTGACCGTTGCCGCCGCCACCGGCGCGACCGAACGTCTGGCCGATGGTCTGGCCCGTCTCGATGAACTGGGCGTGGGAGCGAGCCGACTCGAACTGGTTCGTGGTCGACTCACCGGTGAGGCGTTCGCCGAAGAAGCCGTCGCCCTGGACGTAGCCCTCTTCGAGGATCGACTCCGTCGTGCCGTTGGCCCGGATCGTGAACCGTTCGGCTGCGTCATAGCTCCAGCCGAACGTGTGGCAACGAGCGCAGGCGTAGGTGCCCGATGCGGCGGGGTTGGTGAACAGGAACTCGCCGTAGAGGCGGTACATGTCGATGTTGGCCAGGTCCGAATCGTCGGCCGCGAGCAGCTCCAAGGCAGCCCACCGAAGCGGCAGGTTGACCTCTTCACCCGAGGCGGCGTCGATCGAGATCTCGTCAGCGAGCGACGGATCGGCGTCGATCGCAAGCATCTCGGCGGTGGCCTTCACGGCCTTCGCGTCGGCGAGCCATTCGGCGGACTGGTCGTCGAGCGCTTCCTGTGACGCTTCCATCAGCTCTAGCAGCGCTGAGTTGGCCGCAGCCTGCTCGTCGCAGATCGCCAGGACCGCGAGCTCTTCGTCCGATTCTTCCGCCTCGAACGCTGCGCGATCGTCGCTGGGCTCATCGTCCACACCAGGCGCGGCCGGGTAGTCGGTGCAGTCGAGGTAGACGTCTTCCTCTTCAGCGAGGTCGGCGGCAAGTTTGCGGGCCTGGGCCTCGCGGATCGCCGTGAGCATGTCGCTCTCGTGGACGAACTCGCCGGCCTCGTCCACTCCTTCGATCAGGTGCTCTTGCACTCGGACGAGCACGCCACCTTCGACTTCTTCTGCGATCGCATCGCTATCCAGCTGGATCGAGCGGAGGTAGTAGACGATCTCGTCGAGTTGCTGATCGGTGAGCGGACCGCCGCCGCCGCCACCCCAGGCCGGCATCACGCCGTTGCGGCCGAAGTTCAGCGTGTGGAGGATCTCGTCCTCGGAGAAGCGCGACAGCACGGTGTTGAGCGCCGGTGCCTTCCAGACGACCTGGGCGACGAACTCGCCGCTGTCGTTGGTGATCGAGGTGGTGACCGCGCCACCCGCACCGGCGGCGCCGTGGCACTGCACACACTCGGCGTCTTCGTTGTAGATGCCTTCGCCCCGGTTGGTGAAGATGCGATCGGTGTCGACGTCGCGGCCTTCCTGGCGACCCGGCTCACCGAGCCAGTAGAACGGCAGCGCGATCGCGATGATCGTCAACATGATGAGGTTGGCGGACAACGCCAGATCCAGACGACGACCTTCGAGGTCCTCGTCCTTCAGTGCGACTGACCGGTTGGCCGCAAGCTCGATCTCTGATCCGACCTCGGCCTTGGCCGCCCGGATGTTGAAGAGGAGATAGACGACGCCACCGATGAAGACCAGCGCCAAGATGGCGAAGCCGACGGTTCGTTGGGTTGATGCAGCGAGCAGCATGCGCGTTGGAAAGGTTCTCGAGACTGTCTGGACGGGAACGAAGGGAGGTTACTAGTGGGACGCCTGACCGATGCAGTTGGGCCCTTCGGCTTCCTGACCGGTGGTGTTGGTCCCGATTGCGGGACCCTGGATGATGTTGCCGGTGTCGACGGTGAGGGAGCCGTCGCCGCCGATGGTCATGGCGAAGCGGTCCATGCCACGAGGGGCGGGGCCACCGCGCTTCTCGCCGACCTGGTTGTACTGCGAGCCGTGGCACGGGCACTCGAACCACTGTGAGGTGTTGCAGCTCGGGACTCGACAGCCCAGGTGCGGGCACTTCTGGTAGAGGGCGATGATTCCGCCGTCCAGACCGAGCTGGACACCGGCGGTCATGCCTGACAGCTCTGCGCCCGAGTAGACGGCGTTGGCCTTCTCGACTGCGCCGTTGGGGTACTCGGTGAGCCACATGCGGCCTTCGGCCTTGTAGAGGAAGCCGTTGCTGCTGCGGATCTGGCCGAGGAGATCGCTCACGAGGCCGACCTTGATGGCCGAGCCGAAGCCGCCACCGAGCTGCGGCCAAAGGAAGGCGATGCAGGCGGCACCGAAGCCGGACAGGCCAAGGGCGAACATCAAGACGATCGAGCGATTGAAGAACTGACGTCGTGTGACGCCGATCATCTCCGGGTCCGGCGGGACGTAGGGAGCCGGCGGTGGGCCCTTGGCCGCAAGCACGAGTTCCTGCTTGGCGGCGGCCCGTTCGACGAGGGCCGCCTTCTCGACCTGCTTGCCGGTCAGCTCGGCTTCGTCGCCGAGCGCGACGTTCGCGGCGTCGCGGCTCTTCGTCTCGCGCGACAGCATGCCGACGGCAGCGTCGCTTTGACGAGAGCGGAGGGTGGCGCTGACGGCGATGACGGCCAGCAGAACCAGGATGACGATGACAGTGATGACCATCTCAGTTGCCTCCTAGAGCTCGAAGAACAGTCCGGCTTCCCACGGGAAGACGAAGTTGAAGCCGGGACCACGGAAGAACGAACCAATCATGACCAGCACAGCCCAGAACATGAGGTGAATGGTCATCAGGGAGACCGCGAACTTGCGGTCCTCCGGTTTGTTGGACGGGTTCTTGTCGATATACGGAGCGAGAATCAGCAGGAAGATGCCGATGCCCGGGATGGTCACGCCCGCAACCATCGGGTGGAACATCGTGAGCAGTTCCTGCAGGCCGAGGAAGTACCACGGTGCCTTCGAGGGGTTCGGTGTCTCATTGAAGTTCGCGAGCTCGAGCAGCGGGGCGTTGACGAAGATCGAGAAGATCGTGGTGAAGGCCGTGATGAAGAGCGCAGCCGCAAACTCGATGACGAGCAGGTGCGGCCAGACGTGGACCTTGTCCTGCGGCATCGCCTTGACGTCCTGGATGGACCCGGACTTCACGACGGTGAGCAGACGCTGGGTGTGACCACCGGGGCCGGTGGGGAGCGGGGCGGCACCTGCGGTGGCAGGGGCAGCAGCCGGCGGAGACTGCGTGGCGACCGCTCCGCCGTCGGCCTTGGCCTTGGCGGCCTTGGAGCGCTCGAGAAGGTGGGCCGGGATCTTCGACGCGGCGTCGTCGCCGCCTACGGCGGATTCCGCGGGAGCACCGGCGGCCGCGTCTTCCTCGCCCTTGGCCGCGGCGGCCTTGGCCCGGGCCTCTTCGGCTCGCTTTCGGAGATGCTCTGGAACTTCAGTCATCGTTCTTCCCCCGGCCTACAGCGGACCCGAGATGCCGCCATCCTTACGCACCCGCCAGAAGTGAATCGCCATGAAGATGACGATCACGAACGGAAGCATGAGGACGTGCAGTACGTACCATCTCAACAGGGTGTCGGTGCCGATTTCCACGCCGCCAAGCAGCACGAATCTCACCTGATCACCGAAGACAGGGGTGTACCCCATCATGTTCGTTCCCACGGTCACCGCCCAGAGGGCCAGCTGGTCCCAGGGCAGGAGGTAACCGGTGAACGAGAGCAGAAGTGTGAGGGTCAAGAGGATGACGCCGATCACCCAGTTGAACTCACGCGGCGGCTTGTAGGCACCGTGGTAGAAGACGCGCGCCATGTGGAGGAACACGGTGAGCACCATGAGGTGCGCACCCCATCTGTGCATGTTTCGGACCAGTAGGCCGAAGGTGACGGAGTTCTGCAGCGTGTAGATGTCGTCCCACGCCGCGGCGGCGGTGGGGCGGTAGAAGAACATCAAGAAGATGCCGGTGACCGTCAGCAGGATGAAGAGGAAGAAGCTGAGCCCGCCGAGGCAGAGGGTGTAGGAGACCTTGACCGCGTGACGCTTCACCTTCACCGGGTGAAGGTGGTACATCACCGAGTTCATGATGACGTAGGACCGGTTACGAGGGCTATCGGTGTAGCCCTTCCGGAAGATCGAGCCGGGGCGGAAGATCGAGTTCCACGCCTGGCTGGAGACGATGTCGTCACCCAGCTGCGACATGGAGTCCTGCATCCGCTGTGGAAGCGGCTTTTGGATCTCGTCGTCGTCGGTATCGGTTGCCATGAGCGTTCTCTTTGTCCTGTGGTCGCCGCGGCGTCAGCCGAGGCGCATTCCGTATCCGTAGCCGTGGGAGTTCGTGCGCTGGTGCGAATCGCCGGCCGCGGCGGGGTCGCCGATCTTGCCGAGGATGATCACTCCAGTCGGGCACCGGTCGACGCAGAGGGCGCAGCGAGTGCACACATCGTCGTCGATCGTGAAGATCACGTGGTCGTTGGGGTCGAGCCCGGGCTGCTCGGTGCCGATCGCTTCGTCGATGGCATCGGGACGCACCATGAAGATGCACTTCCAGGGGCAGATGTCGACGCAGCCTTCGCACATGATGCACTCGGACTGATCGATGTGGATGAACTGCTTCGGCTTGACCGCCTGGCTGAGCCATGCGGCGTCGACTTCCTGCAGCACGTAGTCGTCGCGGAACTCCGGCATCGGAGGATTGGCATCGGTCTTGGTCATGACGCCGAACCCTCCTTGACGAGCGGACGGCCAAAGCTCGAGCGGGCCGGGGTGGAGTCGTCCTGACCCTTGCCGCGCCCCTGCCAGATCGACCAGAGCGCGATGTTGCCACCGAGGACGATGCCGTAGATGACGACGGCGATGATGTGCTCGATGTGGAGGTAGTTGATCGTGAGCGGGTTCCAACCACCCTCGGTCTGCGGCTTCAGAATTCCGCCGGGACCGTGGAAGAACTTGTCGGAGCGCCAGTTGAGCTCGTTCTCGGCCCAGACCAGCCACTGGTGGGGAACCACGCCGTAGGCCCAGAAGAGAAGGAAGAAGACGACGAATGCGCCGAGCATCGCCTCGCCCCAGGTGTGCGGTTGCCCGACCGGGCGACGCTTCGAGTACGCGACGATGCCACCGGTGAGAGCGAACATGATGATCGAAGACAGCGTGAAGGCAACCACGGGGACTCCTGGAGGAGAACTGGGTATTCGTAACAGTTGAACACCACGGAATCACGACTTCGTGAAACCATGCACAAGTGTAGACCCGGGGTAGCGGGCTACTCGGGTTGGGCGAAGTTTTACCACGGGAAAACCGACGCGAACCCAATCCGGCGTGAGGGATTTCGCGACAGGTTCCGATCGTGGCAACAAGTCCGTCTCCGAGTTGTTCGGACGTGCGACACTGCCTCTATCCTTCCCCCGGTCTGCGTACGTTCAGATTGTGCAGATGTAGTCCCCTTCAACACATGTTCTTGACCCCGCACCGGAGACGACGGTGACCGAAGTTCCCGAGCACCTTCTCAAGAAGGCCGCAGAAGCCCGAGCCCGCCTGACCGGCGAAGGCAGCGACGCCGCGTCCGACGACGCCCCGGCCGCCGGGGCGGCACCCGCCTCAACCGCACCGGTCCCCGCGGCAGCTGCCGTCCCGGCCGAGCCGGAGCCCGAGCCCGAGCCGGTTCCCGACGCGCCCTACGTCGCCGCCGGCAAGGCCCGCAAGACCATCCCCTACTGGGTGATGCCCGTTCTGCTCTTCCTGCCCATCTGGGCGATCTACTACGTCGGCTACCTCGAGAACCCGCCGGCCACCGGCGGCCTCGCGTTCGAGGGTGCGGAGGTCTACAGCACCTGCGCCGGCTGCCACGGTGGTGGTGGCGGCGGTGGATCCGGACGCCAGCTCAACGACGGCGAGGTGCTGCGCACCTTCCCGGTCGGCATCACCAGCACCGGCTACGACGGCCTCGCCGGCCACATCGGTTGGGTCGCCAACGGCACGACAGCCACCGGCAGCCTCGAAGGAACCGCCGTGTACGGCGATCCGGATCGCGCCAGTGGCGCCCGCACCGTCGGCTCCTTCGGCGCCCCGATGGCCGGCTTCGGTGCATCACTGAGCGCCGAGGAACTCGCGGCGGTCGTCTTCCACGAACGCTCGCAGTTCGGTGGGGACCTCATCGACGCCGACATCATCTTCGAGGAACTCCACGTCCTCGAAGAGTTCGTCCAGGTGGTCGAGGAAGAGGGCGTCTCGATCGAGGGCCTCACCGTCGCCGAGATCCACGAGCTCCTCGAAAAGGCCCGCGAACACCTCGCCGACGCCTAGTCGTCCCCACACCCCATTCGTTCTGGTGAACGAGGAGTGTCACGCGGACACCCCACTCGTTCCACTGGAACGGACGTTCGTTGGGCGGATCTAGGCGAGGAGGAGGGCGTCGGCCAGTTCGGCCATCTCGGCGTCGGCCGACAGCATCTCGATCTTGGCTTCGATGACCTCGCCCTCGATCGGCCTGCCGAGCACCCACGCGGTGAACGTCTCAGCGAGGTCCTCGTGGGCGGCGGTGGACGCGTAGTCGTTCACGTAGTCATCGGCGAAGGCGGATCCGAGGTCGCACGGCCAGAAACGGTCAGCGAACCTCGCGAGGAGCGAGTCGGCCTCGGCGCATCCGAGCGAGATCTGGACGCCGGAGCATCCTTCGACTTCACCGAAGGTGAAGACGCCGTTGTCGAGCGTGACGACGTGCGACAGCTCGTGGACGATCGTCTCCTCGATGAGCGCCCGGTCGTCGATGTCCGCCAGGTCGAGGCTGAGGATCCAACCACCAGTGGCCGGCGGGTGGACGACCCCGACGAGCCCGCGAGATTCTTCGCGCACGGCGGACAGCTGCGCTAGTTCGTGGCGCTGCGAGGTGGGCCACGTGGCGTCGACGATCTCCGACACCGCAGCCAGATCGCCGTCGATCTCGTCGCGGGGCTCACCGGTCGTGATGATGACATCGCCGACCCGATCGACGTCCTGGCGGTAGGTCACCTGCTCGACGATGCGAGCAGTGTCGTCACCCAGTTCCACGCCGGCGGTGCCGACATGGGTGGCCGGTTCCTGGTCTTCCCACGACGAGTGATGTTCACGCCCGCGGCAACACCAACAGCCAGTGCGAGGATGAGGATTCGTGCGCTGAGTTTGGCCATGAGTCGTCCGCTACCGAGACTACGGAGGTCGCGGGGTCGCGCTCCATGAGCCATGCGGCTCAAGGTCTGCCGCCACACGGATCGATCGGACCAGTGAGCGTGCGGTTGGTGGCACCGACAGCCCGCTCACAGCCGCGAGACTGTCGACGGCGACGCGATCCGAGAGGACTCAGTGGACATCACAACGACCGAGGAGTGGCAATCCGTCGCGGCGCTCGCCGTCGGATTCAACGGACTCGTCCTCCGCGACCTGTTCGCGGACGCTGGCCGGACCGACGCGATGACGCTCCAGGTCGGCGACCTCGTCGTCGACATGTCGAAGCATCGCGTGACCTCTGACGTCCTCGCCGCCCTCGTCGCACTCGCTGAACGGGCCGGTCTGCCCGAGCGAGTGGAAGCGATGCTGCGCGGTGATCGAATCAACACCACCGAGGACCGAGCCGTTCTCCACACTGCGCTGCGCGCCACCGAGGACCGAGTGGTCGAGGTGGACGGCGAGAACGTGGTGACCGACGTCCACGACGTTCTCCGCCGCATGACCGCGTTAACCGACCGGGTTCGCGATGGCGACTGGCTCGGGCACACCGGCCGGCCGATCGAGACGGTCGTCAACATCGGCATCGGCGGGTCGGACCTCGGTCCGGTGATGGCGTACGAGGCGCTCGCCGCGTATCGCCACGAGCGGCTGCGCTGCCGCTTCGTCAGCAACGTGGACGGAAGCGACATCGCCGCGGCGCTGCTCGAGCTCGATCCGGCCACGACGATGTTCGTGATCTCGTCGAAGACGTTCACGACGCAGGAGACCCTGACCAACGCTCGCACCGCGCGCGGGTGGCTCACTGGGGCACTCGGCGACGAGGCGGTCGCAAACCACTTCGTGGCCGTCTCCACCAACGACGCCGAGGTGCGGTCGTTCGGGATCGACACGGCGAACATGTTCGGCTTCTGGGATTGGGTCGGCGGTCGCTACTCGGTCGACTCGGCGATCGGGCTGTCGCTCATGCTCGCGATCGGGGCCGAAGGGTTCGCCGACTTCCTCGCCGGCTTCCGCGCCGTCGACGATCACTTCGCGACAGCACCCCTCGATCGCAACGTGCCCGCGCTGCTCGGTCTGATCGAAGTCTGGTATCGGACGTTCTGCGATCTCCCAACCCGCGCCGTGCTCCCCTACTCGCGCTACCTCCACCGCTTCCCGGCGTACCTCCAACAGCTCGACATGGAGAGCAACGGCAAGCAGGTTCGCGCCGACGGCGAGCCCGTCACCTACGCGACCGGGCCGATCGTGTGGGGCGAGCCCGGCACGAACGGGCAGCACTCCTTTCACCAGCTCCTGCATCAGGGCACCACCGTCGTACCGGCCGACTTCATCCTCATGGGCGCGCCCGATCACACGGACGACGAGTTCGCGGGGGTCGACGCACACCACGACCTGCTCGCCGCGAACTGTTTCGCCCAGGCCGAGGCGCTGGCCTTCGGCAAGACGGCAGCCGAGGTCGCGGCCACCGAGTCGAACCCGGCTCTCGTGGCCCACCGCACCTTCCCGGGCAACCGTCCGTCCACGATGATCATGGCGCCGGCGCTCACACCGTCGGTGCTCGGTCAGCTCATCGCGCTCTATGAGCACCAGGTCCTGACGCAAGGTGTGGTGTGGGGCGTGAACTCGTTCGACCAGTGGGGCGTCGAACTCGGCAAGGTCCTAGCGACAGCGATCGTGCCGGAGCTCACCGCCGACGCCGCGCCCGACCTGGCCCACGACGCCTCGACCAACGCGCTCATCAACCGGTATCGGTCCATGCGGGGCCGCGACTGACGCAGCCCCGCCGGCCGGCGTGGCTCAGGGGTGGTACGTCTCGAGCACCGAGACCGACCCATCGGCGTTGCGCCCGACGACCATCCCGAAGCCGATCTGCATGTCATCCGTCGACGTCTCCTGCACGATGAACCCGAAGCCGCCGCGGCTCGGGTGTCCGTCCGTCACCCGCACGAGGTCGATGACCTGCGTGTCGGCCGCGAGATACGCCTCGATGGTCGACGCGTCGCACGTGCGGCCGGTGAGCGTGGTCCATTCGCCGAGCCCGACCAGCATGCAACCTCGGCGACGTGCTGGGCGGCCGAGACGACATCTTCGCCCTCAGCTATCTCGAGAACTCGCTGACCTCCAACCCCGTGCTCGCCCCGCTCGCCGGCCGTGAGCGCTCCGACGTCCACCGCTTCATCGAGATGGCCGGACGAGGGAGCGGCAGCGAGGACCTGACACACCCCTACGCCGCCGTCGAGATCACAGAGCTCGTCGAGTGCTTCCGCCGGATGCTACGGATCCAACAGGTCGTCATGGCCGTCAACCAGGCCTACATCGAGTCGGCGTCGACCGACAACGACCACCGGACCGAGCCGCGCTTCCAGCTCCAGGGCTCGTACCGAAACATGAACCGGCTCGCGGAGAAGGTCCTCCCCATCATGAACGAGGACGAGATCGAGCAACTCCTGGACGATCACTACCTCGGCGAAGCCCAGACCCTCACGACGGGAGCGGAAGCAAACCTTCTGAAGCTCACTCTGCTTCGCGACACGATGACCAGTGAGCAGGACGCACGCTGGGAAGAGTTGCCGGGCGCGTTCCAGCGCACACAGCTGCTCGGCGGAGCGGACGACGACCCGATGGTGAAGGTCGCCGGCCCCGTCTCCGGGATCACCGAGCAGTTGCGCGAGCTCGTCCGCGGCCGAAACCGCGGATGACACTCGATCTAGCGAGCGACTATCAGGGCTCATCGAGCCAGATACGCGGCTAGCGAGCGACGATGAGCTGGAACTCGACGATGCCCTCGTCGGCGATGGAGACGACGATCCGCGCGCTCGGCGGTGTCACACCGAAGTCCTCCCACACGATCTCGGTCGATCCCACGATCACGCCGAATCCGTCATCACGCACGAGCGCATCGATCGTGAACGTGACCGGATTGGTCACGCCCGCCACAGTCAGGTCGCCATCGACCGAGAAGGACTGTGCATCGCCGCCGACCTCGATGGCCGAGACGTCGACGCCACTGGCAAAGGTGAACGACGCCGTCGGAAAATTGGTTGCGTCGATCGCACGGCGAATCGCGTTCTCGCGGCGGGAGTCATTGGACACGATCGCCGTCATGTCGACATTGACGTCTGCTCCCGTGAGTTCACCGTCCGCGATCGTGACGGCGCCGGTGATGCCGCCCGACCGGCCGACCGCGGTGACCTCGCCGATCGTCAGCTCTTCGGCAACGCGAAACCCGGCAAAGTTCCCACTGGCGGTCTCGAAGTCGAACTCGCCGATCGCATCGTCGATGATCCACTCGCCATCGATACCTTCGGGGATCGGGGTGAGGCCATCTCCCCTGGCATCGGCAGCCGCGATGTCCTCGTCCAGTTGCGCGTCCGCATCTCCGACATCCACCGCAGCCGGCGCATCGTCCTTGAAGAAGAGGAACCAGACCGCCAGGACAACGAGGACGAGCCCGAGCGCGCCACCACCGATCAGATACTTCTTCTTCACTACTGCTCCTGGCGCTCAGAGGGTCGCGGCGACGCTGCGAACCGCTTCGATTGTGGCCGTGACCACATCCGCAGTGTGGGCAAGGGACGGGAAGATGGCCTCGTAGGCCCCCGGCGCCAGCGCGACCCCGTGTTCGAGCATTCCGTGGAAGAACCGCTCGTAGATGACGTTCTCGCAGATTGCCTTGGCTTCGTCGAAGTCGGTTGGCAGCGGGGCGCCGAAGAAGACGCCGAGCAGCGGGCCGACGCGAGGCACTGAGGCGGAGATGCCGGCCGCCGCGAACGCCTCAGTCATGCCGTCCTGTAGTGCGGTGGCGGTTGCGGTCAGCTGCTCGTAGGCATCCGGCGTCAGCAAGGACAGTTGCGCGATCCCCGCCGCGGTGGCGAGCGGGTTCCCGGAGAGCGTGCCTGCCTGATACACCGCGCCGAGCGGCGCGAGGTTCGCCATCACCTCGGCCGAGGCGCCGAACGCGCCGACCGGGAGTCCACCGCCGATCACCTTGCCGAAGGCCCAGAGGTCCGGGCGCACGCCCGACCACTCGGCCGCTCCGCCGGGGCAGAGGCGGAAGCCGGTGATCACTTCGTCGAACATGAGGAGCGCGCCGGCCGCGTCGCAGGCGTCGCGCAGCCCCTGGAGGAACCCGGGCTGAGGCGCGATCAAGCCCATGTTCGCAGCGACCGGCTCCACGATGACCACGGCGACAGATTCGTCGACCTCGGGAACCACGTTGTAGGGCGCGACGACCGTGTCGGCGACCGCCCCCGCGGTGACCCCTTCCGAGCCTTTGAGCCCCTGTTGGGCCACACCACTGCCGCCGGCGACAAGGAGCGCATCCGAGTGGCCGTGGTAGTTGCCGGCGAACTTGATGATGGTGTCGCGCCCCGTTGCGCCGCGGGCGAGACGAATCGCGGTCATCGTCGCCTCAGTGCCGCTGTTGACGAGCCGGACCATGTCCATGCCGTCGATGCGACGGCACATCTCCTCGGCGAGCAGCACCTCGTTCTCGGTCGGCGCGCCGAAGCTGGTGCCGCGAGAGGCCGCGTGCTGGATGGCCGCGGTGACGTCGGGGTGGGCGTGGCCGAGAATGCCGGGCCCGTACGACATGACGTAGTCGATGTATCGGCGGCCCTCGACGTCGAACACGTAGGGCCCCTCGCCCCGCTCGACCACGTAGGGAGTGCCGCCGACGGACCCGAAGGCCCGCACCGGCGAGTTGACGCCTCCGGGGATGACGGCCTGGGCGCGGGCGAAAAGCCCGGTGTTGGACAGCCCCGTGTTGGAGAGCGCCGGGTTCGAGTTGGTCATCGTGGGCTCCTACTGCATGCCCTCGGCGAGAAGCCGGGCGAAGTAGGTGAGAATCAGGTCGGCGCCGGCCCGCTTGATCGCCAGCGTGTGCTCGAAGGCAACCGGTTCGAGTTCGAGCCAGCCTTGCAGGGCCGCCGCGTGGACCATCGCGTACTCGCCACTCACGTGGTAGGCCGCGATCGGGATGTCGACCTCGGCGCGGACCCGGGCGATCACATCGAGGTAGGGCATCGCCGGCTTGATCATGACCATGTCGGCGCCTTCCGCGATGTCTTCGCGGATCTCCTCCATCGCCTCCCGGGCGTTGGCGACATCCTGCTGATAGCCCTTGCGGTCACCGCCGCCCACGATCTGGACATCGACCGCGTCGCGGAACGGACCATAGAGAGCCGTTGCGTACTTGGCCGCGTAGGCGAGGATCGCGGTGTCGTCGAAGCCGGTGTCGTCGAGCGCTTCGCGGATGGCGAAGACCTGTCCGTCCATCATTCCCGACGGTGCCACGATGTCGGCGCCCGCGGTGGCCTGCGCGACAGCGATCTGTTCGTAGAGCTCCAGCGTCGCGTCGTTGTCGGGTTGGCCGCTCTCATCGAGCACGCCGCAGTGGCCGTGGTCGGTGTACTCGTCCACACACAGGTCGGCGACGAGAACGATCTCGTCCCCGTGATCATCACGGAGGTCCTGCAGCGCGAGCTGCACGATGCCGTCCGGGTTCCAGGCCTCGGACCCCTCAGCGTCTTTGCGCTCGGGCACGCCGAAAAGGATGACGGCCGGCACGCCGAGGTCCTTCAGCTGCCGAACCTCCTCCCGCAGCGAAGCGCTGGAGTGCTGGAACTGGCCGGGGAGCGACTCGATCGGCTGCGGCTCATCGATGCCCTCACGAACGAACAAAGGCGCGATGAGATCATCGGGGTGAAGGCGCGTCTCCGACACCATGCGGCGCAGAACCGGGGTCCGACGAAGACGGCGCAGGCGCCGCTGAGGAAAGGTCACGCCAGAAAGGCTACCGAGCGAGCCCGAAACGGGCGTAAGGGAACGCGTCGAGCGATTCGAGGAGCAGATCCGCATCCGCAGGTTGATCGAGCACCGTGATGCGATTCGGGACGACGACGCATGTCATTCCGGCCGCCTTGGCCGCTGCGCATCCGTGCTTCGAGTCCTCGATCGCCAGGCATGTCGTCGGGTCGACGCCGACGGCCGCGGCCGCCGAAAGGAACAGGTCCGGAGCCGGCTTTCCTCGGTCGACATGGTCTCGCGTCCGAACCGCGACGAAGTGGTGCAACAGCCCGAGCCGATCGAGATGAGGCTCCACCCAGTCGGTCGGCGAGCTGCTGGCGACCGCGAGGGGAATGGCCGCGTTGCGAGCTACTTCGATGACCGCCTGCACCCCCGGGTTCATCACCATCTGGTCGTTCCACGTGGTCCGGCGATCGACGGCCTGCTGGACGATCGCGGCGTCGGGCGGCGCGCCGAGAGCGTCCTCGAGCAGTTCGGGGAGCGACTTGTTGTCCGCGAGACCGATTCCCTTCACCCAATCCTCCAAGAGGAAGTCCAACCCGTGGGCACGGAAGGCATCGCGGGCGACCTCGTAGATGGGCCACTCCGTGTCAGCGATCGTCCCGTCGAAGTCGAAGACGATGGCGTCCGGGGTCACAGCTCCTCTCCGGCGTTCTGCAACGCGGTGGCTTAGGCGTGAAGCGCGCTGCGCAGCGTGCGCAGGCGATCGTTCACCGGCTGGGTCTTGTCGTCGTCGATGATGTGGCCGTTCGCTCGGTGGATGGTGAGGTCGTTCAGGCTGCCCATGCCCCCGAAAGCATCGAGCAGGTGGTTGAGCGCGTCCGGATGACCGTCGGCGATCAGCCGCCGATCCCGGTCGAGCCAGTCGGCCCATCGCGTCTCGTCGTAGGTTCGCAACAGCCGCAGCAGGTCGTCGAGAACACGCAAGATCTCGTCTCGTTCCACCGAACCTGCGTCGTCGGGCATCCCTCAAGAGTGGCGCACGCAGACGAGTCGTGGGTGGCAGCCCTTGTCAGGCGTCGCGGTCGAACTCCAGCGCGAACCAGTGATGAGCGTGGGGCTCGTCATTGAACGCCTCGACCTCCGTGAAGCCGGCGCTTCGGTAGAGGGCGATCGCTTCCGTGAGCGCTTCGTTCGTTTCGAGCTGCACCCGCCGCAACCCCATCGCTCGTCCCTCCGCCACGAGCCGTTCGAGGAGGCGGCGCCCGACGCCGCGACCCCGCACCCGATCCGACACCCACATGCGCTTGATGTCGGCAACGTCGGGAACGACCTTCTTCAACACCCCGCAGGCAACGGGCTCAACCCCCAGCCGTCCCGCGATGAAGAGGCCGTTGGGTGGAGAGATCTCGTGCGTGTCGCTCGTGAGCACGTTGTCCCTGTCGAGCCCGGTCTCGAAACGCTCGTCGATCTCGGTGAAGTACTGCTCCAGCATCCATTGCGAGTCCGCGTCCGCAGCGGGCTCGGGCCGAAGCAACACCAGATTCGGGACCGCGTCGGCGATCGCGGTGACGATGCCCGGGATCGAATGCTCGGTCGCCGTGATGTCCACGTCGATACCGAGCTCGCCGGCTTGATCGGAAGTGGCCGGACCGATGCAGGCGATGAGTGGCGGAAGGTTCTCCGCGCCGACGCCCGCCACCAGATGGCGCACCGTGGATGCGGACGTGAACGCGACCACGTCCGCTTGCCGACATGCCTCGATCGCATCAGGATCTACGTCCACTCCCACGGTTCGATACGCGGCGACGTCCCTCACGTCCCAACCCCGTCGCCGCAGTTCGGTGGGCAGCAGTTCTCGCCCGGTCTCCGCGCGGGCCAGCAACATCGTCCCGCCACCGGCGCCAGGCACGGGGAGAAACTCGAGCAAGCCCTCCGCGATGGAAGCCGACGGGACGAGGTTCACGTCCAGGCCCGCAGCCTCGGCCTTCGCTTTCGTGCCGGGACCGATCACCGCGACGGACACTCCCGCAGCGAGCGGTCGCTCCAGCGCAGCCCCGACGCGGGTGGCGCCGTTCGGGCTCGTGATGACGAGCCAGTCACCGGCTATCAGTGCGCCCAGCTCGCGACGTAGCTCGGCGCCACCATCCGGGGGATCCTCGATACGAATCACCGGAACGGGAACCGCCTCGGCGCCGAGCGCCTCCAGCGATTCGATGAGCGCCGCCGACTGCTCGCGGGCACGGGTGACGACCACCCGCACGCCGTCCAGCGGCACGTCGGTCATCGCGCGTCCGCCAGGAGATCCGTTCCGCCGGCGTCGTCGAGCAGATGGCGAGCGACGGCTCGCCCGAGCGCCTCCGGGTCCGACCCGAGGCGCCGCTCACGAATGAGTACACGGCCGTCCAGCGCCGCGAGTATCGCGACGAGTTCGATGTCGTCGGCCGCGCCAGGGATGAGGACGGCATGGGCGCCGGCGGGCAGGTCGCAGTCGCCTCCGAGTTCCTGCAGGAACGCTCGCTCCGCATCCACCGCTCTGCGAGTCGGAGCGTCCTCGATCGCGGCCAACACCTCAATGGTCGCGTGGTCATCGGCACGGCACTCGATGGCGAGCGCACCCTGCGCAACCTGGGGAACGATGAGCTCGGCGTCGAGCCGGTCGACGTCGTCGCGCTCGATCCCGAGCCGGTCGATCGCCGCGGCGGCCATCACGATCGCGTCGAAGTCCACGAGCTTCTCCAGCCGCGTGGCGATATTGCCCCGCAGCTCTGAGAAGCGGAGGTCCGGGCGATGCCAGGCCAGCTGGGCGCGACGTCGGACCGACCCCGTGGCGACATAAGCACCTGTGGGCAGATCGTCCCAGGCGATACCGATCAAGGCGTCGCGCACGTCCGCGCGAGCGGGAACGGCCGCGAGGACGAGTCCGTCGGGAGTCTCAGCCGGCAGGTCCTTGCCGGAGTGCACCGCGATGTCGGCGCGGCCGTCGAGCACCGCAGCCTGCACCTCCTTCACGAAGACACCCTTGCCCCCCATTGCGTGGATGGGCGTGGAGGTATCGCGATCGCCGACCGTCGACACGATCACCTCGTCCACGATCGACCCACCCCGGCTGAGCAGGTCCGCGACATGGGCGGTCTGCCATCGGGCGAGTGCGCTGCCTCGGGTCGCGGCCCGCACGGACGGGGGCCCGGCGGACGGTGACGCGTCAGACAACGTCAGCTCAGAGGTCGAACAGGTCGCGCAGCGACTCGGCCAAGCGGTCGCCGCGGGCGCGGCCCGCTGCGTCCTTCAACCGGACGGTGGGTTCGTGCAGCAGGGTGTTGACGATGCCTTTGGTGAGCGCGACGACCGCCTCACGCTCGGCTGGATCCAGCGCCGCGAGCTTGGCCGCGTAGCGCTCCAACTCCACAACGCGGATCGCGTCGGCAGACCCGCGCAGCTCGGCAATGAGCGGTGCGACTTCACGAGCCGACACCATCGACTGGTAGCGGCTGACTTCGCCGTCGACGATCGCCCTCACGCTCTCGACTTCGGAGTTGCGGCTGTCGAGGCCCTCGTCGATGAAGGCGCCGATGTCGTCCATGTCGAGCAGGGTGATCCCGGCGATCTGGCGCGCCGTGGGATCGACGTCTCGGGGAACCGCAATGTCGACGATGACCAGCGGCGATTCCCGCTGATCGACCAGTCCGTCCACGTCGGCTGCTTCGAGGATGAGATCCTGCGCGCCCGTGGTGGTGACGAGCACGTCGACTCGCTCGAGCGCGGCCGACAGCTCGGCCAGCGGGACCGGCACGCCGGCGCAGGCGTCGGCGAGGGCGACGGCGCGTTCCCAGGTGCGGTTGGCGACGAGCACGTCGCCGGCCCCGGCCTTGGCGAGCGACTTGACGGTGCCCTCGGCCATGTCGCCGGCGCCGATCACGAGAACGGTGCTGCCCGCGAGGCCGCCGATGCGGTTGTCAGCGAGCGCAACTGCCGCCTGTGACACGGAGGCGATTCCTCGACCGATGGATGTTTCGCTACGGGCCCGCTTGCCCGTCTCGACGGCGTGACGGAACAGGCCGCCGAGTGACGATCCGACGGTTCCCTCCTCACGAGCGCGTTCCCAGGCGTCGCGGATCTGCCCGAGAATCTCGTGCTCACCGACCACCGCTGAGTCGAGCCCTGCCGCGACCTCGAACAGATGGCGTACTGCCTCGGCGTCGTGGTGGGCGTAGAGATGATCGGCGACGTCTTCGGGAGCGAGCCCGGCGTGGCGGGCGAGGAACTCGCGGACGTCCTGATAGCCGCCATGGAACCGTTCGGCGAAGGCGTAGACCTCGATGCGGTTGCAGGTGGAGAGGACGACGACCTCAGAGAGGTGGTCCGCTTCACCGAGGCCCGAGATGACCTTCCCCATGTCGGCGGGCGCGACGGTCATGCGCTCGAGCTTGGCGAGCGGCGTAGACCGATGATTGCACCCGATTGCGACAATCGACATGGATCAAGAGTGACGGAAACGAGGGGCGTTTGCCAACCTCTGAGGGGCCGGGGCGACGAGCGTCACAGGTTCACCTCGGGCGGCAGATCGCGCTGCAGATGGAAGCCGAGGATCTGGAGTTCGGTGGACAGGTCGACGGCGCGCACTTCCACATCCGGCGGCACGCTCACCACAGTCGGGCTGAAGTCCAGGATGGAACGGATGCCCGCGGCAACAAGCAGATCCGCTGTCTCCTGGGCCGCGGCTGCAGGAGTGGCGATGACACCGATTGCCACACCCTCCGCCGCAACCACCTCCGCGAGTTTGTCAGGCGAGTGAACAGCAACGCCGTCGATCGTCGTGCCGACCAGTTCGGCGTCGACGTCGATCGCGGCGACGACCGGAAAGCCTCGCTCGGTGAAGCCGGTGTGGTTGGCGAGCGCCCGACCGAGGTTGCCTAGTCCGCAGACGATGACCGGCCACGTATTGGCGACACCGAGGGCTCGGCTGACTTCGAAGACGAGATGACGCACGTCGTAGCCCACGCCGCGGGTGCCGTGCGTGCCGAGATAGCTGAGGTCCTTGCGGACCTTCGCGGCATTGACGCCAGCCCGCTCGGCCAGGATGTCGGACGACGTCGTGGCCTGTCCGTCGGCGGCCAGCTCGGTGAGGCTGCGCAAGTAGACGGGCAGTCGGGCGACCGTCGCCTCCGGAATGCGTGCCGTAGCCATGCCCCTACGGTACGGAACTCGTGATCGAATTCACAAGCGCACGAGCGAGTCAGCTGCTAGGTGTACTCGCCGGAGGAACCGATGGACGGCCCGGACGACGGCGCGGAACGCGACGAGTGGCTCGAGACAATGCAGTCCGGCGGCGACCCGTTCGTGCCTCCAGCCAGCTCGCTGCCGCCGCCCCCGACGCGTCCGCCCGACGCCGCGCCGGCGCCCCCAGCCCGCCTCGCACCGCCGCCGCCAACGCCGCCCTCGGGCCTCCCCCACGGCGTAGAGGCCCGCCCGTCCGCGAAGTCGATCGACGTCGTCGCCCGCATGCTGATGGTCGGCATCGGGGTTCAGACCGCCATCGCCCTCTTCAGCGCCAACGCGATCTGGCATCGTGCCGACGTCCTCCGGGGCTTCAGCGAACGGCTGAGGACGGGCATTCGCCAGATCGAGGATGCGGACAATCGGGTGATCTTCAGCAACCTCGCTCATCTCGCGACGTACGCGATCGTCGGCGTGATCTTCCTCGTGTGGTTCTGGGGTGCCTACCGCAACCTCGCGGCGCGGGCCACGACGAAGTTCACCAACGACTGGGCGATCGGTGCGTGGTCGCGCCTGTTCCACGGCGTGGCCGGCATCCCGCTCCTCATCCTCGTGTGGGCGATCACCGCGGCGGGCCGCGACGCTCGCGAACCGGCGGAGACCGCGTCCTAACGCAGTTCGCGACGCAGGACTTTGCCGCCGAGTCCACGGGGGATCTCGTCGACGAAGTCCACCTTGCTCGGGCACTTGTAGCGAGCGAGCTCGGTCGCGCACCAGTCGATCAGTTCGTCCTCTTCGACGGCACGATCGACTTCAGCCACGACGAAGGCCTTCACCGCCTCGCCACTGTGGGGATGGGGCACGTCCACCACACCCGCTTCCGCGACGGCAGGATGCGTGGCGAGGACCCGTTCGACCTCGGCCGGGTAGACGTTGAAGCCGCTGACGACGATGAGATCCTTCGCCCGGTCGACGAGAAAGATGTAGCCGTCATCGTCGACCACGGCCATGTCGCCGGTGTGGAGCCAGCCGTCGGCATCGATGACGCGAGCGGTGGTCTCGGGATCGTCGAGATAGCCGGCGAAGACGTTGGGGCCGCGGACGAGCAGCTCCCCGGCATCGCCGATGTAGACGTCGTCGCCCGCATCGTCCACGAGCCGGACCTCGAGCCCGGGAATCGGTCGGCCGATCGACCCGATCGGCGCATCGCCGTGCGCGACGGTGACGGATGGACTCGCCTCGGTGAGTCCGTACCCCTCGTGGATCCGCAGGCCGAGCCGCTGCTCCGCGTCTTCAACGACGCGATCCGGAATGGCGGCGGCACCCGACACCGCAATGCGCAGGCGGGCGAACGTGTCATTGCTCACACCGTTCACCTGCGTGAGCGCCGCCCACATCGTGGGCGGACCAGCAAGCACCGTGACGTGCTCGTGCTCGATGAGCTCGACCATGGACGTGGGGTCGAAGCGCTCGACGAGGACGAGGGTGCTGCCCACCCACAGCGACTGGTTCAGGATTGAGTTGAGCCCGAGGACGTGGAACATCGGCACGACGCAGATGGAGACGTCGTCCGGTCGGGCGTTCGGACCGGACCGTGAGATCACCTGACGGATGTTCGACGCGAAGTTCTCGTGCGTGAGCATCGCCGCCTTCGGCGACCCCGCCGTGCCGCTCGTGAAGAGCAGCGCACACAGGTCGTCGTCGGCCCGTTCGACGATCGGGGCACCGCTGGATGCCGCGATCGCATCGTCCAGATCGACCGCACCGTCCAGGTCGGCGCCGGCACTGACGAAGACGTGCTCAAGCGTGGGGACCGCGTCGCGATCCAGATCTGACAGCACGGCAACACCGGCCGGGCCAGCGATGATCGCCCGCACGCCGGCCAAGGCGAGTTCGCGTTCGATCTCCGGTGCGGGCGCCTGCGGGTTCAGCGGCACGCCGACGAATCCGGCGCCGATGATGGCGAACCAGGCGCGCACGAATCGAGGGTTGGTGCCACAGAGAATGGCGATCGGGTCGCCCGGGTCGAGGCCGAGCCCGGCGAGTACGCCGCGGGTGGCATCGATCTCGTCGCGGAGCCGTCCGTAGCTGATGCGGTCGCCACCCGCGACGATCGCGGTCCGATCGCCGGGATGGTCGTCGAGAAGGGTGGCCAAGTTCACCCGGTGATGATGCCACGGCGGAGGCTCGGGTGGCACCGAGAGGCCTCCGACGGCCTCAAGGATCACTGCCCTGCGGCCGACTGGAGGAGCGAGATGAACCTCGCTCCGGACACGCCGCGCCAACGCAGACGCCGACGCGTCGCGTTCGTGGTCGCGGCCGCACTCACCGTCTTCGGTTCCGTTGTGGCGCAGCCGTCCGAGCCCGCGCTCGCATCCGGCGGCGACGAATCGGCATTCGTCGCCGCGCTCAACCAGGTCCGCGCCAACAACGGCCTCCCGCCGTTCACGGTGAACGGCGAACTGGCCGGGCTCGCCCGCGACCTGCGGGCGATCCGCCGGAGCAAAGCCGTGGTGATCCCGATGCTGGCGGTCCCCGTACTGTTGATGGTCATCCTGCCGCTCATCGTCGGCTTCGCGGCGCGCCAGGCCAACCAGACCGACTCGCCGAACATCCAGATCCTGGAGAACCTCCCGGCCCGCCTCGCCGAACCGATCCAGGCACTGCCCCCTGAGGAGCAACTGCTCACGCTCGTGCTCGACTTTCTGCTCGCCCCGCTCTTCCTCATCGTGCCGCTCATGGTCTCCGCGGTTCTGGCCGCCGACGCATTCGCCGGTGAGAAGGAACGACGCACGATGGAGACGCTGCTGCACCTTCCGATCTCGGACCGGGACCTGTTCATCGGGAAGTTCCTGACGGGCTTCCTTCCCGCGGTCGCGGTGTCGTGGATCGGATTCGCGTGCTTCTGCGTGGTCGCCAACCTCGTCTCCTGGGGGCTCGTCGATGGCCTCCTCGTCCCCAACAGGCTTTGGCTGATCGTCATCTTCTGGGTAGCCCCCGCGGTGGCGACGTTCGGGTTCGGCGTGATGGTCCGGGTATCGGCGAGGTGCCGAACCACGCAAGAGGCAAACCAGCTCGGCGGAGCGGTGATTCTCCCGCTCGTCTTCGTCGCCGTCGGCCAGTCGACCGGCTTGCTCCTGATCGACGCGCCGTTGGCGTTCGGCATCGGCGCCGCGATCTGGGTAGTCGCGCTCACCCTCGTCGGTCGCGGCGCGTCACGATTCACCCGCGACCGAGTCGCCGGCGACAACTAACGCTGCCAGCGCCTCGCCCTAGCGGGCCAGCGGCTGGCCTACCTCGCCAGCAAGAAGAACTGCAGCGCGCCGGCGAACAGGATCGCGAAGAGCAGGACCGCGATGACGATCGTTGTCCCGCTTCTCATGGCTGCCCTCCGGGTCGTTCACCGAGTTGGACCGCGGTGACCACGCCGGGATTCGGGTTGCCGTCGAGCACCGAGATGCGCACCTCGTCGCCCTCGGCCAACCCGAGTTCGGCAGAGGCCGACGAACGGGCGACCGCGATCGACAGGAGGCCGCTCGAGTCGACGACGAGGCCGACCCGTCCGGTGGGCACGTCGTCGTAGGCATCGACGCGAACGCCGACGCGTTCGTCGCCAGAGATCGTCACTGTCAGATGCTCGCCGAACGCGGCGAGTTCGAGTGGGTCGACGTTGAGCTGGCAGTTCCCGAATCTGTCCACCCAGAGCACCTCACCGACGAGGATGCCGTCCTCGATCTGGCTGACCGGAAGCACGCCGGGCATGAGCCCGGCCGGGTCAACTTCGGGGCCCAGCTCCGTCAGCGGTACGCCGTTGCAGAGATGCGCCGCGGCCGGAGCGAAGATGTCGCGGCCGTCGAACGTGGCGCCGCCGACCGTGGGAAGGCGAAAGTCCGGGGCGGTCAACTCCACCGCCTTCGTTGCACCGCCGACGAGCCCGACAGCTGGGGCGAGGAGGCCGTTGTCGGGGCCGACGAGATACGACGCACCATCACCGACCTCGAGCGCGATCGGTCGACGAGCGGTGCCGACGCCGGGGTCGACCACCGCGATCACCACGCCGGGGCAGAGGTAGTTCGCGGCCCGAGCGAGAGCCAGACCACCGGCGCGTGTGTCGTACGGGGCAATTCCGTGCGTCACGTCGACGATGGTCGCGTGGGGCGCAATCGAGCGGACGACCGAGTGCACGACGCCGACGAACTCGTCGCCGTGCCCGAAGTCGGACAGGAACGACACGGTGTCGAATCGAGGGGTCACACCCGAACGGTACCGGGCAAGCGAAGACCCGACGTAGGCGGGTCAGGAGCCGCCGAGTTCGCGGGAACGCTCCGTGGCGGCCTTGACCACACGGCCGACGAGGCCCACCAGGTCGGCTTCGGCGAACACTTCGAGCCCGGCCTGGGTCGTTCCACCGGGCGATGTGACGTTGGTGCGCAGGACCGCAGGATCCTCGCCGGACTCGGAGAGCAGCGTGGCCGCGCCGAGAAGGGTCTGGCGGGCCAGGGCATCGGCGGTTCCCGGGTCTAGTCCTTCGGCGACGCCCGCAGCGATGAGTGCCTCGGCAAGGTGGAAGACGTAGGCCGGACCGGAGCCCGAGAGCCCGGTGACCGCGTCGATCTCGGGCTCGTCGACGACGACAACCGTGCCGACCGCATCGAGGATCGAGGCCGCCCAGTCGAGGTCCGCCGCAGTCGCGGCTTGGCCGGCGGCGATCGCGGCGGCACCCTGACCGACGAGGGCCGGGGTGTTGGGCATGCAGCGGACGACCGCCGTGCCCTCGGGAAGCTGCGCTTCCATCGCGGCACACCGCACGCCGGCGGCAATCGACAGGACGCGGCGAATGTCGGTGCCGGCCAGCGCTTCGAGCGCGGCGGGAACGATGTTGGGTTTGACCGCGATCACCACGTCGGCCGCGGCGACCGGCGCGTCGCTCACGGCGAGGCCGGGAATCGCGTCGACGAGCTGGGCCCGACGCGCCTCGACCGGTTCGACCACATGGAGCCGGTCGGCCGGTGCCCAATCGTTGGCGACCAGGCCGCCTACGAGCGCCTCGGCCATCTTGCCGCCGCCGATGATCTGAAGCGTGATGCTGGTGTTGGTCACGTCGGGCAACCTAAACGCCCGGCGGAGGCGTTGTCGACGCACTTCCCCGAGCATCCCAGCCCCCACCGGGCTGAGAATGAACTTACATGAAACAACATTAAAAACAAATACTCCTGAAACTCACTCAGGTGAAGCGGGAGGCGAATCCGATGCGGAGCGCCGGCTGAAAGATGAGCTCCACTGCGGCCCACATCGAGCCGAGGATTCGGTCCAGCTCAGCGTCTGTGACCGCGGCGACCGGGAGCGACCCCCGCAGAAAGATCGCTTCCTCCTCGCCGATCTCCAGCTGCAGGCCGGTGAGCTTCCGATTGCGCCGCAACAGATGTTCGTAGAACGCGGCGGGATTCTCCTCAGGGGCCGGCATGAGGAACGTCTCGAACCCGAGCGTGCGCTGACCCAGCGTCCACCAGGCCGTCCACACGTCCTTCTCCTCACCACGGACGCGCACGAACCACCGCAGAACGTCGCCCTCCTCGCGTTCGACCGCTTCCAACGCCGGGTTCTCAGCGAGCTCTGCCGCGAGCCACTCGTCGATTCGCGCCTCGAGTGCCGCAAGCTCCTCGGGCATGGCCGGCGGAGAATGCACGCTCAGGCGAGGCAGTCGACGGGCTCGCGCAGGCTGAGGTCGTCGTAGACCCGCCGGAGGCGAGCCGCCATGGTGGTCCAGGTGTAGGACGACGCCGACTCGGCGGCCTGGCGACCGAGCTCGTCGGCCAACAGTGGCGAGTCGAGCACGCGGCGGGTGGCTGCCGCGAAGTCCTTCGGGTCGCGGCCGCTGATGCGGAAGCCGGTGCGGCCCTCCTCCACCAGCGTGCTGAGCCCACCGACATCGGACGCGACCACTGGCGTGCCACACGCGGCGGCCTCGAGGGCGACGAGCCCGAACGATTCGCTTCGGGAGGGAACCAGGCAGACGTCGGCGGCCCGGTAGTACGTGGACAACACGTGGTGAGGCTGAGGCGGGATCATCGTGACCCGATCCACCAGGCCGCGGTCGGCAATCAGCTTCTCGAGCTTGCGGACCTCGTCGTCTCCTTCGAGGCCGCTCGACCCGCCGACGATCAATAGCCGGGCATCGTCGATACCGATCTCGGCCAACGCCTCGACCGCGACATCGACACCCTTCAGGGGCTGGATGCGTCCGACGAACAGGAGGAGCGGAGCGGGGCTGAAGCCGAGTGCGTCGCGGGCGCCGTCGCGGGCCCCGGGCGAGAAGAACGCGTGATCCACACCTGGCGGAACGATCTCGACCCGGTCCGGGTCGGCGCCGTAGTGGGTGACGAGCTCATGGAGCTCGGTGACCGAGTTGGCAGTGATCACATCCGCGCAGCAAATCACGTCAACCTCGGCGTCGATTCGGCGCTGTGGCTCCGGGTCTCCGGTCTCGGCCTTCACGCGGGCGAGGGTGTGGAACGTGGTGACCAGGGGCAGATCGAGCCGATGTTTGAGCCGGTGCCCGGCAACGCCCGAGAGCCAGTAGTTCGCGTGAATGACGTCGACCGGGTCGGCCGCGAGGTGCGCGGCGACTGCATCGGTGAACTCGTCGACGATCTCCGGGAGCTGTTCTTTGTCCAGGCCGACCGGGCCGGCGTCGATGTGCACGACTCGAAAGCCCGGCTCGACCTCCACCACGTCGGGCAGATCGTCGGTCCAACGCCGGACGAACACGGTGGCGTCGCTGCCCGCTTGCGCGAGCGAGGACACGAGCTCGCGGATGTAGACGTTCATCCCGCCCGCATCACCCGTCCCTGGTTGCACCAGTGGGGAGGTATGCAACGACAACACCGCGACCCGACTCACACCTGCCCCTTCCTGACCATTCTGTTCACGCCGCTTCCTTCACGCGTTCGCTCGAGCACCTGCTCCAACGCATGATCGTCCGCCGACATTCCATGCGTCCTACGGCGAGGCCGGTGTCTCTCCACCGGCGATGCGACGAGCCAGCTCGTCGTTGAGCGAATCGATGGTGCCGTGGAGCGACCGGCGGCTCGTGGACAACTGCTCCTCGAAGTTGCGCAGCGCAATGACCGCTGCGGGCAAGTCGTCGTCGCCGAGCTCGACGACCTCGGTCATGATCGACGGACCGGCCACGTCATCGAGCACGCCGGTGAACGGCACGACGACCTCGTCCCGCGGGTCCAGTTCCTGGTCGACGCGGCCCGAACCTGGCGCTCGAACACCGTCCGACAGAAGCTCGGGAAGACGAGCGACGAGATCGGAGAGATCACCGCCGCCCCCTTCCGCGCGGCGCCCCGTCTCGGCGGAAATCACATCGAGGCGGCCCTGAGCGAGCCGCCGGACGAAGGACAGGCCGTTCTCGAGGTCCGTGCACTCGGATCGCATTTCGCGCAGCGCGTCGATGTCAGCCGAGGCAATGTCAGTCATATACTCGGGCTCCAGCACTCGCTGCAGATCGGGGATCATCGTTGGTTTCTCGACTTTCCGCTGACCAGGCCGTGGCGATACGGCCGATGAGACAAGCGTGCAGCCTACCGGGCCGGATCGTCAGCGTCGGATCCGCCGGAGACGGGCGGCAGAACGGCCACCTCATCGCTCTCGGTGACCGGATGATCGCGTTCGGCCGGGTCGCCGTTGCACCACACGGCAGCCGTCTCAAGGATGCCCGCAAACGCCTCGCCGTAGGTCGCGACGGCCGCGTCCAGCACCTCGCCCACGGTCGCACCAGGCAGGGCCTCGCCCTTGGTCCCCGCCGCTTCGCGGGCCGATGCGAACAATCGGATCTGCGCCATCGCGGGCCACCGTATCGGCGCGCGCGGCATCCCTCCCACTGTCAGTACCCGTGAGTACGGTCGGCCCAGTCATGCTCAACGTGCTCATCGCCCGTCACGGACAATCCGAATGGAACGCACTCGGGAAGTGGCAGGGGCAGGCCGACCCTCCCCTGTCCGACCTCGGGCGGGCGCAAGCGAGCGGCGCCGCGCATCAGATGGGCACCTTCGACGCGGTGATCGCGAGCGATCTGGATCGCGCCCTCACCACCGCGCTGATCATCGCCGACGGCATCGGTGTGGGCCCGGTCCTCGTGGATCCGGCATTTCGCGAGCGGTGCGCCGGCGAATACGAGGGCCTCACCCGCGACGAGATCGACGAGCGCTACCCCGGCGCGCTCGAGGCCCAGATCTGGCCTCCCGGCTGGGAGCCCGACAGCGATGTGCGAGACCGAGTGAACGCCGGGCTCGATCGCGTCCAGGCCGAAATGGGCGGCTCCGGCGCCGACGTGTTGATCGTCAGCCACGGTGGGGTCATCTATTCCCTGGAAGGCCAGCACGGCGTCGACCACGAGCGCATCGCGAACCTCGGGGCCCGCTGGTTCCACCACGACGGCGATCGTTGGCTGCTCGGCGAACGGGCCCAGCTCAGCCCAGACGATGTCACCATCGAGAGCCAGGACATTCTGTGAGCGCGCCCCGATGATGTCGTCGCGCTACCCCGTCGAGGTGATCCGCTCCGAGCGGCGGGTCAAGACCGTCTCCGCCCGCATCGTCGACGGCGTGATCAGGGTCCGGATCCCATCGTGGATGTCGAGCGCCGACGAGAAGAAGTTCGTGGACGACGTCGTCACCAAGATCGAACAGGAGCGCCGCTCCCACGCGATCGACCTCGAAGCCCGCGCCGCCCGGATCGCCAGCGACTACGACCTCCCGCAGCCGGAGTCGATTCGCTGGGCGAAGAACCAGAACCAGCGCTGGGGTTCGTGCTCGATCCACTCCGGCGACATCCGCATCAGCAACCGGCTCGTCGACGTTCCTCCCTGGGTGCTCGACTATGTGATCCTCCACGAGCTCGCGCATCTCGTGCAGCCGGACCACTCGCCCGCGTTCCAGGCCCTCGTTGACCGCTACGAACTCGCCGAGCGGGCCACCGGCTACCTCATGGCGGTCAGCGACCGGTTGGATCGCCAGGATCTCGGCGAGTCCACACCGTTGGCGTCCGCCGACGAGACGGACGGCGCAGACGAGTACGACGCCGCGGGTTGACTCAGCCGGCGGCGCCGGCTCCCGCCGCGATCCACGCCGCTTCTTCCTCACCGAGCGGCGTACTCGCCGGCGCATCGGTCCACACCCACAGCTCTTCGGAGATCGCTCGCCAGTTCGCGGTCACGCCCAGCTGACCCAGAATCGAGAAGAGCCCCAGGTTGATCCGCTGGATGAGGGCGAACGTGGGCGGCACGTTGGTGTGTTTCAAGATGGCGTGGGTCTTGGCGTCGAACGTCTGGTACAGCAGGCCGACGCTGTAGCCGGTGGTGACCGTGATCGGCTTGTCGTCGAGGATCAACTCGTAGTACGCGGTGAACCAGTCGTAGATGTCCTGGTCCGAGAACGGGGCATCGGGGCGGAGCACGTCCTGCTTCTCCGCGGCCGCCCGAAAGACTGCGGGATCCCGGTCGATCATCGCCCGGATGAGGACGGCGAACTGCTCCACTTCGTCCTCCTCGAAGTGCTTCACGAGCCCGAAGTCGAGGAAGGCCACGCGGCCGTCGTCCGCGAGGAGGTAGTTGCCCGGATGGGGGTCGCCGTTGAAGACGTACTGGCGGTTGAGGCTGCGGAAGACGAAGCGGTAGAGGATCTCGGCGACCCGCTCCTTCTCCTCCCGGCTCTCGTCGTAGACCGCTTCGAACAGGCGGCCCGGCACAAACTCGGTCGTCAGCACGTTCGTCGTCGAGAGGTCGTCCTGAACTGCCGGAATCCAGACGTGGGGATGGCCCGCGTAGTAGTCGGCGAACAGCTGCTGGTTCGCCGCCTCGTTGACGTAGTCGAGTTCCTCGTTGATCCGGGCCCGAAGCTCCTCGACGAGTTCGTCCGGGTTGAGCCCTGGGTAGACCATGCCGAGCAGCATCGCCAGGCGCTCGGTGTTGTCCAGGTCCGAGGCGATCGCGTCGGCGATACCCGGGTACTGGACCTTAACTGCAACCTCGCGCCCATCGTGGGTGACGGCGCGATGAACCTGGCCGATCGATGCGGCCGCGATCGGCTCGCCGTCGATCTCGGCGAAGAGTTCGTGGAGCGGGCGGCCGAGCGAGGCTTCGATCTCGGTGAGCGCAAGATCCGACGGCATCGGCGGCGCATCGGAATGCAGACCGGCGAGCGCCTGGCGCATCGGTTCCGGCATGCCTTCGCCGAGGTAGCTCGCCATCTGGCCGAGCTTCATCAACGCGCCCTTCATCTCGCCGAGTGCGCCCACGACGTCTTCTGCTTCACGACGCTCGAGGTCCGCTTGGAGGCGGCGCCGTGTCTCATCGGTGGCGAGACGTGAGCGCGCCTTCGTGATCCCGCGATCCGCGGCTCGTCGGGCCACGAGTCGACCCATCTCCACCCGTCGCTGGCCACGGGTCAGCGCGGCGATCGGCGATCGATCGTGCGGACCGGCTGCCGAGGCCTGCGTGGATCGCCGCAGGCCCAACCGCGCCGCGATCGACACGGACGCCATGATGGCGAGCACGACCGCGACGAGCCCGGCAAGGACGCGTCTGAGAACGCTCATGTCAGTCGGCGGGAGCGGCGACCGGCGCGGGCTCCTCGGTGGGCGCCAGGCCGTCGACCACGCGTTCGGCTGCATCGAGATCGTCGGTATCGAGCGCGTCGAGCGCCGACGCGACGGCGTCGAGGCCCGTCTCCATCGCGTCCAGCATGGGGTCGGCCGCGGCCGGGGCCGCCGCTTCGTCCGGAATCGAGGTGGTCTCGGGTTCGTCGTCAGGGCGCTCGTGCATCGCTGCGAGGGTAGCCAGCCGTCTGGCCCTCCCGGCGCCATGCAAGGCAGGCTGTCACCATGCCGTTGCCCTCCTCGACCGATCGTCACCCCCACGCCGGCCTTCCGTTCAGCGACGACGATGCCGCTATCGAGGCCGCTCTCGAGGAGGTGAGCATCCCGACGCTGTTGTGCACGATGGTCCACCTCACGGGCGATCCGGAGTGGATCCGGGGCGATCTCCGCCCGGTCGGGCTGTTCCTCAACGAGTATCAAGGCTTCATGGACGAGGACGCCAAGGCCGAAGTCCGCCGGCGAGCGCTCCCCGAGATCCTCAGCTATCGCGACAACGGCTGTGTCCTGCCCGACGCCCAGCCGGACGCGGCGCTGCTTCACGAGATGATGAACTTCGCGGGCTGCGCCGAGATCCCCGAGGACGTCATCCCGATGATGCTCGACGAGATGGGCCTCGGCGACACCGACATCAACCGCATCACGTGGACCGACTCGGTCGCGGACGAGGCCCGAGCGGACTTCCCGGTCGTGGTCATCGGCTGCGGCCAATCCGGGCTCCTCGCCGGGCTTCGGCTGCAGGAGGCCGGCATCCCCTTCACGATCATCGAGAAGAACGGCGGCCCCGGCGGCACCTGGTGGGAGAACTCCTACCCCGGCGCCCGCGTCGACGTCGGCAGCCACTTCTACTGCTACTCGTTCGAACCATCGGACCACTGGACCGAGTACTTCTCCCAGCAACCCGAACTCCAGCGCTACTTCCAGAACGTGATGGAGAACCACGGTGTGGACGAGCACTGTCGGTTCGACACCGAGGTCGTCGGCGCGACGCTCCACGAATCGACGGGCCGCTGGTCCGTGGTCGTCCGCGACGCGGACGGCAACGAGGACACGCTGGACGCCCGCGCCGTCATCAGCGCAGTCGGTTCCCTCAACCGGGCGAAGATGCCCGACATCGAGGGCATCGACTCCTTCGCCGGTCCGGCGTTTCACTCCACCGTCTGGGACCACTCCGTCGACTACGCCGGCAAACGCGTGGCGCTGATCGGCGCTGGTGCGAGCGGCTTCCAGATCGCCCCGACGATCGCCCCCGACGTCGAGCACCTCACGGTCTTCCAGCGCACCGCCCAGTGGATGTTCCCCAACCCGAACTACCACGAGAAGGTCCCCGAGGGGCAGAAGTGGGCGATCCGCCATCTGCCGTTCTTCGGGCGCTGGTTCCGGTTCCTCCAGTTCTGGCCGGGCTCAGGCGGCGACCTCTCCGGGTCGCGGATCGATCCCGACTACGACGACAGCGACGGGCTCGCCGTCAGCGAGCGCAACCTCGCGACCCGCGGCTTCTTCGAAGGCTGGATGCGCGAACAGATAGAGGACCGTCCGGACCTCATCGACAAAGTCATCCCGCCGTACCCCGCCACCGGCAAGCGGACACTCCAGGACAACGGCTCGTGGCTCAACTGCCTCAAGCGGGACAACGTGGCGCTCAAGCGGACCGGTATCAAACGCATCGAACCGACCGGTGTGCGGACCACCGATGGCGTCCTCCATGAGGTCGACATCATCGTCTACGCAACCGGCTTTCATCACAACCGGTTCCTCTGGCCGATGGACATCACCGGCCGCCGTGGCGTCACCCTCGCCGAGCACTGGGGTGAGGAACCGACCGCGTACCTCGGCATCACGGTGCCCGAGTTCCCGAACCTGTTCTGCATGTACGGGCCCGGTACGAACCTCGCGCACGGCGGCAGCCTGATCTTCCACTCGGAGTGCCAGATCACGTACGTCATGGGGTGTATCGAGCAGTTGCTCAGGGGCGGCCACGCGCTGATGGAGCCGAAACAGGAGGTTCACGACGAGTTCGAGGACCGGCGCAACCGGGAGATCCATCAGATGGTGTGGTCGCACTGGTCGATTCAGCACACCCACTTCAAGAACCCGGACGGCAAGATCTTCACGCTCTCGCCCTGGCCGATCCACAACTACCAGCAGTGGACCAAACGCCCCGACCCCGCCGACTACGTCTTCACGTGACCCCTGCGGCGGTAGCAGTGCGGCTCGCGGCCGTTCCGCTCGGGTAGCCGGCGGCGACAACGAGAGCGGCGAGCGCGTAGCAGACGGCGACCCAGAGGTAGCCGGACCGGAACCCGCCGAGGTCGAGGTCGGCGGCGAGCGTGAGCACGACGGAGATGCCGATTGCATAGCCGACCTGCTGCATCGTGCGGATGGTGGCGTTGGCGCTCGCGAACTGTTGCGGTCCGATCTCCGACATCGCCGCGCTCTGCAACCCGGCGATCGTGGCGCCGACGCCGAGACCGAGCACCAGGTTCGCCGGCAGGAACACGGCCACGAACTCCTGCTTCGCAGTGGACTGCGTGAGCAACCACACGTACGAGCCACTGCACAGGAGCGCGCCGCCGGTGACCACCCATCTGTGACCGATCCGATCCGCCAAGCTCCCGAGCGGCGCGGACGAGAGCGCACCGACGATCGGGCCCGGAGTGAGAGCGAAGCCGGTCTCGAGCACGCTCATGCCCCACAGCCGCTGCAGCATGAAGCTGTTCAGCAGGAAGCCGGCCGTGAAGCCCATCGAGTAGAACCAGAACGCGCCGGTCGCCACCGAGAAGGGCCGCCCGCGGAAGAGGCTCAGGTCGAGCAGTGGCGCGGGATGCCGAGCTGAGCGCCAAACGACCACGGGCAGCAGCACGAGCCCGACGACGACCAATCCGAGCACGCTGCTGTCTGACCACCCGAGCGATTCCGATCGGACGATGCCCCACATCATCAGGGCGACGCCGACAACGCCGATCGGCACGCCGATGAGATCGAGCGGTCCCTGCGCCGTCTCGTCTCGAGTCTCTGCCACGAGCCGCGAGGCTGCGATGATGACGATGATCCCGAGCGGGATGTTAATCAGGAAGATCAAGCGCCAGTCCGACGCTTCGATCAGCAACGCGCCCACGGAAGGCCCGAAGGCGGCACCGAGCGCGCCCATGGCTCCCCACAGACCGATCGCCACGCCGCGCTTCTCGAGCGGGAACTGAGGCAGGACCATCGCCAGCGACGCGGGCGTGAGGAGCGCGCCGCCCACGGCCTGGACGACGCGGGCGCCGATCAGGAACTCGACACTGTCGGCGAGACCGCACAGTGCCGAGCCGGCCAGGAACCCGACGAGCCCGAGCATGAAGATGCGGCGGCGTCCCTGCCAATCGGCCAGTCGTCCGGCCAGCAGCAGAAGCGACGCCAGCGCGATGTTGTAGCCGGAAACAACCCACGAGAGGTCCGTGGTCGACGCATCAAGGTCTGCCGCGATGCTCGGGAGGGCCACGTTGACGACCGACACGTCGATGACCACCAGAAACGCGGCCGACGTGGCGACCGCGAGACCGAGCCAGGCCTCGCGAGAAACCACGGGGAGTGGCCGGTCGGCGGTTTCATTCATGGACACGGGGAACGTAGCCGATGGAGCAGACATGACCGCCACAGCTGTCAACCCCACGCCCCTGCTCGATGGCCCGCGCCGCAGCGTGTTCCTGACCCTAGTTGTCGCGGTCCTCGCGCTGATCACGATCGACGGCATGCTGACGTGGCTCGAGGCAATCGACGCCGACGACACGGTCACGGCGTTCGTCGCGGACCGGTCCGACCGCTACCCGACCGGCATCGGCGAGACCGGCGGCATCCTCGTTGCCGACGATCGCGAGATTCTCGCGGCGGCAACCGACGGTGACCGCCTCGACACGGATCTGATCCGCAACAAGGCCTACCTCGCGATCATCGGGCTCATCGCCGCGGTCGCGCTGACGATCGCATTCGGCCCCGGGTCCTCACGCAACATCCTTGCGACGATGATCTTCGTGGCTGCGGGGGCATCCTTCGTGCCACTCGTGTTCGTGCAGGACACCATCGAGATCGTCACCACCGCCCACTCTGGCTAGGGTCCCGGCCCATGTCGGAGCGGGCACGGGCAGCGCTCTCCCGTGTGGGATTGGCGGTCGTGCTCATCGTCGCGGCCGACGCCGGGTACACGTGGTTCGTCACGAACGAAACGGCACTCGTCGTCGACGAGATCGTGGCGCGTGACGGCGAGGTCGTCACCGACGACGCCACCTCGATCGGCATGATGCACCGCACCGAGCTCGAGCTCGCGGCCGATGGCTCGACAGACCGGATCGCTCGTGCCCGCTATCTCTGGGTCATGGCGGTGGCGATCGGACTCAGCGCAGTCGTCGCGAGCAGCAGTGCGGCGGCGGACATACGACGCGCCATCGCGCTAGCTGGAGCGATCACGCTCGCCGTCGGCCTCGCGCCTCGGGTGATCTACTCGGATCAGATCGGCGTGCTCGAGCAGCTCTTCACCTGACTACGAGGCGAAGAACGCCTCGATCGTGTCGGCGATGTAATGCATGCCGTCATCGTCGATGCCGTGGTTGCACGGCAGGATCAGCCCCTGCTCCATCACCAGGTCGGCGTTCGCCAAGCCGCCATCGGCCACCCGATGGGGAATGTTCTTGAACGCCGGCTGCCGAGTCGCGTTGCCCGTCCACACCATGCGTGTGTCCACCCCGTTGCCTTCCATGTGCTGCTGGAAGTCAGCCCGCGAGATTCCCGCACCCGAGGCGAGCATGATCGGGAACATGTGCCAGCCCGTCTCCACACCAGGCGTCAGCCGCGGCAGCACGAAGCGGTCGGTCATCGGCGCCAGCCGCTCGGCGAGCAGGTCGAAGTTGCGCTTGCGGCGGGCCAGGTTCGTCGGGAGCTTGCCCATCTGCACGACACCGAACGCGGCTGACAGCTCCGACGGCTCGAAGTTCCAGCCCACCTCGTCGAAGATGAACAGGTCGTCGTACTCGAGGCCGTCGAGATCGGAGAAGAACCGGCGGTCGTCGGTCTTCTGTGAGCCCCAGAGCTTCGGTTCGCTGCGCCGACCCCACCGGCGCAGCTGGAGGCAACGGTCGATGAGGACGTCGTCGTCCAGACAGATCATCCCGCCGGTCCCCGCCGCGGTGATGATGTGCGAGAGGGCAAAGCTGGTGAGCGACATGTCGGCTCGGGCCCCGGTCGGCGTCCCTCGCAGCGTCGCACCGAGACAGTCGCAGGAATCCTCGATCACCACGAGGTCGTGGCGATCGGCGATGTCGCGGATGACGTCCCAGTCCGGGCAGTTGCCGATCAGGTTCGGGACGAGAATCGCCGTCGTCCGGTCGGAGATCGCGCCCTCGATCTGCTCGACGTCGATCTGGTACGTGTCCGGGGTGACATCGACGAACACAGGATGGACACCCGCGCGCACCATCGGTGCGATATCTGTGGAGAACGTGACTGCCGAGGTGATGATCTCGTCGCCGGGCTCAGGCTCGAGCAGCTCCACAGCGAGGTACAGAGCCGATGAGCCGGAGTTGACCATGATCCCCTGGCGCTTTGCGAAGGTCGCGGCCACCCGCCGCTCGAGCTCTTTTACATTCCGGCCGATTCGCAGCGCCGTTGCCGGACCCCGCAGCACATCGAGGACCGCGGCGATCTCTTCCTCGTCGTGAACGCTTCCCGCGTAGTCGATCCGCTGCATCGCGGGAAACGTAGTGGGACCCGCCGTCGACCGCATGATGCGGTGGTCATCGGCTACTGGTTCTGCGCCACGCGTGCACGACGCGCCGGTCGATCGAGCCCTTCCACGGAAGCCATGAAGGGGCTTCGCATGAGGACCAACGCGAGCACCGCCGCGACCGCGACCGCGTAGTACATGCCGTCGTAGTCGACGAGGTCCGCGATGACGCCGAGCAGGAGCGCCCCGCCGGAGTTCGCCAGATCACCGAAGGTCGTGATGGTGGCGACCGCCCGGGACCGTTCCGCATCTGATGCCGAGTCGACAGCGATCAGCATCAGCAACGGCACGTTCCAGGCCATGCCGAGAGCGATCACGAACGCGCCCACGTAGAGCTGGCTAACACCAACCGCGGTCGCCAACACCAGGGCGCCGGCGACGACGAGCATGTGGGAGAACGTGGCGATGTTGCGGCGTCGAAATCGCTCGAAGACCGAACCGGCCACCACCCGCATCACGAGCACCGTCCCCGAATAAGTGAGCAGGAGCCACCGGGCCTGCTCCACGCCGAACTGCTCCGAGTAGGGCTGGATGAACGCGTTGAAGCCCATGAACGTGATGAAGATCAGGAGATTGACCACGCCGATACGGGCGGCGACCGGGTGGAACAGATCGCGGAATCCGCCGACGGGTCTTGCGGTCTCCGGCTTCGTTTCCGGCAACGTGAACGCCACCGCCGCAGAGAGCAGCGCGAAGCCACCGGCAGTCGCGAACGTCCACGTGAACCCGTGGTTCTGCAGGATCCACTCACCCAGAATCGGGCCGATCGCGAATCCGACGAACACGGCAACGGAGAACGTGGCGAACACGCGGTCCCGATGCTCCTCGGACGGCAACTCTGTGGCCGCGGTGGCCTGCGCCAGATACATGACCGAGCTGAACGCCCCGGTGCCCACCCGCACGAGCAGAAGGATCCAGAGCTCGCCGGTCTCTGCCGCGGCCACGTGGAGCAGCTGCATGCCGGCGATCCCGATGGCACCAAGCACCATCAACGGGCGGCGGCCGTAGCGATCCGACCATGCGCCGGCAATGGGGCGGATCAACAGCATGCCGACGGCGAAGAGGCCGAAGGTCAGACCGATGTCGGTCTTCGATCCGCCGAGCTCGTCCTCGACGAGACGAGGCAGGACGGGAAAGGAAATTCCGGCAACGCAGAAGTACGCGATACCGGCCGCGAACAGCGCCAACACTCGCAGGGTGTAAGCACGTTCCGTCACCCGGGCACCGTACGAGGATGGGCGGGAGTTGCCCCATTCGCCGGTAGACACGAGGCGTGGACGTGCCCGACTCCCAAGACGCCGACATCGCTCGGTTCACGAAGTGGGCGCGACGCGTGCGCCCCCTCGGTCACGTCCTGCGCAGGATCGAGTACCGGCCGGAGTCCATGCCCGACCTCGTCGGGCGACCGGTTGTGATGGTTGCCAACCACCGCAGCCTTGCCGATGTGTTTCTCGCCGTCGAAGCCCTCGACCACTACGACCTTCCGGCGCGATGCCTCGTTCGGGCGAAGTACTTCGAGAACGGGATCGCCGGACGCTGGTTGAGCACGATCGGCTGCATTCCCGCAGGCGACGGGAACCGCGAGTCCGTCGACATCGCACTCGAGACGCTCGCGGCCGGACGACCGGTCGCCGTGATGATCGAAGGCAGAATCGTGCCGCCCGACCGCCGCGAGTCGGACGGTATGGGCGAGATTCGGCCGGGCTTCGTCGAGATTGCCCGTAAGGCCGACGCGGAGATCCTGCCGATCGGCATTGTCGGCAGCGACGACATCTGGCGTAGCCGGGGTTCGCTGCCCCGCGTGCCGTGGCGCGGCAGGGCCAAGGTAGTGCTCACGACCGGAACAACCATCTCGGTCGACGGTAAGAGCGACGAGGTCGTCATTGCGGAAACGCGCGCAATGATCGCGGGCTACCTGGCGGAGTCCTAGTTTCCCGGTATGGCCAAACAGCCGAACATCCTGATGATCGTCTCCGACGAGGAGCGCCGCAACGGCTGGCTCCACGGTAAGGCCGACTTGCCCGCCCACGATCGGCTCGCGGCCGACGGGACGAAGTTCAACCGGTACTTCACCCACTCGTCGCCCTGCTCCCCGTCGCGGGCGAGCCTTTACACCGGCAGCTACCTCGCCGAGCACGGCGTGGTCGACAACGTGTCGTTCCCCGCGCACACCGCGCTCGATCCGGCCATTCCCACGATCGGCAGCCTTTTGGTCGACCAGGGGTAGTACTCGGCGTACCTCCGAAAGTGGCACCTGAGCCACGAGCACATCCCCGTGATGACGGACTACGGACACCAGGACTTCCGCGGCAACGACATGCACTACACCGGCTCCGCCTGGAGTGGCCGGTTCTTCGATCCGATCATCGCGGCCGACGCCATGAACTGGCTCCGCGAGCATGCCGACGACGACCAGCCATGGCACCTGACGGTGGCCCTGGTGAACCCGCACGACATCATGTGGTTCCCCGTCGACCATCCGTCGTACCAGGCCGCGAACCCGAAGGATCAGAAAGCCTTCGAGTTCATGCGCGAGTTGCGCCTCGACGGCGTGCCGGTCGAGGCACCGCCAGAGGACTATCCCGAGCGCTTCGATGAGCTCCCGGCGAACTTCCACGACGACCTCCACACGAAACCGGAAATCCAGCGGGCGTGGCGACAGGTGCGCAACCACGAGCACATGGTCGGGTCGATGGACCTCACCGACGAGCGCGCGTGGCTGCGCCAACTCGACTACTACGCCTGGCTGCACGAGGAGCTGGACCGCAACCTCAGCGAGTTGCTCGGCACCCTCGACGAGCTCGGCATCTACGACGACACGGTCATCGCCTACACCTCCGATCACGGCGACGCCTGCGGAAGCCACGGCCTGCGGGCCAAGCTGCCGTGCGTCTACGACGAGGTCATGGGCGTGCCCATGATCATCAAGGTGCCCGGCATGACCGAGGCCGGAACCAGCACCGATGCGCTGGCGACCCACGTCGATCTCGCCGCGACATTGTGCTCACTCGGCGGCGTGGATCTCGACAACACGCCATCGCTATCCGGTGTGGACCTCGCCCCTGCGCTCGAGGATCCTGCAGCGTCGCCACGCGACTACGTGTACTTCAGCCAGGACAGCGCGCAGTCGTCACTCATTCGCCACTGCCGCTACGCGTTGCGAGGCTTCTTCGACGGCACCACGAAATACGCCCGCTACTACGGCATCGGCGGCAGCATCGCTCGAGACGGCAATCCGGCCCGTGACCCGAAGCTCTTCGATGTCGATGCTGTGTTCGAGGACCACGATCACGAGTGGTACGACGCAAACGAGGACCCGCACGAGCTCGTCAACCTCGCCCACGATCGCAGCCGACGCGACGAACTACGCGCAAACTTCAAGCGACTCCTGGAGATCGAGGCGGCCGAACTGGGCTGAGCTCGAGTCCGTCAGGCGGCAGCGTCGGGGCGTAGGAGGCCTCGCGGCGCTCGACGCGTAGATCATTGCTTCAGCCGACCACCTCCCAGCCGCAGCGATAGCCTCCCCGGTGGGCCGCTAGCTCATCGGGTAGAGCAGGGGACTTTTAATCCTCAGGTGCCGGGTTCGAGCCCCGGGCGGCCCACGGCAACGCCTTCGGCGTCTCAGGGTTCGGCGCGCGGCATCGGGGCTGCGTGTTGCTGGGCACCGGTCACGCCCAGGATCTCACCGGAGACGAACGAGGCTGCCGGGGAGACCCGGAAGAGAACAGCCGCCGCGATGTCTTCCGGCTCGGCGATGCGCTCGAGAGGATTGCGCGACGCCATCATCGCTTCGATCGCACCGTCGGCGTCGCCCTCCAGGACGGCCGCAATCGTGCCGCTCCGGGTGGGGCCAGGCAGGACGGCGTTGACTCGCACTTTGGGGGCGAAGTCCTGGGCGAGCAGCTCCGTCAGGGAGCACAACGCGCTCTTGGCCGTGGCGTAGGCAACGAAGCCGGGAGCGACGGCCCGCCCGACGTTCGAACCGATATTCACGACCGCGCCTTCCCCGGCCGTTGCGGCGATCGCCTGCGTCGCGATCTACGTGAGGCCGAACACCGCGGACACATTGAACCGAAAGCAGTCGTCGACGTCCTCCACGCTGGTGTCCAGCGCTCCCCGGGGTTCCATGAGCCTCAGTTTTCACCGACTAATGGGGGGCATTACTAACCGCCCAGGTAGCCGGCAAGCCGTGAGCGTGCCGCCCAAGTGATCAGGGTGCGTTGTAGTCCGGGTCGTGGGCGTCCATGATCTCGTCGGCGATCTCACGGAGATCCACCTCGTAGCCGGGGTCGTCGAGGGTCGACAGCGGCACGCCGTAGATCGCTCGAAGCCACACGTGCGCAGCGAGGTCTCGCAGGATCGCGTCGGCATGACCGAAGCTGTCGGAGAAGACGCCGGGCCCACCCGACCGGACGAGAGTGTCGATGCCGGGCAACTCCCCGGCATCGAAGCGCTCGTACAGCTCGGTCGCCGCGTGGCCGTACCCGATCTCGAAGATCACGACACCCGGGTACTCGTCACGTAGGTCGTCGATAACGGGGTGAAACCCTGTCTCGTGCGCGTCGTGCCACGTCGATGCGTACGTCGCTGCGTCGATCGCACCCGGGTTCGTGCTCCAGGGGAGGCCGACCATGATGACGGTGTGGGGGTTCTGCGCGAGCGCGTAGTCGATCCAGAGTCGGTAGCCCTCGAGCGTCGGGTACACCGGGTGATACGTCATACCGAAGAGCTCGATGTCGCCGCTGTCGAGCGACGCCTGGATCCCCGCCCGTACCGACGCGTTCTCCCACATGGCTTGCGGCGCTCCGCTCGCGCCGCCGGAGAAGACGCCCTCCTGCGTGTGGTCCACGAGCCCCGCGTCAGCGGCGAGTGCCGGTAGGAGACCGGCGACGGGGATGAAGAAGCTGTGGCCGATGAACAGCGAGTTGTACCCGGCGTTCGGACCGGCCACCTGCTGGGCACATTGCGGGCTGGTCGGGTGGGTCGGATCGACCTCCACCTCCGGTTCGCCTTCGTACCGGTAGAGGAACGTCGCCACCTGACCGCGCGTCACGGGAGTGTCAGGCGAGAACGTCGTTGCGCTGGTCCCGACGGTGATCCCGTTGGCGAACATCCACGAAACGGGAATCTGCTGCCACGGCGCGCTCACGTCGCTGAACGGGTGCGGTGCCGCGCCCGGTTCGCCGGCCAGACGGTGGAGCAGCGCGGCGATCTGACCGCGGGTGAGGCTGTCGTCGGGCGAGTACGTGGTGGACGTTGTGCCGGTGGTGATCCCAAGCGCGAACATCCATGAGACTGCGCCCTGCTGCCACGCAGCTGTCACATCACCGAACGGGTGCGGTGCCGCGGCCGGCTCGCCCTTCATCCGCCACAAGAACGCGGCCGCTTCGCCGCGCGTCACCGCATCTTCCGGAGAGAAGCACGTCTCCGACGTGCCCGTCGTGATGTCCTCGTCGACCATCCACTGGACGGCGTCGGTGAAGTATCGAGCCGGCGCGACGTCGCCGAACCCTGCGACCCCGGTCGCCGGTGTGGCCGGGAGCGCGAGCATTCCCGCGACGAGGCCGGCGAACGCAAGGGAGCGGAGACGACGAGTCTTCATGCACTCCGTCATAGCCGGCCGAACGCCGGACGTGTTGCCTAATGTCCATTCTGCGGCGCTGGTATTCGTGAGCTATCGACGGGCTGACGGCCGGCTCGGGGTCGACTGGCTCGCGGAACAACTCGGGCAGCGTGGCACGATCGACGACGTGGAGACGGCGTTTCATGACGCGGCCCTTCGGGCGGGCGATCACTTCCCGACCGAACTCGAGGAAGAGATTCGGGGCTGCCGGATCGTTGTTGCGGTCATGGGCCCCAAATGGGAAGGCCGTCGCCCGGACGGCAGCGCCAAAATTTAGGATCCCGACGACTGGGTCGTCCGCGAACTGGAGGCTGCGTTTCGCCAGGAGAAGGTGATCATCGGTGACATCACCCCGCCGCTCGCGTCGGACCTTCATCCCGACATCGCCGGCATCACCGACCTACACGGTCTTCCTCTCCGGTCGAGCGAGGACATGGACAAGGTGGTCGATCACATCGCCGATCACCTCGACGAGATGGAGCGCGAGGAAGGGAAGCTCAAGGGCCTCGAGCATCCCGTCGTCGTCCCCGACCTGGCGAAGATGTCGATCCTGATCCCGCTGATCGTGGCCGGCGCACTGGTCGGAGGCACGGTCGCGGCGACCTCGGCGTTCCTCGGCTACGACCACGCCGGCGACCAGTCAGCGCTCGCCGCGACCGACGGCTACCGGTGGTACGGCGCGATCCTCATCCTCTAAGGCGCCTTCGGGGGTGCCGTCATCCCGGGCGGCGCACTCATCTCCTATCGGATCTTCAAAAAATCCGAGATCCGGTGGCGTGAGGCGCTGATCGGCGGACTCGTCGTCGCGGCCGTCCCCGCGCTTATCATCTTCCTGACGGGCAGCAGCCATCTGATCCTGCGCCAGAACAGCCCGGACCTCAGCGAGTTCGACGCGAACCTTCGCTTCGGGGAGCTTCGGTCCTGGAGCAATCTCGCCGCCATTTCGCTGACGATGGTCTGCTGGGCGATCGCGACCGGAGCCGGGATGTACTCGCGGCCCACCGTGGAGGACCACGAGATCGGCAAGCGAGTAGCCCATCTGGCTGTGCTGCGAGACGCCGAACGGTGGGCGATCACGGCCATGGCCGAGACCCACGCAGCGATCCTGCGCCACACCGCGGGCCTCGCTGAGCCCTACGCCAGCCACGCCACCGGCCGAATGGCTGCGGAGCCATTGGCCGATGGCGGCTGGGGATTCCGGATCGCACTGGCAATGCCGGCGATCGTCGCGGTTGCCGGCGTCGCCCTCGCCACGGTGATCCGCGGCTGAGGGCGAGCCGGGACTAGGCCCTGGTCGTCATTGCCCCCAAGCGACCGATGGCCCGTCGGCTGATCCGAGTCGCCGCTGCCGGAGCAGCGTCGAGCACCATCATCAGTTCAGCCCGATCGAATTCCCTCACCCGGGTGACACGGTTGGCGCGCACGCTCGCGGTGCGAGGCATCGAGACCGGCGCCTCGTCCGGGTTGCGCGGGCGGCTGTAGAGCATCGCGACCTCACCGAAGTGATCGCCCTCCCGCAGTGTCGCGACCACCTCACCGCCGACCTCGACGTCCACGTCGCCGTGGATGATCAGGCTGAACCGGTCGGCCCGAGCGCCTTCCTGGACGATCGTGCCGCCAGGGGCGTAGACGTACTCCTGGCCGAGGGACCGGAGCCGCCGTCGAGCCCGATACCCGAGTCGGCCGCAGAGCGGTGTCCACCAGTCCGGTGTCGTGTCCTTGGCCACGTCGGCCGGACCGGTATTCGTGATGTTCGTTGTGGTTGTCATTACTCACCCTCCCCAGGGGGTTTCCGCAGCCGTTCGGCTGTTGTGCCCATATCGAACACAAACCAGCCAGATCCTTCTGTGACGTGGGTTCCAGAGCGGTTGTGTCGTTCGTCACGGGGGCGCGGCCCCGCCTCGGCCGCGGCCCTCTACCATCGGAGTCGTGCCGTTTCGCCAAGTCGCCGTCGTCCTCCTCGCCCTCATCGCCATCCTCGGCGCGGGCCTGTTCGTGCTGTCCATCGGCGATGACGAGCCCGACGATTCCTCGAACGTCGACGTGTCACCCGGCGACGAGTCCACGACCACCACGTCGTCCACCAGCTCCACCACGACGGTCGCGCCGATCACCACGTCGATTCCGACGGAGTGCGGCGCCACGGACGACATCTTCGAAGCAACCACCACCACGGTGGTAACCACCGAGCCCCCAGCGGACGAGGAGGACGGCGACGAGCCGCCCGAGGAAGACCCGATCCCGCTCGTACCCACGTTGAGCCTGCAGTCGTCGCTGAGCACCGTTGGTCTCGATGAGGTGACGTTCGGCCTCACCGTGGACCAGGCCACGCAGGCGGCCGGCACCCCGATGCTGAACTGTGAAGCGGTGACGGACTGCTACCGGGTCGCCCCCGAGTTCGCCCCGCAGGGCATCAGCTTCGTCGTCCACGAGGGCACGATCGAACGCGTCGACATCGTGGGCGACAGCCCCATCACCACTCGTTCCGGCGCCGGCATCGGCAACACCGACGACGAACTCGACGGCCTGTTCGGCGATCGCCTCGAACGCGTCGATCTCGGCGGCGGCCTGACCGACGTGATCTTCGTGCCGGAGGACGAGAACGACAACGAGTTCCGCGTGGCCTTCACCACCCGAGACGGCGTCGTCGAGACAATGCGCTCAGGACGTGTCCCGTTGGTCCTCGAGGCCGATCCCTGCGGCTAATCAGCCTGCGTCGATAGAGAATGGCGACGGCGGCAGTTCGCGCACGTACGACCCGCAGATCACCTCGACCGCGCCGGCATCAACCGGTGTCGCCGTGAGGTTCTCGATGTCGACGTCGGTCGCGAACTGCACATCGGCGAAGCGGGCGCCGTCGTCGGTGAGCTCGACTTCGGGCAAGCCGTCGAAGCCGGGCTCGTAGAGCACAGCGTCGTCGCCGTTACCCACGAGGAGCGCGACATACGGGTCGTTCAGGAAGGCGCGGACGTAGCCAAAAACCGACTGGCCGGCCTCGTCGGTGCCGACGCCGGTGACCTCCACCTCGCCGGCGCCGACGGCTGCGCAGACGGCGTCGAGTTCGTAGCGGGCGGTCCCGATCCGGATGAGCGCTGTAGAAGGCGGCAGCGGTTCAGTCGTCGTCGTCACCACGGTCGGCGGGGCCGTGGACGGCGGTCCGGACTCCTCGGGGTCCGCGTTCACGCTGCATGCCGCGAGCAGAACGAGAAGCACGAGCGCCGGACGCATCGGACCAGCGTGACACACGCCAAAACGGAAGATGGACCGCCGATGGCGGTTCATCTTCGAAGTCACTATTCGGGAGTCCAATCCGACCGGTGATCTCTCCCCTGATTTCTCGGGGGTGCCGCTGAGCGGCTTCACCCGGTACTACGCACGAGAAGGCCTCGAGTCGCGCGATTTCTCGGATTTCTTCCCGAATAGGCCCTTTGGCCCACCCTCGGCCCGTCAGCGATGGCGGATCTTCAACGGCCCACGAGCGATCCGCGTGTTGGGCAAGTGGATCGCGCCGTCGTCCGCCGGGAGCTCGACGGACGCGGGGTGCAACGCGACGATCTCGCCGGACAGGCGGTCCACTTCGATCACGTCGCCCACGTCCACGAGACGGGCCAGGTGGCGGCCGGCCGCGAGTTGGCCGCCGATCTCCCGACCGCCGAGGCCGACGAGGAGGGCGAACGCACCGGCGAGTCCGAAGACCACCACAGCAGCGATGATGCTGAGAATGGTGGTGTCGACGCCGAGCTGGCTGAGCGCCAGGACGAGCGACACCGCGTAGACGAGGAAGCGACCCGCGGCCGCGATCTGGCCGCGCACTCGGGACGTCGACGCTGCGAACTCCGAGTTCACCGCGCCGCCGAGCGCGAAGGCGATGGCCCGGCCGGCGATGAGGATCAGACCGGCCGCCAGGATCCGCGGCGACTTGTGCAGCACATCGGCGGCGATCGGTCCGAGCGTGTCCGGGTTGGTGAATCCGATCGCGACGATCACACCGAGTGCGGTGAAGAACAGGAAGAGGAATGTCGCGGTTGCCCGAGCCGCGTCGTGCATTTCGGGGCGGTCCTCACGGCCCTTCAGGATGATGCTGCGCACGAGCGCGGCACCGATCACACCCGACAACAGTTCGACAACGATCGCGCCAGTGGCGTAGATCCAGGGATCGATCATGCTTCTCCTCCTTCGCTCTGGTCGGCGGGCAGTTCGCCGTCATGAGGCTCGTCACCGGACGTGGGATCCGGGCCGGTGCCGGGCCCGAGGTCAGGGTCCAGATCCGGATCGAGGATCGTGCGGGCGAAGTCGAACCCGATCGCGAACAGGTCCACGAACGACCCGAACGCCGCCTCGTTGCGGAGACGGAGGTCGACACCTCCGTGGGTCCGTTCCTTCAGGTCCACGGGAGAAGAGGTCGCCGCCTGCAGATCGACAACCAACCCCTCGTCCAGGGCCGAGAACTCTTCGAGGATCTCCTGGCAGTGGACGCAGTGCTCGATCTGCCGCGACAGCCGACGAGGTTCACCGGTGTCGAGCCAGCGCTGCAGTCGCTGGGGTTTCGGATGTCGGGCGTTCATCGCCACTCCTTCATTGCGTCTTTCAGGACCTTGCGGGCCCGAAAGAGTCGGGTCTTCACGGTCGGTAGCGGGAGCTCGAGGGCCTGCGCGATCTCCTCGTACGAGAGGCCGTCGATCTCCTTCAGCGCGATGAGCGCGCGGGCGTCCTCATCGAGCGTCTCGAGCGCCTTCCACAACTCGTCGAGTTGGGCTCGCCCCTCGACCTGACGGGTCGTCGATGCGCCACCGCTGCTCTCCGGCATGGTGTCGGGGACGTGGAGATCTTCGCGCCAGGTCCGCAACAGCGAGATCGCCGTGTTGCGGGCCACTTTGAGCAGCCAGTTGCGGGGGATCTCCTCGCCGGGCTCGACGGGAGAGTTTCGCCAGGCCTTCAGCATCGTCTCCTGCACCACGTCGTCGGCGAGGGCCGGGTCGTGCACGATCGATCGCGCGACGCGGTAGACCGCAGCGGCGTGGCGATCCACCACGAGCCGGAGATCATCGGCGTCGGGAGCAGGAGTCATCGTCCCCCTCCCCGTCGGCATCTACCAGGGCAGATGTAGCTAGGTTCCTCCCGTGGCCAAGAAGAAGCAGCAGACGACGAAACGCCGGGTTTCGGCGCAGAAGCAGAATGAACGCCAGGCCGCTCGTCAGAAGGCGGCCGAAGTCAAGGCCCTTCGCCGTCGTCAGACCATTGTCGGGTTTCTCGCCGTCGCCCTCGTCGCTCCGCTCGCCTTCGCCGGATTCATCGCCGCCAGTGGCGGCGACGACCCCGCAGTGCTCATTCCCACGACCGTTCCGACGACCACGATCGCCCTCGACTGGGTTCCCAGCCAGTTTGCCGGCGCGTCGGTGAACGGACCGACGCCGTGTCCGGCGACCGATGGGAGCGCCGAACGGACGACGAGTTTCACGAACCCACCCCCTACCTGTATCGATCCGGCCGCGGTCTACGAGCTGACGTTCGAGACCGCGGCGACGACTCAAGAGGGCGTGGCGCTTGATCCGATCTCGCTGATCGTGCCGGTCGACCCCGCGCTCGATGCCGACGCCGCCAACCTCGTCGCTGTGTTCGGTTGGTACCACGCCTACGAGCAGACGCCGATCAACGCGTTCTCCCCCGGACTCATCGGACTCGGGGGCTTCGGCGACGCCGGCTTCCTCGTCGACCCCACGCCGTCCGGAATTCCGCTCGCTGCCCGCTACGAGCCCGGTGCGGTTCTCGCCACGCCCTTCAACGACGGTCTCAACGGCGCGCTCATGATCGTCGTCGACGAGACCGGTCAGACGCTGCTCGAACAGACGAGCGACTTCGTACGGGTCGGCACGATCACCGACGTCGAGGGGCTGGTTGCGACCTACGAGGCGATGAGCGTGGTCGACTCCGGCGACCTTGCGTTGATCGGGTCGGTGACGGTCACTGAATCCGGCTGACCGCTATCGTCGGCGCTCGTGAGCACGGACAAACGAGCACGCCAGAAGGAAAACCGCGCGAACCGCGTTGCGGCCGCCGAGGCTCGGGTGCGGAGCCGCTTCATCACCTACGGCGGTCTCGCCGCGGTGATCATCGCGGCGATCGTGGGCATCGTCCTGCTGTCAGGCGACGACGACCCGGAGACGGTGGACCCCGGTGGCCAGCCGGACCCGTCAACGCCGCTCATCGAGTCGACGACGACCACCGAACCACCACTGCCCGGGGTGTCCGCGCCACCTGCCGGCATCACACTCGACGGAGACACACCGTGCCCCGCGGCGGACGGTTCCTCAGAGCGGGTGACCTCGTTCGCCTCGGCGCCCCCGATGTGCATCGATGCCGCGGTGACGTATACGGCGGTCGTCGACACGACCTACGGCGAGATCACCATGGACCTCGATGCGTCGAAGGCTCCGACGATCGCGAACAACTTCGTGGTGCTCGCGCGCTACGGGTACTACGATGACACGCCCTTCCATCGGATCATCCCGGGCTTCGTGATCCAGGGCGGGGACGCCGTGGGCAGCCCGCTCGGCACCGGCGACCCGGGCTACTCCGTCGCCGATGAACTCCCGGAGGAGGGTGAGTACATCGTCGGCTCCGTTGCGATGGCGAACTCCGGACCGGACACCAACGGCAGTCAGTTCTTCGTCATCACCGGGGACAACGGCGTCGGTCTCCCGCCGCTCTACTCGTTGTTCGCCACCGTCACCGAAGGCCTCGATGTGGTCCTGGAGATCGAGGGCACGGAGACCACGTTCGGCGATGCCCCGGTCGACAACATCATCATCAACTCGGTGACCATCACCGAGTCGTAGCGGGCCTAGCTCCGCGCCGGCCAGCGGGCGGTCGCTTCGATGAACGGACGCATCGGCGCACTGAGCGTCGGCACTTCGAATCGGCTCAGATTGGTGACAACCATGCCGCGTTCTCGCATGTCAGCGGGGATGTCGCGGTCGAGGTGCAGGCCGCCGGCCGCGCAGTTGACCGACCCGCCGAGGGCGAGGAGCCGACCGAATCGGCCGGAGCGCCGGACGGGTTCGAGTAGGTAGATCGATCCCTCGTCGGCGAGCAGATCGAAGAGGGTCCGCAGCATCCAGTCGAAGTCGGCGACCAACGGGGTACGGATCAACGAGACGATCGATTCGAACGGGCCTTGGTCGAGATCGGCCAACGCGTCAGGGCCTGCGTCGATGCGGGTGACCCCGTGCGGGTCATCACGGCCGGTGCCGGCGCGCACGTCTCCCGCTCGATCGAGCATGACGACCGACTCGACGTCGTTCTCGCCCGTACCGAACCGGTAGGCCGAGAGATGATCGTTCCAGCCGCCGAGATCGAGCACCCGACCAGCGGCTCGTTCGGCGAGCGCCCGACGGCGCCCGGCAAGCGCGGGCGCGAGCTCCATCGGCAGCGGGTTCATCCAGGCCACGAGGGGCGGGGTCGCCATCTCCGCAACCTACCCGCCGACCTAGGCTGCTCGGGTGCCGGTCGAACCACCGCCCACGCCGTGGCGTTTCCCCGATCTCGATGACGTCGACGATTCGGGCCTCGTCGGCGTCGGGGCCGACAACGAGCCGGGCACGATCCTCGCCGCGTATCGGGCCGGGATGTTTCCGATGCCGGTCGAGGAGGACGAGCTCATGGGCTGGTGGTCACCCGACCCTCGGGGAGTGCTGCGGCTGAACCAGCTGAAGGTGAGCCGGTCGCTGCGCCGATCGGTGCGCGAGTTCGACATTCGGGTGAACCACGCGTTCCCGACGGTGCTCGATGCGTGCGCGGATCCGGGGCGACCCCATGGCTGGATCGACAGCCAGATCCACAATGCCTACCTCGCACTTCACGACATGGGATGGGTTCACAGCGTGGAGGCGTGGCAGGACGACCGGCTCGTCGGCGGTCTGTACGGCGTGGCGCTCGGGGGTTTGTTCGCCGGAGAGTCGATGTTTCATCGGGTGCGGGATGCGTCGAAGGCGGCGCTGGTTGCGCTGGTCGGGGCGTTTGACGACGGTGTGGACCGACTCATCGACGTCCAGTGGCAGACCGATCACCTGGAGTCGCTCGGCGTCCAGGAGCTCGGCCGAGCGGAGTACCTCGCCGGGCTGCCTCATCTGCTTGCGCAACCGGCTTCCGCCGTGTTCTCCGGCGGAGAACGTACGATCCCAAGGGCTTGATTTCGCAGGTCGCGGAGCCGATCGCTGTCGACTTCGCCCCAGGATCCGGCGCAGCGTCGAGCGGCAGCTGCAGCTGGTGCATCCCGCTGGGAATGGGCGCGCTGAGCGCCGCTCTCTTCGCTGGCCTCGCCTGGCGCTGGAACCGGCCTCGCTCCGAGATCGTCGTGAACTGAAACCGGTGTCGCTGCGCCCGCGCCGCCCTAACGTGGTCGCCGGAGGGATGGCAGAGCGGACGATTGCACTGGTCTTGAAAACCAGCGGGCCTTCACAGGTCCCGGGGGTTCGAATCCCCCTCCCTCCGCGCCGTTGTAATTTCAACAATGTCATTCACAGGCTGTGGACAACGCCTCGCTTCTCAGTAGGTGCCTAGTAGCTGCCGTTCTGCCGGCGGCCGCGGCGTCATCGGTGAGCCGCTCCCGGGCGTGAGACAGTTCGGCCCGGACGCCGACTTCGAGGATCACGAGCACGAGCTCTACGACCTCCAGGAAGACCCGCACGAGATGGCCAACCTCGCGGCCGACCCCTCTCGCGACGCCGACACGCGCGCGGTTCGACGGCCTCCGCGAGATCGAAGCCACCGCTTACGCTCCCGTCTAGCGGCGCAGCACCGAAGGGTCAGGCTCGGTACGAACGAGCCAGGAGGTCGACCGGCAGGTAGCTGGCTCGGCTCCGGGTCCATGGCTGGCCGGACGCCTCGTCGTAGTCCGCCGGAAGCTGGATGCCGGTGGGAACGGCCGCAGTCAGCCCAGCCGATCGCGCCGTGTCGACGCATCGCCACGCATGGTCGGCCTGGCCGAGCACACCTGCCTGGCCGACGTCGACTCCTACCTCGGCGGCCAGGCGGAGGCCCTTCTCCAGAACGCCGAGCGTGCTGAGGTAGATGACCGACCCGTCGTCGGCGACGTCGGGTTCGACCGAGATCACGCCGTCGATGCCGATCGCTTCGAGCGCCCGGGCCACCTCCCACTGGGCGACGATCGGAACGGGGCGCCCCGCCGTGAATGCGGCGGCCTCTCGGGCCAGCGCCTCGTTCACCGGACCGGGCGCGAGAGCCGTCATCGGCGGAACGCCTCCCTGGTCGGCAGCCGACGCATCGACGAAGCGGTACCCGAAGGCCAGGATCCACAAACTGCCGACCTCGTGGTCAGGAACCGTCGGCGGCCGATACGAGAGGATCGCCGCTGTCGCGATGTCCGCTTCACACGCAGCCACGAGCCGATCGAGGACGTCCGCCTCGAGAGCATCAACGAAGGTGCCAGCGAGCGAACGATCGCCGAACTCCAACTCGAGTCGACGCTGCAGCGCCTCGCGTCCGCCCGCGTTTGCCGAGTCATCCTCGCTCACCGCGGTACTCCTCGACGGCGAGGAAGGGATCTTCCGCACTGCGCCAATGCCCCGTTGCCGGACCACTGCGCTCGTAGCCGATGAAACGGATCAGATCGTCGTCCCATTCAGCGACGACCGACGGCGGGTACTCGAGCAGCATCCGCTCGGTGGGACCAACCCAGTTCGGGGTAGTTCGCGTCGGCGTTCTCGAAGGTCGCGAGCGACGCCTTCACCAGCGATCGCAAGACGTGACGCACACCCTCGGCCTCGTCCACGGCGGAGCCGGTCACCTGGTCATCGTCGAAGACGTAGTCGACGGCTCCCTTCAACTCGTCGCAGAAATCGATCCAGGCCTGGCGAACGTCGGACATGGCGCAACGTTAGAGTCCCGGCTGTGACGGAGCCCGACCGCGACACCCCGCCGTTCCCGTTCATGGGGCTTCTCGGATTCACGATCACAGTGGATGACGAGGGCGTGGCCACCGCGAGCCTCGAACTCGGGCCACAGCACATGAACCCGAACGGCGTCGCCCACGGGGGCGTCGCCTACTCGCTGATCGACACGGCGATGGGCGGAGCCACGATGTCGGTCGTTCCGGACGGCCAGCGCTGTGCGACCATCGAGATCCACGTTCGCTACCACCGCGGCGCCCGAGCAGGCACGCTGACAGCACAGGCGCGAGTGATGAGCAGCAGTCGCCGGGTGGTCCACCTCGAGGCGACAACCGTCGACGACGACGGAACACTCATCGCAAGCGCCACGGGCAGCTACGCGATCACGGACTGACCCGATATTCCCTGCAGGACCCGACGACCGCGTCGTACGATCATCGCATGCTGATGACACTGGTGCAGAACTTCCACTGACCCATCCGGCCTGCGCGCACTCGCGCGCCGCCGTCCGCTCCACCGGAGCTCGTGTCCGCATTCGGCGTTTCGACGCCACCCCAATCGAGGAGGCACTGCCGTGCATCCGTCCGCTCACCGTCGTACGGACCAGGCTCCTCGATCGGCTCATCGGGCTCGGGCGCCGGATCCACGGCTGGGTCGTCCTCCGGTGCCGGCTCGTCATCGACGACCGTCGCTTCGGAGGTCGTCGTCGTCGGCTGTTCGTCGGCAGAGCTGCCGTCGTCACCGCACGATGCTGCGAGAAGCCCGAGAGCGGCGAAGAGGGCACAAAGCCGAATCGTCATGACGCGACCGTAGTGGCGCGAGATAACCTCTCGCCCTGTTAATGGAGACGTGGCCGAGCCAGGTTGAAGGCGCTTCCCTGCTAAGGAAGTAACGTCGTAAGGCGTTCGTGGGTTCAAATCCCACCGTCTCCGCTGAAGGGATTCCCGGTGGCGCCTGCGGACCGCAGGCGTACACTGGCTCCCGTTGCGCCCGTAGCTCAGCTGGATAGAGCATCTGACTACGGATCAGAAGGTCGGGAGTTCGAATCTCTCCGGGCGCGCTAAGCATCGGTGCAGGTCAGAACTCCTGGCCTGCACCACTGCGTTTTGGGCTGTGGCATCTGGACAGCCACGCGAACAGCCACCGCTGCAGTATTGATAACGGTCCCCTACAGACACCTTCATGGCGTATTGTGCGACTTGGCTTCGTTACATCGATCGACGGGAGCCCCAGATGAGCAGCCTTCAACGAATCGCAGCGGTAGTCCTTGGAATTTCGGTCCTAGCCGGGTGCAGCAGCACCACCAGTATCGACAGTCTCGGTGTAGGCGACTGCTTCAGTGGGCCTGAAGCTTCAGTGGTGGCAACAGAAGTCTCAGAAGTTGACACCGTCGACTGCAGCGATCCGCATCGATACGAGATGTTCGCCGTCAAGGAGATGACGAACAGCAGCTTCCCGGGTGAAAGCCAAGCAGCTGATATGGCCGATGATTTCTGCCTCTCGAGCTTCAAGAGCTACGTAGGGCTGGATTACGACAATTCGATCTACTGGATCTCCTCGGTCTCCCCTACGAGCGACTCGTGGTCGCGAGGAGATAGATCGATCCAGTGTGCACTGGGACTTGATTACGGCTCAAAGGTCGGGAGCGCCCGCAACTCCCGCGAGTAGAGAACCTTCTCAGACGATGTGAGGGCGTTGCTGCTTCAGAAAGTTGCTTGCCTCGAGGCGCTGCCTGGTCGACCTTGCGACGCGATACTGGGGCGGTGGCGCAGCTATCCTTTGAGATAACGACGAAGCCATGGTTCGGGCCAAGAAAGCGCGGTGGCATCGCCCAACAGGTCGTTGGACGACTGCATCGGGAGGAACGCCCAGTCGTAGCTCATCCGCGGTGCAGGGTACCGCGATGGCCTGGGTCGAACCATGGGCCTAAGGTCCCAGCGATGGACCTGGTGCCGACTGTCGACCTCGCCGATCCGAGCGCCACGTCACTTGCCGCCCTCGACGCAGCATGCTCCGATCACGGATTCTTCCTGCTCGCCGGCCACGGCCTGGACGACCTGATCGACCGCACCTGGGCTGCGACTCGGGAGTTCTTCGCGTCCGACGACGAGAACAAAGAGGCGATCCGCCGCCACCCGGAAGCAATGCTCGGCTGGTACGACCGCGAGCTCACCAAGCGCAAGCGGGACAGCAAAGAGGTGTTCGACTTCATCGATCCGGCGATCCCGGCCGATCGGAGCCCGAATCGCTGGCCGCCCGGGCCGGAAGGCTTCGCCGAATCGATGGCGCAGTTCTTCGACGGATTCGCCGAACTGGCCGAGCGCACAGTCGCACTCGTCCACACGGCCCTCGACCTCGACCCGGCGATCGCGGCGACACACACCGTGGAGCGCACCACCAGCACCGTCCGCTTGAACCACTACCCCGTCGGCGACCCGGTTCCCGCCGACGAGCGCGACGGCCTCAACCCGCTCGGCGACGTCGCCCTCGGTCACCACACCGACCCGGGCGTGCTCACCTTGCTGCTCCAGGACAACACCGGCGGCCTCCAAGCCGAGTCACGCGAACACGGCTGGATCGACATCGAACCGCGTCCCGGCACGATTGTGGTCAACCTCGCCGACACGCTCCAGGTCTGGACGAATGACCGCTACAAGGCCGCCGTGCACCGAGTCGTTCCCATGACGGAGCGCAGTCGCTTCTCGATCCCGTTCTTCGGCAACCCCCACCGGGCCTGCGTGATCGAACCGCTGGATGAACTCGCCACCGGCGGGCCCCGGTATCGGCCGTTCACGTGGAAGGAGTTCATCCGTGGACGCGCGGAGGACAACTTCGCCGACTACGGCGTGGACGACATCCAGATCGGAACGTTCGCGATCGACCCGGTGGGTTAGCGATGGCTGAGATCTACCTGGGAACCATCGCCATCGAGCCCGCTCGATGGGCGTGGATGGGCGAGGAACCCGCACCGCCGATCGCGATCTCCGAGTGGTTGGACCGCATCGCCGACGCCGGCTTCGACGGCATCGAATTGTGGGAACCCCACGTGACTCAGGCCGACGATGCTGAGGTGGCCGCGGTGTTCGAGCATCCGCTTCCCGTTCGCGTCTTCAACACGTATGTCGGTTTCGACGACGAGGCGGACGACGGGCGCGACGCCGCCGCCGACAGGATCTGCCGATCAGGCGCCACCAAAGCGAAGTGGAACACCGGCGCAGAGCGCAACCGCGAGAGCCTGGCCGCGTACCGAGCCCGGCTCGAACGGCTCGCGGCGGCCGTCCCCGACGTCGAACTCATCTGCGAGTGCCACGACGGCTCGGCGATGGACGACCCCGCCGCCGCGGCCGAGGTCCTCAGCGCCGGGAGTTCCGCTCTCTTCCACACCCACGATGACCTCGACACGATCCGGTCCAAATTCGCGGCGTACGGCGACCGACTCACCCACGCCCACGTCAACCATCTCTTCACGGGGTCGCCCAGGTTGGCCGACATACGTGACGAACTCGCTGAGAAGGTCGACCTCGCGCGCAGCCTCGGGTTCGACGGCTCGTGGACCATCGAGTTCGTTCACGGCACCGGGACCGACCAGGACGAGCCCGAGCTGATGTTTGCCCAGGCCGTCGAAGACCTGCGCGTCCTCCGCTCCCTTCTGTAACGCTGCATCCATGTCCGACGAACGAGCCCTTCTGCATCTTGTGGCTGCTAACGGAGCCGACCTCGCATTGGAGGTCGATCAGCTCGACGCCGCGATCACGGTCATGCACCGCGATCCCTCCTGCTTCCACGGCGCGGGGTCGCCCCAGACGGTCGCGCTCGAGACGGCGGCAGCCGGGGCCGACGCACTGACTCACGCCGCCGAGTCTCTGGGGCCCCTCATCGATCCGGCCCGCTCGATGGCGATTGTCGGGGCCGACCGGGTGTTCATCGAGCCACCGGAACCCACGCCCGTGCGCTACCAATTCCTGATGCATCGGCGGAGCGACTTCACCCACGACGACTATCTGGCTCGCTACGAGTCCGTCCACTCCGAGTTCGGGATCCGGACACCCAACCTCGATGGCTACGTCCAGCTCCACGTGGACCTCGACGCCTCCCGCGAGCTCGGCGCCTCGACAGGTCTGATGGCTGAGCCCTGCGACTCGATGTCCGAGCTGCACCTGCGCTCCGTCGAACACTTCCTCGAGGGGATCACGGCTCATCCCGAGGTCGGGCAGGAAGCCATGGAGGACGAGGAGCGCTTCGTCGACCGGGCCAGGTCGTTCGGCTTCGCTCACCGCGTCGTGTAACAGTCGCGCCATGTTCATCCTGCGCTTCGACTTTCGCCTCGGCCCGCAATCGGTGGCGACCATGGGCGACCTCTACGCGGCATCGCTCGAGATGTGCGAATGGGGCGAGGCCAACGGGGCGATGATGGGCTTGTTCTCCGAGCACCACACCTCGAGCGACGGATACCTGCCGTCTCCGCTCGTCATGGCCGGCGCCGCGGCCGCTCGCACAACCACGTTGCCGATCAACGTCGGCGCGCTCCTGGCGCTCATGTACGACCCGGTGAAGCTCGCGGAAGACATGATCGTGCTCGACCATCTCAGCCAGGGCCGGGTGACCTACACCGTCGGGCTCGGCTACCGCGACGCCGAGTTCGCGATGTTCGGTGTGGACCCGACGCAGCGGGGCGCGCTGATGGACGAGCGCCTGGACGTACTCACCCGTGCCCTGCGCGGCGAGCGTTTCGAGTGGAACAGCCGCACGATCGAGGTGACCCCCGCCGCCTTCACGCCGGGCGGCCCCATGGTGATGTACGGCGGCGGCAGCAAGGCCGCGGCCCGGCGGGCGGCGCGCCTCGGGATGATGTTCGTCCCGCAGCACACCGACCCGGCGCTCGCGGAGGCGTACGACGCGGCCGCGGTCGAGGCGGGCAACCCGCCGGGCATGTGCATGTCCCCCGGCGACGGCTCGCCGACATCGCTCTTCGTCGCCGACGACCCCGACGCCGCCTGGGCCGAGATCGGCGAGCACCTGCTCCACGACGCGCGCATGTACGCCGATTGGTTGGGCGACACGCCGTCGCTCTCGGCCAGCCATGCCTCGACCGTCGACGAGCTCCGAGCCGAGAACGGCGCCTACCGCATCGTCACCATCGACGAAGCCCGCGCCCTACGAGACCAATACGGCGCCCTGTCCCTCCAACCCCTCTCCGGAGGAATCCCACCCGAAGCGGCCTGGCGCTACCTCCGCAATCTCGAGGATCTCTGACGGGTTAGCTCTGGCGTTTCTGGATCTTGGCCCATTCGTCGCGGAGGCCGACGGTGCGGTGGAACACCATGGGTGTGTCGAGGTCGTGGGCGAAGTAGCCGAGCCGCTCGAACTGGACGACCTCGCCGAGCGGCGTGTCGGCCAGTGCTGGCTCGAGCTTGCACCCGGCGCGGATCTCGCGTGAGGCCGGGTTGAGCGACGAGAGCGGATCCTCGCCATCAGCGCCGGGGTGCTCGTCGGTGAAGAGACGGTTGTAGAGCCGCACTTCGGCGTCGACTGCATGTTCGGCCGAGACCCAGTGGATCGTCGCTTTCACCTTGCGGCCGTCGGGGGCCTGACCGCCGGCGGTCTCCGGGTCGTAGGTGCACAGGAGGCGGGTAACGCTGCCGTCCGCGTCGGTCTCGACGTCGTCGCAGGTGATGAAGTAGCCGGCGCGCAGGCGGACCTCGCGCCCAGGGGCGAGGCGGAAGAACTTCTTCGGAGGATCGACCATGAAGTCGTCGCGCTCGATGAAGAGACGGCCCGAGAAGGGAACCTCACGGGTGCCGTCCGCCTCGTTCTCCGGGTTGTTCACGGCCTCGCGCATGTCGGCTTGGCCGTCGGGCCAGTTCGTGAGGACGACCTCGATCGGGTTGAGCACCGCCATCCGACGCTGCGCGAAGGCGTTGTGATGGGTACGAACGAAGGACTCGAGCAACTCGATCTCGTGGGTGCCGTTGACCCGAGCGATCCCGATGTGGGTCGCGAACTCGCGGATGGCCTCGGCCGGGTACCCCCGGCGGCGGAGCCCACGAAGCGTGGGCATGCGGGCATCGTCCCAACGGTCGACATGGCCGTCCTCGACGAGCCGACGCAGGTTGCGCTTCGACAACACGGTGTGGGTGAGGTTGAGCCGGGCGAACTCCGTCTGGCGAGGGTGATCGCCGGGGAGCCCGAGCTGCTCGATGAACCAGTCGTAGAGCGGCCGGTGCGCGTCGAACTCGAGCGTGCACAGCGAATGCGTGGTGCCCTCGATCGCGTCGCTCTGGCCGTGGGCCCAGTCGTAGGTGGGGTACACCTTCCACTGGTCGCCCGTGCGGAAGTGGTGGCTGTGGCGGATCCGGTACATCACGGGATCACGCATCTGCATGTTCTCGTGGTTCATGTCGATCTTGGCCCGCAGGACCTTCTCGCCCTCGCCGATCTCGCCTGAGGTCATCCGCGCGAACAGATCGAGGTTCTCTTCCACACTGCGATCCCTCCACGGCGAATCGATGCCAGGCGTGGTGAACCCGCCCCTGTTCTCCGAGATCGTCGCCGCGTCCTGATCGTCGACGTAGGCGAGGCCCTTCTCGATCAGCTGGGTCGCCCAGTGGTGGAGCTGGCGGAAGTAGTCCGACGCGAAAGCGGGCTCGCCGGGCTCGAAGCCGAGCCAGCGGACGTCCTCCTGGATCGCATCGACGAAGCGACTGTCCTCGGTGTCAGGGTTCGTGTCGTCGAAGCGAAGGACGCACGAGCCATCGAATTCGTCCGCAACACTGAAGTTGAGGGTGATCGACTTGGCGTGACCGATGTGGAGGAACCCGTTGGGCTCCGGCGGGAAGCGCGTCTGCACTCGACCGCCGTACGGGCCGTCGGAACAGTCAGCGGCAATCTTCTCGCGGATGAAGTCGGTCACCCCGCAAGCCTACGCAGGCGTGCGCTTCAGGCCGTCCACGATTTCGGCGAAGTGCTGCGGATCCGGGGCGCGGTTGTTGACGAGGCTGACGTGATCGCTGATCCCCGCGAGCCGCGCTTCGATCTTCGGCGCGATCTCGTGGGGTTCGCCGACGACAGCGATCGTCTGCACCAGATCGTCGTCGATCAACGCTGGCATCTCGTCCCACCGGTTCTCCTTCGCCATCCGATTGAGGACGGGGTGGAGATCGCCGTAGCCGTGGAGCTCGAAGACTGGGAGGTAGGCCGGCGTGGTCGCGTAGAAGGCGAGCTGACCGCGGACACCTGCGAGGGAGCGCTCGAACTCCTCCTCCGTGCGGCCGGTCACGATCGTGGTGACGCACACGACCTCCACATCCGTCACGTCGCGTCCGGTCCGGGCCGCCCCCTCGGCGATCGCCCGGAGCGTCAGTTCCTGGAGCGATCGTCGGGTGTTCACCGGATGCACGAGAAACCCGTCCGACACTTCGCCCGCCACCCGCGTGGAGAGCGGACCGAAGCCGGCGGTGAAAATCGGCGGCGGGCCGAAGGGGTTCGGCCCGGGATCGAACGCCGGGATCATCCGCGTGTGCGTATAGAACTCCCCTTCGAAACTGAGCCGCTCCCCCGTCTCCCACGCATGCCAGATCGCCCGGATGCCCTCGACCATCTCCCGCATTCGGGCCGCGGGCTTCGACCAGGGCATCGAATAGCGCTGTTCGATGTGCGGCTGGATCTGCGACCCGAGGCCGAGCACGAAGCGGCCACCGCTCGCCGCTTGCAGGTCCCATCCGGTGTTGGCGAGCGTCATCGGCGTACGGGCGAACGCAATCGCGATGGCCGTGCCGAGATCGATTCGCTCCGTGTGCTCGCCCGCGATGGCGAGCGAGACGAACGGATCGTGCTTCGACTCGAAGCTAAACGCCCGGTCGTACCCGATCTGCTCCAACGCCGGATAGATGTCCCGCGCCTGACGTGGGTCGCCCGTGGGGACAGTGATGCTCACGTGCACGCTCGAACTCTGCCAGATTGCGGAGGTGAACAACGCACCCGACTCTCCGCCGCTGGCCGGCATCCGCGTCGCCGACTTCTCGCGGGTGTTGGCCGGACCGCTCGTGGGCCAGACGCTCGCCGACCTCGGTGCCGACGTCATCAAGGTCGAGCGCCCCGGACACGGCGACGACACCCGCACGTGGGGACCGCCGTGGCACCCGGGCGACGATGGCGGCGAGCACGCCACCTACTACGAGTCGCTGAACCGCGGGAAGCGCTCGATCGTGTTGGATCTCTTCGACGACGCGGATCTCGCTGTGGCCCGCACGCTCGCCGCCGGGGCCGACGTCGTTCTCGACAACTTCCGCCCGGGCTTCATGGCCGACCGAGGACTCGACCGGGCGACGCTCGCTGCCGTCGACCCGAGCGTCGTCACATGCACGGTCACAGCGTTCGGCGAGAGGGGGCCGGCGTCGCAGCTCTCCGGCTACGACCTCGTCGCCCAGGCGATAGGTGGGCTGATGCACATGACGGGGCAGGCCGACGGGCCGCCCACCCGCGTCGGGGTCCCGATCGTCGACATGACCACCGGGCTCTACGCGGCAATCGGCGTGCTGGCGGCGCTCACCGAACGGGCCACCACCGGCGTCGGCCGCCACGTGGAGGTGAGCCTCTTCGACACGGCGCTGGCGACGTTGACGAACCACGGGACGGGCGTGCTCATGGGCGGCGCCGATCCCGTCCGCAACGGCTCCCGGCATCCGTCGATCGCTCCGTACGAGGCATACGACGCGAGCGACGGCCAGCTGATCATCGCGGCGGCCAACAACAAGCTGTTCGCGCTCGTCGCCGAGGCGCTCGACCGGCCCGACCTGGTCGACGATCCGCGGTTCGTCGACAACCCCACCCGCCGCGCCCACATCGACGAGCTCGCCGAGGAGCTCAATCGCACGCTGGCCGGCGGCACCCGCGACGAGTGGGTGGCAAGGCTCCGAGCGCGGGACGTGCCATGCGGGCCGATCAACTCCATCCCGGAAGCCATCGCGTGGGGTGAGTCGATGGGGCTCGAGCCATCAGTGTCCGCCGACGACTATACCGGGGTCCGCTCGCCGATTCGGCTCGACGGCGTCCCCGCGGGGACGTCATCGGTACGCCGTCCGCCCCGCTTCGGCGAACACTCCGACGACGTGCGCACAGAGCTGGGCGGATGAGCCGCCTCGCGCTCGTCTCGCTAGTCGTGCCGGACTACGACGAGGCGATCGCGTTCTTCGTTGACGTGCTCGGCTTCGAGCTCGCAGAGGATCGGGACGAGGGCCGCAAGCGCTGGATCGTCGTGCGGCCGGCCGGTGCCGAGACCGGCGTCGTGCTCGCCCAGGCCGACACCGCGGAGCAGCGGGCCGCCGTCGGCAACCAGCTCGGCGGGCGGGTCGGGTTCTTCCTGCACACCGACGACTTCGCTCGTGACCACGCCCGGATGACGACCGCCGGCGTTCACTTTCACGAGGACCCGCGCCACGAGCCCTACGGCATCGTCGCCGTATGGGAGGACCCGTGGGGCAACACCTGGGACCTGCTGGAGCCCGAGGCGTAGGGTCTCGCGATGTTCGATCTCAGCGGAAAGACAGCCCTGGTCACCGGCGCCGGCCAGAACATGGGAGCGGGCGTCGCTCGAACCCTCGCCGGCCAGGGCGCCCACGTGCTCGTGAACGACCTACTCGCCGAACGAGCCGACGAGGTCGCCGCAGACATCACCGCCGCGGGTGGCTCGGCAGCCGGCGTGGCGTTCGACGTGACGGATCTCGATGCCGTGACTGCGGCGATCGAGGCAAACGGTCCGGTCGACATCGTCATCAACAACGCCGGCAACGGTGGTGCCGAAGGCATGGTGCCGACCCAGTTCAAGGACATGGACCCGGCCGAGTGGGACAGCCCGATCCAGGTGAACCTTCGCGGCGTCATGAACACCTCGTATGCGGTCATCAACGGCATGGTCGACCGCGGGTGGGGTCGCATCATCACGATCTCGTCGGGCGCGGGGAACGCCGGCGTCGGGATCGGTGTCGCCCCCTACAGCGCCGGCAAGGGAGGCGGACTCGGCTTCACGAGATCGCTGGCGCTCGAAGTCGCGAGCACGGGCGTCACCTGCAACAGCGTCGCTCTCGGCTTGATGAACAACGTCGGTACCAGCGACGTCACCGCACACCTCGCCAAGGGCGTGCCGGCGAAGCGACTCGGCTCGCCCGAGGACGTGGGCGCGATGTGCGTCTACCTCGCCTCTCCTGAGGCGAGCTGGGTCACCGCCCAGACCTACAACCTGAACGGTGGCTCGATCACCAGCTGACTCAGCGGCCCGTCGCCGTGTGGAACGCGTCGACGAACGGACCCGGCTTGACGGTCTTCTGGACGTCGAAGTCGATGGACGAGTCGTCATGGAACGTCACGAGCAGCTTGCCCATGAGCTTCCCCTGCTCGAGCGAGATCGACTTCACCTCGTCGAGAGGGATGGCGGCGTTCAAGCCCTTCGGCTTCCCGCTCATCGTGCTGTGCCCGAAGACGAGAAGTCGCTGCGGCGTCAGCCCGAGGACGGCTTTGCCCGCGGGAATGTCGATGCTCATGCCCTCACCGGGCGTCGCGTCCGAGTTCTCCTGACGCTTCTTGGCCATCGCTTCACCGGGCGCAGCGCCGATCAGCCCACCGACCGCGCCCATCGCCACCTGCCGCCGGAACGCACCAGCCGGTTGGACGAAGGTGCCTGCCAGCACCTCTTCGCCCGGGAGCAGGTGCTCGCTGCAGCTCTTTCGGATCTTCTTCGCAAAATCGATCATGTCTCTCCTTTCGGCACGCGATCGTGCCGCTAAACGAGAGACACATCGGGGCGGCGGGTTCTGACACCCCACGACGGAAAACCTCCGGCGACCGGGACCCCCTCCCCCTAAGGTCGGCGTCGTAAGCAACGCGATCGACCTCGTCTGTTGGGACTTCGGCGACACACTGGTCCACGAGCGATTCATGCGGCGCTGCCCGCCCGGCGTGCCCGAGTGGGAAGAGGTCTACGACAGCCTCACCGAGACGCCTGACTTCGACGCGCCGTGGATGCTGGGCGAGGCGAACATGACCGACCTCATCCCTCGCCTTGCCGCGCAGCTGCCCATGACCAACGCGGCAATCGCCCGGCATCTGCGCCACAACTGGCACGACATCGACTGGTTTCCCGACGCCCGCGAGTGGATCCACAAGCTGAACGGCCCCATCCTTCAGGCGATCGTCACGGTCAACCCATTCGAGATCTCCGGCATCTTCACGGCGTGCGGCCTCGACCCGGTAGTCGACGTGATCGTCAACAGCGCCGAGATCAACACGCTCAGCAAAGTCACCATGACCGAGCACGCCCGCATGCTCCTCGGGCTCGAGACCGGCGTCGGCACGTCGATCCTCATCGACAACCGCGAGGACAACTGCGAGGAATTCGTGGCCGCGGGCGGCGTTGCGATCCACTTCACCCCGGAGACGTTCGCGGCTGATGCCGAGCGACTGCTCAGCCCGCTGCTGGCCTAGTCGGCGAGAGAGTCGGTACGGGCGCCGGCCCGTTCGACGTGCGTGTCGGTGACCTTGCCGTAGAGCGGTCGGATCCGCTGGACGGAGCCGACCATTCCCTCTTCCCCAGCGAACGACATGATCAGGAGGAGCCGGTCCGTCGCGGGCGTCACGCGGTGTAGAGAGAAGCGACCGAGAAAGAACTGCAGATCGCCGGGGGTGAGGTCAAGCTGACGGACCCGGCTCCGGTCGCCGTCGATCACCGCGTTGACATCGTCGTCGCACTCATCACCGGGCGCGCGCAGGTTCGGGACGTACTCGAACTGCCCGCCGTCGTCAGCTGCCTGCAGCAGCATCGTGATCGTCGAACCGGCCGATCGGATACCGCTCGTGATCGAGGATCTCGCTCGGATGCACTCCCCGAAATTCTGTCACGCGACAGCAACCCATCACGAAATTTGGGGTGGGTTTCTACGTACGACGTGGAAAACGACCCCAAATTTCGGGGTTCTTACCGGGGCGGATTACTCGTCGTCACCGGGCCAGGGGATGTTGTAGTCGTCGAACCAAAACCGGGCTTCGCGCACGGCGTTGGGTTCGGTACGCAGGTTCACATCCTGGTTGAGCTGTTCGGGCGTGGGACCGACGTCAGCGGCGATCTTCGTGAGCCCGTCCATGTCGAGGTCGTAGCAGCGCACCGCGTTGAGGCCCAGGATGAGGCGAGTCTCCTCAACCGGGATCTCCTGGAAGTCCGTCTCCAGGCGCTCGACCGTGTTCGGCCATGAGCCCTCCGGGTGCGGGTAGTCGGTGCCCCACATGAGGGCGTCGAGGCCGTTCACGTAGCGGCGGCGCAGCTCCACCTTGCTCATGGTCGAGGCACCGATGAAGACGTTGTCACCGACGTACTCGGACGGCAGGCGCTGGACGAGACCGGTGGTGGCGGCGGCCATTTTCTTGACCTTCCAGTTCCGGCCACCGAACATCGCGTCGGCCTTGAACAGGAGGTCGCCGAGCCACCAGGAGCCACACTCAACCGGGGCGTACTTGAGGTTCGGGAACTTGTCGAACTTGCCCGAGAGCAGGAGCTGCCAGAGCGGACGGTGGGTCCAGAAGGCCACCTCGAGCATGTATTGCGCCATGTTCTCGTTGTAGGACTCGCGGTCGGCCTCGCCGGAATGGGTATGGACCACGAGGCCGGCTTCGGCGCATGCCGCCCAGACCGGGTCGTAGCTCTCGTGGCCGTAGGACGCATGGTCGTGCCACATGGTGGGGATCATGATTCCCTTGACGCCGGGCTTGCCGGCGAGGGCCTCGATCTCCTTGACCGATTCCTCCACACCGTGAGTGATCGGCACAAGGGCCACACCGGCGCGCCGGGGCGGGTTGGTGGCACAGAATTCCTCGAGCCAGCGGTTGTGGGCACGAGCGCCGGCCCAGGCGAGCTTCGGGTCGGTGATCGCACCAGCGGAGAGTCCCGCGCCGAACGGTGGCGACTCCATGCCGGTGACCGCGTCGCCGTCCGCGAAGATGATCTCGCCGGCCACGCCGTCTGCGTCGAGCGTCTTGTCGCGGATGGCGGGGTCGTAGGCGCCCTTCAGCCCGATCTCGTTCTCGCGCTCCCACTGCTCGACATATTCGCCGTTCATCTCCTCGACCATGGCGCGATGCTCGTGGCGAGTTGCAAGCCACTCGTCGAACTCACCGTGCACGGCGGAGTCGAGGTACTCGCGGTAGTCCTCGACGAACAGGCCGGCGTGCGTGTCGGAGGACACGATGATGTAGGGGTTGTTGCTCTGGTCGATGCCGTCGGTCGGGTTGTATCCCATGATCTGCGCTCTCTCTTCGAGTGATCCGTTGCGTTCTACTTGCACACTGTTCTAGTGTTACTTGCACAGTGTCCCAGAACTCCCACCCAAACGTCAAGAGCGAGCTCCCCACGTGAGCAAGAACGCCACCAACACCGGCCGTCGAGCCGGGCTCGACCGCAATGACATGGTCGCGGCCGCCCTCGCTCTTGTCGAGGCCGACGGCGTCGGTGCGCTCACGATGCGACGCCTCGCCGCCGAGCTCGACGTCACGACGAACACCATCTACTGGCATGTCGGGAGCCGCGACGAGCTGATCCTCGAGATCATCCGCTCCCATTCACGCCAGATCGCCGAGCTCCCGATCGAGGGAACCACGGCACAGGAGCGCGTCTTCTCCGCGGCGCGCCACATCTGGGAGAGCTCGATGGCGAGCCGCTCGGTCACCTCGCTTGCACACCAGACCGGCACCGCCGCCGAGCACCTCCACCCGCTCGAGGTCGTTCTCGCCCAAGAGCTCGAAGCAGCCGGCCTACGAGGCGAGGAACTCGCCCGCGCCCAGCGGTCGATCCAGGTCACCGTCGGCGGCTTTCTCCTCAACGCCCTGCGCAGCGACGCGTCGCGCGAAGGCGATGCGCGAGGGGCCGCGTGGACGGACGAGGACAACGGGCTCACCCCCGAGACGGTCGACGCGCTCGCGCAGTCGCCCGACTACGACGCACTCCTCGCCGACACCCTCCGCGCCATCATCGCCACCCACGTGGGCTGAGCGTCAGCCGAGCACTCAAGCGACGAAGGCAGCGAGCTCGCTGTTGGCCGAGAAGATCGTGGACGGCGGGCCGACAAGGTTCTCGTTCACGTCCGTGACGCCCGGCCAGGCGTGGCCTGAACCGCTGAGTGTGATCAACATCGTGACCACGGGATACGTCTCGTACTCCGTCCAGGTCACGTCCTCATCGAGGTCCCCGGAGCTTGAAGCCCCGTAACCGTCTCCGTCACAGCCGTTGGCGTTTTGCCACGCGTCCACCACATCCATCACCGGGGACGCTGTCCATGATTCACCCCGCAGGAATGTCTCAGCTTCGCCACCTTCGAAGGGCGGTCGTGGGTCGTCGACGCTGTGGACGTGGACGAACGATGTGGGCGTGTCCGGCACGAACGCCGGGTCGGCGACGGCAGCGACAGAGAAGACGCCGCCGAAGGTGAGCGGCGACTCCGCCACCCAGCGCTGCGCCATCATCGCCCCGTTCGAATGGCCGGCGACCACCACCCGATCCGACGACAGGTCCATGCGTTCGGAGAGATCCGCGACCACGGCGTCGAGAAATCCGACGTCGTCAACATCCACGTCCTCGGACCGGCCGCAGCAGTGGCCGGCGTTCCAGGTGTGGAGACGCGTCACGCCCGTGCCGTCCGGATACACGACGACGAATCCGTTGCTCGGTCGCCTCGGCGTCCAGACCGACCTGCTCTTTCACCTGCGAGCTGGATCCGCCGCCGTGAAGCATGAAGACGATCGCCGGAGCGGTCGCCGGCACGTGCACGATGTAGGAGCGCGTCCGGCCGTCGTGAACGAGTTCGAACTCGTGGTCACCGGCGACCAGCACCGGTGAGTCCGGCACTGTGGGTTCGGGCGCCACGACGGTTGTGTCGTCCGCGCATGCGGACGCGGCAAGGACCACGGCGAGAAGCACGGGGGTCACGTTTCGCACCGGACCATTGTGGCGTGTCACGATCGCGGGCGTTGCGCACCGCGACAGTGTCCAGGAGGTCCCACCCATGTCCGATGCACCCATGAGCCGCCCCGGCGAGACGGCCGGTTGGCCGAAGCTCGTCGTGAAGTACACAACCGACGAGGCGAACATCGCCCCGTTGCTCCCGCCCGGGTTGCAGGCGCTCGACCCGACCGTCACAGTCGGCGTGTACTGCATTCCCGTGCTCAACGAGCCGGAGTTCGGTATCAGCGTGAAGATCGCGGCTTCGTGGAACGGCGTCGAGGGTCAGTACAACCTCGGCATGGGCATCGACCAGGAGGCGGCCGTCCACATCAGCGGCGAGCTCAACGGTCAGCCGAAGTTCCTGTGCGACATCGACTTCTTCCGGCTCGGCGACACCGTCGGCGCTCGCGCGACGCACCAGGGCTACACGTTCGTCGAGTACTCAGGCAGCGTCGCCAGTGAAGGCGACCTCGTGGCGGGTGACTTCACCGAGCACGAGTGGTGGACGAAGTACTCGCGTGCGATCGGTGGTGCGGCGAAGGAGTACGACTTCGCTCCGGTCGTGGTCGACGTGGCCACCACCTTCGAGCAGAAGCACATCGAGAACCTCGACGGTGACCTGCTCCTGCGGGACAGCCCGTGGGATCCCGTCGCCCGCTACCTGCCCGTCAACGAAGTCGTCTCCGCTCAGCTCGTCACGCACCAGGCGAAGGCCCGAGTGATCACGAACGCCGGCCCGCTCGACCCTGATGCGTTCTGGCCACATGCCGACGTCATCGGCGGCAGCCGCTGGCCCGGCGACCGCGGCGGTCCCAGAGCCTGAAATTCACCTGGCCCGGCACACCTCTCGCGGAAGCACTCGCTGCGCTGCTCGGCTACACCACCGAGGACATCGACGCGACCGCGTTGGCCTGGGAGTTCTTCCAGCGCCACTCCATCGCCTGAGATGTAGCGGGTGTCTGACACCAGATGATGCAGGGCCTTACGGGGCGAAGCCGTTTTTGGTGAGGTTGATGCCGTCGATGGCGGTTCGGGGCCACATCTCCTCGAAGATGCGGCGATAACCGGTCTCGGCGATGCGCCAGCCGTCGTCGGTCTTCAGGTAGCGGTCGTAGTAGTGAGCCGCGCCGTTCAGGCTGATGCCGTGATCGGTCATGATCACCTGGTCCTCCAGGCGCCAGATGCCGGAGGCCGTGCCGTCGCCGTTGAGAGTGATCTCCGGATGATGGACTGAATGGCTCGAGAGGAACTCGGGGCGAGCCATGGACTCCTTGAGGAAGCCGATGACGGCTTCCACGCCGTCGAAGCTGTAGTCACCGTCGCCGTAGCGGGCGACGACGTCCGCTGTGAGGACAGTGCGCATCTCGTCGAACTCATGGAGGTCGAGGATCCGCTGGTATTTGTACTTCAGCTGCTTGATGAGCTCGATCTCGACCAGGTCTTCGGGAGTCATGGCCCTATTCAACCTAGGGTTCACCCCATGCGGCGAATCGTCGGCTCAGCTGGCCTCGCCGAGGCCGCTGATCCACGCCTCATACAGCTCGGCGTAGTGGCCGCCTGCGGCGACTAGGTCGTCGTGGGTGCCCAACTCGGCGAGCCGGCCGTCGGCCACCACCGCCACTCGATCGCAGCGTTCGGAGGTGGAGAGTCGATGGGCGATCGCGATGACCGTGCGCCCCTGCATGAGCGTCTCCATCGCCAGTTCCACCATCGCTTCGGTACCCGGATCGACCGATGATGTGGCCTCGTCGAGGATCAGCAATGCGGGATCGGCCAGCGCCGCTCGGGCGAGCGAGACGAGCTGCTTTTCGCCCGCGGACAGCCGGCTGCCGCGTTCTTGCACTTCCGTCTGCAACCCATCCGGCAGGGAGTCGAAGCGCTCGACCACGCCGATCCGCACCAGAGCATCTCGGACGTCGTCGTCCGATGCCTCCGGCCTCGCGACGCGAATGTTGTCGGCCACCGTGCCGGAGAAGAGGTACCCCTCCTGCGACACGACGACGATCCCGTCACGCAACGACCGGACGGAGGCGTCGCGCAGATCGGTGGCCCCGATCCGGATCGCTCCGTCCGTCGGGTCATAGAACCGGGCGATGAGCTTCGCCAGCGTGGACTTGCCCGCGCCGGTCGGGCCGACAAATGCGACCCGTTCACCGGCTGCGATGTCGAGGTCGACGGATGACAGCACCGGGTCGCCGTCGCCATAGGCGAACGTCACGCCATCGATTCGGATCGGCTGAGCAGGATCGAGCTCGACCGCATCGGGGTGGTCGTCGATGTCGACGTCTGCGTCGAGAAGGCCGTAGAGCTTGTTGAGCGACGCGGTCGCGGACTGCACCATGTTGAACAACTGGCTGAGCTGCTGCACCGGCTCGAAGAGGGTGCTGAGCAGCAGGATGAAGGCGACAACGGTACCGATCGACAGTTGGCCGTCGCTCACCATCCAGCCGCCGACCCCGAGCGCCAGTGCGGTGGTGCCGGCGCCCGCGAACTCCACGATCGGGAGGTACCAGCACTGGATCTTCACCGAATCCATGTGGGTCCGGTAGAGATCCTGGTTCGCGTCGGAGAACCGGCTCGATGCCCCATCCTCCCGAGCGAACGCCTGCACGACCCGTACACCGCTGATGCCCTCCTGAAGGCCCGACAGCGTGTCGGCGATGCGGTCTCGCACCCGCAGATACGCACGGTTCGAGTCGCGCTGGAACTTCACGTTGGCGATCGCCAGGAACGGCATCGCGACCATGCAGACCAACATCAGCTTCCAGGAGAGGAAGAAGAGGATGACCGCGCTGCCAATCAGCAGCAGCGCCGCGCTCGTGAACATGATCAGCCCGAACTGCACGAGCTCCTGGAGGGAATCGACGTCCGATGTCATCCGGCTGACGAGCACGCCGGCCTTCTCGCGGTCGTAGAACGACATCGACTGTCTGAGGAGATGGGCGAACACCCGGTTGCGCATGTCGCGCAGGAAGCGCTCCCCCACCCTAGCGAGCAGGATGATCGCGAAGCGGAAGCTGAAGTAGCTGATGATCGCCACTGCGATGTAGAGCACGATCGTGCGGTTGAGAACGGAGCCGTCGCCCTTCTCGATGCCCTCGTCGATGCCGATCCGGACAAGCAGCGGGCCGGCGAGCAGCATCATCGTCCAGACGAACAGCAGCGCCATGGCGCCCATCGCCCCGCGGCGGTACGGCCGGGCGAACGCGGCGGTGCGACGCAGGACGGCACCCGTGCCCGCCACGCCCAACTGTTCACCGTCGTCGGTGCCGTGAGTGTGCATCACGGGGCATCACCGTCTTCCGAGTCGTCGCCGTCGGAATCCGCGTCGCCCGCGGAATCCGCGTCGCGATCTGCAGCGAGCACCTCGCGGTAGCGCTCGTTCGTCGCCAGCAGATCCTCGTGGGTCCCGGACGCAACGATGTGGCCCTCATCGAGCAGCACAACGCGATCGGCGAGCGCGATCGTGGCCGGACGATGAGCGATGACGATAGTGGTGCGCCGCTCCATGACCTCGCTCAAGGCGTCACGAATCTCGTGCTCCTTCGTGGGGTCCACCGCCGACGTGGCGTCGTCGAGGATCAGCACGCGAGGGTCCGCGAGGATCGCCCGGGCGATCGCGATCCGTTGGCGCTGACCGCCGGACAGGGAGTAGCCCCGCTCCCCGATCTCGGTGTCGTACCCGTCCGGCAGCTCGCGGATGAAGTCGTCGGCGCCGGCCAACGACGCAGCCTTCACGACCAGTTCATCCTCGGCGTCGGGATCGGCGAAGGCGATGTTGTCTCGGATCGATGACGAGAAGAGGAAGGTCTCCTCGAACACGATGGAGACCGCCCGGCGAAGGTCCTGGCGACGTACGTCACGGACGTCGATGCCGTCGAGGAGGATCTCGCCCCCGTCCACGTCGTAGAACCGCGGGAGAAGCCGCGCGATGGTCGACTTGCCTGATGCTGTGGGGCCGACGAGGGCAACTGACTCACCCGGCTCGATCGTCAGCGAGAGGCCTCGCAGCACGCCCGCACCGGTGTTCTCGTGGTAGTCGAAGTCGACATCGCGCAGCTCGACTCGACCCAGCTCGCCATCGGTCGGAAGCAGTGTTGGTGACGCGACATCGACGATCTTCGGCGCCGTGCCGAGCACCTCGCTGATGCGCACACCGGCGGCGGCGGCCCGTTGGCCGTGCGCCACGATCATGCCGAGCATGCGCAGCGGCTGGATCATCATGATCACGTAGATGTTGAAGCTGACGAGATCGCCGACCGACATCTGCTCGTCGAGGACGAGGTGGCCGCCGCACCCGAGCACCGTGATCAAGCCGATCGACGGGAGCAGCTCCATGCCGGGCAGGTAGCGCGCCCGGATCGTGGACGACCACATCGCGGCGTCGAACACGTCGTCAGCCTCGAATGCAAGCTTCTCGGCCTGCACGTTCTCGGAGCCGAAGCCCTTGACCACACGAACGCCGGAGACCGACTCCTCCACGACAGCAGCGAGCTGGGCGGACTCCTGCTGCACCTTGAGCACCGCCGGATTGAGGTTCTGGGCGAACTTCCGACCGAGCACGTTGACGAACGGGAGCGAGGCGAGCGCGAGCAGAGCGAGGGTGGGCTGCAGAATCAGCATGATCACCGTCACCGTGACGACGATCAGGAAGTTCGCGAACGTCAACGGCACGAGCACGATGAAGTTCTGGAAGTGCTGGAGATCGGTGTTGCCCCGACTCATGAGCTCGCCGGTGGCGTTGGCGTCGTGGAACGAGAAGTGGAGCCGCTGGATGTGGGCGAAGATTCGGTCGCGCAACCGCGCCTCGATGATGCGGGCGTTGCGGAACGCGAGATAGCGACGCACGCCGAGGAACACCGCGGACACAAGACCGGCGGCGGCGATGGCGAGCGACCACGGCAGCAGCGGCCCGCCGTCGCGTATGCCGCGATCCAAGCCGAGCTTGATGAAGAACGGCACGGCCACACGGCCCGCCGTCCACATCAGCCCGGCCAACATGCCGAGTGCGATCCCGCGGCCTTCCTCGACGGAGGTGGACCAGATCAGCGACCAGCCGGCGCGGCTTGAAGTGTCAGCGGCATCTCCGGAGGAGCGGAGTCGATCGCCGGCTTCCTCTGATGCAGTGGCCGTCAGCGCTGATCCCTCCCTCACTTCGTCGCCCGAGCTTCGACCATCACACGGTACGGGCGTCGCGGTCCAACCGGTTTCCTCTCACGCGGATCGAGGTCAGAAGTAGAGTCCGCGGCAATGAAGATGCTCCTGCCTCGTTCGACGGCCGACGTGAACGGCGATGAGATCCTCGCCATCGCGCCCTCCGCTGAGTTGATCGTTGTCGAGGAGGACGCCACGGTCACTGGCGATCCGGCCGGCGTCGAGATCATCTTCTGGGGAGCGGACATCGGCGGCGGGCGCCGAGCGCTGCGGATGATCGAATCGTGGAACGACCCCGCACTGCGCTGGGTGCAGGGCCCCAACGCTGGCTACGACCACGACATCTGGGTCGATCTGGTCAACCGCGACGATGTCATCTTCACCCGTGCGGCCAACATCTGGACCGAACCGATGGCGCAGTACGTCACTGCGTGGATGCTCGCCTGGGCCCAGGGGCTCGGTGGGCAGTGGCTCCGAAGTCAACACCACGAGTGGAATCAGGTGCAGCCCGATGACCTCAGCGGCCGAACCGTCGGCATTGTCGGCTACGGCGGCATCGGCGCGGCTGTTGCCCGCATCGCGAGCGCGATCGGCATGCGGGTACTTGCGAGTCGCCGCAGCCCGGGCCCGGCCGAGAATGTCGACGAGTTGTTCACGCCAGACCGTCTCCACGAAGTGTTACGGGCGTCGGACTACGTCGTGCTGTGTTGCCCGCTCACCGCGGAGACCACCGACCTGATCGGCGCGGCGGAGTTCGAGGCGATGGGGTCGGGCACGGTGCTCATCAACGTCGCCCGCGGTGAGATCGTCAACGAGTCGGCGCTTGCGGATGCGCTGACGAGCGGCACCATTCGAGGCGCGACGCTGGACGTCACTCGAGAGGAGCCGTTGCCCACCGACTCTCCGCTCTGGGACCTTCCCAACATCGTGATCACACCCCACCAATCCGGTGAGGGCCCGCGCAGCCAGGAGCGCCTCGATGCGCTCTTCCTCGAGAACCTTCGCCGCTACGTGGTCGGCGACGAGATGAAGAACATCATCACGCCTGCCCTTCTGTAACGGGGGGTCTGACCCCCCGTTACAGAAAGCTCAGCCCAGTAGGGCCGGCAGTTTTTCGGCGACCTCTTCGGGGGTCACCATCGGCGAGAAGCGGGCAACCACATCACCCGCCGAACTCACGAGGAACTTCTCGAAGTTCCAGGTGATGTCGGACGTCTCGCCCTCGCCGGGCTGTGCGTCCTTGAGCCACTTGTAGAGATCGGCGGCATCGTCACCGTTGACGTCGATCTTGTCGAACATCGGGAAGTCGATGTTGAAGTTCTCGTTGACGAAGGACCGGATCTCCTCGTTGGAACCCGGCTCCTGGGCGCCGAACTGGTTACACGGGAACCCGAGCACCGAGACGCCGTTGTCGTCGTGATGAAGCGTACGCAGACCTGCGTACTGAGGCGTGAGGCCTCAAGCAGAGGCGACGTTGACGACGAGGCACGCACCGTCAGCGAAATCGCTGAAGGTCACCTGCTCGCCCTCGAGCGACGCCATTTCGAACTCATGGAACTGCGCCATGGATCTCCCTTGTCAGGAACCGGGTCCCTCCCGGTGAAGCCGGACTGTAGCCCGACTCAGCGCCGTCCAGCACAGTGGTGGCTTGCGTTGGGCGGGGCGGACTCGGCACTACTGAGCGCAGGCGGTGGAGATGCGGCAATGGTTGAGCCGACTCGGGACGACGATCGGGATGGCGGTCGCGCTCAGCGTCTGCCACCAGAACGGAACGGTGTTCACCGTCAGCAGCTCCGCGGACGCGGTCGACGTCGCCCCGGGCGACGGAATCTGCGCGGCCAGCACCGGCACGTGCACGCTGCGGGCGGCGGTGATGGAGGCGAACGCCCTCCCGGGTGTGGAACTCATCGACATTCAGAGATCCCACGTCATTCTCTCCATCGCCGGTTCTTCTGAAGACGGGTCCGCGACCGGCGATCTCGACATCACCGAGGAGGTCGTCATCAAGGGCGCCCCGTCCAACATCAGTGGCTCGGGCAGTGATCGCCTTTTCGATCTTCTCCATCCCACCGGGCTCGTCGAGATGCACGATCTCCACATGAACAACGGGAACGAAGGCGTCGGAGCCGGGATCCGGCACCGCGCCGCAGGCGCGTGGTGGATGAGCGATTCGTCGATCGTCGGTACCAACGCCGATGCGAACGTGATCGATCTCGCAGCCGGCAGCGGGGCGACCCGGCTCTTGGAGACGACTCTCGCTGGGAACACGACCACTGGCGGGGCGACGATTCTCACGAATCGCGGAACCACGCTCACAACTCGGAACCTCGCCACAGTCGGCAACGACCTCTACGGCATCAACGGCCTGGCCGGGACGACCACGCTGGATCACGCCACGATCGCTAACAACCTCCTCGGCCTCACCGGCACCCTCACCGTCAGCCACGCAATCGTGGCGGACAATCGTGGGCTCGGTGACTGCGCTCCCTTCCTCGGGGGCGGCCTCGCGATCACCTCGGGCGGCGACAACCTCGAGTCAGCAACATCGTGCGGGTTCACTGCCCCGGGCGACCAGCAAAACGCCGATGCTCGGGTTCTGCCAATGGCGGGTCAGCTGCCCGATCAACTCGTCGCTCGCATCGCGGCCACGAGCGACGCTCGTGATGCCGCTGGTCCGAACAGCTTCGGATCCTGCGCCGGCGGTCTGGACGCCGCCGGCACGTCACGGCCTCAGCATGCCGCGTGCGACATCGGAGCCTGGGAACTCGTTGCCGGGCCAGGATGCGCAGCTCCGACCGGCGGCGGCGCGTACTTCTGCGACCTCGCCGGGATCGATCTGAGCAACGAAACTCTGAACTTCGACGACTTCTCCGGCGGCGACGCCATGATCGCTCAGTTCGACGGAGTGACTCTCACCAACGCTGACCTGGCAGGGTCCAACCTCAACGGCTCGTTCCTCTATGCCGTGGACACACAGGGTGCGTCGTTCGCCGGCGCGACGTTGCGAGCGACTGCATGGGCCGGCGCGGATCTCGCCGGCGCCGACTTCACCGACGCCGACCTGCTGAATGCATTCGCCACCGCGACAGACTTCGCTGGAGCGACCTGGTCCAACACCATCTGTCCGTCCGGCGTGAACAGCGACGCCAACGGCGGCAACTGCACCGGCCAGTTCTGACCCACCGTCGGCGATCTCTGTCGCCTGAGTCGCGCATAGCGCGACTCAGCGTCCAGAGAAGCAGGGGTTAGCCGCCGGTGATGGGGATCAGGAAGTGGACTTCGGAGCCGTCGGGGACGGCGGCGAGGAAGGTGCCGCGGGGCTGGAGTTCGCCGTCGACCGCGAAAGACGAGCCCTCGCGCAGCAGGTGACCGATGCCCGGATGGGCGGCCTCGAGCGCGTCGATGATCTGACCGATGGTGGCACCCTCCACCTCCAGGACCTTCACACCGTCGGTGAAACGGGTGTGGCTGTCCTGAAGGTGAACCGTTGCCATCAGCCCTTGGCGTCGTTGATCGCCTTGAGCACGGTGGGCGGCGACATGGGCAGGTTGCGCATGCGCACGCCTGTCGCGTCCGAGACAGCGTTGGCGATCGTGTTCAGCGGCGGGACGATGCCCGTCTCGCCGACCCCACGCACGCCGTACGGATGACTCGGGTTGGGGACCTCGACGATGATCGTTTCGATCATCGGCAGATCCGACGCCACCGGCATGCGGTAGTCGAGGAACGAGGCGTTCTCGAGAACGCCGTCGTCGGAGTAGACGTACTCCTCGTTCAGCGCCCAACCGATGCCCTGCACCGAACCGCCCTGCATCTGGCCCTCCACGTAGGAGGGGTGGATAGCGGTGCCGGCATCCTGTGCGGCGGTGTAGCGGAGGATCTCCACCTGACCGGTCTCCTCGTCCACCCGCACATCGGCGAGGTGCGCCGCGAACGACGGACCCGCGCCGGCCGCGTTGAGCGACGCGGTTGACGTGAGCGGACCACCGGTCATCTTCGCCTGAGCGGTGATCTCCGGGATGGTCAGCGGATCGTGGCCATCCACGATCGCCGCGCCGTCGACCCACTCAACCGCGTCGACCTCGACGCCTCGGAGGACCGCGGCGCGCGACTTCATCTCGGCGACGAGTTCTAGGCATGCGTTGGTCACAGCCATGCCCGTCGCAAACGTGGCCCGGCTTCCCTCGGTGATGTCGGTGAAGCCGACGGACTCCGTGTCGGCGACGATCGGCGTGATTCGCATCGGGTCGAGCCCGAGCGTCTCGGCAGCCATCAGCGCCATCGAGGCACGTGAGCCACCGATGTCAGGACTGCCGGTGATCACCGTGGCCGTGCCGTCCTCGTTGAGGTTGACCGTGGCCGACGACTGCTCGCCGATGTTGAACCAGAAGCCCGTGCCGAAGCCTCGGCCGGCGCCCTCGGGCACCGGCGAGTTGTAGTGCTCGCTGTCCTTGATCGCGTTCATCGTCTCGATGAAGCCGATCTTCGGGTGCGGTGCGCCCATCGCCGTGAGGTCGCCCTCGACGACGGCGTTCTTCACCCGCAGATCGATCGGATCCATGTCGATCGCCTTCGCGATCTCGTCCACCAGCGACTCCACAGCGAAGGCCGCCTGCGGGGCCGACGGCGCCCGGTAGGCCGCTGAACGGGGGATGTTGTTGATCGTGCCGAACGTCTCGATCGAGAGGTTCGGGAACTTGTAGGACGCGGTCGACATCGCACCGAGCATCGCGGCGTAGCCCTTGGCCGAGCCGTTGCTGTACTTCATCGTCGCCTGCATGGTGGTGAGTTCACCGTCGTTGGTGGCCCCGAGTTTGCAGGTGATCTCCGCGGCCGGGGCGGGGCCCGTGGCCCGCAGGACCTCTTCACGGCTCATGATCAGCTTCACCGGGCGAGCCGCCTTCTGCGACAGCAGGATGGCAACCGGCTCCAGGTAGATCGTGGTCTTGCCGCCGAAGCCGCCGCCGATCTCGGCCGGGGTGACCTTGATGCGGTCGGTGGACCAGCCGAGGATGTCGGCGCTCTTCGAACGCATCGCGAAGTGACCCTGCGACGAGCCCCACACGCTGGCCTTGCCGTCCTGTCCGACATCGGCGACACAGCCGTGCGGCTCGATGTAGCCCTGGTGGACGAAGCGGGTCGTGAAGTGACCCTCGACGACCACGTCGGCGCTGCCAAATCCTTCATCGACATCGCCTCGCGAGAACGGCGCGAACGACGCGAGGTTGGACTCATCGTCGCTGCCCATGAAGAGCGTGCGGTTCTTGGTGTTGGCGATGATCGCGCCGTCGGCCAGCGCGTCCTCGATCTCCATGACGGGGTCGATCACGTCGTACTCGACAACCACCGCGGCAGCAGCCGCTCGGGCCTCGCCGATCGTGGTCGCGGCCACCGCGGCCACGGCATGGCCGTGGTACAGCACCTCGTCGCGAGCCATCACGTTGACGGACTCATCGAACGTCGCGTGGTTGATGTCGAGCTCGGGGAAGTCCGCGCCGGTGACGACGGACTTCACGCCCGGCATAGCCTCGGCCGCGCTCGTGTCGATCGACACGATCCGTGCGTGGGCATGCGGCGACCGAACGATGACGGCACGCAGCTGTCCGGGCAGGTTCAGGTCCGCGGCAAAGCGGGCCTTGCCGATGACCTTGTCGAGGCCGTCGTGCCGGATCGGACGAGTGCCGACGTACTTGTACTTCTTGGGGGGGTTCTCGGTGGCAGTCACGTGCTGGCTCCGATCTGGACGGCCGCCTCTTGGACGGAGCGGATGATCTTGTCGTAACCCGTGCACCGGCAGAGATTTCCGGCGAGGGCGTAGCGAATCTCGGTTTCGGTGGGCGCCGGGTTGTTGTCGAGCAGCACCTTGGCCGCCACGAGGAACCCGGGGGTGCAGACGCCACACTGAAGAGCGGCGCCCTCCAGGAAGGCCTGCTGTAGAGGATGGAGTTGATCGCCGTTGGCGATGCCCTCGACCGTGAGGATGTCGGTTCCCTCGGCTTCCGGGGCGAACATCAGACACGCGCAGTTGAGCTGGCCGTCGACGAGGATCGAGCAGGCGCCACAGTCGCCCGTGCCGCAGCCCTCCTTCGCGCCGGTCAGGCCCAGCTCGTCGCGCAGGGCGTCGAGCAGCGATGTGTCGTCGCTGGCGAGGAAGTCGACGGCGTCGCCGTTGACGGAGCAGTTCACATGGGTACGGCTCACGAGTTGGCCCTTTCTGCGGCGATCTTGGCGGATCGCTTGGCGAGGACGCCTGCGACCTGGGTGCGATATTCGATGGTGCCGCGCTTGTCGTCGATGGGGTTACAGGCGGCGGACGCCGCGGCGGCGACCGCCTCGAGGGTGGCGTCGTCGAGCGTGGAGCCCACGAGCGCCGCTTCGGCGTCGGGGACTCGCAGGACGGTGGGGGCGACGGCGCCGATCACGACCGAGGCGTCGGTGCAGGTATCGCCATCCATGGTGACCCGGACGGCGGCGCCGACAACGGCGATGTCCATCTCGGTGCGGGGAATGAGACGCAGGTAGGCGTCGGCCGTGTTGGCCGGCGGCGTATCGACTTCGAACTCGACGATGAACTCACCGTTGGCGAGCGAGGTCTGGCCGGGTCCGGTGACGATCTCGTCTACCGGAACCGTCCGCTCGCCGCCACTTCCGGCAACGACCGCCCTGGCGCCGCACGCGAACAGCGCCGGGACCGAATCAGCCGCGGGTGAGGCGTTGCACAGGTTGCCGCCCCAGCTCGAGCGGTTCTGGATCTGGTCCGAACCGATGAGTCCGCTGGCCTCGGACAGGCCCGGGAAGGCGCCGGCGAACGACGCGTTGCCCGTGAGGGTGGACGTCGGTGTCGCGGCGCCGACCGTCCAGGTGCCGCCAGACTCCGAGGCGCCGACGAGCCGATCGATTTTCTTGAGATCGACGAGGGTGAACGGCTTGGGACGGCCCGAGCGAATCTGCGGAATCAGATCGGTGGCACCGGCGAAAACCTGAGCATCGGCGTCGCCCGCCAACAGCCCAATTGCCTCGTCCACCGTGGTAGGTGCGGCATATTTCATGCGGCGCAACCTAACGCGGTTCCCGCTGACGTGGGAAGCCCGTCAGCGGACCTCGACTCACTCCTGGAAGAAGACCTTCTCGGGCGTGATCCGCAGGATCGCGCGTTGTTGTTCGTCGAGCCCGAGCCCACCCCACCGCTTCGGCACGAGGATCGAGAAGAGCTCGGCGTCGATCAGCTCACGGATCGTGTCGTCGTGAGGCGCCCGCAGTCGCTCCGTCTCTTCCGCTCGCGCCGCGATCGTCGGTACGAGGTCACGGGCGCGGCCGACGATCTCGTCATGGCTCCGGGAGTTCACTGACGGTCAGGCCTTTGTGCGCTTGTCGCTCCAGTGCGACGTTGCCCCGGCGGCCTGGAACCGATCCGGTCGATCCTCCGGCTGGAGGATCTCCGTCGCCAGCCAGAGCCGCTTCAGCCAACGGACATCGCCGGTCTCGGGGTTGTCCTCGTAGGCCTTGCGCCCATGGAGGGCGTGGTAGTTGTTCACGAACTGCATGTCGCCCGGCTCGAACATCATCTCGACGCGGTTGTCGGCGTCGTAGATGAAGGCGTCGTACGCTTCCATCGCAGCGCGTTGGCCGTCGCTGAGCCGGGGCGCGTCGTCGTGTCGTTGGGAGGCCTCGATGTAGGGGCGGATGTAGCGAACGAACAGCCGGTCGCCGTGTTCGGAGAAAACCGGCACGTGGTAGAAGGGCGTGCCGCCCTCGCTCTGCTCGCCACGGAAGTCGTAGGGCAGTCCACCGAAGAGTTCGCCGGCCAGCTCGGGCTCGGATTCGACGAGCTTGTTGTACGCGCCGACCGCGTTGGCCACCAGGCTCGCGCCGCCCGAAACACCCGGGTCGAGGCACATGAGGCCGACGAGGTCTGAGCCGTCAGAGTGGAAAGCCTGAGCAACGCCACCGAGTTCGTTGCCTCGGGCCGTCGGATCGTTCGGGCTCTTTCCCTGGTCCTTCACGTCGCCGAGCAGGTGGCCCTTCACATTCTGGGGCCAGGGAACACCGAGGTGCAGACCAATGCCCCAGTACATCCACGAAGCGTCTTCGAACCCGACGCGCTCGACCGGCAGGGCCGAGATCCGCTGAAAGCCTCGACCGTTGATCAGCTGGTCGGCGAGGCCGGCGAGCTTCGGCGCGAGTGTGGGCAGCGGGAAGTCACCGATGCGCACGTCGAGCACCTCGTCGGTGCGCGAGCGTGCGACGGCGAGCGCCTCTTCGAGTTCTGCGATCTCGTCGGCCGTCAGCCGATAGGTCCACGCCTCCGTGTCGGCGACATCGGCCGCCGTCCAGTTCGCGTGGGTTTCGAGCGGTCGGACCTGGTCTGCCGTGAGCGTGGCCATGGTGGGTCTCCTAAGCGGGGGTGGGCTGGGCGCCGCGGACCAGTCGGCCCGGCAGCGCGCCGGTGTCCTCGCCGGAGGCGTAGGTCTCGATGCCGGCGACGACCGTGTGGAGGTAGCCGTCCGCTCGCTGGAGGACTCGGCGGCCACCGGCCGGGAGGTCGTAGGCGAGCTCAGGGCCACGGACCGAGAGGCTGTCGTAGTCGATGACGTTCAGGTCGGCGCGGTAGCCCGGGGCGAGAACGCCGCGATCGAACAGGCCAACCGTGCGAGCGGTGTCGCGGGCCTGGCGCTGGACCAGGAACTCGAGCGGGATTCGACCCTCGGGCCGCTCGCGGCCCCAGTGCTGCAGCAACGTGGTGGGGAACGATCCGTCGCAGATGGTGCCGACATGAGCTCCGCCGTCGCTCAGGGCCGGGACCGTGAAGTCATGCGTCAGAAGATCGCGGGTGCCGTCGAGGTTCATCTGGCCGTAGTTGGTGAACGGTAGCCACAGCATGTTGGTGCCGCCCGCTTTGCAGAGCAGGTCGAGCGCGTACTCGGCAGCACTCACGCCGGCTGCTTCGGCACGACGCACCACCGTCTCACCGGCCGGCGGCTCGTAGTAGGGCCGCTCGCCCATCTCGAACATGATCTCGTACTTCTCGATCAGCCCGCCGCCGACGAGAACGCCTTCCTTGCCGCCCGCCTCCGCGAGTAGACGGCCTTTGCGGTCCGGCTCCTGAAGGGCGGCCGCGCGCTCCTTGGGCGCGAGATCCTTGACTTCCTGCCAGACCGGATTGCGCATGAAGGGATTGAGGGTGCACTCGAACCCGAGCAATACGCCGATCGGTCGCACCGGGCACTGGCCGGTGATCTGCAGGCCGTCGGCTCGCGCCGCCTCGATCTTGCCGAGCAGGTCCTGATGGAATTCGCTCGACTTCGGGCTCTCGACGATCGTGAACGACAGCGGCCGGCCGGACACGGAGCACATGTCGCGGAACATCTGGAACTCGAGGTCGCGATCCACGAAGTCGCTGACGAGCTGGAAGACGCCGGTGCCTGTCGTGCCGACTGCTTCAGCGATGCCGACCAGTTCTTCAGCGGCGGCTGTGAGCGTGGGGGTGAAGTCGCCGGTGGACGTCTTGTGATTCGACGTCCGGCTGGTCGAGAAGCCGAGGGCGCCGGCTTGGATCGCCTCAGCGGCAATGCGGCCCATGTCGCCGATGTCGGTCGCGGTGGCGTCCTCGCGGTTCGCGCCGCGCTCCCCCATGACGTGAAGCCGCAGCGCGCCGTGCGGCACCTGCGTCGCGATGTCCATGTCCTTCGGGCCGTCACAGGCCTTGAGATAGTCCTCGAAGGAGTTCCAACTCCACTGAAGACCTTCGTGCAAGGCCGCGCCCGGGATGTCTTCCACGCCTTCCATCAACTCGACCAGCTTGTTGTGGTCGTCGTTGTGGACGGGAGCGAAACCGACTCCGCAGTTGCCGAACACGACGGTGGTGACGCCGTGCCAACTCGACGGCTGCATGCGAGTGTCCCACGTGGCCTGGCCGTCGTAGTGCGTGTGGATGTCGACGAAGCCTGGCGCGACGAGTGCGCCGTCGGCGTCGATCTCGCGCTCGGCGGAGCCGTCGACCGCGCCCACCTCGGTGACAACGCCGTCGCTGATGGCGACATCGGCGGTGCGGGCGTCGGCACCTGTGCCGTCGACGACCGTGCCCCCTCGGATGATCAGCTCGTGCTCGGCCATTGTGGTCCCTTCGTTCTCGGACAATCCCCGTCAGACAATGCCGCGTTCTTGGACCATGATGACAGCCATGAGCGACGAGGCCCAGATCGAAGCCCGGAAGATCGACGTCGCCTTCGGTGACGAGCCGCACATGCCGGGCGAAGCGTTCCACGATTATCTGCGAGCGCGGCGAGCAGAAGGCCCGCTCGTCGACGCAACGATGATGGGCCTTCCGGCCAAACTCATCACCCGCTACGACGAACTCGACGCAGCCTTCCGAGACGACGAGGGGTTCCCGGCCGGGAAGACCTACGCCACCACGATCGAGCCGTGCCAGGGCGTGACCTTCGAGTCCACCGACGGCGACGAGCACAACATCTTGCGGGCGCTGTCGACCCAGGAACTGCGCGCTCGACCGAGCGCCCGGTTCGCCGAGCATGCGATCGAGCCGATCGCCGACGAGATCATCGACGGGTTCGTCGCGGCCGGCGTCGGAGACCTTGTCGAGCTGTTCACCGCGCGGTTCCCGTTCTACGTCTTCGGCCGCCGCATGGGCATGCCCGATGATCGGCGCGACGAGTACTTCCGGTGGAGCTTCGAGATCCTCGGCTATCCCGGCAACCCCGCTGTGGGTTTGGCCGCCGCCGCAGAGTTGACAGACTACCTCGAGCCGGTGCTCGCCGAGCGCCGCGGGTGCCCCGCGGACGACATGCTCAGCTCGATGACCACCGCCGAGAAGGACGGACGCCGACTCGACGATGAAGAGGTCCTGTCCCATGTTCGGGCGATCTTCGCTGCGGGCGCATCGACCACGCACCACGGGCTCGGCAACACCCTCTACGCGTTGCTGGCCCATCCCGAGGCGCTGGCCCGGTTGCAGGCGGACCCATCCTTGATCCCCGCGGCAGTGGACGAGATGCTCCGATGGGAGCCGCCCCTCGGCGTCTTGCCTCGCATCGCGCCATTCGACACCGAGGTGGCCGGGCAGCCTGTCTCGGAGGGCGAGTTCGTGCTCATGGGCATCGCCTCGGCCAACCGCGACGAGCGGGTACACCCCGACCCCGACGTCTTCGACATCGACCGCAAGCCCACCCGAGTGCTCACGTTCGGCTTCGGCTCGCACCACTGCCCGGGCACCCATCTGGCCAAGGCCCAGATCGTGATCGGCATCGAACGCCTGCTCGCCCGGCTCCCCGGCCTCCGTCTGAACGACCCCGAAGCGGCCAAACCCGCCGGCGCCATCCTGCGCGGCCCGGTAGCCATCCCCGTCGAGTGGTGACGCAAGAAAGTGCAGCGGGGGTCTGAACCCAAGTGCAGCGGTGGGGGCGGTACCGCGCGGTCACGCGGGCCTGACTGAAGAACGGCGCTCAACGCGCCGAAGAGTGAACTGTGGGAGTTCTTTCCAAGGGTCGAGGCGCGCCACGCCGAATCACCACTGCGGTCGTCGCCGTTGCTGCGTTCGCTGCACTGATCGCGCCCGCGGGCGCCTATCCCGGAGCGCCGTACTTCGAGCCGGGCCAGCCGTACGTCCAGAACTTCGCCGATCCGGCGATCATCGAGGTCGACGGCACGTTCTACGCCTGTGCCAACACCGGCGGTGCATCGATGCCGGTGATGTCGTCGACCGACCGCGAGACGTGGATTGCTCACGGCGATGCGCTCGGCGCCGGCCCCTCGTGGTCACCGACCACCCAGGTCGGCTGGAGCGTGTGGGCGCCCTCCGTCGTACAGCTCCCCACTGGCAACTTCCTCGCCGCCTTCGCCGCCCAGACCCACACGGCAGGTCGGCGCTGCATCGCGCTCGCCACGGCGTCCTCCCCGCTCGGGCCGTTCACCGTGTTCGGTGCGCAGCCGTTCGTCTGTGAGCCCGATCCCAACGGTGCGCTGGATCCGTTCCTGATCGTCGACAAGAACGACGTCCCGTGGTTGATCTGGAAGAACGAAGGCATAACCACCGGGACAGCCCCAGGGGTCTTCGAACCGGGCGGCGCGGTCACGCGCGTGCAAATGGCGGCGTTCCTCTGCCGCCTGTCGGACACGTCCGTCTACGCCGGATCCGGCGCGCCGACGCCGGCCTGCACCGACTAGTTGACGGCCAGTTCCGGCGACCCGAGCGCCCGCCCGAGTGCCAGCGACTCCGCGGCCAGCGCATCGCGCGCCGCGGCACGGGCGCGGCGGTCGAACCGGTCGATCGGGCCAAGGATGCACAGCGCCGCGACCACCGCGCCCCCGACCGCAACGGGCGCGGTGACGCCGGCGACATCGGGCTCGAGGGCCCCGACGTTCTCGGCGACCGCAACGACGGCATCCTGTCCGGAAAAGAGGAGCGACTCGCCGACGGCAGTGCCCTCGATCGGCACACTGTGCCCAACCCAACCCGCGTGGCGGATCGCCCGCGGGCTCTCCGCGATCGCGACGTAGACCGCCTCGGAGCCGTCGCGGATCGCGAGGTAGGCGCTCTCCTGGGTCGCGGCGACGAGCGCTTCGAGATGGGGCGTCGCCGCGGCGAGCAGACGGGCGAAGGCACCGTCGCTCGTCACGCGAAGCGCAAGCCGCAGGCTGGTGGGGCCAGGTCCGTATCGACCGTCGTCGTCCTGCGTGAGCCATCCGCCGGCGACGAGAGCACGGAGGTGCCGAAGCGTCGTGCTCGCCGGCATGGAGAGCCGTTCGGCCACCGCCCCGAGCGCGATCGGGCCTTCGGAAATGACCGCATCGAGCAGGTTCAGCGCGCGTCCGGCGGACTGGGACACGTGCAGGGTCGGGGGAGGCGATGTCGTGGGGGGTGATTTCATCTACTGAAACCGTAGTTCACTAGTTGCAACAACCGCCACGCCGCGCCAACCTTGCGTACGCCATGAACGCTCCCACGCCGCACCTGCTCGGTCCCAACGACGAAGTCGAGGATCACCCGATCACCACGACGGCGAACTACGAGAGCGACCTCGCGCTTTTGAACTATCTCCTCCAGGATCTACGCGCGCTCATCCGCCAGGCCCGGCGGGGCGACGTCACCCTTCACGACCAGCAGGTCATCAACTGGGAGGTCCACGGTCTCGCCCGCCGCACCGTGATCTGCGACCCTGCTCGACTGATGGAGATCGCCGACGTCCAGCTGGTCGGCTTCTTCGGTGATCGCCGAGCCGAGGCCAACAAGCCGGTCGTCGACCAGAGCGAGTTCGACCTGATCGACGAGTTCGCGAACTATCCCGGAATCATGAGCTACAGCTCCGTCGAGCTCGACGATGGCTACTGGGCCAACCTCGTCGTCCACCGAGAGCCCGACGACCGCGAGGCCTGGCGAGGTAGCGAGGTCCACCGCGATGCCGTCGACCGGGTCGCTCCCATGGCGTACCACGGCGTCCGAATCCACAACGGCTGCATCCTCGATGGTGTGGCGGGAACCCAGACCGCCGTTCTCGAGTGCACCAAGTACTGGGACTACGACGTCGAGCCGACCTGGCACGCGATTCGAACCCTGCCGGGAGGTGAGACGATCGAGCCATCGGGCCCGGGCGCGAAGCCCTCCGAACCACCCACCTGACTCTCCTCCGAACCGCTCCCCCACCGAAGGAACCGAATGTCCTTAACCGACATCCCGAACCCGTCCGATCACAACCAGTGGTACCCGTTCCTCGACCGACCCACGCCGAGCGAAGTGGACGGCGTGATGCAGAACCCCGCAGTCATCCCCGTGAACGACGCCGACCCGCTTCCGGCGTCCGCCAAGTACGTGGTCGTCGGCGCCGGCATCCACGGCATGTCCACCGCCTATCACCTCGCCAAGAAGCTGGAGACAAGCGGCAAGGGCAAGGGCAGCGACGTCGTCCTAATCGACAAGCAGGGCCCCGGCGCCGGTGCGACCGGACTCGCCTGCGGCTGCGTGCGCAACCTCTACATGACCGGTCCGCTGCACTCGATCCTGCGGGCCAGCGTCGAGGTATGGGAGAGCGACCCGGTCAACTTCGGCTTCCAGCAGGTGGGCTACGTCTCGATCGGTGAGGCGAACCAGGAGGACGACTACGTCACCCTCAACCAGAGCCAGATCGACGCCGGCTACCCGTCGGATCTCTACACCGGGGCCGACGCCCACCGCTTCTTGAAGGGCCTGTGGCCCGACTTCAAGACGCAAAACTGCGACGTCGTCCTTCACGAGCACCGCTCCGGTTACGCCGGTACCCACATGGTGATGTGGGGACTCGACCAGAAGTGCCGCCAGTACGGCGTGCAGCGCTGCTTCGGGGTCTCGGTGAAGGGTTACGCCCTCGACGCGAGCGGCAGCGTCACCGCGGTCGAGACCGATCAGGGCCCGATCGAATGTGACCAGGTCGTGGTCGGCGCCGGCGCGTGGACCCCGCAGCACTGGGAGTGGCTCGGCGGGCCGTCGAACCTCGACGTGCTCTACCCCGACGGTCATCTCCAGGCCGGCATGGACATGTGGAGTTACTGGCGCCTGCTGGAGGGCGAGGTGTATCTCCCCGACGGCATCGACTTCCGAACCGCCGACGGCAAGGACTCGCCGGTTCTCCACGTCGAGCTGATGAACACGCCGGTCTACGGCGAGAACGGCGACATGCTCCAGGACCACGTCTACACCTACCTCCGCTACGCGGCGGAGCGGGTCGGGGCGCCAGGCATCCAAGGTGGCACGATCCCGATCCAGCTCGGCGCTGAGGCCACCGTCGAGCCCTACGGCCACCTGAGCGACGCCTATCAGGCCGACGACTGGTTCGAGGAGTACTACTGCGCCACGCTCGGGATGCTGTTCGAGCGCTTCGAGAACATCCGGCCCCACTTCAAGCAGCGGCGCAACGGCGGCGTCGGCGCGTTCACGCCCGACAACGTGCCGGTCTTCGACAACGTCGCCGACAACGCGTTCGTCATCGCCGACTCGAACCACGGCTTCAAGATGATCGGTGTCGGCAAGCTCACCGCCGACATGCTCGTGGACGGCGAGAAGCCGTGGGAACTCGAGCCGTTCTCGGTGCAGCGCTACGCAGACGGCACGACGTTCGGCGACCGCAACTCGAACTGCCCATGGGTGTGACCCAGCTGCGCCGTCCGGCGGGGAGGACACAACACCGTCCGGCGGGGAGGACGGAACCGTGAGCTTGCGCGCCGTTCACACCTTGGCGGAGAACGCGACGCCGGTTCTCGACCGGATCGTCGCGGCGATGCGAACGGACGGCATCGACATCGACCTGAGCACCGCGCCCGCGCCCGCGCCGGCGCCGGCGCCGGCGCCGGAGGACGCTGATCTTCTCCTCGCGTGCGGCCTACTCACCATCGAGATGATCCACCGTGGCCACGATCGCGAGATCGTCGCCGCGCCCCACTTTCCCGGTGAGCGTGGCGGTCTGTACCGCTCGGTGATCGTGGCGCGTTCGGCCATCAGCCTCATCGACGCCGCCGCATCCACGATAGCCGTCAACGAGTACGGCTCCTGGTCCGGGTGGCACGGCTACGTCGCCTGGCTCGACGGCTCGGGCCTCGAGCCGACGGGTGAACGTGTGCTCACGGGCTCGCACGTCGCATCCGCCGAAGCAGTACGCGGCAGCATCGCCGACGTCGCGGCCATCGATGCGACGATCTGGCGCGAGCTTGTCGATCAGACCGGTCTCACGGTGATTGCCACCACGGACGACTGGCCGGCGCCGCCGATCTCGCTCGCCACCCGGCTGGACGACCACACCGTCCACCGCTTGCGCGACTCGCTGCGCCGGAGCGGCTTCGTGGACGACGCCGACGACGAGGACTACCGCTTCATGCTGTCGGCGCGCACCGACCTCAGCTGAAGTCGCCGTTGGCGTTGCGGAAACCCGTCAGGTCGGCGTGGACGCGACGACGGGCCGGCGCGGCGAGCCCGTCCACCCCGAAGTCGATCGCCGCGAGCGCGACCGCGGCGTCGCCGGCGATGGCGCGCCCCGCTGGAAGCAGACGCGCCAGAACGGTGCGGCCGTCGTCCGGGTGCGCGACGCGCTCGACGAAGCCGCTGGCCTCGAGTCGCTGGATCGTGTTCGTCACGCTCGCGGCATGGACCTGAAGGCGGTCACCGATCTTCCCCATGGGCAACTCGCCCGCCTGGGTGAAGCTCAACAGGGCGAGCACTTCGAACCGGCTGAAGTTCAGATCGAGCGGTGCAAGAGCGGCATCGATCCGGCCCTGCACGATCTGATGGGCCCGCGTGAGGGCGGTTGCCGCCTTCATGGCATCCGTCGCCGCCCAGCGGTGGGCGTCCCAGTTGCGACCCGCTTCCTCGATGGGGTCGAAGTCCAGCATCATGGCAGATACCCTAGAGGAAATACTTTGATGTCCAAGCACTTGTGCCGAAGGAACCGTGATGAGTGATCGCTCCGATGAATGGCGAGCCGACTACGACGAGGCCCGGCTGCGCGACGTGCCGTTCGAGACGATGTCGGGCGTGCCCCTCGACGCGGTCCATGGAGACGCTCCCTATCCCGGGCAGTACCCTTTCACTCGCGGACTACATGCGGCGGGATATCGATCGCGGCTCTGGACGATGCGCATGTTCGCCGGGTTCGGCACCGCCGAGGACACCAACGCCCGCTTCAAGGAACTGTTGCGGGCCGGCGGCACAGGGCTGTCCACCGCCTTCGACATGCCCACCCTGATGGGCCGCGACTCCGATTCGCCGTGGGCTCTCGGCGAGGTCGGCCGCGCCGGCGTTGCCGTCGACACCCTCGCCGACATGGAGGACCTCTTCGCCGACATCGACCTCGGCGGTGTGTCCACCTCGATGACGATCAACGGTCCGGCGGCGACGCTGATGGCGATGTACGTCGCCGTCGGCGAGAAGGCCGGCGTCGCCCGAGCCGACCTCGCGGGAACGATTCAGAACGACATCCTGAAGGAGTACCAAGCTCAGAAGGAGTACATCTACCCGCCCCGGCCGAGCATGCGCATCGTCACCGACATGGTGAAGTTCACCACGGCGGAGATGCCGAAATGGCACCCCGTTTCGATCTCCGGCTACCACATCCGCGAAGCAGGATCGACCGCCGCGCAGGAACTCGCCTTCACCTTGGCGAACGGCTTCGCTTACGTGGAAGCCGCGATTGCGGCAGGCGAGGACATCAACGAGTTCGGCCGCCGCTTGTCGTTCTTCTTCAACAGCCACAGCGACTTCTTCGAAGAGATCGGGAAGTTCCGCGCCGCCCGTCGTATCTGGGCTCGCTGGATGAAGGAGCGCTACGGCGCCACCGACGAGCGAGCGATGATGTGTCGCTTCCACACCCAGACCGCCGGCGTGTCCCTGACGGCTCAGCAGCCGGAGATCAACATCGCCCGCGTCGCCACCCAGGTGCTTGCCGCCGCGCTCGGCGGGACCCAGAGCCTCCACAGCGACAGCTTCGACGAGGCGCTCGCCCTTCCCACCGATAAGGCGGCGCGCATCGCGTTGCGAACCCAGCAGTTGGTCGCCCACGAGACCGGCGTCGTCAACGTGGTCGACCCACTCGGCGGAGCACCCTTCGTCGAGTGGATGACGGACGAGATGGAGCGGCAGGTCGAGGAGATCTTCGCTCACCTCGACGAACTCGGCGACGGCTCGATTCTCGAGGGCGTCTACGCCGGCATCGACAATGGCTACTTCGTCGGAGCGATCGCCGATTCCGCCTACCGGTTCGAGCGCGAGGTGAATGCGGGCCGGCGAATCATCGTCGGTGTGAACGAGTTCACCGGCGGCGACGAAGAGACCGAGCCGAACCTGCTCCGCATCGATCATGCGACCGAGGAGTACCAGCGCAAGCGGCTCGAAGCCGTGAAGCACGACCGCAGTCAGGAGGCCGTGGACACCACGCTCGCGGCCATCACGGTCGCCGCGCAGGATCCGACGGTCAACGTCATGCCGCCGATCATCGACGCGGTGAAGGCGTATGCCACGGAGGAAGAGATCGCGATGGCGATGGAGTCCGTCTTCGGGACCTACGTCGAAACGGCGATCGTCTGATGCCCCCTGCCTCTTCCCGGATCGTGCTCGCGAAGCTCGGGCTCGACGGCCACGACCGCGGCATCAAGGTGGTCGCTCGCATGCTGCGCGACGCCGGCATGGAGGTCATCTACCTGGGACTGCGGCAGACGACGGACAGCATCGTCGCCGCAGTCGAGCAGGAAGACGCGGACGCGATCGGCCTTTCGATGCACAACGCCGGCCATCTCACCCTTGGCCCCGCCATGCTTGCCGCGCTCGACGAAGCGGGTCTCGACGTGCCGGTGATCATCGGCGGCATCGTGCCCGACGACGACCGACCGATCCTCGACGACGCCGGCGTCGCCGCAGTTCTCGGCCCGGGTGCGTCGGCCGAGGAGGTCGTGACCACCGTCCGGGCCGCAATCGATTTCGCCTCCGCAGGCGGCGACGAGACCGCGTGAGCCTGCGTCAGGTTCCGATCGACCAGGTGATCGAGCGCGCGCTTAACGGTGATCGACGTGCCATCGGCCGGTTGCTCAGCCTCGTGGAACGCGGGGGCGACGACGCGGAGACGATCGAAACGGCAACTCACGTTCGCGCCCGCGATTCTCATGTGATCGGCATCACCGGCGCCCCCGGCGCCGGAAAGTCGACGATGGTGGCCCGGCTCGTCGCAGCGTTCTCCGCGGCCGACCGTCGACCTGCAGTCGTAGCTGTCGACCCATCGTCGCCTCTCACGGGCGGAGCAATTCTCGGCGACCGCGTCCGCATGGCCGAGGTCGACACCACCGCGTTCATCCGTTCGGTGGCAACCCGCGGCCACAGCGGCGGACTCGCGCTGTCGGTCCCCGGTAGTGCCCGCGTCCTCGCGGCCGCGGGGTTCGATCCGGTCATCATCGAGACCGTCGGCGTCGGCCAGGTCGAGGTGGACGTGACCGCAGCTGCCGACACGACCGTGGTGGTCGTCACTCCCGGAATGGGTGACGCCGTCCAGGCAAACAAGGCCGGGTTGCTCGAAGTGGCCGACATCTTCGTGGTCAACAAGGCCGATCTCCCCGGGGCCAGCGACGCCCGCCGCGATCTCGAGCTGATGCTCGAGCTGAGCCACGTGACCGGCCAGGAGGACGCCGACCATCGTCCCCCGATCATCATGGTGAACTCGCTGGAGGGCGACGGGATCGACGCCGTCCGCACGGCCATCGCCGAACACCGCGATCACCTGGTGACGACGGATCGCTTGCAGGAACGTCGGCGCAAGCGAGCCCGCTACGAAATGCGAGTGAGAGCCGAGCTCGCCTTCGGCGCTCATCTCCAACGCCGCCTCGGTGAGCCCGAGTTCGCGGCGACGGTCGATTCCGTGGCCCAGGGCGACGACACGCCTGCGGCCGCCGCGCGGAAGCTGTGGCAACCTTACGCCTGATGGCCGTCACCACTCCCCACTCGTCCGTTCTCGACCCTGAGTGGTGGCGAAGCGACCCGCAGTCCGACTTCGCGGCGTTGCGGGCCCACGACGGCTTGTGGCGAGACGCCGGCACCGGGCTCTGGCTCGCCGCTCGTCACGCAGATGTGCTCGCCGTCGAGCGCGACAGTGACACGTTCGCCAGCCGCTCCGACGACGGCGGGAGCTACCGGCTGAACCCCTCGCCCGGCGAGTTGACGATGATCAGCCACGACGACCCTGAGCACCTCGCCCAGCGGCGCCAGGTCAATCGGCGGTTCACGCCCCGCGCCGTGCGCGATCACACCGCCCACTACACCTGCATCATCAACGATCTCATCGACGGGGCGATCGGCGAACTCAGCGAACGAGCGTCAGTCGAGGTGGTCGACGCGCTGGCCGCCCAGCTGCCCTGCCGCGTCACCGCCGAGCTGCTCGGGTTCGGCGCCGACCATTGGCGAGAGGTCAAGAACTGGTCCGAGCGACAGATGCGCATCGACTCGGCACCCAGCGACCCGGCGCTGTTCGAGACCTTCATCAGCAGCATCCAGGAGTGGGCCGCCATCATGCAGGACGTCCTCCCCCAGCGCGCCGCGGAACCCGCGGAGGACCTGTTCTCGGACTGGCTGGCCAACGAGATGGACCCGATGACGATGGTGCAGGAGACCGGCCTGCTGATCGCCGGCGGCGCCGAGACCACCCGCACGGTCATCGCCCATGGCCTTCGGACGCTGATCGACCATCCGGACGCCTGGGAAGCGATCGCCGCAGACCCGGCGCTTGCCGCCACCGCTACGGAGGAGCTCATCCGTTGGGTCACGCCGCTCAACAACATGTTCCGGATTGCCACCTGCGACACCGAGCTGGCCGGCACGTCGATCGCCGCCGGCGATCGAATCGCCCTCGTCTACCCCGCCGCCAACAAGGACGAGACCGTCTGGGACGATCCGCAGACGTTCGACATCACCCGCGACCCGAACCCCCACCTCGCGTTCGGCCACGGGACGCACTTCTGCCTCGGGGCCAACGTCGCCCGGGCCGAGTTGCGCCTCTTGCTCGAGGTGATGACGCAACGAGTGACGGACCTGCGCGTGGTCAGCGAGCCCGATGTGGAGCCGAATATCTTCGCCCGCGCCGTCCGCTCGTTCGAGCTCGCCTTCGATGTCCGCTGAGCACCGTCAGCCGACCGGCGTATAGATCACAGCGCTCCAGCCGGGATGATCCGGCAGCGCCAGGCGGTGATGGTGGTATGCCGCCTCCCCCGCCCCCGAGCTGAACCGGCGGATCTTCGGCGAGAACACGGCGACGTCCTGAGCCCGCCACGCAGCGGCAAACTCTGGGTGGGCCGCCCGCAACTCGCCGACGAGCGCGCCCCCTTCCTCGCTCGGGAAGCGGCCGAGGTGGAGCCGGAACTGCGATGCGAGCCGGCTCACCTCCTCCTGCCAGTCGGTCATGAACGAGCGCAGAGCGTCGGTCTTGAGCGTGAGACGCAGGAGATTGGGCGGACCGTCGACCGTCTCGATCACCGGGAACAGTTCGGCTTGCGGACGGTTCCAGCACACGAGGTTCCACGTGTGGTCGAGGACGTACGCGGGGTTGGGCTCGAGGCTGTCCACGAGGATCCGCTGCATTTCGTCGGCAACCTGACCGCCCACGCCGTCCGCGGGCGGATGGACGTCGGCGAGGTCGTAGAGATGGAGGCGCTCGGGCCCGCTGAGACGAAGTGCGACGGCCAGTCCGTCCAGCACTTCAGCCGACACGCTGTTGGCCCGTCCCTGTTCGAGCCGGGTGAGCCACGACAGCCCGACGCCTGACAACACCGCGACCTCCTCACGGCGAAGGCCCGCTGCTCGACGCCCCGAGCCGGCGGGAAGCCCGACATCTGCCGGTCGGAGGCGTTCGCGCCGACTGCGCAGGAAGTCACCGAGGTCGGCCGATCGCATCCGTTCAGGGTAGAGGGCTGAAGGTAGCACTGGTGATACCACCATCATTAGGGGCTTCCGTTCACGACCGACCCAGCAGACGCTGTGGGGATGCACTCCCTGCTGAGCACTCGGGCCCGTCAACAGACGACGTCGGCGATCCGCGACCTGCTCGAGCAGGCGCAGCGTCCCGGCATAATCAGCCTGGCCGGCGGCCTCCCCGATCCCTCGCTCTTCCCAACCGACCGCCTCGCCGACATCGCCGCAGAGGTCGCCGGAGATGCCGACGTCCTGCAATACGGCCTGACCGCCGGTCAGATGGGACTGCGCGAGCACATCGTCGCCACCACGACGGCGGCATCATCAACCAACGAGGTCCTGGTCACCACCGGTTCGCAGCAGGCACTCCATCTGCTCAGCTCGGTCTTGATCGACCCCGGCGACCAGGTGGTCGTCGGTGATCCCGACTACCTGGGAGCGCTCCAGGCCTTCCGAGGCTCCGGCGCCGAGCTGGTCCCCGTCACGATCGATGCGGACGGGCTGGACGTCGCCGCGCTCAGCTCCCGTATCACCGCCGGCCTACGCCCCACGTTCGTCTACGTCGTGCCCCACTTCCACAACCCCACCGGGGTCACGCTCACGGACACCCGGCTCACGGCGCTGCTCGAGTTGGCCGAGCAGAACGGCTTCCTCGTCGTGCTCGACGACCCGTACCGCGACCTCGGTGTCGCCGGCGCGGCCGACGAGCCGGCTCACCACGCCAATGCTGTCCATCTTCGGAGCGTGTCGAAGGTGCTCGCCCCGGGCCTCCGGGTCGGCTGGATGATCGGTCCCGAGTGGCTGCTCGAGGCGGTCGAGCGCACCAAACAGTCGGCCGACCTCCACACGAGCACCATCAGCCAGGCAATCGCCCATGCCGCCATCTCGGCCGACTGGTTTCCTGATCATCTCGCGGGACTACAGGCGGCCACCCGCGAGAAACGCGACGCACTCATCGGGGCACTCGTCGACCGACTCGGTGAGCGGCTCACCGTCAACCGGCCCGGCGGCGGCATGTTCGTCTGGGCGACGTTCGCCGACGGCACCGACACGAACGAGTTGCTCGATGCCGCGCTCGATCACAACGTCGCCTTTGTGCCCGGCGCCGCGTTCGCTGTCGCGGCCGACGCACGCACGAGCCTTCGGTTGAGCTGGGCGACCGCCACGCCCGAGCAACTGACCGAGGCAGTCGGCCGCCTCCACGCCGCGCACGCCGCACTCGTTTCGGCATAGGGTCGTCGGCCGATGCCAACCCTCGCCGATCTCCCCGCCAATGTCGCCGCCGAGTTCGGCGCACTGGTCGACGGCGTGTGGGACGACCGGGTCGATACCGGGCTGCTGGAGCGATGTCGCGCCCGGGTGTGTGAGCTCGTCGGCGCCCCGCCAGACGCCGGCCGGCACCGCAGCGCGCCGGTCCCGGCCGACGACTCCGATCTCGTCGCCGCGTGTCTGGCCTTCGCGGAGATGTGGGTCGTCGACCCCCATGCGGTCACCGACGAACTGGCCGACGGGGTCCGAACACATCTCTCCGATGAGGAAGTCGCCGCCTTCACGATCGGGCTCGCAACCATCGAGGCACAGGCCCGCGCCGTTCTCGCTCTAGAGCGCACCCGATGAGGATGACGCCGCCTGAGGGCTCCATGAACTTCTTCGAACACGACGCCGAGCTGAACGGCCGATTCGACCGCTTCTACGCCGAGCTGTGGCAGCACGGCGCCGTCGACCAGGCCACGAAGGAAGTGGGCCGGCTCCGCAACGCCCGGATCACCGACTGCGGCATTTGACGCAACCTCCGCTTCGCAGGTGCGCAGCAGCAAGGACTGACCGAGGAGCGAGTGGACGCCATCGATGATGGGTTCGCTGACGCCGAACTACCGCATCGGTGGAAGGCCGCGATCGCCTGGGCTGATGTCGTCATCGGCGCTGACACGGACGGCAGCGGAGCGTCGGCGGTGACCGCAGAATTCACCGCGGCCGAACTCGCGGAGCTGACGCTCACGGTGGCCGTCGCTCAGGGATTCTCGAAAGCGGCGATTGCGTGGGGTCCGGCGCCAGATCTGCCTACGATGACGATTCCGACGCCGGGTTCCTGATCTCACTTTGTGAACCGTCACCGCCGATGGAAGGCTTGAGACCATGGCTACCCGACCGTCCCGACTCCTCGCCGCGTTGGAAATTCGCGCGCTGGGTGAGATGGGCTCCTTCGCACTGAGCGCTCCCGCACTCGCCGCCCTCCTTCCGAAGGGCACACCGAAGACGGTACTCGTCCTGCCGGGTTTCCTCGCCGACGACGCCAGCACCGCCCCCATGCGGCGGCTCCTCGGGCACCTCGGTCACGACGTCCACGGCTGGGACCTCGGGCGCAACATCGGCCCGACCAACGAGATCATGGATGGCCTCGTGGAGCGAGTGGAAGAACTCGATCGTCGAGGCGGGCCCCTCGACATCATCGGCTGGAGCCTCGGAGGCATCTATGCCCGCGAGATCGCTCGTCTCGCCCCCAGCGTTGTCCGCCAGGTCGTCACCATGGCTTCTCCGTTCCAGACAACCGGACCTGACGAGTCCAACGCGAGCGCTGCGTTTCGGGCCCTGCGAGCTCGCCACAACCCGGAGTTCGAACTCAACCGCGTGCCGTCGTGGGCCCGCGAGCCGATCCCGGTCTGGACCACATCGATCTACACGAAGACTGACGGCATCGTGCACTGGTCGCAGTGCCTCAACGTGCACCGCCCCCACACCGAGAACATCGAAGTGCGGGGCAGCCACTGCGGTCTCGGCTACAACCCCTTCGCGATGTGGATCGTCGCCGATCGTCTCGCGCAACCCGCGAACGAGTGGAACCGCTTCCGGCCTCCCGGGCCGCTTCGCTACTTGTTCCCCCGCGGTACCGGCTTCGACGTCGCCGCGGCCTGATCGCTACGGCCGGGCGACCGCTCGGAGATCCTCGAAGGACTCCTCCACACAGGCGATGAAGCGCTCGGGATCCGGCATGATCTCGCGACACGACGTCGCGCTGACCGTGATGCCGCCGCAGTAGCTGAACACCGGGATGATCAGACCCATTCCGTCGACGATCGGGCCCGTGCCATACAGGTCGAGCAGTTTCGCGCCAGCCGAATAGAGTGGGATCTGGGGGCCAGGGACGTTCGTGATCGTGCAGTTCACCAGCGGCCGGCTCGAGTTCGTTGCGATACGCGTCGCGAGCCGCGACGCCAGACCGGCGGTGGCCGCCGGGATGAACGAGCCGTAGTCGGTCATCAAGCGGGCCCCGACCGCGTTCGTCAGTTCCTTGGATCCCCGGGTTGCTTCGCGGATTGCGCCGAGCCGCTCCACATCGTCGACGATGTCGGTCCGCAGACGGACGACCATCGCCGACACCCGATTCCCGGCGACCGCCTGCTCCTCGTCCGAGCGAACGGAGATCGGGGCCATGGCCGTCATCGACTCCTCCGGCAGATCGCCGTGGTAGTCGAGATAGCGCCGGAGCCCGCCGGCGCAGATGGTGAGGATCGCATCGTTGATGGTGGCGCCCTCCACCATGTTCTTGATCGACTTCACTTCGTCGAGATCAAACCGGGTGCCGATCACGACGCGATGCGGCGAGACCTCCGTGTTGAAGCGCGTGCCCGGCACTCGCCCAGGGACCGCGGGAAGCGTCACATCGTCCTTCTGGAACGTCTCGACCCATCTGCGCAGCGCGGGCACCGTCTCACGAATCGCCGGCGCCATGCGGAACGGCTGTCGGACGGAGTTCACACCGGCTCGGGCGAGCAGTTCGAGATCTCGAGGGACGACATCGCTGGGCGGGGCCGGCGCGTCGGGCGGCGGTGCCTCCGGTTCGAGATCGTGGACTGCTGCGGTCATCTCCGCACCAGACACGCCGTCGATCGCCGAGTGATGCACTTTGGCGAGGATGCCGAAGGCACCGGCGGGAACGCCGTCGAGGTTGTCGAGCCCTTCGATGACGGTGAACTCCCACAGCGGTCGGTCCATGTCGAGTGGACGAGACTGCAGCCTGGCTACCTGAATCCAGAGCTGGCGCCAGTCTCCCGGCTTGGGCAGAGCGATGTGGCGGATGTGGTACTCGAGGTCGAAATCGGGATCGGACACCCAATACGGGTGGTCGAGCCCGAGCGGGACGTGTACGAGGCGCTCGGTGAACGACCGGGCCAGGCCGAGCCGCTCCTGTGTCGTCGCGAGGATCGATTTGAAGGTGACGTGGCCATCAGGGGCGGACGACTGGTCGTAGATCGCGAGCGACCCGATGTGCATCGGGGTGCGAGGCGATTCCAGGTGAAGGAACGTCGCGTCCTGGGCACTGAGTTGCTGCATCGAGGAAAGCCTACGACGCGTAACCCGCCGTGTTCGAAGACGTCGTGAAACCCATGAGCGGAGGAGGGCCACTCTCGAGGGCGTCCGCCTCGCGGTCGAGGCGCCGCGACTCTCGCTCCAGGTACGCGGCATGGTCGTCCAAGGCGACGTGTGTGTCACGCAGGCCGTCAGCCGCCATCCACACCGAGAATCCGACCCCGCGCTGGAGCTCCGCCCGGCTGGCGCTCGCGGCGCGCGACGACCAGACGTCTTCTGTGTGACGTGCCTTTGCGTCGTCGTCGCGGTGCAGCACGGCCGACCGGCGGGCGTAGTCGCGGGCGCGCTCGCGCAATGCGGCAACCTCCGCCGTGTTGGGGGGAGGCGACTGGAATGGCTGCAACGCCTGCGGCACAAACGGGTCAGGCATATATCGGAAAATAATGAAACAACATGAAAGTTGTCAATCCGAGCCTACCCTCATACGCGGTACCGTAGGTTCTCATGGCTGCACCGCCCCGGCCGCTCATTCGGCGGCCGATCAGCATCACCATCCTGACGATCGCGGTGTCCGTCAGCGTCGCCCTCACCCCGATCGTGGTGCCGGTTCTCGCCATCGTCGACACAATCACGCGCCAGGCGTTTCGGCGAAGCCGCGGCTGGATGCTCTACGTCGGCGTGCTCGTCAACGAAGCCGGCAGTCTCGCCTCTGCTGCAGCGCTGATTACCTGGCATCTCGGCCGACTCGACCGGGACCTCTCCCAGGCTCGGTTCCACCGGCTCGAATGGCGTTGGGCCCGGCGCCACATCGTGAACCTGCGTTGGTTCTCGGGTCTGCGTTGGGTGGTGGAGAACCCTGGAGAGATGCGGGACGGCAAGGCGATCGTGCTCGCCCGCCACGCCAGCCACGCTGACTCGATACTGCCGCTGCTCCTGTTCGGCGTGGCTGGACACCACGAGATCCGCTACACGTTGAAGGATGACTTGCAGTGGCTACCGGCGATGGACATCGTCGGCAACCTGCTGCCGAACGTCTTCATCAACCGAGCCCCCACCCCGGACTCCCCACTGTGGGACGAGATGCGTGAGCTCGCGGCAGGGCTCGACCGCGGTGTCGCCGTCATCTTCCCGGAAGGCACCTTCTACACACCCGAGCGACTCGACCGGGCGGCACTCCGACTGGCCGAGGGTCGACCTGACCTCGAAGCGCCCGCTCGGTCGCTCGAGCACATACTGCCACCGCGCCCCGCGGGCACCGAGGCCCTCCTGGCGGGCGCACCCGAGGCCGACCTCATCCTCGTCGCCCACGAAGGCATGGAAGCGTTCAGCGATCTCGCCTCGATCCGACAGCATCTCCCTCTTCGAACCCCGGTGCGGGTCCGTCTTTGGCGCATCCCTCGCGACGAGGTACCCACAGACGATCTTGCCGGATGGCTACTGGACCGGTGGATCGACCTCGATCGGTGGATCCAAAAGGGCGTCATCGAACGTAGAGACAGTGACGGCACACCGCCGTCGCTCATCGGGGCACAGGAGATCCATGTCTGAGAGAGACAGCATCGAGAGAGACAGGAGGAGAGACACAGCATGAGCGGACATCTGGACGTCGTTCTCGGCGCGGCACTGGCGATCGTGATGGCGATGATCGTCACGTGGGTGGTGAGCCTCATCCTGCGCAACGCCAGCATCGTCGACATCGTGTGGGGACTCGGCTTCGTTGTGGTCGCGTGGGTCAGCCGCACCACCGGCGACGGCAATGACGGTCGCATCGATCTCGTCACGGCGATGGTCACAATCTGGGGCCTTCGCTTGGCCATCTACCTGCTCTGGCGCAATTGGGGCGACGGGGAGGACTTCCGCTACCAATCGATGCGGCGGCGCCAAGGCGACGCATTCCCCATCAAGTCGCTTCTGACGGTGTTCGGGTTCCAGGGCCTCATCATGTTCGTCGTGTCGCTACCGGTGCAGCTCGCTGCGACACCAGCGACGCCCGACATCGGCGTTCTCGCGATCATCGGCGTCGTCCTCTGGGGCATCGGCCTGTTCTTCGAAAGCGTGGGCGACGCCCAGCTCGCTCGCTTCAAGGCCGATCCGGCCAACGCCGGAACAGTCATGGAGCGGGGTCTGTGGCGCTACACCCGCCACCCGAACTACTTCGGCGACTTCTGCATCTGGTGGGGCATCTTCCTCGTGGCGGCGGAGTCGGGCGACGCCTGGTTCGGCATCGTCGGGCCGGCAGTCATGACGTTCATGCTCCTCCGGGTCTCGGGCGTCGCCATGCTCGAACGGGGCCTCATGAAGCGCCGCGACGGCTACGCGGAGTACGTCGCCCGCACGGCGACGTTCTTCCCCCGGCCGCCCCGCGGGTAGCGTCGCCCCGATGTCAGACCCCGCCCCGCCTGTCGATCCCGCGCTCGTCGAGCATGCGGTCCACATCGCCCGCGACGCCGGCGAGCTCACCCTCCACTGGTTCCGTCGCGCCGGCCTCGCCGTCGAGCACAAGGGCGACGGTTCACCCGTCACCGAAGCCGATCTCGCCGCGGAGACCTTCATGCGGGCGGAACTGGCCGCGGCCTATCCGGACGACGCGGTGATCGGCGAAGAACACGCCGACGCGGAAGGCACGTCGGGCCGAACGTGGGTGATCGACCTGATCGACGGCACCAAGGCGTTCACCAAAAGCGTGCCGCTCTACTCGAACCTGCTCGCGCTCGTGGACGAACACGGCCCCGCGGTCGGTGTGATCAACCTGCCGGCGCTCGGCGAAACGGTGTGGGCCGGTCGCGGGCTCGGCGCGTTCCACAACGGTGACCGCTGCCGGGTCAGCGACCACGCCTCACTCGACGGCGCCTACGTGTGCACGAGCGAGTTCGGCTACTGGCCTCCGGCGGACCTGGCGGCAGTCCACGCGGCGCCAGTTCAGTTCCGCACCTGGGGCGATGCCTACGGCTACAGCCTCGTGGCGACAGGCCGGGCCGAAGCCATGATCGACCCGCTCGCCAACCCCTGGGATGTCGCCCCGATTGCCGTCATCATCGCCGAGGCGGGTGGAAGCTTCACCGGCTACACCGGCGCGGACGGTCCCAACGCATGGCAAGCAGGCTCCGGGGTCGCGTCCAACGGCCGTATCCACGACGACGTGCTGTCCATCTGGAGCTGAAGGCGCCGGACGCGGCGCCTAGCGGACCTGATCGAGAATGCCCTGGTAGTCGGTGAGCGGCTGATCGGGCGGCGAACCGAACCCACCGTCGCAGCGGACCCCAGCCTCGGGGGCGGTGGTCGACAGTCGACCGACGAAGTTGCCGAGGAACTCGTCCACCGTTGGGTCCGCCCAGCGGTCGACCGCTAGCTGGCGGGTCCACGCGGTCAACACGATCGGGTTCTCCAGACCGGGGTAGGGCGCCGCGAGGAGGTGGCTCTCGCCCTCGACCGCCGCGGCGATGGCGTTCACTTCATCGGCTGTGAGATCCGGCTGATACGCGATCCACACCGCGCCGTGCTCCAGTGCGTGGACGGCGCCGTAGTCCAGGATCGGCTCGGTATAGAAGCCGCAGTTCTGCCAGGCATCGAAGTGGTCACCGCTCGCGGGCGGCGACATTTCGTACCCCGACGAGCAGGCCTCGTGTCCGTTGCCGTTGTCCGAATATTCGAAGACGACGCCGACCTCGAGAAGCTCCGGAGCCGGCGAGTTCACGTCGGGACAGCTGAACTCAACGACTTCACCGTCGGGCCCGAGCGACGTGGTGGTCGGCGACGCAGTCCCGGTGTCGTCGCCACACGCAGCCGCGACGAGAGCAAGAACGGCAGTCAGAAAGGCGAGTTTCGTCAAAACGGCAGAGTGGCGACCCATGGGCCGCCACACTACCGAGTGCTTGCTTCGTCATAGCGACGGGCTCAACGTCGAGCCCAGCCGCAGTTCTTGTGGAGCGGGGCCGATCTCAGCGGCCCGGCGAGAATCAGCGCAGCCCGACGATGGCGGGGGCGTCGCTCTCGATGAGATTGATCAGCTCCATGCGGTCCGCGAAGTCCGACGCCTCGGAGATGCCCTTGGCGTAGGTAGCCTTGCGACGAGCACCACGGCCGGTGACCTCACACGGTCCGGAGTGTTGGAGACGTACTGGGCCTCGATGCCTTCCTGCAGCATCAGCAGCGGCTCCGAGCGGAGCTGGCTGATGCGGGACTCGGTGACTCCGAGGAAGCCGGCGAGGTCCTGGGAGGTGCGACCCTCAAGGAAGGAGCCAACGACGACGAGAAGGTGGCGCTCCGGCAGCAACGAGATGGCGTCGCAGAGGTAGCCGTGGAGTTCACGGGTCTCGAGTTCAGCGGACGGCTCGACCGAGTTCTCGTCGATGAGCACGTCGACCAGGGTGAGGTCCTTTCGACGTCGTCGGCGGTCTCGTGTTCGAGGGCCAGCACGACGGAGTGGAACATCCGGTCCTAGAGACGGTTAAGTTCGCTGTGGCTCATGCCGAGCGCTTCGGACATCTCGTCCTTGGTGGGCACGCGGCCCAGCTCGGTGGCGAGACGCTGCTCTGCCCCTTCGAGCTTGCGGGCGAGGTTGCGGACCGAGCGAGGCGCCCAGTCAGCGGCACGAACCGCATCGAGGATCGCTCCCCGGATGCGCTGAGCGGCGAAGCACTCGAACGGCACGCCACGTTCTTCGTCGTAGCGGCGGGCCGCTTGCACGAGGCCGAGAGCACCAGCCCGGGCCAGTTCGTCACGATCCACGTGGCGAGGGAAGTGCACCGCCACCTGGAAGACGATGTGCTTCACGAGCGGCAGATTCAGCTCGATCATTTCAGCCAGATCGGACTCCATCGAGCCTGCACCTTGCGTCGGACGGACACGTCGTCGACTCGCTCGAGTCGGTCGCAGCCTTTGGTCCTGATCGCCCATTGTCATCGCCCCAGATCTCCCTCCGTGTGATTGAAGTTGGCCCCGTCGCCGAACTTCTTCCAGCGGAGATGGTTTCGGCGAGGGACGCCGCGCGTTTTAGCGATTTCTCGAAAAATTGCCCAAATGGCCCATATCGAGCGTCGTTTCAACCTTCTACGGCACGTCGGCGGGCAACCTTGATACCCAGTTCGGCCAAGTTCGCCATGACTTCGGTCACGGCCTACAGGAACGTGGACACACCCTCGAAACGCATGGGCCGCACGCCGCAGTCACCGACCGCCCGCAGGAGCGCGAGGGGTTCGGCGACGCCCGCCAGCCCGTAGGCGCCTGGTGCGGCCTGTCCCGCCAGCACCTGGAGCGTCGCGCACGCCGCAACTGCCCCGGCCGCGACCGCAGGGCGCTCGATCGCGCCGAGGACGAGCACGCGGCGTTCGATTCCGAGACGACCGCGCAGTTCGACGCGCACGGCCCCAATTCCGCCCTCGGCATGGGGTGGACGCAACATCGGAAGCGGCGCAGTGAGCCGATCGCGACGGGTTGCTGCTCGGCGGGCCGTGACCCGCCCGACACCGGGAAACTCTGGAACGAGCAACAGCGCGTCGGGCAAACCGGCCCGGTAGCAGTCGCGTCCACCGATCGGATCAGGGAAATAGACGAGCTCACGACCGGAACCGCCGGCTCGGCGGGTCCACTTCCCGTCGCGCCAGTCCAGTCCGGTGGAGGACAAAGATCGATGGTGCTGTCTGGCGCAGGCCGGTCCGCCTGTTCCCACCTTCGCCACGTGTATCTCATCCACCTGGTCGAACTCGCCAGCGCCGTGACGAGCGAGAAGGCCGGTCAGCCCCGGCATGAACCCTGCGCCGATCAGCACTGGTACACCGTTGTGCTGCGCCTCCTGGTCGAGGGTGAGGAGGCGGCGAACCTCAGACATCTGGTTGCTCGTCGAGACAACCGGGATTCCCCGATGGACAGCCCGACGAGCAATCGTGGCCTGGGAGCCCGCCGGCGTCGCGATGACGATCGCGTGGGTATCGGATCCGAATTGGCGACCCTCGCCGTAGTCCGTGCCGGCGCCGAGGGTCTCGACGAGACGGCGGGCCTTCTCTGCCTGCTGGTCGCGGATCTCGACACAGTCGACCTTGCCGCTCGACCGGAGCTGGCGAGCAATGCGCGCGCCGGTGGCGCCCGCGCCGAACATTACGACTCTCACCAGCGCATCATCGCAGGTCGTCGCCGGTCAGCTCGCGCCAACCGCCCTTCTGGGGTGGGACTCCGCCACTCCCCCGCACACGAATCGCCGCAGCCACAGAGATCCCGGCAAAGATCGCCACCATTGCCCGCCGGATGAGCGTCAGTAGCCCTCGACCACCCATGTTGGTCTCAATTCGTTCGCGAACTCACGGACGCCCGGAGTTTCGCATTCGGCGAAACTCCATGGAACTCGAAGAGTTCCCGTGGGGCTAGCAGGAGTCGAACCTGCGACCTCACCCTTATCAGGGGTGCGCTCTAACCAACTGAGCTATAGCCCCGCGAGCCGCTCACGCTACCGGTGCGCGGTTGCGGTCGCCAACGTCGTTTTTGCTGTCAGGCCGACGGTTCGTCGACGCTCGCTTCCTCGTCCACGGGTGCATCGCCCGACTCCTCCGCCGACTCGGCGGTGGGGAGGATGGGAACGTCGGCTCCGGCCTGATCCACTTCGTCCTCGTAGCTGGCTTCTTCGAGCACGGGCGAAGCGGCGCCCATCTCGTGAGCGGCGCCGGGCTGCGCGGCAGGGATGGGTCGAGCACCGTGGCGCGGGCGAGTCCGCTTGGGTCGCGGTCGGGCGGTTTCTTCCTCGACAACCGTGAAGCGCACACCGCCCGTGACATCGCTGATCAGGTTGAACAGCACCGCCATGAGCACGGTGAACCCCGATCCGGCGACAACGAGAACCAGACCTCCGATGGCGCTCGCCCGGAAGATCTCGTCGGCGTTAAACTCGAAGCTGTCGAGCGCAAACAGTTCCTTGATGAAATTCTCAAAGTTGTCGATCGTTCCCGAATCGACCGCGAAGCTCCACAGGATCACGCCGGCGATCAGCAGGATCACCCAGAGGCAGAAGTAGAACAGCAGCGAAACCTTCAGCATCGACCACGGTTCGACGTGGCGAACCAGCCGACGGACCTTGCGGGCGCGGAGACGACCAGCGAGCCGCCGATCCCGGTACGAGGGACGCGGGGCCCGAATGCCGGGCGGGATGCCGGGCAAGCTGGGCGCGGCTGACGCGGAAGCCTGATCCGAGTCGGTGGTCGCGAGTTCTTCCGCGTCTGCGTCGCCAGGGAGCACCAGCTCCTCGCCGGTAGCGAGGCGGAAGGTGGCGTCGTCGGGGTCGGGGAGCTCGCTCATGCGTGTGATGTGTGTTCCTGCGCCGCCCGCGGCGAGAGCACCGGTAAAGTGTACGGGAAGAACTGCCTCAGGCCCCCGCACCCCCACGCTCAAGCCAGACGGCCAGTTCTTCTCGCAGCCCTTCGAGGTTCTTGTACCGGGCGATGTCAGGAGGAGCCGTGTGGATTTCGCTCGCGAACTCTGCCGCGGGGAGCAGCTCGAGAACTTCGCCAAGAGGCCACACGTGGATGCGGATGCCGAAAAGGATCGCGGCGTGGTCCTCGAGGCGACGAAGCGTCTGGTGCTCGAGCCGCATGAAGAGGTCCCTGGCCGGATCCGTCGGCATGGTTTCGGGGGCCTGCCGATTCCGCGCCGGTAGTCGTCGAGCAGAATCGCCCACGAGCGACCAGTTGATCCGGTAGGCAATCGCTCCCGGGGCCATTCGGTCGAAGAAGCGGTCCACCTGGGCGCCGATGTCCGCGGCGTAGCCGGGCACCGGCTCGTGGATGCCGGCCAACGTCCCTCCGATCTTGTCCGCCAACGACCACCGAGTCGGGAAACACACGCTTCCAGCGGTCAATCGCCAGGCCCGCTCGTCGCGCTCCATCAGACACAGGTCCTCCTGCACCACTCGTCCCGCCAGATCGATCGGATGCGCGCCTGCACCGTCCGATCCGCCCGGGTCAACCGCCACGCCCCGACCGGCCAACTCAGCCTCGACCAGTTCGAGCACCGCTTGGGAGGCGGGTTCAGAACCTGGCAGGCACCGCAACGCGTCGTTGTCGGGGTCGGCGAGAGTGGCCTCCTTCAACGCCAGATCGGCTTCTCGGGCGTCGTCGATCTGGAGCCAGTCCGGGGCCTCCCGGCTTCGTACCGCCATCCGCCATCGGAGCGGCGGGCTGAACAACGGGTGATCCACCACCTCCGGGAACGACATCGGCACGGCGACGATTCTCGCGCATCCACCGTCTTCGCAGATCTCACCCGGCGGTATCCCCACCCCTCATTGGGGGAATCCCTAGTGCTACGCCTGCCTCTGACTCACGATCATGAAGCCATGACAACGTAGCTTCTCGATGATCTGACCGATGCAACGCCTGCCGCCCGTTTCCGCAGTGTTGACCTGCTTCGAGCCATCTCGATCGCCGTCGTTGTCTTGTGGCACTGCACCTTCTCCGTCACCCACTGGAGCGACGGACGAATCACGATGCCGAATCCCATCGACTCGGTCGGTGGTCTGTGGGTCTCGACGTGGCTTCTCCAGGTGATGCCGCTGTTCTTCATCGTCGGTGGGTTCGCCAACGCCGCATCACTCAGTGCAGAGCAGCGGGATGGCCGGGCAACAGCTGACTGGCTCGCGACGCGCCTCGGACGGCTCGCCCGCCCATTAGCACCACTCCTGTTGTTCTGGGTGGCCTTTGATCTCGCAGCCATCGGCTCGGGACTCACGGACCGGTCGGTCTGGCAATGGGGCGACGTCGTCTTTGTCCCGCTGTGGTTCATCGGGGCCTACGGCGCGGTCACGCTGTTGACCCCGGTCACGATGCGGGGCGACCGCGCCTTGGGCGCCGTCGCTCCGCTGGCCACCGGCCTGCTCATCATCGCTGGCGACCTGATGCGATTCCACCTGGGCATCGAAGCTGCTGGGATCGCCAACTCGCTGTTGGTCTTCGTCTTCGCGGCACAGCTCGGCCACCGCTGGCAGGGCGCCGCCCGGGATCCGAGGCATCGGAGCGGTGTCGCCGCGGCCGGCGTTGCCGCGCTCGTCGCAATGACGGCGCTCGGCCCCTACCCCACATCCATGGTTGCAACGAGCAGCGGCGCGATGAGCAACATGTTCCCGACCACCGCAGCGGTCGCGGCCCTCGCGCTGATGCAGTTCGGGCTGGTCAGGTGCTTTGCTCCGCATCTCGAGCGCCTCGTTGCTCGCCGGCCTGTGTGGCGGGCCACCATCGCAGTCAACGCGGTAGCGATAACGGTGTTCACCTGGCATATGACCGCCCTCGTCGCCACTCTGGCACTGTGGTCGCTATCGGGGCAGACGTTGTTGGCGGATCCGTCGACCACCTGGTGGCTGCAGCGTCCCCTCTTCGTGGCTCTGCCCGCGCTCATCCTGGCCCCGCTCGTGATCACCTTCGCTCGGCTGGAGCTTCGATCGATCACGGGACCCAGTCGACCGTGATCTCCGCCCGAGCGCGGGCCGCGGCATCTCCGACGACGACGACCACCTCGACCACACCTCCCGACGAGGCGTAGGACTCGACAACACCGCCGTTCGGGCCCGAGCCGAGTCGTCGGCTATCAGGACCAGCCGACCAATCACGACAACCGCAACCAGGCCGATCACCAGCACGAACACCATCAGCGGCGCGATCTGTCCGTGGTCACCTCTTCCCTGTACGCCAACGCGCATTGCACTCCCTCACGATTGTGGTCACGGGGAAGTGCGGTGGAGAAGGGCCTCAGGCTTCTGGAGGCTCGTCCTCGGGCGGTTCCGTTGACTCGTCGGATTCATCCGAGTCGTCGGACTCGTCGAGCGGGTCAACCACCTCGGCGACCTCAGCAGTCTCGGCCAGCTCGGGCGCCTCGCCCTCGGTCGCTGACGCCTCTTCGCCGGCCGCGATGAGATCGTCCGCGGTGAGTTCATCGACAACGGTATCTTCGTCGACGGTCATCAGCGCGATGGAAGCGACCTCGTCGCCGTCATCGGGGCTCATCACCTTCACGCCACTGGCCGAGCGGCCCTGCATGGAGATGTCTTCGACGCGGGTGCGGATGAGCACGCCGGCGGACGTCATCGCAAGAATCTCGTCGTCGTCGTCCACCATCAGGGTGCCGACAACCGGGCCTTTGTCGTCGGTGATCTTGATACCGACGACGCCCATGCCGCCACGACCCTTCGGCGGATACTCCTCGACCAGGGTGCGCTTGCCGAACCCCTTGCTGGTGATGTGGAGCAGCGTGGATCCGTCGCGGGCGATGTCGCAGGCGATCACCTGGTCACCGGGCTTCTTGAACTTGAGGCCGTTCACACCGGCTGCGTTGCGACCCATCGCCCGCACCTGATCCTCCTTGAACCGGATCGTCTGACCGAACCGGGAGGACAACAGGATGTCAAAGACGCCGTTGGTGGGGATGACCTCCACCAGTTCGTCGTCGTCGTTGAGCTTGATGGCGATCAGCCCGGCTCGAAGCGACGAGTCGTAGGCGTTGAACCGGGTCTTCTTCACTCGACCGTTGGCCGTGGCAAAGAAGAGGTAGCGGTTCGTCTCGTAGTCGCGGGTGTCAATGATCGCCTGGATCGTCTCGTCCTCCTGCAAGGGCAGGAGGTTGACGATCGCAGTGCCGCGAGCAGTGCGCGAAGCGACAGGGATCTCGTGGGCCTTCAATCGATAGACCCGCCCACTGGTGGAGAAGAACATCAGATACGAGTGGGCCGTGGTCTGGATGAGGTGGGTGAGTTCGTCCTCGTCCTTCAGTTTGGTGCCGGCAATACCACGGCCACCACGCCCCTGGGTCTTGAACTCTTCGGTGGGGACGGTCTTGACGTAGCCCGACGCGCTCATGGTGAACACCAGCGGGTCGTCGTCGATCAGGTCCTCGATGTCGAACTCGCCCGGATCGATCTCGAGCGCCGAGCGACGCTCCTCGCCAAACTTGTCGCGGACCTCGGTGAGCTCCTCGATGATCACACCGCGCAGCTTGTCGTCGTCGCCCAGGATCGACTGGAGCTCCGCGATCGTCTGGCGCAGCTCGCCGGCTTCTTCCTCGAGATCGCTGCGGCCGAGCCGCGTGAGGCGCCCGAGTTGCATGTCGAGGATGTGGTTGGCCTGCACTTCGGAGAACTCGAAGGGAGCGACCATCAGCGCCTCGCGCGCCGCTCCACGATCCTCGCTGGCCCGGATCGAAGCGATGATCTCGTCGATGAGGTCGAGTGCCTTGATCAGGCCTTCGACGATGTGGAGCCGCTTCTCGGCCTGATCGAGCCGGTACTCGGAGCGGCGAGTGATGACCTCGATCTGGTGATCGACGTATGCGACCAGCGCTTCGCGCAGGTTGAGCGTGCGGGGCACGCCGCCGACCAAGGCGACCATGTTGACGCCGAAGCTGGTCTGCAGCGGCGTGCTCTTCCAGAGATTGTTGAGCACGACCTCTGGGTTGGCGTCACGCTTCAGCGTGATGACGAAGCGTGTGTCGTCGCCCGACGACTCGTCGTTGACATCGGCGATGCCTTCGAGTTCGCGGGCGTTGACCAGCTCGGAGATCTTGCGGGCGACCGCACCAGCGGACACTTGATACGGGAATGCCGTGACGACGATCGCTTGACGTTGGCCGCGCTCCCCGAGCTCGGTGGCGGCCCGCATCTTCACGGAACCGCGGCCGGTTCGGTATGCCGATTCGATGCCGACTCGACCGAGGATCTGTCCGCCGGTCGGGAAGTCGGGTCCGCGGACGAACTCCATCAGGTCATCGATGGACGCCTCGGGGTTTTTGAGCAGATGAGTGACCGCATCGCACACTTCGTTGAGGTTGTGGGGCGGAATGTTGGTGGCCATGCCCACCGCTATGCCCTGGCTGCCGTTGACCAGCAGGTTGGGGAACCGTGCGGGAAGCACATCCGGCTGCGTGAAGTCGCCCGAGTAGTTGTCGATGAAATCGACGGTGTCTTCATCGATGTCGGCCAACATCTGCATCGCGAGCGGGTGGAGCTTGCACTCGGTGTAGCGAGCGGCGGCCGGCGGATCCTCGGGAGACCCGTAGTTGCCGTGGAAATCGATCAGCGGATGTCGCAACGAGAACGGCTGCGCCATGCGGGCGAGGGCGTCGTAGATCGCATTGTCGCCGTGGGGGTGGAAGCGGGCCATGACATCGCCCGTGACACGGGCGCACTTCACGTGGGAACGATCCGGGCGGAACCCCTGGTCGTACATCGACCACAGAATCCTGCGGTGCACCGGCTTGAGGCCGTCTCGTGCATCCGGAAGCGCGCGGCTGACGATGACCGACATCGCGTAGTCCAGGAATGAGCTTTCCATCTCCTCCTGGATCTCGATGACGGTGATGTCGTCCGGCTCGCCGTCGTTGTCGAGCGCATCGGTGGGTGTGTCAGTCATCAGAAGTCCAGGTTCCGCACTTCGCGTGCGTTGGTGACAATGAAGTTCTTTCGCTGTTCGACGTCGTCGCCCATGAGGATCGACATCACCTCGTCGGCGATCGCCGCTTGCTCGACCGAGACCTGCAGCAGTGTGCGCGAACCGACATCCATCGTGGTGTCGCGCAACTCGTCCCAGTCCATCTCGCCGAGGCCCTTCAGGCGCTGGAAATCCTTGTTGTAGGTGGGGCGTTCTTCGAGGAAGGTGTCTTTCGCCGCTTCGTCCTTGAGGTACACGGTCTCCTTGTTGGAGACCTTCGTGGAATACAAGGGCGGCTGCGCGATGTAGACGTAGCCGGCTTCGACCAGCGGCCGCATCTGGCGGAAGAAGAACGTGAGCAGCAGGGTGCGGATGTGGAGGCCGTCGACATCGGCATCGGCCAGGAGAATCACCTTGTGATAGCGGGCTTGGTCGATCTCGAACTCTTCGGCGAAGCCGGCCCCGATTGCGGTGATGAGGGTCTGGACCTCGTTGTTCTTGAGCATCTTGTCGATGCGGGCCCGCTCGACGTTGAGGATCTTGCCGCGGATCGGCAGGATTGCCTGCGTCTCGGGATCACGGGCTCGCACCGCGGAACCACCAGCAGAATCGCCCTCGACGATGAACAACTCCCGGCGCTCCGGCTCCTTCGCCGAGCAGTCCTTGAGTTTGTCGGGCATGCCGGCGCCGTCGAGCAACGACTTCGACCGAATGGCCTTGCGGGCGTCGGCGGCGGCCATGCGAGCACGCGCAGCGTTGGTGGCCTTCGTGAGGATGGCCTTGCCTTCGCCAGGATGCTCCTCGAGCCACTCGGCCATCTTCTCGTTGGTGACCTTCTCGACAAGCGACCGCATCGACACGTTGCCGAGCTTCGACTTGGTCTGCCCTTCGAACTGCGGCTCACCGATGCGAGCGGAGATGATCGCTGTGAGACCCTCCCGGATGTCTTCGCCGGCGAGGTTCTCATCCTTCTCCTTCAGCAGCCCTTTATCGCGCGCGTAGGCGTTGACCGTACGGGTGACCGCGGTGCGGAAGCCTTGTTCGTGCATGCCACCCTCGAGCGTGGCAATGCCGTTGGCGAAACTGTGGAGACCATCGGAGTTGAAGCCGGTGTTCCACTGGAAGGCGATCTCGACCTCGTGGGCGTTGCCATCGATGTCTTCCTCGCCGGCGAAGTAGCCGACGGTGGAGAAGAGCGCATCCTTCGAGGCGTTGACGTGGCTGACGAAGTCGATAATGCCGCCGTCGTACTTGAACGTGATGTAGCCCTCGGGATCTTCGGTCTCGACCGTCGAGGTGAGCCGTTGGTCGCGGACGCGGATCTCGAGGCCACGGTTGAGGAACGCCATCATCTGGACGCGCTCGAGCAGCGTCTGGAAGCGGAACTCGACCTCATCGAAGATCGTGGGATCGGGCCAGAAACGCACGGTGGTTCCCGTACGAGGCTCACCGTCGACCACCGGCGAATCGCCGGCGACAGCCAGGCGATCGCGCAGCTCACCGCCGTCGGCGAACGACATCGCGTGACGATGACCGTCGCGGTCGATCTCCACCTCAACGCGGCTCGACAAGGCGTTGACGACAGAGATGCCGACACCGTGCAGACCACCCGAGACCTTGTAGCCCTCGCCGCCGAACTTGCCGCCGGCGTGGAGGATGGTGAGTACGACCTCGGCCGCGCTCATGTCGTCGTACTTCGGGTGGATGTCGGTCGGAATCCCGCGGCCGTCGTCGGTGACCTCGATCGCACCGTCCTCCATGATCGACACATCGATCCGGCTGCAGTGGCCGGCCATGGCCTCATCGACCGAATTGTCGACGACCTCCCAGACGAGATGGTGCAGCCCGGTGGGACCCGTGGACCCGATGTACATACCCGGACGCTTGCGAACGGCCTCGAGGCCCTCGAGGACGGTGATGTCCTGCGCGCCGTAGGACGACTCACTCGTTGTGGTCACCTGGTCTCCATTTCGGTCATGAGCGCCAGTATCGGTTGACGGTGTGACACCGTCGTGTGGCCCGTCGTCCGTGTTCATGAGTGGGCTCCGAAATCCCCGTCGCGACGAGCGAGCGTGGGGGTTTCCGGAGGGGTGTTGGCGCCTCGAAGACGCTGGTGAAACAGCCCGAACACGGTTCTATAAGTGTAGCAGTTACATGGGTGTCATTTGCGCCGACCGACCCGCACTTTTACCGCCGAAATACAGTCGGTTCCGGCAACCTCCGCGAGCCGTGTGAGCAGGTCTTTTTCGAGCCAGCGCAGTTCGCTCGCCCACGTCGAATCCTCAGCCGCGACGGTGAGCGTGTCGCTCTCGATCGAGACGGGCCGACAGTGGGCCGCGACATCAGGCCCGACGATCTCCGGCCAACGCGAAAACACACTGTCGAGAACGTCCACCGACGGGGCCCGCATGGTGCCCAGAAGTCGGTCAAGGACGCGACCGATCCGCTGAGGACCACGTTCCGTGGTCGAGTCCTTACCCACCGCTCGCCTCGGTGATCCTTCCGGCTTCGACGCGCAGGACGCTGTCCGGCACTGCCGCCGGCGGGAGCCATGCAGCGGTGGTCAGCAGCCGCTGTCCGCCTGGCAGCGCTCCGAGAAGCGCCTCAGCTCGACCCGGGTCCAGTTCGGAGAAGACGTCGTCCAACAGCAGCACCGGCTCGGCCACACCCGCCTCACGGACGATGGCGTCGGCGGCGAGACGCAACGCGAGAGCGAGCGACCGTTGCTCGCCTTGCGACGCATGAGTGCGCGCGGGTGCGCCCCCGAGGCGCAGGAGGATCTCGTCGCGGTGTGGACCGACGGTCGACACCCCACGCCGAACATCATAATCGCGCGACGCGACGAGAGCGCTCGCCAGATCGCCGTCCCAACTCGGCTCATACAACGTCTCCACAGCCGTAGCTTGCCGCGCCACAGCGTCGTACGCACCCGCCAATCGCGGCGCCATCTCCGCCAACAACGTCTCACGGGCGTCACGTACGGCCTGGCCGGTCGCGGCGAGCTTCTCGTCCCATACATCGAGAGTGAACGCGGTGTCGCCATCAAGTCGGCCGCGGGCCGATCGTAGAAGTGCGTTTCGTTGTTTGAGGATGCGTTCGAGATCGCTTCGTACCGCGTCGTGCTTCGGATAACGGCTGACCAGCGCTTCGTCGATCCAGCGACGACGTAGCGCCGGGCCGTCCTTCACCAAATCGAGATCGTCAGGTGAGAACACCGTCACCTGAACTACTCCGAGCAGATCTCGGGCCCGAGACAATAGTTGACGATTCACTTGAATCCTATTTCGTCCCACCCGCGGGAGCTCCGCCTCGATCAGCTGTTCACGGCCGTCCGGCGACACCACGGTCGCCCGCAGGATCGCTGCGTCGGCGCCGAGTCGGATCAGTGCGTCATCGGGAACACCTCGAAACGAACCCATCCCGGCAATCCAGCTGATGGCCTCGAGCAGGTTGGTTTTGCCCTGCCCGTTCTCCCCGACGATCGCCGTCAGTCCGTCCGACAGCGTGACGGACGCGTCCTCATACGACCGGAAGTTCTGGAGTTCGAGCGTCCGGATCTGCACAGGTCGCCAACGTAGTTTCTACAATCCCCCACAATGGGTCTTCAACCATGACTGATCACGCACCCATCACCGGCCGCGGTGGTTGGATAACCCGGCCTCACGCCGACGAAGACTTCACCGCCAATCCCGTCGAGTTGTTCTTCAATCTTGCGTTCGTCTTCAACAACACAGTCGTGTTGTCACCTGATCTCGCCGAGATCTGCCGCCACCCCGACCTCGTCGAGACGGCCAACCACTACCTCGGCAGGCCCGCACACATCAAGTGTGTCTACGGCATGCGCTACCTGCCGAAAGAGCAGCCGGACAGCCACCAGTTCGGATGGCATCACGACATAGAAGACCGGATGCTCAAGGTGATGCTGCTGTTGACGGATGTTCCCATGGACGACCAGTACATGACCTACGTCTCGGGGACCCAGACTGCGTTCCATCCCTACAGCTGCTTTTTACGCAATCCGTTGTCGTTCGAGCAGGTGGGCGTGGATACGGAGGCCGTGCGAACGGTGGACACCATCGGCCGGGCCGGCGACATGTTCCTGTTTGACACCAACGGCATGCACCGCGGCCGGCGTTCACTGAGCGCTGTCCACGACGCCGTTTTCATCGAGTTCACCGCCGACGGCAACCACGACAACGGGCGGGGCAGCACACTCGGTGTCAGCACCCTTTGGTTCGGAACGAACGCGGACGACCCGCTCCACATCTTTCGCAACCTTGTCCCCAAGTGGGACCGCCGCGCCGACAACCCACGCACGCAAACCACCTGGGCGGAGTCACTACCTGACCCCGAGGCGTGGATCCGTTAAGCGTGGCTAGCTGACGCGAACCGGCATCAACAGGTAAAGGAAGTTCGGATCCTTGGACGACTTCAACAGCGCCGGCTTCAGCTCGTCGACCGTCTCGAGGGTGATCTCGTCACCAGGGGCGACCTCGATTCCGTCGATCAGGTACTCGGGGTTGAATGCCACGGTGAGATCGTCGCCCTTGTAGGTGGCCTCTTCGACCGCCTCGTGGGCCTGGCCGACGTCTTGGGTGACGGCCACGAGCTCGAGTCCATCGGCGGACATCGCCATGCGCACTGGTGTGGACTCCTGCGCTAGCAGGCGCACGCGGCGCACCGCGTCGAGCAGTGTCAACCGATCGATGGTCAACGAGTTCGGATGGCCGGTCGGGATGAGACCGCGGTAGTTCGGGAAATCCCCTTCAATCAGCCGGGTGGTGACAGAAATGCTGCCCACCTGGAAGCCGGCATCGCGTTCACCGAGACGCAGCGTGATCTCTTTTTCGTCGCCCACGACCCTCGCCAACTCTTTGAGGGCACGACTCGGAACCAACACCTTCTGGCCCTCGCTGAGCACGGTGGTGCCTTCGAGATCACGAACCGAGAGGCGGTACGAGTCCGTGGAGACGAGCCGTAGGCCTTCCTCTTCGGCCGCCATGAGCACACCGGTGAGAATCGGGCGGGCATCGTCGGACGACGCGGCCTTTTCGACCTGCTCGATGGCGTCGCGGAACGCACCGGCTTGGAGGGTGACCGCATCGCCTTCCGGAGCAGAGAGTTCGGGGAACTCGTCGGCCGGAATGATCCGGATCGCGAACTCGGAAGGCGCAGCGACGATTCGCGCGTCGTCGTCCTCCACCGTGACATCCACTCCCCCGCTGCGTAGCGAGCGGACCACATCAGACGCCAGCTTCGAGGGAAGGACGGCGACACCGTCATCGGAGCCGGAGACTTCGATGACCGTGGAGATCGTCAGATCGAGGTCGCTGCCCGTGATTGTCAGCTGATCACCGGCGAGTTCGAGACGAACGCCGGCCAGGACGGGCAGTGCGCCGCCTCGTGTGGTGACGGCGCGACCCGCGTCAGCGAGCGCTTTGGCGAGAACGTCTCGTTCGCATCGGAACTTCAGGCCCATGGTGCGGTTACTTCTCCCGGTCGTATGGACATATGTCTAGTAGTAGTCCATAGGGGTTGTGGATTGTGGAGGCAAGGGATTCTGCCGTGAAACGACGCGGATGTCGCGTCCCCACGGTGTCCCCGCGCGAACACAGGGAACCAGGAGGCGGAGTGAGAACGGGGGATGACATGAGGTTTGTACACGTTCGTCCACTGGTGAGTCCCCAACGGATCCCCAGTTCTGTCCCCATCAAACGGGCTGGGTTAGCCGGTGTTGGAGCTCGGTGACCTTGTCGAATATCTGTTGGCGTTCGCCCATTCGAGCCTCGATCTTTCGCACGGCGTGCATCACTGTGGTGTGATCGCGGTTGCCGAAGGCCTTGCCGATGTCGGGGAACGAGAGGTCCGTCATGTTGCGGGTGACGTACATTGCGACCTGGCGGGCATCGACGAGCGGGCGGCGGCGGGAGCCACCGGTGATCTGGTCGATCTCGAAGCCGAACATCTCCGCAGTGAGGTCGATGATGCGTTCGGCATTGACCGGCGGCTTCTCGGCATTGGTGATGAGATCACTGAGGACCAGCGCGGCGAGATCTATGTCGAGCGGTTGCTGCGTGAGGTTCGCGTAGGCGGTGACCTTGATCAGCGCGCCTTCGAGTTCGCGGATCGAGTCCGTGATGTTCTCGGCGATGAAGTTGAACACCTCGTCGGGGATCTCGATGGTCTTCGATTCGGCCTTGCGGCGCAGGATGGCGAGACGGGTCTCGAGATCCGGGCGTTGAATATCGGTGATCAAGCCCCACTTGAACCGACTACGGAGGCGATCCTCCAGCGTGGGAATGGCGTCAGGTGTGCGATCCGACGAGAGAACGATCTGCTTATTGTTCTGGTGCAGTTCGTTGAATGTGTGGAAGAACTCCTCCTGGAGGCCTTCCTTTCCTTCGATGAACTGGATGTCGTCGATCAAAAGGACGTCATTGTCTCTATAACGTCGCTTGAACTCTGGTTGCGTGTTCGTCCGGATCGCCTCGACGAACTCGTTGAGGAACGTCTCGGTGGACACGTACCGCACTCGATACGTCGGGTAGTGATCGGCCACGTAGTGGGCGATGCCACGGAGAAGGTGGGTTTTCCCCAGCCCGGAATCCCCATGGATGAACAAGGGGTTGTAGCTTGCGGCCGGCGTCTCGGCGACGCTCAGTGCGGCGGCATGGGCGAACCGGTTTGACGGGCCGATCACGAAGTGCTCGAACGTGAACTTCTCATCTCGACCGATGTCGAGCCCGGCGACGACACCAGGGGCGCGGGGCGGATCGTCGGGCGACCGAAGGTCTGCGGCCGGTACGTCGAAAGCAACCTCGTCCCAGTCCGTATCGATCTCGACCCGCACCGTCAAATCGGTACTGGTCTCCTCGATCGCGTCTTGCACGAGGCCGAGATACCGGCCCTCGATGCGCTCCTTCTGCAATCCGTTGGGGACGACAATGACAAGCTCACCTTCGTCGAAGGCAACCGCCTTTGCGCCGCTGAATGTCGTACGCCAGACGGCGTCACTTACTTGGGCGCGAATGCTCTCCGCGCAGGTGGTCCACAGACTATTAGCGTCACCCATCTCGTCCACGTGAAATCCTGTCTCCACAGCCGCGTCCACAGGTGTGGACGACCTTCCGAAACCCCGGCAAGCGATGCGAGTGGAAAATGGCAAAAATGCCAAGGTCCACGGGTGCACTCCGACCGGTGTGGACGGGCAACATAGCAACGCTGTGGATAGCCGCAAGCCGAACCTGGACATACCCGCGAAAACCCTGGTTATAACGCCTTTTCCGGATTGAATTACATTGTTGGAACATTAAATGACATCTCGGTCATTCATCGCTGAACGTCGTGTGGGGTCGGTTGGCTCCCGCAGACAACTCGAATCACTGGTTGTGGCCCCATTCGCTGGGCCATACCGTGGCGGGTTGACGTCGTCGGACCCGCCTCTTCGGGACCGACTTTCTGCGGTGCCGAGTTTCGCCCGCATTTCGGAGGATCACAATGAAGCGGCCGTATCAGCCCAACGTGCGCAAGCGTTCCAAGAAGCATGGTTTCCGTTCGCGCATGAGCACCCGTGGCGGACGTGCGGTGATCCGCTCTCGTCGCCAGAGAGGCCGAGCTCGGCTGTCGGCGTGATCGATCGGCTCCGCGGCCGCGCCGCCTTCATTCGACTTCGAGCAGAGGGAGCGCGTCACGGCTCGGGGCCGATTCGGCTGGTCTCCCGGTTGGATCCCACCCAAAACGCGCACATAGCGTTCGCAATCCCACGTTCCGTGGGAAATGCGGTGGAACGCAACCGGGTTCGGCGCCGGATTCGAGGAGTTCTGCACGAAGAGGCCCGGGCGAACCCGAGCTTCCCTGTCGGCGGAGACTACCTCATTCGAATCACCGGCCGAATTGATGACTGGTCCTCTGCGAGACTGCGTTCCACGATGTGTGACCTCCTGACACCGCCGGCCGAGGCCCGCTGACATGGGCCCGCTCGCGCGTCTCTTGCGTTCTGGCGCACGCGGCTACCAGCGGCTCGCCGCGGGTCGCCCGTCGCCCTGTCGGCACATCCCCTCGTGTTCGACCTACGCCGCTGAGGCCCTCGAGGCCCACGGTGCCGTCCGTGGTGGCTGGTACACCACCAAACGTCTGTGCCGGTGCCATCCGTGGGGAACCCACGGCTATGACCCGGTTCCGCGTCCTCGAGGCGCCCTCACCTCCGATGTGGAGCTCTAGATGTTCGACCTGATCGCCTCCGTTCTCGCCTTCTTCTACGACATCTGGCCGTCGTACGGCGTTTCGATCGTGTTCCTCACGCTGGCGGTGATGATTGTCGCCACCCCGCTGACGCTCAAGAGCACCAAGTCCATGCTGCAGATGCAGCGACTCCAGCCCGAACTCAAAGCCATCCAAAACCGGTACAAGGACGACCGGCCGAAGATGAACGAAGAACTGATGGCCTTCTACCAGGAGAACGGCATCAACCCGTTGGGTGGCTGTCTGCCGATGCTGGTGCAGCTCCCGATCTTCCTCGTGCTGTTCCGAGTCGTGCAGGGGATCACCCGCCGTGCGACGGGGATCGGCGAACAGGCCGGCTGGATCACGGGTCGCGCAACCGATTCGGCCCGAGTGCTCGACGAGGAGACTATCGGCCGTACCGAACGCCCGTTCGACCCGGAGAATCTCTCGATCGACAGCCAGATGTACCAGGACCTGGTCGGTGAAGCGGAGATGGTGTCGTGGGGCATCGATCTGTCCCGCTCTGCCCAAGAGGTGTTGAGTGACAACGTCTTCGACTCACTCCCCTACCTGATCCTGATCGTCATCGTGCTCGTGTCGAGCCTCTACCAGCAGCGGCAGATCCAGGGCCGCAACACCGGCGCCGACATCAATCCCCAGCAGCAGATGATCATGAAGATCCTGCCCTACATGTTGCCGGTCTTCAGTTTCACGATGCCGGCCGCCCTCGTGATCTACTTCGTGGTGTCGAACCTGTACCGCATCGGTCAACAGGGGTACATCACGCAATCGCTGTACAAAGGCGACGACAGTCCTGGCCAGCAACTCGCGAAGCAGCGAATTGCCGACAAGAAGGCCGGCAAGAGTGGTGCCGACAAGGGGAGCGGCGGCCGGACCACCCCGAAGAAGGCCGAACCGACCGCGAAGCGAGATGGGTCGGTTGCCACGAAGACGTCCGGCAAGAGCAGTTCTGGCAAGAACGGTTCAGCCAAGGGCAACAAGAAGAGCGGCGGCGGCAGTGGTGCGAAGGGCACCGCGAAGTCCTCCGGCGGAAACAACAGAGCGAAGAGTTCGGGAGCCGGCCGCACCGGCAAGGCACCGAGCCGTCAGAACCGCGGGGGCGGTCGTACGACCGACCCCGAGTCACCGCAACACAAGAAGCGCAAGAATTAGCTCGCCGCGCCGCGCTGCCCCGAGACGATCGGGCTGCGGCCACCGGATGGCGCCCTCGAGCTACCCAGCGCCCCGATGAGAGGAGAAAATGATGGAGTGGGTGGAAAGCACCGGCTCGTCCATCGACGAAGCCAAGGAACGAGCGCTTGATCGGCTCGGCGTCCACAACGATGACGCAGAGTTCGAGGTCGTCGCTGACGTCACCACCGGCCTGTTCGGTCGAGTCAAGGAAGAAGCTCGGGTTCGCGCCCGGGTCGCGCCGGCAACACCGCGGGCGAAAGATGACCGTCGTCGCGGGAAGGGCCTTGGCACTGGTCGCGGCGGAAGCGACGGTGGCGGCCGTAACCGTGGTCGTGGCGGCAAGGGCGGCAACAACAACGGTGGCAACACCAAAGGCGGCGCCAACACTGATGGGAAGGACGACTCGTCCCAGAAGAGTGGTGGCCGTGCAGGTGAACGCGAAAGCGGTAACAATGGTGGCCGCGGCAGCAAGAACCGCAACAACGGCAATCAGGACAACAACCGAAAAAGCGCCGCGAAACCGGCCAAGGAAACGAAGAAGGATGCGAAGATGAGTGACGACGAACCAACGATGCCGCTGCCGGAGCAGGCTGACCTTGCAGAGGCGTTCGTAACCGGACTCGCCGAACGGTTCGGCACCTCGGTCTCGTTCCAGCGTGAGGATGTGGAAGAAGATGAGATTCGCATCACGGTGTCGGGTGATGATCTCGGCCGCATGATCGGCCGACGCGGCACCACTGCCGGGGCGATCGACGAGCTCGTCCGTACCGTCTTGCAGCGTCAGGCCGGTTCGAGCAGGAATGGCCGCATCCGCGTGGATGTCGGTGGCGTGCGGGCCCGTCGCTCTGAGGCGCTTGCCAACTTCGCTCGGGCGCAGGCGGCAGAGGTTCGTGAGTCGGGCTCCGCTCGCTCACTCGAGCCGATGTCGGCGGCTGATCGAAAGGTCGTTCACGACGCGCTCACCGATGAGGACGGTATCGACACCGAATCCGAGGGCGAGGACAACCGCCGTCGTGTGGTGATCGTTCCGGACGGAGCCAGTGACTGAGCCCGACTGGGCTGCACTTGACGCAGCCTGGGAGCCGGCCCGCGCGGCCGGGATTCTGGGTGGCGTCACACTCGAAGACATTCGTCAGCATGCGGCGGGGTTCGTCCCCGCCGCATGCGGCGTTTTTGACGGCCGTCGTCTGCTGGGGGAGCGGCGGGGGGTCGACTTGGGGAGCGGCGCCGGCGTGCCTGGTGTCGTTCTCGCACTCGAGCACCCCGACTCCACGTGGCTCCTCGTCGACTCGAACGAACGTCGCTGCTCGCTTCTTCATCGCGTTGTCCGCGATCTTGGTCTCGGCGAGCGTGTCGAGGTTCTCCACGCCCGGGCGGAGGATGTCGCTCACGATGCAGATCATCGAGCGCAGTTCGACGTGGCCGTCGCTCGGCTGTTCGGTCCAGCGGCCGACGTCGCTGAGTGCGCGATTCCCCTCGTGAACGAACACGGCGTTGTCGTCGTTTCCGCCTCGAGTGATCGCGAGAACTGGACCTCGGTCGCCGCGCGTTCAGAGTTCGCGGTGGTTTGGCGGGACGAACCGACCGGAACATTCGTCGAACTCACGCCCACGATGGTAGTCCCCGCGACATGGCCTCGGCGCCCGAACGCACGGCAGCGCACTCCCTTGTTCTGAGAACCCGTGAGCCCTGCCTGCGGGATCTATTGTTTCATGTGAAACAACCCCGAACGAGATCTTCAAGGGACTATCGAGAGACGCTGCTCCTGTTTCACGTGGAACACACCCGCACTCGATAAAAAGGCGAGAAATCCCCAATTTGGCCGAGTTTTCCACAAGGGTGCTTGACCCTTGTGGAACGGCGGGGGAGGATGGGCAGACTTGGAGCAGGCTTGCTTCAACGAAGGGAGAGTGCCTCATGGCATTCGCAGAACAGGACGCGATCCCCGCGTCCGGCCCCCGCGTCTTCGCGGTGGCCAATCAAAAAGGTGGTGTGGGCAAGACCACGACCACCGTCAATCTCGGAGCGTGCTTCGCCGAACTCGGGCAACGGGTCCTGATCATCGATCTCGATCCGCAGGCTAACGCGAGCACCGGTCTTGGTCTCAACCCCCGCCAACTCGACTACTCCCTCTACGACGTCCTGCTCCAGGACGTACCGATCGAAGATGTGGTCGAGCCGGTCTCGGTGAAGAATCTCTACGTTGCACCGGCGAGCCTGGACCTCGCCGGAGCGGAAATCGAGCTCGTGCCGGCGCTCAATCGTGAGCGCAAGTTGAAGGAGGCGATCGCGTCGGTCGCCGACGACTACGACATCGTCATGATCGACTGTCCCCCGTCGCTCGGCCTTCTCACGATCAACGGCTTGACCGCGGCCAACGAGGTCCTTGTTCCGATCCAGACGGAGTACTACGCTTTGGAAGGACTCGGTCAGTTGATCCGCAACGTCGATCTCGTCACTCGGAATCTGAACCCCAGCCTCGACCTCAGCACCATCGTGTTGGTGATGTTCGATGCCCGAACGAAGCTCTCCGGTCAGGTGGCCGACGAGGTTCGCGAGCACTTCGGCGACAAGGTCTGTCGGCAGGTCATTCCCCGCACCGTGCGACTGAGCGAGGCCCCGTCTTTCGGTCAGCCGATCACGGCATTCGATCCCATGTCTCGCGGCGCAATCGCGTATCGCGAGTTGGCAAAGGAGATCCTCGGTGGCGAAGCGTAGTGGTCTTGGAAAAGGGCTGAGCTCGCTCATCCCAGCCGACGTGACAACCGACGGAGCGGTCTATCGCGAGATCGACGTCGACGATGTCGTTCCGAATCGGTATCAACCCCGTGAACACTTCGACGAGGAGACCCTCACCGCGTTGACGGCGTCAGTCGCCGAGGTGGGAGTGATTCAACCAATCGTTGTTCGCGAGAGCGACGACGGCGGATACGAATTGATAGCGGGGGAGCGGCGCTGGCGCGCGGCCAAACGGGCCAAGCTGCCGGCGATCCCTGCGCTTGTCCGGGGCGCGGACGATCTGTCCAGCCTCGAGACCGCAGTGGTGGAGAACCTGCACCGACAGGATCTCAACGCGCTCGAGGAGGCCGCGGCGTATCAGCAGTTGATCGAAGACTTCGAACTCACCCAGGACGACATCGCAACCCGTGTCGGGCGGTCTCGCTCCGCGGTGGCCAACACGATCCGGCTCCTCCAACTGCCACCGACCGTCCAGCGGTTGCTCATCGAGGACCAACTCACCGCCGGCCACGCTCGAGCACTCCTCGCCACGCCCGATCGGGGCGAGCAGGAGCGGCTCGCGAAGCAGGTCGTCTCCGAGGGTCTGACCGTTCGCCAGGTCGAAGACCTGCTGAAGGGGGACAGCCCTGACGACGACGCGATGGACGAGGCCGAGGACAACGACGGGAGCCCCGCTCGTCGCTCGACATCCGCGCCGGTGGGGGAGCCGGGGGTGCTGGAACTCGAGGAGCTCCTTGCGGCCCGTCTCTCCACGAGAGTGGCGGTGCGGATCGGCAAGGGACCTGGCAAGCTCGTGGTCGACTTTGCGGATCTCGATGATCTCGAGCGGATCTATCGAGTGATCACACCACCCGGCACAGTTGTGTAAGTTCTGCCAGTACACCTAGCACAAGTTGGGGATACTGGGGATCAACCTGTGGATGACGCGGGACTGTCACCTGAATCCACACACCATGTGGCGATCGCCTCACGCAGAGCGTCGGTTACAGCTGCGGCCTGTTCGACGACGCTCGTCGGTGGGCCCATGCGACACCACACCGCGGGCATCCTGGTTTCGCGAAGGATCGGCAGGCGCATGCCTTGCGAGGTGATCTCTGTGCCGAGGACTGCAGTCAGCGCCGCCCCGCAGTGATGGGCGAGCGCCCGTCCGCCGTGTGAGGTGAAGCCATCGATCTCGAAGTAGGAGACTTGATGGCCACTGTCGGCCAACGTCAGTCCGACATAGACGCTGCCATCCCAGCCGTTCGCCGCCCGGGCCTGATCGGAGAGGTCTGGCTGGTGCAGTGTTAATACGTCCGCGCCATCGAGACGCAGGCGTCGGGCGAGTGCATCAGCAATCGCCGGCATGCCGCCTGACTCGCCGATGATGATGCGCTGACCGAAAACACCCGTGTGGTTTCGCAGTTGCTCGAGGTCGCGTACCTCGGCGACGGTACGTTCACCGGCGCTGCGGCCCGCAGGCCGTCCGGCGAGACGCTGCAGCGCAGCCACCGTCTCCCGGCCGACGACACCGTCTGCAGTCAGGCCCTGGTTGTGCTGAAAGTCGCGTAGGGCCCGTTCGGTATCGGGGCCGAATATCCCGTCGAGCCAACCGGCATCGAAGCCCAGGCTGCCCAGCTGGTGCTGAAGATCAGTGACATCGTCGCCGCGGGTCATGGGCGAGCGGAGGTAGATCATCCGATCGCCGAGCCGATGGTCAGCATCGACGAGGGCAGTCCATGTCTGGCGAGCGCAGATGCCGTCCTCGACGAGCTTGCGCGATGCCTGGAACTCTCTCAGCGCCTTCTCGGTGTGGTCGTCGAACGAGTCGAGCTCGCCTACGTCTCGGAACCCAGCAGAGCCGAGGCGCTGATGGAGGTCGCGCACAGCGGGGCCGTGGTCGCCCTGCCGTAGCGGCAGTCCCGGTGCATCCAACGACGACATGATGGCTGCAGGCTACTGGAGGAGTACGGACGCGAAACGACCGCCCGGCAACGCTGCGCGTTGCGTGGAGTTGCGGCTCCGCTGTCACTCCTCATCTGGTTGGAACGCTCGCTAGAGGAACTCGGCGATGTCGTCGACGAGAGCCTGCTTCGGCTTGGCGCCGATGATGCGCTTGGCCTCTTCGCCGTCCTTGAACAAGATCATCGTGGGGATGCTCATCACCTCGAATCGGCGAGCAATGTCGGGAGCCTCGTCGACGTTGAGCTTGGCGATCTTGATCGCCTCGCCCTTCTCATCAGCGATCTCCTCGAGAATCGGGGCGATCATCTTGCACGGGCCGCACCATTCCGCCCAGAAGTCGACGAGCACCGGCGTGGTGGACCCGCCGATCTCCTCATCGAAGGTGGCGTCTGAGAGTGTGCCTACTGATCCAGCCATGGGTCGTTCCTTTCCTGAGAACCGTTCGAGTATGTGGAACGCCGAGGCGGACCGAGGTATTCCCGGCACCGTACTCGCTGAGCGTCGTGGTTAGTCCTGCTCTTCGAGCCAGCGCTCAGCGTCGATCGCGGCCATGCAGCCGGAGCCGGCCGCGGTGATGGCCTGTCGGTAGATGTCGTCCTGCACGTCGCCGCAGGCGAAGACGCCCTCGACGTTGGTGTAGGCCGAGTCGGGCCGGGTGACGAGATAGCCGTTGTCCTTCAGCTCCAACTGGCCCTCGAAGAGCGCGGTGTTGGGCTTGTGGCCGATCGCGACGAACACGCCACCGAATTGAACATCGTTCACTTCGCCTGTTGTGGTGCTTCTCAGCCGAAGGCCGGTGAGCTGGGTGTCGCCCAGGTACTCCTCGACGACGGTGTTCCACATCATCTCGATCTTCGGGTTGTCGAACGCCCGCTGCTGCATGATCTTCGACGCTCGGAGCTCGTCGCGGCGATGAATGATCGTCACTTTGCTGCCGAAACGGCTGAGGAAGCTGGCCTCCTCCACGGCGGAGTCGCCGCCGCCGACGACGGCGATCTCCTGGTCGCGGAAGAAGAACCCGTCACAAGTCGCGCAGGTGGAAAGACCATGGCCGATCAGCTCGGTCTCGTTGGGCAGGCCGAGCATGAGCGACTCGGCGCCGGTCGACACGATCACGGAATTGGCGAGATACGTGGGCTCGGACGCGTCGGGGTCGTCCACCCAGATCTTGAAAGGCCGCTCGGAGAGGTCGACGCGGGAGGCCTTCACCGTCTCGATCTCTGCGCCGAACCGCGCCGCCTGCGCCCGGAAGTTCACCATGAGCTCGGGGCCCATCACGCCCTCGGGAAAGCCCGGGTAGTTCTCGACGTCAGTGGTCAGCATCAGCTGACCCCCCGGCTGGTCACTGGTGCTGCTGGGCTCGCCCTCGAGTACAAGCGGGGCGAGGTTGGCGCGAGCGGTGTAGATCGCGGCAGTGAGACCTGCGGGCCCGGAGCCGATGATGATGACGTCACGAATGTCGGTCACGAAACTTCCTGATCAGTGGAGATGATTGCGATTGTCTGGCTGCGTCAACCACGGGAGCGGCCGCCGGATTCCCGGGGATCAGCCGACGATGGCGTAGACGACCACGCCGACGATGATGCCGACGTCGATTGTGAGCGCTGCCCAGATGCGGGCCATGCCTTCGTTGCGCCGGCTCGCCCAGAGGCCGAAGCCGAGGATGGCGAGCAGTCCGCCGATGAAAAGATGGGCGGCCCACGTCGCGTCGCCGACGCCGGCGCCGATCGGAAAGTATGCGTCGGCAAGACGGACAAGGACGACCACGAAGAAGATCACTGACGCGATGGCAAAGATCAACCCGACCATGCCGAAGACCACGGCCCGAACGGCACGGACAGCATTCTCTGTGCCGGCCACGCGGACTCGGTCGATCGTGTCGAGCACTCGATCGACAAGATCGCTCACCATGTCTGACTGTCCGGCACTCGTGTCAGCTGCCGATGCGGCCTCGTCGGTCGCGGTCTCCTCGCCCATGGCGTCGGATCCTATCCGGCGACGTCGATCTCCACCTTGTCGATCTCTTCGCAGGTTGCCGGGTCGAGGATGTAGCCGACCCCATTGCCCCCTTCGAGGCTGTAGAGCACGATCGCGACCGTGTCCGGGCCGATCTCGGCGACCGAGTAGTCGACGGCTACGACGACGTCGTTCTCCGCTTCGAAGTCGTCCAGGTCCTGGGTGCAGTTCGCCAATCCGACCTGGGCCTGAAGAGCCCGAACATCGGAGACCGTCGGGTCGTTGGTCTCCAGCGGAGCAAGGCCGCCGAGATCCGCGCGGTACGCCTGATAGTTCAGTCGGACCTCGTCAGCGAGCGCACCCTCAGAGCTGAAGTCGCCGAGACTCTCCTGGAGAGCGTCGTTTCCGAACACCTCGGAGAACGACGACGCCCGCTCGTCGTCCATCGTGGCTGCGAGGTCGTCGGCCGGATCGGGATCGCTCTCCGCTGCGCCGTCCACCGGCTCATCGTTGCTCATGTCCATCGAATCGACGTCGTCCCCATCCGTATCGGAGTCGACGCCGCTGTCGGCCATCGTCGGGTCAGCCATTTCGTCCTGGTCTGGACTGTCTGTGCTGTCGTCTGTGCTGTCGAGAGCGACGTCCGACTCGCCCGCACTGTCGCTGTCACTATCGTCGAGATTGCCCAGAACGGGCACGGCGACGGCGAGCAGGACGACGCCGGCCGCGACCACCGCCGCGCGGGGAAGCCACCGCGATCGCGCCGCTCGTGCGGAACCCAGGTCGGTGACGTTCTCCGCCGTACCGCTGACCGCCAGGGCGGCGGCGATCATTGAATCCGACTGCTCACTCGAAAGCGGCGTGACCGGCGAGCCGGCGATCGTGGACGCGCCGCGTAGCGCATCGAGGCGCTGCCGCAGCTCTGGTTCGGCGGTGAGCCGGGCCTGCAGACGCGTTGCTTCCTCGTCGGTGAGATCACCGTCGATAAAGGACGAGAGGAGCTCGTCGTCGGAAGGAGAGAAGTCGGTCATGGGCGTATTCGGGGCACTACGGAGTGTGACGTTGGATAGGGGGGTTCTGGTTCCCGTCAATTGCATCGGCGAGGCGGGCGCGGCCGCGGGCGATCCGGGATCGGACGGTGCCGGGCGCGATGTCGAGAACTTCCGCGATGTCGGCGTAGTCGAGGCCGGCGACATCGCGGAGCACCACGGCCGCTCGGAACTCGTCAGGAATCTGGGCGAGCCCGCGGTCCACGTCGATGGCGGCGGACACGGTTTCCGCCGGGTCGCGCGGCGCATATCCGCCGACGGGCGCGAGGCCGCTGGTCTCGTACTCCGGCAGGCCAGGGTCGGGCCGGCGGCCGCGCCGGCGGAGTTCGTCGAGACAGGCGTTGGTGGCGACGCGGTACGCCCAGGTGGAGAACTTGGCCCGCCCATCGAAGCGCGGGAGGCCCTTGACGATCGCGATGAGGGCCTCCTGGGAAGCGTCGAGGGCGTCGGCCTCATTGCCGAGGAGTCGACGACAGACCGCGTAGATGCGGTCCTGATGTATCCGCAGCAGGCGGTCGCAAGCCCGTTGGTCCCCCCGCTGGGCGGCGCTGATCAGCGTCGATTCATCCATCGCAGCGATCCGCGGACCCTAGCCGAGCCGTCCGTCACCGGATTGTGACCTCGGCGACGTTCAGGCGGATCGGCATCGGCCCGGATCCGAGATCCGTGATCCAGATGACGACCGCGTCTCCCGCCGCTCCGACAGAAATGCGATCGATCGTGTTCAGACCGGTCGCCGTGGCGTCAGCGGGTCCGAAAGCGGCGATCGTCGCCGCATCCGTGCCGACACCGTCCGCCACTCGAATCTCCTCCGCCCAGTCCTGTGATGCGAGGGTCCGGATCTCGACCTCCTCGACGACGGTGGTCTCTGCGAGCCACAGCACGAGACCCACGCCGGACTTCGTGCCGAACTGGCGTGACTCGTAACTCTCGGTGGGCCAACTCGTGGAGGTGTCGCCGTCGATCGCGTCGGCGGCTCGGTCGTCGTGTTCGCCGGGCGGACCCGTGCCTTCCGGGTCGAAGGCAGTGGCCGACAGGATCTGGACCGCACCGGACGCGGTTGGTGGCAGCGCGTCGTTGCCGTCGCCGGCGATCAAGGTCCATCCGAGCAACGCGATGAGCACCATCAGCGTGAACCCCATGAGGCGAGGCCAGCGTCGGCGCCGAGCCCGAGGCCGAGGGCTCGAGGTGGACCGCGCATCCTGCGCGGAGGTCTCGGGGACCGAGAGTGGGACGGTCGCGGTCGAATCGCTCGTGACCGGCTCGTCGTCGACCGGCGTCTCGGAGTGGATCGACTCGTGTTGGCCGGTCGCCACCGTCGCGGGTGGTGGTGGAGGCGGTAGGCGCGAGCCACCCAGGAGGCCGGAGGCGAATGCGGCGGCGCTGGGCCAGCGGTCGTCGCGATCGCGGGCGAGGCCCCGCATCACGGCACCGGCCAGCTCGCCGGGCACGTCGGGGCGGACCCGAGCGAGATCAGCCGGATCTTCCTCCAGGCGGGCGATAGCGGTGGGGAGGTCGCCGTCGCGAATCCACGGCGCCCGTCCGGCCAACGCCTCGTAGAGCACTGCGGCCAGGGCGAACACATCGGCGCGGCCATAGAGATCGAGCCCCTGGACCTGCTCAGGGGCGAGGTATTTCGCTGTGCCGAGTACCACCCCGGTGGCGGTGCGGTCGCCGGCGTTGGCTGTCGCGATCCCGAAATCCGTGAGCTTCATTTCGCCGCTCGAGGTCAACAAGATGTTGGCCGGCTTCACGTCGCGATGGATGAGCCCGTGGTCATGTAGCTCCTGGAGCCCGGCACAGAGATCGACACCGACGCCGGTGATCTCGGTGGGGGAGAGCGTGTCGGCGTCGAGGCGCTCGCGTAGATCCGGGCCGTCGATCCACTCGAGAACGATGCCGGGGTGCTCCTGGGTCGAGTTGTAGACGGCCACGAGGTTGGTTGGCTGACGGTCGCCGCGGTGCGGGCTTCGTCGCGGAAGCGGCTCAGGAGGTCGGCGTCCTCCAGGAGGTGGGTGTGGAGCACTTTGACCGCAACGCGGCGGCGTAGAAACTCGTCGTCGGCCGCCCACACCGTGGCCGTTGCGCCAGAGGCGCGCGCCTCGATCAGGAGGTAGCGCCCGTCGAGGCGGGTGCCCGGTTCGAGAGTTGCCACAACGCGGACCGTAGTGGTTGGTCTTGCAGCGCTTTCCGCGGCCGGGTCAGGCCGGCGTCTGGAACGCGATCCCCATCACCCGAGGTCCGCCGTGGGTGCCCACGACGGGGCCGATCTTCTCGACGCGGATCGAGCTCACATCGACGATGCCTTCGAGCGACGCTAGGAAGTTGTCAAGATCGGGCGCATCGCCGTGCATGACGGCGAGGTTCTCGACGGGACCGACCTCTACGAGCTTCTCGCGCATCCATCCGAGCGCCTTCTTGCGGGTGCGCTGCTTGCCGGCCTCCTCCACCTCACCGCTGGAGAGGTCGAGGATCGGCTTGATGGCGAGCATGGAGCCGAGCAGCGCCTGCGCGCCGCCGATCCGGCCGCCCTTTTTCAGGTTGTCCAGCGTGTCGAGCGTGCCGAACACCTGCGTGCGATCGCTGAGCCCGTCGACCGCGGCGACGATCTCCGATGCCGAGGCGCCGTCTCGACCCATCTGGGCGGCTGCGATCACGATCGAGCCGAGTCCGGCAGTGATCGAACGGCTGTCGACGACCTGAACGTCGGCGTCGGGCATGTCGCCGGCAAGATTCCCGACCGCCGTCTGGGCCGACTGCATGGTTGCCGACAGCGCGGCGGAGAGGTTGATGCACACGACGGCGCTGGCTCCCGCGTCGAACTGGCGGCGGAAGGCCTCGTCGAAGCGTCCGGGCGACGGCGCCGCGGTCTCCGGGAGTTCCTCGGAGCCCTCGAGCAGCCGGTAGAACTCGCTGACGGTCAATTCCTCGCGGTCGACGTACTCCTTGTCGCCGAAGCGGATGGACAGCGGCACCACCTCGATGCCGAACTCGTCGACTTCGTCGCCTCGCAGGTCGCAGGCACTGTCGGTCACGATGCGAACCGTCACGATTCCCCCTCAGCCGCGTCGAGGTCCTCCTCCGACGCGGCTGCGACCGTAGCAGCGGCGCGGTTCCGGCGGACACGGAGGATTGTCCGAACCCACCAGGCGGCGAGAATGACGAGCGCCACGAGAGAGATCGCGAGACCGAGTCCGGAGATGGCCGTCGACCGAATGTCGACCGTGCCGGACCCGAGCTCGAACGCTCCGCCGGGCGACACGATGGTGGCTGTGACGCGAGCGTCGCCCGAGGCCAGCGTCTCGACCGGGATCACGAGATCATTGACGCCGGGCTGCAGTTGCAGGAAAAGTCGGTCACCTTCAGGGAATCGGAGCTTCTCGGCGCTGAGAATCACTTCCACGTTCAACGCCACCGGTTGACCGTTGACGACCTGCAACGGAAGGTCGGTGCGACGGTCCGTGAGGGTGATCCGATCCGTGACGGGGACCTCGATGCCAGTTGTGCGGTCGAGTACCTCGGCGAACATCGCGTCGGCGTAGGCCCTGGCGTCATCGGCGGTGAACTCGGATGAGACGGCCGCGCGTAGCTGCGTGGCGAGTGGCTCGATCGCGGCTGTGTCGGGTTCGAGCATCGCGGAAAGGGTGGCGAGCGTCGAGGTTGCGGCCCGCAGATCTGCGGCGACCTCCGAGACGTCTGGCGGAGTGGTCGGCCGCAAGATTCCACGCGGGGCAGCGCCGCCGTCTTCGCTGGGGTCCACGCCGGTCAGTGAGTTGACGGTGCTCAGTCGTACCTCGCGACGGCCATCGGCGATCGCGAGAAAGCGATCGAGCGTGGCCCGGTCCAGTCGATCGAGATCGAGGAGGACGCCGAGGTCCGAGGGGACACCCTCGGCGTGCGCCGCCATGGTCAGCTCGGCCAGGGCGTGTACCGCGGCCAGCTCGGCGTCGGGGCCGTCGAGGGTGTCATGGAGGGCTTCGTCGACGCGTAGCGCGGGCATCGCAACTCCGTTCGCGTCGAAGATCTCCACGGGTCGCATCGCGCTGCGGGCGACGGTCGCGGCGTCGAGCCGGCTGTCCTCGACAATGACGGCTTCCGCGCCGATCGACCGCAGCAACAATAACGTCTCCGGGGTCGCATCGGGATCGAGGATCACGAGACTCGAAGCCGCCGTGCCGGCGTGGGTCTCGACAGCGTCGCTCCCGCTGGCGTATGCGTCGATGACCTGCTCGCCTTCTTCGGCTGACCGCCAGGCTTCTTCGTCCATCGCGACCCAAGGACCGCGGATCAGAGCCTGTCCGTCCAGCGCGGTGACGAGGTCGGCCAAGGCGGCGGGGTTGGTTTCGGCGAGTGCGGTCAGCGTCTCGGGCCGGAGATCGAAGGTCACGGTCAACTCATCCGGCGGCGAGCCGGCGGCGACGAGAAGTGGCCCCGCATCGACCGCGATCGACTGATCCGGCGCGTGCGCGACCGGCGCGTCGAGCGAGGAGAGGAAGGCGACGCGCACTCGGCGCGGCGACCGCTCGTCCAGAACGATGAAGCTCGTGGCGAACTCGTCGAGAACCACGCCGGTGTCGGCGACCAGCGAGACGACGGCCGGGAGTGCCACGCCGGAGTCGCTGCGCAGCCGCTCGCCGATCACCGTGTCGTCCATCGTCACCGTGATCTGACCGTCGGCATCCGTCTCGAGAAACGCCTGGTCGAAGCAGTTCCCGTCAAGCGTGCACTCGAACGCGGCGACGCGCTCGCCGGTGGATGGCGGGTCGAGGTGGGCGTCGCGGACTTCGTCTCGGGTCCTGCGAGGATCCGCGTAGATCGTGACGGCGATCCGACTGTCATCCGGCGGGTCGACGACATCGAGCACGATCGTCGCGGGGTCCTCCGTGACGAACAGGGTCTGTCCGGCGAGGTGGAGTGTGGGCTCGATCACCTGGTCCGCGCCCGCCGGCGTGGTCGCAGTGATGATGAAGATCGCCGTCGCGAGTGCGACGACGCGACGTGGGCGGATCATCGAACGTCGCGCGCCATGACCGTGAGGTTGTGATCGGCGGCCTGGAAGCCGAGATGGCGGTACAGCGCGAGGGCGCGTTCGTTGGCCTCCTGGGTGTTCACCCAGCCGACGACCGCACCGCGGCGCCGCATCCATCGGAGTGAGTCGTGAACGAGCGTGGTTCCGAGCCCGCTGCCCTGACGGGTCGGATCGACGGCCAGTCGCTGGAGGAATCCCTGGGTGCCGGCCCGCCCGGCAACGGCGTATCCCACGATCTCCGGATCGCGGATGACGCGAAGGCGGCTGACCGGCGTGGCGTCCATGGCATCGTCGAGGCCATCGCTGTCCAGGTGCCAGAACTCGTCGAACGTCCGCGCGTCGAGCGCGAGGACTGCTGCTCGGTCCGCGTTTGTCCCTCGTTGGATGCGCGCCCCGTCCCGAGAACGTTGCCACCAGCTCGGCGGGGGGGGTAAGGAGGTCAGGTCGTGCTTGAGAAGATGGAGATGTTCTCGCTCGACGAAGCCGGCGCGCAGGAGCGCCGCCCGCTCGGGAGGGGCCACCGCAGCGGTGACAACCGAGTCGAATCCTTGTGCGTCGAGTTCGGAGCGAGCGCCGGCCAGTGCGGCCTCGGTGAGCGTGTGCGCCGGACTCAAGGGGACCAGATAGGCAAGATCGCCGCGGGCCCGCCAACTCCCGGCCCGGAACCGGGCACTGTCGACGGAGAGCGATTGAAGGGCCATATCTGTTGCCACGTTACGCCCCGCCGCGCCCACGGTGGGAGGGCTACGCTCCAACTTCTGAGGAGCGCCGCGTGCTTGCACTAGTGACCGACGAACGTTGTGCCGCACATGTCGCCGGCACCAATCACCCGGAGCGCCCCGATCGGCTCCATGCCGCGATCGACGGCGTTGCGCGCTCGGGAGTCCTCGACGCGGTGGAATCTTTCGCGCCACGAGCGGCGACGGTCGACGAACTCGCGCTGGTGCATGACCAGGCGCTTATCGACCACGTTCATGCCGTTGCGGGCCGTGGGGGCGGTCGCTTGGACCCCGACACGGTCATGAACGAGGCGAGCCTCGACGCCGCACTCCTCGCAGCCGGTTCGGTCGTCACGGCCGTCGAGACGCTTGGCGCTGACGAGCGTTTCACCGCCGGATTCTGCGTCGTCCGCCCGCCCGGACATCACGCCACCGCCCATCAGTCCATGGGGTTCTGCCTCTTCAACTCGGTGGCTGTGGCCGCAGCCACTCGCGTGTCGGCCGGCGAACGCGTCGCGATCGTCGACTTCGACGCGCACCACGGCAATGGCACGCAGGACATCTTCTACCGCTCGCCCGACGTCCTGTTCGCATCGGTTCATCAGCATCCGCTCTATCCGGGCTCGGGCATGTTGGAGGAGCGTGGTGACGGCGCAGGCCTCGGACACACCATCAATCTCCCCTTGCCGCCTGGCGCGACCGGCGACGTCGTCCGCACCGGCTTCGACGAGGTGATCACACCGGCCATCGAGGCCTTCGCCCCGGACTGGCTGTTCGTCTCCGCTGGCTTCGACGGACACCGCGCCGACCCCATCACCGACCTTGGGTACGCGTCCGGCGATATTGCCGACTTCGTCACCGAACTCCAGCAGCTCGCGCCCGCCAGGCGGGCGGTCGTGCTCCTGGAAGGCGGCTACGACCTCGACGCGATCCGTGATTGCAGTGCGGCCACCGCAGCGGCCCTCGTCGGCGAGTCGACCCGGCCCGAGCCGGCCACGAGCGGCGGTCCCGGCGCTGACGTCGTCGAGTTGGCCCGGCAGCTGCATCAGGGTCAGCGATGAGCGAGCTGCCACCCGGCCTCGACGCCGCGCTCGCCACCACCGCACCGTTGACCGAGCGCTTCACGGCCGAGGGCCATCGCCTCTTTCTCGTTGGCGGTGTGGTGCGAGACCACCTGTTGGATCGTCGCCGTCCGGAGGCCGACCTGGATGCAACCACCGCGGCGCGCCCGGACGAGATCAAGGCGATCGTTGCGCCGATCGCCGAGGCGGTGTGGTCCCAAGGCGAGCGCTTCGGAACGGTTGGCTGCACGGTCGGCGGTCAGCCATTCGAGATCACCACCCATCGGGCCGAGTCCTACGACGACGACTCGCGTAAACCCACTGTCCTTTTCGGCGACGACATCACCGACGACCTCGCTCGCCGCGACTTCACGGTCAACGCGATGGCGGTCGACGCCGCGACCGGCGAGCTCGTCGATCCGTATGGCGGCCGAGATGATCTTGCGGCGTCGATGCTGCGCACCCCGCTCGATCCGGAGGTGTCGTTCTCGGAGGACCCGCTGCGCATGCTGCGCGCCGCCCGGTTCCACGCCGGTTACGACCTCACCCCCGCCCCCGAACTCGAGGCTGCGATCGCCGCACTGCTCGACCGGATGGCCATCGTGTCGGTCGAGCGCATCCGTGACGAGCTACAGAAGCTCCTCCTGCTCGACACGCCGGGCCCGGGGATGGCGATGCTCGCTCGCACGGGCCTCCTTGCTCGCGTGCTTCCGAAGTTGGGCGAGCTGGGGGAAGCGGACGCGGCTGCGCTCTGTGATCGTGCCGCCGTGCTGCCGGAGGATGCCGCGATGCGATGGTCGGCTGTCCTTGGACCGTTCGACGTCGGTCCTCGGGATCTGTCGGCGTTGCGCTTCTCGGGGGATCTGTCGCGCGACGTGATCTGGTTCTGCTCGGCGAATCCCGCCCTCGAGGACCCATCCGCCCTGCCCGCCGACGCACCGGCGGTGCGGCGGGCCGCCGCACTCGCACCCGGCGCTCGGACGATCGAGGAGCTCCACACCTTCGTCGAGGCGCAGCGTCGCGCGGCCGGCCGCTCCGTGGACGACCTGGAGATCCGGCGTTCCGTGCTCTCGGACCTGCGTTCGGCAGAGCCCGACCTCGACGACCCGAACGCACTGCTCGCCGGTGAGCAGGTGTGTGCGCTCCTCGGGATCGAGCCCGGTCCCGACATCGGCGTGGCGACACGATGGCTACGTGACCTGCGGTTCGACGAAGGTCCGATGCCGGCCGGCGCGGCTGCGGAACGCCTGCTCAGCTGGTGGCCGACCCGCCCTGACGCGAACTGACTAGACGCCGAGCTTGCGGGCCCGCACGACGAGCGTCGCCGGCATCGGCCCGCCGTCGTGGCGCTCGAGGACGGCGTCCACCGCGAAGTTCGCTCGTCCGAACGCGCTCACAACTGCCTCCGCGGTGTGGACGTAGCGATCGCCGACCGGCTCGCTGCGGTCCCATGCGGCCACGGTCCGGCTCGAATCGTTCCGGTCGGCGCAGAGCGCGGCGGGGTGGGGCACCGACATGATGAAGTGCCCGTTCGGCCCGACGACGCGATGTACCTGGCGGAACACCCGGTTGAGATCCTGCACCCACGACAACGTCGTGACCGCGACGGCGAGATCCACATGGTCAGCGGCGAGAAACGCGAGCTCGGCCGGCTTCGCCTGGTGACACTCCACGGTCACGTCGTGGCGGGCGGCGAGGGTGCGGGTGGCGGCGAGTTGGGCGACGTCGTCGTCCACCGCGATGGCACGCGCACCGCGCAGTGCGAGGCCGACGGCCGTGTGGCCTTGACCGCAGCCGAGATCCAGGATGCGCCGTCTGTTCACCTCGCCGATCAGGCGGCGATCGACGTCGGCGCCGACACCGGGACCGAGGTCCACGACATCGAGCACTCGGTCGACATGCGGAAGGCGAGGGTCGTGCAACGGCATTCACGGAGTCTTGCCGCCTGACCCCAACTTGTTGCGGAGGGGTACCCTCTGGCCTCGTGAAGAGGGGACTCGCCGCCGCAGCTGCATCGGGCGCCACCAGCGCCGGTGTCGACTACCGGCTGGCGCGCGAGGCGACGCTTCAAGCCTGGCGAGACGGTGACCTCCCCACCGAGCAGGTCTGCGACGCCCAGCGAGAGCTTCAGCGCAATGCCGAGTTCTGTGGTGTTGCCCTTCGAACTCCATGCCCGGTCTGCGAGAAGGAATCGTTGGTCGAGGTCACCTACGTCTTCGGCCCCTGGCTCCCCAAGCACGGCCGCTGCGTCACCAGCGACAAGGAGATGGTCCGCCTCGCCGCCCGCAAGGCCGCCAGTCAGGGCTACGTCGTCGAGGTCTGCACCGACTGCGGTTGGAACCACCTCGCCCGTAGCCGCGCCATCGGCGGCAACGCGTAGGCGTAGTCCGCTACTCGATTCCCTTTTCGAGGGCGTAGCGGATCAGTTCTTGCTTCCGGTTGAGGTGGAGTTTCTTCAAGATGTTGCGGACGTGGTTCTCCACCGTCTTCTGCGAGATGAAGAGCTCCTCGCCGATCGCCTTGTAGGTGTGGCCTCGGGCGACGTGCTGAAGCACTTCGCGCTCGAGCGGCCAGTGTGGACCACACGGTGAAAGCGCCGGCGACGCCGAGCGTCGCGATGGCGAGCCCGGCCCGACTCAGGTGGTCGCGCTGGAAGAAGAGCGCCACCGCGGCCCAACCGATCGTGAGCCACCGATAGGCCACGACGCCGCGCAGCGCGCCGATCTCGAGAGATCGGTCGGTCGGAGTCAGGTCCGCTGCGAGGGGGGCCGCCACGCACGCAGCGTAGGTCCCCCTTGAGACGCGAAGCGTGTCCCGTTACCCTGGCGGTTACCGCTGGCAGCTGAGATGCGCTGGACGGGAAAGGAGTCAGACATGGGCAAGCTCACGGCCCCTGCAATATCGGCGAACAAGGCCAGGAACGGCGACGACCCGTTGGTCATGGTCACTGCCTACGACGCGCCCGGCGCTCGCATCGCGAGCGAGGCAGGTGCGGACCTGATCCTCGTCGGCGACAGCCTCGCGATGGTCGTGCTCGGCTACGACGACACGCTCCAGGTCACGATCGACGACATGTGTCACCACACCGCGGCGGTGGCTCGGGCCAAGCCCGACTGCCACATCGTGGGTGACATGCCGTGGATGGCGTACCACGTCTCGCCCGAAGAGACGGTCGCCAATGCGGCCAAGCTCATGCGGGCCGGCGCCCACTCCGTGAAGCTCGAAGGCGGCCGCAAGCGGCTGCCGATGATCGCGAAGATCATCGACGCCGAGATCCCGGTGATGGGCCACATCGGCCTCACGCCGCAGTCGATCCACGCCATGGGCGGGTTCAAGGTGCAGTGCACGCAGGCCGAGCACGCCCGCAAGCTCGTGCAGGCCGCCAAGTCGCTCGCCCACGCTGGCTGCTTCGCCATCGTGCTCGAGGGCGTTCCGGTTCGGGCGGCCGAGATGGTCACCGACGCGATCGACATCCCCACCATCGGCATCGGCGCCGGCAGCCATTGCGACGGTCAGGTGCTCGTGTACCACGACCTCCTCGGCATCGAGGACCGCTTCGTGCCGAAGTTCGTGCGTCGCTACGCCGACATCAAGGGCGCTTCGGTCAACGCAATGAAGGCGTATGCCTCCGACGTACGTTCGGGTGCGTTTCCGAATCACGACGAGAGCTACCACATGGCCGACGAAGAGGCCGAGGAACTCCACCTCTACGGCGCGGGCTGACCCCCAAACCCCGTTCTGGCTGACCAATCGTCCGCTGACCGAACAATTGGTCAGCCAGAACGATGGGATTGGGGGGGGGGTCAGAGTTCGTCGATGTTCCACCAGGGGGACATGGCGAAGGTGATGGGGTCCTGAAACGCGACGACGCTGCGGGGAAGCGGGTCGAGGAACGGGGTCCAGTGGCCGAGGTCGTCGATGGCGACGGTGGCGGGGTCGATTGCCTGCATGCGGGGGTTGGCGAGACCGGCGTCGTAGAAGGTGCGGTCGCAGACGCCGTTGCGCCAGTAGATGAAGTCGTTCGCAGTGACCCACATCGGGTCGGCGTGCACCGGAGCGTCGGTCGGAGGCAGCGGGAGCTGCGCTCGGCATTCGGTGCCTCTCTCGCCTCCGCAGCGGAGTCGGATGCCGTCGGCGAGTACCTCGTACTCGGCGAGACCCTTGACGGTGAACAGGTCGACGGAGTCGAGCGTGCCCTTCTCGCATTCGGCCTCGACGACCATGTAGCGGGGGATGCCGTCGTCATCGAGGACGTAGGTCGACCATTCGGCCCGGATTCCGAAAGCCAGGCCGGACACTCGATACATGTTGAGGGTGAGGCAGAAGTACGGCTCGTCACCGGCGATGCACGCCATCGGGGCCAGCGGCATCGGAACCGCGATGTAGTCCTCGAACGCTGCGACCTGGTCGGGTCGGATAGCGAAGTTCAGGTAGGCGGATGGCGGATCGTTCTCCACGGTGAACCGCACCAACGGCTTGCCCCGCCCGATCGCCACCATGAAGGCGTCCTTGATCAGGAGCTGGGCGTAGAGGAACCGCTTGATGGCCGATCGAGCGCGGCGTTTGCCCTTGCTGAGGGGGACGGGTTGCATCGGCGCAGTCTCGTTCGGCCCGTGGGCGACGGCCAAGTGGACCGCGTTCGGACTTTGGTGGCATACGCGCCTAGCGTTGACACCGTGCTCCGCCGCGTTCTGATCTCCCTCACCGTGCTCGCTGTCCTTGCTTCCGCGTGCAGTGACGACTCGGACCAGACCACCGAAGTCGACACCACCTCGACCACCACCGCAGCGCCGGTAGCGGACGTCGACACCGAGCCCGAGCCGGAGGACGAGCCTGCCGCCCTGCCGAACTATCTCGACGATCTCGGCGACATCCCGGTCGCCGACAACGACGCGAGCCTGCCCGACATCGATCCGGACAACACCGCCGGTGTCTACGGCTTCAGCCGCTACGTGTACCAGCGGGCCCCCGGCGACGCGATCCTGCCGTCGTTGATCGAAGGCCCGCAGGGCCTCCAGACCCGCTGCCAGAACGTGGACCAGGACTGCTCCTATCTGGAGATGAAGGCGATCTACGAGAGCGGCGAGCCCGTGCCCGACTACCTCGGCATGGATCGGGAGACCCTCGGCACCCTCGTCGGCCAACTCGGTGAGACCGAGGCGTATCTGGCGACGTTCGAGAACATCGACGATGCGTGCGCAAGGGGCATGTTCCGAGCGTCCGGGCAGGCGGCGAACATGGGCGTCCACATGTACGACAACTCGGCAGGCAGCAGCTTCGACCCCGGGCATCCGCAGATGGTGCTCTTTGCGCAGGAGGATGCCGGCAACGTCGACGGCAACTGTTCCGGTGGGGAGTGGTCCGGTGACGGCGAGGCCTACCTCCCGGTCGGCGTGGTGTTCAACATCCGCCAGACCGACGAGCATCCCGACGCCTTCGCCGGCGATCTGGACAACTGGCACATCCACTTCAACCTCTGCCAGGGCGCCGATATCGGTGCGGTTGCGTCGCAGGAGGACTGCACCGCAGCTGGTGGTCAGTGGACCGGTGAGACCCGGTCGTGGATGATGCACGCCTATGTCGCCCCCGACTACGACTCGCAGGGTGGTGTGTTCGCGATGTTCAACCCGTCGATCTGGCCGGTCATGGATCAGGCCGATCTCGAGGAGAACCTCGTTGTGCAGCCGGACGACGGCGCCGTTGCCGCACCGATCGCCAACTTTGACTTCGGCGACATCCAGGTGGCTGCGGGCGACACGATCCGGTTTAACAACTCTGACAGCGTGCCCCACACCGTCACCGCCGGCTCGTCGTTCGACCCGCGAACCGACGACTTCGACTCCGGCCTGCTCGGCACTGCCGACACATTCGACATCTCCTTCGATGAGGCCGGGAGCTACGACCTCTTCTGTGTGCTGCACCCGGAGATGACCGGGACGATCACGGTCAACTGAGCCGTTGATGCGGTGAATCAGGTGAGAGCGCTGATCAGTGCGTCCAGCTCGTCGTGGGTGTTGAAGTAGTGGACCGACGCGCGGATCAGCGGGGGTAGGTCACGGCCCACGGTGTCGAGCAGCGCGGAGTGCATGGGCTGGACACTGATGACGATTTCCTCCTCCTGAAGTGACCGGTTCACCTCGATGAGGTCGCGGCCGCCGAGCGAGAACGTGACGATGCCGCATTTCTGCGACCCGAGGTCGTGGACCTCCGCGTCGGCCACCTCCTCGGTGAGCCGGGTCCGCAGCGCGGCGGCCAGCTCTGTCACCCGGGTCTGGATGTCGTCGAGCCCCCAAGCCATCGCCTCGTCCACCGCGCGGCCGAGGCCGAGCATCGCGGCCCAGTTGCGTTCCCAGGACTCGAAGCGACTGGCGTCGGGCTGGAGCTCGTAGGTGTCGTCGTCGATCCATGTCGCCGCGTCGTGATCGATCATCGGCGGGTGCAGCGTCTCCAGAACGGCCTGGCGGACGTAGAGGAAGCCGGTGCCCCGTGGCCCGCGGAGGAACTTGCGGCCGGTGGCCGTGAGGGCGTCGCACCCGATCGCCGCCACGTCGAGCGGCATCTGACCGGCGGACTGACAGGCGTCGAGCAGGTAGAGAATGCCGTGCTCGTTGGCGACGCGACCGATCGCCGCGGCCGGGTTCACGAGCCCGCCGTTGGTGGGCACGTGGTTGATGGTGATCAGCTTCACCCGGTCGTCGACCATTGCTTCGAGGGCGGCGACATCGATCTCGCCCACATCGTTGTCCGGCACGACTTCGACCACGGCGCCGGTCTGCGACGCGATGTGGAGGTAGGCGACATAGTTCGCGCCGTACTCGGTCCGGGTCGTGAGGATGCGGTCGCCGGGCGCGAACTCGATGGAGTAAAGGAACGGGTGTAGTGCAGAGGAGTTGCTCGTCGCGAGCGCGATTTCGCTGCGCTGGGCGCCAAGCATCGTCGCAATCGACGTGTAGACGGCCTCGGCTCGCGTCTCTTCCTGGTTGAACGCCTCGTAGCCGCCAATGCGAGCTTCGAGTGTCAGATGATCCAACTGCGTCTGCAGGACGCCGCTACTCGGGAGCGCGGCGCCCGCGCAGTTGAAGTGGATCGTCTCCGCGCACCCCGGAGTCTCGGCCCGTGCTCGGGCGACGTCGATCGGCATCGCCGGAGACTATTGGCAGTTGAGACCGATGTCGGCCTGAATACCGGCGTGATCGGCCGGCCAATAGAGGCCCTCGACCGGCTCGTCGAACGGCGTGCTGTTCCACACTCCGGTGGACGTGCCGTCGCCGTCGGTGTCGAGCTCCTCGGTGTCCTGGCCGTCGACGGTCAGCTCACAGCCCATCGGTGCGCGACCGAGGATGAAGTCGATGCGGCGACGGGGGATGTTGTCGCGCATATCCAGGCCCGCGTAGTCGGTGTCGAAGTCGTTGCCGATCCCGGTGGTGCACGTGGGACCGCCCTCCTCCGGGCACTCGGTATTGCCGGCGAGCAGATGGGTGTCGACGAATCCGTCGGCGATGAGCGTCTGGATCCGGGCCTCGTCGAGCCGCTTGTTGAGATCGCCGATGACGAGTTGAAGCGATCCCTCCGCGGCACGCTCCTCCAGGAACTCAAGCGTCTGGAACGGGTGGCAGTCGCCCATCGTCATCTCCACCGGGCACGTCGGTGAGCACGGATCGAAGGGATTGTCGCCACACGGGAAATTGAGGCCGCTGCTGGCGTAGTGGGTGGCGAAGACGTCGACGATGAGGCCATCACCGGCATCGAGCTGGGCCCAGTGGGCCGACCAGATCGGGCCACCTGCGAGCGTCATGCGCTCGTGCTCGATCACCGGAAGCGTGGTGAGGATCATCTCCTGATCGGGGCTGCCCACATCTTCGGTGAGCAGGAGGTGCTCGCCGTCGCAGAGGTCGGGAAGGATCTCCGGCACGATCTCGAACCAGCGCTGGTCGATCTCCTGAAGAGCGATGATCTCCGGACAACCGGCGACCTCTTCCAGCAGCTCCCAGATCATCTGCGCCCGAACGGGAGCGTTGCACTGGTCCGTTACCGGGGCGCAGTCCGATGCAGCGGGGAACCCATGGAGAACGTTGATCGTCGCGACCTCGACGCCGTACACCGGCGCCGGCGCGGGCTGCGACGGTGGCATCTCCGTGGTTGTCGGTGCCTCGGTCGTCGTGGAGGTGGACGTCGTCGACGACGTGGTGGTCGGCTCGGTGCCTTCGCTGGTGTCATCGCCGCACGCCGTAGCGACGAGAGCGAGCGCGATGACGGCAGCGGCGAACCTCATATCGCGGCTGCCAACGCAGCGACCGGCGTGTCGGCCATGTCCTCGATGGGGTCGCCGTGGCCGACGAGCAGCGTGTTGAACGAGAGCTCGGCGAGGCGACCCACCGAGTCGTTGGCCTGATCGAAGTCGCTCGCAAAGCGCTCCACGGGGCCCGAGACTCCGCCCCCGTCAGTGACCACTGCATCGCCAGCAACGAGCAGCCCGGCATCATGATCGATCACGGCAATGTGTCCGGCGGTGTGGCCAGGGGTGGCGATGACTTCGAGTCCGAAGATCTCGGCGCCGTCGTCGGCTGCCGTGATCGGGCCGTAGCCCATGGAGGCGATGTCGGCTTCTCCGGCGTAGGCGGTTGCTCCGTCGGCCATCGCCATGACCTCGTTGATCGAGCCGATGTGGTCGCCATGGAGATGCGTGGGGAACACATGGTTGACGTTGGAGTAGTCCAGCCCGATCCCGGCGAGCGTTTCGCCGATGTCGTCCGCGCTGCCCTCCACGCCGGTGTCGACAATTGCTGCTTCGGTGCCCCAGGCGAGCACATACGTCGACACGAAGCCGAGGTTGGCGCGGGCCCACTGGAGCGGGAACTCGGGTCGGGTGCCGGTGGTGATCGGCGGCTGCTCCGATGTCGTGGGAGGAGAGGACGTGGACGACGCGCTGCTCGATGACGTCGTCCCGGGGCTCGTCGAGCCGCCGTCGTCAGAACAGGCGGCCACGAACGCAGGCGCGAAGACGGCGAACGCCATCGTCCCCTTGCCGACCTCCCCGAGGAACGCCCGGCGTCTGAGCTGTCGGGGCCCACGAACCTGGGGCATGAACACCGGCATCTCGGGATGGTGGTGATCAACCGGTGAGCCGTCAGCGTGATGGTTGCCGCACATGGCAAGACGCTACGCCTCGGCCGCTGGCTATGCCGGAGAATGGCGCGGGGTAGGGATAACCCCCCTGTGAGGACACGTGGCCGCACGGTGTTGGCAGATCGTCGAGATCCGGACACTGGGGACATGGCTACCAACTCCGTTCCCACCCGTTCCGGCCGCCTCGGCGCTCTCGCTGTCACGGCCGGCCTACTCGCCACCGCATGTGGTGTCGCCGGATCGACCGAGCCGGTCTCGATCCCGGTCGACGAGCCCCCGTCGAGCGTGCCCTCGACCACCGTCGCCCCGACGACCACGGTCGCGCCGACCACGACGACCCTCCCGCTGGTGCTCGACCCGGCGATCGTGGCCACGCTCGAAGGAGCGACCACCTGGACGGCCACCAACGTCCACTCGGTCGACGATCGGGCCCTCACGAACCAGAGCTGGACGGACACCGACGAAGGCGTCCGCACCCGAGTCGACTGCCGGCCCGAGGGGCTCGGTTCTGACAGCCGCTCGTTCGACGACTTCCCCGCCTTTGCCTTCTCCGGGCCGATCGTGCCGGGGCTCATCGTGGAGGGTGCGGGCATCGAGTCCGCCGACCTGCGGGTGATTCCGCTCGACGGGGCGCCGCTCACCATGCTGTCGGATCTCGCCCAGGCGAAACCCACCCGCGACGTCGCCGACCCGACGACCGCAGAGCTCGTCGAGGCCGTTGCCATCCTTCGGCGCGACGCCGATGACCGGATCAACGGCGGCCCCGACCTGGTCCCCGCCCGCCTCGACTACACGATGGAGGCCACCCACTCCTTCACGCAGTCCCGACTGCAGCTCGGCGTGTCCGCTCGCTGCAGCGGCAAACTCGCCCAGGCGAACCTCGATGCCGAGTTCGAGCAGGAAGAGGAGCGCGAGACCCATGCGGTCGCCATGCGACTGACCCAGGAGATGTACACCCTCTCGGTCGGCCTGGCCGATGTCGTCGCACCAGCCGACTTCTTCGATCCGACGCTCGACCCGGCGACCGTGGACGCTAGCGTCGCGGCCGGAAACTTCGGACCCGAGAACCCTCCGGTGTTGATCGATTCGGTCACCTACGGACGGGTCGTCTACGTGGTCATGACCAGCTCTCACGTGGAGAGTGCGAGTGAGCTCGAGATCGCGATCAACGGTGCCAAGGGCAAGTGGGAGGCCGAAGCGGACCTGTTCACCGAGGAGCGTGAAGTCCTCGACAACAGCCAGCTCACGGTCTTCGCTCAGGGTGGCGATGCGAGCGTCGCCGAGGGAGCGATCCGCTCCGGCAACCTCGCCGACTTCTTCGGCACGGTCGACGTCACCAACGCCGTCCCGCTCACCTTCAGCGCTCGCACCCTCGGCGGCGACCGCGTGAACATCAGCGACACCGCCGAACTGAAGCAGATCGCCTGTGGCGAGAGGCCCAACCCGTACAACCTGACGGTCGAGCTCAGCACGTCCACGGTGGTGTCGAGACTCGGCCCAACAACCGGCTGCCCACGTCACTGTCATATCCCATCGGCAGAGTGGTGCACATGCGCTTGGCCGGTAGCCTTCATCTGTCCTTTCGAGGGCGGTCCCTTCGGGGGCATACAACCGAACCAACCCCTGCCCCGGGAAGGGGCCCCGTTCAAGCGGGTCCAGAGGAGGTGAGCTCGTGGCACTGCAACGAGCCTATGAACTGATGATCATCGTGGATTCCGATGTCGCTGAGATCGACATCCCCAAGATGATTACGCAAACCGAGGGTCAGATCGCCGACGAAGGCGGCACCGTCAAGTCGACCGACAATTGGGGTCGACGCCGGTTCGCCTACGAGATCAACCACAAGAGTGAAGGCACCTACGTGGTATGGGAGATTGTGACCGAGACAGCCGGTCTGCCCACTACTGAGCGCCAGCTCCGTCTTGCGGACGAAATCGTCCGCCACAAGCTGTTCCGTCTTCCCGAGCACGAGGCCAACAAGCGTGGTCTCTTCGGTGAGGCGGCGCCGGCTGCGGCCGGCTGACCGGAAGGTACTGACATGGCATTCGACAACACCATCACCGTCGTGGGCAACGTGACCCGCGATCCGGAGCTGCGGTTCACGCAGGGCGGCATGGCCGTCGCAAACTTCGGCGTCGCCTGGAACAAAAAGAAGGCCGACGGCGAAGAAGAGGTCTCGTTCTTCAACGTGAGCTGTTTCCGACAGCTCGCCGAGAACGTCGCCGAGTCGATCACCAAGGGTTCGCGTGTCGTCATCTACGGCATGCTCCAGCAGCGAAGCTGGGACACACCCGACGGTGATCGTCGCTCCGCGGTCGAGATCATCGCCGACGACGTCGCACCGAGCCTCAAGTGGGCCTCTGCCGAGGTTCGCAAGAACGAGTTCCGCGGCGAAGGCGGCGGACAAGGTGGCGGCGGTGGCCAGGGTGGCGGAGGCGGCGCGAGCCGGCCGGCCGCTAACGAGGCACCCCCCGCATACGACATGGACGAGGAGCCGTTCTAGCCCCGCGCTGAACGACTCACCAACGAACGAGAGAACAGAACAATGGCAAAGGCAAAGTCAAAGCCGCGCGGTGGCCCCAAGGGCATGAAGGCCAACGACCGTCGCGGTGGCAAGAAGAAGGTCTCGATCCTCGCCCAGGAGAAGATCGAGTACGTCGATTGGAAGGACGCCAACCTGCTGCGTCGCTTCATGTCGGAGCGGGCCAAGATCCGCGCACGCCGGGTCACCGGCAACGACACGCAGCAGCAGAAGTTGGTGGCCGACGCGATCAAGGTCGCCCGCGAGATGGCGTTGATTCCCTACGCCAACCGCGTGACGAACCAGAGCCGCAGCCGCGATCGCGGTGAGCGCGGACGGGCCGACGGTCCGGCCCCGCGTCCGAGCGGTCCGCCGCCCGGCAGCGACGAAGAGGGCGAGGGCGCCGAGGGCGAGGCCACCGAGGTCGACACCACCGAAATCGAGGGTGTGACCATCGACGGTGAGGTAGCCACGGTTGCCGACGCTGTGAGCGAGGAGGCCGAAGCGTGAAGGTGATCCTGCGTCAAGACGTCGACGGGCTCGGCCGCAAGGGCGACATCTGCGACGTCGCCGACGGTCACTTCCGGAATCTGCTCAACCCCAATGGTCTTGCCATGAAGGCGACCAAGGGGGCCGAAGCGCAGGCTGAAGCCATGCGCCGGGCCGCGTCCATGAAGAACGCGGAAACTCGAGCCGACGCCGAAGAGATCGCAACCAAGCTTGTCTCGGCTGTCATCACCATCGCGGCGAAAGCCGGCGACGGTGGTCGACTGTTCGGCTCCGTCGGTGCGGGAGAAATCTCCGATGCCGTCGAGGCCCAGACCGGTGCCGTGGTCGATCGGCGAGCGCTTGCGCTCGAGAACCCGATCAAGGATCTCGGACAGTCGATCGTGATGGCGAAGCTCCACCCCGAGGTGGAGTTCCCGATCACGATCGAGATCGTCGAGGAGTGACGGTGTGGTCACCTCGGTTCCGGGGTGACCACATTGCCAACCGACTCGGCGGAGCGGCCGCTTCGCCGCGCCCGCGCCCCCGTCCCCAGGCATCCACAGGGTCATCCCCAAGCGGACCGTTCTGTGTGCAAGATCTATCCACAGGAATCGGCCCGGATTTCCCCGGGAATTCTGATGATTCCCCCTGGATCCACACAGGCTCCGGGGGCCAGTGTCTTCCGTCGGCGTCGGGAGTGGAACTCAGATGGTCATGAGCGAGATGGACACGGGGCGGGCGTCTCGTGTGCCGCCCCACAACCTCGAGGCTGAAGAGTCGCTGCTCGGAGCGATGCTCCTCAGCCGCGACGCGATCGCCGATGCGGTTGAAGTCGCCTCGGTCGAGCACTTCTACCGACCGGCCCACGCCCACGTCTACGACGCCATCTCCACGCTCTACGCCGCCGGCGACCCTGTCGACCCGGTCACCGTTGCCGAAGAGCTCGACCGCGCCGGAGTGCTCGAGTCCATCGGCGGGCTCGACGGCCTGATCGCACTGCAGGTCAACACGCCGGCCACGTCGAACGCCGACAAGTACGCCAGCATCGTCCAGGAGCGGTTCACCCTCCGCAAGCTCATCGAAGTTGCGGGCGAGATCGCCGAGATCGGCTACGGCCGCCCCGACGACGTCACCAAGGCGGTGGACGAAGCCGAGAACATGATGTTCCAGGTCGCCCAGGGCCGCGTCGCCGACACCATGGGCGAGATTCGAGACCTGCTCGACGCCACCCTCGATCGCCTCGAACAGCTCTACGAAGCCGGCGAAGGCATCACCGGCACGCCCACCGGGTTCATCGACTTCGACGAGCTCCTCTCCGGGCTCCAGCCCAACGCGCTGGTCATCATCGGCGCCCGCCCGGCCATGGGCAAGACCTCGTTCGCTCTCAACATGGCTGCCCACGCGGCCGTGCGAGAGAACCGCCCCACGCTCGTCTTCAGCCTGGAGATGGGCCACCTGGAGCTCACGCAGCGGCTCCTGTGCGCCGAAGCCAACGTCGACGCGAAGGCGATGCGCGACGGCAATCTCAAAGAAGACGACTGGACCCGCATCTCCAACGGCATCGGTCGTCTCGCCGAGGCCCCGCTGTGGATCGACGACAACCCCAACCTCACGATCATGGAGATCCGAGCGAAGGCTCGACGGCTCAAGAGTCGTGTCGGCGATCTCGGCATGATCGTCGTCGACTACATCCAGCTGATGACCGGCCGAGCGAGCGCCGAAAGCCGCCAGGTCGAAGTGGCCGAGATCAGCCGTGGTCTGAAGATCCTCGCCCGCGAGCTCCAATGCCCGGTTGTCGGCCTGTCCCAGCTCTCCCGAAACCTCGAGATGCGTCAGGACAAGCGGCCGATGCTCGCCGACCTCCGCGAGTCGGGTTCGATCGAGCAGGACGCCGACGTCGTGGCCTTCCTGTACCGCGACGAGGTCTACAACCCGGGCAGTGAGAACGAAGGCATGGCCGAAGTGATCGTCGCCAAGCACCGCAACGGCCCCACCGGCACGATCAACCTCGGGTTCCTACCCCGGTTCACCTCGTTCAAGAACCTCACCCGCCGCGAGGTGTAGCGCCGCACTTGGGGTCAGACCCCCGCTGCAGTTTCGACAGCGTCAGCCGAGCAGCTCAGGCCTCGCGAGGAGGAAGCCCTGGGTCCATACGATGCGGCAGCGAATGATCGAGGCGAGTTGACCGGGTCGCTCCACGGCTTTCGCAACCAGGACGTATCCCTCGGCGTGGAGGCCATCGGCCGTCCGCTCGAGGATCTCTCGACCGTCGAGTTGGTCGCACGCCATGATGAGACCGGGATCGAGCTTGACGATCGACCCGGCGGGAAGCCAGTTCGGGCTGGGCTGGGTGGCCGAGCCGGTGCCCGTGTGGTCGTCGAGCGCGATGAGTGCACCGTTGTCGACCAAGGGGCCGAGGTGGTCGACGGCTGTCCGGCAACGGTCGGGGCCGATGTGGTCGGGGATCTCGAGCAGGAGCTCGCCCTCAACCACGCCGTACGTCTCGAGGATCGCGTGGACCTCAGCGGCCAGTTCGGGCCGAGCGAGTTGCGCGCCATGGAAGTTGAGGGCGAGACGTCCGCCGTGCCGGCGACGATCGCTTGTGGCCCATGTGCTGATCGACAACTCAGTTGCCCATCGGGTGCACTCCTCTACCCGTGACGTCTCTTCCGCGATCGGCAGAACCATGCTGGCGGCCCAGAGTTCGTTCGGGTTGCGACGCCATCGCAAGAGTGCTTCGGTCGCGAAGAGCGATCCGTCGGTCGTGCTGTGTATGCCTTGTCCGTGGATCTTGAGTCGGTCCCAGGCGGCGTCGACCTCGGCGCGGAGGTCGATCGGTTGCGAGAGGGAGGCAACGGATCGACGCAACAGACGCATGTAATGGACTTCGTCATGTGCGGGGTGCAGCCTGAGGACGAAAATCGTGTTTGGGACGATGGTCCCAGGGGATTGATGACCCATTTACCGTCGCGGTCGTAAGCGACCCGTGGTTCTGGTGCTCGGGGGCCTGTGCGCCGGAGTTCTGGCCGTTCTGGCGATTGCGGCCCGGGTCGCTGGCGATGACGATCCCGGTCCGGCGGAGACCTTGCCGTCGATCGAGCTGACCTTCCCGGCCGTCGACCACGATCCCGCCGCGGCGGAGGCGCTTGTGATCGCCTGGACCCGCTGGCGGACGGGCACCTTCGTCAGCTCCGGTACGTGGACCCGGACCATCGACGGCGCCGATGAGCCACTCAGCGGGGACGTGTTCATGGCTCAGGACCCACCTCGCCGCCTCGTCGTGCGGCTTCGGGCCGTGACCGAGTCGATTGATGGAACGGTCACGACATGCGACGCCCCGAGCGACGCCATAGTGGTCCCCGCATGCACGGATGGCGGCCAGGGCCGGTCGTACGACGAGCGCCTCGACACCGAGATGCAGCTGGTGCTGGAGTACATCATTGGCAACGCCCGGCTCTACGACGTCGAGCAACACGACTCGTGTTTCCAGCTCGAGTTGCGAGAGGCGGTCTTGCGGTCGCCGTGGGGGCGGGCGTCGCAGTTCTGCTTCGACGACGAGACGGGTGCGCTGGCCTCGAGCCTGGTGCGACGACAGAGCGCCGTCGACGAGGAACGTACGACCGGCTACCGCACCGACGTCACCGACGACGACTTCCTCCGCTGAGAGGACTCCGCAGCTTGCCTGCGGGATGTAATTGAGAGGGGGCGGAGGCTGAACGAGTGCGCCAGCACCCTGGAAAAGCGCTGGTAGCAATGCGTTGGAGGGAGTGTTCAACCCCCACTTGTGCTCTCGTAACTACCGGGGGCGAATCCGATAGCCAGTGTGTGTATCGGTGCGCCGGTGGCTGATGTGACCCTCGTGGTCGAGGAGGGGCCGTTCGGCCCGGTTGGCGCGGGACCAGGGTCGCTACCAACATGGCGCGTATGTTACTGGGCGAGGATCTCCTGGCGTGGCTGGTGCTCGCGATCGGCGGCGCGATGGCGGCCGGCAACGTGGCCGCACTGCTCCGCCCGCCGGACGAACGCCGCGACGATGAGGATCTCGATCGAGCACCGCTGATTCGCAGCGTGGTGTTCATCGTCGTCGGTCTGGTCGCCGCGATCTGGGCTCTTGCCAGTCTGATCGGCGGCTAGCCAAAACCCAGAAACTCACCCCTGCGGGACGAGTTTGAGAGAGGGGGCGGAGGCTGAACAAGTGCGCCAACACCCTGGAAAAGCTCTGGTGGCGATGCGTTGGAGGGAGTGTTCAACCCCCACCCGTCTCTCATTGTGACCAGCGGGGGCGAATCCGCCGGACACTTGTTCTTTCGGCGCTGGAAACGGGTGGCTTGAGCGGATTTCGTGTCAGTTCCGGCCGGATGTCCAGCGCGGTGGCCGGCGTTCGTTGAGCGCGGCGGCGCCTTCCTGATAGTCCGCTTCGGTCATCATCGCTTCGAGGCGAGCCTGGGCGTCTTGAACGGAGGTGGACGGGTCGGCGTGGACGGCGTCGACCGCGAGCTGGCGCTTTGTCGCTTCGAGCGATCGGGGACTCACGGTCTCGACGAGCGTGTGTGCGTAGGCGAGTGCGGTGGCCATGACGTCGTCGGTGGGGACGACCTGGTTGGCGAGGCCGATCCGGCCGGCTTCCTCGCCGAGAACGATGCGGGAGGTGAGCAGGATGTCGGTCGCGACGCCTCGGCCGACGATTCGAGGAAGTATCCAGGACAAGCCGTACTCGGCGGGCAGGTTGAGCTTGCCGTGTGCGCTGGTGAGCTTGGCGTTGTCCGCGATGATGCGAATATCGCACCAGCACGCGAGCGCGAGCCCGACGCCCGCGGTGGCGCCGTTGACGGCTGCGACGGTGACGGTGCTCATCCCGAGGAGGTAGGCGAAGTCGGCGTCGAACTCGGGGCGGACGCCGTAACCAGGAGTGGCGAGGTCTGTCGGAGTCCCCGGTTCGTATGCGCCTCGCTCCGCGTGACCTGCGATGGCCTTGGCATCGCCACCAGGGCAGAACGTGCGGCCAGCGGGATCTCCGGTGATGACGATGACGCGGATCTCGGGGTCGTTCTCGCCTCGCTCCAGGAGATGACGGAGTTCGGTGTGCATCCGCCCGGTCCACGCGTTGTTGGATTCGGGCCGCGAGAGCGTGATCATCGCAACGCCGCGGTCTGTTGCCCAAAGAGTGGTCTTCAGCTCGATCGCTTCGCCGTCGCTCATGTCTGGAGACTACGCGCGGAGCGCTGTCCGGGCCGCGGCTGACGAGGCGCTCGACGCTGCCGCTGCGATCCGCGTGGCGCGTCTGCCGGCAGGAAATCGAGCGCGAAGCCGACCGGGCCAACAGATCGGGTGCCCGGCGACTGGCTGGCGTCGTCGCGATCCTGGCGCCATTCACCATTCGCGCGCTCGGGTTCTACGTTCGGCGCGCTCGCCGCCGGTCCGGGGCTCGGTAACCTCCTCAGCTGTGATGATTCGCTCGACTGTGCGAAGCGCAGCGGTCGTGGCGATGCTGCTCGGCTTCCTCGCGTCGGTTGCGCCCGCCGCGGCCCAAGACGCGGCCGAGTTGCAGTGGAGCGGCTCCGCACAGTTCGAGGTTCTGCCCGACCTCGGGCGCGTCGACGTTGTGTTCTCCTACTTCCACGAGAACGTCACGGAAGGCGTCGAGTTCCCGGGCTTCTTCGAATCGCTCCCGGCTGACGCAGCCGATGTCGCAGCGCACCAGAACGATCGTGAACTCGAGATCATCCTTCTCGGCGAGGCCGACGGATTCGCCACGTGGTTCATCGCATTCGAGGAGCCGCTCGAGATCGGTGACACAGCCGAGGTGCGGCTCACCTGGTCGATCATCAGCTCGGCACTGCCCGGACCGCTGATTGCTCCGGGCGTTGCCGCCTTCGACGTGTTCCGTCCCGGTCCGGAGGGCAGCGATTTCGGCACGATTCATGTGAGCGTGGTGTTCAGTTACGAACCGGTCGTCGAGCTGAATCTCCTCCGGGGGAGCGGCGCGATCAGCACCTACGAGATGTTTATGCCGCCGTATGAGGCCATCCGGATCGAACTTCGTGACGTCGAGCTGTTCGAGACGTCCACGCTGTCGCTCCCACCGCCGGTCGACATCTTGTCCTGGCCTGATGACGGCTGGCGTATCGACGTCGAGGGGCGTGCCACCGAGGTGGCGCAGCGACTCGACGCGTGGTTCGGAGCGCTCGATCGCAGATTCGCGATCCGGCGCACGTTCCCGGGTGACGACCACCTCGCGGTCGAGTTGGATCTGGTCGAGCTGTCGAACTCGTCCGCGGCTGCGGTGGACCATCAGCTCGCCCACGCGTGGCTGGACGACGTCAGGGTCGACGAGTCGTGGTTCATCGAGGGGCTCGCGCTCGGATTCGCGGGTCAGCTCGGCGAGCCCGGTTCCGAAGAGGCCGTGATCGCCGACCTCGTCGGAGAGTTGGGCAGCGACGGTGTGCGCGCCGTTGTCGACGCGTTGCGCGCCGAAACCAGCCCGTACCCCGGGGCCACGCCGAGCCCGAGAGTCCTGACGCCCGGGTGGCAGACGCTCCTCGATCTGATCGAGCGCGTCGGTGGCGTGGACGACGCCGCAACGGCGTTCCGGGCCACAGTCACGGCCGATCTCGGCGACGCGCTGATCGACCGCAGAGCCGCGGCGCTGCTCGACTACGAGGCTCTGGAAGCCCGCTCCGGTGGGTGGGCGCTCCCCGCGTTCCTGCGCGATGCAATGGCGAGCTGGGACTTCGACACGTTCACGGAGCGTCAAGCCGAGGTGAGTGACGTCATCGTCACCCGCGACAATCTCGCCGCGTGGGCCGAGACGCTCGAGCTCCCCGCTCGGAGCGAGATGCAGCTTTCGTTCGAGCTGGCCGAAGACGATCTGACCGAGGTCGTGAGCGCGTTCGAGGCGCGCGGAGCGGCGCTGATGGCCTTTGACGAGGCTGAAGCGGTGGTGAACGGGGATCGAGGGCTGCTGGCTCGCGTTGGTCTGTGGGGCAGCGACCCCGATGGCGAGTTGGCTGAGCTGCGATTGGCGTGGGCCGACGCTGACGACGCGTTGGTGGAGGATGACGGTCACGCGCTCACGGCGTCTGTCGAGGGTGCGGTAGGTCGAGGAACGATCCGACTGTTGATCCCGGCGGCGACTCTTCTCGGTCTGTGGCAGCTCCTCCGGCTGGTTCGCCAGCGGGCCGCGGCGCGATCCGTCAGTGAGGACGATCAGTCGGAGAAGATGTCGGCATAGGCCGCGCGAAGTTCGGTCTTCTGCACCTTGCCCATGGCGTTGCGGGGAAGTGCCTCGACAACGATCGTGTGCTTCGGGTGCTTGAAGCGGGCGAGTCCTTCGGCCAACGCGGCCTTCACGCTCTCGGCGTCGTAGGCGCCATCGACGACGACTACGGCGACCACGGCTTCGCCGAAGTCCGGGTGGGGAAGGCCGACGACTGCCGATTCGACCACACCCGGCTGTTCGTCCAGCACGAGCTCGATCTCCTTCGGGTAGATGTTCTCCCCGCCGGAAATGATCATGTCGCCGGCCCGTCCCTGCAGCGTCACGCGTCCGTCGGCCGAGAGGCTGCCGATGTCGCCTGTGACGAACCAACCGTCGGCGCGGTGCGCATCGGCCGTTGCCTCGGGCTGGCCCCAGTAGCCCGAGAACAGATGTGGCCCGCGAACCTCGAGCACCCCTGTCTTGTCCGGATCAAGGACGGCACCGGCGTCGTCGCACACCCGTAGTTCGACGTCGCGCAGGGCGTAGCCGACGCTGCCGGCGAGCCGTTCGCCGTCGTAGGGGTTCGACGTCATGATCCCGGCTTCGCTCATGCCGTAGCGCTCACAGATGTGCTGGCCCGTACGTTCGGCGAACGCCTCGAACTGGGCGACCGGCAGAGGTGCGGAACCGCAAGTGAACAGGCGCATGCCGCCCGTCCGTTCGCGATCGAACCGTGGGTCCGCCATCAGCCGGTTGTAGTGGGTCGGGACTCCCATCAACACGGTCGCGTCGGGGAGTGCGTTGATGACAGCGTCGGCCTCGAACCGGCGCAGGAACGTCATCGGGATGGCCGACAGCATCGAGCAATGCAGCGCGACGAACAGACCGTGGACATGGAACAGCGGCAATGCGTGGATCAGGTGATCATCCGGCCCGAAGCGCCACGCCTCGTGGAGCGCACGGGCGTTGTGACGCAGGTTGGCGTTGGTCAGCGCGGCGCCCTTCGGGCGACCGGTCGTGCCGGATGTGTAGAGCAGTGCGGCGAGATCGCTATCAGCGCGGACGATCGGGGCGAGGGGCACAGCGTGCTCGGCTTCGGCCACGATCCCGTGGATCGAGACGTGGCCATCCGCGACCGCGAGCGCGGGCGTCGCATCGGCGATGAAGTAGTCGAGTTCGGCCGCCGTGAACGTCGGGTTGAGTGGGGTGTGCACCGTGCCGGCGTGAAGGCAGGCGAGGTAGAGGGCGACCGCGGCGGGCGATTTGGGGGTCTGGACGAGCACTCGTTCCCCAGGGGCAGCGCCGCGCTCAGCGAGCACGGTCGCGAGACGAGCAGCCTGATCGAAGAGCTCCCCGTACGTGACCGTCGAGTCGCCGGGCTCGATCAGCGCCGGCGCGTCGAACCGATCTCGCGCCGCGTCGCGGAGCGTCTCGATGACATTGCCTGAGCGGGCATTGTCTGAGTGAGTACTGCCCGAGTCGGGCACCCGATCAGCCTTGGTAGAGGATCTGGCTGGTGTAGACGAGTGAGGGCTTCTCGTTGCCCTTCACGTGCGTTGCGGACTCGAAGCTCAGCAGCGTGCCGGCCCGGTGGGCCTCGGCACCGATCAGGCGAGAGCGGGCGTGGATCGTGGATCCGGCTGGCACGGGGGACAGGAAGCGAGCGCCCCCGCAGCCGAAGTTCACCGCGTTCTTGATCCCACCGAGCTTCACGGGGACGGAGATGAGCATCGGCATGAGGCTCATCGTCAGGTAGCCGTGGGCGATCGGGCCGCCGAACGGGCTCTCCTTGATGCAGCGCTCCACATCGATGTGGATCCACTGTCGGTCGCCGGTGAGTTCGGCGAAGTCGTTGATCATCTCCTGGGTGACCTCGATCTCGGTGCCCCAGTCCCCGTACTCCTCGGAGGCGTGACCGTTGATGGCGTCGATGTCGTCGAAGGCAATGGCGTCAGACATGGGTGTTTCTCCTGCTCAGGCGATCCGGTCGATCATGTCATGGGTGATCTGGTTTCGTTGAGGCCGGCCCTCCACGAAGCGCTCCACCTCGTCGCACACCCAGTACGCCATTCGCTCCAGCTCGGTGCCCTGCGAACCCGCGATGTGGGGCGTGTAGATGGCGTTGGGAAGGGTTCGGAGCGGGTGGTCGTCGGGCAAGGGTTCGAGCGGGTCGGTGACATCGATGATGGCGAAGAGCCGACCGGATTCGAGCTCAGCCACGAGCGCGCCGAGATCGAGGCAATGTCCACGGCTGTTGTTGATCACGGTCGCCCCGTCGGGGAGCGCCGCGAGATGCTCTGCCGCGATCAGGTTGTGGGTTGCCGGCAGCGCGGGTGCGTGGATCGAGAGGACGTCGGCCTTGCGACACAGCTCTATCAGGTCATCGGCCTTCGTCGCTCCGAGCGCCTCGATCTCGGCGGCGTCGACGAACGGGTCGAAGACCTCGACTGGCAGGTGGGGGAACGGTTGGAGGAGCTCGGCGACCCGTCGGCCGATGAGGCTCGCCGACACGAGGCCGATCGTCTTGTCCCAATTGCCGTGCGGGGCAGTGCCCTCGGGAGGCGTCCAACCGCCGTGCCCGCGCATCTGATCGATGGCCGGGAACACGCGCTTGTTGGCCAGCAGGATCATGGCGAGCGTGTACTCGGCGACCGGTTCGGCATTGGCCGCAGCTCCCGAGGTGACGACGAGATCGCGTTCCCAGGCGTCAGGCTCCATCGCCCACTTCACCGTGCCCGCGGCATAGGCGAACATCTGGAGCTTCGGTGCTCGGGCCAGCATCGCTGCGTTGATCCCTGGCGTTCCCCAGTGGCCGACGATGATCTCCGCCTCGGCGAGAAGCGCGTCAGCCCGGTCGCCATTCCAGGAGTGGATCGGATCGCGGTCGAGCAGTCGTCCGGCGGCATCGAGCCGGTCGAGCGCGGCGTCGTCGAAGGGTCGAAGACCTTCCATGTGGGCGATGACGATGGTGGGACGAGTCACGGTTTGTGATCCTTCCGCTCGCTGTCGACCTGCGCAAACCCCCGGCTATGGTCCGCGGCATGAGTGAACCAACTCTCACGCAGGACGGCGAACTGTTCGTCATCAATTTCGGCGATGATCTCAATACCACCGACCACTCCTGGGTCGCGGGAATGAACGCTCTGCTGGACGAGGTCGAAGCCGCAACCGGCCCAAAGGTCCTCGTGACGACCGGCGCCGGGAAGCACTACTCGAACGGGCTCGACGTCGACTGGATGTCGGGACAGGAGAGCGCCGCGGTCGTTGGCTACGTGAACACCGTCGAGCAGGTGCTCGGTCGGATCCTGACTTTCCCGGCCCCCACGGTCGCGGCGGTGAACGGTCACGCGTTCGGCGCCGGTGCGTTCGCCGTCATCGTCCACGACCACGTCGTGATGCGTGACGACCGGGGCTTCATCTGCTGGCCCGAGGTGCACCTGGGCATGGGCTTCAGCGCTGGGCTGATGTCGATGATCGAGGCGCTGCTGCCGCCGCCCGTCGCCCGCGATGCCATCGTGACCGGTCGCCGCTACGGCGCCGCTGAGGCCGCCTCGGCTGGAATTGTCGATCGGACGGCGTCGCTCGACGAGTTGCTGGCCGTCGCCGGAGAGCTCGGTCTTCCGTTCGCGGCCACAGCCGAGGGCTCGATCGGTGTCGTCAAGCTTCAGCTCTATCGAAGCGTGACTGCCGCGCTGAGCGCGGACTGAGCTGTGGGACGCGCGCCGCACCTCGAGGCCTCGCAAGCCGAGCTGTTCGAGGGCGCTGCCTCTGAGTGGTTCGATCCGATCGGGATCGGCGGAGCCACCATCGACCGGATCGGCGAGACCGGCGTCCACATGGTCCGCGATCGTGACTTGATCGAGGAGGTGCTTCGACGAGAGGACGACTTCTCGGCGAACCTCACCGGCGTGCTGATGCGGGGCGACGACGGCCCGCTCGTCTTTGAGCTCCCGCAGTCAGAGTCCACGATGGTCATCGCGACCGCTGACAGTCCCCGCCATCGCGTTCACCGGTCGCTCGTGCAGCCGTCGATGACTCCTCGCGCGGTCGACCGGCTGGAGGGGAAGATTCGGAGCTGGACCGAAGAACTCCTCGATCAATGGGTCGCCGCCGGCGACCCGGAGATCATCGAGGTGGTGGAGACGGTGCCTGCTCGGGTCGTCGGTGAGATTCTCGGGTTGCCCCAGGACGACGTCGATCACTTCCGGACGTGGGCCATGACCGGCGGGACACTTCTCGGCGGCAATGTCGGCGAGGACGCGTTGGTCGCGCTCACCGGCGAGACGATGGGCATGGCGGTCTACCTTCAGCAGCATCTTGACGCGGCAGCGCCCGCCCGGCCTGACGACGACGTGCCCATGATCCCCTTGCTCCGCGGCGCCGTGGAGCGCGACGAGATCAGTATGGACGAGGCGCTTGGTGTGGCGATCGTGATGTTCAGCGCGGGTGGCGAGTCCACGGCCGCGCTGCTCGGCTCGTGCCTGCGCAATCTCTTCGCCGGGCTCGAGCAGGCGGGCGCGCTCCGGCAGAACCCGGGGTTGATCCCTGCCTATGTCGACGAGGTCGCGCGGCTCGCGTTGCCCTTCCGGTTCCACTACCGCGCCGTTCGCCGGCCCTGTTCGCTCGGTGGCTACGACCTCGTCGACGGCGACCGCCTGATGCTCATGTGGAGCGCCGCGAATCGGTCACCAGGAGTCAAGGACGCGCCATCCACGCATCTCGCTTTCGGTCGCAGGCAGCACAAATGCGTGGGCGAGCACATCGCTCGCCTCGAAGCCCGCGTCATGGTCGAGGAGTTCCTCGCCCGGGTTCCGGAAGCCGACGTCGTGGACACTCGCTACGCGAACAGCATCATGGTCCTGCGCCTGGAGTCCCTCCAGATCGTCCACCAGCCCTAACCCTCGATCTGCGTCGAGAAACGCGGGAATAGCCCGCGTAACTCGGTTAAGAAGCGGGGGTTAGCTGCGGGGGACGTCGATCCAGGGGCCCTCTTTGTCGATGCGGGGCTCGCCGGGGAGGCCGAGCATCTGCTCGCCCATCACGTTACGGAGCACCTCGGAGGTGCCGCCTTCGATCGAGTTGGCCCGAGCTCGGAGGAACGCGTAGCCGAGGCCCTGACTGCTGCCGTCGAGATCAACGGCGCCCGGGCGACGGAACGTGTAGTCGAAGCCGACCTGGCCGGCCATGCCCTGCAGGCCGACGGCCCAGCTGTAGATGTCCTTGTTGAGCTCCGCACCGGCGAGCTTCGCCACCGACCCCTCGGGGCCGGGCTGGCCACCCTTGGCGGCCTGAATGGCGCGGGCGTTGGTGAGCCGCAGTACTTCGGAGCGACACCAGAGCTGCATGAGCTCGTCCTGGCGGGCTTCGCACTTCTGATCGCTCGACTCGTACAGCTTCACGAGGTGGCTGATCGGGCCGCTACCCATCTTCGGTGCGGAGCCGCCACCGCCACCGCCGCCGATTGCGGTGCGCTCGTTCATCAGCGTGGTCAGCGCGGCGCGCCAGCCCTCGCCTCGGGCGCCGATGCGATGCGCATCCGGCACGCGGACGTCGGTCATGTAGACCTCGTTGAACTCGGCCTCACCGGTGATCTGACGTAGCGGTCGGACCTCCACGCCTTCAGCCTTCATGTCGAGCGCGAAGTAGGTCATGCCCTTGTGCTTCGGCATTTCGGGGTCGGTGCGGGTGACGAGCATCCCGAAGTCGGCGATGTGGGCGAGGGTGTTCCACACCTTCTGGCCGTTGACCACCCACTCGTCGCCGTCTTCGATCGCCTTCGTGCCGAGGCCGGCGAAGTCCGATCCGGCGCCCGGTTCGGAGAAGAGCTGGCACCACTTCTCTTCGCCCGTGAACATCGGACGGAGGAAGCGCTCCTGTTGCTCGTCGCCGCCGTGCGTGAGGATTGTGGGGGCAGCGAGAGCGATGAAGAACATCGACGGGTCCATCGGCGCGGCGCCGGCTTCGGCGAGGCGCCGGTTCACGTCACGCTGCAGCTGGGGGCGGACGCCCGAGCCGCCCCTGCCCGCCGGATAGTGGACCCAGGCGAGGCCGGCGTCGTACTGGTGACCTCGGAACTCCTCGTACGATTCGGCCTTCGGATCGTGCTCCGCGAGGAGGGATTCGAGGGCGGCTTCGACGGTCTGGAGTTCTGCGTCACTCATAAGTGGCAGTCTGCCTGACAATTTCTCCGCGCGGCAACCCCCGGCTACGGTCGCGGCCATGACCGATGCCGCTGTGGAGCCGATGAAGATCGCCTTCCACTTTGATGTGATGTGCCCGTGGGCGTATCAGACCGCGAAGTGGATTCGCACCGTCCGCGAGACCGTCCCGTTGGAGATCGACTGGCGATTCTTCTCCCTCGAGGAGATCAACCGCGAAGAAGGCAAGAAGCACCCGTGGGAGCGCGAATGGTCCTACGGCTGGGGGATGCTCCGGGTCGCGGCGATGCTGCGGCGGACATCGATGGATGACTGCGATCGGTTCTACGAGGCCGCCGGCAAGGCGCTGCACGAGGACGGCCGCAAGCCGCATCGGCCCGAGGTTGCCGAGGAGCTGTGCGAAGAACTCGGCATCGACCCGTCAGTGGTGCAGGCTGCGATCGACGACCAGACCACCCACGACGATGTGAGGGCCGATCACGACGCGATCGTGAACTCCGGCGGATTCGGTGTGCCCACGATCATCTTCCCCGGCGACAACCAGGTGTACGGCCCCGTTGTCGCCCCGGCCCCCGTTGATCAGGAAGCTCTCGACCTGTGGGACCTCACTGTCGCGTATAGCAAGGTCGATCGCCTCTATGAGTTGAAGACGCCGAAGACCGACGAGGACATGGTCCACATCGGCGGCGTCTTCAAGCCCTACTTCGAAGCCCGTGAGTGGGAGAGCAGGGAGAAGCCGGCTCGATGACGTTCCAACACGCCGAATACGTCGACGCGCATCGGGGCCTCTTCGCCCACTACAACGACCTTGTCGGGCGGTTGTCCGACGACGAGATGGCGACGCAATCGCTTTGCCCGGAGTGGGACGCCCGCGGCGTCATCACCCACACCATGGGCGTCGAAGTCGTGCTGACCGGATGGACGCCCTCGGCCGAGGAGCCGCCGCCGTTCGACAAGATGGGCGACTACTACCGCGAGATCTCTCCGCTCGGTCGCCCCGACTTCGCGTCGCGCATCGGCGAGATCACATCCAGCCGCTTGAACGATCTCGAGGCGCTCGATCCGGCCGTGATCGATGAGCCGTCGTTCACTCCCGCCGGAATCGCCACCTATCGGCGGTTCCTCCAGGTCCGTGTGTTCGACCTCTGGGTCCACGCCCGCGACATCGCCATTCCGCTCGGCGAGACGCTCGACAACTTCGGTCCGCCGGCCGAGATGACACTCCAGGAGGTCGACGACTCGGTCGGCTACATCGTGGGCAAGAAGATCGGCCTTCCCGAAGGCAAGTCGATCGTCTTCGAGATCCGAGGTGAGGTCGAGCGAGACATCGCCGTCTCCGTTGACGGTCGGGCCACTCGCGTCGATTCGGTCGACTCGCCTGATGTGACGGTGACCACCGATGCCGGCACGTTCGTGATGCTCGCTGCCGGCCGGATCGACCCGCAGGAGCAGGTCGACGACGGCAAGATCGCGTGGTCCGGCGACGACGAGTGGGGCCGCACCGCAGCCCTCAATCTCGCCTACACCGGCTAACAACGGCGGCTCCTGCTGACGCCTGCCGGGCGCTATTGCTTGCTGAGCTCCGCCCGCATTTCGGCCTCCATGGTCTCCGCGTCGGCTCGCTCATGGAGCTGGATGTCGACCTGCTTCACGGTGCCCCCGTATGGGAACCGGCCCGCGTACTCCAGGCTCACCGGAGAGCTGCCACCCCTTGCGAACGATGCGCCGACCGACGACATCATTCCGGCGACCCACGGGATCTCGTTGGCGGCAACCGGCTCGTCGTCAACTGAGAGGCGGACGAGACCCTTCCGGCCGCTCACCCGTAGGAAGTCCACGCGGAACTCGGTGGCATCGGCCGGAATCGAGGCGGCGGACCGGGTGACGGTGTGGTCGTCGAAGGCGTTGTAGTCGAAGACGAGGTGGTTGTCCTTGACGAAGAGCGACACGCCGGAATTCTCGGTGCCGGTCGAGTAGATGACGCCATCGGCCACGCGGTCAACCGAGGCCGTCATCGTCCAGGACCGTCCGCCGAGCGTCGCGCCGGCCTGGCCGGGCACGTCGGATATCGGTGGCCGGTATACGTAGTGCATGTCGGCCGGATGCGGCGACCGCTCCCGGTACCTGTTGCCGAAGAGCTCGATCATCCGCTCGTCGAGCGGGAGCACGCCTTCGTTTTCTGCCTCCTGCCACCACAAGTCGATCATCTCGGCGAGCTTCTCCGGCATCGACTCGGCGAGGTCGTTGCACTCCGACGCGTCCTCCGCCAGGTTGTAGAGCTCCCAGGTGTCCTCGTCGAAGGGTACGCCGCGGTCATGGCGGGTGACCGCCTTCCAACCGTCGTGCCAGAGGCCACGGTGACCGGCCATCTCGTAGTACTGGATCTCTTTGGTGGTCGGGGCGTCAGCGTCGGTGAAGGTGTAGGTCATCGGCACGCCGGATATCGGCGTCTGCTCGAGGCCGCGGCGCACGGTCGGCGCTTCGATGCCGAGCATGTCGTACAGCGTCGCCGCGATGTCGTTGACGTGATGGAACTGGCGACGGATGCCGCCGGCGTCGGTGACCTTGTCGGGGTAGTGCACGACCAGCGGCACGTGGACGCCGCCCTCGTGGGTGTTCTGCTTGTACCACTTGAACGGGGTGTTGCCGACCTGCGCCCACCCCCACGGGTAGTTGGTGTGGGAGTGAGGACCGCCGATTTCATCGAGGTGCTCGACGGCCTCGTCGGGAGTCTCGAGGATGCCGTTGAAGAACTTCATCTCGTGCAGCACACCGAAGGGACCGCCCTCCTGGGAGGCGCCGTTGTCACCCATGATCATGATGACTGTGTTGTCGAGCTCGCCCATCTCACGGAGGTCCGCGACGAGTCGGTCGATCTGGTCGTCGGTGTGCTCGAGGAACGCGGCGAAGGCTTCCTGCAGACGGCACGCGAGGGCACGCGTGTTGTCGTCCATGTCCTCCCACGCCTCGACGCCTGGGTTGCGGGGCGCAAGCTGCGTGGTGGATTCGGTGATGCCGAGCGCGAGCTGGCTCTCGAACCAGCGCTGGCGCACGACGTCCCAACCCTCGTCGTAGGTGCCGCTGTACTTCTGCAGGTACTCGTCAGGTGCCTGATGCGGCGCGTGGGTCGCGCCGAACGCGCAGTAGAGAAGGAAAGGACGATCCGGGCGCACGGATTTCGAGTCGTGGATGAACTCGATCGCTCGGTCGATCATGTCTTCGCTGACGTGGTAGCCGTCGGTGCCACCGGAGGACTCAGGCCGCTCGATGTGGTGGTTGTCGTAGGTCAGCGTCGGATTGAACTGATCGGTCTCGCCCTCGAGGAAGCCGTAGAACCGATCGAAGCCGCGTTGCACGGGCCAGTGATCGAATGGCCCGGCGGCGGAGCACTGCTCCATCGGGGCGAGGTGCCACTTGCCCACGGCGAAGGTTGCGTAGCCCTCGTCGTGGAGCACCTCCGCCATTGTGGCCGCGTGCTGCGAGATGTGGCCCGTCATGTGCGGGAAGCCGGTGTTGAAGTTGGAGACGCCGCGCATGCCGACGGTGTGATGGTTGCGGCCGGTGAGCAGCGCAGCGCGGGTGGGCGAGCACAGGGGCGTCACGTGGAAGTTCGTGTAACGAAGACCGTTGGCAGCGAGCGCGTCGACCGCTGGGGTGTCGATGTCGGATCCGTAGCAACCGAACTGCGAGAAGCCGAGATCGTCGAAGAGGATGACGACGACATTGGGCGCGTCCTCACCCGGGTGGGGCGGTTCCACGAAGTGCGGTTCCGATTCGGCGATCGTGCGGCCGATCGTCCCGTTCCACTCTCCATAGGTCTTCATGCGAAACTCCTCGTTCCCGATGCGGCCTTGTGACCATAGGCCGAGCAAACTATTGTCGGCAAGACTGACAGAAGTTCTGGAGACCTCCGTATGAAGCTTTCGATGACCCTCAACTATTCAGGCGACCCACGGGCCGCCGGCGACGACGCAGCGGACCTCGAACGGGCTGGAATCGACGTCGGCTGGGTCGCGGAGCTCTACAGCTTCGATGCCGTGTCGATCCTCGGCTACCTCGCAGCAAAGACGGAGACGATGGAGCTCGGCTCGGCGATCCTGCCGATCTACTCCCGCACGCCCACGCTCACCGCAATGACGGCCGCTGGTCTCGACGCCGTCTCTGACGGACGCTTCATCCTCGGCCTCGGTGCGTCCGGCCCCCAGGTGATCGAGGGCTGGCACGGTCTGCCCTACGACAAGCCGATCGGTCGCCAGAAGGAGATCATCGAGATCTGCCGCAAGGTGTGGGCCCGCGAGGTCGTCACCCACGACGGCGACTCGTACCAGCTGCCGTTGCCTCCCGACCAGGGAACTGGCTTGGGCAAGCCGCTCAAGCTGATCAACCACCCGAAGCGCGCCGACATCCCGATCTACATCGCGTCGCTCGGCCCCAAGAACGTCGAGATCACCGCCGAGATGGCGGACGGCTGGATTCCCGTCTTCTTCCATCCCGACAAGGCCGATCAGGTGTGGGGCGAGGACCTCGCGAAGGGCGCGGCCAACCGCGATCCCTCGCTGCCGCCGATGAGCATCGTGGCCGGCGGCACTGTCGCCATCTGCGACGAGGAGCAGGCGACGAAGATTCGAGACGCTGGCCGCTTCATGGCCGCCCTCTACGTCGGTGGCATGGGCGCCAAGGGCAAGAACTTCTACAACAACATCTTCCGCAAGTACGGCTACGAGGAGGAGGCCGAGAAGATCCAGGACCTCTACCTCGCTGGTAAGAAGGAAGAGGCCATGGCCGCGGTGCCGCAGGATTTCCTCGACGCGACCGCGATGGTGGGGGACGAGGGCTTCGTCCGCGAGCGCATCGAGGCCTACCAGACCGCCGGTGTCACCCACCTCTCGATCCAACCCGCCGGTGCCGACCGGCTCGGGCTCATCGAGAAGCTCAAGGGTTGGATCAGCTGATGGGTGCCATCCGAACTGCTCTGAGGTCCTTCCTTTCGAAGCCGGACAACAAGGGCTTCGCGGCCCTCGCCCGACCGATCGATCCGGCGGACTACGAAATCCCCGAGCTCGACGGATCCGGGGTGCCCGTCGCCGAGATTCCCCTCGATGGCACCAAGGAGGGTGCGACCCCGGACGTGTGGGCGCCGCGCACCCTCACGGCGTCCCGTGAGCCGCTTCCGGCGGGCTACCCCGACCTGCGGGGTGTGTGGGAGGTCGTCGAGGGTCGAATGACCGGCAACGTCCAACGCATCGAGCAGGCCGGCAACCGGATCACGATCACGGTTGGTGGCCTCGTCCACGACATGTTCTGCGACGGTACGCTGGAGAACGGCGTCGACGACATCGGCGGCTTCAACGGCTCCCGCATCCGCGTCGCCGCGACGATGGAGAATGGCGTGCACAAGCTCCGCCCCGGCAACAAGAAGATCGTCGCCGTCACCCGCCAGCTGGCCGACGACGGCGAGACGATGATCTGGCGCTACGGCCCCGGCAAGAACAACTGCCGCCGCCTCACCGAACGCCCCACCGACCACCCCGCCACCAAAGCCGCCATCGAAGCCGCGAACTCCTAACCGCTACAACTGGTGTCAGACACCCGCTACATCTCGTAGGGCGTGGGGTCGAACCCAAACGGGGCGAACCTTGCGTTGACGGCCTCGAGCGTCGCGTTGTTCCAGTAGCGCGAGCGGGGTGCCGGGAAGCCCATGACCGTTCGTTGGTCGACCGACGCGGCGCCGATCAGCTGCTCGAGGTGGTGGTCCAGGTGGTACGCCGACCATGCCCAGCCGACGTGGATTATGTTGATCCACTCGACGTCGGCTCGCTTGAACGTGAGGTTCATCGCCAGGCGCCGGGTGCCGGTGCGGGCGACCGTGCCGCGGTGCCAGACATCGTGGCGGTGGAGGAGCGCTGTGCCAGCCCGGTATCGGGCGCACGCCTCCCGCGGGTAGAGGTGCGCGGCCCGAAACGCGTCCTTCTCCGGCGCATGCTCCCGTAGGTACGCCTCGGCCTTCTCTCGGTCGTTGATGTAGTCGAGTCCCTCGACGCCGGGCATCGCCATGATCGGCCATGCGTAGGCGGGGTCGTCCTCCCCCTCCCGCGCGACGAGGGCGGTAGGTCCCTCGCAGTCGTCAACGTCGTCGAGATAGACGATCATCTCCACGGCGTCCGGAGCGTCCCACGGCGACGGATGCGTGAGCATGTGGTTCGGATAGTCGCAGTGGATGCGCTGGTCGGCGTTGTCGTTCGGCTCGCCCGATGGCGGTCGCCCGTACTTCGGCCACAGGTCCGATTGAGTGAGACGCAGGTCGGGCACGGCGACGCCGAGCAGATCGGCGACCGCTCGTAGAAGGTCCGGGTGCAACGTGATCGCATTGAACTCGGCCGATGGTGACGGGAAGACGAAGCGCTGGCCGCTGCCGAAGCCCTTCATTGCCGCAGCGGCGTCGGAGCCGGGCTCCGGAAAAAACGCGGCCGCGTCGGCCCGAACGGCATCGACCAGGTCATCCGGCAGCAGCCCGTCGACGAGGCAGAAGCCCTGCTCGCGCCAGGACGCGACCTGCTCAGCGGTGAGCCGGGCCGCGTCCGCGTCACGCCCGACCGGTGTCGGCTCGAACCAACGGCGTTCGGCGGTGTCGCTCAGAAGGACTCGCGCAGGCGGTTGATCATCGGGCGGCATAGGAGTGTGTAGGTGTCGTCCATCGCGGGCTCCCGGTTGCTCTCCTGTATCGCCAGGCGGCCCGGGTCGTTCACGACGTTCTCCATGAACTCCTGGAGGCTCGGGAAGATGTTGAGCCGTACCTGATCCCAGCTGCGGCCGTCGCCAAGGATCGTGCCCTCGGCATCGAACCAACCGCCGATCTTCACGCCGGACTTCACGGCCGGCTTCGCCGCCTCGTTCTGGTAGTCCACCATCGTCTCGGCGCCACCTTCGGCCCACTTGACGACGTGCCAGACGTGGAGCTCGCCGTCCTCGTCCGTCGGCGGGTACTGCACGTCGTTCCACGGCGTGGTCGCGCCGAGAAGGTCGCCCGGCTGCGGGTCCATCGGCTGGCACCCGATCACGAACGTGAAGTCCATGCCGGCCTCCTTGTGGACGTGCTGCTTCTGGAAGTCCTCACGGCTCTGCATCTCGATGAACGATGCCCGCGTGGGGTACTTCACGATGCCCACTCGGTCCCATTGCGTCCCGTCGCCGAGCGGCGTCATCTCCACCTCAGCGGCGTAGACGATCTCCGCGCCGATCGCGGTGAGCGGCCCGATCGGCGTGTACTCATCGTCCGCCTCGCGGCCCGACTTGCCCTGGCTTTCGCCGTCGCCGTAGTCGGCCTGCTCCTTGTACTTCATCAGGTTGACCATCCACACCGGCCCGTCGTCCTCGGGCGTCGTGCTGGCGAGCTTCATTCCGTACTCGTGGTCTACGGCGCCGTAGCCGGGCATCAGGCGTTCTCCCTCCGGGCGGCGATGTAGGGGCCGAGGTTGTCCAACGCGTCGGACAGGTTCTTGTTCATGGCCTTCCCGCCCACTTTGAGCAGCACGGAGATGGGGAACTTCGGCTCGATGCCCATCATGTAGGTGACGCGAGAGCGGTCGCCTCCCAGGTCTTCGATCGTCACGAGCTCGTTCATCGACTTCAGGCCGCCGATCGTGGCCGACAGGATCGTGAAGCCCCACCGCTCATTCGGCTCCCAGACGTTGAACTCCTCGTCAATCGAGACCCGCTTGTTGATGAACACGCGACGGTTGGAACCGACGCCCTCGTGTTGGTCACCGAAGCGTTCGACCTTCGTGATGGTCTTGAACCATTCCGGCCAGTTCTCGTGGTCCGTGAGGGCGGCGAAGACCTCGGCCGGCGAGGCGTCCATGTCTCGCGTGGCGCTGGCCTGGAACGGTGCGTCGTGAATCCAGTCCGGCGGCTTTGTGGTGAGGAGTCCCATACCGCATGCTGGCACGCGATCTACCGTCCGAGCCATGCGAGAAGTGGACGATCCCGACGAGCTGGGGGCCCTGTTCGGTTCGGCTCCGGCCGTGCACCCGTACGGCCTTGCCGACTTGGAGGAACCGTTCTGGTCGGGGAGTCGATGGTTCCGGCGGGGAGACGCGACGGTCGGTCTCGTGGCGCTGGGTGAGGAGCGGACGGTCTATGCGATCACGTCCCATGACGAGCCGGGAACGCTGGTGCTACTACTCGAGCTGCTCGACGAAGTCCCGGACAACACGATGATCACCGGCCCGATCGGTCTCGCTGCAGCGGTCGGCGCCGTGACCGAGATCGAGGACTGGGGGGTCCACGTGAAGTGCGTGCTCAGTGACCTGACCCGGCTGCCCGAGCCCGTGGGCGTCGTGCCGCTTCCCGCTGCTGATTCCAGCGGATTCCGCACCGCAGCCGATCAGGATCCAGACGCCGTCTTCTTCCTCGAGTCGATGCTCGCGGACGACACGTTCGTCGAGATCCCTGATCCTGGCGATCCCGACTCACTGATCGCCGCGGCCGGCACCCACGTCCTCGGCGAACACGCCGGCCCGTCGGATCTACACCAAGATCGGCTTCACTGACATCCTCGAATACGAGGAGATCGTCCTACGGCGGAAGATGTAGCGGGTGTCTGACACCTGTTGTAGCGGTTAGGGGATGAAGTTGGCTTCGGCGAACTGCCAGTTGAGGAGGCGTTCGATGAAGGTGTCGACGTAGGCCGGGCGGGCGTTCTGGTAGTCGAGGTAGTAGGCGTGCTCCCACACGTCGATCGTCAGCAGCGCCGTCTTGCCGTGCGCGAGGGGGGTGTCGGCGTCGTCGGTCTTGGCGATCGCGAGACCGTCGCCCTCACGCACGAGCCAGGTCCAGCCGGAGCCGAAGTTGCCGACCGCGTCCGCCTTGAACTGCTCCTTGAACGAGTCGATCGAGCCGAAGCTCGACTCGATCGCGGCAGCCAGTTCACCGGAGGGATCCCCACCACCGTCGGGGGACATCGAGTTCCAGTAGAACGTGTGGTTCCAGACTTGCGCGGCGTTGTTGAACAGTCCGCCGGGCTCGGCGTTCGACACGATCTCGTCGAGTGATGCGTCGGCGAGGTCGGTGCCCTCGATCAACCCGTTGAGGTTGTTGACGTACGCCGCGTGGTGCTTACCGTAGTGAAACGAGATCGTCCGCTCACTGATGTGAGGATCGAGGGCGTTGTCGGCATAGGGCAGCGCGGGTAGTTCGATCGCCATCGGGGGCTCCTGAAGAGGTCCGGAATTGCCCCAGGATACCCTGTCGTATTTCATCTGCCACCTTGGTCGACGATGGATCGTCGCCATGCCCGCAACGTGTCGGTGACCTCTCGTGGAGCTCTCGGAGTGATGATGTCGCCCTCGCGGTTAGCGCTATCGACAGAGGGAGGTGCCGAGTCCTGCGGCTCGACGTGCTCTCGGACCGGGACGGCGTCGGGGTCCGGCGGGGGGAGCTCGGTCGTCGTGACAGTCGCGTCAGGTCGCGTCAGTACGAAGACGGCAGCTACCGCGACCGGGAGGAGAAGCCCGAACACGATGCTGACCTTCTTCGGGTCGCCCTGCTCGACCAGCGTGGTCCACGACTTCTGGCGTTCCCGGATGACCGGCGCGGCAACGTCTTCGAACGCGCTCTTGCCGCAGATCCCACAGATCGTCGACTCCACGAGCGCCCGACTGTGGGGGCACGTTTGGTGACCCTCGAAACTCAACCGCTCCAATCGGCCGCGAGAGCCTGACCCATGAGCGCTCGGCGATCATCGGCACCGAGCGGTCGAACAGGATCCACGTCAGATCCGTTCGAAATAGCGCCGCATCTCCCAGTCGGTGACGGCCGCGTTGGCGGCGGCAACCTCCTGGCCGAGATGGTGGCCGTAGTGGTCGACGACGGCGTCGCCAAGGAGTCGGCGGGCGTCGCCGCTCGCGACGAAACGCGCGTGCGCCTCACCGAGCGACGTGGGCACGGTGGCGATGTCGTCGGCCGCGTACACGTCGCCCGAGAACTCCGGCGGCGGCTCGATCTGATTGCGAATACCGTCGAGCCCGCTCGCGATCGCGGCGGCGTACGCGAGATAGGGGTTCACGTCCGCTCCGGGAATCCGGTTCTCGATGCGCAAGCTCGAGCCCGTGCCGACGATTCGGAAGCCAGCGGTGCGGTTGTCGGTCGACCACGCGATCCGAGTCGGCGCCCAGGACTGATCCTGATAGCGCTTGTAGCTGTTGACGGTCGGGGCGTAGCAGACCATCAGATCGGCGGCGTGGTGCATCCAGCCGCCGAGGAACCAACGGAAGATGTCGGAGCGACCGTCTCCCTCGGCGAATGCATTGGCCGCGTCGGCCCAGAGCGACAGATGAATGTGGCAGCTGTTCCCCGGCTGCGCGGCGTCGGGCTTGGCCATGAACGTGACGCTCACGCCCTGGCTGTCGGCCAGCGCCTTCATCGCCTGCTTCATGACGACATGACGATCGGCCATGGTCAGCGCGTCGGTGTAGCGGACGTTGAGCTCGTGTTGCCCGATCGCCGCCTCACCCTTGGAGTTCTCGACGGGGATCTCGCTGTCGCGAAGGGCCCGACGGGCCGCGCCGACGTAGTTCTCGACCCGGCTCGCCTGAAGCAAGTGGTAGTCCTCGACGTACCAGCCGGCCGACTCCAGGTCTCGATACCCCTTCTCATACGCAGCCCGGAAGCTGTCGCGGAAGAGGTAGAACTCGAGTTCGCTCGCGGCGGCGGCTGTGAAACCGGCTTCCGCGAGCTGGTCAAGTTGGGCCCGCAGGATCGATCGCGGTGCCACGGCAACCGGCGTGTGCGACGCATCGTCGATCACATCGCACAGAACGAAGGCGGTGCCGGTGGTCCACGCCGCGGGTCGGAGCGTGTCGAGATCCGGCACGAGGTGGAAGTCGCCGTAGCCCGACTCCCAGTTGGTGAAGGCGTAGCCCTCTACAGGCTCCATCTCCATGTCGACCGTGAGGAGGTAGTCGCAGGCGTGGGTGCCGTCCTCTACGCAGCTGTCGAGGAAGAAGTCTGCGTCGAAAACCTTTCCCATCGTGCGGCCGTAGTGATCGGTGAAGCCGACGACGACGGAGTCGATCTCGCCGGCGGCCACTTGGGCGCGGAGGTCATCGAGTTCCATGGAGTGCTCCTTCACAAGCGGCGGTGTAGATCGCCGCGGCCAGTTCTTCGGTGAGTTCCCGGGGGTTGCCGGCGGCCGGTGGTTCCTTCACCGCGTCAGCCGCGACGTCCGCCGCGGCAGCTGGGTCGGCGCCGAGCTCCACGAGGGTGTGCGGCACCGCCAGCGAGTCACGCCAACCGAGGACGTGCGCGTGGAGGCCGCTCGCGCCGCCGCTGATTCCGGCGTAGGCGGCGAGCCGGTCGAGCCGGTCGGCAATGTGATCGGCGTTCGCCTCGAGCACGTAGGGCATGAGAACAGCGTTGGTCATGCCGTGGTGGGTGTGCCACCGAACGCTGACCGGGTGGGAGATGGCGTGAATCGCGCCGAGCCCCTTCTGGAAGGCGACGGCGCCCATCGCTGCCGCCGACATCATGTGGCCGCGGCTCTCGATGTCGGTCGGGTCGGCGACCACGCGGGGCAGGTGCTCGATCACCAACCGGCACCCTTCGATCGCGATGCCATCAGCCATCGGGTGGTAGCCCGGCGCGCAGAGCGCCTCCAGGCAATGGGAGAAGGCATCGATTCCGGTGCCCACGGTGAGCACTGGCGGAAGTCCGATGGTCAGCTCCGGATCACAGATCACGACCTTGGCGAGCATGCCCGGATGGAACGCGACGAACTTCCGGCACTCGGTCTCGTTGATGACCACGCCGGCCCGGCCCACCTCGCTGCCGGTCCCTGCCGTTGTCGGCACGGCGATCACCGGCGCGATCGCGTCGGCGTCGGCGCGGGTCCAGTTGTCGCCCACGTCCTCGAAATACCACAGTGGTCGGCTCTGGCCCGCCATGAACGCCACGAGCTTGCCGACGTCCAGCGCGGAGCCGCCCCCGAATGCGATCACGCCATCGTGGTCGCCGGCACGGAACGCGATGACCCCCGCAGCGACATCGGCACCGAGCGGGTTAGGGCGGAGGTCCGTGAACACCCCGTGGCTGACTCCCGCAGCGTCGAGGTGATCCCTCAGCGTCGCGAGCAACGGCAGGTCCGCCATGCCCGGGTCGGTGACCACGAGCGGACGCCGCATGCCAGCGGACTCACACGCCTCGGCGGTCTCGGCGACGCGTCCGGCCCCGAACCGGATCGCGGTCGGGAAACTCCAGTTGGCGGCTGTCACAGTTCGCCGGTGGCCAGGAGGTCGGTGGGGTGGCGTACGTCGACGACACCGAGGTAGCCGCCCCCTGTCGCGATCGCGTCGTGGGCCTTGTAGCCGATCAGCTCCTGGGCCCGGAGCGGCAGGGTGCGAGCGACGTCCGGCGGCGTGGCGAGCACGTTGTTCTCCTCGGTTCGTAGCCAGCCCACGACGAAGCTGAGATGGAATCCTCTGCGCCATTCGTCGGCCGTGCAGTTCGTACCGCCGGCGTGGAACGTGGAGCCAAGGTAGAGAACGGCCGCGCCGGCAGGCATCTCTGCGACGATCAACTCATCGTCCGTGGGGTAGCGATCGTCGTCCCAGTGGTTGCTGGCCGGGACCAATCGCGTCGCGCCGTTGTCTGCGGTGAAGTCGGTCAGCGCGACGATTGAGGCAACTTGCACCTCGGGATGGGGCTTTGGCAGGAAGTTCCAGACGTCCTGGTCACGGTGGACGTACTGCTGCTCCGCTCCTGGGCCGCGCTGAAGAAGATGACCGATGTTGAGCGTCCACTCAGCGCAGTTGAGGCCGAGGATTCGCTCACACGTCTGCTCGTAGATCGGATGGAGCAGCACGTCGTCGATGAACGTCGTCGATCGCGAGGCCAAGCCAGTGACGTGCTTGACCTTCGTGCCGAAGAAGTCGGCAATGAACGGGTTGATGAATTCGCGCGTGGTCGGGTCGTCGGCATCGACGACCGGGCCGAGCTCGGCATTGATGGCGGCGACTGCTTCGGGGGCGAGGAAGTCCTCGATGATTACTGCGCCGTTCTCGGTGAGTCTGGCGGTGATCTCGTCCGGATCGTCGGCCCGGTGCATGACGGGGATCATGGGCGTGAGGTTAGGGGCCGCGAGGGCGGCGAGCGAAGGGGCGGCGGATTAGCGTGCGCGCATGGTCAAAGCCGCCGTGTGCCGTGAGTTCGGAGCACCGCTCTCCATCGAGGAGATCACCGTGGCCGCGCCCGGCGCCGGCCAGGTCAAGGTGGACGTCGAGGCGTGCGCGATCTGCCACTCCGACATCCACTTCATCGACGGCGCCTGGGGCGGCCGCCTCCCGACGATCTACGGCCACGAGGCCGTGGGCACGGTGTCGGCCATCGGAGATGGTGTCGACAACGTCGCGGTCGGTGATCGCGTGGTCATCTCGCTGATCCGCAGCTGTGGCTCGTGCCCCTCCTGTCAGCGGGGAATGCCGGTCAACTGCACGGGGCGGTTCACGATCGACGCCACCCGACCTCTTACCGACGTCGACGGCGAGTCGCTCGTCCACGGCCTGAAGACCGGCACGTTCGCCGAGGAGGCGCTTCTCGACTCGTCGCAGGTCGTTCCGATACCGGACGACATTCCCGTCGCCAGCGCATCGCTACTCGGGTGCGGCGTGATCACCGGGTTCGGTGCTGTCACCAACACCGCCCAGGTCGAGCCGGGCAGCAACGTCGTGGTGATCGGGTGCGGCGGCGTCGGCCTCAACGCGGTCCAGGGAGCGGCAATCTCCGGCGCCGGTTCCGTGATCGCGATCGATCTGGCTGACGACAAGCTCGAGGCGGCACGTGAGTTCGGCGCCACGGCGGGTGTGTCTGGCGCCGACGACGCGGTCGCTCAGGTGCAGGCCCTGACCGGGGGCATCGGGGCCGACTATGTGTTCGTCACCGTCGGAGCGAAGCCGGCGATCGAGCAGGGGTTCGCCCTCGCCGCGCCCGGCGGAGCCGTCGTGATCGTCGGCATGACCGCCACCGGCGTGATGGTGGAGTTCGACGCGACGACGATCGCCGGGATGGGCCAGCGGGTCCTCGGCTCGAAAATGGGTTCGAGCCGGCTGCCGGTCGACATCCCGCTGCTCGTGTCGCTCTACGAGGACGGCCGTCTGAAACTCGACGAGCTCGTTACGAAGACGTATCCGCTCGAGGAGATCAACGAGGCCATCGACGCGGTGAAGCGGGGCGAGGCCCGTCGCAACGTCATCGTGTTCGGAGAGCGCTCATGAAGATCGAGTCGTTCGAGACGTTCGTCGTCGGCAACCCGCCGCCGTCGATGGGCGGGCGCTACTTCATTTTCGTGAAGCTGGTGACCGACGACGGCATCGTCGGGTACGGCGAGGTCTATACCGCCACGTTCAGCCCGGACGTGGTCGCCCGTATGACGGAAGACGTCTGCGAGCGCCACATCGTCGGCAACGACCCGCACCACATCGAACGAATGTGGCGGGAGGTCTACGGCGCCGGCTACACGCTCAGGCCCGACATCTCACTCGGCTCAGTGCTCAGCGGCATCGAGTGTGCCCTGTGGGACATCGTCGGCAAGGCCCACGGCGTGCCCGTCTACGAGTTGCTCGGCGGCAAGGTCCACGACCGGCTCCGCGCCTACACGTACCTCTATCCCACGCCGGACGAAGCGGTCGACGTCTACCAGTACGACACCACCTCGGTGTACCTCGACCCCGACGTGGCTGCGCAGCGCGCGGCCGAAGAGGTCGAGAATCTTGGGTTCACTGCCGTGAAGTTCGATCCGGCCGGGCCCTACACCGTCTACGACGGCTACATGCCGCCCCTCGAAGCCATCGAACGATCGGCCGCGTTCTGCGCCGCGATCCGCGAGGCGGTCGGCACCAAGGCGGATCTGCTGTTCGGCACTCACGGTCAGTTCACCGCCGCCGGAGCGATCCGGCTCGCCCAGGCGATCGAGCCGTACGACCCGCTGTGGTTCGAGGAACCAGTGCCTCCCGAGAACGTGGAGGAGATGGCCCGCGTCGCCCGCGGCACCTCGATTCCGGTCGCAACCGGCGAGCGGCTCACAACCAAGTGGGAGTTCGCCCGTGTCGTGGAGGCCGGTGCCGCGGCGATCCTGCAGCCGGCGCTCGGAAGGTGCGGCGGCATCCTCGAAGCCAAGAAGATCGCGGCGATCGCGGAGACCCATTACGTCCAGATGGCACCCCACCTCTACTGCGGACCGATCGAGGCGCTGGCCAACATCCAGTTCGCCACCTGTACCCCGAATTTCCTGATCCTCGAGGCAATCCGTGACTTCAGCGGCTTCCACAACGAGCTGCTGACCACCCCGATCGCGCTCGACAACGGCTACATCGTCCCGCCCACCGAACCGGGCATCGGCTCAGCGCTCAACGAGGAAGTCGCCCGCGCCAACCCCTGGACCGGCGACCACCTCCACCTCGAACCCCAGCAGCACCCCGAGGTGCCCTGACGTCCTCAGGATTCGGCGTGGCGGACGAAGACGGGGCGTTCGCTCTGGCTGCGATCGGGGTCGTAGCGGTAGCCGTCCTCGGCGAAGTCGCGCAGCGCCCGGGGGGACTTGATCCGGTTGCGGATGATCCAACCCGTCATCGAGCCGCGCGCTCGCTTGGCGAAGAAGCTAATGATCTTCGGCTCGCCGTCGTCCTTCGAGTCGAGGAAGACGGGGCTGACGAGGCGGCCGTCGAGCTTCGAGGCCACGACCGAGTTGAAGTACTCGTTCGACGCCAGGTTGATCAGCGCATTGGACCCGGGGGACTCGGCGAGGTCGGCGTTGATCTGATCCGTGATCGTGTCGCCCCAGAACGCATAGAGGTCCTTGCCCCGCGCCGTGGTGACCGTTGATCCCATCTCGAGCCGGTACGGCTGCATGAGATCGAGCGGGCGGAGCACGCCGTAGAGCCCGGAGAGGATTCGCAGAACCTTCTGAGCATGGGTGAACTCGCGCTCGGTGAAGGAACTCGCCTGCATGCCCATGTAGACGTCGCCGGTGAACGCGAGGACCGCCGGGCGGGCGTTGTCGGTCGTGAACGGCGCTTCCCACTCCTGGAACCGTTCGTGGTTGAGCTCGCCGAGCGAGTCGGAGACGCTCATCATCTTGGAGATCTCGTCGGGCGACTTGTCCGACATGACCTCCACGAGCTGGGCGGCGTCGTCGAGCATTCGTGGCTCGGAGTGCTTCTTCGTGGGCAGCTTGGACTCGAAGTCGAGCGACTTGGCAGGCGAAACGACGATCAGCACGGCTCTGTTCTACCAGCGGGGTGCCGGGGTGCGTCAGCCGATCGGCGGCTCTCCGGGTTGACAAGGGAGCGCGGCGGCGATGCCGACGGCTTGGTTTCCGAGGATGCCGGCCTCATCGGCGGTAGGTGAGGTCAGTTCGCCGATGGTGAGCGCGAACACATAGTCACCGCATGTGAACGTCAGGAACGTCCGGTCGTCGTCGAGTTCGACGATCACGACATCGAGATCGTCGAGCGTCAGCCGCGTCACATTCGGAGGATCTTCGACTGAGGAAACGTCCTCGAGCAGGAGATCCCCCGGACCATTCATTGGCAGCGAGTCAACGGTCAGTTCACCTGGTTCACGGACTGCGGGGATCCCGTCTAGGCCGAGACTTCGCGGCGCTGGCGCCGGTGGAGCATGATCTGGCCATGACTGATCATGTCCTTGCAGGTCGCCGAGTGCTCGTGGTGGGTGCGTCATCTGGAATCGGAGCCGCGCTGGCCAAAGGGGTCATCGCCGCGGGCGGTGACGTCACTGTGTCGGCCCGTCGAGCAGAGGCGCTGGATGCGCTGGTCGAGGAGATGGGCGCCGGGCATGCCGCGCCGGGCGACGCGACGCTTCGCGAGGACATGGACCGCGTGGCGGCCACGGCGGTCGAGAAGATGGGCGGCCTCGACCTGATGGTCTATGTGGCCGGCTACGGCCCGCTGCAGAAGATCGACGAGTGTGACCCCGATCTGTGGGTCGACGTCTTTCGGGTCAACGTGTGCGGCGCCAACCTAGCGGCCGCTGCTGCCCTCGCACACATGGACCGCGATGGCGTGTGTGCCTTCGTCTCCTCACGAACGGTGGAGGATGCGAACCCGTACTTCGGCGCGTACTCGTCCACGAAGACCGCCCTTGATCAGTGCATCCGGGTGTGGCGGCTCGAGAAGCCGGATCAACGCTTCATTCGTGTGGTGATGGGGAACTGCATGCCGACGGACTTCGCCAACCACATGGGTTTCGATCTCCTCGGCGATGCGCTCACCCGGTGGGGCGAGCTCGCGATTCCGGGTGGAGTGATGCACGTCGACGACGTCGGCGCCGGTCTCGCAGAGTCGCTCGGTGTCGTGCTCGACCACCCCGAGATCGACAGCAGTGAGATCAAGTTCGACGCCCGCCCCGACCCCGGCCAGGTCGTCGGCGAAATCTGAAGATGATGCGGCTCACCGCTACATCTGGTGTCAGACACCCGCTACATCTCAGAAGACCTTGCCGGGGTTGAGGATGCCGTTGGGGTCGAACGCGTCTTTGATGCGCTGCATGAGGGCGAGCTTGGCGGGGTCCTCGAGCTTCTGGACGTAGGCGCGCTTGGCGATGCCGATGCCGTGTTCTGCGGAGATGGTGCCACCGAGATCCATGCCGGCGGAGAGGATCGCTGTCATGAGTGCGGACCGTTTCTCGTTGTCGCCCTGGAAGACGGAGAGGTGGACGTTGCCGTCGCCGGCATGCCCCGCCCCGGCCACCCATGCTTCGTGCTCCGCGGCGAGGCCACCCACGGTGTCGAGGTAGTCCGGAATCGAGGCGCGGGGGACGACGACGTCGATGATGTCGTTCGCGCCGTGCTCCTTCGCAACCCAGAAGGCCTTCTCGCGGGCTTCGAGTACCTGGCCGCCGGCGGCCGGAGGCAGCACGTAGACATCCATGGCGCCCGCCTCACTGACCAGCTCGCCGGCCCGCTCGATGTCGGCCTGGAGCCGCGCGTCCTCTGACGATTCGAGAACGACGAGCAGGTACGCGAGCGCACCCTCCTTGATTTCGTCCGGCATGCCGAGGTCCAGTCCGATGGAGTCGGACGTCGCTTGCATCGCCATCGCGTCCACGTACTCGAGCATGAGGGGCACGAGCCCGGCCTGGAGGATCATCGGCACCGCCTCGGTGACTTCTCGCAGGGTTGCGAACGGTGCCATCACCGTCGCCTTGTGGTCCAGCCGGGGCACGACTTTCAGCGTCGCTTCCGTGACCACGGCGAGCGTTCCCTCGGATCCGATGATGAGCTGGCCGATGTCGTAGCCGGTGGTGAACTTCACGAACTTGCCGCCGCTACGGATCACCTCGCCGGTGGGCAGCACGGCCTCCATCCCGAGCACCTGATGACGGGTAACGCCGTACTTCACGGCGCGCATGCCGCCGGCGTTGGTGGCGACGTTGCCGCCGAGCGACGCCGACTCCTCACCCGGCAGGATCGGATAGATGAGGCCGTGAGGGGCGAGCGCCTCGTCGAGCTGACCGAGGGTGACGCCGGGCTGCACGACCGCGACATGGTTCGCTGGATCGACCTCGATGACGGCAGCCATGCGCTCGAAGCTGAGCAGGATGCCATCGGCGTTCGGCACCGCGCCGCCTGAGAGGCCGGTGCCCGCACCGCGGGCAGTCACCGGCACCCGCAGCTCGTTTGCCAGCGAGAGGATCTGGCTCACCTCGTCGGTCGACTCGGGCCGAAGGACCACGGCGGGCGTCACGCCGTCGACGTTCACGCATTCGTCGTGGGTGTAGTCCTCACTGATGGCGTCGCCGGTGAGCGCCTGATCGGCGCCGAGGGACAATCGGTCGATGAGCTGAGCCGCAGTCATGCCCGCATGTTCCCAGCCGTGGCCGCGATGGGCCAGCGGTCAGAATAGACCGACCGTGACGCCGCCGTCGACGACGAGGCTCTGACCCGTGATGTAGCCGGCGTGGGCGCTGCACAACATGGCGCACACCGCACCGAAGTCGTCCGGGTCGCCGAACTCACCGGCCGGGATCCCGTACTTCTCAGCCGCAAACGCTGCCTCGTCGTCGTAGCTCGTCCCCTTCTTCTCCGCGATCGCGCCGAACTGCTCGCGCGCTGCTGCGGTGTGGTGGAAGCCGGGGAGCAGGGTGTTGATCGTGACGCCATCAGCGGCGACCACCTTCGACACGGCCACGCTGTAGTTGGCGAGAGCGGACCGCGGCGGGCCCGAGAGCACTCGCACCGGGTTGGGAAACTTGGCTGCACCTGTCGCGATGTTGATGATCCGGCCGAAGCCGCGTTCGGCCATGCCGTCCACGGTCCGGCGGATGAACTCGGCCGGTCCGACCATCCCTTCGGCCAAGTACTGATGCCACACCTCCGGGGTGACGTCGCGGTAGTCGAAGCCCCACGGCGGCGGGCTGCACGTGCCGACGAGGATGTCCGGGTTCGGGCAGGCGGCGAGGATCCGTTCGCGACCCTCGTCCGTCGAGTGGTCCGCAGCGACGGGTGTCACCGAGACCCCGGTCTCTGCGGCAATCGCCTCGGCCGTCGCGAGCAGCCGGTCCTCGCCGCGAGCGGAGATCACCAGGTCGACGCCCTCGCGGGCGAGCGCTCGCGCGCTGGCCGCGCCGAGCCCGACGCTCGCTCCGTTGACGATGGCCGTTCGCCCGGCGATCCCGAGATCCATGGTGCTCCTACGCCCGGCCGTGGCGCAGCAGCTGACCCGGTGTCGCCCCGCTGCACTCGCCGTCGGTGAAGGTGATCTCACCATTGACGATCGTGAAGCGCCAGCCCGTTGCTCCTCGGTGGAGTCGCCATGCGCCGCCCGGCCAGTCGGCAACCTTCTCGGCGGGCAACACGCCGAGTTCGTCGAGGTCGTAGACCACGATGTCGGCGGGCGCGCCCTCCGCGATCACGCCGCGGTCGAGGAGCCCAGCGGCTTGTGCGGTGTAGGCCGACAGCCGCCAGTGGGCGTCTTCCAGGCTCATGATCTCTTCGTCGCGCACCCACCGCGACAAGAACTCGGTCGGGTAGGTGCCGTTCGTGAGGAACTTGGTGTGGGCGCCGCCGTCGGACAACCCGGGCACGGCGTAGGGGCAGTTCGCTATCTCCCGCATCGTCTCAACATCGACCTCGATGGGGTCGGTCTGCCAGCCGGCCTTGAGGTCGCACTCGAGAGAGATGTCGAGGAAGGCGTCGATCGCATGGACGTCCATGGCCGTGGCGATCTCGCCGGCCGTCATGCCTTCCCACTTCCGGAGGTGCGGTGTGGCCTCGACGACGTAGGCGAGAGTGAGCTCGTCGATCGAGACGCCGATTCGCGCGTCGAGCGCCTCGGTGCCTCCACCGGCAAGTGGCGCGTTGCCGGATCCGTACTCCTCGTGCGCCGCGGCCCGTCGCTCTGGGTCGCGCATCTTCTGCATCCGCGTCTCGACATCGCCGATGGTGAGCTCGCGCCACAAGGGCGACGCGTCGAAGAGGTTCCAATCCTCGAGGGTGAACTGGAAATCCTGGGTGCAGGTGAGCGCCTGCGCGATCACTCGGCGACCTTCCCCGTTTGCCCGCGCCAGCCACTCCATCAGCTCGCCGTGGTCCTCGGCCGGCGCGCCGTGTTGGTCGGTTCGTGGAGCGAGCACGTTGAAGATCACCGGTCGACCCGAATGGCCGGCCAGCTTCGACGCCAGCCGTGGTTGACCGATCATCTGGATCACGCCCCGGCCCACGCGGCCCAGCGCCTCCGCGAAGAAGTTCATGTCATCCTCGGACATGAGGTCCGTGACCATCGGCGTGCCGTCGTGGTCGCGCTGCACGCCGGCCTCGCGGAGCAGCTGTGCGGACCAGCCGCAGGCGCCGGCGTCCATTGCCTCCACGAGGAGACGTTCGGCTTCGGTTCGCTCCTCGGTGGTGAGTGACCGCTGCTTCGCCTCCTCGACGGAACCGACCACCCACACGAGGAGCGGATTCAGCCCGACATAGGAGAGGACGTTCACGCCCTTCGGGGTGCGGTCGAGGCTGTCGAGGAACTCCGGGAATGTCACCCAGTCCCACGGCATGCCTTCTTGCATGCACTCGATGGGGACGGCCTCGTTGCGAGCCATTGTGAGCATCGCCCGCTCCCGCGCGTCGGGCTCAACAGGCGCGAAGCCGAACCCGCAATTGCCGATGACCACGCTGGTCACACCGTGCTCGCTCGACAGCGCGCACCACGGGTCCCAATAGATCTGGCTGTCGTAGTGCGTGTGGAGGTCGACCACTCCGGGGGCGACCATGAGCCCGGTCGCGTCGATTTCCCGCTCGGCAGCGCCATCGGTGATCCGACCGATCGTGGCGACCCGGCCAGCGCGGACTCCGACGTCGGCGCGGTAGCGAGGCGTGCGGCGGCCGTCGATGAGAGTTCCGTTGCGGATGATGAGGTCGTAGGTGGGCTCGGTCGCAGAAGTCATGTCAGACATCCAGCCTGTAGGCGTCGCCGTCGCGCACGAGATGGCCGGCGGTTGGGCCGCCGAAGTGCGTGCCGATGACGAGCGTCGGCGAGTCACCGAACCGGGTCGAGAAGTCACGGCGGGTCTGTTCGGCTTGGGTACCGTCGCTGTCGGCGATGTCTCGCCAGTCGGGGTGGGCGAACTGGATCGGGTGGTGAACGAGATCGCCGGTCACCACGGCCGACTCGCCCTGTGACTCGATCAGCACCGCGACGTGGCCGGGGGTGTGGCCGGGCGTGGGCAGCATCGTGACCCCGTCGGCGACCTGATGGTTCGTCTCGACGAGATCGACGAGGTCGGCGTCGAAGAGCGGCTGCACGGAATCGGTCAGCGTCTGACGCATGTCGTCAGCATCCTCTTCGCGCCAGTGGTCCCACTCCTCGCGGGCAACGAGCGTGCGGGCCCGGCTGAAGGTCGGCATCCAGCGGTCGTCGACGAGTCGAGTGTTCCAGCCGACGTGATCGGTGTGGAGGTGGGTGCAGACAACGGTGTCTACTCGGTCCGGGCCGAACCCGATCTCCTCGAGCTCTTGGAGGAACGGACCGGTGCGCATGTGCCAGATCGGCATCATCGGTCGGTCCTTGTCGTTGCCGGCGCACGTGTCGATGAGGATGCGCTGGTCGTCGACCTCCACAGCGAGGGTGTGCATGCTCGCCGTCGCGCGGCCCTTGTGGTCGACAAACGGCTGCACCCAATCGATCGGCGCCAGATTCTCGACCGAAGCGTTCGGCACGAGCATCTGGAGCCCGGCGCCTTCCCACTCCTGCACCCGGGTGATGCGGATGTCGCCCACCTGCCACGTGAGTTGGTCGGTCACGAGCCACTCCCCCCAGCAGCCTTCGCGGCCTTCATGCCCGCCACGACCTGATCGGCCGAGAACTTCTGGTCCCAGTACTCGTTCCAGAGAACGATCTCGCCGCCCTGAATTGTGGTGACGTTGCAGATCGGACAGCTCACCGGGTGCCCCTCGTACTCGTAGTGGTCGGTCCGCTCGACAATGACGGTGTCGCCCACCTCGTAGACCTCGTGGATCTCGATGCGGGTGTTGCTGATCGCGGCGAACTGCTGCTTCATGAACGCCCGGATGGCCTCGCGGCCGATGACCGGCTCCTTCTGCATGAAGTGCAGCACGCCGTCCTCCGCGTAGTCGTCGGCGATGTCGTCGTAGGCGAAGCGGTCGAACGCGAGGAGGTTGTCGACCACCAGATCTCGGTTGCTCTTGGTCACGATGGCTGCTTTCTGTCAGGCGAAGATGCCGACGAACTTCTTGTAGATGCGTCCGAAGATCGACGGGAACGCGCTGAGAAACATCGTGTTGAAGTCCCAGTGGTCCTCGTGGTACTCGATCTTCCCGTCGTCGTTGAGGCGGACGTAGGTCATGCCCCGGTTGTAGATCCGCTTGTCGGGGAAGCGGGGCACGGGAGCCATGTCGAGCGAGAACGTGAACATGATGTGGTTCCCGGTCTGCGCGTTGTCCTCCATCCCGATGTTCAGGTCGTGGCGCTGCTTCAGCAGCTTGAGGTTCATGTCGTAGTAGGCCTGCAGCCCGTCGGTGCGCTGGAGTGGGTCCTTGAAGACGAGATCGTCGGCGAACCACTGCCGCATCTGCTCCGCGGTTGGCACCTCCTTGTCCCACATCGAGAACAGCTCGTGAACCATCTGGGCGTCGATCGGGTGCTCGGGCGTGGGCGCCGGCGGCATGGCGTACTCAGGCATGGGTGGGGGCCTCCGTTGGGGCAGGTCCGCAGAGAAGCGGGAGGATGAGGGCGGCGACATGTGACCGACGGGCGGCCGCGTTGCGGCGGGTCGGCTGGGGGGCTTGGACAAGCGCCGTGACGATTCGGCGGATCCACTCCTGTAGCTCGGTCCGGGGGAGGGGCGACACCAGTCGGCCATCGGCAGCGAGGGAATCCAGCGGTTCGTCGATCATCGCCTCGACTCTGCGGTTGAGTGCGGCGCGTCCGACCGCCAAGGCTCGGGCTTCCGCTCGGGTCATCGGACCCCCGACGAGCCTCGCGATACCGGCGTTGTCCGGCGCATTCTCGGAGATGGCGACGACGATCTCGACGAGCCGGCTCGCCGGGTCTTTCAGGGGGTCGAGCGCCGGCCGAAGCCGGTCCTCGAAGCGGTCGAACTCGCGCACGAAGACGGCCTGGAGCACGTCGTGGATCGCGGCGAAGCGCTTGTAGAGCGTGGTCCGGGAGATACCGGCTTCGGATGCAACCTGCAGCATCGTCGTCTTTGCGACGCCGATCGTTTCGAAGCAGCGCTCCGCAGCGTCCACGATCGCATCACGCTGCGGGTCCTCCATATGGACAGATTATAGAATCTGTCCACGCGGAATCAAGTGGCGGGCGCTGTGTTGAACTCGAGACAACCAGGAGGACCGCTGTGCCCATCATCCTTCGCTACCGACCCCAAGACGACAAGGCCGACGAGAACCAGAAGCTCGTCGAAGCCGTGTTCGCGGGACTCGCGGAGAAGGATCCCGGTGGGATTCGCTGCGCGACGTTCCGCCTCGACGACGGCACGTTCGTCCACTTCGCTGACATCGACGGCGACAACCCGCTCGCGTCGCTCGAGTCCTTCGCTGCGCTCCAGGACGGCATCGGCGATCGATGTGTGGAGGGCGAGACGCCCAATGCCCAGCGGGCGATCCAGGTCGGCAGCTACGGGTTCGGCGAGCCGTAGACCTCACGCACCGACTCGCCCGCATCGAAGCGGGCCTGCGTGGCCTTCATCAGCTCGATTCCTTCGGGGCTCATGACGGTGCCGCCGAAGAGTCGTTGCTCGTTGCGCAGCGCATCGGTGAGCGTCATGTCGTCCGCATCGTTGAGCATCTGTTTCTCGGCGACCAACGATGTGTGCGGTCGCTGAGCGAGCCGCGTCGCCCAGGCGACTGCCGTTTCGAGCGCCTCACCCTCGGGGGTCAGGCAGTTGAGGCCGCCGAGCTCGTAGATCCGTTGGGCGGTGACGGGCGCGCCGTCGAAGACCATCTGCGCGGTGGCGGTGCGGCCGATGAGCCGGGCGAGGCGCGACGTGCCGCCAATGCCGGTGGCCAGGCCGATCTGTACTTCCGGCTGACCGAACCAAGCGTTCTCCGACGCGACACGTAGATCGCACGCCCACCCGAGTTCCGCGCCTCCGCCCGAGCAGTCACCGTTGATCGCGGCAATCGTGACCACGTCTGTGTGGGCGAGCTCGGCGAGAGCCTTCCACCACACGTCATCGGGCCCGGTCGGCGTGCCGCCACTGATCATCGCGAGGAGATCGGTCAGCCAGGCGTGCTGGAACCAGTAGGTCTCGCCCGCGGACGCGAGCACCGTCACGCGGGCACCGCCCTCCCGAGCTTCAGCCATCCGGTCGGCAAGTGCGGCGACGGCGTCCCACGACATGAAGCCGCCTCGGTCCGTCGCATCGACCGTGACGACGGCGACGCCGTCCGCCGGGCGATCCAGAGACGCGCTGCTCACCGCTACGCGACCCGGGCGTCGGGCCAGAGCTTGAGGAAGTTCTCGGTGTAGAAGGCGTTGCGGACCGCCTCGCTGCGGTCGCCGAGCGAGCTCTCGAATCGGCCGATCGGATCCTTGCCGCCCTCCGTGTGGGGGTAGTCGCTGGAGAAGAGGTACAGGTCCTCATGGGTGGCGTCGACCAGGCCGCCGACGTCCTCGAAGACGAACGGGGTGAATCCCATCTGACGGCGAAGCGTTTCGGTGGCCGTGTACTCGAGCTCGGCGAGGTACTGGTCCACCTTGCTCCAGCTGCGGATGAGCCGGTCGAGGCGTTCCAGCATCCACGGGACCCACCCGGCGCCGAGTTCCACCGCCGCGCCGCGGAGGTCGGGGAACTTCTCGAACACACCATCGAGCACCATCATCGAGACGAACGTCTCCGGCCCGTGGTGCATCACGGCGTAGTCCTTGCTGCGGACGTTCTCGCCGCCGCCAAGCCAGTCCCGAGCCGGCGGTCGGCCGGTGTTGGCCCAGCCCGGGTGGAGCTGTAGTGGCGCGCCGCCGACGTGCAGGACGAACGGCACACCGGCCTCTGCGAGCCGGGCCCAGAACGGGTAGAGGTCGATGTGACCTGGTGATCGATCGCCGACGAGTCCGTGCGGAACCCAGATCGCTTCGAGCCCGGCCTCGAGCGCGAAGTAGAGCTCCTCGATTGCCCGGTCGATCTCGTTCAGCGGAACGACGCCCACACCCATCAGCCGGTCGTCGTTCGCGCAGAACTCGCCCATTGCCCGGTTGTGAGCTCGGGTCGCGCCGTAGCGAAGGCGGGGCTCCATCGTGTCGCTCGGATGGAAGATCGGCTTCGGGCTGTGCGTCGCGAATACGAGCTGCTTCGCGAACCCGAGCATGTCCATTGCGACGGTGCGCTCCCCACGATCGAAGGCGCCGAGCGCCTGAATCTCCTTGGACTGGGCGATGAGCTGATCGCCCATCGCGATCTGGGCTTCGACGTGATCCGGCGTGTGTCCGCCCTGCTCCACGAGCGTCGCGACCTCGTCGTCGGTGACGATCGACGTGTGGTAGCTGACGGGCTTCAGCTCGTCCACGATGTCCGCGTCGGCGTAGTCCAGGAGAAACCTCGGCATCTCCATGATGTGGCTGTCAGCGTCGTAGAACTGCCGGTCATAGGGTGCGTAGGCCACGGGCGACGTTACCGCTCGGCCCCGTCCTGAGCCTTTTCACACGCGCTTTCACGGCATTCTCACGGGCGCATCGTCATCTTCAGTCATGGCCCCCGACCACGAAAGGATTGGCCATGACTGATCCGATCAACCTGCTCCAGGTGGAGCTCCTCGCCCGACGCCGCGCCGCCGCGCCGCCGACCCCGACAGCCCGGACGCCGCCCGGCTCCAACGCGCGTTGCTGCTCACGGTCAACGGTGTCGCCGCGGGACTCCGCAACACCGGCTGAGATGAAGCGGGTGTCAGACACCCGCTACATCTACTGGTTGGCGAGTTTGGTGAACTCGTCGGCGATCAGTTGGCTCACCGGCTGTTGGTGGGTTGCCCGCCAGTCGCGCCAGGGGAAGATCGGCTCCCAGCGGTGGAGCTGTTCGAAGCTCACCGTCGCCTGCACGATCTCTTCGCCGTCGCCGCCGGCCTGGGCCATCACGCGACTGAACTGCGGGAAGGCCGGCCCGGCGATGGTGGAGTGGCCGAGCATGTCCGCGGTCCGTCCTTCGTCCACCGCACCGGCGGCGTAGGACGACCCGGCCTTCTCGCCGCCCACATGGTTGGAGCTCGCCACGTAGGCGAGGTTCTCCTGGGCCCGCACGCAGGTGGTCTGCGTCATGTAGTCGAGCTTGCCAGGGCCGGCGAACGTGCCGCAGCTGTTGAGGATGATCCGGGCGCCCTTGGCGCAGAGGATGCGGGTCAGCTCGGGGTTGAACCAGAAGTCGTAGCAGATCTGCAGACCAACGGGCCCGAAGCGGGTTTCGAAGACGGGAAGCTCCGTGCCGTTGGTGAAGGTGACGCCCTCCGTCACCCATGGCAGCGATCCGAGGTGGACCTTGTGGTAGGTCCCCTGGATACCGTCCGGGCCGATGAACGCGGCCGCGTTGTAGAGCTTCTCCGGGTCGTCCTGATCGCGTTCGGCCAGGCCGACGGAGACGTAGATGTCGTGTTCGGCGCACAGCTCGGCGATGCGCTCGGTCGACGGACCCGGCACGGTCTCCGCCAGACCGTGGTGGTAGTCGCAGTGCTCCGCACCCTGACGGCAGACGTCGCAGCCGCCGAGGCCCACGAGCGCTTCCTCGGGAAACACGAGGATGTCGATGCCCTGTGCTCCGGCTTCGCGGATGTTGGCCTCGATCTTCTCGAGCGTGGCCGGCACATCGCCGCGGATGCTCGTGAAGTTCACGACGCCGATCGTGCAGGTGGTTTCGTACTCGGCATAGCGCTCAGGAATGAGACTCATGAGGCGGGTCCTTTCGGTTCGTCGCCGGCGATTGTGAGGCGGTGCATGATCCGACGCGAGGTGTAGTCCGGCACGGCGAAGTGCTGCACCGCCCGGTTGTCCCACATCGTCAGGTCGCCCTCGGTCCAGCGGTGCCGGCACTGCCACTGCGGCGAACCGATGTGGGCGAGCAGCATCGCGAGCATCGCGTCGGACTCTGCGGGCGCGAGCCCGTCGATGGCCGTCGTGAAGTTGCCGTTGACGAACAGCGCTGTGCGGCCGGTCTCCGGATGGATGCGGGCGATCGGATGGTGCACCGGCGGGTAGGTGGCCTGCATCGAGGCGAGGTCGACATTGGCGTTGCCGTCCGCGATCGCGCGGGTGAGGGTCTTCGTCAGATCGTGGGTGGCGGTAAGTGGCGCGAGCAGCTCCTGCATCGCCGGCGAGAGCGCGTCCCAGGCGGCGTACATGTCGGCGAAGCAGGTGTCGCCGCCCATCGGTGGCAGCAGGACGGACTGGAGCACGGTGTAGGACGGCGGGCAACGGACGTAGGTGTTGTCCGTGTGCCACGCGTCAGCGCCCTGGCCCTTCGGCGCCGTCTGATCGAGCACGGTCATCTCGCCATGGTCGGCGTGCTTCGGTCCGAACGCAGCCACGTCGATGTCGCCCAACCGCCGGGCGAAGGCGAGGTGGTCCTCCGGCGTGAGGTTCTGGTCCGCGAAGAACAGCACCTTGTGGTCGTTGACGGCGGCGCGGATCATGCCGATCTCGTCATCGCCGGCGGCGCCGAGGTGCAGCCCGCTGACCCGAGCACCGAGCGCGGGCGTGGTCGGCTCGATCATGAGCGTCACGGGTACTCGCCGATCTCGCGCAGCTTGGCCTCGACCTGCTCGGCCACGGCGGTGCCATCTCGGTCGCCGACAGCGTCGGCCAACGTGCTCGCGCCTGTATGGCGCAGCATTTCGGGCAGCCGGGTGCGCAGCTGCTCGAGTGTCCATTCGACCATCGGCCCGTGGGCGACGGTGTCGAAGTGGACGATCGTGTTCGTGTCCGCGGCCTTGTCGACGTAGTGGTAGTGCGGCTCATCCACGAACATGTCGAAGCGGACATGCTCGAACCCGTCGTCCGGGTTCACGATATGGAGCGAGACGCCCTCGTCTGTGAACCCACCCTCCGGCGATGCGGCCTCGAGGTCGGCGAGATGCTCCGTGTCCGCGTAGATCTTCTCGAGCGCCTGCGGATCGACCTTGCGGTACTCCACGCCGACCTGCAGCGGCCCGATGTCGAGCCAGTCGGTGCTGTCCGGATCCGGTGGCGCAGGCGGGATGTTGTACGTCGTGCCGACTCGGCTCATGTGCTCGACCATCTCAGCCTCCGACTCGATTGGGGATACGGGCGAAAATGCGGCGGGCGTTCCCGTGGCGCAGAGCTTCCTTCGTGGCGCCGTCCACGTCGAGTGCGTCGAGCTGGGCCTGGACGTGGACGTGTCCGTTCAACGGGTAGCCCGTGCCGAACAGCGTCTTCTCCTGCCCTGCTCCGGCGATGAACTCGATGAACTCCGACGCCCACCGACCGGGCGAGTGGGTGGCGGTCCCGATCATCACGTTGTCGTGCTCGGTCGCCATGCGGATCGTGTCGGTGAGCCACGGGATGCCCAGGTGCGAGAGGACGAAGACGACGTCCGGGTGGCGCCGTGCTGGTTCGGCGATCGCTGTCGGGCGGCCGAGTTCATGTACGCGGTGCCCGCCTGACGCGCCGGCCTGCATCACGACAGGGACGCCGTGCTCAGTGGCGAGTTCGTAGTACGGCTCGAGGGCCGGCGAGTCGAACGGGTGGTCCCAGCTGTGGGTGTGGTTGTGGAGGCCGACGCACCACGCCGACTCCAGAGCCTCGGTTGCGGCGGCCAGGTCGGATGGCTGGTCTGGGGTGATGCTCCAGTACCCGAGGAAGCGCCCCGGGTGGGCCGCCGTCAACTGGTGCATCTCGATCGGCCGCAGGGCGTAGTGCGCGAACTCATCGATCGGGGCGCCGGCGTCGAGGTTGCAGACCGGAAGGATCAAGGTGGTGATCGCCGCTTGATTCATTCGCAGGACCATTCCGACCGCGTCGACGAACTCGTCGTCCTCGCGGGCGCCGAGCTTGATCGACAGTCCGTCCTCGGCGATCACCGCCCGCCACAGCGGTTCGCGGTCGGGCGTGAACGCGTTGCACCAGTAGTCGATCATCGGATCACCGGGCGTCCTCGAAGCGCACGAGCTTGGCCGCGGTACCGAAGCCGGTGAGCGAGTCCAGGGCGCCGGGGGCGACCACTTCAACACCGATCTTCACGCCGACTGTCTGCTGGAGTCGCTCAGCGGTGGCCTCACCGACAGCCCCGTGCTCGTCGGCCGGACGGTCGCTCACGACCAGCACCGTCATCTCGTCGCGGTTGCCGTCGCGGGTCGCTCGCACGAAGTAGTCGTCGGTGACGCCGTCCACATCGGTGACGATGTCGCCGAGCGCCTCGGGCCAGATGTTCACCCCGCGAAGCTTCACCATGTTGTCGCCGCGGCCGGCGAACGGGGCCATCTTCCGCAGCCATGACCCGCACGCACACTGCCCCGGGGGCAGCAGCGTGGAGAGGTCCATAATGTTGTAGCGGAACTGAGGTGAGCCGGTCTTGTAGATCTCCGTGATGCAGATCGCGCCCTGTTCACCGTCGGGCAGCGGCGCACCGGTTTCCACGTCCACGATCTGCACGACGAACGCATCGTCGAAGATGTGCATCCCGCCGCCGTGCGGGCATTCGATCGCCACCCACTGCACCTCGTGGAAGCCGTAGCTGTCGTAGACGGGCAGCCCGAACGTGCTGTTGAGCCGGTCCTTGTCACCGATGTTCGGCAGCGCGGTCAGCTGGAGATCCGTGGCGGGGTCGAGGCCCATCTCGCGGGCCGTGTCGGCCAGGTGCAGGAGGTAGTCGCCTGTGGTCAGGATCGCCTTGGCGCCGTATTGAACAGCCAGTTCGATCTGCTTGCGGGTGGGCGTGACATTGCCCGTGCCGGTGGTGAGGACGACGCAGTTGAGCCAGCGGTAGAGCGCCTCGTCCATCGCGTGGGCGCCGTTGTGGGTGGAGTAGGCCCACGCATTGATGACGACATCGCCGGGCTCGATGCCCTGCATGTGCAGCGCCCGGGCCATGAGGATCGCGCCCGCCTCACGGTCCCATGCGGTGTAGAGCGTGGGCCGTGACGCGCCGGTGGTGCCGCCGGACATGTAGACCCGCATCGGTTCGTCGCGGGCCTGGTCGACCGTGACGCCCTGGTAGTCGCCGTAGGGCGGATGGGCTTCGATCGACGCTCGGATGTCGTCCACGGTGTAGGCGGGGAAGCGGTCGAGATCGTCGACGGTCTCGATGTCGTCGGGCCCGACGCCGGCCTCGTCCCAGCGGCGCCGAAAGAACGGCACCTCATAGGCGGAGCGGGCGCGGGCCTTCAGGCGGTCGAGCTGTTTCGCGGCGATCGTGTCGGGATCGTCGAGGTAGGCCGACGAGAGATACTCCGGCGGCGGCGGCAGGTGCGCGGTGAGAGCGGCGTAGTCGACTGCCTCGTGCGGTCGACGGAAGTCGCTCACGCGCTCGTCAGCTCCGTTGCCTCGACGAACTCGGTGGGCAGCATCTCTTCCGGGAATCGGTAGAAGTCGAGCGCGTTGTCCCACATGATCTTGCGCTTGCTCTCGATCGAGATGAGGTCGGGTTCGAGGTCGAGGAAGTACTGCACCGAATGCGGGAATTTCGAATCGGGGTGCGGGAAGTCGCTCTCCCACAGGATGCGTTCGTCGCCCATCCAGCGGATCACGTCGGCGACGAACGGATCTTCGCATTCGGTGCTGATCCAGCAGTTGCGCTTGAAGTACTCGGTTGCCGTCATCGTGAGATCCGGACACTCGGCCGCGCCTGACATCTCGAGATGCTCGTCGATGCGGTGCAGCCAGCTCGGCAGCCAGCCACAGCCCGCCTCCTGGTAGGCGCAGCGCAGGTCCGGGAAGCGCTCGAACACCCCCTGGGTGATCATCGAGAGGCACGCGTTCTGGGCCTCGTGCGCGTGGACGACGGTGTGCCACTCCGTGAATGTCTTGAAGCGATCGACGCCCTCGGTCTGGCCGTTGAGGCCCATGAACTCATGGGTGGCGAACGCGCAGTCGAGGTCCTGGAGAAGCTCGTAGATCGGGTCGTAGTAGCGGTCTCCGAGATCGCGATGGTTCACATGGTTCGGACGGGTCCAGAAGCAGCGAATGCCGAGCTCGTCGTAGGCGTACTGGATCTCCTCGACGGCGCGGCTCACGTCATTGAGTGGGATCGGGCCGGAAGTGACCACTCGGCCGTCGGATGCGGAGGTCATGTCGGCGCCCCAGCGGTTGTAGGCGCGGGTCATAGCGGCTTGAAGCTCGGGATCGATGCCGTGGAGCCACATGTCGTACTCGGGGCCGTAGATCACACAGAAGTCGATCCCGTCGATCGCTAGCGCCTTGGCGACGCGCTCACCGGTGAACCCGTCGGTCGCGAGTTCGCCGTACTGCTCGACCATGTCGTCGTACGTCCAGTTGATCGCCTTCTGGAACTGACCGTAAAGGCTGACGTCGTGCTGGCTGTAGCGGCCGTCGACGGTCACCGGGTTGTAGGTCTCCAGTCCCGCCGGGTTCACACGATCGAGTCGATGGCGGAACTTCTCCGGCAGATAGTTCTGCCACAGGTCGGCTGGGTAGACGACGTGAGCGTCGGCGTCGAAGACTTTGAATCCGTTGCGCATGATGTGGTTCCTATTCGCTGAAGTTCGTGGCGGCTTCGGCGACCCGGGCGACGAGGAAACGCACCCCGTCGTCCCCGACCGTGAAGCCGTAGAGGTGGTCGGCCGGGATGACGACGGTGTCGCCCGTCGCGAGCTGCGTGCCGTCGCTCACGTCGATCGAGCCCTCGAGGATCACCATCAGCTCGCTGACGTTGTGGGTATGAGGCGGCACCTCGAACCCCGCGGGCATCTCCGAGATGTGACTGTGGAAGCCGTGTTGTCCGGTGGTCAGTCGACTGCGGCGCGCACCGAGCTCGTCGGCCTGCTCGGCGAGCGCGGCCACCTCGGCCTTCTGGTCCTTCGCCGTCTCCCACTCGAGAGTGGCGAGATGTCGGTAGATCGGTTCGTCGCTCATATCTCCAGGATTGTCTATGTACAGACATTCTGCAAGTAGAGTATTATTCGAGGCGTGACCGCAGATCTCCCGGACTACGTGCTCGACCCGTCGCCATTGGCGATGTTCACCCGACTGCAGCGGGTCGGCCTGCACCTCGAGCGCCTCCAAGCCGAGGCGATGGCGGCGGTCGATATGTCCTTCGCCGACTACACGTTGTTGGCCACGCTGCACCGAGAGCCCGCGCCCCACGCATTGCCGGTGAGCCGGCTCGCGGAACTCGTCATCCGCCCGATGGGCAGCATCACCCAGGTCGTCGACCGACTGGAGCGATCCGGGCTCGTCTGTCGCCAGCTCGATCCGGGCGACCGGCGTCGTGTGTTGATCGAGCTCACCGCCGAGGGCATTGACCTCGCCGCCCGCGGCGACGACGCCTACCGAGTCTCCCGCGAACGCGTTCTGGCTGAGCTGCCCGAGGCCGACCTGGTCCGCGTCGACGGCGCCATCACCCGCCTCCTCGCCGTCCTCGAGTCAGACCAAGACCTCCCCCAATCCGCCTGACCGTTACATCGGTGTCAGACACCCGCATCAGGTCAGGCAGCGCGGCGGAGTTGGTCGAGTCGCGCACGCGCATTGTCGATCATCACCGCGAACTCGGCATCAGCCTCGAAGCGCCGTCGGGCTCGCGACGCTGCCGTGCGGACGGCATTGCCCGACGAGAAGCCGTAGCGCTCGGCGAGTCGATCCGCAGAGTGGGCGGTGGTCTCCATCGCAAGCAGCGCCATCGCTGCCCGAAGGTCGTGACGGACGCCGGCTTCCGCCCGCAAGAGATCGAGCTCGGCGGGCGGCGACAGCCCCAGCGCCCACTCCACGGCCTGGACGGTTCCCGTGGGGACGTCTGAGCGCCACTCGCGAAACGGCACCGTGAGCTGTTCGTTTCCGGGCAGCTCAACGTAGTCGCGATACGCGGATCGCGATCCAAAGACCTGGAGGACGCGTCCGACCGTCAGCCACAGCGGCGCCGCGTTGGAGTCGGCGTAGTAGCGATGGCTCGACCACGGGTAATCCAGCGCCGCGAACCCGGCCTCAGGAGGGTTTCGATGGATGTAGCGCACCACGGTCTGCAGATATCGTTCGTCGTTGATCGGCTTGGAGCGACAGCGACTCCGAAACAGCGGGCCGTCCAGGCCGTACTTTCGGTTGAACCTTCGGGTGTAGTTCTCGCCGATGCCCTTCATGGCGCCGGAGAGAATCGCGGATGGAGCTTCGAGTAGAAGGTGGTAGTGATTGCGCATCAGGACGAAGGCGTGCACCGCAGCCCCGGTTGTGTCGACCGCTTCGGCGAGCAGTTCGAGGAAGAAGGACCGGTCGTCGTCGTCCCCAAGATGTCGAGGCGGCGAGCGCCGCGGTTCATGACGTGATGCCAATTGGCGTCGATCGAGCTTTTTTGGATCCGGCCCATGTCGCCCGACGCTACGGACGGGTTGTGACGGCGAACCTGATGCGGGTGTCTGACACCGGTGATGCGGTTGAAGGGTCAACTCAGCGGAAGTCGGTGAGGCGTTCGGCGGTGTCGGCGATCGGGTACTCGGTGCTGGCTTCGTACCGGAGCCCGGCGGCGAGGTCCTGTTCGAGTGATTCGCGGTAGAGGTCCTTGTAGGCGCGCAGCGAGCCGATGCTGTTGGCCAGCAGCGCCCCGACGGTCTCCTCGACCGCTCCGTCCAGCTCGTCGAGCGGGACAGCCTTCGCGATCATGCCCATCGCCGCGGCTTCCGCACCCGTGAAGTTCCGCGCCGTGTAGGACAGCTCTCGCGCCGCAGCGATGCCGATGAGGCGAGGGAGCCGTTGGCTCATGCCCCACGTCGGGCGCAATCCGAACTTCGCGTGGGTGTCGCCGAAGCGAGCCTCTTCGGCCGCGACGACGATGTCGCAGGCCAGCGCGAGCTCGAGCGCACCGGTGAAACAGAAGCCGTTGACCCGGGCGACGGTGATGGCCGGCATAGAGGCCATGAACTCGGTGACGCGACGGGCCGGCAGGTCGAGGATGTCTCCCACCTTGCCGTCGGTTAGCGCACGATCGCCGAGCGCCTTCAGGTCCACGCCCGCGCTGAACGCGCGGCCTTCTCCCGTGAGAACAACGACTCGGACGCCGTCGTCGGCGGCGAGCGATTCAAGCGTGTCGCCGAGCGTCCCGAGCATGTCGGGAGTGATGGCGTTGAGCGCATCGGGTCGGTTGAGAGTGATGGTGGCGACGGCGTCGTCGCGTTCGATAAGAATCTCGTCGGTCACGCCTACCGGTGTAGTGCTTTTCCCTCGGCTCTGTCTCCACGGCACGAGTACGGTCGCGAAGATGAGTGACGTGGTGGAGATCGAACAGGTCGGTGCCGTGCGGCTGGTTCGCCTCAACCGACCGGATCGCAAGAACGCCCTGACCTCAGAGCTCGGCTGGGCGATCATCGAGGCTGTTCGGGCGGTGGCGACCGACGATGAGGTCCGCGTTGTGGGCATCACCGGCAACGGTGACGCGTTCAGCTCCTGGCTCGACTTCGGGCCCGCCGAGCCGGCCAGTCCGCTCACCGGCACCGCACAGCTGATCGACGATCTCGGCTGGGTCGGCCGATTTCCGGGGTCGACGCAACCGGTGTGGACTTCGGCGGCTTTGCTCTCTACGCCATCGACTTCCGCGACGCTGACCTGACAAACGTCGACTTCACTGGCGCTGATCTCAGAGGGACGATCTTCCTGCGGACCACCATCAGCGGGACCGACTTCACCGAAGCGCTCATGCCCGGACTGAGCCAGCCGCAGGGCGGCCCGAGCGCTGTGCCGACGTATGGAACGCCGGCGGTCATGCCCGATGGCTATCGGCTCATCCGAAGTGGATTCTGGGGTCCCTTCGTCGCAGGGCCTCGGCTGGACTTCACAGGCGAGGACTTCTCCGGACTGACCCTCGTCGGCACAGGCCCGTGGCACAACCACATTCTCGACGGAGCCTCGATGGTTGACGCCGACCTGCGCGGACTCGATCTGTATCGCGCCGCCCCGATGACCGACACGAACCTCTTCGGTGCCGCCGGGACCAACATCACGCCGGGAGGTCTCACCAACGTGACCTGCCCGAACGGTGGCAACAGTGATTTCAACGGCAGTACCTGCGCGGGTCTCGAGCTGCTGCCCGGATACGTCATTCGGCGTGCTGAGTACACGCCGTTCCACGGACAGACCCTCATCACCGGCCTGACGTTCACGAACCCGTGGCTGTTCCATTCGGATGGCCCCGCCATCCTCGAGGGACCGACGGCTGGTGTCGACTGGTACCTCGATGGCTTGCTCTACCGGGATCAGGACTTTACGGCGCCGTTCGATTTCTCGAACAGCTTGTCCGAGCTCCCGCTCTACACCTCGTTCAACGGCGAGGGCCCGGCCGGATCGGGCAACAGCTTCCTGCCCGACCCGGGACTACACGAGGTCTCCGCGATCGCGACCCACGCGACCGGCACCACTGAGTACACCGCACTGTTCTACGTCCCGACGCCGTGATCCGGAACTGATCAGGCTCACCGCTCTGATCCCGTCAGGTCGGCTTCTTGGCCGCCTTGGCCATCGCCACCATGTCGGTGAGGTCGCCCGTGGACTTGCGGCCGACATGGGTCACGAGGTCGACGTCAGTCGCGGTCGCTCGCAGCGCGCCGACCGTGCAGTCCTCCTTCGCTCGGTGAGCGAAGGGGTCGAAACCGAAGTTCCGCATCGCGTTCTCGTGGGTGATCTTCGCCACCTGCTCGTCGGTCAGCTCGCCGAACTCCGCGGCGACCCGCTCGGGCGAGTTCGGCCACGTCGAGTCGCTGTGGGGGTAGTCGCACTCCCAATGCACATGATCGATGTTGAAGTGATCGATCAGCTCGAGTCCGACGGGATCCGAGATGAAGCACACGAGCACGTGCTTGCGGAACACGTCCATCGGGCCCGTCCCGTCGGGGAACGTGTGGCCGGTCCAGCCGCTCTGCACGTTCTGGACGTGCTCAGCCCGCTGGAGGAAGAACGGGATCCAGCCGATGTCGCCCTCGGTCAACGAGAACTTCAGATCCGGGAACCGCCACCAGATGTCGTTCCACACCAGATCGGCGAGCGTGAAGATCGTCATCGCCGGCGAGAGCGCGACCGGGACCGACATCGGCGCGTCTCTCGACGTCATCGTCGTTCTCGACGACGAGCCGAGATGCGCGCACAGGACCGTGCCCGTGTCGCAGCACGCGGCGAACAGCGGATCCCATTCGCCGGAGTGGATCGACGGCATCTTCAACGCTTCGGGGTTCTCACTGAACGTCACGGCGTGGCAGTCCTTATCAGCGAGTCGGCGCACCTCGGCAGCCGCCCGTTCCACATCGAAGAGCGGAAGGATCCCGCACGGCACGAAGCGGTCCGGGTGCGATCCGCACCATGCATCGACATGCCAGTCGTTGTACGCCCGGATCATCGCCTCGTTCACGTTGGGGTCCGGACCCTGGTTCAACACCTGGCCAGAGAAGCCCGTGAAGTTCGGGAAGTTGAGGCTGCCGAGCACGCCGCCGGCGTCCATGTCGCGGACCCGTTCGTCCACGTCCCAACACCCGCGGCGCATCTCGTCGTAGCGCGACGCGCTGATGTTGTACATCTCCCGCGGCTTCCCCGCCACCGCGTTGATACCCAGGTCTCGGCCGCGCACGTCGCCGTACCACCACTGCTGCGACGTCTCCGTCTCCACGACCTTGGGCGTGAACTCCTCGTACTTCTTTGGTACCCGGCCCTCGAACATGTCGGCGGGCTCGCAGATGTGATCGTCGACGCTGATCAGGATGAGGTCGTCCGGATTCATGGCTCGACGGTAGATCAGGTGGCCGGGGCGGACCCCATGAGCAGTACCTCTGTGTAGAGCGCGCCTGAGCCGCCGTTCGACGCGATCGCGATCTCGGCCCCGTCGACCTGGTTGGCCGCGCATGTACCCCGGAGCTGGTCGACTCCGCGGATCACCCGCTGGAGCTGCTGGGGGAAGCTGCCCGCGTGGCTGTAGGACATTAGCCCGCCGTCGGTCGTGATCGGGAACTCGCCGCTCAGGGCGATGCGACCGTCCATCACGAACTCGCCGCCTTCACCGTCGCCACAGAAACCGAACGCCTCGAACTGACGGATGATCTCGAAGCTGAACGGGTCGTAGAACTCGCAGACGTCCACGTCGGCGGGGTTGATGCCGGCCTGACCGAACGCGCGTTGTGCCGCGCGCCGGCCGATGTAGCCGGCGACCGTGTCGTCGCCATGGAAGCCGACCCGATCCCAGCTCGGCGACGTCTGGTACGACGGTCCGATCCGGTCCGAGCCGCCGCCGAGCAGCCAGATCGGAGCGTTCGCCGCGTCGGCCGATCGGTCGGCGAGGGTCATCACCACGGCGCAGCCACCCTGCGATGTGGTGGCGCACTCGAGCAGGTGGAAGGGATCGGCGACCATCGGCGACGCAAGGATGTCGTCGACCGTGAACGGGCCCTTCCCGTGATAGATCGCCTCAGGGTTGGCATGGCCGTTGTTGCGGATCTGCGCGGCCACTGTCGCCATCTGCTCGGCCGTCGTGCCGTGCTCGATCATGTGCCGGCGGGCCATGAACGCGAACTCGGCCGGCGTGATGAGTCCGTGGGAAACCACGAACTCGTTGGCCGGGCGGACCCACGGCGCAACCGACGAACGGTCGAAGCTCGACGCCTTCGCGGCCGCAAGGAGGACCGCGGTCGCCTCGCCAGTGAGAAGGAGCCCGGCGGCCTCGAGGATGCCCTCGATGTCGGGACCCGATGACATCGTCCGTGTCGTGCCCAGCCCGAGGTCGAAGACGAGTTGAGCGGAGGGAGTGGCCACCACGGCATCGATGTCGGCCGGCGTCAGGCCGGCGTCCGCGATTGCACCGAGTGCCGCCTCGTTGAGGACATCACGGGTGCTTCGGCCGAGGTCGCGCGCCTGCTCGGTGTTGTACGCACCGGTGATGGCCACGGAATGCAGGGCGACGTTCATGACAGCGAGAAGAACGGGAGGGTGATCGCGTCGTCGACGTCGTGGAACTCAACGCTCACTCGCTGGCCGTCGTGGATCTCGTCCGGTTCGCAGCCGACGATCGCGGTCACCATGTCGAAGCCGTCGTCGAGGCGGACGATCGCCGGGGCGTAGGGCACGTCGAACGCCGGCATCTGCGGGCGCCACACCACCGACCACGAGTAGACGACGCCGTCGCCTGTGCTGACCGCCCACGGCAGGTCCGTGCCGTGGCAACGCGGACAGATCGGGCGGGGCTCGAAGACCGACAGGTCACACGACGCGCATCGGCGGAATCGGAGCTCGCCCTCCCGGCATCCCTCCCAGTACGGCGCGCTCTCACCGGTGGGGCGAGGCACCGGGATACCGGTCACGTTCGGGTGGAGCATGGAGCTATGGAAGCCGGTCCGGCTCGCCGGTGCGAATTGCTCGGCAATCCGACGAGTCCCGGCGGGCGCCCGGCAGGTCAGGACGCGTCATCGTCGGGCTCGTCCGGGATTGGCTCGTCGGGAAGCGGCCGGACCCGACGCGGCCGAGATCGGCGTTCGGGGATCATGTCCCGCATCGCTTCGAGCCGGCCGAAGCACAGGAGCCGATCGTCGGCTTCGAGGACGCGCTCGACCTTGGGGTTCGGGATGACGCTCGTGCCCCGGTTGAGTGTGAGAATGGCGATGTCGCGTTCGCTAAGGCCGGACTTGTCGATCGTTGTGCCGACCAGGTCCGATCCCTCGCGGACGTGGAGCTCGGCGACTCCGTAGCCGGTGCTCACCGTGAGTCGTTGGCGCACGTCGAGCTCCGGGAATGCGACCTGGTTGTCGATGTGGTCGATGATCGCACCAGCGATGTCGAGCGAGGTGGCCGCCTCGATTTCTTCGAGGCCGGGTGAACTGTTGACCTCCATCACGAGAGGCCCCTCGTCTGACTCGAGCATGTCCACGCCGGCCACGCGAAGCCCCATGATCTGCGCGGCCTGCACTGCCGTGCGTTCGAACTCCGGGTCCAGCTCCACGGCTTCGGCTTCACCGCCGCGATGAACATTGCTGCGGAACTCGTCACCCTTCGCGACGCGGCGCATCGCCGCGACGACCCGGTCACCGATCACGAACGCTCGGATGTCGCGGCCCTTCGACTCGGCGATGAAGCGCTGGATGAGCACGTTCTGCTTCGTCGACTGGAGGGTTTCGATCACCGCGCTGGCCACCGTGTTGTCCGGCGCCAGGATTACACCGATGCCCTGCGTCCCCTCCAGGAGCTTGATGACGACCGGTGCGCCACCCACCCGCTCGATCGCCGCTGGCACGTCGGCGCGATCCCGTGCCATCGAGGTGGCCGGGATACCAATGTCGTGCCGCGACAGGATCTGGGTGGCACGGAGCTTGTCGCGGGAGTTGCCGATCCCGTTCGCGGTGTTGGGCGTGTAGACGTCCATCTGCTCGAACTGCCGCACGACGGCCATGCCGAAGTAGGTGATCGACGCGCCGATCCTCGGGAGGACCGCGTCATAGTCGCTCAGTTGCTTGCTGCGGTACTGGAGGTTCGGCTTGGCGCGGGAGAGGTCGATCGCGAAGCGCATGGTGTCGAGGATGCGGACGGTGTGGCCTCGATCGATCGCCGCGGCGCGTAGGCGCTGCGTGCTGTACGAGCGAGGGGCCCGACTCAGGATGGCGAGCTTCATGCGGGGTCGACCTCCTGGGCCTGGGCGATGTGAACCAGCGCGTCGCCACGGTGGACCACTGGTGATTCGGTTCGTCCGATGACGTGACCGGCGGTGCGGGCGTTGATCTGTCGTTCGGTGCTTCCGGTCGCGTCCGACACCACTCCGACCGCAGCTCCGGCCTCGACCCAGGAGCCGAGCTCGACCGAGATGCGAGCGAGGCCGCTCATCGGTGAGCGCAACCAGGACGATCTCGCGAGCACGGTGGTGGGGGCGACGCGGGCGCGTCGTTCCTTGGCGGGGGTCATCGAGATCCCGAGATGGTGGAGGACCCGGCGTACACCACGCACGCCGACCCGGATCGCTTCCGGATCGAAGCGCCAGGACTCGCCTGCCTCGTACAGCAGGACGCGTGCATCTGCCCGAACCGCAGCCTCCCGTAGGGACCCGTCCCGCAGTCGGGCGTGAAGCGCGAAGGGAGCGGCGAACACATCGGCGATCTCCCGGGTCGCTTCGTCGGTGAGGTCGGCACGGATCTGGGGCGTGTTGTGGCGATGGTCCGACCCGGTGTGGAGATCGATGCCGTAGTCGCATCGTTTGACGATCTCGGACATGAACGTGTGTGCGAATCGGCTCGCCAGCGAGCCGCGGGCGGACCCGGGGAACGAGCGGTTGAGGTCACGACGATCCGGCATGTAGCGGTCGCCCGTGGCGAATCCCGGAACGTTGACCACCGGTACAGCGAGCACCGTGCCGGCCATCGTCTTGGGATCGAGATCGGCCATCACCTGGCGGATGATCTCCACGCCGTTCACCTCGTCGCCGTGCAACGCCGCGTTGACCCAGATGGCGGGGCCCGGCTTCGCGCCGTGGAAGGCGACGACGGGAATCGGCATCCAGCCGCCGGACGGGAGCCTCGCGGGGCGCAACTCGAGCTCGACGCGAGAACCGGCGTGAACGGTTTCGCCGGCGATCTCGATCGGATCGGGCACGGTCATGCGGGTGGGTCCGTGATGAAGGATCGTCCGGGATCGACGAGGTACCGGCGGCGCAACGCCCGACGCCCGATGAGGAGTCGGAACCCCATCTCATCGCGGTTCGTGAGGGTCAACTCGATCGTCTGGCGGCGTCCGGCGAGTTCGATCTCCGTTTCGATCACCGGGCGCATCTGGAGCTGGCCGTTCGAGCTGCGTACTTGCCGCCGATCGGTGATCGGACACTCGATGGTGACCGAGTCCGTTCGTGACCGTTGGTGCGGCTGGACCTGGAATCGAACACGAGTCCCGTCATCGACCTCATGGAGCCGGAACGCGTGTAGCGACGACGTCAGCGCGCCGGTGTCGATCTTGGCCTTGATCGGGACGGGCGTGAGCTCTGGAACGAGGGCCCACTCCCGCCAGCCGATCGTGACCGGCGCGCGGCGCTTCATTCCCGCAGTCTGGCAGCTGCTCGCCGAAACCCGGCAGCTCCGGTAGCGGTTGTACACCGTCGCAGACTCGAGTCCCTCTATGGTGCGGCGATGGCTACCTATGAGTGTTCTTCGTGTGGAATGTCCGTCAATGCAACCTGTGGGCACTGTGATGCGCCGCTGGTCAACGACACCTTGACGAAGGACGACGGGTCCACGGTCGGGATCTCGGTCTGCCCGAACGATCACGGCAAGATCAAGTCGCCGCTGTGTTGCGGCGCCGATATGAGCTGCGCCGTCGCCTGACGCTCAGGTCGGCGCGAGTCGGCGTGGAAATCCGATCCTTACTTCGACGCCCGGCGACCAGTGAGCCACCGGGTCGTGGCTCGGCACCGGGAGCCCGGACGCGCCGATCAGTTCGTCATCGACCTCGAGGACCTCTGCCCGATGCAGCGGCCACGGTTCATGGGTGGCGACAGCTGAGCGAAGTCCCCGCCGGTGCGCGCTGTACAAACGCCAGCGGGCGGTGAGGTAGTGGTCGAACTCGGTGAGTTCGTCCGGGGCGTACTCCTTGCCGACGCGCACCCGCACCCGCGAGGTCGCGTTGCGCGGCCCGGGCCAGCGGCGACGGCAGGTGTATGTCCATTCGTCGCTAGCGCGATGGAGTTCCATCGACGACCAGTAGTACGGCAGCCGGTATCCGGTCCGGGCGGTCACGACCGCTGGGAGCCGTGTGGCATCGAGGGAGAAGAACCAGACTCCTCGGGTCCCGTCAGGCGCGGTGACATACGTCCGAACGTTCGTCTCGCAGAAGTGCGAGATCCACGGGAGCGCGGGTCCGTGGGCCGGTCGAACCTCCATCATGAACGGGACCAGACCGACCCAGGCTCGGTCCTCGTACGTCTCCACTGTCAAGCCTGCTGGAAGAAGCGCTTGCACGACGCCGGGGTCGTAGTCCCAGTGGAGAAAGGTCAGCTCGTCCCATCGATGGATCATCGAGGCGCGGGCAACGTGCTCGGGGCAGTCTGCGACGTAGGGCTTGGTCATGATGTGGCGCGTCCTATCGGGCGGTCAGCTCGTCGACGGCATCGCGCGCTGAACGGACCGCGGTGTGGACGCTGCTCCAGTCGGGCTCGCGCGTGTAGCTACAACCGGCGAAGTACACCCGGTCGTCGAGCGTGCCTGCGAGAGCGTTGGGGATCCGAGTGAAGGCGTTGTCCTCCAGATACGCGGCCTTGATGAACGGCTCGTTCGCCCAGTTCTGCGAGATGTGCTGGATGTACGTCCGCGACGCCGCGCCGTCGAACAGCTCGTCGAGCTCGGCGAGGATGTAATCGCGCAACTCGTCGCCGGGATCGAGCGCCTGGTACGGCTCGGCCGGTTCGCCGACGAGGAAGAGGCCGAGCACGTTCGCGTCGGACTCCTGCCCATACGCCGCGTCGTAGTACGAGCGTTGACCGTCCAGTTCGCCATCGGCGATGAACTCCGTGAACACCGGATAGAAGGCCTCGGTGAACTCGAGAAACACCTTCATGCCGGTCCAGATGTTCGCCTCGGCGAGCGCATCCCTGTGGCTGGATGGGAGCGCCGGGACGAAGCCGATGTCGACGTCCTGCAGGATCTTCATCGGGACCGTGACGATCACCCGATCTGTGAACCAGCCGTGGCCTGTGGCATCGAAGAGCGTCACGGGGTCGCTGCTGTAGTCGACGTGCGTGATCTGTGTGTCGAACACCATGCGGTCAGCGATTCCCGAGACGATGTGCTCGTCGAAGAAGTCGAGCCAGCTCGATCCGACGAACTTCAGGTCGTCGAAGCGGCCCATCTCGACGACGCCAACGGTGGTGCCCGTCACCAGACCGTAGGGATCGTCGTCTGCATAGCCGTGCATCCGCGTGGTGATCTCGATCGACTCGTCGTTCACGATCTGGCCCAGCGTCGCCTCGCGGGCGTGGAGCCACTCGCCGCCGAGCGCAATGGGGAAGTCCACGAAGTCGTGCGTGTGTTTGATCCGGCCGCCGTAGGTCGGGCCGGCTTCGAGAATCTGGAAGTCGATGCCCCGCTGGGCGAGCAGGTGACCGGCTGCCATCCCGGCCGCGCCGGCGCCGATGATGGTCACGAACCGGCCGGAGTCGCCCGTATCGATCGCAGCGGAGGATGTCGTGGTCGGCGAGGAGCCGGCTTCGTCGTCGCTGCAGGCGCCGACCGCTGCGCCAACGCCGAGCATCGCCGACACCGCCAGGAAGTCGCGCCGGTTCATGGGGTGCACGAACGCAGTCTGTCAGCCGGCGGGTCGACGCGTCCGCGGACGCGTCACACCTGGCGGGGCGTTCTTGACTGTCACACCCCCTGCGTACGCTGGGTCGAGCGGCGCTCGACTGGCCCCATCGCAGCCTCCTCCGGGAGACAGAACTCGGGCGGTCCTCCAAATCTGACGCCGCGATCTGCGGCGGAGCACTCCGGAGACTGTCATGTCTGTTGCCACCCCGTCGTTGTTGAATGAACTGCGAGATCTCGTGGGCCGTTGGTCCACCAGCCAGCGCTTGATCGTCGTGCGGTCCGCTGACCTCGCCGACTCGGTCGAGTGGGTGTCGACCGGAGCGCTGTCGCCGGCGCATTGGCTTGCCGATGTCGCCCAAGTCGAGGTGTGCACAGCTCGCGAGTGGATCAGGATCGGGTGTCGTCTGCGCGACCTCCGCGCGTCCGCGGACGCGTTCGACGACGGCACGTTGTCCTACGCCAAGATCCGCACGCTGACCCGTGGAAGAAGACCCGACGAGGGGCCGACCAAGTCCATCGCCTCAGCGAACTCGGCTGAGGTCGGCGGGAACTCGCGAGCGGCCAGCCGGTGCACGTCGCGCACCTCCACATCAGGGATCGGTTGCCGTCGTGCCATGTCCTTCGCCTGGAGCGGGTGACGAGAATCGAACTCGCGTTCTCAGCTTGGGAAGCTGATGTTCTACCATTGAACTACACCCGCGGTGGGCGCCGATCGTAGCGCTGTCGGGCGACAAGAGGACAGGCGGCGAGGTGGCCGGCATGTCGGATGCGGAGGGACGGAGGCGAGGCCACAGCCCGAGAGTGGTTGCGGGATCTGGCGCCACCGTTGAGCGATGAGGCCCTTCGGCGAGCAGTGTCGGGCGTCCACAAGGATGTGTGGTTCGTGGGCGACGAGCATGTGCTTCGGGTGGCACGCTCCGACGCAGAGATTCACGACCTGGCGATCGAGCATCGGTTGCTCGGGCTCATGCGCGGACGGCTGGGGTCGGTGCCGGTCCCCGAGCTGGAGGCGGTGAGCGACGGTGGCCGAGCGGATGTCTGCCGGCGGGTTCCGGGGCACGCCCCGCACTGGAAGGTGTGGCAGGAGATCTCCCACGACGTGAAGGCAGGGCTCGCTCCGCCGATGGGGGAGGCGATGGGCGCGCTCCATGCGACGATTCCGCCTGAGGACGTCGCCGATCTCGGCCTGGGCCCGCACCCGTTGACCGAACCGGGGTGGCTCTCGACGCTGGAAAGCCGTACGGGATCGAAGGGACGAAAGGCGTTCGTCGAACGCGTGGCTTACCGGGTGGCAGCGCCGTGGCCCCGTACGAACCGGTCGTCCTGCACGGCGACCTCGGTCTCAACAATGTGTCGATCGATCCGGAGACCGGTGCGCTGCTCGGTGTGTTCGACTTCGGACAGGCGTGTGTCGGCGACCCGCATCTCGATCTTCGCTATGACCCGATCTACGAGGCCGGCGGGCCGGGCATGCGGCCGAGCTACGAAGCGGCCCGAGGCGTCGCGCTGATCCCCGAGCGGGTTGCGTTCTTCCACGCGCTGAGCGCGCTTCACAATCTCAGCATCTCGATCGACCACGAGCCGCCGGAGTTGCTCGCCATCCGCCAAGGGTGGGTCGACGCTGTGGCGGCGTGGGACCCGGCGACGTACTCGCCGCCGTAGAACGGCTCAGACCGGGACGGGGCAGGCGGCCAGGTCGTGCGTCTCGAGTCGGCGGCGCAGTGCGTGCACGAGCAGTGCGATCGCGAGCAGACCGACCACGGGTTGGACGGGCGCCCACCACGACAGCGCGCCGGAGGTGCCGACGAGGGCAACGACTGCCTGGTTGCAGACCGGGCAGCCGACGGCGAGGAACGAGACGAAGCCGCCCCAGACGGTTCGGGCCGACACCGCCGAGGACGGGCTCGGACGTCCGGACGAGGATGTTCGAAGCGGCCCCCCACGGGTAGTCGAAGAACGTCGAATCGCCGACGCCGAGGGCGGAGGCCGATCCGATTCGGATCCGCTCATAGCGAGCGAGCGTCGCTCCGGTTGCCCCGGTCGGGTTGTCGTCCTCGCTCAGCACGATGCCAACCGGGACGAGCACGCCTCCGGCCAGCAGCGCGCCGGCGGTGACCCCACCGGCGAGCAGATCGCGTCTCCTGATCGTCACGTTGATCGCCTTTCGAAAAGATCGGTCGGCCTGGTGGGCCGGGCCGCAACGTACGAAGCGAGCGAATTGAGCGAACAGGGCCCTAGGTCCCTACCCGAACGAGGGGGGGTGCTTCGTACGTTGCCGATGAACGACCGGAGGCGCGCCCATGTTCGAACACGATCCCCACCCGGAACCCGACCTCCAAGAGGCCGCGTTCTACGGAGGAGTCGGCCTGATCGGAGGCCTGGTGGTCGCGCTGGCGATGGGGTTGTCCTTCATCGGGTATCACGAGGCAGCAGAGACGCCTCCTGCCCGCAACGCCGCGGCTGCTGACCAGGTCGCTGCTGGCGACGCGGCGGACCAGATATCGCTGGGCGAGCAGGTCTACGCGTCGCGCTGCGCCTCGTGCCATGGCGCGGCCGGCGAAGGCGGCGTGGGGCCGTCGTTCGTGGGCGTCGTCGATCGAGCCGGCGTGGCTGAACACGAGACGCTGGTTCGGGAGGGACAGGGTCAGATGCCGTCGTTCGACGCGCTGCTCAGCGATGCGCAGATCGCAGAGGTGATCGCATTCGAGCGCGAGGTGCTAGACGGCGGCTGACCGGTGCCGGATCGGAATGGCAGGTGTAGGGTCGCCGTCCGATGGCGCAGCTGCGGTTCACCTTCGGGACGATGGGCTCGGGCAAGTCCACCCAAGCCCTTCAGATCCACCACAATCTGCGCGCCCGAGGGCTCACCACCATCCTCACGACGCAGCTGGATCGGGCCGAAGGCCGGGTTTCGAGCCGCCTTGGTGTCTCCGCCGAAGCCGAGGTGGTGGACCCGAGCACGGATCTGTTCGAGCTGGTGCGACGACGCATGGCACGGCTCGGCAGCGTGGACGCGGTGATCTGTGACGAGGTGCAGTTCTACTCACCGGTGCAGTGCGAGCAGTTGGCTCGGGTGGTCGACGAGCTCGCGGTCGATGTCTACGGGTTCGGCCTGCTGACGAGTTTCCAGGGTGAGCTGTTCCCGGGCACGGCCCGAATGCTCGAACTCGCTGATCAGCGGAGCGAGATTCAGGTCGAGGCGCGCTGCTGGTGTGGCGCCCGCGCCACGCACAATGCCCGGTTCGTCGATGGCGTCCAGGTGGTGTCGGGCCAATTGAAGGTGGTGGGCGACACCTCAGGTCCGTCAGCCGGCGAGGTCACCTACGACTTGTTGTGTCGCGCCCACTGGATGGACGGGGCTCGCAAGGCAACGGGTGCGCAGCTCGAACTCCTGGGAAGCGACGAAGCTCGCCAGCCACCCTCCGATGATGAAGACCACAGCGGCCCGGTCGAAGTGGACCCGGCGGCTGTTCCAACTCCTCTGAAAGCCAACGAACGTTGATTCTCTCCGATCGCACCATCCGTGAGCAGCTCGAGGCTGGGCGGATCATCATCGATCCGCTGGACCCGGACGGGCTCCAGCCCTCGTCGGTCGATCTCCGGTTGGATCGCTGGTTCCGGGTGTTTCGAAACCACACGATGAGCCATATCGATGTGAAGACGAACCTCGAGGAGCTGACACAGTTGGTCGAGGTCGAAGAGGACGAGGCGTTCATCCTGCATCCGGGCGAGTTCGTCCTGGGCAGCACGCTCGAACGGGTGGCGGTGCCGGACGACCTGGTGGCGCGGCTCGAAGGAAAGTCGAGTCTCGGTCGGCTCGGGCTGCTGATCCACTCCACTGCCGGCTTCGTGGACGCCGGGTTCGACGGTCAGCTCACGCTCGAGCTGAGCAACGTCGCCAACCTTCCGATCACGCTCTACCCGAACATGAAGATCGGCCAGATCTCGTTCCAGCAGATGACGACGGCGGCCGACGTGCCGTACGGATCAGGGAACCTCGGCTCGAAGTACAAGCATCAGCGGGGCCCGATGCCGAGCCGGTACTGGGAGAACTTCGAGGACTGATTCGGTCCGCGTTCTCCCCATCGCTGTGGATAACTTTCCCGCGAAAGTGGAGGTCAGCGGTACTGCGTCGCGGTGACGATGCCGCCGAGGATCATGCCGAGCCCCAGGAGCAGAATCGCGTTGGAGGTGTCCCAGATCGACCCCACGTAGTTGAGGATGATCACGACGACACCGAGCAGCAGCAGGCCAAACATCAGGATCGGAACCCAGATGGGCGATGGTGGGAGATCCTCGTGCCCGGTATGGGAAACGGTCTCCGGGGTGTAGCCCTCGGGACGGGTTCCCTTGGGGGTCACCCGCCCTCCGGAGACGCGACGCTTGTTGGGCTTCTGGGACATGGCGATGACTCTAGAACAGCCGCTGTGCTCGCGAGATGCCGCATAGGCGGAACGGATTACACGGATGTGATTATCCCCGGGGTTATCCACAGACTGTGGATGGCCGGCTCACTCGATCGGGGCCATCAAATCCATGTCTTCGAGACAGTGGCGAGGGGCCTGCGGGTCCTCGTCCGGCGCGATCGTCATCCGAACCTCGGCGCCGCAGATGCTGCAGCGATACGCGATCTTGACCTTGCGAAGCTCGCCGGCCGGCGGGGGCTCGGGGGTGGGGTGAGCGAGGCCACGCAGCATCGCCAGACCGATCCGAAAGATCGCGAAGCCGACGATGATGGCAAGGATCACGTTGAAAACGATCACGATGTCAGCCTACGGGCATCGCATGATCGTGGCGGCCGCGCCGCTCGGGCCATAGGCAACCGCGGCGACCAGCTCGCCGGATTCGGCGTGGGCCGCGCCATCGACGATGAGACGCAACTCCTCGGCCGCGCCGCCATCGCCGACGCCGAGGGTGCCACCGTTGATGTTGACCCGTGTCCGGTCCAGCTGAGCGTGCTCGCAAACGAGGAGCGCCGCTGCCGCGGTGGTCTCGGCGACCTCCCATCGACCGATGTCGTCGCGTGTGACTCCGGCGCGCTTCAAGGCCTGGTCGATGGCAGAGGACGCGCCCCCGGTGGGGTCGAGTGGGTGGCCCGCTGATCGTGCTCGTCCGATGATCGCCGGCGTGTCCTGGGCGGAGCCGGCGGCGGCGAGAACGAGCGCCGTGGCGCCGTCGATCGGCGGGGCAAAGGTGAAGCCGGTGACCGCTCCGTCGGGATCGAAGCTCGGCGGAAGCGTGGCCGCGTCGGGCGGGAGTGGGCGAGGGTCGTCGAAGGTGACGGGAGTTCCACGCTGAATCGCGACGCGTCCACCAGGCCGGGCCTCGACGGGCCGGATGGCGCTGGACTGGGCCAGCCCGCGCCTGTCGTGGCTGCCGGTGGCCCAGGCGTCCTGGTCGATTCGGCCGATGCCCGCGATGGAGGCGGCCCGGTCCGCGGCGACCGCGGCGGGGAGCAGTCCGCCCTCGTCCTCGACGCGAGCGGCCGGCCCGTCGCCCCACGGTCGACCGTAGGTTCGGGCCAACGCGGACGCGCCGGGCGAGACGACGCTGGCGACGCATGTACCGACGACCACGGCGCGCTCCAACTCGCCGGACTCGATCGCGGCGCAGGCGAGGTGGAGAGCGGCGGAGCCGCTGCTCTCAGCCCGATCGACGACGACGCCACCGATGCGGTCGGGCCAGCCGGCGGCGAGCACCGCGGCGCGGGCCATGTCGGCACCCTGCGCCCCGACCGGCTCGGCGCAGCCGACGAAGACCTCGTCGATTCGGTCTGTGTCGGTTTCAGCCGTTTCCACGGCCTGGCGCAGGATCGCGGCCGTCAGATCGACCGGATGCCAGCCCGCGAGGGCGCCTTCCACGTGGGTGAACGGGCTGCGGATGCCGGCGGCGATGAGGACTGGCACGGGGGCAGTCTCCTACACTGCCGTCCGAACGCGAGAGCCGAGGCGCTCGCTGATCCTCGAGGGGGAGACAATGACGGACGCTGACTGGAGAGGCATCGCTCTCGGTATCGCTCGGGTGTGGATGGGCGGGATGATGTTCGCCCACGGCTATCGCCACCTGAAGTCGGTTCGGAGCGGTCCGGGTATGGCGAATTGGTTCGAGAGCCTCGGGCTCAAGAACGGCACGTTGCAGGCGTGGAACGTCACCCTGACGGAACTGGTCTTCGGCGCAATGCTGGTCGCCGGCATCCTCACGCCGCTCTCGTATGCCGGCGTCGCCTCGATCGGCCTCGTCGCCTGGGTGACGAACCACATGAAGAACGGGTTCTTCATCAACAGCCCGGGTGAGGGCTACGAGTACGTCGCGTCGATTGCTGTGCTCGCGATTGCGCTGGGCGGCATGGGGCCGGGCCGGTTCTCACTCGATGCGACGCTCGACCTGGAGTTCCCGTTCGACCTGGCCGTCGCTCTGCCGCTGACCGCCGCCGTCGCCGTCGGTGGAACGGTGTTGTTCCTTGGCGCATTCTGGCGTCCGCCGAAGAGCGAGGCGGCAGCCGACTGACGCGCGGGCTGGCCCTCAGCCCAGCTCGTCGAAGCAGTTGACGGCGCCTTCGCGCATAAGGCCCGCGCACGTCCGCCCGAACTCGCGGTACGCACTGTCTTCCGGGGCCGTGGCCGCGAGTTCGTCGCATATCTGGTTGTTGCCGCCGGCACAGGCGTCCCAGAGGAGATCGAACACGTCGTCGTCTCCGTAGTCCTGCGAGGCGTACGGGTCGGCCCGATTGGGATCGTCGCTTCCGAGACAAGCGGCGAGGGCGGCCGCTGGGTCATCGGCGTCGAGATGGCGGATGGCGCACCGGGCTTCTTCGTTGGTGAGCTCGGTGCCTTCCTCGGCCGCACTGTCGATGAAGGCCTGCACGAAGCCGGGGATGGCCGAGAGATCCTCGATGCAGGCGACGGCGGCGCTGAGCAGCTCGGCGTCCTGCTCGCCGGTGACGTCGCCGCTGACCACGTCGCCGATCGGAATCTCGGTCTCGATCAGGCCCTCGAGCACGCAGCGTTCTTCCTCAGCCGTGAGCTCGGCGTCGATCAGCGATGAGATTGCCTCGCGCTGCTCGGGGGTGGGGGACGCGTCATCGTCAGCGCAGGCGCTGAGCACCAGCGACGTGACGACGAGCGCGCCGACCGCGAGGAACGTCGCTCGCTGGGCGTTGATCGTGCGGAGGACATCGAGGTCACGTTCGAGTCCGGGCTGCGGGCGGGTGACCATGACGCATCGATCGATCTGCTTCATGACGCCGAGCCGAGCCCCGCCGAGATCGATCTCATCGCCGATGAGTTCGTCCTCGCCGGCGCCATCGAGGATCACGTTGGTCCGGAATCGCCGCCGGTCCCAGTCGCCGAGCGTGGCCGTGGTGACGAGCGAGACGCGGCTGACGGTGCTGTCGTGCCACGCATCGCCCGGCCCCTGCCAACTCACCCAGGCGTCGTCGTTCTCGAAGTCGAGCGGGACCTCGTAGGTGCCTCCGTCCTGGCCGGCGGCGGCCGTGAGGGTGACGGGTCGATCGAGCCACTCCGAGAAGTCGACACTGGACCGCAATTCGCGTCCGTCGTCGTGGTCGTGACCGGAGTGGAGCCATCCATTCGCAGCGTGCCCCATCCAGGAAGTTCTAGTGTGTCGTTTGTCACCTCGCCGGAGTCGAGAACGTGATCGTCATCGATTGATAGATGCCGAGCGAATCGCCGCTCATGGCGTGGAAAACCGGGTAGGTCCGGCCGTTGAGCGTGCCGTTGAACACGTTGCCGGTATAGGTCGCGTTGCGGACACCCGACGGGTCGTTGATCGTATGCGTGAGGGTGACGCTGCCGTCGTCGCTTGTGAAGGTGCCGGGAAGCGCGGCGCCGGCCCAGCGAGAAAGGTCGACCTGGAGGGGCTTGAGGCCACACGAGCCGACGGCCGCCGCGACACGGTCCATCGAAGTAATTGCGGGCGCAGACCAGAGCGCGGCGGCGGCCGCTGACCCGGTGAACACGCGGCGCCGGTTGATCATCAAGGGGAGTTGGACTTCATATACGCCCTCTCGAGATCGGTGCAACGGCGATGGTCACAAGCAAAGTAGGCCCTCTTGCCTGGGCGTAGCCTCGTTCGAATTTCCTGGGAATCGCGCACGCTGGTCCTCTCGGCGTCAGACTGCCTCATGTCCTTCGGTCAGAGCACCGGCCCCAACGCCTCGCATCGTCAGGTGCAGGAACTGCAAGAACTCCTGGTCAACGCAGGGCATGCGGACTTCCGCGACGCGCGCGGGCCGATGGGGTTCACGCAACGGCAAGCGGGTGGGAAGTTTACGGCGGACGAGGCAGCGGGCTTCATCGAACAGCTGCTGGTCGCGGAGCACGAGGCCGCGCAGGGCGGCGGATCAGAGGCTCCAGCGGGGACCCCGGCGCCGGCGGACGAGATCGAGCCGGAGAAGCCGGCGAGCGAGCTGACCGATCTCGAGCGGGCGATCCGCACTGCCTCGACGAAATCGCTCGTCCTCGAGGTGCGTCGCCGGGGTTGGAAAGTGATCAAGCCCAATTGACGCGGGAATCGCCGTCAGCTCCCCCCGTCGGCGATGCGACCGTCATAGCCTACGAGGCGTGGTGCACGCCCACGGGCACGGTCTTGTCGGAGGTTGGAGCGCGTGGGCACGCGATCGCGTGCTCCGCGTCGTGCTCGTGGCGGTCGTCGCCATTGCGCTGGCGACCGTGGTGGGAGTCGTCGCTCTATGGCCGGATGGCGAGGGCCGGCGGACCGCGATCGCGAACGCCGACGAACTCGGGCTGGTCACCGATCGGCTGAGTGCCACGGTCGAAGAGGTGGTCGATCGCGACTGCAGCTACTCGACGAGTGACAATCCGCAAGACTGCCGCTTGGTCATGTTGGTCGTCCACGAGGGCCCGGAAGCCGGATCGATTGTGTCGCTCCCAGAGATCAATCTGATGTTCGAGCAGGGGCTATCCGACCTGTCGCCCGGAGATCGAGTCGTGCTCGGTTACGAGGACTCCACGAACTTCTACTTCTTCGCTGACCAGGACCGCCGGGTATCGCTGGTGTGGTTGACCGGGTTGTTCGCCGTGGTCGTGATCGCTCTCGGTCGCCTGCGCGGCCTGTTGGCGCTCGTCGGTATGGCGATGACGTTGGCGCTGCTGGTCGGATTTGTCGCGCCGTCGGTCCTCGACGGCAACGACCCGTTGCTCGTCGCCGTGGTCGCAGCCTCGGCGATTGCGTTCGTGAGCCTCTATCTCACGCACGGCTTCACGCCCACAACCACTGTCGCGCTTGCGGGCAGCCTGGCTGCGCTCGGTCTCACCCTTGGTCTCTCCTGGCTGTTCTTCGAGTTGGCCACGTTCTCTGGCCTCGCGACCGAGGAGGCCCTTGTTCTGCCGTTTATTGCGGAGAATCTGGACATCAGCGGGCTGCTACTCGGCGGCGCGATCATTGGGGCGCTCGGTGCACTCGACGATGTCACCGTCACGCAGGTCTCCACGGTTGCCGAATTGCGCCGTCGAAGCCCTCATCTGCCGACGTCGGAGCTGGTGTCCTCCGGCATCAGGGTTGGGAGGGACCACATCGCGTCGACGGTGAACACGCTCCTCTTGGCCTACGCCGGAGCGAGCATGCCGTTGTTGTTGCTGTTCGCCGTCTCGGATCAGTCCCTTGAGATGATCGCGAACTCCGAGATCATCGCGGTGGAGATCGTCCGGACGTTGTGCGGTTCGATCGGTCTGGTCGCAGCAGTCCCCATCACGACGGCGCTCGCTGCTGCTGTCCTTCGCCCGCATCCGGTCGATGGCGGGCTGGTCACAGAAGCCCCCGACAGCGGCGACGCAGAAGCGCCGGAACCCGACACGTTCCCGCCGGCGGTGGTCCAGCGTCCACAATGGGAGGACTTCGGACCGGAGACCGAGTTGACTTAGGCGTCGTCCCCGGGGACGTTCTCTGCGGTCACCGCACACCTTCCGAGAACCTTCGGCACACGGTTGCGCAGTTGTTGGAGATAGTGCTTTCCGCCGGCGGCCACACCGGCGAATCCAGCGACGTATAATGAGGGCGCGATACTCGGGTTGCTGATCTCATGGCACACGCCGCACATTCGTTCGAGTATGGAGGCGACGGCGAAGGCTTCGCAACATCGCGCGGGGCGGTTCGCCCTGCGTCGACCACAGCACTCATGGCTCCCGCCCGCCACTCTACGAGGTCAGCTCGCCAGGGTGGCGATGATGACGTTGTTCGAACGGAAGTCGCGGAGGATGAACGACGGATCGAGAAACACCCATCGGTCAGCGCCGTCGAGTGCGGTGATCACGTCCTGGATCTGTGCCTCCTGCTCGACGGAACAGTCAGCCGCCTCTCCCAGTTCGAAGTTCCCCATGGCGATGATCTGTCCATCGTCGTCCGCAGTCACCGCGACGCCGGGCTCGTTGCAGCCGTCGGAGACGATGAAGGTGGCGGTGTAGTCCTGTCATCCAGTCGATCCTGTGATCGAGCCGTCCGGTGAGAACGCGAACGTAAACTCGGTCACACCGGTCATCGGCAAGAACGAGCCGTCGGTGGTAGGGAAGTTGGTCACCTGCCACCCGTTGACGAGGGGTGCGTCCGAACCGGTGGGAGCGCCGGTGGAGGACTCGCAATTATCGGCCAGGAATGGACGGTGCCTCCACCTGGAGCGAATCGAACGGCAAGCCACCGTCATCACCGCAGGCGCTCAGCACTACCAGGATCACTAAGACTGCTGACCGCCATGACGTAAGATATCGAAGATCTTCCGCTATGCGATCAGCCTCGTGCTTGCGCGCTGTCGGCGCCAGCGACAACTCCATTACGAGGGGCCGGACGAGGGTGTCCTAGCATGCTCGGATGCACTCCACTTCCGTCCGTCTCGCTGTCCCGCTCGTGGTTCTGGGTCTTGCAGCGGGCGGCTGCGGAGATGATTCCGCGTTGGAAGCACCATCGTCGTCAACCACCACTACTCCGGGTTCGTCATCGACGACGGCCCTGATAACCACGGCTCCGCCGAGCACGACAACAGAGGCGCCCGACCCGCGCGACGACCGGCCTTTCGGCGTGGCAACGATGCAACTCTCGCTGATCGATGCATCACGCTCGACTCTGAAGAGCGCCGGCGGGCCAGAGACCCCTCAGCGACTGATCGACGTGTGGCTCACCCTGCCTGTGGCGGGCGAGCCGCGACCCCTGGTCGTCTTCTCTCACGGCATGGCCGGCCATCCCAGGAAGTTCGAGGCGCTCCACACAGTCTGGGCCGAGGCGGGGTTTGCCGTTGCTGCGCCAGTGTTCCCGCTCAGCAACGACGGAGCGCAGGGTTCGTTCACCAACACGTTCGACGTGCCGAACCAGCCAGCCGACGTGTCGTTCGTGCTCGACGAGCTTCTCGCTCGCTCAGCCGATCCCGAATCGGATCTCGCTGGTCGTTTCGATCCGACGCTCGTCGGCGCTGCCGGCCTGTCGGCAGGCGGATGGACGACATACGAGGTCGGAGTCAATCAGCGGATCAGAGACGGCCGGATCTCCGCTGCGATCGTGTTCGCGGGCGCCTTCAACGAGGAGTCTGAGTTCGTCGCCGAAGAGGGTCTGCCGGTGTTGGTCATGCAGGGCGACGCCGATCCGCTGATCAGCGTCGCCGAGGCCGAGGCTGCCTATGACTCGCTCTCGACACCCCGGTATCTCGTGTTGCTCCATGGCGGTGGCCATGCCGGCCCCTTTGAAGATGCTGATGATGCCTTCGAGCCCAAGATCGACGGTCACGACGAGCTGATCAACGCCTCGACGGTCGCGTTCTGGGATCGCTACCTCCTTGGTGTCCAGGAGGCCGGTGACGAATTGCTCGCCGCAGCCGGGTCGGAGGGCCTCACGACACTGCAAGCCGAGCTGGGCTAGCAGCCCCCCGGGTTCGACCGAACGTCGCTCAGCCACGAGCGACGCGACAGGGATCGACCACGAGCGGTCCTCGTTGCGGGATGTGGCGGCGATAGCTCTGCCGATGCCCTTGGTTCCTCCGGCAACAAGTGCCCGTTTACCCTTCAGACTGAGATCTATATCAGCTTTCCTACTCGGGTGGCTGTAGGTAGTTCTTCGAGATGGCGGCGCCAACGGTGTAGTTCGGGTCGACGAAGTTGCCGAGTCGGACTCGCCCGCACTGGCTCAGCATCATGTAGGCGTCCCACCGGTCGAATCCGTACTCAGCCTCCATCCAAAGCACAAGGCTTCGGTAGGCGATACGAGTGGCGTCTTCCAATGGCCGGGCGCTGCCGATACACATGACGACATCTTCGTTTTCAAGGCGGGGCCAGTCCAAGGACCAGCCCTTTATCAGGTCAACTTTGATGGTTGTAGCCGACTGGTACTCGACCGCCGTTCCACAAACCTCGCCATCGCCCTGACAGGCGTGCGCATCTCCGATGAACAGCCGAGCCTCAGGCGACCGTACGGGAAGGTACGTAATGCTGCCGGGGCCCATGTCTGGCAAGTCCATGTTGCCACCGTGAGCGTCCGGGGTCAGCGAGTTGATGGAGTCGATCTGAGGTGATGTCGACAGGGTGCCAATGTGTGGTTTGTAGGGAAGTGTAACCCGTTCGCTCCAGTACACCCAGTTCTCGTCAACCTTAACGACACGAACCATTTCGGGGAGCGGATCGTTCAGTGTCGCCGTAAGAGATGTGCCGGTCAGGGCGCCGAACTCGGGGATCATGACGCAGGCGCCGTGCGGGTCTTCTCCCCGAGGATCCATAGAGTCGATGTAGACGGCGATGGTGTCGCCGATCTCGGCTCCCGCAACCATGATCGGCCCGTTTTGAGGATTGACAAACGGCATTGTGAGCTTGGCCGACGGCAGGTCGGCCTCGGTTTGGATTTTGCCCTCGAAGGCGTCACGGGTGTCGACAATCACTCTGTCGCCGGGGGCGATATGAAGCACAGGGTCGGAATAGGGACCGATGGTGTAGTGGAACTCGCCCTGCATTTCCTCCGTGAGATGGTGGGTCTCACCCGTACCGGCGCCAGCGATGCCCCGGGTCTCCATGATCGATTTGCTCAGCCAATCCATAGGCGAAAGCTAATAGATCCGAGCACAGCAGTTCATCTATGGAATCGGATACCTCATGCCAGAGCGATTCGCCAGCTCCGCATTCGGCGGTCTGGGGCGGGACTTCTACCACACGGGATCTGTTCGAGAGATCGAGATTGAGTACTTCCCGGAAGTCCCGGACATCGGGGGCGACTGCTAGCAGAAGCCAACCCAGACCGCTGCTCTCATGATCAAGGTTGTCTGGACCGGCCTTCTACCGATACGACCTGAGCACTCAGAAAATCATCATCGCCTACGTGTCCTGGCGAACTCCTCGGCCTCACCTGGACCAACCTCGACCTCGACAACTCCGACCCCACCCTCGCCATCACCCACGCTCTCAAAGCGGACAGCACCGGCCTCTACCTTGGAGACGTCAAGACCAGCACCTCCCAACGAAGCATCACGTTCACGGACACCGCCGTCTCAGCGCTCCGTGCTGACCGGACCCGCCAACTCGAACAGCGCCTCCACCTCGGAGCTGCGTGGCAAGACCACGACCTTGTCTTCGCCAGCGAAGTCGGCACACCATGGGAACCCCACAACTTCCGCCGAGCGTTGCGCCGAATCGGCGATCGAGTCGGGATTGAGGCGCTCACGCCTTACGAACTGCGCCACACCGCCGTGACCCTGCTCTCGAACCCCTGACATCCTGCTTGCAAAGCGTCTCGGAACCGTCCGTCGGGGTTCGTGAACGTCCAGAATCGGCGTGATCTCAGCGGTTGTGTTCCGTCGGTGTCCGTGGCGGTCCGTCGGTGAGTGCGGAGTTTGGCTCCCCACTTGGCTCCCCGAGAGACAGGCTGGACCTACTGCGCAATACAGGCTGTCGCACTAACTCGGCCGTTGGCTGCGCTTATACATTTTGCTGGGGCCGGTCGTCTTGCAGCTAGGGCAGTAGTTGTGCTGGCCCATTTTCGGGGCGCGGCTGAGGCGTTCGTAGTAGATCCCGCACGCTGAACACACTGC
>JAQWMR010000020.1 GCA_029246685.1 Acidimicrobiales bacterium | reverse complement strand
CGTCCGGTGAGCTCGGACTCGGCGACGGCGGCCCGGATAATGGTCACCTATTTCCGCGGTGCGCTTTACGGGTGGGCGGCCGGGTTCATCGACGACTCAATGTTTGCTGCGGAAGTGCGACGGGCATCGACGCTCAGCAGCGCGCCCTGACCGGCGGAGGGATGTCCACTCCGCCGGTCGAAGGCTAACGCAATTCTTCTCGATCAGACTCGGGCGAGGCCCTTGCGGATCGCTTCAAATACGGCATCCTTCAAGGGGATGCATGCGATGACAGCGGTGCCGTTAAGCACGATGCCCATCCAGTCAGACCGGAAGCCCCCCATCAAGTGCTCGATGATTTGAATGTCGAGCAGCCAGACCATGCCGATGGCAATAAGCACGTCGAGGTGCTTGCCAACAATCGGGATCTCGCGGATCTTGCTCAAACCAAACGTATCAATCACCGTGTCAAGCACGGCGGTGACAGCCACAAGGCCCATTGACAACACAATCAATGAAGCAACGATGTACATGTTTTGTCCTCCCCAGGCCAGACCCAGGTCCGGCCTGAATGCTCTCGGTATGACGCCATGTCACGGCCGAGTTAAAACTAGGGTAGTCGCCGATACCATCACGGTCGGTGACAGCCCGGATGGGTAGGACCGCCCGGCTTCCAGATTAGTTACACATCTACTTCCGGATTATGAGATCTCGGTGCGATAAAGGTGACCCGGCGGCCTTCGCAGCCCTAGCTGACTGCGCCCCTCCCCCCATCGTCTTCCACTCGCAGAAGCCATCCCATCAGCAGGAATGCAGTCATCGCGATGGTCGAGCACTGCTACGAAAGTGGCGCCACGCCGGACTGGTGATTTTGCCGATGCCATCTGCGGCTCGTCGATGGCCCGAGCCGGGCATGTGCCCCCTCGCGTGACATCCCGAACAATTGGCACATATAGTGGCACTACGAAGCGCGGATGCGTTCGTCACCTGGGGGATTCATCATGGTCACGCGGCTCACCACTCTTCTTCTCGTCCTGGCAATGATCGGTGCTGCGTGCGGCGACGACAGCGCAGACACCACCGACACCACCACGATGACGACCACGGAAGCATCGGCCGACGACCCGGGCACGCCCGATGAACCTGATGAGCCCGACACCGCGGACGAGCAGAACGAACCGGACGAGCGTGTCCTGACCGCCAGCGACATCGGCGTCACGGAGTCAGCGATCCGCATCGGCATCGTGTTCCCGGATACCGCGGTGATCGGCCGCGACCCAGGCGACCTCGAAGCGAAGTTCCAGGTGATCGCCGACCAGATCAACGAGGACGACGGGATCAACGGCCGGGCGCTCGAGCTGTATTTCCACCTGCCGAACCCGTTGGACGACACTGCCTTCGAGGCGGCGTGCATCGACCTGGTCGAGGACCAGCAGGTGTTCGCCGTGATCGGCCTGGTTGTGCGGACCAACGCGGACTGTTACGCCGGACTGAACGACACGCCCATCATCAGCACGTTCTCCATCACGCCGGAGCAGATGGAGGACTACACGACCGCCGGCATCACCATCGTCGCTCATCCGCAGCGCCTCATCGACGCTCGGCTCCAGGCTCTGATCGACGGTGGCGTCCTGGTCGAGGGGATGAAGGCCGCGGCGGTCGGAGGCGTGGAGGGAGAGGCCGCCCATGACAGCTACATCGCCGCACTCGATGCTGCCGGTCTCGATGTCGTGGCCGACACCTTGGTTCAGGGCGATGGTCAGGACCTCGTCGCGTTGACCAACGAGATGCAGACATTCACGGAGGTCTGGCAATCGAGTGGCGCTGAGGTGGTTCTGGCCACCTGGCCGCTCACGGCTCAGGCGATTCTCATCGGCTACAACAACGCAGACATCGACCTCCCGTTCGTGCTCCCCGAGGGGCCGGGCGTGAACCCGTCACTGCTCCAGGATGTACAAGGTCTCGATGTCAGCCGGTTCGCGCTCGCCACGTCGTTGGCCGAGGGCGACAGTCAGGCGCAGAAGTACGAATCGGGTGCCGATGGTGTGCGGGACTGTGTCGATCGATTCCAGGACGCCTCCGGTGAGGAGGTGGCGCTCGACGAGTCGCGCAACAATCTCGGCCCGACCGTCGTCGCCTGCCAGGTCTTCGACATCTTCGCCGCCGTCGCGACAGCCGCCGGCGTGGATCTGACCCGCGAGACCTACACCGCCGCAGCCGAGGCATTCGGCCCGATCACAGTGACTGACCTCTCCGAGGCGTCGCTGGGCCCGGACAAGTTCGATGTCAACGACACGGTCGGGGTGATCGCCGAGTTCAACCCGGACACGGTGCAGTTCGAGCCTGTCGGCTGAGCCTGCGCTCGGACCGGTGCGTGAGGTCGGCTTCGTCGCGATTACGAACTGATCGGCGCCGAGGCCTGTCCACACTCAGATCGACGCCGATTACGTCGCGGGCGAAGTCGGCCGATGCCTGAAAGATCTCGAGTCCGGTGGCCTCGAGGTCGTACTCGTTCGCCGCGATCTTGACGAACTGTCGGTTGCCAGCGCCGACATCCAGCACCGACGTGATGTCCGGCTGGACGTTGAGGAGTTCATCGAGGAATTAGCGCCAGCGGAACCCCCACCGTCCTTCGAGCTCGTCGTGGTCGACTGAAGTAATCGTGTAGCACTGGTCTGCACCGCGACGGCTATGTTCGGTTTTCATGCATATCAAGGGGAAGACGGCGGTCGTCACCGGCGGGGCGAGCGGTATCGGCGAGGGTCTCGTCCAGCGCTTTCACCGTGATGGGGCCGCACACGTCGTGGTCGTTGACCGCGACGCCGAAGGAGCGAAGCGCGTTGCCGAGTCCGTGGGCGGCACCGGCATCGGCCTCGATGTCTCCGACGAAGCAGCGCTGCGGGAACTGGTGGAGACGACAGAGCGCGAGCAAGGCCCGATCGGGCTGTTCGTGTCGAACGCCGGCTACGTCACGCTGGGTGGTCTTGAAGCACCGGTCGAGGACCTGAACCGCATGTGGGAAGTCCACGTGCTCGCCCACCTATACGCGGCCCGAGCGGTCATCCCATTCATGGCTGACAGGGGAGAGGGCTATCTGCTCAACACCGCTTCTGCGGCCGGCCTGCTCTCTCAGTTCGGATCGTTGCACTATGCGATGACCAAACACGCCGCCATCGCACTCGCAGAGTGGATCGCCATCACCCATGGGCATCAGGGCATCAAGGTCTCCGTGCTCTGTCCGCAGGCGGTCGCCACCAACATCGGTTCCAACTCGCCGCAGGCCGACCTGATTCAGGGCACCGGCGCCGATGTTGCGAGCGGTGACGGCACCCTGACGCCGGAGGACGTAGCGGATTGTGTCACCGAAGCGCTGGCCGAGGAACGCTTCCACGTCCTCCCGCACACCGAGGTGCGCGAGTACGTCAAGCGCAAGGGTGCAGATGTGGACCGCTGGATCGGCGGCATGCAGCGGTGGCAGAGCGCCATGTTCCCCCCGGAAGAACATCCGGCGACGTGGCTGACCGGTCAGTGACGTCGACTCCCGCGTCAGCGCCATGACGACGCGCCGCGTGGACCATGTCGGCATCGGGGTCGATCCCGATCACGTGGGCGAACGCCGGGGCGAGTTCGACAGCCAGCACGCCGGGCCCGCACCCGATGTCGACGAGCGTGCCGGTCCTGTCCAATCCGAGGTGGGCGGCGAGCGTGGGCCGCAGCTCCCGCGCGTACGGCGGTCGGCCCCGGAGGTAGTGCGCAGCGCAGCCGAGATAGAACGTCGGGTCGGAGGCGGGGTCAGGACTCGTACGGGCTCCAGTGACCGTTGGCGTATGGCGTGTTCCAGCAGTGGGCGAGCACGCCGTTCTCCACCTTGAAGACTTCGATCCCGCACATGGTCATGCCATCGACGCCGCTGTCGGAGTGCATGTTCCACACCGATGCCGCCCACTCGTCGTTGGCATGTGTGATCACGCGCTCGATCTTGATGCCCATCTCCATACCGATCTTCAGCCGATCGATCTGGTCCTGGTGCGAGAGTTCGGTCTCGCCGCCTGGGTCGTGACGCACAATGGGGTCCGCGCACAGCTCGCGTACGAGTTCGACGTTGCCCTGATTGCTGCAGTCCTCCCAGTAGCGCTCGAGCAGAACCTGGGCGGCGGCTTTCGTCATGGCGTGTATTCCTCCGGCGTGAGCGAAGTCGCTCCTCTTGGCTTTCGGAGCGCTTTCGAACGAGCACCGTAGTGTCGAACCCAGCCGGGTGGCGAACGCCGGTCGGTGGAGAATGGAGACCCCAACCAATGGCCCGAACCCGAGCCCGCCGCGGACTCAAGGACTACATGATGCCGGAAGGGTCACACCCGGTGTGTCCCAAGTGCGAGAAGTCGACCGATGGTTTGATGAGCGTGAAGATTCAGTCGGACATGGGCAAGGCGTTCGTGTGGTGCTGCCCGCGCTGCCACGCGATCCTCGGCGTGACCCATCGCAAGGGATTCTGGATGGGATGACTAGATCCCGAGCAGAACGGTAGTTGCGGCGACATTAGTTAACAGTGTTAACCTGCGGCTACCGCCACCCCGGAGTGCACCATGACCGCTGTCGAAGAGACCAACACGCGCGACACCGCGACGCCGCCCACCATGCACGGTGCGCTGGCCAACATGGACGAGGAGCACAGCTACTGGCTCGACTCCGTCGAAGGTGAGGTTCCCTCCGACATCCACGGCACGTTCATCCGCAACGGCCCTGGCCGTCAGCGCATCGGCGACACGCCCTACGGACACTGGTTCGACGGCTGCGGCATGCTCAGCCTGTTCTCGATCGCCGAAGGCAAGGTCCACTTCGCCAACAAGTACGTCCGCACCCCTAAGTACCTGAAGGAAACGGCGAGCCAGTCGATCAAGTACCGCGGTTTCGGTACCCAGATTCCGGGCGGTGTTCTGAAGAACGTCGGACGGATGCCCGGCAATCCGGCCAACACCAACAGCGTGTACCACGGCGGCAAGCTGCTGGCTCTCTACGAAGGCGGTCGCCCCTTCGAGGTCGATCCCACCACGCTCGAGACAGTGGGTGAGTACACCTACGACGGCGAGTTGAAGAAGTCCAACGTGTTCAGTGCCCACGGCCACTTCCACGGACCCACCGGTGACTGGGTCAACTTCGGCACCGGTTCGTCCGGCATGGGGCTCAAGGGCCCGAAGCTGTGCTTCAACATCTTTCGCATCAACCCGGCCGGAAAGATGATCGCCAAGGGTCAGCTGCCGGTTGACTACTTCCCGTTCGCCCACGACTTCGCCCTCTCGTCGAAGTACGCGATCTTCTTCATCAACTCGATCACGATGGGCCCGATCGGCCAGGTCATGCTCGGCGCTCGCTCGATCGCCGAGGGCGTCGACTTCGACGAGAACCAGCCGATGCAGATCGCGCTCGTCGATCTCGACACCATGCAGGAAGTTCGCCGGATCGAGACCGAGCCGGGCGCGATCGTGCACTTCGGCAACGCCTACGAGGAGGGCGACGAGGTCGTCGTCGACGCCATGTGGGCAGACCAGTTCGAGGCCAACGAGGCGCTGAGCGACATCTTCAACGCCGAGGCCCTGAAGGGCGGCGAATGGCGTCGCTACCGGATCAATGCCGCCACGGGCGCGCTGTCGTTCGAGGTGCTGTCGGACGTCAACTCCGAGTTCCCCAGCTTCGACCAGCGCCAGGCGTGCAGGCCGCACGAGCTGACCTTCGCCGCTGCCTCCGTCGAGAATGGGTCGGACAGCTTCTTCAACGGCTTCCACCGGGCGAACTCGAACGGCGACATCCAGCTCCACACCCTCGAGCCGGGGTTCTACGGGTCAGAGCCGCTCTACGCGCCCTCCACCGAGAGCGAGCGCGAAGAGGACGGCTACATCCTCGAGGTCGTCTACGACGGGTTCGCCCATCGCAGTTCGCTCGTGATCTTCCGGGCGGCCGACATCAGCGAGCCGATCGCTTCACTGCCGTTGCGCCACCACCTGCCGCACCAGTTCCACGGGTTCTGGAACAACGAGGTGCTTCTGAAGGCGGCGCTCGCTGGCTGAGTTGAAGCGGGGGTCAGACCCCAGTTGAAGCGGGGTTAGAACAGGCGCTCGTGGGACGGCTCGTAGAGCTGGATCTATACGCCCCCCGCCAGCTTGATGTAGGTGTGGGGCCCGTAGCCGTGGTCGATGGGCGGGCCGGGAAATTCGACGCCCTTCTCGACGAGTTCGGCCATCGTTGACTCGATGTCGTCGCACTGGAACGAGAACTCGTGCTGCGTCGAACCGTCGCTCGGGTGGACGCCGATGTCGCATGGCGGCAGCGCGAAGATCAGCCAGCCGCCGCCAGCATCGATGTTCTCGTACTCGAGGACGTCGCGGAAGAAGTCGCGAACGGCTTCGGCTTCAGGCGAGTAGATGAGGGCATGGGTTCCGGCGATCGGCATGCCCCAGGCTCGCGCAGCGTCAGAGGATGTGCTGGCCGGCGGTGACCTGGATCTCTTGACCCGTGATGTTGCGTGACCGCGGCGACGCGAGGAACAGCACCGCCTCGGCGATGTCCTCCGGGTCCACGTGGCGTCGGAGGGCGGCGCCACGGGCGAAGCCAGCGCTGATCTCCTCTGGTGTCTTGCTCTGTGCGTCGGCCATGCGCTCGAACATCGCCGTCAGAGGCGCGCCGGTGGTCATCCCCGGCGTGACGATGTTGACCCGTACGCCCGACGGGCCGAGCTCTTTCGCCATGGTCTTCGACATGGACTCCATCGCGCCTTTGGTGGAGGTGTAGCGGGCCATGCCCTCCATCAGCGTCGTTGCGCTCAGTGCTGAGATGTTGACGATCGATCCGCCGTCCTCCATCCGGGCGGCGGCGAGGCGGCAGATCTCCATCGTGCCGATCACGTTGATCTCGAGTGAGCGCCGGTAGTCGTCCCAGTCGAGTTCTGTGACAGTCGCGGTCGGGCTGCCGCCGTGTGTCGCGATGTTGACCACGACGTCGATCCGGCCGAACTCAGCGATCGTCCGGTCGATCAGGGCGCGGCAGCCGTCGAGATCGCCGATGTCGGTGGGAACGGCGAGAACCTTCCGACCGGAGGCGGCGACGATGTAGGCGGCGAGTTCATCGAGCGGTTCGGCTCGGCGGGCAGCGACGACCACGTCCGCACCGTCGCCTGCCAGGGCCACGGACGACGCCCGTCCGATTCCGCGGCCGGCTCCGGTGACCAGAGCGACCCGACCTTCGAGCGATCGACTCACAGGTGGTCCACGCCGAGTTCGGCGACGGCTGCCGCGGCCCGTTCGAGCTGGGCCGTATGGAACGGCGGCTGTATGTAGGCGATGGGTTGGTCGATCCCGGCGGCGATCAGAGCGCCGATCTCGTCAGCGATCTGGTCGACCGAGGAGTGCTCGGTCACGGAGACCGCGGTCGACCGGCGGATCTCCGACGGGTCACGACCGGCGGCTTCGCAGTGGGCGGCGAGAATGTCACAGCTCTCGGCGTACGCGGCCGGTTCCCAACCCGGCAGGTTCCACCAATCGGCGAAGCGAGCGACGGCGCGCAGCGTGCGGGTTGGTCCGGTTCCACCGATCGTGATGGGTGGCGGTCGCTGCGGGCCTTTGGGCTCGAACGGCGCGTCTTTGATGGTGAAGTGCTTCCCGGCGAAGTCCGTTCGGTCGTTCGTCATCAGGCTGATGACGATCTTGAGCGTCTCGTCCAGCACATCGAAGCGTTCACCCAAGGAGCGAGGAAGGTGCAGGTTGTAGGCACGCGCTTCCGCGACGTGCCAGCCCGCACCGAGTCCGAGTTCGAGTCGACCGCCGCTCGTGATGTCGACCGTCGCAGCCATTTTCGCGAGAAGCGCCGGCGCGCGGTACGGCGCGGCGCCCACCATGCAACCAAGTCTGACCCGGCTCGTGGCCTCGGCCAGCGCGGCGAGCATCGTCCAGCTCTCGAGGCACGGCTCATCGAGCTCGGCGCGGATCGGCAGGACATGATCGAAGTTCCACCCGATGTCGAACGCATCGCCCGCATCGGCGACCTTCCACAGGTCGCGGATGCGCGACCATTCGATCGTTTCGTTCGCGACCTTGAATCCGATGAGAGTCATTCCGGGACGGTACTCCTCGTCACCAATCGAGGTCCGGCTGATGCATTGTCCAGGCTTCGGCGATTCGTCCGTCGACGATGCGGTACTGCGTCAGCCAGGTGATCTTCACCGAGCCGCCCGTATCGATGTTGACGCCATGCAGGTTCAGGCGGGCGAAGAGAATGTCGCCGTCGACCACGGCGTCGTGCATCTGCACCTCCGTGCCCCTGATGGTGCGCACAGCCGACTCGATATGGCGCGCGTACTGCGCCGGCGTGGAGCTGACGGTGCCCTCTCGGGTGTGGCGGACATAGGGGTCGTGGACGATCTCCGGCAGACGGTCGAGGTCTCCCTCGATCCAGATCTCGTTCCAGAGTCGTGCGACGAGGTCGCGGTGGTCGGTGGTCATCGGATGCTCCAGGAGGATGGTTTCACAGACATGGGTTCGAACGAGTGGGTTGAGGGCCGAGGCGTCACAGCGAGACAGCTTCCGGCGCGTCCCGTGCTTGCCGGCTGCGCCAGCTCTCGCCGCTGATCACGGCGACGCCCACGAGGGCGCCAAGGACGACCATCACCTCACGGATGCCGTAGGCGTCGGCCAGGAAGCCGACCGGCAGCGCGGCCAACCCGAATCCGGTGAACGCCAGCATGAGGAGCGACTGAACGCGGCCGTGGTACTCCACGTCCGCGATCGAGAGAACCTGCGAGTTGTTCATCGCCTGGAATGCCGACGACGCGCCACCGACGATCACCATCACTGCCGCGGCCGGCCAGTAGGCGGGAATCGCGGCGAAGACGGCGAGCGAGACGGCGAAGATCGCCCCGGCGCGGAACTGGAATGCGCCGAGGCGGCGGTTCTCCACGTTGGCGAGGAAGAGCGACGCACTGACGGCGCCGACCGCGGCGGATGCCGTGAGCGCACCGAACGCCCACGCGTCGAGCTCGAAGTCGTCCTCGACGAGCCCAGGTAGAAGGGTGACGTGAGGGAATCCGATCATCACGACGAGCACACCGATCACCAGGAGTCGACTGATCTGCGGGTTGCGGCGGACGTACCGAACGCCATCGGCGAGGTCGCCGAACGCGCTGCGGCCCGAGCGGGCGCGAGGACGGGTCTTCGGAAGCCGGGCAACGGTCGCGACCGAGAGGGCAGCGAGTGCGGTGCCGATGAAGTAGACGCCCGCGATCCCGACCGGTTCGATCGCAATCAGCACACCGGCGACTACGGGGCCGATCACCCGCGTCGCCTGGATGCTCGCGTTGCTGAGGAAGATGGCGTTGGTGAGCAGCTTCCGGTCGACGAGATCCGCAGTCATGGCGAGACGGGCCGGCCCGAGGAACGACATCCCGCTGCCCTGCACCACCGACGCGACGATCAGCATCCAGTACTGCACGGTGTCGGTGGCAACCGCTATGGCGATTCCGAGCGCGGCGACGGCCATCGCGCTCTGGGCGAACACCAGGATCTTGCGCTTGGAGAAGCGGTCGGCGACGACGCCGCTGGCGGGGACGGCGATGAGGCTCGACACGCCGAATCCGAAGATCACACCGCCGAGCCCCTTGTTGTTGCCCGTCAGCTCGTAGGCCAGCCACCCGCGAGCGACCTGCTGCGCCTGGCTCGCGAGGAAGACGAAGATGCCGCCCCACCAAAGCCAGCGGTACGTCGGGTTCTGGAGGGCATCGAAGCGTCCGGGTGTGGGGGTGTCGGATCTCGTTGCTTCGGTCTCTCCAGCCACTGGCGTCGACCGTACTGCGATGCGAGGATGCCGCCCGTATCCGCAGCCCCGCAGGAGGCATCATGCCGATCGATCCCGACGCCGCGTTGATCGCCGAACGGCAGGCGCTCTACGCCACGCTCCAAACGCTCACCGAAGACGAATGGAACGCGGATTCGCTGTGCGAAGGTTGGCGCAATCGCGACGTTGCGACCCACGTGCATCTCGCCCTCACCATCAAGGTCCGCCGGTGGCTGGTCGGTGTGATCGCGGCCCGCGGCGACTTCAATCGCTTCATGGCCACCTATGTGCCGCAGCTCGGCAACCGCCCGACGAGCGAGATCCTCCAGTCGTGGGAGGCCGTGGCCACGAGCGCCAAGATTCCACCGACGACGAAGAAGGTCGAGATCGCGCTCGACGTCTTCGTCCATCACCACGACATCCTTCTGCCGCTGGGGCGCAACGTCCCGTCCGATCCGGATCGGCTCCGCTGGATGGCCGACGGCATGGTCGCCGCGCAGAAGCCGATCCTCTCGGGTCCGCGCGTCGAGGGGCTGCAGCTCATCGCCGCCGACATCGACTGGCACTACGGAACGGGCCCGGAGGTAACCGGGCCGGCCGCGGCGCTGATCATGGCCGGGTGTGGCCGCCGTTCGCTCGACGACCAGCTCTCCGGCGACGGTCTCGCCGAACTTCAGCGCCGCTGACGCTGGTACTCGGCGTTGGTCCGAGTCGCTCCGGGGTACTCGACCAACTCGATCGGCGTGCCATCCGGGTCTGTGATGAAGCACATACGCACGCCGTCGAAGTCAGCGATCGGTCCGACTCGCAGACCTGCGGCGACAAGCCCAGCGTGCGCCGCGTCGAGGTCATCGACGTTGAACGACATGTTCGTGTAGCCGTAGGCGGCAGCGTCGGGGTCGGCCGAGTCGCGATGGCCGAAGCACAGAAGCTCGACGACGACCTCGGAACCCGGGACGACGAGTCCGATCATGCGGCCGTTGCTTCCCTCATCGTCGGTGACGGTGTCGAGCGCCTCGCCTTCGAGGGTGACATCGAAGACCCGCTCGAGGCCGAGCAGGTCTTCATAGAAGGCGAGAGACCGGTCGATGTCGCTGACGCTCACGCAGAGATGCGAGAACGCGGTCAGCCGTACTGCTGGGGAGTCCGCCATCAGAGGCCTCCGAGTATCAGGGCCGTGAGTTCAGCCGGGTGGGTGACGAACGGACTGTGGCCGGCGTCCAGCGACCGGATCTCGGCTCCGATCCGCTCGGCGTGCTCGGTCTGGTACGCGGCGGAGAGGGCCTCGTCGCGCTGACAGCGGATGTAGATCGCCTCGACGGCGGCCGGCGGCCGTTCAATTGTGACAGGAGTGGTGAACGGTCCCATCGGTTCGTTGCCGAGCCTCGACGTCAGCCACTCGCGCTGGTCGTCATCGAAGTCCGTGCAGAAGATGGTGGGCATATCCATGCCCATCCTGAACGCCGGGCGTGTCTCTTCGACGAGCAGATCGTTCACCGATTTCCCTGCCGGCGGGCATGTGGTCGTGAGATAGACGAGCCGGGCCAGGCGGTCGGAGAGCTGGTGGGCGGCAGGTGTAATGGTGATCCCCCCGAGCGAATGACCCACGAGCACGATGTTGCGAAGATCGGCGGAGTCGACCGCGTCGACCACCGTCGCGACGTAGTTGTCCAGAGTGATGTCGTCGTCTGGGATCGACCGGTTCTCGCCGTGCCCGGGGAGATCGAGCGCGACTACCGAGCGCACCCGCGAGTCGGCCTGCAGATGGGGGAGCGTCGGCGCCCAGCACCATGCGCCGTGGACCGCGCCGTGGACGAGCACGACAGCGAAGTCGTCGCGGTCGTCGCCGGCATCCATCAGGCGAGACCGTAGGTGGATCGGTAGCTCTCGTGCCGCTCCAGAAGCTCGTCCCGGCTGAGCCCGAAGTCCTCATATGTGTATTCGTGGCGGCCCCACCGGTGCTGCTTGTGCTCGCCGACGTGCGTGGCCATCCGCTGTTCGGTCTCGGCGGTGAACGGCTCGTCGACGGACGCGTAGATCGCCCGGGCGACGCCGATCGGATCGCTCACCAGATCGCCGTAGTCGACGTCGATGAAGCGGTCGCCGTGCCGGGTGCGGTCATCCTCGAGCCGTTCGAGCATCTCGCTCAGGACACGCGTCCACAGCACACCCGCGGAATGACGATGGTCAGCGTCGGAGAACGTTGACCCGAGGTTGTAGGAGATGCTCGCCGTGGACGCGATGCACGCCGCGGGGTCGCGGTGGGTCCAGATGAACCTGGCATCGGGGTAGACCTCGGCCAGTGCGTCGACCCCGAGCGCGTGGTGCGGCGTCTTTAGGATCCACCGTCCCGGATAGCGACTGGCGAGCAGCTGGATCACCCGGCGGTGGTACCGGTACGTGTCCACGTGGTCCACGGCGAGAATGAAATCGGCGTAGCTCGGCAGGTTGAACATGGCATTGAACTGCAGGCTGACCATGTTCCCGGCCATGATCGGCACGCACTCGGTGGGCATGTGCGGCGGATCGTGATGCATGGCCTTGAAGCCGGGGTTCAGCGCGTTGATCACCGAGTTCTCGTCCGCCTCGACTGCCGCAAGGTGGCGCTCGTCGGTCTCGTAGGTGGCTGCCACGGGTGGGGGCACGGGAGACTGCGCCTCCCACTGCCGAGGTGAGCGAACACCGGGATCAACCGACAGCAGATGGCTCAACGCAGTCGTGCCCGAACGGCTGACGCCCACGATGAAGATGGGAGCGGTGATCTCGACGTCGGCCACCTCGGGATGCCGTGCGTGCCAGTCAGTCACCTGGAGCCGGGCGACGAGTGCGCCGGTCGTGAGCGCCTCGATGGTCGGCTCGCCCATGCCGTTCGGTGCGGCTTCGGTTGTGAACGAGTGAAGGAGGGCGTCGAGTCCTGGCCGGAACTGCTCATCGCCGAAGTCGTCCAGCCCGGTCGCGGTTCGGGCGGCGTCGATCAACTGCTCTGCGTGCATTGGCTCATGCTGGCTCGCGGCGGCCCCCGGCGTCAGATTCTGCGCCGGTCTCGGGAACCAACTATGAACAGACGCTTCGACGCCCGAATCAGGTTGTCGTCGAGGACGGTGCCGTAGCCGGAGGACATGCGGCCGGCGCAGCGGTGCGCCTCGTCCGCGATGACCACATCGAAGTCGGGGATGGTCGGGCCGTGGTCTACGGTCGGCGGTATGCGGATGATGAAATTATGAAGCTGCGATGAGAACCAGGGAAGTGGTCGGGTTTCTCGTTGCTGGCCTGTTCGTTGTGCTGTTCACAATCGCGACGGTGATTGAGTTACTGGTTGGAGACGACGCATCCGACCTCATGTTCACGGCGGTTGTCTTAGGCCTCGGCGCTTTGGGATGGTTCATCTGGGTGAGGCGCAGCCTGGAGAAGCAGGGGGTCCCGTGGAGGTGTTCTGCCGAGGGGGCCAAGTTCCACAAACTCAAGGAAACTGGTAACCCCTACAAGAAACCCCGTATCTGGGAGTGCTCGGTGTGCGGCGTTCACCGGGAGGTGACACCCAAGTCACCCCACTGACGGCGGCGAGTGATACCAACCACCCGAACCAACATCACCGACAGACCGAGTCGTGCGGGGCCGTGGTCTACGGTCGTGGCCTGCAGGACGGAGAGGACCACCATGCAACTCGTCAACACCGAAACCATCCCCGGCTGGACGATCACCGAGGTGAAGGGGCTCGTCGGCGGCAATACCATTCGGGCGAAGCACCTGGGGCGCGACATCGGCGCTGCGCTCAAGAACATGGCCGGCGGCGAGTTGAAGGCCTACACCAAACTTCTCGCCGAGTCGCGGGCCGAGGCCACCAGCCGCATGGTTGCCGAGGCGCAGGCGCTCGGCGCGAGCGCGATCG
>JAQWMR010000007.1 GCA_029246685.1 Acidimicrobiales bacterium | reverse complement strand
ACGCCCACGGCGGCCACACCGAACCCCACGACGGCGGCCCCTTCTGCGGCAAACACAACCGCTGGAAACAGAAACACTTCGCCGTATGGCGCGACCCCCAAGGGGCATGGCACACCTACCGACCCGACGGGTCAGAGATCTAACCCCGCCGTGGGGTGGGTGAGCCGTGCCTCTATGGCGTCGGTCAGTGCATAGGCCAGCGCTTCAGCGCCCGCGAGGTCGAGGCTCGTCACCGGATGGGGAGCGACCACGAGGGGATAGTCCTCGAACCCGCGGAGCCGAGCCATCGCCTTACAGGCGCCGACGAACGGCTCGGTGATGACGGCCGCGGCGGGCAGGCCTCGGGACTCGAAGTCCACGGCGTCGAGCACACTGCCCGACGAACAGCTGCCTCAATCACCGATAGCTGCGATAACGGCCGTGGCCTGGCGGGCGAAGTCGGCCGCCTCGTCCTCGCCGAGCGGCACGGAGTAGCCGAGTTTGGTGATCGTGACGACGTCGGCGATCTCGTGGCGCTCGCGCAGATTGGCGGCGACGCGGTCGAGGATCTCGCGGCCCCAGGTCTTGCCGTTGTTGATGAGGCCGAGCACGGCGCCGTCGAGGTTGGCGGGGCGGGACGCCTCCGGCGTCGGCGCTCGATCGGGTCGACGAGTGGGGTCGAGCAGCGTGACACTCACGATGGGATCTCCTCGGTGATGAGCGCCACGCTACGTGTCCTGCTCCAGGTGGGGAAGAACGCCGAGTGGCCCCCGGCGTCGCCGCCGCCGACCATGAGGTGGATGTCGTCTGGCCGAATGCCACGGTGCACGACGATGTCGTCGTCGCCGGCATCGACGGTCGGGTCCGAAGCGAACCATTGGTGGGCGTCTGTGCCGCTCGTTTGGCCGGCCGCCTCCACTTTCCCGCCCTGCTTCAGTTCGGCCAGCGATCGGGCCGCGTGTTCGTAGAGGAACGCCTGGCACTGCTCCCGGCTCCAGCCGGACTCGCTGATCTTGCGGGCGTGCTCGGGAGCGAAGACGAGCAATGAGCGCCCGGCGCTGAACGAGCCGAGGGCGGCCATCGTGTCGGCGAACGTTGCGAGCAGCCCTTCGGCATCGGATGACGCGTGGTTGAGCACGTTGTGGCCGGACTCGGCTGCCATGATCGTCACGGTGCTCTGTGAGGCGTCGAACCCACGGCTCGTGTGGAACGGGCCCCATGGACTGGACGCTTCGTCCTCGCCGAAGCACATGGAGTATTTGCCGGCCCAGCCCTGCGTGCTCTTGTCCAGCGTTCCGGGGATGGCGTCGAGGCAGTTGCGCAGAATGAGACGGATCGTGCGCCCGATGGTGGCGTTCGCACGGAAGCCCGGTCCGAACAGGTTCTCCTTGTAGTGGATTCCCAACTCGTCGCGAATCGGCCCGTTGACGGCGATGAGGACGGCCGCGCCGCCAGTGCTCGTAATGACCGCGTGGAGAGCGAAGCGGGGGTCGCCCATTGCTCGCACGACCGCACCGACGACGGGAAAGTACTCGGGTCGACAGCCGGCCATTACCGCGTTTATCGCGGCCATCTCCGCAGTGACGGACAGGTCGCGGGACGGCTCGTGCAGCAGAACGTCGTCCGCGGCCCACGGTCCCGCCGCGACCATGGCGTCGGCGAGGTCGCGGGTGGGTGGCACGACGGGGAGGCCGTCGGTCCAGCCGGCGTCGTAGCACGCCTCGATCGCGGCCCAGGGGTCGTCTACCTGCACGCTCGGAGAGTAGGGCGTGGGGCAGCGGGTCGTGGGTACGATCTGCGCCGTGCCTGAGCTGCTGCCGCTGAGTGACGACCCGCTCGTCATCCCGACCGACCGAGACATGACTGTCGAGGAGCGCCGCACGTTCGTGCGGACCCGCCGGACATGTGTGTTCGGGACGAACCGACGGGCGGACGGCCCGGCGATGTCGATCGTGTACTACGTGCCCACCACGGAAGACAAGCTTCTCGTGTCGACGATGGCCGGGCGGGCCAAGGCGCAGGTTGTCGAGCGGCTCGGCAAAGCAAGCCTGTGTGTACTCGACGAGCAGTGGCCGGTCGGTTACCTGCAGGTGTACTGCGATGCCGTGGTCGACGACGATCCGGAGCTGGTGGTCGACGTGATGATGGCGGTGGCCGGCCGGATGTCGGGTGACCCGCTCGGCGAGGACGCGCGACCGTTCGTGCAGGACATGGCAGAGAAGGAGAACCGGGTTGTTCTTCGGCTGCGCCCCTGCGAGACATTTGCCCAGCCGCCCCGGCACCTCCACAGCAACGACCAGGACGAGGAGATCACGCACTGGATCTCCAGCATGATGCACTGGTGAGCGGGTTCGAACTATCGGGGATCGTGGTCGAGGGTGACGGGCGTCGTCGGCTCGACGGCGTGGCTCTCGAGATCGGCGACTCGGGCATCACCGTTCTCGCTGGCGCGTCCGGTTCCGGCAAGTCCACGCTGCTCAGGTTGCTGAACCGGCTCGATGTGCCGGACGAGGGCACGGTGTCCTGGCAGGGCACGCCACTCGACGACGTCGATGTGCTGCTCCATCGCCGCGAGGTCGGCATGGTCTTCCAGACGCCTGCGGTCGCGCCGGGAACGGTGCTGGACAACCTGCGCATCGGTGCGATCGATCTCGATGAAGAGACCGGGGCGGACCTGTGCAACCTCATGTCCCTCGATGCCGACCTGCTGACCCGGGAGGCCTCCACGCTCTCGGGCGGTGAGAAGCAGCGGGTGTGCCTCGCCCGTACGATCGCCACGGGGCCGGAGTTGATTCTGGCGGACGAGCCGACTTCGTCGCTCGACCCGGAGGCGACCGAGGTGATCGAGACGCTTGCCAAGCGGTTCACGTCGCCCGAAAGCCCGATGCAGCTGGGTTGGATCTGGGTGTCGCACGATTCGGGTCAGATCGAGCGGCTCGCCGATCGGGTCATCCGGCTCGACGCCGGCCGGGTGGTGGAGGAGTCGTGAACGAACTCGCGGACATTGCTCTTGCAGACATTGGCCTCGACGGGCTCGCCATCTCCGGAATCCTCATCGCCGTCGCCCTCGTGCTGTCGGTCGTGCGCCGGCTCGGTCTCGAGAAGGATCTGCTCGTGGCGGCGGCGCGGGCGCTGGTGCAGTTGCTGATCGTCGGATTCGCTCTCCGCATCGTGGTCGACGGCGACGATCCGCTCATCTTCACGTGGATCTGGGTCGTGCTGATGGTCGTTGTGGCCGCGTGGACGGTCCGTCGTCGTGCACCCGAGGTGCCGAATGTGATCCCGCTCGCGCTGTTGTCGTTCGCGGCTGCGGCCGCGGTGACGCTCGGCGTGCTGTTCGGGTTGCGAGTCTTCGAACCCACCGGTCGGGCAATCGTGCCGATCGCCGGGATGATGGTCGGCAATTCGATGACGGCGACGGTTGTTGTGTCCCGGCGCCTGGTTGCCGAGGTGCGCGACTACCGGGATCTGATCGAAGCGCGGCTCGCCCTCGGCCTGTCATCGCACGACGCATTCGCGCCTCATCTTCGAGAGGCGTTGCGCACCGGGCTCGTGCCCCAGATCGAGACAACCAAGACGGTCGGCTTGATCGCGCTGCCCGGGGCGATGACCGGTTTGATCCTTGCCGGCGTCGAACCGATCGAGGCTGTTCGGGTACAAGTAGCGGTCATGTATCTCGTGCTTGGGTCCGTATCGACGACCGCGGCGGTGATGGCGCTCGGGTTGACCCGCCGACTGTTCACGAAGGATCACCGTCTCGTCCTCGTGGAGAAGGCAGCGTCCCAGCCATGATCGAGGCAGTTTTCATCCCCGACGGCGACGTCCTGATCCCGCAGCCGACTGCGGCCGGCCCCTGGTTCCCTGGCGTGCAGCACGGCGGTGCTGTCACGGGACTGATCGCCCGAGCGGTCGAGATGATGCCGTCTGCTCAGCCGATGATGTTGACGCGCATGTCGGTCGACCTGAGTCGAAAGGTGCCAATGGGGCCGACGCGAGTGACGGCCGAGATCCTCCGAGACGGCAAGCGAGTGCAGTCGCTCGCCGTCAGTTTCGAGGTCGACGGTGAGATCGTCGCTCGCTCGACGGCCATCCGCATCCGTATCGACGAGTCGGTCGTGCCGCCGGACCGGGTTCCGGACTGGCCAGAGGACGAGCCTCCGGTCGGACCGGACGAGCTGGACAACATCAACAAGATGGTCGGCGGTCCGGATTTCGTGGACAACTTCACGATGCGACGTCGGGAGGATGAGACAGAGCCGGGCCGTGCGGTCAGTTGGGTGAAGCTCGACGTCCCGTTCGTGCTCGGCGAACCGACACAGCCGATGACGTTTGCCGCGGCTGCCGCCGACATGATCCCGAGCGCCGGGTCGATCATGGACTTCAACACCCACATTTCGGTGAACCCGGATCTGTCGATGCAGTTTCATCGCGTCCCGGTGGGCGACTGGATCGGAAGCGCAGCCCTCGTCCGAGTCAACCCGGGCGGCTTCGGCTCCACGGACGCTCAGCTGTTCGACCAGACGTCGTCGATCGGGCGCTCGATGAAGAGCTTGTTGATCGACCCACGCGACCCCGCCAACTAGGTTCGGCGGCCATGCCGCGCACCGCCGAGACACCCAACGTCATCCTGATCAATTGCGACGATCTGGGCTACGGCGACCTCGGTTGCTACGGCAGCGAGGTTCACGACACGCCGGCGATCGACGGGCTGGCCGACGAAGGAATGCGGCTCACCGACTTCTACGTCGCCTCGCCGATCTGCACGCCGAGTCGGGGTGCGATGTTGACCGGCTGCTATCCGAATCGGATTGGGTTCGAGACCTTCGGTCGAGCCCATGTGCTCTTCCCTGGTCATCGGTGGGGGCTGAATCCCTCGGAGATCACGATCGCTCGGCTGCTCAAGAACGCCGGCTACTCGACCCAGATGGTCGGCAAGTGGCATTGCGGCGATCAGCCGGAGTTCCTGCCCACGGAGCACGGGTTCGATCACTGGTACGGCCTGCCGTACAGCAACGACATGGGCCGCCAGGGCACGGGGATCCCGATCGAGTTCCGTGAGCAGATGACGGAGCATCTGGGGATCGAGCTGCAGGAGGGCGACTACCCGCCGTTGCCGTTGATGCTCGACCAGGAGGTGCAGGAGGAACAGCCGGATCAAGCCGCGCTGACGGAGCGCTACCTGCAGGAGTCGGTGCGGTTCATGCGGGAGAAGCAGGACGAACCGTTCTTCCTCTACTTCGCGCATCTCTACGTCCATCTGCCGATCTACGTCCAGCCCCGATTCATGGGGGAGTCGCGCAACGGGTCCTATGGGGCTGCCGTCCGTTGCATCGATTGGGCGCTCGATGTCCTGCTCCACGAACTCGAGGCACTCGGCCTGACGGACGACACCGTCGTCATCTTCACGAGCGACAACGGTGCTCTCGCTCGGGAGGGCGAGGGCAGCAACGCTCCACTGCGAGCGAAGAAGGGAACGACGTGGGAGGGCGGTCAGCGGGTGCCGTGCATCGTGCGGTGGCCTGGCGACGTGGCTTCGGGTGCGACCGCGTCGGCCGTCACCACGGCAATGGATCTCTACCCGACGATCGCGGGATGGTGCGGGGCCGACGTACCGACCGACCGGACCGTTGATGGGCGAGATCTCGATGCGCTGCTTCGAGGCGACACCGACGAGTCGCCGCACGAGGCCTTCTTCTACTACCGGGGCCCGAACCTCGAGGCCGTCCGGGTGGGGAAGTGGAAGCTCCACGTTGCGAAGGGCAGCGTCCTCGGCGACGTCGAGACGATGCTCGAGCTCTACGACCTGGAGGCGGACATCGGTGAGACGACGGATCTCGCGGCGCAGCACCCCGAGATCGTCGCCGACCTGCAGGCCCGGCTCGACGGTGCCCGGTCTGATCTCGGCGACGGGATCACCGACTCGCACGGAGCGGATGTGCGTCCCAAGGGCGAGGTCGATGACCCACAGCCGCTCACGTTCTACGACCCGACTCACCCGTACTACATGGCGGAATACGACCTCGGTGATCGGGGCTGAGCATGGGAGACACGCCGTGGCTCGAAGACGCGTGCTCGCTCGTCGATGCGTTCCGCGCCGGGGAGCGGTCGCCCGTCGAGGAACTCGATGCCGTCATCGCAGCGATCGAGGCCAGCGATCTCAACGCGTTCGCTCATCTCGATCTCGATCGGGCCCGTGAGCTTACGGCCACCGCCGATCTCTCGTTGCCGTTCGGCGGACTGCCGTTTGGCATCAAGGAGCTCGAACAAGTCGAGGGGTGGCCGTACACCGAGGCGTCGCTTGCCTTCAAGGACCGGATCGGCGCGTACGACACCACGATGGTGCAGCGGGTAAAGTCGGCTGGTGTTGTGCCGGTCGGCTCCACGACGGCGAGTGAGTTCGGTGGGCTGAATGTCAGCGTCACGAGGATCAACGGCGTCACCGGCAACGCATGGGATCCGACGAAGAGTGCCGGCGGATCGTCCGGAGGCAGCGCGGCCGCGGTCGCTGGTGGGCTGCTACCTCTGGCCTGTGGCGGCGATGGCGGCGGCTCGATCCGCATTCCGGCCGGCTACAACGGGCTCGTCGGGATGAAGGGGACTTACGGGCGCATTCCTCGTGGTCCCCACACCTCGCTCAACCCGCACACGGTCGTGCTCGGTTGTCTGGCCCGGTCAGTGCGTGACGCGGCTCGCTACTACGACGTCACCGCCGGTCACGATGCGCACGACCCCACCAGTCTCCCGAGGGTCGAAGGGTGGGAGGCCCTCCTCGGATCGCACGACCTGCGGGGACGCACCGTCGTGATCGACCCGACGTTCGGCGGGGTAGCGGTCGACGCCGCGGCACGGGCGGTGGTGGACGAAGCCGCTGACGCGCTCGTCGCCGACCTGGGACTGGTGCGCCTCGACCTGCCGGTCGACATCCCTCGCATGGGTGGCGAGTGGATGATGGGAAACATCTCGAGTCTCTACGGCGAGCTGGGCGACCGATGGCCGGACTGCGCCTACGACCTCACCGACGAGATCCGCGTCGGCGTGCAACTGTCCGAGAACCTCTTCAACATGCGGGTCGCGGCGGAGGCCGAGATGGTTCGCCGCCGGGCCAACACGGCGATGGCCGAGCTGTTCGAGCAAGCCGACTTCGTGATCACCTCGTCCAATCCCGGTCCGGCGTTTCCCGCAGCCGACGGGATGAGTAGCGATGCGAAGACCTTCATCGACTACGCCCGCGGCAACACAGCAATTCAGCGAGCTTTTTCGGGTGTGCTCAAAGCTGCTCGTGCCGTGAGCGGCTTCGCCCCGAAGACCCCTCAGCGGTTGCTGTCGGCAGGCACCAAGGGATCGCCGGAGCTGCTCGACATGGGCGCACTCACGATGCCCGCCAATCTTTCCGGGAACCCGGCAGTCTCGATTCCCGTCGGAGATGTAGGAGGACTTCCGATCGGAATGCAGGTCATCGGCCGACACCACGAGGACGCATTGCTGCTGGATCTAGCGCGCCACGTGGAGCAGTCGCGTCCATGGCCCTTCGTTGCGCCGGGGGCGCCGATCTGATGGGCGGGCCGACTCGGCGGGAGTGGGGGATCGGGGTTGTGGTCGGCGCGCTTCTGCTCGTGGGCGCGTTCGTGGCGTATGCCTGGTGGGATCTGGAGGGGTCGTGGAACGGTCGAGCTGCTGTTGGCTACGAGATTCGGGGCGATGACGAGACCGTTCTGTTGGTCTACGGGGGATGCAATCCGGAGGTTCGCGCTCGGGTGACCGGCCGGACGGACGAACGTGTCCTGGTGATCATCGAGACGCGGAGGGAACGAAAGGGCGACTGCCTGATGGGCGGCGAGGTCACCTTGTCGTCGCCCCTCGGCGATCGGCGCGTGGTCGACCCCTACTCGGGTGCCACGCTCCAGCTTCAGCCGAACTAGCGAAGCTTCACGGGGGTGGTGACTTCGGCGTAGAAGTCGTTGCCCTTGTCATCGATGACGGTGAAGGCGGGGAAGTTCTCGACCTCGATCTTCCAGATGGCTTCCATGCCGAGCTCGGGGAACTCGAGGACTTCGACGTTGGTGATCGAGTCCTTTGCGAGACGGGCCGCGGGGCCGCCGATGGAGCCGAGGTAGAAGCCGCCGTGGGTGGCGCAGGCTTCGGTGACCTCGCGGGAGCGGTTGCCTTTGGCGAGCATCACCAGGGATCCGCCCGCGGCCTGGAACTGGTCGACGTAGGAGTCCATGCGGCCGGCCGTGGTGGGGCCGAACGAGCCGGAGGCGTAGCCCTCGGGAGTCTTGGCGGGGCCCGCGTAGTAGATCGCGTGGTCCCGCAGGTATTGCGGCATCGGCTCGCCGGCGTCGAGGCGCTCCTTGATCTTGGCGTGGGCGATGTCGCGGCCGACGACGAGCGTGCCGGTGAGCGAGAGGCGGGTCTTCACCGGGTATTGGCTGAGCTGGTTGCGGATGGCGTCCATCGGCTGGTTGAGGTCGACCTGGATGACCTCGCTGGACAGATCGTCCTCCGCCTCGTCGGGCAGGAAGCGGGCGGGATCCGTTTCGAGCTGCTCGAGGAACACACCTTCGGCGGTGATCTTGGCGCGGGCCTGGCGGTCCGCAGAGCAGGAGACGGCGATGCCGATCGGGTTCGAGGCGCCGTGGCGCGGGAGCCGGATGACGCGGACGTCGTGGCAGAAGTACTTGCCGCCGAACTGCGCGCCGATTCCGAACAGGCGCGTCTGCTCGAGGATCTTGTCCTCCCACTCGAGGTCGCGGTAGCCATGGCCGGTGGCCGCATCGCCTGTAGTGGGGAGAGAATCGAGGTAGTGCGCCGACGCGAGCTTAGCCGTCTTCAGATTGAACTCGGCTGAGGTGCCGCCGACCACGAGGGCGAGGTGGTACGGCGGGCAGGCCGAGGTGCCGATGGAGCGCAACGACTCATCGAGGAAGTCGATGAGAGACTCTTCGTTGAGTAGGGCCTTGGTCTTCTGGAAAAGGAACGACTTGTTCGCTGAGCCGCCGCCCTTGGCCATGAAGAGGAACTCATACGACTGGCCGGGTTTGGTGTAGAGCTCGATCTGGGCCGGCAAGTTGTTGCCGGTGTTCTTCTCTTCGAACATCGAGATCGGGGCGAGCTGGGAGTAACGCAGGTTCGTCTCGGTGAAGGTGTCGTAGATGCCCTTCGAGATCCACTCCGCATCGTCGGCGAGGGTGAGGACCTGGTCGCCCTTCTTGCCGGTGACGATCGCGGTGCCGGTGTCCTGACACATCGGGAGCACACCAGCCGCCGCGATGTTGGCGTTGCGGAGGAGTTCGGTGGCGACGAACCGGTCGTTCGGGCTCGCCTCAGGGTCGTCGAGGATCGAGGCCAGCTGCTCGAGGTGCTCGATGCGGAGATAGTGCGAGATGTCGCGCATCGCCTCACGGGTGAGGAGCTGCAAGGCCTCGGGCTCGACCTTCAGTAGTGTCGTGCCGTCGACCTCGACCGTCGAAACGCCCTCGGTCGTGAGGAGGCGGTACTCGGTCGTGTCCGGACCGACGGGGAGGAGATCGGAGTAGGCGAACTCGGTCATGGGCTCACGCTACCGGTCGCTAGCCTGCCGAGATGAGCCGGGATGCGGAGATGACGATCGACCGCATCGCCCACGCCTTCAGTCCCGCGGAATGGAAGCGCTCATGGCTTGTGATCGTGAGCGTGGTCTTCGCCGTCGTCGCCGCGTTGACGGTCGTGCAGCGGGCCCTCGTGGCGAACTCCGCGACCGGCTGGGCGATCACGGCGATTCACGGCGCGATCGTCGTCCTCGGAGTGCCGCTGCTGCTACGGCACACATGGCGCGAGTGGGCGAACGCGCGGGCCCTGTCGGCCTAGCGAAGATCTAGACAGCTGTGCCCGAGAAGGGCACGGGGTCGCCGGGAGCGGGCACGAACGGACGGCTCCAGCTCGTGAGATCGGCGATCTCGATGGCGACTTCGCGCCAGGCGTCGGGGTCCCAGCCTTCGGCCTTTGCCACCACGGCGCCGTCCTGGCGGAGCAGGAGGATGGCGGGAGTCTCTTCCACGCCGAGAGTGTTGACGATCGCCTTGCTCTCGTCGGCGAAGGCCAGCATCTCATCGGCGTAGGGGCCGAGGAATCGCTTGGCGTCGTCGGCCGAGCACGTGAGGATCCAGCAGACTCGGCAATCGGCCTCTTCGAAGTGCTCGAGGATCCGCTTGGAGGTGTCGAGAAGCCAGGCGCTCTCGTGCGTGTAGGGGTCGAGGATCACCGGCACGAGAGGGAAGGTCGTGAGCCATTCGCCGAGGGGACGGGCATCGCCGTCGAGCGGATGGAGATCGAGGTCGAGAGCTGCGGTCACCACGGGGGAGAAAGCTACCGCACGGGGCGCGTAACGGGTCACATCGGGGGCGATACAGTCGCCGTTGTGCACCCGATCGAGCGGCTCCGGTATGTCGCGCGGGCCGGCGACGTCCCGACGGCGCCGCTCGTGCGCGAAGCCGCGATCGCACTCGCATCGTTCGCGCATGATCCCGTCGAGCTGCTCACCGCTTGTCGGCAGCTCATCGAACGGCGGCCGACGAGTGGTCCGCTGCTCTGGGTCACGGCTCGGATGCTGACGGGCACGGACCCCGGCACAGAGGCGTGGGATGCCGTCGAGGCGCTCGAACGCGACACCACCGCTCGGGAGCTCGCCCATGCGTTGCCGGCGGACAGCACGGTGCTCGTGATCGGAGCCTCCGAGATCTGCGGCGACGCCGTTCTGCAACGCCCCGACGTCGAAGTGCTGGTGGCCGACACGGTCGGCGAGGGGTACGGGCTGATCGGGCAGCTGGATGCACGTGACCACGTCGCGGTCGACGTTCCCGCGGCGGGTGTGGGCGCGGCTGCGGCTGACGTCGATCTTGTTCTGCTCGAAGCCGAGGTCATGCATGCGGAGGCTGCTCTCGCCCGGTCCGGGTCGCTCGCTGCGGCTGCGGTGGCCGCACAACAAGGAACGCCGGTCTGGTTGGCGGCCGGCGTGGGCCGAGTCGTCCCGACCCGGATGTACGAGTACGTCGCCGATCGTAGTGCCGATGTGGATCCGTGGGACGACGAGGTGGAGGCCGTGCCGCTCGCTCTCGTCGACAAGCTCGTCGGACCCTCCGGTCTGATGGCGGTGGCTGAGGTTCGCTTCCGAGTCGACTGCCCGATCGCGCCGGAGTTGTTCAGGTGAGCCCCACCCGAGTTCGCGTGCTGGCGGGCCTGCTCTTCATCGCCATCTTCGTAGCCGGCATGGTCGTGGCGTCCGGCTCCGATGTCGGGAAGGGTGAGGATGCCGATGTCGCCTCGGTGTCGGAGACGACCACGACCACCACCACGACGTCCACGACCACGACAACCACGACGCCGCCGCCCCGTACGGCCACGCTAGCGTTCACCGGCGACCTTCTCCCGCACTCACCGGTCACGAACGCCGCGGCAGCCAACGCCGAGGAGGGGTGGGATTTTCGCCCGATGTTCGACGAGGTCCGGCCGATCCTGTCGGCGGCCGATCTCGCGATCTGTCATGTCGAGTCGCCGGTTTCTCGCGACGACACCAACCTTTCCGGCTATCCGGTCTTCAATGCGCCGCGGGCGCTCGTGGAGGCGGCGATCGACGCCGGCTACGACGGGTGCAGCACGGCCTCGAACCACTCGTTCGATCGGCGCAGCGACGGCGTGCACTCCACCCTCGACGTGTTCGAGGAGCTCGGCTTTCCGCAGGCCGGTATGGCTCGTGACACGGACCACGATCTCGCGCCTGTGCTCTACGAGGTCAACGGCATCACCGTCGCCCACATCTCAGCGACCTACTCATTGAACGGCTTCGTGATGCCGAGTGATGAGCAGTACCTGGTGGACCTGATCGACCCCGAGCAGATCGTCCTGGAAGCCGGGTTGGCGAAAGACGCGGGCGCAGAGTTCGTGGTCGTCAGCCTCCACTGGGGCAACGAGTACCAGCACACCCCGTCTGGCGCGCAGGAGCAGTGGCTGACCGAGATCCTGCCGAGCGACGAGGTGGACCTCGTCATCGGTCACCACGCCCATGTCGTGCAGCCGGTCGACATCTCGGGCGACGAGTGGGTCGTCTACGGGCTCGGCAACTTCCTCTCGAACCAGTCGGCCAACTGCTGCGTGACCGCATCGCAGGACGGCATGATCGGCATCGTCACGCTTCTCGAGAACGACGCTGGCGAGATCAAAGCGGTCGGCGTTGACTACGTGCCGACGTGGGTCGACCGCCACGACGGCTACGTGATCCGCGTCGCGATCGGTGAACCGGGTCGGCCCGAGATCGCCGACACCCTGGCGGCCTCGGCCGCTCGCACCGCTGAGGTCGTCGGCCGCCGGCTCGGTGACGTGGTGAACCTTGTCGACCTGCCCCCTGCTCCCGCGGGCGGGTAGGGAGATCTAGATCGAGACGCCGTGGCGGGCTCCGTCGAGGAAGTCCACGAGATCGTCGTAGGGGAGTGGCGTTGCGAGGAGATGGCCTTGCGCGTGGTCGCATCCGAGCATCGACAGCCGGGTGAGCGCCGACGGCGTCTCCACGCCCTCCGCCACCACATCGAGGCCCAGGTTCTGACCGAGTGAGACGATCGACTTCACGATGGTCGCCGCGGCCTCGTCACCGTCGCCGATGGCCTGCACGAACGACTTGTCGATCTTGATCTCCGACAGCGGAAGACTCTGGAGGTTCGAGAGGCTCGAGTGGCCGGTTCCGAAGTCTTCGACCGAGCCGCGGACGCCAAAGTTGCGAAGCCGTTCGAGGACGCCGTGGGCCAGGAGCGGATCGTCCATGACCTGCGTTTCGGTGAGTTCGAGCACGATGCGGTCGCCGGTCATTCCTCTGCGCTCGAGCGCGCCGCGGATCGCGTCGACGAACGCCGGCTCGTAGAGATTTCGCACCGAGATGTTTACGGCGAGTTCGAGGTGGTGGCCGGCGGTCTCCAACCGCGCGACGTCATTCGCGGCCTGTTCGAACACCCAGCGGGTCAAGGGTCGGATGACGCCTGACACCTCGGCGATGTCGATGAACTCCGCCGGCCCGATCAGCCCGCGGACAGGGTGATTCCAGCGAACGAGCGCCTCGACACGGACAACCCGGGCGGACGAGAGGTCGACCACAGGCTGGTAATGGACCTGAAGCTCGGCGTTGTCGAGTCCATGACGAAGCTGACCGACGAGGGTCAGGCGTTCGAGGTTCGGCCGATCCCGTTCGGGGTCGTAGACGGCGACGCCGCCGCCTCGGGGTTTCGCGGTGTACATCGCGATGTCGGCATGTTTGCGAAGATCTTCGGCGTCGTCGCCATGCTCCGGGTAGATCGCAACGCCGAGGCTAGCGCCGCACTGAAGGGACATGCCGTCCATGTCGTGAGGCCCGTCAAAGCAGGCGAGGACGCGCTCAGCCGCGCGCAGCGTGCGACGGGGCGAGACGTCGTCGGTCAAGAGCACCGCGAACTCGTCGCCGCCGAGCCGGGCAACGGTGTCGACCGCCCGGAGCGACTCGCGAAGTCGCACCGCCACCATCGCGAGGAGTCGGTCGCCTTGGTCGTGGCCGAGGGTGTCGTTGACCTCTTTGAACTGGTTGAGGTCGAGCAGCGCTTCGTTGCTGCGGCGGCCGTCGCGTTCAGCGTTGGAGATGACCGCCACGAAGACGGTCACGCCGATGGAGACGGCGAGGTACGCGAGCAGCTGGGTGACGCCGTCGCCGACGTCCTTGGCCACGATCGTGACGAACAGGATCGGCGCGCCGACGAGCGTCGCGATGACTGTCGTTCGACACCCTGCAGTCGCCGCCTGGCTGGTCGACCCGAGCATGACCAGCAGAGCGATCGGAGCGAGCGACGGTTGAATGAGAATCGCGACGGCCGAGAGGGTGGCGTCGATGATCGGCATCCACCACGGGATGAACCGCCATCTGGTGATCAGCTCCCGCATGGCAGCGTTGGCGGGGACGGAGAAACCAAGAATGAAGACGCCGATGATCGGGTCCACGCCGGCCGCGGGGACGAGCGCGATAACGCCCAAGATGCCGAGGCCGACAACGCGGATCTCGAAGAACAGGCGCCATAGGCCGAGCTCGAACTCGGCCAGTCCGCGTTGCTTGATCCCTACGCTCACCACTGCCTTTCGACCGGCCTCCCTAGAGGAACCATCGGCGCGCCGCCCGGCAGGCCTGAGCAGGTGTCCTACGATCCCGCTGGATGACGCCAACTCCCTTCGCCGCGACCCTATTGACCTGGGCCGATGCATCGCTACGGGACTTGCCGTGGCGGCGAACGAGGGACCCCTGGGCGGTCCTCGTCGCCGAGACGATGCTCCAGCAGACCCAGGTCAGCCGAGTCATTCCGAAGTGGACGGCATTTCTCGAGGAGTTCCGGACGCCGGAGCAGTGCGCCGCCGCACCCGTTGCGGACGTCATCCGTTACTGGGCCGGGCTCGGCTACAACCGGCGAGCGGTCAATCTGCATCGGGCCGCCGCGGCGATCGCCGAAGGGCATGACGGGACGGTTCCCGCCGATCTCGTCGCACTCATGGCGCTTCCCGGTGTAGGTCCGTACACCGCCCGGGCGGTGCTCGCGTTCGCGTTCGAGGCCGACGTCGCGCCGATCGACACCAACATCGGACGGGTGCTCGCCCGCGTCCACGGTCGCTCGCTCACGGCCCGCGAGGCGCAGTCGCTCGCCGACTCGCTCGTCCCGGGCGACCACCCCTGGTTGTGGAACCAGGGGGTCATGGAGCTAGGCGCGCTCGTCTGCGAGAAGCGGGCGCCGGCATGCGGCGAGTGTCCTGTGCGGGCGCACTGCAACTGGCAAGGGGAGGGTGCGGATCCTGCTGCCGGCTCAGCCGGCGTCAGCACGCCGCAGTCGCGGTTCGAAGGGTCGGATCGACAGCTCCGAGGCCGACTCGTCGATGCGGTTCGGGCGGCCGACGTCCCGGTCGCAGACTTGCGCAACGTGCTCGAGATCGAGGATCTCGAGCACGCCGAACGGACGTTGGCCGGGCTGCTAGATGATGGGCTGTTGGCCGTGGAGGCCGACCGGATCAGCCTGGGCCGGTGAGTGACGCGAGGAGTGCGTCGACTACCTGATCGGCGATCGCCGTCATCTCGTCGTCGGTGCGGTCCTGGATCGGATGCTCCGTCAGGACGTGGGCTACGTCGAGGCCGAGCGACTTCGATTGGTCGACGGCGGCGTCGGCGAACTCCACGGTGGCCACGAAGACTCCCGGGATGCCGCGGCGTTCAAGATCGTTGATGTCGTGCACACTGCACGTCGTGCAGCTGCCTCAATCGGCGAGCGCTTCGATGACCGCGTCGCAACTCGTCGCGATCTCGTGGCGCAGGTCCACCGGGGCGGGCTTGGTGAAGGTGGGTTTCTTGAATCGCTTCACCGTGGCGCCCAGGCCGGTCAGCTTCTCCTCCACGCGGTTGAGGAACACGTCGCCGCGCGGCTTGGAGATGTCGAGGAGTCCGACGGTGAGGCCGTTGAGCGACTCGGGTCGGGTGACGCGCTCGCGTTGTTCGGGCGCCAGCTCACCGGTGGGGTCGAGGACAGTGGTGGTCATCGGGTGATCTCCTTCGTGACCGTGACACTACCCATCTCGCCGGTGACCCAGCCACCAATGGCCGACGAGAAGAGCCCGGCATGACTGCCGCCGTGCACGACGTGGATGCCGTTCGGCGGGTGTTTGGGCAGGTCCATCTCGGCGACGAACTCCGGCATGCCTTCCTCGATGCCGTCAGCACCGGCGACGATGTCGGACCCCTTGAGCAGGAGGTGGCCGTTGAGCTCCTCGAGGAAGCGAGCCCGGTCCCAGCCGGCGTCGCGGTAGCGAGCCATGTGCTCCGGGGACATCACGAGAATCGTCTCGAACTGCATGACCATGCGAGGGCTTGCATACGGAACGAGCATCTGGCCGAGGTGCTTGGTTAGTGATTCAGGCGAGCGGGATTTCTGATCGAAGAGCAGCCGTGGCCCCTCGCCGGGGAAGAGCGTGACGGTGGAAACATCGCTCGAGAACCCGCGGGACTCGGCGTAGCTGTCCCACGGCGAACCCTCCTCGTCCTCAGCGAAACACAGCCCGTACTTCGAGGGGTTGCCCTGCGTGCCGCGGTCGACACCGCCGGGCTTGCCGCCTCCGACATTGCGGATGACGAGTTGCAGTGCCCGACCGATCGTCGAGTTGGCCCGGTTGCCCTGGCCGAGCAGGTTGAGCCCGGAGTTCATCCCGATCTCGTTGCGGATCGGGCCGTTCACGAACAGGACCGGCCCGACCGGCATCGTCGTGGCCAGCAGGCCGTGCATGTTGAAATCGTCGGTGCAGGCGGCCTCGAGCGCGGCGATCACCACAGGGAGATACTCCGGCTTGCAGCCGGCCATGACCGCGTTGACGGCGACCTTCTCAACGGTGCACTCGACGAGGTCGGGGGGCACGACGGCGACGAGGTCGTCGGCCGCGCGGGTCGTGCCCTCGAGCATGCGCAGCACGCGGGCCTCGGTTGGGGGGACCACCGGCAGGCCATCGCTCCAGCCCCGGTCCCACATGGCCTCCCAGTCGTCTTCCAGGGCGGCGAGTTCGATCCGGCGACTCGTGAGAGAGGAGCCGGAGAAGCGAACGGACAGTTCGTCGGTGAGGGTCGGGTCGACGCTGAGGCTGCCGCAGCCAGGACGCCAGTCGGGAAGGTCCTTTCCGAGCCCGTCGAGACCGGCGAACTCCTCCCACTGCTCGCGGGACCAGCCGACGGTCAGGTCATCGGCGCTACCGTCCTTGACCTTCAGCAGGGTGGGCACGGTCTCGATGTCGTGGTGCCACGAGAGGGCGAGGTCGTCGTCGTGCACGACCCAATCGGCATCGGCCGGGAAGGTCGGGTCGTCCTGGGTGATGACGGTGAGGTCGGCCCGAGCCGCGAGGTCCTCGAGTACCGGAGCCACCAATACGCACGTGGGGCAGTCCTTCTTCACAACGGCCACGAGGCCGTCGGGCAGCGCAGGCTTGTCGGTCATGGGGCCACCCTAGCCAGCAGTCGTTGGTGGCAGTTAAGCTGCCAGAACCACGAGATATGCGTCACACCCCTCTCGACGTTCGGCGGTCATTCGTTTAGCGTCGCGGTCCTCATGGGGGACACGCATTCGGCCGTCGACGTCTCATTTCATGGCGTCCGTGGATCGACGCCGTGCTCGTGTCCCACCATCCAGCGTTACGGCGGCAACACCAGCTGCGTGTCCGTCGAAGCCGAAGGCCATGACCCGATCGTCTTCGATCTGGGCACCGGGTTGCGCCCCTGGGGATGCTCGATGCCGCCCGGCGATGGCGTCACGCTGCACGCGCTCGTGACCCACCTCCACTGGGACCACATCCAGGGGCTGCCGTTCTTCACCCCGCTCCAATCCGCCGAGACCGAGTTCAACATCTACGGGCCGGGCGACGGCGAGGCGACGATGGCGGAGACGTTCAGTCAATTCATGAACCCGCCGTTCTTCCCGATCTCCAGCGACGACCTCCCGGCCACGGTCCGCTTCCACGACACGCATCACGAGGACTTTGTCATCGACGGCACCGAGGTGATGGTTCGCCCCGTGCCCCACACCGGCAAGACGAACGGGTACCGCGTGACTCGCAACGGCGTCTCGGTCGCCTACATCCCGGATCACCAGGAACCGATCTGTCAACCGACCCACGTCGACGCTGCCGTTCTCGAGCTCTGCGCCGACGTGGACCTCCTCATCCACGACGCACAGCTCTGGCAGGACGAGCTGCCGGCCAAGGCCACCTGGGGTCACTGCACGCCCGAGTACGCCGTGGAGGTCGCCGCCCAAGCCGGCGTCCGTCACCTCGCGCTGTTCCATCACGACCCGGGGCACACGGACGAGGATCTCGACGAGATGACCGATCGGATCGCCATGTGCGGCTCCGCACGCGGCATCGAATCAGTCACCTGCGCTACCGAGGGCCTGAAGCTCTCGGTAGCGGCCCAGGCCTGACCGGCCGCTACCGTGCGCTGAGCGCGGGTGAAGTGTCCGCGAGTCAGGAGAGGTCCGTGTCAGACGCCGCTAGTCCAGACAATACCGAGATTGATCCGGGTGAGTTCCGCCGTGTACTCGGCCACTTCCCCACGGGAGTCACGGTCGTGACAGGTGCCGATGCCGACGGCCCGGCGGGGATGGCGATCGGTTCGTTCGCGAGCGTTTCGCTCGACCCGCCGCTCGTCATGTTCTGCCCGGGCAACACCTCAGCCAGCTGGCTCCGCATCAAGGAGACGGGCGCATTCTGTGTGAACGTGCTCGCTGCAGATCAAAAGGACACGTGTGGCGTCTTCGCCAGCAAGGCGGAGGACAAGTTCGAAGGAATCGACTGGACCACCGACGTGACCGGCGCGCCGGTCATCCCTGGTTCGCTGGCCGTCATCGACTGCGAACTCCATGCGATTCTCGACGGCGGCGATCACGACATCGTTGTCGGCCTCGTCAAGTCGCTGCGCACCTCCGACGAGGCGGCCGACACAGGCCCGTTGCTCTTCTACCAGGGCGGCTACGGGCGCTACGAGGGGATCTGAGGTGGCGATCTACGCCCTCGGCGACCGTGTCCCGGAGATTCACGAGACCGCCTATGTCCACGAGCAAGCCACGGTCATCGGCAGTGTCATCCTCGGGCCGGACGCGTCGGTGTGGCCACAGGCCGTGATCCGCGCGGACGACAACATCATCGAGATCGGCGAAGGCTCGTCGATCCAGGACGGCGCCGTGCTGCACTGCACGCCCGTTCACGCCACGACTGTCGGGAAGTTCGTCACGGTCGGTCACCTCGCTCACCTCGAGGGCTGCACCGTGCACGACAACGCGCTTGTCGGTACCGGGTCGATCGTGCTTCACGATGCCGTCATCGGGGAGCACGCACTCGTCGGCGCGGCAGCGATGGTGCCGGGCAAGACCGAGGTGCCGCCGCGCGCAATGGCACTCGGCGTACCGGTCAAGATTCGCGAGGACGCGCTGCCGGAGGGCCACAGCCAGATGAACGTCGACGCCTATCTCGCCCGCGGCAAGCAGTTCGCCGCAGAGCTTCGCCGGATCGACTGACCCGGCGGCCGAGCCGTTCCGGATCCTGGTGGTGTGCGCCGCCAACATCTGCCGGTCGGTGATGGTCGAGCGCATGCTGCGCCGCGACGCAGCGGCACGAGGACTCGACATCGACGTCACGTCGTGCGGGATCCTCTTCGACGGCGAGCCGGCCTCGGATACGGTCATCGCCGTCCTCGAGGAACGGGACATGGATGCTCGCGACCACAGCTCGCGGCGCTTCGTTCCGGGCCTTCTGGAGGGCGTCGATCTCGTTGTCACCATGGAGCGAATGCACGCCCGGGAACTCGCCGTCACGCTGGACGGGTCATCGTCGCGGATCCACACACTCGGAGCGTTCGTCGGCTGGCTCGAAGCCAATCCAGGGGCCGGCGGAGCGCCACCGGAGCGAGTCGCGGCGTTCGCGGCAACCCGGAAGGCCGCTGATCTCCTCGGTGGAGGACCCGACGAAGTCGAGGACCCGCACGGGCGGTTCCGGCGCCACTACCGTCGCGCCGCCGACCGGCTCGAACTCCTCGCCGCATCACTCCTCGACGGCCTCTACGGACCCTCGCCTGCCGAAGACTGATCCGCAGGGCCCAGCACCCTGGGTCGAAATACCTACAGGTCACCGGCTGACCAGCCAAAACACGGGCCGTGGAGCCTCCGCTTTCCCCGAGACATCGACCCGCCGATGATGAGATTCCCGCCGGAATGCGGCTTCTCTACGCCGACCTTCCCGATCAGCCTCCAGCGGACGAAGAACGAGGCCGCGTCGAGCTGCTCGTCGGAGGCGTGGTCGCCGCGGTCGGCGTGGCGTTCGTGGGCAGCGGCGTCATCGGCGATCTCGTGCGCCAGCGGCCCGATGACGAGACGTCCGAGGCCTGGACGCCCGAGTCAGAGCCGACGGTCTTCACCGGGGTCGAACGCGTCGTCGGCCCTGCGCCATCAGCCGACGCCGACGTCTCGTTCGACGTTTCGCCGGAGGTCTCGTCCGAGGTCGCCAGTTCGCCCGTGCTGGACTATCCCGCGCCATCGTCTCCGGCGCCCGTCGATCCCGACGTGCTTCCCGCGCCCGGCCCGAGCTCCCGGCTCGTGGCGCCGCGCGCCCCTGAGCCGCCGACCGTGCCGACGACAACCGTGCCTGAGGGGGCGACAGCCGAGGTCCAGCAGCTTGCCGACACCGCAGGCTTCGTCGCCACTGAAGCTATGCGGCAGTCGATCGCGCTCGGCGGCGTGCAGGGCTGGGTGGACGAGCAGCTCAAGCCGGAGGTGGTCCCGGATCCGGCGGTCGACGCCGCGCTGACCGGCTTCGATCTCCTCGATGCCGGCCCGCCGGAGCTGCGTGACCGCGCCACGGCCGCGCGGGCTCATGCCCAGACCGAGTGGGCCGGGTTCACCCGCGCGTTCATCAGCGAGCGGCAGGTCAACGAGGCGGTCGTCGGTGTCTGGCGGGAACACTTCGCGGTGTCGCTCACGTCTCGGGAGACGGTGTTGCTGGACCAGACGCTGCGTCGGTATGCACTCAGCGATCATCGCGACCTCCTGGTCGCTGTCGCCCAATCACCGGGTGTTCTTCGAGTCGGTCGCGCCGGCGCAGTGAATGGCGGGGCAGGGTCGGTTTCGACGTCGTTCGCGCGGTTGATCGTCGATCACTTCGGACCCGGCAGTCTCACGGTCGGAGAGATGCGCGGCGTCGCCGAGGTATTGAGCGGTTGGGGCACGGACCCGGCCGGCGACTTCGTGTACGACGCCGCACGCCATCATGCGGCGCCCGCCCGCATCGGCGGATGGATGACGCCCGGCCGCGGCGGTGCGGCCGGCTTCGATGTCGGCGTGTCACTTCTGTGCCATCTCGCCACGATGCCGGTAACCGCGCGCCGGGTTGCCGAGGAACTGTCCGATCGTCTGGTCGGCGACGCGGCGACTTCAGCGGTGGTCGATCGCTGCGCCGGTGCGCACCTCGCCGGGAGAGCTGATGTCGCGGCCGCGGTCGGCTCGCTACTCGTCTCGCCGGGGTCGGGTGGCTCGACAGCGCGCGGCCGTGGAACCAGTGGGAGTCAGGATCGGTGCCCGCAGAGCTGCGACGCGTCGGCGGCTCGGGCGCTCGCCTGATTGGGCCTCGCCGGCTGCAGTGAGCGCCCGCTGGGCGGTGGCTCGTCAGATCACGGCCGGCGGACCGGGCGTGGCAGTGAACCTCGACGCGTTCGCTCCCGCTGAGCCGATGGCGGCGAGGTCCTACGTGAACGTGCTCGCCTCCGGCCTCGGCGTCGCCCTCGCGGGGGACGAGAGCGAGGCACTCCTGACTTACCTCGGCGTGAACGCGGACTCGCTGGCCGGTCCGGACGACGACCTTCCGCTCGCTGATCTGGTCGCGCTCGTCGTGAGTTTCCCGTCGTTCATGCGTCGCGACGGCGGCGAACGATGACGCGGGGGACGAGCCGGCGCGGATTTCTCCGCGGCGTGGTCGGCTCCGGCGCGCTCGGCGCCGGTCTGGCCGCGTCGGGGGTTCCTGCTGCGGCCTCGGAGGGTCGTGCTGTCGCGGAACCGAGCGGCACGCTCGTCGTGATCCATCTGACCGGAGGCCTCGACGGGCTCAGTGTGCTCGTGCCGTACAACGACCCGAGCTACACGGCCCGCCGACCGTCGATTGCTGTCGCTTCTCCCGGTGAGCGATATGGCGCGATCGACCTCGGGCGTGGCGTGGGACTGCATCCGGCGCTGGCGCCGCTGTGGAACACCGTCGGTCACGACGACCGGCTCGCGATCATCTGTGGCGTGGGCGTGCACGGGGACCAAACCGCAATGGACGACGACGAGGTATGGCCTGTCACCGTCGATGTGCGGCGGGTGTTAGCCGACGCGGTGTCGAGCCACGGATTCAGGCCATGGTGGGGCGGAATATTCCCGGATCTCCCTATGCCCAACCGGTCTCTGGGGTTGTTACTATCTCGATAGGAGAAACTGTGCTGTCGCTGCATTCGCAGTCCGCACACTCGCCTGGGAGCTAAACCATGACGACTGCAGAGAACCTCGATCTCGGCAAGTACCAGCTCGGCTGGGCTGACGAAGAGGACTACGTCTTCAAGCCGAAGCGCGGGCTGAACGAAGAGATCCTGCGCGAGATGTCCTGGATGAAGGGCGAGCCCGAGTGGATGCTCGACTTCCGGCTGAAGTCCTACAAGCGCTTCGGCGGTCGCCCGATGCCCAGCTGGGGCGGCGACATGTCCGACATCGACTTCGACAACATCTTCTATTACATCAAGCCCAAGGGCGGCCTGAACGACGAGTGGGACGAGGTCCCCGAGTCGATCAAGAACACCTACGAGAAGCTCGGCATCCCCGAGGCCGAGCGCAAGTACCTGGCTGGTGTCACGGCTCAGTACGAGTCCGAGGTCGTATACCACAAGAACCGTGAGGATCTCGAGGCCCAGGGCGTCCTCTTCTCCGACATGGACACTGCGCTGCGGGAGTACCCGGAGCTCGTCAAGGAGTACTTCGGCAAGGTCATCCCGCCGAACGACAACAAGTTCTCGGCGCTCAACAGCTCGGCCTGGTCCGGCGGGTCGTTCATCTACGTGCCCCCGGGTGTCGAGGTGGAGATGCCCCTGCAGGCCTACTTCCGCATCAACGCGGAGAACATGGGCCAGTTTGAGCGGACGCTGATCATCGCCGACGAAGGTTCCAAGGTTCACTACATCGAGGGCTGCTCGGCTCCGACGTACACGTCGGACTCGTTGCATTCCGCCGTCGTCGAGATCATCGTGAAGCCGTCGGCCCGTGTCACCTACACGACCATTCAGAACTGGTCCGACAACGTCTTCAACCTGGTCACCAAGCGCGCCTACGTCGAAGCCGAGGGCCACATGGAGTGGATCGACGGCAACATCGGTTCCAAGCTCACGATGAAGTACCCGGCAGTGGTGCTCGCCGGCCCGAAGGCCTCAGGCGAGGTCCTCTCGGTTGCCTACGCCGGTCCGAACCAGCATCAGGACACCGGTGCCAAGATGATCCACGTCGCTCCCGAGACCACCTCGAAGATCGTCTCCAAGTCGATCTCCAAGGACGGCGGCCGCACCTCCTACCGCGGCCTCGTTCGGGTCGAGGACGACGCCTACGGGTGCAAGTCCCACGTCCAGTGCGACGCGCTGGTCCTCGACGAGGACTCCGTCTCCGACACCTACCCCTACATGGAGGTCGGTTCGGGCGATGCGATCATCGGCCACGAGGCCACCGTCTCGCGAGTCGCCGACGAGCAGCTCTTCTACCTGCAGTCCCGCGGTCTCACCGAGGAGCAGGCGATGGGCATGATCGTCAACGGCTTCATCGAGCCGGTCACCCGCACCCTCCCGATGGAGTACGCGGTCGAGTGGTCCCGTCTGATCGAGCTGCAGATGGAAGGCAGTGTCGGATAGGGCAGTGTCGGCTAGTCCATCGGATAGTGGAGAATGGCGCGCTCATGGCGAGCGGTTTGTCTACGAATCCGATTGGATGTCGATGTCGCTCGTCGACGTCGAGACGCCGTCGGGCAAGCGGTTCGAGCACCATGCGGTTCGCTTTCCGAACCCGGCCGTGGGTGTCATCGTTCGCCGCGATGACGACGTCCTGTTGATCTGGCGGCATCGATTCATCACCGACACGTGGGGATGGGAGATCCCAGCCGGCGGTGTCGATCCCGGTGAGACCATCGCTGAGGCCGCACATCGCGAATGCGTGGAGGAGACGGGTTGGGCGCCCGGTCCGACGGAGCCGATCATGGACTGGCACCCGAGCAACGGTGCAACAGACCAGCACTTCCATGTCGTGAGAGCGACGTCCGCCGAACACATCGGCGAGCCGACCGACACCGATGAGGCCGAACGGATCGAGTGGATGCCGGTCGCCGATGTCGCCGGGCTCGTCCGCGACGGACAGCTCGGCGACGGCTTGAGCGTCATGGGGCTGTTGGCCGAGCTCGCCGGGATCTGATCGCGAGGAGAGAGGGACTCTCTCGCGCTTTCGGCGGCGCATACGCCACAATGGTCCCCATGCCGATGCGCCAGGACTGCAAGTACTTCGAGTCCCGTAGCTACCCGAACGGTGACACCGTTCGGAAGTGTGAACTGGATCTTGCCCCCGAGGCGCCGTGGCGGTGCCCGGACGACTGTCCGAAGTTCACCCGGCGCATGGCGGACGTGAACTGGAGCCACGGATCGCTCGTCACGCCCGAGACCCCGGCCGAACCGGAGAGCCTCGGCGACGACGACAGCATCGCGGCGCTACTCGATGCGGCTGAGGACATCATCAACGAGGCTGTTCCCGGCACGCTGGCCGATCTCGATGCGGAGCGCCGAAAGCGCCAGGGTGGGCGGTTCTCGCGCAAGGCGAAGTCGGACAAGCCCAAGCCAGACAAGCCATCGAAGGGCTCGTCGGGGAGCTTCTCGGACAAGCTTCGCCGCAGGTATCGCGACGGCCGATAATGGCCGAATGTCACGTTGATGGTTAGCACTACGTCGGTAGGATTAATTCGCCGTGACCGACTTCTCCGCCGCCTCCGCCCGCGCTCTCGCGGGGCCCTCGTGGCTGGTCGACCGCCGGGTCGCCGCTGCTGAGGAATTTGCCGCCACCGCGATGCCAGACACTGGTGCCGAGGAGTGGCGCTACAGCCCGATCGGCGACCTCGATCTCGACCGGTTTGCGCCGGGTGCAGGGATTGGCGACGCCCCGATGCCTCGCCTCGACATTCAACCTGCCGCCCTGGTCCGTACGGTCAATGGTCGCGTCGTCGCGATCGATGTCGACGAGGAACTCGTCGGGCTCGGGGTGCACGTCGGCCCGCTCGTGGACCATCCGGACGGCGCGGAGCGACTCGGTGCGATTACCGCCGATGCAGGAGACCACTTCACCGGCCTCAACGACGCATTCGCCGACGAGCCGATCCTGGTCGATGTACCGAAGGGCTTGGTCATCGACCGGCCGATCGTCGTGACGCACCACGCCGCCGGCGACGGCACAGCGGCCTTCCCCCGGCTCGTCGTCTCGGTCGGCGAGAACGCATCTGTCGAACTCCTCGACCACCACACCTCCGACGACGAGGGCCAGATTCTCGTCTGCCCGGTCGTCGAACTCGACGTCGCGCCGGCCGGTCGGCTCGGCTATCTCAACGTTCAGGAACTCGGCGCGACCACGTGGCAGATCGGGTCCCAGCTGGCCCGAGCGGAGCGCGATGCAACGCTCGCGGCCGCGACCGCAGCCTTCGGCGGTGCCTACGCCCGCACCCGGGCTGATACCCGTCTCGTCGGACGTGGCGCCCATGGCGATCTGCTGTCGCTGTACTTCGCCGAACTGGAACAGACGCTCGACTTCCGGACCTATCAGGACCACCTCGCTCCCGACACCACCAGCAACCTCCTCCACAAGGGCGTTGTCGGCGGTGAATCGCGCAGCATCTACACCGGTCTGATCCGTGTTCGCACTGATGCCCGCGGCACCAACGCGTACCAAACGAACCGGAACCTGAAGCTCAGCGAGGATGCGTGGGCCGAGTCCGTGCCGAGCCTCGAGATCGAGAACAACGACGTTCGTTGCAGCCATGCGTCCACCGTCAGCCCGGTCGACGAAGACCAGCGCTTCTATCTCGAGAGCAGCGGCGTCCCGCCGGCCGAGGCTGAGCGGCTGATCGTCGCGGGCTTCCTCGCTGAAGTGCTCGCACCGATGCCGGTGTCAGCCGCGGCCCACAAGATCCGTAGCGGCATCGCGGCGAAGCTCGCCCGCCAGGCGGAAGCCGCAGCCGCATGACGGCTGAGCACTCCCTCTTCGCGCTCGATGAAATCGAGTCGGGCACGGCTCGCAAGGTCGTGATCGGAGACCGCGAGATCGCGCTCGTTCGCATCGAGGACGAGGTCTACGCGATCGGCGACACTTGCACCCACGACGACGTCTCGCTTTCCGAGGGTTTCGTCGAGGCGGAGGACTTCCAGATCGAGTGCTGGCGCCACGGCACGATGTTCAACCTCAAGACAGGCGAGCCCGAGACCCTTCCCGCGGTTCGTCCGGTGCTGGTCTACGACGTCGCCGTCGTAGACGGCCAGGTCATCCTGACCATCGACGAATCCATCGACGAATCCATCGACGCTCCGGAGGACGCATGAGCGAACTCGTGATCGAAGGCCTGCGGGCCGCAGTCGACGGCCAGGAAATTCTGACCGGCGTGGACCTGACGGTCCGCTCCGGTGAGGTCCACGCAGTCATGGGTCCGAACGGTTCGGGCAAGTCCACGCTGTCCCACGTGCTGGCCGGGCGTCCTGGCTACGAGGTACTCGGCGGCTCCGTCCGGTTGGACGATGTCGAACTGCTGTCCCTTCCAGCCTGGCGCCGAGCCGAAGCGGGGCTTTTCCTGGCGATGCAGTACCCCACAGAGGTTCCGGGCGTGGCGCTGCGGGATCTGCTGCGAGCGTCGGCGCGCACGAGCGACGACGCTGATGAGATCGAACGGGCGATGGTCGTGGAAGCCGGTCGCATCGGATTCGAGGAGAAGTTCCTCGAACGGCCACTCAACGTCGACCTGTCAGGCGGCGAGAAGAAGCGCAACGAGACCCTTCAGCTCGGTGTGCTGCGACCGAAGTTCGCAATCCTCGACGAGCTCGACTCCGGGCTCGACATCGACGGACTTCGGATGGTGAGCGGCCGTATCGAGGAAGCGACCGAAGAGTACGATCTCGGCGTTCTCGCCATCACCCACTACAGCCGGCTGTTCCAACAGCTGCGGCCCGACACGGTGCATGTCTTCGCCGGTGGCCGGATCCAGGAGTCGGGTGGCCCCGACCTCGCCACGGAGCTGGAGAGCACCGGCTACGAGCGCTGGGTCGAGCCGGCTGCGGCGAAGCCGAGCGCGGCGACGCTTCCCGAAGACCCCTTCGCAGACCCACTGGGCTAGCTCGTCATGTCCGGCACGCTCCTCACCGAAGACGAGATCGCCGAGCTGCTCGAGGCGCATCCCGAGTGGACGAACGAGGATGGCGGGCTACGCCGGTCGTTCGAGTTCAGCGACTTCACCGCGGCCTTCGGATTCATGACCAAGGTCGCGCTCGTGTCCGAGAAGCTCTTTCACCACCCGGAGTGGAGCAACGTCTACAACCAGGTCGACATCCTCATCACCGACCACGATGCCGGTGGGATATCGACGAACGACCGGGAGTGGCTCGCCCGGGTGGATCGTCTGCTCAGCTGACCGGCGGGACCGTCTCGAGCTCAGGATCGAGAGGTCCGTCCATCGCCTCGTAGAGGGTCACCGTCATCGTGATCTGGAGAATGCTGAGCACGAAGTTGCCAGCGAGGGCCACGACGATGCCGAGCAACGGGATCGCGCTGAGGAGGCTGGTCGCGATGGAGAGCCCGAAGAGGGCGAGGTTGACGATCAGGACGCGCCCCGCCATCGCCCACCATTGCGGCGTGATCAGCTCGACGGTGAGTCGGAAGGGCTTCGCGACCCGCGGCGCGAGAACCAGCGTCGCCGAGGACAGTTGTGCATACGGCCAGAGGAATATCATCAGAAGCGCGGAGAGGGGTGCGACCAGCCACAGGAGAGGCGGAGCGAACTGGATCGAGACCACCCACAACATCACGACCAGGAAGATCCCTGCCGCCCAAACCACCATCCAAAGCAGCAAGATGCCGGCCCAGCGGAAGAGCCGACTGGCCGAGTAACGAAACGCAGCCCCGAGCGGTCGTTCGTGCCCCGCGTTGTGCGACGCCGCGTGGACGATGCCGACCGCAATCGCGAGGTACTGGGCCGTCACGGCCATCAGGACCGCAACCACGAGCAGCCCGACCGGAGCGATGCCCCAGTTCCAGGTGATCGAGTCCTCGAACGCCTTGTCGGCGGGATCGAATTCCGGGTTCCAGTCCGCCGCGAAGACGCGCTCGAGGATGTCGAAGATGCTCGGCGAGACCGCCATCTCGAGGGCGATCACGCCCATGACGGCGGCGGCGATGAACGCGAGAATCACGATGCCGGCGAGGATGAGCATCGGAACCCAGGTCTTCTGGAAGAGCTCGAAGCCCCGCGAGACCGGAGCGCCTGGACCCTGGTTCTTCATCGCGGTGCGAATCGCCTTCGGGGAACGGTGCTCGCTCCAGGTCGTGCCGTCCCAGTAGCGGTATTGCGCCGGGTTCTCGGGGTCGTCGTACCAGCCCGCCGGAGTGTCAGTCATCGCCAAGGACGGTATCGCCTCGTAGCCTCCGGTCGTGGTCATCGAACACTTCGAGGAATTCTCCGACCCGGTGGACGGCACTCGGTGGACGGTTGACGTCGGCTTTCTCGGCTCGCGATGGCGTTGCATCTGGGGCGAGGGATGCCAGGGCATCCTCGACGAGCCGGCGGAGGCGCTCAACCACGGGTGTTGTTCGGTGGGCACCGAGCTGCTCGACGAGGACGAAGCGATGGCCATCTCCGCCCACGTGGCGCTGCTCGATGACGATCTCTTCCAGTTCCACTCGTGGGCCGAGGAGAACGGGATCTTCGAGGACGAGCGCCGGGCCCGCACGATCACGGTCGAGGGGGCGTGCGTCTTCCTGAATCGTCCCGGATTCGCCGGCGGTGGCGGCTGTGCGCTCCATCTCCAGGCGATTCGTGATGGCGAGCGGCCCATCGATGTGAAGCCCTCCGTCTGCTGGCAGCTCCCGCTCATCGCGGAGCACGGAGACGACGGCACCGCTCGGCTGCGGCGTTGGGGGCGTGATGATCGAGGCCCCGACGGCGCGACCATGGCGTGGTGCTGCACTGAGGGCGAGAACGCTCAGGTAGGGGAGCGCACGACCGCGGACGAACTGGCCGACGAACTGCAGGCGCTCGTCGGTCCCGAGGTGGCGGTCGCGATCCGGGACAGCGTTCGCTAGACGGGCTGTGCTTCGTCGAGTGCCTGGGTGAGCGTGTTCCAGCTCAACGTCGCGCACTTGATCCGCACAGGGAACTTCACGACGCCCTTGAGCGCCTCGAGGTCGCCGAGGCTGATGTCGTCCGTGTTGTCGATGCTGAACGTGTCGTCGGTGATGCCCATCTCTGCCTCACTGCCGTCGCCGCCGATGTCGGTCTCGTGGATGGACATGAGGCCCTTGAACGCGGAGATCAACGACCTCGCATCGGTGACCGTCTTGCCCTTGATGGCAGCCGACATCATGGATGCCGAACTCTGGCTGATCGAACAGCCTTGGCCACCGATCGCGACGTCGGAGATGGTGCCGTCGTCGGCCACGTCGATGTAGACGATGATCTCGTCGCCGCACAGCGGGTTGAACCCGTCGACTCGCACGGCCGGCGGCGTCTCGAGCTCGCCGCGGTTTCGGGGCGAGCGATAGTGATCGAGGATGATCTCGCGGTACAGGTCTTCGAGGCCGGGCATCAGTGTCTCCGGGGCATCAGTGTCTCCGAGGGCTCCTAGAACGAGAACAGCTCGTCGGCAGCGTGCAAGGACGCGGAGAGCTGATCGATGTCGGACTCGTCGTTGTAGACGTAGAGGGATGCCCGCGACGTGGCGTTGGCGCCGAGCACCGACATCAGGGGCTTGGCGCAGTGGTGGCCGGCCCGCACGCAGACACCGGCCTGGTCCAGAACCTGCGCGATGTCGTGGGGGTGGACCTCGCCGGACTCGCCCTCGTAGACGAAGGACAGCACCCCGCCCCGCGCCGACGGCTCGACCGGTCCGTGGATCGTGATCTTCTCGCCGTGGTCCTCGGTGAGCTTGTGCATCGCGTAGGCGGTGAGCTCCACCTCGTGCTGGCGAACGTTGTCCATGCCCAGCTCAGACAGGTAGTCGATCGCCGCGCCGAGCCCGACGGCCTCGGCGACCATCGGTGTGCCCGCCTCGAACTTCCAGGGGATCTCGGCAGTGGTGAAGCCCTCTTTGGTGACGTTGAGGATCATCTCGCCGCCGCCCAGGAATGGGGGCATGGCCTCGAGGATCTCCGCCCTCGCCCACAGGACCCCGATGCCCATCGGGCCGAGCATCTTGTGGCCGGTGAAGACGACGAAGTCCGCTCCCATGGCCTGCACGTCGGTGGCGAGGTGGGGGACGTACTGACTAGCGTCGACCGCCATCAGCGCGCCGGCGTCGTGGGCGGCTGCCGCGAGGCGGGGGATGTCGTTGAGGGTGCCGAGCACGTTGGACATCGCGGTGACGGACAGCAGCTTCGTACCGTCGAGGAGGCGATCGAGATCCGTCAGGTCCAGCTGGCCGTCAGCGTCGACGGGGATCCAGCGCAGCTCGATGCCCGTTTCTGCGACGAGCATGTGCCACGGCACGATGTTGGCGTGGTGCTCCATCTCGGAGATTACGACGGCGTCGCCGGCGGCGAGATTGGCGCTGCCCCAGGCTCGGGCCATTAGGTTCATCGACTCGGTGGCGTTCTTGGTGAAAACGACCTCTGAGGTTGACGGAGCGTTGATGAACTTGGCGACCTTGGCCCGGGCGCCTTCGAGAGCGGCGGTGGCCCGCACGGCCAGCTCGTAGCTGCCCCGGTGAACGTTCGCGTTCGCGGTCTCGTAGTAGTTCGCCATCGCGTCGATGACAGACTGCGGCTTCTGCGACGTGTTGCCGGAGTCCAGGTAGATCAGCGGCGTGCCGTCGAACTGCTGGCGCAGGACCGGGAAGTCGGCCTTGATGTCGGCGGGGAGAGACATCAGGCGTGCTCGAATCGCTCGTACCCCTCGGCCTCGAGGGTGGCCGCGAGTTCGGGCCCGCCGGATTCGACGATCCGGCCGTCGACGATGACGTGGACCCGATCCGGCTGCAGCTCCTCGAGGAGCCGCTGGTAGTGAGTGATGGCGAGAACGCCCAGCCCAGGGCGGTCGCGGCGCACTTCCTGCACGCCGGTGGCGACGACGCGAAGGGCGTCGATGTCGAGGCCTGAGTCGGTCTCGTCGAGGATCGCCATCTCGGGTTCGAGGATGGCCATCTGGAGGATCTCGTTGCGCTTCTTCTCGCCGCCCGAGAAGCCTTCGTTCACGTAGCGCTCGGCGAACGACTCGTCCATGTCGAGGCGTTCCATCCACTCCATGATCGAGAGCCGCAGCTCGAGGACCGACATCTCGATGCCTTTGCGGGCCGACAGCGACTGGCGCATGAAGTTGAGAACGGAGACGCCCGGAATCTCCTGGGGGTACTGGAAGGCGAGGAAGATACCGGCCTTGCCGCGTACGTCGGCCGGCCACTCGGTGATGTCCTCACCGCGGAAGCGGATCGACCCGGCCGTGACGTGGTACTCGGGGCTCCCGAGGAGAACGTTGGCGAGCGTGCTCTTGCCCGACCCGTTCGGCCCCATCAGTGCGTGGACCTCGCCGGCCCCGACAGTTAGATCGAGCCCCGTCAGGATCTCGATGTCGCCCTCGACCGTGGCCGCATGAAGGCCGCTGATCTCGAAGAGAGGAGGCGTGGACATGGCGAAAGTCTACGAGTCCGGTCGGGTTTGCACTACCGCCATAGGAGAAAGGCGTCAGCCTTCTCCCTGGGGGCTCCTAAGACAGAGAGCGTTCGGTGACCGTTCCGTCTGCGTTGCGCACGGCGATGCGGATCTCGTTGTCTGCCGCGGCAAGCGCATCTCCCGGCAGGAGCACCACGAAGCTGTCGTTCGTGCCGGCTCGCCGGTACAGGGGCGACACGCCCACGATCCGGTCGTTCACGGCCACGAGCACCGTAGCGTCGTCGGCGGTGCCCGGTATCACGCCGGCGACCTCGCCGAGCAGGGGAGCGCCGCCGGGCTCGCGAAGGCGCCCCAGGTCGGCGATCGCGGCGCTGCCGTCGGCCGCGCCGAACGCATCGTCCGGGTCGGTGCCGATCAGGTCTGCTCCAGGGACGTTTCGGTAGAGCCCGGCCAGCCGGTCCTCGTTCTCGGTGACGGCCGGGAACCGTGTGGCGAGAAGACGTTCCCAGCTCTCGTCACCGTCGTACTCGCGGATCCCGAGGAACGTGAAGTCGAACGCATCCGTGTAGTCGTAGATCCACTTCCTTGCACCGCGAGCATCGATCTCCGGAGACCCGGCGGGAGCGCCGTCTGCGTCCCACGGCAGCCCCAACGCCAAGATGTCGGCAATCGTCGGCACGAGGTCTGTCGCATTGACGTTCTGGTCCTCGATCGCTCCCGCGGTCTGGCCGGGCGGCTTGATCAGCAGCGGGGCGTAGACGATGCCGGGCAGATTCGTGTCGGTCAGTGATCGACTCGGCTGGCCAGGCAGGAAGGCGGCGCCATGGTCGCTCACCACGACGATCAGTGTGTCGTCGTACTCGTCGATCTCTTCTAATCTGGCGAGGATCACGCCGAGAAGCCGGTCGGCATATTCGGCCTGCAACATGTGGCGTTGCCAGCTCACGAGCGTGGGCCAGGGGTCCTCGGCGTCGGCGCCGTAGTCGGTGCGGCCGGCCGCGACCTCGTACGCGACGCCGTTCTCTCGGATCGTCCATGGCTGGTGAGGAAGAACCAGGTGCAGGTAGCCGAGGAACGGCTCGTCCGTCGGCTGAAGTGCGTCCACGAAGTCCTGATGGCGGCCGGGCTGGCCGAGGAGAGTCGTGTCGAAGAATCGCTCGAGCTGGCGTTCTTCGTCCGTCAGACCGTCGTCGGTGTGTTCGAGCACCGTCGTCGAGTCAGGGTCCTCCGCCAGAGTGGTCGTCGTCGTTGTCGTGCTGATCGGCGTGAGTTCCTCCTCGAAATCGTCGTAGCCGATCGGGTCGTCGCCGCGGGCGGGGCTCACGCGGGTCGTCCAGGTGTTCCAGGTCGTGTCGAGGAGGTCGCCCCACCGACGGTCCTCGGCAGCGGGGTCAACGGTGGGGATCGCAACCTCCGGTGAATCGGGATCATCCTCGTCGGAGGGCCCGGGATCGGGGGCGGGCGGAGGTGTGAGCGAGCGGCAGGGCTCGAACCCGCACATCTGCGTGAGTGCTTCCGAGACGAGTAGGTGATGTGAGCCCGCGAGCAGGCTGAACAGGTTCCCGGGATGGTCGCCCCATGTGGAGTCGCCGTATGGCTCCCGCCCGTCGAGCAGCGACGGGATGGCGCTACGGCTGAATGGACTCGACGTCGAGTACCGGCGATACCAGGTGGCCTCGTCGGCGAACGCGGAGAAGTTCGGGAAGCGGACCGCATCGATCTGCTCGTCGGCGGTGACGAGCGATTGGGTCGGAAACTCGTCGAACACGATGACAACGACGGACGGCGCCACCTCCGGCGGTTCGTCGTCACCACCGGTGGAGGGCTGCTGATCGAGGCGTTCGGGAGTCAGCGCGACCGCCTCGGCGGTGGAGGTCTCGATCCAGTCCGCCGTGGTCGAGGCGAACCCGAACTGGTACAGGAAGAGGAGGTTGACCACCGCGATCAGTTGGACCCACGTTCGTACGCCGTCGTAGCGGTGGTAGGCCGTCGCGACACCGATGCCGACTGCCAGGCCGATCAGTAGGTTCACGGCCGCGACGCCGCTGACCTCCTTCGCGATGAGGATCCCGAAGCCCGTCGCGAGCAGTCCGATGCATCCGAGATGCACCCCGTCACCGATGTCCTCGCGCACGAGACGGGCGGCTTCGCCGACGAGCCACAACGCAGTCGGCGGCACGACGGCGAGCGCGACGGCGAACCACAAGATGGTCCAGCCGTCGATGTTGTTGACCTGGAAGACGGAAGCGGGGTTGTCGCCGAACAGCTCCAGCAGTGGCTGGACGACCACCAACGCGGTGAGACCCGCGAGCGCAAAGAGTCGGCGGAACATGCGGCGCCAAGACTACTGAGTGCCGGCGGCCGAACTCGCGCGGCCGAGCAGGTCCTCTTTCCAGCTTCGGAATCGGAGATGCTCCACGCCGGACGGACCGAGCCCATGGCCGGTTCCGTCGGGGAGATGCCGGAACTCGTGATGGACGGTCAGGTCATCGGCCCGGACCGCGACATAGCGGGAATCGGCGCGGCGTGCCGGGCCGGCGCGCCACAGCAGCCATGGGCCGAGACGGCGTTTGAAGGCGACTCGGACACCGCCGATGTCGCTGCCGGCTCCCCGGACCGATGGCGGGGCCTCGATCCACGCCTCCGCGCTGATGTTGCGATCGCGAGTGGGCAGGTCAGGAAGGTCTGCAGTGGTGATCGGCGTGTCATCGAACGGGCGCTCGTCGGCGGGGAGCGGGCGGTGGGTCACTCGATCGCCCAGAGCGGGCCGAAGTACAGCGTCTCCCAGCGGTCAGCGCGATACATCGACACGCCGTCATCCTCCGCCGGGCCCCCGAGCCGTAGTTCCCAAACGATGTCGCCTCCGACGGCGCCCGCTTCCGTATCGGGCACGATCTCGACGACATGGACATGGGTGTCGAAGATGTTGTCGGGATTGATCGTCGCCCCGCCGTGCGTGACGAGAATGTTGCCGTTCGCGAGTTCGTCAGCGTTGCTGATGAACGGGGAATAGAGCAGTTGGTCGGTGACCGGATCGATCAACCGATGGTCCCAGACCTGCGTTGCCGTCCACTCCGACGGGTCGTCGCTGCTGTCATCGACGCCGATGCGGACGGCCCGGCTGTAGTTGGCATCGGTGCCGCCGGCCGACACCGAACCGGGCCGGAAGTTGCCGTTGTCGTAGGCCAATATGTTGCCATTGCTCAACGTCTTGATGCCATGGGTGTGATGGAACGACTCGCCGTCGTAGGGAATGGTCGCGTCATTGCCGAGGATCCATCGAACGGCCGTCTGCGGACCGGTCTCGTCGGTCATCGCCAGAGCAACGATCTGGTCCGTGTGGCGTGAGGAAACGAGGATCGCGTCGCGTTCCTCGTCGAACCACAGCGCGTTGGCGTGGGTCCAGTCTCGAGGCGTTTCGGTGACGCCGAGTCCTCGCGTATTGCAGAGGAACTCCCCCGGGTGGTCGTCAAAGCTCACGATGTCGAAGAGGTCCCAGGTCCGCAGCACCGTCCCGTCGGCGTCCACGTGAATGATCACGTCAGAGAACATGTGCCACTCGAATTCGTCCCCCGGACACAACTCCGCTCGCCGTTCGGGCGTCACCGGATGGTCGGTGGTGGAGAGGCCTAGGATCGAACCGTCGATCATCGGGACGATGTCATGGTGCACAGGATGCAACTCGACCCAGTCGGCGTGAAAGGGGATCGTCGCGACGCCGTCGGCGTTCTCGGCTGTCTCGTCTGCTCCGGTCGGGGCGGGGTAGTACTCGGCGATGCGTCGACTGGTGATGTCGTTCACGCTGAAGGCGAACGGGTCGTGCTGGAATGCAACGCCTCCGGCGGGCGTTCGCTGGGCGGCGCCGGTGAATGATCCCGAGCTGTAGTGCCAGACGTACTCGCCGTCCTCGTCGAAGATGCCCGCGACGGGATTCAGCTCGAGGATCGTGATGCCAGGTGAGGAGCGCTCCGGGTCGGACTCGATCACGATCTCGGGAAGGCCTCGGGGAGCGAGCCGGTCGTGAAGGTTTCGCGCGAGATGCCGATCCCGCCACTCGCGTCGGTGGTCGTGACGACGACGGTGTACTCGGTTTGCTGGCGGAGGCCGACGAGGGGGAGGTCGTGGCTCGGGGCGGTGGCGGGGTGAGGGGCGTGGAGACGGTGTGGTCGGCACTCTCGGCGGTGATCTGGACCGGCTCCTCGCTCTGCACAGCGACCGTCGCGGCGATCGGGCTCGCCTCGGAAGGGGAGATCGAAATCGTCGGTGGCTCCGGCGGAGTGACCGCCGGGACTTGGTCGTCCGACTCCGTCGTGGTCGGCTCGACGGTGGTGGTCGTCGTGGGATCGGTGTCCGCGCTCTCGTCGTCGGCGCAGGCTGCGGCACGCAGTGAGACGGCGAGAGCGGCGGCGATGTATCTGGAACGGCGGGACACCCCGCCGTTCTATCGCACCAACGGCGCGACGAGGTCGAAGCCCAGTGCGGCTGCTGCGGGGATCTGGTGACGATCGAGTGTTAGGTAGCGGATCGGTCGGGGCATGCGGTCGGCGGCGGCCAGATGGATTGCGTCGACGGTGCGGAGTCCGTACTGCGAGCCGAGTTCCGTCGCTCGGGCGATACATCGATCGTCGACCGGGACGAGGACGAAGGCATCGAAGTCCGAGCGCGCCGCCGCCCGAAGGTCGTTGGCGAGCACCTCGGACCCGGCGATCCGGTGGAGTGCGAGCATCACTTCGGTTCGGGCGAGGTCGCTCGCGCACCATGTCGGGTCGGCCGCCATTGTTTCGTTCACCAAATCACGATCCGCTCCGGGGACGTACCTGGCGATCAGCGCGGAGGGATCCACAGCGAGAGTCATCCGGGCTCCCCGCGCAACTCGGCGATCACGTCGGGCAGCCTGATGTCGACCGGCACGCCGAACGGCTCGGGCGCGGGCGGGTGGTCAGCACGACCCGGGAGTCGGACGAGGCCCGCTGCGGCGAGGTCGTCGATCGTGGGCTGGCCCGTGGGCTCGAGTGGTCCGAGCTGGGCGACCGGCTCGCCGTCCACCGTGACGATGACGCGTTCGCCACCGCCGGCTCGGCGCACGACTGCAGCGACGTTGTTGCGCAGCTCCCGTGCACCGATCCGGTCCATGCCGCCACCATATCGTCCCGGCGTAGCACAGGTGTACACATCACGAATTGGCCCGCCCTCGCAAACTCGGTAGGTTCCGGGCCATGAACTTTGCATTCTCCGAAGAACAAGAGCAGCTGCGCGAGTTCGTTCGCAGCTTCCTGGAAGACAAGTCCGCTGAAGACGCCGTGCGCGAGCAGATGGACACCGAGCAGGGCTACGACGAAGCCGTCTGGAACCAGATGGCCGAGCAGATGGGCCTTCAGGCGCTGGCGATCCCCGAGGAATTCGGCGGTCAGGGCTTCGGGTTCGTCGAGCAGGTCGTTGTGCTCGAGGAGATGGGCCGAGCCCTTCTCTGCGCTCCGTACTTCTCCAGCTGCGTGCTCGCCGCCAACGCGATCCTGCAGTCCGGCGACGACGACGCCAAGAAGGCGCTCCTCCCCGGCATCGCCTCCGGCGGGACCCGCGCGGCGCTGGCCTTCACCGAGGAGAGCGGCCGCTGGGACGAGGGTGGCATCACCCTGCAGGCTTCCGGCGGTGGCGACTCGTGGACCCTCGACGGCACGAAGATGTACGTGCTCGACGGTCACACGGCGAACCTGATCATCGTGGCCGCCCGCACCGACGCCGGTGTGTCGCTCTTCAGCGTCGACGCCGACGCCGAAGGCCTCACCCGTACGGCGCTGTCCACCATGGACCAGACCCGCAAGCAGGCGAAGCTCGACTTCTCCGGCGTATCGGCATCGCTCATCGGTGACGATGGCGCCGGCTGGGCCGCCGTTGAAACGGTCCTCGACCTCGCCGCCGTGGCCCTCGCCGCCGAGCAGGTCGGTGGCGCCCAGATGTGTCTCGACATGTCCGTCGAGTACGCTAAGGTCCGAGTGCAGTTCGGTCGCCCGATCGGCTCGTTCCAGGCCATCAAGCACAAGTGCGCCGACATGCTGCTCGAGGTCGAGTCGGCCAAGTCAGCGGCGTACTACGCCGGCTGGTGCGCCGCCGAGATGAACGACGAGCTGCCCCAGGTGGCCTCGCTCGCCAAGAGCTACTGCTCCGAGGCGTACTTCCACGCTGCGGCCGAGAACATCCAGATCCACGGTGGCATCGGCTTCACCTGGGAGCACCCCGCACACCTCTACTTCAAGCGGGCGAAGAGCTCCGAGCTGCTGTTCGGTGACCCGACGTACCACCGCGAGTTGCTCGCCCAGCGCATCGGTATTTAGAACCTTTCGCATCGAAGGGGTCGCCTTCAGGCGGCCCCTTCGTCGCGTCTGCGCTCAGTCCAGGCTGAGCCAGAGCCGCAGGAGATAGCGGGGGTTGGCCGGGTCGTGGACGTAGGCCGTGCGGCCGTGGACGACGGTGTGGTTGCTGATCAGCTGGATGTCGCCGGGTTCGAGCCACATGTCGAGGTGGATGTCGGGCTCGGTTGCGATTGCTTGGTGCAGCTCGACGAGGGCCATCTCGTCGTCGGTGTAGTCGTCGACGATGTCGTGGCGCGGTGACGACCGGATGTACTCGCTGTGCCAGAACGTACGCAGCGTGCCGTCATAGGTCGCCGGGGCGAGCAGGAAGGTCGGCGCCTCGCCCGGGCCCTGTTCATCGCGTCGGTCGATGGGGAACGGTTCGAACAAGCGGGGGACGAGTTCGGAGCGGCGGGCGAGAAGCTCGTTGTAGATCGTCACCGACGACGCGATTCGGCTCTGGCCGCCTTCGGCCGCCGTGGTCATGCAGAGGAGGCCGACGACGTCGGCGGCCTCGCAGTACATCGAGAGCGTCCCGGCCGTGCGGTAGCGGCGGCCGGTCGTGTTCCTCTCCCGGTAGTCCTTCACGTGGCCGAGCAGCTCGCCCTGCGGGTTCTGTCCACCTGGTGTGCCGAGGTGACGGCCGAGACCCCAGTACGCCCAGCTCGACAGCTCTTCGCCCCACTCGTCGACCGGAAGGGCCCGGAGCCGAACGACACCGAGGCCGTTCTTGAGTTGCTCGCGCCACTGGCGAATTCGGTCCGCGAGCCCGGGGATCGCGAAACCCTCGACCGTCAGGTTCTCCATGGGCTCGTCCACCGCGATCGCCTGTGTCGCCGCAGCCTCGATCTCCGAGATGTCACCGGATGAGAGCGTGAAGGACTAACGCGACTCGTCCGCAAGGAGCGCGTCGCCGCGCCAGGCCGCGTCGCTGTCGATGGGACCGTCGGGGATGCCGTCGTGCGGACGGATGAAATAGTGAACACTCTGTTCGGCGAAGGTGCGATGGGTGGCGGTCATGGCAGCGGGCTCCAACGGGTCGATCGGAGGAGTTTGGACTCCCATTGGTCGCGCAGCTGCAGTGCGTCGTGCATCCAGGTGCCCGGTGCCTTGAGGTGCTCCGGCACTTCCATGATCAGCAAGCCGGGCATCCAGTCCAGGCGGGTGACTCGCTGCCACAGGATGATCTCGTTGCGGATGCCGCCGCCGTAGACGCTTTCGTAGGCGGCCTCGATCCGGAGCAACTCCGTCTCGTCGTGCTCGTCGCTCGCCATCCAGCGCGCGTAGTGGGCGCCGGAACGCTCGATGTACTCGGCGATCTTGCCCTGATCGGGCCAGACGGTGTCCTCCATGAACACCGCGGCGCGATGATCGACATCAGCCGTCGGCACCGCCGCGAGATCGAGCGCATCGACGGACCACGGCAGGGGCCGGACGGTCTTCGTGGTGACGGAGTGTCGGAGTTCGTCCATGCGCGCAGCCAGCGGGGCGAGGTCCCCGTGCTCGACGCGGTCCTGGGCGGCGGCGAGGGCGGCCACATCGGCGAAGGCGGTCAGTGTGACGATCCGGTACGAAGGGCCCGTGCCGTGGACGTGGCGGAGATAGTGCAACACGCGGGGTCGTCTGCGGCGCCGACGGCGGGTATCCATTCGTCGCGCCACAAGTCGTCGAAGCCGTCCCCGTGGCGTCCGTCGACGGAGTGGACCTCATGCACGATGAGCATGGCCGGATCCTAGAGTTGAGACGTGACCCTCGTCGTCTTCGTCCTCGGTGCGCTCGTCGTCGCGGTCATCGCGTTCGTCGCGATCGGGCGTGTCGTCGGTGAGCTCGAGGTCGAACGAGCGCCGGCGGTCTACGACCTCCACGACGCCGCTCAGTGGATCGGAGACCGGCTGCCCGACGAGGTCACCGCACGGCTCAGCTATGACGAGGTCGCGCAGGTCCTCGGGTGGCACATGGACTGGTTCTTCGAGATCGGAGCGGCGTCGCGCTACGGCCAGGAACTCGCCACCGACGCGATTCGTACAGACGGTGCAGTCGCGCCAGACGAGGCTGCGATCGATGCCGTCGTCGCGCAGTCCATCGCCGAGAACGGACCGGACGCTGTCGACGTCCTCTGCGTCCTCGACCTCCAGATGCAGTACCTCGTCGCCATCGGCGCCGTCGGCAGCGAAGCAGACCCTGCCACCTGAAACTGACCCCTCACCGGTCCTGGATGTGGTTCACTGGGAGGACCAAAGAGAGGAGGTGGTCAGACAGTGAGTAGAAGATCTGTGACCTTGGAGGTGGCTGGCCGCTAGCTACGGCCGCTGGACCACTGGCGCAAACCATGCCAGCTCCACCCCTGGGATTCGTGGGACGGGACATTGTCACGCCTGTCAGCCGCGCTCTACTGAGAGTGCACAACCACCCCCGGGATTCCAGCAGTGTTTTTCAGAGATGAAGAATCACGGGTCGTTCCCGGGGTCCACAGGGCCCCGGGACGGCTTCTTTTCCGGGCTATATTTCATCGCCATGGATCGACCGACCCGTTTCGAACACAGCCAGTTCCTGGGCGACAAACGGACGCAGGCGGTCTACGACCTGGACGATGTCGAGGACACGGCCGTCATCGATGAGCTTGCGGCCGGCTCGCACACACAGACGTTCGGGCCTGACACGCTCGCCGAGGCCCGTAACCGCGGGTACCGCCTGCGAAAGATCTGACGGAGTGGATCGCCGCTTCAGCGTCGATGGCATCGAGCTCGCGGCCCATCTCGCTCGGCCTACGCAGATCCACCCGACTGCGCAGCCGGGCCTGGTGATCGCGCATGGCTTCCCCGCCGAAGCCGGCGGAGGTATCAACTCCACCCGGAGCTTCCCGGAGCTGGCCGATCGCGTTGCGACGGAAGCGGGCTGGGCGGCGCTGGCGTTCTCCAGCCGGGGCGTTGCCGAATCCGAGGGCGACTTCTCGCTCGGCGGCTGGCAGCGAGACCTGGCGGGCGCGGTGTCTCACCTCCGGGAGTCGGTTCCCTGCGATGGCGTATGGATCGTCGGGTTCGGAACCGGCGGCGCGCTGGCGATTGCCGCGGCGGCCGCGGATCCGTCGATCAACGGCGTGTGCGCGGTCGGCGTGCCGGCCGACTTCCAGGACTGGGCGCAGAGCCCCCGCAAACTCCTCGTACTGGCGCGAGAGATGGGCGTCATCCGCAACGATGACTACCCCGAGTCGTTCGACGACTGGTCCGCCGAACTCCTCTCGGTGACTGCGGCCAACGCAGCGGAGCAACTCGCGCCACGCAACCTGATGCTCATCCACGGGTCCGACGACGAAGTGGTCCCCGTCTTCGACGCCCGTGCAGTCGCCGACGCGCACGGCGAGGCCGACCTCCGGGTCATTGCCGGTGCCGGTCACCATCTCCGCCACGACCCGCGGGCGATCGCCGTGCTCGTCGGATGGCTCGATCGGCAACGCAACGCCTTGCTCGGCGCGGACTGAATCGTCCGATCGCGCTAGTCCGTCTTCGCCTTTCCGGCGGCTTTCATCGCCCGCCGACGCTCTCGCAACGCGGTGAGTGCCTCCAACGAATCCATATCGGCGACGGAGCGCAGTTCGTCGTCGGCGAAGGGCCCGGCGACGGACTCCCAACCCTGCGGCCGCCGATCGAATCGTTTGGCGAGCACAGCCGTGAAGATCTTGATCTTCTCCGGGCCGTAGCCGGGAACCGCGCTCAGCCGGTCGGCGAGCACCTCGGCCCGCCGGACGCGGCGCCAGATGGCTCCCGCATCACCGTCATAGACATCGACGATGTGGCGAGCCATCTCCTGGATGCGCCCGCCCATCGCGGCCGGGAATCGGTGCAGCGCCGGTTTGGTGCGGGCAATCTCGGCGAAGTCGTCGGGATTCATTGCCGCGATAGTTGCGGTGTCCAGCGAGCCGCCGAGTCGCTCGGCGAGCCGGGCCGGTCCCATGAAGGCGAGTTCGATTGCGATCTGCTGGTCGAGCAGCATTGCGATCATCAGGGCGAGGGGATCGTTGTTGACGAGCCGATCGGCCGCCGCGTCACCCGTCACCACCAGGGTGCCGGGCACGCTCAGCTGCCCGTGTCGGGGTGGGCCGGATCCGGGCGGTACGGGTCGATCCCGTAGGTCTGGATCGCAGCAGCGGCCTCGGAGGCCTCGATCACTCCGTCTTCGGCGAGCGCGGCGAGGACGGTGACGACGACGTGGAACGCATCGACCTCGAAGAAGCGACGAAGGTTCTCGCGGGTGTCGGAGCGCCCGAACCCGTCGGTGCCGAGGACATGCATCGGGCGGGGGACCCACTTGCTGATCTGGCCGGGGACGAGACCCATCCAGTCCGAGACCGCGACGATCGGGCCCTCGCTGTCCATGAGCTTGTGCGTCAGGGCCGGCACGTCGGGATCGCTCTCCGGCTGCAGCCGGTTCCGTCGTTCGGCGTCGAGGGCTTCGGCCCGCAGCCGTTTGTAGGAGGTGACGCTCCAGAGCTCGGCGGACACGTCGTGGAACTCCGCGAGAATCGCCTGCGCCTCACGAGCCGCAAGGTTCGCGGGGCCCGAGAAGAGGATGGTCGCGCGGTGCGTCTTGCCGTCGGGGCCGTCGTCCCACTTGTACATGCCGTCGGTGATGTCACGGTCCTGCACGTGGTCCGGGCGGGGCGGCTGCTCGTAGTTCTCGTTGTAGATCGTCAGGTAGTAGAAGACGTCCTCGCCATTGACAGCGCTGCCGTCCGGATACATGCGGTGCAGCGCGTCGCGGATGATCGTCGCGAGTTCGTAGGCAAAGGCCGGGTCGTACGCCTCGCAGGCCGGCACGGTCGACGCGAGCAGGAGGCTGTGGCCGTCCTGGTGCTGCAGGCCCTCGCCCAGCAGGGTGGTCCGCCCCGCCGTGGCTCCCATGAGAAAGCCGCGGGTACGGGCGTCGGCCGCCGCCCAGATCGAGTCGCCCACTCGCTGGAATCCGAACATCGAATAGAAGGTGTAGAAGGGCACCATGGGCACGCCGTTGTTGGCATAGGCGGTCCCGGCCGCGATCCACGACGCCGTGGAGCCGCACTCGGTGATGCCCTCCTCGAGCAGCTGGCCGTCTTCGCTCTCGGTGTAGGACAGAAGCAGGTCGTGGTCGACTGGTTCGTAGAGCTGCCCGGTCGGCGCGTAGATGCCGAACTCCCGGAACAGCGAGTCCATGCCGAACGTGCGGGCCTCGTCGGGAATGATCGGCACGACTCGCTCGCCGAAGGCTTCGTCGCGGAGCAGATCGCGCAGCAGGGAGGTGAATGCCATCGTGGTGGAGACTTCGCGCCCGGACGATCCCTTCATCAGATCCAGAAAGGGGGACTCGCCGGGGAGCGCGAGCGGGCGGCGATCGCGGATCAGCCGGCTGGGGAGCGGACCGTCCAGCGCGCGGCGCCGATCCATGAGGTACTCCCGCTCGGGCGAATCCGGGGAGGGGCGGTAGTACGGCGGGATCCCGTCCTCGAGCGCTTCCTCCGGGATCTCGTCCTCCACGTGCAGCCGTGACCGAAGCTCGAGGAGCTGCTGCTTGGACATCTTCTTGATCTGGTGGGTGGCGTTGCGGCCCTCAAAGCCTTCGCCGAGCGTCCACCCCTTGACCGTCTTGGCGAGGATCACCGTCGGCTGGTCGGTGATCTCTGAGGCCTTCTTGAAGGCCGCGTAGACCTTCTGATAGTCGTGCCCGCCGCGAGGGAGCAGCTCGATATCGTGATCGGAGAGGTGTTCGACGAGCTTGCGGAGGCGCGGGTCGGGACCAAAGAAGTGTTCTCGGATGTATGCGCCGTCTTCGGTGGCGTAGCGCTGGTATTCGCCGTCGACGGTCTGGTTCATTTTGTTGAGCAGCACGCCGTCGACGTCGCGGTGCAGCAGCTCGTCCCAGGCCGAACCCCACACGACTTTGATGACGTTCCAGCCTGCGCCGCGGAACACGCCTTCGAGTTCTTGAATGATCTTTCCGTTGCCGCGCACTGGCCCATCGAGGCGCTGCAGGTTGCAGTTGATCACCCAATTGAGGTTGCCGAGATCGGACCGGCCAGCGAGGGAGATGGCGCCCAGGGTTTCGGGCTCGTCGCACTCACCGTCGCCAAGGAATGACCAGATCTGACTCTGGCTGGTGTCTTCAAGTTGCCGCTGGTGGAGGTACTTGTTGAAACGGGCGTGATAGATCGAGTTGATCGGACCGAGCCCCATCGACACGGTGGGGTACTCCCAGAAGTGAGGCATGAGCCGCGGGTGCGGGTAGCTCGACAGGCCGTTCCCACCGATCTCCATGCGGAAGTTGTCGAGGTTCGTCTCGCTCAGACGACCTTCGAGGAACGCTCGGGCGTAGACGCCGGGCGCTGCGTGGCCCTGGTAGTAGACGTGGTCGCCTGCGAGTCCGTCGTCCTTGCCCTTGAAGAAGTGGTTGAATCCGACCTCGTACAGCGAGGCACTTGAGGCGTACGTGGAGAGGTGGCCACCGATACCTTCAGCAGACTTGTTGGCCCGGATGACCATCGCCGCGGCGTTCCAGCGGATGAACGCACGGATCCTGCGTTCGATGTCCTCGTTACCGGGGAAGAATGGCTGCTGTTCAGCGGGAATGGTGTTGATGTAGGGCGTCGACGTCGTCGGAGGCACCCCGATCTGGAGCTCGTTGGAGCGCTCCAGCAGTTTCGCCAGGATGTAGCGCGCACGCGGTGCTCCTTGCGCCCCTACGACAGCGTCGAGAGAATCGATCCACTCCTGTGTCTCAGCTGGGTCGATGTCAGGGAGCTGACGCGAGTAGTGGTCAATCATGGGTTCATTCAACCACGGGTAGGGTCGCAATCGTGGCGAAGACGGTCGTGTACACGGATGGGGCCTGCCGGGGCAATCCCGGCCCGGGCGGGTGGGGCTGGGTGGTGCCTGGTGGGCGGTGGGCCAACGGATTCGATGCTGACACCACGAACCAACGCATGGAGCTGATGGCCGCGCTCGACGCGCTGCGAACGATCGAAGGCCCAGTCGAAGTTGTCTCGGACTCGACGTATGTCGTCAACTGCTTTCGCGACGGTTGGTGGAAGGGGTGGCTCAAGCGCGGCTGGAAGAACTCCAAGAAGGAGCCAGTTGCGAACCGCGATATCTGGGAGCCGCTGATCGATCTGTATCGCTCTCGCGCCGAGGAGCTCGAGTTCACGTGGGTGAAAGGTCACGCGGGCGACGAGTACAACGACATCGCTGATCGGCTTGCGGTGGAAGCATCCCATACCGGGGTTGGGCGCCACGGTGTCGGCATTCCTGGCGATCTGGGTTCGCCCGACAAGATCTCCACAGTTCCGGCGGCCGCCCCGAAGCCGGGCCCAGGCGGCGTGTACTCGTCGGCCTGGCAGCCGACCGGCCCGGCCGTTTTGGTGACTGGGCTCCAGCCGCCGCAGCTCGGCGGATACGACCCCAATCCCATTGCCGGTGAGGTTCGAAGGCAGCTCACCGAGATCCTCGTGGCGAAGGCCGAACTTAACCCTGAACTCATCGTGCTTACCGGCTTGCGCTTAGGCGCTGAGATGCTGGCGGCCGAAGCCGCTGCCGAAGCCGAGCTGCGCTATGTTGCCGTTCTTCCGTTTCCCGATCCTGAGATCAAGTGGCCTGCACCGACCCGGCGGCGTTTCCAGGAGCTGCTCGGCGAAGCGTCAGCGGTTGTGCAGCTAGAGAAGAAAGTGCCTGCCGACAACAGGGCGGCCGGACAGGCGCTCGATCGCCGCAACGGCTGGCTCCAAAAAACGGCGACCGAGGCGATTGTCGTATGGGATCAGGCCGAACCCCGGGTCGGGAAAATCGTCGGCCGCCTCGAGCAGGCGATGCCCGACGATGTCTGGATCATCAATCCCTGACGCTCAGCGCAGCATGTCGTCGAGGGCAGGTCGGATCTCGGGATCGACGAACTGGTAGCCACTTGCCAAGAGCACACCCGGTGACACGTGGGCTCCGCCCTCGAGCAGCGTGCGTGAAAGCTCGCGTCCCAGGCGGGCCCAGAGCGCAATGCGGGGAGTCGGGAGCAGCGTTGGCCGGCCGAGAGCCGATCCAAGTGCCTTGGTGAACTCGGCGTTGGTGACCGGATTCGGCGCGGTGAGGTTGACCGGGCCGGTGACGTCGTCGGCCTGCAACAGATGCAGGATTGCATCCACTTCGTCGCGCAGAGAGATCCAGCTGAACCACTGGCGGCCCGACCCGATGCGGCCGCCGAGGCCCAGGCGAAAGAATGGAAGCTGCTCGCGAAGAGCGCCGCCGGACGGATCAAGGACGATCCCGGTTCGGAGATATGCAACGCGGGTTCTGTCGGTCTCGGCAGGCTGCGCTGCGGCTTCCCAAGACTGCGAGACGACTGCTGCAAAGTCGTCGCTCGCAGAGCTCGTCTCGTCGACCCGTTCGTCGCCTCGGTCGCCGTAGAGGCCGATCGCCGATCCGCAGAGGAAGACTGAGGGCGGGTTGGACGCCGTCGCGATGGCATCGGCAAGCGTGGTGGTGGTATCGACTCGACTGTCGAGGATCCGGGCCTTTTGGGCATCGGTCCATCGCGAGGACGCAATGCTCTCGCCAGCGAGGTGCACGACGGCATCAATCCCATCGAGTGCGCCGGGCTCGATCGATCGCTCGGCTGGGTTCCAGCGGACCGACGGAACCGAATCGGGCGGGTTCGAACGGACGAGCCGCACGGGCTGATGACCGGTCGCCGATAGACGTCGCACGAGGGCATCGCCGATGAAGCCGGTGGAACCGCTGATGAGTACACGCATGAGTAGAGCCTCCCACACCGTCTACGATCGCTGAGAAGCGACCAGATGCAGGAGGACGGCGATGACCGACGACGTGATGGAAGATGCCACTGCAGGCGGTGGTGGAAGTAACTCCAAACTGCTCATCGCAGCGTTGGTGGCCGTCGGGCTCGTAGCGTTCATCGTGCAAAACACTGACTCGACGCCTGTCCAGTGGCTCGTGTTCGACGGATCTGCTCCACTTTGGATCGTGATCGCAGCTGCGGCTTCGGCGGGAGCGGTACTCAGCGAACTTGGTGGATGGATGCTCAGACGACGGAAGCGTCGTTGTTGAGCCGCTTCTGAGCGGAAAACACGAAAAGACCGTCAAGATTCGTGAGTGTCATCGAGGCCTGTAGTCGTCAGTTGGCGAGCATCGCGCCGGCGAACGCTAGGGGTGGCTTGGCGCCATATGCGTCGGTTCGACCCTGCGTTGGTGTTGTGGCCGAGCGTTTGGTCTGCCGCTGCTTGCCGCCCGCTGCAGGCTCAGGGTTCGCGGCGAGTACGCCGCCGGCTGCCGATCTCTGGCAGTTTTCCGATTGGCGGGAGGCCCTTGCGGCGCCGCTTCGCTTCGTACTGCCCCTTGTCGGCATCGCGAAGGAGGTCCTCGGGGAAGGTCAGGTCGGGTGTGGCAAACGCGATACCGCTCGAGAGTGACCGGCCGATTCCGGACTCAGCGAACGTTCGGGTCGCAAGCTTCATGACCGGTTCGGCGGACAACATGCCACCGCCATCAAGGATGATGCAGAGCGCATCGCCGCCGATGCGACACGCGGTTGAGTTGGGCACGGTCGACGCGGGGAGCTGCAGCGCCTGGCCGGCCTTGACGAGGAGATTGTCGCCAGCGGCGTGGCCTCGGGTGTCGTTGACCTGCTTCAGTCCGTCGACATCGCAAATGATGAGCGCGACTTCCTGACGGTCGATTGGGGGCCGCTGGAAGATCGACTCAAGTTTTTCTTCCAGAACTCGCTGTTGCCGAGCCCGGTGAGCTGATCGCTCAGCGCGAGTACCTCGAACTCTGCGATCCGCTCAGCTTGTGTGACGGCGGCCGCAATGTGGGCGGCGACGAGGCGAAGTGTCGCGAGGTGATCGTGATCGAGCAGCGAGGTGCGCTCTGAGAGCGACACGGCGAGCCGCAGGCCGGTTGAACACCTCGAGTGCGCGAGCCAGGGCAGTGATCGCGGCACGGGCACTGCGGTCAAGCGGACAGCTGTCGGTGTCGTTTCGGTCGGGCGCTTCAGAAAAAAGGTTGCTCATGCGGACCTACTGACCTCCCGCACGCTCGCGAACCCCCCCCCACGAAAACGGGGTGCAATTGGTGTGTCCATCAAGAACGACAACGTCACGCAAAGAGCAGCACTTCGCCACCCTGGGTGATCTTCAAGACATGGTTTCGACGCGCCCTCAGGCGTCGAGGAGCTCGTCGATCGAAGAAGAAAGCCCTGACTCTCCGATCGCCCCGATGACCGTTTCAAACGAGCCGCTATCGTCGATAAAGACGAAGGCGGGCTGTGAGCGGATCTCATACTGGAGCCAGATCTTGAGGTCGTCGTCTGCGACGTGCGGGAAGGCCCCGACGCCGAGATCCTCGACGAACGCCGTCATTGTGCTCAGCTCATCACGGCCGGCAACGCCGATGATGGTGACCTGGCCTTCGTATTGCTCCTGCACCTGTGCGACCGCACCGGCTTCGCGACGGCACGTACTTCACCACGGCGCCCAAAACCACAAGACGACGACCTGGCCGACAAGGGAGTTGGCATCGATCTGGCCGCCGCCAATGAGATCGCCGGTCCAGTTGTGATCCCATGCAACGGTCGTGTCGTCAGCACCAGATGTGGCGGTGGGCGAAGTCGCGTCGTCGGCCGTATCGCTTGAGGAATCGGCCTTGCCTGAGGATGTTTCGCCGGCGCTCAGAGCCACCCCGTCGGTGGTTGAGGGTCCGCCGCAGGCAGCACCACCCAGACCAACCGCCAATGCCAGGGCGAGAGCTGGTAGCGCGTGCGTCACGTCGCCAGAGTAGGCCGCTATTCGGCCATAATGAGGGTCAAGCAACCCAGAAACACTCCCGGAGACTGACAATCGTGAGCACTCGCAAACTCATTCTTCTGGCCTTGTTGTGTGGCCTGCTTATCCTTCTCGCCGGTGCCTTTCAGCTGGCTCTGATTCTGTGGTGACACACCGATAGAGTCGGCGTTCAACCGAGGAGGTGAGTGCGACGGACGCACACCACGACGTCATCGTCATCGGGGGCGGGCCCGGTGGCTACGCGGCTGCGCTTTACGGAGCTGGGATCGGCCTCGACGTCGGCCTCATAGAGAACAACGTCATGGGTGGCACGTGCCTCAACGTGGGTTGTATCCCGGCCAAAGAGCTGCTCGAGACCGCCCATGTGTTCCGCACGGTCGGGCGTGCGGCCGACTTCGGCGTGAATGCCTCCGCGCCGACCATCGACTGGGGTGTCACCCTCCAGCGCAAGCAATCGATCATCGACCAGCTCGTCAAGGGCGTGAGCGGCCTACTCACCCAACGCAAGGTCACCGTGTACGACGGCACCGGTTCGCTGGGGGCCGACAGGATCGTCACGGTCACGGGCGCCGACGGCGCCACCACTTCCATCCAGGGCAAGGCCGTGATCATTGCGGCTGGCTCAGTCACTCGCACGATTCCCGGCTTTGAGGTCGACGGTCACATCGTGATGACCTCCGACGAGGTGCTCTCCATGTCGAAGCTGCCCTCGTCGGCGGTCGTCATTGGTGGCGGTGCGATTGGGTGTGAGTTCGCCTCGATGATGGGCGATCTCGGTGTCGACGTCACTGTGCTTGAGGTGATGCCACAGATCCTGACCGGTTGCGATCCTGATGCCGCCAAGGTTGTGCAGCGCTCGTTCAAGAAGCGCGGCATCACGACCAAGACCGGTGTTGCCGTGAGCGGCCATACGCCCAAACCCGATGGTTCGGGCACCACGGTCACCTTCGGTGACGGCGAGTCGATCGAGGTCGAGGCCGTAGTCGTCTCGGTTGGCCGGCGACCGTTTGCCGACCTGCTGGGGCTTGAGGGCACCGTCGTTGGCGTCGATGAGCGCGGTTTCGTCGAGGTCGACGACCGCTGCCGCACCGCAGAGGCCGGTGTCTGGGCGGTCGGGGACATCATTGCCACTCCGGCACTCGCCCACGTTGCGTTTGCCGAAGGCATGCTTGCAATCCGAGACATCCTCGGTGAAGAGCCTGCGCCGCTCGGTCACCACGGCACGCCGTGGTGTATTTACTGCCACCCCGAGGTTGCGTTCGCTGGTTACACCGAGCAGGGCGCGATCGATGCCGGGTACGACGTTGTCACCTCACAGCATCATTTCATCGGCAATGGCCGAGCCAAGATCGTGGGCGAGACCGATGGCATCGTGAAGGTCATCGCCGAGCGGCGGTCCGACGGTACAGCTGGGAAGATTCTCGGCGTGCACATGGTTGGCGCCTGGGTGACCGAACAGCTTGGCCAGGGCTACCTCGCCGTCAACTGGGAGGCCACTGTCGATGAGGTTGCCGCCTTCATCCAACCCCATCCGACCATGAGTGAACTGTTCGGTGAGACCGTTCTGTCACTCACCGGCCGTGGCCTTCACGGCTGACCTGACGACCACCAGAGAAAAGAGACCAGACATGGCCGACGTGGCGATGCCCCAGTTGGGCGAAACGGTCACCGAAGGAACGATCACCCAGTGGTTCAAGAACGTCGGTGACGCCGTCGCGATGGATGAGATTCTCTTTGAAGTCTCCACGGACAAAGTCGATTCCGAAGTGCCGTCGCCGGTTGCCGGTGTGCTCACCGAGATCCTCGCCGCCGAAGGCGACGTTGTTGAGGTCGGCCAAGTCCTATGCCGGGTGGGCGATGCTGGCGATGCTCCAACGGCAACGCCCGTCGCCCCTGCCGAGCCAGAGCCGTTTGAGGCCCCTGCGTTGGTGGCCGCAGCCCCGGCACCCCAGGCTGCTCCACCCGAGCGAACCCCTGCGTCATCTGCTCGCGAGTCCGGTCCGGCCATGGCGACGAACACCGAAGGCATGATCCTGTCGCCGGTAGTGCGCCGCCTCATCACTGACAACAACCTCGACGTGTCCCAGATTGCCGGCACTGGCCTCGGTGGCCGGATCGCTCGTGCCGACGTCGAAGCCGTTATTCAGGCCAACGCGGGCTCGAGGCCCGCCGCTCCAGCACCGGTTTCCGAGCCAACCCCGCAGCCAACGACCGTTCCAACCGCCGCTCCGGCGCCGACACCGGTCGCAGCCACTCCGCACGCAGCGCCGCTCAGCGCTCGCGATGAACTCGTCCCGCTCAACAACATTCGCAAGCGCACCGCCGAGCACATGGTGATGTCGAAGGCCACGTCACCGCATGTCCTCACCGCGATGGAGGTCGACTACGAGCGCGTCGAGCAGATCCGCAAGAAGCACAAGGCGGCATGGAAGGCCGACGAGGGCTTCTCACTCACCTACCTGCCCTTCATCACCCGAGCCGTCGCTGACGCGCTGCGCGAGTTCCCACACCTCAACGCGAGCTTCGGCGGTGACCATTTGGTGGTGCACGACACGATCAATATGGCGATTGCGGTCGATATCGGATTCGAGGGGCTGCTGGCGCCGGTTGTCAAAGGGATCGAAGGTAAACGTCTTCGACAGATCGCACGCGAGGTCAAGGACGTCGCCGACCGCACGCACACGAAGCAGCTCACCCCTGACGACCTCAGCGGTGGCACGTTCACGCTCACGAACGCTGGCCAGTACGGCACGATGATGCAGTTCCCGGTCATCAACCAGCCACAGGTGGCAATCCTTAGCACCGATGGTGTGAAGCGAAAGCCGGTCGTTGTTACTGACGAGTTCGGCAACGAGTCGATTGCCATCCACTCGGTCGGTGTGCTTGCCCTCGCATGGGACCACCGGGCCTTTGACGGTGCCTATGCCGCGGCGTTCCTCAACCGGATCCAGCAGATCATCGAGAACCGCGATTGGGAGGCGGAGATCAACTGACCGGATCTACCGTCACGGAGTCGAGCCTGCGGGTTCGCTGGCTCGGGCGAGTCGCCTATGCCGACGCGTTCGCACTGCAGCAACAGCTGCGTGCTGACGCCGGTGACCACCTGCTTCTGCTGGAGCATGACCACGTCGTCACGCTGTCAAAGCGCACCCCACGGGAGCACCTGCTTGTCGATGTCGAGTCGATGGGGGCCACCGTTGCGACCACCGACCGGGGCGGTGACATCACCTACCACGGCCCCGGCCAGCTCGTCGGGTACCCAATCCTTACTGTGCCCGGGAAACGGGGCGGCGGTATGGCTGACACTGCGTCGTACGTCGAGGGCATCGAACAGCTCCTTCTCGACGTCCTCGCTGACCTCGGCGTCGAGGCCGGTCGGCTCGCCCGTCACAACGGTGTCTGGATCGATGCTGACGGCATCCGTCCTCGCAAGATCGCAGCGATTGGCGTACGCATTACCCGAGGTCGTTCCATGCACGGCTTCTCGCTCAACGTCGACCCGGACCTCTCCTGGTTCTCGCGGATCGTGCCGTGCGGCATTACCGACAAGGGTGTCACCTCCCTCGCAGCAGAAGGTGTCGACGTCTCGATGCGCGAGGTTGTCGACCTTGTCGTCGCGAAGGCAGCCGAGCGATGGGGGAGAGGTCAGGCGATCGATCGAGCTGATGTCGCCTGGCGCGTCCCCGCCGATGACCTCGCGCCGTTCACCCGCGGCGAAGGGGCCGGGACGCCGGTGGGTCGTCAGGGCATCGGGTATGGCGAGCAGGCCGACGGGACGTCGGTGCGTCTTCTTGGTCGTCTCGCCGAGGCTGGCGTCTCCGAAGATCCAGTCCGGCTGAAGTCCCGCAAGCCCGAATGGATGCGTGTCCCGCTCGATACCGGACCGACGTATCGCGAGATCAAGAAGACGATGCGGGAGCTCGATCTCGTCACCGTGTGTGAAGAAGCGGGTTGTCCCAACATCTCCGAATGCTGGAACGACGGGACGGCGACGTTCATGATCCTTGGCGAGCGGTGCACACGTGCGTGTGGGTTCTGTCTCGTCGATACCCGCAAGCCGATTGCCGTCGACCCTGCCGAACCTGCTCGGGTGGCCGAGGCCGTGGATCGTATGGGCCTCACGCATGCAGTCGTCACCATGGTCGCACGCGACGATCTTCCCGATGGTGGAGCGGCCGCAGTGGCTGGGACCGTGCACGCGATCCGCACCCGGGTTCCGGCCTGTCGCGTTGAGGTGCTGGTGTCGGACTTCAAGGGGAATGCCGACTCGTTGCAGACCGTCTTCGACGCCCGCCCCGACGTCTTCAACCACAACATCGAAACCGTCGCCCGGCTGCAGCGAGCGGTCCGCCCTTCAGCGTCGTACGCCCGGTCGCTCTCGGTGCTCGCGCGGGCCAAGCGGGCAGGCCTCGTCACCAAGTCGTCGATCATCGCTGGCATGGGCGAGACTGACGACGAAGTCACCCAGACGATGTCTGATCTCAGCGCGATCGGGGTCGACATCGTCACGATTGGCCAGTACCTACGCCCCACGTCGCACCATCTGCCCGTTGCCAACTGGTGGAAGCCGTCGGTCTTCGACGATTGGAAGTGCAAGGGAGAGGCGATGGGCATCGGCCACGTCGAGTCGAGCCCGCTCACCCGCTCGAGCTACCACGCCCGAGAAGCTGCGGAGGCTGCCGAGTCCGAACGTGTACGGCGACGGTGAGCGCGGGTGAGCGACGCTGCGTTGCGGCTGTCAGCGGCGGCTGCTGATCACGCCGGTGTCAAAGCCGGCGAGGTGAAGACCGCCGGCGAAGCGGGCGTGCTCGATTTTCGTGCAGCGATCCATGACGACATCGAGGCCGGCGCTCAAGGCGATCTGTGCCGCTTCGTTCGACCAGAGGCCGAGCTGAGCCCAGAATGATTTCGCGCCGATCTCGACTGCATCCTGCGCGATCGGCGGCAAGTCTCGGGAGGGTGTGCGGGGAGGCAACCGGGCGATCGAGATAGCCGGCTTGTTCCAGTGCGGCAATTTGGTTCACCGTTTTGTCACTGATCAAAATGTCACGGTTGAGTTGCGCGGTGTTGAAACCGAGCGTCCAGCCACTGTCCTTGACGTGGCAGACCAGACATTCCACCTGCGAGGGAAAGCGCCATTCCTGTTTCCTGATCAAGCCGTTCTCCTTGATGTCCAAGACGGCCTTGGATCCCCGGGCTGGCACCAAGTCTGCGTCCGTTTGGTCGGCATTCCAGCGATAAGTCGCGCCGTAAAGCCCCGAAGCCGTCTTGACCAAGACGCGGGTTTCGATCCTCCGCATCGAGGTGGCATCCTGAGTGTCCAGCATGAGTTCAAAATGCTTCACCCAAACCGTCCCCGCCGGGAAGAACCACGGCTGGTTTTCTTGAAACCCAATCTTTTGGCTTATGTCAGGGAGGCTGAACCATCGTTTTTTCACCGCGCCATCGGACCAAAACGATACATTGATTTCATAAGGGACGATCCCCGGCTGGGGAGAGAGGGACTTCAAGTCCTTAAAAATTCCTGTCTCGGAAAGCTTGGTCGGCAACGGGGTTTTTGTCTTGGACTCGTTGGCTGATAATTCCCAGAGGATTCCCTTCCTGAAATCTGCCAAGAGCAAGTCATCGTTCTTGGGGTGAATTCCGAGGGTTGAAATGCCCGGTGACCACTTGAGCCAGACTGTCGAAGAGGTGACGCCTTTCTCGTGGTTGATCGCCGCCACGTGCCCGTGGTTATAATCCGAAAAAATAAAATATCCATTCAACTCGGGTAAGGATTTTCCGCGATAGAGCAGTCCCCCGGCGATGCCATTTCCCCATTCCTGATGGGTGTACTCAAACACGGGGTCGATAAATTGGTACTGCTTTTTCGGATCCGCCGTTCGCCTGCCTTCCTTGGTGCCCTCCCGCAAGGCTCACCCGTAGTTGCCTCCCTTCACGATGATATTCACCTCCTCACGGTCGTGCTGCCCGGTGTCGATACAGTAAAGGGCACTTCTGAAAACCTCAAGAATAGGTATTGATATAAAACGGTAAATAATGTACAATACGACCGTGAGGTATCTTGAAGCAACGCCCCAATTGGATGTGTTCTCATTGTTGTCCCATGAGCAAGCTGTGACTCAGGTGGTCAAAGGGATTAATAAACTAAGCAAGGTGATCGACTGGGAGTTGTTTCGGGAGGAACTCGAGTCGATTTTGGGCTA
>JAQWMR010000015.1 GCA_029246685.1 Acidimicrobiales bacterium | reverse complement strand
CTCCTGGACGGTCCTCATCTACCTCATGGGGGACAACGACCTCGAGCCCTATGCCGTCGGCGACATGTTCGAGATGGCCGAAGCCGGCTCGAACGAGAACGTGAACATCGTGACCCTCGTCGACCGTCATCCCGGCTACTCGGACGACGAGATCGGTCCGCTCGGCAACTTCGACGGCACCACGCTGGTCCATGTGGGCCGAGAGGAGGTCATCACGGCCTTCGACTCCGGCGAGCTGAACCTCGGCGATCCGGAGACCCTCAAGAGCTTCCTGGTCACCGGGGTCACGGAGTTCCCTGCGGACCGCTACGCCCTGATCCTGTGGGATCACGGTGGTGGTTGGACCGGCATGGGGCCCGACGACACCGATGGCGAGGACATCCTCACCCTCCCCGAGATTCGCTCAGGGGTGGCCGACGGTCTCGCCGAGGTCGGTCTGGACTCGATCGACCTCCTCGGTTTCGACGCCTGCCTCATGGCGACGTTCGAGGTCGCGACCCAGGTGCAGGACCTCGCCGATGTCATGGTCGCCTCCGAGGAGCTCGAGCCGGGACACGGTTGGGACTTCGCCTCCCTTGAGATTCTCCGTGACCGACGCGATGTCGGTGCCGTGGGTCTTGCCGTGGAGCTCATCGACACCTATGCCGCGCAGGCCGCCGAGGCGGAGACCGGCATCAACATCACACTGTCCGCGCTCGATCTCACCGCGATCGCCGAACTGGAGGAGGCGCTCGACGATCTGGCGGAAGTCCTCGCTGAGGGAGACCCCTCCGTGATCGCAGCGTTCGCCGCGGCCCGCCAGGCAGCTCTCGCGTTCGGCGCCAACCCCGATCCGTCCCTCGCCACCAACCTCGTGGATCTCGGCTCACTGATGGAGGAGTTTCTGATGATGGGCACCTCCGTGGGGCCCGAGATCGAGGCGGTGCGCGCAGCGCTCCAGGCGGTCGTGATCCACGAGGTCAGCGGGCCTGCGACGCGGCGCGCCACCGGTGTGAGCGTCTACTTCCCACCGAGCGCCGACTACGTCGAGGACGAGTACGCCGACCTCGGCGAGGTACCGGGCTGGTCCGGGATCCTCGAGGCGTTCTACTTCGCAGGCGACAACCTGGATGAGGCGAGCAAGGCCTCATTCGCCGAGGACGACGCTCTCGAGTTCTACTTCGACGACGAGGGGTTGACCGTCTCCGGCACGGTCGACGTCGGCTCGAGTGATCCGGTCATCGCTGCCGAGATCGTGTACGGCGTCGTTGACGACAGCGACGGCTCGGTCATCTTCATCGGCGAGGAGCCGGCCTCGTTCGAGGCCCTTGACGATGGATCAGGTGAGGTCGCCGCCTTCTACGACCTGACCGTACTGACCTTGTCCGACGGCATCGATACCGACTTCGCGTATCTCGACATGGAGATCGACGACGAGAGCGGTCTCTGGTTCCTCGACGTGCCCCTCTGGTACGTGCCACCGGAGGAGACCGACACCGACGACCCGCCTCACGACGTCATCCTCGGACTCACGTTGAACCCCGACGGCGACGTGCTGAGCGAGGTGTACTACGAGATCAACGCCGATGGGATGATCGGGGAGTTGACGGCTGATCCGGACGGCCTGATCTACCCCGTGGTGCTGAATCAGTACGCCGATGGCTCGAGTGAGTGGCTAACCCTCAGCGAGGTGGGCCTCTACGCGGACCTCCCGTCCCTCCAGTACGACGTGGTGCCGCTCGAGTCGGGAACGGAGCTCGTCGTGGAATTGGTCGTCTACGACTACTCGGGCGATTCCTCATCGCAGACCGGGGTCATCACCCTTCCCTGATGCCCGGAACGGGCCACGGTGGCATGTTGAGGCGTTGGTTCGGGCTATGCCGCCCCAAGAATGGTGAACGTTTCTGGCTTCATAAGAATGAACCGGTGGCGTCCGGACGGTACGTGCGTTGTGTGCGATGCAAGAAGCGGCGCAATGACTGGATTGACCCCGAGCCTCACTCCGCAATGGACTGAATCCTCAGACCAACACGACGGACAGACCGTAAGCGTGTATGTATATGCGGGGGGCCTCGGCACATCGCCCGGTAGTCACACAAACCCGTGAGCTGCAAGCAACACTGCCTGCTGGGCACGGAGCGGTTTGTGTTGGGGTCAGGTTTGGGCAACAAGCCGGCCGATCTTGGTGGCTGTTTCGGTCAGCGAGCCCAGCGCGAGTGATGCTGTTTCGGTTGCGCTGCCCTGGGGAATGGCTTCAGCCCCGGTGGCTTGTGACGGCTCCTCAGGCATGTAGCGCTCCCACGCATCCAAGAACGATTACCGCCGGTCCCCTCCGGGGTAGCTGGGGAGAGAGATCAACGGAAGGGCTGGGTTGGCGGTATAGCTCTTTAGAAAAAACGGGGCAGTCTGACGATCGGAACCATCGGCAGCGGCGGCGCTGCGGTCCGACCGTTCTAGCGAGAACCCGTTACTCGTCGAAGTCCCCGCAGGTGAGCATGACCTTGAAGACGGTGGCCATCAGCTCTTCCTCTAGTTCTGGAGAGGGATCCTCACCCGTCAACTCTGCGGTCATCATCGTCTCCAGGGTTTCCGCGTCGAGCGCGTCGGCAAAACATTCGGCCTCTTCTTGAGTTGCGCCGTCGGCGACCATCGAGGCGATCATCACCTGATTCATGTCGACACAGTCAAAGAGTGACTCGATCAAGACGAGCTCTGTGCCTTCGGGCGGGTCGTCGTCAGGGTCGCCGGCGAGAAACTCATCGAGCAGATCGCTGTCGAGGCCGGCGACAATCTCGCCAGCCACGCAACGGTTCTCACTATCGGTCAACTGGACGTCGTCGACGGCGCTTTCCTCTTCGAGAAACGCTACGACCTCGTCGACTCGAGCGTCGCCGCCAGAATCAACGACCCCGTCGACTCGAGCGTCGCCGCCAGAATCACCTCCGCAGGCAGTGGCGAAAAATGTGACAAATGCGACGACGGCGAGATTCTTCATACTGACTATCATGCCGTTATCTGCGGGGGATTGCACCCCCGGGTACCCCTGTGGAGAGAGCGGCGGAGTTGGTCTGGGGTGTCCTACTCGCAACACTCCAAAAGCGCCGACGCTCCAGAGTCCTGGCGGAGGTCAAAATAGCTGAAACGTTCGAGTGGAAGTCCGTGACTGTGGGTGACATGAAGGCCGGTATTTGAAGCTTGACGCTCTCTGAACAGGGCCTCGCTTTGGAGGGCAAGCGCAGCAAGAAGAGCTACCCGCTCAACAGGATCACGGGATACCGCCAGCTCCGTCCAAAGCACAAGTTCATTATTGAGATCGCTTCAGAGGACGATCTCGAGATCGTCTTCAGTGGGTTCAAGGGCAAGGCGGCTGCCAAGGAATTCGTAGAGACACTTCGCTCTCTGCTCTAGAGCCACCGGCATGTGTGTATGTCGGTCGAGCGTGACGCCGAGCTTGTCGGATCTCTTGTCTCGAGTTGCTCCGATCGGGGGGAAGACGAAAGTGAATAGACTTGTCGTCGTAGTGGTTGCCCTGGGGGTCTTCGCCGCCGGGTGCGGTGACGTATCCAGTGAAGACGTTCTTGCAGATATCGATATCGACGCTGCTCGTTGAGTAACCACCAACAAGAACATGGCAACAGCGGATGAACGAGATGCACTTTCCGGACTCGCATGACGACATGGCGGTACTGCGTCTCGACGCCACGGTGCGGGCCCGGTGGGCGAACATCGTGGTCAAGGCGGCGCTGTTCGTCTCGTTCGCGATCGCGTTGACCGTCGACCTCGACACGCTCGACGGCAAAGCGATGGGGGTGCGGGCACCACTCTTTCTCGCCTCGGCCGTCATCGTGCCACTGCTCGGCTGGCGGCGCCGGTGGCGACCACACGCACACGTCGGGGATGCCCTGCTCGCCTCGCCGTTCCTGCTCGATACCCTCGGCAACCTCCTCGGGTTCTACGACGAGTACCCCCAGACCGACGATGTGCTGCACGCGCTCAACTGGATCCTCCTCGTGCTCGCGTTCCACGCCTTCCGGTTCCGCAACACCGACCACACCCGCGACGCGGTGTTCCTCGGCTACGGCTTCGGTGCCATCGCCATCATCTGGTGGGAGGCGATGGAGTGGGCGGTGTCCGAGGACGGCTGGGGCGGTGCTGGTGGCCTCGCCCTCACGTACGAAGACACGATCGGCGACCTCATCCTGTCGAGCACCGGTGGGTTGATCGGGTCGCTGCTCGGGGTGTGGTGGCTTGGCCGGAAGGTGCCCTGGTGAGCGCCTGGAGCCCCGGACGCGGGACGGCCGACCAGGCGGTCGTCTCTGCGATCCCGAACACCGATCCTCGGTCCGCTGGATTCCTGACCTTCCAGGCTCGCCAGGTCGCGGCGGTCTGGCCTCCGGCGCTGGACATGTCCGGGTGGGCACGGCTCTGGGCCCCCGAGGCGCTCCAAGATCTCGACGTCACGTTGGCGAACTTCTAGCTGAGCGCCTCGACGAGGCGGCGGAATCCGTCCTGCCAGCCGACGGTCGGCGGGCCCAACACCGGGCGTGACTTCGTCGTGTCGATGACCGCGCTGGGAATCGTGAAGTCCGTCGGCTCGAACGTCGGCTCTGGTGCGCCCGCGATGTCGCACATGTAGCGCGTCCACTCTTCGACCGAGACGACTTCGTCGCCGCCCCAGTTCAGGATTGTGGCGGGTGTGGTCGCCGCATCGAGGAGCGCCGGGATCTGGCCGATGATGTCCTCGTGATGGATCACGTTGTAGCGGGACCCATCCGTGTGCACGGGAATCGGCTGACCGCCCTGCGCCATCATGAGATGAAAGATCGGCCAGCCGCCTTCGTGGCCATACGGCACGCACAGGCGGGCGATCGTGGTCGGCAGATCGAACGCCTTCGCGGCGAAGCTCGCCACGGACTCCGCGGCGGTCTTCACCGTGGAGTAGGTGGGCATCATGTATTGGTGATGGTCCTGTCCGAGCGGCGAGTCCTCGCTCATCGGCTCGCCCCCGGTCGGTGCGTAGACGGCCGTCGACGAGCAGTGGATCGCGCTCTTCGCCTCCCGGCAGTGCTGCATCAGCAGGCCGGCTGCGTCGGCATTGGCGGCGAGGTCCTTGTCCCAGCGCCCCGTCTTCGTGACTGCGAGGTTGATTAGGTGATCCGGGCCGGTCGGCACGCTCGACAGATCAGGATCGATCAAGTCGACGGCGTGGCAGGTCACGCCGGCGGCCTCCATCTCCTCCCGCACAGCTGAATCCTTGAACCGGGCCAGCCCGTGCACTTCGTTGCCTTGGGCGGCGAGCGCCTTGGCAACGACCTTGCCCACCTGGCCGGTGCACCCTGCGAGGAGGATTGTGCTGTCGGTTAGGCTCATGGATTGGCTCCTTCGTGTTGTCGCTCACCAGCTGCGGCCGGATCTTCCACCTGCCACGTCGCGACGAGACCATCGCTGACGTCTGCGCGCCATCGAGCAGGGCCGTCGAGTAGCTCGAACGCGCACTCGGACCTGCCGCGAACAACTACTTGCCCGGGTGCGACCCGTTCGATCGTCTCGAAGATGTTGCGATAGTCGGGGAACGACTCGAAGAACGATGTCCATGTCTCGCGACATGGACGCCTACCTGCGACGACGACTCCGCCCGAATCCACAAAACGGTGGTCCGGCGACATCAGCGCGACGAGCCGTTCGACATCCCGTGCGTTGATCGCGGCGTTGAACGCGACCGCGACTTCGATCTCCGATCGGTCCACGAACGAGACCCTAGAGCTCCCTCTGTCTCGTGGACACTCGACCTCTCCTCACGCAGTACCTTCACCCAGGTGCAGTCTGTCGCCGAGACCCTTTCCGAACTGGCCCTCGCTACTGGCTTCTCAGGTGTCGTTCGGATCGACCTCGCCGGCGAACCGCTGTTCACCGAAGCTTTCGGTTTCGCTGATCTTCGCCACGGCATCCTGAACGCTGTCGACACCCGATTCGGCGTTGCGAGCGGCACCAAAGGGCTCACTGCCCTCGCCGTGATGAGCGTGATCGAGTCCGGACTCCTCAGTCTCGGCACCCCCGCTCGTTCCGTGCTCGGTGACGACCTGTCACTGATTGACGACAGCGTCTCCGTCGAGCACCTTCTCGCCCACCGATCTGGAATCGGCGACTATCTCGACGAGTCGGAGCTGAGCGACGTCAATGACTACGTGATGGCGGTTCCGGTTCACCAACTCGCGTCGACTGCGGACTACGTCCAGGTGCTCGGCGGTCATCCCCAGGTCAGCTCGCCCGGAAAACGGTTCGCCTACAACAACAGCGGTTTCGTGATCCTCGCCCTGATACTCGATCGCGTCACCGGTCAGCGCTTCGAAGACATCGTGCACGAGCGGGTCTGCGTCCCGGCAGAGCTGACGAGCACGAGCTTCGTTCGTTCCGATGCGCTCGCTGGCGACATGGCGCAGGGGTACCTCGGCGCCGAGGGGCTACGAACGAACGCCTTGCACCTTCCACTCCTCGGGAGTGGCGACGGTGGGATCTTCAGCACTGCCATCGACACCCACAAGCTCCGGTCAGCGCTGTTCGAGAATCGGATCGTGTCTGCTGAGTCGGTGCGACTCATGACTCGGCCCCGCAGCGATGTCCCCGACGAACAGATGCGGTACGGGCTCGGTCTCTGGATCCACGCGTCCACGTCCGCGGTCATGCTCGAGGGCAGCGATGCAGGAGTCTCGTTCCGCACCGTGCACGACCCAGCCGCTGCCGTCACCCGCACCGTTCTGGCCAACACCTCAGCGGGGGCCTGGCCGATTACTCGCGAGATCGACCGCCTACTTGGAATGTGAGCGTCATCACTGCGGCGTGCCCGTGATGGGCCACGAGTCAACTACGGTCGCGACATGAGCGCCTACATCATTGCCACGTACACCGTCACCAATCCCGAAGGCTATGAGGACTACACGCCGGGCGTGATCCCGACGCTGATGGCACACGGGGTCGAGGTCTTGGTGGCCGATCATGACTCCACTGTCGTGGAGGGGTCGCCAACGAAGTCGACGGTCGTGTTGAAGTTCGCCAACCGCGACGCAGCTATGGCCTGGTACAACTCCGACGAATATCAGGCGGTCATCAACCTCCGTCGCGACAACAGCGACGGCTCGATGGTGCTCGTCGACGAATTCTCGATGCCGGGGTGACGCGATTCGCGGCTCCCAGCTGCTGATCGTCTACGGGACGGGTCGGGCTCTACGGTGGGGCCGCGACCCCGGACTTCGACGCGCGTGGCTCATGACATGGTGAGGATCAGAGCGTGGCATTGTTCCGTGGAGTTCGTTCGGCGTACAGATGGTCGAAGAAGCAGGATGAGATTCAAGAGGCGAAGATCCGCGAGTACCAGAACCGCGTCTTCCACCTGCGATCAGGGACGCTGACCCTCGCATCGCTGGACGAACTCGAGCACTTCGACGTTCGCCTCGAATTCGATCCGGCGATTTTCGCGGGTCCGAGGAACGCACGGTCGTTGGTGGCGTCCGCGTCGGCCGTTCTGGGCACGCCGTGCATCGGCGAGTTCTCGGTTGCAGTTCACCCGTCCGGCGGCCATGACTTGTTTCGGCACTGTCAGCCGTCGTCAGGAACGATGCGTGTCGACGGGTCGACGTTCACCCTCGATGTCGTGACGATCGAGATCGGGGGTCAGATCGACGACTCCGGAGCGGTGGCCGTCCATGCCGAGTTGGCGGTTCGCACCGACCAACCTCCGCTGGACAGTGACGGGTCACGTTGCTCGTCGGCCATCGTCTCGCTAAGTCGGCGACACGATGCCTCTTCGGCCGTGACGTCGCGTTCGAGCGCTCGGGTGCGGGATGCTGCTCGCTGCGCACGCGTGACTGCCTCGATCGCCGAGGCGAGTTCATCCGCCGTCTCATCCATTGCCATGTCCGCCACGGTGCTCGACGCTAGTTGGCCTCTCCGAGGCGTTTCAGTCGCGAGGCAGTGAGTCGCGCGGCAGTTCCTAGCGCGTCCGCGGCAGCCCGAGGTGGCCTTCGGCGACGAGGTTGCGGCTGATCTCGCTGGTCCCGCCGTAGATCGTCGTGACGGGGGAGTGGCGCAGGTTCTCTTCGATGCGCCCGCCGAGGTGGGCGTCGTCGTTGTGGTGGGTGATGAGCCCGTCGACGCCCATCATGTCCTGGAACTCGCGGCAATGGCGCTTGTAGGACTCGGACGCGAACAGCTTCGTCATGGAGCCCTCTACCCCGAACATCACGCCCTCCTCCGCGAGCGAGGCCGTGTGGTAGGCGAACCCTCGACACACCTCGACGTCGATGAGGGACCGCATCAGCTTCTCGCGCACGGTCGGATCGTCGATCGGACGGGAGCCGTCCGCTCGCTCGGCGGTTTGTGCCCAGTCGAGCGCGGCATCGATCACGGTAGGCGACGGGAACTGCCCACCGGCGATGCCTCGTTCGTACTTCAACGCCGTCTTCATGACGGCCCACCCGCCGTTGACGTCACCGACGCGCCATTCGTCGCCGAGCCGGACGTCGTCGTAGAACGTGGCGTTCGAACGCTCCACGGCCATCGTCGGCACTGGCTGGATCTCGATGCCGGGTGTGTCGAGGGGCACGAGGAAGAACGTGAGCCCCTTGTGCTTGGCGACATCCGGATCGGTCCGGGTGAGGAGGATCACGTAGTCCGAGATGTGGGCCAGCGTTGTCCACATCTTGGCGCCGTTGATCACCCATTCGTCGCCGTCTCGCACGGCCTTGGTCTGCGCCGCGGCGACGTCGGAACCGGACTCCGGTTCGGAGTAGCCGAAGCAACCGAGCGCGCTGCCGTCGAGCAGGCGGGGGACGACCGAATCCTTCAGGTGAGGGCTGCCGTGCTCCAGAAGGATCGAGGCGACCACGATCGACACAGCCATCGCATCGACCGGAGCGGCCGCGAGCTGCATCTCTTCGTTGAGGACCACGGACTCGAGCGCACTACGGCCTGCACCGCCGAGCTCCTCCGGTACGGGGCCGGCGATCCAGCCCCTCGCCGCCATCGCGGCATGGAGTTCGGGCGCATGGATGGTGCCGTCGTGGGTCGCCGCGATCATCTCGTCGGTGAGATTGGCGGCGAGGAACTCACGGACCTCGGTGCGGAAGGCTTCGACCTCGGGTGGGAACGAGAAGTCCATCAGGCGGCCTCTCCGCTCGATCCGATCGGGCCGATCTCATCGTCGGCCAGCCGCGCGTACTCGAGGCTGGGCTCGCCGAGCTGCAGCAGCCAGGCGGATGCCCGCCGGTGATACAGCTGGATGTCGTACTCCTCCGAGAAGCCGTAACCGCCGTGGTACTGGAGCGAACGGTCGGTGCAGAAGCGGGCCGTCTCGGCGCCGAACAGCAACGCCATGCCGGCGAGGCGGGACGCATCGGGCTGGTCGGTGTCGAGCGCCCAGACAGCTCGGTGGGCGAGAAGGTGGGCGCCCTCGAGCTTCGTCGCCGCGTCGGCGAGCCCGTGCTGAATCGCTTGGAACGTGCCGACGGGAACGTCGAACTGGATGCGGTCCTTCACGTAGTCTACGCCCAGCGCGAGCGCCTGGCGACCGAGGCCGCAGTAGGCGACCGACATCAGGGCCCGCCACTCGTCGAGGGCTCGGGTCCACTCGTCGGCGGACCCGACCGTCTCTGCGGACGAGAGCTCGCGGTCCGCGATCGGGAGATCGCCGGTGTTGCGAGGTCCGGTCCCGGGGCCGGGCTCGTTGAGGCGGACGACGTCATTGCCGGCGCGAGCGACGACCACGTCGGCCACCGCGCCGGCCGGAACGAGTCGCGCCGCACCGGCCACGGAATCCCGGAGAGCGAGGGTCGCAATCTGCTCACCGGCGACGAGCGAGTCGATGTCGGAGCCGCACGTATGCAGGAAGCGGGTCGCCACCGCGTGTTCGACCAGTGGCACGGGCGCGAGGTGGGCGCCCCAGCTCTCGACGACGACCGCAAGGTCGCGCAGTGAGGCGCCACCGCCGCCCACCGACTCAGGAAGAGCCATGCCGGGCGCGCCCGTTGCGGCGAGCTTGGACCAGAGTTCTGAGTCATGCCCCTGCGGCTCGGCGGCTCGGACGATCGCGATGGGGCTCTCGTTGGCGAAGAATCCGTCGAAGACTTCTTTGACAGCGGTTTCGTCGTCGGTCAGGCGCGTGCGCATGGCGCCAATGATGGCGCGGCGACGCTCAGTCGGACGAAGTGGCGCACACCGCGGCGCAGATGCCGGCGAGTCGGTCGCGGTCGAGCGTGAACCACGCCCACTTGCCTCGCTGTTCGCGCTCGAGGATGCCGACCTGCGTCAGCTGGGAAAGGTGATGGCTGACCGTGGCCTGCGAGCGACCGGCGGGCTCGGTGAGATCGCACGCGCACGCCTCGCCGTTCTCCGTAGCGGCGATGAACGAGAGCAGACGCAGCCGGACGGGGTCAGCGAGCGCCTTCAGCATTCCCGCCAGCTCCTCGGCGTCGGTCTCGGAGAGCGGCGCGGCCTGGATGGGAGTGCAGCACGGAGCGGTCAACGAAATTTCCATGAGAACATATTGACAGAGATCGATACGTCATGCGAGGTTGCATTTAGTCAGCATATCGACCAGCATCGAAATGAACCCAGGAGAAGCAATGCGCCTGCAACTCGCCTTCGACGTCCGTGACATCGACGAAGCCGTCGACTTCTACACGAAGATGTTCGCCACGGAGCCGCTCAAGCGGAAGCCCGGCTACGCCAACTTCGCCATCGCCGAGCCGCCGCTGAAGCTCGTCCTCTTCGAAAACCCCGCCAACGCCGGCAACCTGAACCATCTCGGTGTCGAGGTGGAGACCGCGGCTGAGGTCACCGCCGCGGAGACCCGTGTCGCCGATGCCGGTCTCGAGAGCACCGGAGTCCAGGAGGTCACCTGTTGCTTCGCCGACAAGACCGAAACGTGGGTTGACGGCCCCGACACCCGTTGGGAGTGGTACGTGAAGGTCGGCGACCGTGACGGCGCCGGCACCAACACGATCGGCTTCGACTCGGACACCGAAGCCGCGAACGGCTGCTGTACCTGACTCTCTGGCTCTTCGCCCACGAAGCTGATCGTGTTGTGTAACGGGGGGTCTGACCCCCCGTTACGCTATTTCGGGATGTCTTTCCAGGCCTGGTTCTTGTCGTAGCCGGGCTCGCGGGGGAGCCCGAGTGAGCGCTCGCCGATGTTGTTCTTGAGGACCTGATCGGTTCCGCCCCCGATGGAGATCGAGTAGCGGCCCATCGACTCGGCCTGGGCCCAGAAGGTCTGGGCCGCGTCCGCCCCGCCCGGTTCGGACGCCGTGGCGGCGGCGCCCATGATAGTCATCGCCAGGTCGCCGGCGAGACGTTTGTTGTTCGAGGCGCGGAGCTTGATCAGGCCGGGGTCCATCGGTGGCATCTCGCCTCGGCGAACCGCCTGTTGGACTTGCTCGCCCATCCATCCGGAGATCCGCTCGGATGCGAGATAGCGGACGAGCTCTTGGCGGATGACCGGGTCGCCGGTCACGCCTCGCTCGGTCGCCAGGGCCCGCAGCTTGTCGGCAGTGGAGATCCGGGTGCCGGCGATGAAGGCCGACTCGTTCGACAACACGGTGCGGGCCGGTCCCCAGCCCTCGTTGATCTCACCGACCACGTTGGCCGCCGGGATGCGGACGTCGTTGAAGAACACCTCGTTGAAGTGCGCCGACCGATTGATCTGCACGAGAGGGCGAACCTCAACCCCCGGCGTGGACATGTCCACGAGCAAGAACGTGATCCCCTTGTGCTTCGGTGCATCGGGATCGGTGCGAACAAGGATGAAGCCCCAGTCCGTGTACTGAGCCGAGCTGTTCCACACCTTCTGGCCGTTGACCACGAACTCGCCATCGTCCGGGCTGCCGTCGAGCACGGCCTTGGTGCCGAGGGATGCGAGGTCGGATCCGGCCCCCGGTTCTGAGAACAACTGGCAGAACGTGCGCTCGCCCGAGAGCAGCGTGGGGATGAATTCCTTCTTCTGCTCCTCGGTGCCGTGGCGCATCAGCGTGGGGCCGAGCATCGCAATCGTCGAGCCCGGAAATCCGGTCCATTCCTGGTAGTCGCCGGCGATCTCTCGCTCGATCCGGGTCATCCAGGACTCGCCGCCCCCGCCGCCGTACTCAGCCGGCCACGCGATGCCTGAGTAGCCAGCGGCGTGAAGCACCCCGAGCCAGGACTTCGAGTTCTCGAAGTGTCGGGCGGCGGCGTTCGGATCGATGTGGATGTTGGTCGCCCACGGATGGTCCGGCTTCTTAGGCGTCGCGTTCGTGTCGTACCAGGCGCGCACTTCCGCTCGGTAAGAGGCCTGCTCCGCTGTCTCGACGATGTCGCTCATCGGGGCGAGTCTCCCCGGCCGAGTGGGATCGACGCCAACCCGGCTCATCCCTACGATCCAGGCGGGTCCCGCCGGGGCCCGCCCGGCCAGAGGAGACGTGTGACCGAGCGATCGATCGAGGAGCGCGTCGACCGACTCGAGTCGCTCGACGAGATTCGGCAGCTACCGGCCAAGTACGCGCTCGCGCTCGACATGCGGGACATGGACGCGATGGTCGGACTCTTCGAGGAGAACGTCCGAGTCGGGCCGACCGCCAGCGGTCGTGAGGCGTTGCGCTCCTATATGGACGAGACGCTCCGGAGCCCGTTCACCGGCACAGCGCACCACCTCGGCGGCCACGTCATCGAGTTCGACGACCGAGATCACGCACAGGGGGTCGTCTATTCGAAGAACGAACATGAGACGCCCGTCGATGACGGCGGCGACGAGTGGGTCATCATGCAGATGATGTACGTGGACGACTACGTGCGCGAGGACAGCCGGTGGTTCTTCCGGCGTCGCCTCCCGCTCTATTGGTACGCGACCCATCTCAATTCGCCACCAGTCGGCGAGAACAAGATGCGGTGGCCGGGCACGGAGTGGGCGGAGGGCAACTTCCACAAGCTCTTCCCGACGTTCGACGAGTTCTGGTCGCGTGTCGGTGCCCTCGATGGCCCGGTGGCGGAGCCGGCGCCTCTCGATGGATTCCTCACAGCGATGCGGCGCGGCGCGGAGGCCCCGAGCGTGAAAGTCTGGGCCGAGTGACGACCGACGAGATCCCAGGAGGTTCGTGATGGCCGAAGAGCGATACAGCACCGACGCGGGGGAGGAGGACATCGAGCGGGTGCGCCTCAGCATGCTTGCCGCTGCCTGCGATCCGAAGACGTTCGCTCTGCTCGAACGAGTCGGCATCGGCCCAGGGATGCATGTCCTTGAACTCGGTGCGGGCGCGGGCACGGTGAGCGCCTGGATGGCCGAGCAGGTCGGCCCCGACGGCCGAGTGATGTCGACCGACATCGATCTCCAGTTCCATGAGGACATGCCGGACAACGTGATCGTGCGCCAGCACGACGTCGAGAACGAGACCCTCCCGGCTGCGCACTTCGACATCGTCCACGCTCGGGCTGTCCTGCAGCACGTCCCGTCGCGGGCCGAGGTGATCGAGAAGCTCCTTGCGGCACTCAAGCCGGGCGGTTGGCTCGTGCTGGAGGACGGCCAGTTCATGGGATTCGGCGAGCAATCGCTGCCGGAGCCCTACGCCACCATTCACAAGATCATCGCGTCGGGTTCGATGAACGAATGGCACGATCCGAACTACGGACTCCACATCCTCGGCCGGCTCCGCGAACTCGGCTGCACCGATCTGGATGTGATCGGAGAGGTCTGGGCGATGCGGCCCGGCGAGGCCGGGGGCGAGTGGTGGTTCCTGGCGCTCGAGCGGGCGTTCCCGCGCCTCGTGGAGGTGGGGATGGTCACCCAGGAGGACGCCGACACGGCGCTCGCTCAGGTGCGAGAGCCGGGATTCGCGATGATCTCGACGACCTCGATCGCGACCATCGGCCGCAAGCCGGTCTGATCAGTGCTCGTTCAGGTCAGTGCTTGATCAAGCTGCGAACGAGCGAGTCGGCCGAGAACTGGAGCAATTCCTCACGCCGCTCGCCCTGGAAGAGCTGAGAACTGACGGTAAGTCGCTCGGCCGTACCCACGCACCCGGCCCAGAACCAGGTGATCCGGTGCTCGCTCACGATGAGTTCGACGCCGTCGTGGTCGGCCGCGCGATCGAGGATCTCGTCGGCGACCTTGCCGAGTTCGAGGTAGGTCGCATGCATCGCGGGTGCCACCTCGCGGCCGTCCCGACCGCTGCTGACCTCGACGAACTCGAGTTCGTACCGCTCCAATCGGACGTAGAGGCCGCACACTCAATCCATCATCATCCGCACGGTGTTCGCGAGTGAATCCGTGGGGATCGTGTCGATGATCTCGAGCCCGGCGCGGACCTCGCGATCCATGAGCTCGCCGAAGATCTCATCCTTGCCGGCGAACCACTGACTGGACGGTGGAGCACCACTTCCTCGAGGAGTACTCCCATTGCTCGAACCCGGAGGTGCTCTATGGCCACCTCGCGGCGGTGACCGAGAACATCCGATTGGGCTACGGCGTCAGGCTGATGCCGAAGCCGTACAACCATCCGGTTCGTACCGCCGAGAGTGTCGCGGTCCTGGATCTGCTCAGCGACGGACCTGTGGAATTCGGCACCGGCCGCTCCGCGACACGCGCTGAGCTGGAGGGGTTCGGCATTCACCCTGACGACACCCGTTCGATGTGGCGCGAGGGCCTGGAGATGGCCCTTGGCGCGATGACGAACGAGGAGTTCGAGTTCGACGGCGAGTACCGGCAGATGCCGAAGCGCACCGTGCTTCCGAAGCCGCTGCAGGATCCCCATCCGCCGGTGTGGGCGGCGACCTCATCGGACAGCGGCCATCGGATGATCGGCGAGCTCGGGCTCGGCCTGCTCTCGTTCTCCGTGGGAACACCGCCGGAGGAACTCGGCCGGCGGATCTCGATCTACCGGGACGGGATTGCCGCATGCAAGGAGCCGATCGGGCACTTCGTCAACGATCGGGCCGCGAGCTTCACGATGGTGAATGTGGCGGAGTCCACGGAGGAGGCTGTCGATCAGGCCACCGAATCCTTCGAGTGGTACCCGAAGCACGGCGCCAAGATCGTCGGCTCGGTCGCCCAGTGGCTCCGCGAGATGGAGGATGACCTCAACACCTACGAGGACCTCGGCTCCACGCAGGATCGAGTGGAGGACGGATCGATCGACTTCCTGAACATGGACTACCTGCTCGACACCAATGCCTGCGTCTGCGGCGACCCGGACCAGGCCATCGAGATGTTCAAGGCGTGCGAGGCGACCGGGTGCGACGTCGTCTTCTATCTGTTCAACCCGTACAACGTGACCCACGAGGCGGCCATGCAGACGATCGAGCTCATGGGCTTGCATGTCATTCCGGCGTTCAAGTAGGGCACAATCAGACTCATGAGCGCCTCCCCGAACACCGCGTACATCGTCGATGCCGTCCGCACGCCCACCGGCAAACGCGGCGGCGGGCTTTCCCACCTCCATCCGGCCGATCTCGGTGCCGCGGTACTCACTGCGCTGATGGACCGGACGGGCGTCGACCCGAACGCGGTCGAAGACGTGGTCTTCGGCAACGTCGACTCCGTCGGCGGCCAAGCCGGCGACATCGCTCGGACGTGTTGGCTCGCGGCCGGGCTTCCCGAAGCCGTGCCGGGCACCACGGTCGATCGCCAGTGCGGCTCCGGCCAGCAGGCGATCAGCTTCGCCGCGATGGGCGTCATGGCCGGCGTGCAAGACCTTGTGGTCGCCGGTGGCGTCCAGCAGATGTCGCAGATCCCGATCAGCTCAGCGATGACCCTCGCCGGCGAGCTCGGATTCGAGGATCCGTTCTCCGGATCCACCGGGTGGGTCGAGCGCTATGGCACGCAGGAGGTGTCGCAGTTCCGCGGCGCGGAGATGATCGCCGAGAAGTGGGACATCAGCCGCGACGACTGCGAGCGGTTCGCGCTCGAGAGCCACGAACGGGCGATCCGGGCGATCGACGAGGGTCGTTTCGACGCCGAGATCGCCCCCGTCGGCGAGTGCACGATGGACGAGGGCCCCCGCCGCGGTGGGTCGCTCGAGAAGATGCAGCAGCTCAGCGTGCTCGTCGAGGGCGGCCGCTTGACCGCCGCCTGCGCATCGCAGATCAGCGACGCCTCCGCCGCGTTGCTGATTGCCTCCGAACAGGCCGTCAAGGACCACGACCTCTCGCCCCGGGCCCGCATCCACCACATGTCCGTACGCGGCGACGATCCGATCTACATGCTCACCGGTCCAATCCCGGCCACGGCTTACGCGCTGGAGAAGACCGGGATGTCCGTCGACGACTTCGATCTCTTCGAGTGCAACGAGGCGTTCGCCCCGGTGCCGCTCGCCTGGATGAAGGAACACGACATCCCCCACGAGAAAGTCAACGTGAACGGCGGCGCCATCGCCCTCGGTCACCCGCTCGGCGCCACCGGCGCCAAACTCATGACCACACTGCTGCACGAACTCGAGCGCACCGGCGGCCGCTACGGCTTCCAAACCATGTGCGAGGGCGGCGGCCAAGCCAACGTCACAATCATCGAACGCCTGTGACCCGCTACATCTGGTGTCAGACACCCGCGACATCTCCGCTGGCATGAGCCCGCTGGCGGTCGGCTCCGTGTCGTTGCGGCTCTATCCGCACGACACCGGCGCGGTCGAGCAGCTCGATCTGATCCGTGCGCAGGCAGCCCGCGGGGTTGCGGCGGGGTACGACGGGGTGATGGTCAGCGAGCACCACGCGGACTTCCCCGGATATCTGCCCAACCCGGTCCAGCTCGCCGGGTTCTTGTTGGACGCGATGCCATCGGGCTGGGCGGCGCCGTGTCCGCTGCTGTTGCCGATGAAGCCCTACGCCCTGATTGCGGAGGACATCGCGTGGCTCGACGCCGCATACCCGGGTCGTGTGGGCGCGGGCTTTGCCGCCGGCGCCCTCCCGGTGGACTTCGAGCTCGCGGAGGTCCCGTTCGACGAGATCGTCGAGCGGTTCAAAGATGCGCTCCCTCGAGTGGTCGCCGCGTTGCGAGGCGAAGACGACACGCCGCTTGCCGCTGATCGCGCGATCGCTCGGACCGCAGCTGACCCACTACCCATGGTCGTCGCCGCGCAGAGTCGGGGCGCGGTGCGGCGTGCCGCCCGACTCGGTCTCGGCATCCTCTACGACAGCCTCCAGACCGCCGAGGTCACTCGCCGACTCAGTGACACGTACGTCGAGGCGGGCGGCACCGGTCCCCGAATCGCGATCCGGCGTGTGTGGATCGGCGACCCGCCGAACGACGAGATGGCCGCCCAGATGGCTCACTACCGAAGCTATGCACCTGAGTCTGCGATGAAGAACTGGGACGGCGACCAACTGATCGCGGCCGACACGGGCCCGGAGGTGGGGGAGCGACTCGGCGATTTCCTCGCGACGGCCGGCTGCGACACCGTCAACGTTCGTGTCCACGTCAAGGGGTTGACTCCGGCGCAGGTCGACGAGCAGCTCGGCCAACACGGCGCCGACTTCCTCCCGACTCTGCGGTCTCGTCTGCAAACTGCAGCGGGGGTCTGACCCCAAGTGCAGCGCGATGGCTGAGTCGCTCGAGCCTCGGAGGGTGGAGGAGCTGGAGGGGGAGACGCGGGCGTGGGTGGAGCTCTCCGGTGCTCGACTCGGGGGCGATCCGCTCAACATCATTCGGGTGCTCAGTCACCAGCCGCACTTCGTCGAGCCGTTCCTGCGGTGGTCGGCCGCGCTGGCGGCGTCGCCGGAGCTCGGCATCCGTCGCCATGAGCTGGCCTGCTTGCGCGTGGCCTGGCGCTACGACTCTGCGTACGAGTGGGACAACCACGAGCCGGTCGCCCGCGAGGCGGGAATCAGCGACGACGAACTGACCCCGCACGCCCGCCTCCTCGGCGCGGACCAGCACGTTGTCGTCGATCGCGGTGATCCGGATGCGGTAGGTGGTGGTGCTATCGGCTTCCCAGAGAACGGCCGGATGGGTGGCGCTGTACGCGACACAGTCGAGCAGCGTCAGGCTCCCCACGGATGCGCCCCCGTAAACGGCGATGTCGCCCCCGACGGTGCTGCGCATGCTGACCATCCAGGTGCGGGCCGTGGGGGCGGTGAAGTCCAGCTACGTCGAGGTGGCGTCCATCGTGTCGCCGCCGCACGCCGTCGGCTCGCCCACTTCGGTTGTCGGCATGATGTCGGCGTCGACAACCTTTACCGCGGTGTCGGCTCCACCCGCGAACGTCAGGCTCGGCGCGTCGGCGAAGTCGTCCATGGTCGGATCGACGCGTGCGACGCCGACTCGGCTGCTTGCGCGGATGTCGTCGAACGTCGTTTCGAAATGCGAGACCTGGACCCACAGCTGCTGGCCGTTCGTCATCGCCTCCGGCGGTGTGATGCCATCGACGCTTCCGGCGGTGTCGTCGTCGCACCCGAACCCGGTGTCGAGCGTCGTGAACCAGCCGACGTAGGAGTCGAAGTTGGAGCCGGCGGTGTAGGCGACGTAGTCCCGGTCAGCCGGCGCCGTGAAGGAGTACCAGAGCGTCTGTGATCCCGCGCAGTAGAACTCGGTCACCTTGCCGGTGGAGTCCGTCAGGTCGAACTCGAGTTCAATGCCCTCGGTCAGCGCGATTGCGTCCGCGAGGTCGTCATTCGAGACCGGCGCGGCGGAAGCCAGCGTCGCCGAATACGCGAGACCGGCAGCGAGGAGCGATACAGCGACGGAGACACGGAAAAAGCGCATTGATCAACGTTGTCAGGAGCACAACCGCTGCGAATGAGTCGTTCGGCCAGTTACCGGCCGGAAAGGTGGGCGGATCGGCTCACAAAACGCTCAAACGAGGGCGTCGTCCACCTTCGCCATCGCCATGTCTTCCTCGACGTCGAGCGCGAACGCGAGCTCGGAGACGAGAACGTTGCGGGCCTTCGTGTAGAGCGACTTCTCGCCGGCGGAGAGGCCCTTGGCCTGATCGCGAAGGGCGAGGTTACGGACGACCTCGGCGACCTGGTACACGTCGCCGGACTTCAGCTTCTCCTGGTGGTTCTTGAAGCGGCGAGACCAGTTGGCCGGCTCGCGTACGTCGCGCTTGGCGAGCACCTCGAAGAGGTCCTCGACGTCTTCGGGGGAGATGGGCCAGCGCACGCCGACCTCTTCGGCCTTGTCGACCGGGACGGCGACGGTCATCTCGCCATGCGCCATACGCAGGACGAGGTACTCCTTCTCTTCGCCGAACACCGTGCGCTTTTCCTTCTTCTCAATCACCGCTGCGCCGTGATGGGGGTACACGACGCGATCACCGGGCTTGTAGCTCAAGAGAGGTCCTCACTGCGTTCGACGAACAGGCCTGTTCGTCGCTCCAAGGATGCCACCTCGGTGCCCGTTCGCAAACGCGACGACCTACGATCCGAAGCGGATGGTGGACGCTCAATTCGACGAATCAACGGACGAGACCGAGCCTAAACCCGGCGCGCGGGTGCTGTGGTTGGCGGCCGGACTCATCGTCGCCGCGTTCATCGGCGTCGGGGCCGTGTACATCTCGAACTCCCGGGTGGAGGACCCGCCGCCGGTCACGGCGACGGTTGCGACCGGCACGCGGGACGTGGTCACGCCGAACCTCGAGCTCACGATGCCTGACCCGCGCTCTGTCGAGCCGTACCGCGGGTACGGCACGTGGGTCGACGTCTTCGATTTCGACCCCGCGTACAGCCCACCCACCGTCGATGCCGCAGACATCGCCGAGATGGCGGATCTCGGCGTGGGCACTCTCTATCTCCAGGTCGCGCGGTTGGACGACCGCACGCCGGACGGGCTCGTTGACCCCTGGCTGCTGACGGAGATGGTCCTGACCGCCCATGCCGAGGGCATCGATGTGGTCGCTTGGTACCTGCCGCGTTTCGAGGCGACCACGGAGGACGTCGATCGGGTCGTCGCCATGAGCGAGTTCGAGGTGCTCGGCGAACGCTTCGATGGCATCGGCGTGGACATCGAGTGGATCGGCCCGGATCGCGCCGGCAACCCGATCGACGACGAGACGCGAACGAGCCGCCTTCTCTCGCTCAGCGACACACTCGAGCGCTCCATCGACGGGCCGCTGGCCGCGATTGTGCCGCCGCCTGTGCAGATGGAGGTGATCAACACGTCGTTCTGGCCCGGGTTCCCGTGGTCGGATCTCGCGTTGACCTACGACGTGTGGATGCCCATGAGCTACTGGTCATTCCGCTCCGATTCGTCCGGTTATGGCGAGGGCTACACGTACCACAAGGAGTCGACGCGACGTCTGCGCGACAACGTCGGAGATCCCGCTGCGCTCGTCCATGGCATCGGCGGTATCGGTGGTCTCGACGGCATCGACGACCCGCCCGACCCTCCCGAGCCGCTCGCGACCCTCGAGGAGGTCGAACGTTTCGTTCTCGCACTCGACGACACCGGTTCGATCGGTGGATCCATCTACGACTGGAACACCCTCGAGCCGCTCGTCCGAACTCGCCTCGCGGAACTCTTCATCTCCGTCCCTTCTGGGTGAACCCGGGCGCGGATTCCGGTCCTGGGTTCACCCAGAACGGAGGGCTGTCACACCCCCTGTGGATACTCGGCACGTAGGATCAGCCGGTACCCCTCGGAGAGCAGACGTGACCGAACGCAAGACCACCGCCACCACCGCATTTGGTGTCGGCAAGCGAGAGAGCCACGACTCGTCGTCGTTCTACGAGCGGTTCACGCCGCCCGAGATCAGCGCGGACGACACCGTGAACCGCATCCCCGACTCGGTGCCGACGATTCACAATCGCGACAGCCGTGAGATCGCCGACGTGTTGCCCGCCAGCAGCGTCGCGTTGGTCGCCACCTCGCCGCCGTACTTCGTCGGCAAGGAGTACGAACTCGCCATCACCGGCGATCCCGACACCCGCAGCTCGGTGCCGAGCGTGCCCACGTCCTACTTCGACTATCTCCAGATGCTGCGCGACGTGTTCGCGTCGTGCGTGGAAGTGCTCGAGCCAGGCGGGCGGATCGCGGTCAACGTCGCCAACCTCGGGCGCAAGCCGTACCGGAGCCTCAGCGCCGACGTGATCTCGATTCTCCAGGACGATCTCGGTCTGCTGCTGCGGGGCGAGATCATCTGGCAGAAGGCCGAAGGAGCGACGGGCTCGGTCGCCTGGGGCTCGTACCGCAAGGCGACGAACCCGGTGCTTCGTGATCTCACCGAGCGGGTGATCGTGGCCAGCAAGGGTCGGTTCGATCGCGCGCAGTCGAAGGGTCGCGAGTCCACCATGTCGGCGGACGACTTCATGGAAGCCACGCTCGACGTCTGGAAGATCAGCCCCGAGTCGGCGCGCCGGGTCCAGCATCCGGCGCCGTTCCCGGTGGAGCTTCCCCGCCGGTTGATCGACCTCTACACCTACGAGGGCGATGCCGTTCTCGACCCATTCCTCGGATCGGGCTCCACGCTGGTCGCTTCCGAGCGAACCGGGCGTCGTGGGTTCGGGTTCGATCTCGATCCGGAGTACTGCGAGATCGCTGCCGCTCGCGTCGACAGTGAGCGGGCTCGTCCTCGGCTCCGAGCCGTCGAGGTGGTGGGCGAGGATCCGCTGTTCGAGACTCCGGACGATGACGATGATCGCCAGGAGTTCTTCCAGGCCCGGGCAACGAGTGAGGGCAAAAAAGCGGCCGACATCGCCGAGCGGGTCCTCACCGAAGCCGGTTTCGATGTCGTGAAGACACCGGTGAAGGTTCCGAAGGTCGGCGTGCAGTTCAACTTCCTGGTGGAAGACGCCGAAGGCGGTCAGTTCTACGTCGACGTGTCCGGCGCGTTCACCACCGTGCGGCCTGGCTTGATGCGAACCGACACACTCTGGAAAACCCTCGGCCGAATCCACGTGTTGCGTGCGACCGACGAACCCCAGAACCCGAGTCGTGTGCTCGTGCTCACCTCCAACCTGCCCAAGGACAAGAGTGAGGGCGACAAGGCGTTGCGGGCGGTCGGGCCGGACCAGGTATTCGACGCAATCGAGATGTTCGACGCCACTGGCGTTGCGCGGTTGCGTGCCTACGCCGAGGGCGGGGCCGTCCTACCGATTCCCGGCTTCTGGACCGAGCGCGACGTGGAGCGGTTCGAAGACATGGCCAACCGGCCGTCCTGAGTGCTGTGACTGCGTCCTCGGTCGCCTATGCGGTGGTCCACACGGAGCCGCCGTCGATCTTTCTGGCCGACGACATCGAGCTGCTCCACCGCGTACTCGCGCTCGAAGTGGTTGCCCGCACGGATCCGGTGTTGCTCGGCGAGGCCGCCGCGTCGATTCGTGACGCGCTGCTGGAGGAGCGGTGGGGCGATGCGACCGTCGAGTGGATTCGAGCCACCGGTACCGGGATCGATGTCTACGACGGCAAGAGCGTCTACACCGACGATGATCTGCCGGCCGACATGATCGGCGCGCAGCTGCAGTTCACCCGGCTGTTCGCCGATGGCGGCGGTCATGGCTGACGCCCGCACGGAGATCACCGAGATCGTCACCGGCCTCGGCCTCTTCGGCTTCCGCGACATCGAACGGGCGTTGGCCGCGCGGCCCCGGTTCATCGTCAACGTGGACGACGCGGTCTATGACCGACTCGACACCGCCTTTGCCTCGGGCGTGCACGACCGAGAGTTCCGGATCGCCTATGAGAACGGCGCCGTGTTCGCCCGCGCCGAAGACGGATTGCGGGGGCGGCCGCCGTGGCTCGTGGAGTGGAAGGGTCCGCATCGGCCGCCTGCCTACGAGCAGATCCCGGCCGACCTGCGGGTGGACCACGTCTACCTCCTGAGCTGCAAATACGGCTCCAACATCCTCCACAATGCATCGCCGTGGCACGTCTTCGATCGAACCCTCAGCGAACGCTCGAAACAGAGTGGCGACTGGTTTGCGTCGGTTGCGCCCGAGTCGTTCCAGGACTTCTACGCCGAGGTTCGTTCGCACGTCGGGGACCCGGCCCTGCCTGAACTGGTTGCCGATCTCGAGCCGGACCATCGTCAGCAGCTGAAGTCAGCGCTGAAGGGACACTGGCCGGCCGCGCTGCGGACGGACTGGCAACTTGTGGCGTTCGAGATCGCCCGTGCGAGTGCGGCGCGACTCTTGGATGTCGCCGACAGCCGCCGTGAGCGCGAGGAGTTCCTCTGGCGGGTGCTGCGGCTCCAGGCTGCGCCGTACTTCGTGCTCGGAGCGGGGCTCGACGATGCGCCGCTGCGCTACCGGGTGGGCACGCCATGGGATTTTCGGAACCGCTACGAGCTCCGAAGTTTCGACATGTGGGGTGAGCACGCCGGTCAGCCGACCGTGCGCTGGCGGGCGGACCTTGCGGACCGCGCCGGCGGGGAGCGCGTAATCGAAGGCCACGTGGAGGTTCGCTGGAGTCACGGCAAGTTCGCCGGGGTTCCCGAGGCGAAGATCTACCTCGACACTCCGCACCACGACGTGGCCGGCTACGAGCCGCTCGACGCCGGAAGCTGGTCGATCGCCGCCGCCCACTGCGGGCGGCGGGCGACGAGAGCCCGAGCGAGGTGAGCGTCGCTGGCCACGTAGGCGCGACATTCATCCTCGGTCAGCTCGTGGATCCGCTCACGGTCCACCTCGACGACGGGAAGGCCGACGAAACGGGCCAGCGGTTTGAGCCCACACGGGAGATGCAGACTTGCGCCCACATCGGCTCGAAAGAGCTGATAGCCGTCCACGTGGGCATGGTGATGCCAACGGGCGCGGTAGGCGCCGGTGTGACCGGGGAGTGGATCCTTGCCACCGGCGATCAACGGATCCAGGTGAAGTTCGAGCCCGAGTTCGACTGAGGAACGGTGCGCACGGTCAGCGAGGAACGGCAGGTCGAAACCTGCACCGTTCCAGGTGACCAGGACGCCGGGTGCGAGGTCGCGCAGGACCTGGTCCAGCTCGGCGAGCAGTGTTGGTTCGGGGCCGTCGAGGACGACTTCGAGGTCGGCACCCGTGACTGCGACGGCGACCACGGCAGCTACTGCCGGGTCGAGGCCGTTGATGGTTGTGTTGGTCTCGATGTCGAGTCCGTACGTGGGCCGGTCGGCGAGCGGGGAGGTGATCAGGTCGATGGTGCGATGGTACGCACGCGCGCTGACAGTCAGCCGACGATCCGCACAATGAAGTGCATCGGCCACAGCTTGCCGGCCAGGAGCAGCGTGCCGTCGCCGGGGTCGGCGATGCCGTTCAGGACGGCGCCGCCGTCGTTCGAGTCGATCTCTTCGCTCAGAATGGAGGCATCGATGGTCGCCTGGACGGTGCCGCTTGCGGGATCGATGACCACGATCTCATCGGTTTGCCACACGTTGGCCACCACGTGATCACCGATGCACTCGAGCTCGTTCAGCCGATCGATCGCGTCGCCATCGCGGTGGACATCGACCGTCCCCAGCGGGTCGAACGTCTCGGGGTCTCGTTGAGTCAGGGTCGCCGACCCATCGGACATCCACACGTGGTCGCCGGTGTTGCAGACACCCCAACCCTCACCGTCGTATGGCTCGGTCGCGGCCAGGTCGAGGCTTGGCGCCCAGTAGTACGCAAGGCCGGCCCGCCACGTGAGCTGCAGTGGGAGGCCGTCAACGAGGGTGAGCCCTTCGCCAAAGTGGGCCTCGTCCAGCGCTCGTTCCAGCAGGACCTCGCCGGTGGACGGATCGGTCAGTCGAAGGGTCGACTCGCCGTAGAGACCCGTGCTCTCCCACAGTCCGTCTTCGCCGTACTCGAGCCCTTGCGTGAAGGCATCGACGTCGTGGGGGAGGCGTTCGAGGATCTCCACCGTCCACTCCTGGTGGACCGCGCTGAGTCGCGCCGGCCAGGGCAGGTCGGGGTCGATCGGCGATGTGGTGTAGGCAGTTGACGCGGTCGTCGGCGGGTTTGCCGATGGGTCCGGCGGATCGTCGCTGCAGCTGGCGGCGAGGAGCGCCAAGATCAACGCCGCGATCGCGCAGGGATGGGACATTCCCCCAATCGTGACAGCTCCGCGACCACGAGCGGTGGCCAGGGTTCAACTTCGCGCCGAGTGGCCGATCGGGAGGTTGTGAACGCCACCGCAGACCTTGCCGCGGACGCGGAGCCGGAGCCGTCGCTGCTCTGGATACGCGTTGCCGCCACCGTCGGCGTCCTGGTCGCGGTCGCGATCGTCGTGGGGTGTTTCCTCGTGCATCTGTGGGTCGGCGTCGCCGCGCTCTTCTTCTGCCCGGTCGTGCCGATGATGTTCGTGCTGGCGCTGGAGTCGGTGCGGGGTGGCCCGCCGTCAGGCGAGAGTGCCGCCGTCGACGCGTAGAACCTCGCCATTGATGTGGGCCGCCTCGGGAGCGGCGAGGAAGCAGATCGCTGACGCGACAGTCTCGGGTCCGCGGAACTCATCGAGCGGTGAGATCCGATCGAACAGGGAGAAGTCGATGTCGTCGGGCAGCTGCAGACCGCCGACCATCGGCGTGGTGATGCCCCCGGGGGCGACCGCATTCACCCGCACGCCGCGGCGGGCGTATTCCATTGCCAGAGTGCGCGTCATCGCGAGCACGCCGCCCTTGCTGGCGCTGTACGCGGTCATCCACGGGTGGCCGGAGAGCGCTGACGTGGAAGCCGCCATGACGATGGAGCCCTTCGATTCCACGAGGGCGGGGAGGGCTCGGCGGGTCGTGTAGAAGACGCCCGTCAGGTTGACGGCGATGATGCGTTCCCACTGCTCGTCGGGCACCTGGTCCGAATGAGCGGCGGCGAGGATGCCGGCGATGTTGCAGAGCACATCGAGCTGCCCGTACTCGTCGAGCGCGGCGTCGACGGGTGCCTCGGCGCCCGCTCGTTCGCTCACATCGGACTGGACGGCGAGAGCGGTGCCACCAGCTTCGACGATCTGCGCCGCGACCCCGTCGACATCGGCGGCGATGTCGACCGCGATGACGGACGCCCCTTCCGCGCCCAGACGAAGGGCCGTCTCGCGGCCAATTCCCGACGCGGCGCCGGTCACCACGGCCACCTTTCCGGCAAAGCGGTTCGGATGCGGAGTCGTGTCGCTCATTCCCGCAATCTGGCAGGAACGGGGCCTCACAGGCGAACTGAATGGGACCTTGGGCCCCTTTCTCGGTCCGGGATGTGAGTCGAATGAATCCACTTCGCCGAGATCGTCACGTTGGCGTGCGCCCGGGCCGATATGGAACCCGTGGGAATTCGTACTCGGCGGCGCCGTTTTGCGGCGCGAGCAACGCGCGACATGTCGTCGCTGCTCGTCCCGGCCGTGATCGGCTATCTGGTCACGGCCTTCCTCGCCGCGCGGACCGGCGACCCCGGTGCGCTCACGAGCGGAGTCACCGTGACGATCGTGATGACGGCCGTCTTTGCGATCCAGCGGCTCATCGCCGGCGAGTCCGCCGCTCGACTGTATGAGATGGAGCACCGGGCCTCTCACGATGAACTGACCGGCCTCCTCGCTCGCGATGAACTCGGCGCTCGCCTCGAGACCGCCCTGCGCAGCGCGTACCGCCACGACCGCGTGGTCGGCGTGTTGTTCTTGGATCTCGACGGCTTCAAGGCGATCAACGATTCGATGGGCCACGAGGCCGGTGACGAAGTGCTCCGAGCGTTCGGCGAGCGGCTCCGCGGGACCGTGCGATCGGAAAATCTCGTCGGCCGCTGGGGTGGCGATGAGTTCGTGGTCGTCACGCTCGGGCTCGAACGAGAGTCCGTCGTTCGGGAGGTGGCCGACAACGTGATGCGGGCCTTCGAACAACAGATCGAGGTGGCGGACGGTGCCATCTTGATGACACCGAGCATCGGCGTCTCCGTCGGTTCGCGCCGTAACCCGGTCGGATCCGACGATCTGCTCAGCCACGCAGACCAGGCGATGTATCGAGCCAAGCGGCTCAAGATCGGCGTCGGCATCTACGACGAGCGGCAGCGTCGGGAGGGTCTCGACCGCCGCGCTGTCCAACAGGCACTCGTGCCGGCGCTGGCCGATGGTCAGTTCCACGTGTACTACCAGTCGATCCTGTCGAGTTCGACCGACACAGTGGTCGGACTCGAGGGGCTTGTGCGCTGGCAACATCCGGTTCACGGCGTGCTCGGGCCGGACCGCTTCTTGGCGGTCGCAGAAGAAGCCGGCCTGCTCGCCTGCCTCGGTGAAGTCGTTCTTCGTGTGGCCGTGGCGCAGACGTCGGTCTCGAACCACCTGTACGGCCCCGGCCGCACCACCCGCGTCGGTGTCAACTTGGCTGAGCGTCAGCTCGTCGATCCGTTCTTCGTCGATCGAGTCGACGAGATCCTGCACTGGGCTGGTGTGACGCCAAGTCAGCTGGATCTCGAGGTCGGTGAGGATCTCCTTCTTCGCCGTGTGGACGACGCCAACCGCACGCTCCATCGCCTGGCCGAGCTCGGATGTCTGGTCGTCATCGATGACTTCGGCATCGCTCAGGGCGCGTTCAGTCGCATCCGCGACATGGACTTCGTCGGCGCCGTGACGATCGATCGTTCGATCACCGCCGGCCGGCTGCGTGACAACGTCTCGCGTGCGGTCATGGAAGCGACCGTGTCGATGGCGCGGGCGCTCGACATCGATGTGATCGCCGAAGGCGTGGAGACCGTCGAACAGCGGCAGGTGATCGAGAGCCTCGGTATCGACCTGATGCAGGGCTTCTTGTTCCATCAGCCCGTGCCGGCCGATGAGTTCGAGGCCATGACGTCTCGTGAACTCACGAACTGACCGGAACCAACGGCGCCGCGCTCAGTCCGGCTCGACCGTCACGTCGCAGACGGCGACGAGGCGACCATCAGAGCGGTCTTGCACTCGCACACTCACGAAGGCGGCCGCGTCGGCGCGGAGTACCTCTGCCGTGACCGCGATCGGCCCGTCGCCAACCTGTTCGAGATAGTGGATGTTGAGATCTGTGGCGTGTCCACCCCCGGCAGCGGACACGGCGGCCGTTTCCGTCGCCAGCGCCATCACGCCGCCGTTGACGGTGCCGAAGCTGTTCTGGATGTACGGCGTCTTCTCGAGTCGCAGCTGGCCCGGTCCGACCACGTCGAAGCCGCACAGATCGGCGATGGGCTCCGTCACCGGTGTGCCGCCGTCGAGCCCTGCTCGGGTGGTGCCAGGAACATCCTCGATGACTGCCTTGGTGGCGGACCCAGGGATGCGGGCGAACGCCATGCGGCCGACACCGCAGAGCGCGCCGTCGTCGTCCTCGATCGTGGCGTGAACGACGACCGATCCGATGCCGACCCGCAGCGGCGAGCACTCGACATGGAGCGACCCGGCAGAGATGGGCCGGAGTACGTGGACGCCGAGGTCGGCGGTGGCGATCCAGTCCGGCCGAACCGACCGCAAGGCGATGCTGGCGCCGGTGACGTCGACCATGGTGGCCAACACGCCGAGCCGGACGCCTTGTGAGCCGTGCAGGCCGTCGGTGATCTCGATGCGATTGCGGGCCCGATCGGGGCCGTGCTCGCCGTCGAAGCCGAGATCGCGGAGCAGATGGTGTTCGGGTGGGTAGGTCACTCGTCCTCGTCGTCGGGATCAAGAAGTCGATCTTCGAGGTCGTCGAAAGCGGTGGCGCCCATGGACGGCTTGTTCGGCGGATCCACTCCGCAGAAGAGGCCGATCAGCTGCCGTGACTCGTCCAGGCCGGGGGCGGGCCGGGTGAGGAGCTGCTGCAGCTTCTCCTTGTCGCCTTCGAGAATGATCTTCGTGGTGCTGAAGTCGAACGGCGCGGCCGTCTCGAGATAGTCCTCGTAGTACCTGACGACCGCCGTCACCTCCGCTCGGGCGCCGCCGACGGAGAGTGCCTCGACCCGACGCCAGAAGTCGAGAGCGAGACGGGCGACCGGACCGGGCCCGGCGTCTCCAGGCAGCGCCACGAGGTCCTCGGCGAGGGCGCGGGCGTGGTCACAGATCGCGGCGTTGCGGGCGTCCTGGTCAACCGTGGTGGGGGGCGGTTCGGTCGTCGTTATCGTCGTTGTGGTGGTCGAGGCCAGGTCGATCACCTTGACCGGTCGGTTCTCGATACGCGTCCATGCGAACGCGATCCCACCAAGGACGAGCGCGACCGCCAGAAGGCTTCGGAGTTCGGTCCACCACACGTCTTACAGTGTGGCGGGAAGACCGACCGCTCCGGCCGCGGCCAGGGCAGCAATGTCGTCACCGCGGCCCATGCCGCTCAGGATCTCCTCGGTGTGCTCCCCGAGTTGCGGAGCCAGGCTCCGCGCTTCCCACGGCGTGCCGGCGAAGTCGCAGGGCGTCGCGATCATCGTCGTGCCGCTCGCCCCGTCGGGCACTTCGATCAGCGCGCCTGACGCGTGGAACTGCGGATCAGCGAGGAGGTCGTCGGGCGAATTGACCGGGGCCCAGAAGAAGTCCGGCTCGGTGTCGAACACCTCAACCCACTCGTCCAGCGTCTTGCCGGCGAAGATCTTGTCGAGTTCGGCGATCAGATCTCCACCGTTGACGGCTCGGTCCATGGCGGTCGCCCATCGTGGGTCCTCGATCCATTCGGGATGCCCCGCCACGCGAGCCATCGGCGGCCAGTGACGGTCCGCCTCGAGGCCGACGACCCAGAACCGTCGACCGTCCGCCGTCACGTAGTTATTGGTGGATGGGTTGTGCATCGTCTCGCGCCGACCGGTGCCGAGCGTGAGCCCCCAGCCGACGGTGATCGAGAGGTCGAAGCTGATGGTGAAGACGCCTTCTCGGAACAGCGAGGTGGAGACGAGCTGACCCTCGCCCGTCTTCTCGCGGCTGTAAAGGGCGGCGGAGATGGCGGCTGCGCCGGCAAGCCCGGCGTTGTGATCGCCCATGCCGCCGCGCTGGAACGGCGGGTGCTCACCCTCTGGCGTGAGGAGATGGGCGATGCCGGATCGCGCCCAGAACGCAGCGATGTCGTAGCCCGCCTTGTCCTTGTCCGGACCCTCGAGCCCGAAGCCCGTGATCGCGGCGTAGATCAGACGTGGGTTCTCGGCCAACAGCGTGTCGGAGTCGAGGCCCAGCCGGTCGAGGCCGCCGAGCCGCACGTTGGTCACGAACACGTCCGCATCGGCGATCAGTTCCTTCGCGATCGCGAGGCCGTCATCGGTGGACAGATCGAGCGCGATGGACTTCTTCGAGCGGTTGTCGTTCTCGAAGACAGGGTTCGTCGGCATGTCGGCGCCGAGCATGCGCTGGAACGTTCGGGCCGGGTCGCCGGTCAGCGGTTCGACCTTGATGACATCAGCACCCCAGTCGGCGAGGATTCCGCCGGCGGCGGGCCCGGCAACCCAGACGCCGAGTTCGACGACCTTCACTCCTTCGAGCGGTCCTGGCATGTCTGTCTCCTCGGGTCGCAATTCGACTCGCTCGGTGTACCACCTCAGACGGTGGCCATGCCATCGTGTGGCGCTGTGTCTGCCGAATCGCAAGTGTCGAAGAATCGTGTGGCCAACAATGTGGCGCCCGCTGGTGCGCCTTCCTTGGGCGTTGCTCGATTGCGGGTCCTCACGGTGTGCACCGGCAACACGTGCCGTTCGCCGATGGCGGAAGTCCTGCTCGCCGCTCGTCTCGCGGACCACGGCGTGGACGCGATGGTCGCGTCGGCCGGCACGCTCGGTTGGGCCGAACGAGGCGCCACGCCCCACGCGGTCTCGGTGATGGGCGAGATGGGTCTCGATCTGTCCGCGCATCGAAGCCGCAAGCTCGCGCCAGATCAGCTCGAGGTGGATCTCGTCCTTGCGATGACGCGAGATCACGCCGGTGCCGTCGTTGCTCGCGACAAATCCCTTGCGCCGCACGTCTTCCTTCCCGGAGAGCTCGTGCGTTTGTTGCGCGGCTCGGCGCAGGAGGGCGAGGCGATGGCGAAACGATCGATGGTCGACCGGATCGTTGCGATCGGGGCGAGTCGGACCGGGCCGACGATCGGCCGGCCCGCGGAAGAAGTGGCGGACCCGGCGGGCGAGCCGCTCGATATCTATCGGGCGACGGCGGCTCGTCTCGACCGAGACCTGACAGGCCTCGCCGCGCTGCTCGGTGCCTAGGGTCGAGCGCGGATCAGGAGGACAACGGTGGTCAAGATACGGCGCGGCGCCCGAGTGCGCGATGTGGAGTACCGGGGCAGGGCCCGCTCGGCCGCCGTGGAAGTGGAGCGGGGCTTCCCTTCCCGACGCCGATGAGCCGCGGTGGCAAGGCCGGAGCCGGCGTCGGCGGCGCCGGGATTCTCGGAATCATCGTGGTCGTGGTTTTCGCATTGCTCAGCGGCGGCGAGGGCGGAGGCCTTCCGGCCTCGCTCGGCGATGGGACCGGCACCACCGGCGATTCGTCCGGTGATGTCGCCGAGGAGAACCGGTTCCTTGGAGCGGTCTTCACCGACGTACAGGACTACTGGGAGTCGACGCTGCCGGGCTATCGGCGCGCCACGATGGTGATCTTTCTCGACAACGTCGAGACGGGCGGTTGCGGCTTCGCCACGGCCGCCACCGGACCTTTCTATTGCCCGGCCGACGAGCACGTGTACCTGGATCAGTCGTTCTTCGACGTGCTTGCGGGGCCCCAGTTCGGCGCGGGTGGAGACTTCGCCCAGGCGTATGTGATCGCCCACGAGGTTGCCCACCACGTCCAGACCGTGACGGGCGTGTCCGGCGATGTTCGCGCCGAGTAACAGAACGCGTCGTCACAAGAGGCCGTCAATGGGTTGACGATCCGTCTCGAGCTTCGGGCTGACTGTCTGGCAGGGACGTGGGCGAACGTCGCAGAGCGGCGGCCCGCGTCGTCCGACGTCACGCTCGAGCGAGGCGACATCGCCGAGGGATTGCGGGCAGCCGAAGCGGTGGGTGACGACCGAATTCAGGAGTCCGCCGGTCAGCAGGTGACGCCGCACAACTGGACGCACGGATCCGTCGACCAGCGGCAGGCCTGGTTCACGCTCGGCCTGGAAACCGGTGATGTCTCGCTGTGCAACGACACGTTCGACATGGCGATCCCGGCCACGATGATTCTGCCCGCCTGAGGGTTCGGCCCTCGGTCGGACGGCGTTCTAAGCTTTGATCCATGAACGCGGAAGCTGACAGCACGAGGTTCGACCTTCTCATCCGTAACGGCACCGTCGTCGACGGGACGGGCGCCGACCGCCACGTCGCCGATGTCGGCGTGCGTGACGGCGTGGTGGCCGCAGTCGGCGATCTCGGCCGCGCCGAGGCCGACGAGGTGATCGACGCCACCGACTGCATTGTCATCCCGGGCTTCGTCGATGTGCACACGCACTACGACGGTCAGGTCACGTGGGATCCGGTGCTCGAACCGTCCGCTTCCCACGGCGTGACCACGATCGTCACAGGCAACTGCGGTGTCGGCTTCGCGCCGGTGAAGCCGGGCACCGAGGACTGGCTCATCCAGCTGATGGAGGGCGTCGAGGACATCCCTGGAGCCGCGCTGAGCGAAGGCATCGACTGGACGTGGGAGACCTTCCCCGAATACCTCGACAATCTCGATGGGCGCGCGTGGGGGATGGACGTCGGCTGCTTGATCGCGCACGGCGCAGTTCGCTCATATGTCATGGGGGAGCGAGGCGCCAAGAACGAAGCAGCGAATGCCGAGGAGATCGAGGCGATGCGCGGCATCGTCCGCGAAGCCGTGGAAGCCGGCGCCCTCGGGGTCTCGACCTCGCGAACGATCGCCCACACGGCGATGGACGGCGAGCCCGTGCCGGGCACGTTTGCTGCCGAAGACGAGTTGTACGGCCTCGCCCGCGGCTGTGCCGATGCCGGCCACGGACTGCTCGAACTCGCGCCGATGGGATCGGCCGGCGAGGACGTCGTCGCGCCGCACAAGGAAGTCGACTGGATGGTGAAGATCTCGAAGGACACCGGCGTGCCGGTCTCGTTCGTCCTCGTCCAGATCAACGACGAGCCCCAGCTCTGGAAGGAGCTGATGGACCGCTCGATCGCCGCGGTCGAGGAGGGTGCGTCGCTGCATCCCCAGATCGCTGGTCGGCTCAACGGCATTCTTCTCGGACTCGAAGGCCTCAGCCCGTGGCGACAGCGGCCGAGCTTTGACGAGATCGCAGATCTGCCGCTGGACGAACTCGTCGCCGAACTCGGTCGGCCCGAGCGGCGGGCGGCGATCCTCTCGGAGGTCCCGGATACCGACAACCCGTTCTCGCAGTTCATCCTCGGGTCGATGCATCGGATCTACGTGCTCGGCGACCCGCCCGACTACGAGCCGGGCCCGGACCGCACGATCAAGGCCATCGCTGAGGGCATGGGGCGCGAGGTCGAGGATCTGCTCTACGACATGCTGCTCGAGGACGACGGTCGTACCCTGCTGCTCTTCCCGTTCCTCAACTACGCCGACGGTAACGGCGATGCGCTCCGCGAAATGCTCACGCATCCCGCTGGCGTCATCGGCCTCTCCGATGGCGGCGCACATTGCGGTGTGATCTGCGACGCCTCGCAGCCCACCTGGCTGCTGACGCACTGGGCACGTGATCGCAGCCGCGGCGAGAAGCTGCCGCTGGAGTTCATCGTTAAGAAGCAGACCCACGACACGGCCCGCCTGTTCGGATTCGCTGACCGAGGAACGCTCGAGGTCGGCGCCAAGGCCGACATCAACGTGGTCGACCTCGAGAACCTGACGCTCGAACCGCCGAAGGTCGCCCGCGATCTTCCGGCGGGCGGCAAGCGGTTCGTCCAGTTCGCCTGTGGCTACAAAGCCACGATCGTCAGCGGTGTGGTCACATGCCGCGACGACACCGATACCGGGGCGCGGCCCGGCCGACTCGTCCGCGCGACCTCCTGAGGAGCCCCATGTACGACCTCCTGATCACCAACGGCACCGTTGTCGACGGCACCGGCACCGATCGGCGCCAAGCCGACATCGCCATCACCGATGGCGTCATCGTTGCGGTCGGGTCCGACCTCGACGGCGAGGCAGCCGAGGTCATCGATGCGACCGGCCTGCTCGTCACCCCCGGGTTCGTCGACGTCCACACCCACTACGACGGTCAGGTCACGTGGGACGAGACGCTCGAACCGACGTCGCTGCACGGCGTGACCACGCTCGTCATGGGCAACTGTGGCGTCGGCTTCGCGCCCGTCCGTCCAGGCTCGGAGAGCTGGCTCGTTCAGCTGATGGAAGGCGTGGAAGACATTCCTGGCGCCGCCCTGAGCGAGGGCATCGACTGGGACTGGGAGACCTTCCCCGAGTATCTCGATTCGCTCGACAAGCGCCAGTGGTCCGTCGACGTCGGCACGCAGATCCCCCATGGATCCGTGCGCGCCTACGTGATGGGGGAGCGGGGCGCCAAGAACGAGGATGCGTCGCCCGAGGAGATCGAGGCGATGGCCGAGATCGTGCAGGAAGCGATCGCCGCAGGAGCGCTGGGTGTCTCCACGTCTCGGACGATCGGCCATCGAGCAATGGACGGCGAGCCCGTGCCGGGCACCTTCGCCGCGGAGGACGAGCTGTTCGCGATGGGTCGTGCGTTGCGCGACGGCGGCGGCGGTGTGTTCGAACTGGCGCCGGCGGGCGCGGCTGGGCTTGACCTCGTCGCCCCGATGAAGGAAGTCGACTGGATGCGGCGGCTGTCGGCCGAAACCGGCCAGCCGGTCACCTTCGCCATGCTCCAGGTCCCCGCTGCTCCTGACCTCTGGCGAGAGCAGATGGACGCCTCGCTCGCGGCGGTCGACGAGGGCGCGCAGCTTCACCCGCAGGTCGCAGGACGCCCCTTCGGCGTCCTCATCGGCTTCGATACCGGCCACCCATTCATGCTTCGCCCGAGCTACCAGGCGATCGGCGATCTCCCGATTGCCGAACGCATTGTGGAGCTGCGCAAGCCGGAGGTGAAGGCCGCGATCCTCAGCGAAGAGAACGGCGAGGGCAAGGGCCTGATCAACGAGGGCATCGCGATGCTCGCAGCCGGAATGCTCGACTCTCTCTACGTGCTGGGCGACCCGCCGGACTATGAGCCGACGCCTGACCGCTCGGTGGCCGGCCTCGCGGAGGTCGCGGGCGTGTCGCCCGAGGAGGCCGCCTACGACGCCTTCTGTGCTGAGGGCGGCAAGGCGCTGCTCATGCTTCCGCTCTACAACTACGTCGACAGCAACCACGACGTCATCCGGGAGCAGCTGACACATCCGCAAGCCGTGGTCGGACTCGGCGACGGCGGCGCCCACTGCGGCCTCATCTGCGACGCGTCACTGCCAACGACGATGATCGCCCACTGGACGCGCGATCGTTCTCGAGGCGAACAGCTTCCTCTCGAGTGGGTTGTGCGCAAGCAGACCAAGGACACCGCCGCGCTGTTCGGAATGACCGATCGGGGCACGATCGAGGTGGGTCAACGGGCCGATCTCAACGTGATCGATCACGATCGGATCGCCTTGCGCACGCCGGAGTTGGTCCACGACCTTCCCGCTGGCGGACGTCGGCTTATCCAGACCGCTGAGGGCTACGTCGCGACGATCGTGGCCGGTCAGGTCACTCGTCGCGAGGGTGAGGACACGGGCGCTCGGCCCGGACGGCTCGTACGCGGCCGCCGGTAGTGGATCGCCGTACGTTTCTCGCCGGGGGAGCAGCCCTCGGCGGGGGTATTGCTCTGGCCGGCTGTGCCGACGACGTGACGTCCGCACCGGCAACCACAACTACCGCGCCGACGACTACCGCGGCCGCGACGTCGACCACCGCTCCGCTGGTCACGACCACAACCCTCGGCTACGACTCCACGACGCCGTACTGGTTGCAGGGCGGCTTCGCCCCCGTTGCTGACGAAGTGCGCCTGACCGAACTGGAGGTCCGCGGTGCGATCCCGCCGACGCTGAGCGGCCTCTGCGCCCGCAACGGGTCGAACCCGAGTTCGGGGAACTCGCCGCACTGGTTCTTCGGTGACGGGATGGTGCACGGCATCCGCATCGAGAACGGCGAGGCCAGCTGGTACCACAACCGCTATATCGACACGCCGTTCCTCCAAGACGGCCGGGAATTCGGCGACTTCGCTGCGCCACCCGGGAGTGGCGAGACACAGTCCAACGTCAGCATGTTCGCCTACGGCGATCGGCTGCTGAGCCTCGGCGAGGTCGGCTGGCCGTATGAGATCGACCCGTCGAACCTCGCGACCATCGAGCCCGTCGACATCTCCGGCGCAGACGGTTCGCTCGGCTCGAACGTCACCGCGCACCCGAAGGTGGATCCGTCCACCGGGCTGCTCCACTTTTCGGCTACGGGTTCACCCCGCCCTATCTCACCTACTACGTCGCCTCCGACGATGGCAGCGAGCTCCTCGTGAAGGAAGAGATCGCGGTGTCGGCCGGGACGATGATCCACGACTTCGCGATCACCGACCGCGACGTCGTCTTCTGGGAGTTCCCGGTGGTGTTCGACCTCGCCGCAGCCGCCGCAGGCGCCGTGAATCCGTTCACGTGGGACGCGTCCTGCGGCTCGCTCGTCGGTGTCATGCCCCTGGGCGGCCCGGCTGCCGAGATGCGTTGGGTCGAGATCGACAACGGCTACGTGTTCCACGGCACGAACGCGTACCGCGACGACGATCGGATCGTTCTCGACGTTTCTCGGATTCCATCCGTGTTCAACGACAACGACATCAATGACAGCCCGTCGCTCCTCAACCGGTGGACGATCGGCACCGGCGGTGACGAGCTCACGTGGACGACCGAGCAGGTCAGTGAGCTCTCCATCGACTTCCCTGAGATCGATCACCGGGTGACTGGGCGGGCCCATTCCGTCGCCTGGTACACGGAGACGCACGACACCGCTGACGGCAATCTCGAGTTCCCCGGGCTTGCCGCGCTCGACGTCGCCACCGGCGAGCTGGATCGCTGGACACCGGGCCCGGCACGACAACCGGGCGAGGCGCTGTTCGTGCCCGACCCACCCGACAGCGCCGAGGGCGAAGGATGGCTGCTCACGTTCATCTGGGATCAAGCCACGGACCGTTCGTCGTTCGTAATCCTCGACGCGACCGATGTCGGCGCCGTTCCCGTCGCCGAGATCGACCTGCCCCGACGGGTGCCGTTCGGATTCCACGGCACGTGGCCGGCGGACAGCTGATGGCCAAGCCCGACGCGCTCGAGCGGTTCTGCGCCGCTGCGGCCGAACTCGGTGTCGACGTCGACTACGTGCTCTACCCCGAGGGCACCCGGACGGCCGCAGACGCTGCCATCGCCGTGGGCTGTGAGGTGTCGCAGATCGCGAAGTCGCTCGTGGTGGTGGGCCCGGACGGCCCCTTCCTCGCGCTGACCGCCGGCCACAATCGGCTGGACACCGACCGTCTCGCCAAGGTCGTGGGCGGTTCCGTGACGATGAGCGACGCCAACACGGCTCGGGAGGCGACCGGTTTCTCGATCGGGGGGACGCCGCCGTTCGGCCACCCGGCTCCCTTGCCGACGTTCATGGACCCCGACCTGCTCGAGCACGAGATCGTCTACGGCGCCGCCGGCACGAACGACTCGTGTTTTCCGATCGACCCGAAGACGCTGCGAGACGTGACGTCTGCCACCGTTTTCGCCTTCACGGCAGGGGAATCAACCCGCGGTTGATCCGTACGACTCAGGCGAAGCCGGCGGGTCGCCTTGTACCGTTTTCCAGATGAGTGAACTTCAGCTGGACGCTGGTGCACGGATGGCTCTCGACGTGGCGTTGGGGACAGCGGGCGCGATGGGTGATGAGCGATGCGGCACCGAGTATCTGCTGTTTGGCGCGGTCGCGACCGCGACCGGCGACATGTCCGAGCTATGCGAATTGTTTGCTCTCGACACCGCCCGCCTCGAGCGGTCGATCATGGCTCTGCGCGGGCACCACTTCGATCCTGACCCGGACGGTCACATCGATCCTCCCTTGAGCCCTCGAGCCGAACTGGCGCTGCACGGGAAATCGCTCTCCGGCGACTCTCGGCGATCCGCGTTCGATCTTCTGCTCGGCTGTCTGAACGACCCGCGCTCCGGCGCGGCCACGGCTCTGCGTCATCTCGGTGTCCGTCTGGGTGAGATCCGTCGGCTTGTGGAGCTCGGCGCAGCCAGGCTCGACAAGAGCGAGGTCGCGTCGCTCATCTCTGTGCTCGACCGGCGTCACGAGGCGCACTACGTCTCGTGGGGCCCGGGTCCCGAAGCCGCCGTGGCCCGCGTTCCGAGCGAGGACGTACCCCGCCTCGTTGCCCGAAGTTAGACCGCCGAAGTCACACTCGACGCCGTCGTCGCCGGCCCGGACGGGTTTGGGGTGACGCTCCCCGTCACCTCGCTCGGGCCGTGGGTCCTTCCGCCCACCTGGGAATCGATCGAGTACCTGAGCCCCGGCGTGGGATCGGAACACCGGCTCGTGCCCGAGGTGATCACCGTCGATCTCACCTACGGCGATGGCACGCAGGTCTCGAACCGCATCGGCACGCCGCGATAGCGGGCCGACATGCCGACACCCGGCGCACTCGTTCGTCTTGGAACCCGCAAGGTGATCGAAGACCGCAACGATCGCCGTCGACCGGCTCGCCACGTCGAGACAACCGAGTGGTGGGCCTGGCCGGTTCCACTCAACGGGGACGTCCGCCTGGACGTCCAGTGGCCCGCCGAAGCGCTCGATGGTTCGATCAGCCTGGACGGCTCGATGATCGCCAAACGCGCTGCAGCGTTGCGCGATCTCGGCGTCTGAGCGAACGCCGTTCGGGCCACGGGTGAACTCGTTTTGAGGTGGACCCAGATCGTGTGGTGAACTCGGCCGCGTATGGCCGACCTCCCAGACATCGATTTCACTCTCGAGTTCCCCTACACCCGTACGACCGGCCCGGTGATCGGGCCGTTTCTGACGGGGCTGCGCGATGGACGCATCCTCGGCACGCGGGTGGGGGACCAGGTGATCTGCCCTCCGGTCGAATACGACCCCGACTCCGGCGCGACCGTCGGTCCGGAGAACCTCGTCGAGGTTGGTCCGGTCGGCACGGTCGATGCCTGGACCTGGGTTGCCGAACCGACCTCGAAGCATCCGCTCGATACGCCGTTCGCGTTCGCGCAGATCAAGCTCGACGGTGCGGACACCACGATGCTGCACGCCGTCGACGCCGGCTCGATCGACGCCATGTCGACCGGCATGCGCGTGGTCGTCCGTTTCAACGAGGACCGGGTCGGCTCCGTGACCGATGTGCACTTTGTGCCTGGTGAGGAGGCCGCCGCCCCATCGCCCGTGGACGCTGACGAGGACGTCGAGATCATGGAGCACCTCATCGGGGTGCGGATCCAGGAACCACTTCAGCCCCACCGCCAACGCTTTCTGCAGGGTCTTCTCCAGAAGAAGATCATCGGTCAGCGCAGTCCGGCCGACGGCAAGGTCCACGTGCCCAGCCGCGGCTACGACGCCATCAACCGGGTGCCGATGAGCGATGCGGACGACGTGGAGGTCGAGGGCCGGGGCACGGTCACCTCCTTCACGGAGATCACGCCCATCCAGTACCACGGACAAACCGAGACCGAGCCGTACATCCGGTGCTCGATCCTGCTCGACGGTGCCGACTCGACGATCGGTGGTGTCGATGTTCGCCACATCCCGATCGACGAGTTCCGCGTGGGCATGCGCCTGGAGGTCGTCTGGCGCGATGACATCAGTTTCGACGACGCCGACAACCGTGGGTACGGCCTCAATGAGGGCGTCTACGAACGATGGGAGTCCACCGGCGAGCCCGATGTGGATCCCGAACTCGTGAAGGAGCACAACTTCTGATGGGATTCGAACCGCAAGAGAACGACATCGCGATCATCGGTGTTGCACAGACGGATGCGCACGCCCGCTACGACGGCCCCGAGGTCGTCATGATCATGGAGTGCGTCAACCAGCTCCTCGGCGACGCGGGGATCGAACGGGGCGATGTGGGCTTCACGATCGCCGGTAGCTGCGACTACCTGAGCGGCATGCCCTTCGCCTTCGTGTCGAACGTGGACGGCATGGGCGCATGGCCGCCCGTGTACGAGTCACACGTGGAGATGGACGGCGCCTTTGCGTTGTTCGAGGCGTGGCTCCGGCTCCAGATGGGCGACATCGACGTCGCCATGGTGGTCGGCTCCGGAAAGTCGTCACCGTGCAACGCCCGAGAGGTGTTCCACCTCCAGGCCGACCCGTATGTGGTCGCGCCGCTCGGCATCGACCCCGATGCCATGGCCGGCATCCAGGCCCAAGCGTTGATCCAGGCCGGCAAGGCAACCGAAGCCGACATTGCCGATGTGGTGGTGAGAAGCCGGTCCAATGCGGCCGCCAACCCCCACGCTCAGGTGTCGGGTGACGTGTCCGCCGAGGACCTGATGTCCGCGCCGTATGACATGGCCCCGCTGCGGGCGCACGACGTGTCGCCCAAGGCCGACGGTGCCGCCGCGATTCTCATCGCTCGCCGGGACCGTGCGCTCGAGCTGACCGACAGCCCGGTGTGGATCACCGGGCTCGATCACCGCATCGATTCCCACCACGCCGGACTGCGCGATCTCACCGACTCGCCGTCGACGCGCCTCGCAGCGGCCGGCGCCGGCGTCGGCGACGGCGCGGTGGATGTGGCCGAGCTCCACGTCATCCACTCCCACGAGGAGATCATCCTGCGCGACGCCCTCGGGTTGGATGACGCCACCACGATCAACCCGTCGGGCGGTCCGCTGGCCGGCGATCCCGTGATGGCCACCGGCCTGACGCGGATCATCGAAGTGGCCAAGCGTGTGGCCGAAGGCGAAGCAAGTCGAGGTGTCGCCCACGCCACGTCGGGAGCGGCGCTGCAACAGAACCTCGTGTGTGTTCTCGAAGGAGGGAGCTGATCATGGCTCGCCCATGTGCAGTGGTCGGAATCGGCCAGACGAAGTACAAGCGTCAGCTACCGGTCACTCTCGACGGCCTCGTTCGAGAGGCCGCGTTGAACGCACTCGAAGACGCGAACCTCACGTTCGACGATGTTGACGCGGTCGTGATCGGCAAGGCCCCGGATGCGCTCGAAGGCGTGATCATGCCGGAGCTGTCGCTCGCTCATGCCCTCGGTGCGGTCGGCAAGCCGATCCACCGGGTCCACACGGCAGGCTCCGTCGGCGCGTCCACCGCGATCTCCGCGGCCGTGCTCGTGGAGAGCGGTCGTTACGACACCGTCCTGACCGTCACCTACGAGAAGCAGTCGGAGGGCAACGCCACGTGGGCGTTGTCCGGCGGTCGCTCGGGCGGCCAGGGCGCTGGTGGCACCTTTGCTCCGTGGATCCGTGAGTACATCCGTCGCTCCAACGCCCCCGAACACATCGGGTGGACGGTTGCGGTCAAGGATCGGCTCAACGCCCTCAAGAATCCGCACGCCCACCTCCATCTCGAGGACATCTCGATCGAGAAGGTGAAGGAGTCCCCGATGTTGTGGGACCCGCTGCACTTCCTCGAGTCGTGCCCGTCATCCGACGGCGCCGCCGCGATGGTGCTCACGAGTGAGGACAAGGTGCAGCGGTCGCCCAACCCGCCTGCCTGGGTGCTGGCGCATGCCAAGCGGACCGAGTTCTCCTCGTTCCCGGGCCGTGACACCATCCGGATCAAGGCAGGCCTCGACTGTGCGGAGGCCCTCTACAAGAAGGCCGGCATCACGAACCCGCGCAAGCAGATCGACGCGGCCGAGCTCTACGTGCCGTTCAGCTGGTACGAGCCCATGTGGCTCGAGGGTCATCTGATCGCCGAGGAGGGCGAAGGCTGGAAGATGACCGACGAGGGCGCAACCGCGCTCGACGGCGACTTCCCGGTCAACTGTTCCGGCGGCGTGCTTTCGTCGAACCCGATCGGGGCGTCCGGGATGATCCGCTGCCTCGAAGCGGCTAATCAGGTGCGCGGCACCGCTGGCGACTATCAAGTCGACGGCGCGAAGGTCGCGCTCGGCCACGCCTACGGCGGGGCTGCGCAGTACTTCGCGATGTGGATCGTCTCGTCCGAGCTGCAGCCAGAGTTCACCTGATCAGGGGTCAGCCATGAGCAGTTGCGACGGACGGGTCGTCATCGTCACCGGTGCGGCCCGAGGACTCGGCCGCGCCCATGCCCTCGCGTTCGCTGCCGAGGGCGCCAAGGTGGTCGTGAACGATCTGGGCGTGGAGCGTGACGGCACGGCTGGGACCAGCGATGCCGCCAACAAGGTTGCCGAGGAGATTCGCGCCGCTGGCGGCGATGCGGTGGCCAACGCAGCCGACGTCGCCGACTGGGATCAGGCTGCCGCCATGGTTCGACAGGCCGTCGACGAGTTCGGCCGCCTCGACACGCTCGTCTGCAACGCCGGCTTCCTTCGGGACCGCATGCTGGCTGGCATGTCCGAGGACGAGTGGGACAGCGTCACCCGCGTCCACCTCAAGGGCCATTTCGCTCCTGCTCGCCATGCCATCGAGTACTGGCGGGACCAGTCGAAGGCCGGCAACGAGATCGACGCCCGCGTGGTCAACACCTCCTCGGGCGCCGGGCTCGCCGGTTCGATCGGTCAGGGAAACTACGCCACCGCCAAGGCCGGCATCGCGCTGCTCACGGTCCAGCAGGCGGCCGAGTGGGGCCGCTACGGCGTGCTCGCGAATGCCATCGCCCCTGACGCCCGCACCCGGATGACCGAGGGCGTCTTCTACAGCGCCGACATCCCCGACGGGTTCGACGAGAAGGCACCCGAGAACGTCTCGCCGCTCGTCGTTTGGCTCGGATCCGGCGACTGCGACATCACCGGGCGAACGTTCGAGAACACCGCTGGGCAGCTCAACGTGTGTGACGGCTGGCAGAAGGGCCCGATCGAGTCGGTCGGCGATCGCGGGATGACGGTTGCCGAGGCCGGCGATCTTGCTCGCGCCTCGATCGCCGGCGAGCGAGCACCACAGCCGGTGCACGGCGCCCAGGGCTGACCGAGCCACGCCTCATGGATTTCGATGACACGCCGGAAGAGGCCGCGTGGCGCGAGGAATGCAACGCGTTCCTCGCGCAGCACGCTGAACTGAAACCGGAGCGAGCCGATCTCGGGAAGAGCTATTGGGCGAAGGCCCGCTCAGTGGCCGAGGAGCAGGCCTACGGGCAGGCGTGTCGCGACTGGCAGCGCATGAAGTTCGACTCGGGCTGGGCCGGGCTGACCTGGCCCACAGAGTTCGGTGGCCGAGCGCTTTCCAGTCACTACGCCGGCATCTTCGCCGAGGAGGAAAGCCACTACGACCTCCCGCAGGGCCAGTTCGCCCAGTCGATCGGCATGGCCGGCCCGACGATCATCGCCCACGGCACCGACGAACAGAAGCAGCGCTACCTCGCGCCCATGCTCACCGGCGATGAGACGTGGTGTCAGCTCTTCTCCGAGCCTGGCGCCGGATCGGATCTCGCCGGTCTCCGCACGTCCGCAGTGGTGGACGGCGACGAGATCGTGGTCAACGGCCAGAAGGTGTGGACGTCCAACGCTCGCGAGTCCGCCCACGGGATGCTGCTCGTGCGCACCGATGTGGACGTCCCCAAGCACCGGGGCATCACCTATCTCCTGCTCGACATGACGACGCCCGGCATCGATGTCCGGCCGCTGAAGCAGCCGACCGGGCGCTCCGAGTTCAACGAGGTGTTCCTCGATGACGTTCGGGTTCCCGTCGCCAATGTGGTGGGCGAAATCAACGCAGGGTGGGGGCCGATTCTCACCACCCTGACCAACGAGCGCACCGGCATCGGCGGCCAGTCCGGCATGTTCGCCGACGTCATCGATCTTGCTCAGAGCATGGGTGCCGCCGACGATCCGGTGATCCGCCAGGAGCTCATGCGGCTCTATGCCCGTACCCGCACCATCAACTTCCTCGGCTACCGCGTGCGGACCGCCGCGTCGCGGGGCGAGGCCCCGGGCCCGGAGAGCTCTGTGCTGAAGCTCGCCAACAGCGAACGGCTCGAGATGCTCGGCAACCTGGCCATGACCATGCAGGGTGCCCGCGGAACCCTGTATGCCGAGGACGCACTGATGGGCGGCTTCTGGCAGAACTACGCCTTCCTCGGCCAGTGGATGAGCCGCATCGGCGGCGGCACTGACGAAGTCCAGCGCAACATCATGGGCGAGAACGTCCTCGGCCTCCCCCAGGAACCCCGCCCCGACAAGGGAATCCCGTTCCGCGACATTCCCTCCTGACCAGCGGGTCAGCCGGATCTGACGGGAATCTGTATCCCCGTCGCGACTCGACGAGTCGGAGCAACGTCGGGTGGGGTGGGTCTGTGAGTGCAGGCTTCGCTAGGACAGGGGGTTCGCGCATGCGCGACCAGAAAATCATTGCTGCGGAAGCAGTAGGAACATTCATCTTGATGATCGGCGGGCCAGGTTCGGCCGTGCTCGCGTTTCATTGTCGACGCGGCCGAACTTGACCACCGATCCGGGTGTTACGGCACCTTCCTGGCGAAGAGCGCCGACGAGACGATTGCCCTCGCGATCGAGGCCACAGATCTCATGACGCCGTGGATCGAAGCCGGAGGGTCCTACACGGCCACTGTGGAGCCGGACGATGACGACGTGCGGGTGCGAGTGCTCGAGGGCACGCGGGTGAACGAGTCGGTGTGCGGCGACGTCGGCCAGCCCGACGTGACCTGCGGGTGGAACTGGGAGAGAGGACGGATCGACATTCGCGTCGCTGCGGAGGTCGATGGCGTGACCGGTTCCGTCGGCTTCGCTGATGCGGTCTTCGTGGACGGCGACGACGAGCTCCACCTCTGGGCACAGTCGTGGCGCGTCCGTGGTCTCGGCGAGATCGAGGGCTAGCCGCCGTCCTCAAGAGCAGCATCCGCCCGCTCCCATGCCGCGTCGATCGCAGCGAGAGCGCCGTCGGCATCGGCCCCGAGCTGACGGACCTCGAACACGAAGCGGTCGGCCGACGTGGCGATTCGTTCGCGTCGCTCCTCGAGAGGCTCGGAGTGCGGGGGCTCGTCCACGACGAACGTGCCTCGCCGGCCCCGTCCCTCCACGATGCCGTCGTGCTCGAGCTCCCGGTAGGCCCGGGCGACGGTGCCAGGCGCGAGCCTCAGTTGCTCGGCAAGCGCCCGGACGGTTGGCAGTCGGTCGCCTGGTAACAGCCGGCCGACCGCGACCATGACGGACAGCTGCGCGCGTAGCTGCTCGAACACCGGGATTGCGGTGTCGCCTTCGAGTCGGATGGTGAGCCGTCGCTCGGGAAGGGCCATAGCCGCACCGTATCCTGTTTATTGTACCAATACAATAGACATCAGATCTGAACAGAATCCTGACAACTGCTCACAAACCCTTGCCCTATGACTGATACGAAGTACTCTTTGTATCAGTCAGTACGAAGCAACCAAGGGGAACCCGTGAAACTGATCACCGCAGTCATCAAGCCGTTCAAACTCGAAGATGTGAAGTCCGCGCTCGCCGAAGTCGGCGTGCAGGGCATGACGGTCTCCGAGGTGCAGGGATTCGGACGGCAGGGTGGTCACAGCGAGACCTACCGGGGCACTGAGTATCGAGTCACGTTCACGCCGAAGACCCGTATCGAGGTGTTGGTCGACGACGGGCAGGCCGACGCGGTCGTCGACGCCATCATCGACTCCGCCAAGACCGAGAAGATCGGCGACGGCAAGGTCTGGGTGACTCCGGTCGAAACGCTCGCCCGCATCCGCACCGGTGAGCGCGGCGCCGACGCCGTCTAGGCGCATCCACAACCGAAGCTCAACGCCGCATGGGTTCCCGCCGATCGGGAACCCATGCGGCTGTTTTCGGCTCGACTGATCGGGCAACTCGCAGAGGAGAGCGCGGAGGACGACCTCTTTGTCTGACTCAGCGAGCAGTGGTGGACGCCGTGGGTGCTCTTCGGCGTGACGTTCATCGCCGGACTGTGGATGCTTCGCTCGCTCCTCCATCACCGGGGGCGGGAGCGTCAGATCGCGCAGTCCGCGAAGGCGTCCGGCATGAGCTACCGCGAACAGGACGGGTTCGGGTTGTCGCGGATCGGGTTCCACCACATGGCCAGCGGTGACGGCCGCGGGTGGAGCGCAACGCACGTGGTCACCATGACGGCCGACGACGGCGCGAAGGTCCACGCCTTCGACGTTCGGTCATGGACCGAGATGGCCGTCAGCGAAAGCGCCAACGGCGAGAAGCAGATCCGTCGTCGACGCATCGGCCGGGGTTCGCTGACGGATCACATCGTCCGCCGTCATCAAGGCAAAACCCAGACGGCGGCGATGGCGCCGCTCCCCATCACCGCGCCACGTTTGGTCATCGGGAAGGAGAACCTGATCTCGAAGGCGTTCGCCACCGCGACCCGCATCGATCTCGACGTGGAGTCGGAGTTCTTCAACCGGAACTACCACGTCATCGGCGAGGACCGAGCCTTCGCCCGAGCGGTCCTGGACGCCCAGATGATCGATCTGATGGTCTCGACCGAGGGCCGGATCACGTTCGAGTTCTTCGGGAACTGGCTCCTTCTCCACACCGAGCAGCTCGATCCGGGCCTGTTCCCCGGGCTCGTGCGGCTTGCTGATCAGATGCGCCACGTCGTGCCCCGCTTGGTCCTGGAACGGTGAGGCCGATCGACCGCGTTCAGCGAAGTCAGGCCGGCACCCAGCAGCGGATGAGGTAGAACGCGCTCATCGCCTTCGGCCCCTTCGCCATCCACTCCTTCTGCGACTCGATCTCGAGTCCCGCCGCTTCCACCATGGCCACATGGTCACGATTCAGGTGGCATCCGTCGAAGAGTCGGCGCTGAACCGGCGTGATCCGGTTCTGCCATCGCTGCACCTTCTCGTCGCGAGAGAGTCCGTGTTCGAGGAGATGGATCGCGCCGCCTGGCTTGACGACGCGACGCAACTCGGCGAGGCCGGCGCCCTCGTCGGGAATCGTGCAAAGCGTGAACGTGGACAGGCCGCCGTCGCACGAATCGTCCGCGAGGGGGAGCGCCTGTCCGTCAAGGCCGACGTATTCGACCTCCGCGCTTGCGTCGGCGACACGATCGGCGGCGAGCTTCTGGCCGACGACGGCCGGGTCCGCCGCGTAGACCTTCGTGACGGCCTCGGGGTACTTCGGCATGTTCAGCCCGGAGCCGAACCCGATCTCGACAACCTCTCCGGTGAGTCCCTCGGTCACTTCGCCGCGGTACTTCATGACCTCGCCGGTGCCGAGGGCCTTGTCGATCACACGGGGAAGAATCTGATCTCGATAGAAACCCATTCTCCCACGCTAGCTATTGTCCACGCTCATGACCGAGAAGATCCTCGACGCCGCGACGTTTTCCGAGCTGCTCGCCCGCCGCGCCGACCTGTCGCCCGACCTCCCGCTGCTGATCGACGACATCGGCCGCACGATGACGTGCGCGGAGGTCCGCGACGAAGTGGATCGCGTCGCCGCCGGTCTGCAGGAACTCGGTATCGGTTCGGGCACACCCGTCACCTGGGTGCTCCCGACCCGGATGGAGACGATCCTGCTGAGTTTCGCCCTGTCTCGTCTCGGCGCCGTCCAGAACCCGATCATCCACATCTACCGCCACCGCGAGGTCGGCTTCTGCATCGCGCAGACCGACGCCGAGTTCGTGTTCACCGCGGGTCAATGGGGCGGGTTCGACTATGGAGCGATGGCTGCGGAGGTCAGCGCTGACCTCGAAAGCTCACCGACGATCCTGAACGGGTACGACGACCTTCCCCACGGCGACCCGGAGACCCTTCCTCCCGCGCCTACTGACGGCGATGCCGTGCGGTGGCTCTACTACACCTCTGGGACCACCTCGGACCCGAAGGGCGTGAAGCACTCCGACAAGACGCTCATCGCGGCGGGCACGGGCCTCGCCATCGCGCTCGAGGCGGATTCGTCGGACGTCGGCACGATTGCGTTCCCCTACGCCCACATCGGCGGTCCGGACTACATCGTCATGATGCTGGTCAACGGGTTCCCGGCGGTGCTCATCGAGAAGTTCACGCCGGCCGGCGCTGTCGAGGCCTTCGCCGCCAGTGGCGCGTCACTCGCTGGTGGATCCACTGCCTTCTACCAGATGTTCCTCGCCGAGGATCAGAAGGTGGAGGGCCCGGCGATGCCTCGCTTGCGCGCCATGGCCGGAGGCGGTGCACCGATGCCGCCGGAGATCTTCTTCGAGGTGAAGGAGAAGATGGGCATCCCCATCGCCCACGGCTATGGCATGACCGAGTGCCCGATGATCTGCCAGGGATCCCCGAGCGACACCGACGATCAGCTCGCCGATACCGAAGGGGCGCCCATCCAGGGCTGCCAGGTCGACATCGTCAAGGTGGACGGCACTCCGTGTGGCCCCGGCGAGGAGGGCGAGGTGCGGGTCAGCGGCCCGATGCTCTTCAAGGGGTACACCGACGCGTCGCTCGAAGCCGAAGCGTTCGACGAGCAGCGCCGGTTCCGCACGGGCGACCTCGGCGTGATGCGCGAGGACGGCCACGTGTCGCTCACCGGTCGGGTCAAGGACATCATCATCCGCAAGGGCGAGAACATCTCCGCGCAGGAGATCGAGGACGTCCTCTACACGCTGCCCCAGGTCGGCAACGCCGCAGTGATCGGTCTTCCCGACCCCGAGCGCGGCGAGATGGTGTGCGCAGTGATCGAGACGGCGGAGGGGCAAGACGACCTGACGTTCGACGAGATGCTCGCCGCCTGCAACGACGCCGGGCTGATGCGCCAGAAGCACCCGGAGCGGATGGAGATCCATGATGGTGCCTTGCCTCGCAACGCGACCATGAAGATTCTCAAGTACGAGCTGAGGGAGAAGTACTCATGAAGACAACGACCGCGGTTCCGCCGCATGGCGGGATGTGAGATGACCAAGTTCACGATTTACCACAACCAGCATTGAAACTCGTCGAGCAACGCCGTGGCGGTCGCCATGGAGATGGGCGTCGATTTCGAAGAGGTTCGCTACATGAAGGACTTCCCTGACGAGAAGACCTTGCGGGCCCTCATCAAGAAGCTGGAGGATCCGGTCGAGCGGCTCGTTCGCAAGGACAGCCAGTTCAAGAAGCTGGAGCTCAGCGAGGACGACTACGTCGGCAACGCCGATGCCGTCGTCGAGGTGCTCGATCGGTACCACCGCCTCCTCGAGCGGCCGGTGATCGTCGGTCCGAAGAAGGCCATCGTCGGGCGTCCGCTCGACGGCGTGAAGGCCAAGGACCGATTGGCGGAGATGTTCGGATCGTGAGCCTGACGCACGACCTACACACGGACGACGCTCCGGAGGGGGAGACGATCGTCTCCGTCCGCCGGGTGGACGAGCCGGTGAAGGTCGATGCGTCTCGCTACACCGATCCGGCATGGGCCGCGATCGAGCACGAGAAGGTGTGGCCGTCCACATGGCAGCTCGCCTGCTCGCTCGACCATGTGAAGAACCCGGGCGACGTCTTCGTCTACGACATCGGCACGCTGTCGATCCTCATCGTCCGGGGCGCCGATGGTGAGCTCCGAGCGTTCCAGAACGCCTGTCGGCATCGAGGCATGCAGCTCTGCGCGGAGCACGAGCAGGGCCTCGCCGAGTTGCGCTGCCCGTTCCATCGCTGGTCATGGAACCTCGAGGGCGAGCTGCGGGAGGTGCCGAGCCGGAAGGGCTTCGGGGCGCTGCGCAACGACGACTACCCGCTGTTCGCGGCGGCCGTCGACTCCTGGGGCCCCATGGTTTTCGTCAACCCGAACCCCGACTGCGAGCCGCTGGCGGAGTTCCTCGACCCGGTCCCGACCGAGGCCGCGTGGACCGACATCGATCACTTCCGCTGCAAGGCGCTGATCTCGATCCCGATGTCGGCCAACTGGAAGACGATCATCGACGGGTTCAGCGAGACCTACCACGTGCAGGGGATCCACCCCGAGATGTTGCGCATGGTCGACGACGTGAACTCGCCGCAGGTCATCTGGGATCGTCACGGCCGGCTGACGCAGCCCTACGGATTGGCGTCACCCAGAATCCGCGGCGGCGCGACCGACCAGGAGATCTGGGAGGGGTTCGTCGAGGTGATGGGCGGCCGGGTCGGCATTTCCGAGGGGAACGACGCTGGAGATTGTCCCGAGGTGCCCGAGGGCTCGTCGCTGCGCGACGTGCTCGCCGGCATGATCCGGGATCACTTCGAGGCGGAGAACGGCGTCGACCTCAGTCGATTCGACACCACTGCGATGATGACGATGGAGCAGTACAACCTGTTCCCCAACATCACCGTGCTGTTCTTTGGCGATCTACTCCAGGTGGTCCGGGCTCGACCTGGTGCGACACCGGATGAGGGCTACATGGACATCATGGCGTTCGACCGAGTCGCTCCGGACGCGCCCCGCGTTGATCCGGCGACCGCCGAGGTGGCGCCGGGCTCGTACTCGATGGGTCTGGTGATCGATCAAGACGTCACCAACCTCGAGCGGGCGCAGAAGGGGCTACACGCGCCGAGCCTCACGCACCTCACGCTGTCGGGCGAGGAGTGCCGGATCATCAACCTGCACCGCAACCTCGATCGGGTGACGGGCGCTCGTCCACCGGCGTAGGCACGAACCAGAACTCGGCAGGCGCTCCCCCGCCGATCGCAGGTGGAGTGGCGTTGTGACACCGGTCGGTGTGGTCGCCAACGCCGGTGGACGAGCGCCCGTCACCCGATCGAGGTTGCAGTCGCGATCGCGGCCAGCATCGCGCTCAGTGCTTCGGTGTTTGCCGTCGACACGGTGAGCGACATGCGATCGGCGAGTCCGCCGTACTCCTCGATGAGACGGGCGGCGCACGCATCCGGCGTCCCGCGGACGGCGAGCAGATCGAGCACGTCGTCGTCGATGAGATCGCCCAGGGTCGACCAGTCGCCCCCCTTGGTGATCTCGCGTAGCTTGGGTTGCAGATCGCCGAGGCCGTGATGGTCGAGCGTCACCCGGTAGGCCGGGGTGGAGGCATAGAAGGCCAGGTTGTAACGCATCGCGGTCGAGGCCCGCTCGTACTCCTCATCGGTGAGGCACGGGTTGGCGATGCAGCCGACGTTGAGGACGAGGTCCTCTCGGGTGCGGCCGGCTGCTTCGAGCCCGGCCTCGATCATCGGCAGGGTCCGCTCGGCGAGGAAGTCGCCTGTGTTGAACGGATGGATGATGATGCCGTCGGCGTGCTGGGCCATGGCTTCGGTCATCCGGGGACCGAGAGCACCGGCCCAGATCTGTGGCCGAGGGTGGCCGAGATCGGGTGGCACGAAGATCGGCGTCATGAGGTCAGCTCGGTAGAACTCGCCGTGGTGGGCGAGCGGGACGCCGTCGATCCAGTTGTCCCAGATCGCGTGAAGGCACTCGATCAGCTCCACCATCCGGGCAACGGGCTTGCCCCATGTCGACGAGAACCGCCGCTCGATGTGCGGCTTGATCTGCGTCCCGAGCCCGAGGGCAAAGCGGCCGCCGCTCGCCCGGTGCAGGTCCCACGCCTGGTAGGCGAGATGCATTGGGGAGCGGGGGAAGGCAATGGCGACGTTCGTGTAGATGTCCACGTCGAGATCCGTAGCGTGGACCAGCGGGAAGAAGACGTCGCTGTTCCCCTCGAACGTGAAGAGGCCGTCGAGGCCCGCATCGGTCAGGTCGCGAGCACGCCCGGCGGCTCCGTTCAGATCACCAGTGAGTCCTGCGTCGATGAGCACGTGACGAAGCTATGTCAGCCCTCATGGCCAGGCCCTCATTCGCCGACAGGAGGTCATGCGCAAGATCGGCAGTACCGAAACCCAGGGACAGCGGGATCTCGAGCGTGTGACGTCGCATCGGCGCACGATGGCTGCTCTGGAGCGGGTGACCGTCCAACTAGCATCTCGGAATGTCCGAGGCGCGGCCGCTCACTGAGAAGCAGGCAGAGCGCCGTCTTCGCGTTCTGGCCGCCGCGATCGAGCTGGCGACCGAAGGCGGCTACGACGGCGTACAGATGCGCACCGTCGCCGATAGGGCCGAGGTCGCGCTCGGCACCGTGTACCACTACTTCACGTCCAAAGATCATCTGCTCGCGGAGTCGATGACGCTCTGGGTCGAAGCGCTGCAGGTGTCGGTCGAGCGGCATCCGCCCGAGGGTTCGACAACGCTCGAACGGGTCCTCGACATTCTTCGCCGAATGACGAGAGGCATGGCCGAGAACCCAAACGTCTCGGCGGCCGTCATCGGCGGGCTGGTCGCGGAGGGGCCCCACGGCAAGGACAGCCAGGAGGCGCTCGGGCTCACGTTCAGCGCGATGTTGCGGACGGCCTTCTCGCCGGACTTCCCCGCCGATCGCCGCGACAAGATCATCCGTTCTCTCGAACACATCTGGTTCTCGGAGCTGATCGCATGGAAGAACGGCTGGAACCCCTACGAGCAGAGCGCGCAAGAGCTTGAGGACGCGGCAGAGCTGTTCCTCGCTGACGCGGACTGAAGCGTCAGGTCGAGAGGTAACCGCCGTCCACCGGCAGCTGGGCGCCGGTGATGAAGCCCGCGTCGTCGGACATCAGGAAGGCCACCGTCGCGCCGTACTCGTCGCGGGAGTGGCCGGCCCGGCGAATCGGCATCCACGGCCGGGGGCGAGGCATGCGGTCGGGAGGAGCGGTGGACCCGGACCGTTCGCGATCCTCTGCAGCGTGGCGACCCATGTTGGTGCCGCCGACTCCCGCCGGCTGGATCGCGTTGGCCCGAATGTCGTAGGCGCCGTAGTCGACCGCGATCTGGCGCATCATCCCGATGACGCCGAACTTGGAGACGGTGTAGGAGATCGCCGAGCCCGGCGCCGGTGACCGATCCCGCGATCGACGACGTCGCGACGATCGAACCGCCGGTCTCCATCATGTGGGGGAGCGCGTGCTTATAGCAGAAAAACACGCCGTCGAGATTCACGCCGAGTACGAAGCGCCAGTCCTCGACCGGCGTCTCGTGCAGCTAACCGAGCCCGGCTGTGCCCGCGTTGGCGAACAGGCCGTAGAGCCCGCCGAACTCGTCCACGGTCGTGCCGTAGAAGCTCGGACCGGATACCCCCGGGGCGATCGCGAACTGCGAGCCCGTGATGATGGGAATGTCCTCGCCGACTTCGAAAGAGGGAATCTCGCCTTCGTCGCCGGGCGTCGCGATCAGACTCGAGGAACCCGGGTGACCCGAGGCCCGATGAGCGATCGTGCCGGTCCAATCCGATGAAGGAATTTCGCGAGCCGCTTAGGGAAGGCGTTGAAACCAGAGGAGGCTGAGCGTGGCAGTGAGCGCCGCGGCGATGAGGGCGAAGCCCATGATCTGCTCGTGGAGGTCCTCGCGGATCGGCTCCTCGGCAAGCGCCGTGCCGATGTCGCGGTAGACGTCGGCGAGGTCAGTGAACGAGTCGGTGCTGTAGAACTCGCCGCCTGTAGCGAGGGCGACGGTTTCCATCGTCACCTCGTCGACCGGCACCGGTTGGAGGAGCGTGGTGCCGGGGTTGTCCGGATCCTCGATCTCCACCTCGCCGAACGCGGTTCCGAACGCGACGGTATTGATCTGCACCTGGTGGGCGATGGCCTCCGTGACGGCGTCGTCGATGAGACGCCCGATCGTCGGCTCGCCATCCGAGAGCAGGATCACGACCGATGTGGGGTCGCCGATGTCGTCCACGATCGGGCGGCCGGTGTCGCGAAGGGCCTGCACGGAGGCGACGATCGCGTCGCCGGTGGCGGTGAACGGGCCGAGCTCCAACGACCGAACTGCGGCCGCAACCTCCTGGCGGTCAGCGGTAGGCGCGACCTGGATAACGGGGAACTCATCGAAGGAGATGAGGGCCACGTCGACCGAGTCGGGGACGTCGGAGAGGAAGTCGAAGGCCGCCGCCTTCGCGCCGTCGAGGCGGGTCGGATCCACGTCAGTCGCTCCCATCGAGAGAGAGGTGTCGATCGTGAGAACGATCGTGGCCCGATAGGGAAGAATCTCCCGGTGCGGGCCGGCGAACGCCGCAACCATCAGGCCGCCGGTGGCGAGGAACAGCACCGCGACGAGGTGGCGTCGCCAGCCGGGGCGCTTCGGCGCAACGCTGTCGAGCAGCGTCGCGTCCGAGAACCGAAGCGCGTACTGGCCGCGCTGGCGCTGGACGCCGACGTAGATGAGAAGCAGCACGCCGATCGCGATGAGCAGCCACAGCCGAGTCGGGTGATCGAAGTCGATGTCGGGCATCAGTGGACCGCCATGGTGGCGACGCGACGCCGCCGACGCCGTTGGTCGACGAACTTGGCCAGGTCGATCACCCAGTCGCGGTCAGTACGCAGGACGAGATGGTCGGCCCGGGCCGAGCGGACGTCGCTGGCATGCGCGGCGAGACGCTCCCGGCCGGCCTCGGCGAACCGATCGCGCACCTTGGCCTTGCGCGTGTCGACCTCCACGACGCGGCCGGTGCGCTGATCACGCAGCTCGATCAGACCGACATTTGGCAGCTCGAGTTCGCGCGGATCCACGACTTCGATGACGAGTGTTTCGTGTCGGAGCCCGACTGCCCGCAGCGGCTCTGTCCATCCCGGCCGAAGAAGATCGGAGATGACCACCGCCAGCCCGCCCCGACGGGCTGGGCTGGCGAGCCAATGAAGACCTTCGGCCAGCGAAGTTGACCCAGTCTGCGGTTCAGCCGTCGCCAGACGATGGAGAACAGACATCATGTGGCGCCGACCGCTGCCGGGCTTGACGTCGTGCAGCGCCGCACCGTCGTGGACGATCGCGCCCAGCCGATTTCTGATCTTGTCGGTGAGCAAGCCGATCGCGGCGACGGCAGCGACAGCGAGTTCAGCTTTCGTGTGGCGGACCGTTCCGAAGTCCAGACTCGGCGAGAGATCCACGAGAACCGTGGTCTCGAGCTCCCGATCGGCAATCGACTCGCGCACGTGCGGCACTCGCATTCTGGCGGTGACGTTCCAGTCCATCCTGCGAACGTCGTCGCCAGGGGAGTAGGGCCGTGCTTCGCCGGGCTCGCTGCCGAGCCCCGGCACGAGACCGCGGTAGTCGCCCTGAAGCAGGCCGGCGAGGCGCCGGGCGACGTCGAGTTCGAGACGACGCAGGACCTCACGCGTGCGGGCCGGATCGTCGTCAGCGCGAAGAGACAGGCTCGGGGTCACGTCGGGCGGTAGTCAGCCTCGCCGAGGCGGGCGGGGTCCCGGGTGGTCGGCGAGACCATCGGAGCGGGAATGGTGGACAGGAGCCGGATGATGACCTGCTCGACGTCGAGATCCGCGGCCAGAGCCTCGTAGGACAACACGAGCCGATGGCGCAGGACATCGGGGGCGATGTCGAACACGTCCTGAGGCACGACGTAGTCACGACCGCGGAGCAGGGCCATAGCCTTGCCCGCGGCGATGAGGCCGAGGGATGCGCGCGGGCTCGCGCCGTACTCGATCATGCCGACCAGGTCCGGCAGCCCGTGGTTGCCCGGATCGCGCGTCGTGATCACGAGGTTGACCGCGTAGTCGAGCGTGCCCTGATCCACGATCACGGCGTCGGCTTGGCTCTGGAGTTCGAGCACGATCTCGGGGGACAGGACCTGGTTCGCGCTCGGTGGATTCACGCCCATCCGCCGCACGATCTCGAGTTCCTCGTGCGGCGTGGGGTAGTCGATGACGACCTTCATCAAGAAGCGATCGCGCTGTGCCTCGGGGAGCGCGTAGACGCCCTCGGACTCGATCGGGTTCTGCGTGGCCAGCACGAGGAACGGCGACGGGACTTCGTGGGCCTCGCCGCCGATTGTCACCTGGTGCTCTGCCATCACCTCGAGCAGGGCGGACTGCACTTTCGCGGGGGCGCGGTTGATCTCGTCGGCGAGAACGAAGTTGGCGAAGACCGGGCCGAGTTCGACATCGAACTGCTCGGTCGACGCACGGTAGATCCGGGTGCCGGTGATGTCGGCCGGGAGGAGATCAGGGGTGAACTGCACCCGCGCGAACGAGCCGCCGGTGGTGTCGGCGAGGGTTCGCACAGCGAGGGTTTTCGCGAGGCCGGGCGGGCCCTCGAGGAGGCAATGTCCGCCGGCGACGAGCGCGACGAGGAGCCGTTCGTTCAGCCGTTCCTGGCCGACGATGACCCGCCGCAGCTCGACCAGGGCTCGCTCGAGTGATGGCAGTTCCTCGGTGTTTTCGGTCATTCAGACTCCTTCACACGAACTTTCGGTCCGTTGTGGTGCGGTCAACACCGTGGCAGGCATGGCAGTGAACCTGGCGCACGATAAGCGCAACCGAAAGACGCGGACAGGTAGCGTCTCGGCGATGCGCATTCTCGTGGTCGACGACGAGGTCGAACTGGCCGACGCCGTGGCTCGGGGGCTTCGCCGCGAAGGGTACGCCGTCGACATCGCCAACGGGGGCGTCGAAGCGCTCGAGAAGGCAGCCCTCGTGCCGTACGACCTGGTGTGCCTGGATCTCACGATGCCGGATATGGACGGCCTCGACGTCTGCCGTCAGCTCCGCGACGACCCGCCCGAGGGCGAGCCGCCCCGCGTGCTGATGTTGACCGCCCGAGACTCGGTGGACGACCGCATCGACGGACTCGATCACGGCGCCGACGACTACCTCGTCAAGCCGTTCGCGTTAGGCGAGCTGACGGCCCGGGTGCGATCGTTGCTGCGCCGCGACGCGGCCAAGTCCGGGTCGGTCCTGGCGGTCGGTGACATCGAGCTCGACGACACGAAGCACCGGGCCCGGCGAGGCCAACGCGACCTCGAGTTGACGGCCAAGGAGTTCGCGCTGCTGCGCTACTTCATGACCCATGTCGACGATGTGCTCAGCCAGGAGCACCTGCTCGAGCATGTGTGGGACGAGCACGCCGATCCGTTCACCAACACGGTGCGAGTCACCGTCGGCACGTTGCGCCGCAAGTTGTCGAGCGACGACGAGGCGCAGCTGATCGAGACTGTCATCGGCAAGGGCTATCGGCTGATGGACCCGGACGCGCCCGACGACGACGCACAGGGCAATGACTGAAACCGCCCCTCGTCTGCATGGCTGGGCCGGGTCCATCCGGTTCCGTCTGACGGTGCTCTATTCGGTACTGCTTTTCGGACTGGCGACGATTGTCGTCGGTGTGATCTATGCCGGCGTGGCCCGGTCGCTCGAGAACCAGAACGTCTATCGCACCGAGGAATGGATCGCGATCGTTCAGGACGAGGAAGGTGGGCTGGGTCTTGCCACCGTCGAGGTCGGGCAGCCTGACTACCTGCTGCGATTCGAGCAGGCGGTGAACGAGCAAGCGCTCGACCAGCTCCGGACCTACGCGTTCGGCGCGCTCGGTCTCCTCTTCGTCGGAAGTCTGTTCGTCGGCTGGTTCGTGGCCGGGCTCGTGCTTCGGCCGGTCGGCCGCATCACCGATGTCGCGAAGGAGATCGAAGCGACGGATCTCTCGCGCCGAATCGAGCTCGACGGGCCGGAGGACGAACTCAAGGAACTCGCCGACACCTTCGACGGCATGCTCGAGCGGCTCGATGATGCATTCGAGTCGCAACGGGAATTCATCCACGAGGCCAGCCATGAGCTGCGCAACCCGCTCGCGGTGATCCGGACGAACGTCGACGTCGGCCTGGGTGATCCTGACGCGAAAGCTGAGGACCTGCGATCTGTGGGCGAGGTGGTCGGTCGTTCTGCGGAGCGGATGTCAACGCTCGTCGATGACCTTCTGCTCTACGCCCGCCACGGCACCCGCCAGACCCGTCGTGAAGACGTCGATCTCGTGGCCGAAGTGAACGACCTGGTGGAGGAGTTCGAGGCAACCGCCGAGGCCAACGGGATCGCGCTCGCGGCCGACGTGCCCCACTCCGGTCTCCCGGTGCGCGGTGACGCCCAGGCAATTCACCGCGCGGCCGCCAATCTCGTCGCCAACGCCGTGCGTCTCGCACCCGCCGAGTCCACAGTGACAGTCGCTGCCGCCGACGAGGGCCGTTGGGTGACGCTGGCGGTCATCGATGAGGGTCCGGGAATCGACGCGGAGGACCAGATGCGGGTCTTCCAGCGGTTCTGGCGGGGCGACACGCAGGAGGCTCGAGTGGCCGGCCGGTCCGGACTCGGCCTCACGATCGTCCGTCAGATCGCCGAAGCACACGGCGGCCGCGTGGAACTCGACTCGACCGTCGGCGAAGGCTCCCGCTTCACCCTGCGCTTCCCCCGCCCCTGAGTTGACACAAGGAGCCAGGCTCCTGTGTCAACTCCTGCTGAGGACCTAGCCGAGGCAGAACTCGTTGCCTTCGGGGTCTCGCAGCACGACCCAGCCCTTCTCGGCATTGCCTCGCCATGCGGGGCGACCATCGGCGTCCCGCGGGTCCTCGAGCCTTGCGCCGAACTCGATCAGGCGCTCGATCTCCGTCTCTGGCTCGGGCGCGGCGAGATCGATGTGGATTCGGGTGTCCTGACGGGGTTCGTCGACCTTCTGGAAGAGGAGATGACGAACACCGCGGGGGTCGGACTTCGTGAGGCGAGTACGGAGTTCGTTCGCCTCGGGGTCGACTGTGTAGCCGGTCACCTCGGCCCAGAACTGTCCCAATGCCAACGGGTCCCGGCACTCGAATGTGATGTTCAGGATGAAAGCCGTCATGTGATGGGTTCCTCTTCCCGACGGACCTGCGAGAATCGTTTTCCTTCGATTTTCGCCCGTCCTTACGAATCCTTTCACCTCTACCCCGTACCTTCTGCACATGGATCGAGATCCGATCGACCACTCGCACGACGAGGTTTCCCCCACTTCGTCGGGCCGGCCCGCCGATGAGCGGTCGCTTCCCCAGACAGCCGCAGCCGACGTTCCCCCCGACGCTGCGCCGCCGTTTCCCCCAACGGCGACCGGAAGCGGCCGCCCGGCGGGCCCTGATGCGACCGATCCGATTCCGGGTCGGTCGCTGAGGTTCGAGCCGGCCCCGCTTCCGTCGGTCGCCGCGCCTCCGTCGAGTTCGGCCGGGTCGACCGGCTCGATTCCTGCTCCGCCGCCAGCGCCCCCGCGGGCCGGGACCCCGCCCGTGCCCGAGGCAATCCCCGCTCCCCCTCCTGCTCCCGGCCGCAGCCTGGAGCCCGAAGTGATACCGGTTGTCGAGCCTGCCACGACGGTGTCCTACGAACCGCCCGCCGCGATCTCGCGGCCGACCCGGTCCCGCCTCCGCAACGCGGGGCCCCGTGGCTCCGTTTTGCACCATCCGCCCACCGCGGCCAATCCGCCCCGGCCCGGCGATACGACGCCGCCCACCGGGCCCCCAGATTCGCCACCCCTACCGGGTGCCTTCGGTCCACCGCCTCTCGGACCGAAGCGCCGCCGGTGGCGGGTGGCGGTAGGTGTTCTCGCCGTCCTCCTCGCTGCCGCGACGATGGTCTCGGCGGGTATCATCATCGGCGACTCGCTCAACGACGAGCCGGTCGCGACCGAGACGGTCCCCACACCGATCGCCGATCGGCCGGTCTCGTCAGGTGACGACACGAGTTCGTCGATCCTTCCCGCAGATCCGGTCGGGCCGTTGACGGGCGAGGAGAGCGACGAACCGGTGGCAGATGTCGCCGACGCTGTCTCACCCTCGGTCGTGCTGATCCGGACGAGCGACGGTCAGGGCTCAGGCATCGTCTGGGACGCTGAGGAGGGCTACATCCTCACCAACGACCATGTGACAGGCGACGCGTCGGCCGTCGTCGTCCAGTTCGGTGATGGCAACCGCATCTCCGGCACCGTGATCGGCGGCGATTCCGCACGAGACATTGCGGTCGTCCAAGTCGATCCGACCGAGGCGGATCTCGTGCAAGCCGTCTTCGCTCCCACGGAGACCGTGCAGGTCGGCCAGCTCGCCGTCGCGATCGGCAGCCCCTTTGGGCTCGATCAGTCCGTGACCGCCGGCATCGTGTCGGCTGTGAACCGGATCAACAACTTCGGTGGATCGGACCCGACCAACCCGGTCGATGTCGAGATGATCCAGACCGATGCGCCGATCAACCCAGGCAACTCCGGCGGGGCGCTCGCTGATCGAGACGGCCGCGTGATCGGCATGAACACACAGATCCGTACCGCAGGCAACGACGACATCGGCAACATCGGGATCGGCTTCGCCGTTCCGAGCGACACCATCGTTCTGATCGCCCAGCGCATCGTCGACGGCGAGTCGCTCGATCTCGCCCACCTCGGCGTGAGCGGCGCCACGCCCACCGATGGCACGGTTGGCGCCCTCGTTCAGTCCGTCGTGTCCGACGCCCCGGCCGACAACGCGGGCCTCCAGGCCGGCGACCTCATCGTGTCGCTCGGCGGCGAGCTGATCAGCTCGATGGCCGAGCTCTCCGCTGAGGTCAAGCTGTTCCGCCCCGGTGACCTCGTCCAGGTCGAACTCCTCCGCGACGGCGAGCGCCTCGAAACCACCGTCACCCTCGGCAGCAACTAGCGCCGAGAAGGCGCGGCGCGGGGCGGTAGTATCCGGGCTCCATGTTGTTCGCAGTGATCATCGCAATCGCCGCGGTCGTCATCATCGGCGCCTCGGCTTTCGTGCTCCTTCGGGACCGCGGAGACGTCCTCGTTCTGGACGACCACGCGCCGACGGTTCTCGACGCCCCGGCCCCAGCTGATGGGGCGATCGTTGTCGACGACGCGCCAGAAGCGGTCATCGAAGACGCACCGACGCCGTCCTTCCGGGAGCGGCTTTCGACCGCGCGGTCGGCGCTGGGCGGCTACCTCGGCTCGGTCTTCTCCGGCGGCAAGATCAGTGGCGAGACCTGGGACGATCTCGAAGAAGCGCTCATACGCGCTGATGTCGGCGTCACCACGTCGTCCTCGATCATCGACGCCGTTCGCGAGCAGGTCGCGGAGGCCGACATCGAGGACACCGCAGAACTCCCGGCTCTTGTGAAGGCCGAGATCGTGGCGCGACTCGACGGGTTCGACCGTAGCCTGTCCGCTGACACCGTCGCGGCCGGCGGCGAGCCTGGCCCGGCTGTATGGCTGTTCGTGGGCGTGAACGGCGTGGGCAAGACGACCACGATCGGCAAGCTCGCCCACCGCGAAACCAATGACGGCAAGAAACTCGTCCTTGCCGCGGGCGACACGTTCCGCGCTGCCGCAGCTGAGCAGCTCACCATGTGGGCCGAGAGAAGCGGCGTCGACATCGTCCGCGGCGCCGAGGGCGCCGATCCGAGCTCTGTCGTCTTCGATGCCGTCGAAGCAGCCGGCGCCCGCCACGCCGACATCGTGATGGCAGACACAGCGGGGCGTCTACAGACCAAGACGAACCTCATGGAGGAGCTGTCGAAGGTCCGTCGCGTCGCCGAGAAGGGTGTCGGCACCGTCACCGAGACGCTGCTCGTCATCGACGCGACCACCGGTCAGAACGGCATGTCGCAGGCCCAGCAGTTCGCCGAGACGGCCGACGTCACCGGCGTCGTGCTGACAAAGCTCGACGGCTCGGCCAAGGGCGGCATCGTGATCGCGATCCACTCGGAGCTCGGCGTGCCGGTGAAACTCGTCGGCCTCGGTGAGAGCATCAACGATCTCGTCGACTTCGACGCGACAGAATTCGTCGACGCACTCTTCGAGTAGCGCTCAGCCGGCGAAATTGACGCCGCAGGCGGCGAGCTCGCCGTCGACGGCGAGGATCGACTCCGCAACGGCCACCGTGTCGACGTTGTCACGCGCCGCTTCGAAGGCGTCCGGCCAGTCCGAGGTCGCGAACGCCTGCGACGTGATGAACGTGAAGTCCGCGAGACGGGCGATGTCCGATCGAATCTCGAATGGGGCGAGGACCTCGACGGCGTAGAACGCATAGCGGGCGTCGTCGAAACTCTCGGCGGTTGCGACGTCGACGTCGCCTTCCAGCAGCGGCCGCACGCCCTCGAGTCCGACGGCGTTGGAGCACCACGCCGCAGTGTCGATCTGGGGGGCCTTGTCGCCACCGGACGCGACCGCCAGCGCCGCGATGAGAAAACCGAGAACGAGCACGCCGACGATCATCCATTGGCGGAGCGAGAGAGCCATTGCCGCGAACGCTACCGGGCGACCGTGAATGTCCAGGGTCGCCAGTACGATCTGCACTCATGTTCGAGACGCTTTCCGATCGGTTCGACAACATCTTCAGCGGCCTCCGTGGCAAGGGGAAGCTGAGCGCGGACGACGTCGACGAGACGCTGCGCGAGATCCGCCGGGCGCTGCTCGAAGCCGACGTCAACCTCGATGTTGCGAAGAGCATGACGGACCGCATCCGGGAACGGGCGGTCGGCGAGGAGATCTCCAAGGCCCTCAATCCGGCCCAGCAGATCATCAAGATCGTCCTCGACGAGCTCACCATGAGCCTTGGTGGCGAGGCGATGAAGATCACCTACGCCTCCAAGCCGCCCACGGTCGTCCTCATGGCCGGTCTGCAGGGCGCGGGTAAGACCACGAACACGGGCAAGCTCGCGGCCTGGTTCAAGAAGCAGGGCCGCAATCCGATACTGGTGGGCGCGGACCTTCAGCGGCCGGCCGCGGTCGAGCAGCTCCGGACCCTCGCAGGTCAGGTCGGTGTGCCGGTGTTCTCCGAGCAGACCGACCCGGTCGACGTCGCGAGCAAGGCGATCGCCGAGGCGAACCGAACCGGCCGCGACGTCGTCATCGTCGACACGGCGGGTCGTCTCGCGATCGACGAAGAGCTGATGGCCCAGGTCGGCCAGATCTCCGATGCCGTCAGCCCGGACTATACCTTCCTCGTTGTCGACGCGATGACCGGTCAGGACGCCGTCACCGTCGCCCACGCATTCAACGAGACGCTCGCCCTTGACGGCGTCATCCTGACGAAGCTCGACGGCGACGCCCGTGGCGGCGCCGCTCTCTCGGTCAAGGAGGTCGTCGGCAAGCCGATCGCGTTCGCGTCCACCGGTGAGAAGCTCGAGGACTTCGAAACCTTCCACCCGGACAGGCTCGCCAGTCGCATCCTCGGCATGGGCGATGTCGAAACGCTCATCGAGAAGGCCGAAGAGGTCTTCGAACAGGAGCAGGCCGAAGAGACCGCCGCCCGCCTGATGGAGGGCACCTTCACGCTCGAGGACTTCCTCGATCAGATGCAGCAGGTCAAGAAGATGGGGCCCATCGGCAACCTGATGGGAATGATGCCGGGGCTGCCGAAGGAAGCGAAGGACGTCGAGATCGACGACGGTCACATCGCCCGCATCGAGGGCATCATCCACTCCATGACGCCGGCCGAGCGCATCGATCCGGACGTCATCGATGGGTCCCGCCGTCAGCGCATTGCCGCCGGTTCCGGGGTCCAGCCCAATGAGGTGAAGCAGCTGCTCAACCAGTTCGGGCAGATGCGCACGATGATGAAGCAGTTCTCGGGGTTCGGCACGAAGAAGGCCAACCCGAAGGCTCGCTATAAGGGCAAGAAGGGCAAGAAGCGCAAGGGCGGACGGGTGACCGAGAAGGGTCCGGCGAAGGTCTCGAAGGCGCCGCTGTCACTGCCGGGGCTCGAAGATGCTCTCCAAGGCATGGACGACGGCGACTTCCCCGGGCTCAACTGATCGCACCGGATCTCGTTTGAGGGTTGGAATCACCCCTCTCTCCCAGATTGAATTGTCTGGTTGCCCGGCCCCGATTCGCCGCGGCAGAAGACCTTCCTCAGAAAGAAACGAACCACACATGGCCGTCAAGCTCCGCCTCATGCGGATGGGCAAGAAGAAGCAGCCCACCTACCGCGTCGTCGCCGCCGACTCTCGTTCGCCCCGCAATGGGCGTTTTATCGAGATCATCGGCACCTACGAGCCCCGTCAGGACCCGTCAATCATCAAGATCGACAACGAACGGGCCGTCCACTGGCTCCAGCACGGCGCCCAGCCGACCGAGCGGGTCGCCAAGCTGCTGAAGATCAGTGGTGCGTGGACCGAGCACACCGGCGAGACCGTCGATGCCGCCGTGCCCAGCGCGGCGCCGAAGAAGAGCAAGAAGCAGATCGAGAAGGAAGCCGACGCCGCAGAGGCCGCCGCGGCTCCCGCCGAGGAAGCCCCTGTCGAGGAAGCTGTCGCTGAAGAGGCTCCCGCCGAGGAAGCTCCTGTCGAGGAAGCTGTGGCTGAAGAACCTGCCGCGGAGGACGCCCCCGAGGCGCCCGTCGCCGAGGACGACGCACCGAGTGATGCGGATCCGGCGGATGCCGGCGATAGTGAGGATGAGGACTGATGTCGAGCGAAGCCGCACAGGCCGTTTGCGAATATGTCGTGAAGCAGATCGTCGACAGCCCCGACGACGTGAGTGTCGAGCTGTCCGAGCGTGACGGGGGCTACCGCCTCGACGTCACGGTCGGCGACGGCGACATGGGCCGTGTCATCGGCAAGCGAGGCCGAGTGGCCTCCGCGATCCGGACAGTGGTCCGCGCCGCCGGTCACGAAGACGACACCTCGATCGACGTCGAGTTCGTCGACTGAGTTCCACCTCGCGTCCGATGCTCGAAGTCGGACGCATCACTCGCCCGCACGGTGTGCGCGGCGATGTCAACGTCCTGCTCACGTCCAACCGGACCGAGCGCGTGGCGAAGGGTGCGGTGCTCCAAACGGATAACGGTCCGCTGACCGTTCGTTCGTCGCGCCCGCACAAGTCCGGCTTCATCGTCACGTTCGCCGAGTGCACCGACCGCGATCGTGCCGAGGCGTTGCGCGACACGATCCTGCGGGCCGAACCCATCGACGACCCCGACGAGTTGTGGGTGCACGAGTTGATCGGCGGCGTCGTCGTCGATGCGGACGGGATCGACCGAGGTCGAGTCACGCAAGTGCTCGAGAACCCGGCAAGCGACATTCTCGAGACGGACGCCGGCTATCTCGTGCCCGTGCAGTTCGTGACCGCCGTCGAGGCGGGGGAGCGGGTCGAGGTCGACACGCCGGATGGGCTCTTCAACCTGGATGACGAAGAGCCCGACGGCAGGGACGACTCGTGAGCCTGCGCATCGACGTCTTCTCGATCTTCCCGGAGATGGTCGACAACGGCGCGAACGAGTCGGTGATCGGCCGCGGGCGCCGCGACGGCCACCTCGACGTTCGCGTCCATGACTTGCGCATGACCACCAGCGATGTGCACGGGACGGTGGACGATGCCCCGTTCGGCGGCGGTGCCGGAATGGTCATGATGCCGGAGCCGCTGTTCGGTGCAGTCGAGGCCGTCGACCCGCCACGTCCGCTGCTCTACCTGTCGCCTGCCGGTCGCACGTTCGATCAAGGGATGGCCCGTGAGCTCGCCGAGTCCGATGGCTTCTCACTCCTCTGCGGCCGCTACGAGGGCGTGGACGAGCGCGTCCGAGATCACTTGATCGACGGCGAGGTGTCAGTCGGCGATGTCGTGATCGCCGGCGGCGAGGTCGCTGCTCTGTTGATCATCGAGGCGGTCGGCCGACTCGTGCCGGGCGTGCTCGGTAATTCGACCTCCACGGACGACGAGTCCTTCGCAGACGGACTCCTCGAGTACCCGCACTACACCCGCCCTGCCGAATTTCGGGGCTGGGAGGTGCCGGACGTGCTGCGCAGCGGCGACCACGGCAGGATCGAGCGCTGGCGTCGCGCCCAGGCACTGCGGCGAACCCTCGACCGGCGCCCGGACCTGATCGAGGCCAGAGGCGGCCTCAGCGGTGACGACATGAAGCTTCTCGACGAGTTCGGTCTCTCCGACTGACGACACAGGGGTGGTTGTTCCGTCCCTCGGCCGTAGACTCGGGCGCTGGCCCGGGTCCATCGACCCCGCCATCAGATTCACCCTCTCTCACCCAGCGGAGCCTGCAATGCAGCCCACCGATCTCGTCGACAACCTGAGCCTCCGGGACGACATTCCTGACTTCGCGCCGGGCGACACCCTCAAGGTCCATGTGAAGGTCATCGAGGGCAACCGTCAGCGCACGCAGCTGTTCGAGGGCGCCGTGATCCGTCGCCAGGGTTCGGGCCTGCAGGAGACCTACACGGTCCGCAAGCTCAGCTTCGGCGTGGGCGTGGAGCGCACCTTCCCCGTGCACTCGCCGATCGTCGAGAAGGTCGAGCTCGTGAGCCGCGGCGACGTGCGCCGGGCGAAGCTGTACTACCTGCGTGACCGCATCGGTAAGTCGGCGAAGATCCGCGAGAAGCGCGACAACTAGTCGCCTTCGGAGCCCTGTCACAGGGGGTTCCTACGATCGGTCACATGGATCGGTCACGGGTCGCACTGGGTGAATGGGGCGAAGCCCGCGTGGCGCGCCACTACGAATCGGCCGGCTACGTCGTGCTGGATCGCAACTGGCGAGTGAAGGGCGGTGAGCTCGATCTCTTGCTCGCTCGCGGCGATGAGATCGTGTTCTGTGAGGTGAAGACGCGCAGCTCGGATCACTTCGGTCATGGCGTCGAGGCTGTCGGCCACCGCAAAAAACTGTTCTTGCGGCGCACCGCGGTGTCGTGGCTCGACGCCCACGATCGTCGCGGGCGGCTCCGCTTCGATGTCGCAACGGTCACCGCGGGGGATGTGGCGGTGATCGAGGGCGCGTTCTAACCCACGTGCGCGGCCACGAACTCGGCGATCTTCGCGATCGCGTCGTCGGACTCGGGCGCACCGAGCATCTGGAAGACGTGGATCGCTTCGTCCCACTGCTGGAGTGTGACGTCGCCTCCGGCTGCTTCGATCTTGGCGGCTACCTCGAGGCTGTCGTCGAGCAGCACCTCGACCCCGCCGACCTGGACGAGCACCGGCGGGAGTCCGGAGAGATCTCCGAGGCCAGGGGAGAGTCGGGGGTCGTCGAGCGCGGTCGTGCCCGCGTACGCCGCCGCGTATGCCGTGAGCTGGGTGAATCCGACCAACGGGTCGGCGTCGCCGACCGAGTCGTACGTCGAGTTCGAACAGGTCAGGTCGGCCCAAGGCGACAGAGCCACGCCGGCTGCCGCTCTGTCTCCTCGGTCGCGCAACGCGCCGAGGGTCGCGAGGGTGAGGCCGCCGCCGGCGGAGTCGCCGGCAATCACGATGTTCGCGGCGTCGATGCCCCGGGCGCGGAGCCAGTCGTAGGCGGCGAGGGCATCGTCGAGGGACGCGGGGTGCGTGTGCTCGGGGCCGAGTCGGTAGTCCACGACGAGGACCGCGAGGCCGGTCTCGGCCGACAGCCGAGCGCCGAAGGCTCCGTGGGTGCCGAGCCCACCGAGGACGTAGCCGCCTCCGTGGAGGTAGACGATCGCGGCGTCGGCACGCCTGCCGTCCGTGATCCACGCGGCTGTCGCCTCGCCGACCGTCACCATCTCGTGCGCGATGTCGTCCGGCATCGCGCCGCCGACCGCGATCGCGGCTCGGTCCGCTTCGATGTCGCCGGTGATGACGCTCATCTCGCGCATCATCGCGATTGTTGCTTCGAGTTGTTCGCTGGCCATGGCCGGCAACCCTACTTGCGAGGCGCCTTGCGGGTCTTCCTGCCGTCCCAGCATCCGCGGTGCCAATGTCGACGTAGATCCGGTGCTTGCACCGGGACGACCGCGTAGTGGCCAGTGCCGGGTGGGATGTCGCGGTTGCAGTTCGGACAGAGGTACGTCTTCGTCGCTTGGTAGGGCTGCAGGAAGCGGACGTCAACGTCACCGTACGTCTCGGGGTCGTCCATCGCCTTCTACCCGAAGATCGCCCAGAGGACGAGCAGCAGCGCAACCAGGAGGCCGGCCGCGACATACAGAACGTCGGTCGGTCGGCGTCGATGTGGCCGCGTGGGGTCCATTCCCATCTGATCAGTATCGTCGGACTCCGTGCCGACCCCACCTCTCCTGCGCCGGCTCACCCCGCTGGTCCTCGTACTCGTCCTCAGCGCGGCGTGTTCGAGCGATCCGCCGGAGGTCCCCCTGGGCCCGGGTGGCGAGCCTGATCCGGTCCTCGCTCTTGGTCGCGACGTCTACGGCGCCCGTTGTGTGAACTGTCATGGATCAACCGGTGGCGGTGGCACGGGCCCGCGCCTTGCCGGCACGGTCGTCGAGGGCTACCCCGACGTGGCGGATCAGATCGCGGTCGTCGGCGACGGGGTGCGCAACATGCCGAGCTTCACGGGGACGCTCACGCCGGAGGCGATCGAGGCCGTCGTTCGCTACACCCGCGAGGTTCTCGGCTGACTGTCAGACCGTCCGGATAGGGTTCGCCTCACGCTCGTCGGTCTGCGCAAGGCCACCTCCTCGATTCACTCGGAGGTTCCCTTGCTCGCCACCATCCCCTCGGCCACTTCGGACGGCATCGACGTCATGGCGGTTCCAGGTTCTGTCCGCAACGGCGCGGCGATCGGGACAAACCAACTCCTGGCGGAGGGATGCGCGCCAGTGCGAGACGTCGACGACGTCACCACGGCGCTTGGTCTGACCGAGGCCACCACCGCCGCCCGCTCAGCCCCGAACGTGATGGCCGAACCCGACAATCCGGTCCTCTGCGCCATCGACGACGGGCCCACATCGATCGACGAGATCGTGGCCCGCTCCGGTCTGACGGCAGCCGAGGTCGCGGCGGAGATCGCCCGACTCGAACTCGACGGGCTGGTCTGCGCCGATGGGGCCCGGGTGCGACGAACATGACGTTTCGCGTGGGATGTGGTCAGTTGCGCGCTCGCTGCGTGGCTACGATCGATGGCATGGACCGCTGGGAACTCGACGAGTGGCTGACATCGCTCACCCGAGTCGCCGCGTCCACCCGCGATGTCTATCGCCGCGACCTTCGAGACGCCGCCGGCTGGTTGAACGAACGCCGAGCAGGGGGGCCGACGGCGATCACGCGCCGCGACCTGCGGTCGTATCTCGCCGACCTGGACCGCAACGGCTATGCCCGCCGCACCATCGCCCGCAAGGCGTCGGTATTGCGCCGTTACTTCCGTTGGGCACAGCGAACCGGCCGAATCGACGCCGATCCGAGCGCCGCGCTCTCTGCACCGCGCGGCACGGCAACTCTGCCGAAGATTCTGAGCGCATCCGAACTGGACGCACTGGTCGAGGGCGGCGTGCGCAGCGCGGACTCCCTGGCAATCGAGCTTCGGGACCGAGCGATCGTCGAGTTGCTGTATGGCAGCGGCCTGCGTGTCAGCGAGCTCTGTGGGCTCTCTCGCAACGACATCGCGGGCCAGACCGGCACTATTTCGGTATGGGGCAAGGGCGACAAACAGCGCCGCGTTCCGGTGTCGGAACCCGCCGCGGAAGCCCTGGCTGCCTGGATCTCCGAAGGTCGAATGGAGCTGATCGGCGACCACACGCCCGACGACGCGGTGTTCCTCAACCGCAAAGGGCGGCGGCTTTCACCACGCGACGTAAGGCGGCTTCTGGACCGTCGCGCGGCCAATCCCACCCATCCGCATGCACTTCGACATACTTTTGCCACTCATCTTTTGGACGGAGGTGCCGATTTGCGTGCTGTGCAGGAATTGTTGGGCCACGCGGATCTCGCGACCACTCAGATTTACACCCGAGTGAGTCGTGAACGGATGCGCGAGGTCCACCGAACCACCCACCCCCGCGCGTAGGAACTGGTTGTGAGCGACGACGCCTCTGAGACACAACAGCTTTGGGCTGACTCAAGTCCAGCCGTTCGCGCGAACTGCGCGACAAGCTGATCATCCAGCACTCGCCGCTCGTCAAGTACGTCGCCGGCCGCGTCGGCGTGGGTCTGCCCCGCAACGTCGAGCAATCGGACCTCGTCAGCTTTGGCGTGTTCGGTCTGATCGACGCGATCGAGAAGTTCGATCCCGCGCGTGGCTACAAGTTCGAGACGTACGCAATCGCTCGCATCAAGAGCGCCATCCTCGACGAGTTGCGCTCGATCGACTGGGTCCCGCGATCGGTTCGCTCCAAGGCCCGCACGCTCGAGCGGGCGAAGTCCAAGCTCGAAGCGGAGCACCACCTGTCGCCAACCGACGACGAGGTTGCCGACTAGATGGGTGTGTCGTCCCAGCAGCTGCAGACCACGCTAAGTCAGATCAGCTTTGTCGGAGTCGCAGCGCTCGACGAGATGCTCTCCGGCGGTGAACGGGGCGAGTCGGTCACCCTCGGCGACACGGTCGGCGACACCGGCGACGGCCCCATGGGCGTCTACGAGGTCGAGGAGATGCGTCAGATCCTCGCCGAGTCGATCAACCGCATGCCCGAGCGGGAGAAGATCGTGCTGACGCTCTACTACTACGAGGGTCTCACCCTCGCCGAGATCGGCCGAGTCCTCGGGGTCACCGAGAGCCGGGTCTGCCAGATCCACACCAAGGCCGTTCTTCAGCTTCGCGCGCGGATCACCGCGGCGGAGCGCGAACCCGTCTAGCCGACGGCATCCGCAGCCCACGCAGGGCTGCCCGGCAGCCAAACCCCGGCTGCAGCGAACTTCCCTGGCGATCTCACCGAGGTAGTCCCATGTCCCGATTCACCCACAGCCTGCGATGGCTGCTGTTGCCCGTTCTGGCCCTTGCCGTCTGGCCGGCGCCTCCGGCAGCCGCGGCGGTCGCCGTGTTCACCCGTCCCACCGACGCGGCGGTGCTCGATCCGTTCCGATTGCCCAACGGTCCTTACGCCGCGGGCAACCGTGGTATCGAATACGACGCGGGCGCCGGCGCCGCGGTCGTTGCGGCAGCCGATGGCACCGTCGCGTTCGCGGGCGCGGTAGCCGGCAACCTGTTCGTCAGCGTCGAGCACCCTGGTGGTCTGCGCACGACCTACGGATTCGTCGAGAACATTCTGATTCGCCGTGGTGATCTGGTCTCACGGGGCGAGCGGGTGGCGCTGGCGGGCGGGCCGTTCCACTTCACTGTCCGACTCCACGGCACGTACGTGGATCCCGAACCGCTCTTCGGTCAGCGGCGTGTCCGGGTTCGGCTGCTACCGCACCACAGTTCCGACGGCGGGAGGGAAGCGATTCCGGCCCACGCGGTTCCCGCCGGGTTGGGAATCGCGCCCGATACGCTGTTCGACGGTCCATTCGGGCCCCGTACGAGCCCGTTTTGGGATCGACGGAATCACTGGGTTCGTGCATTACCCGGTCGCCTCGGCGTCCCGCACGAACACGAAACCGGGAAAGAAGGAAACCATGGCTGTCATCTCCATGAAGCAGCTGCTCGAGGCTGGTGTGCACTTCGGTCACCAGACCCGCCGCTGGAACCCCAAGATGAAGCGGTTCATCCACGGTGAACGCTCTGGCATCCACATCGTGGATCTCCACCAGACGCTGAACCATCTGGAGAACTCCTACGTCTTCGTTCGCGATCTCGTCGCCAACGGCGGCACGGTGCTGTTCATCGGCACCAAGAAGCAGGCACAGGACTCCATCCAGTCCTACGCCGAGCGGTGCAACATGCCCTACATCAACGAGCGTTGGCTCGGCGGCATGCTCACCAACTACCAGACGATCTCGAAGCGCGTCGGCAAGATGAAGGACTTCGCCCGGATGCGCGACTCGGGAGAGTTCGAGGCCATGCCCAAGAAGGAAGCGCTGCTCATCAATCGCGAACTCGTGAAGCTCGAGCGCAACCTCGGGGGCATCCGCGACATGGAGAAGCTGCCCGATGCGATCTTCGTGCTCGACACGAAGAAGGAACACATCGCAGTCACGGAGGCCCGCAAGATCGGCGTGCCGATCGTCGCGGTCGTCGACACCAACTGCGATCCGGATCTCGTCGACTACGCCATCCCCGGGAACGACGACGCCATCCGTGCCGGCCAGCTCATGTGCCGCGTCATCTCCGATGCTGTGCAGGAAGGCCGTTTCATCCGCTCGAAGAAGGCTCCTGAGGGTGGCGGTGCCAAGCGCAACGCGCTCGAAGAGGCCGAGGTCGCTGCTCAGCAGGAGCAGGCCCGCTCCGAGGCTGCTGTCCAGGCCGCCGAGCGTGAGGCTCGGGTCGCCGCCGCGAAGGACGCTCCCGCTGAGGCACCGGTCGAGGAGGCCGCCCCTGAAGCTGCCGCCGAGGCTCCTGCCGCGGAAGCCGCTGAAGCCACCGACGCTCCTGTGGAAGAATCCATCCCGCAGGCCGGCGACGAAGGTACGCCTGAGGCCTGAGCGCCCAGCGACCACCACGTACACAACACACAACCGGAGAATCAGAGATGTCGATTTCCGCCAAGGACGTCAAGGCGCTGCGCGACGAAACGGGCGCCGGCATGATGGACGCGAAGAACGCGCTCGTCGAAGCCGGCGGCGACATGGAGGCTGCCACCCAGGCGCTGCGGGAAAAGGGCCTTGCCAAGGCCGCTGGCCGTAGCGACCGCGAGAACGACGAGGGCACGATCGCCGTCGCCGTTTCGGGCAACACCGCAGCATTGGTCCAGATCAAGACCGAGACAGACTTCTCGGCCAAGAACGAAGCGGTCACCGGGCTCGCGCAGAGCCTGGCCGATGCGGTACTGGCCGACGGCACCGGCGCGGTCGACGCGCACAGTGAGGCGCTCGACGACCTCAAGGTGACCATCAAGGAGAACATCGGGCTCGGGGCGGTCGAGCAGATCGTCGCCGCTGATGGCAACGTTCTCGACACCTACCTGCATGTGCAGGACGGCCGCGGCGTGAACGCCGTCGTCGTTGAGGGTGCCGGCATCAGCCAGGATGAACTCCACCAGATCGCTCTTCACATCGCGTTCGCCAAGCCCAGCTACCTCAGCGCCGACGAAGTGCCGGCCGACGAGGTCGAGGCGGAGCGCGCCGCGTTGCTCGAGATCACCAAGGCCGAGGGCAAGCCCGAGCAGGCCTGGGAGAAGATCGTCGACGGGCGTCTCCGTGGATGGTTCGGTACCCGAGTGTTGCTCGAGCAGGGCCTCCACGGTGACAAGACATCCGTGAAGGACAGCCTCGGCGGTGGCTCGATCGCCCGTTACCGGCAGGTCGTGATCGGCGGCTGAGGTGAGCGACCAGGGGGAGCGGGGCCACCCGGCCCCATGTGGTAGCACGATGAGGGGACAAGAATGAGCGACGGCGACACTTCTCGGGGAACCGATCAGGCCCGTTGGGGTCGGGTGTTGTTGAAACTCTCCGGGGAGGCGTTCGCCGGCCCGCAGGAATACGGCATCGACGGTCCGACCGTTCGCGCCATCGCAGAGGACATCGTTGCTGCCAAGCGGCGATTCGACATCGACATCGCCGTCGTCGTCGGTGGCGGCAACATCTGGCGCGGCATCCAGGGTGAGGGCGCCGGCATGGATCGCGCCCAGGCCGACTACATGGGCATGCTCGCGACGGTGATGAATGCGCTGGCGCTGCAAGACACGCTCGAACAACTGGGACAGCCCACGCGGGTACAGAGCGCGATTCACATGGCGCAGGTTGCCGAGCCCTACATCCGCCGCAAGGCGATCCGTCATCTCGACAAGGACCGCATCGTCATCTTCGGTGGCGGCAACGGCTATCCGTTCTTCACAACCGATACCACGGCAGCCCTGCGGGCCGTCGAGATCGAGGCCGGCGCTGTGCTCAAAGGCACCCACGGTGGAACGGACGGGATTTACACGGCTGACCCACGCGAGGACAAGAACGCGACCAAACTCGACCACGTGAGTTATCTGGACGTGCTCAATCGAGGCCTCAAGGTGATGGACGCCACGGCGATCACCTTGTGCATGGACAACGATCTCCCGATCGTCGTCTTCGACCTCATGGGAGACGGAAACCTTCGGTCCCTGCTCGATGGAGGGGCGATCGGTACGCTCGTGAACGGCGAGAAAGGGCCGTCGTGAGTTCCGAAATGATCGACCTCGTGCTTGAGGACGCAGCCGAGAACATGGACGGCGCAGTGAGCCATGCCCGTAGTGAGTTCTCCACGGTGCGCACCGGCCGAGCGAGTTCCGCGTTGTTCGAACGCCTGACGGCCGAGGCCTACGGTGTCGAGATGCGCCTGCAGGAGTTGGCGAGCTTCTCGGTTCCCGAGGCGCGAATGCTCATCGTCACGCCCCACGACATGGCGAATCTCGAAGTGATCGAGAAGGCGATCGTGAACTCCAATATGGGGCTCACGCCGTCGAACGACGGACGAATCATCCGGTTGGCCTTTCCCCCGCTCAACGAGGAGCGTCGTCGTGAATTGGCTCGCGTGGTCGGCGGCATGAGCGAAGAGGCGAAGCAGCGAGTGAACGCGGCCCGCCGCTCCGCGCGCAAGGATCTTGACGACCTGGAGAACGACGGGGGAGTCTCCTCTGACGACATCCATGGAGCTGAAGGCCAGCTCGATGAAATGAAGGATGCTCGGATCGCGGCGATCGATGAGGCGCAGGCCCAGAAAGAGCAGGAGTTGATGGAGGTCTAGGCCTCGATCAACTCAGGGAGGGCGAGACATGACTGATTCCAACGATCCGAACGCCGGGAACCACCCGTCGGACGACGGCTTCCAAGGAGGCGACGGAGGCGACGCCTACGACGACAATGTTGCCCCCGGGCGCTCCGTCTTCGGCGACGACGACGTGAGCTTCGAGGACGACGACGCTGCGGTCCCGCACTGGAGCGAGCCGTCCACGGGCGCCGTCCCCCAGGTGGGAGGTCAGGCGGACTCTGTCACGTTCGCGCCGCCCGAGGAGCCCGTGCTCGCCGAGGCAAGTGACGAGGACCTCGCCGGATGGGCCGAGGCCTCATCCACCCCGCGTTGGGCCGACGAGGAGGAGGAGGAGCCGGAACCGGCCGCTTCCGCAGTCGACGAAGCGCCCGACACCGCTGACGACTTCTTCGCGTTCGATGACTCACAGGCGTCTCGCACCGCCGAGCCCAGCCTCGGCGCTTCCCTCAACGCCACCCGCGGCACCGCCAGCGATACGCAGCGAGACATGCCCGCCGCCGTCATCGTCGGCGTGGGTCTCGCGGGCTTGATCCTTGCCGCAATGTGGGTCGGTCCCGCGGCTGCGGTCGTGGTCGTCACGCTTGCACTCGGTCTTGCGGCGGTCGAGTACTTCAACGCCGTGCGAGTCGCCGGCCACCAGCCTGCCGTACTGCTCGGGCTCACCGCCACAGTGAGCATGCCGCTCGCCGTCTACTGGCGCGGCGAGCAGGCGATGACGCTCATCCTTGTCTTGTCGGTCATCTTCGGTGCGCTCTGGTACCTCACCGGGGTCGGCAACGAGTCCGCGGTCCGTGGGCTCGGCACCACGCTGCTCGGCATTCTCCATATCGGTCTGCTCGGTTCGTTCGCGGCGCTCATGCTCTCGATCAATGTCGGCGGCGTCGACATCGGTACGGGCATGCTCACGGCGGCAATCCTCATCACGGTTGGCTACGACGTCGGGGCGCTCACCATCGGGAAACTGATGGGGCGCACGCCGCTCTCGCCGGCGAGCCCCAACAAGACCATGGAAGGCCTGGTCGGCGGCATGGTTGTCGCTGTCGGTGCGGGCGTGACCATGGGTCTGATGGGTCAGCCGGCACCGTTCGCCAGCGACGACCCGTGGGGCGGCAGCGTCGGCGCCGCGCTCCTACTGGGTCTTGTCGGTGCGCTCGCTGCGCCGATCGGTGATCTGGCCGAGTCGCAGATCAAGCGTGATCTCGGCATCAAGGACATGGGCTCGATCCTCCCCGGCCATGGCGGCCTCCTGGACCGCTTCGATGGCCTGCTCTTCGTGCTTCCGGCGACGTACTACGTCGGCCGGCTGCTCGACGTCGGTGTCCCCGGCTGAGCCGGGCGACGCACGCCAGTCCCAGCTCGACAGGTAGCGTCGCGTCATGACCACGTCCGTCTCCGTCCTCGGATCGTCCGGATCCATCGGCACGCAGACGCTCGACATCGTTCGAGCCGAACCGGACCGCTATCGGGTCGAGGCGCTCGGCGTTGCCCGTTCGGTCGACTCCGTCGTCGAACAGGCGCACGAGTTTCGTCCGTCAACCGTCGCCGTGGCGGACGAGGCAGCGGCAGCGGATCTCGCTCGTCGACTCCCGGCCGGCACCGAGCTCCTCGTCGGGTCGGAGGCCATGGCCCACGCGGCGACGACCAGCGACGTCGTTATCAACGGCGTGGTCGGGTTCGCCGGATTGTCCGTCACCCTCGCCACGCTCGAAGCCGGCAAGCGCCTCGGACTCGCCAACAAGGAGTCGCTCATCGCGGCCGGGCCAGTGGTCCAGCGGGTGTGGGCTGCGTCAGCCGGCGATCTGATTCCGGTCGATAGCGAGCATTGTGCCGTCCACCAGTGTCTGCGGGCCAACGAGGTGACGGGCAAGGTCGACGTGGCGGATCGGGTTCACGAGGTCGTGCTCACCGCCAGCGGCGGTCCGTTTCGGGGCCGCAACCGGGCAGAGCTCGAGTCGGTTTCGATCGAAGACGCCCTCGCCCATCCCACATGGTCGATGGGTCCGAAGATCACCATCGATTCCAGCACGCTGATGAACAAGGGCCTCGAGGTGATCGAGGCGCACGAGCTGTTCGGCGTGGACTACGACCGCATCAACGTGGTCGTCCACCCGCAGTCGATCATCCACTCGATGGTGAGCTACACGGACGGTGCGACGATCGCGCAGCTGTCGCTGCCCGACATGCGGCTCTGCATTGGCTACGCATTGGCCTTTCCCGACCGATTGGAAGTGCCGTACGGCGCCATCGATTGGACCGAGATGAGCCAGCTCGACTTCCAGACCCCTGATCTCGAGGCCTTCCCCTGCCTCCGTCTCGCCTATGAGGCGGGTCGAGCGGGGGAGACCGCGCCCGCGTGGTTGAGCGCAGCGAACGAAGTCGCCGTCGATGAGTTTCTCAAGGGGCGTATCCGTTGGGTCGACATCTCCGACGTGCTCGATGCGGCACTGCAGGAGTGGCCGGGAACCGAAGCGACCGACGTCGACGTTGTTCTCGAAACAGATCGTCAGGGCCGCGCCGCGGCTGCCCAATTGATCGAAGCGAGGACCCACGCATGACCATGCGCATCGGTGGAGCCGATGAAGTCGAAGTCGACGACCGACCACAAGACTTCGCCGGACTACTCGTACTGGCGGGCCTGATTCTCGCGCTCGGCATCTTCGCCGGATGGTCGTGGGCGTTCATCGTCGTCGCGATCATCTTCATGATCTTCATACACGAGCTGGGCCACTTCGTCACGGCGAAGCTCACCGGCATGAAGGTGACCGAGTTCTTCATCGGTTTCGGGCCCCGCATCTGGTCGATCCAGCGAGGCGAGACCGAGTACGGGGTGAAGTTGATCCCGGCCGGCGCCTACGTCCGCATCATCGGGATGAACAACCTCGACCCCGTCGAACCGGGTGACGAGGACCGGGCCTACAGCGTGAAGTCCTTCCCTCGAAAGCTGCTGGTGATCTCGGCCGGCTCGCTGATGCACTTCACGATGGCTTTGGTGCTGGTCTTCATGGTCTTCGCCTGGAAGGGCGAGCCTCTTGCGAACGGCGACTGGGTGGTCGACGATGTGAGCGCGCAGAGCGCGGCCGCACAGCTCGGAATCGAATCCGGCGACGAGCTGCTGACCATCGACGGCATCAAGGTGCGTGACTTCGACCAGTTCGCCGAGATCGTCATCCCCCGGGGCGGGCAGGATGTGGAGGTGGAGTACCTCCGCGATGGCCAGGTGATGACCGGGTCGGTTGTGCTCGGAATGAAGCTCAGCGCGGCGGGTGCTGACGCCGTCACCGGCTTGATCCAGTACGACAGGATCCTCGCCGTCGAAGGCACCGAAGTCTTCTCGTGGGACGAGATCGCCGTGATCGTCGGAGACCGGGTCGGGGAGCCGATCGAGGTCTTCTACGACCCCCGCGGATCAGACGAACTCAAGCGCCTTGATGTCACGTTCACCGCGTTGCCGCCGGCGAGCGTCGCCACAGAAGGGTTCTTCGGCGTCGGCCAGGAGGCGATCTACCGCTCGATGGGGTTCGGCGAGAGCCTCACCAGCGCGCCGGGAGAGTTCGGCGAGATGTTCAGTGCAGTACTCGGCGGGTTCGGCGACATGCTCACCAGTGGGGCGCTGCCGAACTTCGTGAGCGACACCGTCACCGGCGACGTCGACTCCCCGGTCGACAACCTCGGCTCCGACGACGCGGCTGAGCGTGAGGTTGCCGGAGTCGCTCTCGACGAGGGCAATCCAGACGAAGAGCGCATCATCTCGATCTATGGCGCGGCCCGGATCGGAAGTCAGGTGACCCAGCTCGGCATGGATCGATCGCTGATCCTGCTCGCATTCCTGAACATCAGCATCGGCATCCTCAATCTGATTCCGCTTCCGCCACTGGACGGTGGCCACATCGCGGTCGCCAGCTACGAACGCATCCGTTCGATCGGCGGCAGCCGCTACGAGGTCGACTACAACCGTGTCCTCCCCCTGACCTACGCGGTGTTCGTGCTCCTCATCGGCTTCGGCCTTCTCGCCGTCTTCCGAGACATCATCGACCCGATCAACCTCGGCTGACTTCGCTCGCCCGCGGTCCCGGCTCGACGACCGCGCACCGGTAGCCTGACCGGCAATGGAGTTCACGCAGAGCTTTCCCCGTCGGGAGACGCGCCAGATCATGGTGGGCGATGTGCCGGTGGGCGGCGGAGCGCCGATCACGGTCCAATCGATGACCATCACGAAGACGGCGGACCACGAAGGAACGCTGCAGCAGATCTACGCGTTGGCCGCAGCCGGATGCGACATCGTGCGCGCGACCTGCAACGAACCGGAGGCGGCCGAGGGATTGGCCCGGATCGTGCCGCGGTCGCCGGTGCCGATTGTCGCCGACATCCACCACCAGTACCGCCGTGCGCTCGAAGCGCTCGAGGCGGGCGTCCACTGCCTGCGCCTGAATCCCGGCAACATCAAGAACTCGGAGCACATCAAGACCGTCGCTCGTGAGGCGAAGGACCGTGGCGTACCGATTCGCATCGGCGTCAATGGCGGCTCTCTGCATCCCGACCTCTACAAGAAGTACGGCGGCAAGGTCACCCCGGAAGCGATGGTCGAGTCGGCGCTCGACGAGATCGCATTCTTCGACGAGGTCGACTTCGATCTCGTGAAGATCTCGGTGAAGGCGTCGAGCGTGCCGCTCATGATCGAGGCGTACCGTCAGCTGGCCGAAGTGACCGACTATCCGCTGCACCTCGGTGTGACTGAGGCCGGCCCGCCGCCGATCGGCACGCTGAAGGCCACGGCCGGGATCGCCACGCTGCTCGCCGAGGGCATCGGCGACACCATCCGCTATTCGCTCACGGCCGACCCGGTCGAGGAAGCCAAGGCCGGTCGTCAGCTGCTCGAGGCGATGGGGCTTCGGGAGCGCAAGAACGTCGATCTGATTGCCTGCCCGAGCTGCGGCCGAGCGGAGGTCGACGTCTTCACCATCGCCCAGGATGCGATGGAAGCCTTTGGCGAGCGGGAGATTCCTCTCCAAGTAGCCGTCATGGGATGTGTGGTGAACGGGCCCGGCGAAGCGCGTGATGCCGATCTCGGCATTGCTGCCGGCAACAAGCGTGGCCATCTCTTCGTGAAGGGTCAGAACGTGATGGTCGTTCCGGAGGACGAGATGGTCGACACGCTCGTCGAGTGGGCCGAGTTCATCCACGAGCACGGGGCCGATGCCGCCCTCGAGAAGGCTGCGTCCACGAAGGACGCCGCGAAGCGAGCGGCCGAAGAAGACCGGGATCGCAACCTCGACGAGCGAGGCGATGATGCCAACGACGCCGAGGCGGTCATCGCCGAGATCCGACGCAAGTCTTGAAGCTGGCCTGACATGGCAAGCGTGCAAGTTCCCCGCGGTGTGGCCCGCGATCGAAAGCTGCCGCTCGTCTCCGTCCGTAGCGGAAAGCCGGCGGATGGCTACGCCGAGGCCGGCTCGGCTCCGTACGTCGTCCGAGTCCCGCTCACCCAGTCGGAATTCGATCAGGTGCAACAGTTGAAGGGCCGGCAGCGGTCGGCCTTGTGGGGCGGCGTCGCCTGTGTCGCGATCGGCGCGGCGCTGTCGAAGTTCACCATCCTCCTGCCGTTCGGACTCTTCATCGGCGTCATCTCCGCCATGCTCTGGGGGGTCTGCTGGCTCTCGCTGAAGCGCCTGCTTCCCGATGTGGAACCGGGCCCAGGACCGGCGGAGTTCACGTTGCGCGGCGTCCACAAGGACTTCGCCGCAGCTGTCAACGCGGACTGATTCGTCAGCCCGACTCTCCGACCCGGGGTTTTGGTAGAGTTCCGGTTGCGTTCGGTAGTCCGTTTGGACGAGGCGTGGCCAGGGGCCACGCCTTTCTCGTTTCGGAGGCCGAATGCGCCCAGAGCAGCCATATCCACCACCGATGCAGAAGGGAGCTCGCCATGGCGATCGTCGATCGTGTCCGTGAACTGGTGCTCCCAATCATCGAGGGCGAGGACGTCGACCTCTACGACATCGAACACAACGGCGGCGTCCTGCGGATCTATGTCGACGCCCGTCGCGAAGCGGGTGAGGACGACACCGGGCTCGACGTCGAGGTCATTAAACGGATCAGCCGCCAGGTGAGCCGTCTGCTGGACGAGACCGATCCGATTCCAGGCCGCTACACCCTCGAGGTTTCGAGCCCCGGGCTGGAGCGACCGCTGCGCACTGCCGAACACTTCCGTCGCGCCGTGGGCACCGAGGTCAAGATCAAGACGATGCCGCAGGTCGAGGGCGACCGCCGCGTCCAAGGCGTGGTCGTTTCCGCCGACGACGACGGCGTCGAGGTCTCCATCGAGGACGGAACCCGCCGCGTCGGCTACGACGACATCTCGAAGGCTCGCACCGTCTTCGAGTGGGGCCCTACGCCCAAGCGGGGCGGGCCGAAGAACGCAGCTCAGAACAAGACAGACACTCAGATCCCCGAGAAGAAGGCTCCGACGTCATGAACACAGACATGATGGAAGCACTCCAGGCCCTCGCCGCTGAGCGAGGCATCTCCGTCGACGCGCTGTTCGCAGCGCTGGCGGACGCGCTGGAGTCCGCGTACAAGCGCATGCCCGACGCCAACGAGTACGCCTGGGTCACGATCGATCCCGACACGATGGAGTTCCGGGTGTTCGCCCAGGACCTCGATGAGGACGGCGAGCCGATGGGTGAGGAGTACGAGGTCACCCCGGACGACTTCGGTCGGATCGCGGCCCAGACTGCGCGCCAGGTCATGACCCAGCGCATTCGCGAGGCCGAGCGCGAGCTCAAGTACGAGGAGTACGCGGGCCGCGAGGGCGACATCGTCACTGGCATGATCCAGCAGACCGACGCTCGCTACACGCTACTCGACCTCGGTCGAGTGGAAGCACTGTTGCCGCAGGCCGAGCAGGTTCCCTACGAGCGCCCCGATTCCAATGTGCGCATCAAGGCGTACATCGTCGAGGTTCGCAAGACGGCCAAGGGTCCCCAGATCGTGGTCAGCCGTACGCACCCGGGTCTCGTGAAGCGGCTCTTCGAACTCGAGGTGCCGGAGATCGCCGACGGCGTGGTCGAGATCAAGGCGTGCGCCCGCGAACCAGGCCATCGCACCAAGATCGCCGTGTTCTCGAACGACTCGAATGTCGACCCGGTCGGCGCGTGCGTTGGTGCCCGTGGTGCCCGTGTGCGTCAGGTCGTCAACGAGCTGCGAGGCGAGAAGATCGACATCGTCCCCTTCTCCGAGGATCTCGACGAGTTCGTCATGAAGGCACTGTCCCCGGCCAAGGTCACGCAGGTTCGCCCCGATCCTGAGACGGGCAACTGCGATGTGATCGTGCCGGACTTCCAGCTGTCGCTCGCGATCGGCAAGGAGGGCCAGAACGCCCGGCTCGCCTCGCGTCTCACCGGCTGGGGCATCAACATCAAGTCCGAGACCCAGCTCGCGGAGGAAGAGGCCTACGGCGACGTCGAATGGGCCGAGGGTGAATGGGTCACCGACCCGGAATCCGGTGAGCAGGTCTGGCAGCCGGCCGACGGCGGCGACGCTGTCTCCGCCTCCGACTGGGCCGAGGCCGCCGACGAAAACGCTGAAGCCAACGCCGACGATCCCGACGCGGAAGCCAAGAAGGACGCGCCGGCTGACGAGGCCGAAGCCGAGAAGGACGCGCCGACAGAAGCAGCCGCTGCCGATGAAGCTGCGGATGTCGAAGCGTCGGAGCCTGCCGAGGCGGTTACCGCCGAGGAGGACGCGCCGGCTGACACGGATCCGGCGGATGCCGGCGAGGATACTGCCGGCGCAGATACAGACGGCGAAGACACAGATTCCTAGCTCGGACGCCAACCCGGTTCGGACCTGTATCGGGTGCCGACGGGCGATGACGGCGGCGTCGCTCGTCCGCGTGCGCTCGGTCGGCGGTCGACTGGAGACTGGTTCCGGTCCGGGCCGCGGCGCGTGGGTTGGCCCGTCACCTGCGTGTGTTGAATTGGCCACGCAGCGTCAGGCCTGGCGCCGGGCCTTGCGAGCCGAGGTGAATGCGGGCGAGATCGCTAGGCTCTTGGCGTCGTGGTCGACAAAACCGCTCGCGTGTCCGCACACGAGCGGTTGACCCTACGACCGGTGGGGTAACCCGCCATTTTCTCCACTCAAGGACTTTCGCCAGAACGTGCCATCCAACATCCGCGTCTACGAACTCGCTCGCGAACTCGGCATGACCAATGCCGAAACGCTCGAGCTCGCCGAGGGCCTCGGTATCGGGGTCAAGAGCCACTCGTCGAGCATCGTTGACGCGCAAGCGGACCGGGTCCGACGCAAGGCTGAACGTGAGGGTCTGACCCGCGACGAGCAGCCGCCTGAGCCGAAGAAGGCCGCCAAGAAGGCGTCGAAGAAGTCGACGAAAAAGGCCGCCAAGAAGTCGGCGAAAAAGACGGCGAAGAAGGCCACCAAGAAGGCGGCCACGGCCGAAGAGGCCCCCGCTGAGGAAACCGCGGTCGAGGAGGTCGAGCCGGAGGCTCCCGTCGAGCCTGCGCCGGAACCCGAGGTCGAGTCTCTCGAGCCGGAGCCGGAGCCCGAGGTTGTAGAGCCGGAGGCCGTCGACGTCGTCGAGGAGCCAGCGGTCGTCGAAGAACCGCCGGCCCCTGCCCCGTCTCGCCGTGCGATCAAGTCATCGGGTAGCGCCGGCCCGCCGAAGCGACCGGCCGAGGAAGAGCCGCCGCCGGTAGCGGCAGCCCCCGCCAAGAAGGTCGTCAAGAAGGTCGTCAAAAAGGTCGTCAAGAAGGTCGCGATCAACCCGAATGTGAAGCCGGGCGATGCGCCCACGTCACAATCGGGCAAGCCGATCCCGCCGCCGCCGCGTTCTTCTACCGGACGAGCGATCCCGCCTCCACCGGGTGGTCGCGCTCCTGGTGGGACCAACGTTGGCCCTGGTCGCAGCGGCCCAGGTGGTCCTCCTCCAGGTGGACGTCGTCCGCCGAGCGGTGGCCCGCGTCAGCAGGTGCCCGGCGCCGGTGGCGGTCCCCCCGGACGGGGTGGACCCGGTGGTGGTCCTGGCCGTGGTGGACCCGGAGGCCCGAATCAGGGTCGTCGTCCGCCGCGCCGCAAAGGGCGTCGTCGTCGCAGTCGCGAAGAGCTCCAGCCGATGGACGCGCCGTCCTACACGCCGGACGACGCACCCGTTCCCGAGGGCGAGATCGTCATCGAGCGCGCCTCGACCGCACTCGACCTCGGTCCCAAGCTGAACCGTACGGCCGCCGACGTGGTCCGCTTCATGATGGAAGCGGGCGACATGGTGACGGCCACACAGAGCCTGTCCGACGAGATGATCGAGCTCTTCGCCGACGACATCGGCGCGGAGATTCGTCTCGTCGATCCAGGTGAAGAGCAAGAGGTCGAGCTCCAGAAGCTTCTGGAAGTGGACCCCGACGCCGATGCCAACGCGCCACTGCGCCCGCCGGTCATCACCGTCATGGGCCACGTCGACCACGGCAAGACCCTTCTCCTGGACCGCATTCGAAACGCCAATGTGGTCGAGGGCGAGGCCGGCGGGATCACCCAGCACATCGGTGCGTACCAGGTGAACCGCGAAGGCCAGAAGATCACGTTCATCGACACCCCGGGCCACGAGGCGTTCACCGCCATGCGCGCCCGCGGTGCCGGTTCGACCGACATCGTCATCTTGATGGTGGCGGCCGACGACGGTGTGATGCCGCAGACGATCGAGGCGATCAACCACGCCAAGGCGGCCGAGGTGCCGATCGTCGTGGCCGTCAACAAGATCGACCGTGATAACGCGGACCCGGACAAGGCCATTGCCGGTGTCGCCGAGCACGGCCTCGTTCCTGAAGAGTGGGGTGGCGAGACGATCTTCCAGCGCGTGTCCGCGCTCCAGAACCAGGGCATCGACGAATTGCTCGACCATCTCCTCCTCGTCGCCGAGGTGGAGGACCTTCGGGCTGACCCCGACGGTCGGGCGTCGGGCACCGTTCTCGAAGCCAATCTCGACATCGGCCGCGGCCCGGTTGCGACCGTGCTGGTCCAGCGGGGCACCCTCAAAGTGGGCGACCCGATGGTCGCCGGCGCAGCGTGGGGTCGCGTGCGAGCACTGGTGGACTACCAGGGCGAGAGCGTCACGGAAGCCGGCCCGTCCACGCCCGTTCAGGTCCTCGGCCTGAGCGAGGTTGCCATCGCTGGCGACGACTTCGTCGTCGCCCCGACCGAGAAGGTCGCCAGCCGTGTGGCCGACACCCGCGAGCATTGGCAGCGTCAGTCGAGCCTCGGCCGCGAAGCCCATGCTCTGTCCGGCGGCGCCAAGCTCGAAGACATCTTCGAGCAGATCAAGCGCGGCGAAGCCGCCACGCTCAACATGGTCGTCAAGGCCGACGTGAACGGTTCGCTCGAAGCGGTCACCGAGTCGCTGCGAAAGCTCGAGCGCGACGAGGTCAAGATCGGGTTCGTGCACCGCGGCGTCGGTGGCATCACCGAGAACGACATCCAGCTGGCCGCCGCGTCCAACGCGACGATCATCGGGTTCAACGTTCGCCCGGAGCGCAAGGCCCGTGATCTCGCCGAGCTCGAGGGTGTGGAGATTCGCACCTACGAAATCATCTACAAGCTCCTCGAAGACATCGAGGCGGCCATGGTCGGCATGCTCGCCCCCGCGTTCGAAGAGATCGTCACCGGCGATGCCGAGGTCCGGGAGATCTTCAGTGTTCCCCGCATCGGCAAGATCGCTGGTTGCTACGTCACCAACGGTGTCATCACCCGTAATTCCAAGGTTCGCTTCCTCCGTGAGGGCACGATCATTTGGAAGGGTTCTGTGCAGTCGCTGCGGCGGTTCAAGGAAGACGCCACCGAGGTGGCTGCAGGGTACGAGTGCGGTATCGGCCTGTCGGACTTCCAGGACCTCAAGGAAGGCGACATCATCGAGACCTTCGACGAGCGGGAGATCGAGCGCACGCTGGACAACTGACCGTCGGTTTCGACCTGATGCAGGTTCTCGCCGTCGAATTCGATCTGCGCCTTCCAGGGTGCCAGTCGCTCAAGGAGAAGCGGGCCGTATTGCGTCCCATCGTGGACGGACTACGCAATCGCTTCTCGGTGAGCGTCGCTGAGACGGATCACCAGGATCTGTGGCAGCGCGCGGCGGTGGGCGTGGCAGTGGTGTCGGAGACTCCCGGCCACGCGCAGGCGATGATGGATGAAGCGGAACGGTTCGTGTGGTCGTTCCCGGAGATCGAGGTGCTGTCGACAACGCCTCGATGGTTGGAAGAGGACTGATGGCCAGGAAGGGCAACAATCGAAACCGGCGGCCCAATCCGGCCACGGTGAACCGCGCCGCGCGTGTTGGTGAACTGATTCGCCGGATCGTGGCGGAGGAGCTCGAGCATCTCGATGACGAGCGGCTCTCCATGGTGTCGATCACCGATGTCGACGTGGACCGGGAGCTCCACAAGGCTGTCGTATGGTTCACCACGCTCGATGGCGACGACGACCCGGAGATCGAGGAGGCGTTCGAGGAACTCCGCGGTCAACTCCGCAAGGCAGTGAGTTCGCAGGCCCGGCTTCGGGCCACGCCGATCCTGGAGTTTCGCGCCGACATCACACTGCGCTCGGCGCAGCGGATCGAGGATCTACTCGCCAGCGACGACCGGCCGCCGGTCCCGGATCTCGACGACTCGGGCGATGGCGAAGAAGCCTGACCTCGGCCCCCACGGCGTTGTCGTCATCGACAAGCCGGCCGGCTGGACCAGTCACGATGTCGTGGCGAAGAGCCGAGGTGTGCTCGGCACCCGCAAGGTCGGCCACAGCGGCACACTCGACCCCGACGCGACGGGCGTGCTCGTGCTCGGAGTCGGGAAGGCGACGCGGCTGCTGCGATTCCTGACGGAGCTGCCGAAGTCCTACGTCGGCGAGATCGTCCTCGGCATCGAAACGTCGACGCTCGATGCAGCCGGCGAGGTCACCGCCACCCACGACATGTCAGGCGTGACCGATGACGAGGTCCGAGCAGCGGTGGTGCCGCTCACCGGTGCGATCGAGCAGATCCCGCCGATGGTCTCAGCCGTCAAGGTGGACGGCAAGCGCCTCCACCAGCTCGCCCGCGAGGGCAAGGAAGTGGAGCGAAAGCCCCGGCCCGTCACGGTCTATCGGTACGACGTGGAGCCCGTCGCTGGGGAGCCCGGCGTGTGGCGCTGTGAGGTCGACTGCTCGTCGGGAACCTACGTGCGGACCCTGGCGGCCGACCTCGGCACGGCCCTCGGCGGGGGTGCCCACCTGCGCTCCCTGCGCCGAACCGCCGTCGGCGGATTCGGTCTCGGCGATGCCGGCACGATCGAGAAGCCGACACTGCTACCGATCGCCGCGGCCGTTCGCCATCTGGACTCTGTCGTCGCTGACGACGCGATGGTCGTCGATATCGGCCACGGCAAGATCCTCGACCTCGACCGCCTCGACATGGGTGACTCGTCGGGCCCGTGGGCCATGCTCGATGCCGACGGCGACCTGCTCGCCGTCTATGAGCACCACAAGGGCGCCTCGAAGCCAGCTGTCGTGATCCCCCGATAGCGTTTCGGGATGGAGATCCTGCACGATCGTCAGGACCGGCTGCCGGACACGGTGTCGGTGGCGTCCACCATCGGCGTGTTCGATGGCGTGCACATCGGCCACCAAGCGGTCTTTCGTCAGGTCTGTGAGGTTGCAGATCGTCTTGGCGTTGAGTCGGCGGTCGTCACCTTCGACACCCATCCGGCCTACATCGTGCGCCCGGAGAGTGCGCCCCGCCTGCTGACCTCGCTCGAGCGCAAGCTCGAGCTCATCGAGGCGGAAGGCATCGACTTCGCCTACATCATCCACTTCGACGAGGAGCGGGCCGCTACCCACCCTGAGGTATTCGTCGAGCAGGTGTTCATCGACGCCCTCCATGCCCGGGCGATCGTCGTGGGCGAGGACTTCCACTTCGGCAAGGGCCGCAGCGGCAACGTCGAGGGTCTCCGCGAGATCGGCGAGGAGTGGGACTTCGAAGTCGTCGCGCTGGAACTGATTCGTCATAGCGAGGACGCCCGCGAGCCGGTGTCGTCCACCAAGATCCGCCGCGCTCTCGCCGGTGGCGATGTCGACCGCGCTGCGCTGATGCTTGGTCGCCCCTACACCGTTCGTGGAGTGGTCGAGAGAGGCGACCGCCGGGGGAGCGGGATCGGGTTCCCCACCGCCAATCTTCCGGTGCCCAACGTGATGGCCTGGCCGGCTGACGCGGTCTACGCCGGCTGGTGCACGAGGGCCAACGGGGACCGCCACCCGTGCGCCATCAACATCGGCCGCCGCCCGACGTTCTACGAGCGCACGGAGCAGTCCTTGCTCGAGGCGCACCTCATCGACTTCGAGGGCGACCTCTACGGCGAACAGATCGACGTGTCCTTCGCCCAGTTCCTGCGCAGTGAGCGCAAGTTCGACGGCATCGACCAGCTTCGGGCCCAGCTCACGGACGACATCGACGAGTCCCGGTCATTGCTCGGGTCGTGACTGCTCGGGTCTTGACTTCCTCCCCGAATTTCTAGAACATGTTCTAGAAATGTTTACCGGACTTGTGGAAGAGGTGGGCACGGTTCGTTCCGTGACCCCAGGCGGCGGAGGCGCTCGCGTCGCCATCGAAGCCGCCGTCGTGCTCGACGACGCAGCCCTCGGCGCATCGATTGCCGTGAACGGCTGCTGCCTCACCGTTGTCGAGTTCGACAACAACAGCTGGACGGCGGACGCGGTTCCCGAGACCATCGATCGCACCAACATCGGCGCTCTCCAGCCGGGGGACCGGGTGAACCTCGAACGCCCGCTGGCCGCAAATGGGCGGTACGGCGGCCACGTGGTGCAGGGCCATGTCGACGCCGCCACGGCCATTACCGCGGTCGACGAACTCGCCGATGGCTCGTTCCGCTATACCTTCTCGCTCCCGCCTTCGCTGGCCGACTATGTGGTCGAGAAGGGCAGCATCGCGGTCGATGGAATCAGCCTCACGGTAGCAGCCGTCGATTCGTCCTCCTTCTCGATCGCGCTCATTCCGCACACCCACGAGGTGACCACGCTTGGCGCCCGTACCGTGGGAGACCAGGTCAATCTCGAAGCCGACGTCCTCGCGAAGTACGTCGAGCGGCTGGTTCGCCCGTCGCTCTAGATCGGAGTTCTCATGACTGCACTCGACACCATCGACGACGCAATCGAATCGTTTCGCCGTGGCGAGCTTCTCGTGGTGGTCGACGACGAAGACCGCGAGAACGAAGGCGACCTGATCATCGCCGCGGATGCCATCACGGAAGAGAAGATGGCGTGGATGGTGCGCCACACCAGCGGCGTGATCTGCGCGCCGATGACCGAACAACACGCGGATCGGCTGCAGCTCCCGCTCATGGTCACCGAGAACACCGAGGCGCACCGCACGGCCTTCACGGTGACGATCGACCTGGTGGTCGGCAACTCCACCGGCATCTCCGCGGGCGATCGGGCCCGCACCATCGGCGCCCTCGCCGACCCCGACCGTTCGCCGCGCGAGTTCAGCCGCCCTGGCCACATCTTCCCGCTCCGCGCCCGCCCGGGTGGCGTGTTGAAGCGCGCCGGCCACACAGAGGCCGCGGTTGATCTCTGCCGACTCTCCGGTCGAGCCGAAGTTGCCGCAATTTGCGAGATGACCCACGACGACGGCTCGATGATGCGGCTCGCTGACTGCCGCGAGTTCGCCGACCACCATGGTCTTCGGCTCATCTCGATTGCCGATCTCATTCGATTCCGACGCCGCAACGAGAAGCTCGTCGAGCACTTCGGGGCTGCCCGGGTTCCCACCACCTACGGCGACTTCATGGCCCACGCCTATCGCTCGTTGCTGGACAATGAGGAGCACGTTGCGTACGTCATGGGCGACGTCGAGGGCGGTTCGCCGCCGCTCGTGCGTGTCCACAGCGAGTGCCTGACGGGCGACATCCTCGCCTCGATCCGCTGCGACTGCGGCCCGCAACTCCATACGGCGCTCCGCACGATTGCGGAAGAAGGGCGCGGCGTGCTCGTCTACCTCCGCGGCCACGAGGGTCGCGGCATCGGTATCGGTCACAAGCTCCGTGCCTACGCGCTGCAGGACGATGGCCTCGACACCGTCGAAGCCAACGAAGCGCAGGGGCTCCCGATCGACTCGCGCGAGTACGGCGTCGGCGCCAACATCCTCGCCGATCTGGGTGTCACCGCCATGCGGCTGATGACCAACAACCCGACCAAGCTCGGTGGACTCGAAGGGTACGACCTGGAGATCACCGAGCGGGTGCCGATCGAGATCGATTCGAACCCGGAGAACGTCCGCTACCTCCAGACGAAGCGGGACCGGATGGGCCACACGCTGGCCGGCGAGCACTCCTCGGAGGGCTGACGTCCGCTCCCTGAAGCACGAGGTCATGTACCTCCGAGAGTCGATCGATCGGCTCCGGGCGGCGGACGTCCGCGATTCAGCGAGTTCCTGAAGCCTCGAACCGCGAGGTCTCCCGGACTCGAAACGCCGCGTTGATGCGCTGACGCTCCAGGTGCTGCGCAATCTGTTTCGCGCCCTGCGGCACGGGGTTGGCGGCCAGAAACGCGCCGGTGTCGCCCACCAGAGCGGCGGTGTCGAGCGTGGTGATGCCTTCGAGCATGCGGGCCACCGAGTTGCTCGGGAAGCGTTCGTTGAGGGCGGCCCAGTTGTCCCGCACGAACGCCCACACGGCCGGACCGGCGTGGAGGTTCGCGAGCGCGCGGCGGATCACGTACGGCCCGTCCTGGCTGCGAACCTCTCCCGTCAGGATGTCGTCGAGGACTGGCAGGCGTGCGAGCGGTAGATCGGCGAGTGCGCGTAGATGACGCTGCTCGGTTTGGGGGTCGTCGGCGGTCTTCCAGATCCCACGTATGCGGGGACCGGCATCCGCGTCGGCATGGGCGACGACGATCAACGCCGCGGCCGCGATGGTTGGGTCGGCGTGATCGAGGCGGTCGTGAGATGCCGCGATGGTCGCAGCGTCCTCGGCGACGACGCCGAGGAGGCGAAGCAGCGTTGCTCGCAGCTCCCGGGTGCGGTCGTCGTCGTCGGTTGCCGTATCGAGCCCGAGTCGGTGGAGGGCCGGGCCCGCGAGGTTCACGATGTGCCCGACAAGCCGCTTCCTCGGTTCGTCGTCTGCCAATCGGGCGAGGCCACCGAAACCGGCGGACAGTGCTTGCCACACGGTGAGGTCCGTCTCGCCATCGAGGGTGAGCGCGAGCCGTAGCCAATCGTCGGCGGTCAGCTCGTCGGCGACCGTAAGGGCCCAGGCGTCGTCGATCAGGCCGTGACGCTCGTCGGCGGTGCGGGGCCCGGGTCCGCCTGACTCGATTGTCGCTCGGGCCACGGGGCCGTGAGCGACGCGGTAGAACCCCGACGCGTCGGCGTTGGCGCTGACGAGCGAACCGGGCGCAGTGAGAAGCGTCGACGGTCCGTCGAGCAGCACCCGATGTTCGCTGATGGCACCGTCGTGATGAAGGCGAACGCCGAGCGGGGCCGCCCATTGCTTGGTCTCGGTCGCTTCCGGGTCGAGCGTGAAGTGGCGTTGGCGAAGCTCGACCCCGTGGGTCGTCTGCTCGGCATCGATGACCGGGTGCCCGCCCTGGTAGATCCAGCCGTCCATGAGGCGACGTACCGGCTCGCCACTCACGTGTTCGAGCGCGTCCCACAGATCGCTCGTCTCGGTGTTCGCGTAGGCATGGGTGAGGAGGTAGTGGCGCACGCCGTCGCGGAAGACCTCCGGACCGAGGTGCTGTTCCAGCATCCGGACGACGGACGCACCCTTTTCGTAGGTGAGGATGTCGAACATCCCCTCCGCTTCCTCCGGCGTGACGACGGGAAACTCGATGGGCCGCGTGCTGGCGAGAGCGTCGGTGTCGAATGCGGCTGCCCGGGCGCGCCCGAACGTCGTCCACACGCGCCAGTCGGGGCGATATGCGTTGCTGCAGGATGTCTCCATGAATGTGGCGAATGCCTCGTTCAGCCAGATGCCCTCCCACCACTTAATGGTGACGAGATCGCCGAACCACATGTGGGCGAGCTCGTGATTGATGACGTCGGCCACCACCTGGAGTTCCGGCTGGCTCGCGCCCTCGGGGTCGACGAGCAGCAAGACCTCCCGGAATGTCACGCAACCCAGGTTCTCCATGGCTCCGAACGCGAAGTCGGGGATCGCGAGCAGGTCGACCTTGTCGCCGGGGTAGGGGATCTCGTAGTACGCCGTGAACCACTCGAGCGCATGACGGGCGACGTCGAGCGCGAATGGGGTCAGGTGGCCCTGGCCGGGGCGGTGGACGACGCGCACCGGAACTCCGCCGGCATCGATCGGCTCGGTCACTTCGAGCGGACCCACGACGAACGCGACGAGGTACGTGGACATACGCATCGTTTCGGCAAAGGTGACGCGGCGACGGCCGTCGGGGTCGATCGTCGCGGCAACCTCGGCACTGTTGGCGACGGCGAGATGGTCCGGGTCCACGATGAGCGTGGTGGCGAACGTTGCCTTCCACGCTGGTTCATCCCAACACGGAAACGCGCGGCGGGCGTCGGTCGACTGGAACTGGGTGGTTGCGATCGTGTGCTCGACGCCGTGTTCGTCGGCGTAGGTGGAGCGGTAGAAGCCCCGGAGCTGATCGTTGATGGTGCCTCGGAACGTGGCCGTCACCCGTGCCGGTCCTGGCGGAAGATCCGTAGGCAGGGTGAGGTGCATCCGTTCGGTCTCCGCGTCGAGGCGGATGTCGGGGATGTGCTCGACCGCAGCCGCTCCCTCCCCGGTGACGACGAGAGCGCTGTCGATCTCGAGATCGGTGGCGTTGCACACGATCTCGTCGGTTTTCTCGACCAGCTCGACATCGATCGTCACGGATCCTCGGAAGGTGGCCGCCGGAATATCAGGCTCCAGGATCAGGTCATAGCGGTGCGGCACCACGTGAGAGGGGAGGCGGGGATCCGACGTCATTCGCGAAATCTACATCGGACCGTAAAACGAAATACACCCTTGTAATACAGAAACTCGCTTTTATGGAAGGTGCGGGACAACGAAAGAGGAGTTCGGTCATGCGGAACCGAGATCATCGCCAGGAGTTGAACCAGCCATTCGAGCCCTTCGGGGACCTGGATTGGCCTGATCCCCAGCTCGATGTCGACGACGAGGCCTTCGCCCGGGCTATCGCCGAAGGCAGAGGCGAAGAGCTCGCGGCCTGAGCCGCGACCCGGCTGAGGCCGGGTCTGGGTCCGGTCGCGACATGAGTCGCCCGGACCATCCCCGCGACGTGTCGCGCCGGTACAGTCGACGGGTTCCGGACCACGTTCACGAGGAGTTTCCGTGGAACCCACTCTCGACGTCGTCGGCGTCGGCAATGCTATCGTCGACGTGATCGCGACCGTTGACGAGGCGTTCATCGCCGAGCACGACCTGAACAAGGGTGCGATGACGCTCATCGATGCCGACCGAGCCACGTCGCTGTACGCAGCGATGCCGCCCGGCATCGAGGCGAGTGGGGGATCGGCGGCCAATACGGCTGCGGGTCTCGCCAGTCTCGGGAGCAAGGCCGCCTACCTCGGCAAGGTTCGCGACGATCAGCTCGGTGAAGTGTTCATTCACGATCTGCGGGCCGCTGGTGTCGGTTTCGATGTCGCCCCCGGCTCCGAGGGTCCGCCGACCGCCCGCTGCCTCATCCAGGTGACGCCGGACGCCGAGCGCACCATGAACACCTTCCTCGGGATATCAGCCGTGCTCAGCCCGGACGACATCGACGACTCGCTCGTTGCGTCCGCAGGAATCACTTACTGCGAGGGATATCTCTGGGACATGGAGATCGCCAAGGAGGCGATCCGAGGCGCGATGGCGATCGCGGCCGATGCGGGCCGAACCGTGTCGCTCACGTTGTCCGACTCGTTCTGCGTTGATCGACATCGCGACGAATGGCTCGACCTGCTCACCGACAAGGTGGATCTGGTGTTCGCCAATGAGGCGGAGATCTGTTCGCTCTTCCGGACGGACGACTTCGACTCGGCGGCCAAGCAGATCGGGTCGATGGTCGAGACCGCCGCGCTGACCCGGTCCGCTGCAGGTTCTGTCGTGGTCAGCGGTGGCGAGACGATCGCGGTTCCCGCGGTTTCCGTGACCCGGGTCGTCGATGCCACCGGCGCCGGCGACCTGTACGCGTCCGGCTTCATGCACGGCCTCGCCAACGGCGCTGACCTCGCCCGCTGCGCCGAACTCGGCGGTATCGCGGCAGGGGAGATCATCTCCCACATCGGCGCTCGCCCCCAGGTCGCCCTCACCACCCTCATCTGACCCCCGCGCTACATCTGGTGTCAGACCCCAGCTGTAGCGGTGTGACGCAGGTCTCTCGCCACGCGATCTTCATCGGAGTGGCGATGTTCGGATCCATTGATCGACAGCTGCCCTCTGCCGATGGATGGAATGCTGTCGTCGAACGGCTTCTTGTTGCCGCCCAGCCTCCCGCCTAGCCAATCCCCCAATCCAGTACAGAGCGAGGAATCACCCCGATGACCATCATGGATGCGAACGACGTCGAGCGGATCACCGAGATCGCCCAGGCGAACACCAACGCCGACGCGATCTTCACATGGGGCTACGACAAGGGCGAGCGGGCAAAGCTCGACAAGCTGTACGAGAAGGGCAAGACGTCGCAGTGGAACGTCTAGACCGATCTCGACTGGTCGATCGAAGTCGATCCCTACACCGCTCTCGATCTGGACCTCGAACGCGCACTCATGGGCGACTTCGAGGAAGACCCCGACTCGCCGGTCGCGAAGTGGGGCGACAAGGAGTGGGAGGAGTTCGGTCTCCAGTCGATCAAGTGGCGGCTGAGCCAGTTCATGCACGGCGAGCAAAGCGCTCTGCTGTGTACGGCCAAGATCTTCGAGACCGTTCCCTGGATCGACGCCAATTACTACGCCGCCACCCAGTTGGTGGACGAGGCTCGCCACGTCGAGGTGTTCGCGAAGTATCTCGACGAGAAGCTCGATGGCGGGTACCCCGTCAACCCGCATCTCGGCCTGCTGCTGGACGACATCATCAACGACAGCCGCTGGGACATGACCTATCTCGGCATGCAGATCATGGTCGAGGGTCTGGCCCTCGCCGCCTTCGGATTCATGCATGACGTCACCACCGAGCCGCTGCTCAAGAAGCTGCTCCGGAATGTGATGAGCGACGAGGCCCGCCACGTCGCCTTCGGCGTGCTGTCGTTGCAGGAGGTCTGCGACGGCATGGGCGCCGCCGAGATCCGCGAGCGTCAGGAGTTCGCCTTCGAGGCGGCCCTGCGCATGCGTGACCACTTCCTTCAGCAGGAGGTCTGGGAGCACATGGGTGTCGACACCCGCAAGATGGTGGAGACGCTCCTCAACGCTCCCGAGGAGTCCAAGGTCTTCCAGTGGATGCTCTTCTCGAAGGTCGTTCCCAACTGCCGCAAGCTCGGACTGCTCGACGCGGGCGATGGCTGGCTGCGCGACCGGTTCACCGAAATCGGTGTGATCGAGTTCGAGCACTTCGAGGACACCTGTGCCGAGTTCCTCGAGTACGACCTCGAGGACGGATCGTACGGCGAGACCGCCTGAGAGTGAGCGGAGTACGCTCCGCCGCATGGGATACACCTGCTTCGAAATCGAGGAGACCGAGGGCGTCGCTCACGTTCGCCTCTCGCGACCTGACGCCTACAACTCGATGATTCCGGCCTTCTGGTCGGAGCTGCCCGAGATCGTCGACGAACTGTCGGACTCCGGGCGAGTTCGCACGATTGTGCTGTCGTCCACCGGCAAGCACTTCTGTGCCGGCATGGATCTTTCGGTGTTCACCGGCGATGGTGATGCCACCGATTCTGTGAACGCGGGGCAGGGGATCACCGAGCGGGGTCGCCAACGGGCAGCCCTACGGGTCAACGTGCTGCATCTGCAGCGCACGTTCACCGCCTTCGAGCAGGCGCGTATGCCGGTGCTGGCGGCGATCCAGGGCGGGTGTATCGGTGGCGGCGTCGACATGGTCACGGCCGCTGACTGTCGCTACGCCACCGAGGACGCCTTTTTCTGCATCCAGGAGATCAACATCGGCATGACCGCCGATGTCGGCACGCTCCAGCGTCTCCCCAAGCTGATCCCTGACGGCGTGGTCCGAGAGCTCGCCTATACGGGTCGCCGGATGCCCGCGGGGGAGGCGCTCCAGCACGGCCTCGTGAACCAGGTCTTCGCCGATCAGGACGCAATGCTGAGCGGCGTGCATGACATCGCGGCCGAGATCGCCTCGAAGTCGCCGCTCGCGATCCACGGCACGAAGGAGACGATTCTCTTTACCCGTGATCACACGGTCGAGGACTCGCTGAAGTACATCGCCGCCTGGCAGACCGGCATGTTCCAGCCCGGTGACATGGCGGAGGCCTTCACCGCCAAGGCCGAGGGCCGTGACACCGACTTCGACGACCTCGGCGCGATCAACCGCGGTCTCTGATTCAGCCTTCGAACGCGGGGCCGAACGTGAGCGGGAGGTCACCGAGCTTGACGAGCATGGACGCAATCCAGCCGCCGAGCGTGTTGAAGTGCTCGTCGAGCGCCGATCCGTCGGCCAGTGCGGTCTCGTCGAGTTCGTAGACGCCTTCGTAGGACACCTCGAGGGCGTATTCGGCGTCGTCCGGGTCCGCTCCGTAGATGGACTCGACGGTCGGGCCGCTCCTCGTGAGCTTCTCGCCGCCGACCTCCGGGCTCGTGATCGGGAGGACGGCGAGAACCGGTCGGGGCTCCGGCCATTCGGTGAGGCGTTGGATCCGTAATGTGATCTCGATGTCGATGCGTGGCGGCTCGGTGAGCTCCTCGTCGACGTACCAGCTCCGGTACGCGGTCTGTGACCACGTGGGCCAGCCGCAGATGACGTCGGCCTGCAACCGCGGCGGCAGACCTTCGCCGGGGAGGCCGTAGCTCGTCTGCCAGGACACGTCGCCGAGGAGAACGTCGACCTGGAATCGCTCCTCGAACGCCTGGCGCTCGAGCCGGGAGAACTCGAACGCGTCACGCAACGCCCCGATGGCGTCGGTAAAAACATGGTCGAGCATGTGGGGAGACTAGTAGCCGGCGTCGAGGTCGACGGGCCCGAGCAGCTCGTCGCCGGCGATCCAGCGGCGGACGTTCTCCTTCACCCGGCTTGCGATCAGCGGGAGCCCCATCTCCGGCGTATTGCCCACATGAGGCGTGATCAGCACGTTGTCGTAGCGCCACAGCGCATGGCCATCCGGGAGCGGCTCGGGGTCGGTGACATCGAGGACGGCGCCGGCGATGGTGCCGGCATCGAGAGCGGCGATCAGGTCGTCGTTGTCGACGTGGGGACCGCGCCCGATGTTCAGCAGCCATGCGTCGTCGGGCATGGCGGCCAGCAGATCGGCGTCCACAATTCCTGTGGTTTCGGGCGTGAGTGCGAGACAGACGATGACGGCGTCAGCGTCGGCGACCGCGGTCAGGCGATCGTCGGTGGTGAAGGTGCGAGCTGCGCCGGGGATTGGTTCAGCCGAGCGCCGGACGACCGTGGTCGCGCAGCCCCACGGCTCGATCAGCCGGAGGAAGGACTCCGCCAGCCCGCCGCCGCCGAGCAAGGTGATGTTGGCGCTCAGGAGGTTGCGGCCGGTCTGCTTCGGCCAGGAGTCGGCTCGAGCGAAGGTCGGCATGTCCCGAAACGCCGTGAGGAGAGCGGCGATCATCCACTCGGCGCAGGCATCGGCGTAGACGCCCTTGCCGCAGGTCCAGTGGTGGCTCCCGTCGAGCAGATGAATCAGCGTCTCGATCCCGGCGTAGGGGAGCTGCACCCACGTTGCGTGCGGTGCCGCGTCGATGTGCTCGCGGAACACGTCAACGGCGGCCGGGTCGGCCCAGACGAGCGCCGACGCGTCCTCCGGGCCCACAACCGTCCCGCCGGCGGCCTCCACGGCGGCGCTCAGCGCCGCGTGCATCGCCGGACGGCTGTCGGGCACGACCGCGATCTTGGTCCGGTCCATCAATCGACGCCGAACTGGCGGTCCCCAGCATCGCCCAGGCCCGGAACGATGTAGCCGATCTCGTTGAGGTGGCTGTCGATCGAGGCGGTCACGTGAGCATCGGCGGTGCCGGAGGTTCGCAGCGCCTCGACGCCCTCGGGCGCAGAGAGCACGCAGACCACCGTGATCGGTCCGGCATTGGCGTTCCGCAGCGACTCGCAGGCGTGGATCGCCGAGCCGGCCGTTGCCAGCATCGGATCGAGCACCATCACTGGTTGTCCGGCCAGGTCGGTCGGCACGGTGTCGAGGTAGACGTCGGGAAGCAGCGTCTCTTCGTTGCGTTTCAGGCCGATGAAGCCGGTGCGCGCTTCGGGCAACACGGAGAGGGCGGCGTCGAGCATGCCTAGCCCGGCTCGCAGAACCGGCACGAGAAGCGGAAGCTCGGTGTCGTGGCCGAGGGCAGTGCCCGTGGTCGGGCCCATCGGTGTGGTGATGTCGACCGGCGCCGTTGTCAGGTCGCGACTCGCCTCGTAGACGAGGTGCCGGCTGAGCTGGCGCAGCGCGCCGCGAAAGGCTGGGCGGTCGGTGCGCTCGTCGCGAAGACGAGTGAGCGCAACGGCTGCGAGGGGATGGTCGACGACGAGAACCTGCACGGCGATGACTATGCCACGGTGGGGGCCGTGGAGCGGACTACGGAAGCACCTTCCACACCTCGACCGAGCCCTCGTCGCCGTAGAGGGTCGCCGCCAGGGCGCGCACATCGTCGCGTGAGAGCCCACTGAGGACGGCGAAGCGATCCTCAGGAAGGAGAACGTCGGCCCCCGGATGGAGGAGCAGCTCGAGGTTGGTGTCGATGAACAGGAAGTTGTCGATGAAGTCGTAGTCGTTGGTCAGCAGCGTGACGGCTCGATCGAACTCGTCCGCGCTGGGCCCGGCGGTGCTCAATTCGGCAAGCATCGAATCCAGAGCGCCGTGGATCTCGTCGAGCCGTGCCGGGTCGCCGTCCACTTCGATGTACGATGAGATGAAGCCGGCCCCGGAGCGGTCGACTACGACAGCGGCCACACCGCCATAAGACGCTCCGAGTTCCTCGCGGATGACATCGGTGATGCGGTTCGTGATGATTGTCGAGAGAAACTCGGTGTTCACCGTGTCGCGAGCCGTCGGGTCAGCGAGCACGACATCAAATCGGGTGATCCCACCGTTCGCCGTGCCATCCGTCAGCTCGATATTCGCCCGCCGGGCCTCCGTCGGGGCGTCAATGCCGAGGTCGACCCACGAGTCCGCCTCACCCACGGGAAGGGTCCCGAGGTATCGAGCCGCGAGGTCGCGAGCAGCGAGAGCGGGGATATCGCCGACGATCGCGACCACGAGATCGTCGACCGTGCCGAATCGGGTTGCGAAGACGCCGAGCAGCTCGTCGCCATCGAGAGCGTCGATGTCGCCGGCTCGCAGGAAAGTGTCGTATCGATCGTCGCCATCCACGAGGAGCTCCAGAAGCACCGTCTCCGCCTGCACGACCGGGTTGGATTCCAAGAACTCGAGCGCCGTTTCCGCTTGGCGCCCGACCGAGCGTAACGCAACGTCGTCAACCCGCGGTTGCGTCATGGTCACGTGGATGAGCGCGAAGAGGTCCTCTGCGTCGCTGGTGGCGGATGCACCGAAGAGCGTCTCGGCGGTCTCCTCGAGCGCGACATCGAGCCCGAGGTCGCGCGACTCGAGATAGCGGGCGACGGTCGCGGCGTCGTGGTCACCCACTCCGCTCTGGATCACGGCGCTCACCGCGGCCTGGGCGATGGAGGCATCGGGTTCGTCGAGCGTGCTCCACCCGCCATCCGACTCCATGGCCACGAAGAATTGTCCGGCTTGGATGTCGCTCTGCTGATGCGACACCTGGACGCCGTTGGCGAAGGTCCAGGTGGTCACGTCGCCCTCGGGGGTGCGGCGTGTCGATTCGTCCGTGATCTCCGCGGCGTCAGGCGTGGCGATGAGTTCGTCGATCGCTTGCGCAGCTCCGCCGACCTCGGCGGGACGAGCCTCCTCGATGATCGCCTCGAGTTCGTCCGCGCTCGGAACGTCGGCGGCCTCGCTACCGATGGAAACGACAACCGGACCGGAGGCGCCGACCAGCCAGCGCCAGAAGTCCGTGCGCTCCTCGACGTCGAACGACTCGACGACCGCTCGCTGCCGGGCCACCCGGCTCGCCGTCCCGTCGAGACCGGAGCCCTCGAGGAAGTACCCCATGAGCTCGCTGGCGTATTGCCAATCCTGCTTCGAGTCGAGACCGGCGAGCTCTTCATCGAGCGCGCCGAGCAGCTGATCCTGGGCTCGTTGGACGTCGTCCGCGGTGAAGCCGGTAACGGCGGCCCGCAGCAGGTGGGATTGGAACTGCTCCAAGAGCCCCCCGAGGTCGGGGCCTTGGAGGTTTGTGCCGTAGTAGCGCAGGCCGCGGTTGATCGCGAACGAGTTGAAGCCGGGCGCGAAGTCGGCGTCGAGCTCGCCTTGCTGGAACGCTTCGTCGAGCTGGGTCGAGAGCATGATCGCGACCGCCTCTTCAATTAGCGCGATGCGCTCACCGCCGACCGTGCCGACATCCCAAACAGGCAGCGGGATGTCGTACGAGAGGTTGTCGTTGGCGTTGTCAGGATGAGTGATCACCGCTGTGACCGGCGCGGGATCGAGATCGATCACCACCTCCTCGCGAGGGGGGGGCTTTCGCCACGCGCCGTGAGGTCGCTGAATCGTTCGACGACCTGCTCCTCCAGCGAGTTGAGCGGGAAATCACCCACCGCGATCACAGCCATATTGTCCGGTCGGTACCAGGTGTCGTAGAAGGCCCGCAGGTTGTCGGCGGCCGTCGCCTCGACCTGCTCCGGATCACCGATGACGATGTGGCCTTCGTAGGGCGTACCGGCGGCGTAGAGCTCCTCGAGCTGCGTGAAGATGATGCCGTTGACGCTCTCGCGGCCCTGGCGCAGCTCGTCTCGGACCACGCCGATCTCTGCGGTGACCTCGGCCGGGTCGATCGTCGCTCGCCCGGCCCACTCGGCGAGTACATCGAGCGCGATCCCCGGGGCGTCCGGGTCGAACGTACTCGCGGAGAGGAAGTACACCGTTTCGTCGTAGCTCGTGTAGGCGTTGACGTCGGCCCCGAAGTTGATGCCGAGACGCTGGAGACTCGCCGTCAGTTCATTTGCGGGGAACTTCTCCGTGCCGTTGAACATCATGTGTTCGAGAAAGTGGGCGCTGCCGTCGAGCCCGACCGGCTGCTGGAGCGACCCTGCGTTCACGACGAGCTGCGCGTTGAGCGTCGCGCCAGGACTGTCGTTGCTGCGAAGGAGGACCGTCAGCCCGTTGGCGAGTGTGATGATGCGGAAGTCGTCGTCGATCGGAAGCGGCGTGTCGTCGATCTCCGGCGCCGGTGCGGACGGAATGGTGAGCGTGTCCGAATCGATGGGGTCGTCCACGGGTTCGTCGGGTTCGTCCACCGGGTCGTTGTCCGTGATGAGGTCGTCGATGACCTGCTCGGCTTCGGGATCTCCCGAACACGCCGCCGCCACCAGGGCGAGGGCAAGCAGGGCGACGAGAAGCTTCGAGAGAGGGATCCGTATGTCGCCGACGCTAGTGCGCCGTCGGTCGAGCCTCAGATGCGGGGCTCGTTCGCCCAGGCCTCGAGCGGAGCGTATCGGGGCTTGATCACTTGCTCGATGATCTGCAGACGCTCGCGGAACGGCAGGAAGCTCGACTTCATGCCATTGACGGCGAGCCAACGCAGCCGATCCCAGCCGTAGTCGAACGCGCCGACCAGGGCCTCCATCTCGGAGCTCATCGAAACGCCGGACATCAGCCGGTTGTCGGTGTTGATCGTGACGCGGAAGCGGAGATCGATTAGTTCGGCGATCGGGTGATCGGCGATGTCGTCGACGACGCCGGTATTGACGTTGGAGGTCGGGCAGATCTCCAACGGGATTCGCCGGTCGCGGATGTAGTGAGCGAGACGGCCGAGATCGCGCTCGTCGTCATCCGTGCGGGTCAGGTCCTCGATGATGCGGATGCCGTGGCCGAGGCGCTCAGCGCCGCAGTACTGCAGCGCCTTCCAGATCGATCGAGGGCCGTACGCCTCGCCGGCGTGGATGGTGATATGGAAGTTCTCTCGATGGCAGTACTGGAAGGCAAGGAGGTGATCGTCCGGCGGGAAGCCGTCCTCCGGGCCGGCAATGTCGAACCCGACCACACCGCGGTCTCGCCATCGAACGGCCGCCTGCGCGACTTCGAGGGAGTTCTGCTGGTGGCGCATTGCCGAGCAGATCGCCCGAATCGTGAGATCAGTGCCCGTCGAGCCGGTGGCGAACCCCGCGAGGACGGCTTCGATTGCGTCCTCCAACCCGAGACCCTGCTCCGTATGTAGCTCCGGCGCGAACCGGATCTCGGCATAGACGACGCCGTCGGCCGCGAGATCCTCGGCGCACTCTCGGGCGACGCGCTCGATCCCGTCACGCGTCTGCATCACGGCGACGGTGTGGGCGAACGTCTTGAGGTAGAGGGTGAGGTCCTTGCGGTTGGCGCCGCGGAGCATCCATGTCGTGAGCTCCTCGGCGTCGGTGCTCGGGAGGTCGGTGTAGCCGACCTGGTCGGCGATCTCGATGATCGTCTCCGGGCGCAGTCCACCGTCGAGATGATCGTGAAGAAGGACCTTCGGAGCCCGACGGATCCGGTCGAGAGTGGGAGGACCGACGTCGAGGGCGGGGCTGACTGGGGCGGCCATACCCCAGGCTAGGCCGCGTCGGGCCGCCTACTGCGGAGGTCGCAGCATCGGCCGCAGCGCGATGCTGGGCGCGAACTCAATGGTCGCGAGCCGCTCGTAGCCGTGGCGTTCGTAGAGCGCCGCGCTGCGTTCGGTGGACGCTTCGAGGTACGCGGGAATGCGCTCCGCATCACATTCCGCATGCACGCGGTCCATCAGCAGCGAGCCCAGTCCTTGGCCGCGTGCGCTGTCACGAGCACCGATCATGTGCAGATAGAAGTGGGGCTCCTCAGGTTCGTACTCACCGATGAGCATGAACTTCTTGCCCGCTCCGCCGACTCGCTCGGGGTCGGCGAGGGCGCCGAACACCTCGAGGAACTCGGTGAGGTCTGGGCGGTGTCCGGGAGGGGCCCAGAGTGCCGCGGCCTTCCCGGGGATCGTGTAGCTGTGGCCGCACGGTCCGTAGGTGCGGCGTTCGACGTCCATCACCTTGGCGAGGTCGTCGGGTCGGGCATGGCCGGGCCGATCGGGGTCCTCGAGCATCCAGGCCATCATCGGATCGGCCAGGAACGCGTCGACGAGTGTGGCCTCGACGTCCTCAGCATCGTTGGGAAGGGCGTAGCGAACGTCGGTCATCAGAATCCTCTCAGTGGCATGTCGGAGGCTCGGTGCAACCAGTTGTCGACCGGATAGTCAGCTGCACCGTCGATGACGTGGAGCGTGTAGGCGTGGCGACTCATGTCTGAGGTGTTGGGCGCGCTCCAGTGGGGGAGCGAGCCATGAAGGACGACCATGGTGCCCTTGGTCGCCTCGATCGGGACGAGCTCGTCCGTGGGCCACGGGGCAGTGTCGAGGACATCCATCGTGGTGCCGTTGCCTTCACGCCGAAACCGGGTGCGGACAGGGTCGCGGTGATGACCCGGCGCCACCCAGAGGCAGCCGTTCTCGAGCGTCGCGTCCTCGATGGCGAACCAGTAGCCGATCACTGACTGCGGTTCGGTCCACAGAAACGTGTGGTCGCAGTGACAGCTGACCTCACCGCCGATCGAGGGCTGCTTGAAGATGTACATCGACTGCAGCAGCTTCGGGTCCGCGATCCCGAGATCCGTGGCAACCCCAGCCAAGAGCGGGGTGCGGCTGAACTCGTCGAACTTCGGGTCCAGGTCGTGCATCGCGTGGGCCAGCTTGTTGACCGCCAGTGGAAGCGGACGGGTGAGCTGACCGTCGACCACGGCGCCGTCCTCGAGGAACCAGCGAACCTTGTCACCGGAAGTGAGGAAGTACTCGTCTTGGGCATGGCCCTGCTCGGTGGTGTCGAAGACGGTGAGCCCGCCGTCGACGCTCGGATCGGCGGCCGCCAAGTCGGCCATGACGTGCTCCCGCAGCGTGTCGCAGGCCGCGGGATCGACCGCGTCGAGCATGACGATGTAGCCATCGCGCTCCCAGGCCGCGAGCTGTCCGGCCGTGAGCACGGTCAGGTTTCGCCCTTGATGTAGGGCTGGCCGGCGGTGGCCGGCATGCGGAGTTTCTGAGAGTAGAAGGTCAGGACGAGCAGCACCGTCAGGAACGGCAGGATGTCGACGAACCAATCTGGGACGGAATCGGACGTGAAGTACCACACAAGGCTCGCCGCACCGATGGCACCTGACAGCGCGGTGTCGACCCAGTTCTTGCGCTGAGCGTTGCTCGCCGATACGGCAAGCAAGGCGAGCCCGGCCACGAGCAACAACAGGTGCGTGGAGTTCACCTCTCCGACGTCGCGCAGGCCGAGCGCTCGCGGGAACCCGAAGAGAAGAGCGCCGGCCATGACGCCGGCCGGTCGCCAGTTGCCCACGATCAGCGCCGAGAGCCCGATGAACCCCATGGAGTTCGTGGAGCCTTCGAGGTAGATCCCGCCCATCTTCGGCGTAGCGATGAACGCGCCGCCGAAACCGGCGAGAGCTCCGGAGAGCAGAACTGCCGCGTACTTGTAGAGGTAAATGTTGATGCCCTGTGACTCGCCCGCCGTGGGGTGTTCGCCGCAGATGCGAACGCGAAGGCCGAACCGGGTTCGCCAGATCACGAAGCTGATGACCGGAACCAGCCCGTAGGCGACCACCGTGAAGATGCTGAGATCCGCAGTTAGGCCGCGACCAACTTCGGTCAGGTCGGAGATCGCGAACCAGTTCCGCTCGTTGAACCAGCCGAGCATGTCGGGGGTCTGCCACCCGAAGAGGTCACCGCCCGCGAGGAACGGGAACGTGAACTCACCCGCCGAATCGAGTCGGGGAGACTGCGTGATCGATCCGCCGTCGTAGTCATCGAAGATCTCGAGCGACAGATACCGCGTGACCGCCGGGGCGGCGATGAGAATCGCGACGCCGCTGATGATCTGATCGACGCCGAACGACACCGTCGCGATCGCATGCACGAGGGCGCCGAGTGCGCCTCCGCAAACGCCGATCGCCACGCCGGCCCAGGGTCCGTAGTTGATCGTGCCCCACGCGCCGGCCCACATCCCGAGGATCATCATTCCGTCGAGACCGATGTTGACGACTCCCGCCCGTTCGGCGAAGAGACCACCAAGGCCCGCGAGCATGATCGGAGCGGCCCATCGCAGCATCGCGCCGGCTTGGCCTTCCGTGGTCAGGCCGTGGTTGTCCGTGAGGAACTCGAGGAGCGAGAGCGCGAGGATCCCGACCGTGGCGAGGATCATCCAACGGACGGGCGTGCGGAGGGTCTGCCAGGGGCTCATGTCGGAGCCCCCACGAGGCGGGCCGCAGCGCGGCCTGCTTCCTCGCGTCTGCGTATCCGATGGACCACCTCGTAGCCGATGACCACGGTGAGCAGGATCACGCCCCGCATGATGTCGATGATCTCCTTCGGTGCGGTCTGGGTGACCTGAAGGATGTCGGACGACGCCTCGAGGAATGCCCACAGGAGTGCACCGACGGCGATGCCGGCCGGATGGTTCCGTCCGAGCAGGGCGATGCCGATGCCGTTGAACCCGAGGCCGCCTACGAAGTTCGGATTGTAGCGGGCCTTGTCCATGATCTCGGCGATGCCGACCAGCCCGGCGATGCCGCCGGAGAGGAGCATCGCGGTGAGTGCCATGCGGCGGGGCGGGACACCGCCGGCCCGGGCGGCGAACGGGTTGCCGCCACTCGCTCGGAGCTCGAATCCGAAGACCGTGCGGTTCAACAGCACGTGGTAGAAGACGCCGACGAGGATGGCGACGACGAGCATCCCGGTGAGCTCGTTGGTGCCGCGCAGGTCCGTGAACAGCTCGGGCACCCACGTCAGGGTGGGGAGAATGCCTGTGCTCTCGATGGGCTCCGTGCCGACGCCGACCTGGCTGATCTCGCCCTCGGCCTGCCACGAGCGCACGAGCCAGGCGATGATGCCGAGCGCGACGCCGTTCAGCATGATCGTGCTGATGACCTCGTTGACGCCTCGATGGGTGTAGAGGATTCCGGCGAGCCCGGACCATGCAGCGCCAACCAGCATCGCCACGACCATGATGATCGCGATGTGGAGGACCCCGGGGAGTGCGATGGCGCCGCCGACATACGCGGCGAAGATCGCCGCCATGCGGTACTGACCCTCGACGCCGATGTTGAACAGGTTCATCTTGAACCCGATGGCTGCAGCCACGCCCGAGATGTAGAGCGGCGTCGCTCGGTTGATCATCGCGACCATGGTCTCGGGCTTGGCCGCATGCTCGAACATGTCGGCGTAGGCGGCGAACGGGTCGCTGCCGGCGATGAAGAGCATGAGCGTCGCGGCGACAACCGAGAACACGATCGCACCGAGCGGCGCGGCCAGGGACATGACGATCCGGCGACGAGTGGAGTCCTCGGCCGGCTCCGTGACGCTCACGTCAGGGGCGAGATCGGTCATACGGCCGCTCCGGTCATGTAGCCGCCGAGCTCGCGCGGGGTGACCGACCCGGGATCGAGTTCGGCGACGATGCGGCCCTTGTACATCACGAGAATGGTGTCGGAGAGGCCGATCAGCTCGTCGAGGTCCGCCGAGATGAGGAGTGTGGCCATGCCATTCGCCCGGGCGGCGCGGATGTCGTCCCACACGGCGGCCTGTGCACCAACGTCGATCCCGCGGGTCGGGTGGGACGCGATGAGCACATCCGGCTCGGCCGTCATCTCACGACCGACGATCAACTTCTGTTGGTTGCCGCCGGAGAGGGCGAGGGCGGCGACGTCGATGTCGGGCGTGCGGACATCGAACTGGTCGCAGATCTCCGCGGTGATGTCCTGCGCGCCCACTCGGTCGAACCAGATACCGCGGCCGTATGGTGCTTTCATCTGGTGACCGAGCGCGGCATTCTCCCAGAGCGGCGCTTCGAGCAGCAGGCCCTCGTGGTGGCGATCCTGAGGGATGTAGCCCACGCCGTTGGCCCGACGGTGGCGGACGGACTCGTGGGAGATGTCGCTTCCGAGCAGCTCGATGCGGCCGGCGGCCGGGCGGCTGGTACCGATGATGGCTTCGACGAGTTCGGTCTGGCCGTTGCCTTCGACGCCGGCGATTCCCACGACCTCGCCGCGGTGGATGGTGAGGCTGACGTCGTCCACGGACGGGCGGTCATCCTCGTCGAGCACGGTGAGGCCGGTGACGGCGAGGGCGACTTCGGAGGTGACCGTCGACTGGGTGGTCTCCGGCGTTGGTAGCTCGGAGCCCACCATCAGCTCCGCGAGATCGCCGGTCGTGACATCGTCCGGCTTCACAGTGGCCACCGTGCGACCTTGACGGAGCACCGTGATGGTGTCGGCGATCTCGAGCACCTCTTCGAGCTTGTGGTCGATGAAGAGGATCGTCGCGCCGTCGGCCTTCAGCTCGCGTATGTTGCGAAAGAGCTCGTCGACCTCCTGGGGCACTAGCACAGCCGTGGGCTCGTCCAGAATGAGGATCTTCGCACCGCGGTACAGCACTTTGATGATCTCGACTCGTTGCCGCTCGCCGACCTCGAGTTCCTCGACGAGGTCGTCCGGATCGATCTCGAGCCCGTAGGCGGCGCCGACTTCCTCGAGGTGACGATGGGCGTTGCGCTGGTCGATGAGGCCGACCTTCGTTGGTTCGGCTCCGAGGATCACGTTCTCGATCACACTCAGGTTGTCCGCGAGCATGAAGTGCTGGTGGACCATGCCGATCCCGGCGTCGATCGCATCGGCGGGCGAACCGAACACGACCTCGGCGCCGTTGACCGCCATGGTTCCCTCGTCGGCGCTCTGCATGCCGTAGAGGATCTTCATGAGGGTGGACTTGCCCGCCCCGTTCTCGCCGCAGATCGCGTGGATCTCGCCGTCTTCGACGGCGAGGTTGACGTCGTCGTTCGCGACAACGCCGGGGAAGCGCTTCGTGATGCCACTGAGCTCGATGGCGAGCGCCACTACCTCTCCTTGTCCGGTGCCGAAAAACCACGACGGGGCCGGGAATGTATCCCGGCCCCATCGCTTACGTCATTTGTGACGAGCAATCAGGCGTCGGCCGGATCGGTCGGCACCACGATGTCGCCGTCGATGATCTGCTGCTTGAAGTCCTCAAGCGTGGCGATCACGTCGTCGGGAAGGAAGTCACCGGAGGTGGAGTAGCCCACGCCATCGACCGAGAGGTCGTAGCGGGCTTCGCCAGCAACGAAGGTGCCTTCAAGGTGCGCCTTGATGATCTCGAACACGGCCGAGTCGACACGCTTCAGCATCGAGGTGAGGACGTACTCCTGCACGTCGGCACCCACGGTGTTGTACTGATCGGAGTCGACGCCGATGCCCCACACCTTCGAGCCCGAGGACTCGGTGTGCTCCTTCGCCGCAGCGAAGAGACCGGCGCCGGTGCCACCAGCAGCGTGGTACGTGATGTCGGCACCCTGCTCGAAGATCGCCAGAGCGGTCTCACGGCCGGCAGCCGGATCGTTGAAGCCGTCGAAGTTCGGGAACTCGGTGATGTACTCGGAGATGATGTTGATGTCCGGGTTCACCGCCTTGGCGCCGGCGATGTAGCCAGCCTCGAACTTCTCGATGAGGCCGAAGCAGCAAACGCCACCGATGAAGCCGATGGTGCCCGTCTCGCTCATGGAGGCCGCTGCGGCGCCCACGAGGTAGGAGCCCTGCTCTTCGGAGAAGACCAAGCCGGCGATGTTGTCGGCGTACGGCGCCGGGGCATCACCCGAGAAGTCGAGCATCGAGGAGTCAATGACACCGAAGTTCGTGTCGGCGTTGGCGCCACCAACCTCGGCTGCGTCGGCCTCGAAGAGGAAGCCGACGGCGATCACGATGTCGTTGGCATCGGACTGCAGCTGGAGCAGCTCGGCGCGGTTCGACCCGTCGTCGTTGGGCGAGACCTTCGAGGTCTCGACGTTGAGCTCCTCGGCCGCGCGGTTCAGACCGGCAGCGGCGGAGTCGTTGAACGACTGGTCGCCCTCACCACCGATGTCGAAGACGAGGCCCACCGACCCGGCTGGTCCGTCGTCATCACCGCACGAGGCGGCGACGAGCGAGAAGGCCAGCAGGACGCTCAGAAGCAATAGCAGTCGCTTGCGCATTTTTCCTCCAGAGCCGCTCGACGGCGGCTGATGTTCGTGTATTCGGTGAGGCTGCGCAGCCCCGCCGAAGGTGTCAGCACCGTATCCCGCTCTCGGCACTCGCGCGCTGCTGAAAGCGTGACGTTTGTCTTTCGGTCACGCGGAGTGTTGGCGGACCACGCAACACGAACGCGGTTCATCCGCGGTCGCGGCGCAGCTCAATAAAACACGCACCGAGTGCGATGACGGGGCACTGCCTTGTACTGCGGCTGTGCGCCGAGGTTCCAGAGCACGTTGTCGAGATCTCCGGCGGCGATGCGTGTGCCAGCCGCGTCGAGCTCGCGGCGGAGCAGTTCGACCGCGTGGAGCCCGCAGGCCCGAATCTCGATCTCCGCGGGCGAGCCGGAGTCGATGTCCTCGACGGCGTCGATCCTGGCGACGAGCTCCTCGTCGAACTCGAGCACCCCCTCGACGCGCAACACGTGGGGTACGAGGTTGTCCGGGAACATCGTCAGCTCCGTGCGATCCTCGAAGCGGCCCGGCCCGACGCCCCCGAACGTGACGTGGAGATCCTGCACCACGATCTGCGCGCGCTTGTAGAGCAGGACATCGCCAACGCCGCGATACGCATGCACATCGTGAAAGAAGGGCATCTCGTCGAGCATCTCGACGAGCGTTGCGGACGAGCCCTCGGCCTTCGCCACCGCGGCGGCGAACGATCCCGCGCCGTGGCGCTCGGCCCAGCCGGCGAGGTCAGTCCACGCCTGCGTAAAGAGTTCCATCAGTTCATGAGCGGGGCCATCGTCGAGGACCTGGTCGAACGTCGCAGCGGCGTCGTCGATGGTCCACGCCGCGAGTCGGTCCGCGGTGAGCGCTCCGGTGTCGGCGACGAGATCGCGCAGCGACGTGGCGATTGTGTGATAGCCGGACATCCCGGGCCGCTTGTGCAGGTACGAGAAGTAGCCGCTGCCGAAGTTGATCGCATCCAGGGCGATCACGAACGCGGTTGCCGACTCCTCGGACCCCATGCGGTCCTGGCCGGGGTCGTTCTTCTCGACGGCGAGGTCGATCTCCGAGGCAAAGGCGGCCAGCCGATCCGTGTCGATCGTGACATGCGTCGCGGCCTCAGCCACCGCCGCGCACGACGACCGGATGTCGTCGAAGACCGTCATGGGAACGACGCGGCCCGTTCCACGGGAGCGACTCGAAGCTCGCACCACTCGTACCAATCGGCGCGGCCGCTGGCCTGCACGTCGAGGTGCTCCGGATGACCCCGCCACTCGGCGATCGCGTCCTCGGTCTCCCAATACGACACGGTGATGCCCACGCCGTCATCGGAGCGGGCCGACTCGATGCCCATATACCCCGGGATCGTGCGAGCGAGCTCCTCCATGCGCTGCGCGGCAGCGCCGTAGGCCGCATCGACGTCGCTCTCGCCCCAACCTGCTCGCCGATTCGTGAAGATCACGGCGAGGTAGGGAGGAGCGGGCGTGGAGGTCATGGCGTGACCGTAGGCGCCCAGGCGGTCGTGGGAGGCGCCAATTGGATCAGCGGGTCAGAGCCCTCGGGCTCGCCGCCAACTCGAGTAGCGGTTCATCAGCTCCAGCGACCGGATCGCCCGACCGGCCGATGCGTGACACATGCGGCCCCCGGCGCGCACGGCGGTGGGCCCCGCGTTGTCCGGACGGGCATTCGCCAATTCGGTTGCGACGAGAACCGGGGTGCCGGTGCGGCCGGCGATCTCTGCGGCTGCTTCGGCGTAGCGCGTGTCCTGGCGCTCGTGGAAGCCGACGATGCGTTCGAGGCCGTGGTCCGGGTAGAAGCCGCCCTCGCGCATCAGCGCGGCGGTGTTGGACTGGATGCCCAGCCCTAGGAAGAGCACCGCGTCGACTTCCGGGTGCGCCGCCGCGAGCTCGAGGATCTCGGGGACCGTGTCGCGGGTCTCCCCGCCGGCCATGTCGATCGGGTTGTTCTTCGACCAGCGGGGCGGGAGCTTCTCGTCGATCGCCGCGAACAGATCGTCGGGGAGTGGGGTGGCGATCAGTCGGGTCTCGGACATGGCATCGACGGCGGCGACGCCCCATCCGCCGACCGTTGTGACCACGACGACGCGGTTCCCGGTCGGGAGCGGCTGCGTGGCGATGGTGGCCGCGGCCTCGAAGCCTTCTTCCACGTCGCGGGCCCGGATGATGCCGGCCTGACGGCACATGCCGTCGAACACGGCATCGTCGGATGCGAGCGCGCCCGTGTGCGACGCCGCAGCGCGAGCGCCGGCATCGCTGGCGCCGCCCTTGACGACGACCACCGGCTTGCGTTCGGCGACCGCCCGGAGGCGTTCGAACATCGAGCGGCCGTCGTCGACCGACTCCATGTAGACGAGGCACACGTCGGTCTCGGGATCGTCGGCGAACCACTCGACGTAGTCGGCGATGCCCAGAACCGCGGCGTTGCCGGCGGCCACCGCTCGGCTGACGCCGACGCCGGTGTGGTGGGCGAGGTTCAGGAACGACGAAACGAAGTTGCCCGACTGGCTGGCGACGGCGATCCGTCCGGCGGGGGCGTAGGGCGCGACGATCTGGGCGCAGAGCTTGGACGGCGTGGACACCACGCCCTGGCCGTTCGGCCCGGCGACGGCGATGCCGAGTTCGTCAGCCAGCGCGACGAGGCGCTCCTCGGCCTCCACGCCCTCAGGGCCCGCCTCGCGATAGCCGGCCGCGGCGAAGAAGGCGGCAGTGACGCCCTTGGCGGCCGCCTGGCGGAGCAGACCCTCATTGACCGACTGCGGGGTGCAGATGAACACCATTTCGGCCGCGCCCTCGGGCACCTCGTCGATCGACCCGAGAACGGGTCGGCCGAGCGCTTCGCCGTGCTCGCGACCCACCGGGAAGATGGCGCCTTCGTAACCTGCGGCGAGCAGGTTGTGCAGCGTGACGAAACCGAACTTGCCCGGGTGATTCGACACGCCGGTGATGATCACGCCCTTGGGGTCGAAGAGCGCAGAGAGGTCGTGGCTCATTGCTTTGCCTCCCCGCCGGCAGCGTCCTCGATCTCGAGCAACGCGTCGACGGCGACCGGCTTGCCGTCGACGATGATCAGCGGGTTCAGGTCCACAGAGCGCACGCCGGTCTCCTGCTGGCCGACGTTCGCCAGCGCGACCAGCGCGTCGATGAGAGCCTGGCGGTCGACCTCGGGCTCGCCCCGGAACTCGCCGAGGAGCCGCTGTGTGGCCAGGTCGTCAATCATCTCGGCCGCATCGGCTTCGGCGATGGGCACCAGTCGGAAGGCGACGTCGCGGATGGCTTCGGCGAGGATGCCGCCGATGCCCACCATGACTGTCAGGCCGAACTGCGGATCGTCGGCGAGGCCTGCGATGAGCTCCCGGTTGCCGTCCACCATGGTGGAGACGAGGACCTCGACGTCACCGTCGCTCGGCTGGGCCGCCGCGAGAAGGTCGTTGCACGCGGATCGCAGCATCGCTTCGTCGGCGATGTGCAGTCGGACAAGCCCTCGTTCGGTCTTGTGTGCGATTGCTCGACCACACAGCTTGGCGACCACGGGATAGGTGACGGTGTCGTCTGCCACGAGAGCGGCGACGACCGCATCCGTGGAGGTGCCGGTCACGAACGGCGAGACCGGAACCCCGTAGCCGGCGACGACTCGCCGGGATTCCGCTTCGGAGAGGGTGATGCTCACGCGCTCGGGTCTACCACGCGCGCCTGCGTGCCCTACCGTCCGGGTATGGCTGACGAAGACACCGAAGACGGCGTGGTCGTGGACCTGGGATCACCGTGCGTGCATGCGTTCCAGCACGGCCACACGCTGCGGGTTCGCATCGACCGGGTCGAGAAGCGCAACGCGATGACGCAGGACATGTACCGGGCCGTGAAGCGCGCTGCGATCCTGGCGGACCGCGACGCCGACATCGATGTGCTCGTCCTCACCGGCACCGACGACGTCTTCTGCGTTGGTGGCGACATGGGCGGCAACTCGATCGACGATCCGACGTTGTCCGCCGAGTGGGATCCGACGGACCACTTCCCGTTCCGTCATCTCGAGCGCTGCGGCGCTGCAGTGATCGCCGCGGTGAACGGCCTCTGTTACGCCGGAGGCCTCGACATCGCGATCCACTGCGACTTCGTCATCGCCGCCGAGTCGGCTCGATTCCGCGCACCGGAGGTCATGCGGGGCGCACCGGACGTGTTCATGGCCGCTCGTCTGGCGGACTGGGTCGGCGTGGGCAACGCCAAGTGGATCATGTTCGCCATGGACGCCTTCGATGCGCAACGCGCCCAGGAGATGGGCCTGGTTCAGGAGATCGCCCCGGACGACGAGTTCGAGGCTGCGGTCGACGCGCTCGTAGCCAACGTTGCCAGAGGCGGTCCGGGTTCTCGGCGAGCCATCAAGGACGACATCAATCGCGATCTCCGACCGCACGACTTCCGGGTCTTCCAGCGCTCGATCATGAACCCCGAGATGCGCGAAGGGATGACCGCGTTTCTCGAGAAGCGCGACCCCGTCTGGCCCCGCGACTGACCGCTTCGGCCGTCAGGTGGGGAGCTTGCAGGCGTCCGTCGAGCCCGGGAGCATGTACCGGAAGCGAGCGACGAGGGCGTAGACCGGCTTTGCGAGCCACGAGATCGGCGGCGTGACCATCAGACGGCCGATGACGACCCAGAGGCGGCCCATGGTCTGCAGCGCCCGGCCGATGCCGCGGTGGCCGCGGTGCAGGGTTCCGTCGTCGTCGACCCAGTACGCCGCCGTGCTGACATCTGCCTCGGTGAGTCCGAGGGTCTCGATGTTGAGCATCTGCCATGGGACCACGGGCGTCCCGGTGGGCAGTCGATCCTCGATCCATCGGGCCGATGAGGTGCAGAATCCGCAGTCGCCATCGAAGATGAGCACGACTCTAGTTTCGCACAGTGGTGCCGTTCTGCGACAATGGGGGCGTGCATGACCTCGTGATTCGTGGTGGAAACGTCGTTGACGGAAGTGGAGCGGCGCCTCGCAGCGCCGATATCGCGATCGACGGCGACGCGATCTCCGAGATCGGGTCCGTCGATGGTGAGGGCCGCCGAGAGATCGATGCCGACGGCGCGCTCGTCACTCCGGGATTCGTGGACGTCCACACCCACTACGACGGACAGGCCAGTTGGGACTCGGTGATGATGCCGTCGGTCAACCACGGCGTCACCACGGCGGTCATGGGCAACTGTGGGGTCGGGTTCGCGCCCGTACGTCCCGGAGGCCAGCAGTTCCTGATCGAGCTGATGGAGGCGATCGAGGACATCCCCGGCACTGCGCTCGCCGAGGGCATCACGTGGGATTGGGAGACCTTCGGCGAGTACATCGACTCGCTGTCGGCGCTGCACCGCACGATCGACCTCGGCACCACAGTGCCGCACGCCGCGGTTCGGGCCTACGTGATGGGGGAGCGGGCCCATGAGTACGACGTCAGCGCCGAGGAGATCGGCGAGATCGCGACCGTCATGGCGACCGGCGTGCGCGACGGTGCGCTCGGCATATCGACCAGCCGGACGTTCCAGCACCGTTCGAAGCACGGCTACGAGCCGGGTACGTTCTCACCCGACGAGGAACTGATGGCGATCGGTGATGAGCTCGCGGGCCTCGGTCGCGGGCTCTTCCAATTCGTGAGCGACAAGATGTACGACAAGCACGAGTGGCGCTGGCTGGCTCACCTCGCATCTATCGGCGTACCCGTCACCTACACGATGGCGCAGGACCCCGGCAGTCCGCTCGGCTATCGCACGCAACTCACCGATGACGCGGCGCAGAGTGTCGACGGTCCGATGATCGTCCCGCAGGTGCCCACTCGACCGACCGGCCTGCTGTACGGACTGCAGTCGTCCTTCCACCCGTTCCGTGCGCATCCGTCGTACCGCGACGTGTGGGATCGCCCGCTCGACGAGCGTCTGGCGATGTGGCGGGACCCCGAGTACAAGGCCCGGATTCTGAGCGAAGAGGTCGCCAGCAAGGATCCGTTCATCTCCTACCTCGCCAACAACTTCGATCAGATGTACCGCCTCGGCGACATCCCCGACTACGAGCCGCCGCCGGAGGCCTCGGCCTCAGCCGTCGCGCGCGGCAACGGCACGACGCCGCAGGAGGTCGTCTACGGCTGGATGGGCGAGGACGACGGCAAGGCGATGGTGTTCATGCCGCTCGGCAGCTACGTCGATCAGGACCACGAGGCGATTCGCGAGATGATCGCCCACCCGGCGTCGATCATGGGCCTGTCTGACGGCGGCGCCCACTGCGGCCTGATCTGCGATGCCTCGATGCCCACCTACATGCTCACCCACTGGACGCGCGACCGAACCCGGGGTGAGCAGTTGCCGATCGAGCTCGTGGTCCACAAGCAGACGCAGGCGACGGCTCGCTCCTACGGCATCCACGACCGGGGCGTGCTCGCACCCGGCATGCTCGCCGACGTCAACGTGATCGACCACGCCGGGCTCACGCTCTACGCGCCCCACATGGTCCACGACCTGCCCGCAGGTGGTCGGCGTCTCCTGCAGAACGTGGAGGGCTACGTCCACACGATCAAGGCCGGCGAGGTGATCGTCGAGAACGACGAAGTCACCGACGCCCGCCCCGGCCGCACCCTCAAAGCCACCGACGACGGCGTCATCCGCATCTGACAAGTCGAAAGGTGGGGTCTGACCCCTCTTTCAACTCAGTCGTGGACGGTGAGGCGGATGAGGGGGATCACGCGGGTCGTGCGGTCCTGGTAGCGCCCGTAGTTGGGACGGTCGTCGGTGAGCCGAGCCCACACATCGGCTCGCTCGTCCCCTTCGAGTACGGTTGCCGACGCGGTGTAGTGCGTAGCACGGATCTGCACGGCCACCGTCGGGTTGGCGGACGTGTCCTTGACGTTGTGGTACCAGGCCGGGTTGTGGTCCTGCCCGGCGTTCGATGCGACGAGGATGAGCGTGCCGTCGTCGTCGAACCAGTACGGGAGTGTGACCGTCTGCGTCTTGCCGGACTTCCGTCCGGTGACGGTGAGGAGCAGCTGCCACATCCCGCCGCCGCTGCCGAGGATCCTTCCGCCGGAGCGGCGGTAGAGGAACGTGTTCAGTTTCGAGAACCAGGGGATCAGCCAGTCCGGCGGTTTGCTCTGCGGGTCAGCCTTCTGTGACTCCGGTCGCTTGAGGGCCACGGCGATCAGTTCGTCACGTCGGCCGGCGCCTCGGCGGCGGCGCGTCGCTGCCGTTCGGCGCGCCGCACCTCCTCGGCTTCGCCCTCCTTCTCGCACTGCTCCTTCGCGAGGCGCCACGACTTCATCGCGGCCTTGAACTCGTTCGGGTTGTAGATCGTCTCCACGTACTTGAACCGGCCGTCCTGCTTGTACTTCAGCTGCAGAAAGATCTCGGCCTGATGGCGCGAGCCGTCGCCGGGATCGTCGAAGCGGCCCATGAGCTTCGCCCAGACCCAACCTCGGTCGACATCGACCACGTGGAACTCGGGGACGTACCGGTTGAGGAACACCCACGGGTAGCGCTCGCTCTGATGCATGAACGCAGCGATCTCGCGCGTGATGCCGTCGCGCTTGGCGAAGCGGCCGAGAACGGTCTCGACCATCGTGGCGTCGGGCATGAAACTCTCGCCCAGGTGGCTCCAGTCGGCGGTGCGAGCCGATCGGTTCAGTCGTTCGACGTAGGCGTCGTACGCCGCCTGGAGTTCGAGCTTGTCGTACGCGGGCCGCACCGCGGCGGCAGGGTCCGGCGCGGGCTCGTGGTCCCAGCCTCCGCCGCCGTGGTTGACCTGACCGTGCTCCTCGAGTTCGGCCTCGCTCATGCGGTCGACGCCCAGTGCCTTGCGGGCCGCCTCGGCCCGAGCGGCGCGCCGAGCCGCCTTGTCGGTGTTGGCCAGGCAGCGCTGCTTCGCGGCGATCCAGGCCGCCATCATGTCCTGGAACTCCAGCGGGTTGTAGAGGTCCTGCTCGAAGCTGAACCGGCCGTTGCCCGCGTACTTGAAGAGATTGAAGCAGTTCGCCTGGTGGATCGAGCCGTCACCGGGATCGTCCATCCGGTTCCAGATCAGCGCCCAGACCCAACCCCGCTCCTCGTCGACGACGAAGTCCTCGCACGGGTACTGGTTGCAATGCAGCCACGGCTTGTTGATGTATTCGTCCTCCATAGCCGCCGGATCGTCGTCGTCCGCCTCGTCGCCGGTCATATGCATGACGGCGGACATGTTCTCGATCACGGCGCGCTGACCGCCCCACGAACCGAGCTGGTGCTCGTCGTAGGTCACATCGTCGATGAAGACCTTCCCCCAGAACGACCAGTCGCCGGTGCGGGCCGATTTGAGCCCCATCTTCTGGTAGTGGTCGAACGCTTCTTCGATTTCCTCGCGGCTCCAACGTCCCATTCTCGGGAGTTTTCATCGCGGCGGGCGGTTGCTGCAAAACGCACGACACCGCCGGACGGTGCCGACGGTGTGGGTGCAGTTGTCCGGAACGGACAGCGTTCAGGCGTCGAGTGCGAGACGGTGTTCAGTGGTCCCCGTGGGGACCGGATTCAGCTGTTGCGGCCCATGTTGGGCTTGCGCCCGTGGTTGGCCTTGCTGCGGCGAGCCTTCGCCTTCTTCTTCTTCGTGCGCTTCGACATGTCCAACAGGCTAGCGAGCATGTCAGGGGATGCCTCCGCCCCAGGATTGGACATGGGGTCTGACCCCATGTCCAATCTTCGGTTACCAGGCGCCGTGCGCGGCCAGGTGCATCACGATGTCGTCGCGCTCCGTCGGGCCCCGGGTGACGTGGCTGATCGGCATCGACTCCCGAACGGCCCGCAATTCTTCGCGGGTGAACTCGCAGGGGATACCGCCCAGGTCGATGCCGTGGAGCCGGACGGCGTTGCCGCCGAGGATCTTCTCCTTCACCTCGGCGGTGAGCGCCGGATAGCCGTACGTCTCCTGGAACTCCTCGGTGATCTCGAACGCCCGAAGCGCCTCGATCTGATCCTGCGGGGATCCGTACCAGATCGAATCCGTACCCCACAGAATGTTGTCGGGCCCGCACGCGACGAGCAGCTTGCCGAGCACATGAGCGGCCTGGTTGGGTCGGCTCATCAGGATGCGCCACGTCGACCCGAGTTCGGCGTAGACGTTCGACCCCGGGCCGACACCGGCGTCGCGCAGCGAGGCGATCAGCCGGTCGACGCCGCCATTGGGGTTCGCCAGATCGAAGGCGCCCTCGCTCACATTGCCCTCGAGACCGGAGTGGTACACGAGGAAGGAACAGTCCGGATGGCGGACGGCCGCAGGGCCGATGTCGACCGGCGACGCGGCCGGGTGGTTTCCCGATAGCCCCTTGTGGACCGCGACGACGGGAACACCACCGTCGACCGCCCGACGGATGAAGTCGGTGCCGAGCGGCGGACGATCGGGATCGTGGTCGTCCAGAAAAAACCCGTCGGGGTTGTGGGTGTAGACCTTCCATGCCACGAGGTCGGGGTGGTCGGCCATCACGACGTCCATCGCCGCGAGCGCCGCGGCCGGATCACCGACGTGGGGGGCGCCCTGACCCTGTACGTAGACGCGCTCATCGCCGCACAACGCGGTCACGAGCGACCGGGTGGCGACCATGTGTTCGAGCGTCAGTGGGTTCGCCGCGCCGTAGGCGGGCAAGGCGGAGAGAACGATCGCGCTCGTGTCGCTGCGGATGAAGATGTCCTCCAGGAAGCGCTCGGCCATGAAGCACTCGCGGGCGTCGTCCAGTCCGCACTCCACCTGGGGGAACGACGAGCCGAAGAAGAACGACGGCTCGGCGCTGCTGAGGTCGAAGTCCAACACATGGGTCTGGACGTCGATCACGGGCTCCGGTCCGCTCAGCACCTCGGCTGCGGCTTCGGGCTCCGTGGTGGACGATGGCGGCAGCGTGAACGTGCCGCCCGGTTCGGACGTGGTTGTGGTGGAGGTCGCCGACCTGGCGGCCTGCTCCTCTTTCGAACACGCGGCGAGAACCGTGAGCGACAGCGCACTGCCGCAGATGGTGTTGAGGAACTGGCGGCGGGTCGTTCCGAGGCGATGCGCCAGCACGTCGGCCTCCGCGAGGATCCGCCGCTGCGCCTCGCGCTGGACTGCCGTGGTGGGTGGAACCAGGATCTCGCCGTTGGACGCAGGCCCGAACTTGATCGGGATCTCGTCAGACCAACGATGCCTCGTCATGTGTCAGGGCCTGGCGTGTCTCGCCGTCCAGGCGAGAACGTCGTCGGCGGACCACGTGTTGATGATGTCCTCGACCGGCACGCCGCAGCGCACCGCCTTGTCCGCGCCGTATGGCTGCCACTCGAGTTGGCCGGTGGCGTGGGCATCGGTGTTGATGGCGACCTTGCACTCCCAGTCCATCGCTAGCTCGAGGAGCTCTTCGGGCGGGTCCTGGCGCTCGGGTCGGCAGTTGATCTCGACCGCGGTGTCGAACTGGGCGCAGGCTGCGAACACGATCTCGGCGTCGAACTCCGACGGTGGCCGACCGCGGCCCGCGAGCTTGCGGTTGGTGCAGTGGCCGAGGATGTCGCTGTGGAGGCTGGCGATCGCAGTGACCATGCGCTTGGTCATCTCGAGCTTCGGCAGCTTCAGCTTGGAGTGGACGCTGGCGACGACGACGTCGAGCTGCGAGAGCATGTCGTCGGACAGATCGAGTGAGCCGTCCTCGAAGATGTCGACCTCCTTCCCGGTCAGGATGCGGAAGGGTGCCAATTCCGCGTTGAGCGTCTGGATCTCGTCGAGTTGCCACACGAGCCGCTGCTCGTTCAGGCCATGAGCGATCGTGAGACGAGCGCTGTGATCGGTGATGACGATCCACTCGTGGCCCACGCTCATCGCCGTCTCCGCCATGGATCGCAGCGGGGCGCCCCCGTCGGACCACGTGGTGTGGGCGTGGGCGTCTCCTCGTAGTGCGGCGAGAACGGCCTCGCCCTCGCCGATCTGGATGCGGCTGCGCTCGTCGAGCCGAGCGAGGTAGCCGTCGTGGTTGTCGCTGAGCGCATCGACGATCACCTCTGCGGTGGACGTGCCGATGCCGTCGAGGTCGGTGAGCGTGCCGGCGTCGGCCCGTGCGGTGATCTCGCCGGGCCCGGTCTCGACCACGACGTCGATCGCCTTTTGAAAGGCGCGGACCTTCTGCCCGGGCGCGAGTTCACGATCCAGACAGTGGATCGCTTGCTGTAGCGCGATAACGGGCTCCATGTCGTCCACGGTACCTCTACGATCACCGCCGTATCCGACGGGGACATGACGACGGACGACTATGTCGCCGAGACACTGAAACTGCTGCCCGCCCGCCCAGTTGACGAAGGTTTCGTCGGCGACAGCCCGGACTGGTTCGGCCCCACGCTCTTCGGTGGCTTCGTCCTCGGTCAGGCGACGAGCGCGCTCGCCCAGACCGCCCCCGACGGTTTCCGCATCAACTCGCTGCGCGGCTACTTCCTTTCCGCGATGCGCTCGGGCGTGCCGGCCGACTACACGGTCGACGCGCTGCGCGACGGGCGTTCGTTCGCCCACAGGGCGCTCACCGGAACCCAGGAGGGAAAGATGTTCGTGTCGATGGTGGCATCGTTTGCGTCGCCCAATCGCCGCAGCGACTACGAGTACGGCCGTTCGCTCGACCCGTCGGTGCCGCGGCCCGACGATCTCGAGATCGAGAGTGGGGAGGACCCATTCGACGGCGCGTGGCTCGGCCCGACCGAGCCGGAGGCAGACGGTCACGTCGCCTCCTCGATGCGGCGCTGGACCCGATTCGCGCGGCCACTGCCGGACGACCCGGTGATCCGCGCGGCACTGTTCGCGTACATGTCCGACATGACCGACATGACCGGTCAGGGCGCCCGGCCGTTGCTCATGAGTGACGAGTGGTTGTTCTACGACCTCACGTCCACGATCAACACAAGTGGACGAGGCTATCTACGCGGCCAGATTCACACGGAGGACGGCACCCACGTCGCCACCGTGACCCAGGAAACGCTCATCTGGGATCCCAGCCTCATCTGACGTGAGCTTGGGCTGATCAGAGGTTGCCGAGGTCGAGAACGACCAGGATCGTCAGCAGCACGATGATGCCGACGTTGATCGTGCTCATCGGCCACTTCAGGCGATGGTCCGAGCGATGGAACCTGCGGATGCTGACCACGTTGGCGATGATCGCGGCAATGCCGATCGGCACGCCGATCCATGGTCCGACGCCGGTGCCGAACCCGATGATCGGGAAGACGAACGGGATCAGGACGTAGGTGAGCGTGCACCGAACGGCCGACACGAGGATCGACTTCGAGAACGCGCTCTCAGCGCGCCGCTCGGTGTCGTCGCCGACGCCGACGGCGTCGGACCCTGGCGCGTCGGTGGCGCTCGCGGGCGTGCTCAGATCCATCATTGACCCCCACGGTACTCGCAGGTGCCGTCGATAGCGTTGCCGGAATGGAGCGATTCGGATTCGTCGGGCTACCCAATGCGGGCAAGAGCTCGCTGTACAACGCGCTGGCCGGCGGTGGCGCGCACGCCGCGCCCTACGCCTTCGCGACCACCGATCCGAACGTCGGCGTCGCCAAGGTGCCCGACGAACGCCTCGACCGTCTCGCGGTGATGAGCGAGAGCAAGAACGTGGTCCACGCGGCCGTGCAGTTCACCGACATCGGCGGCCTCGTCGAGGGCGCGAGCCAAGGCGAGGGCCTCGGGAATGCCTTCCTGTCGCACATCCGTGAAGTGGACGCGATCGTGTTCGTGCTCCGGGCCTTCCCGGACTCCGATGTCCCCGGACCGTCGGATCCGCTCGAGCATCTGCGCGTCGTGGAGATCGAGCTCGCCCTCGCGGACCTCGCCAGCGCCGAGAAGGCGCTCGATAAGACGAGCCGCATGCTCAAGGGCGACAGCTCGCTCAAGCCAACGGTCGATCTGCTCGAAGAGTGTGTTGCCCACCTCTCCGAAGGCACTCCGCTCTACCGGGCCGGCATGAAGCCCGTTGATCGGGCCGAGCTCAAGGAGCACTTCTTCCTCACGAACAAGCCGGTGATGGCAGTGCTCAACATCGGCGAGGACCAGATCGGCGACGAGGACGCGATCGCCGCACCGGTGCGGGCGGAGCTCGACGGCGCCGAGGTCGTGCCCCTCAGCGTTCAGCTCGAAGCCGAAGCCGCCCTCATGGACGCCGAGGAGCGCCAAGAGATGCTCGAGGCCCTTGGCCTCGGTGAGGGCGCCGTGCCGCGATTCCTCACGTCGGCGTACCACATGCTCGGGCTGCGTACGTTTCTCACGACAGGGGACAAGGAGAGCCGGGCGTGGACGTTCCGGGCCGGCTCCAACGCGCCGGAATGCGCCGGCGTGATCCACACCGACTTCCAGCGCGGCTTCATCCGCGCCGAGACGATCCAGTGGGACGAGCTTCTCGACGCCGGCTCGTGGGCCGCGGCCCGAGACGTTGGCAAGGTCCGCTCGGAGGGTAAGGACTACATCGCCCAGGACGGCGATGTCATGGAGTTCCGCTTCAATGTTTGAGCGTTGTCTCCTCCGGGCGTAGCCGGAGCCCTCATCGTCGCTGTGCCCTTCGTAACCCTTCCGGGGCACGAGCAGTCCAACGTTTGTGACCCTTCTCACGTTCCCTATTCGCGCGGTGCCGCACCAGCCTGCCTACCGGCAGGTAGGCTGATTTCTGATGGCAAATCCCGCCGATTCCGCCGCCCTTGAGGCCCTCTCGTCTACTGGTGAGCGTCTTCTCGAACGCCACCTCTCCTCAACCAAGGAGTGGTTCCCCCACACCTTCGTGCCGTGGTCGCAGGCCCGCGACTACGAGGACGACTATCAGTGGGAGCCGGACGACGCCGCGATCCCGCCGGCGGTCAGGAGCGCGCTGTTCGTCAACGTGCTCACCGAGGACAACCTCCCGTACTACTTCCGCGACATCGAGCGAATGTTCGGACGCGACGGTGCGTGGGGCGAATGGGTTCGACGCTGGACGGCCGAAGAAGGCCGCCACGGCATGGTCATCAACAACTACCTGCAGGCCACCCGCGCGCTCGACCCGGTCGAGCTCGAACGGGCCCGGATGGTCCAGGTCCAGACCGGTGCCGTTCCGGAGCCGCCCAACATGGTCGAGGGCCTGGCCTACGTGTCGCTCCAGGAGCTTGCGACTCGCATCTCCCACTTCAACACCGGCTCGATGCTGACCGACGAGGTTGGCAAGAAGATCATGCGGCGGGTGGCTTCCGACGAGAACCACCACTTCCTCTTCTACCGGGATGCACTCAGTGCGGTGATCGAGGTCGACCCATCAGCTGCCGTGATCGCGATCGAGAAGCAGGCCACCGACTTCGCGATGCCCGGCGTGGGCATCCCGGGCTTCAGCAAGCACGCGAAGGCGATCGCCGACGCGGGCATCTACGACCTGGCCATCCATCACGATCAGATCCTGCAGCCCGTGATCATGCGGGACTGGGCGCTCGAGTCGATCGAGGGTCTCGATGCGGAAGCCGAGCAGTCCCGAGCCAAGCTCGTGAAGCACATCGGACGCGTGGGCAAGGTTGGCGCCCGATTGGCCGCCCGTCGTGAAGAGAAGGCCGCGCAGCTCGAGCCGGCTCCCGCCTGAGCTAGTCAGCGTCGCGGTAGGCGAAGGTGTCGTCGAAGCGCGACTGCAGGTAGTCGCCGGCCCGAACCGGCTCGTAGCGAGCCGGTCGATCGGGCGCCACACATGAGGGCAGACACGTCACGAGCGTGTCGTACGCCGGATCCACGAAGACAGGGACCGAGTAGCGGTGCCCCTCGCTCGGCGAGATCACCCGATGCCTGGTGGACCGGTAGACATCGTTCGTCCAACGCCCGAGCAGATCGCCTAAATTGACGACCAAGGCACCAGCCGGGACGTCGACGTCGATCCATGTGTCGTCTCGATGCAGGAGTTGGAGGCCCGGCGTGCCATCGGTGGACAAGAGGGTGATGCATCCGTAGTCGCTGTGCGCACCGCACCCGAGCTGGCGGGTGAGTTCCTGCTCGGAGACGGGCGGATAGTGCACGAGGCGGGTTCCGAGCAGTGGGTGAACGAGCGCCGGCCGGAAGAACTCGGGTGGCAGGTCGAGGGCCCGGGCGATGAGTCCGAGAACGAGATCGGCGGTGGCGAGCGCCGCGCGTTGATAGCGCTCGACCACGTCGCGGAAGCCGACGAGGTCAGGCCACTGGTTCGGCCCCTCGAGTGGCGACCGACCCGGATCGTCGATCGATCGCTCGATGCCGAAGTCGAGTGTCTCCTTCGCGTCGCCGGGCAGGTCAGGTTGGAGTTGCTCCTGGCCGATGCCTGCGTAGCCGCGGTGATGGTCCGACTGCTCGATGGCGATCCCTTGCTTCTCCTCCGCATCCAGTGCGAAAAACGACCGGCCCGCGGCCAGCATGTCCTGGCGCAACGTCTCGTCGATCAGGTGGCCGACCACTGCGAAGAAGCCGACGTCGCAGCACGCCGCGTCGATCTCGGAGACGACGGCGGCGCGGGCGTTGCCCCCGTGGCCGACGGGTTCGAGATCGATGACGGGAATCGTCGAAGACACCGTCACACCCTAGGGAGACCGCGTGAGGTCGCCAGAGCGGTTTAGATTTCGGACCATGCCGTGGCTCGTGGCCGAGGACAAAGTGGTTGCCTCCCTTGAGGTTGCTGCGTCGCGCGCCGATCGACGGCGTGGCCTGCTCGGCCGTGACGGCATCGAGGGGGCGATGATCCTCAGCCCCGCCCGGTCCGTGCACACCGTGCGGATGAGGTTTCCGATCGACGTCGCCCACGTGGATGCGGAGATGGTGGTGATCTCCGTGGTCACGATGGCTCCCTGGCGAGTGGGGCGGTGGCGGCGCCGGTCCCGTCACGTCATCGAGGCCGAAGCCGGTTCGCTCCGACGGTGGGGAATCGAGACTGGCGTGCAGATCGAGGTGAAGTCGTGAGCGGCACCCTGGTCCTCGTTGCCACGCCGATCGGCAACCTCGGTGATCTCTCGCCCCGCGCGGTCGAGGCACTCGAGGGCGCGGCGTTGATCTGCTGTGAAGACACCCGCCGGTCGGGCCGTCTTTTGGCCCACGCCGGGGTCGAGGGTGCGCGTCTTCGCCGGGTGGACGACTACACGGAAGCGGCCGCAGTCGACGCCGTGGTCGAGCTGCTCGCCGCCGGTGAGGATGTCGTGCTCGTCTCCGATGCGGGTACGCCCGGGATCTCGGATCCGGGAAGTCGGCTCGTCGCCGCGGTGCTCGATGCCGGCCACCCGGTCAGCACCGTGCCCGGCCCCGTCGCCGCGGTGGCCGCGCTCGTCGCGAGCGGATTCGCGACCGACCGATTCGTGTTCGAAGGCTTCCTTCCCCGCAAAGGTCAAGAACGGGCGCAGCGGCTCGCCGAGATCGCGGGGGAGCGACGGACGCTTGTCCTCTACGAGTCGCCCAAACGCATCGGGGCGACGCTCGGACATCTCGTCGACGCCGCCGGGGCCGAGCGCCGGGCCGTGGTGGCCCGCGAGATCACCAAGCTGCACGAGGAGTTCGTGCGCGGTCCGCTCGGCGAACTGGCGCAGCGCTACACGGAAATCCCCAAGGGCGAGATCGTGTTGGTGATCGAAGGCGCCGCCGCGGCTCCGGAGGCGACGGACGACGAGTTGGTCGAGATCGTGTCTTCCCTGGTCAGCGAGGGTGTTTCCACCCGCGATGCGGCGGCTCAGGTGGCCGATGAACGGGGCGTGTCGCGGCGGCGCGTGTACCAGCTGGCGCTTGGCATCCCCGGGGCTGTCACACCCCCTTCGTAGCATTCGGTTCATGGAACCCATGCTCGTGATCTCGCTGATCGCCGCGCTCTTCATCGCCGCCGGCCTCGGTGTCGCCGTCGGCCTCCGGCTCGTCCGCACCCGCGAGAAGGCGCACGGCGAGCTGGTCTCGCAGCTCGCCGCCGAGCTCGACGCTCGCCAAGATGCCCAGGTCGACGGTGTCGTGCAACGCGTGGTCGCGGTTGCCGGCGAGAGCTTCGACAGTCGCTTGCAGACGGGCACCGCCGAGCTCGACGTCCGCCGCGAGGCCATCGATCTACGTATGGCTGGGGCCCAGCAGCGTCTCGACGAGCAGCTCGGCACCGTCGTGGAGTCGTTGCAGGCGAAGGTCGATCAGGTTGACAAGCTCGTCACCGAAAAGGTTGGCGGGCTGTCCGACACGGTCGACGCGCGCGTGGGCGGCATGTCGAAGAATCTCGGTCAGCAGGTCACCTCGATGGCCGGCGAGCTCGCGCAGGTCCGCACGCTCGTCGCGCAGCTGCAGAAGGAGCGGGCGCAGCAGCACGGTCAGTTCGTCGAAAGCCTCGAGGCTGCCACTCGCCAACAGAAGGTTCTGGCCGAGACCACACAGCATCTCCGTGAAGCGCTCGCCAACCCCCAGGCCCGAGGACAGTGGGGTGAGCGGATGGCCGAAGACGTTCTTCGTTCGGCCGGCATGCGGGAGGGGATCAACTACCGGAAGCAGAAGATGATCGAGGGCGGCACCAAGCCGGACTTCACGTTCCTGCTGCCCGACGACCGGCACCTTCACATGGATGTGAAGTTCCCGATCACCAACTACCTCCGCTACCTCGAAGCATCGTCCGACGCCGAGGCGGCGACCCTACGCGACCGGTTCATGCGCGACGTGCGAGACCGGGTGAAGGAGCTGACCGGTCGGGGCTACGCGGCCACCGACACCACCGTCGGCTATCTGCTTCTCTTCATTCCCAACGAGAGCGTCTACGGCTTCATCCACGAGAACGACATGACGCTGCTCGACGATGCGCTCGGCCAGAAGGTCGTCCTCTGCTCGCCGACCACACTGTTCGCGGTGCTCGGGGTGATCCGTCAGGCGATGGACACCTTCGCCGTGGAGCGCGCCACCGAGGAGATCCTCGAGTGTCTGGCCGGCTTTGGTGAGCAGTGGCGCAAGTTCTCCGAGCACATCGACAAGGTCGATCGCCACATCGGCACGCTGACCAACAGCTTCGGTGAATTGGCCGGCACCCGGCGGCGCCAGCTTGAGCGCCAGCTGGACCGGATCGAAGATGTCCGGTCGCGCTCAGGTGTCGACGACGACGCTCCGATGCTCGGTCCGACGTCCGCCCCTGTGCTGCGCGACGTCACGGCGAGCTAGCAGCTCGGAATAGTCCTCGGGAGCGGGAGGGGCAGCGGTAGCCTCGGTGGCCATGTCCACCCCTGTCCTTGTCGCCGTCGCCTGGCCGTATGCGTCCGGCTCGCGCCATCTCGGCCATCTGGCCGGGGCGTACCTTCCGGCCGATATCTTTGCTCGTCACCAGCGGACGATCGGCAACGAGGTGCTCATGGTGTCGGGCTCCGATGTCCACGGCACGCCGATCACCGTGCGGGCCGACGAGGAGGGCGTGACTCCCCAGGACATCGTCGACCGCTACCACAACGAGTTCGTGCAGCAGTGGGACGAGATCGGTCTGCAGTGGGACAACTACACGACCACGGGCACACCGCATCACGCCCGAGTCACCCAGGACATGTTCCTGCGTCAGCTCGAGAACGGGCACATCGACAAGCGCACGTCGGACCAGTTCTACGACCCCGAGGCCGACCGGTTCCTGCCCGACCGCTACATCGAGGGCACGTGCCCGCACTGCAGCTACGAGGAAGCCCGTGGTGACCAGTGCGACAACTGCGGCCGCACCCTCGATGCAACCGATCTGGGTTCGCCCCGATCCAAGATCAGCGGTGCCACACCGGTTCTGCGGGCCACGGAGCACTTCTACTACCGCTACTCCGACTTCGCCGATGAGGTCGGCGCGTGGCTGCGCGACAAGGAGGGCTGGCGCCCCCACGTCATCAACTTCGTGACGCGGTGGGTGGAAGAAGAGGGCCTTCTCGATCGCGCCATCACGCGCGACCTGGACTGGGGAGTGGAGCTACCTGTCGACAATCTCGGCCCGGGGAAGCGCATCTACGTCTGGTACGACGCCGTGATCGGCTACATCTCGGCGTCGCAGGAGTGGGCGTCGAAGATCGGCGACGACGATCGGTGGCGCCATTGGTGGCAGAATGATGAGTCCCGCCACGTGTACTTCATCGGCAAGGACAACATCCCGTTCCACTGCCTGTTCTGGCCGTCGCAGCTGCTCGGGTACGGCGACCTCCACCTGCCCGACGACGTGCCCGCGAATCAATACGTCACCTTCAAGGGCGGCAAGGCGTCGGCGAGCCGCGGTGTGGGCCTCACCATCCGCGAAGGGCTCGACCTCTTCCAGCCCGACGGCCTGCGCTACGCCCTCGCCGCGAACTTCCCCGAGCAGGCCGACACCGAGATCTCGGTGGAGGAGATCGCTCGCCGGATCAACGAAGAGCTGGTGGCCACCTGGGGCAACCTCGTCAACCGGGTGCTGTCGATGGTGCACAAGAACCATGGCGCCCAGCCCGCAAGCGATGGCCGCCAAGCAGAAGACGAGGCTGTGCTCGCCGCCGTCGATGCGAGCCTCGCCACGGCCAATGAGCAGATCGGTCGGGTCGAGCTCCGCAGCGCCCTGCGCACGGCGATGGACGGCGCCCAGGCGATCAACGCCTACTTGAACGCGACGGAGCCGTGGAAGCTCGCCAAGTCCGATCCGGACCGCAGCGCGGTCGTCCTTGCCACCGCGCTCGACGGCATCAACGGCGTCCGGATCGCGTTCAGCCCGTTCCTGCCCTTCAGCAGCGCGGTCCTCGACGAGGCGCTCGGTGTGGTCGACGGATGGCAGCGGGTGCCTGTCGCCCCGGGAACGGTGATCGACAAGCCGGTCCCGCTGTTCATCAAGGTCGACGTGGACGAACTCGTCGGCGACGACGCCGACGGCTGAGCTCATGCCCTGGATCGACCAGCACTGTCACCTTCCCCCCGGCGACGACGGGGCTGAGCAAGTGGCCGCCGCCCGCGCTGCGGGGGTGGCCCGCATGGTCACGGTGGGCTGCACGATCGAGCAGAGCCGGCAGATGATCGAGATTGCCCGCGCCCACGAGGGTGTCTACGCCACCGCCGGCATCCATCCCCACGACTCGTCGGACGGCGTGGACGGACTGGAGAAGCTGCTCGACGATCCGAACGTCGTCGCCGTCGGCGAAGCCGGCCTGGACTACCACTACGACCACTCGCCCCGCGATGTGCAGGCGGATGTCTTCCGTCGCCAGATCGCCATTGCCCACGAGCGCGACATCCCGCTGGTGATCCACACCCGAACGGCATGGGACGACACGTTCGCCATCCTCGATGACCTCGGCACACCCCGCCGCACTGTCTTTCATTGCTTCACTGGCGGGCCGGATGAAGGCGCCGAGTGTCTCGCTCGGGGCGGATTGCTCTCGTTCTCCGGCATCATCACCTTCCCGAGCGGCCAGGACCTGCGTGATGCAGCGGCTGCGTGCCCGCTCGATCGGCTCCTCGTCGAGACGGACAGCCCGTACCTGGCCCCGGTTCCGCACCGTGGCAAACAGAACCGCCCGGCCCTGGTGACGCTCGTTGGAGCGGCAGTCGCCGAGGCCAAGGACTGCTCGGTCGGCGAGGTCGAAGCTGCCACGTGGGCCACGGCCTCGGCGTTCTACGGCCTCGACGAGTCCTGAGCGAGGCATCGCAAAGGTTGCAATTGTGTTACGACACTTCTACCGTCGCGCGCTGTAGTCGTCCCGCTGTCGCTCGTGCGACAACCGGCCAGAGGGGAAGGACGGAGCTCTGGACCGCACCCGCCGGACGCTACGTCGGCCGCGTCGTTTCGCCGCTGCCCTCGTGGCGTACCTCACACTCCTGACCGTGCCCGCCGGCGCGGCTGCCCCGTTTGCGGAGGTGGACATCGACGCCTTCTCCTCGCGCGCCGACGCGTGGAGCGCCGCTCGCGACGCGTATCGCGAAGAGGCGCACGAACAGGCGCTCGATCTCGCTGAGGAAGCCCGCCAGGCGGAAGTGGACCGAATCGCGGCCGAAGAGGCGGTGCTCGAGGCAGAGCGTCAGGCGGAACTGGCCCGCCAACGCGCCGCGGAAGAAGCCGCGCGCACAACCACGACCACGGCGCCGCCGACGACCCAGGCGCCCGATCCGGGCGGCGACGGCACCACGACAACGACCGAGCCCCCGCCGCCACCGGCCGGTACTCCGACCGCGGCACAGTGGGAAGTGCTTCGTCAGTGCGAGTCCAGTGGTAACTACTCGATCGTGAGTTCCAACGGCCTCTATCGCGGTGTGTACCAGTTCTCCCAGGCCACGTGGGATTGGGTTGCCTCGGTCGACTTCCCGAGCCTCGCGGGCATCGATCCGGCCACTGCGGCGCCGGCCGATCAGGATGCGATGGCCCTCGCTCTCTGGATTCGGCAGGGCTGGAACCCGTGGCCGATCTGCGGTCAACAGGCCGCTGCGGCCTGAGAGTTCGTGACCCACTCACCTCAGGCGTTGCGCGCCCTGCTGGACGAACACGGCCTCGAACCTCGCCGAGCGCTCGGCCAGAACTTCGTCGTCGACCCCAACACGGTGCGTCGCATCGCGAAGCTGGCGGTCGTTGGCGAGGGTGACCCTGTCGTCGAGATCGGCCCAGGCCTCGGGTCGCTGACACTCGCGCTGACCGAGCTCGGTGCCGACGTCGTCGCCGTCGAGAAGGATCGGGACCTGGCGCCGGTTCTGGCCGGGATCGTCGAGCCGCTCGGCGCTCGCGTCGTCCAGGCGGACGCACTCGAGGTGGACTGGGACGAGATCCTGGCCGGTCGATCCGCATGGACCCTCGTGGCCAACCTTCCCTACAACGTCGCCACCACACTCGTGCTCGATCTGCTTGCCGAGGTGCCCGCGATCGAGACGATGCTCGTGATGGTGCAGCGTGAGGCGGGGGAGCGGCTCGCTGCGGCACCGGGTGACAAGGCCATCGGCATCCCGTCGATGCTCGTCGCCTATCACGGGACGGCGGAGGTGGTCGGCAAGGTCCCGGCGACGGTGTTTCATCCGCAGCCGAAGGTGGAGTCCGTGCTCGTGCGAATCGAGCGCCACGCCGAGCCGCCGGTCGATCAGCCGTTGGAGGCGATCGACCCGCTGCTCCGAGCCGCGTACGGGCAACGGCGCAAGATGTTGCGCCGCTCCCTCAACGGGCTTCTCGACGAGGCGGCGATCACGGATGCCGGGGTGGACCCGACAGCGCGCCCAGAGACGCTCGGTCTCGACGAGTGGGCCCGCCTCGCCGCTCAGCTCGCCCGCTGATCGGCCCAGAGTTCGGCCATCGCACCGAACAAGTCGGTGATCGTGCCGGGTTCCTCTGTACCGGTGAAATCCCGGTAGCAGGTGTCCACGAGGGTCACGACGCGCTCGGGTTCACCCCAGTTGCTCCAGCGGTCGAATGAGATCTCGCGGGCGGCCGCGCCGACGGAGAGCCCGCGATCGAACCGGGCGCGGCACTCGGCCCGGCAGTACTCCAGATACGAGCGGATCTCTGCGAGCCCGGCTAGGTCCGTGATGGGGCCGTGCCCGGGCACGATCGTCTCCGGCTGCCACGCCTCGATCACGTCGAGCGCGGAGAGAAGGTCCGGGATCGAACCGGCCCAGAGGATTGGGTGCCCTTCCACGAACAGAATGTCCCCTGTGTAGACGGTGGAACGGCTCGGAACGTTCACGAGGACGTCACCGCCGGTGTGGGCCGGACCGACCTCGACGAGGTCCACCCGCGTGTCGCCGACGACGCGCTCGAGCCGGCCGTCGAACGTGGTCGTCGGGTCCGGTCGATTGATTCCGGCGAACTCGAACGCGGCGAAGCAGTGGGTGAAGAACTCGCCGGTGACGCCCATGGCCGGCGCAGCCTCCATGAGCCCAACCATGGTCTCCGGGCTCTCGTGGGCCATCTCCTCCGCGGCCACGCGCGAGGTGATGACCTCCGCATCCACGAGCTCGTTGCCGTTGCAGTGATCACCGTTGCTGTGGGTATTGACGAGCGTGGTGATCTGCGCACCGGGCACTGCGTCAGCGAACGCATCGAGCATCGTGCGAGTGAGGGGCAGGTCGAACAGCGTGTCGACGAGCAGCGACTCCTCGCCGTCGACGATCAGACCAGCGTTGCTCCAGCCCCAGCCACCGTCCGGTTGAATCCACGCCCAGTTCCCGGCGCCGAGATCGTGGAGGCCATGCGTGAAGGGATGGGTTCCGAGGGTCATGGGCGGAGAGTATCGTCCGCTCGTGACCACCGTCATCGCTCCGGCCAAGCTCACCATGTCGCTTCGCATGACCGGTATTCGTGACGACGGCTTCCACCTGATCGATGCCGAGATGGTCAGCCTCGACTTCCACGACACCCTGGAGATCTCCGCGGGGAGCGGGCTGGAAGTCGTCGGCCCGGCCGGCCAGGAATCGGTCGGTTCAGACGACGACAACCTCGTCACGCGGGCGTTGCGACTCTGCGGGCGAGAAGCCCACGTCCGGCTGGGGAAGCGGATCCCGGCGGGCGCCGGCCTCGGTGGTGGCTCCTCCGATGCCGCGGCTGTTCTTCGATGGGCGGGCTATGACGACGTGGTCGGCGCGGCTTCGATCGGAGCAGACGTCGCCTTCTGTCTTCGGGGCGGACGGGCGCGGGTGACTGGCATCGGGGAGATCATCGAGCCGCTGCCGTACGCCGAGCAGACGTTCACGCTGCTGACGCCCCCGGTGATGTGCTCCACCCCCGCCGTCTATGCGGCGTGGGACCGGCTCGGTGGGCCGACTGGCGACCACGGCAACGATCTCGAGCCCGCTGCGCTCGATGTTGCGCCGGAACTCGCCCGCTGGCGCGACGAACTCGCCGAGGCGTCGGGTAAGCGTCCACGTCTTGCCGGAAGCGGCAGTACGTGGTTCGTCGAAGGTGCGTTTCCGGGGGAGGGGCGGGTGGTGACAACCACCGTGCCCGAGCAGTAGCTACAGCCGAGGCCGTAGAAGCTAATTCTTACGCTGGTGGCGCGTCTTCCGGAGCATCTTCTTGTGCTTCTTTTTCCGCATGCGCTTGCGGCGCTTCTTTACGAGTGAACCCACGGACGCGACGCTACCGCCGCAACCGCCGGTCGCCACCCTTCGAGCGGGCTTGCCGATCGAAAGAAGTTCGGGCGCAGGTGTGATCCGCCCTGGTGGTCGTCGTTGAACAGGGTGTCGACGTCGTGTCGACCCGGTCCGACCCGATCCCCCGAGGAGTTTCTCCCATGTCTGTTCCGTTCCTGAGCCGACGATTCGCCGTCGTCGCGATTCTGGCCACGCTGATCGCCGGTCTGGCCGTCGTCCCAGCTGCGGCCGACGCTGGGCCTGGTTCCAGCCGCCGTCGACGCCCGCTGACGGCACCGTCGTCGGCCATGGTGCATCGGGCGAGGCCGTCGAGACGCGAAGCGATTTGCCCGACGAGTTCAATGCGCTGACCTACCGCGTCATCGGTCTCGACGAGGCCGACGGCGTCGTGGCGCGGAGTGCGCCGCAAAGGTTGCACCCGCCCGATTCCTGAGCGGACGCCGCCCCTCGGCGCGGTACGGTGACGTCGTCACTGCGTGACGGTGGCCCGTAGTTCAGTTGGTAGAACGCCGGCCTTTGGAGCCGGATGTCGCAGGTTCGATCCCTGCCGGGCCAGCTCATCTGGCGATCGCGAGAATCGATTGCTCCGCGCGTTCGTCCCTAGCCCGCTCCCGCGCTAGAAACCTTCACGTGCAGCCGGTTGCTCCCTCCGTCGTCGTCGTCGCCACCGGTTCAGATGCCCGAATGCGTTCCGCGACGCCGCGTGCCCTGCACCGAATCTGCGGCCGCACCCTGATCGCCCACGTGGTCGATGTCGTCTCGTCCCTCGAGCCGCGTCGGCTTGCCGTGGTGGTCGGTCCGGATGACGATGCCGTCGCCAAGGAGCTCGATGGCGTCGATGCCGACGTTCGCCGGGTGGCGGCCAACGTCCGCTATGACCCGTGTGTCGGCGTGTTGGTTGCGCTCAACGGCTGGACCGAGGACGAGCTCGACATCGAGCTCGATCCGGATGACGACGACGTCCTCGTCGTGTCGGCGTCCGTTCCTCTGCTCGAGCCGGAGACGGTACGAGCGTTCTACCGAATCCATCGTCAGTCCGATGCGGCGGCCACAGCGCTCGTCATCGACCCGACTGAGGACGACGCCGAGATGGCGAGCGCTGCGTGGTTCGTGCGCCGATCACTGCTCGCCCCGGCGCTGCGGCGTACCGACGCTCCTGAGATCGCCGCCATCGCGGAGGTTCTTCGTGAGACCGGTCACGACGTGGCGTTTGCCGCCGCGCCCGCCGATGAGGTGATCGACGTCCGAGACCGCGCCGATCTCGCCGACGCAGAGGCGGTCCTCCGGGCCAGGATCAATCGCCGGTGGATGCGCAGAGGCGTCACGATGCGCGACCCGGAACGAACATTCATCGACGCGACGGTCACCTTGGACGTCGACGTCACACTCGCGTCGGGCGTCGTGCTGACCGGATCGACGGCCATCGGAGCCGGTTCCGAGATCGGTCCCGGCTGCAATCTGGTCGACACCCGAGTCGGCGAACAGTGCCGCCTCGAACAGACGTCGGCCGAGCTCGCAACCATTGCCGACCACGCACGCGTCGGCCCGTTCGCCGTCCTCGCTCCGGGGTCGGAGATCCTCGCCGCGACCGTCACCGGGCCGTTCTACACTGCGGGTCCAGACGCTCGATGATCACCATCCGCTCAGCCACTGCTCACCTACAGCCCAGGAACCCATGCAACTCCTGAACCACAAGAAGCTTCATGTCGTGGCGGGTCGAGCCACGCAGGAATTGGCCACCGACATCTGTCACGAGCTCGGCGGGCCGTTGGGCTCGCCCAACATCGCCGAGTTCGCCAACGGTGAGATCCACGTGAAGTACGGCGAGTCGATTCGCGGCTCCGATGTCTTCATCATCCAGACCCACACCGCGTGGGAGGACGGGTCGATCAACGACGCGATCATGGAGCACGTGATCATGGTCGATGCCGCCAAGCGAGCCTCGGCCAAGCGCATCACCGTGGTGGCGCCGTTCTACGGATACAGCCGTCAGGACCGCAAGGCCTCTGGCCGCGAGCCGATCACCGCCCGGCTCCTCGCGGACCTGTTCACCGCGGCCGGGGCCGATCGGCTGATGTCGGTCGATCTCCACTCGGGTCAGATCCAGGGCTTCTTCAACGGGCCGGTTGACCACCTCGTCGCGATGCCGGTCCTCGTCGACTACCTCGCGGACCTGAACGACGACGACATGGTGATCGTCTCGCCCGACGCCGGTCGCATGAAGGTGGCGGAGCGCTACACCAACCTCCTCGGTGCCGACCTGGCCTACGTCCACAAGCGTCGTTCCACGGAGGAAGCCAACGCGGTGGAAGCGAAGGAGATCATCGGCCACGTGCAGGGCCGTACCTGCGTCCTGATCGACGACATGATCGACACCGGCGGCACCATCTGCGCGGCGGCTGACCTTCTGGCCGAGAACGGAGCCGGCAAGGTGATCGTGGCGACGACGCACGGCGTGTTCTCCGGACCGGCGATCGATCGCTTGAAGAACGCGTCGATCGAGACCGTATTGGTCACCGACACGCTCCCGCTGGGCCCGGAGAAGCAGTTCGACAAGATGGAGATCCTGAGTGTGGCGCCGATCATCGCCCGAGCGATCTCTGCGGTCTTCGAAGACACTTCTGTGAGCGAGATCTTCGACGGCAATCACCTGGCCTGATCCCTGTGGGGAAACCCACAGTCCCCGCTAGCCTGAGCCGTCGGTTCGCAAGGACCATTTCGAGATCGCGTGCTTTCCTTCAGGAGCCGAAAAACCATGTCAGACCAGCTTCTATTGAGCGCCGAGACCGGCCGCGAAGAGGGCACCCGTTCCTCGCGCCGTTTGCGCCGCGAAGGCCGTGTCCCGGCCATTGTCTACGGGCTCGACGCCGACCCCGTCACCGTGTCGATCGCATGGCCGGACCTGCGTACCGCGCTCACCACTGATGCCGGCATCAACGCCATCATCACGCTCTCCATCGACGGCACCGAGCAGCTCTCGGTCGTGAAGGACCTCCAGCGCCACCCGGTGCGCCGCGACGTCATCCACGTCGACTTCCAGCGCGTCACCGCCGATCAGCAGATCGAGGCCGAAGTCCCCGTCATCCTCATCGGCGAGGCCCTCGAGGTCACCCGGGCCAACGGCATGGTCGACCAGGCGCTCTACACGCTCTCCGTGTCCGCCAAGCCGGCCGACATCCCCGACGAGATCCAAGTCGACATCTCCGACCTCGAGCTCGGCGACTCGATCCGAGTCCAAGACCTCCCGCTGCCGGCCGGTGTCACCACCACCCTCGATCCCGAGGACACGGTCGCCAACACGCTCATCACCCGCTCCACCCGTGAAGCCATGGCTGCCGAAGAGGCCGCCGAGCTTGCGGCCGAAGAGGGCGAGGGCGGCGAAGAGGGCGACGGCGACGACGCTGGCGATGCCGGCGACGACGACGGCGACGACGACTGATCTTCGGAGCTCGACGGCTCATGGTCGGCCGTCGCAATAAGGAGCGTCGGGGTACCCCGGCGAACCTCCTTGTCGTCGGACTCGGCAATCCCGGCGACGACTACGCCCAGACGCGCCACAACGCTGGGGCATGGGTTGTCCACGAATTGGTGCGCCGCTACAGCGGCAAGCTGACTCGAGGCAAGCGCGACTACGCGGAAGCTGACGAACTCCGTCTGGGGCTGCATCGACTGGCCGTTGCGATCCCGACGACCTACATGAACGAGTCGGGCCGCGCCGTCGCGCCGCTCATGCGCCGCTACGGCATCGAAGACATGTCGCGCCTCGTCATCATCCACGACGAGTTGGATCTGCCGGTCGGCCGCCTCAAGGTGAAGCTCGGCGGCGGCCTCGCGGGCAACAACGGACTCAAGAGTGTGCGAGCCCATCTCCGCTCCGACGCCTTCGCCCGCATTCGTATCGGGGTCGGCAAGCCGGAGTCCGGCACGATGAAGGGAGCCGACTACGTGCTGCGGCGACCGGCGCGGAGCGAACGGCCCGAGCTCGATCGTGTCGTCGGCGAAGCTGCGGACGCTGTCGAGTACCTCCTCGAGAGCGACATCGAGGCCACGATGAACCGCTTCAACCGCTCCTAGACCGGCCATGCTCCTCCCCACATGAACGCGCCCATCACCGATCTGCGCACGCTGTTGCCGCGCCTCGCCGAGGACCCGACGTTCGACTCCGTCGTCGGCCGGCGTGACGCCTCTGTCGCGGTCCCCGACGCGGGTCGGGCCTTTGCGATCGCCGGCCTTGCCTCTGCGTCGGACCGGCGCCCGGCGCTCGTCGTTACCGCCACACGGAATGAAGCGGATCGGCTGGGCCACGACATCGCTGCGCTACTCGGAGCGGACGACGTCGCGATGTTCCCGGCGTGGGAGACGCTGCCGTTCGAGCGGGTGAGCCCTGCCGTCGAGACGATGGGTACACGCCTGCAGACGCTGCACCGGCTGCGGTCCGGTGATCGGGCACCAGCGGTCGTCGTTGCGTCGGCGCGTGCGCTTGTTCAACGCCTCGACCCGTCAGCCGCGATCGATCCGATCGTGATCGGGAGTGGCGACATCGTGGATCCCATGGATCTCGTCGCGGAACTCGTCGGGCTCGGGTACCGCCGCGAGCATCAAGTGGAACACCGGGGCGAAGTGGCGGTCCGCGGCTCGATCGTCGACGTCTTCCCGAGCACCGCCGATGCGCCGGTCCGTATCGATCTGTGGGGCGACGAAGTCGATCGGCTCACTGAGTTCTCCGTCGCCGATCAGCGGGCGACGATCGCCGTCGCTGAAGCCGAGATCTTCCCGTGTCGCGAGCTCCGGCCGGGCGACGATGCCAAAACCCGTGCTGCTGCACTCGTCGCCGAAGAGCCGTGGGGCCGCGAGCAGTGGGACCGGATCGTCGACGGCCAGCTCTTCGACGGCATGGAGTCGTGGCTCCCGTGGTTGGTCGACGAGGAGGTCGTCCTGCCCGACCTGCTGCCCGCCGACGGACTGATCGTGCTGGTTGAACCTCGCCGCATTCGTGATCGAGCGGCCGATATCCAGGCCGAAGAGGCCGACCTGGCTGCGTCGCTCGCGAAGACGTGGGACGTTGCGTCCGACGACGTTCACCGGCTCCACCTAGCGTTCGATCGGCTACTCGCCAAGGCCGATGCTCCGGCGTGGACGATGTTGCCGGTCGCTGATGGGCCGTCCACGCCGTCGATCGCCGCGTCTGGCTGGGAGCCGGTTGTCGGTGACATGGCCCCGACGGTGTCCCAGATCCAGGGTCTCATCGCCAAGGGCTACTCCGTCGTTGTGGCTGCCGACGGTGCCGCGTCGGCCGAGCGGCTCGGCGCGTTGCTGCGTGATCATGGTGTGGAGATGTCGCCGGCAACGGCCGACACGGATCTCTCGGCCACCGGCGGGCACCTGGCGACCGTGCCGCTCGACCGAGGCGCGATTATGCCGGACGTCAAGCTCGCGGTGTTGGCGGAGACGGACCTCACGGGCCGTCGGCGAACCCATCGTCGTGCCCGTGCCCGTCGTCGTGACGCCCAGAAGGTCTTCGATGATCTGCGGGAGGGCTCATTCGTCGTCCATCAACAGCACGGCGTCGCGCGCTTCGGCGGCATGGTGACCCGTTCGATCAGCGACAGCGAGCGTGACTATCTCCTGCTCGAGTACCGCGGGACCGATCGCCTCTATCTGCCATCCGATCAGATCGAGTCGATCCGGCTCTACAGTGGCGGCGAAACTCCGACGCTGTCGAAGATGGGCGGCGCGGACTGGCACACCACGAAGGCTAAGGTGCGCTCAGCGGTCCAAGAGATCGCGCAGGATCTCGTCGTGCTGTACCAGACCCGGGTGACCACGCCGGGCCATGCCTATGCAATCGACACGCCCTGGCAGCGAGAGCTCGAGGACGCGTTTCCGTTCCAGGAGACGCCCGATCAGCTCCATGCGATCGTCGACGTCAAGGACGACATGGAGCGGCCGTCCCCGATGGACCGCCTTGTCGTGGGTGATGTCGGCTTCGGCAAGACGGAGGTGGCGCTGCGCGCCGCGTTCAAGGCGATCCAGGACGGCAAGCAGGTGGCGGTGCTCGTGCCCACCACCCTGTTGGCCCAGCAGCACCACGCCACCTTCCGAGAGCGATATGCGCCGTACCCGCTGCGGGTCGAGGTTCTCAGTCGCTTCCTCACGAACGCCCAGGCCAAAGTTGTGGTCGACGGGGTGAAGGACGGCGTGGTCGACCTCGTGATCGGCACGCATCGGCTCCTCTCCCAGGACATCTCCTTCAAGAACCTCGGCCTGCTCGTCGTGGACGAGGAGCAACGGTTCGGCGTCTCGCACAAGGAGCAGATCAAGAGCCTGCGGACCGATGTCGACGTGCTCACGCTGACCGCCACGCCGATTCCCCGGACGATGGAAATGAGCCTGACCGGCATCCGCGACATGTCCGTGCTCAACACAGCGCCGGCCGATCGCCAGCCGATCCTCACCTATGTGGGCGAGTACGAGGAGCGCGCCGTCGCCGAAGCGATCCGACGCGAGCTGTTGCGGGAAGGACAGATGTTCTTCGTGCACAACCGGGTGCGCGACATCGAGCACGTCGCCGAGCGGCTCCGCGGCCTCGTACCGGAGGCGAGGATCGCAGTCGCCCACGGGCAGATGGACGAAGGGACCCTCGAACGCGTCGTGGTCGACTTCTGGGAGGGTGAGTACGACGTCCTCGTCTGCACCACGATCATCGAGTCCGGCATCGACATGCCATCGGTCAACACGCTGGTGGTCGACCGGGCCGACCTGCTCGGCCTCGGGCAGCTTCATCAGCTCCGCGGTCGAGTCGGGCGGGCCGGCCAGCGAGCGTACGCGTACCTCTTCCATCCGGAGGACGTCGTCCTCAGCGAGGAGGCCTACGAGCGCCTGAAGACCATCGGCGAGGCCACGGAGCTCGGATCAGGCTTCCGCATCGCGATGCGCGATCTGGAGATCCGCGGTGCCGGCAACCTGCTCGGGACCGGCCAATCCGGGCACATCGCGGCAGTCGGCTACGACCTCTACTGCCAGATGGTCACCGAGGCGGTCGCCGAGCTGAAGGGCGAGAAGCCCGACGAACCGATCGAGATCTCGATCGAGGTGCCGGGCCACGCCCATCTCCCCGACGACTATGTCACCAAGGAAGCCACCCGTCTCGAGGCCTACCGCCGGCTCGCCAACGTCGAGACCGAGCAGGCATTGGACGACGTTCGGGCAGAATGGCTCGACCGGTTCGGACCGATCCCGGCCCCGGCGGAAGCGCTCCTGTCGGTCGGTCGCCTCCGGGTTGAGTGCGGTCGGTCCGGCGTTCGCGAGGTCACGGTCACCAAGGGCACCGGCTTCGGCGGCCCGGACTTCGTCGCCCGCGTATCGCCGATCACGCTGCCCGAGAGCCGCCAGGTGCGTATGCAGCGGCTCTACTCCGGCAAGGGGTCGGGCAACGCCGCGATCTACAAGGAGGCGGTCGGCGAAATCCAGCTGCCGCTCTTCAAGAAGCGCGGCCCCGTCCTCGACCAGCTTGTCGACATCTTCGCCGACCTCCTGCCGGATCTGCCCGGGCGAGGCGACGACGCGAATCCCGACGCCTGATCCCGTTTCACCCCCAAGCGACCGATAGCCTTCACCCCTCGTGAACCGCATTTCGTCCCGCATCCGCTTCGCCGCTCTCGCCGCCGTCTTCGTGGTGGTCGCCTCCGCCTGTGGCGACGACGAGCCCGTTGCCGAAGTCGATGGTGGTGACTCGATCACCCAGTCGGAGGTGGTGGAGATCGCAGCCGTGATCTCCGGCGTCGAGCTCGCCGGAGAGAACCTCAAGACGCTGGGCAAGGCCGAAGCAGCGCAAGCCATCACGAGCTGGGCCCGTACGGAGATCTTCTACGCCGAGCTCGCGGTGCGGGGCTACGAGGTCGACGAGTCGTTCTTCGCAGCCTCCGAAGCGGAAATCGAAGGCTTCCGGTCTCCCGACCCCACCGTCGAGGACAACGTCCCCGATGCCGACACGTTCGAATACGAGCTCGCGGTGCGCGGCAACGCGCTCATCCCGATCGTCATCGACTACCTCGTGACGAGCGGCGTCGAGCCGGTGTGGCCGGTCCTGCTGTGCTCCAGCCACATCTTGGTCGACACCGAGGACGAGGCGCTGGCCATCATCGATCGGATCGATCAGGGCGAGGACTTCGGCGCGCTGGCGGCCGAGCTGTCCACCGGCCCATCCGGCCCCAACGGCGGTGCGCTCGGCTGCGTCGACCCGGCCACGTTCGTCCCGGAGTTCACCGCCGGTGCGGCGGCGACTGAGGAGGGCGGCGTCTCGGCGCCGACCGAGAGCCAGTTCGGCTGGCACGTCATTCTCGTCGACAGCTTCGGTAATTCGCCGTCCGAGGATTCTGACGCGATCGAGGCAGCCCTGCTCGAGACGCAAGAGTTCCTCGACTATCAGGAAGCGGCGATCACCCGCGACGTGGATGTCGACCCGCAGTACGGCGTGTGGGATTCGGACCCCAACGTTCTGGCCGTCGTCGCCAACTGAGTCGCGACAGTGGGCGTGATCACGGTCATCGGGCTCGGCCCGGCGGACGCCTCGCTGATCACGCCGGAAACGCAGGCGGCCATCGACGGAGCGACTGCCCGCTTCGTGCGCACGAAGCAGCACCCCGCGGCCGTGGTGATGGGTGCGGCGACGTCGTTCGACGAGGTCTACGACCAAGCCGACACGTTCGATGAGGTCTACGAGGCGATCGCGACGCGCTTGATCGACGAGGCGGCGAACGGAGATCTCGTCTACGCGGTGCCCGGCTCGCCGCTCGTCCTCGAGCGAAGCGTCGCGATCCTGCGGGAACGAGCCGGCGCGGCAGGCGTGACGGTGATGGAACTCCCGGCGGTGTCGTTCCTCGACCTCGTCTGGCAGAAGATGGGCGACCCCATCGAGTCCAATGTCACCCTCATCGACGGACATCGGTTCGCGGAGCAGGTCGCCGGCCGGGACGGGCCGTTTCTCGTCGCCCACTGTCACTCGAAGGCAGTCCTGTCCGACATCAAGCTGGCGGTCGAAGAACCTCCAACGGAGACCATCGTCCTCCAACATCTCGGTCTCGACACGGAGTCGGTGTTCTCCGTCGATTGGGCGGATCTCGACCGGGGGGTCGAGGCCGACCACCTGACGTCGCTGTGGATCGGCCGTCTGCCGTCGCCTGTGGCGCCGGAGTTCGCCCGATTCGAGGAACTCGTCCGCGTGCTGCGGGAGCAGTGTCCTTGGGATCGCAAGCAGACGCACGCCTCGCTGCGCCAACACCTCCTCGAGGAGACCCACGAGACGCTCGAGGCAATCGATGCTCGTGCCGCGCTCGACGACGACGAGTACGACCCGGAGCTCGACGAGCACCTGGCGGAGGAACTCGGCGACCTGCTCTACCAGATCTTCTTCCACGCGAGACTTGCGTCGGAGCGGGGCGCCTTCACGGCGGCCGACGTCGCGCAGGGCGTGCACGACAAGCTCGTCCTCCGTCATCCGCACGTGTTCGGCGACGTCCAAGCCGACGACGCGGACACGGTCGTCTCCAACTGGGAGGCGATCAAGCGGGAGGAAAAGGGCCGGGACTCGGCCATGGACGGGATCCCATCTGCGCTACCGGCACTGCTCTTCGCGCTCAAGACGCAGAAGCGAGCCGCCGGAGTCGGCTTCGACTGGGACGGCGGTCCCGAGGCGGCCTACGCGGACGTGGAGGACGAGCTTGCCGAGGTGCGCGAGGACCCGTCGGAGCACGAGGTCGGCGATCTTCTCTTCGCCGCCGTGCAGGTGGCTCGCCGCCTCGACGTCGATCCTGAGTCCGCGCTTCGCGGTGCCGGGAACCGGTTTGTAAGCCGTTTCCGAACGGTCGAAGAGTTGGCCGCTGCGGACAGTGTCGTGATTGCTGACGCGCTGGTGGAGGAACTCGAAGCACTTTGGCGCCGGGCCAAGGAGATCGAGTCGGCCTGACCATCGGCGGACGAAGCGACTAGCGATCGCTGCGCCGCAGTGCGAAACTGATCGGGATCCCGGCGGTCGGAGGATCCTCCGACCTTCGCGCGGATCGCGCGAATACCTCACGCTGCGCGCGATGGTCGGTAACATTGACCCGGTCCTAGATCGAGAAGGTACGCAGTGAGCATCATCGAGCAAGTCCATGGTCGGGAAGTCTTCGACTCCCGCGGCAATCCCACTGTGGAGGTGGAGATCGAGCTGGACTCCGGCGCGACCGGGCGGGCCATGGTGCCGAGCGGCGCGTCCACCGGTGCGTTCGAAGCAGTCGAGCTTCGTGACGGCGGCGACCGCTTGAACGGCAAGGGTGTCCTGGCCGCGGTGGGCTTCGTCAACGGGGAGCTCGCCGAGGCCATCTCGGGTCTCGACGCGATCGACCAGCGCAGTGTCGACACGGCGATGATCGCCGCCGACGGCACAGACAACAAGGGCCGGTTCGGCGCGAACGCCATTCTCGGCATCAGCCTGGCCACGGCACATGCGGCGGCCACCGAGCTCGAGATCCCGCTGTGGCGCCACGTCGGCGGCTCCAACGCCCACGTGCTCCCGGTTCCGATGATGAACGTTCTCAACGGCGGCGAGCATGCCGACAACAGCGTGGACTACCAGGAGTTCATGGTCATGCCCGTCGGCGCGGCGTCGTTCTCCGAGGCGATGCGTTGGGGAGTCGAGGCCTACCACGTCCTCAAGAACGTCTTGACCGAGAAGGGCCTTTCCACGGCAGTCGGTGACGAGGGCGGGTTTGCTCCCGATCTCGGCAGCAACGAGGAGGCGGTGCAGCTCCTGATCGACGCGATCGAGCGGACCGGGCTCACTCCCGGCGACGACATGGCGATCGCGATGGATGTCGCGTCCACCGAGTTCTTCCACGACGGTGTCTACGACCTGGCGAGCGAAGGCCGTCAGTTGACCCCGGATGAGATGGTTGCGGAACTCGTCGGATTGTGTGACCGCTACCCGATCGTCTCGATCGAGGACGGCATGGACGAAGAGGACTGGGACGGCTGGGCCGCGCTCACCACGGCAGTGGGCGATCGGGTGCAGCTGGTCGGCGATGATCTGTTCGTCACGAACACCGAGCGGCTGAGCCGCGGCATCGCGACCGCCACCGCCAACTCGATCCTGATCAAGGTGAACCAGATCGGCTCGCTCACCGAGACGCTCGACGCCGTGGATATGGCGACCCGAAGTAGCTACACGTCCGTCATGTCGCATCGCTCGGGCGAGACGGAGGACAACACGATCGCCGACCTCGCTGTCGCGACGAACTGCGGCCAGATCAAGACGGGCGCGCCGGCCCGGTCGGACCGTGTCGCCAAGTACAACCAGCTCCTGCGCATCGAAGAGCAGCTCGGCGAGGCTGCGGCCTTCCGGGGTATGGACGCGCTCGCCGGAGGGTCGTGATCCGCCGTCGTGACTGACACACCCGCCCTCCGTTCCGGCCGCATCGTGCGGGCCGCGCTTGCTGCCGTCACCCTGTCGGTGGGTGTGGGCCTCGCCGCGATCCCGGTCGGCAACTGGTTCGACCAGCGTGACGAGCTGGGCGAAGCCAACACGCGCCGCGACGCTTTACAGGCTGAGATCGACCGCATCGAGTCCGATATCGAGGGCATCCTCGGTGAGGATGGCCTCGACGTTGCCGCTCGCTGCCGGAGCTTCTACGTCGAGCCCGGCGAAGAGCTCTACGCCATCCCTGGTCTCGAGGGATGTGTGACGGATCCAACACCCTGAGAACGGTCGCGAATGACCGACCTGAATTGAACAGCCGGTACCGTGATCGGACCACGCTGCAGGGGGATCGATGAGCGCGAAGCCAGTGGAGGCCTCCGGTCTCGTTCGTGAGTTCGGTGACCTTCGCGCCGTCGACGGGATCGACCTCGAAGTTGATGCCGGCGAGATCTTCGGCTTCCTCGGCCCGAATGGCGCGGGCAAGTCCACGACCGTGCGCATGCTCGTCACGCTCCTGCGTCCTACCGCCGGGTCCGCTCGGGTTGCGGGCTTCGATGTCGTCTCCGAGGCGACTGCGGTGCGCCGCTCGATCGGCGTCGCGCTCCAGGATGCGGCGATCGACCCGCTCATGACGGGCAACGAGTTGTTGCGCCTGCAGGCGGTGCTGCACGGGCTCGGTGGCAAGGAAGGCACGGTTCGAGCCGGCCAGCTCCTCGAGCGCGTCGGCCTCACCGCCGCCGCTGATCGACGGGTGGGGGAGTACTCCGGCGGTATGCGCCGTCGCCTCGACCTCGCGCTCGCTCTCATCCATCGCCCCACCGTGCTGTTCCTGGACGAGCCCACGACCGGCCTCGATCCCACCAGTCGCCAGGCGGTCTGGGAAGAGGTCCGTGCGCTGAACGACGACGGCACGACTGTCTTCCTCACCACGCAGTACCTGGAGGAAGCCGACCAGCTCGCCGGCCGAATAGCGATCATCGACGGCGGCCGAATCGTTCGCGAAGGCGACCCGACCACGCTCAAAGAACAGGTTGGCGATCCGACGCTACGGATCGAGCTGGCTGACGACGTGATGAGCGACATTGCGACGTCCGTGCTCGCGACGTTCGGCGAGGCTCGACCGGCCCGGGCCGGCCGCTTGGCGATCGGATTGCGCGGTGGCGCCAGCCGCATGGCCGATGTGGTCCGCTCGCTCGACGAGCAAGGCGTCTCGGTCGCCCACGTCGAGCTGGACTCGCCGAGCCTCGACGATGTGTTCGCCGAGGCAACCGGTCGGCGCCTCGAAGGGGCGGAGCCGGCCTGATGGGGGCTGTCGCGATCGAACCGTCGAGGCAGCGCATTCTCGTCGCGGCGGAGCAGATCTGGGCGCTGTCCGTTCGCGCGACGATCGCGACATTCCGCAATCCGGCCAACTTCATACCCGGGCTGTTCTTTCCGCTGGTGATGGCCGCGGTCTATGCGTCGCAGTTCTCCCAGGCGATCGATCTGCCGGCGTTTCCCGAGGTCGACTCGTTTCTGCAGTTCATCCTGCCGTCGGCGATTCTGCAGGGGATCGCGTTCAATGCCGCCAACGCCGGGAGCGACATGGCGATCGATATCGAGACCGGATTCTTCGACCGGCTGATCTCCAGCCCCGTTGCCCGCCAGTCCGTCCTGATCGGGCGGGTTGCCGGCGCTGCCTCCGCCGCCGCGGTGCAAGCGGTCTTCCTGATGATCGTGTTTCTCGTGTTCGGGGCGCCGGTGAAGAGCGGCATCGCCGGAGCGATCGCCATCGTGATCGTCTCCATCCTCTTGGCCGTCGCGTTGAGCGGTTTCGGTCTCGCGGTCGCCCTCCGCACAGGGAGTTCTGAAGCGACACAGGCGATGTTCCCGCTGATCTTCGTCGCGATATTCATCAGCTCGGCCTTCTTCCCGACCGAGTTGATGCGGGGCTGGTATCAGACAGCTGCGGAACTCAACCCCTTCAGCCTGATCATCAACCCGACGCGGGAGCTGGTCATCTCCGGCTGGAGCTGGTCCGATTTCGGTCAGGCCGTGAGTATCACAATCCTGATCGCCTTCGTTTCGCTCAGCATCTCGTACCGGGCGCATCTCGGACGGCTCCGCGACGCATGACCACCATCTCCGCCACCGACGCCTCGGAGACGATGCGCATCGCGCCGTTCTGGCCCACGGTCGGGACGATGGCGCAGCGCAACCTCACGCGATTCGTGCGGATTCCGGCGATCGTCCTGCCGATGGTCGTCATGCCGGTCTTCTTCGTGGTGGCGTTCACCGGGAGCTTCGACGGCATCACCCGGGTCGAGGGGTATCCGACCGACAACATCGTCAACTGGGTCGCTGCGTTCGCGATGCTTCAGGGAGCGTCGTTTGCCGGGGTGGGCACCGCTGGGGCAATGGCCAACGACCTCGAAACCGGCTTCATCGACCGGCTGCTCGTCAGCCCGATCCGGCGGAGCGCCATCCTCGTCGCCCCGCTCGTCTACACGGTTGTCCGGGCCGTCATCCCGTTGACGATGGTGGTGTTGATCGCAGCGTTCTTCCAAGGTCTCGACATCCAGGGTGGCGTCCTCGGCGTGGTGCTGGCCTATGTCGGCGGAATCGGGGGAGCGCTGGTGTTCGGCGCCTTCGGCCTGGCCGTCGTCCTACGGATCGGCAACACGAAGGCGATGGCCATCGTGCAGATGTTCTCGTTCCTCCTGATGTTCCCGTCGATCGGCCAGGTTCCGATCACGCTCCTGACCGGATGGATGCACCAGTTCGCCCGGTTCAACCCGGTCACCAACGTCCTCCGACTCACCCGTCAGGGCTTCATCGGTCCGGTCACCTGGGATCAGACGTGGCCGGGTCTGCTGGCTATCGTCGTCGGGCTGGCCCTGACGATGGCGTGGGCGAGCTACGAACTGAAGCGCCGCAACCCCTGATCAGCGGCTTGCCGGCGATGTGAACGGAACATCGCGCAGGACCACCGGCGTGGTGGTGACCACGTTCGTGATCGTGTCACCGAACTCCCAGAAGCGCTCGACGATCTCGTTGAGGTGATCGACGTCGCGGACTCGCACGCGGATCACATGGCTCTCGCTTCCGGTGACCCGGTGACACTCGACGACTTCGGGTGTCTCACGAGCGACGCGGTCGATTTCGGCCGCGCGAGGACCGGCGGAGTGGATGCGGATGACGACCAGCATCGGGTAGCCGAAGGCATCGGGATCCACGATCGCTCGGTAGCCGCGAATCACGCCATCGCGCTCGAGCCTGCGGACCCGCTCCGTTGTTGCCGGGCCAGACAGATCGATCCGCTCACCGAGTTCGCGCATGCTCAACCGCCCGTCGGCCGCGAGTTCCTCGAGGATACGACGGTTGATTGGGTCGATCGGTTTCGGAGGTGTCCAGGGCACGATCCCGATGATACCAAAGTCAAGAGAGAGAGTCACCTACAGAACCACGGCATCATAGTGCGTATGGCCCGAGAATCGATAGGTATCACGGCGAAGGGATCCGTACAGTGGGGTCATGAAGAACACCCCCTCCTTCGACGACCTCCTCGCCAGCCTGACCAGCCGCTGGAACGCCCATCAGGAGCTCCGCCGCAGCGACGCCTCCATCGCCGAACTGTCGGCAAGCCGCGCCGAACTCGACGAGATCCGCGACCAGATTCGTGTGGGCGCTGCGGCCTGAGGCCTACGCCTTCGGGAGCGCGACGAAAGCCACACTGACGTAGTGCAGCGCGGCTCCGCCGACCACCAGCAAGTGAAAGACCTCGTGGTAGCCGAAGAGACGGGGCCACGGGTTCGGACGGCGAAAGGCATAGATCCCGGCCCCGGCCGTGTAGAGCAGCCCGCCGACGCTCACGAGCGTGAAGCCGGCGACGCCGAGTGACCGCCACATGTCGACCATCACGAAGACGGCAACCCAGCCCACGGCTACGTAGGGCGCCGCAGTGAGCGGCTTTGGAGCATCGGGCCAGAGGTTGCGGGTCGCGATGCCGAGCAGCGCGCCGCCCCAGACGATCGGAAGCACGACACGAGCGACGCTCGGGGACAACGCAAACGCCGCGATCGGCGTGTAGGTGCCGGCGATCGCAATGAAGATCAACGAGTGGTCGAGCCGCTTCATGCGGACCCGGGCCGCGGGGGCCCAGTCCACACGGTGATAGAGCGCACTGATGCCGAACAGCCCGGCGATCGCGGCGACGTAGAGCGCGACGACGAAGCGGGGCACGATGCCCGGGGCGGCCACGATCATGATCAGCGCCAAGGTGATCGCGACGACGAACGCGTATTCGTGCGACCGACCCCGCAGAACCGGCTTGTGGTCCGGGTGATCAACAGCGGCGGAGGCGGCGTCAGCGGTGGGGGAGACGGTGGTCATGATCAGTCCAATCCGGGCAGGCGACCAGGGTCGCCGGCGTCGGGGTCGGGAGTGGGAGGCGGGCCGCTCGGCTTGACGCCTTTGCCGGCACGGACGTGGAAGCCCTGTCGCCAATCCACATGGGTCGTATCGTCGATCGAGAGTTGGAACGCGTAACTCTTGCCTGGCGTGACGGGCACAGCCGGGAAGTTGATCGCCAGCGGCACCGACAGCGGTGTGCCCGGCTTCAGCCCGGCGGGCCGGCCGGCTTCGAAGCGACCATGAACCACGAGCGGCTTGTCCCGCACCAGCAGCGGGTGGCCGTCCTCATCGAGGAGATCGAGACGCCACTGGTGGGAGATGTTGGCCCGGTCCCACGGCACCTCGATGCGGATCGCAACGCCAAGCGGCTGGGGTCGGGGGCCGAACGCCGTGATGCCGCCACCGAGGATGTAGAGCTTGCCGTCGGCGACCTGCGCAGAGTCCGCGAGCAGCATCGACACTCGCACCACGGGTGGGTGGTTCGGGGCGACCGGCATTGTGGCGTCGTCGCTCTGTTCCATCGGGGCATCCTACGCCCTGGCCGGGTCATCTCGTCAGCGAGGAGGATGGGTCGCGGTGCGCCAGACTGTGCAGATGTCGATCGAAGATCCCCGCGAGAACGCCACCACCGCCGCCATCGTTCTGGCGGCCGGTGCTGGTTCACGCTTCGCCGGCGAGGAGCACAAGCTGCTTGCCGAGGTGCGAGGCAAGCCGATCGTGCGCCATGCGGTCGACGCGGCGCGTGGTGCCGGATTCGACGAGGTGATCGTGGTCAGCGGCTGCGCCGACATCGCCGCAGTGATCCCCGACGACGTGACGCTGCTCCACAACGAACGGTGGGAGGACGGTCAGGCCACGTCGCTGCGAGCGGCGACGATCTATGCCGACGCCCGCGGCCACCGAGCGGTCGTGGTCGGACTGGGCGATCAACCCGGCATCTCGACCGAGGTCTGGACGGCCGTCGGCGAGTCGGAGAGCGACGTCGCCGCAGCCGACTTCGGCAAGGGCGCTCGTCCACCAGTACGGCTCAGCGACGCGATGTGGTCCGCCCTTCCTGTGTCGGGCGACGAGGGAGCCCGGCGGCTCCTGCGGGAGCGCCCCGAGATGGTCGACCTGATCGCCTGCACCGGCGACGACGCCGACGTCGACACGCTGGAGGATCTGCGCCGGTGGAGCTGAGCCAGAGCTTCGAGGTTTCTCGACCGATCGACGAGACGTGGGCCGTGCTCACCGATGTCGAACGCGTCGCTCAATGCGTGCCGGGCGCCCAACTTCAGGAGGTGGACGGGCGAGCGTTTCGAGGCCTGATCCATGTGCGGCTCGGCAAGATCACCACGGAATACGCCGGGACGGCGACGGTCATCGAGCAGAACCACCAGGACCGCAAAGTCGTGGTGTCGAGTCAGGGCCTCGCCAAGGACGCGGACGACAAGGCCGAGGCGGTCATCACGGCCAAGCTCGAAGCCCTGTCCGACACGAGCACCCAGGTGAACCTCGACACGGACCTCACCATTACCGGGCGCGTTGCCCAGCTCGGAAAGGGAGTGATCCCGGAGGTGAGCGACACGCTCGTCGCCCAGTTCGCCGAGAATCTCGGATCGATGCTGGAAGAGGGCGACGCGTTCCTGCTCCGTGCTCGCCGACCACCTCGCCGCACCGTCGACATGCCCGAGCCAGAGGCGATCGACATCATGGACGCGGCTCGCACGCCGGTCCTCAAGCGCCTGGTCGCGCTCGCGTTGGCCGGGATCGTCGTCGCAGTACTTCTGCGCCAGCGGCGCCGATGAGCGTCTCGGACAGCGATCGGGCCCGCGTCGAGGAACTGCTCGGGCGACCCGCCGGCGGCGCGTTCGAGATCATCGTTCGCGACGACGCGGGGGACCCCGTCGTGCTCCGCAACGCACCCCTGCTGGCCGACGGCCGCCCGATGCCCACGCGTTACTGGCTCGTCGGGGAGACCGCCCGCCGCGACGTGGGCCGGCTCGAGAGCGAGGGTGGCGTGCGTCGTGCTGAGGCGGCTGTCGCCCCGGAGGAACTCGCCGCGGCGCATGCGCGCTACGCGGCCGAGCGCGATGCCGCGATTCCGGCCGACCACGAGGGTCCTCGGCCCTCCGCCGGTGTCGGCGGCACCCGGCGCGGCGTGAAGTGCCTCCACGCGCACTATGCATGGCACTTGGCCGGCGGCGATGACCCCGTGGGTCGTTGGGTGGCCGAGCAGCTCGACGTTCGTGCAATTCGTGGCGGGGAAGAGGATTGACATGGTGATTGTTGCCGCGATCGACTGTGGGACCCACTCGACGCGTCTCCTGGTCCACGACGGATCGGCGACCATCGAGCGACTGATGACCATCACCAAGCTCGGCCAGGGCGTCGATGCCTCGGGACGGCTGAGCGACGACGCGATCGCTCGCACCGTCGAGTGCCTGCGGGGCTACCGCGAGGTGATGGACCGCCACGGCGTCGAGCGAGTACGGATGACTGCCACATCGGCCGCACGCGATGCCGCGAACCGAGACGCCTTCTTTGACGCGGCCGAGGCTGTTGTGGGCGCTCGACCCGAGCTGCTCAGCGGGCTCGATGAGGGCCAGCTCTCGTTTCGGGGCGCGACTGCGGAGCTGGACGCCGCGGACGGGCCGTTCCTCGTCTTCGACATCGGCGGAGGCTCCACCGAGTTCGCGTTCGGTCTCGAGGAGGCCACCGCGGCGATTTCACTCGACATCGGCAGCGTGCGGCTCTCGGAGAAGTACATCGAGTCCGACCCGCCCCTGCCGGAGGAACTGCTCGCGTGCCTGACGATCACCGAGGCGTATCTCGATGATGTCGCCCGGGAGATGCCGCAGGCTTTTGAGGCGCAGACCTTCCTGGGCCTTGCCGGTACCGTCGCCGCGGCGGCCATGATCGAGATCGGCCTGGCCGAGTACGACCGGGACCAGGTCCATCACTTCCGCCTCTCGAGAGCGGCAGCGGAGGACGTCTACCGCACCGTCGCGACCGAGAACCGCGAGGACCGGTCGCACAACCCCGGGCTCGAGCCCGGACGCCTCGACACGATCGTTGCCGGGATGAGCATCCTGGTCCGGATCATGCGCTTCTTCGGGATCGACGAGCTTCTCGTGAGTGAGTCAGACATCCTCGATGGGCTCGCGCTCTCCCTGTATGACGCCTGATGCCGTACAGTCACTCGCCGTGAGCACGCTCTTCGGTCGCCGGGTTCTGTTACGGCCCCTCGACACCTCTGACTTCCCCAAGTGGCAAGAGGTACGTCGCCGCAACAGCGACTGGCTCACCAAGTGGGAGCCCGAGCGACTCCCCGGCTCTCCCGATGTCGTCGAGGATGCGCAGGCGTTCTCGGTGCGCTGCTCGGCACGCCAACGCGAACGTCAACTCGGTACCGGCTACGGGTTCGGCATCTTCATCGATGGCGTGTTCGGCGGCGAGATCAACCTCAACTCGATCCAGCGGGGCCCGTTCCAGTCCAGCTACGTCGGGTACTGGATCGACGAAGCGCTCGCCGGCAACAGCTATGTCCCCGAGGCCTTCGTGGTCGCAACCCGGTTCGCCTTCGACGAACTCCACCTCCACCGCGTTCAGGCGGCAATCGTGCCCCGCAACACTTCGAGCCGCCGCGTCGCCGAGAAGCTGAAGCTTCGCGACGAGGGCACCGCCGAGCGCTACCTCGAGATCAACGGCGTGTGGGAGGACCACACCCGCTACGCGATGACCGCCGAGGAGTGGGAAGAGCGAAGCGACGACCTGATCGCCGAGTGGATCGGCTTCTAGTCGAGCATTGCCTCGAGCTCGGCCTTGACGACCTTGCCCATAGCGTTGCGAGGGAGTGAGGTGACGGCGACGATGCGGTCGGGGACCTTGTAGCCCGCCAACTGCTCCGCACAGTGGGCCCGGAGTGCGTCGGCTTCGAGTGCCGCATCCCGACGAAGCACGACGGCGGCGGCGACTCGTTCGCCCAGCCGATCGTCCGCGATACCGAGGACGACCGCCTCGTCGATCGACGGGTGAGTGAGGAGCACGTTCTCGACCTCGACCGGGTACACGTTCGCCCCGCCCCGCAGAATGAGATCCGAGCGGCGGCCGCTGATGGTCAGGCGCGCGTCGGCGTCGAGACGGCCGATGTCGCCGGTGTGGAGGACGCCGTCGGCAAGGGCCGTGGCCGTCGCCTCCGGTCGCTTCCAGTAGCCGAGCATCGGCGTCCAACAAGCCGCCCAGTCGCCTTCGGATCTCGGACCGAGGCAGATCTCGCCCTCCTCGTCCGGGCCGACCACCGAGCCGTTCTCGTCACGAATCGAGAGCTGGAAAGGCGCCATCGCGTAGCCGGTGACCGTGTCGCTGATCTCCTCGTCGGGTGACTCGCGGACGATGCCGGATGGCGCTTCGCTGAGCCCGTAGCCGGTGATCGCCCGCACGCCGAAGCGTTCGACGAACCGGCGTCGGGCATCGGCGGGCACCGCCGCGCCCCCGGCGATGACGAACTCCAGGCTGGCCAGCAGGGAAGGATCGATGTCGCGCTCGAGGAGATCGTGGGCCATGGTCGGCACGATCGTGGTCCGGGTAATCCCGTAGCGGGCCACGTCGGCCGCCCATTCCTCGGCTCGGGTGGAGTGCAGGATGACCGCCGTGGACCCGCGGGTGAGTCCCGATATCGAACCGAGGATCAGCATGTTGAGAATCGTGTGGGCCAGCGCTGTGCCCTGTCGCTCATGGTCGCTGACCGGATGGGTGAGCAGCGTGACGAGGCCTGGCCAAACGAGGTTGTGCTGGCTGTGCACCGCACCCTTCGGTCGGCCCGTCGTGCCGGATGTGTAGGCGATGGCGGCGGGCGCGTGGGGGTCGATCGAGACGGCCGGACGGCCGGGCTCGGCCGCGGCCACCCGGGCGCGCCAGTCGTCGCCGTCGATGAGAACGGCCGGGCCTTTTGCCGCCATCAATGCGTCGGGCGTGCCGATGTAGTGCGTGACCTCGGCATCGTCGAGGAGAAACTCCTTCTCCGGTGCGGCGAGCGGAGCGTTGACCCCCAGCCACAACGCACCCAGGCGCTGCGTCGCAAGAAATCCGACTGGGAGCTCGGCACAGTTGGGAAGCGTCCACGCCACCCGAGAACCGCGCTGAATTCCCGCGGCCGCCATCGCGGCGGCCGTGCGCTCGATGGCGACATCGAGTTCGGCGTATGTCCACGTGCGGTCGCCGTCGATCAGGGCCAACTTGTCCGGCGTGGACGCGAGCGGTTCATCGAGCAGCGCGGCGAGCGAGCGCGGACCGTACGGGTACGGCCGCGGCGGCGGCCGGTCGATCAGCCCGGTGACGGGATCGACGTCGACCACGTCAGGACTTCGAGCTGATGTTCTGCTGGAGACGCTCGACGAGCGCTCGGAAATCGGGCTGCTCCATCGACCACACCTGCGGGTGGATCTCGTGCTCCACCGCCGCGTCGGACTCGGTGACCGTGTCGAGCGTCAGGATCGACGCCTTCGTTCGAGCGTTGAGCTCCTTGGGCTGGCCGGCCGCGACCGCGGCGATAGCGACTGCCGCGTCGATCAGCTGATCATCGTCGACCACCTGCCAGACGAGTCCGACCTCCGCAGCTCGTTCGGCGGACAGCACCCGGCCGAACATCACCATGGCCATGGTTGTCTGATGCCCGACGATCGAGCGGAGCCGCCAGGTGTGGCCGCCGCCCGGATGAATCGCGATCTGGAGGAACCGGGAGTCGAAGCGGGCCCGGTCGCGGGCCGCGACCGCCATGTCGCAGGCGAGCAGCATGTTCATGCCGGCCCCGACCGCGGCGCCGTTGACTGCGCCGATGATCGGCAGTGAGCTGTGGGCGATGCGGAGGAACCCGGCGTAGATCTCCTTCATCTCCTCGGCGTTCTCGCCGGAGAGGAGGTCATCGAGGTCAGCGCCAGCACAGAAGCCCTTGCCGGCGCCGGTGAGCACGACCGCGCCGACACCGTCGTCGGCCTCCCATGCGTCGATCTGGGCGACGATCTCGTCGTTCATCGCGAGGGTGATCGCGTTGCGCTTTTCGGGGTCGTTGAGCGTCAGGATGCCGACGCGGTCACGGACTTCGGTCTCGATCAGGGCCATTCGTGCATTCTGGCAGCTTCCCCGTACGGTGAGACGGTGGGCGAGGAGAGCAACGGGGGCGAGGAGAATCTGGGCGACGGCCCGTTCGTCGCCTTCCGGTTCTACAACTTCCGGACGGTGTGGATCGGCGCGGTCATCTCCAACATCGGCCGTTGGTTCCAGTCGGTCGCGATTCCGCTGGTCATCTACGACCTCACCAACGAGAGCGCCGCGTGGGTGGGGCTCGCCGGGTTCGCCCAGCAGCTCCCGACGGCCCTGCTCGGTCCTGTCGCTGGCGCGCTGGCTGATCGATACTCCCGCCGGAAGATCCTCATCGTCACCCAGTCGCTCCAGGCTGTCGCCTCGTTCGGTTTCGTCGTTATGTGGTCGGCCGGCGTGCGCTCACCGGGCGCGTATGTGTTGGCGGCCGTCGGCACGGGGATCGCGGCCGGGCTCAACCTCCCGGCGTGGCAGGCGTTCGTCAGCGAGCTCGTGCCACGGCAGTACCTGATGAGCGCCATCACCCTCAACAGCGCCCAGTTCAACGTCGCCCGCCTCGTCGGCCCGCTCGTCGCCGGCTTCGTGGTCAACGCGTGGGGTGCGGGGTGGGCATTCACGATCAACACAGTGACCTACGTCGCGGTCATCGGCTCATTGATCATCATCTCCGTGCCGCGCATCCACGCCGAGCGCACCGATCGCATGCGGCCGATCCGGGAGTTCATCGCCACCATCGGCTACGTGCGGACGCGGCCCGGCATCGTCACGGCGATCGCCACGGTCACCCTCATCGGGTTCTTCGGACTCGCCGGTCAGACCTTGTCGGTGGCGCTCGCCGACGGGGTCTTCGGGCAGGGCGAAACCGGGTTCGGCTGGATGCTCACGTCGGCCGGCCTCGGTGCGGTGGTTGCGTCACCGGCTATCGCCTTCATGAGTCACCGCGTCCGGCGTTCGGTCATTCAGCAGAACGCGCTCGTTCTGTATGGCGCCGGGATCGTCGTGGCCGGCGCTGCACCATGGTTCGTCCTGTCGCTCTTCGGGCTGTTCCTTATGGGTATGGCCCACATCGCCTCGGCCTCCACGCTCAACACGGCCATCCAGCTCCAGGTCGACGAGTCGGTCCGGGCGAAGGTTCTGTCCGTCTACATCACGACGTTGCTGCTCGCGACGCCGCTCGGCCTGTTGGTCCTGGGCCAGGCGATCGACCGCGTCGGCCCCCGGGAGACGTACATCGCCTCGGGTGTCACGCTCGTCGTGGTGGCCGCGATCCTCTGGGCCACCGGCCGGCTCCGCGGCCTCGACCAGGAGGTCGGCGGGTACGAACCGTCCGCAGTCGCCGAGGTCCACCCGACCACTCCTGCGCCGCCCCGCTGAGTCGGGCTACCAACTGTCGTCGTCTTCGTCCTCGCTGAGGTGGCGTTGGCCGTCCTCACAGTCGGGGAGCGCTGTGCACCATCGACACGCGGGACCGGGGGCGGTGGTCGCGTCGCGCTGGCCTGATGTGAGCATGAGGATGCGCTCGACGCCGTCGCCGACGCGGGCGACCGTCGAGAACAGCAGGTCCTCCGTGACGTCCTCGGGGAGGAAGCGACCCTGATCCAGGTAGTAGGTGGCAAGTCGCCGAGGAGGCGTGCCGAGTCGGATGGCTTCCATGAGTGCGTAGAAGCGGAGATCGTCGAGGTGTTGCGGCGAGAAGCCGCCCGTTTTGAGATCGATCAGGACCTTGCCGGCCAGCTCGCCGGCGGCCTGACCGAGGGCGAGGTCCACCTTGCCGCTGAGGATGAAGCGGTCGTGGATCTCGAGCCGGAGCCGGCTCTCGGTGGCCGGACGCCAGCCCGGCTTCAGCGGCGGGAAGCACTCGAGGAACTTCACCACCCGATCGTTGGCCTCGGCTCGTAGCTCAGCCCGCTCGACCTCCGTCGCCTGCTGGAGCCAGTCAGCGAGCCCGTCGATGCCCTCGGACAGCCGGCTGATGGACTCGTCGACGAGCACGAGCGGCTCGGGCTCGCGGCGCCAGTGGATCGACAGCTCGATCGCCTTGTGGGCGATCGTTCCTCGAGCCAGCGGGACGGACCAGGCGAACTCCTCGGCTTCTTCAGCAAGGAAGCGGCGCTCGCACCCCATGACCCGTCCGAGGGCGTGCTTGTTGATGAACATGTTGTCGCCGGGCTTCGTATCGGCCCGAGCGTCGAGCAGGCCGACGAACGGTTCGAGCGCGTCATCGAGTGCCCGTCGAAGCTCGTGCCGCAGCACCTTCTCAAAACGGGGCCGCTCGTCCTTGCTGGCGCCCAGCACGGCCAGGACGTCCTCTTGGGCGGGGTTCAGGGCGACGTCGTTCTCCGACCACGAACTCATACGGGGAGACTGTCACACCCCATCGGCAGTATGTGACCCATGGAGGCCAGGAGTACGGGCGCCACGTCCGTCATGTTCGCGAACGCTGCCCGCAGTCTCGGGCAGGCCGCTCGCCTGCGCGATCTCGTCGTGCCGGGCTTTCGCGCCCCGCCCGGTGTCGAAGGGGTGCAGCGCACGCTGCGGCGGCGGCGTGGCGTGCCCTCGGTCGCCGTTCGCCTGAAGGGTCGTCCGTGGTCCGCTGTCCTCGCCGACATGATCGAGGGAATTGTCGTCGCCAACGGGCTCACGGGTGCTCGCGCCGATCGGGCTCGAAGCGCCCTCTGGTTGGCCGTCGACGATCCGGGTGGTGTCGCGCCGCCCGAGCGCCGAACGGACCGCGAAGCGAGCTGAGTCGACGCCTCCCGCGGCGTATGTCAATCTCGCTCAATGATCGACCTTCCCGCCTCGCTCGATGACATCACTTCCGCCTGGTTGGGCTTAGCCCTGGCGGTCACCCATCCCGGAACGACAGTGGCCGATGTCGAGCAGATCAGCATCATCCACGGGTCGCTCACCAAGGTCGCGATTTCGGTCGAGTTTTCCGAAAACCCCGGTGACCTTCCGTCGGCCATGTACGTCAAGGGGGCATTCGAAGGCCACGGGCTGCCCGTATCGGTTCGTTCCGAGGCGGTGTTCTACGACGTCGCGCAGCCCGTGGTATCTGTCGCCACTCCCGCTCCGTTCGCGGCGATCCACGACGACGCCCACGGCATTGTCGTGATGGAGGACCTCGGTGCATCGGGCGCGACCATCACCGACCCTCGTGTGGGCTGGAGTCCGGCGTTGGTGGAGGACGGGCTTCGGCAGTTGGCGAGCCTCCATGCCGGTTGGTGGGGCGACGGTCGGGTCGAAGGTATGCCGCAGTTCGAAGGGTCCAACGCGCTCGGTGCGATCCTGATGGCCGAGGGGTACTGGGAGACCTGTGTCGACGGCCCGACCGGGGTCCATGTGCCGGCCGAGTTTCGCGACCGGGTTCGCACTCGTCCCCTGATCGAAGAGTTGTGGCGCCTCGACGCCGAGCCGCCGTTGGCCTTCTGCCACGGCGACGCCCACCTCGGGAACACGTTCGTCACCGCCGACGGCGGGGCCGGCTTTCTCGACTGGGGCGGCGTCACTGCGGGGCACTGGGCCCGGGAGGTCTGCTATTTCATGGCGGGGGCGCTGGCCCCGGCCGACCGTCAGGCGCACGAGGAGCGGCTGCTCCAGGTGTACCTCGAGGCGCTCGCATCACACGGCGTCGCGGATCCGCCGAGCTACGACGCCGCTTGGCTGTCGTACCGTCGCCACATCCTCCACGGACTGCTGTGGTTCCTGTGTCCGACGCAGATGCAACCGGTGGAGATCATCAATGCGAACGTCGAGCGGTTTGCCGTGGCCGCATCCGACCACGGCATCCAGGCATTGTTCTGAATTGGACTCCAGATCAGAGGTTCAGACCTCGGGCTCCTCGGCGAAGCGCCACAGGAAGGCAACGAGCTGACCGCGAGTCACCGGGCTGTCGGGCGAGAAGGTCGACGGGCTCGTGCCCGTCGTGATCAACTGCGCCACCAGGAAGTCCACGGCCGCGGCGTAGTACGAGTTTCGGCTCACGTCGGAGAACCCTGCCAGGCTGCCCTGGTCGGGGTGCCCGGCGTAGCGGTGGAGGAACGCTGCCAGCTGGCCGCGGGTCACCGGATCGTTCGGCGAGAAGGTGGTGGGGCCGGTGCCGTTCGTGATTCCCGCATCGACCATCCAGTCGACGCCGTCGGCGTAGTAGGCGGACGGGCTGGTGTCGCTGAACGGTGCGGCCGGAGCGCCCGAGGTCTCCCCGGCGAACCGGTGGAGGAAGACGGCCAGCTGGCCACGAGTCACGTTGTCGTCCGGCGAGAACGTAGTCGGGCTCGTGCCGGTCGTGATCTCGTCGGCGACCATCCAGATCACTGCGTCTTCGTAGAAGGCGTCGCGGGGCACGTCGCTGAAGCCGCTGCCGTCGATGATCTGCAGACGGATGGTGCGGGAGCGGGTGGTCTTGCCCGCGTCCACGGCCACGTCGTAGAAGCCGGGGTTCATCGAGCGGGCGTCCCAAGTCACGTCGAAGTCGCCGCCGCTGAGATCGTCTTCGCTGTCCTCGACTTCGCCCTTGATCACGAGGTCAACCCGGACGACGTCGCCGCGGTACTGGCCGGCGAGGTCGACAGAGCGGGCGCTGAACTGCTCGCTCTCGACCCCGAGGGCGGCGACGCTGTCCTCGAGAATCATGGTGGTGTCGATGGCGCCGGTCTCGACCCAGTCGAGCTGGATGGCGGACATCTCGAACGCCGTCTCGATATCGCCCGGGGTCATCGGCCCGTTGACGTCGAGCAGCAGGGCTGCCGCGCCGGTCGTCCACGGCGAGGCGAAACTGGTGCCGCACATGACATCGGTTCCCGACGGGGTGATGCTGCGAGCACAACCCGGTGCGGCGACATCGGCCCACTGGCCGTAGCTGCTCCAGCTGTAGCGCTCGCGGTCACGGTCGTGACCGCCGACAGGGATGACGCCGTCGAGCGCCGCCGGGTAGACCGGCGTCTCCGTGCCGCAGTTGCCGGCGGAGGCGATCACGATGACGTCGCGGCTCAGGGCGTAGTCGATGGCTTGCTGGAGGACGCTCGCGTTGTTCTGGCTGCCAAAGCTGAGGTTCAGGATGTCGGCGCCCTGATCGACGGCCCAGATCACGCCCTCGGCGGCTGTGGACCATGGGACCGAGCCGTTGGTGTGCGCAACCTGCACCGGCAGGATCGTGCACTCGGAGCACACGCCGACGCCGCCGACGTCGTTGTTGGCGTCCGCGGCGGCCACGCCGGCCACGGAGGTGCCGTGCTCGAGCGGATCCACGTGCGGATCGGACTGATGAAGCTCTGGCCGGCGAGAAGACGGTCACCGAACTCCGGCCCGGGTTCAACGCCCGAGTCGACCACGGCGATCACGATCTCTTCGCTGCCTCGTGTGATGTCCCACGCCGACTCCATGCCGGTCACGTGGTGTTCCCATTGGTCGAGGTAGTCGGGGTCGGTCGGCCGCCACATGAGGTGCCCGTACCCATCGAGTTCGACACTCGTCACGTCGGGATTCGCCAGGAGATCCATCGCCCCGTCGAGGGTCGTCTCGACGACCTCGAAGTCCGGCGCCGCGCCCGGGGCCGTGTCCTGCAGCACGATCCACTGGTAGGTGGGCTGAGGCTCCACGTCTGACTCCGCCGCCCCGACAGGAACTGCTGCCGTGGCCGTCAGTGCGATGCTCAACCCGATGATCTTGGCGAGGGTGCTCAGTCCTCGCGTTGTTGCCTGTCCAGAGGTCACAACCTCGGCTACGGAGGCTCTCTCACCGTCCCTGACGCGACAGAATCTCCTGGATCACCGATTGAGGCCAGGTTCCGCGGGCCCTAGGGCCGGAGGTCCCGAACCCCACAGGGACCCCCTCCCCGCCGGCACTGTGACACCAGTCCCGCGTGCCGGAAACGGGCTCTCAGTCAGCCGCTGACCGCTCGGCGAGGTAGGCAGCGATCCGAGCCTGGCGGTCTGCGGGGAAGAGCGGCGCCAGCGCGTCGATCGACACGGGTTGGCCGCCGTACCCCCAGGCCCCCTCCGGAGTCTCGGTGATCGTCATCCACAGATCACCGCCGGAACCTGTCTCGGGCATGTCGCAGTGGCGGCGGATCTCGCGTTGGAGGTAGGCGAAGACGTCCGTCTTCATCTCGTCGTTCCATGGACCGGCCATGACCTGCGTGGTCACGACGACCGCCCGTGAGCCGTCGCCGGAATCGACCATGGGCGCCGGTCCGACATAGGCGTCGTCAGCGGCCAGAGATTCGAACTGGACGAGGAACCCAACATGGGCGGCTGGATCGGTGTTGCCGACCTCGACCTCCGAGAACCGGGCGATGAGATCCGCGGCCAGCGCCTGCTTCTCGTCCCCGGTCAGGGTGAACCCCACCAAGCTGACTCGCGTGATCGTCATCGGGTGTTTGCCTCTCTCGGGCCCTCACGGGTCGGTGCCCGATACCGTACTGCGAGGCCCGGGTGGCGGAATCGGCAGACGCAGGGGGCTTAAACCCCCCGGCTCCCCAGGGAGCGTGTGAGTTCAAATCTCACCCCGGGCACCGCTCTGAACGGGTACGTTGTCGACCGTCAGTCGGCGGCGAGCAACTCCACGAGCTCGAGCAGGTGACCTTCGGGGTCCGCCGAGAAACCGACGCGCACGCCGTGTTCAGGAAGGTCGTGGGCCGGATCGACAATGGTTCCGCCGTGCCAACGCCAAAGCGCCGAATGTTGTCCACATGTCCGCAGCCTCACGAGTTGAAGCTTCTTTCGCTGATCGTATGTCAAGAAGAAAGCGAGTGTCTTCGCTTAGTCGGCTGATCGGAACCAGCGTCGGCGGCGCTGCGGTCCGGCTTCCAGCATCCGCATTGCGGTGGTCATCAAGTCCACCGTCTGCTCCAGGCGGGCGACGTCCTGTTCGGCTAGCTCGGCCCGGTGTCGCATGGCGGCCAGCTCGGCGGTGAGATCCGGCGTCGGTGCGCTCGGGGTGTCGTCCTGGTCGTCGGCGGCGGTCGTGCCAGTCCAGATGCCCTCGGCCACGAGGGAGGCCACAGGGATGCTCCAGGACTGGTCGGCGTTGCGCACTGCGCCGGGGATCTTGTCCCCCTTCAGTCGGCGTCGGATGCTGGACGGGATCTGCACCTTGGGTGGCGAGCGGATCGACCCGGAGACGGCTCGCCGGTGGGCGTGCGACACGAGAGCCGCGTTGGCGTGGGATGACGAGGGCCACAACTGCGACCAGGGCCACGAGACGCGCACTGTCAACGGCCGACTTCGCCGCGCCCTGCACCGTCGAGATGGCGGGGCATGCCGGTTTCCCGGCTGCGGCGCGACAACCTGGCTCCACGCCCACCACATCGTGTTCTGGACCGACCACGGCCCCACGAATCTCGACAATCTCGTCTCGCTGTGCGGGTTTCACCACACGCTCATCCATGAAGGCGGCTGGACGATCGCGCTCGAGGACGACCATGTCACCTGGACCAACCCTGACGGTGACGAACCGACCACGCCGCCGCTGAGTGGCGACGCCACCGATGTCGAGTCGCACGCGACTCACGGGCCCCGAATCAACGGAGGCCGATGGCGCAGAGACCGCCACGACTTCAACTTCGCCGTCGCGATGGTGACCCTCCACTGCCGCCGCGTGCAAGGGATGGTCGACGTCCCCGCGGGGACGTCGCCGCCCGAAGCCGTGGCGTGAATTCTGACAGTGACGCGGAGCTAGGGTCTCGCCATGTCTGACCCCTCCGATCGCAATGCGAAGCTGCTCGCTCGACTCGAATCGATCCTCGACCCCGCCCACACGGCGGTGCTCACGATGGAGCTCCAAAACGGTGTGGTCGGCGACGAGGCGCTGCTCCCCGCGCTCGTCGACCAGGTGAAGGCGGACGGCACCGTCGAAGCGGCCGCGACCATCTGCAAGGCGGCCCGGGCGGCCGGTGCACGCGTCGTCCATTGCACCGCCGAGCAGCGGGCCGACGGCGTCGGAGCCACCGAGAACTGCACGATCTTTGCGATGAACGAGCGCAACCGACGCGACGGGGTCATGGCGATTAAGAGCGGGTCGCCGGGCGCGGCGATCGTTTCGGAGCTCGGGCCGGAGCCCGGCGACGTAGTCGTCGCGCGGATTCACGGCATGACCCCGTTCATGTCCACGTCGCTTGACCAGATCCTCCGAAATATGGGAATCACCACCGTGGTGGCCGTCGGCGCCTCGCTGAATCTCGGCATCATCGGGCTCTGCCTGAACGCGTTGGACCTCGGCTACCAGGTGGTCGTCCCCCGCGACGCGGTCAGCGGAGTGCCGGCGGACTACGCGCAGGCCGTCATCGACAACTCAGTCGCGGTGATCGCCACGATCACCACCGTGGACGAGGTCGCGGCCATCTGGTCGTGAGCCCGGGCTACCGTCGCGCGACGTCCTCGATCAGCCGTCGTACGTTTCGCTCGGCCACGGGTATCTCGGTCGTCGCCTTTGCCTGCGGCGACGATACTGACGCCGCCCCGCCGGCAACATCCAGCTCGACGACCCCGCCGGGTGACACCGAGCCCGACACCGACTCCGATGTCACCGATGCCGCCGACGCCCCGCCTTCGGCTGACCCCGTTGCGTTCGCTCCGGAGGACTTCGAGGCGCTCGGGGCCTGCGTTCTCTTCCCGCGCGCCGCCGCTGGCCCGTTCCCGACGCTCGAACAGCTCTACCGCCGCGACGTCACCGAGGGGTATCCCGGTCACGCCATGCGCGTCGGCCTGCGCGTCATCGACCAGGACTGCCGGCCGGTTTCCGGCGCGACGGTGGAGATCTGGCACACCGACGCGACGGGCGACTACTCGTCGTACGAGGACGGCGGCAACGGCAAGGACGAAGGCCAGGGGACCACGTTCATGCGTGGGGCCCAGGTGGCCGACGACAACGGGATCGTCGAGTTCCAAACCATCTACCCAGGCTGGTATCCGGGGCGCGCCGTCCACATCCATCTCCGGGTCCGGGTCGACGATGCGCTCGTACTGACCGGCCAGGTGTACTTCGACGATGCCTACACCGCCGAAGTGTTCACCGAGGATGCGTACGCAGCGAACGGTGAGCCCGACACGCTGCTCGCCGCGGACTTCGGCGCCGACGATGCCGCGAACGGTGCGCTCCTTGCGCTGACGCCGGACGGCGGCGGTACGACGGCGCTCGTCAACGTCTCGATTCCGGTCTGACCGGCGGAGGCGTCAGTCCTCGATGAGGCGGCGGTGCAGCGGCTCGAGGATGTCGTTGGGGATCTTCTGGACGGCGCGGTCGTAGGTGAGCAGGCCGTTGATCTCGCCCTCGACGTCCGTCGTCTGGGTATAGATCGCCCCAGCGAGCCCCTCGCCCTTGAGGTCGATCAGTGTTTCCGTCAGGGTGACGTAGCGCGCCGCGAGCTCGTCTGCATCTGCGGCGGCGCCGTAGCCGAAGTCCGCAGTATCGATGCGATGGCCCTCGACACTCAGGGTGTATCCGCCGTACTCGCCGTAGACGACTGCGCGCGTCGGATCGACGCCGGGGAAGTCGCTCTCGCTGCCGTAGACGTGGTGGTCACGGATATCGCCCTCGCCACCGTCCACCCAACCGCTCGGGCCGTTCACGAGCCGGCTCGGGTCCTTCGCTGCGACATGGGCGATCGTGGCGGCGGTCTCGTGCTGTCCCCATCCTTCGTTGAAGGGGACCCACATGACGATCGACGGATGGGGGAGCAGCGCGTCGAGCATCGCGTCGAGCTCGACCCGGAAGCCGTCCGGGTCGTTGGCAGGAGCGATCAGCGACCAGTCCGCGCCATCGAGCTCGCGTCCCTCGGCGATGACGGCACCCATGGCGATGCGGTCGACCCGGGTCGACGGCATGTCCTGCCAGACGAGCATGCCGAGCCGGTCCGCGTGCCAGTACCACCGAGCCGGTTCGACCTTCACGTGCTTGCGGATCGTGTTGAGGCCCATCGCCTTCTGCGCCGCGATGTCGAACGCCAGGGCCTCGTCGGTCGGCGCGGTGTAGAGCCCATCGGGCCACCACCCCTGATCGAGGAGCCCGAGGTGGAAGATCGGCTCGCCGTTGAGCGTGAGGCGTCGAATCCCATCGGTGCCGATGGCGACGCCCACTTCGCGGGCTCCGAAATAGCTGTCGACGACGTCCTCGCCGGCAGTGACATGGAGGTCGTAGAGGAACGGGTCGGTCGGAGACCACAAGCGGAGCATCGGCAACGCGAGCGTGATGACAGCCAGTCCGTCGGTTACGGCACCCTCGCCGATGGCGATGGCTGCGTCCTCGACGCCGGCTTGGAGGTGGACTGTTGTGGCGGCGCCGGACACGGCGATCGTCACCGTTGCCTCGCTCCGCGCCAGATCTGTCGTGACGGAGACCGACTCGATGCAGCTGGCCGGGACCTCCTCGAGCCAGACCGTCTGCCACACGCCGGCACAGGCCGGATACCAGATGAACCCCGGCTCGAGGGATTGCTTGCCGAGCGGTTGCGGGCCCTCGTCCGACGGATCCACGATCGCGAGCACGATCTCCTGGTTGCCGCCGTCACTCAGGGCCTCGGTGATGTCGACGTGCCAGGGATCGTGGGCGCCTCGGTGGCGGCCGACTTCGACGCCGTTGCACCACACCGTGCAGTCCCAATCGACGCCTCCGAAGCGCAGCCGCACGCGCCCATTGACCGCGGCCGGATCGAGATCGAACGACCGCCGCATCCACGCCGTCTCGCTCGGGAGCAGGGTGTGGTCGATGCCGCTGAGGGTCGATCCGATCGGATATGGGACGAGCACAGTCTGGTCGTAGCTGGCCGGCTGCCCGTCGCCGATGGCCGCAATCGCCAGATCCCAGGCGCCGTTCAGGTTGGTCCAATCGGCCCGCCGAAGCTGCGGGCGGGGGTACTCCGGCCACGGAAGAGCGGGGTCCACGTCGTCGCTGAACCGGCTCGCACGAGTCTCGTCCATTGCGGCGACCGTAGCTGCTCGGGCCGGCGGCTCAGTCCTCGACCTCGCCGGCGATGAGCCGGATCCGGTCGTTGTCATCATCCGAGATCCAGACGAAGCCGAAGACGTCGACCGCGACCTCCGAGGGGTCGCTGAGTTCGGCATCGGTCGCCTCGCCGCCATTGCTCGACAGCCCGCTCGTTCCGGTACCGGCGATGGTGCTGACGACGCCCGCAGCATTCACGCGTCGTACTCGGTGGTTGTCGGAGTCGGCGATGTAGATGCCCGTCCCCGTTACATCGATCCCTCGCGGGTTCGCGAACGACGCGCTCAGCGCGGATCCGCCATCGCCGGCGAATCCTTCGATGCCGTTGCCCGCGACGGCGGTCGTGGCGCCGAAGCTGTCCCAGGTGCTGATCGTGTCCGTGAAGACGTCGATCGGGTACACGACCCCGCCGTACACGTCGAAACCCACCGCCTCCGTGGCGAAGAGGATCGTCCCCATCGGATAGGCCGGTGCGCCGGGGAGAGCGACAAGGGAGGTGCCGTCGACTCGAAGGAGGAGCGTCATGCCGAAGGGGGCGGCATCGGCGGCGAGCCCGACGTAGACATCGCCCGTCAGCGCGTCGGTCGCAGAGGTCGTCGCGAAGGAGCTGAATCCTGAGGTTGCCTCGATCACCGTGACGGTCGGCGGCCCGGTCGGAGGGATGAAGAGGACAGAGGTGTCGCCGATGCCGACCGTCACCGGAACGACGACCGTGCCATCCGGTTGACCGCGGGGCGGGCGAACACGCCGCTCACCGGTGCCCCGGCGTCGCGCCCGTCGTAGATGACCTCGACGACGCCGCCCACGATGCGAACCACGCGTCCATCGCTCGAGAACACGATTCCGCCGGCGGGATGCAGGGCAACGTTCACGCCGATCAGGGCACCGATGGCGGGCGCTCCTGGGATCGATATGGCGGTCGCGTCCAAGCCGTCGGCGGGGGCAGACGCTCCACCGCCGGCCGTTGTGACGATCTTGCAGCTCGCGAGAACGAAAGCGAGCGTGAGGAGAAGGGCAACGCGGCGCAAGCGGCGACCGACTCAGACCCGTTCGATGATGATGGCGGGGGCCATGCCGCCGCCGGCGCACATCGTGATGAGGCCGACCTGCTGGTCGGTTCTTTCCAGCTCGTCGAGCACGGTGCCGATGAGGATCGCGCCGGTCGCGCCGATGGGGTGGCCGAGCGCCATCGCGCCGCCGTTCACGTTCACCTTGTCGCGGTCGAGATCGAGGTCGCGCTGGAACTTCTCGGAGACCACGGCGAACGCCTCGTTGATCTCGAAGATGTCGATGTCGTCCAGCGTCATTCCGGCCCGGGCCAGAACCTTGCGAGCGGCCGGCACCGGTGCGTTGAGCATGAGCGTCGGGTCGTCGCCCATGTTCGCAGTGGCGACGACACGAGCTCGCGGCGTCAGGCCGTGGGCCTTCGCGTAGTCCTCGCCGGCCATCAGGATGGCGCCGGCGCCATCGACGACACCGGAGGAGTTGCCGGCGTGGTGCACGTGCTGGATGTCGAGGTCCGGGTACTTCTGGTTGATCAGCTCGCGGAACGTGGGGTTGTCCTCGTGGCGATAGTCCGCGACGGCTGGGAAGCTCGGCGAGAGTTGAGTAAGCGTCTCGACCGTCGTCTGGGGCCGCGGGAACTCCTCGTGATCGAGGGCGACGGTGCCGTCGAGGTTGAGGACGGGCACCAGGCTCTTGTCGAAGCGTCCCTCTTTGATTGCGACGTCGGCCCGTCGTTGTGTCTCCGCGGCAAGTGCGTCGAGTGCCTCACGGGGAATGCCTTCGAGGGTGGCGATCGCGTCCGCGCATACGCCCTGGTGTGACTGCGGGTGGATCTCCTGGAGGTGGGCGTTGTTCGCGCCCATCGGGAGCAGCCCCTTCTTGGGCAGCGACATCATCTCGGTGCCTCCGGCGACCACGAGGTCCTCCATGCCGGCCATCACCGCGTTCGCGGCGAAGTTGGTAGCGGTGATGCCCGAGCCACAGAAACGGTCGAGGGTGACGCCCGACGCGGTGACGGCGTAGCCGGCATCGAGGGCAGCCATTCGACCGAGGTCGCCAGACTGTTCGCTGACCTGTGACGAGGTGCCCCACACGACGTCGTCCACGTCAGCGGTATCGAAGCCGTTGCGATCGCGCAGCGCTTCGAGGACGGTCCGGCCGAGGTGCTGCGGGTGCAGATGGGCGAGCGCCCCCCTGCCCTGCTTGCCGATCCCTCGTGGGGTGCGGCAGGCGTCGATGATGTAGGCGTCCGGCATGGTTGTGGTCCCTTCAGAGCTGGGGCGAGAGTACCTTCAGGTCAGTCGATGCCGTCGAAGTCGGGTTCGCGCTTCTCGGCGAATGCCGTCATCGCTTCGATGTTGGCCGGCGCGCCCATGAGCACCGCGAACTCGCTGTTCTCGCGCTCGTGTGCGTCGTGCATCGCGGCCCGCATCGGCTCCACGATCGTCCGCTTCGTCGCCATGAGTGAGCTGATCGGGCGGGAGGCGAGCAGGCGGGCGTGTTCCATTGTGACGTTCATCAGATCGCCTGGTTCGCACACGCGGTAGGCGAGCCCCATCTCGTGGCATTGCTCCGCGCTCAGCCACTCGGCGCTCATCAGCGCCCAGGTGGCGTTCTGGCGGCCGATCAGGGTCGGGAACGTGACGGAGCTCGCGAGCTCCGGCGCCACGCCGAGCGTCGTGAACGGGCACTTCAGCCGCGCCGTCGTCGACATGAACACGAGGTCGGCGACGCCGAGAATCGTCGCGCCGAAGCCGAGCCCCATGCCGTTGACGGCGAGGACCAGCGGCTTCGGGAAATCGATCAGGATGCGGGTCAGGCCGGCGAACCCATACGCCGCCTCGATCTTCTCGCCCATCGCCATACGACCCATCTCGATGACGTCCTGCCCGGCCGAGAAGGAGTCGCCGGAACCGGTGAACACGACCACTGCGACGCCCGAGTCGTCCTGCGCTTCGAGAAGGGCGTTGGCCGCCGCATCCCACATGGCGATGTTCATCGCGTTCTTGGCTTCCGGGCGCCGCAGCGTGATGGTGCGGACTCGTCCGTCGTTCGTGACCTCGATCATCCGGCGAGCCTACGGAACGGTGACGCGCCGCATCACATCCGGCCGGTGAACCGCCGAAGCGCGACGCCGGCCCAGATCACTTCGAGCACGACGAAGAGCCACGCCCCCGTGAGCGCTCCGTACAGCGCGGTCGCGGCGCATCCGATCGCGAAGACCAACACCCAGACTCGGCCGCCCCGACGCCAGCCGATGTCGTTCGGCTTCGGCGCACACCACTGCATCGGCGCAGCGCTCGCTCGCATGGAGGCAGAGATCGGCCTCGGCGCGCTGCTCGATCGATTCGAGAACATCAGCCTGGTGCGCGACGAGCCGGCGTGGCGGCCGTCCATCGTGTTCCGAGGGCTCGTCGAGCTGCCAGCTCGTTGGTAGTCAGCCGAAGTTCACGGCTCGTCGCGTTCGTAGGCGTCGCCGTTGCATCCCATAGGGTTGGCCGATGGAGATCCGAGTCTTCGCCGAAGCCGACCGCGTGGCGGTCATCGATCTCTGGCATCGGTGTGGGCTTATCCGCGCATGGAACGACCCAGACCTCGATGTGGACCGCAAGGTTGCGCAGGACGCCGCCGGCGTCCTTGTCGTCGAGGATGATGCCCGGATCGTGGGTGCCGCCATGTACGGGCACGACGGTCTTCGAGGGTCGGTGGGCTATCTCGCGGTGGAACCCGAACTGATGGGAACCGGCGTGGGTCGGCTCCTCATGGGCGACATCGAGGACCGACTGGAGGCGATGGGCTGTCCGAAGGTGAACCTGCTCGTCCGCAACGACAACGCCGATGTCGTCGCGTTCTACGAGCGGCTCGACTACGCCCCCGATGCGACGATTTCGATGGGGAAGCGGCTCATTCCCGACGTGGCGCCGCAATGAGCACAGATTGGCTCGACTCCTTCGGCATCCGTGGCAGCAAGCTCGATCCGTTCACGCACCTGACCGAGGCTTTGGCGGGTCGGGGCGTGGCGGCGCAGTCCGCTGAGCGCATGGCGACCACGCTGGCTCAGCAACTCGTCGGTGAGCGTCTGGATGTGTCGTCGACACCGCGCGTGGCCGTGACCGTCGAACGGATCTCGGAGGTGCGGCCACCACCCCCCACGGCCGCGCTGCCGACCGGTGCGGCGGAGATGCCGCTCTGGTCTGTTCTACGCGGCCGAGTTCGGGAGGTGGTGATCGGCGCGCTTCGGCTCGACCGGGTGGATCTCTCCGCCCAAGACATCAGCCTGGTGGGGAGCGGTGATCGCGTCCGCGTCGGATCCTCGGAGTTCGAGGCGCGAGTCGACGTCGACTCGGCGCTGGAGATGCTCGGCGGGCTCGACGATCCACCTTCGGTACGACTCGACCGCGGCCGCATCGAAGTGAGCGACGCGCGGCTCGCCCGGTGGTTCTGGATGGAGATCTCGATCCAGGCCAAGGATCAGCAGGTGTGCGTCGATCCGATTGCCCTTCGCTTCAAGAAGTGGGAGATCCCCATGCCGGCGCGGCTTCGGCGACAGATCGTCGAGGAGGCCCCGGAGCTGCCGGCGCCGATCACCATCGACGAGGTCGGGCTTCAGAACGATGACCTGCTCTTCAGCGGCACGGTCGGGCCAGTGGATCTCCCGATCGACATGACCAAGCTCATGGCTGAACTCGGTACGGGAACGACTCGCTCGATTCTGCGGATCGCGTTCGGCGCCTAGTCAGTCGTCGTTGTTCTCTGCGAGGAACGACTCGTAGATCCGTATGAGGACCTGCTTCTGGTCCGTGGTGAGATCGGCCTGCGCTCGGATCGTGGCGAGGAGATCGCTCTCGCGGTCCTCGTCGAGGATCCCGGCCCGCACGTAGAGCGATTCCGCGGACACTTCGAGGGCCCGAGCGATCTGCTGGAGGATCTCGGCAGACGGGCGCTTCAGACCTCGTTCGATCTGGCTGAGGTAGGGGTTCGAGACGTTGGCGAGGTCGGCGAGCTTGCGAACGGAGAGCTCCGCCTGGCGTCGTTGCTCGCGGATGTATTCGCCCAGATCTTCCCAGGCTTCTCGAGCGTCCTTGTCAGCCATGGCTCACCACTCTGGCATTCGTCGGTGGAACGCGCAGCGACCGGGCCACGAATGGACCCGGTCGCAGCGGGAATCTGGGGAGGAGGGGGGTCCTCACCCGTTCTCCTTGGGGGGACGTGACGTCAGGACTCGTCGGTCTCGGCGTCGTCGTTCTTGGTGTCTTCCTTCTTAGCGGCCTTGGCCTTGGGTGCCTTGGGCGCATCGATGCTGATGAAGTCCCAGGCGCGGGTGCGGTTGGTCGCCATGACGTTGGCGACCTGCTCCGGGAACCGGCCCTCGAACTCGACGGCGCGGGGCTCGGTACGGGCCCGGAAGTCGGTGAGAGCTTCGGTGGCCTGCTTGCGGGCGAGGGAGGTGTGCTCCTCGGCGAATTCGGGCACGGGGAGTTCGCGGCCGACGATGGCGTCGGAGACGAGAAGGTTCACGCCAACAGAGACGTAGGCGGCGTTCTTGACCTGATCGAGAACTGCAGTCATTGTTCAGACTCCTGAAAGAGGGTGGGGGTGTATCCGACGCATACTGTGGCGTTCGGATGCGCTTACTCTAGCAAGCAGTCGGCCGTTGTCAACCATTTTCGCTAACAAAAGTTTGCACTCATGCTGAGCGCGCTCCATGTGATGGGTTGCTACTGGCATGACGACAACGAGACGGCGACGTCGCTCGGGGAGCTCGTTGCGGCGGCCAAGGACTTGAACAGCATCGCTGCGCTTCGCCAGCTCGAGCGACGGATCTCGGAGTGGGTTCTCACCCTCGACCTTCCACTCGCGCCGCTGGTTGCGGCAGTCCCGCCAGGACCGAACCGAGACGCACATCCCGTGCCGTCACTCGCAGCCTGCGTTGCCGAGGCACTCGAAGTCGACGCCGTCGGCGGGGTGCTCACTCGGTCGAACCCCACGTCGCGAGTTCGCGACACGCCCGTGGAGCGCCGCCGAGATGTCGTCCTGGCCGCCGGCTATGCGGTGAATGCCGTCGTGCGGGGTCGCGCGGTCGTGCTCGTCGATGACGTCACGCTCACGGGTACGACGTTGGTGCACCTCGCCGATCTTCTCCGTCAGGCCGGCGCCCGGGAGGTCGTGGGCGTGGTGGCCGCGCGCACCCGGCTCGCGGATGAGGAGCCGGCCGACTAGTCGCGGTCGTTACTGCTCAGGCTCCGCCGAGTCGGCGATCGATCAGCCGCTCGATCCACCGGCTGACGGTGTCGACCTCCTGGGCTCCCTGGATCGGGAGAACCTCGTCGATCACCATCGTGGGCACGGCGGTCACGCCCTGCTCGATCGCCTCGTTGTGCTCCCCGATGACTTCCTCGACGAGGGAGCGCTCGCGCTCGGCCGTGAGGCTCATAAACTCGTCGCGATCCACGCCGCTCTCACCCGCCAACTCCGCGAGTACGCCCCAGTCCGAGATCGTGCGATTGTCGGTGAAGTACGCCTTGAGTAGTCGGTGGTGGAAATCGTCGGCCGCGTCCGGTTCGATCAGGGCGAGGCTCTTCGCCGCGACGTGGGCCGGGATGCTCGTCGCCGGCTGCGGATTCTCGGTTGCCCAGACATTGAAGGTCGCGTCGGGTTCGGCCGCCGCTGGTCGAAGCCAGGACTCCGTATAGGCGACGAACTTCTCTTGATTCGTCGCCTTCGACTCGGTCCTCAGCAGAAACGCCTTCCACGAGACGTCGATCTGATCGCCGAACCGGCGCTTCAGTTCATCGACACGAACCGTGCCGACATAACACCAAGGTCAAAGGAAGTCGCTCCAGGCGACGATGCGAACCGGATCGTTCATGGCCCGAGAGTAGCGAACGTCCCCGCGCTTCAACTGGGGTCTGACCCCCGTCCCACCTTTCGCTGGCCGCGCCATGCTCAGCCGCGTACGGTTCTCGGCCTATGGCGAACACTGCGTTCATCGGGCTCGGGGTGATGGGGTATCCCATGGCCGGGCACCTCGTTGCGGCCGGCCACGAAGTGACCGTCTTCAATCGCACGGCGGCCAAGGCCGAGCAGTGGGTCGGCGAACACGGCGGTGCGAGCGCCGAAACTCCGGCTGCCGCGGCCGACGGTGCAGAGTTCGTGTTCCTGTGCGTCGGTGACGATCCGGATGTCCGCCAGGTCACGACCGGCGCCGGCGGCGTGCTCGAATCGATGGCGGACGGCACCGTGCTCGTGGACCACACGACGGCGTCGGCGGAGGTTGCCCGGGAGGTCCATGCGGCCGCGCTGGAGTGCAACGTCGGGTTCATCGACGCGCCCATCTCCGGCGGTCAGGCCGGCGCCGAGAATGGGGTGCTCACCGTGATGTGCGGTGGAGACGAGGTCGACTTCGATCGTGCTGCTCCGGTCATCGACGCGTACTCCCGGGCCTGCACACTGCTCGGCGGTCCCGGTTCGGGTCAGCTCTGCAAGATGGTGAACCAGATCGCGATCGCCGGCTTGCTACAGGGGCTCTCCGAGGGCGTCGATTTCGCCAACCGCGCGGGCCTCGACATCGAGAAGGTCGTCGACACGATCTCGCAGGGCGCCGCTGGTTCCTGGCAGATGGAGAATCGTGCGACCACGATGGCGGCCGGCGAGTTCGACTTCGGCTTCGCCCTCGACTGGATGCGCAAGGACCTCGGTATCTGCCTCCGAGAGGGTGACCGCGTGGGTGCGTCACTCCCGGTCACGGCGCTCGTGGACCAGTTCTACGCGCAGTTGCAGCGCCAGGGCCACGGCCGCTGGGACAGCAGCTCGCTGATCAGCCTGCTCGCCGACTCCTAACCTTCGCTCGGGAAGACTCCTCACGGCGGCCGGTCGGATGTACGATTCGCGCCATAACCGGGACCGCCTCGATGGGCCGGACACCCGATTTCTATACGTATCCGGGTTGCCCCATACAAGGGGTCGACCGGGACGGGGACTTCGTGGTGATCCGCTGGGCCGACGGGGTCACCCTGCGCGCCTATGCGCTCTGGCTCTGGGAGAACCGGATGGCCGACCAGGGGATCGACGAGCGCACCCGGGAGGGCAAGCTCGATCCAGCGGATCTCCCGGATCCATCTGAGCTGGCAGAGCCTCGTCTCGTCGGCGGTCACCTTCTCGTCGACTGGGCGAGCGCACCCACGAGCGAGTTCGACAGCGGCTGGCTCCGCCATGTCGCCGACGGGCGCCATGAGACGTCCGCGACAATTCCGGTCGCCGAACTCTGGAGTGCAACGGCGCTGCCGGAGCCTCCCAGTCGGCCCGGGAGTCCGGTGCTGGACGGCGATGACGCTGCGCTGCACGAGTTTCTGGAGCTGCTCTGCCGCTTCGGCATCGTTCGCCTGCGGGGCTTGCCGATCTCTGATGATGTCGTGCCCTCGATCGGCGGACGTATCGGCGCTCTCCGCGACACGAACTTCGGGGTCACCTGGCCGGTCAGCGTCGACATAGCGCCGACATCCACGGCCAACACACCGCTGCCGCTCCCGCCCCACACGGACCTTCCGACTCGGGAGACACCGCCCGGCCATCAGATCCTCCACTGCAAGGTGAACACCTGCGTCGGCGGGCTCTGCACGATGGCCGACGGCTATGCCGTCGCGGCTCACATCGAGCAGCACTACCCAGTGGACTACGAGGCGCTCACTTCATTGCGGTGGACGTTCTTCAACCGCTCACCCGAACACGACCATCGGTGGTCCGGCCCCGTCATCGACCGCGGCGCCGCCGGTGAGCCGTTGACGTTGCGTGCGTTTCATCCGCTGCGAGCGTTCCCCGACATGCCCGACGGCGATGTCCCGCGGGCGTATACCGCGGTGAAGCGATTCTCGGAAGTCGCGGGTTCCGATGAGTTCCAGATGCGCTATTGGTTTGAGCCCGGTGATCTGGTGGCGTTCGACAATCGTCGGATCCTGCACGGGCGGTCGCCGATCGATGCCGAGGGCGGCACCCGGGTCCTGCACGGCACCTACATCGACCACGACGAGATCTATTCACGGCTCCGGGTGCTCACCCGGCGTCTCGAAGCAACCAACCCTGCGTTCAACGAAAGCGAGGCTCAGCAATGAGCGTCTTCATCACCTGTGCGGTCACCGGAAGCGGTGACACTGCCGGCAAGAGCGACCACGTCCCGGTCACTCCGGAGGAGATCGCGAACTCGGCGATCGACGCCGCGAAGGCCGGCGCGGCTGTCGTGCACTGCCATGTGCGCGATCCCGAGACCGGCGCGCCCGGCCGCGATCCTGACCTGTACCGCGAGGTCGTCGACCGCATCCGCAGCTCGGACACGGACGTCGTCGTCAACCTGACCACGGGTATGGGCGGCGACATCGTCATCGGTTCCGCGGAGGCTCCGGAGCCGCTCGACGTGGAGGGCACGGATCTCGCGGGTGCCACCGAACGCATCGACCACATTCGAGAGTGTCTGCCGGAGATCTGCACGCTCGATGTCGGCACGATGAACTTCGGCGCAGGCAACTACATCATGGCCAACACCACGGCCACCCTCGACGAGATGGCGAGCCAAATCCAGGCCGCAGGGGTCCGCCCTGAGCTCGAGCTCTTCGACACGGGTCACCTCTGGTACGCGAGGGACATGGCCGACCGTGGCCTCTTCGACGGACCTGTCCTCGCGCAGCTGTGCATGGGCATCCCGTGGGGTGCGCCGAATGATCTCAACACCTTGATGGCGATGGTGAACAACATCCCCGACGACTGGGTGTTCTCTGCGTTCTCGATCGGTCAGCACCAGCTCCGCTATGTGGCGGCCGCGGTTCTAGCGGGCGGCAATGTGCGCGTGGGGCTGGAGGACAACCTCTACCTCGAGCGCGGCGTGCTCGCGTCCAACGCGATGCTCGTCGAGCGGGCCGTCCAGATCATCGAGGCGATGAACGAGACGATCCAGACACCGGCCGAGGTCCGCGAGAACCTCAACCTCACGAAGCACGGCTGACGTGGGCGCTGCAATCGAACGGGCCGCGGTCGTCGGCGCTGGGGTGATCGGTTCTGCTTGGGCGGCCCGGTTCGCTCTGCACGGCGTGGATGTGAAGGTGCTCGACCCGAACCCCGACACCGAACGCATCCTCGGCGAGGTGTTCGACAACGCCCGAGCGGCGTGGGGCGCGCTCGACCTGCCGTCCGTCCCGGAAGGAGCCGTGGAGATCGTCGAGACATACGACGAGGCTTGCAACGACGCTCAATGGGTGCAGGAGAGCGCGCCGGAGAACGTCGAGATGAAGCGCTCGATCCTCCAGCAGATCGACGACGCATGCGACCACGACGCCGTGATCGCTTCGTCCACATCGGGGATCAAGCCGTCGGACCTACAGAAGGGGATGTCACATCCGTGGCGACTACTCGTGGGCCACCCCTTCAACCCGGTGTACCTGCTCCCGCTCGTCGAGGTGTGTGGCGGTGAGCCGACCGGGAAGGACATCATCGAACGGGCGATGGAGGTCTACGCTTCAGTCTCGATGAAGCCGCTCCACGTACGAGTGGAGATCGATGCGTTCATCGCAGACCGGCTTCTGGAGGCGGTTTGGCGAGAGTCGCTCTGGCTCGTCAACGACGGCGTGGCGACCACGGAGGAGATCGACGACGCGATTCGCTACGGCTTTGGTTTGCGATGGGCGCAGATGGGCCTGTTCGAGACGTACCGGGTCGCCGGAGGCGAGGGCGGTATGGGTCACTTCGTCCGCCAGTTCGGCCCCACACTCTCGTGGCCGTGGACGAAACTGATGGACGTCCCCGAGCTCACCGACGAGCTCATCGACACGATCGAGCAGCAGAGTGAAGCCCAGTCGGGGGCGCACTCGATCCGGGAGCTGGAGCGGATCCGCGACCAGAATCTCGTGGGAATCCTTCGTGCCCTCGAAGCGAATGACTGGGGCGCGGGCGAGACGCTGGCGAAGCAGCGCGATTCGCTCTCGTCGAACTAGTCGATGAGTTCCCAGGCACCGGCGTCGAAGCGGGCGAACCGCAGGCCCTTGGCTGCACCGAGGTCACCGGCTTCGAGCGAGGCGTCGAGGTAGCCAGCGAGGTCGATGTCGCCCATTTCCTCCAGACCGGACTGGAACGAGTCGTTGGTCAGGACCGGGCCTGCGTTCGTCAGCGCCTGCTCGACGATGTCGGCGATCGCGCACGCGTGCAGACCGGTTGCGATGTCGTTGACCTCCGTGCCGAGCTCATAGGAAAGCGCGTGGCCGGTGGCGGCGACGAGTTCGTCGATGCACGCGGCGACTGCGGGGTCGGAGCCCATCGAGGGCTGGTTGGTCGTGGCGACGTCGGTGTTGACGATCGCCAGCGCCCCGTCGAGGTAGTCGGTGTCCACGCCGGCATCGCTCAGCCCGCTCTCCGTCACGACAACCGTGAGGAGCCACTGGTCCGTGGTGTACCCGGCGTTCTGCGCGCCGGCGATCTCCAACGGCACGCCCGTGGTCGAGACGGTGAAGTCAACACCTGCGTCGCGGAACCGCTCGAATACGACAGCGAGATCCTGCTCAGTGTTCTGGATGTCGCTGCCGTCGGCGTCCACGAGGGCCTCGACGACGTCGTATCCGGCGGCCCGGAATGCCGCGACGATCGCCTCGTACTCGGCCAAGCCGATGTCGGCGGATCCAGTCACGCCGATCGTGGCGCCTTCGAGTGCGCCCGACTCCTCGACGAGAGCAACGAGGTTTGTGGCCTGCGTCTCGAACGACGCCCACAGGGTGGTGTAGGGGGCGACCGCTCGGTCGAGGATGGGGTCGGCCATGCCGGCCACCGTCACGGCTGCGGTTTCGTTCAGTTCGATGAGGCAGAGGACCTGGTCTTCGAGCGCCTGGCCGACGACGAGGAACACCTCTTCGTCTTCAGTCAGTCGGGCGCACGCCTCGTCGAAGTCGACGCTGCCGATCGGCAGCACCTCCTCGACGACGATCTCGAGCGTTCGGCCGTAGACGACGCCGTTGTCGTTGATGCGTTCGAGCGCGGCCTCCCAGAGGTCGCCGGAGTTGCTCCGACCGAAGTGCAGGCCGAGATCCGCGAGTGCGTCCCAATCGAGCGCGGTCACGCCGACCTTGATCGACTCCGCGGTGACGCCGCGGAAACTGGCCGTCAGCTCAACGGGCTCCGTTTCGGGTGCAGGCTCGGTTGCGGGGTCGACATCAGACTCCGCCGAATCGACGACGATTTCCTCGTCGTCCGACTGGACGACGCGTGCGGCCCCGTCATTCGTGTCTGCACTTCTACACGCGGCAGCCAGAAGGAGAAGGATAAGCAGGGGAGCGGTCCATGGGGAGAGGGCGCGACGCATTGTCATGCGGTTCCCGTCGGCGGCACCTTCGCGGTTCTGAGTGTGACAGTGGGCTCAGCCCTCGATCGGCTCCCATGTGCCCGTCGCGGCGTTGAAGCGGACGGTGGACAGTCCCTTGATGGCGCCGTAGTCGCCAGGTCCGATCGTGGCCTCCGTGTAGCTCGGCAGATCGATTTCTCCGATTGCCTCGAAGCCGGAGAGGAGCGACTCGTTGGTCAGCACCTGACCGGCGTTCGTGAGGGCCGCTTCCAGGATGATGGCGGTCGCGCACGAGAGGAGCGCCGTGGTGATGTTGTTCGGCACCGTCTCGAGTGAGTACGAGATCTGCTGTCCGGTCCGGGCCCGTATGTCGTCGATGCAGGCTGACGCGAGGGGATCGTCCTCGAGGAGTGGCTGCGCGGTCGTACCGGTCTTGCCGTTGATGGCGGCAAGCGCTCCGTCGAGATAGTCGTGCGGGACGCCCGCATCCGTGAGTCCTCGGCCGGTCATGACCGTGGCGAGCAGCCACTGCTCCGGTTCGAAGTTGGACTCGAACGCGTTGGCGATCTCGAGGGGCACTCCGGTGGTGGAGATCGCAACGGTGACGTCCGCCTCCCGCATGCGTTCGTAGATCAGGTCCTGGTCCCGAGCAGACTGAGCGAGATCACCGTCGTTGTCACCGATCAAGCCCTCGACGGGGTCGTAGCTGGCATGCCGGAGTCGATCGACCATCGCGCGAAATCCTGTCTCACTGACGTCCTTCGATCCGATGACCCCCAGCGACTGCCCCTGAAGAACCCCTTGGGCCTCCATCAACTCGATGAACGCGTCGGTGCGCTGCTGCTGCGTGCCGATGACGGTCACGTACGGCGCCTTGGACCGCTCGAGCCGCTCGTCGTTCATGCCGCCTGAAACGAGCGCGGCTGTCTCATGGAGTTCGGTGAAGCACAGGATCTGCTCGTTGAGGACCGTGCCCACGACGATGAAGATCTCCTCGTCCTCGGTGAGTCTCACGCATGCTTCGTCGGCCTCGGTCGATCCGACCGGCAAGAACTCGACGACCACCGTTTCGAGCATCCGTCCGTGAACGCCGCCCCGGTCGTTGATCGCCTCGACGGCTGCAGCCCAGATGTCACCGTTGTTCGTGACGCCGAAGTTCACACCCAAGGCGGACAGGCGGTCCCAGTCGAACGCGGCAACGCCGACCTTGATCGTGTCTGCGGTGACGCCACGGAAGCTTGCCGTGTTCGGCCCGAGAGTGGACGTCGTAGACTCGGGCGCGGTCGTCGTTGGCTCGGCCCCCTCGCCGCCATCGTCGCCGCACGAGGCGGCGAGCAGGCTCAGCGTCAATAGGGCAATGGCGATGCGTCTCATGGGCCAGGCAAAGGCGAAGTGGTCACCCGGACGCTCTAGCCCGTCGCCTCCGCGGGAGGGAAGAGGCATTGGCGCGTATGCCGTCGAGGAGCAGGGCGACGAGGTAGTCGAAGCTCGCGTCGTTCGGCCCGCGGCCGAGCGCGTCGGCCGCCTCGAGCGTGCTGAATCCATGGACCGCAGCCCGCAGCGTGCGCCCGGCGGCCGTGGCGTCGGGTGCCGAGAGTCCGTAGACGCCAAGCACCCGATCCATTGTCTCGATTGCGCCGATTCCGGCCTCCCGCTTCTCGACCCCCTCGACCTTGCGGAGCGAGAGCTCGTACCGTCCCGCGTTCTCCGTAGCCCATCGGCGGTACGCGTGCGCGAACGCGGCGACGGCTTCGTCGCCGGCCACTCCGACGACGGAGTTGCGCAGGATCTCGCCGAACTCGGCGGTGACGGCGATCGCGCAGGCGTCGAGCAGGCCATTGAGCCCGTCCACGTGGCTGTAGAGGCTCGGGGACTGCACGTCGAGCGAATCGGCGACCGCTTTGAGGCTCAGCGCATCGAGTCCGTCCGCGTCCGCGATGGTGAGTGCGGCCAGGATCACATCGCTTCGATCGAGTCCGCGTCGCCGGGCCATGACCACGAGAGTAGCTGTTGGATCTCGACAGGCGTCTGTCTAAGATACTTAGATACAGGGTACTGAGAGCTAGTGAACAGTGAGCTACCTATGACCGAGCGCTACACGATCATCTCCGCGGACAGTCACGCCGGCGGCAACATGGCGATGTACGAGGAGTACCTCGCCGCCGAGTGGAAGGACGCGTTCGCCGAGTGGCGGGGCGCCTACAAGAACCCGTACCGAGATCTGCAGGACGATGGTCGCACGCGCAACTGGGACAACGAGCGCCGGGTGCAGGAGCAGTACGACGACGGCGTGGTGGCCGAGATCACTTTCCCCAACACCGTGCCGCCGTTCTACCCGACCGGCATGTTGGTCGCCTATCCGCCGAAGACCGACGAGGAGTACCAGCGCCGTCGTGCCGGCATCGACGCCCACAACCGTTGGCTCAAGGACTGGTGTGCGGAGTACCCGGCGCAGCGTTGTGGCCTCCCGCAGATCTTCCTCGAGGACATCGACGACGCCATCTCCACGCTCGAATGGGCGGCCGCTGAGGGCTTCCGATCGTTCATGATGCCCCACGTCGCCCCCGACGTGGACCTGCCTGGCCTCTGGTCGCCGCACTGGGATCGCCTGTGGGCCGCGATCCAGGACCTCGATCTCGTTGTCACCCAGCACGGCGGCAACGGCACCCCGAACTACGGCGACGATCCGGCATCCGGTCTCATCTTCTTGATGGAGGTGCCGTTCTTCGCTCACCGCAACCTGTCGCACCTCATCATGAGCGGCGTCTTCCATCGCTTCCCAAAGCTCAAGTACGTCATGACCGAGCAGGGCACGGCGTGGGTGGTCGACGAGCTGCGACGCATGGACATGTACCACATGCAGATTTCGAGTGGCCGGGTCGGTGAACTCGGCTTCTCCGCCGACATCGTGCTGCCGATGAAGCCGAGCGAGTACTTCGACCAGAACGTGTGGATCGGCGCGTCGTTCCCGTCTCCGGGAGAAGCCGAAGCGATCAAGACGCTCGGCAAGCACAAGGTCATGTGGGGCTCCGACTACCCGCACCACGAGGGCACCTACCCGTACTCGCTCGAGTCACTGCAGCGCGCGTTCCACGATTGGGACGAGGCAGACATGCGCAACGTGCTCGCCGGCAATGCCGCAGAGGTCTACCGCTTCGATCTCGACGCACTCGCCCCGATCGCCGCCGACCACGGCCCCACGGTCGAGCAGGTCGCCACCCCGCTGGCCGAGATTCCGAAGAAGGCAACGAGTCCGGCGTTCTTCAAGAAGTGATCAAACGCGGACTGCGGTACGATAACCACTGATGTCCGATTGGGGGATCGGACGTCGATGGCGCTTCCCACGGGAGGCGCCATCGTCGTCTCTCGGCACAGGCGCGTAGGCTCCGGCCATGGCTTGGAGCGTCGACGACATTCCCGATCAGTCCGGTCGCGTCGCGGTGGTGACCGGAGCGAACGGCGGGCTCGGTCTCGAGACGGCGAAGGCGCTTGCCGGCGCTGGGGCCCACGTCGTGATGGCCGCCCGGAATCAGGACAAGGCGGCGACCGCGGCCGACGAGATCCGCGCGGTGCACCCGGACGCGTCACTCGAGATCGTCGAGCTCGACCTCGGGTCCCAGGAACAGACGAAGGTGGCGGCAGACAAGATCGCGTCGGCCCATCCGCACATCCACCTCCTGGTCAACAACGCAGGCGTGATGGGCATCCCCCGTTGGGAGACCGACGACGGCGATGAAATGCAGTTCGGCGTGAACCACCTGGGTCACTGGACGTTCACCGCCCGGCTTCTTCCGAGCCTGCGGGCCTCTGGCGCCGCTCGGGTGGTGACGGTCTCCTCCACGGCTCACCATGTCGGTCGCCAGGTCAACCCGAAGGATGTCGGGATGGAGAAGAGCTACGGCGACTGGAAGGCGTACGGCCGGTCGAAGCTGGCGAACTGGCACTTCGGCCTCGGCCTCAACGCTGTGCTGAACGATGGCGACTGGCCGGTCGCCAGCCTGGTCGCGCATCCCGGGTTGAGTGACACCGATCTGCAGGCGACCAGCGTGGAGAACTCCGACGGCAAGTTCCTCGCCAAGATGTTCCGCTCGATGGCGAGCCGCGGCGGGATGAGCGCGGAGCGCTTCCGCAGCTACGCGCCGCGACCGATCCCGCGGCAAGGGGTGGCGAATTTTACGGTCTGCGTTGGATGAACTCGGGCAGGCCCGTACGGCTGCCGATCTTCCGACGGCTGGGGATGAAGAAGTCGATCGCTGTGCTCTGGCAGGTCAGCGAGGGCGCGACGGGCGAGAAGATCCTTCCCGGGCGACCGACCCCCACGAGGCGTTTCCCGCGGGATTCTTCGACCGGCAGGATCCGTCCGACGACGCGGACTTCTACGCGCCGCCCCGGCTCGTCACGCACATCGACGAGGGAGCGATCGCCGCGGTCGGCGCGCTGTACGAGGAGTTGGCTGTCGACGGCGATGTGCTCGACCTGATGGGCTCGTGGATCTCGCACTTCGCCGCAGCGCCCGCGTCGCTGCACGTGCTCGGCATGAACGCCGCTGAGCTCGAAGCGAACCCGATGGCGACCGCCACGACAATCCATGACCTCAATGCCGAGCCAACGCTGCCGTTTTCCGACGGGTCGTTCGACGACGCCGTCTGCTGTGTCTCGATCGACTACCTCGTGCGGCCGATCGATGTGATCGGCGATCTCGCCCGGTTACTGCGCCCCGGCGGCCGGTTCGTGTGCACGTTCTCGAACCGGTGCTTCCCGACGAAGGCGATCCGGGGGTGGCTCGCCAACACCGATAACGGCCGGGCCGCGCTCGTCGCCGAGTACTTCCGTCTGGCGGGAGGATGGAACGACGCCGTGGTCCAACGGCGAACGCCGCTCGGGCATCGTGGCGATCCGCTGTTCGCCGTGTGGGCCGAGCGCGCCTGACCGACTAGAACGGCGGCCGTGACCAGCACGCAGAGCAACCCGGATCCGACTCAGCCCTACGCCGGTTTCGAGGGGTCCGTCGGCCGGATCTTCTCGACATCGGAGCCGTGGTGGCCTCAGCCGCCGACGGCCGCTGAGAAGGCACCGAACATCATCGTGATGCTGGCCGACGACCTCGGTTTCGCTGACCTCGGTTGCTACGGCAGCGAGATCGACACGCCGGAACTCGACGCGCTGGCGGCGAACGGCGTGCGGTACACGAACTTCCACGTGAACCCGATGTGCTCACCGACCCGAGCCTCGATGCTGACCGGGCTCAACCATCACCTCGCGGGGATGGGACACGTCGCCCACAGCGACCCGGGGTTCCCCGGCTACGCCCACGAGATCCGCGACAACGCCGTGACGATGGCGGAGCTGTACCGCGACAACGGCTGGGCGAGCCTCATGGTCGGTAAGTGGCACCTCTGCAAGGACGCCAACCTCAGCGAGGCCGGCCCTCGCCACAGCTGGCCGCTGCAGAAGGGCTTCGAGCGGTACTACGGCATCCTCGACGGCTTCACGAACTTCCATCAGCCGCACCGGCTGTACGAAGACAACCACGCGATCAACACCGATCAGTATCCGGACGACTACTACTTCACCGACGATCTGACGGATCAGGCGATCACGATGATCGACGAGGTCCGGTCGTCGCATCCCACGAAGCCGTTCTTCCTCTACTACGCCCATGGCGCAGTGCATGCTCCGCTTCAGGCCAAGCCGGCGGACATGGAGAAGTACCGCGGCATGTACGACGACGGGTGGGACGCGATCCGCCAGCAGCGCTACGAGCGCCAGCTGGAGATCGGAGTGATTCCGGACGACACCGTCCTGCCCCTCCGCAACACCGAGGAGAGGCACGCGGTCTCCGCGTGGGACGACCTCACCGTGGTGCAGCAGGAGACGTTCGCTCGCTACATGGAGATCTTCGCGGGCATGGTCGACTCGATCGATCAGAGCGTCGGTCGGCTGCGTGCTCACCTCGAGGCAATGGGGGAGTGGGACAACACGATCATCGTGTTCACCTCGGACAACGGGGGTTCACGCGAGGGCCAGGACGACGGGACCTCGCAGTACTTCCGGACGTTGCTGCTGCAAGCCCGCCCGGCCGGTCTGGAAGACATCGATCTCGACCACTCCCGCCTCGACATCATGGGCGGCCCGCAGACCCTGCCGCACTATCCGATGGGGTGGGCGATGGTGTCGAACACGCCACTGCGGATGTACAAGATCAACACGCATCAGGGCGGCCACCAGGTGCCGTTCATCGTCCACTGGCCCGAGGGGCTGGCGACGAAGGGCGAGATCCGGACCCAGTACCAACACATCACTGATCTGCTGCCGACGCTCGCCGAGATGACCGGTGTCGATATCCCCTCGGCAAAGGATGGCCAAGCGCTCCCGGCTCCGGCCGGTGTGAGCTTCGCCGACTCGCTGGCCGATGGCACCGCCGCGTCGACCCATCCTGAGCAGTACTACGAGATGATCGGTCACCGCGGCTTCTACCGCGAGGGCTGGTCCGCCGTGACGTTGCGTCAGCCCCGCACTGCATTCTCCGAGGAGACGTGGGAACTCCACCATCTCGCCGAGGACCCGTCCGAATCCCGTGACCTGGCTGACGAACATCCGGAGAAGCTCGCCGAACTGCAGGACGCATTCGAGGAGGCGGCGTGGGCGAATCAGGTCTTCCCCCTCGACGAGGGCAACTCCGTGAAGATGATCGAGAAGCCACCGTGGGATGCACATCTCGCCTGCGACACGACGCTGCGGCCGGGCATGCCGACCATCGAACGCTGGCGGGCGCTGCAGTTGATCTTCTCCCGGGACTGGGCGGTCGATGTCGACCTGTCGTACGAGACCGGCGATCAGGGCATGTTGTTCGCCCACGGCGACCAGGGCGGCGGCTACGCGATGTACATCGAGAACGGCAACCTGGTGTTCGCGTTCAACGGCTACGGCGACATGACGGTCGTCGAAGCGGGGCCCGTCCCCCCGGAGACCACCCAGGTCGGCCTCTCGATGGCGAGCGCCGGCGAGATGCGCTGGAACGCTGACATTTCGATCTCCGGTGAAACGGTCGCCTCGGCCGAGGGTCTACCCGTCCTCATGGCCATGGCACCGTTCGAGGGAATCGACATCGGCATCGACCGTCGGTCGCCGGTGAGCTGGGTGATCTATGAGAAGTACGGGCCGTTCCCATACGAGGGCGCCTTGTATGGCGTCACCTACCGTCCGGGCGAACTGGCGGCCGATGCCGGGCTTCGATTCCTCGACTTCCTGAAGGAATCGGGAACCAAGTTCGAATGACCACCATCCCGCCTCCGGCTGACGGTGCCCAAGTGGCAGCGCTCGTGGTCGATTGCGCGGACCCGGCGATCGTGGCGGATTCCTGACTGGGAAGGCGTCTGCGATAGAACGGTGCACATGTACATCGGGTACGACGAGAACCAAGAGGACCTGCGGGCCGAACTGCGGGCCTATTACACCGATCTTCTGACGGACGACGTCCGCGACGCGATCTCTCAGGAAGACGGGTGCGGCCCCGTCCATCGAGAGATCGTCGGACAGATGGGCCGCGATGGTTGGCTCACTGTCGGCTGGCCGGAGGAGTATGGCGGACGCGGTTACAGCGCGGTCGAGCAGTTCGTGATGTTCGACGAATCGGTCTCCATCGGCGCTCCGATCCCGATGCTCACGATCAACACCGTCGGCCCCACGCTCATGCAGTACGGCACGGAGGAACAGAAGAGGTTCTTCCTGCCGAAGATCTCGAAGGGCGAGATCACGTTCTGCATCGGCTACTCCGAACCCGACGCCGGCACGGACCTGGCGGCGCTCACCACCAAGGCCGTGAAAGACGGCGACGAATACATCATCAACGGCCAGAAGACCTGGACGTCGCTCGCCAAGGACGCCGATTACATCTGGCTCGCGGCCCGCACGAACACCGAGGTGAAGAAGCACAAGGGCATCTCGCTCTTTTGCATCCCTATGGACACCCCGGGCTTGTCTATCGAGCCGCTGGACCTGCTGAGCAGCCACAACATCAACCACACGTTCTTCGACCATGTGCGGGTACCGGCTTCCACGATGATCGGCGAGGAGAACGGCGGCTGGGGGCTCATCACCTCGCAACTCAACCGGGAGCGGGTCACCATCTGCTCGTCCGGCATGGTGTCCAAGGCCCTCGAGGAGACCGTCGACCACGCCAAGAACACGAAGCTGGCCGACGGCTCCCGCCTTATCGACAAGGCCTGGGTGCAGCGCAACCTCGCGGAGGTGACCGCGGGGCTCGAATACCTCCGGCTCGCCAACTGGAAGGTGGCCTGGACGGTGGCGACCAAGATCGACAACCAGGAACCCGACATGGACACGATGACGGGGTTCATCGCCGACTCATCGGGGGTGAAGGTCTACGGAACCGAGTTCTACACCCGGGCCTATCGCCGGCTGATGGAGGTCTACGGACCGCAGGCGGTGATCAGCAAGGGCCAGATCGGCCACCTCACCCGCCTGGAGATGCAGTACCGCTCCACGGTGATCCTCACCTTCGGCGGCGGCACCAACGAGATGCAGCGGGACCTCGTCTCGCAATTCGGTCTCGGCTATCCGAAAGCCGATCGGTAGGAGGCGACATGGACTTCAACCTCAACGACGAAGAGCAGGCGATCCACGACCTCACCGAGCAGATCCTCGGTGACAAGTCCACTCATGAGCGTCTGAAGCAGCTCACCGACACGGACGATCGCGTGGATGCCGACGCGTGGGCGGCCCTTGCCGAGGCCGGTGTGCTCGGCGCCGCGATTCCCGAGGAGCACGGTGGCATCGGGCTCGGCTACATGGCAACGGCCATGGCCCTTCAGCAGGTGGGCGCAACCGCCTCGCCGGTGCCGCTGTTGTCGACCGCCGTGATGGGCGCGATGCCGATCGTGGAGTTCGGCACCGACGCGCAGAAGGAGGAGTTCCTTCCCCGCATCGCCGATGGTTCGCTCATCATCGGCGCGGGCCTCTACGAGGAAGGCACCGTTCCCAGCGAACCCGAGACCGTCGCCGTGGCGGATGGCGACGGCTATCGCCTCGATGGTGTGAAGCCGATGGTGGAGGCGGGCCTCGACGCCGGTCTCCTCCTGATCCCCGCTCGCATGAGTGACGGCTCCTGTGCCGTCTTCCTCGTGCCGGCGGACGCGGATGGCGTGGCGCTCGACCGCGTTGACGTCACCACGCAACGACCGGTCGCCCGCATCACACTCAACGGCGTGATCGTCGGTGCTGACGCGCTGCTCGGCGACGGCCCGACCGACGGCGCCGACATCGTCCAGTGGATCGAGCTCCGCACGCAGGCGGCGATGTGCATGATGATGGCGGGAGCGGCTCGATCGTCGATCGAACTCGCCGCCGTGTACACGAAGGAACGCCAACAGTTCGATCGCCCGATCGCGACGTTCCAGACCGTGAGCAATCGAGCCGGCGACAGCTACATCGACACGGAGGCGATCACACTCACCGCATGGCAGGCTGCCTGGCGCATCGATCAGGGCCTGCCCGCCGAGGACTCGGTGAACATCGCGAAGTGGTGGGCCGCCGACGCCGGATTTCGAGTCGTTCATGCGGCGGTGCACGTTCATGGCGGCGTTGGCGTCGACCGTGACTACCCACTGCACCGCTTCTTCCTGATGGCACGCCAGATGGAGCTCACGCTCGGGAACGGCGAAGAACACCTCGAAGCTCTCGGGCGTTCGATCGCCGCCTCCTAGAGAAAACCAGGAGTGGCGGGAACCGCACGGCGTTCCGGGGCGTCAGAACAGGTCGGTGGCCTCCGGGATTGTCGAGAGGCGCGGTCGTTGCACCGCGCTGCGCGGTCAATGATCTCACGCCGCGTCGTGGTCCAACAAGGGACGTTCGCGCCATTGCGCTCAGGCGAGCACCTGGTCCGCAACGCGTTCTTCGCAGGTTGCGGTGTCCCACCAGCTGAGCTGCAGCTGCTTGGCGCGCCGGAAGTAGAGCTGAATGTCGTAGTCGAGCGTGAAGCCGACGCCGCCGAAGATCTGCTGGGCCATCGCGGTGATGTCTCGGTAGACCTTGCTCGTGAAGAGCTTCGCCATCGGCGCGAGGCGGGCGAGGTCGTGTCCCTTGGAATGTGCCCACGCGGCTTCGTACACGAGGAGCTTGCCGCCGTCGAGCTCCGTCCGGGCGTCGGCGAGGTCGTGCGAGATTGCCTGGAATTCGGCGAGCGCCTTGTCGAACTGCTTGCGATCCTTCGAGTACTCGGCGGTGATACCGAGGGCGAAGTCGGCGCCGCCCATGGCCTGCGCGGAGGCGAGGATGACGGCCTCGTGCATCACGGCGTCCCATGTGGCCCAGCCGGTCCCGGCGTCGCCGATGCGGTTCGCGACCGGTACGCAAGCGTCGGCGAACTCGACGCGGTACTGGGTGTCGGACGAGATCGACATCCGCTGCTCGAGGGTGATGCCGGCCGTGTCGGTGGGGACGAGGAACAGGTCCACGTCCGTCGGCGCATCGCCGGTTCGGGCCAACACCAGCAGCTGGTCCGCTGCTTGTGCGAAGTAGACGTGCATCTTCGACCCGTTGAGGACCACATCGTCGCCGTCGACTGCCGCGGTCAGCTGCACGCCCTTCGGCGAGTAGCCGTTGCCGGGCTCGAGCCACGCCGGCGTGATGATCGTCTCGCCCGAGGCGATCGCCGGCAGCAGGGCCGACTTCTGCTCGTCGGATCCGGCCGTCGTGAGGGCTCCAGCAGCGAGGACGCAGCTGACGAAGTGCGGGACAGGAGCGAGGGAGCGGCCGAGTTCTTCGTAGATCACGACGCCCTCGATCATCGTCATCCCGGAGCCGCCGTACTCCTCGGCGATCATCAGGCCATTGACGCCCAGCTCGCCGAATTGCTGCCACAGCTCACGGGCGATGCCGTCGGCATCGTCTTCCATCTCGCGCACCTTCTCCAGCGGCGAGAGCTGCTCGCACACGCCGCAGACCATGTCGCGGAGCATGTCTTGTTCTTCGGTGAAATCGAGGTTCAGCATCGGAGGTCCTTCAGGGGGTCCAGTTGTCGCCCTTACGGGCCCAGGGGTTGTCGTTCTCGTCGGTCGGCACGGCGACCTTCGCGGTGCAGGTGCAGCAGAGGCGGTCGCCCGCTTCGTCATCTGAAACCACGACCGTGATGTCGAGGTCGGCCCACGCACATCCGGCGTCGTCGGTCGACACCGCGGTGATCGCGCCGGCGAAGACCATGTGGTCGTCCGGGTACACGGAGTCGCGCATGCGGAAGGTCATCCGACCGATGCGGCCGCGAGGGCCGGTCCAGTCGGTGATGTAGCGCTCGAACCAGGCGGCCAGGTTCGGCGTGTTGAGGAAGATGTCCTGCGTGCCGTTGCGCACCGTGGCGAACTTGTAGTCGTGGTGCATCGGCCGCCAGTCCCGCGAAGCGAGCGCGCCGAGCACGACCGTCGTCGCGGTGACGTTGTAGCCGAGGCCGGGCAGAGCACTTCCTTCGGTCACCTGATCGATGGTGAGCGTCATGATGCCTCCGTTTCGTCCGGCCGCGCATAGCCGAATCCCGTGTAGGACTCGATGCCGACGAGGTCGCCGTCCTGGTTCTCGTAGACGATGTCGATCTCCCAGAACCGGCCGGAGCCGAGCTTCGTCGTCTTGGGTTCGCTGACCGCCCGCAGCACCTGATGATGTGAAATCACGTCGCCGGGCCGGACCGGCTCGTGGAGGATGAGCGTGTTGTCGCTCATGATCGCCTCCGGGAGCTGCAGTTGGTCCTTCAGGTCGAAATGCACCTGCAGCGCGACCTGCTCCTCGGTGGCGCCGGGCTCCCAGCGGTGGGGTCGCATCCACAGCGACAGAGTGGACGGCGGGACCGTCATCCCGTCGGTGAGTTCGTCGGCGACCGCCTGATCCCAGTAGAGCGGATTGCCGTTCTCGGTGGCCGACAAGGTGTTGTACGAGTAGCTGAGCTCCACCGGGAAGGTGGCCGTCTTCGAATACTGCTTCTCGCCGATGAGCGCCGTGATCTCTTCGGGTACGTCGTTCACGCAATCACTCCGTTCTCGAGCAGTTGATCGATGGCGCCGGCGTCGAAGCCCGCCGCGGTGAGCAGTTCGACCGTGTCGGTGACCGAGCCCTCGCGCACCGGATACGGCCCGTCGGGCTGTGAGGTGCCGGCCCACACCGAGCCGGTCTGGCGGAACACGCCCTCGGTCTCGTGGGCCGCGTCGACGACCATGCCGCGAGCGACGTACTGCTGGTCGTCGATGGCTTCCGCCACCGTGTTCACGGGGGCGACGCAACAGTCCGCGGGGCCGAGTTGGTCCGCCCACTCGTCGCGGGTGCGGGTGGCGAGCACCGCGGCGATCGCCACGCGGATCTCGTCCTGGCGGTCGTCGTCCATCTGCGAATCGGCGAACTGTTCGAGGTCGAGCTCGCGGCAGAGGTTGCGCCAGAAAGCCGGCTCGATCGCGCCCACCGAGAGGTGGCCGCCGTCGGAGCAGGTGTAGACGTCGTAGCAGGCGTATTTGCCGGTGAGGATGTAGTGGCCCGGCCCCGGTTCGGTGCCCGTGGCCAGGTACTCGTCGACGTAGAGCGACATGAGCCCGAAGGCGCCGTCGGCGATCGACACGTCGAGGAACTCGCCCTCACCGGTGCGCTCGCGGCGGAGGAGACCGGCCATGATCGCCATCACGGCGTGCATGCCGCCGGCAGCGATGTCGGCCACCGTCGCTCCGGGCAGGGGAGGGGACCCGTCCTCGCGGCGGCCCGTGCAATCGAGGTAGCCCGAGACCGCGAGGTAGTTCACGTCGTGACCGGCCCAGCTGGACCGCGGTCCGCTCTGGCCGAATCCGCTCGTCGAGCAGTAGACGATCCGCGGGTTCACGGCTCGTACGGCCTCGTAGCCGATGCCCAGTCGGTCAACGACGCCCGGACGGAAGCTCTCCAACACGACGTCGGCGTCCTTGGCGAGAGCAAGAAATGCCTCGCGCCCGTGGTCGGCTTTGAGGTCGAGCAACGCCCGCTTCATGAGCCGGTGACCGGAGTAGGCGTAGTACGGCGGTGTGATCTGAACGCCGCCGTGCTTCGGGGTCGGCCCGAGCTTGATGACCTCTGCGCCGTAGTCCGACAGCATGCGCGACGCACGCGCACCGGGGCCGACCGATGCGAAGTCGAGGACGCGGATGCCGTCGAGGGCGGGCGTCATGGCGAGACCAGCAGTGTCACGAGGGCCGGCTCAGAAGTTCTTCGGAAGGGCCATCGCCCGGCGCGATATGATGTTCTTCTGTATCTCGGAGGCGCCGCCGCCGATCGTGTCGATCACGGTGTAGCGGTAGGTCGACTCGGAGCGTCCCTTCATCGGGGCGTCCTCCGTGTGGACCCGAAGCTGCGAGCCGGGGCCGCCGATGTCCATGGCCGCGTCGGCGAGTCGCTTGGAGAGCTCCGTCGCGAACAGCTTGTATTCGGAGGCCTCGACGGTCGGAGGCTGGAAGCCTTCCTTGCCGGCCCGTACGGCGTGTTCGACCTTCACCGCTTCGGCGACGAACTTCAGGCCCATGACCCGCGCGACTTCAGCATCGGTGTGGAGCTTGGCGAGGCGAGCTCGGATCCGCGGATCGTCCTTCAGCGGTTCGCCGTCGCGCGTTGCGGTGTTCACGTAGTCGGTGAGCACATCGAGGCGCTGCAGGATCGGCGACATCGTGAACATCGTGAAGCGCTCGAGATCGAGAGCCTGGCTGATGTAGCGGAAGCCGTAGTTCACCTGGCCGACGACGTAGTCGTCCGAGACGAAGACGTCGTCGAACCACACCTCATTGGTGCGCTCGTCGCCCATCGTCCAGATACCGGTGATCGTGATGCCCTCTTGGTCGAGGGGGACGAGCATGAGCGTGATGCCCATGTGCTTGTTGTCCGGATCAGTCCGGGCGCCGACCCAGTACCACTCGGCGAAGTGGGCAGAGGTGGTCCAGGTCTTCTGCCCGTTGAGCAGCCAGCCGTCCTCGCCGGCATCGCTCGTGATGCGCTCTGCCTTGAGCCGCATCGCGGCGGCATCGGAGCCGGCCTCGGGCTCCGAGTAGCCGACGGCGAACTCGACGTCGTTCTCGAGGATCTGGGGGAGAAACTCCGCCTTGAGTTTGTCGGAGGCATGAGCGATCAGCGTCTTGCCGATGATGCCCACGCCCTTGCCGATCTGCGGGCCACCACGGCCGGCAAGCTGCTCGTTGAGGATGTACTCGTAGACGCCCTCGCCGTCGGAACCGCCGTACTCCTCGGGCCAGGTGATGCCGAGCCAGCCCTTGTGGCCGAGGCTCTTCATGAACGCCCGTCGCTTCGGGGTGTCCACGATCTGCGCCATGTTCTCCCGAGTGACGTCGAAGACATCGGGGTCGTCGTTGGCGTCGAGGAACTCCTTCACGTCGACCGAGAACGTCTGTTGTTCCGGCGTGAATTCAAAATCCATGGCGTCTTCCCCAAATTTGACGGACCGTCAGATCCTACCCACTGCCCCTCGTCGGCCCCGAAGCGGGCTCAGGCGGGATCAGGCGATGACGCCGGCGTCGCGAAGCGAAGCCAGGCGGGATTCGTGGAGGCCGAGTTCAGCGCTCAGCACCTCGTCCGTGTGCTCGCCGAGCCACGGAATGCGGGTCTCGGGTCCCTCCTGCGTACGACTCATCTTGACCGGATTGCCGGGAACGAGAACCGGTTCACCGCCGCCGGTGTGAGGGAGCTCCAGGAGCATGTTTCGGACTGCCACGTGCTCGTCCTCGACGATCTCCTGGCTCGAGTTGGACTCGCCGGCGGCGATGCCCTCGCCGGCGAGAATCGCGACCGCCTCGCGGTTGGTCTTGTCGGCCGCCCAGCGCTCGACGCCGGGCCGGATGATGCTGTCGAAATGATCCTGCCACCCCGCACGCGTGGCGAAGCGCTCGTCGCTCAGCCACTCCGCATTGTCGGTCAACTCCGCGACCTTCTCGAAGTGGTGCTCGCGCACGATCTGGAGAACGAAGTTGCCGGTACCGGCCTCGAACGTCTCGACGATTCCCACGCCTGAACTCGCCTCGTCCGGAATGCCCATCGAATAGAAGTTGGACACGATGTCGGTCATCGCCATCGTCGCGTCGAGCATGGCGATGTCGATGTACTGCCCGTGGCCCGTCATGTCGCGGTGACGGAGCGCCGCCAGGATGCCGATCACGCCGAACAGCGCCGACGAGATGTCGCCCAGTGCGCCGACCGGGTTCGCCATCGGCCGTCGGCCCGGGCGCCGTTTGTACTCATAGATGCCCGACATGCCCTCCACCACAGCCGCATAGGCGGCACGGTGGATGTAGGGCGAGGCCGGGTCGTTGCCGAAACCGGAGACGGAGAGGTAGACGACCTCCGGGTGACGAGCGGTGACTGCCTCGTAGCCGATGCCGAGTCGGTCGGCGGTCCCGGCCTTGAAGTTCTCACAGACGATGTCGAATCGGCCGGCCAGATCCAGAAAGAGCTCCACTCCTTCCGGTGCCTTCAGGTCGAGAGCCACGCTGCGTTTGTTGAGATTGTTCCGAAGGAAGGTGGCGCCGATGGGCCGCCCATCCGGATCCGGCATCGCCGGGACTGATCCTCGTCCGCTGTCACCCATCGTCGGATGCTCGACCTTCACGACCTCGGCGCCGAGCCGGGCGAGAAGCTGCGTCGCGAACGGCAGTGCGGCCATCTGTTCTGCTGCGAGGATGCGGATTCCGGCGAGCGGCCGGGGCTCAGCGGGATCTTGCGGGTTGGCGACGTCTCCGAGGCGCATCGGCTCAGTCTGGCTGCACGTGCGGCCCGCACGCACACCCGGGATTATTATTCGCCGACGCCGGTTCGTGAAACGCGTTCAGGACCCTCACCCCGCGTGGCTGATTCAACTACGGTGCGGGGGCGATGGACATAGGTGGTACCAGCTTCAGCGCCGCTGGTGGCGTTCATGCGATCCCGGTCGCTGATGTGAGCGGCACGCTGATCCTGTGTGGGCTCGACGCGGTAGGCCCCGACCCCGACGGTCTCCTCGCTGCGGTCGAGGGCGACACTGTGGTGTGTCTCCAAACCGACGTTGAGCTCGGCCGTCGATATCCGGACTACCTCGAGTGGTTGGGGTCGGCCGCACCGCTTCGCGCGGTCCGGCTCCCGACCGAGGATCATCTGGTCACAGACGACGACGCGGTCGCGGATCTGGTCCTCGACATCCACCGTCGCCTTCGTGGGGGCGGCCGAGTGGTCGTGCATTGCGGGGCCGGGTGGGGTCGTGCGGGGGTGATCGCTGCCCTGGTGATGTGCGCGGCCGGCGCAGAGATCGATCCTGCTCTTCGCGATCTGCGGCTCGCGCGGCCTGCGGCCGGACCGCAGTCAGCGGCGCAGGATCTTCAGATCGATCGCCTCGCGCCTCGAGTGCGCGACGCCATCACTCCTCGCCGTAACGCCTGATATCGCCAACGATCGCTGTGAAGAGCTCCAGCATCTCGCCGGGCTCGGCATGTCGGCCCGTCTCGTCCTTCGAGTAGATGAGATCGCCGTCAACGGTGACGTCGTAGACGCCGGACGACCCCGGGGTCAGCGTGAGCGACTCGATGACGTGCTGATAGTTCGAGAGGAGATCAGACGTCGCGCTCACGGCGCGACTCGAATAATCTCAAGGGACGCAATAGGTGATCTCGATGGTGTGGGCCATGACGTCGAGCGTAGCTCCGCCGCCAACCACGGATGGCGAAAAAACAAAACCACGTTCAGTGGGGTCTCCGCCTCAGATTGCGGTCAGTACTACCGTTGTAGAGCGGTGGAGGACTGCGACACGTCTGCGTATCCCAGCCCCGGCGGGCCACCGCCCAGCGACGGGGCGGTCGAGGAGACCGCGCGTCGCGAGTACTACCGTTTCTTGAGGGCTTCGGCGACAAGACCGACGCGATCGGGATCGTCGTTCTGGCGATCGGAGCGACAGCGCTGTTGCGGAGCGACATCCCGCGGGCGCTGCTCGTGTCGTGGTCGGTCGCACTCTCACTTGTGGCGGCTGCGACTGGTGTCATTCCGACGCCAGCGGATGCGCCGCCTGACGAGCCTGCCGCAGCGGCGCGGGTTGTCGATGAGGAGGTATCCGACGACGGGCCTTTCGTGCTTGCGACACCGTCTTCGACGACGGTCCCGGTTCCACAAGAACCGGGCGTCACGACTAGTACCACGCTGGATCCGATCACCACCACGACATCCACGACGACCAGCACCCCCACGACCACCAGCACCTCCACGACGCCGCCGGCGACCATGGCGGTCGCTGACACGGCCACCATCACCAAGACGTCGACCACGTCGATCCATGTGACGGTGAACGACGACTTCGGCGGCTCGGAGCCGGTTCCGTCGACGCTGGAGATCGTCGGCTCGACACATCACGGCGACGTCTCCGTGTCGGGCCTGAACCTCCGCTACATCCCCTATGAGGGGAAGACGACGGGCATCGAGTCGTTCGGCTACACGATCTGCAACGTCGCCGGTGAGTGCGACACCGCCTCTGTCACCCTCACCCTCGACATTTCCTGACCGCACCGGAGGCCGGCTAGAGCGTGCCCGACGTGAGGATCTCGTCGGCCATGTTCAGGAGGTTGTCGACGGCGGCGCGGCCGGCGTCGTCGCCTGCCCCTTCCTGATCGCCCATCGCTCCGGCCGAGAAGCGGACACGGACGCCTTCACTGATCGCGGACAGCCGCCAGTGCTGGAAGGCGACGTACCAAGGCAGATCGGAGATGTCGCGATCGCTGCTCTGGCCGTAGCGCTCGAGCATCTCGACTCTCGAACCGAACCCGTCCGCGATGGTCGGAACATCGCTGAGGCGGCCCTCGGCGCGCGGATTGTCGCCCCACCACATGGCCATGCCCGCGACATCGGCGAGCACATCGCCGAGTGTGCACAGCTCCCAGTCGAGCACCGCGGCGACCTGGCCGTCGTGGCCCATCATGCAGTTGTCCATCCGGTAGTCGCCGTGGACGATGCCTGCGCCCTGTTGAGGCGGTATCGAGGCGGCGAACCGGTCGTGGAGATCCTGGAAGAGGGGGATCTCGCGGTCGCTGCCCTCATCGACCTGGCGCTTCCAGCGACGGAGCTGGCGGGCGCTGTAGTCCTCCTTGCGGCCGAGGTCCCCGAGCCCGACCTCGCCCGGATCGACGGCGTGCAATGCGGCGAGCGTGTCGGTGAGCGAGTGGCTCATCCTTGGCCGAAGCGCAGGATCGATCGCCTCGCCATCGGCGAGGTTGAAGATGATCTTCCCCTCGACGTAGCCCATCACGTAGAAGTTGGCGCCGTTCACCTCATCGTCCTGGCAGAGCCCGACGACGGGAGGCACAGGCACGGCGGTGTCCTGGAGCGCAGCCATGATCCGATGTTCGCGGGACATGTCGTGGGCGGACGCGAGGACGTGGCCCGTCGGGGGTCGTCGCAGAACCAGGTCGGTGCCGCCGGCGTCGGTCACCCGGTACGTCAGGTTGGATGCGCCACCCGTGATCAGCGAGAAGTCGAAGGGCGCCGCGAGGTCGGGTCGACGCTCCAGGATCCAGTTCGTGACAGGGCCGGGATTGATTCCCGTGGGTGCGTCGGTCATTGAGCGCTCGGCGCGAGCGCCTCGAGCAGCGTCCAGTCTGGCTGGCTGCGGTCCTGCGGGTTCACCGGCTGGATGCAGACATGCGACGCGCCCGCGTCGTAGTGCGCTTGAATTCGGGCCGCGATCGCTGCCTCGTCGCCCCATGCCATCACGGCGTCGAGGAAGCGAGGATCACGGCTCTCGATCTCGTCCTCGGAGAAGCCGAGCCGCTTCCAGTTGTTGCGGTAGTTGGGGAGGTCGGCGTACATGCCGAGCTGGTCCCGAGTGGCCTCGTGGGCGGCGTCCGCGTCGGTGGTCAGGACGCACTTCTGTTCGACGCACAGCAGAGCGTCGGGGCCCATGATCTCGCGGGCCTGAGCCGTGTGCTGCGGGGTGGTCCAGTACGGGTGCGCGCCTGCAGTCTTCTCTGCGGACATCGCCAGCATCTTCGGTCCGAGGGCGGCCAGCACGACGAGGGGTTCCTCGGCGGGCGGCACGCTCATGTACATCGAGCCGTCCATCGCATCGAGGTAGGCCCGCATCGTCGACAGTGGCTTCTCGTAGGGCAGCTGACGGAGGCCTTCGACCATCGGGGCATGGGAAACGCCCAGGCCGAGCACGAACCGGCCGTCGGAGAACTCTGCCAGGCTCTGCGCACCCTGCTTCATCATTCCGGGGTGGCGCATGTGGATGTTCGCGATGCCGGTCGCGACGATCAGCTCGGACGTCGCGTCGAGCAGGATGGCCGCGTTGACGAACGGGTCGCGGCCGAGCGTGTCGGGGATCCACAGGGCGGAGTAGCCCAACGACTCGATGCGAGCGGCGGTCTCCCGGCTCTGCTCTGTGGTGAGCATGTCGGTGAAGAACCACACACCGGTGGTCGAGAGCTTGTCGGTGACGGACATGGCCGTCACGATCGCAGGTCCACGGTCGGAGCGCCAAGATTGGCCGCCGTTGCAGACAAGGCGCGAGGGTTGGCAATGGACGCTGACCCGGTGTCGGGCATCTGGGAGCGATACAGGGAAGCACTCGGGTCGCTCGGCGCGCTCGTCAACGACACGCCGCTCGAGCTCGACGAGGTGAACCGGGCGGCCGGCTACCGGCACCTCGCCCGCATCCTGTACATGGGCCTGCTGAGCGTGCACGACTAGGGGTCGCCGACCGATCCGCAGGTGTACTTGGCGAAGACGCCGACCCAGCTGACCGGCGGTGTCACCTCTGACTGCATCTACTACGAGGCGTTCTTCGACGGCACGCAGACGCATCGGTTGAGCGGCACGCGAGGGAGCGCTCCACTTCTCGACATCACGGTGATCGCGGGGAAGATCGGCGTGACCGAGCGCGGTGACGTCGTCGACTCGATCCGCGAAGACACCTTGGTGGTGGAGGACGACCGGTTCGAGGTCAGCCTCTCGCCGGAACCTCGCCCCGAGGGGTTCGCCGGGAACTGGCTCCAGACCCGCCATCCGGAACGGGGCGTGGCCACGTACATGATCATCCGGCAGTACTCGACGGACGCCGGCGCGGTCGCGCCCGCCAAGATCGAGATTCAACCTGTTGACCGCGCCCGCCACCGCGAGCCTGTCTCGCCGCGTGAGATCGACGACGCGCTTCAGGCGTCAGTCGACTTCACCCGCGTCCTCGGGTCCTACTGGACCGCGATGACCGCCGGGATGATCGAGGGGTTGGAGAACGAGTTCCTGATCGTGGGCGAGCTCGCTGCCGCCGACGAGCCGATGCCGACCGGTCACCGTTTCTCGACCGCAGAATTTCGGCTGGATCCGACACAGGCGTGGCTGGTGACGATCCCGGGCGTTGCGAACGCCCCCTATGACGCCGCGCCTACTGGAGGTTCCAGCTCTGCAACTACTGGTTCGAACCCATCGACTACGGCGCGCACTGGGGACACCGGAGTCTCGCCACCGCAACGGCGGACGCGAACGGTGACGTCACACTTGTCGTCGCCGAAGGTGACCCCGGCCCGGCATACCGGGACAATTGGGTGGAGCTGCGTGGTCATCGCATGGGCAACGCGCAGTTCCGGCTCTCCCGCGTCACCGAGCCGCTTCCGCGACCCGAACCGAGGTCGTCGACCTCGCCGACTTGGTGCGAGAGTGAGCGCCGTGACCAATACGAACTCTTCCTCCTCGCCGACCGACGTCGACCTTGTGATCGTCGGCGCCGGGTTCGCCGGGCTCTACATGCTCCACGCGGCGCGAGGAATCGGCCTCACCGCCCGGGTGATCGAAGCGGGAAGCGGGCCGGGCGGCACCTGGTACTGGAACCGCTATCCCGGGGCGCGCTGTGACGTGCCGTCCTTCGAATACTCGTTCGGGTTCGACGACGATCTCCAGCAGGACTGGGAGTGGACCGAGCGCTACCCGACGCAACCGGAGATCCTGCGCTACATCGACCACGTCGCCGATCGATTCGACCTCTGCGACGGCATCAGCTTCGACACCCGCGTCGAGGCGTCCCACTTTGACGACGAGGTCGCGAAGTGGACCACGACGACCGACGCGGGCGAGTCGATCGTCAGTCGGTTCGTCGTGATGGCGACGGGTTGTCTGTCTGCCGCGAACATCCCCGACATCGAGGGCCGCGATGACTTCGACGGGCCGATCTACCACACCGGTCACTGGCCCCACGAAGGTGTGGACTTCTCCGGTAAACGGGTCGCGGTGGTCGGCACCGGATCCAGCGGTGTCCAGTCGATCCCGCTGATCGCTGAGGAGGCGGACCACGTTACGGTCTTCCAGCGGACGCCGGCCTACGCCGTCCCCGCCCACAACCAGATGCTCGCTGACGACAACATCGAGGCGATCAAGGCGGACTACCCCGCTTGGCGGACGGCAGCGCGCGCGACCACGACTGGGTTCGGTGGCCACATCCGCGACACCGGCGAGCTCGTGGGCGCACTCGAGGTCGACGACAAGACGCGCAACCGGATCTTCGAGGAACGCTGGGCCGTCGGCGGGCTGACGTTCATGGGTGCGTTCAACGATCTGCTGTTCTCGGTCGACGCGAACGACACGGCGGCCGAGTTCGTGCGGAGCAAGATTCGCGGCATCGTCGCCGATCCCGACGTCGCCGACCGGCTCAGCCCGGACACCGTGATCGGCTGCAAACGGATGTGCGTCGACACCGACTATTACGCCACGTACAACCGGGACGACGTCGACCTCGTTGACGTGGGCGAGACACCGATCTCGCGGATCACGGCCGAGGGCGTGGAGGTCGACGGCACGGTGCACAAGGTGGACGCGATCGTGTTCGCAACCGGCTTCGACGCTATGACCGGCGCCCTCGACCGCATCGACATCCGCGGCCGGGGCGGGTTGCCGCTCAAGGAGAAATGGTCCGCCGGCCCGCTCACGTATCTCGGCCTGCAGGTCAACGGGTTCCCGAATCTCTTCACCATCACCGGCCCGGGGTCGCCGTCGGTGCTCACGAACATGATCGTTTCGATCGAGCAACACGTCGAGTGGATCCGCGACGCGCTCGTGAAGTTGGACGCTGACGGGATTGCCACGATCGAAGCCGACGCCGATGCCGAGGCGGAGTGGGTCGCCTACGTCAACATGGTCGCCGAGTTCACGCTCTTCCACGGCTGCAGCTCGTGGTATCTCGGTGCGAACGTTCCTGGGAAGCCGCGGGTGTTCATGCCGCTACCCGGCTTCCCCGAGTACAAACAGAAGTGCGACGAGGTGGTCGCTGCCGACTACGAGGGCTTCGTCCTGGCATGACGGGTCCGGTCGACTTCGACCGTCTCGACCGAGACGCCCGCGACCTGGCCCCCACGTATCGCGTCGCCGAGCCGTTTCCCCATGCGGTCATCCGCGGGGCGTTCGACGAGGACACGCTGCGCGGGATCGCGATCGCCGCTCAGGCTGAAGTGGATACCGGTCAGACCGAGGTCAAGGAACATGCGCATGCGCGCAAGGGCACGGTGGGCCACAACCGTTCCTGGACGGGCGACACCCGCGCCGTCTTCCACGAACTGAACTCGGCATCGTTCGTGCGGTTCCTCGAGACGCTCACGGGCATCGAGGGCCTGATCCCCGACCCGCACTATCTCGGCGGTGGGCTCCACATGATTCCGCCCGGCGGATGGCTCGACGTCCACGCGGACTTCAGCCGCCACGATCGGCTCGACCTCGACCGGCGGCTCAACGTCATCGTCTACCTGAACGAGGGATGGGATCCGGACTGGGGAGGGGCGCTCGAGCTGTGGTCCTGCGACATGTCCGAGAAGGTGGTCGAGGTCTTGACTGGGTCGTCTCCGAGGATGGTGACGAGATCTGCCTGGATATCTCCGAAGTCGACGAGGGCAGCGCAACCTGCAGCGCACACAATGCGCTCCTCCAGCTGTCCACGAGCGAGGCGACGGTGCTCGGTGGGTACGTTCCGCCGTGCGTCGTTGCCGTCGAATACGCCCCAACTGGCGAACGGAGTCAGGGCGACCAGCTCTACGCCACCCCAACGCCGGAGGGCGGATGGGCGATCGTCGTAAGTGGCGATGTGTCGGGCGAGGCCCGCACGTACCTGCTGGATGAGGACGGCGATGTCGTCGCCACGCTGATCGGCCGAGGCGAGACCGTGACCTGCTGATCAGCCGAAAGCGCCGGCGTCCTTGAGGGCCCGGAGCTCATCGGCGGACTTGCCGAGCACGTCGGTCATGACGTCGTCGTTGTTCTCGCCGACCGTCGGCGCCATCGTCGGCGTGGGCGGCAGCGATCCGTTGACGAACACCGGCAGCGGCAGCTGCTCACAGCCGAGGGCCTCCGTGGGGTAGAAGCCCATCCGGGCCTGGAACTGCGGGTCGTCGCCGATGTTGGCCGGCGTGTTGATGGGGGCGATGGTGGTGTTGAACTCGTTGGAGAAGTCCAGCCACTCCTGGCAGGTCTTCGACTTGAAGATTGTCTGGAGCTCGCGCTGCAGTTGGAGGTTGCCTTTGGCGTGGTCGGCGTAGGTGGAGCCCGGCCACTTGTCGAAGAGGTCCATCCGGTCGAGGCCGCCGCAGAAGTTCTTCCAGAACGCCTGCTCGCTCGCCATGAAGAGAACGTGGCCGTCGCTGGCCTCGTATATCTGGTAGCGCACGCCCTCCCACATGCCGGCCAAGCCGGCAGGACGGCGCTCATAGTCGTCGGAGGCGTTGCCGGTCACCTCGTCCTCCGGACGCAGGTAGGCTCGCTCCGACTCGATGCGGTACCAGTCCATGTAGGCCGCGGCGTCGGACTGCGCCATCTCCATCTCGCAGCCCTCGCCCGTCTCGCGGGCCTTGATGATGCCGGCGAGAATCGCCATGGCGCCGACCATCGGTCCGACGTTGATGCCCACGTTCGGCATCGTCGGCGGGATGCGACTGAAGCCGTCGTCGTCTACGACCGGCTGCACGATTCCCGCCCAGGTGTCGTAGGCGATGCCGTGGCTGGGCATGTCCTTGTACGGCCCGGTCGCGCCGTAGCCCGACAGCGTCGCGAAGACGATCTTCGGGTTCACGGCCTTCAGGTCCTCGTAGCCGAGGCCGAGCTTCGCAAGGGTGCCGGGTCGCATCGCTTCGACGACGACATCGGCAGTCGTCACGAGCTCCTTGTAGAGCTCCTTGCCCTCGCCCGTCTTGAGGTCGAGCGTGATGCTGCGCTTGCCCCGGTGCGTGTGGAGGTGGAGCAGGGAGACGCCCTCCACGATCGGCCAGGTCATCTGGCGGATGTAGTCGCCGGAGGGGGCTTCGACCTTGATGACATCAGCGCCGAGATCTGCGAAGAACGTGGCCACATGTCCGGGCCCGAGTAGCGACGATTCGATCACGCGAACGCCGGAGAGGAGCTGAGAGTTGTCGGACACAGGTGACCTCGAAAGTTTCTGACGGACCGTCAGAAACTAGCGGTCGGGAATCCGCGGTGACACATCCCGGTTGGACCGATTCACGAGCGGCAAACTTGTGTCGATCGTGTCGGTAACGCGCAATCGATGTGCGAGACTTGGCCACCGGCTGAATTCCTCGGAAGGTGAGCCATGGAGATCTTCGATTCCGTCCTCGACATGGTGGGCGACACACCGCTCGTCCGCCTTCGCCGTATGGGCGAGGGGCTGCCGTGTCCGGTCGTCGTCAAAGCAGAGATGAGCAATCCGGGTGGTTCCTCGAAGGACCGTCCCGCCATCGCGATGATCGACGCGGCCGAGCGCGAGGGTCTCCTGAAGCCGGGTGGAACCATCGTCGAGCCAACCTCTGGCAACACCGGGATCGGGCTCGCGATCGTGGCCGCGCAGCGCGGCTACCGCTGCGTCTTTGTGATGACCGACAAGGTCGGCTCCGAGAAGGTTGACCTGCTCCGGGCCTACGGCGCCGAGGTGGTCGTCTGCCCGGTTGCTGTCGCCCCGGAGGACCCCCAATCCTACTACTCCACGGCTGAACGGCTCGTGAACGAGATCCCCGGCGCCTTCCGGCCGAACCAGTACCACAACCAGACGAACCCGCAGGCCCACTACGACACGACCGGGCCGGAGATCTGGCGCCAGACCGACGGCAAGATAACGCACTTCATCGCGGGGGCCGGTACGGGCGGCACGCTCAGCGGCGTGGGCCGATACCTGAAGGAACAGAACCCAGACGTCCAGGTCATCGCCGCCGATCCGGAAGGCTCCGTCTACTCCGGCGGCTCGGGCCGTCCCTACCTGGTCGAGGGCGTGGGTGAGGACTTCTTCCCCGACACGTACCACGCCGATCTCGTCGACGACACGATCGCGGTCAGTGACCGGGACTCCTTCCTCACGGCCCGTCGCGTCACCCAAGAAGAGGGCCTGCTCATCGGCGGCTCCGGAGGCACAGCGGTCAATGCAGCCTTGAAGGTGGCCGAGGGCTGCACGCCCGACGATCTGGTCGTGGTGCTGGTTCCGGACAACGGCCGCCTCTATCTCTCCACAGTCTTCGACGACGAGTGGATGGCCGGCTTCGGCTTCCTCCAGGCCGACGGGCCGGTGGTCGCCGACGTGCTCGGAAGTCGCCGCGAGGGTGTGCCCGAGCTGCTCTACGTGCAGCCCCACCAAACGGTGCGGGAAGCTGTCCAGATGATGAGCGAACACGGCGTCTCGCAGGTTCCCGTGGCCAAGAACGAGATGCCCCTCGCCGCCGCGGAGGTCGTGGGATCCGTCAGCGAACTCCGCTTGATGGACCTCGCCTTCGACACCGATGCGGTGCTCGACAAGACGGTCGAGGACATCATGGGGCCCAAGCTGCCCAGCATCGGCTCCGGTCAGCCGGTGGCCCTGGCGGTCGAGATGCTCGAGTCATGCTCAGCGCTGCTCGTCCTGGACGGCGGCCGGCCCCGCGCGGTCATCTCGAGCAGCGACGTTCTCGCGTTCCTCTCCACGGCGACGCATCATGGCTGACGACGTATTCGCCGACGCCGAAGCCTGGGGCTTCGAGACCCGTGCCATCCGTGCCGGTCAGCCGCACGACCCGGCGAGCGGCGCGGTGGTCACGCCGATCTCGCTCGCGACGACGTTCGTGCAGGAGGACGTCGGGGTTCACCGCGGCTACGAATACAGCCGCACCGGCAACCCGACCCGCTCCGCCCTCCAGGCGTGCCTCGCCTCGCTCGAAGGTGCCGCCCACGGGCTCGCCTTCGGCTCCGGCATGGCTGCGGAGGACACCCTCCTGCGCACCCTCTCGCCCGGTGACCACATCGTGCTCGGTAACGACGCCTACGGCGGCACCTTCCGCCTGATCTCCGCCGTCTTCGGTCCCATGGGAATCGAGTGGTCTGCGGCGGACCTCACGAATCCGGCTTCGCTGGCCGAGGCGATGCGGCCCGAGACCAAGGTGGTCTGGGCCGAGACGCCGACGAACCCGCTGCTCACGGTCATCGACCTCGAGGCCATCGCCGAGGTTGCCCACGCCGGCGACGCGATGTTCGTGGTCGACAACACCTTCGCCACGCCGTATCTGCAACAGCCGCTGTCGCTCGGCGCGGACGTCGTCGTTCACTCCACCACCAAGTACTGCGGTGGCCACTCCGACGTGGTCGGCGGCTTCCTCGCGCTCAACGACGACGAGCTCGCCGATCGTCTGGCCTATCTCCAGAACGCCATCGGCGCGATCGGCTCACCCTTCGACAACTACCTCACCCTCCGGGGCCTGAAGACGCTCGCCGTGCGCATGGATCGTCACTGCGAGAGCGCCGAAGCAATCGTCGAATACCTGCAGAGCCGCAACGAGGTCATCGAGATCCGCTATCCGGGCCTCGCCGATCATCCCGGTCACGAAGCTGCTGTAAAGCAGATGAAGAAGTTCGGCGGCATGGTCTCGTTCCGGGTTGCCGGGGGCATGGACGCGGCGACTCGGCTCGCGGCGAGCACACAGGTGTTCTCGCTCGCCGAGTCGCTCGGCGCCGTTGAATCACTTATCGAGCACCCGGGAGCGATGACCCACGCCTCGGCTGCCGGCTCACCGCTCGAGGTTCCCGACGATCTGATCCGCCTGAGTGTGGGCATCGAATCGCTCGATGACCTGCTGGGCGACCTTTCCGCCGCTTTCGACCGGCTCTGACGTCTCGCTCATCGTTTCCTCACATCTGGCGCCGATAGTCCAGATGTGACCACGAACGGCTCTACCCCCAGAGACGAGATCGCTTGGCTGGCTCGGCGAGCCGGCTGGGGTCTGCGCCCTGGCCAGCTCGATGAGCTGGTCGCACTCGGTACCGATGCCGTGGTCGACCTGCTGGCCGATCCGGATGGCGCTGGCGTCGCTGCAGAGGACGGCCCCTGGGCCGGACTCGACCTCGACTACTACAACGAGGACCCGAACGAGCGGCGCACGCAGGCGCTCGCAGCGCTCAGCGGCTGGATGGAGCATCTCGTCGTCACGGAGCGGCCGTTCGAGAACACGATGGCGTGGTTCTGGCACGACCACTTCGCCGTCTCCTGCGCCGTCGTCAACGTGCTGCCCGTCCTGACCGACCACCTCGAGCTCCTTCGTTCGTCCGCGTTCGGTGGTTTCCGCGATCTGATCCGGGCGGTGACGACCGACGCGGCGATGCTCGTCTTCCTCGATGGCAACACCTCAACCGGTGAGTCGCCCAACGAGAACTACGGCCGTGAACTCCTCGAGCTCTACACACTCGGCATCGGCAACTACACGGAAGACGACGTCCGGGCCGCGGCTGTCGGGCTCACCGGCTGGGTTGTCGCCCGCCAACTGGACTACACGCCGCTGTTCCGGCCGTTCCGCCACGACTCGACGCCCCAGACCTTCCTGGGCGTGGAGGGCATCTCCGGCGTCGATGCGGTCGTCGACACGGCGGTCGACCATCCCGCCGTGCCCGGCTTCATCGCCGGCAAAGCGGCCCGACACTTCCGCGGCGATGTCGACCGTCGACCGGCTCGCCGACACCTATTCGGCGAGCGGCCTCGACAACGGTGCCCTCGCCCGCGCCGTTCTCGAGGCCGGCCTCGACGGCGCCTGCACTCCGCAGGTCACTGCACCGGTGCCGTGGGCGATCGCCGCGCTGAAGGCCACCGGGGCCGAGCCGCCACCGCGAGCCATGGTCGGCCTACTGCGCCAGATGGGCCAGATGCCCGGCAACCCGCCCAACGTCGGCGGCTATCCGGGAGCCGCGGCGTGGCTCGCCTCGTCCGCCACCGCCGGCCGGTTCACGATGGCGAACGCCATCGCGTCCATCACCCCGGACGATTCGGAGGTGCTGGCCGCCGCAACCGACCGCCACTATGGCCTCCTCGCCGACCTGCTCGTGCGGCCTGAAGGGTTCTCGGCTCCCACGATCGAGGCGCTCGACGGGCTCCCCCACGACGCGGCGCGTCGCCCTGGTGAAGCAGTGCTCGCTGTCGCCCTCGCATCCCCCGACCTGCTGATCCGTTGAGAGACCAACGATGACTGACTCCCATGACCCTCGCCCTCGCCCCACCGATCCGCCGTCGACCCCCGGCGCCGAGCGACCCCTCGACGGACCGCCGGCGGCATTCACGCTCGACCTGCCGGCCACACCGCCGGCGGGCACCGTCCCGCCTCTTCCTCCTCCCGCCCGCGGTGTATCTGCCGCCGGCGCGGCGAAGCCGCCGTTCAGCCGTCGCCGATTCCTCGGCGTGGCCGGCGGTGTTGCCGGCGCAGCCGCGGCCGGCGGTGGTGTGTGGGCAGCCATGGTCCGCGACAGCGTGGATGGCGTCGCAATCCCGACCACCACGACCACGACCCCGGCGACGACCACGACGCTCGCCGGCGGATCGCTGGTGCCTGTCGATCAACGGATCATCGTCGTGATGGAGATGGCGGGCGGCAACGATGCGCTCAACACGCTCGTCAGCAACGACGGCGCCTACCGCAGCGCCCGGCCCAACCTCGCGATCGCCGAGTCCGATCTGCTGTCACTCGGCGGGACGGATTGGGGCCTGCACCCGTCGCTCGCCGGGTTCGTGCCCTTCTGGGAGAACGGATCGATGGCGGCCATCGCCGGATCCGGCATGCAGGACCAGTCCCGCTCGCACTTCAAGGCGATGGACACCTGGTGGTCGGGAGTGCCCGATGGGGGCGCCCAGACCGGCTGGCTCGGCCGCTGGCTCGACGCCACCCTCGAAGGCGAGAACGACCCGCTACGAGCCATCGCCCTCGGCGGCGGCAGCCCGGCGCTGGTCGGGATGAACACACTGGCGACCGTTGTCCGATCGCCGGCGACCTTCACGCTGCGAACCATGGATGGCGCCAACAACGACGCCCTGGTCGCCGCATTCCTCGCGACCGCCGGCCTGCTCTCTTCTGTGAATGAGATGGCGGCGGCGCAGTATGCGATCCCGTCCACGCTCGACGCGATCGAGATTCTTGCGTCGGTGTCCGGCGGGGGAGAGGGCGACACCGCGATCGGCGACGGAAACACCGCCACATCGCTCCTGCAAACGGCTGCGGGGATCATCGATCTCGGGATCGGCACCCGCGTGATCACCGTGGGCATCAACGGCTTCGACACCCATGCCAACCAGGCCGGCAACCACGCCAACCTTCTCGCTGACGTGGGCGACGGCATCTCTGCCTTCTACGACACGCTCGAGGCGTCCGGCCACGCTGACAAGGTCATGGTCGTCACCACGTCCGAGTTCGGGCGCCGCGTCGCCGAGAACGGCTCAGGTGGCACGGATCACGGCAGTGGCGGCTGTCAGTTCGTCTTCGGCCCGCAGGTTGCCGGCGGCCAGGTCGTCGGCGACTACGACTTCGCCGGTCTGCGCCAGGGTGACATCCCGACGATTCTCGACACCCGGTCCGTCTACTCGGCGGCGCTCGACTGGATGGGTGGCCCCACCGACGAGATCCTCGGTGGCACGCACGACCGGCTCGGCCTACTCAGCGCCTAGCTCGTCCTCGTCGTCGTCGTCGAGCTCGTCGTCCTCGTACTCGTCGTCGAACGGCTGCGCGTCGTCCGCATCGACGATGCCGTCGTACTCGAGCCAGCTGCCGTCGTCCGGGAGCTCGACGAACGGGTCGTAGTCAGCGCCTCGGCGGAGCCGGTTGACCGTCACCGCCACGAGCGTGACGGTCGGGATGCCGAGCAGGATGATCAACCACGCGCCGACCGGATAGGTCCGGTTCACGCCCGTCCACCAACCGGTGTCGATCGCGCCGCCGTCTTCGTGGCTGATGCCGGCCCCGCAACCGCACGTCGCAGCAATCGTCGTCTCCCAGTCGACCGGCTCGCCGAAGGCCCGGGCTGCGTCGACCTGATAGGTCGCACCTACATCGAGGAACCGGATCTTGTCGATGACGAAGATCTCGACTGGGCCATCGGGCCCCTCGAATGTGGCAACCGCTTCTTCGATGTCGAGGAGCTCGCCGGTGAATGACAGATCGCTCACATCGTCGACGCAGCCAGCCGTGCAGGTGCTGCATCCGGTCGGAATCAGCAGCGCGGCGACGACCAGGACGATGAGAACGGCGCGACGCATGCGCCGACGCTAGGCGGTCAGGTCTGAAGCGGCAGCGCGACTTGGGCGAGTGCGTCGAGCTCGGCTGTCCAGTCCTCCGGTTCCGCGAACGGGAAGAGCACGAACTTCGAGGCGCCGACCGAGAGGTACTCATTCACCAATTCGACGATCCGACCGCGGCTGGTGGCGACGACATCGCGCGGGTCCGCGTCCGGCTTGCGGGCGTTGACGACGGCCTTGAGGCCTTCGGGCACCTCGCCTTCACCTTCGCCGGGGATGTAGGGGATGAGCACGCCGTAGTGCTCGGGATCCATCTTGCGGCCGGCCTCTTCGGCGGCCTCCTCGATCACGGGGATGCTCTCGGCAACGTGGGATGGCGTGGTGAACGATGCCAGCCACCCATCGGCCAGCCGGCCTGTCCGCCGGAGCTCCGACGGTGCCTGTCCGCCGAGCCAGACCTCGAGCGGGTTCTGGATCGGCTTGGGGAGTACGCGTGCGCCTTTGATCGAGAACCGCTCGCCCTCGTGGTCGACCTCTTCCTCTTCCCAGAGACGTCGCATCAGCGGCATCGCTTCGTTCAGCCACGGCGCCCGCTCCTTGCGGTCAACCTGGAACGCCTGGTGCTCAGCGGTGTTCGCGATGCCGAGGCCGAGAGCGGGCAGGCACCGTCCGTTGGAGACGACATCGAGGCTGGCGAGCATCTTCGCCATGAGCACCGGATTGCGACCGGGGACCACCGATACCGCTGGGCCGAACTTGAGCTTCTTCGTCCGGCCGGCGACGTAGGACATCGCGACGATCGGATCGAGCTGCGGACTGTTGATGCGTTCCGGGAACCACAGCGAGTCGTAGCCGAGCTGTTCGAGGTCGTCGACGACCGTGCCGAACCCATCCGGCGTGCCCATGAGCATGGGCACCGCACCGATTCCGTATCCGATTCGGACGTGCATGGGGGCAGCGTGGCACATCGGGGAGTGTCACACCCTGTCCGTATGGTGCGAACATAGGTTCGCTGCTGGAGCGGAAGAACTCACCGGTGTGCACGGGCGCTCGACCGGCTCGACGATGTCGGCTCGTCGTTCGGATCCGCCCGTGACGCGGCGTCGGCGATGCGACGCATGGAGTCCGCGGTACGACGCATTTACGCGTCGCATACAGTCATGTTGGACGAGGTCGACCAGTCCGGCGTCTACGCCTCCGACGGTCACGCATCAGCGAAGGTCATGGTGCGCCACGTTGGCCGGCTGTCGAACTCCGCGGCCGCGGCCCGTGAACGCGGCGTGCGGATGAGCCGGGGTCTGCCGGAGGTGTTCGGCGCGTTGCGCCGCGGCGTGCTCGGCGTCGACTACTTCGATCTGCTGGAGCGGGTGTGGGCGAACCCGCGGGTCCGTGAATCGATGGTCGATGCGCAGGACTGGTTCCTACGCGTCGCCGCCCGGCTCAACTATCCCGACTTCGAGATCGAAGTCCGCACCTGGGAACGCTACGCCGATCAAGACGGCCCCGAACCGGTCAACTCCCGCAACCACGACAACCGAGACTTCTCACTCGTGCAAGACCCCGTCGAGTTGGGCTGGACCTATGCCGGCGGCACCGGAGCGATGCAAGGAGCCCAGTCCGACGAGATCTTCGGGCACTACCTGTCCGCCGAACGCCTCGCCGACTGGGAGAAAGCCAAGGCCGAGCAGGGCGACGCGGCAACCGCTGCCAATCTGCCCTGCACCGAGAAACAACGCCGCGCCGACGCGTTGTGGCAGATCTTCCAAGACGCCGCCGCCAACCCCAACTCGGCCTGCCCCGACATGGTCCACAACGTCGTCTGGAACCAGTCCACCTTCGAATGGGCCGCAAAGAAATACGCCGGCGCTCAACCAGACCCGCTTGATCCGACCCTCGTCGAGTGCCGCACCCTCGACGGCACCCCACTCGACCCCACCGAAACATTCGCGACCGTGTTCATCGACAAACTCCGCCGAGTTGTCGTCAACTCCGCCGGCGTCGCCATCGACCTCGGCCGAGCCCGCCTCTTCACCGGCGGCGCCCGCCTCGCCGCACAAATCGCCGACAAACACTGCGCCTGGCCCGGCTGCACCGTCCCCACAACCCACAGCGAAATCGACCACACCACAGACCACGCCCACGGCGGCCACACCGAACCCCACGACGGCGGCCCCTTCTGCGGCAAACACAACCGCTGGAAACAGAAACACTTCGCCGTA
>JAQWMR010000012.1 GCA_029246685.1 Acidimicrobiales bacterium | reverse complement strand
TCGCCGAACGCCTCGTCGCGTAGAAGGTCACGCAGCAGCGAGGTGAACGCCATCGTGGTCGAGACGGGGCGACCGGCCGAGCCCTTCTGGAGATCGAGGAAGGGCGACTCGCCCGGAAGCGTCAACGGTCGCCGATGCCGGATCACGCGCGAGGGCAGGGGGCCGTCGAGGGCGCGGCGGCGGTCCATCAGGTACTCACGCTCAGGCGAGTCGGGCGAGGGACGGAAATACGGCGGAATGCCGTCCTCCAGCGCCTCTTCCGGAATCTCGTCCTCGACATGGAGCCGCTCGCGCAGTTCGAGGAGCTGCTTCTTGGTCATCTTCTTGATCTGGTGGGTGGCGTTGCGCCCCTCGAACCCCTGGCCGAGCGTCCATCCTTTGATCGTCTTGGCGAGGATGACCGTGGGCTGGTCGGTGGTCTCGGCGGCCGCACGGAACGCGGCGTAGACCTTCTGGTAGTCGTGCCCGCCGCGGGGGAGGTCACGCAACTCGTCGTCCGACAGGTGCTCGACGAGTTTGCGCAGACGCGGGTCGGGACCGAAGAAGTGTTCGCGGATGTAGGCGCCGTCCTCGACTGCGTAGCGCTGGTACTCGCCGTCGACAGTCTCGGCCATCTTGTTCAGGAGGACACCGTCGACGTCGCGCTGCAGCAGTTCGTCCCACTTGCCACCCCAGATCACCTTGATGACGTTCCACCCTGCCCCGCGGAAGACGCCTTCGAGTTCCTGGATGACCTTGCCGTTGCCGCGGACCGGGCCGTCGAGACGCTGGAGATTGCAGTTGATGATCCACTTGAGATTACCGAGCTGCGCACGGCCGGCGAGCGAGATGGCGCCGAGGGTCTCCGGTTCGTCGCACTCACCGTCGCCGAGGAAGCTCCATACGATGCTCTGTTCGGTGTCGTCGATCCGCCGCTGGTGGAGGTACTTGTTGAAGCGAGCCTGGTAGATCGAGTTGATCGGTCCGAGCCCCATCGACACCGTGGGGTACTCCCAGAAGTCGGGCATGAGTCGCGGATGCGGATAGCTCGACAGGCCGTCGCCGCCGACCTCCATGCGGAACCGGTCCAGCTGCGTCTCGTTGAGACGACCTTCGAGGAAGGCCCGGGCGTAGACCCCGGGGGCTGCGTGACCCTGGAAGTAGACATGGTCGCCAGGGAGACCATCTTCCTTCCCCTTGAAGAAGTGGTTGAAGCCGACCTCGTAGAGCGCAGCGCTCGACGCGAACGTGGACAGGTGGCCGCCGATCCCGTCGGCCAGCTTGTTGGCACGGATCACCATCGCCGCGGCATTCCAGCGGATGAATGCTCGGATGCGGCGTTCGATCGTCTCGTCGCCCGGGAAGAACGGCTGCGCCTCTGCAGGGATCGTGTTGATGTAGGGCGTACTGGTGGTGGGCGGCACGCCGAGCTGGAGCTCATTGGCCCGCTGAAGGAGCCGGGCGACGATGTAGCGAGCTCGCGCTTGTCCCTGGGCTGCGTGCACGGCGTCGAGCGAGTCGATCCACTCCGTGGTCTCCTCCGGATCAACGTCGGGAAGCTGACGAGAGAAGTGGTCTGCGGCCATATCCGCCAATCATGGCAGGATCTCCGGCGTGATCGAGGTCTACACCGACGGAGCGTGCCGGGGGAACCCCGGACCAGGCGGCTGGGGTTGGGTCGTGCCCGACGGGCCGTGGGCCAACGGAGCCGATCCCGACACCACCAACCAGCGCATGGAGCTGATGGCCGCGCTCGACGCGTTGCGTCAGCTCGACGGCCGCGTGGAGGTGGTCTCGGACTCGACCTACGTCGTCAACTGCTTCCGCGACGGATGGTGGGAGGGCTGGATCAAGCGTGGCTGGAAGAACTCCAAGAAGGAGCCGGTCGCGAACCGCGACATCTGGGAGCCACTGATCGAGCTCTACCGGTCCCGAGCTGATGAGATCACGTTCCGGTGGGTGAAGGGCCATGCCGGCAACGAGTGGAACGACATCGCGGATCGTCTCGCCGTCGAGGCGAGCCACACGCAGGTCGGTCGATCCGGCGTCGGCATTCCCGAAGACCTCGGTCCGCCCGACGAACTCTCCGTCGCCGCCCCCGCCGTTGCGGATGCGGGCGGTCTCTTCGGGGCGACGTGGCAGCCGAGCGGTCGCGCCGTCGTGGTGCTCGGGATGCAGCCGACCGGACTCGGTGGCTACGACGACAATCCCACCGCCGACGCAGTTCGCCGCCAGCTCACCGAGATCCTTGCGGCGAAACGCGAGATCGAGCCCGACCTCATCGTGCTGACCGGGCTGCGTCTCGGGGCGGAGACCCTCGGAGCCGAGGCTGCCCGAGATGCCGCGGTGCCATACGTCGCCGTGCTGCCGTATCCGGATCCGGATGCGGTGTGGCCCGAGGCATCGAGGCTGCGTTTCGCCGACCTGGTCGAGGGAGCGGCGGCCGTGGTGCAGCTCGAACGCAAGGTGCCGGACTCGCCGCAGCGCGCCGGACAAGCGCTGGACCGCCGCAACGGATGGCTCCGCGAGGCCGGTGACGAGGCCCTCATCGTCTGGGACGGTGCGGAGCGTCGCGTTGGTGACGTTGTGAAGAAGTTCGAGCAAGATATGCCCGATGATGTATGGGTCATCGCCCCCGCTACCTGAGGAGTCTTCATGGCAACCGCAACCTTCAACGGCGTCGTGATCGCCCGCAGCGACGACATCGAGATCGTGGAGGGAAACCTCTACTTCCCGATCGCGTCGCTCGATTCGCAGTACGTCGACGATTCCGACCACAGCACGCACTGTCCGTGGAAGGGCGACGCGTCGTACTGGAACGTCCATGTGGGCGATGAGCGTGCCGCCAACGCTGCGTGGTGCTACCCGACCACGATGGACGGTGCCGAAGCCGTCGCCGATCGTGTCGCGTTCTACCCGGTGGTGACCGTCGAGGCCTGACTCACTCGGGTCGGTCGAGAATCTCGCGCAGAGCCAGCTCGAGGTCGGGCTGACCGAACTCGAAGCCGTCTTCGAGGAGCCGTTCGGGAAGAATCCGCTGGCTCGCGAACAGCATCTCGCGCGTGAGTTCGCGGCCGAGCACGGCCCAGAGCGCCATCGGCGGTACGGCCATGACAGCTGGGCGCCGAAGCACCCGAGCGAGCGTCTTCGAGAGATCGAGGTTGGTGGCCGGACTCGGCGCGGCCATGTTGACGGGGCCCCGCATCTCGCTGTCGTCGAGCAGCCAGAGCAGCGCGCCGACCATGTCATCGATCGAGATCCAGCTCATCCAATGGCGCCCGCGGCCCATCGGACCGCCGGCGCCCATCCGGAAGATCGGGAGAAGCTTGCCGAGTACGCCGCCATCGGAGGAAAGGACGATCCCGGTGCGGAACGTGACGGTGCGAGTCGGCGGGTCCTCGACCACCGCGGCCGCCTCCCACGCATTGACGAGGTCGGCCAGAAAGCCGGAGCCGGGCCGACTCTCCTCGGTGAGCACCTCGTCGCCACGATCGCCGTATGCGCCGATCGCGGAGCCGGAGAGGAAGACGGCCGGCGGCGAGTCCGACCGCGCGATCGCGTCCGCCAGCAGGTTCGTGCCCACCACCCGACTGTCGTAGATCCGCGCCTTCTGACGCTCGGTCCAGCGCCGATCGGCGATGCCGGCGCCGGCGAGGTGGATGATTGCGTCGATCCCGTCGAGCGCATCGTCGGCGATCGAGTGCTCGGACGGGTCCCAGAACCGCACGGGAACGTCGTCGGGCACGCGTTTGCGGACGAGGCGAATCGGCTCGTGGTTCGCCGCCACGAGCGCTGGGATCACCGCCGATCCGATGAGCCCTGTCGAGCCACTGACGAGAACACGCACTGCCGCTCATCCTGGCATGGGTCACGATCTGGCGAAAAGCTGTGGTCAGTCCGCTGGTCTACGCTCAGGGCATGAACGACGAACCGATCAGCGAAGCGCCGAAGGAGTCGACGGGCCTGGCGACCGTGGGCACGGCGGCTGTCGTGGCCATCGCACTGATTGCCTTCATCGGGCAGAACCGCAGTGATGCAGAGGTCACGTGGCTCTTCCTCGACGGCACGTGGCCGCTCTGGATCGTGATCGTCGTATCGGCCGTGGCCGGCGCGGTGCTCAGCGAAGTGGTCGGCTGGCTCCTGCGGCGCCGGCGCCGTCAGAAGGACTAACGGACCGGCAGTGTTGCCGGTTCGTCGTCGCGTCGACGACGGACGACGAGCAGAAGGATTCCGCCGAGCGCGATCAAGGTTGCGCCGAGTTGCGCCGCCTGCTCGACGGTCGTCGCGCCCGTCACGGCGAGATCCGGATTGGAGCCACCCGTGGTGCCTCCGGAACCCGGCACGGACGTGGTCGTCGTCGCGGTCGTCGGGTTCCTGATGGCCTTTCGGGCCGGGCTGCCGCGGCTCGACCCGAAGCGGTACAGCGTGCTGCTGCTCTTCTGGCCGTCGCTCGTGTACTGGCCGTCGAGCATCGGCAAGGAATCGCTGATGCTTTTTGGTCTCGGCCTCACGGCGTACGGCACCGCGCGGATGCTGCGCGGCGACCTTCGGGGGTTGCTGGTGACGGCAGTCGGGCTGACCGGATGTGGTCTGGTGCGTCCGCACGTCGCGCTCATCGCGGCGACGGCGCTCATCATCGCCTTGGTCGTGCGTGCGCCAGGGCGCGGCACCGTCGGCATGTTCGGTCGGATCACGATCATCGGCGCGCTCCTGGTGGGCGGGTCCATCGCGTCCGACGCGGTCGAGTCGTTGCTCGACATCGATGGGTTGAACCCGTCTGGTCTCTCCGCTGCGCTCGACCTCCTCAACAGCCGCTCCGCGCAGGGTGGGTCGTTCTTCACGGCGGCCCGCATCGACGGACTGAGCGAGTACCCGTGGGGTTTCGTGACGGTCCTCTTCCGACCCTTGCTCTATGAGGCATCGAGCATGGCGATGCTCGCGACGTCCATCGAAGCGCTCATCCTCGCCGGTCTCGTCGTCGCGTCGATTCCTCGTCTCGTCGCCGCGCTCAAGTCCGTTCGTGACGAGGCCTACATCGCCTACTGCATCGGGTTCACGATCGTCTTCGTGTATCTGTTCTTTGCGATCGGCAACTTCGGAATCCTCGTGCGTCAGCGCGTCATGACGATTCCGCTCATCCTGCTCGCGGCCGCCGGCAGCCGGAATCGAGCATGCAATCATGAGGTTCGCTCCCGTCGCGGCGCCACGCCTGCATCACCGCGTCGTCCACGCGCCGTTCGCAGACTCGCTCGCCCTCTTCCACCTGGACACCTGCCGACTCCACGTGCTCAACGGCTCTGCCGCCGCGATCTGGGAAGAACTCCACGCGGCGGACACCATCGGCGACCTGACGGTTCGCCTCGGGGATCGCTTCGGCGTCGACCCCGGATCGATTCGTCGTGATGTCGAATCCACCATCGAGCAACTGCGCGGCGATGGTCTGCTCAAGGTAGACGATCAATTCGTCCCTCCCCCGCGATTGCGCACGTCGCCGGAGCAGCCGCCTTTCCAGACTGACGAAGCGGCCCCCGTCTTCGCGGCGCTCGACGCCCGCGTCGTCGTGCGCTGTGACGATGCCGAGATGGCTGACGCGATCGCCGAAATCCTTGCGCCGCTGGCGACCGAGGACGCGCCCACAGTGGAGATCGCCATCACGGCCGAGGGTGAGGACCTGTGGGTCTTGCAGGTGGGGGACAACGAGCCGGTCCGGATGGTCTCGCGGCTGTCGCTCGTGCTCCGGGCCGTCGGCGAGGTCAACAACCTCGCGGTCTCGTCCGTTCCCGATCATCTCGTCTTCCATGCCGGCGCGGTTGCCCTGGACGGTCAGGGAGTGCTGCTCCCAGCCGCGTCCAACCACGGCAAGTCCACACTCACCACCGCGTTGGTCCGATCGGGGTCCTCGTATCTGACCGACGAGGCGGCCGCCATCGGGCCCGATGGGCGGATACGTCCGTTCGCCAAGGCGATCGCCCTCGAGCCCGGGTCGTTCCCGCTGTTCGACGATCTCGGCCCTGGTGAGAACATCGCCGGACTGGCCCGAGCGGTCACATGCCGCGAGTGGCACGTCGACCCTGCCCGACTCGGTGACGTGGCGCCGCCGACACCGATTCAGGTGATCGTGTGCCCGCATTGGCGAGCGGGAGCCTCCACCCGCGTCACGCGGCTCGAGAGCTGCGAGGCGCTTCATCTCCTCCTCGGTGAGTCGTTCGACTTCACGGAGCGCGGCGATGTGGTGTTCGAACGGCTCGTCTCGCTCGTCGATGAGTTGCCGGTCTATCGACTCGGCTACGGACAACTCGACGAGGCCGTGGCGAGGTGCGCTCGATCCTCGCCGGCTGATCAGTCGTTGGGCTCGCGGCGGCGATGCCGGCGATCCTGCAGCTGAGGGACCCCATCCAGCGGCGGGAGGCCCTTGTTGCGCCGCTTCTCGGCGTACTGCATCTCATCGGCTGCCCGGAGGAGGTCGCCCGGTGAGGCCATGTCCGCGGTCGCGAGGGCGATGCCGCACGAGAGGGAGCGATTGTGGCCGGTCTTCGCAAAGGCCTTCAGCGCGAGGTCCGTGACGGGTTGCGCGGACAACATCCCACCGCCGTCGAGGATGATGCAGAACTCGTCGCCGCCGATACGACAGACGCTCGAGTTCTCGACGGTGGCGGCCGCGTCGGAGAGCGAGCGAGCCGCGTCGATGAGGAGCGAGTCGCCGGCGGCGTGCCCTTCGTTGTCGTTGACCACCTTGAGGCCATCCACGTCGCACATGATGACCGCGACATCCTGTCGGTCGACGGGGGGACGCTCGAAGACGTCGGCGAGGGCGTGCTCGAGTACTCGGCGATTCCCGAGCCCGGTCAGCGGGTCCTTGAGTGCGAGTTCCTCGATCTCGGCGATCCGCTGCGCCTGAGTGACCGCAGCGGCGATGTGGGTGGCGACGAGGCGAAGCGTCGCGAGGTCGTCGTGGTCGAGAATCGACCCGCCGGCGGGAGTGGTGGCGATGACGAGTCCCCAGACTGCATCGCCGATGACGATCGGCCAGGAGGCTTCGGATCGCAACCCTCGCTGGTAGAGCGACACGACGCCCGGATCATCCGCTCGTCCGTCGTCCGTGGCGCGAACGAAGCCCTGCCCCTCGAAGATCATTTCGAGCCCGGGGCGGTCGGCCTCGCTGCGTCGCTCCTCGGCCGGGAATCGTTCCTTGCCTTGCCCGATGTCGCCCACGTTGAGGAGGGTCTCGTAGGTCTTTGTGTCGTGGTCGAGGCGGCCGATGGTGACGCTGCCGGCTTGGAGCGCACGGCGAGCCTGGTCCGCTATCACGAGGAGCACGTCAGGCATCGAGTCGGCCGCGCGCACAGCGGCGCCGATGGAGACGAGTGCTTCGACCGGTGAGTCTCGTTCGGGCGGCACGAACCGCTCGAGGCTGTCGAGTACGTCGTCGAGTTCGATGTCGCTCTGCACCGGTTCACCGGAGGTCAGCTCGAGGTTCGCGGCGGCGCCGAGATCGGGGTCGAGCGCCGTGCCGAGGAGTTCGTCGGCCCGTCGATGCCGGGCGGTCCAGTTCGGCGCTGCGCCGGGAGACGGGTGTCCGACGAGTGTCGCGGCCAGCGCGAGGAGGCGAGCGGAGAGAGGAATGTCGGGACCGCGCATACCGTGCGGGCCGCCCGAGCCGTCCCAGCGCTCGAACTGATGGCGAACGGTGCGGGCGGTGCCGCCGAGGCCGGGAAGCCGTGACAGCACGCTGGCGGACAGCACGGCGGAGGCCGGGTCCGGAACGATGTCGACCGTGCCGACCGGACGCACGTGGGTCAAGACGATGGAGATCTCCGCGAGGAGGGCGCCGGTGACGGCGTCCACTCGCTCCGCAACGGGACTTCCGGCAGCGACCGCGAGGCGGTCGACGAGGTGAGCGCGCAGCGCGGCGCGGCGCGCAGCTGGTGGATCGAAGACCTCGAGGGCACGGCACAGACTGATCACGGCAGCACGGGCTGGACGCGTCAGCGGTCGAGAACCGGCTTCGGACGTTCGCTCCGAGGGGTCGGTGAATGACCGTTGTTCCATGAACTCGCCTTCGCCCCCTTTTCGCTCCGACACACTCGCACCTGCCACGTTACGTGGACTCACTCGCCACTATACGTGGTCGCAGGGAGAACCAGGGAACCGGTAAAACCAAACGGGAGTCAGGCGGCAAGCAGGGCTTCGATGCGCTCGCGGAGCTCGCCTTCGCTGAGGCCGCGGGTGATCTCGACGGACCCATCGTCGTCGATGAATGCGAAGTGGGGCTGGGATCGGATTTCGTAGCGCTGCCACACGACATTGGCGACGTCCTGGACATGGTCGAAACCGTCCACGCCGGTGTCGGCGACGAACGCGCGCATCTCGCCGGCCGAGCCGGATCCGGCGACGCCGATGATGTCGACCTGTCCGGCAAATGCTTCCTGTACCGCTGCGACCGCAGGGGCTTCAAGACGACACGTGCTTCACCACGGCGCCCAGAACCACAACACCAGGTCCTGGCCCTCGTAGTCGCCGGCATCGATCTCGCCGCCGCCGACGAGTGGCGCCGTGAGGTCGTGGGGCCATCCGGAGTCGTCGCCCGAGGCGAGCGCGGGCGAATCCGAACCGGCACCGGTCTCCGTCGGGGCGGTGTCGGTGCCGCCGCACGCTGCGGCAAGAAAGACGAGCGCGGCCGCCACAGCGAGCACACGGAGAACGGATTGCTTCACGGTGTCCAGGATACGCATCGGCGACCCATACTGGTGTCGCCCCGTTGAACGATCCAGGAGCGTGTCATGAGCACTCGAAAACTGATCGTCACCGCACTGATCACCGGCCTCGTCATCCTGATGGCGGGGGCCGTGCAGCTCTACATGATCATGTCCTGAGTAGGCTGAGCGTGCTTCACTCGGGAGGTTGGTCAGATCAACGCACAACATGACGTGATCGTCATCGGTGGTGGACCGGGCGGCTATGCAGCCGCGCTCTACGGCGCCGGTATCGGTCTGGATGTCGGCCTCGTCGAGAAGGGCCCGATGGGGGGCACCTGCCTCCACGTCGGCTGCATCCCGGCGAAGGAGTTGCTCGAGACCGCACATGTGTTTCGCACCGTTCGCGACGCCGCCGAGTTCGGCGTGAACGCGTCGCAGCCCACGGTGGACTGGGCGGTCACCATGACCCGCAAGCAGACGATCATCGACCAACTCGCTGGCGGCGTGACGAGCCTTCTCAAGGGGCGAAAGGTGACCGTGTACGACGGTGCCGGTTCGCTTGGCGCCAACCACGAAGTGCAGATCACCGGTGGTGAGAGCGGTGACGTCACCGCCACGGCACCGGCCGTGATCCTCGCGACCGGTTCCTTGCCGCATACGATCCCCGGCTTCGAGGTCGACGGTCGCTTCGTGATGACCTCCGACGAAGTGCTCTCGATGGATGCCTTGCCGGCGCGGGCCGCGGTCATCGGCGGCGGTGCCATCGGCTGTGAATTCGCATCGATGATGGGTGACCTCGGCGTTGAGGTCACCGTGCTCGAGGCGTTGCCGCAGATCCTGACCGGCTGCGACACCGACGCCACCAAGGTCGTCGAACGCTCGTTCAAGAAGCGCGGTATCAGTGTGCGAACCGGCGTGATGGTGGCGGGCCATACGCCAGACCCCTCCGGTCAACACACCACCGTAGCGTTTGGTGATGGCGAGTCGATCGACGTCGAGGCTGTCGTCGTTTCGGTCGGGCGGCGTCCCTTCGCCGACCTCCTCGGACTCGCAGGCACCGGCGTGGCCGTCGACGACCGTGGCTTCGTCGCGGTCGACGAGCGGTGCCGCACCGGCGAACCGGGCGTCTGGGCGGTCGGGGACCTGATCAACACGCCGCAGCTGGCCCACGTCGCGTTCGCCGAGGGCATGCTCGCCATCCGCGACATTCTCGGTGAGCAGCCAACACCGCTCGACCACCACGGCACGCCCTGGTGCATCTACTGCCACCCCGAGGTCGCGTTCGCCGGCCACACGGAGGAGTCGGCGAAGGACGCCGGTTTCGATGTCGTCACATCGGCGCACCGATTCATCAGCAACGGTCGCGCCAAGATTGTGGGCGACACCGACGGCATCGTGAAGGTGATCGCCGAGCGCCGCCCCGACGGTACCGGTGGACGAATTCTCGGCGTCCACATGGTCGGTCCTTGGGTCACCGAGCAGCTCGGACAGGGGTATCTCGCGGTGAACTGGGAGGCGACCATCGATGATGTCGCCGCCTTCATCCAGCCGCATCCGACAATGTCGGAGCTCTTCGGCGAGACCGTTCTCTCGCTGACCGGACGGTCACTCCACGGATGACCGCCCAGCGCAATACCATCCAAGCGATGCCCGCGCGGTCCCGAAAGAGGAATTGATGGCCGATGTCACGATGCCCCAACTGGGGGAGACGGTGACTGAAGGAACCATCACGCAATGGTTCAAGCAGATCGGTGACACCGTCGCCATGGACGAGATCCTGTTCGAGATCTCGACCGACAAGGTCGACAGCGAGGTGCCGTCACCCGTTGCCGGCGTCCTCACCGAGATCCTCGCCCTCGAGGGTGATGTGGTCGAAGTCGGCCAAGTCCTCGCTCGTATCGGCGATGCCGCCGGTGCCGAGGCACCTGCGCCGGCGGCCGAGCCGCCGGCTGCCGCGCCCGTCGCCGAGCCGCCGGCGCCCGCCGTCGAGTCGGCGCCGCCGCCCACGCCCGAGGAGAGCGGCCTCGTGCTGTCTCCCGTCGTCCGACGATTGATCGCCGACCACAACCTGGATCCGACCCGAATCGAGGGCACCGGCATCGGTGGGCGCATCACCCGAGCCGACGTCGAGGCCGTGATCCTCGCCGGGCAGGGCCCGCCCGCCGCCGCGCCGACCCCTGCCCCGGCCGCGCCTGCCCCTGCAGCCTCCGCTTCACCGCCGGTGGCCGAGACATCTGCTGCGCCGCCCCCACCACCGCCTGCGCCCGCCGCACCAAGTCCCGCGGTTGCCGCGCCGGTCCCTGCCGTGAGTGGGCGTGACGAGATCGTCCCGCTGAACAACATCCGCACCCGCACGGCCGAGCACATGGTGATGTCGAAGCAGACTTCGCCTCACGTGCTCACCGCCATGGAGGTCGACTACGAGCGGGTCGAACACATCCGTCGCAACATCAAGTCTGGCTGGAAGGCGGAGGAAGGCTTCAGCCTGACGTACCTGCCCTTCATCGCTCGCGCGGTGGTCGATGCGTTGCGCGAGTACCCGCACCTCAACGCGAGTTTCGGCGGCGATCATCTGATCGTCCACGAGGACGTGAATCTGGCGATCGCGGTCGACATCGACTTCGACGGTCTGCTCGCTCCTGTCGTGAAGAGCGCTGATGGCAAGCGACTGCGGCAGATCGCTCGAGACATCGTCGACGTCGCCGCGCGCGCCCACACCAAGCAACTCCGACCGGACGATCTGTCCGGCGGCACGTTCACGCTCACCAACGCGGGTCAGTACGGCACGATGATGCAGTTCCCGATCATCAACCAGCCGCAGGTTGCGATCCTCAGCACCGATGGGGTGCAGCGCAAGCCGGTGGTCGTCACCGACGACTACGGCAACGAGTCGATCGCGATCCACTCTGTCGGCGTGCTCGCGATGGCCTGGGATCACCGGGCGTTCGACGGCGCCTACGCGGCGGCCTTCATGCATCGGGTGAAGGAGATCATCGAGACGCGCGACTGGGAGGCGGAGGTCCGCTGACCACGTCGACCCCGGCTCAACGGACGCTCCACGTCCGGTGGCTGGGGCGGGTCGCGTACCACGACGCCCTCGCGCTCCAGCGCGGGCTCTTCGGCGGTGTCGCCGACCATCTCCTTCTGCTCGAGCACCCGCACACGATCACCGTCAGCAGGCGGACGCCCGAGGCCCATCTTCTGCTCGATCGGGCAGAAATCGGCAGCCTCGGTGGCGAGGTCGTCGACACGGACCGGGGCGGCGACATCACGTACCACGGGCCCGGCCAGCTGGTGGGATATCCGATCATCACACTCCCCGGGCAACGGGGTGGAGGCATGGCCGACACCGCCGCGTACGTCGAGGGACTCGAGCAGGTGCTGATCGATGTGCTCTCCGACCTCGGAGTCGTCGCCGGGCGACTGCCCCGCTGCACTGGCGTGTGGGTCGACGGCGAGGGCATCCGGCCCCGCAAGATCGCGGCCATCGGCGTGCGCATCGGGCGAGCCCGCACCATGCACGGCTTCGCCCTCAACGTCGACCCAGACATGGCGTGGTTCGACCGCATCGTGCCGTGCGGCATCACCGACAAAGGGGTCACGTCGCTCGCCGAGGAGGGTGTGGTTGTCGATCCGGCCGAGTTGAACGAACGGACCACCGCCGCGTTCCTCGCGAGGTTCATGCCCGAGGCGGCCATCGACGCTGCCGGCGTTGCGCATCGGGTCGCGCCCGTGGATCTCGCGCCGTTCACCCGGGGCGAGGGTGCCGGCACACCCGTCGGTCGCGATGGCGTGGGGCATGGCGAGGAGTTCGCCGGGCAGGCCGACGGGACGTCGGTGCGGCTGCTGACGCGGCTTGAAGAGGCGGGCGCAACCGAGCACGACCCCGTTCGCCTGCGGGCCCGCAAGCCCGAATGGATGCGGGTACCGCTCGACACCGGGCCCGAGTACCGCCGTATCAAGGCGACGATGCGCGAGTTCGATCTCGTCACCGTCTGCGAAGAGGCCGGCTGTCCGAACATCTCCGAGTGCTGGAACGACGGCACGGCCACCTTCATGGTGCTCGGCGAGCGCTGCACCCGGGCGTGCGGCTTCTGTCTCGTCGACACCCGCAAGCCTGCGTTGCCCGACGCCGCCGAACCGGGCCGGGTCGCCGAGGCGGTCGCGCTGATGGGGCTTCGTCACGCGGTGATCACCATGGTCGCCCGCGATGACCTCGACGACGGCGGAGCGGCTCACGTCGCAGCGGTCGTGGCCGCGATCCGCGAACGGGTACCCGGCTGTCAGATCGAGACGCTGGTGTCCGACGTCAAGGGCGACGCCGCCTCGTTGGCCATCCTGTTCGCCGCCTCGCCCGACGTTTTCAACCACAACATCGAGACCGTGGCCCGGCTTCAGCGCGCCGTCCGGCCGTCTGCCGGCTACGCACGATCGCTGTCGGTGCTCGCCCGGGCGAAGGCGGCGGGGCTCACGACCAAGTCGTCGATCATCGTCGGGATGGGCGAAACGGCCGTGGAGGTCGAGCAGACGCTGCGCGACCTCGCGGCCGTTGGTACCGACATCGTGACCATCGGCCAGTACCTGCGGCCGACTTCACACCACCTGCCTGTCGCTCAGTGGTGGGAACCGGCGCAGTTCGAGGCGTGGAAGGTGGCGGGTGAGGCGATGGGCATCGGACATGTCGAGTCCTCGCCGCTCACGCGCTCGAGCTACCACGCCCAGGAAGCAGCGGTCAGCGTTTCGAGCTGATCACGCCGGTGTCGAAGCCGGCGAGGTGGAGGCCGCCGTTGAAGCGCGCGTGCTCGATCTTCAGGCAGCGGTCCATGACGACGTCGATTCCGGCGCCGACGCATTGCCTTGCGGCCTCGGCGCTCCAGAGGCCGAGCTGGACCCAGAAGACCCTGGCACCGATTGCGATGGCCTCATCGGCGATCTCGGGGAGGTCGTCGCTGCGGCGGAAGACATCGACGATGTCGGGTACGACGGGGAGCGCCTCCAGAGATGGGTAGACCAGCTGGCCGAGGATCTCGTCCTCTCGAGGGTTGACGAGGAACACGTCGAAGTCGGCTGAGGGACTGAGGAGATACGTCGCCACGAAGTTGCTCGCGCGGGAGGCATTCGACGACGCGCCGACAATTGCGACCGACCTGGAGCGCTCGAGTATCTCCCGGCGGGCGTTCGCACCAGGGGGCTCCCAGCCGTCGATGGGGTCGTGCTCGGCCATCAGCTGCCTCCCAGAGCTTGATCGAGGTCCCAGATGATGTCGTCCACGTCTTCGAGCCCTACCGAGAGCCGGACCATGTCCGGGGTGACGCCGCCGGCATCCAGTTGCTCGTCGGTCAGCTGTTGGTGGGTCGTCGAGGCGGGATGAAGGACGAGCGTCTTCGCATCGCCGACGTTGGCAAGGTGGCTGATCATCTGCAGCCGCTCGATGAACGCCTGACCCGCCTCGCGGCCACCGACAACGCCGAACGTGAAGACGGCTCCGGGGCCCTTGGGGAGGTACTTCTGGGCGAGGGCATGGGACGGTGAGTCGGGGAGGCCGGCGTAGGCGACCCAACTGACGCGAGGGTCGGCGTCGAGCCATTCGGCGACCGCCTGGGCATTGGCGACGTGGGCGTCCATCCGCTGGGGGAGCGTCTCGATGCCCTGTAGGAACAGGAAGGAGTTGAACGGTGCGAGTGTGGCCCCGACGTCGCGCAGCTGCTCCGCTCGTAGCTTCGAACAGAACGCATACTCCCCGAAATTGTCCCACCAGCGCAGCCCGTTGTAGCTGGCGACGGGTTCGGTCATGTTGGGGAATCGGCCGGAGCCCCAGTCGAACGTGCCGGCCTCGACCACGACGCCGCCGATCGACGTGCCGTGGCCGCCGAGGAATTTCGTGGCCGAGTGGATGATCACGTCAGCGCCCCATTCGATCGGGCGGCAGAGGTAGGGCGTTGCGAAGGTGGAGTCGACGAACAGAGGCAGTCCGGCGGCATGAGCGACGTCGGCGAGTGCCTCGAGGTCGGCGACGACTCCCGATGGGTTGCCCACCGTCTCGGTGAAGACGAGCTTCGTTCGGTCGTTGATTGCAGCCGCGAAGCCGTCGACATCGTCTGCGTCCACGAAGGTCGTCTCGATGCCGAACCGCGCCAGTGTGTTGGAGAACATGGTGATCGAGCCGCCGTAGAGGCTGGAGCTGGCCACGATGTGGTCGCCAGCCTGGGCGAGGTTCGTGACGGCGAGGAACTCGGCCGCGTGCCCTGACGCCGCGGCGACTGCACCGATGCCGCCCTCGAGGCTGGCGATCCGTTCCTCGAACGCGGAGGTCGTCGGGTTGCCGAGGCGGGTGTAGATCATCCCGTACTTCTGGAGGGCGTAGAGATCGGCGGCGTCGTCCGTGTCCTCGAAGACGTAGCTCGACGTCTGGAAGATCGGGACCGCTCTGGCCCCGGTGGTCGGATCAGGGCGGCCCCCGGCGTGCAGGGCACGGGTGCGAAATCCCCAGGCGCGGTCGGTCATGGCCGTCACCCTACGATCTAGCCTAGCGTTCATGTTCGCTGAACGCCTGGATCGCGCCCGAGCCCGCATGGCCGAAGATGGGGTGGACGTGCTGCTCCTGTCGGTCGGGGCCGATCTGCCGTACTTCTCCGGCTATGAGGCGATGCCGCTGGAGCGGATCACGATGCTCGTCGTGCCTCGTGACGGCGCGGCGACGCTTGTCGTGCCGGCGCTCGAGGCCCCTCGGGTGGTCGAGCGCGAGGGAGTGTTCTCGATCAAACCCTGGACCGAGACACAGGATCCGATCGGGATCATCGCCCGGCTGGTGGGCGGCGCCGAGACAGCCGCGGTGGGGGACCACATGTGGTCCGGCTTCCTCGTCGACCTCATGTCGGCAGCACCCGGGGCATCGTTCCGACGGGCAAGCACGATCACGAGCCCGATCCGCTCGGTGAAGGATGAGGTGGAGATCGAGCGGCTTCGGGCGGCCAGTCAGGCCGTCGACCGCGTTGCCGCACGTCTCCAAGGAGGCGAGATTCCGCTGATCGGCAAGACCGAGGCGTGGGTGTCCGCCGAGCTCGGGCATCAGGTCATCGATGAGGGCCACGATCGGGTGAACTTCGCCATCGTCGCGGCGGGAGAGAACGCCGCGTCGCCGCACCACGAAGCCGCGGATCGAGTCATCCAGGAGGGCGAGGGTGTCCTGTGCGACTTCGGTGGAACGATGATCGGTGACGACGGCATCGGCTACTGCTCCGACATCACCCGCTGCGTGTGGGTGGGGGAGCGGCCCGAGCGGGAGTTCCTGGAGGCCTATGCCGTGCTCCACGAGGCGCACGGGGCATCGGTGCGGGCGGCGACGGTCGGGACGCCGGCGCAGGACGTCGATCGCGCCGGTCGGGAGAAGATCATCAACGCGGGGTTCGGCAGCTACTTCATCCACCGCACCGGCCACGGGATCGGGGTCGAGGCGCACGAGGATCCCTACATCGTCGAGGGCAACCAGGCGCCGCTCGTCGCGGGCAATGCGTTCTCGATCGAACCGGGCATCTACATGCCGGGTCGCTTCGGCATGCGGCTCGAGGACATCGTCGTGGCGACAGAGGCTGGCCCCGACTCGCTCAACACGGTCGATCATCACCTCGCCGTCGTGACCGCCTGAGCCGCCCGGGCGATACCTTGACGCCGTGATTCGGGTCGACGGCGCGACGGTGCTCCTGCAGTGGGCGGCGGGCGGATGGCTGTTCCTGTGGGTGACCACCCGGCGACGTGAAGTCGGGCTCGGCTACGGCTGGTTGCAGCGCCTGACGTTCCTCGCGCTCGCGGCCGGCTCGCTGGTTGCGGCGTTCGCGACGGAGCCGACGTGGACCCGAGAGATCGCCACCATCGGCTTCGTGGTTGCCGGCGTCGTCGCGCTCGGTGTCTCGGTCGTCCGCCGCAAGGCCGGCGTGGCCGGCCAGCGAGACGTGGTCGAGCGGCGCACGACTCGGGTTGCCGAGATGACCGGCATCGACCGCGATGAGCAACGCTTCGACAAGTCCGCGGCGGAGTTCCCGCCGGTGCTCGATCTTGTCGCCGCATGTATCGGTCTCGTGGCGGTGCTGTTCGGATCGATCGCCGCGGGTGATCCGGCGCTACTCAGCGTTGTGCGTGGGATCACGAGTGCCTTGTTCCTCGGGGTCGTCACCGACGCAATGCTTCTCGGCCACTGGTATCTCGTGCAGCCGGGCCTGGCGAGAGCCCCGATCCACGAACTCGTGAAGTGGACCGGAGTCCTCTGGGTGCCGGAGACCATCGTCATGCTCATCCCGACGGGCATGGTCTCCCTGCTCAACGGCACGATCGACGACGCCTACAACGGCCTGCTCGGTTGGTTCTGGATCGCGTGTGTCGTCACCACCATCGGACTCGTGTTCGTCACCCGCGCCGCGCTCAAAGAGCGGGAGTACAGCGCAGTGATGGCCGCGACGGGGCTCATGTATCTCGCGATCCTCACGGCGTTCGGACAGGATCTCGTCGCTCGCATCTTGCTCGACCACTGACGGCTCGACAGACCGGTGAAAACAAACGTGCGTTCGGTTGAAAACCGGACCACATGATGAAGACTGCGGCTTCTACCCCCTCACCAGGAGCCCACATGGAACTCAACGGCGCCCTCAACGAAACCGTCGGCATCATGGACGGCCTAGTCGCCGGCCTCACGTCCGAGCACCGTGAGATGAAGACGCCGTGCAAGCAGTTCACCGTTCACGACCTGATGAACCACGTGGTCAACACCTCGAAGTTCGTGAGTGCTGTGGTCGCCGGCACGCCGGAGAACATGCCCGCCGAGGGCACCGACCACCTCACCGAAGGTCCCGTCAACGGTTGGAACGACGGCAAGGCGGCAGGGGAGACCAGCGAGGACCTCGTGCCGGCTCCGGCCCCGTCGTCGGACAACAACAGGCGGCAAAAAAGTCGGCCAAGAAGGCGGCCCGGGTCCGCAAGTCGGCCTGATCCAGCACGGTGGCCGAGCCCGAACGCGTCCACGTCGAGATCGACGGCCATCGTCTGGCGGTCAGCAACCTCGAGAAGGTGCTGTACCCGATGGTCTCCTTCACGAAGGCACAGGTGATCGATTACTACGTCCGGATAGCGCCATACATGCTCCCCCATGTCGAGGATCGTGGAATCACGTTGCGGCGGTGGCCGGACGGCGTGACGGAGAGCTCCTTCTTCGAGAAGCGGTGTCCCTCGCACCGGCCCGGCTGGGTCGGGACGTGTGCCGGGCCGGGTGACCGACGTAGTGGAATCGAGTATTGCAAGCTGCACGCCATCGCCGCCTTGGCATGGACGGCGAATCTCGCGGCGCTCGAGATCCACGCACCCATGGCTCGATGCGGTGAGATCGATTCACCGTCGATGCTCGTCTTCGACCTGGATCCTGGCGAGCCGGCCACGATCATCGAGTGCTGCCAGATCGCTCTGGAGATCCAGGAGGTGCTGGAGACCGTCGGGCTCCAGTGCTTCCCGAAGACCTCGGGCAGTAAGGGGATGCAACTCTATGTGCCCCTCAACACCCCGCACGAGCATGAGCACGCGTCGGACTTCGCACTCGCGGTCGCGCAGCTGCTCGAGCAGAAGCTCCCGAAACAGGTGCTGTCCAAAATGACCAAGAAGCTCCGCAAGGGGAAGATCTTCATCGACTGGAGTCAGAACTCCCGGCACAAGACGACGATCGCCCCGTACTCACTGCGAGCGAAGGATCGGCCGACGGTTTCCACGCCCCTGTTGTGGGACGAGGTCGCAGACGGCGCTGACGGCGAGCATCTGTCGTTCGAAGCCGGTGATGTCCTCGAGCGGGTCGAGCAACACGGTGACCTCTTCGCCGAGACACTGACGTTGGAGCAGGAATTGCCGGTCGGCGGCTGAGGTGTCCTCCACGCACCCATCGGCTGGTTCGAACCGGTCGACGGGTCATCTCGAGGGCATCCCCCAGTCCTCAGATGGCCCGTCGCCGCGCCGATGGACTGGAGATGGAGACGACGCGGACGTCGCCGAGCCGAGCGCTCGAAGACATGCGAGACGGATGGTCCCGTATCGTCGGCGCGCTGCCCACGTCCACGGTGTGGGCGGTCGAAGCCGAGTTCGTCGGCACGACGTCCGCCGGTCGAGCAGCCGCCACCCGGGGGATCGTGAGCCATGACGTCACTCGGCTCCGGTTCACCGACTGGCGAGGCAACGTTCTCGTCGATGAACGGCTGCGCGACATCGCCGGCTCGATCGCCCAGGACGACCTTCGCTGCGCCATCGGTGATCGAGTTCTGACCTTCGATGCGTTCGGTGACCTCCGCGATCGCGTCGGATCGGCCCCTGCGTTCGCGGCCGAGCCCGACGACGCCTTGATGGCGGCGTTGCAGGCGCTCCACCACGCCCGTTAGAGCACCGTCGCTGTACGGTGCCGCCATGTCCGGACCTCGACTCAGCCTCGGCTCTCGCTTCCTCTACTTCATCTTCCGACTGCTCCGCCTCGTCGGCGCGAACAAGCTGTTCGATCGCGCGGCCGGAGATCGCAGCGTCGTCGTGGAACTCGCGCCGAAGGCTCGCCGCTTCGACACGCGGAAGCCGCCGCGGGCCGTGAAGCGGGGGCGCCGCCACGAGGAGATCGACATCGAGGGCTCCACGATGCACGTCCTCGGCAACGAGGGGCGCCGGGTAATCCTGTACCTGCACGGTGGCGGGTATCTCATTGGTCCGTCGCAGCAGCACTGGAGCGCGCTCACCGACGTCGGCGACCAGACCGGCGCCGACGTCGCCATGTTCCTCTATCCGCGGATTCCCGAGGTCGACCACGCGGAGATCATCGCCTCCACGCTCAGCGCCTACGAGTATCTGGCCACCCGATATGGGGCGTCTAACATCGTGGTCGCCGGCGACTCGGCGGGCGGCGGGCTCACCGCCACGTTGCTCCTGCACCTCCGTCCTCGCGAGATAGAACAACCCCACGCGGCAGTGCTCATTTCTCCGTGGCTCGACCTCGCGCTATCCGACCCCGCGGCGCTCGCCCAGGAGCAATCCGACCTGATGTTGACGGTCTCGGGCATCCGGGCGATCGGCACCCACTACGCCGGCGAGTTCCGGGGTACCGATGATGCGCTGATCTCGCCGGTCCACGCCTCGCTCGAGGGGTTGGCGCCGATGCATGTGTTCGTCGGGACCGACGAACTGTTCCTCGCTGATGCTCGAACATTCGCCAAGCGCGCCGAGGTTGACGGCGCCGAGCTGACGTTGCGAGAGATGCCGCGGGGCCAGCACGTGGCCGCGATCTTCAACACTCGGGAGGGGAGGGCAGCCCGTGCGCAGATGGCAGCCCTCATCGGCTGGCCCGCGTAAGGTGCGCGGATGGCTCTCAGCTTTCACGCCGTCCGCTCCGTTCCCAAGGCCGCCAAGGCGTCGATCTCGCTCGTCACCAGCGACGCGGTCGACGACGGATCAGCGGGGCCACCCGCTGATCAGCTGAAGACCGCTGGCTTCGAGGGTAAGCCCGGACAGACCCACACTTGGCCCGCTGGCGGGCGGGTCCACGCAGTGGTCGGCGTTGGCCCGACTGACGCACTGACCACCGACGGACTCCGCCGCGCCGGTGCCTCGATCGCACGCGGATTCGGCCGCCACGCTCGAATCGGTGTCGCCCTGCCGGGCTCAGAGCTCGATGGCCGGGCTGCTCGCCAGGCGCTCGCCGAGGGCATCCGCCTCGGCAGCTACAAGTTCCTCACCTACAAGTCGGAAGGCAAGGCCCCGAAGCTGGCCCGGGTGGACGTTGCCGGGGGTTCGGGTGCGCGCAACCAGGCGGCGCTGGATCTCGGCCTCGCGGTCGCCGACGCCCAGGCGCTGGCGCGAGACCTCGTCAACGAGCCGGGAGGCACCCTCACGGCTCCCGAGTTCGCCCGACGTGCAGCGGCGATGGGTCGCAAAGCCGGCCTGACCGTCAAGGTTTGGGACGAAGCTGCGATCAAGAAGGGGAAGCTCGGCGGCCTGCTCGGTGTGAACCGAGGGTCTGATCTGCCGCCTCGCCTCGTCGAGCTGACATACAACCCCAAGGGCAAAGCGAAGGGGACGTTGGCGCTCGTCGGCAAGGGCATCGTGTTCGACGCGGGCGGCCTGTCGATCAAGACCGGCCAAGGCATGATGACGATGAAGTGCGACATGGGCGGCGGGGCCGCCGTGGTCGGGGCGATGTCGGTGATGTCCACCATCGCGCCGGCGTGTCGAGTTCGCGCCTATGTCCCGATGACGGACAACATGCTCGGTGGCGATGCCACCCGACCGGGCGACGTCCTGAAGATCCGCAACGGCAAGACGATCGAAGTCCTCAACACCGACGCCGAAGGTCGCCTCATCCTGGCGGACGGCCTCTCGCTCGCGAGCGAGGCGAAGCCGGACGCGATCGTCGATCTCGCGACGCTCACCGGCGCCTGCATGGTTGCGCTCGGCCCGAAGATCGCCGGCGTCATGAGCAACAACGACGACTGGGTCTCCCAGATTCGTGCGGCGTCCGATGCGACAGGGGAGCGGGTCTGGCATCTTCCGTTGCCGGAGGACTACAAGAAGCAGTTCGAATCACCCGTGGCCGACATGAAGAACATCGGCACGCCCTACGGCGGAGCACTCACTGCGGGCCTGATCCTGCAGGAGTTCGTGGGTGAGGGCATCCCGTGGGCCCATATCGACATCGCGGGCCCGGCGTGGTCCGACGCAGAAGATGCCGACATCACCAAGGGCGGCACCGGCTTCGGCGTCCGCCTGCTCGCCGACCTCGCCGCCAACTTCACTGCGCCGTAGCGCTGCACTTGGGGTCAGACCCCCGCTGCACTTCGGCCAGCCTCAAAACGCCGAATGGCGGCCCCGAAGGGCCGCCATTCGATCAGAATTCAGCTGGATCAGCGCGACGAGCAATGCGTACTCGTCGAGAAGGCGCCGAATGTTGGGCCAGCCGTCAGGCTCCTCGCCTTCCTCGGTGACATCGAGCATCTGGAAGAACACTTCCGTCAGGATCACCGAGATCTGCTGGAGCGAGAGCTGCTCGGGAAGGCTGCCGTCTTCGCCGACACACGGCGGTTCGTCCGCCCCGGGCGGCCGGCCTTCTGCATCAGGGATGCCGTCGGGCACGCCGGTGTTCGCTTCGTCGTCCTTGCCGTCGAACGCGCACGGCAGGTCGTCCTCGTTGTCCGGGATGCCGTCGCCGTTCCAGTCGTCGCGCTGGCCGTCGCCGTCGGTATCGACGGGCTCGTCCTGTGCGCTCGCGCTCGGAGTCATGAAGACGGAGACGAGGAGTGCGACGACTGGAACGGCGACGGCATGGTCTTGCCGTGTCGTTTCGGTCTTATGGCCACCCCTTCGTCGCCTGGTCGCGACCATAGTTTCTCCGACGGGTCCGTCGCGGGGACACAACCGTTCGGGCGTCACCCGAGCGTCATCGCGTACAGTCCCGCCCATGACTGCGACCGATTCGGAGACCGCCCGCCAGATCATCGACGACGCCGATGCGGTCGCCGTGCTGACGGGTGCCGGGATCTCGACGGACAGCGGGATTCCGGACTTTCGCGGGCCCAACGGCGTCTGGACGAAGAACCCGGCAGCCGAGAAGGCGTCCAACATCCAGTACTACGTGAACGACCCTGAGGTTCGGAAGGCCAACTGGTCGGCCCGGGCGTCAGGTGAGCTGTGGGCCAACGTCGAGCCCAACATCGGTCACCACGCCCTCGTGCATCTCGAGGGACGGGGAAAGCTCCACACCTTGATCACCCAGAACGTGGACGAGCTCCACCAGCGGGCCGGCAGTAGCCCGGAACTCGTCGTGGAGGTGCACGGCACCACCCGCAAGGTCCAGTGCCTGGAGTGCGAGTACCGAGACAACATGGAAGAGGCGCTCGTCCGGGTTCGGGCGGGGGAGGAGGACCCGTCGTGTCCTCGCTGCGACGGCATGTTGAAGTCGGCCACCGTTTCGTTCGGGCAGTCGCTCGATCCGGAGGATCTCCAGCGCTCTGAAGTCGCGGCGCTCGAAGCGGACGTCTTCTTGGCCATCGGCACGTCGCTCGCCGTCTACCCGATCAACGAGACGGTCATGATCGCGAAGCAGGCCGGCGCCAAACTGATCATCGTCAACGCCGAGCCCACGGCGATGGATTCGATTGCCGACGTCGTCCTCAACGAGCAGATCGGCGACGTGTTGCCCGTGATTGTGGGAATGCCAACCGGGTGATCGAGGTTGGGAATGGCAATTCCCGACTGAATAGGTAGGCTTTCGGCCATGGCCAGTTTTCGTGAACTTCTGCAGCAGGCGAAGTCGTCGATCGACGAGGTCGACACCGCCGGCGGCGAATTACTTCTCGCTGAGGGCTACGTCCTCCTCGACGTCCGCGAGCCGGACGAATACGAGCAGGGCGCGATCCCGGGGTCGATCCACATCCCGCGCGGTCAGCTCGAGTCCAACATCGAGAACCGGGTGAGTGATCGCGACACGAAGATGGTCGTGGTGTGCGCCGGTGGCGTGCGTTCGGCGTTCGCGGTGCAGACGCTCGAGCAGCTCGGCTACGCCAACACCGTTTCCATGGACGGCGGCTTCAACAAGTGGAAGGACGAGGGCCGGGACTGGAAGCGGCCGCAGACACTCACGCCCGACCAGCGCAACCGCTATCAGCGCCACCTTCTCGTCCCGGAGATCGGCGAAGAGGGACAGCTCAAGCTGCTCGATTCGAAGGTCCTCCTCCTCGGTGCCGGTGGTCTCGGTTCGCCGGCCGCGCTCTACCTCGCTGCGGCGGGTGTGGGCACCCTCGGCATCATCGACATGGACGTCGTCGACGAGTCCAACCTTCAGCGCCAGATCCTCCACAACCTGGATCGGGTGGGGGAGCGCAAGGTCGACTCTGCGAAGAAGACGCTCACGGCTCTCAACCCTGACGTCAACGTGGTCACCTACGACGCCCGTCTCGGCGCCGACAACATCACGGACATCGTCGAGGGCTACGACGTCGTGGTCGACGGCGCCGACAACTTCCCGAGTCGCTACCTCCTCAACGACGCAACCGTGAAGCTCGGTATCCCGGTGATCCATGGCTCGATTTTCCGTTTCGAGGGCCAGATCACGGTGTTCGACCCTCGTCACGGCCCGACCTACCGCGACATGCTTCCGGAAGCGCCGCCCGCGGAGTTCGCGCCGTCATGCGCCGAAGCCGGCGTGCTCGGCGTGCTTCCCGGCATCGTCGGCAGCATCCAGGCCCTCGAGGCGCTCAAGCTGCTCCTCGGTGTCGGCGAACCGCTGAGCGGCCGCCTCGTTGCGTTCGATGCGCTCGAGATGAGCTTCCGTGAGTTCAAGCTGCGGATCGACCCGGACAACCAGGTCACGTGGGAGAACCGGGACCGCATCGAGGTCACCGAGCTGGACGGGCTCTGCATGCCGTCCTTCACCTCAGCCTGAAGCAGGCACACCGCACGGGCGCCGATAACCTCCGGGGTTCCGTCGCGCCTGACGGATCCACACTGGAGAGCCTTCATCCGCCGCCTACTCGCGTCCCTGCGCGACCGCAGCCCGCTTCCCGTCGGCACCACCGCCATCGGGTCGGGTCTCGTGGTCAATGGCATCACCACGTATGCCTTCCTCGTCGTCGCGCGGCGCGCGCTTGGCGACGAGGCGTACGGCGGGCTCGCCGTGCTCTGGGGGCTCATCTACATCCTCGGCCCCGGGCTCTTCCAGCCGCTCGAGCAGGAAATCGCTCGCGCCACGGCCGATCGGGCCGGTCGGGGCGACGGGAGCGCCCCGGTTCTCAGACAGGCCGCTCGCATCGGCATCGTCCAGCTGGCAGTCGTGATCGTCGGCATTCTCGCCACGTGGCGTGTCGGGCTCGACGAACTCCTCGATAACCGCGTCGACCTGCTCGTCGCCTTGATCCTGTCGTTGAGCGCGTTCATGGTCGCCGAGTGCGTCCGAGGGGTGCTCTCTGGTCGTCACGAGTTCGGCCGCTACAGCGCGTACTTCGCCGCGGAGGGCCTCGGCCGCCTCTTTCTTGCCGGCGTCCTCGCAATCATCGGCGTCGAGGTCGTCGGCGCCTACGCCGTCGCCGTCGGCATCGCCTTCCTGATCGCGACGTTCGTCGCCATCGGCAACCTGCGTCCGTTCGTGAAGCCGGGTCCGCCGGCGCCGCTCTCGGAGCTCACGCCGTCGCTCGGATGGCTGCTGATAGCGTCGCTTGGCGAGGCGTTCATGCTGAATGTCGGTCCGGTCGCGCTGGAGATCGTCGGTGACGACCTTGGTGCAGAGGCGCCGGGCATCTTCCTCAACGGGCTCATCATCTCCCGGGTCCCGCTCTTCTTCTTCCAGGCGGTCAAGGCATCGCTGCTGCCCACGCTCGCCACCCAAGCAGCGGAACGTGACCTCACCGCGTTCCGTCACACTCAACTCCGCCTCGTCGGCGCAGTCGTCTCGGTGGCCACGGTTTCCGTGCTGGTGATGGCTGCGATCGGTCCCTGGCTCGTCGAGTCGCTCTTCGGTGACGAGATCGGCGCCCGTGACATGGCCCTGCTCTCGGCCAGTGGCGGTGGCCTGATGGTGATGCTGTCGCTGTCGCTCGGCTTGGTCGCCCTGGACCATGCCCGGCTCGCGGTCGTCGGCTACATCGTCGGCGTCGCGGCGTTCCCGATCGCGTTGGGCTTCGCCGACGATCCGTTCCTCCAGGTCGAGAGCGCCCTGGTCGCCGCTGTCGTCGCCGGATCGCTCATCACCGCCGCGTTGCTCAAGTACGAGTACTCGGTGCACGCCCGCGCTGGTCGTCTGCCGGTGACGGAGTCAGCACGCGACTAAAACGGGCGGCATGTCTCACGAGAAGATCAATCCCGACTCCGTGTTCACCCTGCCCGGACTCACGCAGGTGATGGTGGCGAGCGGCTCCCGGCAGGTCTACATCTCCGGTCAGATCCCCACCGGCCCGGACGGCGCGTTGCAGCACGAGGGGGACCTCCAGGCGCAGATCGAGCTCGCGCTGTCCAATCTCGTGACGTGCTTGGACGCGGCGGGAGCGACGATCGACGACGTCGTGAAGCTGAACCACTATGTCGTCGGGTTCGACGAGAACTCGCTCGGCCCGTTCATCGCCGCGCTCGGTGCGGTCTTCGGCGACTCGATGCCCGAACCCACCTCGACCCTCGTCGGCGTGAGCGCCCTCTTCATGCCGGGCCAGCTCTACGAGGTCGACGCGATCGCTGTCGTCGACTAGATCGTTCCGCCTAGAGACAGTCCTACGGGCGCTCGGTACCCTTATTGCCCGTGAAGGGTCTCATTCTCAGCGGCGGCGCCGGAACCCGGCTCCGCCCGATCACCCATACCAGCGCGAAACAGTTGGTCCCGATCGCAAACAAGCCCATTTTGTTCTACGGCATCGAGGACATGGCTGCGGCGGGCATCGAGGAGATCGGAATCATCATCGCTCCGGCGACCGGCGACGAGATCCGCGAGTACGTCGGCGACGGCTCCCAGTTCGGCGTGAAGATCACGTGGATCGTCCAGGACGAGCCGCTCGGTCTTGCGCACTGCGTGCTCATCGCCCGCGACTTCCTCGGCGACGAAGACTTCGTCATGTACCTGGGCGACAACATGCTCGAGCAGGGGCTGAACGAGTTCGTCGACGGGTTCGAGAACGCTCGCTCGGCGGCTGACACGCCGCAGCCCGGCGCGGCCTACGTCCCTCCAGCGGCCCAGATTCTCCTGGCGAAAGTGCCCAATCCCACGGCGTTCGGCGTGGCCGAGGTCGGCGCCGATGGCGAAGTGCTCCAACTCGTCGAGAAGCCCGAGGTGCCGCCGTCCGACCTGGCGCTCGTCGGCGTCTACCTCTTCGATCCCACGATCCACGACGCGGTCGCCGCGATCGAGCCGTCGGAGCGGGGCGAACTCGAGATCACCGATGCCATCCAGTGGCTCGTTTCAAACGGCTACCGCGTGAACCACGAAGTCCTCGTCGGCTGGTGGATCGACACCGGCAAGAAGGACCCGCTCCTCGAGTGCAACCGCCTCGTGCTCGACACGCTCGAGCGTTCGGTCGACGGCGACGTGGACGACGCATCTTCGATCGACGGCCGAGTTGTGGTCGAGGAGGGCGCAAAGATCGTCAACTCGACCGTGCGGGGCCCCGCCATCATCGGCGCCGGCACGATCGTCGAAGACAGCTACGTCGGTCCCTACAGCGCGATCGCCACCGACTGCCGTATCACCCGCAGCGAGATCGACAACGCCGTGTTTCTGCGCCGATCGTCGATCACCGACATTCCCCGTCTCACCGACTCTCTCGTGGGGCGCGCCACGGAGATCACCAAGGGCGACGCCCGCCCCCGGGCCACTCGGGTGATGCTTGGCGACCATTGCCACCTCGAGATCGAATAAGGCCCGCCGCTTCTCACCCCTGGAGTTTCCATGGCAACCGTGACGCCCTCTGACGTCATCGACGGCGTGTACATCGTCGAACCCGACATTCACCGTGACGAGCGCGGCTACTTCGTCGAGACGTACCGTCGGTCGTGGTTCCCCGGTCAGCGCGAGATGGTCCAAGGCAACCGCGGCGACCGCCAGGGTGGCTCTGTCGTGGGCCTGCACTACCACCTGCACCAGAGCGACTACTGGTACTGCCCGTACGGCAAGGTGCGCGTGGTGCTGCACGATTTGCGCGAGGGCGGGCCCACCGATGAGGCCACGATCGTCTACGACCTGGGTGGGGAAGACGCGGACTCCCACGCCCACCACGGCATCTACATCCCGCCGGGAGTGGCCCACGGGTTCGCCGCGCTGACGGACTGCACGCTCACGTACCTCGTCGACGGCTACTACAACCCCGCAGACGAACTCGGCGTTCTTTGGAACGATCCCGCGATCGGCGCCGACTGGGGCCTCACCGATCCGATCCTGTCCGGTCGGGACCAAGCCAATCCCCTGCGCGACGACCTGCCCGCCAACCGTCGTTCCTACCATTCGCTGCGGACCACCTGAGTCAAGGCTACCGAGGAGAGACATGAAGCTGTTCGTCACCGGCGCTGCCGGATTCATCGGAAGCAACTACGTCCGTCACGTGCTCGAGTCGAGCGACGACGAAGTCGTGATCTTCGACGTGCTCACCTATGCCGGCAACATGGCATCGATCGAGGACGTGCTCGGATCCCGCGTGTCGTTCGTGCAGGGCGACATCTGTGACCGTGACGCGGTGGCGGAGGCGATGCGGGGCTGCGACCAGGTCGTGCACTTCGCCGCTGAGTCCCACGTCGATCGCTCGATCTCCGGCCCCGACGCCTTCGTGCGAACCAACTGCGACGGCACCAACGTGATGTGCGACGTCGCCCGCCAACTCGAGGTCGACAAGTTCCTCCACGTCTCGACCGACGAGGTCTACGGCTCGGTCGAGGAAGGGTCCTCCGTCGAGACGGACGGGCTCGATCCTCGCTCGCCCTACTCGGCGTCCAAGGCCGGGTCGGACCTGATCGCGCTGAGCTACCACACCACCTACGAACTGCCGGTGGTCGTCACCCGGGCATCGAACAACTACGGGCCCTTCCAGTTTCCCGAGAAGGTCATCCCGCTGTTCACCTCGAACCTGCTCGACGGTGGCACCGTTCCCCTCTACGGCGACGGCATGAACATCCGCGACTGGTTGTTCGTCGCCGATCACTGCTCTGGCGTCGACGTGGTGCTGCGCAACGCCGTGCCGGGCGAGATCTACAACATCGGTGGCGGCAACGAGATCACGAACCGCGAGCTGACCGATCGCTTGATCGAGCTCTGTGGTCGCGACGAGTCGGCGATCGACTACGTCGAGGACCGGCTCGGTCATGACCGGCGCTACTCCATCGACTGCTCCAAGCTGCGCGCGATCGGCTGGGCGCCGGCCCAGGACTTCGCCGAGGGCCTCGAGAAGACCGTCGCCTGGTACCGGGAGAACCGGGCCTGGTGGGAACCGCTGAAGGCCAACACGGCCTCGGCGCGCTGAGAGCATCGTCGATGAAGATCCTCGTCACCGGGGCCAACGGCCAGCTCGGCACCGAACTGCTGCCTCTGCTCGAGCCGCATGAGGTCGTCGCCGTCGACCTCCCGGAGCTCGACATCACCGATCGGGCACTGGTGCTCGGCGCGATGCACGACATCAGTCCCGACATCGTCATCAACTGCGCCGCGATCACCGCGGTCGACGACTGCGAGTCCAAAGTCGACCTTGCTTACAACGTGAACGCGATGGCTGTTCGTCATGTCGCCGAGGGTTGCCGGGCCGTGGGTGCGCACCTCACGTCCATCTCCACGGACTATGTCTTCGACGGGTCGAAGGACAGCCCCTACAACGAATGGGACACACCCAACCCCATGTCCGTCTATGGCCGTTCGAAGCTGGCCGGTGAGATCGAAGCGGGCCTCGATGCCACCATCGTTCGCACGGCGTGGGTGTGCGGCGAGTACGGCCACAACATGGTCAAGACCATCCTGCGGCTGCTCGGCGAGCACGACACGCTCACCTTCGTCTCCGACCAGGTCGGTCACCCCACCTTCACCTCGGACCTCGCCCCGGTCGTGCGCGATCTCGCGATCTCGAGGCGACCCGGTCTGTTCCATGTCACCAATCAAGGGGCCGTGAGCTGGTTCGAGTTCGCCCAGGAGGTCGCCAGGGCTGCTGGTGCCGATCCCGAGCGAGTCGGCCCGTGCACCACGGACGAGCTTCCGGGGTCCTACCCCGCGCCCCGCCCCGCCAACTCGGTACTCGACAACATGGCGATGCGGCTCTCCGGACTCTCCGAGACCCGCGACTTCCGCGAGCCTCTCGCCGAGCTGGTTACCCGACTGACCTGAATCGCTCGTTCAGGCGTCGGCTCGGTGGGCCCGCACGCTCACGAGTGCGGCCAATGCCAGGAAGGCGAGCCAGACGACGCGGTCGAGGCTGCCGAGCAGAACGCCGGTCTCGACGTCGAGTCCGATGATCGGCGCAAGCGCCGCAATGAGGCCCTCCCGAACGCCGAGACCGCCGGGCACGAAGCCGATGGCGACGGTGATCGCACCGGCGACGGACAGCGCCACGGCTTGGAGCGGTTCGATGGACACTCCCAGCGCTGTGACCGCCAGGCTGAGGCGCAACGCGCTCACGGCGAGCCAGCCTGCTTCGACCGCGATGATGACGAACGCCAGTGAGACCCGACCTTCGGCGGGTGCCGTGCGCCGGAACATGGTGTTGGCGACGACAGCAATGAGCAGCCCGCCGGCGACGGCAGTGAGGCCGAGCCACACGTTGCCCTCGATGGCGATCGCCGCACCGCCGACCATTCCGGTGACGGACAACCAGGTCAGCCCGGGCACCGCGCTCGCGTTCACCGCCGTGCCGTAGTTCGTGCCGTCCTCCGACAACGAGTGGACCGTGACGAGGAGCGACCCGGGGAGGGGCAGAAGATTGGCCGCGGACGACAGGACGGCGACATCGAGGCATCGTCGAAGTGATGGACGCTGGTCGGCGATTGCGGCGGCCACACGAAACTCGGCGGCCTTCAAGCCGAGACTGAGCGGCGCCGCGATCGCGAAGAGCGCTATGAGCGGCAGCCAATCCAGGTCGGCCAGGTCGAGGTCTGCTGATTGCCACGCCCACACGCTGGCGACCACGACACCGACCGTGGTGACGAGCAGCAGCGTGGCCCGCATCCGGGGCGGGATGGGCCGAGAGCGCTGATCGAGGAGGCGGCGCAGCGCGGTCGGCATCCCGCGACGCTACCGTCACCGTCGAGATGAAAGTGTTGATCGACGCGGTCCATCCCGCGGATGTGTGGACCCTCGGGGCTGTCGAGGATCGGCTGCTCGCGGACGGCGCGGAGACGCTGTGGTTGTCACGCCCGGGCAAGGACTCGGTCGTCGAGTTGATCGAGGCCCGCGGGCGCCCGCACGTGCCCGCCGCACAAGCGGGAACGTCGATGCCCTCGCTGGCCCGGGAGCTGCTCCAGCGGGATTGGCGGGCGTGGCGAGAGGTTCGCCGCTTCAAGCCGGATGTCATCCTGACGCGCTCGCCGGCCGGCGTTCATGCCGGTCGGCTCACCCGCACGCCGGTGCTCTACGACACCGACGACGGGCACGTCGCCGGATTCTTGTACTACGTCGCCGGCCCGCTCGCGAACATCATCGCGAGTCCTACCGCGACCGAGAAGAACTACGGCAAGCAGCACCGCCGCTATCAGGGCTACAAGGAACTCTTCTACTTGCATCCGTCGCGGTTCACGCCGGATCCGGCGATCCGCACCGAACTCGGCCTCGCCGACGACGAGCCCTTCCACGTGCTGCGCCTCACCGCCTTCACCTCCAGCCACGACGTCAGCGAAGCCGGCATGAGTCGGGACCAGATCGACCGAGCCATCGAACGGCTCGAGACGACAGGCCGGGTCGTCATCTCGTCGGAGGACGATCTGCCGCCCGACCTCGCCGACCGGCGTATCGCCGCTGCTCCGGAACGATTCCATCACGTGCTCGCCGCCGCCGATCTCGTGGTGGGCGACAGCCAGACGGTGTGTTCGGAGGCGGGCGTGATCGGCACGCCGTCGCTGCGGTTCAACACGTGGGCGGGGCGTCACCCGTACCAGGTGGAGCTCGAAGAACGGTGGGGCCTCACGAAGGCGTTCCTCCTCGAGGACGAGGATGCGTTCTTCGCCGAACTCGATCGGCTTCTGGCCGATCTCCCTGCGGCACAGGCGATCCACGACGAGGGCCGTCGGCGGATGCTCGACTGGTGCGGTGACCCGGTCGACGACCTGACCGCGTGGACCTACGAACTGGCCGGCCGCGCGTTGCCGACCTAGAACGTGCCTACGGAGAGCTAGCCCGCCTAGAACTCCACGGACGACGGCGGGTCCACCTCGGTCCACGCCTCGGGTGTGGTCGCCAGGCGGTGCAGGAACGTCGCCATCTCGCCGCGGCGGACCTCGAACTCTGGCGCGTACTTGGTGGGAAGGATGCCGGTCGTGATGCCGAGCTCGGCCATCCACGAGACCGCCGTCGCGAAGTAGGAGAACGGAGGCACATCCTTGAACGGCGCGGTGGTGGCGGGCTCCGGAGAGCCGCACATGCGCCAGAGGAACGCCGCCATCTGGCCCCGGGTGACGAAGTCCGCGGGAGAGAACGTGGTCGGCGACGTGCCGGTGGTGATGCCGGCGTCGAAGAGCCAGTGCACCGCGTCCTCGTAGAACGAGTCGGGCTCGACATCCTCGAACGGGGTAGCCTCGGCGAACTCGGGGAGATCCATGAAGCGGTGCAGGAACGTTGCCATCTGGCCCCGGCTGACGAAATCCATTGGCTCGAACAACGCCGGCTGGATCCCGGTCGTGAGCTCCTTCTCCCGCAGGAAGTAGACGCCCGGAGCGAAGAAGCGATCGGGTTCGACGTCGATGAACGTGGCGAAGAGCGTGAGATCCATCAGGTCCGCGGTGGTGCCGTCGCCCGCGGCGACCCTGACGACGATCGAGGTCGTGTCGATGTCGATCGGCACGACGTGCTCGAAGCCGTGAGCGTTGCCGGCGTCGGGGTAGTCGACATCGAGATCCTCGACCGGCAGATCAGCGGCGACGACGACGGGGTCGCCATTGTCGACGCTGATCTCGACGTCGACGGTCTCGTCGGGAGTGAACCGCTCGATCGACCAGCCCTGAAGCGACACGTCGTCCAAGGTGTAGGTGGGGGTGACGGTCCCGAAGATCGGAACGAGATCAGCGGCGGCAACTCGCACCTCGTCGAGGCGTTCGTACATCCGATTCCCGGGGCAACCGGTGCTCTGGTTGTCTCGGTGACCCGAGATGTTCCGAACATCGGTCATCTCGCCGGGTTCGGCGAAGTCGCCGCTGGACGACCGCACGATGGTGTGGCCGAGCGGGTCCACGCCATGCAGAGAGAGTTTCCAGCCCAGCAGGGTGCCAAGCGACGCAATCACCTCGTCCGGCACCGCGGTGTCGGTGTGGGTGCCGAGCAAGGCGACGCCCACGCTCTCGGCGTTCAGTCCGGTGGTGTGGCCGCCCGTGATGGGCTCGTTGAGCTCGGCCTCGCGAGCCTGCCAGATCGTGCCGAATCGGTCGATCACGAAGTTGTAGGCGATGTCGTCCCAGCCGCGCGTGTCCATGTGGTAGCGCTGGATTCCCCACAGCAGGTCCGGGACGTCGGATGCGCTATAGGTGTTGACGTTGACCGTGTGGTGCACGATCCCGTGGCGGAGTCCGACGTCTGAGCGACAGCCGAGCCCGTAGACCGATGCGGGAATCTGGCAGTCCACCGTGTCGCGCCGCTCGACGTCGGTCCACTCGCGGCGGTCGACGATGACGAGTCCGGGAATCGGCTCATGGGTGACGGGGCCCTCGTCGGCCTGCGCCGAGAGTGTTTGTGGTCGCGCCGCCAGTTCGTGGATGCGGACGTCGGTGGCCCCGGCCGGGTCGATGTCGTATGCGGACGCGTGCGGGTCCAACAGCGGCGAGGAATGGTGGCGGCCCGTCGGGTCGGCGGGGCCGTGGCCGTGGTCGGCGACGAGCGAGGCCGGGGCGCTCCAGGCCGACCCGGAGAGTGTTCGGACCGTCGGAGGGTGTTGCCCGGCC